>NZ_CP031305.1 GCF_004799645.1 Natronorubrum bangense
ATGTCCCTCGACGAATATGACGCTGCACATACGGCACTCGAGCCAGCCGACGGCGAGATCGAAACCGCTGAACTGGTCGTCACCGAGGACGTGCTGGTCAAGATGTTCGCACTCGGACCGGGCGCGGAACTCCCCGCCCACGAACACGCCGATAGTACGAACGTGTTTCACGTCCTCGAGGGGACGGTGACGGTCGTACAGGGGCGACGACAGCGAAGAGATCACCGCGCCCGGCGTCGTTCGTCACGACCGCGGTGTCGTCCACGGCGCACGAAACGAAACCGAGGAGACGGTCGTCTTCACGGCGAGTCTCTGTCCGCTCCCCTCATAGAACGTCTGAACGCGGCCGCGATCAAGAACGAAGCTGGACTGGTTCGTTGAGCTGTCCACACCATTGAATTTAACAGGAAGTTTTTATTCGTGCCGTTCCCATCGAACATATGACCCGCGGTCTCGGTGCACCTGAAACGGCTCACCTTCGGCTCCTCGTCGTCGGCTCGTCGACATGGCTCCAGACGACGGCAGCGCGCCTCGAGGATGGGGACGTTACGGTTTCCGGGCCGCTCGAGTCGGACGCCGACCTCGAGCTCGATGCAATCGACTGTGTGCTGACCGACGAGCAGGCTGTTCTGACGGCTCTCGACACAGAGTGTGCCGTCGTTTGTGCTGTCGAGTCGGCGGACGGGGAGACGCTCGAGCGACTTCGCAGTGCGGGCGCAACCGACATCGTTCGCAGATCGACGGCCGAGAATCCGGTGTTGCTCGAACACCGGCTTCGGCAGGCCACGCAGTTCGTCACGACCCGTCGGACAGTTACACAACAGGAGACGTGGTATCAGACGCTGCTCGAACAGTCGTCGGATCTGTTGATCGTGACCGACGCCGACGGGACGATCACCGCTGTCGGCCCGTCGGTCGAACGAATACGCGGAGCAGACACAGACACGTTGCTCGGTGTCTCGTTTATTGACCACGTCCACCCAGCGGATGCGCCAGCAGTCCAGACCGCCTTCGAGGACCTCCGTGAACGGGCAACCGGTGAGACGACGACCGTCGAGTACAGATCGCAGTACGCAACCGACGGCTGGTTTGTCCACGAAGCCGTTCTCACGAACTGGCTCGAAGAGGAGAGCGCCATCGTCGTCTCGATCAGGGATGTCACGGATCGCCACCAGGTCGAACAGGAGCTCGACAACTCGTTTGAACGGGTGACAGACGCGTTCTGTGCACTCGACTCCGAGTGGCGGCTTACCTACATTAACGACCAAGCGACGTCCCTCCTCGGCGTCGATCAGGCGGCGGTTCTCGGACAAGATTTCCTCGAGGAGTTTCCGAAACTGGAGGGAACGGATTTCCACAACGCGGCGACCGAAGCAATGCGGAGACAAGAACACACGTCGATCGAAGGCTACTACGAGCCTGCAGATCGCTGGTACGATGTCGAGCTGTACCCCTCGCCGTCAGGGCTCTCGGTTTACTTTCGAGATGTCACCGATCGCATCGATCGCGAACGGGAACTCGAGGCGCGGACGGAGCGACTGGAAACGCTCGTCGAAAACGCCCCCGTTGCCCTCTCCGTCGTCGATGCTGATGGGACGATTACGCTCGCCGAGGGCCGTGCACTCGATCGTATCGACGGCTGCGAATCGCCACTCGTTGGCGAGTCGGTGGACGACGTGTTTGATTCTCACTCGAGCATCCTTGACGATGCGAACACAGCACTGGACGGCCAGTCCGCCCACTCCATGATACTCCTCGAAGATCGCGTTTTCGAATCGTGGTGGCAGCCGATCACCGCGGATGACGACGTCGAACGAGTTATCGGAACTGCCGTCGACGTCACTGAGCGCGTGCAGTATCAAGAGACACTCAACGCCTTACACGAGGCCACGAGACATCTGCTCACCGTCGAATCGAAGCAGGCTGCCTGTGAGTACATGGTCGACGTCGCCGCTGACGTCCTCGACATCGAGAGCATCGTCTACCGCTTCGACGAGCAGCAAAACGAACTCCTGCCGGCAGCCTACGCACCGGGAATCGAGTCGACGATCGGGACACCACCCCGTCTCGAGCCGACTGAGAGTATCTCCTGGCAGACGTTCGCCAGCGAGACTCCATCCCGGTTTGACGACGTCAGGGAGTCGGCATTCGTGTACGATTCGACGACGACCGCTCGCAGTGGGCTCTACGTCCCGATCGGCGAGCACGGCGTACTCGTCGCCCTCGATCCCGAGCCGAACCAGTACGACGATGAAACGTTCGAACTCGCACAGCTGTTTGCCGTGACGGCCGAAGCAGCACTCGATCGAATCGGTCGTACCCATCGGCTCCACCGCCGCGAACGGGAACTCAAGCAACAAAATACCTCGCTCGAGCGATTAAACGATGCAAACGAGGTGCGTCAGGATATCGAGCAGTTACTTTTAATGGCTGACACCCGGACCGAGATCGAACAGGGCATCTGTGAGCGCCTGACCGACCTCGAGGCCTGCTCGTTCGCCTGGATCGGCGAACCCGATCCAAGCGGGACACAGCTTCATCGGCGGGCACAGGACGGCCTCGAGCGTGGCTATCTCGAGGCCGTCACAGTGACGACCGTCGACGACTCCGCGGCCGAGCCGACGGGGCGCACGGCACGCACCCAGGACTCGGTGTATATCGAGAACGTTGCCGAATCGGTTCGTGACGGAACCTGGCGTGTCGAAGCTCTCTCGCGGAACATCCAGTCTGTGTACACTGTGCCGCTCGTGTACGATGGCTTTCTGTACGGGGCCCTGTCTCTGTACGGTGACGACCGAGATGCGTTCGACATGCCACTTCGATCAATACTTGCAGATCTCGGCGGGACCATCGGCTATGCAATCGACGCGGTCAAACGGAAGGCTGCACTGCGTACCGACGGCGTTGCCGCGGTCGAGATCGAACTCGAACTCGAGGACGAATCGCCGCTGTGTCGACTCGCCGAGCAGCTGGCTGCACGAATCGAGTACGAAGGGGAGACGATCCGGGCTGATGGCTCACCGACGGTGTTCGTCGTGGCCGATGTGTCGCTCTCTCCGGACGACACTGCCGCGCTCGCGGATCTCGAAGGTATTCACGCTGTCTCGATCATCACAGATTTCGAGTCGGAAACACTGTTGCAACTCCAGTGTTCGGATCCGTTCCTCGGCGCTGTCGTCGACGCACAGGGTGGCACGCTTCGGTCGTTCGTGACCGACAGCGACGAGAGCCGGGCGATCATCGACGTGCCGGAAACGACCGAAGTCAGAGACCTCCTGTCGAGACTCGGCCGCCGTGGCTTCCCTGCATCGATGGTCGCCCGCCGTGAGCAGTCGACAGACGATCTGTCGACAATCGATATCTCCGCGCGCAACTCGCTACTCGAACAACTGACTGACAGACAACAGGAGGTCGTCCAGACGGCCTACTACGGCGGCTTCTTCGAGTGGCCTCGCCAGACCACCGGTGAGAACCTCGCGGACTCACTCGAGATCTCTCCACCCGCCTTCCACAAGCACGTCAGAGCCGCCGAACAGAAGCTCTTTACCGCGTTGTTCGACAGTTCGTCGAACTAGGGTTAACTGTGTAACCATCTGCTGCAGGATCGGTTACACAGTTAATAATCAAGCTCTTTACTGTTACTCGTGAACGTGAACTCGTCTTCCCGCAGATCGCACGGGGGGTTTGTAGAATCAATGACTGAAATGACTTCACGTTCACCATCTGCTTCAATGACGGACCACTACGTTGTACAGCACGACCGACTCGATGACCAACCACTAAGCGTCGCTATCGTCGACGCCGTTGCGACGTTTTGTGACGAAGAGATAACGGAACTCGAGCCACTTCATTATACGATTAACACTGATGCGCTCGAGCGACTGTTCGAGCCGCGTGCGGAGGGCGTCCGGTCGGACGGCTCAGTCGTCTTCGAATACAACGGCTGTCTGGTAACCGTCGATGCCGACGGTGAAATCCGGGTCGAAGAAGCGTAATCTGACCACCACTGCGACGATTCGACTCAGGGGTGGGTCAACTCGTCGTTTTGCGTGTCGACTGTTTCAGCTGTGTCGAGTCTCGAGACTCACACCTGACTCGCCAGTCGCATCGGTTTTCGTCACGACGACCGGGTTACAGCGCCAGTACTCGCCAGCGCCCACGCAAGATCGTCGGATCACAGAACTCACTCCGACCGTAATTTCGTTGGAAAAATGCCCGGGGAGGGCTCCGAACCCTCGATCTCCGCATGTCCCAGGTCCGAGGCTCGGCAGAGTCCTCGAGGGGACACGGAGGCTTCCAAGGCGAAACCGCACCGAATCTCTGAACCCTATGAGTGCGGCGCTATGTCCAGCTAAGCCACCCGGGCTCGTTTGCTGATAGTGCCGTCTATTTCTTTAAGCTTCTCATTCCGTCCGGGCGTGCAACGCCGACCCACGGATTTATGATATGGCCTTCCCAACTACCCGCGCATGAGCGTTCCCGGAATCGTCCACTCTACTCTTGATGGCGAAGAAATCGCGGCGCGAGTCTCTCTCGGCGGTGAAGACTGCCTTTTCATCACACCCTCGAGCACCCTCGTCTACAACTCCGAAGGGCTCTTGAGCGACGAGTCGGTCGACGAGTACCCCCACGACGCCGACCGACTGACGCTCTCGGAAGGACGGCGCAAAACCACGTTTGCACTCGAGTACCCACTCGAGGGGACCAAGAAGTTCACTGTCCCCGCAAGCAAGACCGACGCCGTTCTCCATCCAGTGCTCGCCGGCGTCTTGAACGGCAACGGGATCACCGAGCCGGGCGAGACGGTCGTTCAGACGTATCGCTTTAGCGAACTGACGTTGATCATCACGAGTGACCGACTGGTCAAACACATCGGCGCGGCGGTCTGGGACGGCGACTACGAGGAGTACGAGTTCGCGGATGTGACTGGGCTCTCCTTCGAAGACGGCAGTGTCGCCACACAGATCGTTCTCGAAGTCGGTGGACGCCCACAGCGGATCAAAGCCCCCAACGAGGAGGCAAACGATCTCCGCGAACGGCTCAAGCGCGCGCTGTTCGAGTACCACGGCGTCGGCTCGCTTGCAGAACTCAACGAGGCGGTCGGTGACGACGACGGAACTGGTGAGGACCGTGACCGCGCAACGGTCGACTTCGGCGACGGCGTCGATCCACTCGATGCAAACCCGCCCGAACTGGACGACGACGGCAGCGACTCCGCTGCCAACGACACGAGTACGCCGGCCGCCACATCGACCGACCCTCTCGCGGAGGAGACGACGGCCGCCCGTGAAGCCGAACCCGAACCTGAGCCACAAACACACGTCCCCGACACGCGCGAGAGGACAGCACACGGCCAGCAGGACACGCCACAAGACGCACACGACGAGCCTGCGCAGTCGGAGACATCGACAGAGCCGGACACCGAACCGACGGACACCACCTTCGAGATGACGACCGACGAGTCGACTGTCCCGGCGACCGAGCACGCTGACTCCCCGACCACGACCGAACCGGACAGCGCTCGAGCCGGCCACGACGCTGTACTCGAGTCGGGCTCGTTGCTCGGTGGCGAGATCGACGACACTGCAGCGGAGACCACAGACGCTACCACGGACGCCGAGCAGGTTTCCAATAGCGAACTCCTCGAGCGACTCGAGTCACTCGAGTCGACCGTCGAACAGCAGACGGAGACGATCGAACGCCAACAGCAGACGATCGAACAGCTGATCGCGGAACTCAGAGCGCGCCGATAACGGCTTTGTGTCACCAGAACACGGCCCTGTAGCCTCGTTGGTCAGTCCTCACGCCCCGTCACTTTCCGGATACACGAAGACCCATAGGGGCCTAACTCGCCAGCATCGAGTTTGATAAAATAGCCTGTCGACAGCCCCATACCACAGCGTTGGCAGGTAAACTCACCCTCTTTCGTAATGATGTCCTGCTCGAAGCGTACGTACTGGCGGCTCTTCGGCCGGATGATCCCGTCCTCGCGGTCGATGATCCCACGAAGTTCGGCCTCATCGAGGATCGTTCGCGTCACCGTCGGATCGGTCGTCACCGTCTCGATTCGGTCGATAACCTCGGGGAGGGGAAGCGACTCGTGCTCGAGTCGCTCGAGCAGTGCCAGTCCGAGTGTGACCCGGTCGTCATCGGTGTCGACGGGCGTGTCGGCTTCAGGCTCGTCGCGGTCCATCGATGTGTGGTGTCGCCCCGATATGAATAAACGTTGTGTCGTGGCCCGCAGAGACACAAACGTTTCAACACTCGAGGAAAAACTGTGATCGATGTCGGTGTCACCGGGACAGCTTCGCCTGCTCGCCGGGATGATCGTGATCGGTGCGATTGTCGCGACTGGCCTGCTCGTCTCTCCAGCAGGGGTGCTTGGTGCCGCTGCGTCGGTTTCTTCGGACCCCTATCTGTTCGGCCTCGTCGTGGTCGGACTCTATCTCGTGCGGCCGCTGCTTGCGCTTCCGACGACGCCGCTTGCACTTGTCGTCGGGTACGGATACGGCGTCGTCCTCGGGGTTCCGTTCGCACTGGCGGGCGTCATCATGACCGTTATTCCCGTCTTCCTCGCTGCACGCTGGCTCGGCGACGCCGAAACACGCACCTGGCCGTGGTCGATCGGTGGCTGGATCGGAACGCTGCTCGAGCGAACCGGAACAACGGTCTCTCGGTATTACAACACCGCGGGACCGGTTCGTGGCGTCATCGTCTCGCGGCTGGCACCGATCCCATCGGATGTCTCGACATGTGCAGCCGCGGTCAGCGGCGTGCGCCTTCGCGAACTCGTGATTGGGACGGCGATCGGCGAACTCCCCTGGACGGTCGCTGCGGTCGTCGTTGGCTCCTCGGCGGCAACCGTGACGGCCGGCGGGCTCGGCGAACTCGGGGTAACGCTCACGGTCGTCTGTCTGTTCGCCGCGATGGCGCTGCTTGCAGGCCCCATCTATCGAGCAGTTCAGTCGCGCCCACAACGACACAGCGTTGACCGCCAGATGGATCGCTAGCCCGAGCCCCCAGCGTCGACTGCCGGGCAAGCTTCGTACGCCAGGCTGGGCTCGATCCCATCGAACAGGTGTGGTGTGCGCCTAGAGAAACGGATCGCTGCAGTCGATGACGACGCCGTGTTGTGGACAGACGTACTTGCAGTGGCGCTTGTACATCGGCGTCTCACAGAACGGACAGGGATGACCATCCGTGCGATGGGATTTGGGGCTGTCAGTCACAGGAGATCAACTCCCGAGCGATTCGACGATCTGTCTTTGCGCTGCCTGGTGAGGTCGGTTGGCTGCGAGACATCGAGTCATTAGTACTGACGGTTGGGACCAGTATGAACGCGACGGACTCGAGTGGAGCCAATCGCTCGAGTCACCGTTCGTGACGGGGAATTATCCACACGTCTCTCTCGGAAAAATGAGTATGCATAGTGTTAAGAGAAGGATCGTAGTGCGTGCGCATGGTGTTACCAAAGGCCATGACCTGTGCAGAAACGAGGGACCGTTCGAACGAGCGGCTCCAGCTGGGTGACTGTGGCGTGGTTCAGCAAGCTGACTCGAGTATAGCGCGACGGCGAGGTGTGGACACGGAACTACCGAGACGGGTTCGTCCCGAAGGGGGTGGGGCCGATGGCTGATTCGGACGACCTCAGTGCTGTCGGTCGCTTCCGTGAGGAACTCGACCCGATTGTCTTCCTGTTTGGAGCCGGCCTCTCGGTTGGGATCATCGCACTCTACTTCATCAGCCCGACGACCGTCGAAAACGCCATTGGGGTGGCAAACGAGTCGATGCTCGAGTATCTGAACTGGGCGCTGCTGTTGATCGTCTTCTTGATCGTCTTGTTCTTGCTGTTCCTGATTATCGGGCCGTGGGGGAAGATCAGGTTGGGCGACGAGAAGCCGGAGTACAGCTTCCTCTCGTTTTTCGCAATGTTGTACTCGGCTGGCTTCGCCGCCGGGGTCGTCTTCTGGGGGCCGACTGAGGCGCTGTTTTATTATGACAACCCTTCGCCGCTGTTCGACGTTTCCGGTGGCTCGGCGGAGGCGATGACGGTCGCCGTCCAGCAGACGCTGTTCCACTGGGCGCTCCCGCAGTTGGCCGTCTTCACGATCATGGGGATCGCGATCGGCTACTTCGCGTACAACTACGACTCCGTCCCACTGCGGGTTTCCTCGGCGCTGACCCCACTGCTCGGGAAGGATAACCTCGATGGGAACGCCGCGAAGTTCATCGATATCATCGCTGTCTTCGCGACGATCGGCGGCGTCGCGACCTCGCTTGGCTTTATCGGCAGCCAGTTCGTCACCGGACTGGACTACCAGTGGGGGATCGATCTGGGGAACACCGGGATCTTGCTCGTGGTGACGACGATGACGCTTTTGTTTACGATCTCGATGGTGCTCGGCGTCGACCGCGGCATTCGCCGGCTCTCGAACTTCAATATGATTCTCTTCGTCGTCCTCATGGTGGCGACGTTCATCGTCGGCCCGACGGTGTTTCTCGTCTTGCTCGGAACACAGGCCTTCGGCGGCATGGTGACGAACTTCGTCTCGATGAGTCTGTTCACCGGCGCGGGTGTCGAGGGCGGCACCCAGTGGGCAAACGACTGGACCGTCTTCTACTGGGCGTGGGCACTCTCGTGGTCCCCGTTTGCCGGTCTGTTCATCGCCCGGATCTCCAAAGGACGCACCGTCCGCGAGGTCGCGTTTACGGGCATCGCTGCGACCTCTGGGGCGACGATTCCGTGGTTTACCTTCGTCGGCGGCTCGGCCGTCTGGGCCCAGCACAACGGCGTCACGGACATCCTCGGTCCCGTCGGCGAACACGGCGCGCCGGTCGCTGGCTTCGCCCTCTTCGAGGCGTTCCCGCTTGGCTCCGTGTTCATGATCGCCTTTATGATCCTCGTCACCACGTTCTTCATTACGTCAGCGGACTCCTCGACGCTCGCCGTCTCGATGATGACCACCGGCGGCAAGGCCAGTCCCTCGAGTATCAACCGGGTCTTCTGGGGGGTCGTCCTCGGCATGACTGCCGCGATCCTGATGATCCTCGGCGGTGTCGACGCCCTGCAGTCGGCCGCGATCATCACGGGCGGCCCGTTTGCGTTCGTCTGTCTGTTCGCATTGCTCGGGCTCGCCCGCGAGTTCAGCGCGAAGTTCGGACGCGTGCTCTTACAGGATGACGCCTGGATCGTCGGCTCGCGGCCGGAACAGCCCTCGAGCGGCGATTCGGACGCGGTTCCCGGAGACGACGACTGACGGCGATCGAGTCGTCTCCGGACGACCAGCGTGGACGCACCGCTGGTCAGTGCTGTCCGATGCAGAGCGATCGAAAAAACGACGTCGCGGTTTCGGTCGGTCGGTTCAGTCGCTTCTCAGCACTCGCTCCAGCCACAGGACTCGCAGGTCTTGCAGCCTTCGGAGTAGTACAGCGACAGCGAGCCACAGTCAGGACACTCCGGCGACTCGCCGGCGTCGATCAGGTCCTGAATGGCGTCGTCGTCGTCGTTGCTCGCCGCAGCGGCTCCGCCGTCGGTCTGTGGGCCGTCAACCTCGGCGTCCGCGCCCGCATCAGCCGCATCCTCGAGCGTCTGCTGGGTCGGGTACGGCTTGTCGATCTCGCTCTCGAGGTAGCGACGCATCGCGGTGCCGATGGCGTCCGGGATGGACTGGATCTGCTCGCCTTTGTCCCAGGCGACTTTCGGACTGCGCGTGCCACAGAGTTCGTCGACGATCTCCTCGGGGTCGACACCCGAGCGCAGCGAGGTCGAGATGACCTTCGCCAGCGCCTCGGTAAAGGAGTTCGTGAAGCCACCGGAGTGGCCGATGTTCGCGAACAGCTCGAACGGCTGGCCGGTCTCGGGGTCCTCGTTGATCGTCACGTAGACCTTGCCGTAGCCGGTGTCGATACGCTGGCTGACGCCCTGGAGCGCATCTGGCCGCTCGCGCTTCTCGGTGAAGTCGACCTCGACCGGCTGGCGTGCCTCGTCGACCAGCGAGTCGACGTCTTCCTCGAGAACCTCGCGGACGTCCTCGCTCTCGAGGAACGCCTCGAGACCACCGAAGATCTCGTCGATCTGTTCGATGAGCGCCTGTGCAGCTTCCGTCTCGTCGGCGAAGTCGGCGTTGTCGGCTCGCGTCGTCAGCACCTGCTTGGAGCGGGTACCGTCGCGGTAGTAGGTGACGCCTTTCCCGCCGTTCTCGTAGACCCACTCGAAGACCTCTTTGGCGTCCTCGAGCGAGGAATCGTTCGGTGCGTTGACCGTCTTCGAGATGGCGGAGTCGACGCCTTTCTGTGCGGCACACTGGACGGCCGCGTGCTGTTTCGCCGAGAGGTCCGAGGTGATGACGAACAGTTCGCCGATGGCGTCTGGCACCGTCGACAGCCCTTCGACGCCGTCGAACTGGTTTGTGGCCATCTGCTCTTGGGCCTCTGCTTTGACGGCTTCGACGTCGATGTCGTTGGCCTCTAAGGTGCGCAGGAAGTAGTCGTCGAACTCGACGAGCATCTCGTCGCCCTGCACGTCGTCGGTGACGTTCTTGTAGTAGGCGACGTTGTAAATCGGCTCACAGCCACCCGTCGTGTTGCCGACCATCGAGGTCGTTCCGGTCGGGGCGATGGTCGTCACGTTGTGGTTGCGGATCGGGAAGCCATCGGCCCAGTCGTCGGCGTCCTCGCCGGTCTGTTTCTCGAACCATTCGCGGTACTCGGTCGGCTCGGCGTACTTCGAGTCGTCCCAGTCGTTAAAGGAGCCACGCTCGGTTGCGAGGTCGTGACTCGTCGCCTTCGCGCCGTGGTTGATGTGGGTCAGCAGCTGGCTGGCGACCTCGTTGCCCTCCTCGCTGCCGTACTTGATGCCGAGCTGGATATACAACTGAGCGAGCCCCATGATTCCGAGGCCGATCTTGCGCATGTCACGAACCTTCTCCTCGATCTCTTCCACCGGGAAGTCGGACATCGTGACGACGTTCTCGAGGAAGCGCGTACCGTACTCGATGCGTTCGTCGAACTCCTCGAAGTCGATCGCCTCCGCTAAGAAGGCCGCGACGGCCGCCTCGTGGGAGTCGTACTCATCGGCGTGTTCCTCGCTCCAGACACGCCAGTCGGGTGCGTTCTGGTCGGCGACCGTCGAGAGGTTGATGTGACCGAGGTTACAGGCCTCGTACTCCTCGAGTGGCTGTTCGCCACAGGGGTTTGTCGCGAGGATGCGGTGGTCTTCCTGCTCTTCGATGTCGAAGGAGTGCTCCTTGTTCACTCGCTCGAGGTAGATGACGCCCGGTTCGCCGTTCTCGTGGGCGCCTTCGACGATGCGTTCGAAGATGAGTTCGGCGGGGATCGACAGCGGCTCGCCGACCTCGATGTGTTCGCCGAGGTCGTAGCGGCTGTACATCTCTTTGGTCTCCTCGGTGGCGATGTGTGGCTCTTCCGTGCGCGGATTGGTGAACGTGAACTCCTCGCCGTTTTTGACCGCGTCCATGAAGCCGTCGGTGATGCCGACGGAGATGTTGAAGTTAGAGAGGTGGCCCTCGACGGCGTTGCGCAGGTGTTTCGGAACGCGACCTTCCTCGTCGATCAGCTCGCGGGCTTCCTCGAGTGCTTCCGAGAACGTCGTGTAGGTGTAGTCGTCGGGGTCGTTGAGTCGCAGCGTGTGTGCCAGCGAGACGTCCTTGTTTTTGGCGTGGATGAACTCGATGACGTCCGGGTGGGAGACCCGCATGATCCCCATCTGCGCACCGCGTCGGGTGCCACCCTGGGCGATCGTCTCACAGAGCTGGTCGTACGTGCGCATGAACGTGATCGGGCCGGAGGCGATACCGCCGGTCGAGCCGACCGAGTCGCCGTAGGGACGCAGCTGCCAGAAGCCGTAGCCGACGCCGCCACCGGACTGGAAGACCTCTGCGGCCTTCTTTGCGGTCTCGTGGATGTCCGAGAGGTCGTCGTCGGGGCTCATGACGAAACATGCCGAGAGCTGCTGGAGTTCGTCGCCAGCGTTCATCAGGGTTGGCGAGTTCGGCATAAAGGAAAGGTGCTCCATCCCTTCGATGAACGTCTCGGCGACGTCCTCGACGTGCTCGCGCACGTCTTCGGGAAGCTCTGGGACGACCGTCTCGTAGGCGAACTTGTTGACGTTGTGCTCGGTTAGTTCGGTTTCGACGTCGTCACCAACGGTTGTCCCCTCACCGAAGACCTCCTCTGCGAGTTCGTCCCGGCGCGGGTGGTCGGGCTTGAGCTGGTCGGGTGTAACGGTTACCTCGAGGTCGAGCTTGTCTGCCTCGTAGACGGCTTCAGCGAGGGCGACGTTCTTGCCGACGCGGTCGAAGAGGTCCTCCTGGGATTCGATGAGCTCGCCGTTGGCGTCCTTACGCAGATAGCGTGCGGGGAGGATGTTGTGATAGGCGTTGTCGGTCAGTCGCTCCTCGAGCGTGTCACCGTCGGTGCGTTTGATCGGGAGGGTGAGGTCAGCCGCGGAGAGCTCCGAGTTGCTCATGCGCAGGTCACCTCGTCAGTATCCCGTTTCCGGGTGGCGATTCTGGCGTATGGGGAAGTCCTGAATTCCATCATTCGTAACGAAGGTTCGATAGTCAGCCATGCATCTTAAAACTGGGTATTTCGTCCTATATTTCTTGTACTAGGACAACTCCAGTTGTATAGATGGCTCTGTGTTGTCTCGTTTGTCGAGTCGATCACGATCCTCGAACAGACCGTAATCGGTGCTATCAGCAACTACAACGCCGACGGTCTTAACGATTTTCAGACCGAACTGAAAGTAGCGTCAACGACAATGAATCGCCGCCTAGTCGGCCGATTTTCAGTTTCAGTCGGCAGATCGGTCGCCTGCATGAACACATTATTTTTCGTGAAAGTAGCGAATAGCACTCTTTCATTACATCCAGAAAGATTACGTCCCTGTAGGACCGTGGGGTCAGTATGTTCGAACCGCTAACGTCCTCGACCATCTTGCTCATACTGGCGGGATTGGCCGCCTTTGCGGTCGCCGTCGTTGCGATCCGTATCGCGATCAAACTGGCCGTCCGAGTCGGGCTCGTCGCCGCGGTCGTGCTCGCAGCGCTGTGGGCAACTGGTACGCTCGAGTTGCTCCCCGGCGTCTGAAGTCGACAGCTCCGTAACCGATTTTTCTGTTGAACGATTCCCTGCCTACAGGGTCGAGAGGAAGTTCTCGATGACGTCGTGGCCAACGGCCGTCAGGACGCTTTCTGGATGGAACTGCACGCACTCGAGTGGGTACTCGCGGTGGCGCACACCCATCACGAGCGTCTCCGAGCCGTGTTCGGCCGTCGCCGACACCGCGAAACAGTCGGGCACCTCGGTGGCGACCAGCGAGTGATAGCGGCCGGCCCGAAAGCCCTGCTCGAGTCCCTCGAAGACGCCCTCGCCGTCGTGGTCGACCGCCGAGGCCTTGCCGTGGATCGGATCGGGGGCCCGCCCGACGGTGCCGCCGTAGGCGTAGACGGCGGCCTCGAGTCCGAGACAGACGCCAAGCGTCGGAATCTCGCTGAGTTCCTCGAGTACGTCCATCGTAACGCCGACGTCGCGATCGTTTTTCGGATGCCCCGGCCCCGGACTGATGACGATCGCGTCGGGGTCGACGGCGCGGACGTCCTCGAGCGAGGCGGTGTTTTTCAGAATCTCGGTCTCGGTGCCCGGCAGTTGGCTGACGTACTCGACGAGGTTGTACGTAAACGAGTCGTAGTTGTCGATGAACAGGACCGTCAGCGCCGCTGCATCCGCGTCGACAGCCGACTGCTCGCTCGTCGCGTTCATCGGCTCACCTCCGGTGTCGTCTCGACGGCTCCGCTTGAGTCGTCATCGCTGCCGTCGGCAGATATCTCGATCGCCTCGAGGGCTGCGAGCACGCCGCCCATCTTCTTCTCCGTTTCCTCGTACTCGGCCTCGGGGTCGCTGTCGGCGACCAATCCAGCACCGGCCTGGACCGTAATCCGGTCTCGATCTGCCTCGTGTTCAACCGTTGCCGTCCGAATCACGATCGCGAAATCGGCGTCGCCAGTCCAAGAGTAGTAGCCAACGCCGCCGCCGTAGAGCCCGCGTGGCTCGGCCTCGAGGTCGTCGATGATCTCCATCGCTCGGATCTTCGGCGCGCCCGAAAGGGTTCCGGCGGGGAACGACGCACGGGTCGCATCAAAGGCATCGGCGTCCGCTGCCAACGCTCCGGTCACGGTCGATTCGATATGCTGGACGTGGCTGTATTTGAGGACGTTCATGAACTCGTCGACCCGGACCGAGCCAGCCTCGGAGACCCGACGCACGTCGTTTCGGGCCAGATCGACCAGCATCGTGTGCTCGGCGCGCTCTTTCTCGTCGGCCAGCATCTCGCCAGCCAGCCGACGGTCCTCGACGGGACTCGAGCCCCGGTCACAGGTCCCGGCGATGGGGTTGGACATCACTTCGCGCCCGCGCACGGAAACAAGCGTTTCAGGACTCGCGCCGACGACGGTCAGATCGCCGTGGTCGAGCAGATACATGTACGGCGAGGGGTTGACGTCGCGCATCGCCTCGTAGAAGCCGAGCGGGTCGACGTCGCCGTAGAGCTCTCGCGTCCGGGAGATAACACCCTGGTAGATGTCGCCGTCGAGGACGTGTTCTTTCGCCCGACGGACGCTCTCCTCGTACTCGGCTTTGGGGCCGGCGATCTCTTCGTCGCGGACGAATCCGCCCGTTTCCGGTGGCTCGGCCGTCTGCAACGTCTCTGCGACCGCGCGTGCCTCGGCTCGAATCTCGTCGTAGACCGCGTCGGGATCGGCGTCGGCCTCGAGGATCGGCGTACAGACCAGCGAGACGGTCCCCTCGTGTTCGTCGAACGCGAGCGTCTTCGTCGTCAGCACGAACTGGGCGTCCGGGAACCGCGAGTCGGGTCGCTCGAGGCCGACTTCCTCGAGCCAGAGGTCGTAGACGGCGTCGTAGGCGAGAAAACCGACCAGCCCGCCGGTCAGATGCTGGCGGTCGTGATCGGGCGCGTTCGGGAAGTCGACATCGGGCATCGCCGCCCGGAGCGCATCGACGGTGTCGCCGTCGACATCCGTCTCGAGGAGATCAAGCGGCGCGTCGTCGGTCAGCGCCTCGACGGTCGTCCCCTCGGGTTCGACCGTGACGACGGCGTCAGGATCGTAGCCGACGTAGGAGTAGCGCGCGTGGCGGTCCGCTCGCGTCGAACTCGGGCGGAATGCGCCGTCCGGATCGCTCGAGGCGGTTTTCTCCGCGCTCTCGAGTAAGAAGGCGTACGACGATCGCTCCCGGTCGCTCGAGGGCGAGCGGCCGGTGAGGGCGGCGTAGGCCGCAAGCGGCGTCGTCTCGACGTCGAGGGTGGCGACGGTTCGGACGACTGCTGGCCGGTCCTCGCGGTCGCCTGCATACTCGCAGAAGGTCTCGCGGTCGATATCTAGCGTCGGCGTCGGGTTCGATGAGGGGGCTGAGTCAGTCATGGGTGATGGGACGAGTCCGGCTCTACTGCTCGAAGGGCGGTCGTTGCTCGGTCGACGAACGAGTGTACTGCGGTCGGGTCCTTGCTGCCGTCGTCGGCTTCGACCCCACTTGCGGCGTCGACGGCGAACGGCTCGACTGCTCGGACCGCGTCCGCGACGTTGTCTGGGGTGAGTCCACCGGCGAGGATCAACGGCGACTCGAGGTCGGCAGCAGCCTGTCGGGTTCGCCCCCAGTCGTGGGTCTCGCCGGTTCCGCCACCGCCGTCCTCGCCCGGCGTATCGACGAGGAGGGCATCGACGACGTCGTCGTAGGCGGCCGCGTTCGTCGCGTCGTCGGCATCGACCGCGTACAGTAGCCGTGCATCGATGGTCGATCGCAAACGATCGAGGGCGTCTGGCTCGAGGCCGCCGTGGATCTGGAGGACATCCGGTCCGACCGCATCGACCAGCTCGCGTGCGTGGTCGGGGTCGGACGGCATCGTCACGAGCACCGTCGTCACGAACGGTGGTGTGGCCGCGACGAGGGCTCGAGCCTGATCGACTGAGACCTCTCGTGGCGTGTCGACGGGAACGTCACAGATGAGTCCGACCGCGTCGACACCGGCGTCGACGACCGTCTCGAGGTCAGCTTCGGTCGTCAGTCCACAGACCTTGACGCGCGTCATTGGTGGGTTTGTTCCGAGACGCCCGTGCAGAGCCGTTCGAACTTCGTCGCTGCGTCGCCGGACTCGATCGCCTCACGTGCGGTATCGGCACCGTCCTCGAGCGAGTCGGCCTCGCCCGCAACGTAGATCGCTGCGCCCGCGTTCGCGAGGATGACGTCGCGCTTTGCGCCCGTCACGTCGCCCTCGACGATACCGCGCATGTCGTCGGCGTTTGCCTCGGGCGAGCCACCTGCGATGTCCGTGATGTCGTGTGCCTCGAGGCCGAGATCGGTTGGCTCGAGCGAATACTGCTCGACGTCGTCGCCGTCGACTTCCGCGACAGTGGTCTCGCCGTGGATGGCGATCTCGTCGGTGCCCGCGCCGTGGACGACCAGCGCGCGGTCGACATCCATCCGGGAGAGCGCCGCCGCCAGCGTCGGGACGAGATCGGGGTCGTAGACGCCGACGACCTGTGCGTCCGCGCCCGCGGGGTTCGTCAGCGGTCCGAGAATATTAAAGACCGTTCGCATGCCGAGTTCCTTTCGCGGGCCGATGACGGCTTTCATCGCAGGGTGGAACACCGGCGCGAGCATGAACCCGATCCCATCGCGTTCGATCGCGTTCTCGACGGCCGGTGGCTCAGCCTCGACGTCGACGCCAGCGACCTCGAGGACGTCCGCGCTGCCAGATGACGAGGAGACGGAGTAGTTGCCGTGTTTAGCGATCGGGACGCCAGCGCCGGCGGCGACGATCGCGCTCGTCGTCGAGACGTTGATCGTATCGTAGTCGTCCCCGCCCGTCCCGCAGGTGTCAACCAGCGGCTCCCGGTCAGGTGCGATCGTTCGGGCTGCCTCGCGCATCCCTTCCGCGAAGCCGGCGATCTCCGCTTCCGTCTCGCCTTTTGCACGCAGTGCAGCAAGCAGTGCGCCGATCTGTGCTTCCGTTGCGCCCTCGAACACCGCTGTTGAGGCCGCTCGAGCCTCCGTTTGTGTAAGGTCCTGGCCGTCAGTCACCCGTTCGACGTATTCCTGCATAGTGAACACCAATGTACGTAGTTGTCTTATAATGCCCAAATCAGTACATCGACTTAAACGTGTCGCCGGGATGTGTGGGGCTCACTCTCGAAGGGCATTCGATTCGAAACCTTCAATTACCGTGGCGGGCAACGATTGAATGCAGACAAGGTGGCGACGGACGCCACGAAAGCGAAACCAGGCGGGTTGGTGGTCTAGTCTGGTTATGACACCTCCTTGACATGGAGGAGGCCGGCAGTTCAAATCTGCCCCAACCCATTTCTGACGGAACAATAACCGACAAGCGACGCGAGTCGTTTGGTTTGAAAATATTCTGCAGTTCGAATCAGACGAGTTACACACCGCGACCAACCGCGAGCACGTCTCGAGAGGAGGCAAACCTGTGCGATTTGATTTCGGCTTCGAAGACGGTTCCGCTGTAGTGCGTCGCTTCTTTCGAGTCCTGTCACATACACCCATACTCTGTCGCAACCGAACGGTAGAAACGTGCGAGTCGACTCGAGCCGTGTATGGAGGTACTCGGCCGGCTGGTGGCGTTGCTCGTCGTCTTGCTGCTTGGGACCGGACTGCGAGCCTCCGGTGTTCTCACTGCCGGCCGGACGGCACGACTGAACGCTGTTGCTTACTACATCGCGCTGCCGGCGCTGCTGTTCGTTTCCACGTACGATCAGGCGATTGGCCAACTCCTCTCGCCGGCGCTGTTTCTGGGTCTTCTCTTCGTGTTGTTTACGACGGTGGGGATTGCGTGGCTCGTCCACCGCAACCGGGACTCGAAGGGCCGCCAGAGCGTGGCCGTCATCCAGTCGTATCACTCGAACATCGGTTATCTCGGCGTGCCGCTTATTGCGGCGACGTTCGACCCGGCGGTAACGGCGATCGCGAGTGTGATTCTCGGGGTCGTGACGCTGGCCCAACTACCGCTGTCGGTGCTGATTTTGTCGACGCTCAACGGTGCTGATGCGGCGCTTGGCCCCAAACTGCGAGGGTTGGCGAAAAATCCCGTGTTGCTCTCGTTGCTCGTTGGACTCACGGTTGGGTCGGTCGGCCTCACGGTTCCCAGCCCTGCCGCAACCGGACTCGACGCAGTCGGCTCGCTGGCGCTGCCGCTGGCACTGCTTTGTGTCGGGGCCTCGCTCGAGATCGATCTGCCGGCGATCGATTACGGTGCGACCGGGTCCGTTGTCGCGCTGAAAATCGTCTGTATGCCAGCGCTCGCGTGGGTCGTCTTCTCCGCGCTAGCTGTCGATACGGCGACGTTTACTGCGGCTGTCGTGATGTTCGCCACGCCGACTGCGGTCTCGACGTTCGTCTTCGCCGCCGAACTCGGCGGTGACACGGAGTTTGCGTCACTGAACGTCTTCGTCACGACGCTCGTCTCGATGGGGTCGTTGTTTCTGCTGATTTCGCTGGTCGGGTGACGAAACACGAACTGCCAGACCGCCCACGGCGATGAGAGCTGCTGAGAGGCGGCCTATCCACCGAAGAACCGCTTGATACGGCCAACGAATCCGACTGCTTCGTCCTGCGTGTCGTCCTCGTCACTCGAGTCGTCCTCGTCGCGGTCGATCGAACCGGCGAGCGGCCCGGCGTCATCGCCGAGGTCGGCCGTTGTCGACTCGCTCCCGCTGTTCGAGGATGTCGACTGTGCCTGCGTCGCCTCGAGGTCATCCATCGAGAGCTCGATTTCGTCGACTGCTGGTGTCGCCTCCCGTCCCGTCCCCGCTTCGGCGGCCCGGACGTCCGCGCCGGTGACGGTGCCGTCTTCGATTCGGGCCGCGAGTTCCTCGAGCGAGGTGTCATCGTCAAGATCCGTGTCGTCGGGGATCGCCGTTGCCGCCGCATCGATGGCTGCCGCGGAGTCGGCATCAGTGGTCCCGGTGTCGTCGGGAGCTGGTTCGGTCGGTGTTGGTGCCGTGTCCGTCGAGTCGCTAGGCGTCGACTCGGCGCGGTCACCGTGTTCTCCCGTGGCGGCCGACTGACTGCTGTCCTCGCTGGCGTCGTCGCTGTCGACTGTGTCGGCCGCTGGAATGTCGGTTTCGTCGAACTCGGTCGTCACGGGCTCGGCCGTATCGGTCGTCGTACCGTCGGCTGCGTTGCTCGAGTCGTCAGCCGCCGATTTCGTCTCGTCGAGCGAAGCGAGGATGTCGTCGACGCTTTGCTCGGAGACGACGCGTTGTGGGCCGCCGCCGGGTTCGAGCGTCTCGCTCGAGTCGCTGTCAGCGTCGGTTGACTCACTCGAGTCGGCTCCAGACTCGTCAGAGGAGGGCTGCTCGTCGCTCATTGTGCACGTCTGTCCCTGCCGAGACTATAACTGTTCCCCAGTGGGATTGTCTCGACGCCCGACCGAAACCGGAAACGAAGGTGGCTTTGAGAGTAGACTGCCGGTTTAGGCTGGCTCTTCGGCCAGCGTTGGTTTCGAAAGCACGACGTTGAGCACGGCACCGAAGAGGATCAACATGCCGGCGAAGTAGAGCCAGGTCACGAAGAGCAACACGGCGCCGACTGCACCGTAGGCCTGATACTGACCGGCGTTGGCGGCATAGAGCTGAAACCCGACCTGAAGAATCGTCCAGCCGACAGCGGCGAAGACAGCACCGGGAAGGATGTCGATGACTGTGACTGGAATCGGTGGCAACACGTAGTAGATCGGCACGAAGACGAGGATAAGCCCGACCAGCAGCGTGATCCAGCTCAACAGACCAGCAAACGGCACGAAGTCGGCGGCGAGTCCGAGGATCGTTCCGATCACGATCATCAACACGATCGCACCTACGCCCGCGACGATTACGGTGAGGCCGTCTTTGATCTGATCGATCAGGGAATCCTCGGCGACCTCGTCGTAGACCTTATCGAACGCGAGGCTGAGACCGCGAAAGACCTTGAGCGCACCCCACGTGGCGACGGCTAGTGCGACGACGGTCGCCTCTGCGCGTCCGGATTCGGTCGTCAACGCGCTGGTGACGAGGTCCTCGCCCGCTTCGGGAAGGAAGTCGCCGGCGACGAGAATGAGCCGTTCGGCCGCGTCCTCACCGCCGAGCAACGAGCCGACGACGAGCGCAAGCAAGACGAGCGGAATCAACGAGACGAACGCGTAGTAGGCGAAGCCGGCCGCAAGGAAAGAGAGGTCGCGGTCGTTTGCCGTCCGATAAACCGACCTGAGCGTCTCAGACACGTCCATACGGGATCGAAGACGGCCACCACTAAAGGTCTGTCAGTCGGCCACAGTTTCTGTCTTCCAGTGCAGTCTCGACACCACCCGGCCTCACCACTCGACACAGAAGTTGTGTGATGCGTAGACTGCCCCGTCGTCGTCGATGTAGACGCCGACGCCGCCTCGATCCCAGGTCGGCGAGTCGCCTTCCTCGAGAATGGCTTGTCGGTGTGGAGTGGAGTTCATCCACTGATCGACGAGGCCGGTTGCAAGCGCCTCTGCGGACTGATAGTGGGCGGTGTCGTCGCCCCCAGGGGCTCCAACGGGGCGGTCGACCCACGTCTGGGCGATGTTCTCACCGTAGCCCCGACAGTAGTCGTCGACGTCGGTAAAACGCTCCATCGGCTCCTCGCCGTCGGGGTTGACGTGATCGAAGTACTCCCGATCGGCCATATCGTAGCTGTGGGCGCGGGCGACGGAGGCAACCGTGCCATCCCACTCGAGAGCCTCGAGACCGTGGTCGGCCCGACGGTCGTTGACTTCGGCGTGGACGAAGTCCTCGACAGTTTCCGACTCAACCGTCTCGACGTCGGTTTCGTAGGCCGACTGGTTCGGGTCGGCCGGATCAGTAACTGCAGGATTGCGCTCACCCGTCGGTGGTGGCTCCGAACTCGGAGCGGGGAGCGACTCAGTGTCGGTGCTGTTGGGGACGGTAAACTCATCACCGTCGATGCCGAGGTCCTCGAGGACAGTCGGTGCGAACATCGCGGTTCCGAAAGCGAGTGCCCCGATCAGGGCGACGAAGACGAAAAATCGCAACAGTGTCCGGATGACACCACGGTCAGCACTGTCGCTTTCGCTCGAGTCGTCTCCGGGACGGCGTCTTCCCATCGGCTATTGGAACGGGTGGGCGAAATAAGACGCTCGTGGTTGGTTGCAGCCACTGATAGGCGACCCATGCAGCGACGACGGTGGTTAGTCGCCGCCAAAAATCGTCTCGTGGAAGCCGATTACGAGCCCGGGAACGACCGCCATAAACAGATGCTCCTCGAGTGGAATCCCTGCGATATCGATCCCGGTTCGCAGTTTGATATCGAAGACGCCGACGGCGAGCGTGTAGCGATCCCAGACGTAGGCGATAGGATACAGTGCGAGGATCGTGATGGCGGCTTTTCGGAGCGCGTCTGCACGCCGGAGCAACAGGACGGCGATGGCACCCCAGAACAGCTCTGTCGCGAGATAGGTGTACCGACCGAGGACACTGATGTCGGGAATCATACTGTATGTACAATGGCCAGGCCAAAAACATCCGGCTTGAACCCACCCAGCTAGAACGTGCGGTATGTTCAAAACCCCGGCGTGAGTATACGCGGATAGAACGATGAATATCGCTGATATCGCCACCACGGAATATATCGAAGTCGACGTTGGTACACGCATGGGGAAGGTCCGTTCGACCTTTGACAACGGCAACCCCAAGGGAATTATTGTCACCGATGACGGTGAGTACGAGGGCGTCATCAGCGAACGAGAGGTTCTCCAGTCCCACGTAGAGGACGACGCCAAGGTGTCGGCACTGATCAAACCCAGCCGGAACTCGCCGGCACCCAAAGTCGACCGGAACGAAGACGTTCGGGAGACCGCACGCGTCCTGATCGAGAGCAACTCGAAGGTCGCGCCGGTGTTCGAAAACGGGGAACTCTGGGGTGTCATCAGCGGCGACGCAATCCTCGAGGCCGTCCTCGAGAACCTCGACACGCTCACCGTCGCGGACGTTTACTCGGACGATCCGGTTACGCTCGCGGAAGACGATGGGATCGGCAAGGCGATCAACCACCTCCGAGAGCACGGAATCTCCCGTCTGCCCGTCGTCAACGAGAACGGCTACCTCTCCGGCGTTGTCACGACCCACGATATCGCTGACTTCGCCATCCGAAAGAATCACACGACGACGACCGGCGACCGCGTCGGCGACTCCCAGCGACTGCTCGATGTCCCAATCTACGACATCATGGCCAGCCCCGTCGCGACGACGACACTCGACACGACGGCCAAAGAGGCTGTCGAGCAGATGCTCGAGCAGGATTACGCTGGCCTGATGGTCACGCCCGAGGACGACGACCGCGTCGTTATCGGCGTCGTCACCAAGACGGACGTGCTGCGTGCGCTGACGTTCACCGAAGAAGAGCATATGGACGTCCAGATCACCAACATCTCGATGCTCGATACGATCACTCGAGAGTCGATCGTCCAGAGCATCGAGCAGGTCTCTGATAAGTACGCCGACATGCAGGTGATGCACGCCCACGTGCGCTTCCACGAGCACAACGAGACGCTCCGTGGCACCCCGCTCGTCCAGTGTCAGGTCCGCCTGCGGACGAACAAAGGCCAGGTCGCCGGCACCGGCGAAGGCTACGGCGCGGAGAACGCCTTCCGCGTTGCCATCGACAAACTCGAGCGCAACGTTTTAGAGATCAAAGGCATCACGAGCGACGAGGAGTACCGCGGTCAGCTCCTGCGCAAGCTGAACGAGCTGTAACGGGACTGGCTGCGACTGATTCTCAGTCTCCTCGCTCGACCTCGAGACTGACCGTTTTGTGTACGTCTCGAGCCGAGCGAGCCACCTCCACGGTGTACGTGCCGGGATCGACCGTCCACCCTCGATCGAGGTCGTAGCGACCGAGCGCACGTGACTCGAGGCCGAGGTCAACGGTCCGCGCCTCGCCGGCCTCGAGTGCAATCGATTCGAACCCTGCGAGTTCACGTGTTGGACGCTCGACCGGCGACGATTCCGGCGGCCGGACGTACGCCTGTACGACCTCGCGACCGGGTCGGTCGGCGACGTTTTCGACGGTCACATGAACCGTCCGCCCGTCGACGACCGTCGCGTCTCGATACGAAACGTCCGCGTAGGTGTGGCCGTGTCCGAACGGATACGTCGGCTCCGCATCGACGCCGTCGGCGTCGAAGTGGCGATAGCCAATGAACACGCCTTCCTCGTACTGTGCCTCGCCGTCCACGCCGGGATACCGTCGCTGCTCGCTCGCAGGGTAGGCTACCTCGGGCGCGAACGTCACAGGTAGCCGTCCCGACGGATCGCGGTCGCCGTACAGCACCGAGGCGATCGCCGCGCCATCCGCCTGTCCCGGATACCACGCCTCGAGGATCGCATCGACATCGTCACGCCACGGGAGTTCGACAGGACCGCTCGAGGCGACTACGACCACCGTCTCGTCCGCCGCGGCGGCGACCGCCTCGACCAGTTCGTCCTGCTCGCCGGGTAATCGAAGCGAGTCGCGGTCTTTGGCCTCCGTCGTCCTGTCGCGGACGAAGACGACGGCGACGGCGGCGTCTCGAGCCGCCTCGACGGCTGCGTCGACGCTCGGTTCGGCTGCGTCGACACCGACCGGCTCCGCGGTGGTTGTCTCGTCCTCGGCAGCTGACTCGGCTTTGCCGTCACCGACGAACGGCAACACGTCGAACAGCGAGAGGGCCGGAACCGTGTCGACGCCACGGGCGACCGTGACCGTTCCATCGGCGCGCGCGCGCGGATTCCCTCCGCTGGGCTTGTCGATTGGAACGGCGTCGTCTCGGAGGACCCTCCGCCACCGAGTGTCGCCTCGTGGACGTTCGGCCCGATGACGGCGACGTCCGTCTCCTCTGCGAGCGGGAGCACGCCGTCGTTCTCGAGCAAGACGGTTCCGCGTGCGGCGAGTCGCTCGGCGAGGCGGCGGTGGGCTGGCGTGTCGAGTGCACCCTCTCGCTCGAGTGAGGCGGCGCCGGTATCGGTGGCGGGATCCTCGAGGTGACCGATTCGCTCGCGTTGCCCGAGGAGTCGCCGAACCATGTCCTCGAGTCGGTCAGGCTGGACCTCCCCAGCGTCGATGGCGGCCGCGAGCGGGTCGCCGAACAGTCCCGCGCGGGTTCCGTCGGGGAGCCCACTCATGATCTCGGCGGCTTCGCCCTCGAACTCATCCGGTGAGGGCCACTGGTCGTCCGACTCGTCGCCGGCTGCGACGCCCGGCATCTCGAGATCCAGTCCGGCGGTCGCTGCGCCGACAGTACTTTTGGTGCCGTACCAGTCCGAGACGACGTAGCCGTCGAACCCCCACTCGTCTTTGAGCACGTCGCCGACGAGGCGGGTGTGATCGCTCATGCGCATGCCGTTGACCCGATTATAGGCCGTCATTACGGAGCCAACACCGGCTTCGACGGCGGCCCGAAACGGTCGCAGGTACAGTTCGCGAAGCGTTCGCTCGTCGACCTCGCTGCTGACGCTCACGCGGTCGGTTTCCTGATTGTTCGCGACGTAGTGTTTGACCGTCGCGATCACGTCCTCGTCGTGGATTCCAGTGACGGCACCGACGGCGAGTCTCGAGGCCACCACCGGATCCTCGGAGTAGTATTCGAAGTTTCGGCCACAGTGTGGCACCCGAATCAGGTTCGCCCCAGGCGCAAGCAGCGCGTCCTGGCCGAGCGCTCGTGCCTCTCGGGCCATCGCTGCCCCCTTCTCGCGCGCGAGGTCGGGATCGAACGTCGCTGCGACGGCAATCGGGGCCGGAAACGCCGTCGCTCGCTTTCTTTCGGCTCGAACCCCGAGTGGGCCGTCGACCAGCCGATACTCGGAAATCCCGAGTCGCTCGACACCCGGGAGATACCCCGTCGCCGTCCCCTCTGGATCGTCCATCCCGCGAACCAGCTGTAGCTTCTCCTCGCGAGTCAACTCCGTCAGTAACTGTTCGACGCGGGCAGACGAATCGTGCATGCTACCGTGTCCAGACCGATACCGGGTAACTGTTCGGGAGGTGGCTACCGAGAGCAGTCAGCGCCGTGGCGATTCGGCACCGCCCTCGAGGCCGCGATCCGTAATGCGGAACTGGACCGACTCGCCGGCCGGCTTCGACCGGTGTTTCTCGAGGGTCGCCCGCCGCTTCCCGCCGCGGAATCGCTCGAGTCGGAGGACGACGCCGGTCCAGTGCTCGAGTGTGTTTCCACCGAGCGCGCGCGTGCGATCGGCGTCGGGGTCCGAAAAGACCTGGTTCGTGAGCACGACCGCCAGATTGTGTTTGCGTGCCAGTGAGAGGAGATGGGTAACCTGCCGGGCAACGCTGCGCAGCGCCTCGCCTTCGTCACCGTCTGCGGTTCGCTCGAGGCGATAAAAGCCGGTCGCGCTGTCGAGGACGATCAGATCGGCCTGCTGGGCGAACCCCTCGGCGTCGCGGACGGCTTCGGACTGCTCGTCGAAATCGAGCGCGTCCTCGATGACGATGCGGGAGGCGACGGCTTCGACGTCTTCGTCGTCGACGTGGGCCGACAGCAGTTGCTGAAAGCGGTCAACGGAAACACCTTCGGTATCGATGTAGACGGCAGTACCTCCGGCGACGGCCGTTTCGACGGCTGCGGACAGCGCCAGGTTCGTCTTGCCCGCGGCTGGCGGGCCGTATAGCTGCGTGACGGTCCCACGTTCGAACCCCCCGCCGAGCAACTCGTCGACCGGGCGACAGCCGGTTGAGATCGCCTCGTCGTTCACAGGTTGAGTTGGCAGGTTACGTGCAAAAAGGCCCCGAAACCGGCTGGTCGAGTCGCACCCGGAGACCGTCGCCGACCGAGTTCGTGTACGTTTATTCACGCTCGCGTCGAAGGCGACGATGTGATCGTCGTCGCCACTGAAGATTTCGAAGTGTACCACGGCGTCGTCACCGAACTCCGCGAGCGCGGGACCGAGTTCACGACCGTCGAACCCGACACGGGGGTACCGGACCACACCACGGTCGTTATTACTGGCCCCGAGCACGCCGACGCGTTCGAATCCGTGACGACGATCGTCGCGGAGCCGGATGCGCCCAGACGCGCCGTCGATCAGGCGCTCGCTGCGGCTCGAGGGAACGGTGGCCGCACAGTCATCGGTGTCGACCCGGGCCGCAACCCCGGGATCGCCGTCCTTGCAGGCGAGATGGTCGTCGCCGCCTTTCAGGTGCCACTGGCCAACGCGGTCGACGTGATTCAACGCGAAGCCGCCGACGCCACCTCACCGATCGTCCGCATCGGTGATGGCTCGCGTCTCCAGGGGTCGAAACTGGTCAACGACCTCGAGGACGTCCCGGTCGAACTCGTCGACGAGACGGGAACGACACCCTATCTCGGGACGGGCGCGCGAGGGATGGGTGATGTGCTCGCAGCCGTCAATATCGCTCGCCTCGAGGGCGAACCCGTCGAGACACGCGAGATCGATCCGACGGCGGGCGAGCTTCAGGCGATCAAGGACCGCTCGCGCGAACAGAGCGAGAACAACCGGGCGATCGATGAACTGCTTGCCCGGCGGGTCGCCACGGGAGAGTTAACGATCGACGAAGCGCTCGCGGAACATCGAAACAACGGCAGTGGCGGCCACGCTGACTCCCACGGGTCGGGAGCAACGGATGAGTAACGACGTGGACGTAGGGGTCGGGACAGGCGTCATCGACAGCTTCTGCGACCGTCGTCAGTTGTGACTCGTCTCGAGTGGATATCACGACGTCCGCCAACATACCGCAAGTTATCCCGAAATGACAGCCATCCACGGTCGCGATAAAGAGGAAAACAGTCGGCCGAAGCAGTGATTACGCGCCGATTCCGACGTTTGTCGCGGAAACTGCACCGAACTGGATGTTCTGGTTCTCTTGCATGGAGATCTGTGTGGTGTCTGCACTGCCACCGTCTTCAGCCACCGCGATTGCAGCATGCTGTTCGTTGATGTTCTGCTGGCTCACGAACTGGACCTGCTCGATTGCAGCCGTTGCATCCTGCGTGACGTCGCTCGTCTGCTCCGCGCTGGTGTCGTAGTCGTATGACATGCCCGGCGCGTCTTCGACATCGTCGCCGCCGACGGTGACGGTCGTGCTCGAGGTCTGCATGTCGCCATCGTACAGGTAGCCTGGTGATGCGTACACGTTGAGCGCATCAGCGTAGCCGATCTGGGCGTTGTAGTTGCGCTGGTCGGCCATCTGGACGGCGGTGGCTTCACTGTCGTCTGTCGCGATTGCCATCGCCGTGTTCTGAAGGTTGACGTTCAGCTGTTCAACGCTCTGTTCCTGGTCAACACCGGCTGTTGCGGACTGGTCATCTTTGTCCTTCTTGTCGTGTTTCGGCATCTCGGTGTCGACGACGCTGCTGCCGCCGTCGGCACTTGCGGTCGCGACGTTCATGCCGCCCATCGACGCGAAGAGGTTTTCGGCACTCGCAGAGCCGATCTGTTCGTTGAGGTTGGTCTGATCAGTCACCTGGATCGCCGTTGCGGTGCTGTTCTCGCCGACGGCGATGGCGACAGCGCCAGCCTGTTCGTTAATATTAGCCTGTTCGACTGCTTGCTCTTGGGCCAGCAAGGAACTCGCGTCCTGTTCTGCGTACTCACCGCCACCAACGTAGACGTTGGATGCGTTCGCAGCTCCCTCCTGTCGGTTCTCGTTGTACTGCGTGGTTTGCTGGAGGGCGGTTGCGTCACTGTTGTTGTGTGCGAACGCGAACGCGGTGCTCTGTTCGTTGTAGTTCTGCTGTCCCACGTCTTGGCTCTGGAGGACGCTCGCTTCTGCTGACTGGCTGATCGTCGTCTTGTCACCCTTCTTGTCGGCGACGCCCCAGCCATCGAACTGCTTGTCGTCACCGTTACCGAGCACGAGATGGACGTTTCCGACGTTCTCGAACTGCGTCTCGTGGCTGTGAGCGACCTCGTTTTCGGCGGACGCCTCACCAGTCTGTGCGTTGGCGTTGAGCTGGTTGGCTTCCTGAACTGCGGTTGCCTCACCACCGTCGATAGCGATGGAAACCGCCTCGCCTTGCTCGTTGATGTTCACCTGATCGACATCCTGGTGCTGGATGACTTCGGTGTCAGAAACCTGGTCTGCAGCGTGTTCTTCGACGTACTCTTCGAGTGACTTCTCGCCGAGGTCAGCGCCGAAGACCAGATACAGGTCTTCGCCGTCCTCGAGCGCGTGCACTGCCTGGTTGGTTGCGTCGCCGTTGTCGCCGGCCATCGCCGCGGGAGCGCCGGCGGCGAGCATTGATATGGCAACGATACATGCCATTAAAACTGTCGTATACCGTGATCGTTTCGTCGGTGAGTCTGTCATGTGTTCTGTATTGAATTTCGCGAGTGTCTTTTTTGCTGAGTCTATTCGACGCAAACAGTCATAGCCGAATGATAGACTTTGTTATCAACAGGTTGGAGACCGTATGAGTTAGCCTACTGATTGGAACGGACCTACTTTTCCGAGAAATCGGCACCTAAAACCGGCTGCTGTCGGGCGGTTTCGGTGTTCGACGGAGCAATCCGGGTTCGCGGGCCACGATCGAGCATCGGCCGACACGTCGCCGACACTGATCGTCGATTACGGCGATGGTGATTCGCGCCGTCGTTTCACCGACGAAATACGGGACTACCGATTGACTCGAAACCAGCGATCGGTTCGGTATCGGTCGCTCGAGTCGCGACTGCCGGTGGGAAGGAACTGATACCAGCGCCGCGACGACTACTACCGTATAGATCGGCAACTGACGGACGCGATCACAACGCGATATCGTTCGCCGCTACTGCGGTCGACACGAATACTGCACGGACCGCTGTCCGTATCAACGACGGTGTTTCGACGGATGGCGTTCGGTTCTGCTCCCTCTTTCACGTTTACTGATCGTTCCGTTACTGCTGATTATTGCGACCGATAACTGGGTGTTTCACCGGTCTTACACCTTCGATTTCCGGGACGGCGCGGAATCAATTTGAGTTGACAGTCAACGAGCAGAGAAAATGTATACCTCGATATAAGATTTTTTTCTCGAGTAAGGGTTCTCATCCGCCGATTCTTACAGATCACAATATCGGCTGTACGCCGAAAGCGTTCTACGGTTTAATACAGAACCCAGGTGTTGCCACGACTGGGCAACACGGCGCATTGGCGCTCGAGAACGCCGAATTTGCACGCTGAGCGACGCAAATCGGTGGGCAGGTAGAGCTGGACTCGAGCGTTCACGCGTGTGGTGCCCGGACAATCCATAACAATGAAACGCGCACTCGCGATGCTACTGACGGTCGCAATGGTCGGCAGCCTCATGTTCATGGGGTTCGCCGGAACAGCAGCTGCACAGGATCAGAGCGCAGACCAGGATGCTGATATCAAACAGGGTGCCTCTGCCACGAACGCGCAGAGCCAGTATGTGGGTCAGGAAAATGTCAACGCCGGTGATGAAATAAACATCGCCTATGCTGACGATGACGGTGACGCTACCGCGGGCAGCTCTGTGACACAGTCCAACGACAACTCACAGACTGCTGACGCTACCGCCACTAACACTGCGGACATCAACCAGAGCATCAACCAAGACTTCGAGGACGACTTCCCGTTCTTCTAAACTGAACCATGAAACGCACACTCGCAATCACGCTGACGGTCGCATTGATCGGTAGCCTCATGTTCATGGGGTTCGCCGGAACAGCAGCTGCAGATGACCAGAGCGCAGACCAGGATGCGAGCGTCAGTCAGTACGCTGACGCAAATAACTACCAGGATCAGAAAGTCGCCCAGTCGAACTACAACGTAGGTGACGAGCTGAACATCGCCGTCGCTGATGATGGTAGCGCAGATGCGGGCAGTAGCGTCGACCAATCGAACTCGAACTCCCAGTCCGCTACCGCCGAGGCTACGAATAATGCCACCGTGAGCCAGGACATCGAGCAGTCGTACGAAGATGACTTCTTCGGCGGTATCTTCAGCTAAGATACCATAGTCGGACGACTTCGAATTACACCTGATTATTTTTACACTCCATATCTGTACAGATCGCAGTCTCCAGTACTCAAACGGCTGATTTGAGTGAAAATGTAGCCGTCGTAGTTAGCGACCAATAAGTTGGTTTCGGCTTCGGTGGCAGTGTTTTCACTTTCAACGGCACACCGATCACGGATCAAACATGATGATTAGTTCACTGAGTGACGGACAACGATTCTAAAACGGAAGAAGACATGAATCGGCAAACAATAATTGTACTCTCGATAGCAGCAGTCGTCACCGTGGCCGCAGCAGCGATCGCTGCCTCAGACAATCACACGAGCGACGCGACTGAGAATGATTCAACAGCTATGACCGAAACCAAACTCGAGTGGGGAACAATCACGCACGATTCCGACGACGACACCGGCACTACGGCCGTCGACGTGACTGTCGAGGCCGAAGCCGACGTCTCGGTTTCGACGATGGCGGCCCTCAACGCGACAGATGAGTATCGAGACGACACGACCGCGGGCGACGACCTCGAGACGGAGCCGTTCCCGTGGGGTGTCGTCCACTACACGACCGACGACGACACTGGCGCCACCGACGTCACGGTGATCGTCGACGCCGAAGACGACGTTTCGGTCTCCGTAACGACGCTCTCCGAAGACGGCACGCAGGAGTCGACGTCGACGGTCCACCAAAGCAGTACGACGACGGCGGGCGCAGACGGTGACGCGGGCGCGGACGTGAACGTCTCGCAGTCGACGACTGTCTCCCAGTCGTCAGTCAACGTCGAATCGAGTGCGGTCGCCCACGGTGAGGACGGCGACGACGGCGAGGACGGTAGCTCCGTCTCGATCGACATCGACTGACTCGAGAACGGATACGAATCGGTACTGATCAAAGACACCAGAGGGCACAGTTGAGGTTCTACCCACTCGAAGCCCGTTGTCCAGTTCGGGGTTCCGAACGCCTCGGAGCCTTTTCGCCGTCGATGGCGAGAGATAGCCGTGATATTCGTGTTCCGTACTCGAGAAAGTACCGTGAAACGCTGTAGTTACGCAAGTGCGCTCGGGCGCCACGCAGCGAATGATTCCCACTACCGCCTCGAAGACGGCCCCTACGACAGTCACGGTTTCGTACTGATCCATGCCAGCGACACGATATGCCGCTCGTGCGAGACGGACTAACTCACGGTAGTCACCGAACTAATTCGCGTGTGTGACAGTATGCTGGTGGTTTATTTCGATAGATCATGGAAGAACACTAATGCGTTTATGAACGAGCATTCAGCGAATCAATAACAATACCCGCATCGGCTGTGGTCGGCGTATGGTCGATTCGACCAACAGACGACGGTTCCTGGCTGCGAGTGGTATCACAGTCGTCGGTCTCAGTGGCTGTCTCGGCAGCGACGACGAGCCGGAGGAAGAAGACGAACAGACACAAGCCGACTCGAGTGACGACGAACCGAACGAAAACAACCCCAACCAGCGGACGATTCAGTGGGGTGGGCAAGGAAGCGAAAACGCGACCCAAGAGTGTGCAGAGGACGAGGTCGGCTTCTGGAAGTGGGTACTCACGCCTGGTGGACCCGAGGCCATCGAAGAGGCGACGCTCTTCGTTACCATCCAGCCGACTGATCCGAACGCAGAGCCGGTGACCCTGGAGGTCGAGGGCTTTACGCCGGGCGGTCCACGAGGGGTGTTTCAGTTCAACGTCTTCCTAGAAGGCGGTGGGACCGTCCAGAGCGCGTTCGTCGAGTTCACTGGAGGCGGAGCCAATCCTCTACTGACGATCAGCGAAGGAGAATGCAGGGAAGACGACGACCCAGTCGACGTGACGGTTATCACCGACCCCGAAACCGACGTCAACGATTCCACCGCGACGCTCAACGCGGAACTCTTTCCCTTCGAGGAGGAGTTCGATGCGGTCGACGTCTTCTTCGAGTATCGAGTCGCTGGTTCGACAGAGTGGATCCGGGTGCCAGGAGATCCCGACTCGCTCTCAGACGAAGGTGGCGAGTTCAGCGCGGAGATCCCCGTCGAGCCAAACACCGACTACGAGTTCCGGGCGGTCGCAGTCGCACCCGACGGGACGGAGTTTACGGGGGAAATCCGAACGTTCACGAAGGAAGATGAACCCGACATGACGAAGCCGACGGTCGTCACCGGCCCGGCGACCGACGTCAACGAGTCGACGGCAACCCTCAATGGCGAGCTGACCGATCTCGGCAGCTTCGGCGTGGCCGACATCGAGGTGTTCTTCGAGTACCGACCCGTCGGCACTGAAGAGTGGCTCGCGACGGAGCCAGAAACGCTCGAGGAACTCGGTCCGTTCAGCGCGGCAATCGATGTCGAACAGGGCGTCGAGTACGAGTATCGTGCAGTCGCCGTCGCGAACGACACGCGGGCGACCGGCGAGATACAGACGTTCCGAAAGGAGGTACCGGATAAGGAGCTTCCCGAAGTCGTCACCAAACCGGCGACCGAGGTGAACAAGAAGACGGCGACACTCAACGGGCAACTGCTCACGCGCGGTGACTTCGACGAGGTGCACGTCTTCTTCCAGTACCGGATCGTCGGCGCGGCGGAGTGGCTGATGACCCCCGCACAGACGCTCACCGAGCCGGGGCCGTTCAGCGTCGAGATTTCGGGACTCCTCACGGGCGTCGAGTACGAGTTCCGAGCGATTGCCACGGCAAACGATGTGGTCGTCGCCGGGCCGATCCAGCGGTTCACAAAGGAGCCGGACGAGAAAGAGCGCCGGAAGAAGGAGAAACTCGAGAAGAAGAAACACGCCTACGAGCGCAAGAAACGCGAGTACAAGAAGTACAAGAAGAAATACGAGAAAGACCAGATCGACAAGACGACCCTCGAGAAGAAAAAGCGCGCCTACGAGGACGCCAAGCACAAGTACGAGAAATACCGGAGAAAATACACGAAATACGAGCGGAAGAAAATCGCCTACAAACACGAGAAAGGCGAGTACGAGAAGTACGAGAAGAAATACGAGAAAAACCGCATAGACAAAAAGACATACGAAAAGAAGAAAGGCGCCTACAACGACAAGAAACGCGCCTACAAAGAGACAGAAAAGAAACTCGAGTGTTAAGAGGGACCAACTGATACGGATTGCCGTAACGATGTATCGGCGCAACTGCGACCTGAGTTGCGGTTGCGCCGGTAATGGCTCACAGCAGTCCGTACGAGCACCCACGTCCGTGTAATTCCCATCTTCTGTGGCCCGAAATGAGCGATCCGAACTGGTCAGTACCCAGGTCTTCTCTCACTGCGGTCGGTCGTTGCGGGCTGAGCAACATCGACAACAGAAACAACGACCCCACTGACGACAGTTCAACAGTTTCGTTGACTCTTACTCGAGGGCGAGTGACATCGAAAGTACCGTTACTCGACGGTGACGCTCTTGGCTAAGTTCCGTGGCTTGTCGATCGATCGGCCGAGTTGGTTTGCGACCCAGTATGAAACGAGTTGTAACTGGATGTTTGCCAAGATTGGAGCGAACAGCCTGTGTGTGTTCGGGATCTCCAGTACGTGGTCAGCGTGGGTGGCGACCTGCGCTGGGACGTCCGTAACTGCGACGATCGGTGCGCCACGGGATTCGACCTCCCGGACGTTTCCGAGCATCTTCTCGGCGTTCGAGTCCCCGGTAAGCATCGAGAAGACCGGGGTTCGTTCGGTCACCAGTGCCAGTGGCCCGTGTTTCAACTCACCGGCAGGGAACCCCTCGGCGTGTTTGTACGTAATCTCCTTCATTTTGAGCGCCCCCTCGAGCGCGACCGGTGCGTTGTAGCCACGGCCGATGAAAAAGTAGGCGTCTGCGTCCACGTACTCGTCAGCGACCGTCGCCGCTTGCGATGTATCGAGAATCGACTGGACCTGATCCGGGAGCGCCCGCAACGCCTTGATGAACGCACTCGAGCACGCTCCTGTCAGCGCTCGCGAGAGCATCGCCAGCGCGACCTGCTGTGAGGCGAACGTTTTCGTCGCAGCGACGCCGATCTCGGGACCGGCGCGGATGTACATCACGTAGTCCGTCTCGCGTGCTGCCGAACATCCAACCACGTTCGTCACCGAGAGCGTCTCGGCGCCGATGCGGTTTGCGGCTCGAAGCGCACCCAGGGTGTCTGCCGTCTCCCCGCTCTGTGTGACGCCGACGACGAGCGTCCCCTCGTCGACTGGGATCGCATCGACGTCGTACTCACTCGCCAGAAAGGTGTTTGTCTGTATCCCCTGTTCGCGAAATAGTCTGGCTCCATACAGTGCGGCGTGATATGATGTCCCACAGGCGACGAAGTGGACCCGTTCCGGTCGCTCGAGTCCCTCGAGTTCGTCGATTTCGATCGACGCGTCCAGCTCGCGTGGCCGCCCGCGAAGACACTCGCGGAGGGCGTGTGGCTGTTCGTTGATCTCTTTGAGCATGTAGTGATCGTATCCGCTTTTGCCTGCGTCTTCGATATCCCACTCGACGGTCTCGACCGGCATGTCGACGAGGCTGCCCTGTCCGTTAGTAATCTCGACACCCGAGGGAGTGATCGACACGAACTGCCCGTCTTCGAGATAGACGACGTTGTCTGTGTATTCGAGAAACGCCGGGACGTCACTCGCCAGAAAATAGCTGTCGTCGCCGATTCCGAGAACGAGTGGTGACTGGTGACGCGTAGCGTAGACGGCTTCGTCTCCGGAGACAACCGCTGCCACCGCATAGCTCCCCTCCAGTCGCGAAATCGCCCGCCTGAACGCCGTTTCCGGCTTGTCGCCCCGCTCGAGCGCCGCTTCGATCAGATGTGGGATCACTTCGGTGTCGGTGTCGCTTTCGAACTCGTGGCCGTCGGCCTCGAGTGCGTCGCGCAGCTCCTGATAGTTCTCGACGATCCCGTTGTGCACGACGGCAACGCGGCCGTTACAGCTCGTGTGGGGATGGGCGTTCGTATCGGAGGGTGGGCCGTGCGTACTCCATCGCGTGTGCCCGATCCCCGCAATACCCTCGAGTGTGGTCGCCGGAAGCGTCTCCTCGAGTTCCGACAGTTCGCCCTCGCTTTTATACACCGAGACGGTGGCGTTGGCGATCGCGACGCCGGCCGAATCATAGCCTCGGTACTCGAGACTCGAGAGGCCGTTCAACAGGACTTCCGACAGCGCCTCGTCTCTCCGCGTTCCAGTGTAGCCGATGATTCCACACATCAGGATCGAACCTCCGTTCCCGCCTCGAGTGTTCCACGAACCGTCGTCCCTGCTTGGATCTCCGTGCGTGGGCCGACCAGTGTGCCGGGGACGTACGTGACGCCGCCGTGATCGTGGACGCGATCGGCTAACAACGCACCCAGCGTTTCGTTTTCGAAGACACGATCCGCGACGCGAACGTCGCCGGGACCGCCGGGAATCGTCGACCCCTGACCGATTCTCACTCCCGTTCCGGTGACACACTCGGTCACCGTTGCGTTGGCTCCGATACGCGTATCGGTGTCGACGACGCTCCGTTCGACGACCGCGTTCGAGCCGACAGTAGTGTTCTCACCGAGACAGACGTTGGGGCCGACGACGGCACCCGGTTCGATAACGCAGTCCCGATCAACGATGACGGGTTCACGAATCACTACAGATTCGTGAACCGTTGCCGTCTCGTGCACGTTCCTCGTCGACTGTCTATCGATGAGGCCGGTGTTGAACAGTTCGAACGAGACATCGAGAAGATCCCATGGATACGTCGCGTCAACCCAGAGCCCCTCGGAAACCGCACCACGAACAACGTCTCCCCACTCGACGAGTTTCGAGAGCCCATCGACCAGCAAGCGTTCACCAGCCCGCGGTTCTGCCGCTCGGATGGCGTCGAACGCCACCGGCTCGAGCACGTAGATGCCCGCGTTGAGGAGATACTCCCGGTCATCGGGCGGGTCTTCTACGATCGTCGTAACCCGGTCTTCATCTACCAGAACGCCACCGTAGCCATCGACGCTCGAGCGCTGCAACAATGCGACCGTTGCGGCGGTGTCGTGTGCCTCGAGTGTGTCGCGGATGATCCGGCTCGCAGCAATCTGATCGCCGTTGACCACGAGACACGTCCCGTCGACGGCTGCTTCGGCGGCGAGGACGGCATGGCCGGTGCCGAGTTGCTTGTCTTGGGTGACGTACGTAAGCGGCACGTCCCGATAGGAGGGTCCGAAATGCGATTGGATCCGTTCCCGTTTGTATCCGACTACCACGACGATCTCGGTAATCCCTGCGTCGATGAGTTGATCGAACACGTGCTCGAGGATCGGTTTTGCAGCCGCCGGAAGCATCGGTTTCGGCCTGTTTTTCGTCAACGGATGCAATCGGTTCCCCTCTCCAGCCGCTAAGACGATCGCAGTGGTGTCGTTGTCGTTCATATACTCGTCCTTCGATATCGAAGCGTCTTTTGACCCGTCGACCGTATTGTCAATTAAATAATAAATGTGCCGATTATATTCACCACACTGCCACTGTGATCTGCTTTTTTAAACACTGAGAAACTCTCACTCGTTCCGAGACAGCAGTTGGGCAATAGCAGGACTCACGCGGTCGGGTCCACTATCCCTTGTTTCCGATTGTTCCAACTGAGTTATACTCTCGTTATCGTATTTTGTTTCTGAAAAATTCGACTGCCGGTCGCTTCCGAACGGACCCACCATCGACCCCGAGACATCAGGTCGCTGCGAGAGCGGAGATGGGATCGGGGCGTCCCCTCCACGGAAAACGTGTTTTGACGCCACTTCGCTGCCGAGCTATAGTAGCCACTGATCGTCAGCGTACACCAGATCGCACGACGGCTGCGCGATCTGTCTGTTCATCGGTCCTGTTGATACGATATCGCGTCCACAACGGACGCGATCGACCATCACTCGATTTCAATCGCCCACTCGACCTGTTCGCTGTCGACTGCCACGTCGATGTAGCCGATCCCGTTGACGTGTACCGACGTTGCACCGCGGAACTCGCCGAGGGCGTGAAACACGAGTTCGCCGCCGTCCCACACATAGTCGCTTGCGTCCCCATCTTGTGGGATCACACGCACGCGAAAACTCCCGTCCCCCTCGTGTGCTCCGCCAACCAGTGTCGTGTCGTCGAACAGAATCGGTCCCAGCCAGCCCGGGCCGGAGTTCGTCACCGAAATCGGTGGCGTCTCCGCGTCGTCTTCGTCTACATCCGGCTGCGAAAGGTGCAACTCCCACTCCCCATCGGCATCGACGTAAATCGCGTACGTTCCCTCCTCGATGAACGTGCCGGTGGTGCCATCGAACGGTCCGAACTGCGTGAGCAACGACTGTGTTTGTCCACCGTCGCGGGAGACGGCTTGAACGAAGAACTCACCCTCGCCGTCGTGTGTCGCCTCGAGAACCGCTGGCCCGCTCTCGGTCTCGAACTCGTCGGTCACTGCAACGCCGTCGCCAGCGAACTCGAGCGATGCTGACGCTGCCCGGTCGTCGTCGGCTTCCGTTTGGACCTCGGCGAGGGCCCGTCGAGAGACACCACCCATCCCCACGAGTACAGGCCCGCTAGCCACGAGCAGAGTGCGTCGGTACATACCGCTTCCTGTGAGGATCGCGTATATAATTTATCGGGATCGAAACACGATGGTAATCACGGATAACGCTGCATCTCCCGCATGACGCCAGCCGCGACCCACGGTGGGCTGAGTCCTGAAAGCCATTGTCAGTACTTCACAAAGCTGCTTACTGCGAATGTGCATAGCAAGCAGACGTTCTAATTAACCAGCTTTGTGAAGTACTGGGGCTGACATCTGACTCAAATTTACCAATCAAGCATATTACTGCCAATATATAGAGTATTACAATTCGTAACAGTCCATCGGTTTTTCGCCCTCCGTGGTCTGCCTCATATGTCGAATCGTAACTCTGGTGGTTCGGTTCGTAATCATGTATAGAAATAACACTGTCGGTGTCGTCGTCCCAGCGTACAACGAGAGCGGTTTGGTTGGCGATGTCATACGGAAACAGCCGGACTACGTCGATCGAATTTACGTCATCGATGATCGTTCAACCGACGATACGTGGACCGAGATTCTGGCGGCGGGCTCCGACGCCGGAGGCGCAATTTGCGTCGGATCGGGTGGAATAGGGCGCACAACGTGGAAGATCCCTGAGACCCAGGCAGTCGTCTACGAATCCAGCGGGCGCGTCGTTCCGATTCGTCACAGAGAGAACCGGGGCGTAGGCGGTGCGATCAAATCCGGGTACCTGCAAGCCCGTGAAGACAGAATGGATATTACAGTGACAACTGATGCCGACGACCAGATGGACCTGGGTCAAATGACCAGATTGCTAGATCCGATCGTGGACGGAAGAGCGGACTACACGAAGGGGAACAGACTGTCGTCAAGGAAACTGCAGGATTCGATGCCGACGGTGCGGTTCGTTGGAAACGTTCTTTTGACGCTCTTGACGCGTATTGCTTCCGGTTATTGGCAGATGATGGATTCACAGAACGGATACACCGCAATCTCGGCGCAGGCGCTTGAGTGCATCGACGTGGAAGACCTCTTTGAATACTATGGGCTTCGCAACGAGCTACTCGTGAGACTGAACGTCGCCAATATGAGGGTTAGAGACGTTCCGATGGAGCCCGTTTACGGCACTGAGGAGTCCCATATTAGACTCGGACAATTCATACCAAAGGTTTTGATCATGTTAATACAAAGCTTCCTTTGGCGAATGAGAACTCAGTATCTGAAATAAAAAACTGACCGGCGACCCAGAACTTCTTCATCGAACTGACTCGCCATTCGCATCCCCAATCGCGATAGTAACTGCACCGCTCGTCGCCGAAGCGAGTTGGAAACCCGACAGCTATTGGTCCGGATCTCCCACAGCCACGATGCGCTCATGAAACCAGTAGTGAACTCCCCCATCCTACTCGTTCACGGCTGACGCCGTTCGCTCCTTGAGGATAGTGAATTAGCGCTTAACCCCAGTTAATGATCTGAACGAGTTAGCATCAATATGTACTGTCTCCGCCAGCTAAAACTGATAGGCCTTCTATCTCAATATCATCTCTTCATGGGGCTATCTATCAGCCTCGAAATCGTTGTGTTCTCTAGAGAACTTCTATCTGATCATCAGTGTGTATCGGTGTCGATACACAACACCACATTTAGTAGTTATAGGAGATTTCATCCGTGAGTAACATACTACTTCGTCATCGAAGCGGAGACTCAACAGAGTATTCCCGCTACAGACGATGCTGCGGTACTATGTCGCCCGTCTTGGACATAGCCGCTATGGATGCGAAAACGAACGAAACGATGCGAGAGGCGACCGATCCGTACGTCGTAGTCGATCCCACTCCGGAATCGCTAACCGCTGATGTCGTGAATCCGGACGAGTTGCCGGCTGTCTCGGTGTGTATTCCGACGTACAACAGCGAAGAGACAATCGAACGGTGTCTTCAGTCGATAACCAAGCAGGAGTACTCCGATGTCGAAATCGTCGTCATAGACGGCGGTTCGAATGACCAGACGACGGCGATCGCTCAACGATTCGCCGATGAAGTCGTGATCGATACGGGGCCGCTAGGGAGCGCGAGACAGACCGGACTGGAACGCTCGAGCGGAGAACTCGTCGCTCTATTCGACTCCGATATTTATCTTCCGGCCAGTGGATGGCTCCGTCGAGCAGTCAAGTACTTTAATTACGATGAGCAGGTGAGCACCGTGTGGCCGGTCTTGGTACCGCCGCCGAGTTCCTCCCCGATCTCGAAGGCGTACGCTCGCCACTTCAACTTAATTCTCGAGGACCGTATACGCAACGAGGTCGGGCTGTTGGGTCTCGGTAACGCCCTGTTTCGGCGCGACGTGTTCGAGGAGGTCGGCGGTATCGACCGATCAGTTCACTGGGGGGAAGACATCGACTGGGCGCGGAAGTTCCGGGACAGCGGGTACCAGGTAGTTTACTTGGACGATCCCATCTACCACGATACGATGAAGACGCTCTCGGAATTCGCAAGGGCACAACGAGAAGGGGCCAAGTCGTTCGCGACCGGCGAGGGCTTCATGGATTTCCCGATGACCAGGTTACTGTACGAACAGTTCGGGCTCGGGGCCAAGGGATTCGTCCGTGGAATGGCAAGGGGCGACACCGGATGGGCCGCCTTACCTGCGTTGCTTAGCGTCCGGGCGCTCGTATACGGGTTTTATTTCGGGAGAAACCAACTCCAGCGTCCTGTCAACCAGTTCAGTGGCGGCTAGTTCTGACGTACCGACGGAACGATATGGTTCGTTTATTAATGTTTCCTGAGAACGTACGATCGATTCGCAACGAATCAGAGGAACGACATTGATACCGACGCATCGAATTTGGTCCGCGTTGGCGCTTGTCGATGAGTACCTTGGTTTCTCGTCGACATTGCCGTTCCCCGACTCCGGGAACCGGATCCTGATGTATCATTCCGTCAGCGGTGGATACCACGACGATATCTCGCTCGCCCGGTTTCGAAATCAAATCAAACGGCTCGAGGCGGAATACGACATCGTTGACCTGACTGACGTGACCGAAACGACGGCTCGGCCTAGGATCGCGCTGACGTTCGACGATGGAACAACCGACTTTTACGAGAACGTTCGGCCGGTCCTTCATGAGTACGACGCCCCTGCGACGGTATTCGTCGTTTCGAACGCTCTTCTCGATGATCAGTTCACTCACGACGAGCACTACGATCACGAGTACATGACCGAGAAACAGCTCGCGGAACTCGCCGACGACAAACTTGTGACGATCGGAAATCACTCGAAATCACACCCACGGCTGTCCGAACTCACCGGCGACAAGTTAGTATCGGAGATCGCGGGGTCGAAGGAGGAACTCGAGGAATCACTGGGGATTGACGTGACTCGATTCTGTTACCCCTACGGCGATCATTCTCGAGAGGCCGTAGAAATTGTCCGATCTACCCATGATCTTGCGGCGTCTATCGAAAATGAGGTACACGTTGATGAGACATCCAACCCACACCGTCTTCCGCGGATAAACGGCGCTAGCGAACCGTACGAACTCGACTGGGCACTGACCGATTGCAGCGCGTACGTCGCGAGGATGGCGAACACACTCTTCGACTGAGGCACTCGAGAATTAGCACATCGGGTTCGTCGGGTCGTCGATCGGTACTACCCGGCAGCTCTCGCGGCCACTCGAGCGTTGGCCAATCGAAGCCGCGGATTCAGGAAGTATCGACGATACGCTTTTGCGGTCCGCTTGGTTATCGTCGGAGGAAAAAACGACAGCGAGTACAACACACAGAGCATCGGACTCGGTTTCGAGAAACTGACCGCCTGCCGCACGTGATCCTGCGCTTCTTTCGGGTAGCCGTATCTGAGCCGCTCTCTGGCCACCTTGCGATGATAGTCCGTCAGTTCTTCCCGGGAGAGGTACTGTCTCGCGGCCCGAACTCCGTCCCGATCGACGATCCGTTTCAGTTCCAACCAATCTTCGGGTTTCTTTAATTTCTTTACCGCCAATAGGTCGTACAGCCATATCTTTTCGAGCGAAGAACCGTAAGCGCTGTCTGTTCGGATCTGCTGTTCGTAGAGCGGTTCGTCGATGTTCCGAACGTCGTATCTATCCGCGAGCCGTAAAACGAGCTCATAATCTTCCGCCAGTTCGAACCACTCGTGGTAGTACCCGACCTCCTCAAGTGCGGATCGTCGAACGATCATCGAACCGTGAACGAAGTGATTCACGTCGACGAGATCGGAGAGCGACGGATCCGCCGCGACCCGCCGACGAGCGATCCGATCGCCGCTCTCGTCGACGAGCAACGCACCGGTACCGACGGCAGCGACCCCTTTGTTGGCATCTAAGTACCGAGCCTGTCGTTCGAATCGCGTTCGGTGCGATCGATCGTCTGAATCGTGACAAGCGACGTACTCTCCACGTGCCTTTTCGATTCCTCGGTTACGAGCGGTCGGGATTCCGGAATTGGTCTCCAATCGAACCGTCTGGATTCGATCGTCGTCGTACGATTCAATTATCGAATGCGTTCCATCAGTCGAACCGTCGTTGACGATCACCAGTTCGAAGTCCGAGAACGTCTGGGCGAGTATACTATCGATCGCCGATCGTAGGTACTCGGCGGCATTGTACGTCGGCATCACGACGCTGAGGGCAGGGTCGTCCATAGTCACGAAGTATAGGGCCCGTATCACGCCGAGGCTAATAAACCGTCACCGGGCAGAATACTGGGAACGACGGCCAAGATCGAATTAGTGACTTGATCCAGCTAAGATCTCACCAGTCTTTGCTTAGAATAATCAAACTCTGGTGTATTTTGGCGTACCAAGATATAATCCGATTTTATAACTGATCGAGAAGTTCGTGTTTTAATCGCTCATACTGCTGTTTTAACAACTAGTAATTAACCACACACCCAGGAGAAATGCTGAAAAATTATATAAAGAATGGATATATTAACAAAACTCTATAGCTTTCTGGAGCGACTGACAATGGATGCATGGTACGCGACCCGACGGAGCGGGAAGATGACGCGGACAAGAATTATCACCGAACCGAGAGTACGATTAACCGGCGATCGTATTTGAAAGCGACGGGAACGGCGTTCGTCGCAGCAGGATTGACGGCGGGAACAGCGAGTGCGAATACCGGTAGTGAGTCCTCCTCGAACGGGTACCACGTCAACGGCTGGTACCCGTCGTGGGGATGGTGGGACGATTACCGCCCGTCGGACGTTCCGTTTGAACTGCTTGATTTCGTCAGTATCTCCGATTTCACCCCGCAGCCTGACGGGACCGTAGAGTTCACGTATCCGTCGATCGAGTCCTCCGTTCTCGAGGAGTTCCGTCAGGTCGATCGAGACGGATCGAACGTGCTCGTGATGCTCGGAGGTGCCGGCGGTTCGCAGAACTTCGCGGATGCAGTGAGTACTGCCACTCGCCGGGAGCATTTCGTCGAGACGACCCTCGATTATCTCCGGACATACGACCTCGACGGCGTCGACATTGACTGGGAGTTCCCACTCGATATCAGCGCTTCCGACGCCGAAAACGCCGAGAAGCGGCGGAACTTCACGGCGCTGATTGAACTGTTCCGTGAACGGTTGGATGAAGCCGGTAGCGAGGATGGAAAGTACTACTGGCTCTCGGCATCGTTGTCGCCACAGCCGTGGCGAGCTCGCGAACACGATACGCAGCGCCTCGGCGAACTGCTCGATTTCGTGGCGGTTATGAACTACAACTACGCCGGGAGCTGGTCCAGCGCTACCGAACACGACGCCCCGCTTTTTTCGGAGATAGATGACGGGGTTCATGATTACCCACCGTCTTCTCACGCCGCGTTGCAGGCGTGGATCGAAGAAGGAATCCCAACAGAGAAAATTAACCTCGGTGTTCCCTCATTCGGCGTCGTCTTCGAAGGCGTTCTCGACGGCGGTACGAACGGTCTCGGCCAGCCCTGGTCGACCTGGGGCGGCAGCGAACAGTACTCCACGATCGCCGAACGGTATCTCGATAGTTCGGAGTTCGAGACGTTCTGGGACTCCACCGCGGAGGCCCCCTTCTCGTATTCGGCGAGTCAGGAGACATTCGTTTCCCACGAGACTCCCGAGAGCGTCAAGCGGAAGTGCCAGTACGTCGCGGACCGGGAACTTCACGGATTGATGTTCTGGCAGATCGGCGGGGATACTTCGAATCATGAACTACTACGGGCCGCCAGCACGGGAACGGACGATCACTCTATTAGTGATCCGTCAAACGGCGAGGACCGGGAAGTCGATGACGAGATATCGCTGGTCACGGACGGCGTCTCCGACATCTCGACATCGACAGCCACGCTGCACGTCACGATCGAGTCGATGGGCGACGTCGACAGCGCTTACCTCTGGGCGGCGTACGCGCCGGTCGGCGCGGACAGCTGGCCGGAGTCGTCAGCGGGCGGGTTTGAAGTGACGAGTGAGGGGGAGTATGAACTCTCGCTCGAGACTATGCAGGCGGGAACGGAGTACGAGGTTCGACCAGAGCTATGGAACGAGTCCGGGACCGAGTCACCGGACTTCGGATCGACGATCACATTCTCGACGGCGACGGGTGATAAGCCCGACGACGAACCCGACGACGAACCCGACGACGAACCCGACGACGAACCCGACGACGAACCTGAAGACGAACCTGACGACGAACCCGACGACGAACCTGACGACGAACCTGAAGACGAACCCGACGACGAAGATAGTGCTACGTCGGCTCCTCGGATCAATCGATTCCGTCTACGCAACTGGAGTAACCCACAGTGGGCCAGAGTGCGCGTAAGGTGGGCGGTTTCCGACGCCAATAGCAACCTCGAGACGGTTTCTCTCCGACTCATCGATCCGGACGACAGGAGCGTCGTCGACTCGAAAACGGTCAGCGTCAGCGGGTCGGGTGCCTGCAGTTCCGACCGTCTACGGAAGCGTCACGAACACGGCGAATACGAGGTCTCTCTCGAAGTGACAACATCCGACGGAGAGTCCGCGTCGACTCGAACGGACGTTCGTCTCCAGAGGTAAGGAGAGAGGCCCGGTTTGACGGTCGCTTTCCGACGCCGGTCAGTTCGTCCGGATACCTTGCCTTTCGGAACTGATACCGGTTCGATAGTGTGATGTTTCGATAATACGTATCATTATGACCGACCGTTCGCCGAGCGTGTACACAACATTATACACTCAATCGAACAAACGACGGTATGATCACTGCCGAGAGGGAATTTCCGGTCGATAAGCGGGATACGGAACAGACGCTTGATTCGATCGAATTTTCAGTAGTCGTTCCGACTCGGAACAGACAACGCGATCTCGAGCGGTGTATCTCGTCGATTGGCGACCAATCACGACCGCCGGAAGAGGTAATCATCGTAAACGACGGAGAACTCTCTTCGGAGCTCGTTGAACGGTTTCGGTCAATACTTCCGGAGACGGCCGATCTGACGATCACGGGTTCCAAACGCGGTTGTGTACCCGGATCGGGCACCGCTCGAAACACGGGAATGACGCTCGCGGCGAGCAGTGTCGTCGTCTTTCTGGACGACGATACGGTCCTTGCGCCATCGTATCTCGACAGACTACATGCTCTCTATTCGTTGCATGATTCGCCGACTCTTGCTGGAATCGGAGGGTTGCTGTTCGGTCCTCGAACTGACGAACGAGGAGAAGACACCGTCGATGCGCTTTCGAAGGCGTTTGATCGACTTTTTTATCAGGGAACCTCTCTGTGGAAGATCAACAATGCAGGTTTTTCTGTTCGATCGTATCAGACGGGAGAGGCGCCGATCACGGTGATGAAGGGCGACTGGATCGGCGGGAGCAATATGAGCTACAAACGGGACGTCGTGACGGACGTGCGGTTCCCGCAGTGGACGGCCGGCCGTGAGCCGGGGGAGGACCTGATGGTCGGCTGGCAACTGAAGAAGGCGGGATACCACTCGCTCATCGATCCGAAACTCCCCCTCAAGCACCCTGAAACCAACCACGAGAGGGACGTTTTCGAATCAAATGCACGCGAGGGTCGAAACCGCGTTCGCGCGTTCGAATCGCTCGGTGAGCGGAAACACGCACCGCTGTTCGCGTGGGCGATGATCGGGGCCACCTTTCGAACGTTCCTCAGATACGCTCTGAGAAGAGAGTGGACGGCTGCTCTCGGGAGTTCGCTGGGATTTCTCCTAGGCACCCTCAGTCAGGTTTTCGAGTCCATAACCGGAACGCACGAGACACTTGCGTGAACTTCGGTCGCAGATTCTATACCCTTTGAATTTGCCGTTCGACCGCGATCGGTCCGGACACGGCTGTCGCCATAATCGCGTATTCGGCGCCGGAAACACCGCGATTACCGCCGTTACTGACACCGGGTTTTTATCGGTAAACGGTGTAACCGAGTCACCGCGATCAGAGCTGCTTTCGACTGTGTATGACGCACGAATCCGATATTTCGAGTGCCGGAGACGACCGAACGCACCGTGCCGAAAAATGCGACCCGACGGACAGACTCGACGGCCCACGTACTCATTCACGTGACTAAATGAGAAGCGAACTCGTTGAACATATCTCCGCAGAGCTTGGTGGGAGAGTATTCCACGCGCTGATCGGCGGGCTGATTCTGGTATTTCTGACTCGCGTTCTGGGTGCAGATTCCTACGGAATTTTCGCGCTGGCGGTGTCGGTCTTCATGGTCTCAAGGCTGTTCAGCGAACTCGGGATCGCCCGTTCTGCGGCACGGTACGTCGCCGAGTACAAACACGATAACCCCGGAGTGGCAAACACGGTCGTCTCAGAGTCGAAACGGATCGCAATCGTTGCCGCGGCGACGGTCGCTCTCGCTCTGGCCGCCGCCTCCAATTGGATCGGGGCGTTGCTTGACGAACCGGCCCTCCCTTCAGTCGTCTTTGTTGGATCTGGCTACGTTCTATTCTACTCCCTCCATGAGTACAACCGGACGATCCTGCAAGGGTACGAACGGGTTGCGACCAGCGCCAAGCTCCACGCGACGGAAGCGGGACTCACGGGGCTTTTCGTCGCCGCGTTTGTGCTCTATAGACCGACGGCCGTCTCCGCGGTGATCGGCTACGCGGTTGGGTTCGGCATTGTCACGCTGGTCGGGTTCTATACGGTCAACTCGGTTCGAGATCGGGTCGCCAACGAGTCCCTCCCGACGAGCGAGATCCGGAACCAAATTTTGAAGTACAACGTTCCCCTTTCGGTTACGAACCTATCGGAAGTCGTCGATCGGCAGATGGACATCCTTCTCGTCGGTTATTTCCTCAATCCGCTGGCCGTGGCTTACTACATGATCGGGAAGGAACTATCGCGACTCGTCGGCATTCCGGGTGCCGCGATCGGTTTCGCACTCTCCCCGACGTACGGCGCGGAAAAAGCCGCGGGCCACCTGGAGCGAGCTTCCAAAATCTACGAGGAGAGTCTGAAAAACGTGCTCGTTTTTTATATTCCTGCCTGTACCGGCATCGTCCTCGTCGCGGGAGTCGCGATCCCGAACGTTTTCGGCGCAGAGTATTCCGGAGCGATTCCGGTCGTTCAGATACTCGCGCTGTTCGTCTTCTTCGAAGGACTCGCACATATCTCGAGCGACACGCTCGATTACCTCGGACGGGCGCGTACCCGGGCCGTGGCTAAGTTTGTCACGTCGATCGGAAACTTCGGGCTGAACGTGCTTCTGATACCCGTCATCGGGGTCGAGGGGGCAGCCATCGCGACCGTTATCACGCACGGACTCTACTCTCTCATAACCGTATACCTCGTCCATGTCGAGCTCGGGTTCGAACTCGTTCCGCTGAGACAGTGTCTCGCACGGGTTTTGGTGATTACGCTCGTCATGGGGCTCGTGGTTTATGTGCTCGTTCAGACGTTCAGTGGGTACATCGCCATACTTGTCGGCGTCGGGGCGGGAACGGGGATTTGGCTGCTGGGCTGTCACGCGCTCGCCCTACTCGACTACGGACAACTGGCAGCAGAGGTCCGAGAGTGACCGTGTGGGACTCGAAGACATCTCGTACTGATCTGGGACGGTCCCACCGGTTCACGAGGGATCTAAAACATGGAACGTATCCCAAGAGAGTACGATCTCGGGTTCGCTACCGGTAGTACGAGACCGTCCCCGAATCGTGGACGCGGTTGCGTTCGGCCAACTCGTCCCAGGCCATCTTCTCAGCGGAAACGTACGCATCGTCTTCGGCCGTGTACACCGGTCGCTTCTCGAACTCGTCCTCGCGTATCACCACTCCGTCGAACTCCGCGTGGACGATAGTCTCGTTCTCTACGGGAAATGCATTGCACTCCGCCTCGTGTATGTTCTCCGCGTAGTGACAGGTGATGTGGTCGGCGCCGAGTGCCCCCTCGTGAATTTCGAGTACCCGTTCAAAGGTCCGTTCCTCCTGTTCGGTGAGATAGTAGGTGTAGAATGGACGGTCGACGACGGGATTGTCTGAGGAAACGAAATCGTTCGAGACGGCAACGAAAGAAAAACAACTCAGCAGCACTATGAGTACGAGCAACCCCCTCTTTCCACCCACACTCAACAGCGCGTACAGCCCGTATCCTCCCGTGAGTGCAATAAAAACGAACCCGTAGTGGGCAAATCGTCCTTCGGTAAGATGGACTCCCGCAAGCGCGTCCACGATCAGTACCGGCGACGGGTAAAGCAACGGGATCATGACTACCGATGCAACTGCGAACGACGCGAACGCACCGGACCGCTCCCGATCGCGGAGGAACCAGGACAGGAACCCCACGAGGACGAACAAAACGAGAAACGAGTAGGGCGTGTAGTTGGCCACCTCTCTCCACGGCGCCTCAAATATTCCGCTCGGCGCACCCTCTCCCGATGCACCGCCGTATACGAGCTCGGTCCCCATCTCCACAAGCCGAGTGAGAAAGTAGCTCGAGAAGAACTCCGCGCGGTAAAACCAGTAGACAGCGGTGACCACGCCGATAATAGAGACAGTGAAGGTGTCGACAACGTACGGTCGACCGGAGCACATCCGCTCGGCACCGTAGAGGATCCCCAACAGTACGGCCAAAAACGGAATCGTGACTGGATGGTAGACGACGATTCCTCCAATAAAGAGGATACGGAGAAGTCGCATGCGCGGCGAGGCGCTGGCGACGAGCGTCACGAGGAGGGCAACGAAGAGAACGGAGGTGACGCTGCGAGAGATAGAGTACATGCCGTAGAACACGTATTCCGGAATCGCGATTAACACCAAACAGGATAGCAACGCGACCCGTTCGTTCGACACGAGGCGCATCGCGAGCGCGTACACCATTGGTACTCCGGCGGCGAATATCGACCCGGATAGCAACATCAACGCTGTATACGAGTCGAGCCACTGACCGGACAGCGACGAGGTCGAGCCGACGTAGACATGCCACAGGGCAAACTGTTCATATATCTCTGCCGCTTCGGGCATTGTTCCCGTTTCGTATATCGACTGGATCATCGCGTGGTGTGGCGGGAGATCCTCTCGTCCGATGAAGTAGTTGTAGTTGAGCGTGACACTGAAGATCGACACTAGAAGGGTCAGACAGAGGTGATAGAGCGAAAGGGCGACGTGGACGGGTCCCGTACCCGAGAGGACGAGGACGAACAAAAGAGCGTAGACGACGGCGTAGACCACAAAGAACCACGTCGGTCGAACCGCAAACGAGGCCGTCAGATAGATCATCAGCGCGACCGACGCGTGAATCAGGATCGACGGAACGCGCCAGTCGAGCGAGTCGAACGAAACCGATCGATTCCTCGCGTTGGTCGAGACCGACCGAACGACGAATGGGGCGAGGATCATCGGAACTGCGAGATAGATGCCGAGCACGCTGAAATCCGTCATCCCGACGAGGAAGGGAACGGCAACTCCGAGAACTCCAGCGATCGGAAGCAGGACGAGGAAGATTCGGACGGTGAGATCGAAGATTCGATCCCGATCGACGACCGCGTTCATAGGTGCGTACGCGTGACCACGCGATTCTTTCCATTAGTAGTCTGTGCGATCCGACGGTGGACTCGACCGTCGCCTCCGATCACTCCGGCGGTCGATCGACGCTTTCGGCGAGCGAACTCGCTGCCGCCCGGTACCTCTGTCGACAGCCTAGAGGGGCGTTCTCGAGACATGGGGTACGCGATCACGAGTCGTACGTCAACAACCGTTATATAGTGCCGTGGCCGGATCGGTAGAAACCGCCCCTTTCTTCTGTTCGAGGTATCGTTCTCGGCCTTTGCCGCCAACCAACGGACGATAGTCGCATCGATCGTTACGAAGAATCCACTCGGCTACACCTACGCGAACTACGCATCGAAGGCGCGTTACGAATTATGTTCGGAGAATATCGATGAGAAATCGAAATCGTCCTGCTCAATACCGCTGTGTTCTGGATTTACCTCTCCAACCTCCCCGGGGCTGTCTCGTTCGACGGTCCAGAAAGAGAGCATTCGAACGCCGCGGTCCTGGGCGAATTCCCGGAGTTGCCGAGCGTCATTTGGGTAGAACGCACCGCCGGCGCTGTTTTCACCGATCATCGGCGTGGCTCCGATTAACGACCAGAGTCTTTCTTCCGATCTGTCCGGGAACCGTTCGGCGAGCTGGTCGTGAGCCCCTTCGAGCGTCGAGATACAGTGTTCAGCCCTCGGAGCAACGTACACGTAGTTCATGGTCATCACGTTGATTATTTCGATCTCAACGCCGTGATCAATCGCGCTGTCGAGTATCGGCAGGTCGGAGATTCCGTCAGTGTTGGCCCGCAGCGTGTACGATACCCTCAACTCCGGATAGCGGTTCTGCAACAACGCGAGCGCTTCGTTGCGTCGGTCAAAGACCGGTTGGTCGGCCTTCTCGTCGTTGATGTCAAAATAGTCAACATCATATTCCCGAACGACCCGTTCGAAGGCGTCCGCGAGAGACTCCGGACCGTCGAAGGCCTCCGCGAGGTAGTCGCCCAGCGCACCCCCAAAGGAGACTATCAGCTTCCCACCGTTGTCCTGAAACGCCACAATCTCGTCGTCGAACGGGCTCTCGCCGACGACGTGGTCGGGGTCTCCGTCCCAGGCGGGATTTCCGTCCGGTCCGGCGAGAATAAACGCCAAACTGAGTCTGTCCGTGCCCGCCGATCGACTCCACTCTATCGGCTGCCCGTTCGATACGCTTGGTAGGTGATGATACGGTGCGAAGAACGCCTCTGGCCATTCGTTGGACGTATGCGAGTTGGAAGCACAACCGGCGGTAGCGGTCGAGAGTGCGAGGCTGCCAGAAGCGAGAAATGCCCGTCGATCCACATCTAACACTCGAACCCGCTCCGTTAGTTGCTTGTGCAGGCATAGAAAGGGTGATGATGTGCGGGTGTGATGCAGCGCAGCCGTGCTGCTCGAGAGTTCCGTTCCCGCATCACGTTCTCGCGCGGGTGACGCGCGCGACCGTCTACGGTCGGCACAGACGAACTCGGATGACGTGTCGGCTGGCCCCAGTTTTACTTACCCACACGGCGTGGAACGAACCATGGTAACCCAGCGACGTATGCGGGTACTCTCCTGGCAACTCGTGTGGATGCTCGGTGTCATCGTGAGCCTTGCCTTTCTGGGCGCGTTCTCGTACGAACTGTTCTTCGTGCTCTCAACGGTCGGTTTCCTGCTCCTCGTCGACCTCATTCGCCCGAGCATCGCGAGGCCTGAGTGGTGGATGCGGGCGAGATCGATTCTCGTGCTTGGACTGATCGGACTCGCGGTCGTGATCGCAAGGCGGATGATCGTGATGGTGTAACTCCTTACGCTGCCTCACAGGCACGAAACGACGGACCGGCGCACAGTAGCGGCCCGATACAACTCGATCGAGGGCCGTTCACTCCACTGAATCCCACGAACAGGTAATCTCCCAGTCCGCGCTACCGCTGGCGGAACGGACCTCGAGGGTCACCGGGCGACCGAGTCGGCTCGCAAACCCGACGGCCAGATAGGACGCGATCGGATGGTCGAACCGATCGACGTCGCCGAACGCGCTTCCGGCCACGCCGACCGTCGCCTTCCCCTCCGAGGGAACGACGTCCGCGACTGCTTCGTCGGCGATCTCCAGTACGTCTACCAGTCCGTCGGTGAGTGCTTTGGCAGTCGTTTCGACCTCTGGGTCGAGGTCACCGGGAAGCGTTCGATTGACGTCTCGATACAGCCCTGATCCACTCGGCTCGAAGACCAGATCGGTCGTGTCCGTCTCGGCCGACGACCACGGGACGGTGGGGTCGGTCGGAACTGATTGATCACCCTCCGCAGGGACGGAGAGCAACACCTTGCCGTTGGCCGGGACGTATATTCGTCGGTCGGAGAGTTCGAGCGCGTCGACGAGTGCCGCTCCGTTGGTCGCGGAAGATGCGTACACGTTCTCGGCGACGGTATCGGGGAGAACTCGGTCGGAACTGAGAACGATAGCGAGAACGGCACCGAAAAGTCCTGTCGCCGCCAGCGAAAGCAACACTTCGCGAGCGTCCGAGAAGACGACGCCGCCGACCCCAGCCAGTGTCCCGACGGCAACGAGTCCCAAGGCGACCCGGTTACGGCGGGACGAGCGGAAGCGCAAACTATCGTTGCGACTGGAGCGGATATTCTCGGCCGGGTCGACGGGGGCACCGTTCCGTAGCTCGGAAATCAATTGCTTCTCCTCTACCGTGGAAGCCCCGCTGTCTTCATCGCTCGAACTCATGGTCCTCCATCGCCTGCGAGTTCGATCGTGATCGCGTTTCGTCGGACGAACCGGCAGGGACCGTGCCTCCGTTGGCCGTGTCGTTTGCGGACCGGACAAGTCGACGCCGTCGAGACCGACAACCGCCGTAATTCGCTCGAGACAGCGGAGACTCGCCGAACGGGGCACGCCTCGCCGCGGATCGTCGTGAGTTGATCATCGGGGACACTACGTGAATAGGGAATTTCAAAGGGAGGGGAGGTAATATGTTATTACCGCTGGGACGCTGTTTCCACGAAGTCACCGTCTGCTCCGTCCGATCGTTTACATTCGGTTAACACGATCTGTTACCTACGACCGTATTCCGGGAATAGTCCAGAAGACGTTACAGTATGGTAAGTCGCCAACTGGTCTTTTACCGTCAACAGAAGTAGAGTGACCGGATGAGAACCGATCGCTCGGATATGTCGTCGAACGGTCATCGCCGCGGGACGGTCCCGGTCGATCTCGTGCTCGTCATCGCTGCCGTTGTTCTACTCAACTTCGCGGTCTTTGCGCCGATCGTTCGAGAAACACCAATCCGCGTTCCTGTCGCGGTAGCGTTCGTCCTGTTTGTTCCCGGTTACGTCGTCGTCGCCGCACTGTATCCCGACGACACTGATCTAACCGATTGTGCGCCTGTAGACGATCCAGATTCGCTGCGATCGGGGCGACTGCGGTCCGGTATCGGCAGCGTCGAACGGGTAGGGCTCTCGTTCGCGCTTAGCTTTGTTATCGTACCGGCACTCGGCTTTCCCCTGGCTCGCACGTACAACGGAGTTCACCTCACCTCTACGACCGCCGCTCTCACCGCGTTTACCCTCATTGTGACTGCGATCGCTACGGTCAGGCGTCGGAACCTCCCCGAAGAGGAGCAGTTTTCGGTTCCAATCCGCTCGTGGCTCGCGACGGGGCGATCGAGCGCCCTCCCGTTCGACGGCTGGGCCGACGCCGCGTTGACCGTCCTCCTCGTGGTGTCGTTGCTTCTCGTGGCTGGTAGCGTCGGGTTCGCCGCCGTCAATCTTCCACAGGACGACGAATTCTCTTCACTCTCACTGCTCACCGAAACGGAGAACGGGGAGTTGACCGCTGACGGGCTCCCAACGGAGGTAGTGGAGGAAGAACCTGCGGAATTTATTGTCGAGGTCGAGAATCACGAGCACAGAACCACAGAATACACGCTCGTCGCTGTCGAACAGTCGCTCGAATCCGGGAACGAGAACGGCGAGACGGCCGTTGGGGAAGAGCGCGAACTCCACCGGACCGATCTCTCGCTGAATCACGGAGAAACCGAACGCCTCGAGTACGAACTCAAATCATCCCTCGCCGACGAAGAGACACGCGTCGTCTGGTTGCTCTACGTGGACGACGCGCCCGAGGACCCGTCGATCGACGACGCCCCGTACTACGTTGATCTCGTCGTCGAGTTCGAGTAACTCGCGTCGTCGATCACAACTAACTCCGGACTATATCTCGAGCGCCGGATTCGATCCGACGAATCACGTTACGGGTCGGGACGTCCGCTTTTGCGGCGACTGTCTCGGCGTCGTCGTCTTCCGCACTCACGTCGTACACCTGCTCATCACCATCACGTCGCTCGAGACCTTTACTGTCACTTCGCACGTCTCGAACTCTCGCATTCAGCGGTGTGTGACCCCTGCGTCACGCGCTCCTGTGTCGGCCAGCCTCTCCCGAAGTCCGCCGAGAATCTCCGGCGTCGTGTCGTCGAGGTCTGTCTCGAGGACGGTCATATCGTCTTTCGCCGGTTCGCATCGACTGCACCCGTCGCTGATCAGCTTCCGAGATCTTGAGATGCTCGGTCCGGACATCGCCAACCCCACACCACTCGTGGTCACACAGCGGGACTTGGTCGACAGAGGATCATCGGCATTGGTTACGGGTCTCACTGCCACACTTGTGCAGTCGCAACTGAATCGAGGTGCCCTCGAGGTCCACCCCCAGTACGCTCGCAGACCTCGAGATAGCTGCGGTGACATGGCTTTCGACGTAGTCGTCGGGGCGACTCTGACATCGATCACTGTACTGAGGGTCAAATCACTGCTTGTGCACACGTGCCATCAAACACGAGGAGGAGTAAGCAGTATCGGTCACAACAACTCGCATCCAATTGCCACGAATAGCTGCCTCGAGCAGCTGTCGGTACCATCAAAACCAACCGATGCCGGTACATCTATGTACGCGCCAGTCATACCTCGATGTGATAGCATCTAGCACGGTAACAATCTGCGCTAGCAAAAAAACTATCCGCTCAGGAAGCGGAGTCATTGACATCGCCGTCCATCCCGAATCATGAATGAAGTTCAACTGGAGGTTGCGAAGGCATACCCGAACGACTCGGGTCGTGGTATCGCCCGACTCGATCCGGACACGCTGTTGCATCTAAAGCTGAGTCCGGGCGACATCATCGAAATTGAAGGCGCGAACACCACCGCCGCGAAGGTGTGGCGCGCAGACCGGCAGGACTGGAACACGGATACGGTCCGCATCGACGGCTTCACTCGGCAAAACGCCGATGTGGGTATCGGCGAGCGAGTCACGATCCGCAAGGCTGAAGCCACGAAAGCGGACAAACTCACGCTCGCGCCGCCGGAGGAGGCGTCAGTCCAGTTCGGCTCCGACGCGGCTGGCATGGTCAAACGCCAGATCTTAAAACGGCCGGTCGTCGGCCGCGACATCGTTCCCGTGATGAGTTCGACGAACCACCCGTTCATGCGCTCGCCGGGGCAGGCGATTCCGCTCATCGCCGTCGAAACCGAACCCGAGGGCGTCGTCCTCATCACCGAGGACACCGACGTCGAACTCCGCGAGGAGCCGATCAGCGGCTTCGAGAAGACCGGTGGCGGGATCACCTACGAGGACATCGGCGGCCTCCAAGGCGAAATTCAACGCGTGCGGGAGATGGTCGAACTCCCGATGAAACACCCACAGATCTTCAAGAAGTTGGGGATCGAGCCGCCACAGGGTGTCTTGCTTCACGGCCCACCTGGCACGGGGAAGACGCTGCTCGCCAAAGCCGTCGCCAACGAGACGTCCGCGAGTTTCTTCTCCATTGCAGGCCCGGAGATCATCTCGAAATACTACGGCGAGTCCGAACAACAGCTCCGGGAGATCTTCGAGGATGCAAGCGAGGAGTCGCCATCGATCATCTTCATCGACGAACTCGACTCGATCGCACCGAAACGTGAAGATGTCACCGGCGAGGTCGAACGCCGTGTCGTCGCTCAGCTGCTGACGATGATGGACGGCCTCGAGGCACGGGGTCAGGTCATCGTCATCGCAGCGACCAACCGCGTCGATTCGGTCGACCCCGCGCTGCGTCGACCCGGCCGGTTCGACCGTGAGATCGAAATCGGTGTGCCCGACGAGGTGGGTCGCGAGGAGATCCTCCAGATCCACACGCGCGGGATGCCGCTGTCGGATGACGTCAACCTCGGCCATCTGGCCGACGAGACCCACGGCTTCGTCGGGGCGGACATCGAGTCGCTGACGAAAGAGGCCGCGATGAAGGCGCTGCGCCGATACCTTCCGGAGATCGATCTCGACGAGGAGGATATCCCGCCGAGCCTGATCGACCGGATGATCGTCAAGCGCCAGGACTTCCGTGGCGCACTCAACGAGGTCGAACCCTCGGCGATGCGGGAGGTGCTCGTCGAACTCCCGAAGATCTCCTGGGACGACGTCGGCGGTCTCCACGACGCCAAAGAGCAAGTCCAAGAGTCCGTCGAGTGGCCACTGAACAACCCCGAGCGGTTCAGTCGGCTGGGCGTCGATCCGCCATCCGGCGTCTTGCTGTACGGCCCGCCCGGCACCGGGAAGACGCTCATGGCGAAAGCCGTCGCCAACGAGACCAACGCGAACTTCATCTCGGTGCGTGGCCCACAGCTGCTCAGCAAGTGGGTCGGCGAATCGGAGAAGGCCATCCGACAGACCTTCCGCAAGGCGCGGCAGGTCTCGCCAACGGTGATCTTCTTCGACGAACTCGACGCGCTCGCGCCGGGCCGAGGCGGCGAAGTCGGCTCGAACGTCTCCGAACGCGTCGTCAACCAGCTGCTGACCGAACTCGACGGGTTAGAGGAGATGGAGAACGTGATGGTCATCGGGGCGACGAACCGTCCGGACATGATCGATCCCGCGCTCTTGCGTTCGGGTCGGTTCGACCGGCTCGTCATGATCGGCGAGCCCGACATCGACGGTCGTGAACGCATCCTCAACATTCACACGGAGGAAACACCGCTGGCAGCCGATGTCACGCTCCGTGAGATTGCCGAGATCACCGACGGCTACGTCGGCAGCGACCTCGAGTCGATCGCCCGCGAGGCGGCGATCGAAGCGCTACGCGAGGACCACGAGGCCGATATCGTCGAAATGCGTCACTTCCGAAAGGCCATGGAGAACGTCCGACCGACGATCACCGACGACATCCTCGAGTACTACGAGCAGATCGAAGAGGAGTTCAAAGGTGGCTCGAGCGGGCCGGACCCGACGGGACGACGCGGCAGTCGGATCGGCTTCCAGTAACCCACGAGTCGGCTTTGGGTGCGGTTTCGGTTTTTTGATGGCTGTAGCAATTGCATACTGAACGGTGTCCGCTGGAGCCATCCGGCTGAGAATCGACCAATTCGAGTGGAGAGGGTGGGATTCAGATTCAGGCCGACCTTACACACGGTAAACCTCTCACAACACGGTGAAACGCTCGTGCTGGTCTATCTGCTGAAATCCACTCAGTTGAAAGAACTGAGTAGTTCGATGTCGAACCAACCCTCCGGTCACGATCAGGACACCGTGGTGTCTCGAGAGCGAGATGGCGAGGATCAAGACGTTGATGGGACACTCGAGAAGATCGTCCCATCGCTTGCTGGGCCGATTCGCACCACGGGGTTCTGGGGCGCGATCGTCCTGCCGATTCTGTACCTCCCGGTGCTTATCACTGGCCTGTCGACGTCCTTCGAGGCGAGTCTCTTTCTCGGGTTGATCATCCTGCATCTCCTCGCACTGTACGTTGGGCATGCACACCGTCGCCGAGAGTCTGACCAGTAACGAGTCGTGTTCGCGACTGTACCCTCGCTCACTCACTCGACTTGTGTCGGCGGAGCTGTCCAACCGCGCGGCGCAGCACCTGCCGCTTGACGAGAACGAAGCCGGTCGCGATGAGCCCGAAGCCGACGACGGTCGTCGCATCGATGACTTCGCCCAGATAGAGCCAGCCGACCAGCGCGGCGAAGATCGGCGCAACGTACGAAACCATGTTGATCTCGACGGCACCGAGGCGCTCGAGCAGGTCGAAATACAGCAGAAACCCCAGCGCGCTCGCGACGAGTGCGAGATAGCCGAGCGCACCGATCGCCTCGGGATGTGTCCACGTCGATGGCTCAAGTGGCTCGCGCAGCGCCAGACTCACAGCGTGCATCAGGAGTGCACCGCCGAGCATCGACCACGCCTCCATCGTCTCGATCGGCAACGTGGTCTCGAGACGGCGAGTGAGGACACTCCCGAGTGCGAACGCAGCGGCGGCACAGAACACCAGCAGCGTTGCAACGACATCTGTCGTCAGCAGATTCGAGGGATCTGGCTGGGCGATCACGCCAACACCAACCAGCCCGACGAGCAAGCCGGCGGTACCAAGCGGCGACAGCGCGTCGGATGGGACGAGCACTCGAGCGAAACCGGTCGTCAAAACCGGTGAGAGACTCACCACGATTGCGGCTGCAGCTGCGGTCGTGTTTTGCTGGCCGACGAACAAGAAGACGTGATAGGCCGCGATCAGCAGCGTCGCTCCGACGACGACCACCGCCCACTCGTCGCGCCCGCTCGGATACCAGTCGTCGACGGCGTAGGCCGCGTAGGCAAGCATGACCACGCCTGCGATATCGTATCGCAGTGCTGCGAACAGCACTGGTGGAAAGTGCTCGAGGCCTGCACTGATCGCGACAAACGCGGTCCCCCAGATTCCTGCAAGGGCCAAAAAAAGCCCAAGCGTTCGAGCGCGACTCACATCGAACGTCTCGTCAGGAGCCCCCTCTCTGTTTCGATTCGAGAACAGCGCTGGCAGATGGAGCGATTCAGTAAGATGCAGAGGTTGACGACCACGAGACCAGCTCAGAGTGTCTGGATGGCGACGAAAATCCGGTCAGTTCACAGCGATGAGAGTCGGCGAAGTGTCGGGTCGTCTTCGGTCTGTTTGAACTGGTTCAAAAGCGGCTTGATATCGTCGAAGCCGTCGTCGAGGACGATGTCACCACTTCGAAGGTCGTATTCGATGATCCCGTAATCCGCGAGCCGAGGCAGATGGTTGTGGACTAGCGAAACGTAGACACGCTGTCTGGTTTCGTCGTCGACCTGTGTCTGATCGTCGTCGTGTTCCCACGCAGCAATCTGACCAACGACCTCTTCGAGGTTCGCGCCGCTGTGGGTTGCCAGTTCGTAGAGGAGATATCGGCGTTCTGACTCTGCAAGGAGTGAACACGCTGCTTCCATCCGAGTGGCGGTCGCGTTGTTCATACCTCTTCGAGGAACCACGCCATATTACACCTGCTGCCAACACAGATTGGGTCACCCTGCTGTTCGACCGCCGACTCGAGTACAGAAAACCGTCTGCTAAGGCTGTCAGGGGGAGTTGTACCGACGATTCAGGGGGAAATGGTTGGTGGTTTCATCTCGAGGCTGTAACGCTCGAGACCGAGTATCTCGGCTCACCGCCGGATAGACAACTGACACGACTGGGAACGGCGTACGAACGACCGAGTTCAGTCATCCGACTCGCCGGCTCGTGTTCCCGTCTCGTGGAGGTGACAGGCGACTGGATGAGGCCTGTCACCGAGTGTGGGATGGTTTCGCTCGCAGACGCTCTCGTAGCTCGCCCGTAACCGCTCGGCAGCACCCGTCCAGTTTTCGTCGGCCAGCTCGGCAAGTGCGTCTTCGACGATCGCATCGTGGCGTGGGGGCAACTCGGTCTCGAGCAACCGCGTTTTGAGCGCTGTAACGAAGGCAGGGACGTCTGCCTCCGGGACGCCACCAGCTGTAGGCTCAAACTGGCCGTCGTCACCGACGGAGGCGAGGGAGAGATCGCGGCGTTCGATCCGTTCACGCAGGTGCATCAGCTCACGGTAGGTCGCTTGCTCGATGTCCATCCCCTCGGGTGGGATCACCATCGGACAGCGGGTCCGGAACCGACAGCCACTGGGTGGGTCCCGCGGAGAGGGGACGTCACCGGTAAGCGTCTCCCGATCGCGCTTGCGTTCGTCGGTCGAGACACGAGGCACGCTCTCGAGCAAGGCCTGTGTGTAGGGGTGGTCGGGGCCGGCAAACAGTTCCTCTACTGGGCCGACCTCGACGATCTCGCCGAGATACATCACGGCCACGCGATCGCAGACGTGACGCACCACTGAGAGATCGTGACTGATCAACAAGTAGGTAAGGTCGAACTCGTCTTGCAGGTCGTCGAGTAGGTTCAGGACCTGCGCTTGCACCGAGACGTCGAGCGCCGAGGTGGGTTCGTCCAGCACCAGAAACTCGGGTTCCAGTGCGAGTGCGCGAGCGATCCCGATCCGCTGGCGCTGGCCACCGGAGAACTCGTGAGGGTAGCGATTGAGTTGATCCGCCGAGAGCCCAACGCGCTCGAGGAGTTTAGCGACGCGCTCGCGTCGCTCGGCGTTCGTCCCGACGTCGTGGATGTCGAGTGGCTGTCTGACGATTTCCCCGATCGTCATCCGGGGGTCGAGACTCGAGAACGGATCCTGAAAGACGACCTGTGCGTCGCGGCGGAACTCTCCGAGCGCAGTGTCGTCCATCTCGTAGATGTTCGCACCTTCAAACTCGACGCAGCCGTCCGTCGGCTCCTGCAGTCGGAGCAGCGTCTCACCGGCAGTCGATTTCCCGCAGCCGGACTCCCCGACCAGCCCTAGCGTCTCCCCACGATAGATGTCAAGGCTCACGCCGTCGACGGCTCGGACGGGCACCGGATCGTCGCCCAGTAGTTGATCGAGAAGCGAGTCGTTCTCCCAGAAGTACTTTTCGAGGTTCTCGACGCGGACGAGCGGCTCGTCGGTACTCACTGGTGTTCACCTCCGGTGGTTTCGGCCGGCGGATGTTGCCGTTCTTCGCCATGGTCTCCATCGCGGTCATCGGGGCCGACGTGTTTGTCCCCGGCTGGACGGCCCGTCCCGTCGAAGTAGTCGCCAGGCAGCGCTCTCTTGTCGTCATACCCCGTTTCGGCGAGCACACACCGCACCGTATGGTCGTCGCTGCCGCTCGCCGGATACTCGGCCGGATGGTCCAGGCAATCCTCCATGGCTTTCGGACATCGGTCGGCGAAATGACATCTGTTCTCCATCTCGTGATCGAGGAGACTCGGAACGTTCCCAGGAATCGGCTGGAGACGGCCGGCCGCTCCCTCGAGGTCGGGAACCGAACCGAGTAGTCCTGCCGTGTAGGGGTGGACGTGGTCGTCGAAGACATCCTCGAGCGTGCCGCGTTCGACGATTTCGCCGGCGTACATCACGCCCACGCGGTCACACATGCGAGCGACGACGCCGAGGTTGTGTGTAATCAGGAGAATCGTCATTCCCAGTTCCTCCTGAAGGTCGTCGAGCAGATCCAGAATCTGGGCCTGAATGGTCACGTCCAGTGCCGTCGTCGGCTCGTCGGCGATCAGCACGTCGGGCTCGCCGGCCAGCGCCTGGGCAATCATCGCCCGCTGAAGCATCCCGCCGGAGTACTCGTGGGGGTACTCGTCGGCTCGCTCGACTGGGTCGGGGATGCCGACCAGCTCGAGCAGTTCGATCGCCTGCTCGTGGCTCTCCGACGAGACGTACCGTCTCGAGGAGAACATCGATCCGAGGATCATCGAGGTCAGCGTGTACTCCTCCGATCGTGCGCGGGTTGACCGAGGGTTGGCGCTCGCGCGCCGCTGGACCTCCACCGCCTCGGCGATCTGCTCGCCGACGGTGATGGTCGGGTTGAAGCTGCTTTGGGGATCCTGAAAGATCATGCTGAAGTTCGACCCGCGCAGCGAGCGGCGAACCGACGGAGGGATTCGAAGCAGGTCGATCCGATCGCCGTCGATCGCGTCCGGGTAGTCGTCGGCGATCGCGTCGGCGAGGTCGGGATCGCGGTACCAGATCTCGCCGTTGGTAATCTCGCCTGGCGGTTCGATCAGGTCGATAATCGAACGGGCCGTGACGCTCTTGCCGCTGCCGCTCTCGCCGACGATGCCGTACGTGTCGCCGCGGTCGATCGAGAGGTCGATCCCGTCTACTGCGTTCACCTGACCCTCGTCGGTGAAGAACCTGGTCTTCAGTCCATCGACTCGAAGAATTTCGTCGGTCATACTAGCCGGCACCTCCGGCACCTTCGCCCTCGATGTTCGGGTCGAGGGCGTCCCGTAGCCAATCGCCGAGCAGGTTGACACCGATCACGGAGAGGACGATTCCGATCCCCGGGATGGTGGCGACCCACCACTGGTTGCGCATCACGTCGTGTCCCCGCTGGATCTCGTAGCCCCACGACAGGGTCGTCCCCGAGAAGCCCAGATAGGAAAGCGAACTCTCGAGGAGGATGATCGCCGCGACCTGGATCGTCGCGAGCACGATGATCGGCGTCAGGCTGTTGGGCAGGACGTGCTTGCGCATGATCGTGGCGTGGTTCGCGCCGAGCGAGCGCGCTGCCTTGACGTACTCCTCGTTGCGTATTGCCATCGCTTCTCCGCGGGCAACGCGTGCGAACCAGACCCATGTGACGAGCGCGACCACCACCGTGACCATTCCGGGAAACGTGATCGTCTCGGGCATTCCGTCCGCGAAGCCAGCCACGACGATCGGATCGGGGATACCGATCGTTCCCCTGCCGAACGCGCCCATCAGCGCTAGCGCGAGGACGAGCGACGGGAACGCCAGCATGACGTCCGCCATCCGCATGAGCCCGTCGTCAACCCGGCCGCCAAAGTAGCCCGCCACCAGTCCGACGGGGACGCCGATCGCGGTCGCGAGCAGCGTTCCGGAAAGTCCGACGAGCAGCGAGGTCCGGGCGCCGTAGAGGAACCGTGAGTAGATGTCCTGTCCGACATTGTTCGTTCCGAGAACGTGTTCGCTGGTCCCTTCAACGGTGTGGCTCACTCGTTCGCCGTCCTGGGCGATCGTGATTTCGTCGGTCAGACCGAGCGGCGGATACGATGCGCCGGCCTCGTCGCTGTGGCCCTGCTCGTGGGGATTGTGCGTCGCCAACACCGGAGCGAACAGCCCCATGAGGAGGATCGAAACGAAAATAACGATACCGAGTTTCGCCAACAAGCTCCGGCGCAGTTCCTTCGTCAGATTTGATTTGATTCGATTCGAAATCATCTGTCGGTCACCTGCGGGTTCAGCCGCGCGTAGAGCGCGTCAACCAGGATGTTGATCAGCACGAACGCGACCGCGATGAACAGCACGATCCCTTGGACGACCGGCCAGTCACCGTTTCGAAGCGACGTGATGAACATCTGTCCCAGTCCGGGCCAGTTGAATACCTCCTCCGTAATCACCGCGCCGCCCATCAGCGTCCCGAGCTGGAGCCCGAGGACCGTGATGATCGGGATCAGTGTGTTCCGGAGGACGTGTTTGTACCGAACCAGCGTCCGTGGAAGCCCCTTGGCTTCCGTCGCGGTCACGTACGGCTTCCCGAGTTCGTCGATCATGCCGCTTCTGGTCAGCCGCGTGATCAGCGCCGTGAAGTACGTTCCCAGCGTAATTGCCGGGAGAGTGATATAGCTGAGCCACGAGAGCAGATCGGCGACGTAGCCGTACCGGAACAGGTTGTACATCGCCTCGTGGAATGCGATGCCCCGGCCGGACGTAGGAAACACGCCGACCTGCATGGCGACGATCAGGATCAGCATGATCCCAAGCCAGAAGTTCGGCGTACTGATCCCGACGAGGGAGCCAAGCGTCGCGGCGTAGTCGGCGGGCTGGTCGCGCCGCGTTGCGCTGACGACGCCGAGGGGAATCGCGATGACGATCGCGACGACCGTCGCCGCCACGGCGAGTTCGACTGTCGCCGCGAAGTGTTGTGCGATAATATCGTTGACCGCGCGACGCTGATTGTATGAGTACCCCAAGTTCCCAGTTAGCAGATTGCCAAGGTAGTCAAAATACTGTACGTACATCGGCTGATCGAGGCCAAGATCCTGTCGGATCTGGTCCCGCGTCGACTGATCGGGGACCTGACCCGCAATCAAGTTCACGGGATCGCCCGGCGAAAGCGCTCGTAGGGCGAACGTGATCGTCACGACACCCCAGATGACGAACACCCCCTGCAGGAGCCGTCGTATCAGAAATTTTCCAAAGGCCATTCAGTTCACGTCCTGCGGTTAGCTGTTTTGAATAAGGCGTTTTCGTTCTCAATCGTTGCGGAGCCGGGGCCAGCCCGGCGGTTAGCTCATCTCCCAGACGAAGACGCTCTCGTCTTCGCGGGCGTCCCACTCGATGTCGGCGTCAAGCCCGTAGATGCTCTGTTGCTGGTGGAGGAAGACCCACGGCGCCTTTTCGCGGGCCATCTCGTTGATGTCCTGGAGAAGGGCCTCTCGTTCCTCGGGGTCGTCCTCGACTTGTGACTCCTCGAGGGCCGTCTGCAGTTCCTCGTCGCGGAAGCTCTGGACGCCGCCGTCGTCGTGGAAGAACCCGAACATGCCGTAGTCTGCGTCGCCCGTGATGACTCCCCAGCCGATCAGGAAGAACGGAATCTCCTCGTGGTCGACGCCGGCAGAGTTCGCATCCGAAACCACGTCGAACGGGACGGTCTCGAAGTCACAATCGACGTTCGGAAGCTGGTCGATCTGGTCGGCCGCGCGTTCGCCGACCTCGGCGTCGTTTAAGTACCGGCCCTCGGGGACGGTGAGCGTGATGTCGGCTGGGTCATCCTCCGTGTGTCCTGCCTCTTCGACGAGTTCCTCGGCCTGCTCTAAGTCGTGTTCGTAGGGATCGAGGTCCGGATTGTATCCGTTGACTTCCGGCGGCGTCGGCTGGGACATCGGGGCACCGAAGCCGTTCAGGATGTCGGTGATGATCTCCTCGTTGTCGACGGCGTAGTTCATCGCCTGCCGGAACTCTTCGCTGTCGAACGGCTCGACCTCGTTTTTCATCGGCAGGAAGATGTTGCGGAACGAGGTCACCTCCTCGATTCGTGCGTCGTCGTCGTCTTCGACGTTTCCGACTTCGCCGGGCTGGACGTTGTCGACGAAGTTGGTCTCGTCGGCCAGCAGCGAGCTCACGCGACCGGAGTCGGAGGTCTCGCCCTCGAAGACCAGTTCGCCGACGTTTGGCTCGTCGCCCCAGTACTCGTCGAACGGCTCCATGACGATTCGGTTCTGGCCCGGGTTGTACTCGGTAACCTGGTACGGACCGGTGCCGTTGAATGCCTCGGCGTCGTCACCGGAAATGACGCCGTCGTCGGTCGTCGGTGCGTCGTTCTCGTACCACTCCTGACTGACGGCTCGCAGGTAGTTGCCGAACTCGAACTCCGCGAGTTGGGCCGCCCCGCTGTAGGACAGTTCGAGGGTCGTGTCGTCAAGCGCCTCCGCACCCTCGATCGAGCCGAGCCCGGCGACCTGGTCCGAGGCCGGCGGAACGTCGGGATCGATCTGTCGCTCAAGAGTAAACGCGATATCTTCCGCGGTCAGCTCTTGTCCCTGATGGAAGACGACGTCGTCACGAATCGTGAGTTCGACCGTGCCGTCGTCACCGTGTTCCCAGTCTTCGACGATGCGGCCTTCGGGCTCTTCACCCGGCGTAACGTCGAACAGCGGCTCGTAGACGTGATCGTATACGTTAAAGTATGGTCCCGTGATGTGGTCGTTCGGATCTTCGACGTCGGGGAACTCTCCCTGCGTAATCGTGAGCGAGTCTATATCCAGGTCCCCTTCCCCGTTGGGATCGCCCAAACAGCCAGCAAGGGCACCGAGGCCGGTCGTCGCCCCAGCGACTCCCGTGAGCTTCAGTAACGTTCGCCGATCGACACTCTGATTGGTAGCACCCTTCATATATCATAGGAATATAACCAGACGTTTATAAATATTGGTAGCGCCGGTGGAAATATATAGTTCCCTTTTCCACATGGAAAAAACTGCTGGAATCCTCTCTCGTACCACGTGATTCACCCACAAACTTAAATCCGTCTCATCACATACTACAGATATGGCCGCTCACGGCCGGTCCGCACTGCGTGACCTGTTCGACGAGTCGCCCACACCCCACATCGCCCACCCCCCGCGGACCCACCATCGTGACTTCTACGTCGCTACTGATGGGTCGTTCCGGGAATCGGGCGGTGGATTGGGCGCTGTCATCGAAACGCGCGACGGCACCCGTGTTGCCCGCGTCGCAACCACGGATATGCCGCCCGACAACAACGTCGCCGAGTATCGAGCACTCCATCTCGGCCTCGACGTACTGGCAGCTCGTGCCCCTCGAGACGCCCGCATCGGCGTCCTCATCGACCACGACGACCTCGCCAGCAACGTCAACAGCACGATCCTCGCGACGAACCATCCCGACGGGAAACCACCACGGCCCGTCTCCATCCCTGCCGCGACACGCTATCATTGGCGGGGTATTCTGGCTCGACTCCACGGCTTCGGCGAGGTTCGGGCCGCGCGTATCGATAGCGACCAAAATCCTGCCCACCCGCTCGCGAACACGCCCGACCGCTACCAGCACGTCAATCAGGAGCTAAACCGGTGTGTGCTCCCCGAAATACCAGAGCCGTCGGCAGCACAGGCCCAGTTCCCGCCGCCGTCCCGTGCCGACCGCAACACCGGTGGCGGACGCGCTTCGGACTGACTCACACGCAGGTCCAGCGTCGAGCTGACGCCGACCGGAACCGCCACCGTTATTTCGTCGTTCGGAAGATGCATACTCGATGAGCCTTCGCGTCGCCGTTGCTGCGCCGTTTATTCAGAACGGCACCCAGCGACTGCAGGAAAACGAGTTCGTCGTCGCGCTCTCACTCGACCGGGACTGGTTTTCTCCCGACCAGTCAAAACGTCTGATCGATATCGCGACACAGGAGGGACTCCTCGAGCGAGTCGATGGGGCCCTCGAGACGACGTTCGAGACGGCCGACGTGACGGTCCCCGAGGAGTTCGTTCCCGACGAAGACCTCCTGCAGGAACGCTCCGCGTTCGAGCGCGTCCTCGAGAGCCTCGTCGCCGAAGGCGTTGAGAAACACGAGGCCGTCGGCGCGATCAACACACTCCAGCAGGAACTCGGCTTGACGATCGAAGTCGCCGCCGTCGTCTACGCTCGCCGGGAAGGTATCGACGTCTCCGATCTGCTCCCCGTCGCTCGCTCGACGCTCTGTGATGACGGGCAAGCCGAAGGGCGTTAGTTGCCGGCCGACCGACTACGCGTATGGTCGAGGAACGGATCACCGATGGCCGCCGGATCGCCGAACTACTTGCGTCTGAACTCGACGGCCGCGAGGACGGGGTCCTCGAGTCGGTTCAGGTCATGAACGCCGACCGCGACGTCGAGCCGACGGTCGACGGTGAGCGGGCATACGACGTCACCGTCGCCGACGAGCGGATCGCACAGGTGTTCGTCCACGACGACCGGGCCCGCCTCGAGTTCGAGGCCGGACAGGACGTCGCCGCTGAGACAGCCAAGGAGTTGGAACTTCGCGTGCGACCGAAAGCGACCGAGCCGCCTCGAACGCTCGTCTTCGTCGAACACGGCGCGGCGGTCAAACGTGGTTCGGACGTGGTACAGGCGGTTTGTCGATCGCTGCAGACGGACTCGAGCGAGTAACGCGCCGTCAAAATAGCCTGTTTCGTTCTTATCGTGTCTCGAGCGCCCCAACGACGTCCGGAACCTGCTCGCCGACAGTCGACTGCTCGACGTGGGCCGTGGCCCGTGGGTCGGGGTCGGGGCCGTCCTCGAGCAGCACCTGCACGGCCTCGAGACCGGCGTTCGTCGCGCCGTAGATGTCGGCCTCGACTTCGTCGCCGATGTAGACGGCCTCGTCGGGAGCGACGTCGAGTTCGCCGACGATCGCGTCGAACGCACGGTGGTCCGGTTTGCCGGCCTCGAGTTCGCCGGTGACGAGCGCGGCGTCGAACACGCGTTCCCAGCCGAGTGTCGTGAGCTTGTCCCGCTGGGCGCGAACGGGGCCGTTGGTGAGCAGTCCGACGCGGTACTCTCCTTTGAGATCCTCGAGCATGGCTTCGACGCCGGGTAACGGCTCGAGCGTCTCGGCGATCGTCTGCCGGTAGGCGTCGGCGACGGCGGCCGGCTCGGCGTCGGTCTCCCGGCCCTCGAGCAGGTCGGCGAAAATCGGTTCTCTGGTCTCGCGCGTGAGATTGCGCCGATGGGCCTCGAGATACGCCTCGCGTGTCAGCGGTGGCGCACCGGCAGTGGCGGCTGCCTCCTGCAGAATCGTGGTTCGGTCCTGTGTGGGCACGGCGAGTGTGTAATCGAGGTCGAAGACGACCGCCCGTGGCATAGCAGTCACAGGGGGCTCGAGTAGGTTGAAGCTATCCCTTTTCGATGGCGTCGAAACCCGCCAACAAACGGGCTGAAAATGTCCGGCCAGTAGCGACCAGTCGGACGGATTGCTGTCCTGGTTTACCGGCGCACCGTGAATCGGTCTCCGATTGCGCCGAAACTGACGGACAGCCGTCTGTCTCAGTCGCGACTGAATCGGCTGCCGAAACCTCGTTTCTCGAGTGTGTCCAGCGTCTCGAGTTGGTCTGCTCGGAACGATTCCTTGTCGAAGTCGTCGCTGATTGCGGTCTCAATAGTGTCTATCAGCTGATCAGATGCGAGCACGTTCGGGACACTGACGTAGGTCGCCCCCTGATCGAGCAGTTCACGAGCTTCCGCGGAGGTCTCGGACCGGAGGATTACGTCAGCGTCGGTCTCGACCTCGAGGACGGCCTCGGAGACGGGACGGTGGTCGACTGTCGAAACGACGAGCGACGCCTCCGTCACACGGGCTTTGTCCCATGGATACGACGATATGGCATCACCGAAGGTGTAGTTCTGGCATTCGATCTGCATGTCATCCCAGAGGACGGGGTCGTTCTCGATCACGACGTACTCCCGGTCGAGTCGCTCGAGCGTATCGACGAGACGACGTCCCTGCCGACCGTAGCCGACGATCACGGTGTGGTCGGAGAGTCCGTCAGTGACGTGACTGCGCTCGTCAATCTTCCGAGTCTGCCGTCCGGCGACGAGTCGTTCGATGAGGGACCGATAAACCGGTTCCTCGTACCGTCTGGCGACGGACGTCAGGATCATCGTCGCAGCAGCCGCGAGGATGATGGCATCGAAGAGGGTCTCGGAGATGCTCCCAAGCAACAGCGCCTGAATCGCGACCACGAGCGACAGTTCGCTAACCTGATTGAGGCTCGTACTCGAGAGGAACGCGGTTCTGGCGTCGTACCCCTCGTAGACGAACGAGAGCATGAGTACGAACGGGTTGACAACTAACACGAGGAAGACGAGCGTGAGCGCGACGACGAGCACGCTGATACTGGGAACCGACACGAGTGCACCGAGCGTGACGAAGAAGATCGCGACGAAGAAGTCACGAATGGAGGCGATCCCGTTTTGAACACCGAGCGCGGAGATATCGTCTCCCCGGATCGAAATCCCAGCGGCGAACGCCCCAACGACGATCGAGACGCCGGCGAGTTCGGCCCCTGCAATGAACGCGATAAGGATCGAGATACTCCCCATCATCACGAGTTCATCGGAGCCACCGGCAAGTCGGACGAGTAGCGGGAATCCGTGCCGGTAGACCAACAGCGCCACGAGCAAGAGGAGGACGGCGTAGCCGATTTTCGAGGTCACGATCGTCGACGTGTACTGCTCGGCTGAGAGAACGACGATCAGGCCGATCGCGAGTAGATCGTCGAAGAAATGAACTGAGGAGGCGAGTCGGCCATGGACGAGGTTGCTCCGAATCTCCTGCTCGAGTTCGCGTGCACCGACGATAGTCGAACTCAACGTGGCGGCGATCGCGAAGTAGACCGCGTTCTCGGGGCCGAAGCCGAACACCAGGTAGGCGACGCCGAACGCGATCGGGCCGACGACGAGCAGCTGTGTGACGGCTGCCGTTTCGGCGTCTCTGAGCACCGATTGAATAGAGCTGAAATCCGTCCGGAAGCCGAACGTGAACACCAGAAACGCGATTCCCCACTGGGCGAGTTCGATGAGTTCCGGCTCCGCGACGACCGTGCCGGTGACCAGCCCCGCCAGCAGATAAAACGGGATCGGTGAGAGCGAGAAGTGATTGGCGATCAGGAGGAACACGCCAGCCGTCACGAAGACGACCGCGAGTGCAGTGATCAGGTCAGTCATCGCCATCACCTCCCGGACCGGTCCGCAGATGCTGGCGATCGGTCGGATCACTGCGTGCACGCTCGGTGATCCGTTCGATGTCACGTTCGACTGCTTCGTCGAACGATGCCGGGTCGGAGACGTACCATTCGAGGTACTCGCTCAGCTTTTCGGCGGTCAGGTATGTACTCAGAATCACGTATGATGCGCCGCGGTCGTAGAGCTCACGCGCACCGTCGATCCGCTCGGCTTCGACGAAGGCGGTCGCGTCGTCACTAACCTCATTGAGGAGTGCTTTGTTCACGTCCAGTTGGACGGTCGAACTCAGGACGAACGACGCGTTCTTGAGGTTCGCCGCCTTTCGGATTTCGCCGTGACGGAAATCGCCGTAGATGTAGTCGTACCGCCCTTCTTCCTCGAGTTCCTCGATATGGTCCGTCCGGCGGTCGATGATGACGACGTCCCCGTACTCTTCCTCGAGCAACGGCAACACCTGCTGGGTGACCTCGTCGTAGCCGATGGCAATGGCGTGGTCGTCGTACGATTTCAGATCGATATCGGTTTTCGATTCGGACTCGAAGCGGCTGAACCACGGCTTCGATTTGGCGTAGAGCGTGTGGTTGTAGTTGATGATGTACGTCGAGACGCTCATCGTCATGAGCGCCATCAGACTCAGATAGCCGAGGATGTCCGTGCCGATGTAGCCCTGCTGGACTGCAAGCGCACCGACGACCAGCGAGAACTCACTGACCTGAACCATGTTGATCGCCCCGAGGAAGGAGGTTTCGACGCTGAAATCCTCCCGGTCGATCAGATAGAACATGATCCAGAAGTTGCCGACCATCAACACCACCGAGGCGACGATCGCCTCGAGCCAGTAGGCAAGCAGGTCGTCGGCCGCGAGTCGCAGCCCGATGCTGGCGAAGAACACGAGGATGAAGAAGTCCGTGATCGGCGTAATTCGATCCTCGAGTTCCTTGCTGTAGGGCAACTGGGCGAGGCTGATGCCGGCGAGGAAGGCCCCGACCTCGAGGGAGAGATCGAACTGTTCGGAGACGGCAATAAAGAGGAAGGCCCATGCGATGGAGACGACGAGGAAGACGTCCTTGTTGTCCGCGATCCGGCGGAACAGTTTCGGCAGGAGATATCGCGAGGAGGCGATCGAGAAGACACCGATAAACGTCATCATGACGGCGATGACGCCGAGTGTGGTCGCAATCTCGTTTGCACTGCCGAGTTCGTCGGCACCGAGCAAGGCGAGGATGATGACGAGATAGATGTCCTGAACGATGAGGACGCCGACGTCGATCTTCCCCGGTAGCGCGGTGATTTCGTCTTTGTCGGTGAGGATTTTGACGATGATCGGCGTCGCACCGAAGACGGTCGCCAACGCGATGATGACGACTTCCGTGGGATCGAACCCGAGCGCCCACGCGACTGCGAGTGCGAGTGCCGTCTGGAGAATCGTCTGCCAGACGGCGATGTTGATTATCGGGCGTAAAATCTCTCGGATATCGTCGAATCGCATCTTCATCCCGAGCAAAAAGAGCAGGAAACCGAGCCCGAGTTCGGCCATGCTCTCGACGAGCCCGTCTTCGGTGACGATGTCGAACATCACCGGGCCGAGGATCAGCCCCGTCAGGATGTAGGCGATGATCGTGGGCTGGCCCGTCTGGCGGGCGATCAGGCCAACGATCGTCGCGACGACGATAATAATCGCAAAGTCAGCCGCGAGGGCAATTTCACTCATCAGTGAGTAGTTCACTCGTGCATAGGTTCACTGCTGTTGTTATAGGTTGTCTTCTCCGTTCGGAACCACTCGCACGTCGTGAGCGGTCATACGGACTGCTGGAGTCACTGACCGTCGATCACCGACCCCGCCGCCCGTGATCGGGACCGCAGACCGTCTCAGTCGGCCAACCCCTCGATCAGAAACGTCGCGGATGCGAGGTTCGTCGCCAGTGCCGTGTCGTGGACGTCACAGATCCGCAACAGCGCGGAGATGTCGGGCTCGTGGGGCTGGGCGCGGAGCGGATCTCGGAGGAACACGATCCCATCGAGTTTGTTTTCGGCGACCTCCGACCCGATCATCAGGTCCCCACCGAGTGGCCCCGACTCCTTGCGCTCGACCTCGAGGTCGGTTGCCTCCATCAGTCGCTTACCGGTCGTCCCAGTTGCGATCAGGTCGTACGCACTCAACTGCGTTTCGTGTGTTTGTGCAAACTCGAGGAGATCCGACTTCTTCTCGTCGTGGGCAATAAGTGCGACGCGGGTCATATCGGATCGTTGATCTCCGGGACGATAACTGTGTGTGGCGCAACCGGTCCGCATTCGGCTCCGCTCGAGCGGAGCCGAACGTTTTTCGTGGCTGCTCGCCCGACCACTCGCCATGACAGATTCTGAGCCCAGTGCCCATCACGTCGGTATCACCGTGAGCGACCTCGAGGCGACCCTGCCGTTTTATCGGGACGTCCTCGGACTCGAGGTTATCACCCGATTCAGCGTCGGTGGCGAGGCCTTTTCGGCGGGCGTCGGCGTCGAGGACGCACGCGGCGAGTTTGCCCATCTCGACGCGGACGGCTGTCGAATCGAACTCATCGAGTACGACCCGCAAGCGCGGGGGTCGCCGGCCGCTGGTCTCAACCAGCCCGGGGCGACCCACGTCGGGCTTTCGGTGGACGACCTCGAGGCCTTCTATGACGCCTTACCCGAAGACGTTTCGACGATCAGTGAGCCCCAGACCACCGAAAGCGGAACGTCGATCCTGTTTCTGCGCGATCCAGAGTCGAATCTGATCGAAATACTCGAGAGCTAAGCGAGCCCCGAACCCGTTTCGAAAACTCAGCCGGTTCCTGCTCACGCGAGCGTCGATCGGACTTCCTCGACGGGGACGTCACAGTTCGAACAGACGTGCTTTTCGGCGGCGATATAGACGGTTCCACACGCCGAGCAGTGAAAGAGATTGCCGGGTGCGTCCGGGTTCGTGGCCGACTGATCGTCCGTCGCCTCGTCGGCGGTGTCGTCTGCCGGCGTGTCATCGGCAGCGAACAGTGTCGAGCGGATCCGATCTCGGATTCGGCCGATCGGAGAGGAAGAACGTCTGTTGGTTCGAATAGTCATGCGGTAGGTTTCGATTATATTCGCGAAGTAGTTGCTGTCTAAAGTATTTGGGAGTGGACCTACCGAGACGCACAACTGCTCGAGTCGAGAGCATCGAATACGGGTCGCTTCGGTGGCGTATCCGTCGGATCTGTCTCTGCGGGGCACGTGTGGTTACTGTGTACGTATACCGAGACGTCTCGAGAGCGGCCGAGCTCTCGAACGCGTCCGAGTGCTCTCTGACTCCGGCCGAGAGTATAGCAACCTTTTCGACCGTCGGGGGACCACTCGCTCGCATGAACTTCTTCGACCGCTTGCACGACCGTATTCGGACGGTCGACAGCGTCGTCAGCGTCGGACTCGATCCCGACCCGTCACGTATTCCTGCCCACCTCCAGGAGCACGACCTCCCGCGGTGGGCGTTCAACCGCCGGATCATCGACGCCACCCACGAACACGCGGCCGTCTACAAGCCGAACGCCGCCTTTTATGAAGACCCTGACGGCTGGCGTGCACTCGAGGAAACGATCGCCTACGCCCACGGCAAGGACGTCCCCGTCTTGCTCGACGCGAAACGAGCCGACATCGGGAACACGACCCGCCAGTACGCCGAGATGCTCGAGACCGTCGACGCGATCACGGTCAACCCGTATATGGGCCGGGACTCGCTGCAGCCGTTTCTCGCAGACGAGGAATCTGGCGTCTTCATCCTCTGTCGGACCTCGAACCCCGGCGGTGCGGACATTCAGGACCTCGAACTCGAGACGGGCGAACCCGTCTACGAGCGCGTGGCCGCGCTGGCGGATCTCTGGAACGACAACGACAACGTCGGCCTCGTCGTCGGCGCGACGAAACCCGAAGAACTCGAGGAGTTGCGCGAGCAGGTGCCGGAGCTGCCGTTTCTCGTGCCCGGCGTCGGCGCACAGGGCGGCGATGCCGAAGCCGCAGTCGAGTACGGCCTCGCAGACGGCGTCGGGCTGGTCAACTCCTCGCGCGGGATCATCTTCGCGGGCGAAGAGCAGGGCGAGGAGTTCGCCCACGCCAGCGGTCAGGCCGCAAAACGGCTGAAAAAGCGGCTCAACCAGTATCGGGAGTGACGCTGGGTCACTGTCTCGGCTGAACACGCTCTTCAGTTCGTCGTTTCTCGGTTCTGTTTCAGCCGTTCGGGCTATCTTCAACCACGCGACCTGCGATTCGGCCGTCGACGACGCGACCGAGGAGTTCGACCTCGACTGGCTCCGCCGGCGGTCGGTCCTCGAGTCGCTCGAGTCCCTCGACGACCGCGATATCCATCGGACTCGAGTCATGTGGATGGTCGGCGACGAGTCGGCCGTCGCGTTCCTCGAGGAGAAGGTCAAACCGGTCACCGATCGCAAGCGATTCGTCGAGTAGATCACGAATAGACGTCATAGCGGCCTCACAGGCGGTGGATATCCACGTCGTCGGACTGGCGGCTGGGGTCTGCCTGTGCGACACAGTCGACACAGAGCCCATGCGCTTCCTTGTAGTGGACTGAACAGGCGAGCGTGCCACAGTTTTGACACTGCTCTTCGGCGAGTCGTGACTCACAGATCTGGCAGAGACCGCTGACGCTCATGGCCGTAGTAGGGCCTCGAGTCTCTTGAAACCGGGGCTGGAACTGCGCCGTCACGATCGACGAATCCGACGGCTGTGGGACACCTCGTTTCTGTCTCCGTGAGAGAACGATGCCCGCTGTGACGATGCTATCATGTTTTATGTTCACAACCCACGGGAAGGCTTTTGCCATGTGGGATACTACCGGGCCACATGAGCCGTGACCGGGCTCTTCTCAAGCGAGCCCTGGACCGTGGCGAACAGGACGGTGGCAACGTCGAATTCAAAGAGCGACTCTCACGAGACGTCCACCTCGAGGGTGGACGACGAGAGAGTTTGGCCGCACAACTGCGCCACCGACTGCTCTCCGGCGATGGCGAGGCGACCTACGTCGTTGGTGTAACGGACGACGGTGGCCTTGCCGGGATCGATCCGGACACGTTCGCCGAGACGATGGACGTTCTCTCGCTGCTCGCCGAGGAAGCCGACGCGCATATCAACGACGTCCAGACGTGGGGCGTCGATGACGGCCTCGTCGGCATCGCGATCATCCAGGAAGGTGGTGTCCTCGAGACGGACGACGAACACGTCGTCGTCGGCACTGCGGGTCACGTCGACCACGGCAAGAGTACACTCGTTGGATCGCTCATCACTGGCACGCCGGATGACGGCGACGGTGCCACACGTAGCTTCCTCGATGTCCAACCCCACGAGGTCGAACGCGGCCTCTCGGCTGACCTCTCCTATGCAGTCTACGGCTTCGATGACGAGGGCCCGGTCCGAGTGCGAAACCCGAACCGTAAGGCGGATCGAGCGTCGGTCGTCGAAGAAGCCGATCGACTCGTCTCCTTTGTCGACACTGTCGGCCACGAGCCGTGGCTGCGGACGACCATTCGCGGCCTCGTCGGCCAGAAACTCGATTACGGCCTGCTCGTCGTCGCCGCCGACGACGGTCCGACCCGAACCACGCGCGAACACCTCGGCGTCTTGCTCGCCACCGATCTCCCGACGATCGTCGCGATCACGAAAACTGACGCCGTCAGCGACGAGCGTGTCGAGGAAGTCGAACGCGAGGTCGAAGGAGTTCTCCGCGAAGTCGACAAATCGCCGCTGCGGGTCGCCCGTCACGGCGTCGACGCTGCCATCGACGAGATCGGTGATCGCGTCGTCCCGATCGTCGAAACCAGCGCGATTACGATGGACGGCCTCGAGACGCTTGACGAACTGTTCGACCGCCTGCCAAAGACGTCCCAGGACACCGGCGAGTTCAGGATGTACGTCGACCGGAGCTACTCGGTAACTGGCGTCGGCGCGGTCGCCTCGGGGACGGTGATGTCCGGCGAGGTCGAAGCCGGCGACGAACTCTTACTCGGCCCGATGCCCGACGGCCGCTTCCGGGAGGTCGAAGTCCGCTCGATCGAGATGCACTACCACCGTGTCGACAAGGCTCAGGCGGGTCGAATCGTCGGCATTGCACTCAAAGGCGTCAAAGAGAGCGCCATCGACCGGGGCATGGTCCTCCTGCCTCGCGACGCCGATCCCAACCCGGTTCGGGAGTTCGAGGCCGAAGTGATGGTACTCAACCATCCTACCCGGATCGGCGAGGGGTACGAACCGGTCGTCCACCTCGAGACGATCGGCGAGGCCGCCGTGTTCTCCCCCGAAAACGGTCGCCTCTTGCCGGGTGACACCGGCGAAACCACGGTCCGGTTCAAGTTCCGACCCTACCTCGTTGAGGAAGGCCAGAAGTTCGTCTTCCGCGAAGGTCGCAGCAAGGGTGTCGGAACGGTGACCGGTGTCCATCTGATCGAGTAACGCTGCCGCTTTTCCATGCTTCGTCGGGCACTGGTTCGAACGCCCGGCTACAGGTCGAACGACTCGACGAGCAGCTCTTCGTCCGTCTCGCCGTAGACGTACGTTGGGCCGCCGATGACGTCGACTGTCACCTTCGCAGGCGCGAAGAGATCCGACGGGACCTCCGTGAAGTCCCACTCGAGATCGTCAAAGATCTCTCCGAACGGCCGGCCGTGGCCCTCGGCGGCCGTCGACGGCACCGAGTCGAAGACATCGGCATCCTCACGGACCGTCAGATGTGCCGTGCCGCCGTAGGCGATCGCGTCGTTCGTGCGTGCGATGGCAGTCCGCTCGTCGCCAGCGACGGGCGCGACCGGTGCCCGTCCCGTCGCCGAGACGATGTCCATCGGATCGTAGCCCAGTTCCGAGAGGCGGAACGTCGCAAGTTCGGCCGTGCGAGCGGCGTTCGTGATCGATCCAACGTGACTCGCGGTTGGGTACGCAAGCAGGAAGACACCGCTGGTCTCGACTTCGGCGAGGTCAGCGACCTGTTCAGCGGCGGCTTCGGTTGGGTCCTGATCCGTTTCGACAGCCAGCGCCGTCAGATCGAACGCGTCCGTGTAGCCGACGCGGCGGAACTCCGATTCCTCGGCCACGAGCGCACGTGCCGGACCGCTGCCAAGCCCCTCGAAATCCTCGGTCGTTAGCTCCCAGCCCGCCTTCTGCGAGCAGAGCAGCGACAGCGCCGGCTGATCCGTCGAGAGTTCGACGAACGGAACCGGCGCGCCACCGAGTTCGCCGAGGTCGTGACTCGGCGTTGCCATCCCTGCTGTCTGAATCTCCGTCAGTAACAGCCCTGCCTCGATCCCGCCGGCGAACTCGAGTCCGAAGTCGAGTACTGTCGCCTCGTTGTCGAGGTCGTAGCCACCGATGTTCAGCTCCTCGGCGTACTCGAGGGCCTCGTCGACCAGCTCGATCGCCATCCGATTGAGACTTTCCATAGCGGAGGATTCACCCTCCGACCTAAAACAGTTTGTCAGTTCGTGTCCGCAGCCGTCGTCGCTGCTCACCGACTGCACCGGCATGCGGTCTGCTGTAATTCATTTCCGGCGTGACCGCGAGCAGTCCTGCGGTCGTGGCAGGACATCGGGACGGCAAACCGTATCAGGTCGCCACGTCGTAGCCCGCGTCTTCGATCGTTCCGCTAACCGTAATCTCGTCAACCGTCGTCTCATCGTGTTCGACGCGTACCTCGCCCGCCTCGTGGTCTGCCGTCGCAGACGCGACCCCCTCGAGCGCCTCGAGTGCGTCGGTCACGGTTGCCTCACAGCCATCACACGCCATGCCGGTTACCTCGAGTGTTGTCTGTTTCATCGCCGGTGTCTCTGGTCTCGACGGAAGTGAGCGTTCTGTTTTCGGTGAGGTGGGATACCGAACGGGGGTGTTCTCTGTGTAGGAGACATCGCTTGACTCTCGACAGCCAATCATGCTCGATCACAGCAGTTATTTCGACGACTGTGCGTGTGTCGTGTACTTGTGGCTCTCAATCATGTTCCGTTTGCCGTCGAATACGACGCTAGAGTTCCGCTTCGCACGCGTCATTTCCGGGGAACCGACCGGCAGACGACCAGCACTAGTTCTGATCGGGTGACGGAGACGCGATGAGCAACGCCGTCGAATCACGACTCCAAGTTCGAGGGTGGAAAGGGTACACTGCACTAATCCTTCTGTGGCAGGTGACCGCGAGTATCTGTTTTTATTCAGTGTATGCGGTGACGCCGTTCATCCGTGATGAGTTTGGCATTTCTGCGACCTACGTCGGCGTGATGATGACGACGCTGACACTCGGCTATACGCTCTTTTTGCTCCCGGTCGGGTCGATTATCGACGAGCACGGAGAAGACCGAGCGTTGGTCCTCGGATTGCTCGGCCTCGCCGTCGGTGCCGTTGGCGTGACGGCAGCACCGACGTATCTCACCTTGCTCGCGGCCGTGTTCGTCCTTGGTGCGTTCTATGCGACAGCGATGCCGGGTACTAATAAGGCAGTTTTCAATGCGATTCCAGCCGACCGGCTCAACACCTCGATGGGGATCAAGCAGGTGGGTGTGACTGCCGGAAGTGGGATCAGTGCCGTTCTTGTCCCGTGGTTCGGTGCCGCATACTTCGGCTGGGAAGTCGCGTTCCTCCTTGCGGCGGGCTGGGCGGTGATTATAAGTATCGTCTTCTGGTCGATCTATGATGCTGGGAGTCGGAGCGGCGACAGCAATCGTCACGGTATCCGCGGCCACCTTGCGAATCCGGAGTACATGCTGTTGGCAGCTGCTGGATTCGCGCTTGGCGCAGGCCTGTTTACCACGATCGGGTACACCATTCTTTACATCGATGAGAATGTCGGTGCAAGCGTCGTTCTCGCTGGTGTTACCCTTGCTGCCGCGCAGGTCTTTGGCAGCGCTGGCCGTATCGGATTCGGTTGGCTCGCCGATCATCTTTCGATGCCGCTGACCGCATCGACACTTCGTATCCTCTGTCTCCAAGCGAGTGCCTCAGCAGTCCTTTTCGTCGCAGTGACGTTTGTCGACAGTCCAGTCGTCGCGCTCGTCCTCTTTTCTTTGCTCGGTTTCTTTGTACTCGGCTTTACTGGCGTCTACTACTCCTGTATTGGCTCGCTCGTTCCCACCGAAGAGATGGGAAGCGCGACCGCCGGTGGACAGATCGCGCTCAACTGCGGTGCTCTGCTTGCACCGCCCGCATTCGGTCTCATCGTCGATACTCGCAGCTACGAGGCGGCGTGGACGATGCTCGCGGGCGCGTCGTTCGTTGCCCTCTTGCTTCTCGTCGTTCTCCTCTGGCGAACGTAACACACCGTCTCCCACGCTCGAGGACCCTGTTGTACCGGTTGGTCACTGGCTCGCACGCCACATGGAATATCAACCGTTATGAACACAATCGCAATGGTACACGTATGGAGTTCATCCATACTGCAATCTGGGTCGACGATATCGACGCGACGAGAACCTTCTACTGTGATATCCTTGGACTCGAGGAGACGTGGGGGTTTACGGCCGACGACGGCGTCGAAAACGTCTACATCGGCACCCCTGACGGTTCCGAGATTCAGTTCAAGCACGATCCCGACGGAGACACAGCTGATCCAACGGGTATCGACCACCTCGCACTCGGTGTCGAAGATACCGACGACGTTTTCGACCGCGTCGTCTCAGAAACCGACTGTGACGTCCTCGAGGAGCCGACGACGATGGATGCAATCGATCGACGAGTCGCGTTTGTTCGTGATCCGAACGGCTACGTCGTCGAGTTCGTCGAACGCGTCTAGCTCCGAACTCGTTGCACTGCCAGATAATTTCTTTACCACCGCTAGCAAAATGCAGCCTAATAATAAACACTCAAAACATATTCTTGTGCGGAAACATATGATGATTGATCATAGATCATGGTCAATCCAACATAGTTAAACCAGGCAAGTGCAAGCATGTGAGTATATGCCAGATATGACGCAGCTGAGTCGACGTAATGTTCTTAAGGCAACTGGTGCAGCAGGAATCGCCGGTCTTGCTGGTTGTCTCGGCAGTGACGGGGAGACGGTCACGATCGGTGCGACCTCCGAAAACAGCTCGAGCCAGCAGGCGGCACAGGCGCTTGCACGTGCGGCAAACGAGCACAGCGAAGACGTGAACGTCTCGCCGCAGGTTACGAGCGGGTGGACCGCAAACCTCGACGAGTTCGACAGCGATAACATCCCCGCGATGGCCGTCGACAACAACTCGCTGTCGAAGGCGATGAACGAAGAAGATCCCTTCGACGAGGACCCTGTCGACGACTTCCCGATGCAGGGGTTCGTGTTCACGAGCCTCGAGATGTACTGGGTCGCAACTGAAGAGTCGGGCATCGAATCGACCGCCGACATCGTGGACGGAGATTACGATATCTACCCGATTCAGCCAGGATTCGGTACCCGACTGCTGACCGAGGAGGTCATTGATCGGGCCGGTATGTGGGAACCGCTCGACGACGAGGGTCGAATCTACAATGGTGACACCGGCGACGTTGCTGGTGCGGTTGAGGAAGGCCGAGTGGACGCACTGTGTGTTTACGGTGCAAACGGCGTCGACCTCACCTCGTGGGCCGAAGAAGTCGACGTGCAGGCGGACTTGCAAGCGATCCCGATCCACGACGAGTTCGAAGAGGCAATCGATAACACGCCTGGCGCACTCAAAACGGAGTTCGAGCCCTACGGCTGGAACCAGGATGTCACCGAAATCACTGACACTGTAACCAGCTGGGCACTCGGTGCACAGTGGGCGTTCGGACCCGAAGTGTCGGCAGATGCGACCTACGAGATCGCACGCCTCGCATATGAGCACGACGACACGATCCGTGAATCCGATCCGACGACGATCGACCACACGCCAGAATCGATGACCGAAGCCGTTATCGAAGACCTCGAGATTCACCCCGGTGTCGCGGATTTCTTCGAGGAACACGGCGTCTGGGACGACTCCTGGACTCGCGGCGAGATCTGAACAGAAACGTAGCACACCCTCTACGAACTATAATGATTGATAACAAAACACATCGCCAGTATCGCGTATCGAATAGCCGTAGGTGACTATGCAATGGTGACTCTCAACACAGACCGGAACAAACGGATACTCGAGTCGGTCCTCACCTACGGATCGGTCCTCTTCTGGGTGATGGTCCTCGGCTGGTCGTACTCTCAGCTGATGCCGCGTGCACAGTATGGGATCGTGTTTCTGGGCGCGATCTTACTCGTGTACATTGTCAACGAATTCATCGGCGTCATCGAAGAGGAAGACCGCCTTTCAGCGGTGTTGCTCACGATATCTGCAGCCGTCGTCATCACGACGGTGGTCTACCTCTTTACCAACTACAGTGCCCTCTATGAAGGTGCACGCGGGATCGCGACCGATTCAGCACTCGCGCTCGCGCTTGCGTTCACGCTGGTAATCGTTTATCTGACCTGGCGATCGTTCGGAATGACGTTCCTCGTCGTCTTGCTTGCCGGAATCGGATACGGTCTGTTCGGCCAGTACATCGGTGGCATCCTGGGACACGGCGGCATCACGTCCGAACGGATGCTTCGCCTCCTCGTCCTCGAGGTCGAGGGCTTTTTCGGGTCACTCAACCGACTCGTGGCAGCATGGATCGCGCCCTTTTTGCTCTATGCTGGCCTGCTCAAGGCCTACGGCGCGTTCGACATGATCTTGCGGCTGGCGGTTCGCTCCGCGAAATACATCTCGTCTGGGGTCGCCCAAACTGCGGTCGTCGCCAGTGCTGTCATCGGCTCTGTTAACGGGAGTCAGACCGCAAATGCGGGAATGACCGGATCGTTCACGATTCCGATGATGAAAGAAAGCGGCGTCAAACCCGAAACCGCCGGCGGGATCGAGTCCGTTGCCTCGACTGCTGGTCAGGTCCTCCCACCCGTGATGGGTGCAGCAGCGTTCATCATGGTCTCAGTGATCGGTGGTTCTGTCACGTACGTCGACGTGATGCTCGCTGGACTCATCCCGGCAGCAATCCTCATGGTCTCGATTTTTGCCGGTGTTCACTATATTGCAGCACCACAGATCGAGAATCCCACGATGGACGACTACTTCCAAGGGACCAAAACCACCGGTGAGTTCATTTATGAGGGCCTCAAGTACGCGATTCCGCTTGTGATCCTCCTCTACGTGCTTGGTGTCCTACAGTACACCGTGATGACCGGTGCGCTGTGGACGGCGGTGGCGATGATCATCACTGGCATCACGTTCCCGATTGCAAGAGCCCTGTACGAAGGAGAGAGCCTGACAGCAAAGGGTCGCGAAGTTCTTGTACATACTCGCGACGGGGCCCGTGAGGGCGCTGTGGTGCTCGCACCGGTTGCAATCATCCTTGCAGCAATCAACGGCGTCGTCGATATCTTGCTCACGACTGGCGTTCCGACGGCAATCTCGCTTGCATTGATGGACCTCTCCGGTGGCGTCCTCCTCCTCGCGGCAGTGATGTCGATGATAATCTGCATCCTCCTCGGGCTGGGAATGCCGACATCGGCAGCGTACACGATCGTCGCGTTGCTGGTCGCGCCTGCACTGACCGGACAGTTCCTCCTTCCCGACTTTGCTGCACACTACTTCGTCTTCTACGCTGCAATCCTCGCCGGACTGACCCCGCCAATCGCTACGTGCGCTGCGGTCGCCTGTGGGATCGCCGGTGCGAGTTTCTGGAAGACCGTCTGGGAGGCACTGAAAATCTCTGCGCCGCTCTATGTGCTCCCATTCGCGTTTATTTACCATCCGGAGCTCGTCTCCGGAGCGTTCGACGCGACTGCGATCAGCGCTGGTGCCCTCGCCATGCTCGGTGCACTGACGATCATCCACGGGATCAACTACCGGTTTGCCTTCGGTCGAAGCGTCTCCACCGGTGCTCGAGTCGTCTTCTTCGCACTCGGGATCATCGTGATGGTCTACCCCGACCTGCTGGTGCAGCTTGGCGCTCTCGCCGCTACGGCCGGCCTATTGGTCGTCCAGACAATCGTCGGAAAACCTGATCCGGTCGGAAAGCTCCAGGCGCTTGCAACCGGAATCAACGGTAGCAGCAAAGAGCCGATTGAAGCCGAACGGCCATAACCGCACTGCGTTTTGTTTCTCTTCGATCCGATCTCTCGAGCGTTACTCGTGGCTCGTCGCTGGCCGACCGAGATGATCCTCGACAGCCTCGACTTTCGCTGACGCAGTTGTCTCCTGCGTGCGCTTATCGTCGATCTTCAACACCGTGCTCACGCGGTCGCCGTCGACCGCTTCGTGGGCCGCCTGCGCAGCCGCGAACAGCTCCCCGATCTCGTCGGCCTCGATCACCGTCCCCATCGGGTTCGTCTCGTAGGCGACGTCGTACGCCTCGAGTGCATCGACGGCTTTTGCGACCTCGCCGGACATACTCCCCTCGGTCACTGGTGCCACACTCAGTAGTGCAACGACTGTCATCGATCGTACTGAGGATCGGAACGCCCCTAAATCCGACCCCTCGTTTCCACAACGGGAACACTCAACACAGCGTTACAGAACGAGCAGCGACGCTCGCGTGGCGTCGTGGCTGCTGGGAACGCACACGAGACGATTACTCGGCTTGGGGACGCGGGCAGTCGGTCAGTTCGTCTTCGATGATCGACTCGAGTCCGTCGGCGGATAGATGATGACATCTCCGTTGGCGTAGACGTACACCTCGTACTCGAGGGCGGTGAAGGCGACGTGACCACCCGTGCGCTCGGTGCCGTCTGCCTTTTTTCTGAATAGTCGGTCGAGTGCGTCCGGATCGACGCTGTCGTACAGTGAGAACTCGCCCTGTGAGACGTCGGTGTCCGCAATCGACGCAAGTGCATGGACGATCGTCGTCGTAATCGTCGCAGTGCCGTCGATATCGTGGTGGAAGACGTAGCGATCGTTCGTCTGATCGTACTGAATGTCGTCCGTGTCGTCGGTGGATGTGAGTTCAGTTTCCATAGGAGGTCTGCGAGTTCGGGCGTCTATCATTTCCTAGCCCTTCATGGTATAAAAGCCAATCGTAGACAACATTCGTAACTGTCTCTGACTGAAATGCTGCCTAATAGTTCAAAAATAGCCATTCTCTGTTGTCAATGAACGTCGTATTTACTGACTGGCTAGTGACATCAACGAATACGGCCTGTGTGCTCGTCTCTGCTATCGTGGTCGCTCGTGGTATTGGAGCCAAAGCACTACGCTGGCTGACGTTGACTCGCGTGAAACAGCTCGCTCGCTTCGATCGACGCTGTGACAGACTTGCTTCGAATCCAGGTTCGCATTCCAGAATTCGACGCGTACTCACGACACGCTTCGCGGTCGCTTGTGGGATTATATTTAGAGAAGTGCGCTGGCTGGAGTCTGACCCCCTCCTGAGAACCTGCTTGCTACGTTCGCAGGACCGAAGTCTGCTTCAAATTCGAGAACGATTTGCACTGAACAGATGACTCGCTACGCTCGTCGTTACAGTTCAATGAAAATGCGCTGGCTGGGATTTGAACCCAGGTTGTGACCATGGCAAGGTCACGTGATACCACTACACTACCAGCGCGTACTCACTCGGTCTCGAGTGCATTCGGATGGAGTTGCTACGTCTATTTATAAATGTCGAAACGAAAACCGCCCGCTCTGTGCCACGTTGCAATCAGTCTCTCGATTAGAACTCGAGCAACCACAACCTCCGTTTCGACCTGTTCGTACAACTGCCGGTACAGCTCGTCGGCATCGTCTGCTATCGAAGCGCGCTGGCTATCGTAGCCACTGCACGTCACTGCACGCCAGATCGCCTGGTTGGAGCGCGGTTCGACGCGATCACCGGAGCGAGAACCGCAATCTGGTGAGCGGGGAACGACGTGACCCGTGAGCTATGCGATCCGTGTGGACATCGTTTCAGTTGTTACTCTAGGATTTGGGCCGATCCTGAGAATCGACTCGTGTTCCTCACAGAACCGAAGTCTGCTTCAAATCCAGATTCGCATTCCAGAATCCATCGCATACTCACGACACGCCTCGCAGTCGCTCGTGGAATTGAGTTCAGAGAAATGCGCTGGCTGGGATTTGAACCGCTCCTGAGAACCTGCTCGCTACGCTCGCAGAACCTCAGTATGCTTCAAATCCGAGAACGGTTTTCACTGAACAGACGGCTCGCTACGCTCGTCGTTACAGTTGACAGTGAAAATGCGCTGGCTGGGATTTGAACCCAGGTTGTGACCATGGCAAGGTCACGTGATACCACTACACTACCAGCGCCCTGTTGCGCACTTACACTTACACCGGCAGGGATGTATAAGGGTTGCGAACCGGGAGCAGTATGGGTGTTCACGACGTACCATGTGGCTTCGACATAGCTTTCACCGATTCGTGTGCACACGCGTAGAAAAGATATACACGGGTTTCCAGTCACACCGTCGGCTCGTCATTTGAGACTCCCTGTATGTCCTGATTTCCCACGTGTGAGGCGTTCACAGCCGCAATCGAATCCGCTATCCTTTTACGATGGTATCGGCAACACATCGCTACAGTCTAGTGACGCGGCGCCGAAGCGTCTCGGCATGACCGTCAGCATACTCGTCCCGTCGTCGCTCACCCGTGAAGCCGAGGACAAACGCGAGGCAACTCGCAAACTCGGATACGTCGCCCGCGCGGCGACGATCTTTCGGGCTGATCGCCTGGTCGTCTACCCGGATCGGGAAGGCGAAACAGGCAGATTCGACGGCGGGTTCGTAAGCACCGTCTTGCGGTACGCCGCAACGCCACCATACCTTCGAAACGAGGCATGGGGAATGCGGGACGAACTGGAGTATGCGGGCATCTTGCCGCCGCTCCGCGCCATGTCACAGACCGGCTCCGAATCTACCGGTTCGGGGTCGTCAAGACAAGGAATCGTGACCGAGGTCGGACCTGAAGGGCGCGTCCGGGTCAATTGCGGCTTGCAACACCCGATCTCCCTCAACGTTCCTCCGAAAATGGAGGTCGACGAGGGGGAGCGCGTGACCGTCAGGATCTCTTCGCGACGACCGGTCCGAGCGAAACTCGAGGACAAACCCCTCCCGGGGCTGTCAGTCGAGCGGACGGACCTTTCCGCAGCACTCGGCCGTGAGGACGCTGGCGTCTGCATCGCCGCTTCCCGATTCGGTGAAGAGCTCACCGTCGGGCGGCTTGGGACGCTGGCCGGACGCATCGATCGTGACGGGCTGACTGTCGCGTTCGGTGCGCCCGAGAGAGGGCTGCCGGATATCCTCGGAATCGAGGCATCAGCTGTCAACGCGTCGTCGGGACAAGGCGACGCGGCCGAATCGTCCACTGGGGACGACACAGCCGATGACGGAGTCGAACCCACAGCCGATCCAGGGTTCGACCTCTGGCTAAATACGGTTCCGAATCAGGGCAGCGAGGTTGTGCGAACGGAAGAGGCTCTGTTCGCCACCCTCGCTCCCCTCTCACTGCAAGAGTGATAGAATGCCACAACCAAACGCACCACGCAAAGGCTCACTCGGGTTCGGCCCACGACAGCGGGCGACCAGCGAGGTCCCACGCTTTAACTCGTGGCCGGACGACGACGGACAGCCGACGCTCCAGGGTTTCGCGGGCTACAAGGCCGGTATGACCCACGTCGTTATGGTCGACGACAAAGCGAACTCGCCGACCGAGGGAATGGAAGAGACCGTTCCCGTGACGATCGTGGAGACGCCGCCAATGCGCGCCGTTGCTCTGCGAGTGTACGAAGACACCCCGTATGGTATGAAGCCACTGACTGAGGTCTGGACCGACGAGTTCGTTCCCGAACTCGATCGCGTGCTGGACCTTCCCGGTGACGATTACGACGTCGATGCCGCGACGGACGAACTCCGTGGCTACCTCGAAGAGGGACGCATCGACGACGTTCGCGTCATCACCCACACGGTACCGGGGGAGGTTCCCTCGATGCCGAAGAAGAAACCGGACGTGATGGAAACGCGCGTCGGCGGCGGCTCTATCGAAGAGCGCGTCGACTTCGCCCTCGAGACCGTCGAGGACGGTGGCGAACACGTCATGAACGACATGTTCCGTGCCGGCGAGTACGTCGACGCAAGCGGCGTCACGAAAGGGAAAGGGACGCAGGGTCCCGTCAAGCGATGGGGCGTCCAGAAACGCAAGGGCAAACACGCCCGGCAGGGCTGGCGTCGCCGCATCGGCAACCTCGGCCCCTGGAACCCATCCCGCGTCCGCTCGACGGTCCCACAGCAGGGACAGACGGGCTACCACCAGCGGACGGAACTGAACAAGCGCCTCGTCGACATCGGCGACGGCGCAGACGCGACGGTCGACGGTGGCTTCGTCAACTACGGCGAAGTCGATGGACCGCACGCGCTGATCAAGGGCTCGCTCCCCGGGCCAAACAAGCGTCTCGTACGCTTCCGCCCGGCGATCCGACCCGGAGACCAGCCGCGCCTCGATCCCGAGGTGCGCTACGTCTCCACCGCATCCAACCAGGGATAACACATGGAAGCAACAGTACGCGACCTGAACGGCGACGAAACGGGCTCTGTCGAGCTCCCGGCGGTCTTCGAGACCACATACCGCCCGGACCTGATCGCCCGCGCCGTTCGTGTCGCCCAGGCAAACCGGAAGCAGGACTACGGTGCCGACGAGTTCGCTGGCAAGCGCACGCCGGCTGAATCGTTCGGTAGCGGCCGCGGTATGGCCCACGTCCCACGCCAGGATGGACGCGCACGACGCGTTCCTCAGGCTATCAAAGGACGAAAGGCCCACCCACCAAAGGCCGAAAAAGACCAGTCCGAATCGATCAACACGAAAGAAAAGAAGTTGGCCGTCCGCAGCGCCATCGCGGCAACGACGGACGCCGAAATCGTCGCCGACCGTGGTCACGAGTTCGACGAGGACGCCGAGATCCCGGTCGTCGTCGACGACGAGTTCGAGGACCTTCAGAAGACGAAGGAAGTCGTCTCGTTCCTCGAGGCCGCTGGTCTCGAGGCCGACATCGAACGTGCCGACGAAGGTCGAAGCGTCCGATCCGGACAGGGGAAAGCCCGTGGCCGGAAGTACAAGACGCCGACGTCGATCCTCTTTGTCACCTCGAGTGAGTCCGGCCCATCCCGTGCGGCCCGGAACCTCGCTGGTGCCGACGTCACGACGGCTGCGGAGGTCAACGCAGAGGCACTCGCACCCGGCGCACAGCCGGGTCGACTGACTGTCTGGACCGAAAGCGCACTCGAAGAGGTGGCAGACCGATGAGTTCGATCATCGAACACCCACTGGTCACGGAGAAGGCGATGAACGACATGGACTACGAGAACAAGCTCCAGTTCGTCGTCAACCCCGACGCCACCAAACCCGAGATTCGCGACGAAGTCGAAGCTCGCTTCGACATCTCGGTCGCTGACGTCAACACGCAGGTAACGATGAAAGGCAAGAAGAAAGCGACAATCAAACTGTCCGAGGACGACGACGCTCAGGAAGTCGCCTCCCGGATCGGGGTGTTCTAAGAATGGGACGACGCATTCAAGGACAACGACGCGGACGCGGGACATCGACGTTCCGTGCCCCATCCCATCGCTACAAGGCGAAACTCGACCACAAGAAGGAAGAAGACGACGACGTCATTCGCGGAACCGTCGTCGACATCGAACACGACCCGGCTCGGTCCGCACCGATCGCCGCTGTCGAGTTCGAAGACGGCGATCAGCGACTCATCCTCGTTCCTGAGGGTGTCGCCGTCGGCGAGGAGATCCAGGTCGGTGTTTCGGCTGAGATCAAACCCGGGAACACGCTCCCGCTCGCGGAGATCCCCGAAGGGGTTCCGGTCTGTAACGTCGAGGCAAACCAGGGCGACGGCGGTCGATTCGCTCGCGCCTCCGGTGTCAACGCAGACCTGATCACCCACGACCGCAACGCAGCGGTCATCCAGCTCCCAAGTGGCGAGGTCAAGCGCCTCGATCCGCAGTGCCGTGCAACCATCGGCGTCGTCGCTGGTGGTGGCCGAACGGAGAAGCCGTTCGTCAAGGCAGGGAACAAGTATCACAAGATGAAATCGCGCGGGACGAAGTATCCACGCGTCCGTGGTGTCGCGATGAACGCCGTCGACCACCCATTCGGTGGCGGTGGCCGCCAGCACCCCGGCAAACCAAAGTCCGTCTCGCGGGACGCCCCGCCAGGACGGAAGGTCGGTGACATCTCGTCCCGACGCACCGGTCGAGGTGGCAACAAATGAGTCAGGAGTACCGAACCGGCCGTGAAGGTGAGTTCACCTACCGCGGCTACACGCTCGACGAGCTGCAGGAGATGGAGCTCGAAGAAGTTGCAGAACAGCTACCCGCTCGCAAGCGGCGAAGTATCAAACGCGGTCTCTCCGTCGAGAAGCAGAAGCTCCTCGAGAAGGCCCGCGAAAAAGACGAGGAAGAGACAGCGAACGCGCCGATTCGAACCCACCTTCGGGATATGCCAATCCTGCCGGAGTTCGTCGGCCTGACCTTCGAGGTCTACAACGGCCAGTCGTTCGAGCGCGTCCGTGTCGAACCCGAGATGATCGGACACTATCTCGGCGAGTTCCGACTGACCCGGACGTCCGTCGAGCACGGACAGGCCGGTATCGGTGCGACTCGATCCTCGAAGTTCGTCCCACTGAAGTGATCACCGTATGGGAATCAACTACTCAGTCGACGCAGACCCGGACACAACCGCGAAAGCGATGCTCCGAGAGCGTCACATGAGCCACAAGCACAGCAAAGAGGTCGCCCGCGAACTCAAGGGCCGTACCGTCGAAAACGCCCAGGCGTACCTCCAGGATGTCATCGACCAGAAGCAGTCGGTCCCATTCAAGTCCCACAACACCGGCGCGGGTCACCGCTCCGATATTGAGGGCTGGGACGCCGGCAAATACCCCGAGAAGGCCTCTGAAGCGTTCCTCGACTTGCTCGAGAACGTTGAGTCCAACGCGGACCACCAGGGCTTCGACGGCGCATCGATGGAGATCGCCCACGTCGCCGCCCACAAAGTCGGCGAATCGGTCGGCCGCAAGCCCCGCGCAATGGGACGTGCGTCCGCCTGGAACACGCCGCAAGTGGACGTCGAAATCGTGGTCGAAGAAACTGAGGACGACGAGGAAGATAACTAATGGCTGACGAACACCAGTTCATCGAAAACGGCCTCCAGCGGTCACAGATCGACGAGTTCTTCCAGGAAGAGCTCGGCCGCGCAGGCTACGGTGGCATGGACGTCGCCAAGACGCCGATGGGTACGCAGATCGTCCTCAAGGCCGAAAAGCCCGGGATGGTCATCGGCAAAGGTGGCGAGAACATCCGGAAGGTCACGACGGCTCTCGAGGAGAAATTCAACCTCGAGGACCCACAGATCGACGTGCAGGAGGTCGAAGAACCCGACCTGAACGCACGGATCGTCGCTGATCGACTGGCCAACGCACTCGAGCGTGGCTGGTACTTCCGGAAAGCCGGTCACACGACGATCGACCGCATCATGGAAGCCGGCGCACTTGGCGCCGAGATCGTCCTCTCCGGAAAGGTCACGGGCGCACGATCGCGCGTCGAGAAGTTCAACCGTGGCTACATCAAGCACAACGGCGAACCCGCCGAAGAGGTCGTCGACCACGGCCAGGGCGTCGCAGTGATGAAACTCGGTACCATCGGGGTCAACGTCAAGATCATCCCACCAGGTGCCAAGCTTCCCGACGACTTCGCCGTCTACGAAGACATGGACCCCGAGGAAGTCGTCCCTGACGCCGTCGAGGCCAACGAGGCAGAGGGTGTCGAGGAACTCCTCGAGGGCGAACCCGAAGCGGCCGAGGCAGCCGGCGCCGAAGCTGCGGCCGACGAGGCCGTCGAGACGGACGCCGAGGATGACCTCGACGAAGACGTCGTCGAGGAAGTCATCGAAGCCGAAGTCGACGACGAAGAGGAAGTCGACGTCCCAGACGAGTCCCCAATCGAGGACGACCTCGATGAACTCGAGGAAGACGTCGAAGCGGAAGCCGAAGAACTCGTCGCGGAGATGGAAGACGAGGACGACGAGGGAGGTGACGCCTGATGGCGATTCTCCACGTCGAAGAGATCCGCGACATGACGCCTGCAGAACGAGCAGAGGAGCTCGAAGAACTCGAGACGGAGCTGCTGAACCAGAAGTCCGTTCTCGCAGCCGGTGGTGCACCGGAGAATCCGGGCCGCATCGGCGAACTAGGTACCACCATCGCGCGGATCAAGACGATCCAGCGTGAGGAAGGCGACCTCGACGAAGAGTAATCGAACAATGGCACTGACACCTGAGACCCTGCCGCGACACGAACTCAATGGGCTCCCCGTGCGAGTCGTCGAGAGTGACGACGATTCGCGAGTGGGCCTCGAGGGCCGCGTCGTCATCGAGACGACCAACACCCTTTCCATCGAGATTCGGAACGGTGGCGAGTCTCGGGTCGTGATGGTGCCGAAGTCGGGCTCGACGTTCGAGTTCGCGATCACAGATGACGCCGCCGACTTCCCAAAGGAGTCGGGGACCATGTCCAAACTGGCCGACACTCAACCTGCGGGCACCGAGCAATCGGACGCCGCAGACAGCGCCGGCGAGGATGTGGCCTACGTTACGGTCGATGGCTCGCGACTGCTCTCACGCCCTGCCCGACGCACGGAAACTAGTGGTGATTCACCATGGCAATAGGACTAGACGTTGAAACCCCTCCGGAACCCGAAAACCCGGAGGAATACGACTACAAGACGTGTCCGTTCTACGGCGAGCTTCCCGTTCGAGGACAGATCCTCGAAGGGCAGGTCGTCTCGACGGACATGGACAAGACCGTAGTCGTCGAGCGAGAGTACGATGTGGCGGTTCCAAAATACGACCGCCTCATGAAACGACGCTCGCGCATCCCGGCACACGTACCGGGCGTGCTCGAGCCGCTCTCGGTCGGTGACTCGGTCAAGATCGCAGAGACCCGACCACTGTCGAAGACGAAATCGCACGTGGTCGTCGAAATAACTGAAGAAGCAACTGCAGCCGACGTCGCCGAGCTGACCGGCGAAAGCGAGCCGGACCCACAGCTTTCGGCCGACGACCTCGGCGGCAGCAACGAGGGTGATGAGTGATGGAGGCAATGAAAGCCGACGTCACCCAGGGACTCAAGAAAGGGTCGCTGGTCACGTGTGCCGACAACACTGGCGCACGCGAACTCAAAGTCCTCAGCGTCGCGGGCTACCACGGCACCAAGAACCGCCAGCCAAAAGCGGGACTCGGTGACAAAGTGACCGTTTCGGTCACCAAGGGTACGCCCGAGATGCGCCGACAGGTCCTCGAGGCCGTCATCGTCCGCCAGCGGAAGTCGATCCGCCGGCCAGACGGGACGCGACTGAAGTTCGAGGACAACGCGGCCGTCATCATCGACGAGAACGAAGAGCCCCGCGGAACGGAAATCAAGGGCCCGATCGCCCGCGAAGTCGCAGAACGCTTCGGAGCAATCGCAAGTACCGCAACGATGATCGTATAGACAATGAGCAAGCAACCACACAAACAGCGAAACCAGACGGAGCATGCGCCGCTGCACAAGCGAGGGAAGCAGCTCCACGCGACGCTGTCCGACGACCTCCGCGAGGAGTACGAGACCCGACGCACCCGTGTTAACGCGGGCGACACCGTCGAGGTCATGCGCGGTGACCACGCTGGAACGGAAGGCGAGGTCCTTCGTGCGATCCTCGAGGACGGGACGATCCACGTCGAGGACGTGACGGTCGAGACGGCAGACGGCGAAGAAGTGCCACGACCGCTTGCCCCCTCGAACGTCCGTATCACGGAACTCGACCTGGAAGACGAGCGTCGCGAGGCGCGTCTCGAAGGTGATACCGAATGAGCAACCACCAGAAACGACTGTCAGTACCGAAGTCCTGGCCGGTCGAGCGGAAGACTAACGTCTTCACGGTCAAGGCCGGTGCCGGCCCACACGGCAAAGAGGGCGTTCCGCTCGTCGTCTTGCTGCGGGACGTACTCGGCTACGTGGACTCGAAGAAAGAAGCACGATACGCCCTCTCCGAGGATGCAATCCTCGTCAACGGCGAGCCGATCAATGACGAACAGCGCCCAATCGGCATGTTCGACATTATCGCGTTCCCCGGCCGAGAGGAGTACTACCGCGTCTTCCCCGACGAAGGCGGCCGACTTGCGCTGACTGAGATCGACGAGGATGCTGCAGAAAGCCGCCTCGGCAAGATCGCAGGCAAACAGCAGGTCACCGGTGGGGACACGCAGCTGACGCTGCACGATGGCACGAACGTCATCGTCGACGACGGCAGCGAGTACAACACGAGCGACTCCGTCGTTGTCGACAACGACGACAAGTCGATCGTGGCTCACTTCCCATTCGAAGAGGGCGCACTCGTCACAGCCATCCGTGGCAACCACGGTGGCAAGATCGGCGAGATCGACGCGATCGACATCACGCCAGGAAGCGGTCCGAACACCGTCGGTGTCTCTACCGACGACGACGGATTCGAGACCATCCAGGAGTACGTCGTCGTGATCGACGAGAACTTCACGGGTGATGACGAATGAGCGAAGCTGACGTCGGCGAGTTCCACGAGATGCGAAAGCCCCGCGTCGAGAAAGTCGTCGTCCACATGGGCGTCGGCCGCGGTGGCCGCGAACTCGGCAAAGCCGAGGACATTCTCGAGGAAGTCACGCAGCAAGAAAGCGTCCGTACCCAGGCGAAAAAGACCGAACCCGATTTCGGCATTCGTCAGGGCGACCCGATCGGCGCGAAGGTCACCCTTCGTGGCGACGAGGCTGCTGAGTTCCTCGAGACGGCACTGCCGCTTGCGGAACTCTCCGCGAAGCAGTTCGACGATACTGGCAACTTCAGCTTCGGTGTTGCAGAGCACACCGAGTTCCCCAGCCAGGAATACGACCCGAACGTCGGGATCTACGGCATGGACGTCACCGTCAACCTGGTCCGTCCAGGCTACCGCGTCGCAAAACGCGACAAGGCCAACCGTTCGATCCCTTCGAGCCACCGACTCACCCCCGAGGACGCAATTGCGTACCTCGAGGCGAACTTCGACGTGAGCGTGGAGGCAGACGATGAGTGAAACTGAAACAGACGTAGAAAGCGAGCGCACGGGCGAGCACGCCGCAAAGCGCACGGGGCAGGAAGCGGCCTGCCAGCGCTGTGGCCGCAAACAGGGGCTTGTCGGCAAGTACGACATCAACCTCTGTCGGCAGTGCTTCCGCGAGATTGCTCGTGACATGGGATTCAGGAAGTATCGATAATATGACTGGAAACGATCCACTCAGCAACGCGCTCTCGGGACTCGACAACGCCGAGAGTGTGGGGCATCTGACCCACGAGGTAACACCCGCCTCCAACGAGATCGGCAGCGTACTCGAGGTCTTCTACGACCGCGGGTACATCGACGGCTTCGAGTACGTCGACGACGGTAAAGCCGGTCAGTTTGAGGTCGAACTGAAAGGAGCGATCAACCAGTGTGGCCCCGTCAAGCCCCGCTACGCCGTTGGCGCAGAAGACTTCGAGAAATGGGAGAAGCGCTATCTTCCCGCTCGAGGCTTCGGTGCACTCGTCGTCACGACGAGCAACGGTATCATGAGCCATTACGAGGCGCGTGAGGAGGGCATCGGTGGTCAGGTTATCGCATACGTCTACTAACCATGCGAGTCGAACTGGAAATCCCTGACAACGTAACCGTCGAGACCGACCATCTCGATGTGACCGTCGACGGTCCGGAAGGCAGCGTTTCGCGCCGTCTCTGGTACCCTGACGTGTCCGTCGAGACAGAAGACGACACTGTGGTCATCGAAAGCGACGCCGAGGACGCGAAAACGAACGCGACCGTCGGCACCTTCGAGAGCCACATCACGAACGCCTTCCACGGCGTGACCGAGGGCTGGGAGTACAAGATGGAAGTCTTCTACTCTCACTTCCCAATGCAGGTCCGCGTGGACGGCGACGAGGTCGTCATCGAGAACTTCCTCGGCGAGAAGGCACCGCGACGCACGACTATCCACGGTGAGACGGACGTCTCCGTCGACAACGAACGCCTCGTCCTCTCCGGTCCGAACAAAGAGGACGTCGGCCAGACGGCGGCAGACATCGAGCAGCTGACCCGAGTCAGCGGCAAAGACACCCGTGTCTTCCAGGACGGGGTCTACATCACCGAGAAACCCGCGAAAGGAGGTGCCTGATAGATGGCAGACGAAGACCAAGCAAACGACGAGCCACAGGAGCTCGAGGACATCAGCGGCGTCGGCGAGAGCAAGGCAGATGCCCTGCGCGAAGCCGGCTTCGAGTCCATCGAGGACGTCAAAGAGGCCGACCAGGACGAACTGGCCGAAGCCGATGGCGTCGGGAACGCACTTGCGGCCCGAATCAAAGCCGACGTCGGCGATCTCGAGGTCACCGAAGAGACCGAAGCCGAGATCGAAGATGAAGGCGAAGCAGAAGAAGAGCCAGCCGAGGACGTCGAGACGGAACTCCAGCCCCGCGGGCTGACCGAGAAGACGCCCGAGCTTTCCGAGGAGGAAGAACGACTGCTCCAGCGCCGCCGTAGCGTCAGCAGTCCACAGTTCAACCGACAGGACTACCACAAGAAAAAGCGGACCCCAGAATCCTGGCGCCGCCCACGCGGTCAGCTGTCGAAACAGCGCCGTGGCGTCAAAGGGAAGGGGCCGAAAGTGTCGGCCGGCTACCGAACGCCCGAAGCCGTTCGAGGGAAACACCCAAGCGGCTTCGACGAGGTCTACGTCGAGAACACCGACGACCTCGACGGTGTCGACGGCGACCATCAGGCCGTTCGAATCGCATCCGCTGTTGGCGCACGCAAGCGCGAGCGGATCGAAGAACAGGCCGAGGAACAGGGCGTTCGCGTCCTGAACCCAACCTACGAAGAAGTCGAGGTGGAATCCAATGACTGATCTTTCCGCACAGAAGCGACTCGCTGCCGACGTCTTAGACGTCGGGCAGAACCGCATCTGGCTCGACCCCGAGGCCCAGGCGGACATCGCCGAAGCGATTACCCGCGACGAGATCCGTGAGCTCGTCGACGAGGGACGCATTCAGGCCGAAGACGCCAAGGGCAACTCCCGTGGCCGTGCCCGTGAGCGCAACGCAAAACGCGCTTACGGCCACCAGAACGGCCCCGGCAAGCGCCGCGGCAAGAAAGGCGCTCGCCAGAACAAGAAAGAAGAATGGCAGAACAAGATTCGCGCACAGCGACGGAAGCTGCGTGAACTCCGCGACAAGGGCGAGCTGACGCCCACGCAGTACCGCGAGCTTTACAAGAAGGCTGGCGGTGGGGAGTTCCGTAGTGTCCGGTATCTGTTGAATTACATTGACGAAACCTACGGTGACCAATAATGGCGACAGGACCACGATATAAGGTACCGATGCGGCGTCGCCGTGAGGTCCGGACGGACTACCACCAGAGGTTGCGCCTGCTGAAATCGGGCAAGCCCCGCCTGGTTGCTCGCAAGAGCAACAAGCATACTACGGCGCAGCTGATTACTCCCGGACCTCAGGGAGACGAGACGCTCGCAAGCGCACACTCGAGCGATCTAGAAGCGTACGGCTGGGAAGCACCCACAGGAAACATCTCTGCGGCCTACCTGACCGGCCTGCTGGCCGGCAAACGAGCCGTCGAGGCAGGTCTCGAGGAAGCAGTCCTCGACATCGGCCTCAACACGGCAACCCCCGGGAACAAGGTGTTCGCGGTGCAGGAAGGCGCAATCGACGCAGGCCTTGAGATCCCGCACAACGACAGCGTGCTTGCAGACTGGTCGCGTACCCGCGGCGAACACATCGCCGAGTACGCCGAACAGCTCGACGAGCCACTGTACAGCGGTGAGTTCGACGCAGCAGATCTGCCAGAACACTTTGACGACGTACGAGAGGCGATTCTCGAATGAGCAACTACAACGACAGTGGATGGGAACCCGTCACCCGTCTCGGTCGGATGGTCCAAGAGGGCGAGATCGACGATATGGAGACCGCCCTCAACTCGGGACTCCCGCTGAAGGAACCCGAGATCGTCGACCAGCTCCTGCCGGGGCTTGACGACGAAGTGCTGGACATCAACATGGTCCAGCGTATGACGGACTCCGGACGACGCGTGAAGTTCCGATGTGTTGTCGCGGTCGGTAACCGTGACGGCTACGTCGGCTACGCGGAAGGTCGAGACGACCAGGTCGGGTCTGCCATCCAGAAGGCGATCGGTATCGCGAAGCTGAACATCATCCAGGTGCCACGCGGCTCCGGCTCGTGGGAAGACCGCTCGGACCGGCCCCACTCGCTGACCCGTCGGACCACCGGCAAAGCCGGCTCCGTCGAGGTCGAAGTCATCCCTGCCCCCGAAGGGCTCGGACTGGCTGCAAGCGACACCGTTCGTGCCGTCCTCGAGCTGGCCGGCATCGAAAACGTCTGGACGAAGAGCCACGGAAACACTCGAACGACGGTCAATCTCGCGAAAGCGACGTTCAACGCACTCGAGAACGCCTCGCAGTCGCGCCATCCACAGCGTCGTCCCGACCGAGAAGAAGCCGAGGTGAGTGAGTGATGAAAGCGATCGTTCAGGTTCGTGGTGAAGTGAACCGCAAGCAAGACGTGCAGGACACGCTGAAGATGCTCAACATCCACAGCGTCAACCACTGCGCACTTGTCCCCGAGACCGACACGTACCAGGGGATGATCACGAAGGTCAACGACTACGTCGCCGTTGGCGAACCCGATGCTGACGTCCTTGAGACGGTGCTCGCAAAGCGTGCCGAGCCCCTCGAAGGCAAACAGTCGGACGTCGACGAGGAGTGGCTCGCCGAGAACACCGAGTACGACGACTTCGGTGCACTCGCCGAGGCACTGCTTGCCGAGGAGACGACGCTTCGTGAGGAAGGACTGTCGCCGACGCTTCGACTGCACCCACCACGCGGTGGCCACGACGGCATCAAGAAGCCGACTGTCGAAGGCGGCCAACTCGGAAAGCATACAACGGGAGAGATTAACGACCTCCTAGACTCGATGCGATAATCATGACGAGCAAAAAACGACGCCAGCGCGGATCGCGCACACACAGCGGCGGCACCCACAAGAATCGACGTGGTGCGGGCCATCGCGGTGGTCGCGGCCGTGCCGGGCGGAGCAAACACGAGTTCCACAACTACGAACCGAAAGGGAAACACGGCTTCAAACGGCCACAGGGCATCCGTAAAGATGTCGCAGAGATCGACGTCCAGAAACTCGACGAGGACGCAATTCTCTACGCCGCTGACGGCCAGGCCGAAGAAACCGACGACGGCTACAAACTCGACGCACGTGATATCGTCGAAGACGGCCACGAGGTCGACATCGTCAAGGTCCTTGGCTCCGGCCAGGTCCGCAACACACTCGAGGTGACGGCTGACGCCTTCTCCGCAGCTGCTGTGGAGAAACTCGAGAGTGCCGGCGGAGCGGCAGTTGTCTCGGAACGCGGCCAAGAGGCCGAGTCCGACGACGCTGAAGCCGAATCCGAACAGAACGAGGAATAACTATGGGATGGAAGGAAGCCGCTGAACCGGTCTTGACGCGGATGCCCGCGGTGCGCCGTCCAGAGGGGCACGTCCCCTTCAAGCGGAAGCTGGCGTGGACTGCCGGCATCCTCGTGTTGTACTTCTTCCTGACGAACATCTCGCTGCTCGGAAGTGCGGAAGGTGCAACCGACATCTTCGGCGAGTTCCGTTCGATCCTCGCCGGTGAGCAGGGATCGCTGATGCAGGTCGGTATCGGACCGATCGTCACCGCGAGCATCGTCTTGCAACTGCTCGGCGGTGCGAACCTGCTCGGTCTCGACACGGACGACCCACGAGACCAGGTGCTCTACCAAGGGCTGCAGAAGCTGCTTGTCGTCATCATGACGGCGCTGACTGCGCTCCCGATGGTGTTCGCCGGCGGCTTCCTGCCAGCTCAGCAGTCACTGACGCTTGGTGGCCTCGAGTTCGGCCACACACAGGTCCAGACGCTGATGTTCGCCCAGATCTTCGTTGGCGGAATCCTCATCCTGTATATGGACGAGGTCGTCAGCAAGTGGGGGATCGGCAGCGGGATTGGCCTGTTCATCATCGCCAGCGTGAGCCAGCGACTCGTCACTGGGTTCATCCAGCCCGATGCCGGCGGGTTCTTCTATGACTGGTACCGGATCATCACCGGGCAGGTCGAGATCGGCTCGATTGTTGCTGGTGACGGGCTGTACACGCTGTTGCTTCAGGACGGGCATATCATCGCCTTACTGACAACGCTGCTGATCTTCGGGATCGTCGTCTACGCGGAGTCGGTCCGCGTCGAGATCCCGCTCAGCCACGCCCGCGTCAAAGGTGCTCGCGGTCGCTTCCCGGTGAAGCTCATCTACGCGAGCGTCCTGCCGATGATCCTCGTCCGTGCGCTGCAAGCGAACATCCAGTTCATGGGCCAGATTCTGAACAGCCAGTGGGCTGGTATGCCCGCAGCGCTGGGAGCCTACAATGCTGACGGCCAGCCAACTGGTGGGTTCTTCTACTACTTTGCGCCCATCTACTCACCTGACGACTGGATGTGGTGGACGGGTGCCGTCACCCAGGAAGCGTGGCAGGTGCTGATCCGCATCTCGATCGACCTGACGTTCATGGTCATCGGTGGTGCGATCTTCGCCATCTTCTGGGTCGAAACCACCAACATGGGTCCCAAGGCCACCGCCCGACAGATCCAGAACTCCGGGATGCAGATCCCCGGCTTCCGGCAGAACGTCGGTGTCATCGAGAAGGTCATGGAGCGGTACATCCCGCAAGTGACTGTCATCGGTGGCGCGCTGGTCGGCTTGCTCGCCGTCTGGGCGAACATGCTCGGCACGATCGGTGGCGTTACCGGAACCGGCCTGCTGCTGGCAGTCTCCATCACGTACAAGCTGTACGAGGAGATCGCCGAGGAGCAGATGATGGAAATGCATCCGATGATGCGCGAGATGTTCGGCCGCGAGTAACGGCTCGAACCGCTCTGCGCGTTGTTTCTGTATTTTGCACCGACAGCGCTGCCTCTCCAACCGCAACTGGCGGGTATCGTAGCGCGTGCACTACTTGCTCCTTACTCGCACGCACGTTGATTTGACGGAGACCAAGAGACAATGTGTTGTTGTTGGCAACCTGGTCGAAGCCGTGGCTCTAGTCGCTGCGTGCCGAGACGAGTGTCTAGAGTAGATCGCCGCGCACGGACTTCGCTGAACGAACCAGTTCGACGTGCGGATGTAGACACTCTTCTGGCGAGCCGTTCAGTCGGCACACTCCCGTGTAGCGTCGACTCGAGGCCGTTCAAAGAGCGGTGAACGAGCGAGCAAGTCGTTGCCAACAGTGTACGGAGTGAAAATAGAGATTGGGAGTCACAGCAAGGAGTTGTCGACAGCAGCGAACACGGTCGCGGTTTGGGTCGCGACGATGGACCAGCTATCGTAACAACTGAAACGGTTTGCACACCGATCGCACAGCTGTCATGCGATCGGGTGCGCATGACGGTCAGTGGTTACGATAACGTTCGTCTGATCGGCATAGACGTGCTGGATGGGTTGTTCTGTCACACAGTGATAGTGATCTGGCGCGTGACAGCGAATACGCACTGGCGAGCGTAGTGAATCACGACAGAGCTGCCTCGAGTGCGGAAATCAGCTAGCGATCTTCTAATCGGATCTGCTGCAAAACTGAAGCGTTCGTCGGTCGACGTTACTGGATAGAGTAACCAGCTGCGACGGTCAGCAGGAACACCATGAACACGGCAACGATCATCATGTAGCTGATCGCCCGTGGCTCCTCCCGCAGGTGCTGGTAGTAGCCAGCAATCAGGAGCGACTTGATGACTGCGAGGACGACAGTCCCGCCGATCGCTAGCTGTTCTGAAATTCCTATTTCGAAAAAGACGAACTTGGCGGTCCCTAACACCAGCAGCACGACGTATATGAGGGTGTATGTGCGAACGTCAGCCATTGGTACACTATTCGAAAGTTGGCCACTTATACCTTCCTCATACGATCGATGGTACCGGCCGATACGTGTCCTGGACAAACCAATTCGTAAATGCAAACGGAGGCCAACGTGATAGCAATGAGTAGACGGTCGATGTTCGTTCGCCGGACAGGTACTGCGTAGGTATGCTCTTCTCACTCACTGTCGCGGTCAGTGTTGTTACTGCGAGCAACGCCGCGGTTGGTCTCTCAGAACATGGTGGTGAGGTGTCGATTCCGACGCGGCTTTCTCTCATGCTGGGGGATTGGTGTGGTGGGGATGTCGAGACTCCTGTCGACGTTTGTGACCGATCGTGCGCTCGTCGGCCGCTTTCACGACGAACTGGTTGGGCTCCAATGGGCGACTCGAGGCCGTTGCCTCGCTGGGAGGCGGCGTGGGAGGCCCTGAACCCACCTCAGAACCCGACCCAGTACGCTCTGACGTCGTGGTTTGGCTACGTGAAGCTGGTGGGCATCCTGCCAGGATCGCTCCTCGCCGTCTGGGCCACACACGTCATCTCGGTTCGACTCTCTTCGAACGCTCACACGCGATTAGAATCCAGCATCCGTTCGTCGCTGTCGTAGTTCTGGTTACGGTACTGTGTCTGTACCCCTTTGTAACTCCCTCGATGGAGCCCGTCTACGTCCCTATCTGACACCGTTCCCGTCCGCGCCCGGCAGTTCGGAGCCAGACACCCCACAGATCACCGTCTGCTTGAGTCTAGTGGAGTTACTGTCCGCTCGCTGATCCGCTCTGGCAGACGTTCATGGTTCTCGGAATGTCTTTATCGACTGACGACTCAGTAGACGTACTGTGGCGACTCGCTTTCCGTTCTCGAACGACGTCTGCAATCACCTTCTCACGCTCTTTTTCAGCTGTCTGTTGCTCATCACGATCCTTTCGGCACCAGCCCTCGCCGCGGCACCCGAGAGCACTGCGGTGTCCAGTGCGCATTCCCAGACCGACAGCCCGCTCAACATCGAAGAACTGAACAGTTCGGCGTCAGAAACGGTCGAGATCGTCGTCCGACTCGAGGAGGTGACGATTCCAGAAGCTGCGAGTGATGCTGACGCCGAGCAGTTGTTGACTGATCATGCCAACGAGACACAGGATCCGGTACTCGAGTACGCGGCTACAACGCCAGGGGTCAGTGTCGAAACGGAGTTCTGGCTAACGAACGCCGTGTTGCTCGAGGTTGATCCCGACCGGATAGAACTCGAGGCGCTCGAGTCAGTCACAGCAGTCGAAACAGTGCACAGAAATTTCGAACTGACCATCCCAGAGCCTCAGACAACGATACAGACGGGTGAAACGTCGTCGGCTGCGATTGGCACCGAGCCCCATCAGTCGACAGCTGGCATCGAACTTCTGAACGCACCCGCCGTCTGGGATGCGTACGAAACACGTGGCGACGGCGTTCGAGTCGCGGTTCTCGACACTGGGATCGACGCCACCCATCCAGATATCGATCTCTACACTGCCGATTCATCGGATCCAACCTATCCAGGCGGGTGGGCGGCGTTCGATGAGACGGGTGACAGAGTCGATGGCTCAACACCGTACGACTCGGGGGTCCATGGCACGCACGTTAGCGGGACTGTCGCTGGTGGCGGGGCAAGCGGTACCCAGATCGGTGTCGCACCGGACGTGGAGTTGCTCCACGGCCTCGTGTTGAACGAAACGAGCGGATCGTTCGCCCAACTCATCGCTGGTATGGAATGGGCACTCGAGGAGGACGCCGACGTCATCAATCTAAGTCTGGGGATGACCGGCACGTACAGCCAACTCGTTGATCCAGTCACACACGCCATCGAAAGTGGTGCCGTCGTCGTCGCAGCAGTTGGTAACGAGGGTGTAGACAGTTCCAGCTCGCCTGCCAACGTGTACGATGTGATCAGCGTCGGTGCCGTCCACGAAGACGGGACCGTCGCCTCATTCTCCGGCGGCGAACATCTCAATCGGTCCGAGTGGCACACGGCCCCGGAAACGTGGCCCACATCGTACGTCGTCCCAACCGCTGTGGCCCACGGTGTCGGAGTTACCAGCGCCGTTCCGGGTGGTGGCTACCAAGCACTGCCGGGAACATCGATGGCGACACCGCACGTCTCTGGAACGGTCGCGCTGTTGCTGTCGGTCGAACCCGATGCCACTCCCGACGCCGTTTCGACAGCGCTATCCGAAACAGCCTGGAAACCAGATGGGGCCATCACCCCACAGCGTACCACGACGATGGATACTCGCTACGGGTATGGAATTGTCGACGCGAAAGCCACAACAGATGCGATCGTTGCGGTCCACAGCGACATCGACACGTCAGTCACCGGTGAGACGGCCGAGACGGAAGCGACGGAGACGACGGCGACTCGAGAGACACCACCGTTTAGCAGGCTGGTAGCCGGGACAGCCGCACTGGTCGTGACGACGATCAGCGTCGCAACACTGCTTCTCGCGCGGTCGCTTGCCCGCGAGACAAAGCGGTAGCACGGAACGCAGTCTCGTCGCAACCAGCGTTTCGGTTGCTCCGACGTCGGCTCGAGAAACGGTCGTGTCGTGCTGGACAGTCTGTGTTCGAGCAGTAACGTTCTGTGTGACTGTCCTAGCACGGCATGCTACCTGGCGAACCGAGCGTTTCCAGCGGCTCTCCGTCGCCAGTCTCCTAAAAAAGTCGAAAATCGAATCCTGCGTAGCGGGGGCCGCTACATCAGGTAGAACAGTGGGAACAGGAAGACCCACACGATGTCGACGAAGTGCCAGTAGAGGCCGAAGAACTCGACTGGCCGGTGGTCCTCGAGGTAGGCATCGATGCTGATGATCCGGTAGATCATGAACACGGCGATGAGCAGCCCGAGGATCACGTGGAGTGCGTGCAAGCCGGTCGTGACGAAGTAGATGGAGTGCTCGAGACTGGTCCACCAGTACTCGCCAATCGAGAACTTGTAGGTGTACTCGTAGGCCTTGACGCTCATGAACACCAGTCCGAGTAGGAGCGTCGCACCCATCGCACCGAGCAGTCCTCGCTTGTTCTGTCGCTCAGCGAAGACAAGTGCAAGGATGACCGTGAAACTCGAGGTCAACAGCACGTAGGTGTTGAGCAGGCCGGGCCAAGAGGCGAACGGAATCGTCTCCCAGTTACCCCAGCCCATGTGGAGGCGCATGAAGACGAACGCGCCGATCGCGGCGCCGAAGACGACGACGTCAGATGCCAGGAACACCCAGACACCGAACTTCGTGTTGCCGACGCCACCGAACGGCCATCGTTCGGCGATCGGCATCTCGGGGGCGTTGAACTCCTCGACACCGAACTTGAACAGCGTGTACCCGAGGATCGCGACACCGAGTGCCGTAACGAGGGGGTAGATGATGTTCGTTTCGGCGCTGGTGCCAACGAGTGCATCTGGCGCCGTTCCGGTTCCTTCCGCAAACTCGATCATGTACGGTGTAAGTCCCGAGAGACCGAGGAAGAACACGAACATTCCCAGACCGATACCGAGTGGCCAGATGCTGGCGTGGTCGGCGTGTTCTTCTTCGTGGGAGGTCGTGGCTGTGGCTTCACCGTGAGCGGTTGCCACACCACCGTCAGTGGCTGCTTTCGAGTCGTCAACGAACTCGAGTCGGCCGCTTGCGTAGCTTGGCCGGTCAGACCAGTTCTCCAGCGGTGGAGGCGACGGAATCGCCCACTCGGCTGTACGGGAGAACTCCCATGGGTTGTCGGGTGCTTCAGGACCAGACACCCAGCTCTTTGCGAACGTGTAGAACATGATCAGGAACGACGCACCGAGGATGAATGCCCCAACGGTCGCGATCTGATGGTAGAGCTGCGCTCCCTCAGTGTAGTGGAAGACACGGCGTGGCGTCTCCCAGGCGAGGAACATCGGGAAGTACAGCATGTTGAATCCGATGAAGTAGACTGCGAAGTTGAGCTTTCCGAGGCGCTCGGAGTACATCTTGCCGCTGATCTTTGGCCACCAGTAGTAGAGGCCGGCGATCAGTGCAGTCACACCCGAGACCATCACGTAGTGGAAGTGAGCGACGACCCAGTAGGTGCCACGGAACTCGTAGTCAAGCACGACGGCACCGAGGAAGACCCCGGTAATACCGCCGAGGATGAACAAGACGAGTGCGCCGAGGCTGAACAGGAACGGGGTCGTGAATCGAACGCGTCCCTTGACCATCGTGTAGATCAGCGCGAAGACCATCAGGTCAAAGGGCAGTGAGATCCCGATCGTTGTCGCCATGAACAGCGTCTTGATCTCGAGGTTGATCGTCGTCAGGAACATGTGGTGCATCCAGACGAGGAACGACTGGACGGCCACCAACACCATAGAGATGATGACCCACTTGCGGCCAACGAGTCGTCGACCAGTGAACGTCTGGAACGTCTCGAACATGATCCCCAGTGCGGGGAAGAAGACGATGTACACCTCGGGGTGTCCGAAGAACCAGAACAGGTGGCCCCAGAGCAGCCCCGATCCCTGATCAGTCGCGAAGTACTGTGTCAGGAAGAGGCGATCGATCGACAACAACAGCAACGCAGCCAGCAGTGCTGCGAAGGCAAACAGCATCATCCAGACCGTCAGCAGCCACGACCACGTGAACATCGGCATGTTCCAGAGGCCAAGGCCTTCCGCACGAGATCGGTGGATGGTGACAAGGAAGTTCACCGTCCCGATCGTAATCGACATGACGAACAGTGTCAACGCGAGCACGGTCGAGTTACTTCCTGTCGTCGCCTCGAGTGCGGGCGTGTACGTTGGCACGTTCAGCGGGGCGTACATCGTCCAGCCACCGGAGAGCGAGCCACCCTGGAAGAACGAGAGGGCGATCAGGAGTCCCGAGAACAGGTAGAACCAGTAACTCAGGGCGTTCAATCGTGGGAAAGCAAGGTCATCTGCCCCGATCTGAAGCGGGACGAAGTAGTTTGCAAAGCCGGCTGCAAACGGTGAGAGGAACCAGAAGACCATCAACAGCCCGTGGGCCGAGACGGCCTGGTTGAACTCGTTACCCGTCAACAGACCGGTTCCACCGGCTTCCCACAGGTGGGCACGGAACACGAGCGCGAGAATCCCACCGAACAGGAGGAAGAACAATGCTGTCGCCAGATAGAGGATCCCGACGTCTTTGTGGTTTGTCGTGACAAGCCATCGCTTGACAGACGTCATTGGCGGAAGATCACTCATTAGTTCTCACCTCCGTCGTCGTCTTCATCGTCCGTTTCGTCGTCGTCAGCTTCGTTCTCGGTACCGTTTGCATCGTCATCGGTATCTTCGTCGGCATCACCAACCGTGTAGGTCTCGCTTGCTGGGTCAGTGATTCCGACGGTGTCTTCGATCGTTTCGAAGTCGTCGTCTTCGAACGTGATCGTCAGGTCGTATTCGCCGCCCTGTTCGATCTCGTCGATCGTGACCGAGCCGTCCTCGAAGTCGCTTGCATCACGAGTGTACTCGAGGTCAGCATCGTACTCGTCGTTGTCCTGGTGGACGATTTCGAGCTGGAAGTCCTCGTCGGTGACGTTCGTGATTGCTTCACCGTCTTCGGTCTCGATCGTGACGTCGAGTGTCAGCTGATCGTCGAGCCAGGTCTCGAACTCATCTTGCTCCATGACGTTGACGGTCCCAGTCATCTGGGTGTGGAAGTCACCGCAGAGTTCGAAACACTCGATTTCGTGTTGTGCACCGGCTTCCTCAGCCATGAACCACGTATCGTCGTACTCACCCGGGATCGCGTCCGCTTTCACGCGTAAATCAGAGATCCCGAAGGTGTGCCAGACGTCGCCTGACGTCACCTCGATTGCAACCGGCTGATCTGCAGGAACGTTCATCGTTCCAGTCGCTTCAGCACCATTTGCGTATTCGAAGTGCCAGGCGAACCCGTCGCCTTCGACGTCGATTTCGACTGGATCTTGATCGAACTCGTCGTCCGGGTCCTCGACGTACAGGAGCATCCCGTAGGTCCAGACAACCAGCGAAATGACGATAATAGCGCTGATTCCGAACGATAAGAATAGTTTCTTGCCGCCCTTTCCACCTGTCGGTAACTCCCCGAGTGTTGGCAGTGATTCGTCGTCTTTCCGTTCGTCGGTATCGCGGTATTTGTACGCGTTGTACAATGTGTATGCGACAACGACAACGCCGACGAGCGTACCGAGTGCGAGAAACACCATGAAGATGCCCTCGAATACGTCGACACGCGTGCCACGCTCACCCAACACCTGCATCGGGGTCGTAAGTGCGTTGTAGATTGTATTCACCTCTTTTGAAGACCGCTTATATGACGGTGGATGGTTGCTGGGTGCACTTATCTATTTGGAAACGATTTAGCCGACTGTCTCGCAGTCTGCCTATACCGTGATGTCTCGTTTCCACGCAGTGCCAGCCAACCATTGTTCACAGTCGTTCATCATTCACTTCGGCCCAGAGCCCTTTTTTCTATCGCTGTCTGTCGGAGATCGTACCAAAGATAATATATATCTCGCCTCGAAAAACGGCCGAAAGCGAACGTGTTCGTATCAAAAATGGATACCTGACGCGCCCGAGTATCGGATTGCCGTGCTACACTCCTCCGATCCGCTCGCGCGCGATACACAAACTTTCGTCTTCTCCCATTATATATGATCCAGCAGAAGCTTCTATACGACTCACACTAACTACTACGTATGCCAGAAGAGGTCCTTTTCAAGTTCGAACGGCAGATGGAACGCAACGAGATCGCTGACTACCTCCGGACTGTCGCTGACAGCCTCGAAAGCGGCGGTCCGATCTCCCTCGAAGCTGGTGGCGACTCAGTAACGATGACCCCGCCAGCACGTCCAACGTTTGAGATCAAAGCCGAGCGAGAAACCTCGAGTTCGGCCCCCGACAAGCCGGGTGAACTCGGCCTCGAGTTCGAACTCGAGTGGAAGGAGGGAGATCACGAATCCGACACCGGCGAGCTCTCGATCGAGTAGTCATTGAAACGGAGTGGGCAGTCGCTGGTCACACTCGAATGCCAGCGACTCTATAGCAGCCACTGTTGCAAGCCAATCGTGTGATCAGCGACTGTGTCGATCAGTGATGGCTACAGTTCGACGACCCAGATTCGAACATCGGCTGGGAGATCGTAGACTTGCTGAACGATCGCATCGAGACACTGGGCGATCCGATTTGGATCCGCTTTCGCACTGATCTGGACGTTGACGCCCTCGGCGTCTTCAGGACGATGGATCTCGTCGATTTTGAACGCTGGGAACTCACCCAGAACGGATTTGAGTGTCTCGAGTTCGTCGTCAGTGCAGTCGAGGTTGATCGTCCCATCGCCGAACTGTAGCCACGGCACGCCGAGTGCTGGGTCGGGGCCGTCGGAGTCGCTGTCATCGAGTGCCGTCTCGTCGACCTCGAGCGTCAAAAATCCGCTTCCGCGGTTGCGGTGGGCAGTGATAGCGTCGACGTACAGTTTTCGTCGCTCGGCAGGGTCAGCTGCGTCGAAACGCGTCATACGAAACTGGATGGGCTCGCTTCTTTAAGCTGTTATGTGACAGCGATGACGTACACATTTCTTTAAGCCTTTATGGGAGGGTGGTGAACGGTGGGATATGGCACAGCCACGAATTCTGATCCTGGGTGCACCCGGGGCAGGAAAGGGGACCCAGAGCGCAAAGATCATCGAGGAGTTCGACGTCGACCACATCACCACCGGTGACGCACTCCGTTCGAACAAGGACATGGACATCTCCGACATGGACACGGAGTACGACACGCCACGCGAATACATGGATCAGGGCGAACTCGTCCCCGACGCAGTCGTCAACGCCATCGTCGACGAAGCGCTGAACCAGGCCGACGGCTTCGTGCTCGACGGCTACCCACGAAATCTCGAGCAGGCCGAGGAGCTGCAGGACATGACCGACTTGGACGTCGCACTCTACCTCGACGTCAGCGAGGAGGAACTCATCCACCGACTGACCGGCCGCCGGATGGATCCCGAGACGGGCGACATCTACCACGTCGAGTACAACCCACCGGAGGACCCCGAGGTCGAAGAACGCCTCGAGCAGCGCGACGACGACACCGAGGAAACGGTGAAAGAACGACTGCGCGTGTTCCGCGAGAACACCGAGCCCGTGATCGAGTATTATGAGGATGAGGGTGTGCTCGAGCGCGTCGACGGCGAGCAGGCACCGGACGAGGTCTGGGAGGAAGTGAAGGCGACGATCGAAGACGCGGCGTAAACTCAGCGACGCAGTTTTTCGCGGGCGTTAGTTCCCTTCGACGTCGACCTTGTGTTCGGCGACGTTGAGGTAGGTTAGCTGTGGTGGTAGCGTGTAGCCATCAGGATAGATATCGATCTCCGCATCTTCAAGGCTTTCATCATATTCGAAATTAACCTCGTTCCCGCCTTGATAATAAACCGAGGAAACATAGAGACCACCATAATAACTTGGATTAGAATGCAAACATGCTTGTTGCCAAGAACATCTTCCATCATCCGTTCCAGAGTAATTATTACTTGGAGCATATATGAGTCCTTCAAAACCACCACCTGTCATTTTAAATGAGGTTTCTGACGTCCCGTATACCTGGAACCGTTCAGCATCAAGATCCTCCCCAACTGTAGATGGTCCAACACCACCTCCTTCAACAGAAATATTTTCTGTCAAATATAATCGCACTACGTGATCATTTCCTTCAGTTCCATTGACTAAAAGTCCTTCCTCGTCATCGTAATTATTATTTCCATCTATTTCGATGCTCCCATCGAGTATTATTGTTACGTTCCCATGAGAGACGTCAATTTGTGAATAATCTCCATCAATATCTATGTTATCAGCAAAATATGTTCCATTTGGAGAGTCCGTGTGTGTTAGTGTTTCTCCACCATCTATCGACCATGGTTTATCAGAGGACACCCAATATTCTGATGAGTTTTTATCATCAACTAAATCATCAATGACATCATCAAGTTCTTGCATCGAATGATGTCTAACTTTGAAGTCTGTTTCATTAATATCTACGTTACCATCTTCGCCAGGTGGTTCGGAAACCGTTATTCCTGAGTCGAAAACCGCTTCGCCTTCGATATAGCCGAACTCTGCAGTTACCGTCCCACGATTATCGTCATGTACTTCGACGTTCTGAACGGTCGTGGCACCACCCTGCTGCTTAAAATACGCTTCCCAACCACGGTAGTACTCGCTTTCGACCTCTATCGTCACGGTATCGTTCTCAACGAGACTCGCCTCCTGTAGCGGATTGGTTTTGTGGTGTGAGACGTGGATGTTTCCGGAGTCAAGCTGTGCCTCGTCTCGAGTCTTGATAATCGGAAACGAGAGCGCCTCGGAGTCCGCGTCATAATTGATCGGTGGTGCCGAGACGACCCGTGTCTCGTTGCCCGTTTCTCGGAAGACGCCGCCAGCCTGATAGGCGATTTTGGTCCCGTCGTCGCCGGTGTACTCTATCGCGCCGATTGGAATCGTTTTGTTGACGTCACCGCCCTCGATAGTGAGGTTACCCGTATTACTCATCACGACAGCGCCGTCTTCTCCGGCGTCGATATCCATCGAGCGCGAAACGTCATCGTCTGACGACGCCGTTTCCATCTGCTGGCTCAACTCGACGAACGAATTCTCGACGCGGTCGTGTTCGGACTCCTGCTCAACATCAGTCAACATGTCACTAGCAACGAGAAAAATTCCGAGACTCCCAATCGCGACCATGCCGATTAGAAGCACGATCCCGATTAGCGTCGATTGCGCCCTCCCCGACAACATCGTTGTTTCGGTCCCGCGTGGTACGCTCATGTATTCTGTTTCGATAGTCACCATATTAATATAATCGGTCAATCCAACATGTTACGAATAGCCAGATCCAGTGATTTCGCGTTTCTCTCCTTGTTTGGAAGGGGTTCTCTCTCGAGTCAACCAGAATAGTTTTTGAGCTGTCATGTGGCTACGAGGCCAAGACAGCAGGCGATCGGCTGACAACCGAAGATAAACACTTGTATACCGAACGTGCCCTAGTCCCAGGCAGATGACTCGTACAGCGGAGAAGATCAACGACCTCGTTCGTGAGGATTCCTCGATGGGCGACGCCCTCGAGGCGATCCGCGAGGAAGCCGACAGGAACGGGGGCGAGGTCCAGTGGGCCGACGTCAACGACGACCTGTCGAGTGGACAATGGGGTCGACTGATTGAAAAGGGCGTACTGGTCGACGGCGACGAGGGATTCGAAATCGCCGATCGTGAGGCCTACGACGAGGCTCTCGACGGTGACGGTGACGGTGGGAGCTTCGACACCGATGTCGATATCGATGCCGAGGAATCCCAGTGGTCACAGTGGGACAAACTGGCAGGTGTGGGTGCACTCCTGTTGATGTTTGGCTACTGGATCGAGTCCGTCCGGGATACAGTGGGTGGCGCGCTCGATATGTTCCTGGGGCCGCTTGATGCCGCGCTGCCGTTTTATGCGGTCATTCTCTCTGTGGCGTTGCTGACCGGACTGTACTCGACGCTGCTGCAGGCGAACCTGATGAACCCCGAAATCATGGGCAAGTATCAGGAGCGGATGAAATCGATGCAGGACAAACAAAAGGACGTCCGCGAGCGCAAGGAGGAAGCCGAGGAACGCGGCGCCAGCGACGCTGAACTCGAGCGCCTTGAGGAGGAACTCGAGGAGGTTCGCGAAGAGCAGATGGAGGCCATGGCGGAGAACCTCGGGATGTTCAAAGAGCAGTTCCGACCGATGGTCTGGATCATGCTGTTTACCATCCCACTGTTCCTCTGGATGTACTGGAAGATCCACGGCGTGGGGATCGGAAGCGCCGAAGCGACGATCATCATGCCGATCGTCGGCGAGACGAGCTGGAGTTCAGGACTGCTCGGACCGATGCCGGCCTGGATCCTCTGGTACTTCCTCTGTTCGATGGGCTTTACGCAGCTGCTGCGCAAGGCACTGAACATCGATATGACGCCGTCGACGGCCTGAGATCGGATTTAGCATCCGACTGGCGAGGCCTTCGTTTTCCGTTTCAAATCGCTGCAGATAGCAATCGGCTCGACTGCAAGCCGAGCTATCAAGCCAGTGTTCGTCCGTCGACCGATTCAAAACCCATTTTACCGGCCGCCGCGCAGTTCGAATATGTTACTCACCGTCTCCGGCCCGCCGGGCAGCGGGAAGAGCACCACTGCGGAGTTGCTCGCCGACGCGTTTGATCTCGATCATATCAGCGGCGGTGACATTTTCCGAGAACTGGCCGATGAACGGGGCTATACGCCGCTCGAGTTCAACAAACTGGCCGAAGAAAACGACCAGATCGATCGCGATCTCGATCGGCGCCTTCGACGGATCGCCGTCGAGCAAGACGATCTCGTCCTCGAGTCCCGGCTGGCTGGCTGGCTGGCCGGCGAGCAGGCGGATTTCCGCTTCTGGCTCGACTCCCCACCACGGGTTCGTGGCGAGCGGATCGCCGAGCGCGAAGGGAAAGACCCCAAGCGAGCGACCGAGGAGACGCAGGCCCGCGAAGCCAGCGAGGCGAAACGCTATCAGGAGTACTACGGAATCGATATTCAGGATCTGACGATCTACGATCTCTCGGTGAATACAGCTCGCTGGGAGCCCGATGCCGTCCTCGATATGCTCGTGACCGCCGTTGGAGAGTACGGCGCAGATGGTGACGAAGGACAGACCAACGTTCCGATCACATACGAGTTCTGACTCCGATGGCTAACCACTCTCGTCTCCGTGGTCCACCCGACGAACGGACGCCCGCCGAACTGCTTACCTTCGGTGTCGTCAACCTCGATAAGCCACCTGGCCCATCCTCGCATCAGGTTAGTGGCTGGCTGCGAGATGCCGTTGTCGACACGCTCTCCGAGCGCGGCGCTGACGTCTCGATCGATCAGGCAGCCCACGCAGGCACACTCGATCCGAAGGTCACCGGCTGTCTCCCCGTGATGCTCGGCGAGGCGACCCGGCTCGCGCAGGTCTTTCTCGAGGGTCCCAAAGAGTACGTGGCGGTCCTCGAGTGTCACGCACCGGTTCCGGTCGATGCCGAATCCGTCATCGCCGAGTTCGAAGGGCCGATTTACCAGAAGCCGCCGCGAAAAAGTGCAGTCTCGCGTCGTCTACGCGTGCGTGAGATGTACGACCTCGAGGTTCTCGAAACTGACGACCGACAGATCCTGCTGCGGATTCGGTGTGAGAGTGGCACCTACGTCCGCAAACTCTGCCACGACCTGGGGCTCGCACTCGGCACCGGCGGCCATATGGGACATCTCCGACGGACGGCGACCACGCCGTTCGACGACACTGATCTCCACAGCGCCTCCGAGTTCCTCGACGCGCTCGCGTTCTGGCTCGAGGACGACGACCCCGAACCACTCTACGAGGTCGTCGATCCGGCCGAACGGATCCTCGAGGACATCCCACGCGTTACGATCGCCGAGAACGCCGCCCGCGAGGTCGCAAACGGAGCCCCAGTGTACGCGCCGGGCGTCCTCGGGATCGACGACGGCGTCGCCACTGGCGACCTGCTCGCCTGTCATACGCCGAACGGGGCTGCGGTCTGTCTCGGAACGCTGGTCGGTGATCCGAAGGCCGACCAGGGGACTGTGGTCTCACTCGAGCGCGTTTTGGTCTGAGACGGTCTGCTCTGTCACTGTCCTTTCGCCTGCAGGACGGTCGCCGACACACCGGCACTGACGGATTGGAGCCCGTCTGAATCGAGCAACGGGATCGCATTCGATACGCGATATCGTCACGCACTCACTGTGAAACGACACGCTTAAACAGCAGACAGCCGTCGGATGAAACACGGGACCGTGGGGTAGTGGTATCCTCTGCGGATGGGGTCCGTAGGACCCGAGTTCAATTCTCGGCGGTCCCATATTTTGCGTCGCAAAGTTGGGAGTACGAGGTGCCGCGAAGCGGTACCTCGGCAGTCCCACTCAATATTATCTAGATGTTCAACTCCTGGGGTTTCAACCCTCTGAGCCTGCCGAAAATCCAATTCTCGCTTTCGGCATAATTCAACCTTCTCAACAGGTTCTCCAGGGGTGGTCTGCGTGACGATCTCGCTCCGATCGTCGACCGCTGACTCGAGCTGTCGGCACGGTGGTGTCGACGGCGATGCGCTCGAGGCCGAGGCCAAGTTCGGTACAAGCATCACTGTATTGGTTACTCACGAAACAGTCCCCAGCCACGAACCTCTCTGAACGAAACCGGTGCCGGGTTGAACAGTACCGACACAGCGACAGTGGGAGCACCGGCCTCCACCGATCGGCGGTTTTAGGTTCCAGCCACGCCGACCACCGAGCAATGACGGTCGTTCTCGCTGGTGTCGGTGCCGACAGCACGAACCTCGGGGCACTTGCCCCACTGTACGATGATGGGCGCTTCGAGTACGTGCCGATCCCTGAGAAGGCACACGCAACAGACGAAACCGCAACCCTCGGCTCGTGGGACCTGCGTGCAAGCGAGGGTACCGCAGCGTCGCTCACAAACCGAATCACACCCCAGCCGATCGGCGATGCCGACAGAACTGTCGCCGGTGACGAACTCGAGTCCTGGCCACTCCATCGCGATCCGAACTTTGAGGCCCTGACCTACGGCGAACACCGAACCAGCGGCTACGTCTCGAGGCTTCGGGCGCTCGAGCCGGGCGATGTCGTCGGCTTCTATGCTGGCCTGCGCCGTCCCGATGGCGACCGCGCCCATCGCTATCTGATCGGCTACATGACCGTCGATCGCGTCGACGTCGTCACACCCGAGATGCCCCAAGCCGAGCGCGAAGCGATCCTCGAGGCCCACCCCGAGAACGCCCACACGAAACGTGCCAGCGATGGCGAGTGCTATCTGGGCAAACCGGTCGTGCTCATCGACGGCCGCGAGCCCGGCGGGCTGTTCGATCGGTATCCGATCCAACTCTCGGAGTACTACGTCAAGTCGGGCAACGAACGCGCACAGTACTATCTGCGCGAGGAGATCGCAAACGCGTGGGACGTTCGTGCCGGCGGTGAGAACATGATGTACAAACCGGCCTATCGCTGTGCAGTCTCGAGCGATGCCTTTCGACAGCAGGTCGGACGCTGTCGAGAGCGGACGGCAGATGACGCAGTGATCGAGTCGGCATAGACTGGCTGTCAGAGAGTCGTGTGTGAAGATGTCTGCCCTCGACTCGTGCTCTCGCGCGTTGACATGGTCGGTTTCATGTAGTGATAGGTCGTATTCCTCGACAGTGACTGACGAGAACACATCCCGTCACGACCGCATTCGCCGGCATCCGACACCAGGGCCGGGCAACTCGTTGTCCGGGTGGCCGACCGCTCGTAGTCCCGCTCGAGTCGCGATTTCGTATCTCGTCATCTGGCTTGTCCGGATCTCGCCGAGTCTCCGGCTCAAGCGCTGGCTGTTGCGTCAGCTGGGCGTCACTGTTGGACCTGGGGTTTCGTGGGGACTCGAGGCCACGCCGGACGTCTTCTGGCCGGAACTGATCACGATCGAAGCGGAGGCGCTGGTCGGCTACGACGCGACGATTCTCTGTCACGAGTTTCTGCAAGACGAGTATCGGACGGGCGAGGTTCGGATCGGAGAGCGGGCGATGATCGGTGCCGGGGCGATCGTTCTGCCGGGCGTCGAAATCGGTGCCGATGCACGCGTCGCGGCGAACTCACTCGTGACACGTGACGTCCCGCCGAATACGACTGTTGCGGGTGTCCCAGCCGAGCCGATGGGGACAGACGACACTGACGAGGAGCCGCAATCGGAGTCATAAGCGCACGACGAGCGCCAGCCCGGAGAAAGCGAGCGCTCGGCATGAGCAGTTAGAAAAGCAAGATAGAAACGATGCTTCTCGAGAAGACGCGTCGAAAACGCGTTCTGCTCGAGCAATCGGAGCTGGTGGGGACGTCGCGAAACTACAGCGACGGCCAGGACTTGCGGGCTTCGTTCCAGGACGTGATGTCTGCGATCCAGCGGGCGGCGATCGCCTTTTTGAGGTTCTTCGCAGCGAAGCCACCGAAGGTATCGACGGGCAACATATCGACGTCGTGGGCGATTGCCTTGTCACCGACGGAGACGACGGTCCCTTTGTCGTCGTGTTCCCAGGTCTTGAGCGGGCGGTTTTCGATGGCTCGAGAGATGTTCTCGCCAGCGACTTCTGCGGCCTGCCAGGCGGCCTGTGCGGTCGGCGGCGCAGGCTGGTCGCCCTGGTCGATGATTGCCGAGTCGCCGATTGCGAAGACGCGTTCGTTGGAGGTCTGGAAGTTGGCCTTCGTGTTGACGCGGTTGTGTTCTTTCTCGAGGTCGACATCGTCGAACGCATCACGACCCGTAATTCCGCCGGTCCAGACGAGCACGTCGTGTTCGAGCGGTTCGCCCTCGTCGAACTCGATGACGTCCTCGGTGGCTTCGGTGATCGGATCGTCCGTATGGATCCGGACGCCAGCGTCCTCGAGCAGATCGCGCAGGGCCTGCTGGCACTCTGGGTCGTTCCCGGGGAAGATCTCGTCAAGTGCTTCGACGAGGTGGATTTCGATCGGTGCACGGTGGTTGTCGCGGAACTCCGCGATCTCACCGGCAGTCTGGATACCCGAGAGCCCAGCGCCGCCGATGACGACCTGCGCGGGCTCGCCGCGGGTGGCGTCCTGGCTGGCCTGCTTGACGGCGTCGTGAATCTCGAGCGCGTCGTCGAGACTTTTGAGCGTCAGCGAGTGTTCCTCGAGGCCGGGGATACCGTAGTAGGCGGTCTGGCTGCCGAGGCCGACGAGGACGTAATCGTACTCGACGTCATCGGAGTCGGCCAGTTCGACAACCTGTTCGTCGACGTCGAGACCGGTGACCTCGTCCTGAATAAAGCGAGTCGATGGGTCCGCGATCTGATCGATCGGGAACGTGATATCAGAGCGGACGCTTGGGTCACGGATCACGCGGTGTGATTCGTGAAGAACCAGGTGATAATCGACGTCCGCAATCCATGTGAGTCGTACGCTGCCTCCAAGCTCCGACTGGAGTTTATTGATCGCACCGGCACCAGCATAGCCAGCTCCGAGCACGACGACGTTCTCAGTCATACCTAGCAAATAGATACACTACGATACAAAGGTGTTGGAACACGAACCAATGAGTGGTATGTTCACAGTTAACATACTTCTAGCGGGTCTGTTCCGTGACGAGCAAGTGAGTCGGGTTACAGAATCCGCTTTCCGAACGTGCTTGCCGCGAGTTCGGCCGCGAGCGTCGCTGTCTCGTTACCCTCATCGAGGATCGGGTTCACTTCGACGACATCCATCGACCGGAGAATACCGCCACTCTCATGTCGCCGAGAGACGGTCTCGAGGGCGGCGTGAGCTTCCCGGTAGGTGACACCGCCGCGAACTGGTGTCCCAACACCGGGTGCTGTTTTGGGGTCGAGCCAGTCGAGGTCGAGACTTACGTGAACGCCGTCGGTGTCGGTGGTCGCAACATCCAACGCAGTCTCGACGACCGACGTCATTCCCTGTTCGTCGATATCGGCCATCGTGAAAGCAGTCATCTCACTGTCCCGGAGGAGTTTGCGTTCGCGATCGTCGATACTCCGAAGGCCGACGTATGCGATCGATCCTTCCCGGACACGCGGTGCGGTGGCCCACGCTTGGTCCTCGAACGTCCCACGGCCAAGCGTCGCCGCAAGCGGCATCCCGTGGACGTTTCCGCTAGGTGAGGTTTCTGGTGTATTGAGATCTGCGTGGGCATCGAACCAGATCGCGCCGAGATCGGCGTCTCTGGACGAGCCCTGCATCGAGCCGATCGCAACCGAGTGATCACCACCCAGAACGAGCGGAAACTCGCCGTCTGCAAGGGTCTGTTCGACGCGGTCGGCCAGCCGTGTACAGACGTCTTCGACCTCCCGGAGAAATTTTGCGTTCCCCCGGCTCGGCTGCTTGGCATCCGGATCGCGCTCCTCTGCCCGTGGGATCGAAAGATCACCCGAATCGGTTGGATCAACACCTGCACGCGACAAGCCATCGGCAAGTCCTGCATATCGGATCGCCGACGGTCCCATATCGACGCCTCGACGATCAGCGCCGTAGTCCATCGGTGCACCGATAATTCTGATACTCTGTCCCATGCGTGTGCTATGACGCGACATGGTTTGATCGTGGCGATCGAGCGAGCGACAGATTTAGGCTTAGATAGGACTAAAAATCCGATACGATGATGCTGAGCGACGTGATGGAAGATTATCTCAAGGCGATCTACCAGCTCCAGCGTGAGACCGACGAACGGATCAAAACGTCGGCCATCGCAGAAGAGCTAGACGTCACGTCGCCGACTGTCACCAGTATGCTCGATAAACTCGAGGACCGTGGACTTGTCGACCGCGAAAAGTACCGCGGCGTCACGTTGACCGACGAGGGTGAAACGGTCGCCCTCGAGGTGATCCGACATCACCGACTGCTCGAGGCCTATCTGACGGAACATCTCGACTACGACTGGGCGGAAGTCCACGAGGAAGCGGACCGACTCGAACACCACATCAGCGAGAACTTCGAGGCCCGCGTGGCGGACGCGCTCGACCAGCCGACGGTCGACCCCCACGGCTCGCCGATCCCCAGCGCCGACCTCGAGCCACCGGAACGGCCAGACGGAGCCTCCGTCACCGAGTTTGCAGAGGGAGATATCGTGGTCGTCGAGGAAGTCGCTGATCACGATGCCGAGGTGCTCTCGTATCTCGCAGAGCACGGCGTCGAGCCGGGGGTCGAACTCGAGATCGTGGAGGTCGCTCCCTTCGGGATGGTTACCGCCCGCTCGAGCGGCCACGACGACACCGTTTCGTTGCCCGAATCTGTCGCACATCATGTTCGTGTGGCTGCGCCGGCAGAAGTCGAACAATAACGGTAGTTCGGACAGATCTGTTCAGGAAATCCGTGAGCTGCTGCGTTTAGAGTCAGTCTAACTGCCGACCATTGGAAAAGCTATAAGTTTAGATGGCTCTAATCATTTGTCAATGATGACTCGATATTTCGGTACTGGTACGGAGGAGCCCTCATGACAGCACGATCGATCAACGATCTCCCGCGATGGGTGCTGGCTGTTGGCCCAGTGGTAGTTCTCGCAGTCGTGTTCGGACTCCTGTATTTCACGTCGCCGTTCAGCGGCCTCGGTTCAGCTGACGAGGCGAGCACCGCCGAAATTGTCTGGATGGTGACGGTCATCGGTGCGATTGCAGGCATCATTCCAGTTGCGATCGGGATGCTCTGGTTTCCCTTTATCCGGAATCTCGAGCCGAAGTATCTCCATGCGTTTATGGCGCTTGCGGCCGGTGTGCTTGCGTTTATTGCCGTCGAGATGACCGAAGAGATCATTGAGTACGGCGCCGAGGTCGACGGCGCGCTCACTGCAGGAACAGTCGCTGTCGTCGGTGTCGGGGGGACGTTTGCTGTGATGTATGCCGCCAGCAAGTGGCGACAGCACAAAATGTCGAGCCAGGACAAAAGTGGGCTCCACATTGCCTACCTCGTCGCGCTCGCGTTGGGACTGCATAGCATTGGTGAGGGGCTCGGGATCGGTGTCGCCTACGTCCAAGGGGATGCGACGCTCGTGATGTTGCTCGTGTTGGCGTTCGTCATGCACAACGTGATGGAAGGGCCGACTGTCGTCGCGGCAGTCGCCCGCGATAGGGACCAGCCACCACTTCGACATTTCGCTGCGATGGGCATTATCGCTGGCGGACCCGTTATCCTCGGCGGCTGGATCGGCAGCTTCGCAAACTCGCCACTGCTTGCCGTTCTCTTCTATGCGATCGCTGTCGGTGCGATTATCCAGGTGCTCATCGAGGTCGCCGAACTCATCCGTTTTGATGCCGAAGCCGTCCTGAGTCGGACGAACACGGCAACGTTCGTCGGCGGCTTCGTTCTCATGTTCTTCCTCGAGGACGTCCTCACCGACCTCGTCCTCGAGGGCTGGCTCGTTCCAGTCTGAGGCTGCCGAGATGGTGACAGCAGTTCTCACACGTCTATCGATCACCGTGTGGTAACAGACGGTATCAGCAAACAGTCTCCTAGAGCGACGCAAACAGACACCAACTCACAGACCGCTCCCGAAGCAAAACGCCTTACTATAGGCGGCTCAAAGATCAAAATCCTAGCGAAACAACCTGACTCACCCGTCGGGTTTAAGGAAATCAACTACGAATATCCCAGTATGTCATCCATCGAACTCACCCCCAGCCAGAAGAAAATCCTCCGGGCACTAACGAATCTTCACAAGGAATCGGAATCCGCGATCAAAGGTGAGGATATCGCCGAACAGGTCGACCGGAACCCCGGCACGATCCGAAACCAGATGCAGAGTCTCAAGGCCCTGCAGTTGGTCGAAGGCGTACCAGGCCCGAAAGGAGGATATAAACCAACCGCAGCAGCGTACGAGGCGCTCGAAATCCAGCAGATGGATGATCCAGCCTCCGTCCCACTCGAGCACGAAGGCCAGCCTGTAGACGACGTCATCGTCGAGGAAATCGACCTCTCGAGTGTTCACCACCCCGAACTCTGCCGTGCTGAGATCCACATCCAGGGAGCGATGGGTGAGATCCACGAGGATGACTCGGTCATCGTCGGACCGACACCACTCTCGAAACTCGTTATCGAAGGGCGTGTCGACGGGAAAGACGACACGAACAATATTCTGATCCTTCGGATCGAGGACATGGTCGCGCCTGCCGAAGAACCAGCACACTGAACGCGCGTTCGGCGCTGGCAGTTCGTCTCGTCTCCGTTCTTATCGACAACTGCTCCTATTGGACAGCCCGGCGTGGAGTCGGTCACACACTCGAGGTCATCGTCCACCGGACACATTTGCAGCCAACTTCGTACTGACTGTGAGTCACGTCCGCCAGCGGTCTGGCGACACCGTTCACCCCACCGCCAACACATCTGGTATCGACTCTCGAGTCAGTTCGAGCTCGCGCACGATCCGATCCCTCTGCTGGTGTCGACTGCGACGCGAAAAAAGGAACGCGGCGCCGTGGTCAGTTCTCGTCGGTGTCGACCGTCGTGACAGCCGGAATCTCGTCGACGCTTGCGACCGCGTCGCCTGCCTCGACATCCATGACGATCACGCCCATCGTATTTCGTCCGACCGTCGAGATGTCGTCGACGCGCGTGCGGACGATCTGGCCGCGCTCGCTCATCATCACGAGTTCGTCGTCGTCGGCAACAGCTTTGACAGCCGTCACCGGCCCGTTTCGGTCGCCCGTTTTGATGTCGATCAGGCCCTTACCGTAGCGTGATTGGGTGCGATACGCCGAGAGGCGAGTGCGTTTGCCGTAGCCGTTTTGAGTGACGGTCAACAGCGCCCGCTCGTCGTCTTCGTCGGTCGCAACCAGTCCGGCGACCGCGTCGCCGTCCTCGAGTTTGATCCCGTTGACACCGCGGGCGTTGCGCCCCATCGAGCGAACTTCACTCTCGTCGAAGCGGATCGTCATCCCGCCTTCGGTTGCGATAACCAGATCCTGCGAGCCGTCGGTGACTTCGACGTCGACGAGTTCGTCACCGTCCTCGAGGTCGGCCGCGATGATCCCGGTCGAACGGATGTTGTCGAACTCCGAACCGGCGGTTCGTTTGACGTAGCCGTTCCGGGTGGCCATCGTCACGAACTCGCCGTCGCCGAAGGCGTCAGTGTCGACGATGGCCGTAATATCCTCGTCGGTGTCGAGGTCGAGGATATTGACTGCCGATTTCCCGCGTGCCGTCCGGCCCATCTCGGGAATCTCGTAGGTCTTGAGCTGGTAGACTTTGCCCTGATTGGTAAAGCACAGCAGGTAGTCATGGGTGTTCGCGCGGAACACCGTCGTGACGCGGTCGCCGTCTTTGACGTCCGCGCCGATGATTCCCTTGCCGCCCCGACCCTGCGGGCTGAACTGGTCGATCGGCATCCGCTTGACGTAGTCGTCTTCGGTCATGACGACGAACACCTCTTCTTCCGGAATGAGGTCCTCGTGAGTGACCGTCCCCTGGTCCTCGATGATCGAGGTCCGGCGGTCGTCGCCGTACTCGGCTTTGATCTCACGGAGTTCGTCTTTGATGACCGCGAGCAGCTCCTGCTCGCTTTCGAGAATCGATGTCAGGCGCTCGATCTCGGCCTGGACGTCCTCGTACTCGTCTTCGATCTCGGCCGTCTCCATCGACGTGAGACTGCCCAGTTGCATCCGGACGATGTGCTCTGCCTGGGCTTGGGAGAACGAATACGCCTCCTGCAGGGCGGCTTTCGCGGCCGACCGATCCTCGCTGTTGCGGATCAGTTCGACGACGTCGTCGGCGTTCTCGACGGCCGTCAGTCGACCCTCGAGGATGTGGGCTCTGTCTTCTGCTTCCTCGAGGTCGTACTCACTGCGTCGGCGGACGACTTCACGGCGGTGGGTGACGTACTCCTCTAAGGTTTCTCGCAGCGAGAGCACCTGCGGCTGGCCGTCGACCAGCGCGAGGTTGATCACGCCGAACGTCTTCTCGAGATGGTTCTCGAGCAGTTTGTTTTTGACGACCTCGACGTTCGCACCGCGTTTGCACTCGACGACGATGCGGACGCCGTCGCGGTCGGACTCGTCACGCAGGTCCGAGATCCCCTCGATCTCGCCGTCGTTGACGTTTTCGGCGATCCGCTCGACCATCCGGGCCTTGTTGGCCTGGTAGGGGAGTTCGGTGATGACGATTCGCTCGCGGCCGTTTTTCCACTCCTCGACTTCGAACTCGGCACGCACGCGGATGCGCCCGCGACCGGTCTTGTACGCCGAGTAGATGGCGTCGCGACCGACGATGTTCGCGCCCGTCGGGAAGTCGGGGCCTTTGACGTGCTCCATCAGATCCTCGACCGTCGCGTCAGGGTTGTCGATGAGTTCGATCGTCGCGTCGATCACCTCACAGAGGTTGTGCGGCGGGATGTTCGTGCTCATCCCGACGGCGATTCCCGAGGAGCCGTTCACGAGGAGATTCGGAAACGCCGCCGGCAGGACGTCGGGTTCCTGTAGGCGGTCGTCGTAGTTCGCCGAGAAGTCGACCGTGTCCTTGGCGATGTCCTCGAGCAGTTCCTCGGAGACGGCGGCCATCCGTGCCTCAGTGTATCGGGGCGCGGCGGCCGGGTCACCGTCCATCGAGCCGAAGTTCCCCTGCCCGTCGACGAGCGGATAGCGCATCGAGAAATCCTGAGCCATCCGGACGAGCGTGTCATAGATTGCGCTGTCGCCGTGAGGGTGGTAGTCACCCATCGTCTCCCCGACGATCGAGGAGGACTTGCGGTGGCTGCTACCGGAAGAGACGCCCATCTCGTGCATCGCATACAGGATACGCCGGTGGACGGGTTTGAGGCCGTCCCGGACGTCCGGAAGGGCACGCCCCGCGATGACGGACATCGCGTAGTCGATATACGACTGCTCCATCTCATCTTCGATGCGGACGTTTTCGATCGCCCGTGCCTCTACGTCAGTCGGTTCGGGTACGTCTGAACTCATATATTACCTCACCACAGTTAGATGTCGATCCATTCGGCTTCGGGCGCGTGTTCTTTGATGAACTGCTTGCGTGGCTCGACGGCGTCGCCCATCAGCACGGAGAACATCTTGTCCGCCGCGGCGGCGTCCTCGATCGTGATCTGTTTGAGAATACGGTTTTCCGGGTTCATCGTCGTCTCCCAGAGCTGTTCGGGGTTCATCTCCCCGAGCCCCTTGAAGCGCTGGACCTGCGTCGGATTGCCGTCGCATTTCTCTTCGACGATCTCGTCGCGTTCAGCGTCGGTCATCGCATCGTACGTCTCGCCCCGGTAGCGGATGCGGTACAGCGGCGGCTGGGTTGCATAAACGTAGCCACCCTCCAGCAGCGGGCGCATATGCCGGTAGAAGAACGTCAGCATGAGCGTCCGGATGTGTGCGCCGTCGACGTCGGCGTCCGTCGCCATGATGATCTTCTTATACCGGACGTCGTCGACATCGAACTCGTCGCCGATTCCCGCACCGATCGCGGTGATCATGTTCCGGATCTCGTCGTTCTCGAGAATCCGATCGAGTCGGTGTTTCTCGACGTTCAAGATCTTCCCTTTGATCGGAAGCACGGCCTGGAACTCGGGGTTTCGGGCCTGTTTTGCGCTGCCGCCTGCGGAGTCACCCTCCGCGATGAACAGTTCGGCCTTCTCGGGGTCTTTGGTCTGACAGTCGGCGAGTTTGCCGGGCAACGAGGTCGAATCGAGAGCGGATTTACGGCGGGTTAGCTCTTCGGCTTTCTGGGCGGCCTTGCGCGCTTTGGCAGCCTCGACAGCCTTCGTGATGATCGCTTCTGCGGTGTCGGGATGCTCTTCGAAGTAGGTGCCGAGTCCTTCGTGCATCGCGCTTTCGACGATCCCTCGAACCTCGGAGTTGCCGAGTTTCGTCTTCGTCTGCCCTTCGAACTGCGGGTCGGGGTGTTTGATCGAGATGACTGCAGTGAGTCCCTCGCGAATGTCTTCGCCTTTGAGGTTCTCGTCGAGATCGTTCAGTAGATCGTTCTCGCCGGCGTAATCGTTGACACAGCGTGTGAGCGCGGTTTTGAAGCCGGTGAGGTGGGTGCCACCCTCGCGCGTGTTGATGTTGTTTGCGAAGGCATGAATCGAGCCCTGTAGCTCCTCGGTGGCCTGCATCGCCACCTCGACTTCGATGTTCTGGTCGTCGTCCTCGAAGTAGATAATGTCCTCGTGCATCGCCGAGCGCGTCTCGTTGAGATACTCGACGAACTCGCGGATGCCGCCCTGGTACTCGTAGGTTTCCTTGGCCGGGCCGTCCTCGTCGCGTTCATCACGCAACGTGATGCGAACGCCCGAGTTGAGGAAGGCAAGTTCGCGAAGCCGATTCGAGAGCGTCGAGAAGGCGAAGTCGTCGCCCTCGAAGATGTCGGTGTCGGGCCAGAACCGAATCGCCGTGCCTGTCCCCTCATCCGGGTCCATATCGCGGACCCGTTCCATATCGCCGACGGGTTCGCCCGCCTCGAAAGCGTGTTCGAAGACGCCGCCGTCGCGTTTGACCTCGACCTCGAGTCGACTCGAGAGGGCGTTGACGACCGAGACGCCGACGCCGTGGAGGCCACCGGAGACCTGGTAGGACTTGTTGTCGAACTTCCCGCCAGCGTGGAGAACAGTGAGAATCACCTCGAGGGCCGGCCGATCGTACTCGTCGTGTGTATCGACGGGGATACCACGGCCGTCGTCTGCGACGCTCACAGAGCCGTCGTCGTGGATGGAGACGGTAATGTCGTCACAGTGACCTGCCAGTGCCTCGTCAATCGAGTTGTCCACCACTTCATAGACGAGATGGTGGAGCCCTCGAGAATCGGTAGAGCCGATGTACATTGCCGGTCGCTTTCGCACAGCCTCCAGGCCTTCTAAGACCTGAATCTGTCCGGCGCCGTACTCGCTTTCCTGGGACATGTAAAACCTGCTTTCGGGTAGTGGTCCCCACCTAATAAAAGTCACGTGTACGCGCTCGCGCGCGAAGCCACCGTAGCCGTTGCTCGGCTGGCTCTCAGGATGGGATATCTGGTCGTGAAGGGGTGTTCAAGCTCCTCATACCCCAGGTGTTTCTGGTGGTTACGTGGTTTCACGACGCTTGATCGCCTCGAGTCACACACCCTGCTGGAGTCCCGTGATCGCTCTCAAAAAGCCGTGTCAGTGCCCGGGGTGTCGTTGACGGTCTTCGCTCCTGTATGGGAGATGAAATACAACCGCTGTATCTGGCCGTCGGGATCGTTGTGCTCGTCGCCGTGGTCGTCGACATTCTCTGGACGACACTCTGGGTCGACGGCGGGGCTGGTCCGCTTTCCGGACGGCTGACGACCTGGATCTGGCGTGGCCTGCGGACGGCAAGCAACGACCACCCGCGCGCGCTGAGTCTCGCCGGGCCGCTGATCCTCGCGTTCACGCTTGCGATGTGGATCGCACTGTTGTGGCTCGGCTGGACGATGGTTTTCGCTGGCGACGAGACGGCCCTCGTCAGCGCCCATACCGGCGCGCAGGCCGACTGGTCCGGACGATTCTACTACGTCGCCTACACGATGTTCACGAACGGAAACGGCGATTACACGCCGACGACGAGTGGCTGGGAGATCGCCAGTTCGTTCACGACCGCGACTGGAATGGCCTTCGTCACGCTGGGCGTCTCCTACGTCCTCGGCGCAGTGTCGGAAAAGCGCTCATTTGCCAGCGACGTCACCGGTCTGGGCGAACGCAGTGAAGCATTCGTCCGTACGGGCTGGACCACTGAAGACGAGTTTCGCGGCCTCGAGCACCCACTCGAGTCACTCGCTACGCAACTGTCCATGCTCGCAGACCAGCACAAGGCCTATCCGATTCTTCACTACTACCACAGCGAACAGGCCGCTCGAGCGTCGGCGATGGCCGTTCCCGTCTTCGACGAGGCACTGACGGTCGTTCGCCACGGCGTCTCGGACGATGCACAGCTAAATCCAACACTGGTCGAAGATGCCCGTTCGAGTGTCGAAGCTATCTCGACACGCTCGGGACGGCGTTTATCGATCCTGCCGACGAACTCCCACCTCGGCCGGAACTCGATCGACTCCGGAGCGAGGAGATTCCGACCGTCCAGAACGACGCGTTCACTGACGACGTCACGGCACTGTCCGACCGTCGCCGGAAGCTACTGGGTATCGCACGTGCCGATGCGAGGGAGTGGCCGCCGCTCGAGGAGTGAGAACGTCGGTTTGAGTCTGTTCCGGTGCGACCACGATGGCCGGTCAGATTACCGGCAAACCGTTGTAACCGGCAGTGTGTGGCTCGTTTACAGCCGCCTCAAACCGCCGGTTCACTTTCACTCCGGTAACACACACCTTTTAGCCCCGCCGCTAGTATGGGGGGACAATGACGTCGTTTCAGTCGACACTCGAGGACGAGGTGGGGATCGCCGAGGAGCTGGCCGAGAGCCAGCAGGCGATTTCGATCGCCGAGTTCTTCGAGAAGAACAAGCATATGCTCGGCTTCGACAGCGGCGCTCGAGGCCTCGTCACGGCTGTCAAAGAAGCCGTCGACAACGCCCTAGACGCCGCCGAAGAAGCAGGCATTGCCCCGGATATCTACGTCGAGATCGAGGAAGCCGGCGACTACTACCGGCTGATCGTCGAGGACAACGGCCCGGGTCTGACGAAAGACTCCCTCCCCAAAGTCTTCGGAAAACTGCTCTACGGTTCGCGGTTCCACGCGCGCGAACAGTCTCGTGGTCAGCAGGGGATCGGGATCTCCGCTGCTGTTCTGTATGCCCAGCTAACGAGCGGGAAACCCGCGAAGATCACCAGTCGAACCCAGGGTGCAAGCGAAGCCCAGTACTTCGAACTCATCGTCGACACTGACGCGAACGAACCCGAAATCAGCGTCGAGGAAACGACTTCGTGGGACCGCCCCCACGGCACGCGCATCGAACTCGAGATGGAGGCAAACATGCGCGCCCGCGGGCAGCTTCACGACTACATCAAACACACCGCGGTCGTCAACCCCCACGCCCGCCTCGAGTTGCGCGAGCCCAAGAACCACTTCAAGTTCGAACGCGCGACGGACCAGCTGCCCGAAGAGACCGAAGAGATCCGCCCACATCCCCACGGCGTCGAACTCGGCACCGTGATGAAGATGCTGTCGGCGACGGATTCACAGACGGTCTCGGGGTTCCTCCAGGAGGAGTTCACCCGCGTCGGCAAGAAGACCGCCGAGTCGATCATCGACGAGTTCCGCGACCGCTACTACGGGCGCGAGATGCGCTGGCGGCCACCCACGGCACGCGATGACGTCGACATTGGCGCTGCAGTGTCGGCTGCCACCGCGAACAAGGGAGCCGATGCGACGGCCGCCTTCGCCGACGCCATCGCCGACTCGGTCGCCGACCACGACCGAATCGCTCACCACGAACTCGTTGCTGCCGTCGACGCGGCTGCCGACGACGTCGAAGCCGACCACGGAACGACGTTCGGCGACACCGTCCGCGAAAACGCCGTCGAGGCCGTCTGGCTCGAGGTCATCGATGCTGCGGACGGCGCGGAAACAGACAGCGAGTCAGATGGGACGGCAGCGTCACGCCTCGTCGCCGATCTGTACACCCTCGCCGACGAGGCGACGAGCACCCGAAAGGACGACGAGATCATCCACGCCTTCGCCGAGCGCCTCGCAGCCACGTTCGACGACGAATTCGAGGCCGACAACGTCCGCCATCGACTCACCCGGACGCAACTCCGCGAGTTCGTCAATCGGGCCGCAGCGCTAACTGAGGAGTACGACGACGTCTCCTTCGGAGAGACAGCACGCGAGAACGTCACCGACGCCGTCTGGGACGTTATGGCGACGGTTCCCGACGACCCACCGCTGGTTCGCGAACTCGACAGCGACCGGGATGCCGCCAGCAACCTCGTCGACGGCATGCGTGCGGCCGACATCATGGCCCCACCGACGCGATGTCTCTCGCCGATCACGGAGGAGTTGATCACGGCCGGCCTCAAAAAGGAGTTCGACGCCGATTTCTACGCTTCTGCGACTCGAGACGCCGACGTTCACGGCGGCGATCCGTTCATCGTCGAGGCCGGCATCGCCTACGGCGGCGAGATTCGAGCCGAGGGCAGTGCCGACGTCATGCGGTTTGCAAATCGGGTGCCGCTGGTCTACCAGCGCGGCGCGTGTGCGACGACCGACGTGGTCAAATCGATCGGCTGGCGCAACTACGGGCTCGACCAGCCTGGCGGGTCCGGCCTCCCGAACGGTCCGGCCGTGATCATGATCCACGTCGCCTCCACGAACGTCCCGTTTACGAGCGAGTCCAAAGACGCCGTCGCAAACGTGCCGGCGATCGAAGACGAGATCGAACTTGCGATCCGTGAGGCCGCCCGCGAACTCAAAAGCTATCTCAACAAGCGCCGCTCGATGCAACAGCGCCGGAAGAAACAGAACGTCCTTGGGAAGATCCTCCCCGAGATGGCCGCCAAAGTCGCCGAGGTGACCGACCGCGAGGAGCCCGATATCAACGACGCCGTCGCACGCATCATGAACAACGTGCTCGTCGAACGCAGCGTCAAAGAAAACGGCGACGGCCAGGCAGTCTCAGTCACCGTCGAGAACAACTCGGGTACGGCCGAATCGCTCGAGATCACCGACATCGTCACCGCCGAACCGACGAACCTCTCCGAGGAGGCCACCGTCGTCGAGATGGACGGCGAGTGGTTCGTCAAGTGGGATGTCGACGTCTCGAGCGACGACGAGGCCGCCCTCGAGTACGTGGTGCCCAACGATGCGGCGTTCGATCTGGACGTCAAGGGTGTCGAAAGCGAGAAACTCACGGTGTCAGCATGAGCGTGCGACCGGGTGCTCGGACGGAACGAAGTGAACTTACGGTGAAACAATGAGCGCAGACAACGACCAGCAGGCACGAGAACAGTTGATCGACCTCGCGGCACAGTTTTACGACCAGTTCGAACTGGGCGAGATCCCCCACATGTCCGTGCCGACGCGGACGAAAAACAACATCGAGTACGACGAAGACAAAGACGTCTGGGTGTACGGCGACCGAGAGTCGACACGCTCTGCGAACTCCGTCCGCGGTGCGCGAAAGCTGCTGAAGGCCGTCTACACGATCGAGTTCCTCGCGAACCAACTCGAGGAAGACCGCTCCTCGACCCTGCGTGAGTTGTACTACCTTTCGGAAAGCTGGGACAACAACGAGGCACAGTTTTCGGATCAGGACGAATCCAACGGCCTGATCGAGGATCTGGAGATCGTTTCGGGTGTGACCCGCGAGGACTTCCACATGCGCCCGGAGGAGTCGGGCGCAACCATCATGGGGCCGCTGCACCTGCGCGAACAGACCCGTCGCGGCGAACGCGATATCCACTGTCAGGAAGACGTCGGCGAAGGTGGCTACCAGATTCCGAACAACCCTGACACGATCGAGTTTCTCGACTGCGATGCCGACTTCATCCTCGCCGTCGAGACCGGTGGGATGCGGGACCGACTCGTCGAGAACGGCTTCGATGACGAGTACAACGCCTTGATCGTCCACCTCAAGGGCCAGCCCGCACGGGCGACTCGACGGATCATCAAGCGACTCCACGACGAACTCGACCTCCCGGTGACGGTCTTCGCCGACGGCGACCCGTGGTCGTACCGAATCTACGGCTCGGTCGCTTACGGCTCGATCAAGTCGGCCCACCTCTCGGAGTATCTCGCGACGCCAGCTGCCCAGTATATCGGCATCCAGCCGGCCGACATCGTCGAGTACGATCTGCCGACCGACCCGCTCAGCGACTCGGACATCAACGCCTTAGAGAGCGAACTCGAGGACCCGCGCTTCCAGACCGACTACTGGGAAGAACAGATCGAACTCCAACTCGAGATCGGCAAGAAGTCCGAACAGCAGTCGCTTGCAGCCCGTGGATTGGATTTCGTGACGGAGACGTATCTCCCCGAGCGTCTCAGCGAGATGGGCGTCATCTAGACGCACCTCGAGCCGAGGGTCGGGGAGAGTGATCGAGCGTCTCAGCGAGATGGGCGTCATCTAGACGCACCTCGAGCCGCGTTCGACCAGCACCAACGCTGTTACAGACTGTTTGTAGCACTGGCTGATCGTAGAGACGATAGAAATCGGATGGCTCGGGGTCGTGTTATCCGATGAAGCCGAGTCGAAGTGCAGCCCCCATCGCACCGAAGATGAGGACGAACACGAGGCTGACGACGTAGTAGGCGTGCCAGGCTCGAGACGGGCGGAACGGCTCGGGAAGGTGTTTCTCGACGACGTACCAGTTGGCTGGGTAGAAGAAAATCTCCGTGACCGCGAGGATGGCGGCGACGTAGAGCAACAGCGTCACGGGGACGTTCCCGAGCGCGAGCACCATCGCGCTGCTGACGACGACGACGCCGGCGACGACGAGCTTTCGGATGCGCTCGCTGTCGATACTCTCGTCCTCGAGCGCCATCGGGAGGATGTCACCGGTTGCACGGGCAGCCCCGTCGAGAAGCGTGATAACGGTCGAGTAGAGGGCTGCGAACGCGCCGATCAGCATGGCGTAGTACGACCATTCGCCGAAGGAATCGCTCAGGATGTTGCCGATCGCGAACGCGAGGTTGGCGTCCGTCGGCGGGTCCGGGTAGAGGACGTTCGTCGCCAGAATGACCATTGCGGCAATCAGAACGAAACTGAACACGTAGCCGACGTTGAAGTCCCGGCGGCCGGTTTTGATCCACGCACGGATGTAGTCGTGGTGGGCCGGGTTGTTCGGATCGAGCCCCTTCTGTCGCAGCTCACCAGCCCCTTCGCCTTTGGCCATACTCCAGCTGCCGATCAGAATACTCGTACTGAAGCCGGTCGGTGCGAACCCGGCGGCCGCGGCAAACAGCGCGACGAAGGCGGGTCCGGTGAGGTCGGGGATCGCGAACGTCGTTTCGGCGATCCGTTCGGGCGATGGCGGCCCAACGAGAGCGCCGAGCATGACGAGCACACCGACGGCGACGGTGAAACCGATCAACGCCTTCTCGAGGACGGAGTAGCGAGACGTGATCACGAGCGCGCCGGCGGCGCCGACGAAGAGGACGTACGCCCACGCTGCGGTGAGCCAGCCAGGAGTCAACGCGGCGATGAACGCGGCCGTGCTCATGCCGACGCTAGCCGTAATGAACGTGTACATGACGGTGAAGACGAGGATCGTCACCCAGAGCGCCCAGTTTTTCGGCCCGGGGAGATCACCGTAGGCTTCGATCGGGTTTGCCCCGACGCCGTAGTTATAGCGAATGCCCAGTTCCCAGGCACCGTACTTGGCGACGTAGATGAGGCCGAACATCCAGATTGCGACGAGTCCGAACGTTCCACCGAGCGTCGGTGCGAGAACGATATGACTTCCACCGATGCTGATCAGCGCCCAGAGCATCGACGGTCCGAAGTGGTTCTTGAAGAACCCCTTCCAGCCGGCCGACGGATAGGTAAGCTCGGGCTGGGACGTCTCGAGCCCGTCTTCGGTCTTACTCGCCACGGTGCTCACCGGTGTATGGAGCCATGACGATGGGTTTCAGGCAGGTATCCACTCGAACCCACCAAGAACGTGTATGCGTGCCAACAGTATACATAGGAAGTATGAGTGACTAGGCGATCCGTGACTTATGTCCACGGATTCGTCACCGGGCGCTACTGCTCGTCGAGCACCACTGGAACCGCGCGGTTCGCGACGTCGACGACGAACGCATCAGCGTCGGTCTCGAGCGCCTCGAACGTGTCGTAGTGGATCGGCAACACGAGCTCGGGGCGAATTCGTTCCGCGAGCGCGGCGGCCTCGTGGCGATCCATCGTAAACGCGCCGCCGATCGGGGGGAGAAACAGGTCGATACCCAGTTCGTCGTGGAGCGGGAGGACATCGGTGTCGCCGGGCCAGAACGCCGAGACGCCGTCGACTGTGACGGCAAAGCCACAGCCTTCGCCCTCGGGATGATACGGGTCGCCGTGCTCGTCGACATGTGGGCCCGCGGGGTCGTTGTACGCGGGCGTGGTGAACAGGTCCAGCGGGCCGAGGACAAACGATTCATCCGCACGGACACGCTCGACCTCGTAGGGCAGGTCTTCGGGCTGTTCATCGACCCGGTCGATCTCGCTGGCGTCGATCGATTCGTGAACGACGACGATCGCGTCCTCGTGAGCCACCCGGCGAATGCCGTCGGGATCGTAGTGGTGGGCGTGTGTCACCAGTACGAGGTCGCCATCGCGCGCATCGTATCCATCGAGCACCCCGTACCGACCGGGATCCATGTAGATGACAGCCCCCGTCTCGCCCTCGAGGCGAACGGTCGCGTAGCCGAGCCAGTCGATGGTCACTGCACCGAAACGAACGGTCATACTCGCCCGTACGCTCGAGCAGGTCGAAAAAGGTTCGCCTCGCAGTTACTTCGACTCCGGTCTACGGCCGTCGGATCGAGTGTGCGAGTGTGCCGACGCCCTCGATTTCGATCTCGACCTCGTCGCCATCGGACAGTGGACCGACGCCTTCCGGCGTCCCGGTCGCGATCACGTCACCTGGCTCTAAGGTCATGTAGGCCGTGATCTCGGCGATCAGTTCTGGAATGGGGAACATGAGTTGTTCGCGCGAGCCGTCCTGTTTCAGCTCGCCGTTGACGCGGGACTGAACAGATGCGTCGGCCGGCACTTCATCGGGCGTTGCGAGCAGTGGCCCAAGGGGCGCAGCGCCGTCGAACGCCTTCCCGCGGATCCAGTTCTGTTCTTTCTCCTGGTCGTCGCGGTTCGAGATATCGTTGACGCACGTAAAGCCCTCGACGACGTCCATCGCCTCGGAGACGGGGACGTGACGGCATTGCTCGCCGATAACGACGCCCAGTTCGGCCTCGTAGTCGATGCGCTCTTTCCCGGCCGGTGCGGTGACGGTGTCGCCGTGGCTTGCAATCGTGTTCGGCGGCTTCAGGAAGATCAGCGGGCGGTCCGGAACGTCAGAGCCCATCTCGTCTGCGTGGTCGGCGTAGTTACGGCCGATACAGACGATCTTCGACGGCTCACACGGTGGGAGGACGTCGATCTCGTCGGACTCGAGTGCGTAGCTCTCGTTCCCGAAGTGGACGTGGCCGTTCTCGAACTCGCCGCGGCGGACAGCACCGGCAGGGTCGCGGAATCGGACGTATTTCATGCGCGATGGGTTGTGGTGTATATTCAAAAGCGTTGAGATGCCGGCGGCACTCGCCCACCAAAGCGCGTAGCCAACCGCTCGAGTAGTGACGAACCGACAGCACCTGGCCGTACCTCGGCGTCGATCTGGGGTCGAAATGACAGCGTCCTAACTACGTTAGTAGCTGCCATTACGGACGCAGAACGGAACGCTTTTTACTAGGCCCCCGCAATCGACTAATGCGTTCGAGGCACGCTGGGTTGGATCGCCAACCGAGGCGAGACGCAGTGTGAGAACGCAATGATCGCTCCGTTGGTGTAGTCCGGCCAATCATTTCGGCCTTTCGAGCCGATGACCAGGGTTCAAATCCCTGACGGAGCATTCTTCCGCGAAACAACGTACCGAAGACAGAGCGTGTTCGCTGGCGTTTGACGCATTCTCCCGACGATCATGTTCCTGAGCCGTGTGTCTGAGTCACAGATCGGCACCGGCTCGAAACCACATGCCAGTCGTTGTGGCCCCGAGCAGGGGCTCGTGTGCCGGTTTGAGTGAACTCGAGAGCAGCCAGTTTGCCTCGAGAGCTGTCAGTGATCGATCCCGGGTCGCTGAAACGTGGTCTCGGCTGCCGTCGACTCCGCGAGTGCTGACTCGAGTTCCGGTGCCGAAAGAACGTCGTTGCGATCGGGTTCGTCCGGCCGTCTGAAATAGTACGTGTCGGCACAGCCGGCGACCATCTCGGTAAGCGACTGTTCTTCGTCGTGGACGACCGAGACGAGATCTCCCGTAACTGCGATCAACACTGCATCGGCTGGCTTCCGCAAGGCCGTTCGAAGCTCGTCAGCGGTACAGTCGTTGGGCAACTCGAGGTATACGCCGTCGACAGTCGCCCATCGTGTCTCCATACACCTCCGTTGGGGGCGTCCACTCTATACAGTTGGGCTCGCAGCTTCAGGCCACATTCTACTCGAGGGCGGTGGCCACACACTGTTGCTTGCAGTTTGGCCACCCGTTGATATGCGCATCGGGTTGCTTTCTGCAGTGTTGACATCGCCAGCCGCATCGAACGTCGGTCCAAAACCGAATAGATCGGATCACCCCACTGCTGTCAGCTGGTGCCGATGGAATTACCCGCTGGCTCGCCCAACACTGCCTATGGACGATCACACGCGTGATCCCACCGTCTCGCCACCAGCTGGATCCGAGACGCCGACGGGCTGGCTCGTTGCCGACGACCGCTGGGAACACGGGACGCTTCGGCGGGCGGTGGTTCACGGCGTTCGTCTCTACAACTCCGGCGCGTTCCACGAATCGCATGACTGCTTCGAGTTAGAATGGTACAATTACGGGCGTGGAACCACCGAAAGCGCGTTCGCCCACGGAATGGTCCAAGTCGCAGCGGGCGCGTACAAGCACGTTGATTTCGAGAACGACGACGGAATGCGGAGCCTCTTCGAGACGGCACTCCAGTATCTTCACGGCGTTCCGCGGGATTACTACGGCGTTGATCTGCTCGAGGTCCGAACCACGCTGACGAACGCCATCGATGATCCAGACCTGATCGACGACTGGCAGATCCCACTCGATGGCGAGCGACCGACTGCTCGAGCAGTCGATTTCGAGTATGTTGAGACACTCGAGGAGTGACCGTTCGGCCTCGGTCGACGTGCTGGCGAGCGGGGCAGTGTCAGACGGGATCATGGTCTGTGCTATCATGGCTATTTTCCGAACCCTCTGTATTGGTGAGAGACCGAATCGCCTTTGGAGTCAGAGCCCATCTATCCGGTGATGAGAGTTGCACAGCTCGGGTCGGGAACGCCGGAACTCGCAGTCGTTGCAGGCATCCATGGCGATGAACCCTGTGGCGTCCGGGCCGTCGAGCGATTGCTCGACGAACGCCCGACCGTCGAACGGCCCGTCAAGCTCATTGTCGCCAACGAGGCGGCCCTCGAGCGACGCGTGCGGTTCGTCGACGAGGACCTGAATCGAACGTTCCCCGGCCATCCGAACGCGAAAACGCATGAAGCTCAGCTCGCCCATCGACTCGTCGAAGAACTCGAGGGCTGTCTCACGTTCTCGATGCATTCGACACAGAGTCATGCAGACCCCTTTGCGATCGTCAACGGCGTGAGCGAGACCGCAAAAGAGCTGGTGCCACAGCTGCCGGTGGCAGCGATGGTCGAAACCAGTCAGTTCGCAGAGGGGCGGCTCTTCTCGAAGATCAACACGATCGAAGTCGAGTGTGGGCTGCAAGGGTCGGAGACAGCCGCCCAGAACGCTGACCGGCTGACGCGAACGTTCCTGACGGCCGTTGGAGCGTTGCCCGGCGATACGGTGTGTCGCGAGCTGCCTGTCTACCAGTTGACCGATGTTATCAACAAACAGCAGGCAGACACCTACGAGGTCTTCGTCGATAACTTCACTCGAGTCGACGCTGGTGACCCGTTTGCAGCTGCCGACGGCGATACACAGGTCGCCAATGAGCCGTTCTATCCGGTTCTCATGTCCCCGAACGGCTACCGCGACGTCTTTGGCTATGCGGCTGACAAACTCGATATCTTGACGACGCCGCCAGCCGCGGACTGAGACTGGCAGCCGAGGGGTGTTCGGCTGTCATAGATGGGCACAATTTTCCCCGCGTGGGGAGCTTTGATACGCTGCCGTCCCCTTCCGCTGCGTATGACTGCAACGTTTCTTGTCGCTATGCTGGCAGAACTGTTCCCAAACGGGATCAGTCACTACGCCATCGGTGGCCTGTTCGTCGGTCTCGGGGTTGCCGTAATCTATCTCGGGACCGGCATCACCGCCGGCGCGAGCACGTTCCTCGAGTCGACACTCTCGTACGCCTCGACTCTCTCGCGATTCCAGCAGTATCGTCCCTCGCGTGACTGGCGTGTCGTGTTCACACTGGGAATCGTCGCCGGTGCAGCAGTCTACGCGCTCGCCTTTCAGGACGGGATCTGGACGACTGACGTCCAGTGGTGGCGGCTCCTGCTCGGTGGCATCCTCGTCGGAATCGGAACTCGTGTCGGGAAAGGCTGTACCTCGGGTCACGGCGTCTGTGGCGTCGGCTCAGTCTCGGGGACGTCGTTCGTCGGCGTCGCGACGTTCCTGCTCGTCGCGATCGGTGTGGCACAGCTGGTACAGGCTGCGGGGGTGAGCCCATGAGCGCCGACCACGAACAACATCCGTTGTTCATGCCACTAATCTTCGTCGGCGGCCTGCTCTTTGGCTTCGGCCTTGGCTTTAGCCACATGGCCCAGCCCGAGGTCGTCCTGAGCTTCCTGCAGTTCGAGGACTTCGGGCTGCTATTCGTGATGTTCGGGGCCGCGATCGTGACCGGAATCACCTTTTTCGGCATCAAGCAGCTACGCACGACGGCTCCACTGACGGGAGATACATACACCCGACGGCTGAAGAGCCTCGACAAGAACGTCGTCATCGGCGGCGGCATCTTCGGCGTTGGCTGGGGGCTCTCGGGGATCTGTCCCGGCGCTGCCTACGCCAGCCTCGGAATCGGCAACTACGCCATCCTCTGGGGATCCTCGGGATGTTCATCGGCGCGTACGTCCAGGGTTTCTGGCGCTCGACACGCGCCGAACAGCAATCTCCCGCTGCAACTGCGGACTGACCGCCGAACGGTCTCGAGCACGCCGAAGCACACTCCTGTTGTCGTCCCGTTCAATCAGCTATGGGCTCTCCGACACGGCGACACATCCTCGCGGCGGCCGGCAGTTCGATCGCCCTCGCTGGCTGTTTGACAGGCTCCGGCGCAGACGTCCAGGAGCTTACAACACCCGAGGCGACCCCCGACGACGACTGGACTGAACCCGAGTGGCGACCAGCTGACGGCACACCATCCGAAGATGACGTGACCGCGACGACAGTAGTCGCCGGCCTCGAGGTCCCCTGGGATCTCGTCTTCGCCGCGGACGATGCGTTCCTCACCGAGCGCACTGGCGGTGTCCGTCGATTCGATGCGACCGCACTGGCGACGGACGCCGACCTGTCTCCCGACGACGGCGAACTGCTCCTCGAGGCTGACGCCTTGCCGGATCGGGCGGCCCCTGGCGAGGGTGGCACGCTTGGTGTTGCGATCCATCCGGAGTACCCGGACCGGGCCGAACTGTTCGTCTACTACACGGTCGATGACGGCGCGGTCGGGAACCGGGTCGTCAGCTACGACCTCGAGTCAGAGACACTCGAGACAGTCCTCGATGGAATCCCAGGAGCGACGACACACAACGGTGGTCGGATCACGTTCGGCCCCGAGGAATATCTCTGGGTGCTGACCGGCGACGCCGAGGAGCCCGCGCTCACGCAGGATCCCGGCGCCCGTGCGGGTGCAGTGCTCCGTCTCACGCCGGATGGTGAGCCAGCCCCTGAGAACCCAGACTGGGGTGCAGACGGCGACCAACGAACCTACACGCTGGGCCATCGCAACCCACAGGGGATCGCCTTCACTCCACAGGGAACACCCATGGTGGCCGAACACGGTCCAGCGGCTCGAGACGAGGTGTCGATCCTCCGGCCGGGCGGCAACTACGGCTGGGATCTCGTCCGCGGCGGCCCGGACGACCCGGAGTACGGTAGCTACGACGAGTACGACGATGCCACGCCACCAGTCGTCAACACCGGCCCCGAGACGACGTGGGCACCCTCCGGAATGGCCTTCTATGATGGTGAGTCGATCACGCCGTGGGAAAATCGCATGTTCGTCTGCGGGCTCGCGTCAAACGCGCTGTATGCCGTGTCACTCCACCCCGAAAACGGGGGGCTCGAGGATGGGGCAGAGTCGGAAGACGGGACTGGCGTTCAAAACGACGCGACGTGGCTCGACGATCGATTCACCGCAACGATTCACACGCTGTTCGAGGGCGAATACGGCCGCCTCCGGCATATCGAACGCGGTCCCGACGGCTCGCTGTATCTGCTCACCTCGAACCGAGACGGTCGGGCAAGCGGCGCGTTTCCAGCGGCAGACGACGACCGAATCGTGAGACTCGATCCCGCGTAGTTCTGTGCCACGGATCGATTCGGGATCTCAATCTCTGAACGGTAGGATCTGGCAGTGGCGGTGAGACACTACAAAACGGTTCTAGAGGCGTCATCGCCCGAAAAGCGCCTCATCAGAAACTGAATGACGTAAGGCCTATCCCCCTTCGCCGACATATGATGGATATGGACTTCCCACCGAACCAGGGTCTCGATCAGGACGAAGTCAACGAACAGGTCGAGGAACTACTCGAGGAAAACGAGATCGTCCTCTTCATGAAGGGGACCGAGCTGATGCCCCAGTGTGGGTACTCTCGCAAGGCGATCGGGCTCATCAGCCAGTATCGTGACGACTATGAGTGTGTCGACGTCCTCGACTCACTCGGCGAGTACCGCAACGCACTCGAGTCCCACAGCGGCTGGGAGACGATTCCACAGACGTTCGTCAACGGCGAGTTTGTCGGTGGCTCGGACATCCTCGAGGAGCTAGACGAACGCGACGAGCTGGCCGAGACGCTCAACGCTGAGTAAGCCGCCCGCTCGAGGAGATATTCATCCGATTGAATTCCCCTCGTATTCAATAGCAGGTCATATAAGTCACGCGCTCGTACTAGGAACCCAGCGACTGTCGCCGCACACCTTCCCACTATGTCAACAGAGGAATCCAGACACGTATATCGGCTGCACTCAACCCTTGAACTGCCCCTCGAAGACCTTCGCACGCACATCGACGAGGCGACGTTTCCGGATGGCGTCACCGACGTAGAGATAACGCGGCGAAACAACACACTCATCCTCAAAGCCGTCGCCGAGGACGAGACGGTCAGCAAGTACACGCCGACGGCCCAACTCAAAGCCAGCATCACCGAAAACCGGGTCTACGAGGAAGACCCCGACGAGCGACGGAGTTCGTTCCGCTGGGACGAAGACGAAGAAGACGAGATCGAATCCGAACTCGTCGAGTTCGCGGCGTTTAAAGGCGACCGCGAAACCGTCCTCCAGAACTCGTTGCTCCAGTACCAGATGTTCCTCGTACTCTGTGGCATCGCCGAAGCCGCCGAAAAAGGAACGTTGACCGCAATCTCGGAACGCGACGGCGACCTCGAGGCAACCCGGATCGTCGAAGGCGAGCCGCGACCGGCTGATATCGAAGTCGTCGAAGGGCCTCGAGACCGCAACTCCGGCCAGGGTGGTGTTAACTGGCGGGACAACAAGTTCATTAGCGACTGACGGAACCACCGATTTTCACACCGAGTTGCCACAAAGAGAGTGGCAACTCACACGATCTCCCCGATTGGCGCCATAGATCGCCCGTCACCGACAGTGGGCTCGTGACGGCCGGTATTCTGCAGTTTTGCTCGCTTGAGGAGAACGGAACGAGAACGGAGCGTCGCTCGCCGAACGTGACAGTACTGTCGGCGGGTGCAACGACAGCTGGCTGCGTGTTGCATTGCTTGCAAGCCCAGTACACTTAGCTGTCGTTGCCGTACCCCCAGGGACTCGGGTTTCAGTCCCGACAATCACTCCGTTCAGACAGAGCACTGTGATGATCAGTCAGAGACATCCGCGGGTAGCTGTGATCAGTTACGTTCAACAGAGTACCCAATGACTCAATCAGATCGCAGGGGTAGCGACGAAGGCTTCTTTGAGGAACTCGACACTGTTGTCTTCGGTGTCGGGTTCGCAATCGCCGTCGCCGCGGTGGTTGCATTCGTCGTTACACCAGAAGCGGCGACAGCGTATATGGATCGCGTGAACAGCGTTATTTGGACTGGGTTCGGCTGGTGGTACCTGATCGTGATGTTCTTTCTCGTCGCGTTCGTTATTTTCTTGATTTTTGGGCCCTGGGGCAATATCAAACTCGGCGAGGAGGATGAGGAACCGGAGTTCGCCTTCCCCTCGTACTTTGCGATGTTGTATTCAGCGGGAATCGCCGCTGGAATCGTCTTCTGAGGACCGGCAGAAGCCGTTTCACACTACGACGATGTCTCACCCTTTGTCGGTGCACAGTCACAGTCCTCGGAGGCGGCCGTCAGTGCGATCCAGTACACGTTCTTTCACTGGGGTGTTTCTGCGTGGACAGCGTCCGTCGTCGTCGCCCTCCCGATTGCCTACTGTGCGTATCGCTACGATGCGCCGATGCGTATCTCGACGGTACTCGCACCGTGGATCGGTATCGACAATCTCGACAGTCCGATCGCCAAAACTGTCGACATTCTGGCGGTGTTCGCGACGATTGGCGGGGTTGCGACGACACTGGGGTTAGTCGGCAGTCAGTTTCTGGTTGGTCTCGGGTGGACGATGGGCATCTCGGTCGGTGACCTGGGGACGGTCCTCATTATTACCGGCATGACTGTCGCGTTCACAGCATCGGTCGCACTCGGAGTCGAGAAGGGCATACGCCGGATTTCCTACGTCAATCTGTCCCTGTTTGCGGCGTTGACACTCATCACCTTCCTGCTCGGGCCAACGAATTATATTACGGCGATCGGAACCGAAGCACTCGGAACCTACATCAGCCAGTTCATCCCGATGAGTTTCTACACTGGCACTGCTGAGACCGGAAGTGGCGGCGTCTCGGATTGGGTTGGCGACTGGACGGTCTTTTATTGGGCCTAGTGGTTCTCCTGGACGCCGTTTGTTGGGCTGTTCATCGCGCGAATTTCACGCGGCCGCACTGCCCGTCAGGTGGCCGTAACTGGTGTTCTGGCATCGACCGGCATTACGATTCCGTGGTTCGCAACGATGGGAGGGACAGCGATCTACCTGCAAAATGACGGGCAAGCTGATGTTCTCTCCGCGATCCAGACGCACAACGAAGCAGGTGCGGGGTATCCGCTCTTCGAGGCACTGCCATTCGGTTGGCTGTTGACGGCGCTGTTTCTCCTGCTCGTCCTCCTTTTTCTCATCACGTCTGCGGATTCGTCGACGCTCGCACTTGGGACGCTCACGACAGGCGGGACACAGCGCCCGTCGACGATCAACCGAGTTATCTGGGGCTTTCTCATCGGTGCACTTGCCTCGTTGTTGATCGTTACGGGCGGTGTCGACGCACTGCAGGCGGCAGCGATCATTACTGGCGGCCCCTTTTCGCTCATCACGTTGGTCGCTGTCGCTTCAATGGCGCTCGCCTTTGGCACGCAACGATCGCTGTTCTTGCGAGATGAAGACGACGTCGAAGTGCCGAGTTCCAGTGCGGTCGCCTCCGATGGCCCCGAATCCGGTCCAGAAACCGACGACGACTGACTCTCGTCGCGGTCGACACTGAACAGGAGACGACGTCCGATGCCGTTCAAAAGGGGGGTGGGGACGTCCCAGCGAGGCCGGGCAACCGATGGCACGAGTGTCGACACAGACCGCCAACGCGAGTGGGGGCAACTCGAGTGAGCGGGCGTGTCGGCCGGAAATCGCGGGGAGTACCGATCGAAGGGTGGATCACAACCTGTTTTTCCACCCGTCTGTTGGTACAGCCACGCTTTTAATAAATTGTTTGGTTCAACTATTAAAACGGCCGAACTGCTACTGCAGACGTTGTTCAACAGCTCCCGTCACCGACCCGTGCTGGGACTCGAGAGCGGATCCGTTCCGCAAGCCGACATCCAGACGCTTCTCCCACACGATTACGACGACTGTCGAACTATCGAACGACAATATCATATACCCTCGGCAATATTCAGTAGCTATGACAGCAGTCGGTATCGACGCCATCGAGATCTGGACCGGGAATCTCAAACTCGACTTGCCGGGAACGTTCGCGCCCGAGAAGGGCGAGGACCCCGAAAAGTACACGAAAGGGCTCGGTCTCAACGCGAGTTCGTTCCCCGACAGCTACGAAGACATCGTCACGATGGGCGCAAACGCTGCCCACCGACTGATGGAGCGCAAGGGTCTCGAGCCCGACGATATCGGCCGTATCGACGTCGCGACCGAGAGCGCCTTCGACAACTCGAAGCCGGTTTCGACGTACGTCGCTGGCTGCTTAGAGCAGGTGTACGACGGCGACTTCCACCACGCGAACAAAGGCGAACGGAAGTTCGCCTGTATCGCGGGCACACAGAGTCTCGACGACGCCTACAACTGGATCCGTGCGGGCCGAAATCGTGGCCGCGGCGCGCTCGTGATCGCAACCGACACGGCGCTGTACGCCCGCGGTGACGCCGGCGAGGCGACCCAGGGTGCCGGTGCCGTCGCGATGTACATCTCCGAAGATCCTGATCTCGTCGAACTCTCGACCGATCAGGGGTATGGGTCGGCTGACGAGACTGACTTCCTCAAACCAAACCAGCAGTTCCCTTCCGTCGACGGCAAACGCTCGGTACAGGTGTATCTCGCTCGCATGCGCGAAGCGCTCGAGGACTACGAGAGCGTCGCCGGCGACGTCCACCCCGACGACTTCGCGTTCGCGCCGTTCCACACCCCGTTCCCGGGAATGGTCCGAAAGGCGGCGATGCTCGCGTACCGACACGTCACGCGTGACACCGCGATCGAGGAGGAACTCGCCAAGGAAATCGGCCGCCAGCCCCGTGCCGAGGCGTTCGACGACAAAGAGTCGTTCCACGACGCCGTCCGCGAGTACATGGACGCGCTCAAAGAAACCGATCGGTATCAGGAGTGGTACGCCGAGACCATCGACCCAACGCTGACGCTCTCTCGCGAGGTCGGCAACTGGTACACCGGCTCCGTCCACATCGCCCGTGTGAGCGCGATGAAGTACGCCCTCCAGAACGGCCAGGATCTTGCTGGCGAGACGATGCTCGTCGGCTCCTACGGTAGCGGTGCCCAGGCCGAGATCCACGCCGAAACCGTCCAAGACACCTGGGAAAAAGAGATCGAGGCGTTGAACGTCGACGCCCAGCTCGAAGCGCGCTATGACCTCTCTTGGGAGGACTACGAGGAGATCCACGACGTCCACAACCACGACATGGACGTCGACGTCGAGGAGTTCACGACGCCCGAAGCGGAGTTCGTCTTCGACGGTTGGGGCCGAATGGGCGAACGGAAGTACCGGTACGTCGAATAACGACGGCGACACACACGCGATTCGAGATCCGGCTCTTTTCGACGCGGATGCGGCTATCGTGCCGAGGCGAAACCGATTACCTCCTCGAGTTGCTAGTTTGAACAACGACACGCGTTCGATACACGACTACGTATGGATCCACTCACACTCCTCGGCGTCGATGTGCTGTTGTTTCTCGTAATCGGTCTGTTGGCCGGTGCCCACTGTATCGGGATGTGTGGGCCACTCGTGACTGTCTATGCAGGACAGATGGACAGCGGTAACAGCAGCCAGCGGGGCCATCTCACGACCTACGAAGTGCGCCAGCATGCGCTGTTCAATATCGGTCGGACAGCGAGTTACACGCTGTTGGGTGCGGCGTTTGGCACCCTCGGAAGCCTGTTGCTCATCACGACGGCTGAACTCTCGCCGATCGTCGACTTCGCCCGAGGCGGTGTTGGGCTCGTCATCGGCGGCTTCGTTATCGCCACTGGCGTCTACTACTTGCTCGGACGAACGACTGGTGGTGTCAACGTTCCCGGCCTCGAGCGGGTCGTCGGCTGGCTGACGGCACGGGTTCACCGGCTGGCGAACGGTCCCGGAATCGTTGGGCTGGGCGCGTTACACGGCCTCTTGCCCTGTCCAATCCTCTACCCGGCGTTTCTGTACGCGTTTGCGACCGGCTCGCCGACGGGTGGTGCACTCGCGCTGGCTGCACTCGGAATCGGGACGATTCCGGCCGTCTTCGCTTACGGGACGTTCATCGACTCCGTCGATATCGTCCACCGACGGCGCGTTCACCGGCTGCTCGGCGTCGCGTTCGTCGTGCTTGGCTACATCCTGTTTGCCCATGGACTGATGAGCCTCGGGTTCCACGTCCCACATCCGGAGCTCCCGTTCTACGAAGGACTCGACACGCCGGGCGCACACGACCATCACTGACGCGGCACACACTCCCAGATCACGATGACGAACGACCACGACCAACCAAACGAGACTGGCTGCACGCTGTGTGACCTCCCTGTCGAGGGCAGCGGCGTGACAGACGACGGTAACGACTTCTGCTGTGTGGGCTGTCGAGATGTCTATCAGACACTCGGCGACCTCGAGGTCGACGTCGATGCCGACGATGTTCGTCGTGCTCGAGCGACTGCCGACGACCAGCGCCACACACGAGAGGTGCCTGCTGACCACGAGGCGACGTTTCTCGAGGTTGACGGGATGCATTGTGCGACCTGTGAGGCGTTTATCGAGTCAGTGTCGCGCGATACAGACGGTGTCAGCGACGCGAGTGCGAGTTACGTCACCGACACAGTGCGAATCGACCACGATCCGGAGACGGTCTCACAGGAAGCGCTACAGGACGCGATCAGCGGCCTCGGATACAGCGCCTACGACCGCGAAGACGCGTTCAGCCGCCGAAAAGCCGACAACTGGGCGATGGGGCGGGTCGTCGTCGGTGCGCTCATGGGCATGATGGTGATGTTGCAGTATATCGTGCTCATCTACCCGATCTACTTCGGCGGGCTGTTCTACGACGATCGGACGACGGAGTTCCTCGAGGCGACGCTTGCGAGCTCGCTTGCGACGCCGTTCTATCTCGTTATCGCCGCCCTCACGACGATCGTGTTGGCCGTTACAGGAAAGCCGATCTTGCAGGGAGCGTACGTCAGTGCCCGAACCAGATCGCCGAACATGGATCTGCTCGTTGCGATCGCGGCCGTCAGCGCGTATCTCTACAGTACGCTCTCGGTCGTCGTCAGCGGCCCCCACATCTACTACGACGTCACCGTGGCGATCATCGTCATCGTCTCCGTCGGGAACTACTACGAGACGACGATCAAACAGCAAGCGACCGAGCGCCTCTCGGATCTCACCTCGATTCAGGTCGACGAAGCCCGTCGGGTTCGCGACGACGGAAGCCACGACGACGTCGCTGTTGCCGATCTCGAGGCGGACGATCACGTGCTGGTTCGGGCCGGTGAGCGGATCCCTGTCGACGGCGACGTCGTCGACGGCGAGGCCGCGGTCGACGAGGCAGTTATCACGGGCGAGTCACTGCCGGTCGGGAAGACCCCCGGCGACGCCGTCGTCGGTGGCTCGATGGTCGCCGACGGTGCGGTCACCGTCCGCGTCGGGGAGAACGCGACCAGCAGTCTCGATCGCATCACCGAACTCGTCTGGGATCTTCAGAGTGGCACCCACGGCATCCAGAAACTCGCGGACAAGCTGGCGACGATTTTCGTCCCGCTTGTGCTCGTGCTTTCGATCGTTGTCACAACGCTGTATCTTGCCGTTGGCTACGGGGTGGCCGCTGCGTTGCTCATCGGTCTGACGGTGTTGATCGTCTCCTGTCCGTGTGCACTCGGGCTGGCGACGCCGCTTGCGGTCGCAGCTGGCGTTCGAGATGCCTTGGAGCGCTCGATCGTCGTCTTCGACGACAGCGTCTTCGAGCGCATCCGTACCGCGGACACCGTCGTCTTCGACAAGACGGGGACGCTGACGACCGGCGAGATGACCGTCGTCGAGACCGACTGTGAGGACGACCTCAAGGCGCAGGCGGCGCTGCTCGAGGCCCAGTCCGCCCATCCGGTCGGGCAGGCGATCGCCGCCGATCGACCGGTCACCGACGGGGGCTCGCTCGAGGAGACAGCGACGGAGTCGGAGTCGGCGTCAGCGTCGACCACAGAGAACGACCGCGTGACGGCGTTTGAGTCCCACCGAAACGGCGTCAGCGGCATCGTCGACGGCGAGGAGCTCATCGTCGGCCATCCGGACCTCTTCACCGATCGTGGCTGGACAGTGCCCGACGAGATTGCCACACAGATCGACGACGGTCGACAGACCGGGCAGGTTCCGGTCGCCGTCGGTCGGAACGGGACTGCGGAGGGCGTCATCGTCGTCGGTGACGAACTCCGCGGAGAGTGGGCGGAGACGCTGACAGCGATTTCGGAGACCGACACCGACGTCGTCATCCTCACTGGTGACGACGCGAAAGCTGCGAGTCGCTTCCGTGAGCACCCATCCGTCGATCAGGTGTTTGCGGGTGTGCCACCGGAGGGGAAAGCCGAGACTGTTGAGCGACTCAAAGAACGCGGCCAGACGGTCATGATCGGCGACGGGACCAACGACGCGCCAGCGCTCGCGGCCGCCGACCTCGGAATCGCGCTCGGCGGTGGCACCGCGATGGCCGCCGACGCAGCCGACGTCGCCCTCGTCGACGACAACCTGGGCTCGGTCGACACCGTTTTCGAACTCGCTCGAGCCACTGATCGACGCGTCAAAGGCAACATCGGCTGGGCGTTCTGCTACAACGCGATTGCGATCCCACTCGCCGTGACGGGACTGCTCAATCCGTTGTTCGCGGCCCTCGCGATGGGGGCGAGCAGCCTCCTGGTCGTCACGAACTCCTCGCGGCCGTTGCTCGACGACTGACGTGGATCGTCCATCTCGTGTGCTCGCCGAACAGCGTCCTTGGTCGGGTCGACGAACTGCAACCAGTCAGTGGACTAATGCGTTAGCACAGCCATAGTGTCGGATATGTCCGACCGGGCCGATGCGTCGGGGTGGCTTTCCGAGGGGCGGGCGTTGACCGTCCTTGCGCTGGTCAGCGTCGCACTCGCCGCCGTTATCATCTTGCCCTATCTCCAGTACGTCCTCCTCGGAGTCGTCCTCGCGTACATTCTGGAACCGGCACAGCGACGCCTCGAGCGCGTCGTCAGACCGATGACTGCTGCGCTCACGCTCGTCGTCGTCGCCATCCTTGCGATCCTCCTACCGGTTGCGTACGTACTCGCAATCGCGCTCCGGCAGGCCCTCGAACTCGTCGGCGCGGTACAGGATGGGAGATTAAACATCGACGACATCGAGGCGCAACTCGAGGAAACGGGTGTCGACGTCGATCTGGTAGAGATGTACGGCATCTATCAGGAGCCGATCGCAGCCGGGTTACAGGGGCTTGCGACCAGTGGAATCGAGTTCGTCAGTGGGCTCCCGGGCATTCTTATCGGGATTACGGTGACGCTGTTCGTGCTCTTTGCGCTGTTGCGAGACGGCAATCGGCTCGTCGCATGGAGCCATACGGTCGTCCCGATCGACGACGAGATTCAACAGGAACTGCTCGCGGAACTGGACCAGCTTATGTGGGCCTCCGTGATCGGTAACGTCGGTGTCGCAGCCATTCAGGCGGTGTTGCTTGGCGTCGGGCTGGCTGTTCTTGGCGTCCCCGCCGTTGTCTTGCTCACCGTTGGGACGTTCGTCTTCGCGTTGCTCCCACTGATCGGTGCGTTCGGAATCTGGCTCCCGGTTACGGTCTACTTGCTTGCCGTCGGCGAGTTCATCCCCGCGGCGGCGCTCGTCGTCTACGGCTCGTTGGTCAGTGCCTCCGACACCTATCTGCGGCCCGCGCTGATCGGCCGAACCAGTGCGTTCAACTCCGCAATCATCGTTGTCGGAATCTTCGGCGGCCTCATCGTCTTCGGCGCAGTCGGGCTATTCATTGGCCCCGTCGTCCTCGGCGGCGCGAAAGTCACCCTCGACGTGGTCGCTCGAGAACGAGCCCAGAAAGATCCTGTCTCAGCGGCGGACAGTTCGGCCGACGACGCTGCTGTCGACACTGACACAGAAACCGGCGTTCGAGAAGCACCAGATCGAGAGGCAGACACAGGGGCTGACGACGGGCGAGCGCCATCCCCCGACGCGACCGAGGAGGAGACAGCTGAAAAAGCGGTGTCCGAGCCGAACGGGGAGACAGATGCTGAGACCGAAACCGATTCCGACACCGACACTCCGTCGTAGCCACCGTGTGTCGGTCAGCAGCTCGATACGACCGCCGCCGAAGGGGTGCGTTCATTACCCTATGACCACTACGCACACGTATCATGCCTCGACTCGACTCGAGCAGGCGGCACAGATGTCTCTCGTCTGGTTCGGTCGGTCGGGGCCAGTACTACTATGCACGGATCTGACGCCACCGGGAGTCCATACGCTCCCCACACTACCGAGGAACGCTCACGGATGCTCGAGGCCATCGGCGTCGAGACGGTCGACGACCTCTTCGACATTCCGACAGCTGTCGAGTTCGACGATGCGTTCGGTATCGATTCCCGATCAGAACAGGAGACGAGACGACTGGTACGCTCGATCCTGGGGCGCAACGACACGTTGACGGAGCTGTTGGGTCGTGGCCACTACGGCTACTACATTCCGTCGCTGGTCAACCATCTCGCGGATCGCTCGGAGTTTTTGACCTCCTATACGCAGTATCAGCCCGAAGTCTCGCAGGGCTTCCTGCAGGTTCTCTTCGAGTACCAGTCGCTGCTAGTCGAGTTGACCGGTCTCGAGATTGCCAACTGCTCGATGTACGACGCGGCGACGGCACTCGGCGAAGCCGCAACCCTTGCCGAGCGCGTTCGGGAGACAAGCGGCCACCGCGTGCTCGTTCCCGACCGCCTGCTCGAGGGCCGGCGCTCGACGCTCGAGAACTACGTCGCCGGAACGGATCTCGTCGTCGAGGAGTACCCCCTCGATGACGGTGTTGTCGACCTCGAGGGTCTCGAGGGGATGGTCGACGAGGACGTCGTCATGCTCTACGCCGAGAACCCGACGGTCCGCGGGACGATCGAGGAGGGACTCGAGTCGATCGGCGACCTCGCGACGGCCCACGACGCGCTGTACGTTCTCGGTTCGGACCCGATTGCACTCTCGTTGCTCCAGCGGCCGGCGGATGTCGGTGCCGATGTCGTCGTTGGCGACGCGAGTGTGCTCGGGCTGCCGACCAGCTACGGGATGGGGCTCGGCCTGTTCGCGACGCGCGAGGACTTCCTCCGGCAGGTCCCCGGCCGACTGGTCGGGGCCAGCGAGGACGCGACCGACCGGCGTGCGTACACGCTCACCTTACAGACCCGCGAACAGCACATTCGCCGAGAGCGGGCAACGAGTAACATCTGTACGAATCAGGCGTGGGTTGCGCTCCGAACCGCGATTCACGCCGCGTCGCTCGGGCCACACGGTATGGTCGACCTCGCAAAACGTGGCGTGACCCGCGCCGAGGATCTTGCAGAGCGACTCGACGAGTTGACCGGTGTCACGGCCCCAGTCCACGACCGGCGTCACTTCCGCGAGTTCGTCGCCCACGTCGACCAGCCCGCAGCCCCGATCGCCGAAGACCTCGAGCACCGTGGCTTTGCGGTCCACGTCGTCGGTGAACACGAGATTCAGATGTGTGTCGCTGGCGTGTCGGATGCGAAACTCGAGCGGTTTGTTGCCGCGTTCAAAGAGGTGGTACAATGACCAACAACGCAGAAACGCCCGAAGACGGATCGGTTCGCTACGACCAGGCTCGCTACGTCGAGAACGGCCAGTACGAGCCGTTGCTCGCCGAGAAGGATCTCACCCGCGTCGAGATCGGCGACGATGACGACTCGCCGCTTCCTGACGACCTTACACGTGATCGCCTCGAGTTGCCCGACCTCTCCGAACCCGAGCTGGCGCGCCACTACACGCGCCTCTCCCAGATGATCTACGGGATCGACAGCGGCCCCTACCCGCTTGGCTCGTGTACGATGAAGTACAATCCCAAGTTCACCGAGGACGTGGCGGCGCTGCCGAGTGTGGCCGTCCACCCGGACCGCTCGGAGCGCTCGACGCAGGGGAGCCTCGAGCTCATGTACCGCCTGCAGGACTATCTGGGCCGAATCGGCGGGATGGATGCCGTCACGCTCCAGCCACCTGCTGGTGCGGCCGGCGAGTTCGTCGGTATCCGTGTCGCCGCGGCCTACCACGAGCACAACGGCGAGGGCCATCGCGACGAGGTCATCATCCCCGACAGCGCTCATGGGACGAACTTCGCGACCGCCGCACTCGGCGGCTACGACGTCGTCTCCTTGCCAAGCGACGACGAGGGACGGGTCGATCTCGAGGCGCTCGAGGCTGCCCTCTCGGAGAAGACGGCTGCGTTGATGCTGACGAATCCGAACACGCTCGGCCTGTTCGAACGCGACATCACCGAAATCGCCGAGATGGTCCACGACGTCGGCGGGTTGCTCTACTACGACGGCGCGAATCTGAATGCCCTGCTCGGCCGTGCCCGGCCGGGAGATATGGGCTTCGACGTGATGCACTACAACGTCCACAAGACGTTCGCGACGCCCCACGGCGGCGGCGGCCCCGGTGCCGGCCCAGTCGGTGTCGTCTCCGAACTCGCCCCGTTCCTGCCGTCACCCCGGGTGCGCGAAAGCGAGAGCGGCACAAGCGAGCCAACCTACGAACTGTTCGAGCCCGACCACACCATCGGTAAGGTGCACGGATTCCAGGGCAACTGGCTCGTCCTCGTCAAGACCTTCGCCTACATCGCGCGACTGGGCGACGACGGACTCACTGACGCCAGCGCGAAAGCCGTCCTGAACGCGAACTATCTCGCGAGTCAACTCGAGTACGACGTTCCCTACGAGCCGTTCCACCACGAGTTCGTCGCCAGCGCCGGTGACCAGGACGCCGCCGACGTCGCCAAACGCATGCTCGATTACGGCGTCCACCCACCGACGACCAAGTGGCCCGAAATCGTCCCTGAGGCGCTGATGACCGAGCCGACGGAAGTCGAAAGCAAGGCCACGCTGGATCGCCTCGCCGCCGCGTTCAACGCCGTCGCCGACGAAGACGACGAGGCGCTCGAGGCTGCCCCTGGCCGAACGACCGCGCGCCGGATCGACCAGACCAGTGCCGCCCGCAACCCGCGGCTGTCCTGGCACGCGCTCGAGGACGAGTAATCGCGCCGCTGGACTCGATCTGCTCCCCGGAGTCTTTGGTTTCAGCCTGTTGGATCGTTCGACGGTGATCCGGAGCCGTTTTTCAGGTCGTCACTTCGCTGGCGTCGTGAGCCCGTCTTCTAAATGCTCGAGCAAGGCGGGATGGAGCGAGCCGTTCGAACCGAGCAGCGCCCGTCGCTCGTCAGTCTCGAGGGTGAACTCGAAGGGGGCACCCGATTCATCTGTGATCGTCGCGCCGGCGGCACGGGCGATGATGAGGCCGGCCGCGATGTCCCAGGGATGTGTGTCGTGTTCCCAGATCGCATCAGCGCTGCCGCTGGCGAGATAACAGAGGTTGAGCGCGGCCGAGCCGAGCCGTCGGACGCCGCGTGACTCCTGGTAAAAATGCGAGAGGAAGATGCCGTCGGGGTCGTAGCCCGAAATGAGCATGCTTTCGTCGAGTCGCTCCCGGTCGGTGGTCCGGATCGGATCGCCGTCGCGCCAGGCACCCTCGCCCGCGATTGCGGTGAACAACTCGTCGGTCTCGGGGACGTAGACGACCCCCATCACCGGCTCGTCGTCTTCGATCAGTGCGACCGAAATCGAGTAGTTGGGGTTGCCGTGTGCGAAGTTCCCGGTGCCGTCGAGTGGATCGATGACCCACAGATAGTCCGCATCCTCGCCGGTCTGGCGGGTGCTCTCTTCGGAGAAGATCGCATGGTCTGGAAACTCGTTGCCAACGGCGGTCGTGATGATCCGGTCGGCCTGGTGGTCGGCCTCGGTGACGATGTCTGATTTGTTGCTTTTGACATCGACCGATTCGACCTGCCCGTGGAGTTCTCGTAGCGGCTCGCCGGCAGCTCTGGCGGCTTCCGTGGCGACCGTGAGCGCATGTTTGACGGTGTCCGTCTCGCTGTCCGCTGCAGTCGGTTTCGGGGATGACGTTGTCTCGAGTTTCTTCTCGGGTGGCACCGCTGCTTCCCGGAGATTCCAGCCCAGTTTCTTCGTGATCGCTGTAAAGAAGTGGTCGTCGTAACTCGTTCGAACGACGTGGGCGCGTTTTGCAGCACCTGTGATCGTCATCTCGTCGTCCTCGCTCAAGATCGTGTGGGCGCGGCCGCCGTCAACCAGCAGACTGGCCTGTCCTCTCGTGATAATTCGCAGTTCCGTCTCGGGAGAGACGACGATCGGTCTGACGCCGAGATTGTGCGTATGCAGCGGGACGATCTGGAGGGTGTGATTGTTCACCGGGTAGTGGACCGGGCCGTTCGCCGACAGCGAGATCCCCGTCGAGCCAGTCGGCGTCGAGACGGCAAGCCCCGTTCCCTCGAACTCACCGATATACTCGTTGTCCGCATAGACGTCGAGTCGCGCCACCTTCCGGTCGATGGGGTTCTCCGGGGGCACCTGCTGGATCATGACATCGTTGATTCCCGTCGCGTCCACGCCGGGCGCAGTGACGTGGACCTGCTGGCGGCTGTCGACTGCGGCTCGCCCGCACAACACCTCCTCGAGGGCGTCCTCGAGGTCTTCGGGCTCGACACGAGCCAGAAACGCAAGCGTTCCCGTGTTGACGCCCAGCTGTGGAATATTCCGCGGCGCGAACGTTTTGACACCCTCCAGAAAGGTCCCGTCACCGCCGAGGGTTACGCCAAGCGTGGCACGGTTTTCGTTGTACACCCTTCCAACATCGTCGCCGACGTCGACGCTCGAGAGGCCGATATCGTGCTTGGCGGTCCAGTCAGTGAGTGTCTCGAGCGCCCCCTCACTGTCGGGGCTGACGATCGCGATGATTTCGTCCGTCGTTGCCAGTCTGCGCCCTTGCATACGTAGTTTCCTAGCAGTCGTATCTGTTTATGCGTTCGCCGTGGTTCGACGCGTGAAGACGCTGGTGTTCAACCGTGAGCAGGGCAGTTCTCATCGCCACTGACCGTTACTGCACACCTGCTCGAGACCGGCTATACGATGGGCATGTCCATTCAGTCGTTTCTCTACCCCCACGAGACTCCGGACTAAAGCGGCTCGAGTCGAGCGTTAAACGCGGTACTGCAGCCCTGGAACCAGGGGAACACTTGTGTCGCTGAGCGATGAGATGTGCGTATGGCCGTCATCGATATCGCTCGTGGGACTGTCGTTACTGTCGAACCGGACGCGACGCTTTCGGATGTGGTCCAGACGATGCGAACCGAGCAGGTCGGGAGCGTGATCGTTGTCTCGGCGGACGAACCGCTCGGCCTCGTCTCCGATCGAGACCTCGCGTTCGAGGTCCTCGCTGAGAACGGGGCCACGAGAGAGACGCCAGTCGCCGAAATCGTCTCCGAGGATTTCCTGACGGTGCCCGCCGACGCGGGCGTCTACGATCTCGTCGACCTCATGTCCACCAAAGGCGTTCGTCGACTCCCCGTGGTCGACGACGGCGACCTCGTCGGCATCGTATCGCTTTCCGATGTCGTCGTCTTGCTCGGTATGGAGCTCCAACACGTCGCAAACACGATCCGTGCAGTCTCGCCAGCCTACGAACGGTCCACGATGGATCGGTAGTGTGCGTGTCGACTCGAGAGCTCGACTCTGTACCTCTCGCTCGAGTCGACGAGAAGAATGGGTGCAGTCGCAGTCCGTTACGCGCTCGAGTCGACGAGAAGAATGGGTGCAGTCGCAGTCCGTTACGCGCTCGAGTCGACGAGAAGAATGGGTGCAGTCGCAGTCCGTTACGCGCTCGAGTCGACGGCCGTCCCGTTGTCGCTGATCTGAACGAAGCCGTAGTCACACTCTGGACAGTGCCATTTGACCTTCTCGCCGAGGTGCAACGTCGTGCTCGCGGCGCGGTAGAACGTTGCCTCAGTCTCACAGTCCGGACAGTAGTGCTCGAGTTCCATAGCCATGGTCGGGTGTTGCGTACGGTGTGTGTTGAAGATACTGATTCCGGCATCCGTTGTCGGACCACTGATGAGGCAGCGATCACACAACCCGCCTGACAGAAGTTAAGTACTCTCCGTCCGTCGAACTGGGTATGTCGATCTACACAGGTCGTGGCGACGAGGGGAAGACTGATCTCCGAGATATGACCCGGGTCTCGAAATCGAGCGCCCGCATCGAAGCGTACGGTACCGTCGACGAACTCAACGCCCTCATCGGCACAATTCGACCGACCGACCACGACGACATCAACGAGCGACTGCGGACGATCCAGAATCAGCTCCACGTCGTCCTGGCGGATTTTGCCAACCCCGACCCCGACGAAGACGACCCCGTCGTCCGCGCCGAACACGTCGACACCATCGAGGCGTGGATCGACGAGTACGACGAGGAACTCGAGCCACTGACCTCGTTTATTCTGCCGACTGGCAGCGAACACGGCGCGAAAATCCACCACGCACGGACGGTCTGCCGACGCGCCGAACGGCGGGCAGTCTCGTTGGCCAACGAGGAACCGATCAACGAACAAGCCGTCCAGTACTTGAACCGTCTCTCTGACGGCCTGTTCACCCTCGCTCGTGTCGTGAACAAACGCGACGGCGAACGCGAAGAACAGCCACAGTACTGAGACGAACCGCTGTTATCCACGTCTTTTGTCTGCGGTCCTCGAGGCCGACCGATAACGGTTCAGCCACCGGTCTGCGTGTCGAAGCCGTCCCGAGCCGCTTTCTGTCGTCTGCGAAAGGGCTATATTCGCTGGTCGCCTCCAGACTGTCTGAGAGTCATGAACAAACACTTCCACGACAGCCTCTACTACGCCAAGCGAGCCGGCAAACACGCAACACTCGGCGTCCGTGAAACCCTTCGACCCCACCTGACCGCGCTTCGAGTTCGGCTGGGACGGGAGCCAGCCCCCGAGCCGGATCGTCTCGAGCGGGTGCAAACGGGTCTCGAGCGGCTCGAGCAGACCACCGAACGACGCGTACGCAGCGTTGGCAGCGTGCTCGAGCGCCGAGTTCGGTAATGGGGTCGGACGGGGCTGTCGACGACCGATGAAAGGAAGTCTTAAGTCGAACGCCCGGGAATCATTTCGTGCGGGTTGGTGATCTAGTCCGGTTATGATACCTCCTTCACACGGAGGAAGTCGGCAGTTCAAATCTGCCCCAACCCATTTCTGACGACACAACGACGAGGAGCGTAGCGACGAGTCCGTGTCGTCAGAAATGGAGATGGCAATTTGAACCAGACGAGTCGCGCACAGCGAACGGACGTGAGCGAGCACGTCTCGGCGTGGTTCAAATCTGTCCCAACCCACCGCTTTTGTACCGAACCGTTTCACAAGATCTGAGTGCTGTGGTAACCGACCTGGATTCGTCTACGGAGTTGGAGAGAGCAGCGATTCCGACTGCTTATTTGTAACTGGTGTTCCAACCGCTGGTGCACATGAACACAGACGAGGTGGCGGAGTACGTCGAGCAGTCACAGCAACTGCTCGAGGCATCCCCGCAAATGAACGAGCAGAATACAAAAGTGCGGCTCGTTCAGCCGCTGCTCGAACTGCTCGGCTGGGACCTGTACTCGACTGAAGTCGACCTCGAATACACGGTTCCGATGGGGTCCGGAAGTACGTACGTCGACTATGCCCTTCTCGTCGGAGATTCGCCGGTGGTTTTTGTCGAAGCGAAAGCGGCCAATTCAACGCTCAGTTCGAAGCATGTCGAGCAGCTACAGAGCTACATGCGACAAGAACTTGATGTGGACTGGGGAATTCTCACAAACGGAACGGAATTCGAGGTGCTCGCGAAAGACCACAGCAGTAATGGAGCAGAAGTGTCGGTTGTGCAGTTCAATCTTGACGATCTCGCTGGGAATCCGAGCGTGCTGGAACTGCTTTCCAAGGAGGCGATCCGCTCCGGAAAGGCGGGTGAGATCGCTGCACAGGTGGCACAGACGAACGAGGCAATTCGGTATCTCAACCGAAACGAGGACGAAGTAACAGAGAGGGTTAGTGACGCAGTTGAAAACGAACTCGGAACTGTGCCGTTGGATCTGAACGAGCAGGCTCGAGAGTTCGTCCAGCGGCTGGTTTCGGCGCTTCGGGACCAGCGCCAGTTCGTCAACGAAGCGTCTGCAACCGGTACTGGTGAATCGCCAGTCGATCCACCAGCGGAAACAGAACCGAATGAGGACGAGTCCCAACAGTCACAACGGAGCAAGCTCGTCGGAACGGTCCCACGAGCCGCCCTCGAGGGTGACGAAGATGCAACGGTCGCTGTCTACCCGACCCAAGAGTCCGGCCTCGAGTTCCTGCGAGAGAACGCAGCATGGGGATTCGTTAGAGTGGGACGAGAGTTCGACTACATTGCGATGTACGTTTCCGGAGCGAATCGTGAAATCCGGTTCTTTGCGGAAGTCGACGACATCGTGGAACCGCACGAGGCAGACATCGAACGTGGGTTGGATAACTACGATGTTGGAGCGGGCGAGAAAGTAATTCGATTCGAGCGAGAGTCATTCTACGAGTTGGAAGACCCGATACCGTTCGAATCCAAGTATCCACAATCCCGTCGCGATACGACGCTCGGAAAGCTGCGAGCTGCAGAGACGACGGACGACCTCTTTTAGTCCAGCCGATTTCTCTGCTCGAGACGACTGTCATCAAATTGTATCCGAGAGTATTCAGTCCCTTGGTGCCAAATACCAACCATGGCGACGGCATCGGAAGAACGGCCGGTACTGGTTGCAATCTCGAACCCCGAGCACGCCGAGCAGTTGGCTCGGACGGCCGGTGATCTCGCTCGAGCAACCGATGGCGTCGTGCAGATCGTCTCGGTGGTGGTCAAGTCCCACGAATCGCCGTTTTCGGTGTACACTGACGACGCGATCATCGAGCAGTACTCGGGCGACGCACAGGAGACGCTGGATCGAGCAACCAGCGTCGCGCCCGAGGACGTGACGGTCACCGGCGAGTTGGTGGTCGGCAACTCGGTGTCCGATGGCCTCCTGACAGCGATCGAACGAACTGACGCGCGGGCGCTCGTGGTCGGCTGGCAGGAGCGCCGTAGGCGGACCGACGCGGTGCTCGGGACGACCGTGGATCGGCTGCTCGAGCGAGCGTCCTGTGATCTCTACGTCGAACGGATCGGCAGCGAGGCAAACGGCGTCGACTCGGTCCTGCTGCCGGTCGCTGGCGGCCCACACGTTCGTCCGGCAGCCACCATCGCAAAGGCGATCGCCGCTCGCAACGACGCCACGGTGACCGTCGTCTCCGTTGCTGGCGCCGACGTCAGTACTGACGTCGCACAGGAGTCGACCGTCGACGTACAGTTGACCCTCGAGGAGACCCCAGGGCCGAGTGTCAACGTGCAGATACGGCTCCACGACAGCGACGACATTGTCGGGACGCTCGTCGACGAAGTGGCCGACCATGACGTCCTGGTGTTCGGTGCGACACGCCAGGGGGCATTGCACCGACGACTCGTTGGGTCGATCCCGAGGGCTGTCATCAAACGAACCGATCGGACGGTGATCCTTGCTCGAGCCGGTGATGCTGTCGGCGGACCAGTGCTTCGACAACTGCAGCGGCTCAGAAACCTCCCGTAACTGTGTCTGTCAAAGCACAAGCAAGTCCAGTACTGGTGGGCTGTACACCGAGACAGATTTCACGATCGAGATGAACGATTAAGGATTATCCCGACCACTGGGTGAGTATCTACGATCTACAGGAAGCCTGAATCCGGATACCACCACGCTGCCGTCGGGTTTCGCCGTCCATAGACTCTTGTTCGCGTGCGACACAGTTGTAACAGATGCAGTACTACGAAGACATCGAAATCGGCGCTGTTGACGAGTTCGGTGAGTATCACGTCACAAAAGACGAACTCGTCGAGTTCGCCGAGCAGTACGACCCACAGCCGTTTCACGTCAACGAAGAGGCTGCCACTGACTCCGCGTTCGGTGAACTCATCGCGTCCGGGTGGCATACCGCATCGATCTGCATGCGGTTGCTCGTCGATGGTGCGCTCAACGAACAGGCCGGCATGGGCGCCCGTGGCGTCGACGAACTCCGCTGGAAACAGCCCGTCACGCCGGGCGATACGCTGTCGGTTCGGACAGAAGTCGTCGACAAACGCGTCTCCGAGAGCGATCCCAAGCGGGGGTACGTCGACACCCGTCTCGAGGGCATCAATCAGGACGGAGACGTCGTCATTTCGTGGCTCGCACACGGCATGATCGAGCGACGCAATCCTGCCGAGTAGCTCACGGCGGTGTGGGCAGCCAAGTGACTCGAGTGGTCGACAGAGCGGCAGTCGACTCGAGAGCTATACAGTTGTCTCCACATCGAGCGCTGCGGCGAGAATCGCGGTCTGAACCGTCCGCAGGTCGGTTTCCTGAATAGTTGCGGCGGCCCGGAAGCGCTCGCGAACCTCGGTCACGGTCTGCGGGGTGGCAGCGAGATGGACGAGGGTGAACGCATCAGGCGCGACGGCTGCAGCGGACTCGAAGTCGGCTTGGTCGTAGAGGTCGGTAAACGACGCGCGGATGTCCGCGACGAGTGCAGCTGTCACCTCGCCACCGGGGTCACCGGCAGGCACTGAATCCATACTGTCATCGAAGTACGTTTCGGGGTCGACGACGCCCGCTTCGTCGTAGAGTGTGTCAGCGAGTGCGTCGGCGACTGGCCCCGAAACGTACACGCCGAACAGTTTGTATTGATCGCCGCCAGTCATACCCGACAGTTTGAGGCCGACATATAAAAAAAGGACGAGCGGCGTCTGGGGTCTTTGCGACGTCGTGTTCGCCAGACGTCGCTCACACTGCCTGACAACCGTCAGTAACCGCCCGATCGCGTCTCACGGCTCGTCACGTCCGCGACGAGCGTTCGCGTGCGATCGGTGCGTGAATAGTTTGGCAGTATCAGAAACGCCGCCGAAGTTCCTCGAGCAGCCTCGGTGGAAGATCCAGACTCGCCAGAACCTCGTTTCGCTGGGTTGGTGTTCCGTGGCCAGCGACGAACCCATTGAGTCGGGCTACGACTGTCGAATCAACGAACGCGTCGCCGTACTGTGCCGCGAGTTCGTCGCCGACGACCGGTGTCGAGCGAAGTTCGTACTTCTGGTGATAGTCTTCCGCGAGGAACAGTTGATCGAACGGTTCAATCGCGGTTTCGACCGACTGGCCGGTTCGCTCCTCGAGTGTGGCTCGCTGGTTCGTGGCCACCTCGTGCTGGTGGTCGTCGTGGGTGAGAACGACGCCGCGATACTGTCGTTTGGGTGCTCTCGACGCCCAGTCGTGGTTCGCCCAACACACCTCGAGCAACTCGTCGTAGGTGACGGTCTCGGGATCGTACACGACGTGTACGACTTCGGTGTGATCACCGAGAGCGTGATATCGTGGCGTCGGGGTCGTCCCGCCAGCGTAGCCGACGCGTGTTCGAACGACGCCCTCCATCGCACCGAACCGGGCGTCCGGTCCCCAGAAACAGCCCATTCCGAACGTCGCCGCCCCCATCTCACTCGGTGAGACAGCGGTGCCGTCCTGCTCGAGGGGTGGCGACTCCGTCACGGCTGGGTCTGGCTCGTCCATACCGAATCGACGGGGCCGGAGAGTTTTAGACTAGTGGCTCAAGGCAGGCGCTGATGGGAGCGAGGAGACACAGTGATCGGCAGAGAGTATCGGACGAACCGAACGACAGGTGGTCGATCAGCCGGACAGCCGCTTTCTATGTCCGTCTACCCGGCTCAAAACTCGTAGTGAGCGATCTCTCTCGATCGACAGGTCGGACACTCCTCGCGGTCGGAGTCGAACTTCTCGCCGCAGTTCCGACATTCGTACAGCTCCCCACTGGTACTGGCGAACCGTCGGAGTCGAGTCATGACACTCATCCCACCAACACGTTAGGCGGACAACAGTATTAGTAAAGGTGCAAGCATTGTGCGCGACCGAACAGCTTCAGCGGGTGTTCGGGATCCAGAACGATCATCGAACACGTCACGCTCGAGGAGCACAGTCCAGTGAAGCGATGTGTCGGCGGCGCTGGTGCCTATGGGAGCCGTCTCGAGGCCCGTGACGGCCGATCAGCTGTCGACCGAGGCCGTTGCCGTCCCCGTCAGTAACGTCCGACCGTATTGGTTCGTCGCCTCGAGAGCGACCTCGACGACTCCGTCGTCGGGGTGGCTGTCGACGAGTTTGCTGCTCGCAATAATCGTCTCGCCGGGAACGACCGGGGACTGAAATCGGACGCCAAACGCAGACACCGACTCGAGGCCGACCCAGTCGGTGACGACCCGTGAGGCGATCCCAGCCGTGAACATTCCTTGCCCGAAGACGCTTTCATTGCCGGCCGCGCGGGCGTAGGACTCGTCGTAGTGGATCGGGTTGAAATCGCCGCTCGCGCCCGCGTACTTCACGAACTGCTGGCGTGTGACGTCTTCGACGACGATCCTTGGCCCAGCATCGCCGACGGCGAGTTCGTCGAGAGCCGTGACCGCAGGACCGTCCTCGACAGCCGATTCGAACCCGGTCGTCGGTGACGCCGTTTCGCTGTCGACATCGTTCGAGTCAGCCGCTGTCTCGCCGCGTTCTGCGGTGTCCTGTACCGCATCCTTGGTTTCGATCACGGTCGCCTGCTCCGTGAGGACGAGCTCGGCGGCGTCGTCCCGGTATGCCGTCTCGAGGACGGCGAACGTCATCGTTCCGGCGCGACCGCCGTCGCGCTGGTAGACCTCTGTGAGCGTCGTCGTCCCCGTCAGAACGTCGCCGACCTGGAGCGGTCGTTCGTACTCGTAGGCCTGCTCGCCGTGGAGAACGTATTCGGGTTCGAATCCGAGGTCGAAGCCGTGGCCCTCGACGCCGTCAGCCCGATACCGCGGAAATGCGCTGACGCGGGCGTACGTCAGCGGGGCCGGAAGACGGTCGTAGCCACGCTCGCGGGCAACGGCTCCGTCCCGAAACACCGGATTTGGATCCGTGATCGCCCGTGCGAACTCCTCGACTTTCCCCCGTTCGATCCGGAACTCCTCGACGGTGACCCGCGAGTCGCCGACCATCGCCTCGAGGTCAGCCATCGATTTACTGGGCACGGATGTCACCTTGAGCGACTGAGCGAATCTGTGGGTCGTTCGGACGAGTCGTCGTCCGCGGCTGCGATGCGCTCTCGATCCGTGTTCGATCCATTTTCTGGTGGTTGGATAACACGTCTGATAAGCGTATCCCCCCACGCTCGAAACACGATCAGCAGCAGGCGCCGTTGTCAGCACTCGAAACGCCGACTGACTAGCGGTTCAGTCGGCAGAGCGTGTCGGCTCTCGGGCAGAACGTCTATGCCGAACGGCACAATAGTGCTATGAGAATACATGAACACCGCAGTCATCGTCGATGCCGTTCGGACTCCGTTTGGCAAACGGGATGGTTCGTTTCGGGACACACATCCGCAGGATCTGGCGGCAAAGCCGCTCGAGGCGCTCGCCGAGCGCAACGGGTTCGAGCCCGAAACGATCGAGGACGTCATCTACGGCTGTGTCACGCCGATTGACGAGCAGGGGCTCAACATCGGCCGGCTCGCGCCGATGGTCGCCGGCTGGGGTGACGTCGTCCCCGGCGTCCAACTCAATCGGATGTGTGGCTCCGGCCAGCAGGCAGTCAACTTCGCGGCGGCGAACGTCATGGCGGGCCAACACGACGTGTTGATCGCCGGCGGCGTCGAGCATATGACTCGCGTGCCGCTTGGGTCAGACGGCGCTGACGGCGTCTCCGGCGGTGGTGCCGTCACAGATACCTACTTCGAGCACTTCGACGAACTGACCCATCAGGGTGAAGGGGCCGAACGGATCGCCGAGGAGTACGGCTTCACGCGCGAGGAACTGGACGAACTCGCCGTCGACTCACAGCGGCGCTGGGGCGAAGCTTGGGAGGCGGGCCGGTACGACGATCAGGTCGTGCCTGTCGAGACCGAACTCGAGGTGGAAAGCGAGTCACGAAGCGACTCGGAGAATCGAACGGGGAGTGAAACAACTCGTGAGACCGTCACCGTCGACCGGGACGAACATCCGCGACCCGAAACGGATCTCGAAACCCTCTCGAAACTGCCCCTATCGTTCCGCGAAGACGGCGACGGTGTCCACCATCCAGGCAACTCCTCGGGGATCGTCGACGGCGCCTCGGCACTGTTGGTCACGAGCGAGGACGCAGCCAAAGCACACGGCTGGGAGCCGATGGCCCGCATCACCCAGACCGAGGTCGTCGGCGTCGACCCCGTAACGATGCTCACCGGACCGATTCCGGCGACCGAAGGAGTGCTCGAGAAAGCCGGCATGACGATCGGCGACATCGACTGCTTCGAGGTCAACGAGGCGTTCGCCTCGGTCGTCGCTGCCTGGCTCGAGGAAACCGGCGCGTCGTGGGACGACGTCAACGTCAACGGCGGCGCGATTGCCCACGGCCACCCACTCGGGGCGACCGGCGCAGCGTTGCTGACGAAGCTGGTACACGAACTCGAACGAACCGGACAGGACACCGCGCTCTCGACGATGTGTATCGGCTTCGGACAGGGTATCGCGACGATTATCGAACGCGTTTAGACCGCGACTCGAGCGGTCGACTCGCCGTCACTCGTCGAGGGCATCGATACGCAGCTCCTCGTCGAACTGGAGAGCGTGTTCGACCTCTTCGTCGGCGATGTCGTCGAACGCCCAGCGAGCGATCGAGCGGCGGTGGACCTCGTCGGCCCCGTCGACGATCCGGAACGCACGGACGTCCTCGTAGAAGTGGGCGATCGGAAGGTCTTTTCCGATGCCGTTGCCGCCACAACACTGGAGCGCGAGGTCGATCGCTTCGTTGGTGACGTTCGCGGTGAACACCTTCGACATCGCGACCTCGATGCGGGCGTCGCTGCGATCGAGTTCGCGCGCGGCGTGGCGGACCATCGTTCGGGCGGCATGTAACTGCGTTTCGGCGTCGGCGATGCGGTGTCGAAGCGCCTGTTTCTCGTCTAAGGTCGTGCCAAACGCCTCGCGCTCGCTGAGATACGCCTTCGCGATATTGAGCGAGCGCTCGGCCATCCCGGAGTAGCGCATACAGTGGGTGAGTCGCCCACCGCCAAGACGCATCTGGGCGACCTGAAAGCCCTGGCCTTCCTCGCCGACGGTGTTCTCGACAGGGACGCGAACGTTATTGAATTTCATTTCGGCGTGACCGCCCTCGAGTTCGGTGATGTCGTGACCCCCGAGATGGGGGATATTCCGGACGACTTCGACGCCGTCGGCGTCGGCGGGGACGAGGATGATCGATGTTCCCTCATAGGGGTGAGCGTCCAGATCCGTCCGGGCCATCACGAGATAGAAGTCCGCGTCGAGGCCATCGGTCGTCCACCATTTGTGCGCGTTGACGACCCACTCGTCGCCGTCTTTGATGGCGGTGCTCTGGAGCATCTTCGGGTCCGAGCCGCCACCCTGTTTGGGCTCGGTCATCGCAAAGGCCGATGAGATCTCACCTTGAACGAGTGGGCGCAGCCACTTCGCTTTCTGTTCGTCCGTCCCGACCATCTCTAAGGTGTGCATGTTCCCCTCCTGTGGGGCGTTCGCGCGAATCGCGTGGGCACCGATCAGCGAGCGCCCGACCTGTTCGAACGAGGGAAGCATATCACTGAAATCCAGGCCCTGCCCACCGTACTTCTCGGGCATCTGCGGGGCGAACAGGTCCCGCTCTTTAGCCTGCTCCCAGAGGCTCTCGAGTTCGGCCCGGGTAATCGGTTCGCCAGTCGCGAGTGCCTCACGCTCTCGAGGGAGGACGACATCGTCCATGAACTCCGCGACGCGCCCTGCGACCGCCTTTGCTTTCTCAGAGTCGTGGTACTCCATACCGAGGTATGCACATACAACATTGTAAATACACAACAAACCGGTTAGAAACAACGTTCAGACAACTGCCAGGAGCGACGCGTCAGAACTGAGCCATCGATCGCGGCCTGGACAGCGAGCGAAAGCGATGCGTACTGAGCAGTCGTCTCCGTATTCTACCCGTGCCTCGAGTCGCTCTCTATCGTTCGGGTGGCGCGGTCCGTTCGCGAGGACAGTGACGGGAAACGGCCGGTTCGTTAAATCGCTGGATGGAGCTATCGACGAGAAGTGACGACTGCGCTGGTTCCTGACTCGTCGGTGACAGGGTCAGCGACTCGAGACGAGTCAGGACCGTAAACCTGGACGGGGGCGGGAGCCCGCCCTGGCGTGAGAGACATGAGCTAACTCGAAGCGGGGGCGAGTCCACTTCCGAGCGATCCGGGCACGAACGCACGCAATCGGCTGGTCAGCGCGTCGTGGTCCGTTGGAGCGTGTACCCGGCGGGGTTGTTCTTCCCCGCACCCGGATCGATGGGCGTGTCACCCATTGTTATGCAGGCACTTGGCTCACAATGCTCCAGACGGCCCGTTGACAGGCACCGAATAACTCGCCTACAGCATCAGGTTGAGAACCGGTTGGACGCCCCTTCGAACCGATAAGCGGCAGCTACGCGGCCCGCTTTGAGACGAGTCGTCTGCCAAACGATGCTCGAGTGTGGTGGCTTGCTTGCGACACCCGTAGAAAAATACGGCTGTAGCCTGTGTCTCGGTCCATGCACGCGGATGGTCTCGAGCATCCAGTTCAGATCGGTATCGTTGGACTCGGATATATCGGCACGACCGTTGGCGAACAGTTTCACCACCATCCAGACGCAACTGTTCGGGCCCTCTGTGATCTCGATTCGGATCGACTCGAGACATGCGGGAGCGAGTTCGAGGTCCCGGCTGATGGGCGATACGTCGAGTATCCGACGATGCTGGCGGATGAATCCCTCGATGCCGTGCTCATCGGGACGCCCCACACCCTCCATTACGAACAGGTGCACAGCGCATTCGAACACGACTGTCACATCTACTGTGATAAGCCCCTCGCGACCGATCTCGAGCACGCACGCGAGCTCACAGCACGCGCCGAACAGAGCCAGCAGACGCTGATGGTCGGCTACCAGCGCCATCTCCAGACGGCGTTTCGAACCGCCAGAGAGCGCTTTACCGATCGGTCGCCACGCTGGCTGACGGCGTCGATAACACAGGATTGGATCGACGACTCGAGGGGGACCTGGCGTCTCAATCCGTCGCTCTCCGGTGGCGGCTTTCTCTACGATACGGGTAGTCACGTACTCGATGGCGTGCTCTGGACGACCGGGCTCGAGCCGGAATCCGTCACAGCGAGTATGGATTTTCACGACGACGCAGCGCAGATCGACCGACGAGCACATCTCGACGTCAGATTTGCGAACGGGGCGACCGGGACGTTCTCGTTTCACGGTGACGCGCCCTCGGTTCGCGAGCACATCCACTGCTGGGACGACGACGGTGCGGTCTACCTCGAGGGCCGCCAGTGGGGTCCGCGTGAGGTCCGCGAGATCGATGCCGACGCCAACGAGTACGACCCCTACATCGATTTCCGTACCGAACAGACGCGAGCCGACGCCTTTCTCGAGAGCGTCCGAACGGGCACCGATCCGCCGGCGACGGCCCGAGACGCGCTTCGAGTGACGGCGCTGACGGAAGCGGCCTACGAGGCAGCACGAACCGGGGACAGCGTACAGGTGTCTCCCATGGAGTGACACCGACCACGATCAATGCTCCACGGGTGTGAAACGAAGTCACAGTACTCACACAAGGAGTCTGCACTTCCGGGTTCGAACTGATATTCTCGAGCCGAGAAGCACTCGGATAACTAGGTGGAATGAGATCTCCGGGACGGTTTAACAGCGACTACTCTGTGTCTTTCTCTGCGAAAGGATCCGGCTTCAGTCGTGCGGTTATGAACTCTTTACTCGAGTTCCAGACGACGCCAGTGAACGGGGACTGTCAGCGTTGTAACTAGATTGTCGGCCCCCGATCGGATCACGAGTACAAAATGTATAGTCTGCTATTGCTTTCGGTTACAAGCCGGATAACTACAACCGGTCACGGCTACCGACCGAGTATGATCACCTGCAGTAACTGCGAGACGCCCCAATTCCTGCAGATTACCCAGAGCCGCGTCTACTTCGAGGATGGGGAGATGATAAACGAGATCTCCGAAACCTACGAGTGCACGCTCTGTGGAAGCACCGGCCAGTACGTCTACGACGAGGACCGGGACAAAGAGACCGTCACCGGTGACGTCGAACTCACGACAGAACGGCCGAAGTTCGCCTGAGTCGTCGCGACACTGCGTCGATCAGGGACTCGAGGAGACACTGGTTCCCAGTCGATCGTGGGCTGCAGCATCTCGAGATGAAGGCATCCGGGATTGGTGGCGTCAGTTGGAGGGGACATTCAATCGTCTCTGTCTTGTTGTGAACTCCCGACCGTGGGTCGATCGTCGTCGGCCACATCGGTGTTTCGATCGCGCCGGTGCTGACGACGGGTGATCGCTGACCGACGTCGTTCGACGTCCCACTCCTCGAAGAGGCCGTACTCGTTCATCGTCTCCATTCCTGCGATGGCTGCCGTGAGTTTAATTCCGACGAGTGGGATCTCTGCGACCGAGACGATCACGTCCGCCCGCAGGATGACGCCGTCTCTCAACAGGACGTCGAGAACGTCGACGAGTGCCTCCTCGTCTTTGCGCGGTCTCATGCGTGAGTGTGGGTTTCTGTCGGCTCGTCGTTGTCGCCCAGTTCCGGCGCGAACGTGTACGGTGGCCACGGTCCGGTGAACCTGACTTCGAGCCCGTCGTTTGCTGCGACGTCATCTAAGATCGAGCCGATCGCTCCTTCATCGTCTTCGTGAGCAAGCAGCGTGAGTCGACAGCACGTCTCACCGTCGCTTCCGTCGCCGCCAGCGCTCTTACTCACGTCGTCTGCCAGCGATGCCGTTGGCGAGCGCTCGAGCGTGTGGACCTCCCGTGCGTGCTCGTCGAGTCGTCGCTTGAGATCGGTCGTCACCGACTCGCGACGGGCCGCCCGCAGTTCGGTGAGTCGCTGGTCGAACTGCTTCTCGAGCAGGTACGCCGTCCCTTCTTCGGCGTCATCGATCTTCGACGCGAGTTCCCGGAGCCGGGCGTCGTGGTCGCACAATGCATCGTCACTGATCGGATCGGTTTCAACGACCTCGACACGGTACTCCCAGTGGCCTGCCAGCGCTGACAGTGCCTGCTCGAGGGTGGCTGCCTCCTCGCGGAGCCACTCGCGGACGCCGTCGTCGTCCCCGCGAAGGATCGTATCGAACTGGAACGGAATCGGCGTCCCGAAGGCCTCACCAGCCTCGTCGACGACCGTCTGGTGGCGGACGAGCCAGCGTCGAACCTGAGTGAGATCCGCCGAGTCGTAGATGCCGTCACAAGCGTGGACGACCGCGCCGATGCCGTCCTCGGTGACGACCGAGACAGGTTCGCCGTCGACGCCAGTCGTCTCAAGTGAGTCGCCTTCATTGGCGCGGACGATACAGTATAAATATCGTCCTTCGTCGATCTCGGGGAGCAGTTCGTCATCAACAGCTGTCTCAACGTCCGCCGTTCGGTCCGACTGGTCGGCGGTCACTGATCGTCACCTCCGAACACGGAGTAGCCAGGTGCGGGAGTGAGCTCCGGCTCGTCGTGGAGCTGTTCGATCGCGTCGTTGACCAGTCCGTTCAGATCGTCGCGGAGGTCCTCGACGCTGTCTTCGATCTCCTCGTCGCGTTTGAGCTGTTCGATCTCGGCTTCGATCGTCGCAAGCTGGCTCCCAAGGCGCTCGATCTCGTCGTCCGAGAGCGTTCCCGACTCCATGCGACGGACCGCTTCGCGCTCTAAGGCATCGATCAGGATTTCGATGACAGTGACGACGAGACTCACCAGACCTTGCCGTGCGTCCGCACCGTCGCCGACGTCGATCTGAGTCATTCGTTCTCACCCTCCGTGTGTGTCGTCGGTTCGTCGTCCTCACCCTCGTCACTGAGCAGATCGAACCCGCCGCTTGTCGGCTGGTCCGGATCCGGCCGCGCACCGATATGCTCGCTTCCGCGATCGGGCTGTTCGTCGCGCTCGTCGCTGTCATCATCGTCACTCGAGTCGCTCCCCGAACTCTCGTCCGAATCCGCGGTCCGCGTCTCGTCTGCGTACCGTTCGTCGGGGGTGACATTAACGCCACGCGTCGGATCGATCGGCGGTTTCGGCCGGTCCATCTCGGCGAGTTCGGGCTCGCCGACCGCTGCGGCGACCCGACGCATGTCGGTTCCTTCGGGGAACTCGAGGCCGTACTTCGCCGCCGTCTCGAAGGAGGCGATAGCAGCCCGGACCTGGACGCCCAACAGCTGCGTGTCGCCGATCGAGACGGCGATATCGGCGTTGATGACGATTCCCTTGTCCAGCAGCATCTCGACGACCTCCGCGAGGTCGGTTTTCTGTCGACTCGGCTGGAAATCATTGACCACGCCGCTCACCTCGGAATCGAGCCGCTGGGGTCGTGGGTTCGAGGGCGGTACTCGTCGTCTTGTGTCGTCTCCGGGACGGTATGAGTGGGTCAGTCATTGGTGGATCTCCGTTTTTCCCGTTCGATCTCGAACCGGCGGCCGTAAATCCGCGTTCGGCTGGGTGCCGTCGAGAGTTTGACGTCTCGTGGGACGGTCGCATAGCGTGCCCCACCGCCGAGGTCGCGGCGATCGGTCGGGATCGTCGACGCCGCGGTCGGGTTCCGCGAGTTCGTGCTGGTATCCTGCTGGCGCATCTGCTCGCGGTTTTTTTCGTAGAGTTGTTCGAACTTCTCGTGGGTCTCGAGCAGCGCCCAGCGGAAGGAGTCGATCCCCTTCATCGCCTGCTGCTGGATGGCGACCTGGTAGGCCTCCGGATCCTCCTCGACGTCGATGTCGCCGAGTGCCTCCTTTGCCGCGGTCATCGAATCCATGTCCGTCTCAATGAGGTCGTCCTCGTCATCGCCGAGGAGCTGCCCGCCATCATCGTCGGCGATGCCCGACACCGCCTTCTCGACCACTCCGGCGTCGTCGCCGTCCTCGAGGTCGTCGACCGCGCCGTCAAGTTCGCGTTTCTCCTCCCAGATGGCGGCCAGATCCGCGGCGTTCCAGGCGTTCAGCAGGTCGATCGCATCGACCAGTGCCGCGAAGTCGACGAGTTCGCTGACGCCCTTGTCCTCGTTTGCCAGCACGTCGGGGATCTCGCCCAGTTCGATCGCCTCGAGGAGTTTGTCTCCGTCGACCGCCTCCGGCAACTCGCGCAGATCTATCGCCTCGAGCAGGTCCCCGACTTCGGTTGCCACCCGCGCGAGGGTGTCGACGTCGCCGATCGCCGTCTCGATGATCTCGTCGTCGAGTGCGTCGAGCGCCTCCGCGTCGCCGAGCGTCGATTCGAGCCGCTGGAGGCTCTCCGTGGCGTCCTCGAGCAGTGCTTCGAAACCCTCATCTGTGTTGTCGGGGCTCATTCGTCACCCTCCTGCTCGTCGATTCCAGCCTCCGTCGGTTCCGGCCTGACCCGGACGGTGAGCACGCCGTTCGTGATCACCGCGTCGGCCGTCCAATCGCGCCAGGGGACCTCGAGACGGCCGAGTTCCCGATCCGAGACGGCGACGACGAGCGTCGCGTCGTCGCCAAAGCCGACGGTGACGTCGTCCGGATCAGCACCGGCCACGTCGGCGATCACGAGCAGTTCGTCCTCGAACTCTCGCGTCGTCAAGTGATGATCGCTCGAGGGTGTCGACGAGGGTGCATCCGAGCGGTCGCGTCGCGTTCGTGGTCGACTGTGCTCTGGCTCCTGCCCTCGGTCGGACTCCTCGCGGGAGAACGGTCGTCGTTCGAACCGTGGGCCGTCGTCGGACGATACCCCTGTTCGAATCGAAACGTCGTAATCGAATCTCGTTCGGTCGCTGTGTCGTCGTCCCGACGTCGAGTCGTCGAGCCACTGCAACGCCGTGAGCAGATTCGAGAGCCAGTGGCGCTCGTCGTCCGACTCATCCGGGGTTTCGTCTCGTTCGGGATCGTCTCGTGACATTACGATTTTACCTCCACACGACCGCTCGTGAGCCGTTCGTGCACGTCACGAGCGATCTCGAGTTCGGCCTCGAGTTCGTCTTTCCGGCGCTGGTACTCCGTCTCGGACCGTTCGCCCAGTTCGTACAGCAACTGATTTTCCTTGAGTTCGTCCTCGAGCGCGTCGATGTCGTACATCTCGCTGAGTGCCATCGTGTGGAGTGTGTCCACGATGCCGACGAACGGCCGAAAGAGGAGATCGTCGAGGATGAACATGGTTAGCGCTGGGCTCCGATTTTGACGTCGACGAAGCTGTACGGTGCAAACGGCCCCGTGTACCGAACGATGAGGTCGTCGTGCTCGTCCTCGAATCGGGCGACTGCCTCGTCGAATCGCTCTCGGTCGTCGCGCTCGACGAGATAGGAGCGGTTGAACACGAGCCGATCACTGAACAGGTCGTTTGGAACCGACTGGGCAGCGATGGGCTCGAGTTCGTCTTCGACGGCCTCCTCGATCGCATCCGTATCGACATCGGCGTTTTCTTCGCGGACGAGCTTGAGGCCGAGTTCGATCCGCCCCTCGATATCGTTGATCGCGCGCCGAAACGCCGGTCTGGCGCCACGAAGGACGTTTTTCAGCGCTCGGTCGCTCTCGAAGGCCATCCCGAACTGCATTGGGACGATCGTCCGACCGCCGTCACGATCCATGACCTCCCGGAGAACGTCGTCGTGACGTTGGGCATCTTCGTCGGTCTCTTCGGGAGCTGTGGTGTCGATGTTGGAGACGACGGCACTGAGACGTCGGTGTGAGACCGTGTAGACGTGATCTGCACCACCGACAGCATCGGTTTCGAACTCGACAGGGTCGTCGGCCATGACGCCGTAGACGTATCGGTTCGTCATCGAGCGCTCACCCGGCCAGTGTGTTGCGTTCGGTCGTGAGCTGACGCTGCTCGTGCCCGCAGACGCGGGCTCGGTTCGCCGTCGGCTTCGAGTGGACTCGTTCGGGCAGAGATCATGGGAACTGATTATCGACCACCCGAGGTGACACAGCCGACTCGCGACTCGAGGGCTCTCACCCGCGGGTGGTCGAGGAACTCGCCCGAAAGTACACCACCGCGACGGGTTACCGTGGTGCTTGCAGTCGCAGCCTTCGGTGCACCGGCCGATTATGACAGACCGGCTTGCAGTCGCAGCGCAAGCCGTGTTACGAATCCCGGATGTACTTCGCGGTGAGTATGGCACAACCACAACGAAGACCCGACTCCTCGAGTCTCGCGGAGGTACTGGATCGCATCCTCGACAAAGGCGTCGTCATCGACGTCTGGGCTCGCGTCTCGGTCGTCGGGATCGAGTTGCTGACCATCGAGGCCCGCGTCGTCGTCGCCTCCGTCGACACCTTCCTGCACTACGCGGAGGAGATTGCAAAAATTGAGCAAGCGACGGCAGAGGGCGACCTCGAAGAACTCGAGGAACTCGAGGTCGAACAACGTCCAGAATCGTCACCAAAGTCCGCCACCGAATAACTCGTCATGGCCGACGATGCTTCGCGCAAGCGAAAGGTCCGTGGCCGGAAGATCAGGAGCGACCGCTCACAGAAAGAAGGACGGCGTGCCAAGAAGGAACTCGCCCGAAAAGCGTCGAACGCGGGCAAGAAAAACGGCGACAGTCCCCTCACCGATCCAGCAGCTATCACCCCCGAACCGTTCGTCGAGACGGATGCCGTCACCGCGTTGCGCGAACGGATCAACGGCTGGCTCAAAGCGGAGCAGCCGGTTCATCTGATCGGGCCGACGGGCTGTGGAAAGACCGCACTTGCGCTGTCGGCGGCTGCCGAGCGTGGCCGCCCAGTCGTCTGGCTCAACGGCGACGAGGCCGTTGACACGGCCGCGCTCGTCGGTGACCACGCCGGCGGGGAGCGATACAAAGAAGACGACCGGTTCGTCAGTGGCGTGAGCAAACGGACGGAGATCGTTCGTGAACGCTGGGTCGACAACCCACTCTCGGTTGCTGTTCGAGAGGGTGCGACGCTCGTCTACAACGAGTTCTCGCGCAGCGATCCGGCGGCACACAACGTCTTGCTTTCAGTCTTCGAAGAGGGCGTCTTGGAGCGGCCGGGAAAACGCGGTGAGGATCGATCCATCAACGTCCACCCCGAGTTCCGAGCAATCTTGACCTCGAACGACGCCGAGTACGCGGGTGTCCACAAGCAACAGGATGCGCTGCTCGACCGGTTCGTCGGCGTCTACGTCAACTACTACGACGCCGAAACTGAGCGTGAGATCGTTCGATCCCACGTCGATCTTCCGGACGATACGATCGAGACAGTCGTCGACACGACACGCACACTCCGGGATGCCCTCGAGATCGTCGTCGGGACGCGGGCAGCGGTCACGGCCGCGAAGGGGCTCTCCGTTTTCGAGAACCCCGAAACCGATGCCAGCGAGAACGGTGCGTTCGACGACGACCTGCTGACAGCGGTCTTCGTGGACGTGCTTGCGCCGAAGATTGCTGGTCAAGGCCCCGAAGACATCGCACAGCTTCGAACACAGATCGCCGACTCGATCTGACGTGACCGAGCGGGCCACCACCCACACCCACAAGACACCACACGACAGCCAGACACGAAACGACGACAACCAATGGCCGACGCCGATACACACCAATCAACGGAGCAGTGCACGGCGCTTACCGAAGACGGAGAGCGCTGTTCGCGGCCAGCCCAGGACGACGGATTTTGCTACCAACATGATGAGAGTGATCCAACCGTGAGCGATAGCCAGACAGTCGACGACGAACAGACACAGGACGAACAGCAAGCACAAGAGACCGACGAAACCGACGAGAGCCAGCCACAGAGTCGGGATCTGACGGTCGACATGACCGCCGAGGAGAAGACTGATCCCGAAACAGTCGATGCCGACGTCGAGACCGACCACGACGAGATTGCTGGCGTCCTTGCCGTTCGTCGAACGGTCCAGTCGACGGCGGGCGAACTTATCGGTCGAGAGTTCGACGCCGTCAGCGAAATCGTCCCCACCGACGACGGCTGGCGTGCAGTCGTCGAGGTCGTCGAACGACGAGCGGTCCCCGACACCCAGGACATCATTGGCCGGTACGAAATCGAACTCGACGACGGTGCGACTGTCCATGGCTACCGCCGTCTGGACCGCTACCGGCGTGGCGACACGGGGGCGTTCGAGTAGCACACCGGCTCTCCGAACTCTCGCTTTTAACATGGGTCGGGAGCTATGCGTAGCTATGACTCACTCTCCCTCGAGAGCTCGCGACGCGGCGTTCCGATTCGAGTACGAGCCAGCGACGATCAGGTTCGGTTCCGGCTGTGTTGACGCCCTCGAGGCCGAACTCGAGCGCCAGAGCCTCGAGCGTGCACTGATCGTCTGTGGCTCGACGGTCGGTTCCACGCCCGATGTGATCGACCCGATCACGGCGGGGCTCGGGGATCGACTCGCGGGGGTGTTCGCCGAGACGACGTCAAAAAAGCGGCTCGGAACGGCCGTCGACGGACTCGAGCGACTCGAGGACGAAGACGTCGACGTGCTCGTCAGCCTCGGCGGTGGAAGCAGCCTCGACGTCGCGAAAGTCATCAGCGTCCTCGCTGCGAGCGACCGCGAACCGGCGGCGATCGGCGACGAGTTCGCCGAGACAGGCACGATCACCGTCCCGAACGAGGGACTGGTTCCGATCGTCGCAGTTCCGACGACGCTCGCCGGTGCCGACCTCTCACAGGTCGCAGGCGTCACCGCCGCACCCGAGTCGGGGTTGGTCGAAACAGAAGTGGGCGGCGGCATCTCAGGACCGGGGCTGATGCCCGCCGCGGCCGTCTACGATCCCGATATCGTGGCGACGACGCCGGAATCGATCCTCACAGGCTCGGCGATGAACGGCTTCGACAAGGGCCTCGAGGCGATCTACGCGGCCAACGCGACGCCGGTGACCGACGCGACGGCGATGCGTGGTCTCGGCAAACTCGAGACCGGCCTTCGCGCGTTCGGCCGTGGTGTGCGTGACACCGAGACGTTCGCAACGATCCTCGAGGGGATCGTCCTGGTCCAGTACGGCATCTCCCGGCCCGACGAGACGATGCTCTCGATCGTTCACGCCTTCGGCCACGGGCTCACGCGCACGGACGACGTCCAGCAGGGGACAGCACACGCCGTCGTCGTTCCACACGTGCTCGCGTACCTGTTCGATCAAGTCGATGCCAGAGTGGACGTACTAGCCGATGCGCTGGGTGTTGCCGACGCGGACGATCCAGCACGGGCGGTCGTCGACAGGGTGGCCGACGTGCGCGACGCACTCGAGCTACCGACGCGGCTGCGCGACGTCGACGGCCCCGAACCGGACGAGTTCACTGCCGTCGCGGAGGCGATCCTCGCCGACTCGTTCATGGCGAACGCGCCGCCGGGGCTGGAGGCTTCTGTTGAAGACATCGAACGTATTCTCGAGCAGGCGTGGTAGGACCGAAACCGCGACTTACCCGTCGACGTACGACGGCCGCTCGGCGTAGGCGATTGGGTCCCGAACGCCGATGTTCTGGAACGCCTGCAGGCGGAACGCACACGCATCACAGGTCCCGCAGGCGGGTTCGTTCTCGCGGTAACAGCTCCAGGTGTGTTCGTAAGGTACCTCGAGGTCGACCCCTCGCTCGGCGATGTCGGTTTTCGACCACTCGACGAACGGGGCCTCGATCGAGATCTCAGTCTCGGGTTTCGTGCCGACGTCGACGACCTGCTCGAAGGCCTCGAAGAACGCGGGCCGGCAGTCCGGATAGCCCGAGAAATCCTCGCTGTGGGCGCCGATGAAGACCGCCTCGCAGTCGTTTGCTTCGGCATACGAGACGGCCATTGCGAGCAGGTTCGCGTTCCGGAAGGGGACGTAGGAGGTGGGGATCTCGTCGCTCTCTAAGTCGGCGTCTGCGACGTCGAGGTCGTCGTCGGTCAGACTCGAGGCCCCGATCGCCGCGAGATGACCGGTTTCGATCTGCAGGAACTCCGCTGCGTCGAGTTCGTCGGCGAGTTGGCGAGCACACTCGAGTTCGCGATCCTCGGTTCGCTGGCCGTAGGACGTATGCAGGGCGTAGATATCATAGCCCCGGTCGCGAGCCTCGTAGGCAGCGGTGGCGCTGTCCATGCCGCCCGAGAGGAGGACGACGGCGCGTTTGGGAGTCGGTTCGTCGGTCGTGGACGGAGTGTCGTCAGTCATTGGCATCAGTCTCAAATATCAGGTTTCGGGCGCGTCGTTCCAGAGATCGACGTGGAGGCGGGGCGTGTATCGGAAGCCGTGGTCCATCGCCAGCTGTGCAACCCGGGCTCGAGTGTCCTCGAGTCGGTCTCGTGTTGCCCCTTCTGGCATCAACAGGACGTCGGTGTCCCGAATCGGAACGGCAGCGACCTCGCGAAGATCCTCGAGCAAGGCGAGGATTTCGGGCATATCGCTCTCGTCGGTGACGACGAACTTGAGCTGAAACGCATCGTCCTCGATCAGACGGGCCAGTGCCTCGAGGTCGATCCGGTCGCGCTCGTGGCGGGCTTCCCACTCCCCCTCGCCTTTGGGGTCGCGCTCAGGTGTGGGCGTGCTGCTCTCGAGTTTCGGGCTGATCGAAGCGAGGTCGATCGGCGCGTCGCGGTAGATCGTCCCGTTGGTCTCGACGGTGGTGTGATAGCCGCGTTCGTCGAGCGCCTCGAGGAGGTCGACACTCGCCTCATGAAGCAGGGGCTCGCCGCCGGTGAGGACGACGTGGTCCGCGTTGTCGTAGGATTCGACCGTCGCGAGAATCTCGTCGATATCCTGCCAGGCGTGGGTGGGTTCCCAGGAAGTGTGATAGGAATCACAGAACCAACAGCGGAGGTTACAGCCGCTCGTCCGGACGAACACCGAGGGGACACCGGCGAGCGTCCCCTCTCCTTGCAGCGAGTAGAACAGTTCGTTGATCGGGAGGCTGTCCGCTGGCGCGTCCTCGGCAGCGACCCCCTCCCGATCGATCGAGTCGGAAACCGGCATCTCAGAACCGACCGCCACCACAGAGTTCGCTCGTCTCGTTGACCTGTACGGCGACGTGGGAAACAGTGTCAGGCAGCGCTGCCTCGAGTTTCCGTTCTAGTAACACGCTCATCACTTCGGCCGTCGGTGGCTCCTCGAGGACGATGACTGCGTCGTCGTCACCCGCGGTTTCGAAGGCATCGATCAGGGGGTCGCCAGCCTCGAGTAAGAACATATGATCCCACTCATCGATTACTGCAGTAATATCTCCTTTATCAGCAACCCAGCCTTCCTCGGTCAGTTTGCCAGTAACTCGGACAGAGACCTCGTAGTTGTGACCGTGTGGCCGCGAGCACTTGCCGTCGTGATGGAGGAGACGGTGGCCAGTACTGATTCTGATTGGGCGATCGCGGCCAACGTAGAGAACGCGTTCGGTTCCGGTGACCACATCACCACTGCCGTCGGCGGCGATCGTCGTCTGACGATCATCGCATCCTGCTCGTTCAGTCATATCACAGTATTCTCTTGGGATTACTTAAACGTGACCGACTGGCGCGAGTCGCAACCGCCGCGGCCGACACAGACGAGCGAACGGCTGTCACAGCCGACGAAAAGCCCACTTCAGTCCTCGAGTTGGTCCTGAATCCTGTTTTTCGCTTCGGTTCGGCGTTTACGCGAAAACTGCGGGTGGTCGTCCGAGAAGTCGACCTCGATTTCGTCGAGTGTTCGCCGGTAGATGTTCGTTCGTCGTCCCTCTTCGGAGAGCTGTCGCCCTTCACAGGTCAACAGTCCAGCATCGACGAGGTCCTGAATTCGGCGATAACAGGTGGCGATCGGAATCTCGATATCGTTGCTCAACGCTTGGGCCGATTTCGGGGTGCCCGCCGCACAAAGAATTTCTGCACTGTACTTACTCCCAAGTGCCGAGAGAATCGTCGTTGACTTCGACTCGGTCTGTTCCGTCCGACTCTGAGACATCGTTCATCCTATACTGAATTATCAGAATTGAATCTTGTGGTTAGTCGAATTACATGGGAGTAACAATGGATAAATATCTCCGCCGTATACGGGGTGAACTGAGTTTTCATCAACTGTTTGCAACGTTATTAGAGTGGTTTCCTGTCAGCTGCTATGAGTGATTGGAGCCGTGGATTCGACGGCGAATGCCGATGTCGAGGTATGGCTGACAGTGTCATGCACCCAGTCTCGATACTCGTTTCAATCCGCGCGACAAACGACAGCTATGAACGTCGCAATCGTCACCGTCGGGGACGAACTACTCGCTGGACGGACGACAAATACCAACGCGACATGGCTCTCCGAACAGCTGACCGAACGGGGTGTCTCCGTCGAGCGCGTAACCACGGTGCCAGACCGGATCAGCGACATCGCTCGCGTCGTCAACGAGTATCGTGCCGAGTACGATGCTGTGATCGTCACCGGCGGGCTCGGTCCGACACACGACGACGTCACGATGGAGGGTGTCGCCGCCGCACTGGGGTGTTCACTCGAGACACACGATGGGGCGCTTGCCTGGCTCGAGGAAGACGGGTACTCGCGGGCCGACCTGACGGCTGGCACAGCCGACTTGCCGGTCGGTGCACGCCCACTCCACAACGAAACCGGCGTCGCACCCGGTGCAGTCATCGAGAGTGTGTACGTTCTCCCCGGCGTTCCCGCAGAGATGCGGACGATGTTCGACTCGGTTGCCGACGAGTTTTCAGGCACACAGACCTACCGAGAAGTCGTCGTTGCCGACGAGCCAGAAAGCGCGCTTCTCGACCGTATCACGGCGGTTCGAGAGCGGTTCGAGGTCTCTGTCGGGAGCTATCCAGGCGACTCTGTTCGACTCTCACTCGAGGGGACGGACGAAGAAACTGTTTTGACGGCTGCGGCGTGGCTTCGCGACCACGTCGAGCGAACCGAGTAGCGGCCGCAGCCGATCGGCCGACTATCGGTAGAGGTAGGCGAGCCAGACGACTGTCACGAGAAGGCCAAGGATCAGGGCACCCCAGCCGGTCAGTGCCATCGGTAGTTCCGGTTCTGCTTCGAGAACGGCGAAAGCGAGTGCGTTCATATGCTGCGATCAGTTCTCATCCCTCTTAATCTTTCAGAAAACTCGCGCGTCGGCTGTGTCGCGTGTGCCACTCTCGTGGAAAACACCACACGGCTTTTGGATCGGCTCTCCATACGTCGGCTATGGAGTCTCTCGGTGTCGTCGTGAATCCGATCGCGGGGATGGGCGGTCGAGTCGGACTGAAGGGAACCGATGGCAAACTCGAGGAGGCACGCAGCTTGGGGGCCGAGCCGCGAGCGCCAGGTCGGGCCCGCGAAGCACTCACTGCATTGCACCGACGAGCGCCCGAGCTGACGGTGTATACGGCAGCGGGTGTGCTGGGTGAGGACGCCGTTCGGGATGCTGGCTACGAACCAGTCGTCGTCTACGACCCGGCAACGAGTGACGGCACAGCAGTCACGGCCCATCCAGACGATCCCGCAGACGCCGAAACGACCGCCGCCGATACGCGCGCGGCCGTTCGCGAGTTTCTCGAGCACGACGTCGATCTGATCTGTTTCGTCGGCGGCGACGGCACCGCCGTCGACGTCGCGGAAGTCATCGAAAGCGACGGCACACCGATGCTCGGCGTCCCGGCCGGCGTCAAAATCTACTCGTCGGTCTTTGCCGTGACACCGGCCGATGCCAGCCGGATCATCGCTGCGTTCGACCGCGTCACGTCCCGTGAAGTCAACGACATCGACGAGGATGCGTATCGCGAGGGGGAGGTCCGAACAACGCTCAAAGCCGTCGTCCCGGTCCCCGTCGCGCCCGACGTCCAGTCGGGCAAACAGGTTTCGAGTGGCAGCGTCGACGCGCTGGCAGCAGGCGTCGCCCGTGAGCTCGATCCGGATCGAACCTATGTCTTTGGTCCCGGGGGACCGTCGGCGCGATTGAGGCCGAACTGGGGATCGACGCCTCACCGCTCGGTGTCGACGTCTGGCGTGATGGGGAGGTACTCGCCACGGACGCATCCGAACGCGAGATCCTCGAGGTGCTCGAAACGCCAGTGACGATCGTCGTCTCACCGATCGGCGGCCAGGGCTTCATCTTCGGGCGGGGGAACCACCAGATCTCACCCGACGTGATCACGCAAGCCGACGAGATCGAGGTCGTCGCCTCGGGGGAGAAACTCGACGGGATCGACGCCTTGCGCGTTGACACCGACGACGCGACGGTCGACGAGGAGCTACGGGGCTGGCGACAGGTCCGAACAGGGCGGTTTACGACCCGCCTCGTCAAGGTTGTATAAGGTGTAGGGTATCTTTATCGCTGGAATCAAGGATATAACGACTTCTCGTTCATGTAATGACTATATAGTCAGGATTAAGGCCGACTCTCGCCTAGGGTGGCACATGGAAACGCGGAAAGTGCAACGATTGGGTCCATCGACGCTTGCGATGACCCTCCCCGCAGAATGGGCGTCCGAACACGGTGTCGAGAAGGGAGACGAAGTCTCCCTGCGGACCAGCGGCAAGGGCACGCTGACTGTCATGCCCGAGTCGGCCAACACCGAAGAGACGGAAGCGATCATCCACGCCGACAATCTCGATGCCGATGCCGTCGAGCGAGCGATCGTCGCCCAGTACGTGCTGGGCCGGCGTGTCATCCGCATCGATACCGAAGACGGCGCCCTCGAGTCCGACCACATCAACGCGGTCTATCAGGCTGAAACGCAGCTGATGGGGCTGGGCGTCATCGAAGAGACTCCCGAGAGCATCTCGATTCGTTGTTCGGTCGATCCGGAGGACTTCACCCTCGACAATCTCTTAGAGCGCCTCGAGCGAACGGGACAGACGATGCGTGGGGAGGGGATCAAGGCGCTGGCACACGGTAACCCTGATCTGGCCCAGCGCGCCCTGAACCGCGAACGTCAGGCGAACAAGATCTTCGTGCTTCTGCTGCGCCTGATTTTCACGGCCTACCAGAACCCGAACCTCGCCCGCGCGGTCGGCCTGAACAGTGGCTTCCCGCTGATCGGCTACCGATCGATCGCGAAAAACCTCGAGCTGACGGCGGACAACGCCGAAGACATCGCCGAAATCGTCATCGAGACCGAGGGCCACAGTCTGAACGTCGACAGCTCAGTGATGCGTGACATCCGCGAGCTGAACGAACAGGTCGACGAGATCACCTCGCTTGCAGTTGAGGCAGCCGTCGAGCGCGACTACGACAAGTCGAATCGGGTTCGAGCGCTCTTCCACGAGGTTTCCGACCGCGAGAAAGAGATCCTCGACGAGCTACCGGAGATGTCCAACGAGGATCTCCTCCGAGTCCGTGAAGTGCTCGTCAGTCTCCAGCAGACGGCCCAGTATGCGATGCGAAACGCCGAAATCGCGGCGAACCTCGCGTTGAACGAGGAGTCAGAACACACGACGATCAACTGATCGACTCCTCGTCGCTTTGCGCCTGCAGTGTCGCTGTTCGATCGGCTGATCACCCACCGAGTCGAAACAGTAATCCGATCTGGCGACACACATCTGTCCGATGCGGTCTCTCCTTCGGCGGGTTCTTGCACAGTTCGCCGTCGATCGGCGAGTCCTCGCACTGGCGTTTGCTCGGATGGCTGACGGCATCGGGAACTCGTTTCTGATCATCGTTATCCCGCTGTACGTGGCCAGCGCCACCGTCGACGGGCGGACGTTCGGCCTCGAGGAGGCGATGATTATTGGCATCATCCTCTCGCTGTTTGGCTTTCTCAACAGTAGTTTTCAGCCGTTTACTGGCCGTCTTTCCGACCGCGTTGGCAAGCGAAAACCGTTCATCCTGATCGGGCTTGGTGGCCTCGCGATGACGAACGTCGCATACATCTTCGCGGAGACGTATCTTTCTCTCGTCGTTATTCGTGGTCTGCAGGGGGTCAGCGTGGCGTTTATTATCCCGGCATCGATCGCGTTGGTTAACGAACTCGCAACGGCACAGGACCGCGGCGGAAACATGGGTGTCTACAACACGTTTCGGCTGGTCGGCTTCGGTGCCGGCCCGATCGTCGCTGGCGCGGTTGTCAATCTCGGCCCGTACACGCTGCCCGCTGGCCCAACGATCAGCGGCTTCGACGCCGCGTTTTCGATTGCTGCGATTACGGCGGTGGCCAGCTATCTGCTGGTCACCGTCCTGATCTCAGATCCCGATGCGACGAGAGCGAACGCCAGTGCCGACCTCTCGATCTCGATCCGAGACCAGTCGGGGTCGCACCTGCTCGATCCGATCTTCACGCTCGGCATCGCCTCGCTGTTTATGGCGACGTCGATCGCACTGTTCGCGACGATTCAGCCACAGGTCAACGCCCGTCTCGATCAGGGCTCGACCTGGTTTGGGCTCCAGTTTGCGGCCTTTATTCTGGCACAGGTTCTCTTACAGACGCCGATCGGCCGAGCCTGTGATCGGTACGGCCGCCGCCCGTTCATCGTCGGCGGAATGCTCTTGTTGCTCCCGACAACGCTCGTCCAGGGGTTCGTCACGACCTCGGAGCTGATGTTCGTCGCTCGCTTGCTTCAGGGCATTGCAGGTGCGATGGTGTTTGCGCCGGGGCTTGCCCTCGCTGGCGATCTCGCGGGTGAGGGCGAGTCCGGTTCGAAGCTCGCTGTGCTCACGATGGCGTTTGGCTTCGGGATCGCCATCGGCCCACTTTCGTCGGGCGCGCTGGTCGGCTACGGCTTTGCGATGCCGTTCGTTTTCGGCACGGCACTCGCCGCCATCGGCACACTCCTCGTCTATACGCAGATCGAGGAGACACTCGAGACGACACAGCCGCTCCCAGTTCTCAGCAACGACTGACCCACACTGCTCTCGAGTGGCTGACAGGTCAGACCAGCGTGGCACACCGGAACTGACTGCCAGCAGTCCACCTCAGGGCCGCAGTTGTGAGAATCCGGCAGCGTTGGCCGAGAAACGATGGGACGCAACGCAAAAGTAGCGGATCCGCATACGATTCGACGATGACGCTCTCGGAGGAGGCCACGGAACGCTTGGCAGACGTCGTGGAGCTACAACCGACGAAAAACGCGGAGTTACAGGACCGGTGGGGGATGGACAGCGGCAGCGAAGTCCATCAGTATCTCGAGAACGAACTCGGTGATTACTACTTCCGTGATGACAACAGCCTGATTCGGGCGACGAGCGAGGCGGCAGACCTCGTCGACGTCGAACCCGGTATCGAGAGTGATCCAGACGACGAAGGGCCGCCATCCAGGATCCGCGTCCCGGAGCTGCAGTCACAGATCGTCGCGGTGCTGGCCGGGCCCGACGAGGAGTCCGAGAGCGTCGTGTCGGTCCTGCACAAACTCCGCGAGGAGTTCGACGTCGACCCCGAGGCCGAGGACGTCCGCTCGGGACTGCAGAGTCTCCGCCGCAAGGACGTCGTCGAGGTCGAGTACCGAACCGTTCCGACGTTCCGGCTGGCCGTCGAACGTGAGGATCTCGAGGTCGGCGTCTCCGACTGAAAAACGGCGCAAGCGCAGTTACAGCCCCGGTCGCCGTCGTCGACGTCGATCCTCGAGCAGTTGTCGACAGCGTGTTCCTGGGCCACCCTCGATCGGCCAGCCTCGCGTTCGCCACCCCGGCGGCTCCGGCTCGAACTCGGGACAGCTCCCAGAACACTCCGCAGCCGTCTGACACCGTCCTTTCGCCGAACAGTGTGGGCGGAGTTGTGTGCCGTCTCGAGCACGCAACTGGAAGCCCCGACAGTCAGGACGCATGGTATCGACGAACGAGCGCCAGCCACGTTCGTAGGCCCGCTCGGCGATCGCGAGTCGTGTTTCGGCTTTCGTCTCGGGATCGACGTATTCGAAACGGGCTGCCGAGCCATCTCGAGCGCCGCCGTCGGGTCGCTCGAGGATGCGCGTGCCGGGTTCGGCGACGGGAAGTGTCCGAGGATACCACTCGACTGTCGCGGTCAGGGCCGCAGGCTCGAGCGCGAGGATGCCGGCTTCGATCGGGACCCCCTCGAACAGCGCGGGTTCGACAGCGTTGCCCGTCGCCCGCGTCGCGACCCAGACCTCGTCGGCCAGCGAGACGGCGACGTCGTACTCGAGTTGCGAGCCGAGCACGCGGGCCGCGCTGGCGTCTAAGTCGGGTTTGTTCTCGATCGCGATGATTCGGTCGACCCAGTCGGGATAGGGCCATTTCCGACGGATCTGGATACGATTACCCGACTTGCGGGTCTCGAGGATGTCTCGATCGTCGGCTCGATGAATCGCCTCGCGGACGTAGCGCCACGGGTAGCCGGGGTCGGGGAGACAGTCGCGATAGTACGTCCACTCCGTGGGCGCGTTGCGAACGAGATGCAAAAGGTCGCTGTCGAGGCGCTCTGGGCCGAACGCTGCCCGCTCGCGAAGCGCCGCTGGGTCACACTCGAGAACGATGGTGTCCCAGCGGCGGCGTTTCGTTCCGAGCTGACGGGCAACGATCACGTGATTGCCACTGGTTGCCTCGGTCGGCGGCCAGGCGCGTTCGGCCCAGCGACAGCTTCGGAGTTCGAACTCGAACTCGGTCGTATGCCGGTCCACACTGGCTATTCGAGCCACGTGCGCAAAAGCGCTGCCTGATCGGCGTGGGAAGGTGACTCACGGCGATGGATCTCGAGCGGGTGGCCACTGTGATGTCGGTGGGCGACTCGAGATTGCCGTGACCTTACTCTTCGTCCTCCTCCTCGCGGTCGTCAAGGAACTCGTGGGCCTGTTCTAAGATTTCGCGTGGCCCGTCCTGTGTGACGGTGTTGACTGCCTGCTCGTAGTCGCGCCACTGGAGGTCCCGATGTTCGTTTGATAGCTCCGCACTGGCCTCGAACGATTTCGCAATAAAGAGGTGAACGGTCTTGTGGATCGTCGTGCCGTTTGCCTCGAAGACGTAGTTGTAGTCCTCACGAAAGCCGTCGAGAAGCCGGAACTGCTCGATACCTGCCTCTTCCTTTACTTCGCGGATCGCCGTCTGCTGTAGCTCTTCATCTCCTTCGACACCGCCCTTGGGAAACTCCCAATCGCCTGGGCGGCTCTTGAGTAGAAGATACTCGCGCCGGCCCCGCGTATCGCGGAAGAGGATCGCGCCTGCGCTCGTAGCTTCGACTGCCATTATCTGGAATAATAGGTGCGACGTTAAGAGAATATCGGACTGTTCGTCCAACGGATATCCCGATCAGTGGAACGATGTCTACGAGTTTTCGGCCGACGTGTCTGAATTTGTCCACCGCTCTGTGAATGAACTGGGCGTATCTCAGCAAGTTTTTACGCACCGGCCGTTGACAAATGGACAGCACAACTATGACCTTCGTTACCCGCCTCACGCTCCAGAGCGGCGATCGAGCCGCTCTGGATGGGATCGTCGAAGACATCAAATCTACCGCCGAGCGCAAGGGAGCTGCTCTGAAAGGGCCCCACTCCCATCCGCCCGAGAAATTTTCCGTGCCCCAGCGGTGTCGGCTCCACGCCGACGACGATCGGCAGTTCTCTTCGTGGCAGTATACGGTGTTCACCCGCGAGCTCGAGATTCACGGCCACGACAACCTCGCGCGCAATATTGCCGAGCAGAACTTCCCGGATTCGGTCCACATCGAGGCGGAAGTCGAGCACGTTCGTGGCGTCGGCCGTGGCAACTAACGCCTGAGACGCGACCCCTCTTACGTTGGCTTGTTGCTTTTATCCGCTCGAGCCAAACAGTCGGGCAATGTATACGGGCAAGACCGAGAAGCCCTGCTGTCTCTGTGAAACCGGTGATATCGACCACCGAATCGATCTGCCGCCGCGAGTGATTCAACAGCTAAAACACGGCGAAGCCATCGCCTGGCAGGACGTCGTCGGTGAGGTATCACTGTACTTTTGTGACCGAGACTGGGAGACGGTCTGTGATCTCGTCCTCGAGACCGGAATGACGCCGTTGCCTCGGTGTAACGCCGCCCGTGCCTCCTTCGATCTCCGAGAGGACTTCGAGGCGTTCACCAACCGAACGAAAGACGTGCCCGACCACCAGCCCATCGAAGAGCGATTCTGGACCGACAGCCAGCAGATTCTCGCGGGCGACACCGAGTATCCCCCATCTGACCGGGAGCTCGTCCAAGCCCGGGTCGTCACGTGGGCGCTCGAAGACCTCGAGGCCCCCATCGCGCGGGGGGAGCCCGGGACCGCACAGCAAGAGTAAGCGGAGCGCGCGGCTGCCGGACACTGATTTTCAGTGGTAACTATAGGATCTGTCGTCTAACGAGTGGGTATGGCACTCACCGAATCGGACCGCATCTCGCTGCGCCGGGACCTCCACCGCCGGCCCGAACCCGCCTGGTGTGAGTTTTATACCACTGCACGACTCGCCGAGGAACTCAAGTCACAACTCGACCTCGACGCGCTCCACGTCGGCCCCGACGCCATCGCGGGCGACCACCGGATGGCCGTCCCCGACGAGGCCGAACTGGCCTACTGGTACGACCGCGCCCGCGAGGCCGGCGTCGACGAGGCGGTTCTCGAGTCGCTCGAAGGCGGCTACACGGGCCTCGTCGCCGTCCTCGAGCGCGGCGAGGGACCCACTGTGGGTCTCCGGGTCGACATCGACGGGCTGCCGGTCGAGGAATCCGACGACGCGGCCCACGAACCCGCTGCGGAGGGGTTCCGATCCGAGTACGAGGGGGCGATGCACGCCTGCGGCCACGACGCCCACGCGACGATCGGCGTCGGCGTCCTCGAGCGAATCGCCGAGAGCGGTGAGTTTTCTGGCACGCTGAAGGTCTTTTTCCAGCCCGCTGAAGAGGTCGTCGGCGGCGGGAAGTCGATGGCCAAAAGCGACCACATTCAGGACGTCGACCACCTGCTGGCGCTCCATATCGGCCTCGATCATCCCACTGGCGAAATCGTCGCTGGTATCGACGGCTTTCTCGCCGTTCGCCACCTCGAGGCCGAGTTCACCGGCGAGTCGTCTCACGCTGGCGGCCATCCCGAGCAGGGGCGAAACGCCGTGCAGGCGATGGCGACAGCCGTCCAGAACCTCTACGGCATCCCCCGACACAACGACGGCAAAACGCGAGTCAACGCGGGCGTCGTCGAGGGCGGGACGGCCGCCAACGTCATCCCGGAGGAGGCACGGATCCTCGCCGAAGTTCGCGGCGAGACGACTGAGCTGATGGAGTACATGCACAGCAAGGCACGCCACGTGGTCCGCAGCGCGGCCGAGATGCACGAGTGTACGGTCGACTTCGCTATCGGCGCGGAAGCTCCGAGCGCGACGAGCGATCAGGAACTCGTCGACATCGTCGCCGACGTCGCGGGACGGACCGAGGGCGTCGAGCGCGTGCTCGAGCGCGACGAACTCGGCGGCAGCGAGGACGCGACGTTCCTGATGCAAGCGGTCCAGGAAAACGGCGGTACCGCCTGTTATGTTGGCATCGGCACGGACCACCCCGGCGGTCACCACACCCCGACGTTCGATGTCGACGAGGCGAGTGTCGCCCATGGTGTCGACGTGATCGCCGGCACGATCGAGCGGATCGGCCAAAGAGGGTTCTAAGCGGCAGCGCATCGGGACGTGGGGTTCGGAAAAAAGCGAATCAGTTGTCGTCGGCTGGCAACCGGCGGTCCGAGGTGGCCTGTCGATCAGTACCCGTCGTCGTCATCATCGTGACCATCGTCATCGTCGTGACCGTCGTCATCGTCGTAGCCATCGTCGTCGTCGTGACCGTCGTCATCGTCGTGATGTTCAGCATCGACCACGACCTCGAGGTCGAACGGTTCGTCTGCCGGCGCAGCCTCGGGCTCTAAGTAACCGACAGCAAAGGCCGAGTAGACGGTGCCGGCCATCGGTTCGACGTCGAAGGTTGCGACGACGTCGCCGTCGTTGTCCTCGGTCGCGGGTCGGACCTCGAGGGTGTACATGTCAGGGGGGACCTCGACGGCTGCAGCGTCGCCGAAGGCAGCGTCCTCGAACAGTACCGTCTCGCCGTCGCCGGCCGTGACATCGACGGCGGGCGCATCTGGCGAGGCGTGGACGAGTCTGATGCGGGCGTCCTCACCGGGGTCGCTCAGGTCATCCTCGAGTACTGCGGGTGCAAACGGCTGATTCTCATCCTCTGCGAGTTCGCCGAGGGCGGCGATCGTGTAGTCGCCGTCACCGACCTCAACGTCGTCATCGAAGACGACGGTGTCGGGGTCGCCTGCGGCCGTGATCATGACCCCGTACGTCTCGGGGGCGAGCTCGAGATAGTCGCTGACGGCCCGATAGGGGACGTCCTCGAGGACGGCGTCGCCGTCGACATAGACGTCGACGTTTGGCGCATCAGGCGAGAGGTGAGCAACGCGGACGCCTGCGTCATGGTCGTCCATCGCTCCGTTCTCGGCGTCGTCATCGTGGTCGTCAGCCATCCCATCATCGTCCGTTCCATCGTCGCCACCCAGACAGCCCGCGAGGCCGATGACCCCAGTGGCTCCGATCAGTGACAGTGCGCGTCGGCGTGTGTGTTGTTGTACCATCGAGACAGTGTAGCCTACCAACAAGAATAACCAGAGTCCCTAACAGAGTAGGTTTTTGGCCAGTTAGTATTTATATCATGTCGCCATTAACGTCTGTGTGTCGAGCTGTTGTATCGCTGGTGACACGACAGTTCGCTCGAAATTCCCGGTCAAAAAGGGGTGAGATGTGGGGACAAAAACGGTACCCAGCAAACCGACTGTGAGGTCAGTACTTGGGATCAGCGCCAGTCGTCTCGTACACCTGTTCCATCAGGTCGTCGCGGCGTTCCTGCCAGTGCTCGAGGGCGGCGGGATGGTGAGGATAGGCCTCGTAGAGTTCGAGCAGGTCGTCGGCCCGGCGCTTGGTCTGGAAGAAGTTCCAGATCGTGCCCCAGTGGCCACGGCTGTTGTACAGGCTTTCTGCGGCAAGTTTCGGGCCGATGCTCGTACTCCCCGAGTACAGCGCCTCCGCGAGTTTCTCGCCGGGCATCGCGGCGAGCAGCCCCATCAGGTCGTCGACGTCGATGGCCGTCGAGAGGATGTTGTAGACGTCCAAGGCGGCATACCGTGCGCCGAAGTGGTCCATGACGCGCTCGTTGTACTCCCAGAGGGTTTTCTCGCCGACGTCGCCGGTCTCGAGACCCTTGATCGCGGCTTCGGCGGCGTACTTGCCGGCGTAGGCAGCGCCGGCGATGCCACCGCCAGTCGTCGGGTTGACGTGGCCGGCAGCGTCGCCAACGGCCATGTAGCCCGGATGGACCGCGGAGTCGTACGGTCGCCGGGTCGGGAGGGCCGCGCCGAGTTTGTCCTCGACTTCCGCGCCAGCGAACTCCGGCCGGTTCTCGAGGTCACGTTTGAGGTCGTCGACGAGTTTCATCGGCTCTTCGGTCATCTGGAAGCCCAGTCCGGCGTTGATTTCGGTGTCGGTGCGGGGAAAATACCAGAGATAGCCCGCCGCGCGTTCGGTTGGCTTGAAGACGAGGGCGTCGTCCCACTCGACGGGTTCGTCGACGTGGACGATTTCGCGGTAGGCCGAACAGAAGTGGCTGTAGTTGACGTTCGTATCGAACGTCGACTCCGAGAAGTCGACGTGATCTTGGAGGACCGAGAGCGAGCCGGCGGCGTCGATGACGACCGCTGCCTCGTATGTTCGGGGCTCACCCTTCCGGATCGCTTCGACACCCGTCACGCGGCCGTCATCAGTCTGCGTGACGTTGTTGACGACCGTATCGTAGTGAAAGTCGACACCGACGGCTTCGGCTCCCTCGATGATGCGGCGGCCGTACTCCCAGCGATCGATAACGGCCAGTTCGCCGGGAATCGGAATCTCGAGGACGGTATCCTCCTGTGGGATTTCGAACCGGCCGTGGTCGACGCCCGTGTTCGTAAACGCGGGCTCGAGTTTCGATTTGGGGATCGCCTCGGGGAAGGAATCAGCGCCTTTCAGTGCGTCGCCACAGGCGATGTGGCCTGCTTCGTCCTCGGTTTTGCGCTCGAGGATGACGACGTCGTAGTCTGCTCGTGCGATAGTCGCGGCGGCATAACAGCCCGCCGTTCCGGCACCGACGACGACCACGTCCGGCGACTGGGTCTGTGTCGTGGCGGCGGCCGACTGCTCCTGCGTACTCATATCAACAGTGTGCACACCGCGGTAAGAAAACGTTTTATGGTCGGTTCGTCGGATTGTCGGTCGCTATTTCACGATCCGGGGTGGGTCGACGCGTCGTCGACCGGACGGCGACGCCGTCGGTCGGCTCCGAAACGCTCGTCTCGCTACGGTGAAATAAAGAGTTTTAGTGAGGTCGGCCGTACCGAGCGGTATGACCGAGTACACGATCGAGTTCGTCGGGACGGGGGAGACCATTACCTGTTCGGACAAAGAGACGATTCTGAGTCGCTGTCTCGAGGCGGGGATCGCCCAGGAGTACTCCTGCCGTGTTGGGATGTGTCTGGCCTGTTCAGCCGAGATCCTTGAGGGAGAGGTCACCCAGCCCGCAGCGCGCGGTCTGACAGACGAAGAGGCCGAACGCTATGCGCTGACCTGTATGGCACGGCCCCAGTCGGATCTGAAACTCGATCGTGGCACGTACCCACCGAGTATCGAGGGTGACCTCGAGGCCGGCGAGTCGAGCGACGCGGCGCCCGCAGACGACTAACTGCCATCCGTCCCGGAACCAGCCCGGCGACACTCGCTTTTTTCGATGAGATACGCGGCAACGTGGCAAAGCCGTGACGGGTACGGCTTCAGCGTGAGGGTGGCCCGCCCGGTCATCCGTGAGACCGCCGTGTTTCGGTCCGGCCAGACCAGCAACCGACTTCGGAACGGACTGCAGTCGGTCGTTACTGGGCCAAGAACGCGGCCGTCGCTGACTGACGTTTCGACGGTCGGTTTCGGAGCCGGACATTGCACTACTAGAAACGTCTATACGTTGTACGCCAGTAACCCACCGACCACGTATGCAACTCGGCGAAGCCGAAGCGGACGAACGCCCCGACTCGAGGGCGGCGCGGTACTTCCAACACGCGACGAGCGGTCACTGGGATCCATATGCGATCGACATCGAACAGGACCGCGAGACGCTGGTCGACCTCGGCCGACGCCCGTTCACCCAGTTTCGCGCGACGGTCGCAATGTTCGGGGCCGGCGAGGAGGCCGTCGTCGACGATCTGCTCCCGCTTGCGACGGTGCTCGAGGCCGACGACGACCAGCGGTTCGTCGCCAGCCACCTCTACGAAGAGGCCAGACACGCGGCCTTCTTCGATCGCTACTGGACGGACGTAATCAATCCCGTCGAGGAGATCCGCGGCCTCGAGCCGACCGACCCCACCGCCGATCGCTGGTTTCCAGACGCCTACGTGGAGATTTTCGATCGGACGGAGACCGCGATGGGGAGACTCCTCGAGGCCGACACGCCCGAAAACCGCGCGGTGGCGTACGCACACTATCACCTGACGATCGAAGGCGTGTTCGCCCAGGTCGGGTTCCGTGCCATTCGGGAGACGTTCGGCCCCGAAACCGACGGGCCGACGGTACACGGACTCACCGAGGGGTTCGAGCACATCCGGCGTGACGAGGGTCGACACGTCGGCTTCGGCCTCGCGAAACTCGAGGCGCTGCTTGCCTCGGGCGCGGTCGATCGGGAGCGGATCGAAGACGTCGTCTCGACGCTGGCCCCGCTGATCGACGACATCGCCGGACAGATGGGGTGGAAACGACTACCGGGGCCGTCGGGAGAGGAACTCGTGACTGACGCGGCCGAGCAACGAGCGAAGCGACTTGAGCAACTGACGACGGAGACAGCACGGGAGCCTGAAAGTGATTCCGCGGATCGAAATGGGGGACGATAGGATGGACGCTATCGAGATCACCGAGTACGGGGACAGCGACGTGCTCACGCTCACGGAACGGGAGCCACCCGCGGCCAGCGACGGCGAGATCCGCATCGACGTCGGCGCTGCCGGCGTGAACTTCGCCGACATCGAACAGCGTCGTGGGACCTATCCCGACGGGCCGTCTCCGTCGTTCGTCCCCGGCCTCGAGGTCGCCGGAACGGTCGCGGCGGCTCCGGAGGAAGCAGCCGTTGACGTCGGCGACCGTGTCGCGGCACTGGCCTCGAGCGGCGGATACGCCGAGGTGGCGACCGCGCCGGTCGAGCGAACAGTTCCAGTGCCGGACTCGTTGTCGCTCCGCGAGGCGGTCGCGATCCCAGTCCAGGGACTGACCGCGCACAACGCCCTCCACGAGTGGGGCGGGCTGGAGACCGGTGAGTGCGTGCTGATCCACGCCGCCGCGGGCGGGGTCGGCTCGCTCGCCGTCCAGTTGGCCGCCGTCGCGGACGCGGAGGTCTTCGCTACTGCGAGCACCGACGCGAAACGCGACCTCGCGCGAGAGCTCGGCGCCGATCACGCGATCGACTACACCGAAACCGACGTCGCGGCGGCAATCGACGACCGGACCGACGGCGACGGCGTCGATCTCGTCCTCGACGGCGTCGGTGGTGACGCCTTCGCCGCGAGCCTCGAGGCGCTCGCTCCCGCCGGACGGATCGTCTCCTTTGGCATGGCCAGCAGCTCGGTACCGACAGTGGCGACGCCGCGGCTGTTCTTCGAGAACCAGTCGGTCATCGGCTATCACCTCGAGCACGCACTCGAACACGTCCCCGACCGCGTCCACACGGCGCTACCGGAACTGACCGAGCACCTCGCTGCCGGTCGGATCGAGGCCGTCGTCGACGAGACGTTCCCCCTGTCGGCGGCGGCGCGGGCTCACGACGCGCTGGCAGATCGTGAGACCGTCGGGAAGGTCGTGCTCGAGCCGTGACCTCGGCAGGACTGCGGCTCGTAAACGGATCGATTTTTCACGGTTGACGAGAAAGCAAGCGGACATGTCCAACGCGACCGAGATAGCGAACCAACTCGAGGAGATCATCGCCGACAGACTTCGCGTCGACCGGGACGCGTTCGACGAGACGACCGAGTTCGAGGACGAACCGCTCGACGCAGAGTCGCTCGACATGGTCGAACTCGCTGAAGCGATCGAGGCGGAGGTCGGCGTCCACATCCCCGATGACGACCTCGCGGAGATCGAGACGGTCGGCGACCTCCGAACGTACGTCACGGCACGCGTCTGAATGGGACGAGACGTCGTCGTAACCGGCGTGGGGTTGGTGACGCCGCTGGGCGAAACCGCCGACGAAACCTGGAGGGAACTCCGCTCTGGAGTCACTACTGCAGGTCCGATCACGCGATTCGATCCCGACGGGGCGGGGATCCGATCGCGGATCGCGTGTAAAATCGGGGGCGACCCAGTGGCGACGGGAGACGAGTGGATCGACGAGCGAACGATGGGCCGCTACGCCGAACTCGCCGTCGCCGCGGCCGCGGAGGCGATCGAAGACGCTGGCTTCGATCCCGACGACCCCGACTGGCGGCCCGAGCGAGCCGCGACCAGTATCGCGTCGGCCTTCGCCGGCCTGCCGGAGCTCGAGTCGGCAGCCGGCAGCCGTCCGTCGCCGCGGTTTCTCATCACCGCGCTCGCGAATCTGGCGGCCGGTCACGTCAGCATGTCGTTCGATCTGCAAGGCCCGAACCGCTCGCCCGCGACGGCCTGTGCGGCTGGCACGCACGCGATCGCTGACGCGGTCACGGACATCCGAACCGGCCGTGCCGACGTCGCGGTCGCCGGCGGAACCGACGCACCGATCTCCCCGCTCGGCGTCGGGAGCTTCGACGCGATGCGGGCGCTTAGCACCCGCAACGACGAGCCCGAGCGGGCGAGCCGCCCGTTCGACGCCGACCGGGACGGGTTCGTCCTCGCCGAGGGCAGTGGGATTCTCCTCCTCGAGGCCAGAGATCACGCCGCCGAACGCGGGGCGAGGCCGTACGCCGCGGTCACGGGAACCGGGCTGACCGGCGACGCACACCATCCGACACGGCCGGCCGAGGGCGGTCGGGGTCTCCGGCGATGTCTCGAGCGCGCGCTCACCGACGCCGGGTGCGAGCCGGCCGCCGTTGATCACGTCAACGCCCACGGGACGAGCACACCGACGGGTGACGCTCGCGAGGCCGACGCGCTCCGGACGCTCTTCGATACGGTGCCACCGGTCACGAGCACCAAGGGGTCACTCGGCCACACTCTCGGCGGTGCCGGAGCGATAGAGAGTGCGATCCTCGCGCGTTCGATCGCCGAGGGAACGATTCCGCCGACGGCGAACTACGAGACGCCGGATCCGGCGTGTGACATCCCGATCGTGGCCGAGACCCGCGAGACGACTCTCGAGGTCGCTGTGACCACATCGGCGGGTTTTGGCGGGACCAACGGCGCGCTCGTCTTCGAACGCGTGTGACAATGAATGGAACCGACAGCGACGACGAACCGGACGACGAATCCGCCGCGGCTCTCGACGACACCGGTACGTTGGCGGCCGTCGCCGCACTCGAGTCCCACGGTGTCGAAGCCGGTGGTTCCGCTCCCGTCGTCCGACACGGCATCGACATCGTCTCGATCGGCCGCATCGCCGATCTCCTCGCGGAGTTCGGGGCGTCGTTTCGCAGTCGGGCGTTTACCGATGCGGAGCGAGCCTACTGCGAGGGCAAGGGCGAGCCAGCACAACACTACGCCGCCCGGTGGGCGGCCAAGGAGGCCTTCTGTAAGGTCCTCGCCGAGGAATCGCCGGCGATCTCGCTCGATTCGGTCGAAGTCATTCGCGACGTGACCGGTCCGCGACTCGCGCTCGAGTCGCCCGCCGCCGAGACGCTCGCGGCGTCTCTCGAACAGGAGGGGATCGATCCCGGCGCCGTGGCGATCGACGTCTCGCTCAGCCACGACCGGAGCGTCGGCTACGCCGTCGGTTCGGTGACCGTCGTCGGGATCGAGAACGGATTCCGATGCGATCGACCTACTGATGGAACTACTGATATATGACAGAGACGGACGAAACGACGACGCTTACGGACACGGCGTTTGTCTTCCCCGGCCAGGGGAGCCAACGCCCCGGAATGGCACAGCCCTTCTACGACGCGTGGCCGGAGACACGAGCCGCGTTCGACGCCCTCGATTCGGCCCTCGAGATCGATCTCTCCGATCGGTGTTTTCGCGACGGACTCGAGGAACTCACGCGACCGCAAAACGCACAGCCAGCGCTGCTGGCGGCCGGATACGCGACGTCTGTCGGCATCGCTTCTCGGTTCGGCGTCGAGCCGGCGTACGTCGCCGGCCACAGCCTGGGCCAGTTCACGTCGCTTGCGGTCGCGGGCGCGGCGTCGCCGACCGACCTCGTCGACGTCGTTCGCCGGCGCGGCACGTTCATGGAACGGGCCGAACGCGACGCAGGTCCCGGGACGATGATGGCGGTCCTGCTCGTCGACCGAGCGACCGTCGCCGACGTCTGTCGCGACCGCGACGACGTCGGCGTCGCGCTGTACAACAGCCCACGACAGACCGTGATCAGCGGGACGATCGACGGAGTCGACGCCGTTCGGAACGCCCTCGACGACACCGCCGCGCGATTTCGCGAACTTGAGGTCGGCGCGGCGTTTCACTCGCCGGTGATGGTATCGGCAGTCGAGCCCGTCGAAGACGTGATGGCGTCGCTGTCGATGTGCGAGGCGTCGATTCCGATCGTCTCGGACGTCTCGAACGAGGTCTACACCGACCCGGCCGTCGCCCGTCGGGATCTCACGACACAGATCACCGCGCCCGTCGACTGGGTCGGTGTCGTCGAGACGCTGAAACGCCGCGGCGTCGACCGGTACGTCGGGTTCCCGCCGACCGGCGTCCTCTCGAGTCTCGTCGAACGAATCCATCCGGACGCGGAGTGTGACGCACTCGAGACGCCCGCCGACGCGCGAGAGGTGTTCGCCTGATGGCCGCGTTCCGTGACGAGGTGGCCATCGTCACCGGCGGCACCCGTGGGATCGGTCGCGCCGTCGCGGAGCGCTTTGCCGACGGCGGTGGGACGGTGATCGCCACCTACCACGCCGACGACGAGGCGGCCGACCGAACGCGCGACGCGCTGGCGGCGTATCCGACCGAGACCGCGGTCGAACGGTGCGATGTGACCGACTTCGACGCGGTCGCGGCGATGTTCGAGACGGTTACCGAGCGGTACGGGCCGCCGACGATCCTCGTGAACAACGCCGGGGTGATGGACAACGGCCTGCTAGTTCGGATGACCCCCGAGCAGTGGCGACGCGTTCTCGAGACGAACCTCTTCGGGCCGTTCTACTGTACACGCGAGGCGGCGCGGTCGATGCTTCGAAACGGCGGCGGGCGGGTCGTCAACGTCGCGAGTGTCGCGGCACGACGTGGTTGGGCGGGGCAGGCCAACTACGCCGCGAGCAAGGCTGGACTCATCGGACTGACTCGCGCCGCCGCGCGAGAACTCGGTGGGAAAGACATCCGCGTCAACGCCGTCGCGCCGGGGTACACCGACACCGGTTTGCTGGAAGACGTCGCCGACTACGAGACGCTCGTCGAGGACCGAACCGCGAGCGGACGGGTTGGAACCCCAGAAGAAATCGCCGACGCGATTGCGTTCCTGGCCAGCGACGCCGCGTCGTACGTCAACGGCGAGGTGCTCAGAGTCGACGACGGACTGCTCGGCTGAGACGAGTCAGAGTCAAGCGACGCGGCGCAACCACCGGATGCGGACGACTGGCGGAACGAGATCAACACTCGAGAACGATCCCACAGCGACGAGCGTCGAATCACTTCAGCTGACGAGCAACGCGCGGGTTTTCCGCTGTCGATACCCCAGCATTCCGCAACCGCACAATGAAACGAGTCGTGACGAGTTGTGAACTAATGGACTCCCGCTCGAGTTGGATCTCTCGTGTCGTTTTGAGAGTACCGATCAGTCGACGAAGTCGATGTCGTCGCCGCCTGCACCGGCTGGCTGGACGGCCTCGCCGTCGTGCTGGCCGTAGATCTGTGGTGATTCGACGCCCGTGACGACGATCATCGTTCGCATGCTGCCTTCGAGACTTTCGTCGATGGAGGTCCCCCAGATGATCCGCGCGTCGGGATCGATCCGGTCGTAGATCTCTTCGACGACGCCTTCGGCTTCCTCGATGGCCATGTCGTTGCCACCGGTGACGTTGACGAGCGCGGAACTCGCGCCGGAGATGTCGACGTCGAGCAGCGGCGAGCGAAGCGCAGTTTTGACCGAGTCCTGGGCTTTGGCTTCGGAGTCGGACTCGCCGAGGCCGATCATGGCGACACCGCCGCGTTCCATCACCGTTCGAACGTCGGCGAAGTCCAGGTTGACCAGGCCGGGTTTCGTGATGAGTTCCGTGATCCCTTTGACCGAGCGCATCAGCACCTCATCAGAGACTTTGAACGCCTGCCGGACGGGCAGTTTGCCGACCGAATCCAGCAGACGGTCGTTGGGGACGACGATGACGGTGTCGGAGACATCACGCAGCCGCTCTAAGCCAGCTTCAGCGTTCGTTCGGCGGACCTCTCCCTCAGCAGTAAACGGGGTCGTGACGATCGAAATCGTCAGTGCGCCGGCCTCGCGGGCCGCTTTGGCGACGACTGGTGCGGAGCCGGTTCCCGTCCCGCCACCGAGTCCTGCCGTAACGAAGACCATATCGGAGCCGTCGATCGCGTCGTAGATGTCCTGTTGACTCTCGAGAGCGGCTTCCTCGCCGACCTGTGGGAGCGAGCCGGCACCACGGCCGCCGGTTTTCTCTTCGCCCATCAGGATCTTCGTGTCGGCTTCGATCTCCACGAGGTGTTGCACGTCGGTGTTGGCGGCGACAAGCTTCGCACCGTGGATACCCTCTTCTTCCATGCGGTTGACGGTGTTACCACCGGCACCGCCACAGCCGACAACCGTAATGTCTGTCTGGAGGTCCTTGAGGACGTCCTCGAGCTGGTCGTCGGTCATCGTTCCTGTCCGCTGGGTGTTCGATTCGCTTCCGTTCGGCGACTGCCCGTCCTGTACAGTGTTGTCTTCGTGGGCCGTCGCCGACTCCCCGTCTTCGGCCTCGTCGATGGCGTCGTCGATGATGGAGTCCATTCTTGGCCCAATCTAAAAGATGGAGCATAATTACCTTTCCCCTACACGTCAGACGACTGTCTGACGCAGTCCGTCGAGCAACCACACCGAGCAGGTCGGTTCCGGATCCCGCTTCACGGCGGAGTAGACCGTGATTACCGTGTTGTTTGGGAGCCACTAAATCGGAAATCGGTCCGTCTGCTGGCTGCGAACTGTCTCGGGGCTGATCGTTTCGCCATCGACGGCGACGGCGTCACCGTTCGCGAGCGCGCCGAATTTCGGCCCCTCAGGAACGCCGATCTCGCGAGCGAGCGCCGGATCGAAACTCGTCCGTTCAGCGACGACGGCGTCGTCTTCGAGCGTGACCGTTTCGTATTTGTCCTCGAGGACACCCGCCAGTGCCTCGATGATGGCTCCTCTGGCAGTCGTTTCGCTCTCAGCCGCGATGGTCTGCGTAGCTGTCGTGTCTCCCGTGTTCGACGACTCTCCGTTGGAACTGGGAACCGCGACCTGCGAGCCAACCCGGATCCCGCCGTTTTCGGTCGTAAACGCGACGGTGGTCGCCTCGACGACCGTTCGTACCGCCTCCGGGTCGAGTCCCTCCGCAGCGTCGAGCAGTGCTGCCGGGAGTTCGACGACGGCAACCGACTCGGCAGCACAGTCGCCAAAGCGGACGCCGTCGTCGACGGCCCCAAGAGAAGATTCGACGGCATCGACGAGTTCGAGTGGTCGATCACCCACCTCGCGGAGCCAGGTCTCGCTGACGATCCGAACGCCAAGCTCCTCGAGCGTTTCCTCGAGCACCGGCCACTCGCCATCGAGAACGGCCATGTCGGTGTGGCTCGCGTCGAACGCCGCCTCGAGGACGTCACGGTGGGAAGAAGGATGACCCATCGCATCGAGCGCCCAGTCGGCTGCGATGTGGCCCACAGCCCACGGCGTTTCGCGGACGATGCGAGTAAAGCGAGGGGCGTAGTGGTTGCCGCCAAAGCCGACGACCTGTCGACACGGACTTGCGTCGCGACTCTCATGGCTCGAGCGCGAAGCGCTCTCGAGGCGGTCGCAGTGTGGGGAGACAGCTCGAAGCTCGAGAATCGCGCGGGCGACGGCCGCGGCACCGTTGGGGTCGTCCCACTGCTCGTCGCCACTGCCGAGTTCCGCAAACAGCGACGGACAGCCGACGTTGGTGGGGCCGTGGTGGGTACACTCCATCCCGACATCGTACTGCTCAGGGGCGTACTCGTCGAACGCGTCGAGGAGGTGTGCGAGTGCGTTCGGACACGCCTCGGCGACAGCATTGGCCTCGCCGCCGAACTCGGCTGGACCGAAGTTACCCGTGAAATGCCCTGTCAGCAGCGGCCCCGTATCGCCCGAATGGCGCGAGGCAAAGACGAGCACATCGGGGTCGCAGTCGAACGCTTCGACCGGGTGCTCGAGTTCGAGGTGAAAGTCGTCGAACGAGCGTAACTCGGCACCAGCGGTTCGGTAGTACGTGCCACCACCATCGGCTGCGGGCCGTGTGTCGTCGTCGACGACCTCCCAGTCGGCGAGTTCGCGGAGCTGGTCACAGATATGGACCGATGCGCGGTCGGCTCGACTCTCGACGATCGCGAGCGCAGTCATACTCGAGTGGGCGGTCTGGGGCCCAGTAACGCCGTCGGTTCTCGTTGCCGACTCGTCGAGCTGGCCGGAAATATCATACAGGCTATATGAAACCACCGTCGGTTTTTCAGTCGTGCGAATGGTAGCCGGGAGTACGAACAACCAGCGATGAACGTAGTTGACCACCCATGACCGATCCAGCACCGGATACGAGCAACGGCTCGGACGAGACGAGTGCAGCGTCGGCTGCGCTCGACTTTCCATCGGCGTTCAGCCTCGACGTTCAGCAGCTGACCGCGCTCATCAGTGCGTACGCCGTCTCCGTGCTCGATCCCGACGGACGTGTCGTGCGGTGGAACGAGGATGCCGTCCGGCTCACAGGGTATAACGAAGACGAGGTCACAGACACTCACTACCGGCTCTTCTTTCCACCGGAGAAACGCGAGGATGGCCGTCCAGAACGCCTTCTCGAGCAAGCGCGCACCGACGGACAGGCCACAGATGAAGGCTGGCGGCTTCGAAACGACGGAAGCCGGTTCTGGGTTCGTGAGGTGCTGGCACCCATCCGGGAGCGCGAGGGGAGTCTGACCGTTGGAGACGGCGGCGACTCTCAGACCGCCCCCCTTCGGGGGTACGTACGGATCGTCCACGATCGGACCGACGAGTACAGACGCGAACTGGAACTCCGCGAGGAGAAGGCGCTTACAGAGAGCATCTTCGAGGCCCAGCCGGACTTGCTCTATGCGTTCGATACGGACGGCAATCTCGTCCAGTGGAACGAACGGTTCGAGCAGGTCACCGGCTACGACCCCGACAAACTCGAGGGAATGAACGCCCTCGAGTTTGTCGTCCCGGAAGACCACGACCAGATCGGAGCGGCAATCGAGCGGGTGCTGGTCGATGGTGACCGTGTCGCCGCCGAAGCGCGAGTGCTGACAAACGACGGCGACGAGATTCCCGTCGAATTCAACAGCGCTCAGGTCGCCGGCACGGACGGGATCGTCTTCGGATTCACCGGTGTTGGCCGTGACATCAGTGATCGCAAAGCTCGTGAACGAGAACTCGAGCGCCTCGAGCGTCTCAACACCACGATACGGACGATCGACGAGACGATGGTCACGGCAGACACACAAGCGGCGGTCGAAACGGCAGTTGTCGAAGCGTTCGCAGCTGCTACACTCTATCAGTTTGCCGTCATCGGACAGGACGAGCCCGCGACGGGCGGCCAGCAGCCGGGCGAGCCGCGCTCGTGGGCAGGCGTCGACGCGACTGGTGCTGCTGACGTTCTCTCGCGGGTTCTCGACCCACCGGCCGACGGGCCGGAAGCGTCACCGATCGAAACCGAGAGCGTCCAGTGTTATCACTCGCTCCGTGAGAGTGCAGTCGATGCCTGGCGAGCCGATGCTCGAGAACGCGACTACGGCTCACTCGCAGCCGTTCCGATCACCGCAAGTGGCCGGACGTTCGGCGTGCTCGTTGTCGCTGCCACAGACGCGACGGCGTTCACCGACCGGGAACGAGAGGTGCTTCAGGAATTCGGCGCCACGGTCGGTCACGCGTTCAACGCAATGGCGGTTCGTCGCCTCCTCTATCTCGACACCGTCGTCGAACTCGAGTTCGAATCATCCGATCGACAAGATATCTGTATCGACCTCTCCGCCGAACTCGAGAGCGACGTCAGTCTCGATCACGTGCTGCCACTGACTGAGGGGGTGTTCGTCTACTACATCACCGTCACCGGCGTCGAACCGGCGAAGATTCGAGCGTTCGTCGACGATCACCCAAAGTTCGGAGAGCGTCGTCACATCGATACTAGCGGCGACGAGAGCCACTGGGAGTTCGTCGTTTACGGACCGACGATCACCGGCTTGCTGGCGGATTACAGCGCGCGAATACGGACACAGACCGTCGACAACGGTGTGTCGAACGTAGTCGTTCAGGTCAGTCCGGACATTCCCGTTCGCGGACTAGTCGAGGCGGTCACGGAGGCCTACCCCGACACGCAGCTGGTTTCGAAACGCACCGTCGAGCGGCCGATAGAAACGCGTGGTGGCTTTCGACGGCGCGTCCAAGAGAAGCTGACCGATAAACAACAGGCCGCTCTCGAGGCGGCCTACTACGGCGGGTACTTCGAGTGGCCGACGCGAAACAGCAACGCCGGCGAAATCGCTGAGCGGCTCGATATTGCTCGCCAGACGTTCCACCAACATCTCCGGGTTGCACAGGCGAAACTGCTCACGGCCTATTTTGAGGCTGGCGACACCAGTGGCGACGAGCGAGACGATTAAGACGGGCATCTATTTTGACGGACAGCGAAACCGCAAGCCGTCCAGCGACCGTGCCGGAGCTGCTGGACAGGAGTCCGTCTACTTGTCGAGACTCGATGACCGTCTCAACCGGCCATACCAGAGCATGCTGGTACACCCCTTTCCCCCACCCAACGTCTTCATCGATCAATGAGTGCCTGCCTGACTGCCGAGCGAACAACCACTGCGTTCGACATCCTCGTCGACCCTCGCCGGCGATACCTCCTTTCGCTCCTCTACGAACGGGCGGCTGCTGACAGGACACAGCCGACACCACACTCGATCGAGACGCTCGCGACCGACGTCGCCGCCTGTGAACACGGCTGCCCGATCGTCACCAACGAGCAGTGCCGAGAGACACATATCGAACTCGTTCACCACCACGTGCCGCGGCTCAGTGATATCGGACTGGTAACCGATGAGACCCACGGCGACACGCGGACGGTCGCGCTTGCCGACCATCCGATTCTCGACCTCGAGTGGATGACCCATTTCCTCGAGGACCCGAACGGCGGATCGACCATCGACGAAGCGATGCTCAACCGAACGCTCGAAGCACTCCAGCCTGCGCGGTGCCGGCTTAGCTGTGCCATCCTCGCGAGACAGCGCACCGACCTCGCTGTCGACGATCTGGCAGCACTGATCGCAACCCACGAGGACGACACCCGACTCGTCGACCTCGAGACATCGGACTGGCGGCCCATTTCGACGGCGTTGCGACACGACTACCTCCCCTCGCTTGCAGCGGCCGACCTCGTCGACTACGACCGCTCGAGCGAGACCGTTGCACTCGAGCCCGACGCACCGCAGTGGCGGGCCGACTGGCTGGCTGCGAGTCCGATTCGAGAGGTTGTCATGGCACTCGAGACGCGGCCAGCGCAGGCAGGAACTGACTCGAGGGGAGACACGGCCGCCGACAGCAACTCGGCGAGGACGAGTTCGGGCTGGACGATCGAGGGAACAGCACGCGTCATCGCCAGAAGCCACGAGATCGTCGACAGCGCCGATGAGGAGCTGTTCGTGATGGCGCCCGACGAAACGATGGTCCAGCAGCGCTGTCTCGAGCGCTGGCAAGCCGCTGCGAACCGCGGGGTCGATGTCTACGTCGGATCACGCTCACCGCGCGTTCGAGACACCGTTCGGTCTGCAGTCCCTGAAGCGACGGTCTGTGAGCCACAGTTCGACTGGTTGAACTTCCACGTCGAGAGACACCACCACGGCCGCATCGTTTTTGCTGATCGCGAACGGGTACTGCTCGTGACGGTCGACGACGAGGAGACCGATCCCCAGGCGACTGCGATCACAGGAGACAGCCCGGAAGACGCGCTGGTCAGGCTCGTTCGCGAACACGTCGGCCCGCGGCTGGACCGGTTGCAGTCGCGCTGTGCGAACGGTGACGAGGCGACCGAAGCGGCGACGTCACTGCGCCTGTAAACTGCTGGGCTCGGCTGTTGTACCTGGGTCTGACGTTTCCTCAGACCACGAGCAGGGCAAGAAAAGCAACGTACCCACCGACGAGAACAGCACCATCGAGCCGTGTGAGCCGCCCGCCGTACCCCATCATCGCTACCAACACGATCGTAAAGACGACAAGCGCGGGGAATTCGAGCCGCAACGTGCTCGAGGCGATCTCGATCGGCGTGATCAGGGCGACGATACCGAGCACGGCGAGGATATTGTAGATGTTCGAACCGACGACGTTGCCGATGGCGAACTCGGTCTCGCCGCGGACGGAGCCGACGACCGACGCCGCAAGTTCCGGCAACGAGGTGCCGAGTGCGAGCACCGTCAACCCGATTACCAGATCCGAAACGCCGAGTGCCGACAACAGCCCGGTACCGCCAGAAACGAGCCATCTCGAGCCGAGCACGAGCGCCATCAACCCACCGAGGACGAGCACGACAGCCCGCAGCGTGATCCCGTCGCCAGCGCCAGTTTTGTCACCGCCCACTGCCGGGTTGACGTTGGTAGAAGAGACTAGATAGGCGGTAAAGCCACCGAGTGTCAGCAGAAAAATTGCACCCTCGAGTGTGCCGATCGTCCCGTCTGCACCGAGGACAACGAGCAGGACCGTCGCGAACAGCATAAACGGCACGTGCCGCCGCATAGCGATCTGGCTGATCCGTAACGGTTTGATAAGCGCAGACACCCCAAGGACCAGCCCGATGTTCGCGATATTCGAACCGAGAACGGCACCGAGTCCGATATCGGTCGAGACGTCCAGCGCACCGATGGTCGCGACGAACAGCTCGGGTGCGGTCGTCGCAAAGGCGATCACCGTCACCCCAACGGTTGCGGCCCGGAGCCCGATCCCCAGTGCGAGCCGGCCGGCACCGGCGACGAGTAGTTCGGCACCGGCGTAGAGCGCGACGATGCCGGCTGCAAGCAAGCCGAGGGAGAGGAGCATAGCTGCTGTTGGACTGTCAGGCGTAAGTCAATAAGGGGTTTGTCCGGCCGAAAGCGGACATCCCGTTCAGCGAACGATCGTTACCGGAACGGGTGCTCGCCGGACGACGCGTTCGGCAACACTGCCCAGTAGCACTCGTTTCGCGCCAGAACGCCCGCGACTCCCGATTACGATGTGGTCGACGTCGTGGTCGTCTGCGTACGTGACGATCTCTCGAGCGGGATCTCCAACGACGGTGTCCGTGGTGTACGTCCCGTCGTGGTCGGCGACGAGTTCGGCGACGTCCTCGAACAGGTCCGCCGCGTCCTCCTGTCGTGACTCGAGTACGGATTCGTAGGCGTAGATACCGCCGTCACCGTACTTCGAGACGCTCGGATCGATCGCGTGGATCGCCGTGATCGACGCGTCTGGATGCTCGCGAACGGCGTGCTCGAGCGCCGCCCGAGCGGTGTCCGAATCGTCGATCGGGACCAGAATTTCCATACCCTGTTTTCGGCCGCGTCCCCGATAAGTGGGCGGGGAAAGGCCCGGTCGGTAGCAACGGAATCGGCCGAGTGCAAGCGATATCCTGTCGGGCAGTATATATCCCCGCCGCCTCGAGTGTGCCGTATGGCTATGGACGTCTTCGGGTTGCTCGGCAACCCGGTCGGACACTCGCTGTCACCGCCGATGCACGAAGCGGCCTACGACCAGCTCGGACTCGAGGCTCGATACGTGACCTTCGAACCCGAGCCAGCCGACCTCGAGGCCGCGATCGACGGGGCCGACGCGCTCGGGATCACGGGCCTGAACGTGACGATCCCGTTCAAACAGGACGTCCTCGACTGTGTCGAGGCCGACGAGTTAGCGGCTCGGATCGGCGCGGTCAACACGATCGACTTCACGGGCTCGGGGACGCCAACGGGCCACAACACCGACGCAGTCGGCGCGATGCGTGCCCTGCGCGACCACGACGTCACGCTCGAGGGCGCAGACGCCGTCGTCGTCGGTGCTGGCGGGGCCGGCCGGGCGATCGCGTTCGGCCTCGCGGATGCGGGCGCGACGGTCGAGATCGCCAACCGAACCGAGGCGACGGCCCACGACCTCGCCGAAGCGGTTCCGGGGGCGACGGGCCACGGACTCGAGGCCGACATGCTCGCCGACCTGCTCGAAGACGCCGAGATCCTCGTCAACGCCACGAGCGTCGGCATGGAGTCCGACGAGACGCCGGTGCCCGCCGACGCGCTTCACGGGGAGTTGGCGGTCATGGATGCGGTCTATCAACCCCTCGAGACACGGCTGCTGCGGGACGCGGCCGAGGTCGGGGCGACGACAGTCGATGGCGCCTGGATGTTGCTCTATCAGGGCGTCGAGGCGTTCGAACTGTGGACCGGCGATGAGCCACCGGTCGAGACGATGAACGAGGCCCTTCGCTCACAGCTGTAGTAGTCACGGCCGAACGCTCCATTTTTCGTCACGTCCACGTGGGTATCAGGCGAATTTAAGTGATGGTGCCAACTATATCGGCACAATGGCGCTCCTCCAGAAGCTGAAATCGCTCCTTGGACTCGGCAGATCCGAGCCGGAGCGAGGACAGACTCGAGAGGTCGGGGTGACGGTCGAACGGGAAGGGTCACAGGAGGGTGACGACGACGCCGGATCGACCACGACAGGAACTGAACCACCGGCACCGGCGAGTGCGACAGCCGGGACGGAAGCCGACACGACGGCAAACGCCGGTACCGAAACCGAAACCGAAACCGAATCCGAATCCGAGACGAAGCCCGAAACAGCGGCCGACACCGAAGCGACCGCTGACGAGTCGGCGGCTGCCGGATCGACCGCCTCGAGTTCGACGGACTCGATGATGGCACCGACAGACGAGCCCGAAACAGCAGCCGAGCCGGCAGAGGCAGCGGGCCCCACGACGGAAAACGCGGCGCCGACGGCCGAGAAAACGCCCGACATCACGGACGGCGAACTGCCGGTCGAAGAAGCCGAGCCGGAGGCGGAGGTCGACGACACAGAGACGGCTGAAGCGGATACCGACGGTGACGACGCGGAGACGGCCGAACCAATAAACCAGGAACCCGTTGACTCGATCAAGGGGATCGGGCCGGCCTACGCCGACCGTCTCGCTTCGGCAGGCGTCGAGACCGTCGGTGAGCTCGCTGCCGCAGACGCAGCGGAACTCTCCGAGGGGACCGACATCTCCGAAACGCGAATCCAGGGCTGGATCGACCGCGCCGAAGTCAGATAACGAAACTGGCGTCGCTATCGCGCCGAATCAGCCGTCAAAGTCACGCCCGTCCGCTCTTTTAACACACGATCTGGAAATCGCAAAAGGATTAGGCTCCCACCCCCTCTCGAGGAACATGCGCGATCCGCGCGTCGTCACGCCGCTCGCGTCGTTTCGAGCCGCTGCTCGCGAAGCCCTCGAGCAACACGACACAACGGCAGACGCTGAACCGACGACGCGCACCACCGGACTCCGACTCCCAGTCGAGGTCCAGGTCACCGTCGAAGATCCGTTTCTCGCCTACCGTCGAGCGCGGCCGTCCGACAGCCGTGGAACTGTCTTTCTCGAGACGACCGGTGGCCAGCCCGGCTGGGGCTACTTCGGCATCGACCCCGTCGACCGACTCACGATCTCACCCGATGCGGTCATGCGAGCGCGAACGGATGACGGCGCGCCGACACTCGCAGCGCTCGAGGGCCTCCTCGAGCGAGACGATCTGATTCGTGGCGACTGTGACGTCCCCTACCCCTGTGGGGCGATCGGGTGGCTCTCCTACGACATTGCCCGCGAACTCGAGGCGCTCCCCGAGTCGGCCGTCGACGACCGCGGTCTACCCCGACTCGAGGCCGGCGTCTACGACCGGCTTGCTGCCTGGGAGGCGCCCACCGACGGCGACGTGACGCTGCGAGTGACGGCCTGTCCGCGACTCGAACTCGAGGCGGGTGACGACGGCGTTTCCGACGACACGCTCGAGGCTGTTTACGACCGGGGCCGCAAGCGAGCACTCGGGCTCGCACGGGCATCTCTCGAGGGCGATCCAGCCGTCGGCGAGCCACCGGCAGCAACGACTGAAGCGACGTTCGAAAGCGACTGCGGGCGTGTGGCCTTTGCCGAGCGCGTCAGTCAGGCGAAATCGTACATCCGCGACGGCGAGACGTTTCAGGCGAACCTCTCCCAGCGACTGGTCGCCCCGGCAGCGGTTCATCCCGTCGCGGCCTACGACGCTCTCCGGCGGGTCAACCCCGCGCCGTACTCGTGTCTGCTCGAGTTCCCCAGTACCGATCTGGTGAGTGCCAGCCCCGAGTTGCTCCTCGAACGCGAGCCACGTGGCGTCTCGGCGCTGTCGGACACCGCCAATCGTGACCGAGACGGTGACTTCGTCCGGACGGAACCGATCGCGGGGACGCGGCCCCGTGGCGCGACACCAGAAGCAGACGCGACACTCGAGGACGACCTCCGAACCGACGAGAAAGAACGCGCCGAACATGCGATGTTGGTCGACCTCGAGCGAAACGACCTCGGGAAAGTCTGTGAATACGGCTCCGTCGAGGTCGAGGAGTACCGTCGGATCGACCGCTATGCGGAGGTGATGCATCTCGTCTCGAACGTCACGGGCCGGCTTCGGGATGGCGAGACGCTGGCCGACGCGATCGCCGCGGTGTTCCCAGGTGGAACGATCACGGGCGCGCCGAAACCCCGGACGATGTCGATTATCGACGAACTCGAGGCGACCCAGCGAGGCCCCTACACGGGGAGTGTCGGGATCTTCGGCTACGACGGCCGGGCGACGCTCAACATCGTCATTCGAACACTGGTTCGCCACGCCGACGAGTATCACCTCCGCGTGGGAGCGGGGATCGTCCACGACTCCGATCCCGAACGCGAGTACGACGAAACGCTTGATAAGGCCCGTGCGCTGATCACGGCCGTCGACGACGCGCTCGGCGAGCGAGCCGCAATGGCCCTCGAGGCCGAGAGCGGAGATGATCAACGTGAGTGACAAAGATAGCACCCGTGAGCGAGTGGATACGAGCGAGCGGCCCAACGACCGACCGGAGGGAGGGAGGCAGGGTTTTCATCAACGTTTTGCCAGGGAACGAGCGTCAGCGAGTGACCGCAGCAAAAGGTTGCTGGTCATCGACAACTACGACTCCTTTGCGTACAACCTCGTCCAGTACGTCGGCGAGCTCGCTGATGAGGTGATCGTCCGGCGCAACGACGACATCGATCTCGCGGACGTCGATGACATCGATCCAACTGGGATCATCGTCTCACCGGGGCCGGGAACCCCACAGGAGGCCGGCATCTCGATCCCGCTGTTCGCCGAGACCGAGTACCCGATTCTCGGCGTCTGTCTCGGGCATCAGGCGCTGTGTGCAGCCAACGGCGCGCCGGTCGTCCACGCCCCCCACGTCGTCCACGGCAAACCCTCGACGGTCAGCCACGACGGCGAGGGCCTCTTCGATGACCTCCCCTCCACGTTTCAGGTCGGCCGGTATCACTCACTTGCCGTCGAACGCGAGGCACTCCCCGACTCGCTTGCCGAGACCGCACGGACGACCGACGAACGCGGCGTGTTGATGGCGGTTCGCCACCGCGAACGCCCGCATATCGGTGTGCAGTTCCACCCCGAGAGCATTCTCACGCGCCGCCACGAGGACGTCGACGACGGTGATGGAATCTCGCTTGCGGTCGGCAAACAGATGATCGCAAACTTCTGTCGACTCGCCGCGGAAGCCGACGACCAATCCGAGACAGCCCACGAATGAACGACGATCCGATCTATCACGTCGACGGGAAACTGGTCCCCGCATCTGCGGCCACAGTCAGCGTCGACGACCGCGGCTTTCGGTACGGCGACGCTGCGTTCGAGACGATGCGCGTCTACGGCGGCACGATCTTCGCGTGGGATGCCCATATGGCGCGCCTCGAGCGAACCTGTGAGGCCCTGTCGTTGGCTCACGGCATCGCGGCTGACGACCTCCGGACGCGGATCGATGAGACGCTGGCGGCGAACGATCTCGAGGACGCCTACGTCCGGCTCTCGATCACACGCGGCGTCCAGCCAGGAAAACTCACACCCCGGCCCAACGTCGATCCGACGGTCGTCGTGTACGTGAAGCCGTTGCCTCGTGGGGGCGTCGACGGCAGGTCCGTCTGGGACGAGCCGGCGACCGTCCAGACGGTCGACACACGTCGAATACCCTCCGACGCGATTCCGACCGCAGCGAAGACGCACAACTATCTCAACGGAATTCTCGCTCGAGCGGAGCTTCGGGACGACGACGGCCAGCCCACCGCGGACGAGGCGCTCATGTTCGACTGCGAGGATCACGTTGCCGAAGGTGCGACGAGCAATCTCTGGTTCGTCCGCGATGGGGAGCTCTGTACGCCGACGACCGACGGCCCCGTGTTGCCGGGAATTACGCGGGCGATCGTCCTCGAGCTCGCCGCCGAGGCCGGAATTTCGTTCCAGGAGGGTCGATACGATCTCGCGGACGTGCTCGAGGCCGACGAGGCGTTTCTGACGAACCGAACGCGGGAACTGCGCCCGATCGCGACGGTCGACGGCCACGAGATCGGCGGCGGTCCGGTGACGGATCGACTCTCGAGGCTGTACGACGAGCGCGTCGAGCGAGCCTGTTATTGAGCGTAAATCTGGGGTCTCCGGCGTCTGCGATGGGTGTTGGCATTACCGTTTCCAGCGCTCGAGGCCGAGAATCGCACTACCGAGCCCGAACAGTCCAGCGGCGATCGTGACGATCGGCGTATCACACCGATTGACGCCCCCGTCTGGTGAGTACCCGAGCCAGCCCAGGTAGAACTCGTAGTACACGAAGCCACCGGGAGGCTCGTCACCGGTGTACCCGACATCGGTGCACGACGAGAGCGGCAGTTCAGGAAACGAAACCGCGATCAACGCCGCGACGAGGCCAGCGCTCAGGAGCATCCCGGCCCCGACGAGTGTCCAGCGCCTCGACATGGGCAGTTATTCTAACTCGAACAACATATTCGTTGGTGCGAGCTGTGTCAGCCGTTCCAGACAACAAAAAGCCCCCGTCGATGTCACCGGCTGGTGTTCATGTCCGCACGGCATGCGCACTGAGTTGATTACGAACACTCGAGTCGCAGTGAAACCGCCTTATCAGTCGTCCGATCCGACCGCCGACCGATTGAATCCGTCGGTCTCGGCCGTCGTCTCGAGCAGTTCGCGCGTCGTCCCCTCGAGGTCGAGGACGAACTCGCTGCCGAACGCTGTCGACGGCGTCTGGAAGCCAGCCGGGAGACGCGGTTCGGACCGATTTTGGCCGTCGATGACGCGCTCGGCGGCGCTGACAGCGGCGTCAACCGTCAGTGTGTAGGGGTTCGGCGTACGCATTCGAGCGCGGACGCGGTGACCGGTCGAGTCGTCGACGGCTTCCCCCCAGATGACCGCGGTGTCACGAGCCCGTTCTCGTGCACTGGGGCCGTCGACGCGCGCGTCGATCACCCGCTTCAGCAGGGTTTCGACCGGGCGTCGCTCGAGCAGCCAGCCAAGCGAGTCGACGGCGGCCATCGCCCGGGTCGCCCACGGCGGCACCGCTGCGTAGACTTCGATCGAATCGATTCCCGTGCTATGGGCAGCGGTGGTGACGTCTCCCCACGGAACCGTGACGACGTGTTCGGGGCCGGTTCCGAAATCGATCGCTCGCGTCCGAAACGTCGCTGGAACCTTTATCAGCCGTCCGTTCCGGCGGACGACCCCATCGGAACCGAGCTGCTCGACGAACGTCCGGGCGGTCCCACGCGAAAGCGGGCCATTGCCTTTGACGCCGAGTGTGAGTTCGGTCGCTGATGGCAGCTGTTCGTGGAGAAACGCGGCCAGACAGTCCGATGGAACGACTTCGAAGCCGACGCCCGGGAGCAGTGTGACGTCTGCCTCTCGAGCCGCGTCATCTCGCTGGCGCAGCCGTTCGAACACCCGAAACTCGCCCGTGATATCGAGGTAGTCCGTCCCAGTCTCGAGACAGGCGTCGACGAGCGGGTTGACCGTCTTCACGAACGGCCCAGCACAGTTCAATACGGCATCGAACCGGTTGAGCTGGGCAGGAACGTCGTCACTGAGATCGAACGTCCGTCCTTCGACACCGAGTTCGTCGGCCTGCCGTCGTACTGCACCGCGGTCACGGCCGGCGACGACCGGCGACCCTCCTCGAGAGACGGCTTCGCGAGCGATCAGCCGGCCGGTGTAGCCATACGAGCCGTAGATGAGAAGGGAGTCCATAGCCGTCGTTTGCCGCTCAGCGTGTTAAAACTGCGTCAGACATCTGCGAGACCGCAACGTTCACGACGACAGATTACCAACCGAGATGGCGATGGACGCGTCTCAGCGGATCACTGCACTCGATGCGGTGTCAACGGACTCGACGACGCTCTTTCGTGTGACGAACGGTTCGGGTGACGAACAGGAAGCCCTTCTCGTCGCGACGGAATCGACCGACGACGAGCGAACGATTTCGTGCTGGTTGAACTACTGCCAGCATCTCACTCATATCAAAATCGACAAAGGCACGGGGGCACCGATGCGAGACGGCGAACTCGTCTGTGCAAATCACGGCGCATACTTCGACGCCGACTCCGGGGTGTGTACGTACGGACCCTGCGAGGGTGCCTATCTCACCGACCTCGAGGTGACCGTCGCGGATGGCGACGTCTACCTGACCGACGACGAGTTTACGTACGTCGGTGCCGGACCGATCGATGACGACGACGATCTGACGTCGACCTCGAACGTCGAGTTCTAGCCACGAGTGCCGACGGCGAGACTGAGACGTAACGAGCCTACCGGAGTGCAGCCGGTGAGACCATGTCGCGCTCCTGGTTGTACTCGAGAAGCCCGGCGTCAGTCAGCCGTGGCAGATGATCGTGGTACAGCGAAAGATAGACTTCGTGGACACGCTCGGCCGAAATATTTGGCATCTGACGCCCGGTTTCACGGACGGCAACCTCCTCAGCGGCGTCCGGGAGTGTCAGCGATTCTCCATACGTGCGCATCACCTGAAGCAGTAGCCGTCGGCGCTGGTCGGCGAGCAGTCCGAACGCGTTGTCGATCGTTTCGGCCGATGCCTCGCACGTATCGAGGTTCTCGAGCACCGACAGGACGAACTCGACACAGTCGGACTCGGGGTGGGGCGTGGCAGTCATTCGTATTCTCCATGGGCCTCCCGAAACGAACGGAAACCTGTCGAATGGAGACGAAAGACGATGACAGGCATCAGTGAGACATCTCACCGAACGTTCGCTCGAGAGTTCGTACCGATTTCTCGGTACCACAGTAAATATTAGTATCGAATCTGTTTCAGGTTGTCAGGGAACGTTGACAGTTTCAGCGACTGATAGCTCTTACTCGATCGTCAGCGTCGGCTCCGAGACGGACTCGCTCTTACAGTTTGGACACCGCGAAGGGAGATTTAGCAAATCGTCGAAATCATCGAACCCACAGTCTCGACATGTCGGCGGTGCAACAAGCACCTGTTCGTCCGTCTCCGTCCCGGCAACCGAACGGGAGACGTGTTCGGCGTGTCGGAGCACCGACTCGGGAGTTAGATCGAGTTGCACTGCGAGCTCGCTGGGTGTTGCAGGTTCGATACGGAGCGCGTCAGCGAGTCGCTGTCGCGTCGTTTCGTCGGCCTCGCGCATACCTCGACAGACGGGCGTCGGGGTTTTATACTGTTTGACGACGGCCAACCCGCCCGAGTTGGGTCCAGCAGCCGTTGTGCATCTGGCAGCGCCAGGATTGCTGAAAGGACAACTGACTTACCACAGGCTAGTGAACGCCGAATCATGAAAGCCGTCGTCCTTGCCGGCGGGTACGCGACTCGAATGTGGCCGATCACGAAACATCGGCCCAAGATGTTCCTCCCGATCGGCGACTCGACCGTCGTCGACCGCATCTTCGAAGCGCTCGAGGCTGACGATCGGATCGACGAGGTCTACGTCAGCACGAACGAGCGGTTCGCCGCCGACTTCGAGGCCCACCTCGAGGAGAGCACGTTCGAAAAACCGCAGCTCTCGATCGAGGAGACCACCGAGGAAGACGACAAGTTCGGCGTCGTTGGCGCGCTCGCACAGCTGATCGACCGCGAGAACGTCGACGACGACCTGCTGATCATCGCCGGTGATAACCTGATCAGCTTCGATGTCGCGGCGTTTCTGGACTACTTCGAGGAACGGGCTGCCCCGACGCTTGCCGCCTACGACGTTGGCTCCCGTGAGAAGGCCAAATCCTACGGGCTCGTCGAACTCGAGGACGACCGTGTCGTCGACTTCCAGGAGAAACCCGACGAGCCCAACAGCACGCTCGTCTCGATCGCCTGCTATGCGTTTCCCGCCGAGTCGCTGTCGCTGCTGTCGACCTATCTCGAGGACGGCAACAACCCAGACGAGCCCGGCTGGTTCGTTCAGTGGCTCCAGAACCGCGAGCCGACGTACGCCTACACCTTCGAGGGCGCGTGGTTCGACATCGGCACTCCCGAGAGCTACCTCGATGCCGTCGCCTGGCATCTCGACGGCGAATCACTCGTCGCCGAATCGGCGACGGTCGAGAACGCATCGATCGGCGACAACGTCCACGTGATGGATAATGTTACCCTCGAGAACACGACCCTCGATCACGCGGTGATCTTCCCGGAGGCAACGGTGCGCAACGCCGACATTCGCCGGTCGATAATCGACGAAGGGACTCATCTCGATGACCTCGACCTCGCAGGCGCGCTGATCGGCGCCCACACGACGATCAAAAACGGCTCCTGACGGTCTCAGGCCGGAAGCTCCTGAATTCGTTCGATACCGCTCTCTGTTTTAGTCTGCTCGAGCGGAGCGACGACCTCATCGGGCAGATCCATGCGATCGGCAAGCGTCAACAACGTCTCGAGTTTCGTGAGGTCGAGGCGTTCGATCGCACGCCCGAGTTCGGCCTCGACGAGGTCGCCGAGCACCGGATCCTGAAGGTCCGCAACACGATCGTCGCGTTCTGTTCGGAGCCCCGACAGTGGCGCGCTCTCGATTGCTCCGGGTTCGACGCCGAGCCCCGCAAACAGCGGCTCGAGCCGCTCGAGCTGTTCAGCTGTCGCCTCGCTGTGGGCCATATAGTACGACTCGAGGGCCTCGTCAGTCGAATGAAACGTTACTCGAGGTGAGCGTCCGTGATCCGCACCCGTCCGCGGGTGCCGTCCCACTCCGTGTCGTACTCGAGGTTGATGCGACGGTCCATATGTGGGCCGTCTACGACCAGCGTTTCGAACTCGCCACCCTCACCCAAGATGTGGACGCCGTACGCTTCGTTGAGCTGTTCCAGTTCCGCAAGCGCCTCGTGATCGAGGGTTCGGCCGAGCCACGACTCATCCAGCCCGTGGGCGGCGACCTGAATAATCGTAATTTCGAAGCCGGCCTCGAGCATCGCGTCAGCGAGTGCTCGCGGGTCTTCCTGCCACAACGGCGCGAACAACTCACAGCCCAGGCGGTCGCACATCCCCTGAATGCGACTTGTCTGGTACTCACTCTCGACGGCTCCCGCCGTGACCCCCGCGATACCGCCCTCGAGTCGATCGTCGAGGTCGACAAGCGCCGCCTCGAGCGGCTCGAGTTCGTCGTCACCCTGCACACTCGAGTCGGCTGCTTCGGCCGCCTCGAAATCGTCAGGGTTGACATCGACAAGCGGAATGCCGGTGCTTTCTGCGGCCAGTGCAGCGAGATCCGTCGCAGGGACGTGATACATGTAGGAGTCCCCGTCCGGGTGGACGGTAACGAGATGCGAGACCTCGAGGCCCGCTTCGAGAGCCTGGTACAGCGCCCACGCCGAGTCTTTGCCGCCCGAAAAGAGGCTTACCCACGTCCCGTCTGCATCGCTCATAGTCGTCACTGAGCGCACAGGGGTAAATGGATACCGAGTCGGCTGGTGTGGCTTACTCGTCAGCGCCGTCCGAGCCGTCGGCGTCGGCGGTCGACCCCGTCGGCCCACCGTCGGTGAGTTCAGATTGCGGACTCGAGTCAGTGTTCGAGTCCGAGTCGACGTCGGCGTCGACAAGGGCTGTCTCGGGTTCGCTCTCGCTGAAATACGACGCGAGCCGCGCACCGACGAGACTGATCACGATCGCCGTTACGACGAACAGGGCCAGCCGTTCGCCCGCAGTCACCGCGAAGCTCTCGTTCGAGAGGGCACCGAACTCGTAGGCCGGGACCACGAACGGTTCGATGACGCGCTGTTGCTCGAGGAAGTATGCCGAAAAACCGCGGATGACCAGCCCGACCGAGACGACAATAAAGGGCAGACTGAGGTAGGAACGACGGATCGGCTCGTCACTGATCGCCTCGTCAAGCAGCCGACCAGCACTCGCCGTGAGCGCGGCCATCACGAGCCACGGCACGCTGTCGAAGGCAAACTGCATCGCCGGAATCACCACTCCAGGAGGATCGTCCAGACTCGAGACACCGAGTGCGCCCGCAAAGAGCCCGACAAACGTCAGGCCGGCCGCAACGACGTAGGTGACGACCGAGACCTGTCCGGAGTACAGCGACTCACGCGCCTGATGGGCGAGTCCGGTAACGAGTTCGTCGATGTTGAAGCCCTTATACAGGAGAAAGACACCGATAACGGTCGTGATCGCCGCGGCACCCTCAGCAGGGCCAACGACAGTCGCGAGCATCGGGAAGACCAACAGCGTGAGCCCGATCGGAACGAGCACGGTCTGGCGGAGCTCCTCGTCGGCGAGAAACTGCTTGAGCAGGTAGTACGTCGATTCGATATCTCGAGCCTGTCGGACGACGACACGGTCGACCGAGTCGACCTGCATCCGGCTCTCGACGATCGGCACCAGCCGCTCGTCTTCTGCGCTGTCGATGACGACGACAGCTGAGTCGGGATCGTACTCGGCAACGAGTTCGTCGAGCTGATGGGCGACTGCTCGATCGGCCGAGACCATCGACTCTCGGTCCCCCGAGACGACCGCGACGACGACGTCTTCGTTCTCGTCGCGTAAGTCCTGGGCGACGCGTAGTGTCTCGAGCAGCGAATTCACTCCCGAGTCCTCCGGATCCGCCAGTCCGACGTCAGTTACCAGCGCGCGGACTGCTTCCCAGCCGACAACGGGCGACCGAAGGCCGGTCTTGCGCCCCACGTCGTCGGTCCGGTCGAGGCAGACGACCAGCGTTGTCACGGTAGCCGTTCCATGCTGTGTGACGATAAAACCACTTACTCGTTCGACGCGTCGACAGCGTTGGCAGATGGGTTAGATCCGCAGTCGAAACTCTCGATCCTCCGCGATACCGGCGATACCGGCGCCGAAGGCGTAGGCCAGTTGCTGGGTGCCAGTGCCAACGCGAGCCATCAACGGCCGCTCCGGCTCGAACTCTTCGACCGCGACGTCGTCTCTATCGAGCCGATCCGCCAGCTCGGTCTCGAGTTCCCGACGCGTGCCGAGGTGGTCGACCAGCTCCATCTCGTACGCTTCTTCGCCGAGGTAGATCCGAGCCTCGGTGTCACGGACGAACTCGGGTTCGAGGTCACGTCCATCGCTGACTCGCTCGACAAACGTCTCGTAGTAGTCGTCGATCAACCCCTGGAGATACTCGCGTTCGTCGTCCTCGAGTTCCTTCAGGGGCGTGCCGGCGTCTTTGTACTCGCCCGCAGCGAGTCGTTCATACGAGAGGCCGACTTTCTCGGCGAGATCGTTCGCGTTCACGCGCGACCCGATGACGCCGATCGAACCGACGATACTGCCGTCGCGAGCCCAGAGCTCGTCACAGCCGCTTGCAATCCAGTAGCCACCGCTCGCACAGACGTCAGTCGTGTAGGCGATCGTCGGGCCGTCGAACCGCTCGGCAGCGAGTCGAATATCATCGCTCGGCACGATTTCGCCACCCGGCGTGTTCAGCTTCAGCAGTAATGCGTCGACGTTGTCGTCCTCATCAGCCCGGTCGATCTGGTCGACGATGTCGTCGGCCGGCGTCCCCCGTGGACTCGAGGGCAGGCGTCCCCCGCCACCGTCGCGAGTAATCGGCCCCTCGACGGCGACCTCGGCGACGTCGTAGCCCGGAAACAGTGAGCCGGCAACGTTTCCGGCGATCCGGATCCCGGCAACGACAACGACGAGCGCCACGAGGACGCCGGCCAGATCGGCAAGCGACTCCGGATAGACGACGAACAACGAGACCCCAATCGCAGCAAACACCGCGGTCCCAACCGCGACGATCAACAGACGTGCGATCCCACGACCGCTAGCCATCGGCAACACCTCGTGTCATGGCAGCACCTGTGGCTGCCGTCGAGTTAAGCGTACGTGTTCAGACGCAGTCAGCTCGCAGCCATGGCTGGCGCCTACAGCCTCAAAAACATCCGCAGAAAGACACAGGTGGACGAACCGCGTTAGAGCAGCCCCGTCTTCTGGAGCTTCATCAGGTCCTCGGTGTCGAGGGTTTCGCCTTCCTTGAACTTCTGATAGATCTCTTCGGCCTCTTCTTTGGCCGCTTCTTTCTTTTTGTCGCGCTGGGATTTGCGCTGTTCTTCTTCTTTCTTGTCCAGTTCGCGCAGGCGCTTCTGGACGCGGACGAAGTCCTCGTGGTGGCGGTCGGCGGCCTCCTGGGCCTCGACGAAGGACTCGTGCATCTCGTCGGCCTCGTCACGGACGTCGTCGGCTTCGCGGTAGGCCTCGATCATCTGGTTGTGATGTTCCTGGGCCTTGTCCGCAAGCTCCGTGACCTTCTGGTGGTGTTTCGAGGCTTCCGAACGCACTTCTTCGGCTTCCTCGACGAGCTCCTCGAGATCCTCGTTCTGGTCGAGTTTCTGCTTGCGCTCTTCGTACTCCTCGCGCTTGGACTCGATCTTCTCGATGAGCTCTTTCTCGTCTTCACTCGAGAGGACTTCGGTCTGCTGTTTGAACTCGAGTTGCTCGATTTCCTCTTTGAGCTCCTCGAGGTCCTTGCCCTCGTCGAGTTCCATGTCGGACTTGAGCTTCTCGACCTTGTCGAACAGCTTGTTGGCCTCGGCGTTGAGCTCGTTACGGCTGTCCTTGTGTTCCTGGACCTGCTCGTTGAGCTCGTCACGCTTTTCGCGGTGTTCCTGGGCTTTGTCGACCTTTTCGCGCGTCTTGGCGTTCAGGTCGTCGCGCTTGGATGCGCGCTCGGAGGCCATCTGATTCAGATCGTTTCGCCGATCTCGGAGCTGCCCGGCCATCTTGATAAGCTGGCCTTTCGATTTGTTTTCTAGGTCGTCCTCTGTAAGTTCGATGTTCTGTGATTCGTCTACCATGTGTTAGTCAAACCTCTGTGCCATACCCGCACCGGGGGCGATCGGCGTCTCGAACGGAGCCGACACCCGTCGCTCGGGGGTCAGTCCAGCAGTGGGAGACGCGACTGTGTGCAGCGTTCGCTCACAATCTGCGAAACCTCGGTGAATAAGATTTCCTGTCATCGATCGTCGAGCGATACGCGCCCCGGTGGCGTTCTGGTATCAGATTCTACTGTCGCCTTCAATTTAAATGTACCGGTCGTAAAACCCCTGAAAACAGTTGACACGGCCGTCCTCGGCTGTGTTGGGCCGTGACACGGGTGTTGCGACAGTATATAAACGGTCGCGGTCGATCACCCCGCTCGATGGAACTCTATCCGGGATGCCCTCCGGTGGTTCACTCGACTCAGTTCGTCCCTCAAGCAGGCATCGCGCTCACCGGTCGTGTCTGCCGGGCTGCCGTCGCTATGGTAACACCTGAACCGATGTCCACACAGATCGCATAGCCGTCAGGCGATCTGGTGTGCAGTGACGTCCAGTGGCTGCGATAGTGGCACCGCACGCCTGACCTGCAGGGTCGAATCGATCTGTACCGCCAGGTTCGACCCTGCAGTCGACGCTTGGGAGGGGACTAGTTCAGAGACCGCGGGTTCGTCAGAACAGATTCTCGAGTCGGTCGTCGGTGAACTGGTCGGCGTGATCCGCCTGTTCTGTCTCCTGTTTTCGCTTTGCCTCGCGTGCGCGCTCCATGAACTCCTGAATCCGGTCGGAGCGTTCCACACCGCCGAGTAAGACGAGCGCGCCGAGCCGGTCGCTCTCGAGCGGGAAGTCGCCGCCGCGAACCTGCATGCTGCCAGTTTCGTCCTCGAGCCAGCGCCGCGCTCGCTCGACGCCTTTCCGAGGGATCCGGTCGGGGTCGCCGGCGATAACCAGCAGGGCCGAGTCGGCTGTCGTCGCCTCCGGCAGACTCGTCCCCGTCAGCAGCGCCTGTCGCGAGACGCTCATCGCGGTTCGAATGTTCTCGGCGCTGTCCTCGCTTGCGATTTCGGTCGCATATCCGAGGGCGGCGATCCCGCCCGCCCGCAGCGTGTTGATAACCTCGCTCGAGTCGACGACGCTTTCGCCGACGCCCTCGACGGCCTCGCCGGAGGCAAACAGCAGGCCAACGCGCTTGGCGATCCGTTCGTTGATCGTTTCGAACGCCCCTTCGACGCTTTCGCCCTGTGCGTGCCAGGCGTCGTTGTCGACGAGCAGCGTCGAGTCGGCCTCCCGGATAATCGTCTTCAGCGAGCGGCCAGCGTTGGCCTGGTACAACGCCCCCTCGTTTCGTCCCGGCAGGATGCCAAGCGCATAGACGGGGACGTCGTGGACCTGCTGGAGGTGATGGACGAGCACTGGTGCGCCGCCGCTGCCGGTGCCACCACCGAGGCCGGCGACGACGAAGATCGCCTCAGCACTCGAGGTAACACGACCGTCGAGCGCGCCCAGTACCTGTTGGATGTCCGACTGCATGACTTCCGTGCCGAGTTCGTTGTCACCGCCGACGCCATGTCCGTTGACGCGGTCTGCGCCGATCAACTGGGTGTCGACGTACTCGAGCGACTGGAGGTCGGCTTTCGCGGAGTTGACGGCCAGCGCGCCTTGAACGGCTCCAAAACCCATGTTCGCATCGAATCGGGCGAGTCGTTCAGTGACTTTACCGCCGGCCTGCCCAACACCGATCAGGGCAACTTTCATGTCACGTGTATGCAACGGTGTCCTGTTGAACGTTCCGGTAAAACTGTTAGTCAGCTTAAAAAGACGGTCGCTGGCTGGAAGCTGCCTGTATAGCAATGCCTTTCTGCCCGATACCCGTTCGTTCTGCCATGTTCTACGAACAGCGGATGACCGTTCCCGACTCGCCCGCTGCTCTCCGCACAGCGTACGAGGCCGATCTCAGATCGGTTATCGACCAGTACGGCCCCGACGAAATCGCCAACCGGACCGAGATCGACGCCGAAACCGCCAGCGCGCTTCTCGAGGGAGAGTCACCCGAACTCACACTCGAGGCGGTGGCCCAGATTCAGGCACTCGAAGACGGCGAACCCGACGCAGACGAGCTAGTGATGATCGCCTGTGAGCATCTCCTGTTGGGGATGTCGACGGCTGTCCTCGATGTCGACGCCATCGAAACCGAACTCGAACTCGATCTCGATGCCAAAGAGATCCAACAGAAGATCGAACGGCGCGCGCCGATGTCTTTCGAGGAGTTCGTCCACATCCAGTACGTGATCGCCGACGGCGCGCCCTGAGCCTCGAGGGTCAGTGGCAGCCAGTATCGCTGCGAGCAGGGGGGTTATGGTGGTTCATACCCGACTGTGGACATGGACGTTGCAATTTTAGGCTGTGGCCACGTCGGCCTCGAGCTGGGCCGACAGCTCACCGACCGCGGTCACGATGCGATCGGAGTGCGTCGATCCGACGAGGGTATCGAGGCGATCACCGAGGCCGGCTTCGAGGCCGTACAAGCGGATCTAACCGACCGGGAGGCCCTCGAGGCCGTGCCGGACGTCGACGCGATCGTCTTCGCCGCCAGCAGCGGTGGGCGTGGTGCAGACACAGCCCGCGAGGTGTACGTCGGAGGACTCCGAACGGCAATCGAAGCGTTCGGCGAACGTGACGCGAGCCCCGAACGGCTGGTGTACACCTCTTCGACGGGTGTCCTTGGCGACCACGACGGCGACTGGGTCGACGAGGAGACGCCGCTCGAGCCGACGACCGAGAAAACCGAGGTGCTCGCCGAGGCCGAGCGAGTCGCCCGCGAGTTGCCACCCGAGTATGGGTTCGATGGCACGGTCGCCCGCTACGCCGGCCTCTACGGTCCCGGCCGCTATCGTCTCGAGCGCTATCTCGAGGGGCCGGTCACTGAAGGCTACCTGAACATGGTTCATCGCGACGATGCTGCAGGAGCCGTCCGGTATCTGCTCGAGGAGGATCTCGCTCGCGGGGAGGTCGTCCAGGTCGTCGACGACGAACCCGTCGACAAATGGACGTTCGCCGACTGGCTCGCTGCGGCCTGTGACGTCGCCCAGCCACCGAAACGGACGAAAGCCGACCGACTCGAGGAGACGGACCTTTCAGAGGCCGCTCGGCGACGAATTCTGACGAGCAAACGCTGTTCCAACGAGAAACTGCGAGAGTTGGGCTATGCGTTCGCCTATCCCACGTATCGAGAGGGGTATCGCGACGCGATCGACGGCTACCTGAAAGAAACACACGACAACTGACGAGCAGCCGTCAGTCGCGGGGGAAAATTCTTGAGGATTCGATATAATTGTGTGATATGCTAAACCAGTCCATCTCGAGACGCAGTGCGTTCCTCGAGATGGACGTGTTGGTTCTCGAGCCGATCGTCGACACGGCACGATCTCTCGAGCCGCTGGTACTCTCGTTGCTCGTGGTGGCGACCGTTGGAGTCGTCCTCAGTGGCTGGTGGGTCGTTCGCTGGTTCCGGCGGCCGCCCGGTGTCCATCTCCAGCGACTGCTGGCCAACTACGACGACATTGCCGTGTTGATGCACCCGAACCCGGATCCAGACGCGATGTCGTGTGCAATGGCTATCGACGAGATCGCGGCGTCTGTCGGCACCGACGCGACATTACAGTACACTGGCGAAATCCGCCATCAGGAAAACCGAGCGTTTCGAACCGTCCTCGATGTCGACCTCGAGGCGATCGAATCGAGTTCACAGCTCGCTGCTGACGCCGTCGTCCTCGTCGATCACAACACACCACGTGGCTTTGCGGGTTCACAGACCGTCGAGCCGATCGCAGTTATCGATCACCATCCCGGAAATGGGACCGGAACAGAGTTTACCGACGTCCGCACGGAGTACGGCGCTGCGTCGACGATTCTCGTCGAGTATCTCGACGAACTCGATGCGTCGATCGGTCCCAGAGACACGGGTCGATTCGACGTCACTGAAGCGCTCGTTACCGGGTTGCTCTACGGGATTTTGTCCGATACGAACCACCTGACGAACGGCTGCTCGCGAGCGGAGTTCGACGCTTGTGGCGTGCTCTTTCCGAGCATCGACGAGGATCTCCTGGATCGGATCGCCAACCCACAGGTCAGCGACGACGTGTTGCAGGTCAAGGCGACGGCGATCACCGAAAAACGCGTCGAAGGGCCGTTTGCCGTCTGTGATGTCGGCGAACTCTCGAACGTCGACGCGATTCCCCAGGCCGCAGACGAACTCATGCAGCTCGAGGGTGTCACGGCGGTCATCGTCTACGGCGAAAACGACGGTACAATCCACCTTTCGGGGCGCTCTCGAGATGACCGGGTTCATATGGGAGAGACACTTCGCCACGCAACCAGCGATGTGCCGATGGCCAATGCGGGTGGCCACGCACGGATGGGAGGTGGGCAGGTATCCGTCGATCACATGGAGGGGATCGGTCCTTCCGATGGGATCACCAGGGCTGAGTTCGAAGACCGGCTCTTTTCAGCGCTGGCCGGGGAGCGATAGCGTGGTCGACGTCCACGTCCTATTCGGCGTCGGCTGCGTCGGCAACGAGCGCGCGGGTATCCTCGAACAGCGCGTCCGCTCGCTCTGGATCACGCGCTTCGGCAGTCACACGGATCACGGGTTCAGTCCCACTCGGACGGACGAGCGTCCAGCCGTCGCCGTGGTCGATCCGGATACCATCTAACGCATCGATCGCTAACTCGCGCTCGCGGACTGTCGCTTCGATGCGATCCATGACGGCTGTTTTATTCTCGACCTCGAGCGACGTTCGCCGGATCGGATACGTCTCGAGGTCGTCGACCGCGTCGCCGAGCGGGCCGTCTCGAGCGACCATCGCTGCGAGTGTACAGGCCGCCAGTGGCCCGTCTGGACAGAGCGTTTCGTCGGGCCAGATCCAGGCACCGCTGGGTTCGCCACCGAAGACGACCCCAGGCTCGGTCGCCCGTTCTGCGACGTAGACATCACCGACGGCTGTCCGCGTCACGCTGGCTCCGACAGCCGCAAGCGCGTCGTCGACGGCGAGACTCGTATCCACCGGAGCAGCGACTCGGTCCCCATCACTCGCTGCTTCGCGGGCGAACAGCGCGAGGAGGAGATCCTTCGGGACGAACTCGCCACGCTCGTCGACGGCCATCATCCGGTCGCCGTCACCGTCGTGGGCAACGCCGAGATCGGCGTCCGTCGCGCCGACCAACTGTTGGAGATCCGTTAGCGTCTCCGCATTGGGTTCGCTGGGCCGACCCGGGAATCGCCCGTCCTGCTGGGCGTTGAGCGTCCGAACCTCACAGCCCAGTTCGAGCAGCGCATCCGCCGTCACGCTGCCGGCACCATTGCCGACGTCGACGACCACCTCGAGGCCGTCGACCTCGCCAACACTGTCGACAACCGTCTCGACGTGGCGCTCGAGCACACCGTCGTGGTGGCTCCGGTCGCCGAGACCGGTCCAGTCCTCGAGGTCGTAGCGCTCGTTCTCGACGCGATCCGTAATTGCCGCCCGGCGCTCAGTGTCGAACGCTTGCCCGCTTGGCGACCAGAGTTTGATCCCGTTGTCTTTAGCCGGGTTGTGTGAGGCCGTAACGACGACGCCCGCATCGGCCTCGAGCCAGTCGACAGCGCGGGCGACGGTTGGCGTTGGCGCGACACCGACCTCGATGACGTCGCCGCCACACTCTCGGACGCCGGCAGTGAGTGCGTCGACCAGTATCGTTCCGCTCTCGCGGATATCACGGCCAACGACGACGCGTTCATACCCCTCTGAGGGCAGCGCACGACCGACGGCAAGCGCCAGTTCGGCCGTGACTTCGTCGCCGACCTCGCCGCGAATACCGCTCGTTCCAAACATGCTCGAGGGATAGCACGAGCGGGTACATAAACATCCAAACTCCGTCCGGCATTCTGAGAGGAAACCGGTTCGAACGGAGGCCGTCCTGAGTGGTGCGCCGCTCGCACAGCAGACGGTGAACGCAAGACCGCGTTGTGTGGCTCGATGCCCCGGAAACGAGCGGTCGTGTTCGACCAGCCCATCTGTGGTGCTTGCGGACACGAACTGAATCGTCGCGCCCGTGGTAAACGCGCCGCTTAAGTTACTTGGCCGATGTAGCCCGGATAACGATGGAATTCTGTGACGAATGCGGTTCGATGATGAAAGCCAACGACGGCATCTGGGAATGCGGGAGCTGTGGCTATACGAAACCGAAAGGCGACGCGTCCAAATACACCGTCACGGACGATCAGGAAGCAAGCGAGGTTATCGAATCCTCTGGGGAGACGTCGCTGCCGGAGACCGACGCCCACTGTCCCGAGTGTGGGAACGACCGCGCCCACTGGTATATGCAACAGATCCGGTCGGCTGACGAATCCGAGACGCGCTTTTTCATCTGTACCGAGTGCGAATACAAGTGGCGCGAAGACGATAACTGAGCGACTGACGGCGCCAGACGTGCAGTTTCGGGCGGGTGAGCCGATCGCGGCTGCGAAAAATACCAGAACAGTTAGTTATGTCTGACGTACGTTTATGTTGCCGGACGGACCGCTAGGAGATATGTCGAAAAATCGCGTCGAGCAACTCGAAGCGACAGTTGCAGAACTCGAGTCGACGGTCGAGGGCCTGACGGACGAACTCGTCGAATCGAAAGAACGAATCCGGGTTCTCGAGGCCGAACTGGACACCGAGACGCCGACCCGCGTACCCGAGCGACGTGTCCGTACGGAAGAGACGGCAAGCGAAGACGACACCCAGGAGGCTGCACCCGACGACGTGGCCGAAGCCACGGCTGATGCAGACGTCGAAGACGAGACGACGACCGACGAAGCGGAAGACTCAGGTAGCGACGACATTATTGTCGCATAACTGCGTGGCGGCGTCGCGACCCACACTCGACTCGCGACCGTCCGGCCATGATTCCCTGCTGTGACGAAGTTGGCTAAAGTATGTATATCAAGGCACTCGTTCTGGACAATTTCAAGAGCTTCGGCCGCAAGACGAAGATTCCGTTTTACGAGGATTTCACTGTCGTCACTGGACCGAACGGCTCCGGCAAATCGAACATCATCGACGCCGTCCTCTTCGCGCTCGGACTGGCTCGAACCCGCGGTATTCGCGCCGAAAAGCTGACCGATCTGATCTACAACCCCGGTCACGAAGACGGCGACCGGTCGGCCGGCCCCCGTGAGGCGACCGTCGAAGTCGTGTTGGACAACAGCGACGAGACGTTGACTCGCTCGCAGGTCGTCAACGCCGCCGGCAGCGACGACGTCGGCGACGTCGACGAGATTCGCATCCGCCGGCGAGTCAAAGAGACCGAGGACAACTACTACTCCTACTACTATCTGAACGACCGCTCGGTCAACCTCTCCGATATTCAGGACCTGCTCGCACAGGCTGGTGTCACACCCGAGGGCTACAACGTCGTCATGCAGGGCGACGTCACCGAGATTATCAACATGACGCCGCATGCTCGTCGAGAGATCATTGACGAGATCGCCGGTGTCGCGGAGTTCGACGCGAAAAAGGAAGACGCGTTCGAGGAACTCGAGATCGTCGAAGAGCGGGTCGACGAAGCTCAACTTCGTATCGAGGAGAAACGCGACCGACTCGCCCAACTCGAAGACGAGCGACAGGAAGCCCTGCGATACCGACGGTTGCGGCGTGAACAAGAAGAGTACGAGGGCTACAAGAAGGCCAGCGAACTCGAGGAGAAACGCGACGAACTCGCGAGCGCCGAAAACCGTGTCGATGATCTCGAGGAGGAGTTGACGGACCTCCAGCGTGAACTCGACGAACGGCAGGGGAAAGTCGTCCGCTTACAAGAAGACCTCGAGGACTTAAACGCCGAAATCGAGCGCAAAGGCGAGGACGAACAGCTCCGGATCAAAAGCGACATCGAGGAGATCAAAGGCGAGATCTCCCGACTCGAGGACAAGATCGAGACCAGCGAGGGCGCGATCGAAGACGCCGAATCGAAGCGCCGCGAGGCGTTTGTCAAGATCGACCGCAAACAGGAACAGATCGAAGAGCTCGACGGCGAGATCCGCGAGCACAAACTCGAGAAAGCACAGGTCAAAAGCGAGATTCAGGACCGGGAGGCCGAACGCGAGTCACTCGAAGCAGAGATCGACGCCGTCGACACCGAGTTCGACGAGCTGAAAGCCGACCTCGCCGAGCGCAAAGACGAACTGGAGACGGTCAAAACCGAGAAAAACGACCTCCAGCGCGAACAGGACCGCCTGTTAGACGAAGCCCGACGGCGTTCGAACGAGATCAGCGAGAAAGAGTCGACGATCGAGCAACGCCGCGAGGAAATCCCTGAGATCGAGAGCAGACGGGCCGACCTCGAGCGCGAACTCGAGAAGGCCGAGACGAACCGCGAGAACATCGCGGGCGTCGTCGACGACCTCAAACGCGAAAAGCGACGGCTCCAGTCGGACGTCGACGACATCGACGATAAAATCCAGGCGAAACAACAGGAGTACGCCGAACTCGAGGCCAACGCGGGCAAAAGCGGCGACTCCTCGTTCGGTCGCGCGGTGACGACGATTCTGAACGCAGGGATCAACGGCGTCCACGGCGCGGTCGCCCAGCTTGGGACCGTCCCCGGCGAGTACGCCGTCGCCTGTGAGACGGCCGCAGGCGGGCGACTCGCGAACGTGGTCGTCGACGACGACGTCATCGGCCAACAGTGTATCGACCACCTCAAATCGCGCAACGCAGGCCGGGCGACGTTCCTCCCGATGACGGACATGCACAAGCGCCGGCTCCCCAACGCCCCGAGCGATCCCGGCGTGGTCGACTTCGCGTACAACCTCGTCGAGTTCGACGGCCAGTACGCCGACGTCTTCTCGTACGTCCTCGGCGACACGCTGGTCGTTGAAGACCTCGAGACCGCCCGCTCGTATATGGGCGACTATCGGATGGTCACACTCGACGGCGACCTCGTCGAGAAAAGCGGCGCGATGACCGGCGGCTCCGGCGGCGGCTCACGCTACTCCTTTACCGGGGGCGGCGAGGGCCAACTCGAGCGCGTCGCCACACAGATCACCGACCTCCAGGACCAGCGTGAGTCCCTTCGCGAGGAGCTTCGTGGCGTCGAAGAGCGCCTCGACGATGCCCGCGACCGCAAGACCGATGCCGCAGACGAAGTGCGCTCGATCGAAACCGAACTCGAGAGTCTCGCGGACAAACGCAAATCGATCGAAGCCGAGATCGACACCCTCCAGAACGACCTCGCCGACCTCGAGGGCGAACGGGAGTCCGTCGACGAACGGATGACCGAACTCTCAGGCGAGATCGAGACGAAGACAGCGGAAGTCGAGGAGATCGAAGCCGAGATCGACGACCTCGAGACCGAACTCGCAGACTCGAAGATTCCCGAACTGACCGCGGAAATAGAGGCCCTCGAGGACGAAATCGATGAGCGCGAAGACCGCATCGCGGATCTCGACAGCACACTCAACGAACTGAGCTTAGAGAAGGAGTACGGCGAGGACGCGATCGAAGACCTCCACGACGACATCGAGACGGCTCAGAATCGGAAAGCCGAACAGGAAGCTCGAATCAACGACTGTGAGGACGCTATCGCCGAAAAGCGCGAGACACTCGAGGACAAACGGGAGGCCGTTGCCGAACTCGAGGACGAACTCACCGACCTCAAAGCGGAGCGCAGTGACCTCAAAGAGGAACTGTCCACGGCCCGAACCAAACGCGACCAGCAACAGGATCGGGTCAACGCCGTCGAGAGCAAACTCGAGGATGCACGCAGTCGGCTGAGCGACCTCGAGTGGGAAATCGAGAGTCTCGAGGCCGAGGTCGGCGAGTACGACCCCGAGGACGTGCCCGACCACGAGACGGTTCTCGAGATGATCGAGGTGTTGCAGGCGGATATGGAGGCGATGGAGCCGGTGAACATGCTTGCGATCGACGAGTACGACGACGTGCGGGAGGATCTCGAGGAACTCGAGGACGCGAAAGCGACGCTGGTCGAGGAAGCCGAGGGGATCCGCGATCGGATCGAACAGTACGAGACGCTGAAGAAACAGACGTTTATCGACTCCTACGACGAGATCGCCGAGCAGTTCACGGAGATTTTCGAGAAGCTTTCGGAGGGGACCGGGACGCTGCATCTGGAGAACGAGGCCGATCCGTTCGACGGTGGGTTGACGATGAAAGCCCAGCCCGGCGACAAGCCGATTCAGCGACTCGATGCGATGTCCGGTGGCGAGAAGTCGCTGACGGCGCTGGCGTTTATTTTCGCGATCCAGCGCCACAACCCGGCCCCGTTCTACGCGTTAGACGAGGTCGACGCCTTCCTCGATGCCGTCAACGCCGAGCGGATCGGCCAGATGGTCGATGAACTCTCCGAGAAAGCGCAGTTCGTCGTCGTCTCGCATCGCTCTGCGATGCTCGATCGATCCGAGCGAGCCATCGGGGTGACGATGCAACAGGACAACGTGAGTGCGGTGACCGGAATCGATCTCAGCAGCGACGGCGATGGAGAGGAGGTGCCGGCAAGTGACTGAGGAGAACGACGATATTCCGCTGCAGATCGCCGGCCACGAAGACCGCGAGCGACCGGGACAATCTGACTCGGACACAGCTCTCGTCACCGATGCTGGCTCGAGTGACGAGGCTCGAGCATCCCCTTCAACGGTCCTCGAGTTTTCCGAAGATGACGAAAACGAAACGGGAACCGATAGCGACGACGTCGAGCCCGTCGAACTGCTGGTCCAACTCGCCAAAGACGGCGAGATCGATCCCTGGGATATCGATATCGTCGCAGTGACCGACAAGTTCCTCGAGGCACTCGACGAGGCCGACCTGCGGACCTCCGGTCGCGCGCTGTTTTACGCGAGCGTGCTTTTGCGGATGAAAAGCGACGAGCTGTTCACGCCGGACGAACCCGAGGAAGCGGAGCTACCGCCGTGGGAGGCGCCCTTTGCAGACGACGGACCGATGGACAGCGGTGATGGCGACGGCGGGCCGGCTCCCGGCTTCGACCCTATCGAGAGCCTCGAGGCGGAGATGGAACGTCGCCTCGATCGCAAACACGCCCGTGGAAAGCCGGAGACGCTCGACGAACTGGTTCGGGAGCTCCGAAGCGCCGAACGGGAGACGCGATGGAAGGAGTCTCGAAGTTACGACACGAGCGACTCGCCGCGTGGGTACGACCGCGGGATGCAGGAGCTGAACTACCACTCGGGCGATGATTTCCGCGTCGACGACGAGCCCACAAGCGACGACGTGACGCATACGACCCACGAAGAAGACATCGAAACGGTCATCGATAACGTCGAAGGAGAACTCGCTGGCCAGTACGACCAGGGCCGCGAGGAAGTGTTGTTCGCCGAAATCGAAGGCGTCGGCGGCTCACGCGTGATGACGTATCTGGCGTTGCTCTTTCTGTCTCACCGCGGTCGAGTCCGTCTCGAGCAAGACGAGCTGTTCGGCGACCTCTGGGTGCAAGACGCGACAGTGGCGACGGACTCGAGCGAATCGATCGCCGACTGATCGCACAGTAGAACCCGATTTCGCACGATCCTCCCCGCTTGAGCGACGACAAGCGGTTACTCAGCGGTTCCAGCTCCCAGAAGCGAGTCGCCGTGGTTCGTCCCGATCGTTGCGAGCACGAAGAGAATGGTGATGATGGTGCCGAGCATCACGCCGGGAAGCGCGAGCACACCAAGCAGGGAGGCGACCAGCAGACTCGTACTCGCAGCGATCGCCGTCGCGTAGTAGTCGCTGACGAAATACCCGATGATCGACCGTTCGGCGTCGTCGTCGGGTGCATCATCCCGATACGGCTCGAGATGCGGGCGAAAGATCTCTATGCGATCCGTCGCTCGAACGATACCGCGGGACTTGTTGTACTCGATGACGCCTTTTTTGTCGAGTTTCGGAAGGTGTGACTGGTACAGCGGAATGTAGACACGCTGGCGTTGGGTGGACGTCAACTCCGCAACTGTCGTCTCGTGCTCGAGGGCGGCGACGTGTTCGGCGATGTCGCGCATTTTGACGGACTCCGCATCCATATCGAGCAGGTAGCGAATGGTGTCTCGCCTGCGGTTCGTCTGTAAGAGATGAAAGATTTCGTCCTGAGAGAGTTCCGGGGACTCCTCGAGTGAGGGCGAACCAGCAGCACTGTTTGAACTGCGGGGAGGGAGGACTGATTGGGGACTCATACGCTTCACTCTGAGCAGGATTTCATGACAACGCAAACCTTTCTATATTCAGAGATTCCTTTGTACTTTTATCCTATTTCAGAAATATATCCAATCTTGAGAAGAAATATACACAATCAGTACTGTTTTCCAAAACGGACGGTCGGCCGGAGACACGACAAACACCTCCGTGCTGACGGTCTGGACAGCGGACGATCCGGTCCGTCAGTAACGTGTTGACGTAGCTGAACGAACGCCACTGCGTGACGAGTCGGTGGTGAGTGCAGATATCATATCTCACGAGTCGTGAAGTACGATGAGCCGTACTGTTGAGATATGTCCTCCGGCGAGGTGTCGGACGAGAGTAGCCTCACGGAGGGGAGTCTCGTTCGGCCGATGTTCAAGCTGGCCTGGCCGCTCGTGGTCATCCAGCTGTTGCAGGTCGCCTACAACGTCGGCGACACGTTCTGGCTCGGGGCGCTTTCGCCCGACGCCGTCGGTGCGGTGAGTCTCGCCTTTCCGCTGCTCTTTTTAGTGATCGCGGTCGGGGCCGGTTTCACGACCGCCGGCTCGATTTTGCTCGCCCAGCACACAGGGGCTGAAAGTGGCAAAGGTGGTCTCATCGCCGGGCAGACGATCTCGTTTATTTCGCTGATCGCGATCGTCCTCGGTATCGTCGGGTACTTTGCGACAGATCCGATGCTCGAACTCCTCCCTGCCGACAGCGACACGCAGACTGCGATCCTCCCACTAGCTGGCGACTATCTGCGGATCTTCTTCCTCGGGGTTCCCTTCGTGTTCGGTTTTTTCGTCTTCGCTGCGCTCATGCGGGGGTACGGCAACACCCGTGCACCGATGCGGGTGATGGTCATCAGCGTCGTCGTCAATCTCGTGCTCGATCCACTGCTGATTTTCGGTGTCGGGCCGCTGCCTCGCCTCGAGATCGAAGGTGCTGCCGTCGCGACCGTCGTCTCCCGAGGCCTCGCCACGGTGATCGGCTTCTATCTGCTGTACTACACGACGACTGGCCCCACCATCGAACTGCATCATCTCCGCCCGCGACTCGAGTACGTCACCGAGATTACCAGACTCGGCGTCCCGACAGCGCTCGAGCAGTCGATGACAGCGCTGGCGCTGGTCGCAATGACAGCGATGGTCGTCACGTTCCCGCCGGCGGTCGTCGCAGCCTACGGGCTGGGTAACCGGCTGATCTCGCTTGCTTTCCTGCCCGCGATGGGGATGGGGCAAGCGACGGACTCGATCGTCGGCCAGAACTTAGGCGCTGGGCGGGCTGACCGGGCAGCGAAGGCGACGTGGCTCGCTTCGGGCGTCATTGGGGGGATCATGGCCGTCGCCGGCGCACTCGCCATTCTCTTTCCGGAGCCGTTCGTCGCGGTGTTTCTCACGGCCGAGGAAGCCGGCCGAGCCGAAACGCTCGCCTACGGCGTCACATACCTCCAGTTTGCCGCGTTCGCCTTCGTCTTCATGGGCATCATGCAGGTCATGCTCGGGGCGTTTCGGGGGGCTGGTAACACGAAGACGGCGCTCGTCTTTTCCGTGCTGGGGCTGTGGATCGTCCGCGTTCCAGTTACCTACTATCTGATCTTCGTCGCCGGCTGGGGTACCACGGGCATCTGGACGGGCGTCGTCGTGGGCGACGTCGTCGGCGCACTCGCTGCTGTCGCGTGGTTTACGCGTGGCACCTGGAAGGAGTCGCTAGTGAATGAGGCGGACGAGGACTCGAAGACAGCGCAACTGGAGGCGACAGAGTCGGACGATACCGAATCGGTCGCGGAGTGACGCGTTCGAGACTCGGTCGATCGAAATCCTGCACACCGTAAACATCGGCACATCCGCCCGTATACCCGACTCTGTGAACAGTATTGCTGCATATAAGGACACCCCATTGAATATATACACAGAACTTATTATGACCATCCATTTCACACACAGACATGTGTGAGTAATACGCATGATTCGAGGACGAGATTCAACGACCGCGTCGACCTCTTGTACGGCTACTGGAGAGGGTCTCCCATGACCACCCCAGACGGGGTTACAGTCGAGCCCACAACGGTGGGAGAGAGGATCACATAGGCGAACACGCCGAGACTACCGCTACAATACCGTTCCAAGCCATGTCCGAACCACCCGATATCCATCGTTCGTCGAATCGGACGGGAACTACCACCTCACAGCACACCCTCGAGCCGATGCGACGCAGCATCGAAGTCGAGTACTGGGTAATCGATGAGCAGGGGCGACTGACCGATCCAGGAGACCTCGTCGAGGCATCGCCGGGGGTCGAACGGGAGTTCGTCGCCCCGCTACTCGAGATCAAAACGACACCGTGTGAGACGACGGCTGAACTCCGCGACGAACTGTTCGATCGGCTCGATCGGGTTCTCCGACGGGCCGAGGAACGGGACAAGCGGCTGGTCCCACTCGCAACGCCAGTCCAGCAGGCACCGATCGAAGATCGCCCGGGTGAGCGCACGCGGATCCAGGATCGCGTCATCGGTGAGGACTTCGAGTACGTGCGACACTGCGCCGGCACGCACATTCACGTCGAACAACAGCCCGGCCGCGAGATCGACCAGTTGAACACACTCATCGCACTCGATCCCGCGCTGGCGCTGGTCAACTCCTCGCCGTACTTCGAGGGCACACGCCTGACGACCGGCGCACGATCCCAGCTCTATCGCTGGATGGCGTATGAATCCCTGCCACACCAGGGGCAGCTGTGGCCATATGTCGAAGACAGAGCGGAGTGGGCGAGACGACTCGAGCGTCGGTACAGCGAGTTCGTGACGGCGGCTATCGTCGCCGGCTGCGACCGAGACACGGTCGAGTCGTGTTTCGGGCCGGAAAGTGCGGCTTGGACGCCGGTCAAACTCCGTGAGCGGTTCTCGACCGTCGAATGGCGCTCGCCCGACACAGCCCTCCCGAGCCAGATCGTGCGGTTGGCCGATGAGATCGTCGGGGTTATCGAACACCTCGACGACGTCGAGGTACGCATCGAGGGCGAAACGGGTCGCATAACGGACGAAGCGGTCGTTCTGCCGGAGTTCGACACAGTACAGGAGTACGTCGAAGCCGGGATCCGGGACGGCCTGTCGTCGGCCGCAGTACGGTCGTATCTCGAGCGAATGGGATTCGACGTCGAGGCGTACGAGCCGCTTTCCCACGAGATCGACACCGGCGAGGAGCTGACAGCGACCGAAGCGCGACAGCTTCGACTCGAGTACGCCGAGCGCCTCGAACAGGACCTGTCGCAGGCACGATCGATGACAGCTGACTGATCGACGATGAACACGTCGCAAACACCAATGAAACAAGACGATTCATCCACACCAACAGTTCGTATTAATAACAGATGGGACAGCTGAGTCTCGCGCTGTTGAACGCGGCTCACGAGGCTGTGGATACCCGACGGAACTTTCATCGGGAACTCGATGCTGACCTCGAGGAGTTCCACTGTCCGTCCGGCGAGTTCCCCGACGACTTTCGCTACGACGGCTTCGTCGTGACCGGCTCGAGTGCGTCGGTCTACTGGGATCGCGAGTGGATCGGACGGCTGAAAACCTGGGTCGGCGATGCGGTCCAGGCCGGGGTACCCGCGCTCGGTGTCTGTTACGGTCACCAGCTCCTCGCGGACGTTCTGGGTGGGCGCGTCGAGGGGATGGGCGAGTACGAAATCGGCTATCGAACCGTCGAACAGGACGGCGAGAACCGCCTCCTCGACGGGATCGACGAGACGATGACAGTCTTTACGACACACTCGGATCACGTCATCGAAGCGCCGCCGGGAGCGACGGTGTTTGCGAAAAACGGGTACGGTATTCACGGGTTTCGGAAAGACCACGTGTTCGCCGTTCAGTTCCACCCGGAGTACGATATGCGGACTGCCAAAGCGGTCACAAAACGGAAGTCGGAACAGCTCTCGACACAGCGCATCGAAGCGGTTCTCGAGGGAATCCACGCGGAGAACTACGAGGCCGCCTGCGAGGCAAAACAGTTGTTCGACAACTTTCTTGCCTACACGGAAGCGGTTCGGGCAGAACGGGTCGGTGTGAACTGACTGCCGGTCGCGTTCGGCGGTTCGTCGTCGAACGCATCGACTTCCGCCCGCGCCTGAAGGAGATGGGCTTTCGCTCGATCCGTGTTACGCGGTCTCCGCCAGTTGCCACTTGCCGGGGCCAGCCGACTCGAGGACGTCGCGGCGTTCCATCTCGGTCAATACTTCAGGAATCCGGTCAGGCTGGGCGATCTCCATCTCGATACGGTCGACGCCGTGGAACGTGGCGAGATAGTGGCGAATCTCCTCCTGGGTGAACGTTTCCTGGTCGGCCTGGCCCATCACGCTCGAGATCAGATCGATCATGTCCTCGATGAAGTTCCACGGGTAGACGACCCACGTCCACTCCTCGAGATGTTCGCCAACGTAGTCGGGTTCGTACTCGCTGGTACCGAGCAGTTGGAGGGTTGCGGTCCGAACCTCGCCGGCGTCACGGTCGGTGACGTACTCGTAGGCGCGCTCGATCGAGCCGCCGGTGTCGGCGATGTCGTCGATGATGAGGACGTCCTTGCCTGCGACGCTGCCCTCCGGCATGGGGTAGCGAACGGTCGGCTCGTCGCTTTTCTCTGCGGCCCCGACGTAGTGTTCCATCTTCAAACTCGTCAGATCGTCGAGTCCGAGGAAGTCACAGAGACAGCGGCCCGCAAACCAGCCCCCGCGGGCGAGTGCGACGACGACGTCGGGTTCGAACGCGTCGTCGCGAACCTCGTCGCCGACGTCGCGACACAGGCCGTAAATATACTCCCAGTTGGTGATCGTGCAGTCGAAGTCGTCCGGTAGATCGGACATGGTGCTATCTACTCGAGTGAGGGGACGCGACCCTCATAAGTGGGCTGATACGGTCTGCTGTACCGTTTTACCGCCGATCGCCAGCGGCGGAGTCAGTGATCGGCGGGACGTGACGACAGCAGTCCGTATGAAACCGCGCTCAGCAACCGATCCCGTTGCTCGAGGCGACGGTGTGCCGACGTGAGACGCGCAACACAAGCACTATATGATCCAGTAATACAACCTAGTTGTTAATGGTGCAAACCCAGCTCGAAGCCGCCCGTGAGGGAACGATCACCGAGGCAATGGCACGCGTCGCCGACCGTGAGAACCGCGATCCGGAGTTTGTCCGGGAGCAGGTCGCCGACGGACAAGCCGTAATTCCAGCGAATACCCATCACGAGGCGCTTGATCCGATGATCATCGGCCGCGAGTTCGCGACGAAAGTCAACGCGAACATCGGTAACAGCGAGACGACCAGCAACCTCGAGGAAGAACTCGAGAAACTTCACACGGCGGTCCACTACGGTGCGGATACGGTGATGGATCTCGGCACCGGCAGCGATCTCGACGACATTCGCGAGACCCACATCGAACACTCGCCGGTGCCGATCGGAACGGTGCCGCTGTACGAGGCCGTCAAGCAGGCGGGGAGTCCCGAGGATATCACGACTGATCTGTTGCTCGAGATCATCGAAAAGCAAGCCGAGCAGGGCGTCGACTACATGACCATCCACGCGGGGATTCTGGCGGAACACCTGCCGTTGACCGACGGTCGGAAGACGGGCATCGTCTCCCGTGGCGGTTCGATCATGGCGACGTGGATGGAAGCCCACGGCGAGCAGAATCCGCTGTTCCAGGTCTACGACGAGCTCTGCAGGATATTCGCCGCCCACGACGTCACGTTCAGTCTCGGCGACAGCCTGCGGCCGGGCTCGTTGGCCGACGCCTGCGACGAGGCCCAGCACGCCGAACTCGACACGCTCGGCGAGTTGACCCGGCGCGCCTGGGCCCACGACGTGCAGGTGATGGTCGAAGGACCGGGCCACGTCCCGATGGACAAGGTCGCCGAGACCGTCGAACGCCAGCAGGAGGTCTGTGACGGCGCGCCCTTCTATGTACTCGGCCCGCTGGTGACCGATATTGCGCCCGGCTACGACCACATCACGAGCGCCATCGGTGCCGCAATGGCGGCCCAGGCTGGCGCGGCGATGCTGTGTTATGTCACCCCGAAAGAACATCTCGGCCTCCCTGACGAGGACGACGTCCGCGACGGACTCGTCGCCTACCGGATCGCCGCCCACGCAGGCGACGTGGGGAGCGGTCGTCCCGGCGCTCGAGACTGGGACGACGCCCTCTCCGAGGCCCGCTATGCGTTCGACTGGCGCGAGCAGTTCCGACTCGCGCTCGATCCCGACCGCGCCCGCGAGTATCACGACCAGACGCTGCCCGAAGACAACTACAAAGACGCCCGTTTCTGCTCAATGTGTGGCGTCGAGTTCTGCTCGATGCGGATCGACCAGGACGCTCGCGACCGCGCGGACGGCGAGATGGACCGACTCGAGTCGACGACCAACCTCGAGGCCTCGCCCGCTGCGGCGGTCAACCTCCCGCCGGTCGGAACCCACGACACCGGCGATCGGCCGTCGCTCGAGGACGACGGTCGCGAGCAGGTGACTGAGACGACGGGTGACGACTGAGACAGTCTGCTGTACCGAGGTACACACCGATCGCACAGAGCTGTTGGGCGATCAGGTGTGCAGTGGCGTTCAGCGGCTATTGTGCCGTTTGGGGTGGTGAGCTATCGGCGAACGCGTGGTTCGGACCACGTCCATCGGGCCGTGTTCTCTATCAGTTCGTGTGAACGCAGTCCCGGATTCTTATAGGATATCGTGATAGTCACCACCATCTATGGCTCCTCTTCGACGACGCACCGCACTGACGGCGATCTCGACGACGACAGCGGCGGCACTGGCTGGCTGCACTGACCTACTCTCCAGCGACACCGACGAGGAGGGCGAGGACGTCGACACGGACAAACTCGAGGACGCGGCGGCCACGTTCGTCGACGACCTCGCGAACGGCCGCTTCGAGGACATTCGCGAGCAGTTCGTCCCCGAGATGAAATCGCAGTACGCCTCGCTCGGTCAACTCGAGCAGACCTGGATGGGATATACGGCCATTGGCAGCGAGTTCGAGGAGATCGTCGACACGTCGGTGACGGAACGAGAGGGGACGTACACGGCCCGCGTCTCGATGGCGTTCGAACGCGGCGACCACGACCTCCTCCTCGCGATGAACGAGGAGTACCAGTACGGGGAGTACATACCCGGCGACGAGTATGAACGGCCAGCGTACGTCGATCCAGACGCCGTCTCCGAGACGGAGGTAACGCTCGAGACCGAGATGGACGGCTGCTCACTGTCGGGGCTCGTTACGACGCCGGCCGACGCCGAGGGCGAGGTTCCGGGCGTCGTCCTCGTCCACGACGCCGGTCGGGTCACGATGGACAGCGAGACGAGAGCGACGCAGCTGTTCAGAGACCTCGCGGAGGGCCTTGCGACGCGGGATATCGCGACCGTTCGGTACAATAAACGGACCCTCGAGTGTGAGCTTGAGGACGACGAGTACGGCATCGACAACGTCGCCGTCGACGACGCGCTCGCCGCGGCCGACGAACTCCGGGACGTCGACGGCGTCGACGCGGATCGGCTCGTCGTCGTCGGCCACGGTCTCGGTGGATTGGCAGCGCCCAGAATCGCAGACCGAGACGGCGGCCTCGCCGGCGTCATCGGCTTGGCCGCGCCGGCACGGTCGTTCGCCGAGGTCGTCCTCGAGCAGGCCGAACACCAGGCGACGGTCGGCGACTACGAGTGGGAGACGCGAGCGGAGCGCGTCGACGAGTGGAGCGACCAGATCGACCGGATCACCGAGGGCGAGTACGACGCCGACGACCTCCTCGTCGGCTACTACGGCTCGCTGTGGAACAGCCTCGCAGAGTACGATCAGGTCGCGGTCGCCAGTAGCCTCGAGGTTCCCACGTACTTCTTACAGGGCGACCGCGACACGCGAGCCACCGTCGAAGACGACCTCGAGCGCTGGGCGTCCGAACTCGAGGGGGACTCGAGCGTCGAGGTCTACGACGGCCTCAACCACGCGTTCATGCCTGGCGAGGGGCCGGTGGTCCCCTTCGAGTACGACCTTCAGAACAACGCCGACGAGCGCGTCGTCGACGATATCGTGGCGTGGATTGACGAGCTGTGAGCCGCCTGTCGGTTCGAGGGAGTCGACGACCGAGGATTGATACGTCACTCGGCCGACCGATGGCGTATGAAGACGACTCGAGTCTTGCAGGTCGACGCGTTCACCGACGAACCGCTAACCGGAAACCCGGCGGGTGTCGTCCCCAACGCAGACGGCCTCTCGGAGTCACAGATGCAGTCGATCGCCGCCGAGATGGGCGTTAGCGAAACGGCGTTCGTGCGCTCGAGCGAGCGCGCCGACCGGCGGATTCGCTACTTCACACCGACCCAGGAGGTCGATCTCTGTGGACACGCGACCATCGGTTCGTTTGCACATCTCCACGACGAGGGGCTCGAACCGGGCAGTTCGACGCTCGAGACGAACGTCGGCGACCTCGAGATCGACCTCGAGGACGACGGCACGGTCTGGATGACACAGGATCGCCCGCAGGTGCGCGAGGTCGACGTCGGCTACGACCGCGTTGCCGATGCGCTTGGTGTCGATCAGGCTGCGCTCGAAGGCGCAAGCGACGATATTCCGCTGGCAGTGGCTTCGACCGGACTCCCGTTTCTAATCGCCCCGATCACGTATCTCTCCGATGTCGGGACTGCCGACCCGGAGGTGACGGCAGTCGAAGCGCTGACCGACGCGCTCGACGTGACCGGCATCTATCTGTTCACGTTCGACGCCCTCGAGCGAGAGTCGACGCTACACGGGCGGATGTTCGCACCCGGAGCCGGCGTACCCGAAGATCCAGTTACCGGAACCGCAAGCGGTGCCGTCGGTGCGTATCTCGATCACTTCGGCGCGTTCGACGACGATTTCCCAGACGAACTCCGTCTCGAGCAGGGCCACTACGTCGACCGACCGGGACTGGTTCGCGTTCGCGTCGACGGTGATGTCCAGATCGGCGGTCGAGGTGTGACCGTTCTCGACGGCTCGCTCGTCGTTCCCGCAGACGACGAGGAGGAGATTATCGAGGCCTGATACGGACTGCTGTCCGTCAGTGCCGGCGCAGTCGCGAACCCGCGTTCGGTCGCGCCGGGACACAGGGACAGCAGACCGTCTGAGCCGGAGTCGGATCGATTTCACAGGCGCTCGAGGCGAATGCCCCGGGGCTTAATACCGAGGCGATTCACTCGAGTAAGTCAGTGTCGGTCCCGTCGACAGTAGACTCGCCGCCAGCGGGAGAGTCAGTACTGTCGCTGTGTTATCGACGGTTCGGCGAACGGATAGACTGCGCAGAACGGATCCGACGTCACCACTGTCAGAGCTGTTGTGTTCCGTCCATCTCCTCGAGCGCGGTCAGTGCCGCTTTCAGGACCTTCCGTTCACTCCGCCGTAAGTTCATGGAGACGGCCGTCTTCGAAATATCGAAGTGAGTCGCCAGTTCGTCGAGTGTTGTCTCGCGTGGGGTCTCATAGTAGCCGTTCCGGGACGCAGCTTCGAACGTCTCGCGTTCGGTCTCGGTGAGTGACCGACAGCCCTCGAGCAGCCGAAGCGCGCTGTCGGAGTTTTCGAGCAGGTCAAACAGCGCCGTCGGGCCGACCTGGTCGCGATCTTCGACAGTGAACTCGTTGTGGCGCTCGAGTTCGGCGAGTGCGTGATCTTCGTCGCGGTCATCATCGAAGCCGACGTGCCAGTGTTCCCGGCCGTCCTCGATCCGGAACGGGCCGGTGATGTAGCCACCGTTTTGCTGGATCGTCCGCATCGCGTTCGTCTCTTCGATCGTCGTTCCGATTTCGGCGACGTTGTCACGCTTCGAGAGGATGTAACACTCTCGCATGTTCGGGTGGTCGCGAAGTTCGTGGAGCCCTGCTTCAAGCGTGCCTGTCGACGAGCCTTTCGCGATCAGCCGTGTCTCGAGTCGCTTATCATCGGTATCGAGTTGCCACTGGACGGCCGAGAAGGCGATATCGACGTCGTCGGTCGTATCGATAAACGGACAGTCGTACTGCCGCATGTCGATATCGAGATCGATCATACTAGCTATCAAGACACATACAAGGTATTAATACTTGCTACTAATTATGGCGTTATCGGCTGAGAGACACTATCGGAAACGTTGATTCGGAAATTTGTGAGCGATGGAATTTTAAATCAGCTAAAAGGAGTGTCCCCGACTGGAGACGCATCCGAGGACCGATTCTGCCCCATCCTCGGGGCTCCGTTTGATATGTTAACGGCTGTGTTTTAGCATGGTTCGGGAGAACGTACAGCCAGTACACGACATGTCTGAAACAGCAGTTGCACCACCAACAGTGACGCGCGAGGACATTCAGTCGATTGACGACGACTCGTTTACCGATCGAAACGTCTGTCTCGTAACGGGGGCTGGCTCGGGAATCGGCCGGGCGACCGCACTCGCCGCCGCCGGCAACGGACTCACCGTCGCGGCGACCGATATCGACGCCGAGGGCCTCGAGGGGACGATCGACCGCGGCGAAGAACTCGACCTCGAGGGGTCGATTACGTCGATCGTCGGCGATCTGACCAGCGATGACGATCTCGAGCGGATCGTCGAGGAGGCAGCGCAGTTGGGCGATCTCAAGTATCTTGCAAACATCGCCGGGATGCAACACATCGACTCGATCGAAGCGTTCCCGATGGACACCTACGATCGTATGCACCAGATCATGCTTCGGGCGCCGCTGTATCTCTCGAAGCTCTGTATTCCACACTTTCGGGAGACTGCGGACGGACAGGGCTGCGTGGGGAACATGGGCTCGATCCACGGCCACTACGTGACCAGCGACAAGGTTGGCTACAACGTCTCGAAGTTCGGACTGCGGGGGCTCACCCAGTCGATCGCGGCCGAAGGCGAGGGCGAGATCCGCGCGTACTCGGTCAGTACCGGCTACGTGAAGACGCCGCTGGTGATGAACCAGCTCGAGGACACCGCCGAACAGCGTGGCATCTCCGTCGACGAGGTGATCGAAGACGTCATGCTTGGTCAATCCCGCGTCACGGAGATGATGGAGCCGATCGACGTCGCCAATCTCTTCCTGTTCGGCTTTTCTGATCTCGGCCGACATCTCGACGGCGGGGACCTGTTGTTTGATGGGGGCATGACTCTAACCTACGAGTGACAATGACTGAGAACACAACCGATCCAAGTCTCGAGGATGTCGACGAGATCGTTCACGAACCCAGCGAGGCGTTCGTCGAATCGACCAACGTCGCCGCGTTCATGGAGACGTATGGGATCGACAGCTACGACCAACTCATCGAACGCACGACGACCGATCTCGAGGGCGTCGAGGACTCAGGCATCGACTGGTTCTGGGACGAACTCGTCGACTATCTCGGTATCGAGTTCTACGAGGAGTACGACACGGTGCGAGACGACAGCGAGGGGCCCCAGTTCACCGACTGGTATCCTGGCGGCGAACTCAACGTCGCCCACAACGTCGTCGATCGCCACGCCGCCCTTGACAACGAGCGACGAAACAAGGTCGCCACCATCTGGGAGGGCGAAAACGGCGAGATCCGAGAGATAACCTACCACGAACTCCACCGCCAGTCGAATCAGGTCGCAAACGCCCTCGAGGAACGCGGCATCGAGACGGGCGATACGGTCGGCCTCTACATGCCGATGGTGCCCGAGGTCGTCTCGATTCTCTACGGCTGTTTCAAAGTCGGCGCGATCGCCGTGCCCATCTTCTCGGGCTTCGGCGTCGACGCGGCCGCGACCCGGATCTCGGATTCGGAGTGTTCGGTGCTCTTTACGGGCGACGGCTTTTATCGCCGCGGCAGCCCGGTCTATCTCAAGGGCGCTGCTGACGAGGCGATCGAGGAAGCCGGCTACGTCGAGGAGACGATCGTTTTCGACAGGCTTGGCGCGAGCGACGCTAGCTCGGGACACGACGTTCCGTGGGACGACGACCGCGACAAGTGGTGGGCCGACGCCGTCGAATCCCAGGACGACGACTACGAGAGCAAATCGCTCGACTCGAGTCAGGAGTCGATGCTGCTGTACTCGTCGGGCACCACGGGCAAACCCAAAGGCATCGTCCACACCCATGCAGGCGTGCAGATGCAGTGTGCTAAAGAGCTGCATTTCGGCTTCGATCTCAAGCCGTCGGATCGGTTCTTCTGGGTCTCCGACATCGGCTGGATGATGGGGCCGTGGACGCTCATCGGCACGCACAGCTTCGGCGGCACGGTCTTCATGTACGAGGGCGCACCCGACCACCCCGAGCCGGATCGATTCTGGGAGATCATCGACCGCCACAAGCTCACTCAGTTCGGCATCTCGCCGACCGCGATTCGAGCGCTGCGAAAACACGGCGACGACTGGCTCGAGGGACACGACCTCTCCTCGCTGCGTCTACTCGGCTCGACAGGCGAGCCGTGGGACCCCGAATCGTGGCAGTGGTTCTACGAGAACGTCGGTGGCAGCGAGGCACCGATCATCAACATCTCCGGCGGCACTGAGATCTGTGGCTGTTTCCTGATGCCGATGCCGACCGAGCCGCTGAAACCCTGTACGCTCGGCGGCCCCGGTCTCGGCATGGACATCGACATCGTCGACGCGACGGGCGAATCCGTCAGAGAAGACCACGAACGCGGCTACCTCGTCGCACGCGACTCCTGTCCCTCGATGACCAAGTCGCTGTGGTCGGGCGACGAGCGTTACCTCGATGAGTACTGGTCGCGGTTCGAGGACATGTGGAATCACGGTGACTGGGCCCAAAAGGACGACGACGGCTTCTGGTTCCTCCACGGTCGGGCCGACGACGCGCTGAACGTGGCAGGCCGGAAAGTCGGCCCGGCGGAGGTCGAAGGCGCACTCATCGACCACGAGTCGGTCAATCAGGCCGCCGCGATCGGGGCTCCCGACGACACCACCGGCACTGCTGTCGTCACCTACGTCGTCCTCGAGGACGGCGTCGAGGAAACGGACGACCTCCGTGGGGAACTGCGCGCACAGGTCGGCGAGGAACTCGGAAAGCCGTTCCGGCCGCGTGAAGTGCTGTTCGTCGACGAGTTCCCCAAAACCCAGTCGGGCAAGATTATCCGCCGAGCCATCGAGGCCACGTATACGGGCGAGGACCTCGGCGACATGAGCAGTATCGAGAACCCCGACGCCCTCGAGAACCTCGAGGACGCGAGGTAGGCGACTCGAAGTGCGATTGTGGTACTCGGCCCCTGATAGCTGGTACCTGGCCACACGCCGCGATCGATCCCGAGCAATTCAAAGCCCTGCTCGGGTAGCTAGGGATATGACCGACGACGAGTCCCACGACCACGTCGTCCCGGGCAGCGACGAGGCGCTGTCGACGGACGACGTTCGTGGCTACGACTTCCGCGGTGAGTTCGATTTCGGCGAGTTACTCGAGTCCTACGCGACGACTGGCTTTCAGGCCACACAGCTCGCGGAGGCGATCGATATCGCCGAGCGAATGCAAGACGAGGACGCGACGATCTACCTGACGTGCACCTCGAACATCATCTCCTCGGGGCTGCGCGAGGTCGTCGCCGCGCTCATCCGGAAGGGGTACGTCGACGTGTTGATCACCACCTCCGGCTCGCTGACCGAGGACGTCATCAAAACGGAAAAACCGTTCAAGATGGGCGAGTGGGATGCAGACGAGGCCGAACTCCGCGAACGCGGCATCAACCGCCTCGGGAACATCTTCGTCCCCTCCGACCGGTACGTCTGGCTCGAGGAGTACCTCTATGACTTCTTCGACGACTTCTTCGCGGAGGAGAAGGTCCGAACGCCGACGGCGTTCGCCCGCGAACTCGGCGAGACCCTCGACGACGAGGATTCGGTCCTGAAACAGGCCGCAGACAACGACGTGCCGGTGTACTGTCCGGCGCTGACCGACGCCGAAGTCGGGAACTTCCTCTACTACTACCGACAGGGGTACGACTCGGAGGTCGGCATCGAGATCTTAGACGACTACGACTCGCTGATCGAGGACGGCCTGCTCTCCGATACGACCGGCCTCATCGCCGTCGGCGGCGGCGTCCCGAAACATCACGCAATCATGACGAACCTCTTCCGTGGCGGCGCGGACTACGTCGTCTACATTTCGACGGGGATGGAAGGCGACGGCTCGCTGTCGGGTGCCCCGCCGAACGAGGCCGTCTCGTGGGGCAAGATCAAGGAAGCCGAGACGAACTACACCCAGATCGAAGCGGAGGCGACGCTGGTCTTCCCGCTGCTTGTGGCCGCTGCGTTTAACTGACGCCGCTTGAGCCACTCGAAGACGCGATAGGCGGCGAGAAGCGACCAGGTCGGCGTCCTGTCGCCGAATCGGTCTCTCCCATCGGCGTGAAAAATCGTTATGTTCTAAGCACGCGTTTGCGTACTTGATTCAGGCCGCCTCGCATCGAGTTGGCACTTTTCATGCCGCCGCGTGACGACCCGAAATCACCACGGTGAGAGCACATGGCAACAACAGCACGGAAACAACCGGAAGCAGCTCGAGCCATCGACCTCGACCAGTTCGAAGGGGCCGATGTGAATCAAGAAGGCGACGAACGCGCCGAGCTACGCGCATACTTCCCGCTGACGCCCGGGATGCCAAACGGGACCGACGCCGGCGCGGAAGAATCGATGCTCGTCTGTATCGAACTCGAACCTGGCAACCATCTCCCCAGCCACCGGGATAGCCACGAGGAACTCCTCGTGGCGACGGCCGGAGAACTCGAGGCGACGATCGGCGACGAGACGATCTCTCTCGAGGCGGGCCAGTGTGCGGTCGTCCCCGAGATGGAACCGCACGGACTCGCGAACGTCGGCGAGGAAACGGCTCATGTCATCGGGTTCTTCCCGAACACAGCACTGACTGCAACGTTCGAGGAGCCACTCGAGCCGTTCGGAACGGCGGAGATGACAATCGAACCCGCTGCGGCCGACGAACCACGAGACGAGTAGCGAGTGGGCCGTTCACCCGCCGACCGATCCCGTTTTTATTCGACGCTATCGACGACCGTCAGCGAAGCCGCGAGCGCGGATCGAGCACTTCGACCGGATGGGACGCGTCGCGCTCGAGCAAGTCCTCGAGTTGGTCCTCACACGAGGTGCCGCTGGCGACGACCAGTCGGTTCTTCGCCTCGGGTGCGCTGAACTGCTCGGCGAGTCGGTCGCCGACGTCCATGCTCAGCTCGTAGTACTCCTGTTTATATCCGAACGAGCCGGCCATCCCACAGCACTCGACATCGCTCTCGAGAACGTCGTAGTTGAGGGCTTCGAAGACGGCCCGCGTGTAGCGATCGACGCCCATCGTCCGCTGCTGGCAGTGGGAGTGGTAGGCGATCGCCGGCCCGCCGTCGCCGGTTCGCAGTCGGGCCCCGTTGGCTCCGTTCTCGAGGCAGCCGTAGACGTACTCGATGACCTCGTAGCTGCCCGCACGGAGGCGCTCGAACGAGGCCTCGGGGAGGAGCTTCTCGTACTCGCGGTGGAACATCGCCAGATCGCTCGGCTCGATGACGACGATATCGCGGCCGGCATCGAGGTGTTCGGCCAGCGCGGCGTAGACGCGACTTGCCTTCGCGTCGGCGGTCGCGATCATCCCCTGTGAGAGCGGTGCGCGGCCGCTTTCGCTGACCGCTGGAATCCGGACGTGGACGTCCATGGCCTCGAGGACGCGGACGGCGGCCTTCCCGCGGTCGACGTCGATGTAGTTCGTGTAGGTGTCGGGGTAGAGGACGGCTTCGCGTTCGGCGTCGGCGGCGGACACGCGCGGGCCGCGCGCCTCGAACCAGTCGACGAGCGTCTCGCGTTCGAACGCGGGTAGCGCGCGACGACGGTCGATGCCGGCGGTTCGCTCGAGGAGGGATCTGACGGGCTCAAGGCCGGCGGTCCAGTTCGAAAGCGGCGCGGTCGCCGAGCCCAGTTTCGCCAGCGTCTCGTAGTTGCCAAAGAGCCGTTTCTGGAGGTCAATGGTTCCCGTCGCTTCTTCGTCGGGAACCAGTTCGTCGTAGACGAACTCGAAGCGACCATCGTCGCCCTCGCGGTTGATGCGGTCCCTGACGACGGTGTTGATCCACGGGATATCGATCTCGACTGGACAGGCCTCGACACACCGCGAACAGCCCGTACAGAGGTCGTTGAACTCGGCAGCGCTCTCCTGGCTGTGGACGCCGGCTTCCCAGCCGGTCGCGATCCCACCCGTATAGGTCTCGCCGCCGAAGGCGTGGCCGCCGACGGACTGGAAGTTTCCACAGGTGTTCGCACACGCCGAACACCGGATGCAGTACAGCGTCTCCTTGAGTTGGTCGTCCTCGCGCATCGCCATGCGGCCGTTGTCGATCAACACGAGGTGAAAGTCGCGGTCATCGTCACGGTCGGCGAAGGCGACGTCGGGGTCGTCGGGATCGACGACCGGCGAGTCGACCGGCGGCGTCAGCAACGAAATGTAGGAGGTGATGTCCTGGCCCGTTCCCGAGCGGCCGATCAGTTCGATAAACGGCGAGAGGTCTTCGACGGATGGGACGATCTTCTCGACGCCCGCGACCGCGACGTGCGTATCGGGGACGACAGCCGACTTTCGAGCGTTACCCTCGCTCGTCACGAGCATGAGCGAGCCCGAGTCGGCCGTGATGAAGTTCGCGCCGGTCATGCCGATGTCGGCGTCGGCGATCAGTTCGCCGAGCCGGTCGCGAGCGAACATCGTCAGCTCTTCGGCAGTCTCGAGTGGTTCCTCGGGGTCGAACTGCTCGTTGAACAGCCGAGCGATCTCGTCTTTGGATTTGTGAATCGCCGGCGCGACGATATGGGAGGGCGCTTCGTCTGCGACCTGCAGGACCCACTCACCGAGGTCGGTCTCGACGACGTCGACGCCGTCGGCCTCGAGGGCCTCGTTGACCTCGAGTTCCTCGCTGGTCATCGACTTCGATTTGACGAGTCGCTCGGCCTCTTTCTCGCTGGCGACCTCGCGGATGTATCGGTTGGCGTCGGCGGCGTCGTCGGCGAGATACACCGTGCCGCCGTTTGCTTCGACAGTCTCGGTCAGCTCGTCGATCAGCGCCGGCAGTCGCTCGATGGCGTCTTCTTTGATCGCACGGGCCTCGCTTTTCAACCCCTCGTAATCCTCGAGGTCGGCGACCGACTCGTAGCGACCGTCGTTGAACCCGAGCGTGTTCGCCTCGACGGCGTCGCCTTCCGTCTCGAGGAGATGACGGATGTGGTCGGCCTTCTGTTCGCGTGCGTTCCCGCTCATTCGTCATCACCGCCGTTCTCGAGGACGAGAACGTGGACGTCTTTCGGGCCGTGAGCACCCTTGACGAGTGCGCCCATATCGGCGGTCGCGCTCGGGCCAGTCGCGACGATGGCGCTCCCGCCATCGCGGAGTTGGGGACCGAGCCGTTCGATCGCCGTCGACATATCCGCGACGAGATCCGCCTCCCGGAGCACGGGGACGTGGAGGTCCGGAAAGAGACTCACCTGCTCGCTGCCGTCGGGCGTCGACGGCAACACGACGCTGCCGTAGTCCGCGATTCCCAGCGAGGCCGCGGTAACACTCGTCGTCGCCGCCTCGAGCGTCGACGGGGTTGGTTCGTCGTCGACCCACGACGGTACCGACACGCCCTCGAAGGGCAGTGGCGTTCCGACGACGGGGTCGGAAACGATCGTCTCGAGTGTCGACTCGAACGCTTCCGGAGTCGTCCTGGTTACAGGGACGTCGAGATCGGCAAGGGATGCTTCGAACCGGTTTCGGATCGAACCTGTCTCGGCGCTCATGAGACGATTCTTCGACCGTGCCTATTTGATTGTTCTGTTCGTTCACGCTGGTCGGCTGACACGCCGTGGACGGAAGCAGAACATGCCGCCGCTTTCAGCCGATATCGGATACGAAAGAGCCACTCTCAGAACCTATTCGTGGCCTAACAGGTACGCCGTCAATCTATGTGTCTTGGAAGCGCGCACCAACCGTCGTAGCCATCACAGTTGTCTGTACTGGCCTCTTCACACATGTATACTTTCCTATGCACACGTGTATACAGGTCATCGTCGGTTCTCTCGCTACCCTCCAAATCGTGGGTGGCGGTGAGTATCCGATCGGAGACACTGTACAAAGTAATTCAATAACCAGCAGACAGAGCCGGGATACACAACTGTACAGGGCAGATAAGCCGCCAACCGAACGCCCCTCATCGCATCTGTTTCCGCTCAGTCGTGGCGCAGTCAGGCGTTTTCACTATTATTTACTAATTACGTTGGTGGAAATAGCGGAATACAGGTCTCAAACACCGGTTCTGTCGGGCGCACGACTCAAACGGTCGAAGATTATATATACTGGTTTAACAGTCCTCCCTCCATGCCAGATATAATTCCACATGGCATCGGCACTGATCGCTCGGCACTGACTCCGCGGCGGGACCGCCGAGGTGAGTTACATGGTTAGCACGCTCGACGTACTGCTCGCGGCGATACCGCTCGTACTCGCGGGCGTCTTGCTCGTCGGATTCTTGTGGCCCGCAACGCGGGCGATGCCAATCGCCTGGGTCGTCGCGGTCCTGGTCGGCTTTTTCATCTGGGGGATGCCGGTTGACTGGATCGCCGCGGCGTCGATCGTCGGTGTCATGACGGCCATCCAGATTCTCTGGATCGTCTTCGGCGCATTGTTACTCCTGTACACGCTGATGCAGGCCGGCGCGTTCGATCGCATCAACGAAGGGTTCGCGAAGATCAGCAACGACCGGCGCGTGCAGGTGATCCTGCTCGGCTTCTTCTTGGCGACGTTCATCGAGGGGGCAGCCGGGTTCGGGACGCCCGCCGCCGTCGTCGCCCCGCTGTTGCTCGCACTCGGATTCCCAGCGCTTGCGGCGGTGATCGCGGCGCTGATCGGACACATCATCGCCGTCACCTACGGCGCAGTCGGGACGCCGATCATCATCGGGATCGAGAACCCGCTCGCAACGACGGAATCGACCAATACGGCGATCACCGACGCCGGGTTTACCGTCCAGGCGTACTCGGTCGAAGTCGCGGTCTGGGCAGCGACCTACCACGCCCTCGTCGGATTCGTCATGCCGCTGTTCGCCGTCGGGATGGTCGTCTACTTCTTCGGCGATCAGGACGAGCGTAGCCTCCAGCCGGCGTGGGACGTCGCGCCGCTGGCGCTGTTCTCGGGGATCGCGTTCGTGGTCCCCTACTGGCTGTCGGCACAGATCAGTGCTGAGTTCCCCGCCCTGATGGGTGCGATGGTCGGCGGTGCAATCGTCGTCGGCGCGCTCAAAGCGGGCTACTTCGTCCCCGACGAGGAGTGGGACTTTCCGGACCGGGAGGAGTGGCCGGCCCACTGGGTTGGCACGATCGAACCCGGACAGGCAAGCGCTCCGGGCGTCGAGCAGGGGGCCGATGACGGTGCGACGACCGCCGATGGCGGGCTCGTCGCCAGTCAGATGTCGCTGTTTCGCGCCTGGACACCGTACATTCTGCTGGTCGTCTTGCTCGTCGTCACGCGAGTCGTCGATCCGCTTCCAGCGTTCTTGCAGGGAGAGGCCGTTGAGGTCGCCGGAACCACGATCACGGCCCACCAACTGCTGTTCACCACGACGTGGGAAGGGATCTTTGGAACCGGTCTCGACGGTGGCATCGACTGGGTGTACGTCCCCGGCTTCTGGCTGGTTCTCTGTGCACTGATCGCGATCCCGCTGTACGGAATGTCCGGCACACAGGTGAAAGCCGCCTGGGCTGAAGCGGGTGAGAAGCTCGTCGCACCGTTCATCGCGCTGGTGTTCGTCATCGCAATGGTGCAGGTGATGCTCCAGTCCGGTGCACACGCCGAGGGCGTCGAAAGCATGATCTTCGTCCTCGCACAGGCGACTGCAAACGCCGTCGGACCCGCCTATCCGTTCGTCGCCGCGCTCATCGGCGCGCTCGGCGCCGCGATGGCCGGCTCGAACACGGTGTCGAATATCACCTTCGGCGGGTTCCAGTTCGAGGCCGCCTCGCAGCTCGAGCTGCCGACCCAGCTCATCGTCGGCGCACAGGCCGTCGGCGGCGCGATCGGGAACCTCGTCGCGATCCACAACGTGGTTGCCGCGCTCGCGACCGTCGGCCTCGTCGGCCAGGAGGGACGTGTGATGCGGTTGAACCTGATCCCGCTCGTCTACTACGCAGTCGGGGTCGGAATCGTCGCAATGGTGTTCAGCTACGTCCTCTTCCCGGGTCTCTTCTAGGGCCCGGTTTCGAACGGTCTTTTTTTGACTGAACAGCTGCCGCAGGAACCCTGAGACTGTTTTTGCTCGAGCGTGAATCCGAGCGAGAGCTGTCGCGTCACGGCACCGAACGCCAACCGGATTCAGCCCCGGACCACGAGTAGCGAGTCGAGAACGGACGGAAGCCAGCGCCGGTGTAACAGCGTTCTCAGCCGAGCGTTGGCGTGAACCGATCGTCCCCGAGGAAGTTCCAGATGTGACCTCGCTCTTCGGGCGGGTCGACGGCAGGCAACTCCTTGAGCGCGGGTTGAATCGCGTTCCACCACCCTTCCGCCGTCTCGAACTCGGCTGGGTGGTCGGGATAGACGTGTTCGAGGAACTCCGACTTGGTCGCGCTCGGGTGATCGACGATGTACTCGTAGGCTGCCCGTAACGCGTCGCGGCGCGCCTCGAGCGACTGCCCGGTTCCTGGGAGGTCGGCAGTGCGGATCGCCGTCTCGATGGCGGCGGACGACTCGTCACCCTTGGTTCGTTCTCCCGCCGGCGACGCCACCTCGGGCTGTCCTCGTTCCGGTGGCGTCTCGATCGGAATCCACCACACCCGTCCTCGAGCACCCACCTTGCGCGTCTCGAGGGTCCCGCGATCGACGAGCTCATTCAGTTTGTTGTGGGCGGTTCGGCGGGAACACTCGAGCGCGTCCATGACGTCGTCAGCAGTCAGCGGCCGACCGTAATCTGACCGATCCTCGAAGACAGTGAGGGCGGCCTCCGGGGGGATTCGATCGGTGTACTGCCCGTGTTCGTTCCGTTCTCGATCAGCACCCATACGCGCTACCAGTGCAGTCGACTGTAAATGCTTTTGCCCCGCGAGCCGAGTCGGAACTGGAAATGATACCGAATTCGGTCGGATACCCGCGTGAGGAGTACACGTTTGTGGTCTCAGTTTATATCATCGTGCGATATCCGTGGGGGGTTCCGATCCGACAACTATAACTGGTACATGTACACAGATATCATACGACATGATGCCAGGGGAACGCCAGCGGCGGGGCGCTGTAGGAGTCGTCTGTGAGACCGGTGTGACGAATTGACGAGTATGGTATCGGAACTAGACGTACTGTTCGCCGCCCTCCCCCTGCTCGTCGTCGGCGTCTTGCTCGTTGGATTGCTGTGGCCGGCGACACGGGCGATGCCGATCGCGTGGCTCGCTGCCATCGGCGTCGCCGCCGTTGTCTGGAACATGCCGCCAGCGTGGCTCGCCGCGGCGACGATCGAAGGAATCCTCACCGCGATACAGATCCTGTGGATCGTCTTCGGTGCCCTCGTGCTCTTGTATACGATGATGCTAGCGGGGGCGTTCGATGCCCTCAACCGGAGCTTCGCGACGGTCAGCGAGGACCGCCGCATCCAAGTGGTTCTGGTCGCCTTTTTCCTCGCGACGTTCCTCGAGGGCGTCGCCGGCTTCGGGACGCCGGCAGCCGTCGTCGCGCCGCTGTTGCTGGGACTCGGCTTCCCGGCGCTTGCGGCAGTGATCGCAGCGCTGATCGGCCACATCATCGCCGTCACCTACGGCGCGGTTGGGACGCCGATCATCGTCGGCATCCGGGAACCGATGGATAGCGTCTTCCGGATCAGAACGGCGCTCGAAAGCGAGGGGGTGACTGCAGCGGAGTTCTCGGTCAACGTCGCAGCGTGGGCGGCGACCTACCATCTGCTCGTTGGCGTCTTGATGCCGTTCATCGCGGTCGCGATGGTCGTCTACTTCTTTGGCGAGCGCCGATCGATCAGGCCCGCACTCGAGGTCGCGCCGCTGTGTCTGTTCGCAGGCGTCGCGTTCGGCGTTCCGTACTGGTTTTCGGCCTGGTATGTCACGCCGGAGTTTCCGAGTCTGATCGGATCGATGGTCGGCGCGACGGTCGTCGTCGGCGCGCTGCGGGCGGGCTACTTCGTTCCCGACGAGGACTGGGAGTTTCCCGACCAGTCCGAGTGGCCCGACCACTGGCTGGGCGACATCCAGCCCGGCGACCGCGGATCGGTGTTGTCCAGCGAGCCACGGATGTCTCTCGTTCGTGCGTGGACGCCGTACCTCCTGTTGCTCGTATTGCTCGTCGTCACTCGGCTGGTGGAACCGCTCCCGGCACTGTTACAGGGAGAGACGGTGACGATCCTCGGCCGAGAGCTGTCGTTGACGCTCTGGTCGATCAGTACCGGCGTGGGCCAGTTTACGATCGGCCTCGTCTCCCTCGAGTGGGCCGAGATATTCGGGACGAGAATCGGCAACGAGATCGACTTCGGCTACGTCCCCGGCATGTGGCTGCTGGGCAGCGCGCTCGCGGCGATGGTGCTGTTCGATATGGAACGATCGGACGCGACAACCGCCTGCCTCGAGGCCGCCAGAAAGCTCGTGACGCCGCTGATCGCGCTGGTGTTCGTCCTTGCAATGGCACAGGTCATGCTCCAGTCGGCCGCCCATCCGGATGCACCGCCCCAGAGCATGATCGTCGTCCTCGCGATGGCAACCGCGACCGTCTTCGGGCCCGCCTACCCGTTCGTCGCCGCGCTCATCGGCGCGCTCGGGGCCACACTCGTGGGATCGAACACCGTCAGCAACATCACGTTCGGCCCGCTGCAGTTCATCGCTGCGGAGAACCTCGGCATCTCGCGGGAACTCACCGTCGGCTCACAAGCTGTCGGCGGCGCGATCGGGAACCTCGTTGCGATCCACAACGTCGTCGCTGCGCTCGCAACGGTCGGCCTCGTCGGCCAAGAGGGGCGCGTGATCCGGGTGAATCTCGTTCCGCTCGTATACTACACCGTCTTTGTGGGCGTCTGGACCGTACTCTTCGTCTACGTCCTCTTCCCAGATGTCTTCTGACCTGTGGCTTCGACGTTTCCGCGCTTGTCTCCGAACGAACACTAAATCGACCATCCCTGGATGTATGGCCAGCAATCATCCCATATATTCATTATATATGCAACAATCATGGGAGTGCTCGACAATTCCGATAAATATACATGGTGATCCCCTCGAGACTCGACCGATGCGGCCATCTCACATTCGATGGGACGACGAGAGAACAATTCAGTGGATTGAATCTTCTGGAACGGGTCCGCTATGACCGGTCTGATCGAAGTCGGAGCGGCACTGGCACCGCTCGTTATCGTCGCTGTGTTGCTGGTCGGCCTGTTGTGGCCCGCCGCACGGTCGATGCCAGTCGCGTGGCTCGTCGCTGCGATCGTCGGGTTCGTGATCTGGGATATGCCGTTCGAGTGGATCGTTGCGGCGAGTATCCGTGGCGGCATGGCGGCGATCGAGATCCTCTGGATCGTCTTCGGCGCGCTCGTATTGTTGTATACACTGATGCGATCGGGAGCGGTCGACCGAATCAACGACGGGTTCGCCTCGATCAGTGAGGATCGCCGCGTGCAGGTCGTCCTGCTCGCCTTCTTCCTCGCGACGTTCATCGAGGGAGTCGCTGGCTTCGGGACGCCGGCGGCAGTCGTCGCGCCGCTGTTGCTCGCGCTGGGGTTCCCGGCGCTGGCTGCGGTCGTCGCGGCGCTGGTCGGACACGCAGTTGCGACAGTGTTCGGCGCGGTCGGCACGCCGGTCATCGTCGGCTTCGAGGCACCACTCGGGAGCGTCGAGGATGTAATCGCCACCGGCGGGATGTCGGTCGGCGAATTTGCCGCGTCGGCCGGCGGCTGGGCGGCGCTGTTCAACGGCATTCTCGGCGTCTTGATGCCGATGTTCGCCGTCGGAATGGTCGTCTACTTCTTTGGCGACACCGAGGAGCGATCGCTCGCCCCGCTGTGGGACGTCGCGCCGCTGTGTCTGTTCGCCGGCGTCGCCTTCGCCGTCCCCTACTGGGCGTCGGCGTGGTTCATCGGCCCGGAACTCCCCTCGCTCATCGGCGCGATGGTCGGCGGCGCAATCGTCGTCGGCGCGCTCAAAGCGGGCTACTTCGAACCGGACTCCACCTGGGAGTTCCCTCCACAAGACGAGTGGCCCGACCACTGGGTCGGGACCATCGAGCCGGGAAGCGACGAGACGGACACGGCGACGGCCGATACGCAGTCGATGTCGCTGCTGCGTGCGTGGTCGCCGTACCTGATTCTCGTCGTGTTGCTGATCGGGACCCGCGTGGTCGAACCCGCCGCGGACTTCCTGCAGGGAGAGGTGGCCGAACTCTTCGGAACGACCGTCCAGACCAACCTCGTCTTCCTCGAGTGGAATTCGATTTTCGGAACCGAAATCAGCGGGGCGATCGACTGGGCCTACGTTCCCGGCACCTGGCTCATCATCAGCGCGCTGATCGCCATCCCGCTGTTCGGGATGGATCTCGAGGAGGCCGCTGGTGCGTGGCGCGAGGCCGGGAGCAAAATCGTCTCGCCGCTGGTCGCGCTCGTGTTCGTCATCGCGATGGTCGAAATCATGCTCGAGACCGACGCCCACTTCGAGGACGGAGCCGCCGCCGGCGTCCCCGACGGGAGCATGATCGTCGTCCTGGCGGATGCAACCGCAGCAGTGATCGGGCCCGCCTATCCGATGTTCGCACCGGCCGTTGGCGCGCTCGGTGCGTTCATCGCTGGCTCGATCACGGTCAGTAACATCACCTTCAGTGCGTTCCAGTTCGAAGTCGCCCAGAGCCTCGGACTGCCAACCCAGCTGATGCTCGGCGCACAGTCTATCGGCGCGGCGATCGGGAACGTGATCGCGATTCACAACGTCATCGCCGCCCTCGCGACGGTCGGACTGGTCGGCAAGACCGGCCGAATCGTTCGACTCAACCTTATCCCCGTCGCATACTATCTGTTCGTGGGCGGTCTCCTGACGACGATTGCCGCCTACGTCGTCTTCCCGACGGTGTTCTAACCGTCGCTGGCAGTATAAGCATCGACTCCCAATACCCATCTCACGAAGCGTTCGACTGACGCTAACGGACGCCTGAGACAACACCAATGACGATAACACCACCAAACCGACTCGACCCAGCGGACGATCCCGAAGCGAACTACAACTACCAGAGCGACGACATCGAACGGCCCGACCTGCTCGCAGACCTCGAGGCCCGCGTCGATGGCGACGTTCGCTTCGATAGCTACTCGAGACAGCTGTATGCGACCGACGCGAGCATTTACGAGGTGACACCGATCGGCGTTGTCTTCCCGACGTCGACCGACGATGTTGCGAGTGTCGTCTCCTACTGTGCCGACAACGAAATTCCGGTCCTCCCCCGCGGTGGCGGGACAAGTCTCGCCGGCCAGACGGTCAACGAAGCCGTCGTCCTCGATTTCACGACGTACATGGACGACGTCGTCGACATCGATCCCGACGCCCGGCGCGCAACTGCACAGACGGGGATCTATCTCGGTTCGTTCAACGAGGCGCTCGCGCCCCACGAACTGAAGTTCGCCCCTGACCCGGCGTGGGGCGACAAGAGCGCACTCGGCGGCGCGATCGGCAACAACACGACGGGTGCTCACTCCCTGCAGTACGGCAAGACCGACGCCTACGTCGAGGAAGTCGAAGTCGTGCTCGCCGATGGAACCGTCACCACCTTCGGCGAGGTCGACCTCGAGGACGTCCCGGAACTCGCAGACGGTGACGACCTCGAGTCGGCGATCTACGCCGAAGTCGCCCGAATTCTCGAGGAGCAGGGCGATCTCATCGACGACGTCTACCCCGACCTGAAACGGAACGTCTCGGGCTACAATCTCGACTGGCTCGTCGAAGACGCCTACGGCGGCGAACGCGGCATCGGCGAACCCGACTCCGAAGGTGGGACGATCAACCTCGCGAAACTGCTCTGTGGCAGCGAGGGAACGCTTGCGATCGTCACCGAGGCGACCGTCTCGCTCGAGACGATCCCCGAGGAAAAGAGCATGGCGTTGCTTGCCTACGACAGCGTCCTCGAAGCGATGGACGACGTCGAACCCATCGTCGAACACGATCCGGCCGCCGTCGAAGTGCTCGACGACGTGATGATCGACCTCGCACGAGACACTCCCGAATTCGCGCCCGTCACCGAGATGCTTCCGGACGGGACGGCCGCGGTCTTGATCGTCGAGTTCTACGCTGACGACGTCGACGACGGCAAACGGAAGGTCGCGAACCTGCTCGCGGATCGCTGTCCGAGCGTCGAGTCGGAGGGCGAGGCCGACGACGAGGACGAGCGAACGATCACCGGTGCGGACACGCTGGCGTTCGACGCCATTGAGGCCTACGACGCCGACAGTCGGGCGAAGATCTGGAAGCTGCGCAAATCCGGCCTCCCGATCTTGCTCTCGCGGACGACCGACGAGAAACACGTCGCCTTCATCGAAGACACCGGCATCCCGCCGGCAAACCTTCGGGCGTTCGTCGCCGACTTCCAGGAGGTCCTCGAGGACCACGACACCTACGCCAGCTTCTACGCCCACGCCGGTCCGGGCGTCCTCCACATCCGCCCGCTGGTGAACACGAAGACCGACGCGGGTCTCGAGGACATGGAGTCGATCACCGACGCCGTGACCGACCTCGTCGTCAAGTACGACGGCTCCGTCTCGGGCGAACACGGCGACGGCCGCGCTCGCACCCAGTGGAACCGCAAACTGTACGGGGAGGCGGTCTGGGAGACGTTCCAGGAGCTCAAAACGGCGTTCGACCCCGACTGGCTGCTCAATCCGGGGCAGGTCGTCTACCGCGACGACGACCCGACCGATATGACCAAAAACCACCGGTTCGGCCCCGACTACGAGTTCAACGCCGGCTTCGAGCCAGCACTCGAGTGGGACAACGACCAGGGCTTTCAGGGGATGACCGAACTCTGTCACGGCTGTGGCGGCTGTCGCGGCGAGCAGTCCACGACCGGCGGCGTGATGTGTCCGACCTTCCGGGCCGAAGACGAGGAGATCCTCTCGACGCGTGGTCGGGCGAACATGCTCCGACAGGCGATGAGCGGCGAACTCGAGCCAGACGAACAGTTCGACGACGAGTTCGTCGAGGAGGTGCTCGACCTCTGTATCGGCTGTAAGGGCTGTAAACACGACTGTCCGAGCGGGGTCGATATGGCCAAGCTGAAAGCCGAACTCACCTACGAACATCACAAGCGAAACGGCGTCTCGCTTCGCGATCAGTTCTTCACGAACTTCGAGACCCTCGCAAAGCTCGGTTCTGCGACGGCCCCCGTCTCGAACTGGATGGCGAAGCTGCCCGGCAGCGGCGTCCTCACCGAGAAGTTGCTTGGGATCTCCCGCGAGCGCGACCTGCCGACGTTCCAGCGCAACACGTTTGCAAAACGCGTCGCGGACCACCGACCCGCCGTGCCCGCTCGCGAGGCCGACCGCCGCGTCGTCCTCGTTCCCGACATCTACACCAACCACGAGTATCCCGAGGCCGGAGAAGCCGCCCTCGCGGTGCTCGAGGCCGCAGGCGTCCACGTCGAGATTGCTGACCCACGCGATGTCGGTCGGCCAGCGTACTCGAAGGGGCTGCTCGGTCAGGCCGCTGAGGACGCGACCGACACCGTCCACGAACTCCTGCCGTACGTCGAGGACGGGTACGACGTCGTCCTGATCGAGCCCTCCGACGCCGTCATGGTCCAGTCGGATTATCTCGACCTGTTCGACCATCCGGAGGTCGAGGCGGTCGCCACGAACACCTACGGCGTCTGTGAGTACATCGATCAGTTCGATCTCGACGCCGACATCGAGTTCGCGGCCCCCGACGAACACCTCGCCTACCACGGCCACTGCCATCAGAAGGCCCACGCGAAAGACCACCACGCCGTCGGCGTTCTTCGACGGGCCGGCTACGCGGTCGATCCGCTCGATTCGACGTGCTGTGGAATGGCCGGCTCCTTTGGCTACGAGGTCGAACACTACTCGATGAGTAAGGCCATCGGTGAGGTCCTCTACGAACAGGTCGACGACAGCACGGCCGAGCGCGTCGTCGCTCCCGGCGCATCCTGTCGGACCCAACTCGAGGACCGTCCCGGTGCGACCGAGAAGCCGCCGACGCCGATCGAGGTCGTCGCCGCGGCACTCGCCGGGCGACGGTAGTCGGAACCAGCGCCGGGGCGAGTTTCGTCGCCGGTTCTTCCCGAGTTTTTATTTAGTTGACTGGTCTGGTCTGTATGTATGTCTTCACGCCGTCTTTCAGCCCAGGAACTCCTCGGCGGGTTCATCGTACTGCTCGGCCTCCTCCTGTTACTCGACACCACTGGCGTGTACGATACGACACAGCTCCTCCAGTTCGTCCCGTCACTGTTCGTGATTGCCGGTCTCTACGCGCTCGTCTCGAGCCGCCTCCGGAACGTCACCGGCCCGCTGGTCGTCATCGTCGTCGCTGGCGGCTGGCAACTCGCCACGCTGGGTGTCGTCGAATGGCGTGACTTCGAAGCGCTCTGGCCCCTGCTTATCGTCTTACTCGGCCTGTCCGTGATCCTCGGTCAGTACCGGGCACGGGCATACGAGGTCAGCGATGCGTTCGTGACGGCGGTCGGGCTGTTCGGTGGTGCTGACCGGCGCGTGACGACCGATGGGTTCGTCGGCGGCGAGCTGACGGCCGTATTCGGCGGCGTCGATCTCGACCTTCGTGATGCAACCGTCTCCGATCGACCGGCTCGAGTCAACGCAACGGCCGTGTTCGGCGGCGTCGACGTCCGCGTTCCGACTGACTGGAACGTCCAGGTCGACGTCCTCCCGATCTTTGGCGGTGCAGAGGACGAGCGGCCACGCCGGGCCGAAGAACACGATTCGGTCGATCTCGTCGTCACCGGGTTCGCTGCGTTCGGTGGCATCACCGTCGTCGATTGAGACTGACGGACAGCCCCTCGAGTCCGTCCCGTTACGTTTTACCCGGCCCGGCCCGAATCGTGGCGCAATGACTGCCCAGACCGTCCAGCAGGGCGACCTCGTGACCGTCATCGGCCTCGAGGTCCACGTTCAGCTGGAGACCGACACGAAGATCTTCTGTGGGTGTTCGACCGACCAGACCGACGAACCGAACGAGAACGTCTGTCCGGTCTGTCTCGGCCTGCCGGGGGCGTTGCCGGTGCTCAACGAGGCCGCCGTCGAAGCCGCCGTCAAGATCGGCAAGGCGATCGACGCCGACATCCCCGAAGAGACCCGCTTCCACCGGAAAAACTACTACTACCCCGACCTGCCCAAGAACTTCCAAATCACCCAGTACGACGAGCCGATCTGTCAGGACGGCGACCTCGAGATCAGCGTCGAGGGCCAGCGCCGAACCGTCACGATCGAGCGCGCCCACTTAGAGGAGGACCCGGGCAGCCTCCAGCACGTCGGCGGCGGTGGCGGCATCGATTCGGCCGACTACACGCTCGTCGACTACAACCGCGCGGGCACGCCACTGATGGAGATCGTCACGGCACCCGACTTCCGCAGTCCGGGCGAAGTCCGGGCCTTCTTGGCCGAACTCGAGGAAGTGCTCGAGTATCTCGGCGTGTTCGACGCCGAGCGCGACGGCAGCCTGCGGATCGACGCCAACCTCTCGATTATCCCCGAAGACGAGATCGAAAGCGACGACGTCACCGAGATCAGCGACGAGGCACTCGCCGCGGCGAACCGAACCGAAGTGAAGAACATCTCGAGTCACAAGGGCGCAGAGAAGGCCTTGGCCTACGAGGAGACCCGACAGAAGAACGCGATCCAGCGTGGACGCGCGGTCGAACAAGAGACCCGCCACTGGGACGAGTCTCGGGGGATCACGGTCTCGATGCGCTCGAAAGAAGAGGAGAAAGACTACCGCTACTTCGAGGAGGCCGACCTGCCGCCGCTTCGCGTCTCGGGCTGGAAAGACGAAATTTCGATTCCTGAACTCCCGACGGCACGTCGCGAGCGATTCCAAGAGGAGTATGGGCTGAGTGAGGAAGCCGCCTCGAAGCTCACCTCGACGAAACAGGTCGCGGACTTCTACGAGGACGTCGCCGGCGAGTTCGATCCCGATCTGGCGGCGACGTGGGTTGCAGACAACCTGCTGGGCGAACTCAACTACCGCGATATGGAAATTACGGATCTCGAGGGCCGACTCGAGGACGTCATGCGACTCGTCGAACTCGTTGCTGACGACGAGATTACGGCGAAAAACGCCCACGAGACCGTGCTGCGATCGATGCTCGACGACGGGGATGCTCCCGACGAGATCGTCGACAGAGAGGGACTGGGCAAAACCGGCGAGGATGAGGTCCAGCAAGCGGTCGTTGAGGCGATCGACGAAAACCCCGACGCCGTCGACGACTACGAATCGGGCGACGATGGTGCGATCAACTTCCTTGTCGGGCAGGTCATGCAAAAGACCGGCGGCAGCGCCGACCCCGGCGACGTCAACCAGCTGTTGCGAGCCGAACTCGAGGCGTAACCGAGTCGCCGCACAGCGGGTCTCTCACCGTTTTTTGAGCTGGCCGACCGGCTACGACGGCGAGCCGGTCTCCGGCTATCACTCACTCGAGAGTCCGCCCTGAAACGCGGCCACACCCTCGCGGAACGTCTCGGGGATAGGCGTCGGGGTTTCGGTCTCGCGGTCGACGGCAACATGGGTGACGGTGCCGTCGGCGAGACACTCACCATCCGCTGCGCGCACTGCCCGATACTCCGAGGTGAAACTCGCGGTGCCGATATCGACGACGCGAACTTCGTTGATGATAACGTCGCCGAACTCGGCCGCATTGCGGTAGTTCAGTTCCGTGTTTGCGACGTGGACCTGCCAGCCGTTCTCGTGCATCCGATCGTAGCCGTAATCGATCTCCCGAAAGAGCTGCGAGATCGCCTCGTCCTGAAACGTAAAGTACTCGCCATAGAAGACGATCCCTTGCTGGTCGGTTTCGGCGAATCGAACACGGTTTTCGAAGACGGGTTGGAACTCGGGCTGTCCGGTGTTGTCAGTGGCACCCATACGACGTACCGCCGCTGCGATCGTTAAAGCCGTACCGGCCACGGCAACCAGTCGGACGTGTCTCGAGTTGGGTTTTTGTGACGCTGTCAATGCCGGCCACAACGCTACCTATCGTCATCACGACACTGTTGTATGGTCAGAGTCTCGACAATTGTGATCCTTGCCGGTATCGTACTGCTGTTCATTCCAATCCCACCAGTTGCGACGATCCTTGGGATTCTCGTGATTCTTCTCGGGGTCGCACTCAGACTGCTCGCGGGTCTCTGACAGCCCATCGTTCGGTGGCTCGAGGTTGGCACCTGAGTCGGAAACCGCCAGCCACCGTTTGGCCCTACGCCTTTGTGCGTTCCTGTCTATCGTTCGAGCATGCAGTCGACTCCACAGGTCGTCGTTGTCGGTGGTGGGCTCGCCGGGCTGGTTGCGACACGCCGGCTTGCCGACCACGGTGTTGATGTAGCGTTGCTCGAACGTCGTGACACCGTCGGCGGTCGTGTTCGAACACACGACCAGAACGGGTATCGGTTCGATCGCGGATTCCAGGTTCTGTTTCCGACGTATCCGGCCGTTCAGCGTGAGCTGGACCTCGAAGCCCTGGAGCTACGTCGGTTCACGTCGGGGGCGACCATCATCGGCACTGACCACCGGACAGTGCTCGCAGATCCACGCCAGAAGCCGAGTACACTCCCCGCGACGCTGACGAACGACGACGTAACAATGGGCGATCGACTCCGCGTCGCCCGGCTCTGGTTGGAACTCCGCCGAGTCGATCCGGACCAGTTTTTCGACGGCAAACATGAGGCAGACGAGTCGATCGAACGCTATCTTCGCAAACGCGGCTTCTCCGACCGCTTTATCGAGCGCTTTTTCGCACCGTTCTACGGCGGGATCACCCTCGATCGGTCGCTGTCGACCTCGAGTCGCGTCTTCGAGTACACGTTCGCCACCCTCGCCGACGGCGGGGCTGCAGTCCCGGCCGCGGGGATGGGTGCGATTCCAGCCCAGCTTGCAGGTCACGTCCGAGACGCCGGCGGGCGGCTCGAGACCGGAGTCGAGGTCGAAGCCGTCTCGAGTGCGGACCAGTCCGCGACAGTGACGACAGCCGATGGGGAGACAGTCGAGGCCGACGCGGTCGTCGTCGCGACCGATCCGCCGGCCGCTCGTGAGCTTACCGGCCTCGAGTCGATACCAACCGACGCGCGGGCCTGCGTGACCCAGTACTACGCGTTGCCAGCGGAAGCGGACCTCGAGACTGGGAAACGACTGCTGCTCAACGCAGTCGATGACGACGCGCCGAACCACATCGTCCCCCACAGCGCGGTCGCCCCGGAGCACGCTCCTGATGGCACGACGCTGATCAGCGCGACCTATCTCGGCGAGCCCGACCACAGCGAGTCGGAGCTGGCCGAACGGACGCAGCTGGCGCTCGAGACGTGGTATCCCGACCAGCGGTTCGACGCGCTCGAGACGCTTCGGACCGACCGGATCGAGTTCGCTCAGTTCGACCAGCCACCGGGGGTTCATAACGGACTCCCCGACACGCGAGATCCACCGGGAACCGTCTATCTCGCCGGCGACTACACCCGCTGGTCGTCGATTCAGGGTGCGATGCGAAGCGGCCAGGACGCAGCGCAGGCAGTGCTCGAGGATTACTCGCTGTAGCGTCCTGTGTTGATCCGGCGCCGGTCGACCGGTCGTCTCGAGAGCCGCACGAATTCGCGTATCAGTGGGCCCTCGCTCCGGACGCAACGCCGTGTGATCGACGGCGAATCCGAATAAACGACTATGATCGCTGGCCTGGTAGCCTACCTCATGTGCCCTGTGAACAAGGACGAACTCGAGTGGACAGCGCTCGAACACGGTGCGATGCACGTTCGGCGAAAGCAGTTGAGTGAGCAGACAGACGGTGACCAACTGGGCTGTAGCCTCTATGAACTCCCGGCTGAACACGAATCGTGGCCATACCATTACCACACCGCAAACCAAGAGGCGATGTACGTGCTCGCGGGCACGGGAACGCTTCGGCTGGCTGATGAAACCTATCCACTCACCGAGGGCGACTACGTCTCTTTTCCAGCCAACGAAACGGGTGGCCACAAGGTGATCAACGACTCGGAAACGCCGCTTCGATATCTCATGGTCTCGACGATGAACGAGCCGGACGTGACAGTGTACCCCGATTCGGAGAAACTGGGTGTGTTCGTCGGCACACCGCCTGGCGGCCGAGATGAACGGTCACTCCACGGCTATTATCCCATCGACGACGACGTCGATTACTGGGATGGAGAGTAGGACGCTCGTTCCGGTGTCGCTGCCAGTACGGCCACTACAGCAGCCGCCGACACGCTCCCAGCGGCGGAAACCACAGCAGTTCCTCGCTCGAGTCATCCCAGACGCCCGGGTGAAACGCATCTGCGTCGGTGACCAGCGGTGACTGGAACGCTCGAGCACGCATTTCGTTGACCGTCGCGCCCCCAGCAAGCGTCGTGAACGCTGGGCAGACGATCACGTCCGCTCCCTCGTAGACGGTCGGCCCGTAGAGAAAGCAGGGCCGTTTGCGTCCGTCGACGGACAGTGCGGGATGGTCGTGGCCGATGACGTACCGCGTCGCGTCCGTCTTGGGTCGTTCGTGGCCATGACAGACCACCGTCTCGTCATCCGCGAGCCGGTACTCGCCGACCATGGTCCCATCGAACACCGTCTCGAGCATCGTGTCGTGGTTCCCTGGTGTGACGACAAGCGAGGCATCGGCCGCGTCGACTGTGTCCTCGAGCGCCGCCAGATCGCGTTCGACACCGCATGGCACGCCATCGAAGGCGTGTAGCACGTCGCCGGCGACGACGACCGTCTCCGGGTCGGTTCGGGTGAGCAGGGACTCGAGTCGATCGCGAATCGCTTTGGCGTCGTCGATCGGTGCGTCAACGCTCGAGGCAGCCCCGCGGCCGAGGTGGACGTCGGCAATGACGAGCGTGTCGGCTGCAGGCACGAAGAGTGCGCGTTCGATCGGCGAAAACGGGAGGTCGACGCGAGGAGGCACAGTTAGTTGTCGTGACCGGAACCACCGTCAGCGCGCACGCGATCCTTGCCGAGAGCGTCGAAGAGGTCGTATTCGTTGCCAGTGAGAATAAAGAGGACCTCCTCGAGCGGCTCGAGCACTTCGGGAAGGATCTTGACGACGAGGTAGGTGATCCCGACCAGTGCGACGATCGATAGCGACTGAGCGATGTAGTTGTGGGCGACGAGAAAGGAGACACGACTCTCTTCGGCACCCATGTAAGTAGTCATAATGGAGACGAGCCACTCCTGTTGGAACCAGCCCCACGGGGAGGCCAGGCCGATGAAGACGTTCCGGAAGAGGTTGAGCAGCCAGATGATGCCGATTGCGGCGGCGAAGGCAGTCGCCTTCCGTCTGAGCGGCGCTTTCACGGCAGCGATCAGGCCACCGAAGATGGCCATGCTCCCGATACCAGTACAAGCAAGGATGATGTAGGTCGTTCGTCCAGTGACGGTCTCGTCGGGGTCGAAGTCGAACCGACTCTCGTAGCCGTTTGCCCCCTCATTGATGCCCGGACTGTGACCGAGCAGTTCCATCCCATAGTGGGTCTGGACTGCCGTGGTTTCGATCAGCCACGCTCGGAAGACCGGGATCGTTTCGGCTGGCAAGTAGATCAGCCCCATAAACGCGATCGCTTTCGTGAGGAGAAACAGCGAGTCACGCCCGCCCCAGAGGAGATAGCCGGCGTACGCACACAGCGGCAGCGCAACGAGCGCCAGCACCGTCTGCAACGGGCTCTGCATCTCGTAGTAGTAGTATGGCACCATCGTCAGCCAGAACCCACCGAAAGTGATCCAGGCACCTGTCGCGAGATACCGTGCCGGCTCGAAAGCCCCCTGCCAGCGGAGAACTAACGCCACGAAAAACGCAGCGATAGAGACCCATGCTAACACGTCTGTTAGTTGAATGGAACTAAAAATCGCCGGCGTCAGTGCGGTCGTGCCTGCACGCTCGAGGCCGACGACCGACACCGTGTCGGTCCCAGCAGGTAGGGACGGCATATTCGTGAAAGACTGAAGGACGCGTTCGCTATCAACTTGACGCCTTGCGTTCCAGCCGGCGATTCCCGCACTCGAGAGTGCGCTGGCACCGCCGAGCCACCACAGACGCGTCGAAAAGCCGGAACAGCTGTCGCCGACCGCGTACCTTTTTGCCTCGGTCGGGAAAGAGTAGACGTATGGTCGACGTCCTCGATAACAAGCGGACCGCGACGCGATTTCGGATTCTCGTCCAGATCGCCGAGCGCCAGCCCGCCGTCAGTCAGGGAGAGATCGCCGAGGAAGTCGGCGTAACGAGTCAGGCCGTCAGCGAGTACATCCGCGAACTCGTCGATGACGGCCTCGTCGAGAAAGAAGGCCGCTCGCGGTATCGCGTCACGAACGAAGGCGTCGACTGGCTCTTCCGGACCGCCGACGACGTCCGCCGGTTTGCCGACCACATCACCGGAGACATTCTGGGTGCGATGAGCGAGGCCGCCTACATCGCAACCGACGACATCGAAGAAGGCGACACCGTCACGCTCTCGGTGAAAAACGGCTTACTCCACGCAAGTCCCGGTAGTGAGGGGCCAGCGACTGGTGTTGCAACGACCGACGCCGAGGCTGGGACCGACGTCGGCGTCACGAGCTTCGAGGGCGTCATGGATCTCGAGCCCGGCTCCGTTACCGTCCTTCAGATACCTGCCGTTCGGACTGGTGGCAGTCGAGCAGCCGACTCAGAGCTCGTCGCCGAACAGTGTGCCGATGCCGATCTGGTCGTCGCGGCGGGTGTCGAAGCCGTCGTCGCCTGTCGACAGGATGGGGCTGAGCCAACCGTAACACTCGCCGCCGGTGAGGTTGCTGCCGAGGGTGCCAAACGAGGGCTGGATGTGACCGCAGTTGCGACGACCAACGAGGTCGGCCGCGTCACCGATACGCTCCGCGATGCCGACGTTTCGTACGAAGTCCTCGAAGGATAGCGTGAAAGGTCGAAACACGGAGACTCGAGTTGTCGTCGGACTGGTTTGCAACGCCCGTTACCGACGATCGTAGACGTGGACCGCTCGATCGTGTCGGACCGACAGCCCGTTCGGATTTCGTTGACTCGAGCGATCGGTGTAGCGAGCGGAGAGCCCATCTCGCAGTCCACGTGCGGCGTTCGAGACGACATCGGTCCCGTCCGACACCCAGCCCGTCGGCGTCTCCTCCCCGGTGAGAACACCGCGAACTCCCGCCGACCCGTCACGAAGGGCGCTGCCGATCGTCCGCCCGAGGACGGTCGGTCGAGGGCCGTAGTTTTTCGCGAGTCGATAGGACAGTGATCGATACGCTGTCCCCCAGTTGCGATCCGTCTGGCCACCATCAGTGCCGACTTCGCGTCGAGCAGCCATCTCTGCGTCCCAGTCAGTATCGAAGCCGAGCCCGGCCACACGGTGGGCACAGTCCCGTTCGCCGCCGTCTTCGAGATACTCGTCGAACCCATCTAAGGCCTCGAGGACGGTCCGGTCGAACGCGACGTTGTCGCCGTCGAAATGAACCACGCGACGGCCGGCGACGGTCCGCGGCGTCCGAGGATCGTGGTCCCGCTGTTTACCAGTCACGGGGCCAGTGACGACGTCGGTGCCGGTTGCGATCGAGCGTTCGATGGCGTCGTACCAGCTGTGTTCGATCGCACACTCGCCACCGAGGAAGGCGATCACATCGCCCTCGGCAGCCCGGAGACCAGCGTTTCGCGAGACGCTCGGGTTCCGTTCGGAGATTTCAACGAGCACATCGACGTCGGTGCGTTCACGGACGACGCCGGTCGTGCCGTCCGAAGACGGGCCGTTGACGACGATGAGTTCTGTCGACGGTGGCGTTCGCTCCGCGAGCGCGTCGAGAGACGAGAGTAACTGCTCTCGGTCGTTGAGCGTCGAGACGACTACCGAGAGCTCCATACTCTCTGGTAGAATCCATCGATAGTAAAATTACGGGGATTCGTCACCGAGAGACGAACGTCTCGGAGTCGACACCAGTAGCCGGGGTGCCGCGATGACAGCGACACGCGCACCCCCGTTCAGGAGATGGCAGCGGGCTGTCTGCTGTCAGCGGACTCGCGTGTTCCAGTAGGACACTGACGCGAGATGGTCGCTGACTGGAAGCTTGCCGATCGTCTTATCGAGCGTTCGGATCGGCGAGGCGAGTTTGTTCGGGATCGCGCGGTAAAGTCCGTACGGCGCGATGAAATCGTCCTCGACGTCGATCAACGTCAGGTTCGTCTTGGCAAGCAAGACGCTCACTTCGCTCTTCGAGTAGAGTCTCGACCCCATCGGCAGTGCCCAGTTGTAGATACTGCGGGCGCTGAACCGATTGAACGTGTCGAAGACGATCTGGTCTCGAGAGACCCGGCGCATCTCCTCGAGGAACGCTTCGGGATCGTCCGCAAGGTGGAAAAACCGCATCGCGATGACGGTATCGAAGTGATCGTCCGGGAACGGCAGTCGTCCCGCATCACCACGAAGGAACTCAAGCGTTCCCTCGAGTGTTTTGTTCTGCGCTTTTGTACGTCCCTGTTGTAACATCGCCGCCGAAATATCGAGTCCTACGACGTCGGCGCCGTGCTCGGCGAGCATCACCGTAAATCGCCCGGTACCACAGGCGATCTCGAGGATGTTCTGCCCCTCGATAGGCATGATAGCCTCGAGGACAGCCTTTTTCTCCCGGCGGTCGATCAGCTGGCCACCGCGGGAGAACCGCTTATCGTCGTATTCCTCGGCGACGTCGTCGGCTTGGTACCACTCCTGTCCTTTCACACTGGGCGAAACTACAGGAGCGGGAGGATAAAACGATACTGGAGTCTATCGGCGAGCCGGAGACAGATCGTCCCACCAACGGACGATCTCCCAACAGACTAACATATCTATCGCTGAGGGAGGAGTCGGTTCGGTCCGACAAACCGGTCTCGCGACGAGATTGTTGACAGTCGACCGGTCTGGGATGGTCGTTTCGAACGTGCCATATATAACTCGAACCCAAAGAGGGAGCCGCAATTCGACAATCGGTATTAATACTCTATGGGTAGACCTTATACAAACTGGACTGTTCGTATCCACATATAGGGAAGCTTTACCATTGGCGATTCCGGTGACGTAGGTATGAGTACGACGACAGCTGAGGACCGCGGTGTTGCTGGTGAGGAACCGCTTTCAGAGGACGAATACCGTGACCGCTTGCGTGAGTTACCACCGAGTGCGAAACTCGTTGCGAAGGTCCTGGAAACCGATTCGCCGCTCTCTCAGGGTCAACTCGCCGAGGAATCGCTGCTGCCGGATCGAACTGTTCGCTACGCTCTCAACCGTCTCGAGGACGTCGGCCTGATCGGCTCCCGATACAGCTTCCGCGACGCGCGCAAACAGGTCTACTACCTCAACTACTGAGTCTGTCGACCCCCGGCTTACGCCGACGGGGTTGGGAGAAACGTGACACCGTCGGACCTGCCAGGACAGCCGTTCTCGTCAGTGATTTGTGCCCACCTGTCGACTGTCGAGCTATGAATGTCACCCGGTGTTCGGTCCCGGTCACGACGCGTGCGCCAACTGGGACAACCAACGCCTATCTGCTTGGCTCGGAGCCGGCAATGCTGGTCGATCCGGCGGCACGAACCGACGACCTCGACCGACTGGTTCGAGCCCACACCGTCGAGCATATTCTCGTCACCCACACCCATCCAGACCACGTGGGTGCTGTCGCCGCCTACGCCGAGGAAACGAACGCGACTGTCTGGGCTCGAACCGGCCGCACTGACCGCTTCCGGGACGTGGTCGGCTGTGATCCAGACCGAACGTTCATGCCGCGGGCGACGATTCCACTCGGTGACGACCACGTCCGACTGCTCGAGACGCCTGGCCACGCCCCCGATCACATGTCGCTGGAGGTTGGGCGTGGCGGTCCGATTCTGTGTGGCGACTGTGCCGTCCGCGAGGGGAGCGTCGTCGTCGGCGCGCCCGAGGGCGACATGCGGGCGTATGTGACGAGCCTGCGTCGTCTCCGGGCGATCGACCCACCGACGCTGTGGCCCGGTCACGGCCCCGCGATCGAGGCGCCCAGAGACACCACAGAGCGACTGCTCGCCCACCGACGACGGCGGGAACAGCGCATCCTCGAGGCGGTCGAAACCGGTTCGACAACGCTCGACGAGATCCTCGAAACCGCCTACGAGAAAGACCTCACTGGCGTTCGTGACCTCGCGCGAGCGACCGTCGTTGCCCATCTCGAGAAACTCGCCGTCGAGAGACGACTCGCATGGGACGGGAGCCGTGCGACCGCGAGCGACTGACTTTTGCCCGTTGGCGGGTATCTTCAGGTGTGCAATCCCTCGAAGCCGAACTCGACACGGCGCGCCAGCTGTCGATCGACGAACTCGCCGACGCGATCGAATCGATTGGCTTCGAGTGTACCCGCTGTGGGGCGTGCTGTACGGGCGAGGCCGAGGACGACCATACGGCAACCGTCTTTCCCGACGAGATACGAGACCTCGAGGCGAGTGACACACACGACAGCGCAGCCGACTGGCGTGACATCGCTCGCCCGATGCCCTACGGCCTCGCCGAGACCGACGACGGCGACCTCGAAGGCGAAACGTTTGAGTGGGCGCTCCAGACTGACAGCTGTGGTGACTGTGTGTTTTATGAAGAGACCGACGGCGTCGGCGGCTGTACGGCCCACGACGATCGCCCACTGATCTGTCAAACGTATCCGTTCAGCGTGGCGCTTGCAGGGACCAGTCAGCCGATGGGCGAGGCCGTCGACAGCGTTGCGCTCCCGGCACAACGGGAAGCCGACGACGAGGAAGGGGTCCTCCGCGCCCACGAGTGTGAGGGGCTCGGACGGGAGATCTCCCGCGAGGACGCCGAGGAACTCGCCGGGGCGCTCAAAGAACGGGCCGTTCGTGAACTCGAGGAAGCGATCGCCGTCCGAGATACCTACGCGCCCGCCACGCCGGCTCCCGGCGAGGTTGTCGTCCACGACTCCGAGGGCCCAAAGCGAGTCGATGGGACGCCACTCGAGGAGTAAGCGGGGCGGGCTGAGAGCGGTGGTGACGGCAGGCCGGCGCACCCGCGACCGCCGATTGACTCTGCGGGAGACAGCGACAGGGTGTGACCACCGACAGAGAGTTGCATTACGTCACCGAACTGGTTAGTATGGATACCGACTGGGACGAGATCGATCACGTCACGAAGGTCGATCCGGCGAAACCACTGCCGGCTGCTCTCGACGCACTCGAGGGAACCGATCTGGTGGTCGTCGGTGGCTCTGACGGCGTCACCGCGGCCAACGCACTCGAGACGATTCGAACCATCACGGACGCGCTCCCGACGACACCGGTCTTTCAGGAGCCGTCCAGTCCGACCCACGTCTCCCAGAAAACGGTCGACGCCGTCGATGCAATCGCCGTCCCAGCGGTCTACAACGGCGACCGCGACCATTTCGTGGGCAAACACGTCGACATGTTCACTGAACTCGGGCGCAACGTGGCGTCGGTGGCCGGCGAGGGGACGACCGCGCTCCTCGAAACGCCCATCCTCGGCGAGGGGTACGTGATCCAGCATCTCGAGTCGACGGCCGCAGCCGCGTCAGGCGTCGATGCGGCGTACACACCTGAACAGGTCGCTGGCGCTGCCCTTGCGACGGAGCTGTTGTACGACTTTCCGATCTTCTATCTCGAGTACGCTGGACGCTACGGCGGCCCAGAAGACGTCGAAGCCGCCGCTCGCGTGCTCGAGGAGACGACGCTGCTGTACGGCGGTGGGATCGACAGCCGCGAGAAAGCGACCGAGATTCTCGCGGCTGGTGCGGATGCGATCGTCGTCGGTGACTGTTTTCACGACGATCTCGAGCGGTTTCGAACGACGATTCCGACGGAGTAGCGAGTCGTTGTGGACGGTTAGAGGTAGCCGAACAGCGTTCCCACGAGGACGAGCACCCACATCGCGACGCCAGCGAGTAGCATATCGTTGACCGGTGACGTCCGTGTTGCGCGTTTGGCCGCCCCGCCGGCGATCAATCCGAGCGCGATCACAACCAGTATCCGCTGGAGCACGACGTCGATCGGGAGCGAATTCAGGTTGACAAAGCCGTAGTCGAGCCAGATCGCCACGGCAAGCGAACCCGACGCGGCGACCGCAGCATCGAGTCGACTGGTGAGCCCGCGAGCGATCAGGTACGTCGAAATCGGTACCCCGAGGGCGATAAACGGGTACAGCAGTGCTGCGATCATGTGGACCGACAGGAATCCGACGTGACGGTCGAGGGCGACACCCATAACCCGAACCCCAAGAATAATCGTAATGATCGTTCCGAGGAGCACGAGGTGGCCGGCTTCGATCCGGTCAGTAGCGGCTTCGATGCGTGTTCGATCGGTCTCGGTGAGCTGTGCATCGAGTTTCGATTTCGCTGGCTCGAGCAACCCGTCACGACGGGTGGCAAGGCCAACCGTGAGCAGGACGGTCGCACTCATGAGGTTGACTTTCGTTGCCCAGCCGTCGGCATCGGAGGGGCCGCTGTTTCCGAGATTGATCCGGGCCACGTCTTCGCGTTCGTCGACTGCAGGAATCGACATCAAGTCCTTCTCGAGGCGATACTGGGCCTTTTCGACGCCGTCAACGCGGTGTCGAAGGGTGAACCAATCGAAATGCTCCGAGTGGGTCTGCATCACGACCCACTGATCGTCCTGGTTCGGACCCTCGTACATCCGGATGTGATACCGGTAGCCGTAGTACTCACCGTCCTCCAGTTGAAGGGTTTCGGTCGTCCAGTAGGCGTCGTCACCGGTTCCTGGGTCGAAGTAGGCAAGCCGGGTCGCACCGTCGGCTTTCGACCACGGCACTTCGGTGGGTGAAATGAGCTGTTCCGAATCACCGTTTTCGGAGGCGAGATCTCCACCGACGGTTTCGTTGTCTTCGTGACTTCCGTTGGCCACCGAATCGACGAGTTCTGCAGCATCGAAATGGTCGTGATCTGTCTCCTCCCAGTCTTCGTCACCGTGGTCTTTCAGTTGCTGGACGATCGTCTCGGTATCGCCCCGAACGACGACGTTCAGCGGACTCCGCTTCTCGTGGGCCTCACGAGCATTGAGATACGGCCAGAATCCACTCTCGCTGCCATCCGGAGTGACGATCTCCGGATCCGACGCGTCGTCTTCTTCCGGTGCAATGTCGGCCGTTGATGGCGAAAACAGGAGCGATGGGCCACCGATGAAGAGCAACGCGATAGTGACGAGTACCGCTGCGACAACGATTGAGCGACGCATTCGTCAAACGCACTCTTTCGATAGTATATAGTTCTGCTGTCGGGACAGTGTCCCTGTGAGAACGGTCTGACGTATTCAGAGCGTCGCGTACGGCCCGCACAGCGAGTGCTGTGTGACAGACTGGTGTGAGGCGTGGGGTTGGTGGCTGTAACACCAGCCAACTGCCTCAAAACGGTCGTTCCTCAGAACGTCTCTTCGATGATTTCGCCGACAGCGAAGTTCGATTTGACTTCGGTGACTTTGACCTTGACGCGCTCGCCGACGTCAGCACCCGGAACGATGATGACGTAGCCACGTTCGACGCGGGCGATACCGTCGCCTTGCTTGCCGATGTCTTCGATCTCGACGTAGCGTGTTTCGCCGACGTCGACCGGTGGCTGTGGCTCTGACGGCGCGCTCTGTGGCTGTGCCGTCGGCGTTTCGGTATCAGTTGCCTCGTCACGGGAGATGAGTGCGACGCGGTAGACGTCCTCCGGGTCGATATCCCCAGTTTCGACTTCTTGACGTGGTACTTCGATGACGTATCGGTCCTCCTCTGCCGAGACCTCCGTACTGAACAGACACAGGAGTTTTTCAGATATTTCCACAGGTAGACCCTCAGTCTCACCTCTGACGGGCCTCCATAATAGAACTACCGACTGGAAACCGTTATTTTCACAGCACCTTCCTTAGTATTTACTCGAGCAGGCCAGTTCTGCCGCAGTTGGGTCAGTCTGCGTGCTCGAGCGATCGCGTCGTCATGAACTGGGCAAGGTCGAACTCGGTCTCGAGGTCGGCATCACCGACGGAGTCGTAGGGACGGTTGATGACGAGATCGCCTGCGGTCCGGTCGCCGATACCGGGGATCGCGGTGAGTTCATCCATCGAGGCGTCGTTGAGATCGAGCGGATACGGAACGCCGGTGACGGATCGATAGCCGTGGTCGACGACGGCGACGTCGATCGTCTGCCCGAGGTCGCGTTCGCCCGGCACCCCGACCAACAGCGGATAGGTGCCGAGTTGGCGGCCGAACGTCGTCCCGTCCTGATGGTACTCGAGGTGGACGTCCGGAAGCACGGTTCCCGGCGGCGCGACACGTTTAAGCATCGGCTTGTCGATCTCCTCGCGGACCTGCTGTTTGTAGCGTTTGAACAGCTTCTTGTGCTCGTTGGCGATCTCGGCACCTGTATCGGACATGTCGGTGCCGTCGAACGCCATCACCTGTCGGATATTGATACGGCGGAGCATGTACCCCTCGTCGTAGACTCGTTGAAGGAACTCGAGGTTGCGCTCGTAGGTCTCCTCGCGTTCGCCCTTGAGGCCGTGGAGGAGGTTGATGCCGGGAAGCAACTTGGGGAGTCGCCGTGGCGCGTCATCGCCGACGGTGGGCGCCTCGGCCGGATCCTCTCCGGGTCGCCAGCCCCCCTCCTCGTTGACGATTTTGACCGCCTCGAAACACTCCTCGGCGCTAACGTTCAGGTTGTTCTCTTCCTGGACGATGGGGTCAGCCGACTCGAGGCCGAATGCAGCCGTATCGCCGGGCGTGTTGTACTCGGCGATAATTCGAATCCCCTCCCGGCTCTTTTCCGGCCAGTTGACAACCGTGATCGGGTTCATATTGTCCAGATGCAACGTCTCGAGGTCGGGTGCGACCTCGCGGATGCCACTGTAGAGTTGGCGGAGTGCGTCGGGGTTTGGTGCCTCGCCGTCGCCGCCGTAGGCGAGGATGTCAGCCTGCCGGCCGATTCGGAAGTGTTTCACGTCGTGATTGGAGAGCGCATCGACTTCGCCGACGACCGACGGCGGCGGCCGGAACGAGGGGTTGCCATAGAGGGGTTCCGTGCAGAACGAACAGCGATACGCACAGCCACGGGAGGTCTCGAGTTCGGCGATCAGATGATCGGGGTGGTTGGGGTGTTGGTCGACAATGAAGGCGCCGCCCTGTGCCCACCGTGTGACTTCCTCGACGTCACGCATCCGATTCGAGAAGCCCTCGAGGCCGTTCTCGACGAGGTCGTAGACGGCAGCCTCGACGTCGCCTTTGGCGACGAAATCGAAGTCCAGGTCCTGGCGTTCGGTCTCGGTCGCGCCAGCGTTTTCGTCGCCGACACCGAACTTGACGGGGCCACCCATCAGGCTCGTGCCGGTGGCGGTCCAGGCGAGCTTTCGCACTTCGTCGGGTTCGGCTGGCGTGCCGCCGACGTACTTGCCGGGAACGGTCATTCCGCCGAGATAGATCAGCAGGTCGGCCTCGTCGACGTCGCGCCACTGATCGGGCTGGTCTCGAAGCCGGTCGATTGTGTGGTATGTGATTTGTTCGCGTGGGACGCCCGCATCGACGAGCGCGCCGGCCGTATACCGCGGGTACGTCGAGATGTACGGCGGCACCCCGAAGTGGGCGGGCTCGTCGACGTAGCCGTCGACGATCGTCACCGACAGCGTCTCGGGGGCAGTCATAGCTCCCGGTAGCGCCTCGAGTGATAAAACGGTGACTACACGCTCGAGCGCACGCCATCGTGCTCGAGTCGCCGAAACCCCGACGTTGATGCGTGTCGTTCTCCTACACGGGGTATGCCACTGACCGAAGAGTTCGTCTGCACTGCCGAGGACTGTGTTCTCGATCTGTTCGAGAACCACTACACGTACGACGTCCCCGACGATCTCGACGTGACAGATCTCGCGTGTCCCGTCTGTGGCGGCACCGACTGTCTCGAGAAAGTGTCGCTGTGACAGGCGGAGCCAGGGAACGCGAAACCGCCAGCGGAGAGCGGAGAGGCCACAGGTAATAACTAATGAACAAAGAACGTGTCAGACGTTTCTTTTGTTCTATCAAAAGAGATATGAATGCGGATCGTGTAACATTTTGACAAGCCATGGCCTCGACGCACCTCCAGGTCCCCTCTGCGGCCCCGCAAGCAGCCAGTACGGGTGACTCCCAGTGAGCTTCAGAGATCTCCACAAGTCGGTTGGCGACGCCCTCTATCGGAACATTGGTCGTGCCCACAGTCAGGTTCAGAAACACCGATCGTTGCCTGTTGATATTCTGGAAAACGACACGGCGTATCTGGTCATCTTCGACGCTCCGGGTGTCGAACCCGACGACGTTCAGGTCAGATATCTCGAGGGCACTGTCAAGATCCGAATCAACAGATTTCGCCAGTTCCGCGACAGCTACGAGATGCGATTCCCCGGCCGTGGGATGGAACTCGACGGCGAAGCCGAACTCCCCGACGACGCGGTCGTCGATCCGGACGCAGGGAGGGCAACGCTGACCGAAACAGGGACGCTGCGGATCGACATTCCAAAAGATTCCGCAGTCGAGAACGGCGAAGCTGAATCGGAGATCGAGGCTGACTCCGAAACCGACGAGTTGACTGTCGACGAGTGAACTCGACTGCTGGCGACGACACACTCAGCGCTCTGTGTCAACTGCCATCCCGTCGATGATCTCGAACGACTCGTCACCATCGAATCGGGTCGGATCGAACGCATCGATCCCTTCACCGCCGCACACTTCTGTTGCGAGACGCGCACCGATCGCCGGCGAACGCATGAAGCCGTGTCCCTGAAACCCAGTTGCGACGTACAGCCCCGGCTGTAGCTCGCCGACCAGCGGCTCTCGATCCGGTGTCGCCGTACAGAGTCCAGCCCATGCCCGCTCGAGGTCGAGGTCGACGTCGGGAAGCCGATGGCGAACGCGTTCGAGCAGCCCTGTCGCGAACTCCGGGTTGGCCTCACGGTCGTACGCATCAGGGTCGGCCTCGACGTATTCGGTCCCGTCGCCGGCGAGCAGTCCCTCAGGATGTGGGCGCAGGTAGAACTCACCGCTCGCATCGTAACACATCGGCTCGTCAATATCGCCCCTCGCGACGAGCGCCTGTACGCGGTATGGCTTCATCGCGATCGAGATGCCGGCGTCGGCTAGCAGCTGTTTCGTGTGTGCACCGGCCGCCACGACCACTGCGTCGACCGCGTGTTCGGTGCCGTCCTCGAGCACGACACACGAGGGATCGGTTCGGATCTCGACGGGTGTGTTCGGCTCGAGTGTTGCACCGGCTCCGTTCGCGGCGGCAGCGAGACAGGCCGTATACGCAGCGGGATCGGTGTAGCCAGCCGCGCCGGCGATCCCGGCGACAGCGACGTCGTCCGTGTACAGCGCTGGGAACCGGTCTGCGAGCGCGTCGGCATCGACCTCGAGTGCGATGGTGCCGTTGTCCTGCATACGCTCGATCTGGTCGCGAATCGCGTTGGCTCGATCTGGCTCCCCCTCTCGGGCGAGCCAGACGTAGGGACATTCGACGAACGGAAAGGTGTCGTCGCCCGAGAGATCCCGAAAGCGTTCGATGGCCTCACGACCGATTTCGGCGTCGAGCGGGCCTGCAAAGGCGTTGTAACAGACGCCCGCGGCTCGACCGCTCGCACCACTTGCAATCGACTCGCGGTCGTACAGCGTTACATCGGCCCCCGAGCGAGAGAGGTCGTAAGCCGTCGTCGCGCCGATCGCACCCGCGCCGACCACGGCGACCTCGAGGCCGGCGCCGTCCTGGGTGAACGCATCCGCGCCGACGGCGAGTGCTGGCTCGTCGGAATCAGTCATCGACGATCACCGGTGGGCACGGTTCGGGCCTGCGATTGGCACTGCTCTCTCACACCGACTGTGGAAGCGACAATCCTCGTCATGAGCGCTACTGGGTTCGGGGGCCACTTACCTCTGGGTGGTTATTGTCGCCGTTCGAAACGCAGTCACAAACAGCGGTGGTGGTTACTCGAGAAACGGCTCGAGTCCCTGTGCCGGGTAGCCGACAATCGTGGTCGCACCAGCCTCGTGCAACATGTCGGTCTGTTCGCATATCTCGTCTGCATCACCGATGAGGGCGTAGTCGCGAGCGGCTTTGAGCAGGACCTCTCGAGCACGGCCGGTTGCACTCGCATCGGTCGCGGCGTCCTCGGGGAGCGCTCGAGCGACCGGTCGTCGTCGCGAAACGTAGTCACCGACAGCATCGAGGACGGTGTCTTCGTCGTCAGTCAAAACCGTCGGGGCGTAGAGGGCAATCTCGCCCTCGAAGCCGACTGCTCGCAGCGCCTGCAGTTCAGCAGCGGTTCGTCGAGCGAGCAGTTCGTACTGTGTCGCCCCTGTCGCCATCGCGAGTCGCTCGACGCTTTCGGTGCCGACCCAGGCGTCTGGGTCGGTCTCGAGGGCTGCATCGAGTCGGGGAGCAATGGAGCGCTCGCGCTCTTCATCGGTGAGATAGGCACCGTGGCCCGCGACGAGGACGCGGCCGACCGCGTCGGGCAACTCGTCGACCAGCGAGTCGTCACCCAGCGGGTCAAAGCCATCAACCCGGACGGGCGTCGTCAGCAAGACTGCTGTGTCGTCTGCGAGGGCCGTGAGCGTCTCGTGACTGGGGAGATGATCACGTCCTTCGTAATCGATCGCGATCGTTTCGACCGGAATCGACGCGGCAGCCGAGAGATCACATTCGGCGGGTTTGAGGGCGATTGCATCCAATCCAGCACGGGCGACGGTACTCGTTGTTAACATCGAAACTCACCTCGCGCGACGACCCGCCCGACGATGCCAGTTCTGGCGTCTATCATGGTGTGGGTCGTCTGCGCGACTCTAGCCGTGTTGTGACTGCTGTGTGGAAAAACCTGGCGTTCTCTCGAAGCGGGTTCGGTCGCGTAAGTTCACAATCTACTCGTAGGAGGCCCGCATGAATCTGGGTGTGAGCGTGGCTTCATGAGCTCGGTGAAAGGTGATTTCGGACGCGGACTCATCCTTATCCTCCCGATTCTGGTGACGGTGTTTCTCCTGTATACGCTCTATTCGTTTCTGGCGAGTGTGACGCCGGGGATTATTCTCAATGCCGACACGCTCGAGATCGTTGCTCCCGGCACCAGTGAGTTCGCTCGCGAACGGGTGGCTGGCTTCCTGCGGGTACTCACGTTCGTCGGATTTCTCGCCCTCACGATGTACGCCATCGGCCAGGTAACCGAGACGACGACCGGCGAACTTCTCGAAGGCCTTGTCGATTACGCAGCGAATCGTGTCCCCGGCATTCGAGTGATCTACAATGCGTCAAAAACCGCTACTGAGACCACATTCGGGTCCGAAGGCACCCTCCAGACGCCGGTCAAACTCGAGACGTGGGATGGGTTTCGGATGACCGCGTTCAAAACCGGGCGAACGACCCGGGATGGGCGTGTAACGCTGTTTTTGCCGACATCGCCAAACATCACCACAGGGTTCATCCTCGAGGTGTCGCCAGAGGAGATCACTGAACTGGACGAAACCGTCGAAGAAGCGCTTACACGCGTCGTCAGCGCCGGCTTCGGTGATGCAGACCGCGCGGAGACGGATCTCGAAGATGGGGTCACTGTCGTCGGAGAACTCCAGACGGATCGCAAGCGCCAGCAGTAGGGGCGTCACCATCGCAAGCGGTGGTGGGAAACGACACTCGAGGTATCGCTCAACGGACTGGTTTGCAGGGAGAGTCGGGACACATTGCGTGTCCACGACAGCCACCACTGTTCGCGTTCAGAACAGCGTATCGGACCTATCCCCACAGTCGCGACTAATACGAGCGATCGACTTGCTCCGGCGGCTCGAACGATGTCGTCAACTCGAGCAACTGGACGAGGATACGGCCGGTTGCGCCCCAGACGGTGTAGCCGTCGACGTGGAAGTAGTGGATGATGATGTCGCCGTAGTAGGGGTGGTCACGGCGCTCGTACTCGTAGTTGTCGGGGTCGAGCAACCCTGATAGCGGGAGGACGACGATCTCTGCGACCTCGGAGTCGTCGCGCTCGTACTCCCGGTCGGGAACGCGGGCGACGAAGGGCGTGACGGCATACTCCGTGATCGTCCGAATATCGTCGAGTTGCCCGATGACCTCGGTTTCGTGGGGCTCGAGGCCGATCTCTTCGTGTGCCTCCCGGAGTGCGGTGTCGAGAATCGTCTCGTCGATCGACTCGGTGCCACCGCCGGGGAAACTCATCTGCCCGGGGTGTTCGCCGAGATGGTCTGCCCGCCGGGTAAACAGCAGGTGGTCCTCGCCGTCGCGCTCGATAATCGGTGCAAGAACGGCTGCGTCGTACTCTTGATCGTCAATCTCGAGTGGGACGTGTGCCGCGACCGGCTCGAGGGTCATCGTCGTCTGTGGCATGTTGTCACACGCGTCTCTCATACGGTCGGGATTGAGTCGTCGGTCGGGTGCTCGGTCCACGAGGTCACGCTATCGCCGCCTCCAGTCTGTTCCGTTCGGCCGTGAGGTCGATCGGTGCCCACGCCTCGAGGTCGTAGCTGACATCGAGTAAGTGATCGATCCGGTCGTCATCGCCAGCATCGATCGCTGCCTCGAGTTGCTCGACAAACTGTTTGTGGGCCGTCTCACCGAGTGCATCGCGGTCGGGATCGCGCGGGTCGACATCAAGGATGTGGGGGACGTCCTCTGCATGGGTTGGGACCGATGGAAACGCCGTCGGACCGGCGACCAACAGCGGCTGGGCGTCCTGGTGTGGTCGCTCGTATCGGACGAGTGCGAACGACTCGAGTGCGTCATCGATTGCCGTCTCGAGGGCTGACTCATCGACGGACTGGCCATCGGCCCGGAACGCGGCTTCCGAGAGCGCTCGCTCGAGTTCGGGCCGTGTCAAGCCGCCGAAGAGGTCGACCACGCCTGCCAGTTCGTCGGCGGTCGCATCCATATCCGCCACAACGGGGGGTGGTCAGATTAGTCTTGTGCGCTAGAGTCGAGTTGGTCCGACTCGAGTCGTTCGTCGTGTCGGTCTGAGACAGGTTCGGTCGCCTCGAGGACGTCAGCTGGTTCGAACGGTGCGTCGATCCAGCGTGGCAGCCGGCGGTCAGGGCCTGGTGGGGCGATCGAGTCGACGTAGCGATCGAGCTGGTCGCGTTCACCCGATGGATCGTACGTGAGGCCGTTGATCGCTGCGTCGGCGCGGTACTGGTCGATCATGCGGTCGCCGGCCGTACGGTAGCGTTCCTGAAGGGTCGTGTAATCGAGGTCGACACCCCGCTCTTCGATGACACGCAGCAGTTCTCCGGCGACCGTCCGGCTCATTCCCTCGAGGCCGGTCTCGCCGGCGACCGCACGGTGGTCGTGTTCGTGGCGGCCGAGGTCGACCTGTGCGGAGCCGTCGAAGCCGGCGTGATCGAAGGCGTCACCGAGTGTCCCGACCTCGAGTCCCCAGGCACGTGGCGCCCGAAGCTGGCGGGTGAGATCCGCGGTGGCAGCGAACTCGCCGGCGAGTGCATACCGGAACGCGCCGAGGTAGTCGATGATCGGTGCGTCGTAGTCGGCCACGAGCGCACGGATGAGTGGAGCATAGAGCAAGCGGAAGAGCCGCCCGTAGAGCTGCTCGTCTTCGATGCGCGCGTAGTAGCCCTTTGAGAAGTCGAATCCCATCGAAAGCGGCGCGAGAAGTCGAGTGACGTGTGCTGCCTCGTAACTCCGGGCGTCGGCGTCGTGGACGACGACATACTCACCGGCCGCAGCGGCGGGCCCGAGAGCGAGCCAGACGTCTCGCCCTTTCCCGAAGCCGTCAGCCAGGCCGGCGCTGGTGAGAAGTTCCTCGACCGCAGGCGCATTACACCAGAGGACGCGAGTCGGAAGCGCAAACGACTCGAGCCACTCCCGAAACGGGCCGATCTGGTCGGCATCGGCGCGAACCGGAACGAAGACGCCAGCAGGGTCTGGCTCGAGCGTCTCGAGTTCCGAGAGCACGCGCTCGGCGGCCGGACTCCCGTGTTCGCGTCCAGCCATCGGAACGACGATCGTTGTCTCGGCGACTGCGTCTGCGGTGGGGACCGCTGGCGGGCCAGCCGTCCCGCTAAAATCGTGGAGCGTCGCGATTCGCTCCTGTACGTACTCCATCGGTGGATTGTTCGGCCGAATCGATAAAACGGCCACGACTCCGGCGAGATAGACTGTCACCGACCGCCGCTCGAGCTGCCGATTGATTGTCGACTGCTGTTGTCTGAATGATAGTACAGTTCAGATAAAGCACCGGTCTTTTTCTCCCCTACGTTCGTAGTAGACGAACATGAAATCTGTCCGGAAGGCACTCCGCGAAGGCGACCTCGAGAAAGACACGTACGATCGACTCGTCTGTGCCGAGTGTGGCAAGCCGTTAAAGACCGAGAACGATCCGGACCAGATCAAGACCGTCCGTATCTGTCCGGACTGCGATGCGGAGTGGAAAGAGATCCGGTAACGCGTCGTTTTTCAGCGTTGCCGTTCCGGATTCGGTCGATAGCGATCGCCCCGTCTCCAGCGACGGCGTTGTGTGCAGTCGAGCCGTGACGAGTCATGTTCGGTTCCGGCGACCGCCAACGAGGTCCAGCGCCGCTGTCTCCGTTATCCCGGCGTCGGCCACACCCGCCCGAGGGCAGTCCAAACCGGCTCGAGTCCGGGGTAGCCGTCACGACGCCAGAGTACGAACGCGATCGCGGCGAGGACGAACTCCGCGAGGAAAAACGGCTGGCCCAGTGAGTCCTGCAAGAGCGCGAGGATGGTTGGCGGCCCTTGTTCGTACTCCTCGACGGGCACCACCGGCCAGAGGAGATGTGTTGCACTCTCGTTTGGCCCCCAAAGTGCCGGCAGCGCATCGACAAGGGCGTGTGAGAGCGCACCGATCGTAAAGGCGATCCCGTACTCGCCGCGGTCGTAGTGGCTCGAGATAGCGAGGACGGCGACCGAGAGCGGGACGAGGAGGAGCAACGAGTGGGCGAGTGTTCGTCCCGTTGGGATAACGCCGAGATACCACGCCAGTGGCTTGTCCACGAGGTCGGGAAACTGGCTCCCGAAGACGAGGAGCAACGCCGGGATGTGTGCTGGCGGCGCGTCGAAGCGGGCTCGAGTCGCGATCGTATAACAGAGATAGGCGACGGCGACATGTCCGAGTGGCCACATACGCGTCAAACTGAGTGAGGGCGAATCATAACTGGCGTGGTTGTCTCGCAGACCACGGCGTCGGTCGGGTCGGTTGAGACACACGCGACAGAAACGACGGGGGACGCCGTTAGCCGAGGGCGTGCGTTTCGGACGCGTCGTCACGGCGGCGTCGAGCGACCGCCCAGACGACCACCGCGACCAGCCCGGAGGCGAGTGCCGGCCAGCGGTCGCTGCTCAAGTAGAGCCCGCCCGCCGGCGGCCGGTACCCAGTTAACGGCCAGAAGACGGCGTAGGCATCCCCTGTCGGTGTCATGAGCAACACGTCGAGGGCATGGTGGGAGAAGGCTCCGATCGCAAACAGCGCGAGCGCCTGTGCTCGATACTCGGGAGCGAGCAGGAGCGAGGCGAGACAGATCACGAGGACGGTCCCACCGAGAGTGTGCAGCGGCGACCACGAGAACGGCACACCGAGAAGCGCTGTCGCGAGGCCGTCCGGAACGAAGAGTTCGATCTTGACGAAATCAGGCGAGAGCGCGCCGATCATCACGAGCGTGACGTGTGCCGGTCGAATCCACTCGTATCGAAAGGAGAGCAGCGTCCCGATGATGTACCCAACGAGGACATGTGTGAGGATATCGGCCACGTTACTCACCACTGCTCGTCCGGACGTGTTGGTCGTGCTGGGTTTCGTCTCGATCGGGTTTGGGGTGTGTCGAGGTGCAGTCGGCGGTTTCCGATGCCTGCTCGGACGGAGCGACCGGCTGGCTGTTGTCGTCGTTCCGTCGTCGTGGGACGAACGCGAGTGTTGACCGGTCGAATCGCCACCCGCGGAGGAATCGACCAGCGACCCAGAGCCCGCCGATCATCGACACGATGTACATGTACGCCGTCTCGGACGGCTGGCGGGTCGTCGTCCGTTCGACGACGAGCGTCGACTCGTCCTCGAGGGTCCCGAAGGCGGCCACTCGGTCATCGACGTCCAACGGCCCAGCTGCGTTCTGGAGGCCATCGTCCGCGTCCACGAGGGTAAACCGTCCGTGCCCACTCGCTCGCGTCGCGATCACGACGGGGTCAGTGTCGACGACGAAGCCACCGAGGACGACCTGTTCGCCCACGTACGCCTCGGGTTCCGGAGTCACCTCGGTCTCGTCCGGATACTGACTCTCGAGTGGGTCAGCGGCCGTCGCTCCGACCCAGACCAGCGAGCCGACGAGGAGGGCACCGAGGACGAACACGGCGAGAACGCGACCGGACTGTCCGTACGGTTCCGACATGCGTAGTCCTCGAGGGAAACGCCGAGTCCGGGCAAATGTCTTCTGTTCTCCGCGCTGTGTTATCGGTCCCGATCGACGGTTTCGCCGGGCCGTGTGGTCGCGCCAGTACTCAGCTTCAGTCCAGGAGTCAGACTCGAGTTGATTCCCGTCTTGACGTCGTCACCGGCAACGATGCCGAACTTTCGCCGGCCGGTCGAGACGCGGTCGCCTTTCACGGTGAATTTGATGTCCGCATCGTCGTGGCGCAGGTTCGCGACGTTCGTTCCCGCACCGAGGTTGACGTCTCGGCCGAGCACGCTGTCACCGACATAAGAGAGGTGACTGACCGACGCACCCGGAGAGAGCACACTGTTTTTCACTTCCGCGCTGTGGCCAACTTTCGCGTCTTCGTCGACGAGCGTCGCCCCGCGAATGTAGGCGTTCGGGCCGACCGTCGCACCCGACCGAATCAGTGCTGGCCCCTCGATAACGACGCCGGCCTTTACAGTCGCGCCAGCTTCGACGACCACGTCCCCCTCGAGTGTCGCGTCGTCGCTGACGTCGCCGTCGATCCGGCGCTCGAGGTCGCTTACTTTCCACTCGTTGGCCTCGAGCAGTTCCCAGGGGCGGCCGACGTCGAGCCAGCGCTCGAGCGTGACGGGGCTGACATCGAACTCGTCGATGACGGTCGCGAGCACGTCGGTAATCTCGTGTTCACCGCGCTCGCTCGCGGGGACCTCGAGCCACTGGCGGGCCTCGGCGGGGAAGGCATACGCGCCCGCGTTGGCGAGGTTCGTCGGCGGGTCGGCTGGCTTCTCGACGATGCCGGAAACTGAGCCGCCGTCGGTACTGAGCACACCGTAGTTGCGCGGATCGTCGACTTCGATTGCACAGACGGCCGGACACTGCTCGAACAACTGGTCGATCGCCGCTGGATCGTAGAGGTTGTCGCCGTTCAACACGGCAAAGGGACCCTCGATATGGTCTCGAGCCGCGTTGACGGCGTCTGCCGTGCCAGCCTGTTCGGTCTGGACAGCGTACGAAACGGGGACGCCACGGTACTCTTCGCCGAAGTAGTCGCGGACGGTGTCGGCCTCGTAGCCGATGACGAGGACGACTTCGTTCGCACCGGCGTCGATCGCCGCGTCGATCGTGTGGGCGACAAGCGGCCGGTCTGCGACCGGCAGCATCGGTTTCGGAACTGAATCAGAGAGTGGTCGAATACGTGTGCCCTGGCCCGCGGCAAGGACGACTGCTTTCATGTATGGGCCTCTTCCATGAACCATCGGATAAGCGATTCGTTCATCACCGCGATTCGGTTGTCACCGACCATGACAGTTCGAAAGTAAAATTCGATCAGGCGCTGATTCACCGTCTCGACCGGCCGTCATACGATCTTCTGTACCGATTTGCCGCCGAACACCAGCGGCGGGATCGGTGATCGGCGGTACGTGACTACAGCAGACCGTCTCACTCGAGGCCGTCAGTCCTCGTTGGTCGTGATATCCGCCGACAGGCCCTGTGCCATCTCGATCTCTTCCGAGTTGTTCATCGTCCACGCCGTTCGTTCCGTGACGGCCTCGATGGCCTCACGCGCACTCGGATAGCCGTTGCCGGATTTCTTCACGCCGCCGAACGGGAGCTGTACTTCCGCGCCGATACACGGGAGGTTCGCATACGCCAGTCCGAGGTCAGCCCGGTCGCGGAAGGCGTTGAGTTGGCGGTAATCCTCCGAGATGATCGCACCCGCAAGTCCGTAGGGCGTGTCGTTGTGGACCTCGAGGGCGCGATCGATGTCGCCGTCGTACTCGAGTAAGGCGACGTGGGGGCCGAAACACTCCTCGTTCAGACAGCGCAGGTCGGGATCGTAGTCAATCTCGTAGACGAAGGGGCCGACCCAGTGGCCGTCTTCGTGGCCGTCGGGGATCTCGTCGGCCTCGAGTTCGAACCGGTTGACGAGGATGTCTGCGCCCTCTTCGCGGGCGAGTTCGTTGTGGGTGCGGATCTTCGCGACGTGGTCGGCCTCGATCGCCGGTCCCATGAACGTCGACGCCTCGAGCGGGTCGCCGACAGCGATATCCTCGGCGATCTCGACGAAACGCTCTTTGAACTCGTCGTAGACGTCGGTGTGGACGATCAGGCGCTCGCTCGAGACACAGCGCTGGCCGGTGGTCTTGAAGCTGGACATAACCGCCGAGTGGACGGCGATGTCCAGATCCGCGTTTTCGGTGACGATGATCCCGTTTTTGCCGCCCATCTCGCAGGCGGCGAGTTTGCCGGGTTCGCCACCGACCTTGCCGGCGATTTCGTGGCCGACCTCGGCGGAGCCGGTAAAGAGAACGGTGTCGACGCGTTCGTCGTCAGTGATCGCCGCGCCGGCGTCGCCGTAGCCCTGAACCATGTTGAAGACACCGTCGGGAATATCGGCGTCTTCGAACATCTCGGCGATGATCTGGCCACACCACGGCGTCTGCTCGGCGGGCTTCCAGACGACAGTGTTGCCCTCGACGAGCGCGATGGCCATATGCCAGAACGGGATCGCGACTGGGAAGTTCCAGGGTGTGATACAGCCGATTACACCCCGGGGCTTGCGGCGCATGTAGGCGTCTTTACCCGCGATTTCGGAGGGCACGATGTCACCGTGGGGGTGGCGGGCATTTCCAGCGGCCCACTCGACCATATGCCAGGCCTCGGTGACATCGGCTTTCCCCTCGGAAATCTCCTTGCCACACTCCTTGCTGACGATCTCGCCCAGTTCCTCGTGGCGATCGCGCAGTTCGTGGTAGATTTCCCAGAGGTACTCCGCCCGATCGATGTATGACAGCGAACGCCAGTCCTCGAACGCCTCCTGGGCGGCCTCGAGGGCAGCGTCGACGTCGTCTTCGGTTCCACGCTGGAACGTCGAAAGCGTCTCGCCGGTCGCCGGATTCTCGCTTTCAAACGTCGCAGAGTCGCTCGCATCGGTCCACTCGCCGCCGATATAGTGGCCGGATACTGCTGCTGTCGTTTGCTGACTCATACCAAACTAGACGACGAGTATCGTGAAAACCCTGCTGGTGGTTTACACGAAACACAACAGGGCGGTCACGTCTCCTCGTTGTCGGCTGCCAGCTCGAGTTCGGTCCGGAGCCCCATCGAATCGAACTCGTGATCGGGTCGCAGCCGGATGAAGTCGAGAAACCGCCGCGCCGAAAGCAGTTCGTCGGCGGTGTAGACGTCTGCAGCCGCGTCGACGGCGTCAAACGCACCGATTCGTGGCTCGAGAACGGCCAACGCACAGGCGAGATCGTACGCTGTGGTTTCGGCGACGCGGTCATCGTGGACGCTGGTGGCGTCGATAAAATAAAATTCGTCGTCACACAGCAAGATGTTCTCCGCACGCAGGTCGCCGTGGGCCATCCCGTGATCGCGCAACGCTGCCAGCATCTCGAACAGTTCCGTCGCTCGCTCGGCGACGAGCCAGTCGGGAGCGTCATCGAGCGTTCGAAACTCGGGCAGGTACTCGAGGACGAGGACACCCAGCCCGTTGACTTCGAAGGCGTCGATCGGCTGTGGTGCGTTGATACCGATCTCGCGCATCTGCTCGGTCGCCTCGTACTCGTGTTCGACCATCTCGCGTGGCGTGTCGAACCGGCCGAAAAAGCCGCCGGTGCCCGCCGACACCGCACCGACGTTGCGTCCAGTCGTCAACACGTCGTGGACGAGCGCGTTCTGTCTCGAGACGATCTTGACGAACCACTGCTCGTCGATCACACAGGGCGTCGACAACCAGTTGTCGGCCTCGAGAAACTCGACGCGGATACACTCTCGGTTGTAGCGATCCGCCAGCGTCTGCATCACGCGCTCGAGGCGGTCCCACTCGACGGTTCCTCGTGCGAGCCGGCGGATATCCATACGTCGGATGTGAGTGCCTGGGGGTTAAATGCGTCCCGAACTGTCGCCATCGAAACGTGTCGGTCGGTGGATCAATCGATACCTGGCTGAACGCTGCGAGACAGTACGCCAATCCCGACAACCACTCTCACGGATTGTGGCTGGGATCCAGAGCAGTATTGTTATCAGCAATGCAACTGAATAGTCGCCCAGTTATGGACGCGATCGACGACTTGAGTGACGCACTCGAGACGACGCGAAATCTCTTGACACCGGTCCGGCTCGGGATCTGGGTCAAACTCGCAATCGTCGTCTTCTTCGTGAGCTCACTCGGCATGGGTGGGCCGACGGTGCCCGGTGGAGACATCACGACGTTCGCCGACGAGCCGGGAATCGACGGAACCGAGGAGTTCGAATCGGAGTTCGGAGAGGAGTTCCCAGTTGAGGAGTTCATACTGGGGCTGCTCGTCATCGGCGCCATTGCGCTGGTGCTTTGGCTGCTTTACTCGGTTATCAGCGCGGTCATGGAGTTCGTCTTTATCGAGTCGTTACGCTCGAGTGAGGTCCATATCCGACGGTATTTTTCGGCAAACATCGGCAACGGGCTCCGGCTGCTCGTCTTTCAGCTGGGGGTGATACTCGTCACTGGTGCCTTGGCGAGTGCACCCGCGGCGCTCGTCTTTGTGCTGGGTGATTTCGGTGACCTCTCGGTCGGGCTGATCGGGCTGTACGCGCTGTACGGACTCGGGCTGTTTCTCATCTACTCGGTGATCCAGCGTTTTACCAGCGTGTTCGTCGTCCCGGTTATGCTTCAGGAAGACCGCGGTGTGCTCAGCGCCTGGAGTCGGTTCTGGTCGACGTTTACGGCCAACTGGACGGAGTACGTGGTCTATCTCGTGTTAGTCTGGATCCTCTCGATCGCGATTGCGATCGCCGCCTGGTTTGTCATCGCGTTCGGTGTGCTGGCACTGCTGATCCCGTTTGTGATCGTCATCGTCCTGTTGGTCTTCCTCGGAGAGATCGGTGTGTTACTGGCGATCCCCGTCGGCCTGCTGGCAGTTGTGTGCATCCTACTGTTCATCTCGCTCGTCTGGACGCCGATTGAGACCTACTTCCAGTACTACGCGCTGTTGTTGTTAGGCGATACGAACGCCGACCTCGATCTGATCCCGGAGCAGCGAGCCGCAGTGCGATCCGACGGCGGTGCCCTGACTGACCGAGACGATGACTGGAACGGCGACGACGGAGATGGGCGAGAGAACCGCGACCAATCTCGGAACGACGGCTGGTCGACAGACGACAGTGCCTCACGGAACGACGACCCGGACGACGAGTACGACCCATGGGATACCGACTCGAGTTCGTGGGACGACGACACCGACCGCGACGATAATCGGGGCTGGTAGCGACCGAACCAGTGTCATTGGGCCAGTATTTTTCAGACAGCTACCGTGTCGCCCACTGACTCGAGCGTACGACCGACCGCTCAGGGTGACACGATAGCCATCGATCACGACCGAGTTTGGCGGTGTGCTTATTCCGCTCGTTGGTGACAGTGCGGTATGGACACGGCGCTTCCCGACGAACACCGTATGATTCGGGAGACAGTCCGGGATTTCTGTGACACCGAAATCGAGCCGATCGCCCAGGCGATCGAAGACGAGCATCGGTTTCCAGCCGAGATCTTCGACCAGCTCGCCGAGCTGGATATAATGGGCGTTCCCATCGACGAGGCGTACGGCGGCCTCGGCGGTGATACGCTCATGTACGCACTCGTCGCCGAAGAGCTCGGTCGAGTCTCGGGGTCGATCGGGCTCTCCTACGTCGCGCATACGTCGCTGGGATCGAAACCGCTCGAGCTGTTCGGTACCGAAAGCCAGAAAGAACGCTGGCTGCGCCCGCTTGCGGAAGGCGAGACGCTCGGCGGCTGGGCGCTGACCGAACCGGACAGCGGCTCCGATGCGTCGGATATGGACACGACGGCGACGAAAGACGGCGATGAGTGGGTGCTGAACGGCACCAAGCAGTTCATTACGAACGCCTCGGAAGCAGGCTCGATACTCGTCAAGGCCGTCACCGACCCTGACGCCGGCTACGGCGGGATCTCGACGTTTATTGTCGACCCCCGAACGGACGACGGGTTCGAGGTCACGACGATCTGGGAGAAACTGGGGCTGAACGCCTCGCCAACCTGTGAGATTCGCCTCGAGAACGTTCGACTTCCCGAAGATCGCCTCTTGGGCGAGGAAGGCGACGGCTGGAGCCAGACGAAACAGACGCTCGATGGTGGTCGGATCTCGATTGCCGCGCTTTCGACCGGCCTTGCACAGGGGGCCTACGAGCACGCGAAGGCATACAGTATGGAGCGCGAGCAGTTCGGACAGCCGATTTCGACGTTCGATGCCATCCGAAACAAAATCGTCGACATGCATCGCAAAACCGAGCGCGCACGGCTGCTCACACACCGTGCTGCTCATACGTACGACAACGGTGAGCCCGTTACCCGCGAGTCCGCACTCGCGAAACTCGACGCCAGCGAGGCTGCTCGCGAGGTCGCTGAAGACGCCGTGCAAGTGCTTGGCGGCTACGGCTACACCACCGACTTCGCACCCCAGCGGTTCTATCGGGATGCCAAGCTGATGGAGATTGGTGAAGGAACCAGCGAGATCCAACAGCTCGTGATTAGCCGGGAGCTCGGCCTCTCCCCGAATTAAATCGTATGCTCGTACTCGTCGCCGGCCTCGCACTCGTCGGCTTCGGTGTCGCCGGACTCCGGTATGCACCGGCCATCGTCACAGCCCAGCATCGACAGGGGATGGCACCGCTCGAGGGTGACGAAATCGACGAAACAGATCGGATTCGAGCCACGAAGTGGGTCGGAGCCGTCTTCGTCATCGGTGGGCTTGCCCTCCTTGGCTACGGCATAGGGGTCGTCTGAGTCGAGTACCGATGGCGTCTGCAGCGTCAGCTACTCGAGTGTCCCCAGGAGGCCATCGTCGTCGTCGCTGTCGTTGGTCTCATCACCGTCATCCTCATCGTCACCGTCTGTCTCGCCATCCTCGTCAGCATCCTCATCGCCACCGTCTGTCTCGCCATCCTCGTCAGCATCCTCATCGCCACCGTCGTCGCTCGATGCAGTGTCGTCCAGCTCGATGTCCGTCGTGACGCCCTCCATCAGTTCGAGAATGTTCGACTGTTCCACGCTGCGAACTTGCTGGGGATAGACACCGATGGTCACGAGCAGGTCGTCGCCTGCTTCGACGGCCTCGCTGACGTGGAGATCGACCTCGAGGGAGTGACCGTCGAACGTCGCATCGGCGCTGAACCGCGACCGGGTCGTTGTCTGCTCGAGGATCGTGATATCTGCGGTCTCCTCGTTCGTGATGTCGCTGATATCGTCGTAGTTGTCCTCGACGAGTGCAACGAGTTCTTCGGCATCCATCTCTTCGACGGGATTGAAGTTCCGGCCTGCGGCCCCGATCTGTGGCGTCGTCAACACCATGAAAACAGCACCGCGCTGGCGACCGAGTGGACCCATGTCGACCGCCTTCTCGTGTTCGGTGAGATAGTTCGTGACGGCAATCGTCTCCGAGGCGGCTCCGACACCGACGTCTTCTTCGACAGTAAGCGGCTCGACATCGGTCTGGTCGTACCCCGTCTCCGACCGAACGCTCGCATCAACGCCGGCCGGCGACGACTCGTGGACGTCCATACCGAGGGTACCCAGACAGCCCGCAAGCGCCGTGAGTCCGAGGCCACCAAGGCCACCGAGCACTGCTCTTCGATTCATTTTCGATTGAATCTCTCTTGAGTTCGTAAATGGTTGTTGCTTCTCTAAGAGAGTGTTCGGCGACGATCCATCACTTCGCTGTCGTCTTCGAACGATGTCGAGGGGTTAGCGTCGGAAAAGACCAAGAATTCCCGACCCGACTGACGGCCCGGGATGGCGATCTGTCCGTCGGCGATGTACTCGAGTCAGATGCAACACCGTCACGTACCCAACAGCGCCAAGCACGATGGCGACGACGGCGTTTCCAAGGAGGAGTTGCTGAACCCCAACCCATGCAAACTCGGTCGTCGTTGCATCCCGTGAGCGAACCGAGTTCGACCCCAGTAAAAATGCGCCGATCTGAAAACTCGCGAGGTAGACCGCTGGCTTGACAAACGGGTTGAGGACGATGACGGAGGCGAAAATCGCTGGCTTGCTGATCCACGACCACAGCGAGATGAAGACGAAAAACAGGCCGACACCGACGCCACCGGTTGGCAGTGCGGTGACGAAAATGCCAATAGCGAAGCTCGCAGCGATCTGCCGTGGCGTCCGTTCCTCACGAAACGCAGCGAGGAGTTTCCGGCGAACCCGGTCGCGATACCGAGCGAGACGTTCCCCTACAGTCACTCTATCCGTGGGTTGCCAGCAACCGGCAAAAGGATATCGAGTTCGTAGATGAATAGTTACGCAACGAGTGTTTTGCCGTCTCAAGCGAGGCGCTGTCAGCGACGTCTCACCAACGAGTCAGGGGAACGAGCCGGCTTCCTCGAAGGCATTGGCGACGCGACCGATCGCAACCACATACGCCGCGGTCCGTGGGTTGTCGAGATCGTGTGCCTCGAGCGTCTCGACGAGGGCGTCGAAGGCGTTGACGATGAGTTCCTCGAGTTCCGCGTTGACTCGCTCTTCGGTCCAGTGGAACCGCTGGCGGTTCTGAACCCACTCGAAGTAGCTCACCGTCACCCCACCAGCGTTGGCGAGGATGTCCGGAATCACGAAGACGTCTTTGTCCTCGAGGATGGCGTCGGCTTCGGGGGTCAGTGGCCCGTTTGCAGCCTCGGAGATAACGTCTGCCGTGACTTCCTCGGCGAGGTCGGCATCGATCGCGTTCTCGAGGGCAGCGGGAATCAGCAGGTCGACATCCATCGTCAGAATGTCCTCGTTCGTCACTTCCGTTTCACACTCCTCGTAGCCGACGATGCTACCGGTCTCGTTTTTGTGGTCTTTGGCCGCAACCGGGTCAAACCCGTCCGGATTGTAGATCCCGCCACTCGAGTCACTGGCTGCGACGACAGTCGCCCCCATCTCGTCGATCAGTTTGGCGGCGATCCAGCCGGCGTTGCCGTAGCCCTGCACAGCGACGGTTGCGCCCTCGAGATCCTTGCCGAGATAGTCGAAGGCTTCGCGGGCAGCGATCACTGTCGAGCGGCCGGTTGCCTCGACGCGGCCTTCACTGCCACCGCTGGCGATGTTTTTACCCGTGATGACACCTGGCTCGGTGGTGTTTTCGAGTGTTTCATACGTGTCTTTGATCCAGTTCATCTCCCGCTGGCCCGTGTTCACGTCGGGTGCGGGAATGTCGCGGTCCACGCCGATCATCGGGCGCAGTTCCTTCGCGAAGGCACGAGTGACGCGCTCGAGTTCGGCCTCGGAGTACTCATCAGGATCGATGATGATTCCGCCTTTGCCGCCACCGTAGGGGATGCCGACGGTCGCACACTTGTAGACCATCCAGCCCGACAGCGCCTTCACTTCGTCACGGGAGACCTGTGGGTGGTAGCGAATGCCGCCCTTGTACGGTCCGCGATCGCCGTTGAACTGCGAGCGGAACGCCTTGAATCGCTCGAGGTTGCCGTCGTCACGCTCGATCGTGAGGTTCGTCTCGAGAACTCGCTCCGGATGTTTGAGCCGCTCGATCACGTCGTCGCCGACGTCGAGATGAACAGCTGCCTCGTCGATCTGAGACTGGAGACTTTCAAACGGGTTTGCTTCGCCAGACATTGAGTATGCCTTCCAAGGAAACCAAAATAAACGTGACGAATGCTATTCATAGTGCATAATATTCAATATAAGGTATTCAGAGGCAATTATATTTTTCCAAACTGTCGACGTCGATTCGGGTGGGAACACGGTGTTAATCGCTGGTCTCAGTGATCACTCTCAGGCCACGTCTCGGCTGCAACGGCCCGCGAGCGGATTCGTTCAGCCTGTGCGATCAACGGCGCATCGATCATCTCGCCATCGACTTCGAAGACGCCTCGACCCTCGGCATCCGCAGTCCGCTTGGCCTCGAGAACCTTTTGGGCCCACTCGAGGTCGTCTGCCGACGGTGTAAACGCCGCATTGATCGGGTCGACCTGCGCGGGATGGATCGCCAGTTTGCCGTCGTAGCCGAGCTGGACCGAAAACGCAGTATCCTCACGCAGTTGTGCTTCGTCGCCGAAATCAGTGACGAGGGTGTCGATAGCCCCACACTCGTGTGCAGCGGCAGCGAGGACGATACGTTCGCGCGCGTAGAGGACCTCCGTTCCCTCATCTGTACGGGTCGCACCGAGATCCGCCGAAAGATCCTCTGCACCGAAAACGAGCGCATCAGTCGCCTGAACGGCCGCGATCTCCGGTGCAGCGAGGACGCCCGCAGCGCTCTCGATTAGCGCAAACACGGGAAGTGAGACGTCATAACCCGCGAGTTCGTCCACGAGTCCCCGGACGTCTCCCGGCGAGTCGACTTTCGGCAACATCACGCTATCGAGCCGAACGTCGCCATCGACATCCTGCAACAGTGCCTCGAGGTCGGCCGCCACAGCCGACTCGGTCGCGTTGACGCGGACACAGACCTCACAGTCCGGATCGAACGCCGGATCAGCGAGAACTGTTCGAACAGTCTCACGTGCATCGGCTTTCTGTCCGGGCGCAACTGCATCCTCGAGATCGAAAACGATCACATCCGCCCCTGCAGTGGGCGACTTGCGCATCATCTCCGGACGATCCCCTGGCGTGAACAGAATGCTTCTCCGTCCCATACATCATGTCTGTGAGCCATTACTATATACTGTTGGACGGACCACGTGACCGAGTTTCGAGACGGACGCCGCCGTCGCCATGTCGACGACTCAAACTGGTTAGAACGGAGGTGTAGACGGGACCCCTCGTTCAGAGTGAAAAATGGTTCGGTCTACGTTGGCCAACAGAAGCGACCAGCTGGGCAACGTCGAGTCGGTCGTGTAGTCTGACTCGAGTCAGAACGCTGGAACGGAGAGACCCGTCGTTCAGAGTGAAATCGGATCACGGGTCCGCCTTTCGGTTACAGAGCAGAGCGGTGGCATGGACACCGCAGGGTAAGCCTCGAGGTACTCGCCCTGCCCAGTCTGTCGAATAGCGCAAGACCCCCACCCCCTATTCAGAGTGAAAACGGAGTACACGTGGGTTGGGGGGCGGCGAACCGTATGCGGAGATGATATTTACTACAGATTGGTTGTGAAAATAAGAGTGGCTGTAGATAAGGGATGAAATTGCCTTTATCGTAAGATATAATCGTACTATACTAGCTAGGTAGGTAGTTCTAGAAAGAGAATGAATGAGCTAGCGATCCAACAAGCAAAACGTGGCGTCGTAGTCAGTGACTCGTCCGAAGTGGGCTGTTTTCACTGCTTCCCGCTCTATCGTCTCATACGACGACGTTAGCTCATCATCCGACACTGCTCTGGACCATCACCTTCCACCACGATCTTCTTTTGACCCTCCCCCCACCGTCGTTCGCACTTTCACTCTGAATGAGGGGTGTGGGGGTCCGACACGAGCGTTCCACGAAGCGTGCACTACAGTCTGCATCCGGGGACTCTGTAGGGAAATCGAAGACAGCCGAAACATCACGTCTTAAAACGTCTACCTGATCGTTATCAGTCTGAACTACCTTCCATAGTTTTATTATGTATGTCTCGAAGAACGGAGACATGGCTGAACAGGCAGGGGACCCGCTTTTCCAATCTCACGATCCGATCTTTGATCGGAAGGAACTCCTCCACGTCGGTCACGTTCCCGACGAAGACCGGATTGTCGGCCGGGACGACGAGATCCAGTCCGTCGCCGCCGAAGTCGGTGCGATCACGCGAGGCGATCCACCCAACAACGTGATGATCTACGGGAAGACCGGCACTGGAAAGAGTCTCATCTCTCGACACGTCGCCACTCGAGCACAGACGGCCGCTCGAGACAACGAGATCGACTGTGGCGTGCTTTACGTCGATTGCTCCGAAGCGAACACAGAAACGCGCGCGACGCGCCAGCTCGCGTTGAGTCTGAAAGATCAGACTGGCTACCAGGAGAACATTCCGCTACGAGGTGTCGGGACGATGGAGTACTACCAGCATATCTGGGGAATCCTCGAGGACTTTTTTGACGCCATTATCGTCATCCTCGATGAGATTGACAAACTGGACAACAGTAATATTCTGATGCAACTCTCACGGGCGCGTGAAGCTCAGAAGACGGACGCTTACATCGGCGTGATCGGCATCAGCAACAAGGTCAAATACCGAGAGACGCTCGACGAACGCATCGACAGCAGCTTCGGCCACCGAGAGCTGTTCTTCCATCCGTACGATGCCTCACAGCTCCGGGAGATCATGCGAAACCGCGAAGATGCGTTCCAGCCCGAGGTCTTAGAAGACGGGACGATCGAACTCTGTGCAGCACTCGCTGCAAAAAAGCATGGTGACGCCAGAAAGGCGATCGAGATCCTCAAAGAGGCCGGCGAACTCGCTCGTCGCACTGGCTCGGAAACTGTCTCAGAGAGCCACATCCAGCAGGCCCAGGAGGTCGCCGAGATCAATCGAATCGAAGAGCTCACCAGCGGGGCGACTGTCCACGCAAAACTCGCCCTCTATGCGCTGGCAAGTCGGATCATCACCGGCGACCGCGAGACCCACAAGACACGGGAGATCTACGAGCGATACGTCGGGATCTGCAACATGGTCACGACCGATCCGATCACTGAAAACGGACTGTATCGGCAGCTCAAAGAGCAGGCCTTCCTCGGCGTTATCGAGTCTGAAAAAACCGGTGGAGGCCGCTCTCAGGGGAGTTATCTCTTACATCGCCTCGTCACTGACCCGAAACACATTATCAAAGCAGTCCGCCGGGACGACTCACTCGAGGAGCTTCCGACGTACGACCAACTCACTGAAACCGGACCCGCAACGAACAACCGCGACGTCGATCTCTCCTCGTTTTCCTGACCCGCCGACTGGGAGCGGGCACGCCTCTTGGACGTCGGATGACTCGTGGTGTCGTTTCAGTCTGAACGAGGGGTGTGGGCGTCGTTTGCTACACCGAGATCAAACTGCTCGTTTCGCGACTATGGCCAGAGCCCACGCACGTCGTGTGCATCGGCGATCCGTGACAGCGCCACGATGTACGTCGCATCGCGCCAGGTGACGTCGCGAGCGTCGTACTCCTCGCGGATGGCGTTCCACGCCTGGAGCATCTCGTCTTCGAGTTCCTCATGAACACGCTCGAGGCTCCATTTGCGACGGTTGATGTCCTGGAGCCACTCGAAGTAGCTCACCGTTACTCCACCGGCGTTGGCGATGATGTCGGGAATGACTGGGATTTCTCGTTCTTCGAAGATCTGGTCGGCCGTCGAAGTCGTTGGTCCGTTTGCGCCTTCGACGATCAGGTTCGCACTGACATCGCGTGCGTTCTCGGCGGTTAGGACGTTGCCGATCGCGGCCGGAATAAGGACGTCGACGTCGAGCTCGAGTAGTTCGTCGTTCGACAGCGTTTCGGGGGCGTCGTAACCCGAGACCATGCCTGGGGTTTCGTCGTGGTCTTCGACGTCGGTCGTGTCGAGGCCGTCGGGATCATAGATCGCGCCATCAATATCGGAGACGGCAACGATCGAGGCCCCGAGATTATCGAGATAGCGGGCCGCGTTGGCACCGACGCTCCCGAACCCTTGGACGGCGACAGTGGTGTCTTCCATGTCCCAGTCGTAGTACTCGATCGCCTCTCGAGCGACGATGCCGACGCTCCGACCGGGTGCTCGCTCTCGGCCGTAGGAGCCGCCGACGACTGGCGGCTTGCCAGTGACGACACCGGGCTCGGTCTCGCCCTGTTGCATCGAGTAGGCGTCCATGAACCACGCCATCTCCTGGGGACCGGTCCCCATGTCCGGCGCGGGAATGTCTTTCATCGGGCCGATCACGGGGCGGAGTTCCTCCGCAAGCCGGCGGGTGAGCCGCTCGGTTTCGTCCTTGCTGAGCTCTTTCGGATCAACGACGACACCACCTTTCGCACCACCGAATGGAAGGTCCATCACAGCGCACTTCCAAGTCATCCACATCGAGAGACCGACACACTCCTCTTCGGTTACGCCAGGATGGTAGCGCAGGCCGCCTTTGTACGGCCCACGGACGCTGTCGTGGTGGGCGCGATATCCCGTAAACATCTCACGGCTTCCGTCATCGCGCTCGAGTGGGATCGTCACGCGGTAGACGCTCGTCGGATGTCGCAGTCGCTCGACGATTCCCTCGTCGACGTCGAGATGGGCAGCTGCGCGCTCGAGTTGGCGACGGGCTGTTTCAACGGCACTCTCCGGTTCCGGCTCCGATGTGGGCTCAGTTGTTGTCATAGTATTGCCGTAGAGATTCCGCCCGAAGCGAGGGTCACGGTAGCCCTCTGTTGACAGCCGTTTTGAACGCGACGACTGTCTCGGGTACTGGGAAGCTGTTTTCCCGCGGCAGAGATAATGTTTGCTACTTCACTCGAGTTCGTGCAATATTTGCACACCACACTCTCTCGGCATGGTATTATGCAACAATTTCGAGTTGGCACCGCGCGACAAAGGGAGATGTCGAACGTTCGAACCGAGGCTCATCCTTGGCGACCTCCCGCGAGCGAGCAGTATGCTTTTGCCGTCGCTGTGTGACCTCGAGCGTATGAGTGGACTGGAAACCGACGGCGACCTCGAATGGCTGTCCCTGGATGCCGACGAGTCGGTCCGCTGGGCCGGCGGGCCGGATCTGCGGACGGTTGCACCGACGGCGTTGTTACTCGCGTTGCCTGTGCTTGCACTCGCAGTCGTCCCGTTCAATACGGTTGCCGGACTGGCACTCGTCGCAGTGCTCGGAGCGGTGACGGTTCCGATCGTCGGCTGGGCTGTCCTCTGGATTCGGAGCACGGACTACGTCGTGACCACATCCGGTCTGTACGAGAAACGCGGCGTGTTCTCGCGGGATGTCAAGCGGATCGACTTCGAGAAGGTCCAGAACACCTCCTACAGCCAGAGTGCACTCGGTACGCGTTTTGGCTATGGGCACGTCGAAATCAGCTCCGCCGGCGGTGCGGGTGTCGAAATGCGGTTTCGATCCGTTCCGGAGCCACGAGCGGTCCAGCAGCTGATCAGCAGTCACGTCTCCCGCGGGCAGGCCACTGACCGCTCTAAGACGGCCAACGCAACCGATGCGGTCCTCGAGGAGATCCTCGTCGAGTTGCGAGCAATCCGGACGGCACTCGAGGACGGCGCTGGCGATGCGGAGTCCGTCGAGACGCGCTCGAGCACACAGTCGGACGACAGCGTCCCTCTCGAACACGAGTCGGCTGACAGCAATTCGTGAGCAGTGGTGGCACGTATCAAGCCGACTCTCTCTAAAGGAGTAGGGCTGAGCGAGACTGGGACCGACCGATCCAGAAACGCAGGCTCTGGGTATTCGTCCGATCAGATCGCCGTCGAGATCATATAGACGTTGATACAGACGGCCGCTGTCCAGGGGAGCGCAAGCCCTGCGGGAACGATCGGTCGGTAGGCTGGAGGGAGCATCGGCCGACAGATCAGTCCGATAGCGACTGCGATGCCTTTGAGAGCGAGCATGCCAGCCAGCCCGTAGCCTTCGATTGCACTCCTGGCGACCGGGTTCGATTCGGCCAGTCCGAGGTGTAAACCGACGAACGTCGTCACGATGTCACCGACCAGCGATAGCGCGACGAGGACCCACAGAAGTCGCTCGAGGACGGCTGGAGAGAGGTCACGAAGCAGTTCGGTGTGGAGAGAGGCCCCGCTGAAACTCATACACTCCCCGCCGGAGTCGAACCGGTCGTTACGTAACCGTCGGGAGTGGTGTCCGCAGGTGACGGTTCCACCACTCGCGGTATTGTTATGTCAGGCGTAGCGTCTCACCACCTCTCGTAACACGTTGGTAACCACCGTGGAATGGTCCTCGAAGGGGCGTGACTGATCCGGCTGAAAACGACGGCCTCGAGAGCGTCAGTATCTGATTGCGATCGGTAGTGGGTGGTAAACCGGGTGCGAACAGCTGAGTAACGGGGATGGCCTCGACCGGCCCCAATCGAGGCTGTGGCCATAACGGCTGTCGGGACAGGGTTAGCCGACCGGCGGGTTGTAACGACCTGTTCGTAAAACCTGACACTCCCCATCACTGTTGATTACCACCTGCCGCTTAGCGGATTCGTATCTTCCACGTAATATATAACGCGTGGCACCTGCAGGCACAATGGCTTTGCTCGATTTCGTCTTCGTATCCGACAGCTATAGACGCTCCCGTGTCCGTGGTCCGTCGCTGGACGATACGGGTGAATACACCGTTATAAATCACTCTCGCGGTATGGAAGACACACACACCGAGTATCTCGTTTCCCGGCTCGCGACGATTCGTGACCGGCTCGAGGCGGGCATGGACCGTCGCGAATTCCTTCGGACCCTCGTTACTGGCGGCTACGCGCTTGGTGTTGCCCAGTTTCTCGGCGTCGACGATTTCCTTGCAGCTGATGACGGCGAGGTTCCAATCGTTACCGCACTCGTCAGGTCCGACCCCGACGACCCGTGGTCACTCGAGGAGCGGACGCGGTACGTCCCCACGTCGTGGTATGCATCTGTTACGAAGGCCTTCGAACTGAACGACCTGCTGGCGCGAACAGCATTTACCGGCTATCTCGGGAGTGCAGTCGTTCCCGGATCGTACGATCGTGGGACTGCATCCGTCTCTGTCGGTATCTCGAGCGGTCTCGATTCGTTCCGAGACACGTTCGATGGACTGGTCGACGACGTCTCACTCGATATCGAGACGATCGTCGATATCGACGGCATCGAAGACGGACACGAGGGCTTCGAGCCGCGGTTTATCGACTCGGCCTCGAGTGGGGATATTCCAAGCGGCATCGCCTGTGAAACACCGGGGAGCATTGCGACGCTCGGCCCTGTTCTGTACGATCCGGACACCCGACAGGAGTTTTTCGTGACGGCCGAACACGCGTTCGAGGACGGAGCCGATCCGGACAGTGATCGACTCTCACTGCCGGTCGATGGAGCCGACACTGTCGAACTGGGAGCCGTCGAGCGCGCTCATCCGGTCGAGGATATCGTCGCTGTTACTCCCGGAAACCAATTCAGACCCTCGAACACGATCGACACACCCTCACCGGCTCGCGTCCGTGGTCAGCTCACCCGACTCGGACTTGCTGATCTCATCGCTCGTGGCGAAGACCTCGAGAAGGTCGGTGCCATGACTGGGCATACGACCGGGACGATTCAGGGTATCGACGCGGTTACCTGCTTTACCGACGAGTTCTGTCGACGCGGTCAGATTCGCTGGGGTGGGGAAATGGATCTGACTGACGGCGACAGCGGATCGGTGAGCTATCATAACGACCCCGAGGGTGCCGACGAGGACGTCCTCGTTGCAGGCTTCAACAATGCCCGTACGTGGTGGCCAGGACAGAGCTACGTCTGGGGAATTGGCGCCTACAAACTGACCGAAACCTACGGATATCACTTCTGACTCATGGACGACGACCACGATCCGACACACGAAAGCACCACCAACTGCGACCTGAATCAGCGCCGTCCGTTCCGGCCTGCCAGATACTCGACCGGCACACCAATGTTCGTTCACCGACCACACCGCGGACAACCACCACGCCGATGAGTTCCGATACTGCTGACAGCCCCGGCCGGGCTGGCGGCACGATAAAATCGGTTGCAAACACCACTGCCCGACTCGCGATCGACCTGCTCGTCATTACCGGCTGGGTCATGCTTCTGACGCTGTTCTTTCTGCAGAACGCGTGGCCACGGTGGGCGTTTTACGCACTGCTCCTCCTCGGGATCGGTGTCTACGTCACCGTAACCGCAGCATGGCGCACCAGCGATTCCGACGAACCGACTGCCTAGAGTAACAACTGAACCGACTGACACACGCATTGTACTGTCCGCAGTTCTCGCTCGAGAAGAAAACTCGACGACGAAACGATGTCACCGATGCCGACAGTGCCTGCAGGATCGTCGACGACGCGATTAGGACAGGCAACGACCGCCGGCGTACAAGAGGAAGCCGTCGTCGGCCGTCTCGTCGACGTGCTTAGGGGTGAGATTGTGATAAGCCGCAAGCAGTGCCCCATCGACGACCGCGCCGACCTGATCAATCATTTCGTCGAGCGCACCCGCGTACAGGTCGAACTCCGGCGGCCTCGAGGCGGCGATGAACCTCTGTATCGCTTACGCGAGTGCGGCCTCGAGGCGGTCGATCAGGCTCGTGTTACCGACGTGGACCGGCACGCGCTGGTGAAGGTCGGTCGCCTCAACCTCGAGGATCGAGTACTCGCCGTTCGAGGAGCGGCCGCCGGCAGCCTCGATGACGTAGCCGATCGGGTTCCCCTCGAACTGCAAGCGGAGTTTTCCGTTTGGGCTGTCCTCGAGGGCAGGGTAGGCAAAGATGCCGCCGTAGGTGAGGACCTGGTTGACGTCGCCGATCATTGCGCCACCGTAGCGGAGCTTGTGTTGTGGGTTGGACTCGACCTCGCGGACGTACGCCTCGAAGTCATCGGGCCAGTCGGGGACGCGTCCGCCGAAACCGTAGGTGATCGGATCGTCGGGAAGGGTCACGTCGTGCTCGACGACCGTCCGCTCACCCCCGGTGAGTTCGTACTTCGTGACCGTCTCGTCACGGGCGTACACCATTGTCGTTATCGGACCGTAGAGCACGTATCCCGCCGCAACGAGGGCAGTTCCCGGGGCGGGGAGTGGCTCGTCATAGATGCCGAACACCGTCCCCATCGTGTTGTTCGACTTGAGATTCGAGGAGCCATCGAGTGGATCGACGGCCACGGAGAGCCCGTCATCATCACAGTCGATGATCTCCGCGCGCTCCTCGCTTGCGTACTGGGAAACGCCGTCGATCGACGACAGTCGCTCCGCGAGCAGGTCGTCAGCCCAGACGTCTGCCTCGGCCTGGGTCTCGCCGCTGGGGTTTTCTTCGTCGGCTTTCCCCCGTCGACCGACCAGTCCCTGTCGGATCTCGGTCGCCGAGCGGCTGATCGTCGCGACGATGTCCTCGACTGGGTCGGACACCGTCATTCCTCGAGTGCGGCGTCGGCGGTTTCGCCCTCGTAGATGACCTTCTCCAGCGCGTCGAGCAGCTGGGTCGGGTCCTCGCGCTGCCAGACGTTACGACCGACGGCGAGTCCGCTCGCACCGGCGTCCATCACGGCCTCGACCGTCGAGAGGAACTCGTAGTCGGAGGTCTTCGAGCCGCCGCTCATGACGACGTTCATGTCACCGGCAGATTTGACGGCGTGGGCCATCGCCTCCTTGCTGCCGGGGTATTTGACTTTCGCGATATCGGCACCGATCTCGAGGGCGATACGGGTCGCATAGGAGATGGTGCTCGGCTTGGTGTCGTTTTTCAGCCCCTGTCCGCGTGGGTACGACCACATGACCATCGGGAGGTCGTACTCGCGGCCCTTCTCTTGGGCGTCGCGGAACTCCTCGTACATCTCGACTTCGTTGTTCGAACCGCTGTAGACGGTAAAGCCGAGCGCGTCGGCACCGAGTTCGGCGGCGTAATCAACCGAGCAGTTGACCGGCGAGTCAGGCTCGCCCATCCAGAGGTTCGACGTGCCGTTGAGTTTGAGCAGGAGGTTGACGTCGTCCTCGTAGCTGGGATAATAGCCCTCAGCAACCCCTTTCTGGACGGCCATCGCGGTGACGGCGTCGTGCGTCGCCGTCTCGAAGACCGTCGATGGGTCGAGTTTCTCCGGTACTTCCTCGAAGTCGACCGGACCGTGTTCTAACCCGTGGTCCATCGCGAGAATCAGTGACTTGCCGTCGCGAACGATCGGAGAGTCGTCGATCGGAATCATCTGTTAGTCGGTCCAACTGGCCGCTATAAATCTTTGATGGTCCGAGTTACCAGAATTACGTACAATAGTAGTAGTAAACACCGTCTCTGACCGGAAACAGGACAGCGGTTCACAAACTGAGAGACAGGGAGTGGTCTCCTCGAGCCACGGACGAAAAGGCCCATTAGTCTGCCAACACATCACTCATGTATGGGACTTGGCAGCACTGCAAAGAAAATTCAGGGCCTTTCCGACCGTGCCGAAGCGATGTACAAGCAGGTACAGCAACTCCAGCAACGGATCATTGGACTGGAAGAAGAGATGGACGACACCCATGAGACGGTCAAGCGCCTCGATCATCAACTCACCGAACAACGAGCACTCCTGCTTGCGATCGCTGCAGAACAGGGGCTTGACGGTGAGGAAATCCTCGCGGAAGCAGCGATCGACGAAGCCGAACTCGAGGACGATGAGACCGACAGCGACGCGACGGAGTCAACCGACACGATCACGGAGGCCGACGCGAGCGACACACCGGCTAAGTAGCGTTCTCCGCCGTATCTCCCCAGACAGTAACCCAGTATACGCTCCCCTCGGTCCGCCAGCAACCGGCTCCAAACACGGTGGACCCACGATGTGGGCGCGCTGTCGTGTCTGTGAACTCGACGAACAGCCGTTATCATCGGTACGCGATACGAACCGGCGTCATGTCTGACTTGGCCGTCTCGATGGTCGGCATCGAAACGCCTGTCAGGTCGACAGGCCAGCCGTCCGAATCTGTGGCTTGTCGCCATCGTCGGCTTTCTCGAGTTCGAGAGAGGCGTCGAACAGCTGTTTGAGCGTGTTCATCGTCTGGGCATCGTGAGACGTCGAGTCGATGACGTAGACACCCATCGCGTCTGCACTCTGGATTCGGCCGGTAAAAACGTGGAGAAACCGAAAGACGGTCTGGAGATCCGAGTACATGAGCAGCGTCGATACGGAGTAGAGCAACACGCGGTTTTCGGTCACGCCACGCTCCTCGTAAAAGTCCTGTAAAAACTCCGAGAGATTGATTCCGATTCCCGTCATATCGACCGGTGAGGAGGCGTACTTGACTCGCGGATCGTCGTCGACGGATCCAATACCGCGCTGTTTAGTAACACAGTCGACGACGCCGAGATCTGGATCAGTGCTTGGACTAATCGAGTCGGCAAACGACTTGAGAACCTTATCGGCACTATCTTTGGTCGTCACGATGATCGACCCATCACCGCGGTCGGCACCGCTTGCGAGGATATCGAACGCGATCTGTCGCTTCCCCGTTAGCGGCGGACCCGCGATGAGTAGATTCGTCCCGGGCTCGATTTCGGCGTCCGGTAGGACGTCTGCGAGGTCATACATACCAGATACTCACATCCATCCGCAGCCGTACTGGTGTATCACTGTGTGCGCTGGCTACTTCGGTGTGTGATATGAAAATACCGAATCTAGCTTATATTACTTTTGATTGGACGATTATTGTCAACACTGCTTTCCGATATCGAGGGCATCCAGGTTCGAAACTGCTCTCGAGTCAGTTCACCCTCCCGTTGGGATCGTCACCGCTGCCCGCCCAACAATAAACGCCAGTGCAGCGAGGAACATCCCGTACTTGAGGTGTGACTGTCCAGCCGTCGGATCGTCGAAACTCTCGACGGCCGCATAGAGCATCACCGCGTCCGCCGGCACCACCACCAGCAGGTACATAATTCCGAAATACTCGAGGAGATACGGAATCGGGCTCGCGATCACAGCCACGATGAGCAAGCCGGTCGCGATCTGGAGCGCACGCCGTTCGCCGATTGCGATGGGAAGCGTGTTCAACCCCTCCTCGCGGTCGCCAGCGATGTCCTCGACGTCCTTGATAATCTCTCGAGTCAGTGTCGCAATCGCCGAGAGGACGAACAACACCACGGCAGGGCCCATGTTGCCCACCGCCGCCGCGCCGAAGAGAAACGTGCTTCCGACGAGGTAGGCGACCAGTGCGTTCCCCAGCCCGGGCAGTCCTTTGAAGAACTCGGTGTACGCGACCAGCGCAAGCAGATTGATCGTTGCGATGGCGATCGCAGCCGCCGGCAGCGTGATCGCGAGCCCGACAGCGCCACCGAACAGGACGAGGCTAAAACCGAGCGCACCCCGTGGGCTCACGGCTCCCCGAGGGATCGCTCTCCCTGGTTGGTTGATTCGGTCGATTTCCCGATCGAAGTAGTCGTTGATCGCGTTTCCGGCCCCAACTGCAAACCCCGTTGCCGCGATCGCCGCTGTCACCGACAGTGGCTCGGCGGCGACACCACCGGCGACGAACGCGCCGATAAACGTCAACACGCTCGCTGCAACCACGTTTATCGGCCGCGTCAACTCGAGCAGCCCACGAATCGTCTCACCCGCTGTCATGGACGAAACTGCTCAGTCGGACTGGTTAAACGGTACGATCCGCTCTCAGCGGTCGTCGCTGTCACTCAATTCGATTGCACGCGCGGGGTAAAACAGTGTGATGCCGGCGAGCCTACCGCCACTCCTCGAGATCACACAGCGTCTCGGCGTCGACTGAGAGCCACTTACAGACCCGTTCGTCGCCAGTCGCATCGGCGGGAACGGCAGTCCAGACCTCGTTCTCGTCATCAGTGAGCAACTCGAGCGGTGCATCTGCAGACCAACCGTCGTCTGGGATCGGGGCCTCGTTCACCGTCATTGACAGCTGACTGTTGCCCACACAGCGTAAATACCCCGTGTGGTAATTTTCACCGATTGAGAAGTAGAATGCTGTCTCGAGCGCTCGAGGAGAGTGTGGTGTGCTGGTCGATGTCGAAACCGTCCCGAATCGAGTGACTTATACGGGACCGCCGGAAAATAGGTGGTAAGGGCGCTTAGCTCAGTCTGGACAGAGTACTTGGCTTCGGACCAAGCTGTCGTGGGTTCAAATCCTGCAGCGCCCACTCACAAACGCCTCGATTCTCGACTAATACTACTTTCCCCGTAGAGCGTTCGCTGTCCGTCTTTTCGCCACTTTCGTCCGTTTCACAGACGGGGGTGGAATCTGATCCCAACGGGCAACGGGTTGCGTCCCCGTCAGGTCATGCGATTCTCGTCACAAACTCGGGGTGGTCGGCGTGACGTTCTCGCTCCAGTCGTCGACCGCTAACTCGAGTTGCCGTCACTGTGGCGCTCATGTTTCCGACCGATTCAGCCGCGTGTTCGGCGACGATGACGATCGCGCCCACCGCTGTTCTGAGTGCGATACCTACGCGCGACTGAGCCGCGGCTCGGCTGCTGGCGTGGACGTCGGGATTCCAGATCCAGAAACGTCATCCGGACGTCACGGAGGTGAGGCCGATGCGTGAGGACTCGTTCGTTCCCGCGAGTCAGCTGTACGACGTTGGGAGTCAAACGCCCATAGCCCATCCGGCCCATCAAGCGACAGATAACGACGTTCGCAGCAACGAGTAGCTGCCAACGAGCAGGACAGTCTGGGGCGACATGGCAAACGCCAACCCGAGCGCGGCAGACTCGCCGGTACTCAGTTCGTCGTCATCGTCTTCATCCTCGGCAAGCGCGGTGCCGCTCAAGGAGGACTGTTACGTGCATATCCGACACATCGACGAAGGACAGTGGTCGCTCAAACTTGTAGATAAACGTGATATACAAATTAAATAATCATGTGGTAGTTATTGATTCACTAAGGCTCGTGATCGGTGATAATCGTTGAGGAACCATCCGCTTCCCACGTAACGACTATCTCTTCGATTTCATTAGCAGGATCAATAGTCCCGAAGTCTATACTTTGACCATCAACCGCATCGCCACTAACATCAACATTGTCGTTGGACTCATCAATGGCGAACGTAATCCCCTCTCCTGCTGTAATATCGGAACCGTCTCTTTCTAAGTCAGCACTTTCAGAGTCGCCATCGACAGTTACACTTACTGACAAGGTGTCTGGATCGATATCATCGCCACTCGTGTGAGAGATGTCAACTACCGTATTGTTATCATTGCTTTCCCAGTCATACTGAGCTTGTGGTGCGCTATCATTGAAGTCACCAATATCCAGTACAAATGCTGCGATCACAGCAGCCAGAATGACAGTGATTGCTACCATCAGGATCACGCCGATAACCGGCGAAACAGCACGCTCTTGGTCACCTCCAACAAGTTTTGTCGTGTATTGACTAAGATCAAAATTCATTGTCTAGTTCTCGTGTTCAGCGAGAATTGTTGAGGAACCGTCCGCTTCCCAGACAACTTGGAAATTACCAGTCTCACTATCGAAATTTATTGTTTCGCCAGCAGACCATGTGATATCTGCGTTGCCATCAATATCGCCATTGTCATTCACGCTTGGATCAAATTCGACGTTCGATAGTTCGATATCATCACCGCTTGTATGAGTTATCGACATCTCGTCTTCATCACTATCAACCTCCCAGTCGAACTGCGCGTTCGGCGCATTGCCATCAAGATCACCAATGTCTAGCACGAACGCTGCGATCACAGCTGCGAGAATGACAGTGATGGCCACCATCAGAATAACTCCAATAACTGGCGATACAGCTCGCTCGTCTTCGCTTCCGATCAGCTTGCTTCGATATTTCGTGAGATCCATAGTTGGATTTGCGTTTTCACGCACCCACAACGGTAAGACTCTCGAGTGCCACAGTGGCACCCGACGGCGCTCGAGGGAGCTACAAATCGCCCCTCAGCGGTGCCGTCTCGTCGTTGCGGTGCTACTTGCAGTCAGCGGAGACTGCATATATATAATTGTCCCAAAGTACAGTGTATTAGTGAAAAGAACGTTTTGAGACACTTTTAGAACTGATAATTAGGCGGGGTTAGAGACCCTACAGCACCCCCTTGAAGCCACGCAGTCTTGCGATTTCCCGATTATTCAACGATACAATACATGTTTGAAGCCTCACATCTGAAACCCAGCATGGACTGGGACACCCTCGCAGTCGACGAGCGCGACCTCGCGCGCACCGACGACGGCGGGACAGACAGTGATCCGTGGGCGGCCGCCCTCGACTACCAGGCTGTGCGTCGCTATGCGAGTCAGCATCCGGACAAAGGCCCCTACGCGATCTCGAACGCGCTGGAGTTACCACGTGGGCGTGTTCGTGGGTGGATCGACGACAGGAAGCCGGATGCCGCCCGCGGGATCGAGGTCGCTCGCGACTACGGCTGGCTGGATGCGACCATGCAAGACCAGCCGTTTCTCGCACTGAACACGCTCGTCGCGAACGTCTTCTCCGGTGGGTCGATCGCCACCGACACGTTCGTCCCCCTTTGCACTGAACCATCGCGATGCACACCGTATCGCACGACGGCTGTGAGATGCGTGTGGACATCGGTTCAGTTGTACTGTACACTTAGAACGAGATCAAAAAGCGGTTCGACGCAGCCGTCAGCCGCCGAGATATAGCTGCGACACTTCTTCGTTGTCCAGCAACGCGTCGGCCTGGTCCTCGAATCGGACGGTCCCCTGATCGAGGACGTAGCCGCGATCGGAGATGCCCAGCCCCTTCGTAGCGTTCTGTTCGACCATCAAGATCGCCGTGTCCATCGCGTTGACCTCCTGGACGTCTGCGAAGACATCGTCGGCGGTGTTCGGCGCGAGGCCGGCAGATGGTTCGTCGATCAGGAGCACGTCGGGTTCCATTACGAGCGCGCGGGCAAGCGCAAGCACCTGCCGCTGGCCGCCGGAGAGGTTCCGAGCCTTCGCTGTCCGCTTTTCGTCCAACAGGGGAAACCGATCGTACAGCGTCTCGAGGACCGGCCCGAGATCGTCGTTACGGGCGACGCCGCCCATCCGAAGGTTCTCCTCGATGGTGAGCGAGCCGAACACGTTCTGGGTCTGGGGAACGAAGCCGATCCCCTCGCGAACGATATCCTCGGGTGCCATCCCGCCGATATCTCGATCATGGTAGGTGACGGCACCCTCCCATGGCGTCAGCATGCCAAAGGCGGTTTTGAGAACGGTCGACTTCCCGGCCCCGTTCGGCCCGATCAGACAGACGATTTCGTCCGTATCGAGGTGGAGTGTACAGTCATCGAGCACTTGCACCTCGCCGTAGCCGCTGTCGACGCCGTCGAGTGCAAGGACGTGGTCGGCGCTCATACGCCACCACCCCCAAGGTAGGCGTCGATAACCTTGGTATCCGACTGGATCGCGTGGGGTGGCCCTTCGGTGAGCACGCTCCCGCGGTCGAGGACGACGATCGGATCGGCGAGGTTCATGACGAACTCCATGTCGTGTTCGATAAGCAGGAAGGTCGTTCCCTGCTCGTTGAGCCGCTGGATCTGCTCGGCGAGTTTGTTCCGGAGCGTCGGGTTGACGCCGGCGACCGGTTCGTCGAGTAATAGGACCTCCGGTTCCGCGAGCATTGCACGGGCCAACTCGACCAGTTTCATCTGGCCGCCGGAGATGTCCGTTGCGGGTTGGGTCGCGAGATGGTCGATCTCGAACTCCTCGAGGATCCGTTCGACGTCTGCGAGATTCTGTTGTTCGTGCTCGCCGACGGTCTTGGGGTCGGTGAACAGTTTCACGAACGACTCGCCGGGCTGGTGTCGCGGGCCGACGAGCATCGCCTCGCGGACGGTCATTCCCTCGAGTTTGCGGGGCGTCTGGAACGTTCGGATGAGGCCGTGTTCAGCCACCTCGTAGGGCTCGGTGCCGGTGACGTCGGTTCCGTTGACCGTGACAGTGCCGCCGTCAGGCTCGTAGAAGCCCGAAATGAGGTTGAAGATCGTCGACTTCCCGGCCCCGTTGGGGCCGATGAGGCCGGTGATCGTCCCCCGTTCGACCTCGAAGGTCGCGTGATCGGTGGCGACGAGTGCGCCGAAGGACTTCTGTAAATTCTCGACTCGGAGCACGACGTCGTCTTTCGCCATGTTGGCGTTCGTCTGGACTGTGCTCACGTCCATCTCGCTGGTCGTTCCTGGTTCTTCGATCGCGTCACTCATTTTTCTCACCTGCTTTCACGTCACGCACACCTCGATCGGGCTGTGACGGTGCGCTGCTGTCGACCGCACTCGGCCAGATCAGTTCCCGCTGTGGCGGAAGGATTCCCTGCGGTCGGAACCGCATGACGAGGATGATCAACAGGCCAATCGCGAGCAGCCTGAACGGTGCCCCACCGAGGGGAATCCAGCCGATATCGTTGACGAACCGAGAGCCTTCCCGGATGGCCACGACGACGAACCCACCGAGCAGTGCCCCGCGGTTCGAGCCGCTGCCGCCGAGGATCACGGCGACCCAGACATAAAATGTCGTGATCGGGTCGAGGTCACCCGGGCTGACGAAGAGATTTAGATGCGCATAGAAGACGCCCGCAAGTGCCATGATGAGGCTCCCGAGGACGAACGACTGCATCTTGTAGGAGTAGGTGTTCTTTCCCAGCGCCTTCGCTAAGTCCTCGTCGGAACGGATCGTCCGGAGCAGCCGCCCCCACGGCGATCGCTGTGCACGCCGGAGGACGGCGAACGTCCCGCCGAGGAAGACGAGCAACAGCACGACGTTGAGCAGTTGCTGCCAGAACGTCAGCCCCAGAATGACCGGTGATCCGGGGACGAGTTCGATCTCGATCGCCGGCATCACTTCGGTGAACGTCCCCAGAACGGGCCACTCCTCGAAGAAGGTCGGGATGCCCCGGAGGCCGGCGCTGCCGTTGGTCCACTGGCGCTCGTTGAGCATGAACAGACGGATGACCTCCGCCAGTCCGAGCGTCGCGATCGCGAGGTAGTCTGCACGCAGTCGCAGCGTCGGAATGCCGATCGCCACTGCAACCACCGCAGCCAGGGCAAGCCCGACGATCAGACCGAACACGGGGTTGTAGCCGCCGCCGATCGGAGAGTTGCTGGCTGTCATCAGGGCCGCGCCGTAGGCACCGAGCCCGAAGAAGGCGGCGACGCTGAAGTTGATCAGCCCAGTAAACCCCCACTGGGAGTTCAGTCCGAACGAGAGGAGCGCGTACATCCCTGCCAGACCGAACAGGAAGAGGAAGTAGGATGCGCCGAGCGCGCCGGTGAGCAAGGCTATGACGAGGCCAAACACGATCAGCCCGATCGCTACCGTGACGCCTTGCTCCGTGGTCGTCAGATCGTCCCAGTAGCCGCGGGGGTCGGTGAGAACCCTCATTTCAGACCCCCTCCCCGCTGATACCGTCGCCGGCGATCCCAGTCGGTCGGACGAGCAAGACGGCAACCATGATGAGGAACGCGACGGCGTTTGCGTACTCGATACCGATCGGGATACCCACGTCAGACAGCAGCGGCATCATCTCGACGACCATCCCGATGAGGAACCCACCGAGCATCGCGCCGTAGATGGAGCCGATCCCGCCGAGGATCACTGCGGCGAAGATAACCAGCAGGACGTTAAATCCCATCCGTGGCTGGAGCTGGTTGAACAGTCCGAGGAAGGCGCCACCGGCACCCGCCAGCCCCGCACCAATGATCCATGACATGAGCTTGATGCGATACGTTCGAATGCCGCTTGCGCGCGCAAGATCCGGATTGTCGGCCATCGCTCGCATCTTTCGGCCGAGATCAGTGTGTTGCAAGAGGACGTGAAGTCCCGTCACGAGTATGGTCGCCGAAATGACGATCGCGACGTCGTGTTGGGTCAGCCGAATCCCGTAGGGCAACAGCGTCTCGATCGGCTGGACGAATCCGACATCGTATCGGATCGAGTCCGAGCCAAAGCCCATCTGGATCAGTGCACGGTAGACGAAGGCGACGCCGATCGATGTGATGAGCAGGCCGATCGAGCCGATGTCCAGCGGTTCGTAGACGATTTTTTCGGTAAGTATCGCAACGACAGCGGCGACGGCGAGCCCGATCAGGAGTGCAACAAAAAAGCCCATCGGCAGCCCGAGGATGCTGAACCCGACGCCACCGACGACGCCGAAACTGACGAGCGTCGTATATGCACCGACGGTCATCGTATCACCGTGTGCGAAGTTCGCGAAGCCGTTGATGCTGTAGATCAGCGATAGCCCGATGCTCCCGAGGACGATGATGCTACTGTACACCAGTCCGTTGGCAGCGTATTCGATAATAGACATTGGTGAGACACCGATTACGATTCTCGGAGTCCGAGCGAGACGTAATCGTGATCCTGGACTTCCAACACCATGAGTGTCCCCCGCGGGTCACCGTTCTCATCGAAGTCGATCGGACCGCTCACGCCCTGATAATCGATGTCGTCGGCCGTCCCGCCGTCTTCGAGAATCTCGTGGGCCTCCTCGTAGGTGAAGACTTCTTGCCCTTCGGGGCGAGTCACGTCGCGGACGACGTCGCCGAGTGCCGCGCCGGTGAACTCGTCGGCAGCCTCGATCGAGAGTGCGGCGGTGACCACGCAGTCGTAGGCAAACGCCGACCAAGACGTCGGTGCTTCACCGTGCTCCGCCTCGAAAGCCTCGGCGAAATCAAGGTAGTTGTCCTGGTCTTCGGGGACACCCGGCTCAACGAGTTTCATTCCGTCCATGCTGCCCTCGGGCGTTCCTTCGAGCACGCTGTCGCCCCGATTGGAGTCGGCACCATAGAGCTGGACGTCGTCTCCGTAGCCGCCCGAATCCATATCGTTTACCATCGTCGTAAACTCCGACTGGTATGTAATGAAAAGCCACGCGTCCGCGCCGGAGCTGTCCATGCTGGAGATGAGACTGTTGTACGACGACTCGTCACTGTCGTGGACATTGTCGTAGACGATCTCTCCCTCGTAGGCTTCCTCAAAGGCATCGTACAGGCTATCTCCGAAGTCATCGTTGATCGAGGTCACGGCGACTTCGTCGTAGCCATCTTCCTCGATAATCTCTGCCAGCGCGATCGACTGCGTTTGCCCGCTGGGCGACATTCGGAGGAGACCCGGCTCGTCCGTCAGGTTGACCCCAGTCGAACTCTGGCTCAACTGGACGACATCCGTCCCACTGATAACGCTGTCGTAGATTGCCATCGAGACTCCCGAGCCGACCGCCCCGATGAGGAACGGAACGTTGTCCTGCTCGACCAGCTTCTGTGCCGCTGAGAGGCCCGGCTGGGATTCGCTCTCGGAATCCTCGATGATGATGTCGAGTTCCTCGCCTTTGACGCCGACCTCGTTGACGTGCTCGAGTGCGATCTCGACGGCGTTCTGGTTCCGTTCGCCGAAGTCGGCCAGCGATCCGGTCAGCGAGTCGACCATCCCGATCGTGTACCCGTCATCATCGTCGGTTGTCCCGACACAGCCAGCCAGTGCGGCGAGTCCGAGTGCACTCCCGGCGGTCAGTACGTCTCGTCGGTTCCGTCGCAATATGTCATCATCCAACATAGGATATGAGCAGGATTAGAAAGAGTCCTTGTTAGTACTACCACCGACCATGGTCAACACGGCCCGTAGACGCCCGGATTCGGCACTGACAGCGCGTGTGGAACCCCAGTTCGGCAACGCTGTAACCGACAACTCACGGCCGACCAGGCGGCCGGGAGCCCCACATATCGATCACTGGGGGCGTCTATGGTCGGGTGACTGTTTACCCTCTCCCCGTTTCATTAGCCAACTATGCTCCTTCCAATCGCGAACAATTTCGTCGCTGCCGAAGATCAGCCCGGAGCGCTCTCGCATATCGACACGCTCAACGATGACGGGATCGCTGGCATTCTGAATCTACTGGGTGAACACTACGATGATCCCGCAGATGCGGCCGCTGACGCCGACGCCTACATCGAACTGATCGAAGCGATCGACAGGCACGATCTCGATTGCTGTGTCTCCGTCAAACCCTCCCAGATCGGGCTGGACTGTGGCGACGACGTCTTTCTGACCCACCTCGATCGAATCGTCGACGCAGGCACCACCCACGATGTCTTCGTCTGGATCGACATGGAAGACTACACGACGACCGATGTCACGCTCAGTGCGTTCGAACACCACGCACGCAAGACCAACGGAGCGGTCGGCGTCTGTGTGCAGGCGAACCTGAAGCGAACGCGCGAGGATATCGAACGACTGACTGACGTTCCGGGCAAGGTTCGGTTCGTCAAAGGCGCGTACGACGAGCCAAAACACGTCGCCTACAAGAAGAAATCAGAGGTAAACGAGGCGTATCGAGACCTGATCACGTACGCCTTCGAGTCGTTCACCAAAGGGAAGGTCGCTGTCGGCAGCCACGATCCGGAGGTCATCGATTACGTCGAGGAGCTCGCTCGAACGTATGACACGCCCTACGAGTTCCAGTTGCTCATGGGCGTCCGCGAGGATGCCCAGCGCGAACTCGCCACGGACCACGATGTCTACCAGTATGTTCCCTACGGACCGAAATGGATGTCCTACTTCTACCGACGGGTGCGCGAACGCAAAGAAAACGCCCTGTTCGCCCTTCGAGCAGTGCTCAGCTAGTCCCCTTCCAACCGTTGCCTGATGGTATGACCGATACCAGCCGACTAGTTCGACCCATCAGTACAGGGTCGGGCCAGCGACGAGGATTCTCGAGTTGTCATTCGCTCCCGGCACCGTCCGGATCAAGCAGCTTTGACTCAGCTTTTCGCAAATGGTCGAGCAGCGTCGTCTTCGAGATGTCGAGTTCAGCCGCTAGCTCCCGGGTCGAGACGCCCCGTGGCCACTGGTAGTAGCCCCGATTTCGTGCAAGCTGGAACACCTCCCGCTGGGTTGTGGTAAGCGCATCCATCCGGTGTTTGCGCTCGGACTCGCCCGAAGGCGTGCTTGTGATTGTCTCGATCGATACCTCTGCACCCGCGGACTCACAGACTCCCTCGATCGCGCTCTCGATTCTGTCTCGATCGTCGGCGAAACAGACCTCCCAGTACTCCTGTCCGCCCTCGATTCGTACGGGGGCGCTGTGGACGAACCCGTGTTCGAGCAGTGTCGGACAGATCATGTCCTGTGGGTCGTACTCGAGGAAAAATTCGGTGACGACGTTGCCGGGGAGCAAGGAAGACTGTCGACGACCGAACCGTTCTTGCAGTTCAAGCACCTCGCCCGCAAGCGGTGACGCTTGGATTTCGTCGAGTAGCGTCTCGACTTCCTCCGTCGTTTCGCCAAACGCAGTAAAAAGCCCGTTTACGGGCTCCTCCGCTGGAGCCGGCACGTTATAGATCGCGTGTGCCAGGATCCCCCCACCGACCCGTTCGGTCGATTCGATCGCCCAGCAGTTTGGGTGCCATAGTTCAAGTGTTAATCGCGTGCCGTGAAGTGGACGGCTCACGTTCATTGCCATTCTGTACCAGTGAGTAGGCAAGTAGTTCTCGATTCGCGAAATAGTACACCCGACCATGGTCGGGTCGCATATCGACCCCTCCCATGGGCGGGGCGCGTTATTCTATGGTGACGGCCAAACCACCATCCATGAGTCAGCAAACACAGGTCTACGGCCACCAGATCGGTGGCGAGTGTACTGATGGCGACGGAACCGAGACGTTCGCAAGCGAGAACCCGGCGACTGGCGAAGAGCTCGCACGTTTCCAGCGGGGCACCGAGTCAGACGTCGACGCCGCGCTCGCGGCCGCTGAGGACGCCGCCGAAGAGTGGCATTCCCTGTCGTACATCGATCGAGCGGAGTATCTCTGGGACATTTATCACGAACTGCGCGAGCGCACCGACGAACTCGGTGAGATCGTCACCAAAGAGTGTGGAAAGGAGATCAGTGAGGGGCGGGCCGACGTAATCGAGGCCTACCACATGGTCGAGTGGGCCGCTGCAAACGCCCGCCATCCACACGGGGATGTAATTCCGAGCGAAATCGCGAGCAAGGACGCGTACATGCGCCGCAAGCCCCGCGGCGTCGTCGGCTGTGTCACCCCGTGGAACTTCCCGGTCGCGATCCCGTTCTGGCATATGGCGGTCGCGCTGGTCGAGGGGAACACGGTCGTCTGGAAGCCCGCCGAGCAGACGCCGTGGTGTGGCCAGATCATCGCCGAGATGTTCGAAGATGCGGGAATTCCCGACGGCGTCTTCAACATGGTCCAGGGCTTCGGTGACGCCGGCGCGGCGATCACCGACGACGAACGCGTCGACACTGTCCTGTTTACTGGCTCGGCGGAGGTCGGCCACGAAATCGCAAGCAAGGTCGGTGGCGAACCCGGCAAACTCGCCGCCTGTGAGATGGGCGGCAAAAACGGGATCGTCATCACCGAAGATGCCGACCTCGACGTCGCCGTCCACTCCGCAGTCATGTCGAGTTTCAAGACGACTGGCCAGCGCTGTGTCTCGAGCGAGCGGCTAATCGTCCACGAAGACGTCTACGACGAGTTCAAAGAGCGATTTATCGAGGTCGCGGAGAACGTTTCCGTCGACGATCCGCTCGAGGAATCGACGTTCATGGGGCCGGCGATCGAGGCCGAACACGTCGAGAAAATCAGGCAACACAACGAACTCGCCCGCACGGAAGGCGCGGAGGTACTCGTCGATCGCGAGGAACTCGACGACAGCGAGATTCCCGACGGCCATGAGGACGGCCACTGGGTCGGCCCGTTCGTCTACGAACTCGACTACGATTCGGAGCTGCGCTGTCTCCAAGAGGAGTGTTTCGGCCCCCACGTCGCCCTGCTCGAGTATTCGGGTGACGTCGATCGCGCCCTCGAGATCCACAACGATACCGATTACGGGCTCGCCGGCGCGATCATCAGCGAGGACTACCGGAAGATTCACCAGTTCCGCGACGAGGCCGAGATCGGGCTGGCGTACGCGAACCTACCCTGCATCGGCGCGGAGGTTCACCTTCCGTTCGGCGGCGTGAAGAAGTCCGGGAACGGCTACCCGAGTGCCCGTGAAGTCATCGAAGCCGTCACCGAACGCACCGCGTTCACCCTCAACAACTCGAAGGATATCGAAATGGCACAGGGGCTCTCGGCGGACGTCACAACGTCGGACGACGACTGATCGGTCCGCTCTCCTTTTTTATGCTCGCCGATCGTTGATGGCCGTCCAGTCGCGTCACTCGCTCGACTGATACGGACTGTCGATCTCACCTGGCCCGGTCTACAGGACTGTGCGGTGAACACCACTGTCCAGGGGAAGCGACCGAACGTTAGAGGTCGATTCCGCCGTTGACGTCGATCACTTCGCCGGTGATGTAGCCGGATTCCTCGCTCGCGAGATAGCGAACGAGGCTGGCAATCTCGCTGACGCTGGCAAAGCGCTCGAGTGGAATCTCCTCGCGTAGGTCGTCCTGAATGCCATCCGGGATCGCTTCGACCATCTCCGTGCGCGTGAAGCCGGGGGCGATGCAGTTTGCTGTCGTGCCGGTGTCTGCTAACTCGAGGGCGAGCGAGCGGGTAAAGCCGAAGAGGCCGCTTTTGGCCGCGGCGTAGTTGGCCTGGCCGACGTTGCCCTGTTTGCCGATCACACTCGAGATGTTGATGATTCGCCCGTCATCGACGGCCTCGAGGTCGTCGTAGAACGCTTTCGTACAGTTGAACGTCCCGTGGAGTGAGACGTCGAAGACGCGGTGCCACTCCTCGGCGCTCATGTTGGCGAACGTACAGTCAGATGTGATCCCGGCGTTGTTGACGAGGACGTCGAGTGAGCCGAACTCGTCGTGAATCGCGTCGCTCATCGCGTCGACTGCGGCCCGATCGGTGACGTCGGCCTGAACTGGGTGGCCCGTGCCGTCGGTATCGCTGTCGGTAATCGTCTCGGCGACTGCCTGGGCGTCGGCTTCCGAAGAGCGGTAGTTGATAATGACGGTTGCGCCGTACCGGCCCAGTTCACGAGCGATACCGCGTCCGATGCCGCGTGAGGAACCGGTTACCAGACACGTTCGTCCCGCGAGCGGTTGTCGTGGTGGGAACTCGAGGTTGGCTGGCTTTGTAGTGGGTGCCGCCTTCATTGATGGCCCTCCAGTCGCGTCGGCCGGTCGTGGTGAGCGTTGTGGGTGAGCGGCGCTGTCTCCGCTGGTTCGACTGCGGACAGCCACGTGTCGACGGTGTACGTCTGTTCGTCGGCTGTCTGTGGCTGTTCCGTATACGGGACGACGCCACGGAGTGTCTCTTCGTCCGTGCCCTCCTCGGCGTCCTCGTAGATCGCCAGTGAGACGAACGGAACCCGCACTCGCTCGCGTGGCTCGTCACACTCGAGTCCAAGCGGCGCTTGCTGAACGTCCTGTCGGCGGAATGCTGGCTCGAGTGAGTGGCCATGCTGTGTCGCCCACTGTTCGAACGTGGCGACGAGTTCACTGCGTGTCACCGGGCGGTCGTCGGTCGCGGTGTCCATCCTGACTGCAGGATGGTCTGGCGGCCAGTGGGTGGTCTGATAGGTATCGATCTGTCCGGCCTCGGAGAGACGCTGGAGTCGTTCGACGACGTCGTTGATCGACTCGGAGACTGTCAGGGGGATATTTGAGCGGACGTAGCACTCGATCCGAACGCGAGAGTGTGTCTCGAGATCGACGGCCGGCGTCGTAGCTGCGTAGTTACTGACTGGCATACCCATCCTCCGTTCGCCGTGCGAGATTCTTCGAAACAAGCGACTCGAGAACGGACAGGAGTGTGAGCTTCGGGAGCGCTAAGAGCTGCTGAAGCTCAGTCACTGTGGCCTCCTCCAGCACGTGGAGCGACAGATAGACGAGTTTCGTCTGAGGTGACGCAAGCTCATCTGGGACCGCAAACTGTTGTGTGCTCGTGGACATCATCCATGGTGGATGCCAACGATTAATCATATAAATCTAATTGAGATATGCACACAACTAACACAGAACTGCCAGTGGGCTGTACGATCAAGCTGTGGTATTACTCGAGTATGCTGGTCGGTCTCACAGTCGCTTTACGCGCCCCTTACACTCCCAGACGAGCGGAAACCGGCCATTTCGATAGCGGACATAGCTGTCATTCTAAGATTCGACTGGCGATACTCGAGGCGTCGGTTCTGTGCCCGGTCCAGTGGATGGCGTGACGGGCGGTAACACCGTTCGTCGACGACGCTACATCCCCAGGTCGGCAGCGGCGGTTGGAATCGGGAGGTCATGCGGGGAGATGCCCAGCAGCTCTGCAGCGTGATCGAGTGCCATGTCGAACCCGTAGTAGCGCTCGAGTTCGTCGCCATCGGCGGTTGGACGCACTTTCAACATCGCATACCCGTCTCGATTCTGGGCGATTGCGGCGGTTGTGCCGACCCGGGCCGTTCCGTCGCCGGTCGCCTCGAACTCGAGGAGTCGTTCCGTTTCGGTTTCGTCGTAGGTTGCTTTGATGCCGTTTGCCTCGGCCGTTCGGTCGTCGGTCATGGCTGGAACTCACGGACCGACGACCGGGAAGCTATCGGTTCCGGCGAGCCACGAGCGCCGCGACGGGGTGCGCTCGACGAGAGGAATCGATACCGACTTCTCCGTTCCTCGTGAGGGTATGGCCGTGAGCCGGACGGAGCCATCGCAGACAGTACAGCTGATCGCGACGTTCCGCCAGACCCGTTCTGTCGCGATCCAGTGGATCGTCGTCTCCGTAATCGGCTTTTTTGGCTTCGCCTACGGGTTCGGGTACGTCCTCGCAGTGATCCGAAACACGACCCTCGAGCCGATCGTCATTTCGCCGTTCGCGCCGCCGGATGTCATCGTCTGGCTTGCAATTTCGGCTGGGCTAGTCGCGCTCGTCGTCGTTCCACACGAGCTGCTTCACGGCGTGTTCATGGCGTACTACGGCGGGAAGCCGGAGTACGGCGTCGGTGTTTCCCACTTTCTCTTGCCGTACGCCTACGCAGAGACGGAGCAGGCAGTCTACACCCGAAATCAGATGCTCGTCGCCCTGTTGGCACCGTTCATTGGCATTACGGCTGTCGGGCTCGCGATACTGGTCGTCTATCCGACTCCGCTATTGCTTATTCCACTGGCGGCCAACGCCGCCGGCTCGATCGGTGACCTCTGGATGGCTGCCGTGCTCTTGCAGTATCCCCCCGGCGTTCGTGTTGGTCCGCTCCCCGACAGCGACGTACAGGGGTTCGGAATCTACGGCGCGAGCGAACGCGATCACAGCCGTGTTCCGGGGCGGCGCGTCCTTTCAACGGTCGTATCTGGCGCGGTCGGGACGCTCGCGGTGTTGTCGATCGGGATCCTCGGCTGGGTGTTGGTGTCGCTCGCCGTCGGCTCGGGAACTGTCGTCATCGGCGATCCCGACAGTCACTGGCTTCTCGTCCGGCACGAACGTCACGCTCACGGTGACGTTCACCTCGAGATCGGTGCCACTCTCTTTTTCGGTGTCACGGCGCTTGGTGGGCTCATCTGGGCGCTCGGGATCGAGGGATATCGTGCACTCGTCCCAGCGGAGTCGTCGCCATGAGGAAGCCAAAACCGTAACGCTCGAGCCGTTCTCACCTCGAGTGAGTGTATGACCAAGTGGCTTCAAAGCGGTCGCCGCCGCGATATGTGCGTGCTGCTCGCCGGTGCAGACGGGGGCGAACTACGCGGCCAGCAACTCAAATCCCGTCTCGAGTCGCAGTACGACGACCATCTCGAGCCGAAGGCGTTCTACGGTTCGCTGTCGGCGCTGGTCGATGCAGGGTTCGTCGAGAAGCGAACGGTGGGGATTCACGACGTGTACACGCTCACGGACGGTGGCGAACGACGGCTGCGTGAGCACTACGAGTGGGTCTGGGAGTGTCTGCATCGAGATGGCAGCGCGCAGTGAACAGCGACCACTGGAACATCCCGCCGGGACCGCGGCGTTTTTCCGGGATGGGAACAAAGTGAAATCGAGTAGATGACCACGGGCCAGCCCGATTTCACAACTGACGCCGACCTGGAGTGGTGTTACGACGCGGTTCACGGCGTCTCGCGGACTTTCTCGATCACTATCGATCGGCTCGAGGAGCCGATGGCGAGACACATTTGTATCGGATACCTCCTCTGTCGTGTTGCTGACACGATCGAAGACGCGGGACACATCCCGCCGGATACACAGACCGAACTGCTGACGACGTACGACCAGTTGCTCGATCCGGAGTCGGAGCAGACCGTCTCGGCGTTCATGGACGATATCGAGCCATGGATTCCCGACGAGCGCTCCGAAGACTGGAACGTCGTCGCTGAGACACCCCGCGTGTTGCGGACGTTCGAATCGCTCGATGAGGAACCTCGCGAGATCATGCGCGAGCCTGTCCGCGAACTCGTCGACGGGATGGCGATGTTCACGGACCGCTACGCTGACGAAGGCGGATTGCGCCTGCAGACGCTCGAGGAACTCGAGGAGTACTGCTGGTACGCTGCGGGCACCGTCGGGACGCTCATCACAGGGCTGGTCGCCCGGGGAGCCTCCCAGAACCGTGCCGAGGAGATGCGAGAGAACGCCCGCTCGTTTGCGCTGCTGTTGCAACTGGTCAACATCGCCAAAGACGTCGAGTCGGATTACCACGACGAGAACAACGTCTATCTCCCAGCCGAATGGCTCGAGGCAGAGGACGTCGACGTTGAGCAGGTCACCGACGCGGACAACCACGGCGGCGTGACGAACGTCATCAAACGCGTCACCGGACGGGCTGAGACCTATCTCGACGACGCCCATCGCTATCTCGAGGTCGTCCCCGAGACCCACGGCAACCGACTGTCGGCGTGGGCGATCCCGTATCTGCTTGCGGTCGGGACGATGCGTGAACTCCGCGAGCGGCCTGAAGATGTCATCCGTGAGGGCGACGTCAAGGTCTCTCGGTCGGAAGTGTACGCCCTTCTCCAGACGTTCGAAGGGGACGTCTCGCGGTCGACGCTTGCCGACCTCCGCAAGGAGATGGCAGAGAAGCCGCTCCATCAGTGACACCGCGCTCAGGTGCTCGTTGCAGGTGGTTTTCATGTCGAGAACGTCGTCAGAACCTATAACAGCACGCCGTTCGACTACCCCTCATGTGTCGGGAAACGAAGCGTGAACCCGCGTGGGTGTCGGCGATCCGGCTGGCGTTCCTCCGGGGACAGGTCGACGTCGACGGCGTGATGGAGGAGGCAAACCTCCCCGCCGGGTACGAACGAACTGTCCGGGACGTTCTGTCGACGATGGCCGACCGGCGACTTCTCGAGCCCGCCGGCGAGACGGGCGAGCGATACGTTCCAGGTCCCGTCCTCATCGAATCCGATCGCTTTGAGTTGGATTACTCCAAGGCATCCGACGGCGGTGCCCATCGGTGGCACTCGAGCGGCTGAGACACTTCATAGCGCAAACTATGTATTGACTACGACTGTACACGTCAGTAATGGGTACGCTTACGGATACGAAAATTTCCTCGAAGAACCTGACAACAGTGCCGAAACCGGTCCGGAACTTTCTCGACGTCGGTGCCGGCGATCGAGTCGAATGGCACGTCGAAGACGGACAGATCGTCATCAAAAAACGCGACGCCGAGTAGCCTCGACGACGCGGTTGATTAGAGATCGTCGGGAACGTCGACGTCACGACGGACACCTGGGTCGTCGACCTCGATGAGCGCACTCGAGTCGCTCTCGAGGAAGAGTTCTCGACCCCCGATGTCGCCGTCGACGTCAGTGAGCGCGTCGAAAAAGCGCGCGTCGAACAGCACCGGGTTGCCACGGTCCCCATCGAACGCTGCGGCGAGCGCCTCGCCAGCGCCGGCGGCGTACGCCGCGACCACCGTCTCGATCGTCTGGGGTGCGACGAAGGGCATATCGCCAAGGGCGACGAGGACAGCATCGACGTCGCCGCAGTCGCAGACGGCCTCGATGCCGGTCCGGAGCGACGACGCCTGCCCGGTGTCGTAGGCCTCGTTGACGACTGTTTCGACCGGAACCCCCTCGAGTGCGTCCTGCACTCGATCGGTCTCGTGGCCGAGGACGACGACCACCGGGTCGACGCTGCTGTGGACGAGCGTTCGGGCGGCATGACGGACGATCGGCTCGCCCTCGAGCGTCGCTAGCAGTTTATTCTCACTTCCGTAGCGGCTGCTCGTGCCGGCGGCGAGCAGCACGCCAGCCACTGCCGGCTCGTTGCAGCCGTCGTCCGCGTGGCGCACGTCGTCGGCCTCGAGAAGTGGGGGATCGGCGGTCGCAGATCGGGCCGTGTCCTCGTTGGCGTCGTTTTCAGTCATCGTTCCAGCACGGGATACGGCACGACTCGGACCTGTTCGTCGGCGGTGACGCCGTCCGTCGTTATGACGATGCCGTCGGCCTGGCTCGCACGCGTACTCGAGGAGAGCACGCTCGGATCGAACGTCTCCTCGTAGACCGACAGCGGCGAGTCGACGTGACCGAGTGGCATCGCGACGCCGTCCTCGAGCGTGACGGGGATGCCGTAGGTGAAGCCGGCAGTCGAAATATCGACGTCACGAGCCATCTGCGCGGCGACGGTCGGCAGCGTCGTCTCGCCGGTAAAGAACGGGCGGGCGACGAGCGACGTCACCAGATGGGCACCGATTGGTTTGCCCGGAATGGCGAACGCAACGGCGTCGTGGTCGGGCAGTTCCGCGACGGCGATCGGTTTTCCCGGTCGGAGTCGCACTCGGTGGAACAGCACGTCGCCGAGGACATCGAGCGAGCGGATGACGTAGTCCTTGTCGCCGACGCTGGTACCGCCGGTCGTGATGACGACGTCGTACTCGTCGGCCAACTCGGCGATCCGTTCTTCGACCCGGTCGTCGATGTCGGGAACCGCCCCCTCGTACGTCGCCTCGTGACCCCACGAGCGCACGAGGCCGGCGAGCATCGGCGAGTCGAGGTCCCGATGGCGCCCCTCGTGGATCTCCGTCCCGGTTGCCAGCAGGCCAACCGAGAGCCGTTTGGTGACGGGAACCGTCTCGATTTCGAGATCGCCGAGCAACAGCGCGTCTTTTGCGCCGAGTCGATCACCCGCGTCGAACAGCGCCTCGCCCTCCGCGACGTTGCTCCCGCGCTCGTAGACGTAAGTCCCGGGCTCGAGGTCGGAGCCCGTGAGCTGACCGTTTTCGACCGTCGCCTCCTCGCGTTTGAGCACCGCGTTTGCCGACGGCGGCAGCGGCGAGCCGGTGGCGATCCGAACCGCCGTCCCGGCCTCGAGTGCGGCTGGCTCGTCTTCGGGAAACACTGGCGTCTCGACGACCTCGAGCGGATACTCGTCGGTCGCATCGAACGCAAAGCCGTCCATCGTCGCGTGGCTCTGGGCTGGGACGTCGATCGGGGCCGAAATCGGTTCGGCGAGGGTTCGCCCGGCGATCTCGTCGAGGGAGACCTGTTCCGTCTCGAGTCGTGACAACCACTCCGTTCGAAGCGCTAGAACGCGGTCGACGGCCGCGTCCACATCGATCAGATCGGCACCGTCGTGTGAGTCAATACCTGTCATTCTCAAATCCTATTTTTCAGATTTGATATGCTGAAAACACTAATGTTTATTTGTGTGGTATAGGAACGCATAGAGTGTGGTAAATAGTATGCACATAGTGCAGGGTTATAAAAGATGACGCCGATCGACACACAACGACCGCGGCCACGAAACGGGTGGGTATGATGGAGTTCAGTGGCGAATTCGAACTCGAGGACGTGCCACCGGAGAAAGCGTGGGTCGTGCTCTCGGACCCGATCGCTGTCCGAAACTCGCTGAAAGGGTGTCAGTACATCACACCGATGAACGACGACTTCGGTTTCGACGACTACGAACCCGAAGAAGACGTCGAGACACTTCCTGAAGCCGACCCGGAGGACGTCGCCGAGCGGGCGTTCAAAGAGGGCCAAGAGTATGCAGCGCTGATGCAAGTCGGCGTCGGCAGCGTCAAGCCCCGCTTCGAGACGTCGGTGACGATCGACGAACGCGACCACGACGACTTCATCATGACCGCGACTGGCAGCGGCACCGCAAGCGGGAGCAGTTTCAGCATGGAGTCGGGGATGCAGATCTACTCGCTCGAGGATAGCGAGGGCTCGCGCATCGAGTGGTGGACCGAAGCCGACATCTCGGGCCGGATCGCCCAGCTCGGTTCGCGGGTGATCGACCCCGTGGCCAACAAGATCGTGGGCAACTTTTTCAGTGATATCGAACAGCAGATGAGCGACGTCGAAGAGACGGATTCGGGCATCACGGACCGGATCCGTGGGATGTTATGAAACCGGCACAGTTCGAACAGCACGAACCCGAAACCGTCGAAGAGGCTGTCAGCTTGCTCGAGAGCCTAGACGACCGGGCGATCCTCTCCGGCGGGCAGAGTATGGTCCCGATGCTCCGGTTCCGGCTTGCGGTGCCGGAGACGATCATTGATATCAACCGCATCGAGAGCCTCGACTACCTCGAGGAGGACGACGGCTGGCTCACAATCGGCGCACTTGCCCGTCATGCCGATATCGAACACTCCGAGCTGATCGCCGAGCACTACGGCAGCTTCGCCGACACGGCACCGCTGGTGGCGGACCCACAGATCCGCAATCGGGGGACAGTCGCGGGCTCTATCGCACAGGCGGACCCGAAAGGCGACTGGGGCAGCGTCTTACTCGCCCACGAGGGTGAAATCGTCGCACACGGTCCTGACGGCGAGCGAGTCATTCCGGCCGACGAGTTCTTCCTGCTGCCGTACGATACGACCCTCGACGAGAACGAACTGCTCACTGAGCTTCGGGTACCGACACCCGCGCCTCGAGAGGGCAGCGCCTATCACAAGCTGAAACGGAAGGTGGGCGACTACGCGATGGCTGGCTCGGCTGCACGGCTCGTCCTCGACGACGACGGCCGAATCGAGCAGGCAGGCATCGGCCTCACCGCCGTCGACATCACGAACGTCCGGGCGACCGACGCCGAAGACCATCTCGAGGGCGAACGGCCGAGTAGCGAGCTGTTCAAACGCGCTGGCGAACTGGCGGCCGAACAGTCGAACCCCGAATCTGACGAACACGGCGACGTGGAATATAAAGAACGAATGGTAAATGTCCTCACCCAGCGCGCACTCGGCGACGCCGCCGAACGCGCCGGACTGGTCAAACGGAGGGTATCACAGTGACGAACACACGAGAGATTTCGCTGACGGTCAACGGCACTGAACACACGATCGACGTCGAACCGCGCCAGCTGCTCGTGCACGCGATCAGAGAGGAACTGGACATGACCGGTACGCACATCGGCTGTGACACTGGCAACTGCGGGGCCTGTACGGTCCTCAAAGACGGGGAACCGATCAAGTCCTGTCTCATGTTCGCAACGCAAGCCGACGGGAGCGAACTCATGACCGTCGAGGGGATGGAAGAACTCCCCGAAGCGCGCGGAGACTTGCATCCGCTCCAGGAGGGCTTTCGCGAGGAACACGGCCTGCAGTGTGGCTACTGTACGCCCGGCATGCTGATGGCCGGCAAGGCGTTGCTCGACGAGAACCCGGACCCGAGCGAGGAAGAAATCCGCGAAGCGATCAGCGGCAACCTCTGTCGGTGTACCGGCTACCAGAACATCGTTCGCTCGATCGAGTACGCCGCGGAGGAACTCGAGGAGGTCGCGGCTGCCGACGGCGGCACGACCGCGGCGTCGGGGACGGACACCAGCAGCGCCGACGCATTCGACGGCGAGTTCGACTGCGGCGTCGAGAACTGCTGTGGCGGCCCGACGACCGATCGCGACCACGACGCCGACACTGGCGGTGAGCACAGATGAGCAGTGATTCAGAGCGATTTGCAGAGGCAGAAGACGGCGGTCCGCAGCCGGAAAAACACTGCGGCCACGGCCGCGGCGGGATGGGTGAGGACGTCAAACGAAAGGAAGACCAGCGATTCATCACGGGGCGTGGCAACTACGTCGACGACATCAAGAAGCCGGGCATGCTTCACTGTGAGATCGTTCGCAGCCCACACGCCCACGCCCGTATCGAGAACATCGACAAGTCTCGAGCGCTGGACGTCGACGGCGTCGTCGCTGTCCTCACCGCGGACGACTTGCGCGAGTACGATCTCGCGACGATGCCGACGCTGATGGCCGACACCCAGGACGTCCTTGTCAACGACAAAGTCAAGTTCCAGTCCCAGGAGGTCGCCGCCGTCATCGCGACCGATCGGTACACGGCCAAAGACGGCGCACAGAAGGTCGTCGTCGACTACGACGTGCTCGAGCCGGTCGTCGACGCCGAGAAATCACTCGAGGACGACGCGCCGCTGATCAGAGACGACATCGAGGACAAAACGGACAACCACTGTCTCGACTGGGAGACGGGCGACGAGGAGGCCACTGCCGAGGCCTTCGAGGAGGCCGACGTCACCGTCAAAGAGGACATGCTCTACCAGCGACTGCACCCGGCCCCGATCGAGACCTGCGGTGCCGTCGGCGACTACGACCCCGGCAAGGACAAGCTGACGGTCCATATGACCTCGCAGGCACCCCACATCCACCGAACCCTGTTCGCGCAGGTGTCGGGCATCCCCGAACACAAGATCCGGATCGTCAGCCCGGACGTCGGGGGCGGCTTCGGCAACAAGGTGCCGATCTATCCCGGCTACGTCGTCGCTGCGGCGGCGTCGTACGTCTTAGAGCAGCCAGTCAAGTGGGTCGAAGAACGCTCGGAGAACATCCAGTCGACCGGCTTCGCCCGTGACTACGACATGACGGGCGAACTCGCCGCGACCGACGACGGCGAGATCCTGGCGGTTCGAACCGACGTGCTCGCGGACCACGGCGCGTACAACGCCGTCGCCCAGCCGTCGAAGTTCCCCGCCGGGTTCTTCAACATCTTCACGGGGTCGTACGATATCGACACGGCCTACGGCTCGCTGACTGCGGCCTACACCAACACCGCACCCGGTGGCGTCGCCTATCGGTGTTCGTTCCGTGTCACGGAGGCAGTGTACCTCATCGAACGGATGGTGAAAGTCCTCGCGGACGAGCTCGGGATGGACCCCGCCGAAATCCGCCGAAAGAACTTCATCCAGCCCGAGCAGTTCCCCTACGAGAGCACAACCGGGTGGAACTACGACTCGGGTGACTACGAGGCGGCACTGGACAAGGCCCTCGAGATGGCCGACTACGACCACTACCGCGAGGAACAACAGCGCCGAATCGACGAGGATGCCAACAAACTGCTCGGCATCGGCATCTCCTCGTTCACCGAAATCGTCGGAGCCGGCCCGGGCAAAACCTGTGACATCGCGGGTGTCGAGATGTTCGACTCCGCCGAGATCCGGGTCCACCCGACCGGCAACGCGACGGTCCGGGTCGGCGTCCAGACACAGGGCCAAGGTCACGAGACCACGTTCGCCCAGATCGTCGCCGAGGAACTCGGCATGAACGTCGAGGACATCACCGTCGAACACGGCGACACCGACACCGATCCGTACGGCCTTGGCACCTACGGCTCCCGGAGTACGCCCGTCGCCGGCGCGGCGGCCGCCGTCGCCTCACGCAAGGTTCGCGAGAAAGCGAAAGCCATCGCCGCGAACGAACTCGAGGCCGCCGAGGAAGACATCACCTGGGACCGCGAAAGCGGCGAGTTCCACGTCGCCGGCGCGCCCGACCGGTCGATCACGATCACCGAGATCGCCGCCGGTGCGTACATGAACAAGCCGGCCGGCGAGGATCCCGGCCTCGAGGCGGTCAACTACTACGATCCACCGGAAATGACGTATCCGTTCGGCTCCTACATCGTGATCGTGGAAGTCGACCGCGAAACCGGCGAGGTCGAGTTCGAGAAGTTCGTCGCCGTCGACGACTGCGGGAACCGCATCAACCCGATGATCATCGAGGGCCAGATCCACGGCGGACTCGCCCAGGGAATCGGGACGGCGATGCTAGAGCACGTCACCTTCGACGACAACGGCAACGTCACCGGCGGCGACTTCATGAACTACCTGCTGCCGACGTCGATGGAGATCCCAAACTTCGAGACGGGCCACACCGTGACGCCGTCGCCCCACCACCCGATTGGGGCGAAAGGGGTCGGCGAGTCACCGACAGTTGGCTCGCCGCCGGCGATCGTCAACGCCGTCGTCGACGCGATGAGCCACGCCGGAATCACCCACGTCGAGATGCCGATGACGCCCGACACCGTCTGGGAGAAACTCGACGAAGCGGGGCTCGCGGCCGACCCCGCCGACTACGTCTCCCTCGAGTTCGAGGACCAATCGAGCGACAGCACGGCCGACGACTGATCTCACCGTGCTCACCGACCACCCACCGACATGACACCAGACACCGCATCCGACGCCGATCTCGCAGCGCACGAGCAAGCGCTGCAAGCGCGTGAGGAACCGTACGCCTGGGCGACCGTCGTCCGCCGTGAGCCACCAGTGTCAGCCACCGTCGGCGATCGAGCGCTTGTGACTGCCGACGGTGAGTTGCACGGCTGGATCGGTGGTGTCTCCTGTGCGCAGTCGCGCGTGACCAGCGAGGCCCGGGCGGCCATCGCCGACGGCGAGCCACGACTGATCGGCATCGCCCCCGATCCCGATGTGATCGACCGCCCCGGCCTCGAGGCGTTCCCGATGCAGTGTCACAGTCAGGGCACCCTCGAGGTGTTCATCGATCCCGTGTGTCCGGCGACGCGGCTGCTCGTCGTGGGTGGGTCGCCGATCGCCCACTCGCTGGTCAGGCTGGCAAGCGAACTCGATATCGAGGTGGTGCTCGTCGATCCCGACGGAGCCGACGCCGATCTCCCGTCGGAAACGACCGTTTTGACGACGCTCGAGCCCGACGAGATCGCCGAAGCAGTCGGCAGCGGGCCGCTCGTCGCCATCGCCTCGATGGGCGAGTACGACGCCCACGGCGTCGTCGCCGGCATCCGCACTGGGGCACCGTACATCGGCCTCGTGGCCAGCGAGACGCGGGCCGCAGAGACCGTCGACCACGTTGCCGGTCTCCTCGAGGAAGCGCCGGACACCGTTCGCGACGCGGTCACAAGCCCGGCGGGGGTCGATATCTCGGCCTCGAGCGCGCCGGAGATCGCGACGAGCCTGCTCGCCGAACTGGTCGAGGTACGATCGACCACCAGTGGGGTGGCGGCCTCGAACGAGCTGGCCACCCACACGGATGCCAGCAACGCCAGCAATGCAGACACCGCCGAATCCAGCGAGTTGGCGACGGAGACAGCCTCGTGCTGTGGCGGCGGTGACGAACGCCCATCGACAACAGAACCCGAATCGAGCCATGAGTCGGCCGTCGACCCCGTCTGCGGGATGACGGTCGATCCGGACGAGGCACCGAGTATCACCCACCAGGGGACGACCTACTACTTCTGTTGTCACGGCTGTGCCGACGCCTTTCGAACCGATCCCGACGAGTATCTCGAGGGACCCACGACCGAAACAATGAACTCAGTATGACAGGGGAGACGCCGGAGCTCGCCGTCGAGGCGATCGACGAGGCGACGCTACGCGAGCGATTCGAGGCCCAACACTACGTCGCGGACGACCGCGTGGTCACGACCGTCCAGCTTGCGTTACAGCTCGGCCGGCCGCTGCTCGTCGAGGGCGAACCCGGCAGCGGGAAGACCGAACTGGGGAAGGTCCTTGCCGAAGGGTTTGAGACGGAACTGATCCGCCTCCAGTGTTATGAGGGGCTGACCGCCGAAAACGCCCTCTACGAGTGGAACTACACGAAACAGCTGCTTGCCGTCCAGTCGAACGAGGGGACGGTCACCGCCGGCTCCGACTCCGCGGACGCTGCGGGGACTCGGTCCGTCTTCGACGACGAGTATCTACTCGAGCGCCCGCTGTTGCGTGCCCTGACGGCTGGTGGCGATCGATCGCCGGTGTTGCTGATCGACGAGATCGACCGCGCCGACGAGGCGTTCGAGGCGTTCTTGCTCGAGTTGCTGTCGGAGTATCAGGTGTCGATTCCGGAGCTTGGGACGATCCGCGCGGAGAACCCGCCGATCGTCATCCTCACGTCGAACCGAACTCGCGGGCTCAGCGATGCGCTCAAGCGGCGCTGTCTCTATCTCCACGTCGAGCCGCCGTCGTTCGAGACGGAGTACGAGATCGTCTCACGCAAAGTTCCTGAACTCGATGCAGCGATCGCAGCCGAAGTCTGTGCCGTCGTCGAACGCCTCCGCGAGGAGTCGTTTCTCAAACGGCCGGGTGTCGCCGAAACGCTCGACTGGGCACGGGCGGTTGCGATGCTTCGAGCCGACGGCAGTGACGAGCCGTTGTCGACCGACGAGATCGAACGGACGATCGGCTGTCTGCTCAAGGAGGTCGAAGACGTCACCCGCGTCGACACCGCGCTGCTCGAACAGCTCCATGCGGCCGCAGCCGCGGCCGACGACCGACTCGATCCGAACGAGAGATGACGCCACGCGAGCCCCCTTCTGAGAACGCCACCGGATCCGATCGCGCTCGAGGCGACAGTAACAACGGCGACCGTGGCGCGCTCGACCAGCCGATGAGACTCCACACCGTTCCCGATTTCGAGGCTGCACGCACACACGTCCTGACGGAACTCGTGCGATTTACCGACGACCTCCGGCAGGCGGGCGTCGACGTACCGGCGACTGGCACGCTCGAGGGGGCACGAGCGCTCGCCGTCGTCGGCTTTGCCGACCGCGAGCCCGCTGCGGACGCACTGCGAGCGACGTTGCTCTCCGAGGCGGCCGACCGCGAGGCGTTCGACGAGGCGTTTCCACCCTTCTGGCACCGGCTCCGAACCGGGCTCGACCGCATCGCGACCTACGAGGGGACGGGCACACCGGACGACGACGAGTCGGAGCCGTCCGGCGCCGTCGCACTCGAGGGAGAGGCGTCCGAACTGCTCTCGGAGACGGAGCCGCCGTCGCTCGAGGACGACGACGGCGACGGCTCGGAGCGTGCCGAGGTTCGACTGCAGACCGGTCGACGCCACGCCACGGGCGAACGACCGGTCGACGACGATGGGGACGGCGACGCCGTGCGGCGGTACAGCGCCGTTGGAGGACGCGAACGCGTGGCAGCGACACCGGCGTCGCTGACGGACGCCGAACGTGACGCTATCGATCGGTTCGTGGACGCGCTGGCGACCGTCCCCGGCCGACGGACCCAACAGGCCACCGCCGGCGAACGAATCGACGCGCGACGAGCACTCCGGACGAGTCTCGGAACCGGGGGGACGCCGATGGACCTCCCGACTCGAGACCGCGCCCCGAGCGAGTTACACTGCTGTCTGCTGATCGACGTCAGCGGCTCCGTGCTGGATACGGTCGACCGCGACACGCTCCTTGCCGTCGCGGAACGGCTCCAGACCGTTGCCCGACGGAGTTCGGTCTTCCTGTTCGATACCGACCTCGTTGACGCGACCGAGCAGTTCGAGCGCGCTGGCGGTGATCCAGCCGCGGCCCTGCGCGCGGCCGAAATCTCGTGGGGCGGCGGCACGCAGATCGGCGGCGCGTTCGAAACACTGCGGCGCCAGCACCGCGACGCGGTGGATCGCCGGACTGTCGTCATCGTCATCAGCGACGGGCTCGATGTCGGCGAGCAGTCAGTGCTCGAGGAACAGATCACCTGGCTCGCCCGCCGGGCCGCGGCGGTGCTCTGGCTCAACCCGCTCGCCGTCGCGTCGACGTACGAGCCACGAACGCGGGGGATGGAGACGTGTCTGCCGTACGTCGACGGCCTCTTTGGCTTCGCGGAGCCGACCGATCTGGCCGAGATCGCCCGCCAACTCGAGCGCCGTGGACTCGACGGCCCGATCGGCTACGAGTACGATCCACGCCGGCAGCAGCCGGCCGAAACCACGCCTACAGCTGAGGAGGGCCACGAATGAGCGACTCGATTCTCCCTGCCGTCATCGACCGACTCCGTGACCGCGGAGCCACTGCTGGGGTGACGGTCGAGCAGATCACGATCGGACGATCGACGCTCATGGTCGAACTGGCCGGCGTGGATGGCGGTGCCGACGATGAGGGATGCGAGAAGCGACGGACCGCCGGCCTCGCCCACCGCCCGCCGGGGGACGCGCCGCCGACAGCCAACAGCGACCTCGAGACGCTGCTCGAGTGGACGACACAGCCGCCAGCCGACTCGCTACTGGAGCCGGCTGGCCAAACTCACCCGGAGTCCGAGGACACGGCACTCGAGGTCGCCATCGGTATCGCCACCGTCAACGCGCTGTCGGCCCCGTTCATCGAGTGGCAGACGGGCGATCCGATGGCGCTGCTTGACTCGCGCGTCGACACGATCGCGACTGTCGGGCTCTTTCGCCCCGCGTTTCGGAAGTTTTCCGACGTCGACGTGCGCGTGATCGAACGCAAGCCCATCGGCGACGTGTCGACGCCCGACAGCGTCACCGTCACGACCTACCGACCGGCCGATGCGGCCGCCGCGATGGCGGACGCCGAAGTGGTTTTCATAACTGGATCGACGCTCATCTACGGCGGCCTCGAGCGCTATCTCGAGACAGCCCCGGAGACGGCAACGGTCGTCCTGATCGGGGCGACTGCGTCCGTCCTTCCCGAGGCCGTGTTCGCAGCCGGCGTGACGGTCGTCGCCGGTGCGTCGGTCACCGATCCCGACCAGGTTCGCGACGCCATCCAGGCTAACGCGTGCGGAACTGAGTTACACGCGGCCGGCGTAGAGAAGGGATACACAGTGACTGACAGCCCCACTGGTCGGGGTCGGAGGCTGCACCTGTCACGCGCCGACTCACCGGACCGAGACGAACCGAGAGACGACCGACTGTGAGCAAGCAATAGATGACACAAAACAACTGGAGTGTACCGGAGACCGAAGTACTACAGCGCGTCCACGAGCGACTCGAGGGCGACGGCGCGGACGTCCTCGCGACGATCGTCGACGTCGAAGGCAACGCCTACCGCCGGCCGGGGGCGAAGATGCTCCTCGACGAAGCGGGCGAGGGTGTCGGCGCCATTACGGCCGGCTGTCTCGAGGACGACCTGCTCGCAGCGGCCGAGTCAGTCCGCGAGCACGGCCGTCCGGAGCTGATCACGTACGATCTGATGGACGACGAAGACGACGTCTGGGGACTCGGCGTCGGCTGCAACGGGATTATCGACGTCCTGCTCGAGCCCCTGACCGAGACGTATCGTCCAGCGGTCGAGGCGTTTGCCGACGGCCGGGACGTCGCCGTGCTCACCGCACTCGAGGACAGCGAGGGGGCGCTCGAACGAGGCGATCGCGCATACTACCATCCGACCGAGACACAGCTGACAACCCCTGATGGTGAGCCAGCACCGGCGTGGCCCAACGAACTCGCCGATCCCGCGGGCGATCTCGCCGAGCGTGGGCGAGCTGACACCCTCGAGATCGATGGCCGGGGCCGCCAGCTCGAGGTGTTCATCGACGGGCTCGCTGCCCCGACGGAGCTGGTCATCTTCGGCTCCGGCCACGACGTGGGGCCGGTCACCGAGCTAGCGGCGAAAAACGACTTCCGCGTGACTGTGGTCGGCTTCCGCGGTAGTGTCGACCTCGAGACGCGATTCCCGGATGCCGACGAGACGCTGACGACCTCGCCAGCGGCCGTCAGCGACGACCTCGCGCTCGACGAGCGCAGTTACACGGTTGTCATGACCCACAACTTCATCGACGACCGGCTGACCGTCGAGCAGCTGCTCGACTCGTCGGTCCCCTACATCGGTCTGATGGGACCACACGACCGCTTCGAGAAGATGCTCGCGGAGTTCGACGACGAGGGACGGACGTTCGACGAGGAAGCGCTGTCGTCGCTCTACACCCCGATCGGGCTCGATCTCGGCGGCGGTTCGCCATACCAGATCGCTCACAGTATCGTCGCGGAGATTCTGGCGGTCGCTAACGATCGAACGCCGCGTCATCTGAAAACGCGCGAGGGACATATTCACGACCGCGTTACTGTCGAGTCGCCGTCGAAGTGACGTGTCTCGTCGTCTCGGTCGTACCGTGGGTGGGATGGCATACTGGCTCTCGAACACGCTGACACTGGTTGCTACCCGATAGACACACGACAGCCGTCAGTGGGAGAAACCTTCAAGAATGAGGGGTGAAAGTTCCAGACAGACCCGGTGAATCGCGTGAGTAAAAACGACGTTGCCACTGAGCGGGACGGGGAGGCCGAAGCGACAACTGACCGTACCAACAGCGACGCCGCGATTGACGACCTTGGACTCGGAATCGACATTGATCTCGAGGCAGTCGAGTCCGACACTTCCGCTGATGTCGAACTCACCTTCGACGAGGAGACACTGCTCGAGGCAGCCGATACGGCAGCTGACGTGCCCACAGACGATGCGTCCGCCGGCGATGGTCTACGACTCGAGGCCGACGAGCGAGTACGGCTTGAGGACGCTGAGATCGATCCAGAGGCGCTCTCCGAGAAGCGCTGTTCGTACCGAATGCTGTTGGATGCTGGCGTCGATGGGTCGACCGCAAAGCGTCTGCGGCGACGGTTCTCGCTTCCTTGGACGTTCGAAAACGACGGCGACCTCGAGCGACGCTCGAGTGAGGTTCGTGGGCTCGGTGCGGCCGAACGCGAGTGGATCGCCAAAAGCGGCGACGAGGAGTGGCAGGCCTTCGAGTACGACCATTCACCCATCGCGGCGGTTGCTCGGCAGAAACCGTCGGAGCGACCGTGGCCAAAGCCAACGCCGGTCACGGCGGTCACGGGTGTTGGCCCTGCTGATGCCGACAAACTGGCTGACGCCGGCATTCACTCGGCGGAACGACTGGCGACGATCAACGCTTTCGAGGTCGCCAGCGTCCTCGAGATCGACGTCGTGCACGTCCGAACGTGGCGCCACAACGCACGGGAACAACTCGACTGACTCGATGGTGTCGTTGTGATCGCGGCCTCGAACTGGCCAGAGCTGATCGATGATGCGCTCTTGCGACCTGGGCGGCTCGACCAGCACGTCGAGGTCTCCGAACTCGACGAGGCCGCCTGCCGCGATATTTTCGAAATCTACACCCGCGGCCGCCCGCTCGCCAATGACGTTGACCTCGACACCCTCGTGGGGGTCTCGCCCGAGGCGGTCGACGCGTTCGATGCCGACACGAGCCAGTTCGAGGACGCACACGGGCGCCGAGGGAGAAGCATGGCCGCACACCCGTCTTCGTGACCGGTGCCGACGCGTCTTTTTGTTCTGTTGCCTTGCACTGGCCTCAGCAAGAACAATAGCCACCGCTACTGAACGACCTTGTGTGCGAATGATCAACGGCAGCAGCATCGAGGGACAGGACGGACGCGGCCGCGGTGACGGAACAATCGTCCGGAGCAGGTGAGCACGACATGGTCCGCCTCACCGCTCGACTCGCCGGCTACCTCGGTTCGCTCCTGTTTCTGATCGCCGTGTACGCGATCGTCTACCAGTGGGGGATGGCGACGCTCGAGGGCGAGCCGCGATCGTGGTACCGGGCGCTCGAGGTCGTCGTCCAGTCGATGACCACTACGGGCTACGGACAGGATGCCCCGTGGGAAACGCTCGAAATGACGCTGTTGCTGATGCTGATCCAAGTGACGGGGATCGCCTACATCTTCGTCGCCATCCCGCTGTTCGTCGTCCCGTGGCTCCAGACGATCGTTCAGCCAACGCCGCCCGAACACATCAACGGACTCGAAGAACATGTCATTATCGTCGGCTACACCGATCTCTGTGACACACTTATCGACGAACTCGAGGGCAGTGGGACGCCGTACGTGATCCTCGAGGCCGACGAGGACCGCGCACGGGAGCTCCACGAGGACGGGCTCACGGTCCTACACGACGATCTGAGGACCGAGGGCGCGCTCGACGCGGCACAGCTCGAGGACGCGATCGCGGTCGTCGTCGACGCCACCGAGCGCGAGTTCGTCAAAACTGTCCTCGCGGTCGAGGAGCGTGATCCCGACGCCTCGGTGCTCGTCCTCGTCGCCGACCCGACACGGGCGCGATACTTCCGCTACGCCGGCGTCGACGAGGTGCTGTCGCCGAAACATCGGCTCGGAAAAGCTCTGGGAGACAGGGTCCGAGACGTGGTCGAGCCCGATCTCGACGACGAGATCGAACTGGGGGAAGCCTTCGACGTCGTCGAGTTCCCCGTCGATCCGACGACCGACCTCTTCGGTGAGACCGTCGCCTCGTCTCGCCGACTCGAGCAAACCGGCGCGACCGTTCTTGGCGCGTGGGTTCGTGGCGACTTCGTTACCACGCTCTCCGAGCGCGTCCGTATCGACCAGAACACCGCGCTGCTCGTGGCCGGAACCGAGTCACAACTCGAGGACGTCGCCGAGATAACGGGGTCGGCGGGCCACCGCTACCGGACGGCGGCCGATCCCGTCGTCGTGGTCGGCGCCGGGCTCGTCGGCCAATCTGCACACGGCACGCTCGAACGGGCCGACCTGGAGACTGTCGTCGTCGACCGCGAGGACGGCGAGCACGTCGATGTCGTTGGCGACGCGACGACCGAGGAGACCCTCCACGAGGCAGGGATCGAAGACGCCAGAACGCTGATCATCGCCCTCGAGACGGACGATGAGGCGATCCTCACGGCGCTTACCGCCCGCGAACTCAACCCTGACCTCGAGATCATCGTCGGGGCCAACGCTGCGGCGAGCGTGAGCGCGATGCGAACCGCAGGGGCGGATTACGTGCTCGCGCTGCCGAACGTCACGGGACGCATGGTCACTCTCCGGGTCTTCGAGCGCGAAGTCATGACGCTCAGGGATCGGCTGCACCTGCGCCAGCTAGACGCGCCCATGGTCGTCGACGAGGAACTCTCGACGGCGACAATCCGTCAGGAGACGGGCTGTACCGTCGTCGCGCTCGAGCGAGACGGCGACCTCCACACCGACGTGGACGGGATGCAATTGGGCGCCGGCGACTCGCTCGTCGTCGCCGGAACTGACCGCCAGATTGGCCAGTTTCGAGACGCCTACGGCACCGACTGACGACCCGAACGGGTTCGAACGACGGACAGTCACGCGGAGACGGCGGTGCGAAGGGAAATCCGATCTCGGACCGTACGGCCGGACATGGCGGGCGACTCGGGGTTCGACCCAGAAGATCCAGAGCAGGCGGAGATCGGCCGCGAGATGGTCGACCAGAGCACCGGCCTCGGTTCCGTCGCGGCGCACCTCTACAGGGGCGAGGTGGAGCGGACCGTCGCGTGGCGCGACCGACTCGACACCACCACCAACTGGGCGGTGACGGTGATGTCAGCCATCGTCGCGTACGCGTTCTCGGGTGAAGTCTCCCATGCGGTGATTCTCGCCGGGCTCATGATGGGCACCGTCTTCCTGTTCATCGAGGCGCGTCGGTTCCGGGAGTACGATATCTGGCGCTCGCGCGTCCGCATGCTCCAGGAGAACCTCTTCGCGAACGCGCTCGACCCCTCCGCGGGCATCGAACACGACGCGTGGCGTGCGGAACTGAGCCGAGACTACCGCGATCCGACGCCGAACATCAGCTACCGTGGCGCGTTCAGCCATCGGCTTCGGCGGGTCTACCTCCCGTTGATGACCGCGATCCTGTTGGGCTGGCTCGCCCACCTCTGGGCGTTCCAGCCCGACACGACGTTCCCGCAGAGCGCGTCGCTCCCGGGGATCGATGGCGTCTACGTCGTCGCCGCCGTCGCCGTCTACTACGTCACGTTGCTCGTCCTCGCCGTGCCGCTCTCCTCGAAGGAGCGCGGCGAATCCGGCGAGGCCGACCACGGCGATCTCGAGAGCGATCAGCACTGAGCGAACCGATCGGGTTCGCTCACAATACCGCCTTCTTTCCTTGCGATTACCGTGTCTACTCCGGACGGAGAGCCGGCACACGTTTGATTCCGCCAGCTTCGACTACGGTTTAGTCTCTCGAAGTGAAAATACCCACTTCTATATGAAATACGTTGTAAACGAGTTCGTATGTCACTCCGCGTCTTCGACGCACTCACCGGCGGAATCGAACGAACGCTGGCCAAGAACGGGCTCATGCTCGTGGCCGCGTTCTACGTACTCATGGCGATTCAGACGCTCTTCACACCGGGCGGGGTCCAGACGGGGATGGATCCCGAACCGGTGATCGACGCGCCGGCGATCGGCGCTCTCGTCGCGATTCTGACCTCGGTAGCATCGCTTTACCTGCTGATCGTCTCCCTGCGAACGTTCGTTACCGACGAGACCGAGACCATCCCGGACGCCGCCCTGCGTGACCGACCAGTGTGGGCGTTCCTGAACGTGTTCGTCGGACTGATCGTCTTCACCGTGCTCGTCACGATCGGATTCGTCTTCCTCATCGTTCCCGGCCTTTTCCTGCTCGTTGCCCTGTGGTTTTTCGACGTCTACGTCGCGGTGGAAGACGACGACTTCGTCACCGCACTGAAGCGAAGCTGGTCGCTCACGTCCGGGAACCGACTCGGACTGTTCGGTCTCGGCGTTGCCGTCGTCCTGATCTCGGTGGCGATCTCGATCCCGTTTACGATCGCTATGGTGGTCGTCGGCGGCGTTCTCGGAGTGCTGATCTCACAGATCGGGACCGCGATCGGTGGCATCTTCATCTATGCGACGACCGCGGTCGCGTTCACCCAACTCCGGGACGCGACGACGGATGTCAGCGAGCGAGCGCAATCCGACGACTGGGGCTCGTCGACGGACGACCAGTGGGGGCACTCGAGCGATCCCTGAGTACAGCAGTCACCAGTGTCGAGACGGTTGAGTTCGAACTCGAGGCGCTCGATTGCAGTTGTCTTCCTCTCCCGAATGCCCTCGTTCACACGGGAACGACCCCCACGCCCGCTCCCGATTGCGGAGGCGAAAGGCCCTTAAGTTGTAACCCCCAACGTAGAGTTGGATAGGTCGGGCAGTTTGGCCCTGCTCAGAACCCGCGCTATGGTCATCAGCGGGGACCGAACACCGTGGGCGTCCGGTCAGACCGGCCGGAGCCCCGGGAGCCAACATGGAAGCCTCGTCCGTCGGGGACAGCGGTCTACGATGGCCGTCCGCAGGGACGTCCCATCGTGGTTAATCGGCGACAGCCCATCAGGCGCGGAAGCGAGCAGTGGACCGCCGAACACCTGTCGCTCGACGGGTCGCGGGGTGGAGAAGGCAACCGGGATTCCTCCGACTGGAACGCCGGGCCACCGCGGCTTCCACATTCATACCGGTTTTTCACTGGCGAGCGACAGTGCTCGTCGTTCGAGTACGGAACACGAGGGATGCGACGACGACTTCAGTGGGTACCGATCTCTCAATTCCAGTCTCGAGTTCGAGAGCGGTGGCTATCGTGCGTTGTGAGACGGTATCGGTGGCGATCGCGGGGTCGTTCCATCACGTGTGTTGTAACGAGTATCATTGGCGTGACCTCCCACCGCATTGCAGGAGCAAACTTCAGTGTGGGTGTGGATTGCGTTGACCTCGCGATCAACACGTGTGGTGGGAGCGTCCAGCCCTGTTACTCGTCGATTGCAGACGTACTGTTCGTTTGTTGTGTCCGTCGTTTTGCAAAGCTCATTCCGCCAGCAAAGCTGAGAATGCCGACGAGAGCGCTGATTCCGAGCAACATTCCATGACTGACGTGGTGTAGTAGTACTGGTTCCATCGTTGAACCGCTACCAGTTGTGTCTCATCGTCATGTTATAATAGTTTCCAATCCCACTTTCTTTAGCGAAAGTATAGTTGTTCTCTGACTCTATACATCGTCGTGAACAGATCACTAGCCACAGCAAAGCCACACACCGAGTAGACCCGTCTCCAGTGATTCATCTGTTCCACCGTCATCACCTCTGCGTCGATTCGGCTTCAGTGAATCAGACGCTGCTCGACGGATTCAGGACTCGAGGAACGGCGCTGCACTGAAAATGGGTAGACGAACGCAGCGTTAGTCGGTCGTCTGTCCGAGTCGCTGTCTGTCTGCAAGCTCGAGGCCGCCCTCGAGTGTCCGGACGGGATAGGGGATATCGATCCCTTCTTCGTCGAATCGTTCCTTGACTGCAGTGACGTACTCACCGCGCGTCCGAACGAAGTCAGCACGAGACGGGTTCGCGATCCAGAACCGTGACTGGAGCCCGACGTCGGAGTCACCGAGTTCGGTCAATCGGACGGAGGGTGCGGGGTCGTCCATGATGCCGGGATGGCGCTCGGCCTCGTCGACGATAATGTCAGTCGCCTGCTCGATATCGTCGCCGTAGCCGATTCCGAAGACGAACTTCAGCCGAAGTTTGTCGGCGTCGACGGGGTTTTTCAGGACGTTGTTCGTGAGTGCCGAGTTCGGCACCGTCAACAGCTCGTTGTCGAACGTTCGCACACGCGTCACACGAAGACTAATGTCCTCGACGACACCCGAGTGGTCGTCCCACTCGATCCAGTCGCCAATCCGGAACGGTTTGTCAGTGTAGATGAACACGCCTGCGACGAAGTTCGAGATAACGTTTTGCATCGCCAGCCCGATCGCGAGTGCACCAGCTGCGGCGATGCCGGCCATCGACACAAGGAAATTGCCGTAGTTGGCAAAGCCGAAGGCGATCGCAATCGCGACGAACGCGATGCCGAACTTCGTCAGCATCAACAGCGGGTTCTGAGCGTGCTTGTCAAGATCTCGCTTGTCGAACGCTCGCCTGACCAGGGGCAACACGATCAGTCGGCCGATGATCCAGATCGCAACGAACGCGATGACGAACTTGATCGCGCTTTCTGCGCTCGCAGCGAGCGCTGCATCGAGTCCTGCTTCCTCGAGGAAGGTTCCGATCGCGCCGAGATCCGTCGCTTGGAGCGGGAGCGAACCACTCCCGACGCTCATCGGTGGAAAACCGCCGTATGGCCGCGAGTATCGATTAGCTCAGCATTGACTTGGTCGGCGAGGTCGGCCGCCTTCTCCTCGGTGGAACTACCCGCGCGGGCCGCGCGAAGGAATTTGACCTTCACGAGGTGCTCGTTCGAGAGCTGATCGTTGAGTTCGTCGACGACTGCCTCGAGGCCGCTCTTGCCGACCCAGACAGTGACGTCGAGATCATGTGCTTCTTGCTTGAGTTCTTGTGTATCCATGGCCCTCAATAGCGAAGCGAGCCGTTTCAATCTTCCCGATTCGGAATCTCACTCCGAAAGCAGGACACAAGCGACGAGACTCCGGCTACGCGGTGTTGCTCTCGTAGGGATACCGCGCGTGTGCTCCGCAGTCACAGGTGACGACGACGTGTCCATCCCGCAGTCTCACACGAGCGTTCTGTCCCGGTCGTAGGTATGTATCACATCGATCGCACGTAAAGCGTCGAAACTCACGTGGCAGCGTGAGTCGGTTTCGTTCCGCAACGCGACGAGCCAGACGGACGTAATACCGCGCTCGATCGTGGTTTCCCTCTGTCGCCGCCGCTCGAGCCAACTCGTGAAGGCGTTCGATTCGTTCGGCGGCGATATCCATACCACACATTTCGTCGGTTCGCCTATTGATGTTTTGTTCTTGTAGCCGCCTTCGTAACCGTCCGAGACGGGGACTGATGGCTGCAACCGTTGGCTTTCATGAGTAAAGATCACACAAATGTGTGACGGAGTCACAAAAAACAATAACAATGAACGTTCCGGTAGTTCTCTATACTCATTGCTAATGCGCAATATTGTTATATACCAACAGCAAAGCTGTATACCAGCTTGAATGAACTGTGATACAACCGACCCTGTTGACGGTGTCGACCGGCGTTCGGTCCTTGCTGCTGGTGTAGCGGGGCTGTCGCTCTCGTTGAGCGGTTGTGTCGATACCGTCGAGCGTGTCGTCAGCGATGATAAGGACGACCGACTCTCGTTGTCTCTCGTCACGGTCCCCGACGATGGCAACAGAGAGACCGTCCGCATCGCACGCCATCTCGAGCAGAACCTCGAGGCGGTCGGTGTCGACACCTCCATCGCCTGGCGGTCGCCCTCCGAGTTTCTGGAAATGGTCCTCATCGACCACGACTTCGACCTCTACGTCGGTCGTCACCCCGCCGATTACGACCCCGACTTCCTCTACGAGGCCCTCCATTCCACGTACGCCGACGAATCCGGCTGGCAGAACCCCTTCCAGTACACCCAGCCGACGTTTATCGATCCTGGCCTCGAGGCGCAGCGTCGGGCCGACGGTGATGTACGGCATGAGGTGATCCAGCCAGTGCTGCGAAGTATCGCCGAGGAGAAGCCGTTCGATCCGATCTGCCGTCCCGACGAGCATCGCGTCGCCAGCACCCGTTTTGAGGGATGGGGTGACAACCACCCCGCGACCCGTCGTGGCTATCTCGGTCTCGAACCGGAGGAAGACGTCGACCGACTGCACGCGCTCGTGACTGACGCACGGCCGACCCAAAACGTCAACCCACTTTCGGCGACGATCCGCGAACGGGGCACAGTCGTCGACCTGCTGTATGACTCTCTCGGAACGCTTGTCGTCACCGAAACCGACGGCGAGGTGGACTACGAGGTCGAGCCGTGGCTCGCCGACTGGGACTGGGTGCCGACCGACGAAATTGATGAGCATGAATCGGATGTAGAGTCGGACGAGACCGAAACGGACACCGAAGAGACGTTGACTGCGCTGGTGACGCTCCGAGAGGACTGTACGTTCCACGACGGAGAACCCGTGACCGCTGAAGACGTTGCCTTCACCTACCAGTTCCTCGAAGACACTGCGCTCGGACACGCCATCAGTCCGTCACCAGCCCCACGGTATCGCGGTCAGGTGAGTGCGATCAACGAAATCGAAATCAAAGATGAGTACGAGCTTCGAATGACCGTCGATTCCGGCCGCGAGGTCGGCAACCGTGCGCTGACAGTCCCGATCCTCCCTCGACACATCTGGCGGGAGGAACTCCAGAGTCGGATTAGTGATCTCGATGACTTCTCGGCACCACAGGGTCGATGGGGACCCGTCACGACCGACTCGGTCCCGCCAATCGGGAGCGGCCCCTTCCAGTTCGAGAGCCAATCTGAACGGAACTACCTGCATCTCGAGCGCTTTGACGACCACTTCACCCGTCGGGAAGACGTTTCGCTCCCTGAACCGACGGTCGAGGAACTCCGATTCAGCGTCGACCCTGGCAGCACCTCCTCGATTTCACGGGTCGAAAGCGGCGACGCGGATCTGACGTCGTCGATGCTCGAGTCACACTCGGTCGGTGGCATTTCGGATGACTCCGGCGCCGTCCAGCTCGAGTCGCCCTCGTGGACGTTCTATCACCTCGGGTTCAACACGAATGCGTCGCCGTGTAGCGATCCACGCTTCCGGCGGGCAGTGTGCCGGCTGCTCGATAAAGCGTGGATCACCGAGCAGATTTTCTACGATCGCGCGACGCCGCTCTCGAGTCCGGTCGCCGATGACTGGGTTCCCGACAGCCTCGAATGGGACGACGAAGACCCCGTTACACCGTTTATCGGTACCGATGGGATGGTAAACGTCGAGGCGGCGCGTGAAGTGTTCGAGTCGGCTGGGAACTTTCGGTACGACGATGATGGACGACTCCATATTCGAAACTAATGCTTGTTGAGGTACTGACCAGGGTTGTCCTCGTCGTCGGGTTCTTGCTCCCGATTTCGGTTGGGCTGTTCATCGGCCGAAAGCGACTTGCGACAACGCGAACAGAGTGGCGGTCCCGGATTCGAGTCGCTGCGCCGGCGATTCTTGCTCTCTCAGTCGTGTTGCTGGTCAGCCGGCTGATCCGGTGGGGCGGTGTCGATTCGGACATCGGGTTCCATATGACCGAGACGATCCGTCAGCTCGAAGGCGAGTTCGTCCTGATCTTCCTGGGAGTGTCGTCGCCGGAGCTGACGTCGTATCTGACGTTTATTTACATCTACGGCTACACGTTCCTGCTGGTCTTCCCAGTCGTGGCGTATTTCGCCCTGTCGGACACCACGATGTTTCGGCGGCTGCTTACTGCGTATGCGTTCAACTACGCGATCGGACTCGTGTTGTACATACTCGTGATTGCATATGGTCCGCGCAACGTCTTCGTCGAACAGCTGCTCACGGGGTCAGGATCGTCACCGATGATCTACGAACACAGCGTCGAATACAAGTATCTGACCCGGGAAGTTAATCGCAACACCAACGTCTTCCCGTCGCTACACACCTCGCTGTCGGCGACGGTCGGCATTTTCGCCTATCTCACTCGCTCGAGCTATCCGAAATGGTTCCCCGTCGCCGGTGTGATCTCCATCAGCGTTATCATCTCGACGATGTATCTGGGGCTGCACTGGGGGATCGACGTCCTTGCAGGGTTGGCGCTTGCAACGCTCTGTGTCGCGCTTTCGTACCGACTCGTCGGCCGGTGGTCGCTCTCGGGACTGTACGAGCGAGTTGCCGAGTCCAAGTGGTTCTGAGCAGACGCCGGACGAATCCCTGCTGCTTGGCTCGATACTGCGTTCCGAGACACAATGTTGTTATATCGCTGCTAGCGAACCGTAACAAACGAACGAAATGGATGAACGACGGAGCGGTCCGGACCGAGAAACCGACGGTGACAGCGCTGGTGGTATCAGCCGCCGGGCTGCACTGGCCAGCGCTGTCGGGGTGACCGTATCCACCAGTGGCTGTCTCCGCCAAGCTCGCAGCATCATCAACCGAGACGACATCGAGCCACTGTCGCTGACGATCACCACCCTTCCCGCGGACGGTGACCGGGAAAGCATCCGGCTCGCCCGGGAAATCGCTGCGACTCTCGAGGCCGTCGGCATCGACGTCTCGATCGAGATGCGAGCCAACGAGGAGTTCCTGCGCGCCGTCCTCATCAATCACGACTTCGATCTCTGCGTTGGCCGCCATCCTGGTGGCACCGATCCGGACTTTCTCTACGAGACGCTCCACTCGCTGTACGCCGACGAGGCCGGCTGGCAGAACCCGTTTGGTTTTACGAATCTCCTGGTCGACGACCTGCTCGAGGCCCAACGTGACGCCGACGGCGACGAGCGCCGCGAGGCCGTCACATCGATGCTCGAGGCACTGGCGATCGAACAGCCGTTCGTCCCGATCTGTACCCCACTCGAGCAGCGGCTCGTCAGAGACGATCGGTTCGACGGCTGGAGTGCGGGCCATCTCGCGACACGGACGGGCTATCTCGGCCTCGAGCCACAGACGGACGACAGCGCCGAGCAACTTCGGGCCGTCCATATGGACGCCCGGCCGTCACAGAACCTCAACCCGCTGAACGCGGAGTACCGGGACCGAGGGACGTTCACTGATCTGCTGTACGACTCGCTTGCCGCCGACCGTATCGATGCTGCTGGTAATCGGTCGCTCGAGCCGTGGCTCGCCGACGACTGGGAGTGGACTGACGAGTCGACGCTCGTCGTCTCCCTCCGGCCCGACTGCCAGTTTCACGACGAAAAGCCGCTCACTGCCGACGACGTCGCCTTCACCTATCGGCTTCTCGAGGACACCGCGCTCGGAGACAGCACCTCGCCCACACCGCCACCGCGCTATCGCGGCCGTGTCACGGCGATCGACGAGATCGACATCCGGGATGAGACCACGCTCGAAATAACAGTTGTGACGGGTCAAGAGGTCGGTGAACAGGCGCTGACGGTGCCGATACTCCCCGAACACCGCTGGGCGGAGCGAGCGGCGGCTGCGACCGTTCCCGGCGTTCGTGTCGCACAGGGCACGACCGACGCTGTCGTCACGAACAACCTGCCGCCGGTCGGCAGCGGGCCGTTTCAGTACCACGATCACGCCGAGCGCGAGCACGTCACCTTCGAGCGCTTCGATGACCACTTCACGCTGCGCGAGGGTGTCGACCTCCCCGAGCCAACCGTCGACACGATCCGAATCGGGATCGATCCACGAAGCACGTCGGCGATGCAACTGATCGAAGCCAACGACGCCGACGTCACAAGTTCGCCCCTCGAGAGCTACGTCATCGACGACGTCGAGGAAACCGACGCGGTTCGTCTGCTCGAGTCGCCGACGTGGACGTTCTACCTGCTTGGGTTCAACGCGCGGTCGGCCCCCTTCGGCAATCCTCGATTCCGGCAGGTCATCGCGCAGTTGATCGACAAGGCGTGGCTGGTCGAGGAGGTATTTCACGGGTACGCGACGCCGGTTGCGACGCCGGTGACCGACGAGTGGACTCCTGACGACCTCGCGTGGGACGGCGACGATCCAGTGAGCCCCTTTCTCGGCTCCGGGGGCGACGTCGACGTCGAAGCGGCACGAACGGCGTTCGAGGAGGCCGGATTTCGGTACGACGCCGACGGCAACTTGCGGGTGAGACAGTGATGTTGGGTCAGGTGCTGGTGCAACTCGTCGTGGTCGTCACGCTGCTTGTCCTCGTCTCGACTGCGTTGTTCGTCGGTCTGGGCCGGCTCCGGGAGACACGCGGCGCGTGGCGGAGCCGGGTGCGTGCGATTACGCCGATCACGATCGTTCTCGCATCCGCCTTGCTGTTGAACAGCGTCGCCAGACAGGCCGTCCCGGAGTTCTCGTGGCTGATCGACTGGAATCTCACCGCACCGATCTACGATCTCGAGGGGGAGTTCATCATTTGGCTGCAAGCACAGGCGACGCCGGCGTTGACGGCGTACTTTTCATTTATCTATATTTACGGCTATATTTTCTTGCTGGTGTTTCCCGTCATCGCCTACTTCGCGCTCTCGGAGACGCGGCCGCTCCGGGAACTGCTGGCAGCGTACACGCTCAACTACACGCTCGGACTGGTGGTGTACATCGTCGTTATCGCCTACGGGCCGCGGAACATGATGCCTGACCTCGTCGATGCACTGCTGTACGATACGTACCCGCAGTACCAGCACCTCACCCGTCAGGTCAACCGCAACACGAACGTCTTCCCGTCGCTACATACCTCGCTTGCTGTGACCGTCTCTATCCTGGCCTACCGCACGCGAGAGTACTATCCGGGGTGGAACCTCGTCGCGGCCGTCCTCGGGGTCTCCGTCGCGATCTCGACGATGTATCTCGGGATTCACTGGGTGATCGACGTCATCGCTGGCATCGTCCTCGCGTACGTGAGCGTCGAACTCGCCCACGTCCTCGTCGGCCGTTGGTCGGTTTCGGAGTGGATGGATGGCCGCGTCCCATCGCTGCGCCGGCGCTGATCGTCACCTGCTTTCTCACTCGCGGCTTGACGTCCGCTGTTCGTGTCGAGAACATGCCGGACCGCGAGCTGTCGCTCTCGGGAACTGAGCCAGAAAGAATCGACGGCTGGGTGGCGTTAGTTGTCCTCGAGAGCGTCAGCGATTCGTTTGAGTGCGCGCGTCTGGTCGCGCATCTCGTCTCGGAGCTGTCGGACTTCACGGACGAGTTCTTCGTTGCCGGCTTCCTCACCGCGGCCGCCCGGTGCGCCGCCGGGGCCACCGGGGCCGCCAGGGCCGCCGCCCATCATGCCACCCATCATCTGTGCGAACGGGTTGCCGCCGCCCATGCCGCCGGGGCCACCGCCGCCGCCGAACGGGCTTTCCGGTGGTTCACCCTCGCCTTCGCCTTCTTCGGCGCGTTTTTCTCGAATCTCTTCGACTCGTTCGCGGAACGACTTCTCTTCGCCGCCCTCGTCTCCCGCGTCGTTGGATTCGTTTTCGTCAGCCATGCCTGCTGCTTCTGTGTCACCGCGGAAAAGGATTACCATGTGTTGGATACACTGGGTCACACCCACCGCGGTCACCGGGACGCGGCCAGTCCATGTGTCGCTCGAGGATGTCCACGTTAGCCGAACGAGCCGAGCGACGACTGAAGATTTCGACGCGGCTCTCCGCTTGCCACCGTATACCCCACGAGGTCGCGCATATCGACGGCGTACGTCGTCCCGCCGTTCTCGAGAACGAGCAGCCGACCTTTCACGCCGATGACGGTGCCTGCAGCGATCGTCTCGGGAACCGGCTGCCGCTCACATTCGAAATTGTAATCGAGCGTCAACCTCTCGAGTACGTCGAACTCAGCAAGCGTTGCATCCCAGGCAGCCTCATCGACCGTCGCCGCGAGCGAGGCGACTTTCGTCGGCGTGCGGACCCGATCAACGAGCCGGTTGGCGATTTCGGCTTCGATCTCGCGGGCGATCCGGCCGTTCGAGACGGTGTGGATGTGGGCTGCGCGGTCGGCGCCTTGCTCTCGGAGTCGGGTCTCGAGTCGACGAGATTTGGTGACGCCGACTTTGAATGTGTTGGGGGCGAAGGCAGCGATGTAGACTGCGTGCTCCTGATAGCAGTCCATCTCGTCTTTCAGGCAGGTGCCCGTACAGCGGGCACAGACCCACGTACTCGTATGGAACTCACAGTAGGGTGCCGATGGCCGCTTGCAGGCGAGATGGTCGCCGTCGTGGATGGTGCCCACACAGTGTCGTGACTCGAGTGCGTAGGCGAGACTGGTTCCGGCCTCGAGAGGTTGGCGCTCGACGGCTCCGCCATCGCTAACCAACAGCGCTGATCCTCGCCCGCTCGGCTCATAGCCCACCAGTTGCACGCGTTCGACTTGGGCGTAACTCGGGATATACTGTTCGCTGTCTCGTCGGCAGCCGACGGTTCGACGCACCCAGACGAACCGCCTATCCGCGTCGGCACCGAAGCCGACCACATGACACTCGAAGGACGACTCGAAGCGGACGTCACAACGGCTGCGGATGGAACGACGCTGGTAACGTTCGTGTTCACCGTCACAAACAGGGGGCCAACGCCGGTCGAACTGGAGTTTCCGGACGCGTGCAAGGCGGAGTTCGTCGTGCGCGATGATGGGCGCGAAGTCTGGCGATTCACTGAGGGCAAGGCGTTTGCGCAACTGCTCACCTCGGAGACGATCCCGCCGGACGAGACGGCGACCTACGAAGCCGAGTGGGTAGCGCCCCAGCCGGGCGGCTACGTCGCCGTCGCCGAGTTACGAGCGCGGGAGGTGACCTGTACCGCACAGACCAGTTTCGGTGTGTAATACTGCCGGTTGTGACGATGGCCGACGGGACCACACGATCAGACATCCCACCGGAGCTGACGGCTAACCGGCAACCAGTGACTGGTGGGCGGCGACAGGTCCGTCATCGGACGCGGCGATGAGCGCCGACAGCGAAGTCCCTAAACCAGCCCCATCCCAACGGCGAGCCATGCAAGCGCTGGTTATCGCGGCCCACGGGTCACACCTGAACCCGAACGCCTCGGACCCCACGTACGCCCACGCGGATACCGTCCGTGAGACGGGAGCGTTCGACGAGGTCCGCGAGGCGTTCTGGAAGGAGGAACCGCACTTTCGCGATGTGATCCGGACGCTCGAGGCAGACGAGGTGTTTATCGTCCCGCTGTTTATCAGCGAGGGCTACTTCACCGAGCAGGTGATCCCCCGTGAACTGCGCCTCGAGGAGTGGGATCCCGAGCAGTGGGACTCCGATGGGACGACTGCCTCACAGGTAACACTCGAGGCCGAAGACGTCGACAAAACGATTCATTACTGCGGCCCCGTTGGCACCCACGATGCAATGACTGACGTCATCGTCCAGCGTGCCGAAAGCGTGACGGACGATCCGAACGTGGGTGACGGGGTCGGCCTCGCGGTCGTCGGCCACGGCACCGAACGCAACGAAAACTCGGCGAAAGCAGTCGAGTATCACGCCGACCGGATCCGTGATCAGGGTCGGTTCGACGCGGTCGAGGCCCTCTTTATGGACGAAGAGCCGGAAGTCGATGACGTCACGGACTACTTCGAGACGGCCGATATCGTCGTCGTCCCGCTGTTTATCGCCGATGGCTACCACACCCAGGAAGACATCCCCGAGGATATGGGGCTCACCGAAGACTATCGACTCGGCTGGTCGGTCCCAGCCGAGGTCGACGGCCACCGTCTCTGGTACGCCGGTGCTGTCGGCACCGAGAGACTGATGGCCGACGTCATCCTCGAGCGCGCGGCCGACGCTGGGGCCGATATCGGCGGCGCCCTCGAGTCGGTTCGGGCCGGGGTGGCTCCCGACGACAGCAATGGGCCAGATCTCGAGCCAAACACGAGAGCGGGTGACTGACGCGTGACGATGCCCACAGCCGATTTCGACTCGCTGATCGCGACGCTCGAGGCCGAGTCGCCGATCGCGTTCGATGGCCTGCGAATCGACCGCGACGGCGAGACGTACAGCCTCGAGACGCCCGAGAGCGAACAGTCTGGACTCGACGAAGACGACCTCGAGGCTGCCCTCGAGCCACGTGCAGCGTACGTCACGAACTGGCACTACTGGCAGAAGACGGTCGGCGGTGAGGGAACTTCCCGCCGCGCGTTCCTGCGGTGGTGTGAGCGGGCACCGCTTGCAGCCGCGTCGGACGCCGATGAGACGTCGGCGGCTGCGGACGACCTCCTCGAGGTGCCGGCACGATACGACGCGCTTCAGGAGGGAGTCGACCGCGAGTGGGGGCAGCTGTGTCTGACGGCCCGACTCGTCGACGACGCCGACGGTCCTGCCGGCGAGCGCGTCTACGATCTCTGGCACGTCGACGACACCGATACCGACCTCGCCGACCTCGAGGTCTACGACGACCCACGGGATGCCCGCGACCTCTCGACGGCCGATGACGACGGCCGGTACCGGCCGCTGAAGACCGCACCGACGCTGGTCTCCGGCTGGGCCTTTATCGGGCTTTCAGGCGCTGAACTCGTCGAAACGGTCGGCTTCTTCTATCCGGCGACGATCGCCAACTGGCATCGAGAACTGCGAGGAACGTTAGACGTCGATCACTGGCTCGAGACCGCCGAGCGCCAGACCGGGATCTACGACGTGATCGACGAGCTGCCCCGTGAGGCCGTCGAGTGGATGACCGAAGCCTGCTGTGTCGACTCCCAATGTCTGCGCCGCCGCGAGTGGCAGTACGAGGAGGGCGACGACCTCGCGGTCGACGGTGGCGACGGCCAGTTCCCGTGTCGGGAGCCGTGTTCGCTCGTCGTCGCCGCCGCGCGCAAGTGGACTGTCATCGAGTCAGAAGCAAAACACACCTACGAACTCGAGTTGACGCCGAGCGAACTGAACCAACTCGAGGAACTGATCGACGCCGTCGCCGAGGGCCGAACCGACGAGATCCGCGAAGCCGACGTCTACGACGGTGCGAACCGCTATCGGGCGCGATACCTCCGGGCAAAACGGTTCGACGACGACGGCACCCTCGAGGCGCGAGAGCGTCACGACGACTGACGACTGGTCGTCCCTCGCGAGCGCGGTGATTATCGGAGCAGCAACACGAGCGCCACGAGAAACCCGACCGAAACGATGGCAAGTCCAGCCATTGCGACCGGGCCGCCGATCGTGGCCGCCGTCAGCACTGCGATTCCGACGGCGACGAGTCCGAGCACGACGACGCCGAGTGTCGCCGGCTCGAGGCCGACGGTGGCGATCAGTCGATCGAGATCGCTCGGTTCGGGTGCGTTCTGTGCGGGTTTCGACAGCGATTCGTCGACGTCGACATCTCCCGGTGCTGGTTTGACGGTGACGGGGATCGACAGCGACTCCGAGCCGTACCCGGTCAACACCTCGAGTGTGCCTTCGAGTGGCCGCTCGATCGCCTCGGCGTTGACGCGGACGAGGACGATCGTCTCGTCGTCAGCTTCGACGTAGTAGTTCGACTCGGGGAGCGTTACGATGCGCTCGATGTCGCCCTTGAGCCGACAGTGGACGTGTGCGGGGGTGTCGTGACTTTGCAAGTGGAGGTCGAACGAGCCACGGACCTCGAGGGTACCGACAGCTGTCTCGAGTGAGTCGGCGGACCCGCGATTGACGTGGACGGTGACCTCCTGAGACACGATTCGAGTGGCCGATCAGGCCGGGGTTTCTTCGCGCATATCCGGCGGCAGCAGGTTCGGGATGCCGTCTTCGATCGGGTACCGCTCGCCACATTCGCTACAGACGAGCGTGCCCGCGACGATTTCCTCGCCGGCATCGTCGTACTCGGCGTCCTCGAGTTCTAAGTCGTGTTTGTCCAGCGGACAGCAGAGGATCTCCAGCAACGACTCCTTCATGATAAACAGGCTTACCGCAGACAGCAAAAGGCTTCGGGAACGAAACGGACACAGTCGCTCACGGAACGGTCGCGAGACTGCGCTCATTCAGACTGAGTTCGTTCCTCACGGACGGTACTGCCGACGACGAGCGCAGCCCCGATGATGACGAGGTTTTTCACGATGTACTGTCCCTCGACGGTCAGGCCGTAGGGAATCGTCGTGAACGTCACCTCTGGCAGGAGCACCAGCGGCAGGAAGGTGCCGGGCATCTGGAGGAACAACAGGAGGATACCGAGCCGGATCAGCGGCCGGTAGAGCAAGCAGATGCCGATCAGCACCTCCCAGACGCCCAGTACCGGGACGAACAGCTCCGGTGGGACGACGTACACCGTCGCGGCGACGAGCTCCGCGGCCGGGCTCACGCCGAACATCTTCAGCCCGCCGAACCAGACGAAGATGATCCCGAGCGCGATACGAAGCGTCGGCAGTCCCCAACGTCCCATCCAGTTGGCGACCGATCGGTCGACCGCTTCGACACGACGGACCGTTTCAGCTGGGACGCCAAGGGCAGACTCGAGTCGACGGACGAGTGCTGTGAATGGATCACTCATAAACTGTGCTCACAGAGAGTCAACGGCTTCTGCGAGCAAAAGGTCGCGGTGTGTATATTCGGGGTAGACGCGGTCGTCGCCAGTTATAGTAACAACTGAAACGGGTTGCACACCGATCGCACAGCTGTCGTGCGATCGGGTGCGCACTGACGTTCAGTGGCTACTATAGCGAACCGCAAAAAACGAGGCCGGAGCGTTATTCGTACGGGTTCTCGACGATGACGGTCTCGCCACGGCCGGGACCGACACCAACTGCGTAGATCGGCGTGTCGAGTTCGTCGCTGATGTACTCGAGGTAGGTCCGGGCGTTTTCCGGAATCGCCTCGTAGCCGTCGGCTGCGACCTCGGCCCAGTCGACTTCGGGCCAGCCGTCGAAGGACTTGAACGTCGCGTCACAGCGACCCCACTGCTCGGTTGTCGGGGGCACGGTGAAGATCTCCTCGCCATCGAACTCGTAGCTGTGGCCGACCTTCACTTCCTCGAGTCCGGCCAGCACGTCGATGTGGTTGATTGCGAGTCCCGTAAAGCCGTTTGCGCGCGCGGCGTGGCGCAACATCGGCATGTCGAGCCACCCGACACGGCGCGGGCGACCGGTGACGGTGCCGTACTCGCCACCCTCGTCGCGGATCTGGGTCGCGAGCGCTTCCTCGTCATCGCCAGCACCCTCGTCCGGGTCGTAGTCAGGCGTCTGGTCCTCGACGCCGCCGAGTTCGGTTGGGAGTGGCCCTGTGCCGACACGCGAGAGATAGGCTTTGACGATGCCGATAACGTCGCCCTGTCCGACGACGGTCGGGCCGAGTCCGGTGCCGACGGTCGCACCACCCGAGCTCGGATTCGAGGAGGTGACGTAGGGATAGACGCCGTGGTCGATGTCGAGTGACGTTCCCTGTGCGCCTTCGAGCATGACGTTGTCGCCAGCGTCGATGCGCTCTTGGAGGAACGTTCCACAGTCGACGGTCATGTCTTCTTCCTCGAGTCGCTTGCCGTACTCGCGGTAGGTCTCGTAGAGGTGGTCGATGTCGAACGCCTCGCCCGTCTCCTTCTCGAAGACCTCCTCTGCGAGGGCTTTCTTTTGGGGGACGACGTACTCGAGTCGCTCACGCAGGACGTCGGGATCGAGCAAGTCACCCACACGGACACCGCGTCGACCAGCCTTGTCCTCGTAGGTCGGGCCGATGCCGCGTTTGGTCGTTCCGGCTGCGAGGTCTTCTTTCTCTGCTTCCTCGATGCCGTCGAGCGCGCGGTGGTACGGGAGGATGACGTGTGCGCGTTCGGCCACGCGCACGTCAGGCTCGAGATCACGCTCTCGGAGCGTGTCGATCTCGTTGAACAGCGTCTCGGGGTTGACGACACAGCCGTTGCCGAGGACGCCAACCTTCCCACGAACGGCGCCGGACGGCACGAGTGATAGTTTGTACTTCTCACCGTCGTGAACGACGGTATGGCCAGCGTTGTCGCCGCCCTGATACCGAGCAACGACGTCAGCGGCGTCGCCGTAGACGTCGACGACTCCACCCTTGCCTTCGTCGCCGAGTTGCGACCCGACGATTGTGACGGTCATAACAGCGGCGGATTCTTGCCCGGCCGATAAACAGATTACGGTATGGCCGGGGTGATCCTGTGTTGATGTACATAGACGTGTATAGATCAGGCTGGAACGTCCCAGGTGCCGACCACCGTGGCTCGAGTGACGCCGTGTTCGTCATCCGGGTCCGGACCACGAACGTCCGACCGCGGGCGCGCCACTGGCGAGAGACTGGCGGTCGGTCCCATGTCGAATCATCACTGTTCCGTCGGGCGATTCCGCCGACGTGATAGGCCAGTGAATCGTTCGTCCACGCTGGGAACGGAACCGTTAACTACTGACAGGACCAAGATGTCAGTTGAGCGGAAACCGGTCAGTCCGCGAGAGTAACTTTTAAAAGGTCCAAAGACAAGTTAACAAATGCCATGATAGACCGACTTGAGAAGGAAGTCGATATGTTGGAACGACATCTGCAGGTCCTGAAGATGGTTATCGAGAACGAACCGATCGGGATCGTCAAGATGTCGAACGAGACGGGCTACCCGCACCACAAAGTTCGGTACTCGCTTCGTGTCCTCGAGGAGGAAAACCTCACCGAGCCCTCCAGCCAGGGTGCAATCAAGACCGAGCGCACCGCTGAGTTCGTCGACGAACTCGACGGCAAGCTCGACGACATTATGGACAAACTCGACGGCATGAAGATCGAAGACGTCGCAGAGATCGAAGGCTAATCTCTCTTCGCGCCGCACCGGCCTGATTCTGTGCGTCTTTCAGGGCCGGAGATATCGAGGCAACGTGCCTCGACCAGCGATCGATATCTGCTCATCACGGACGGCCACACTCGAAACCGGTCGGTTAGCCACAGTCACGTTCCCGGCTGATTGAGCGCTGGCCAGCGCCGACTCATTTATGCCGGCTTCGCTTCGCTCATCGCTGAGACTGCACACAATACTCCTCTTGCAACGGCCGGCAACAGCCACGCGAGAGTGCTGCGAGAATCAGTTGTTCACGTGTGATCGGTGCGTGAATCGTGTTGTCCGGCAGTATCAGTCCAACCCGGCGGTCACAGTTCGGGCACGTTCATGTGGAACCCTTCCGAGCGCGACTCGACCAGACAGAGGTGATACCCCTGTTTTCGGGAGAGATTAACGTAGCTCAACTTCGAACTGCGGCTGAGCAGGCCACCAGTCGTCGCCTGTTCGGCGACCTCGAGCGCGCCAGGCTCGAAGTAACTCGAGGTGACAACGGTCGCCGCCGCGAGGTCGGGGTAGTTCGCCTTGACTGCTGAGGCGGCTTCTTCCATCTCCTCGAGCATCGCCTGTGTTGCGGGCTCGCGCGATTCGTTCAGGTTTGCGACGATCAACGGGTTCCCCATCTTATCGAACGCAACGATATCGAAGGTTACGTCGTCGGGAACGTCGTCGGTGTCGTCGTCTGCAAGCGAGATCGTCGCCTCGAGCTCGGCGCGGTCGATTCGTGGGATCGCGTCGTAGAGATCGCCAAGTCCGTTGGCGTTACCGGTATCACGGATCTCATAGAGCACCATTGCGGTGAGCCAGTCGACGAACCGATACTCCATTGTCGCGGTGAGAAACTCCTCGTAGGGAGCGCCATCGACGGCGACGTCGCTCGCGTCGAACCCGGTGTGATACTCGAGGCGACGATTCGATTCGACCTCGGTGCGATCGGCCTCGCCGTCGTGAGCCGTCTCGAGGGTTGGCTGGCTCTTCGAGCCATACCGGACGAAGAGGTTCGTTCCGGCCAGTGCCTGCTGGGCCGGCAGTGCCGTACTCGCGTCCGGCGTGTCCGTCTCTGAGTCGGATGCAGATTCACGAGCCTGTTCCAGTTCGGATTGGAGCTTTTGTACACGTGACTGGAGGCGATCGACCGTTGTCGAGAGCTCGTTGTTTTCCGATCGAAGCCGGTCGCGTTCGGCCTCGAGCTCCTCGGCTCTGGCTGCGAGGGCGTCGCGTTTCTCCACGAGCGTCTCCAGTTGCTGTGTGAGCGTGGCGATTCGCCGTTCGTGGTCAGCGCTGGATGCTGTCTGTTCGTCCGCTGATCCGGCAGTGGTGGCGGTAGCTTGCTCTGCCTGTTGTGAACTGCCGCGTTGGCTGTGGGTGTCTTCTTCGGATCGGTGACGCTGTCGGTTCGTTTCCGACGTCGGTGTCTCCGATCTGGCGGCCGTCGTGGCTGTGCGACCCGACGTGTTGTCGGCTCTGTCAGTGGTGGTCGACTTCGATGACGACCGTGCAGTGTCACCGCGGCCGGCGGACGCACTGTTTTTCGCCGACTCCGCTGATTCAGTGTTGTCTGGATCGATCGACGGGATACGCCGCGTTTCGCGCCACTGTGCTTCCTGCTCGAATCGTTCGTCATCCGCCTGTGGTTCGTCGTCGGACTGTGACTCGACGTCGTCTTCGGTCCAGGAGATGTTGCTCTGCTCCAGCTGTGCTGCTGCCTTTTCTACCGCGGCAGGATCGAGACTCGACCGTTCGCCGCGCTCGCTATCAGTTCCAACGGACTCATCGTCCGAACCGACCGTCGTGGTGTTTGCTCCCACCGCTTCGGCGGATTCGTTGGTCCCGGCTTCGTCATCGTCGCCAACCGATACGGACTCGTGTTCGGGCGCGCCCGAATCGGAACTGCTGCTGTCGTCGATCTCAGTCGTTGCTGCCAGATCTGTGACGAACTCACGTGTCTCCGACTCGAGTTCCGTTTGGCCGTCTTCGTCCGTCGGAGCCGAATCGCTCTCGAGTTCGCTTGTCACTTCTGTCTCAGTAATGCCGCTCGAGGCAGGGTGTGGCTCCGAGCCGTCGGCCGTCGTGATCCCTGACTGGGCATCCGTCTCCTCGCTGGGCGACTCCGTCGCTGTGTCGTCGAGGGTGATATCTGCGACTGAGGTGCCCGCGGGCTCATCGGCCGTCGTCGGCTCCGTTTCGGAGAGATCGATCGACTCGATCGCCGACTCCGTCGGATCGGAACTCGGCTCGGAGGCCATCTCCGTGTTCGGCTCGTCGGTCGTCGCTGCACTTGGCGTCGGTTCCGGTTCGGTGTCGGGAGTGGTCTCGTGGTTCGAACTCGAATCGTCGACGTGTTCGGTCGTGTCCGTGCCTGGAACGTCGGTGACGTCGATGTCGACGTCGGTTACTTCGTAGATCCCAACCTCGTTGTCGGCACGTTCGAACGCCTCATCGCCGGTCAGCAGCTGCTCGGCGTTGCCGATGTAGGCCGCCGCCATTCGACGACCGCCGTAGTAGACGGCGTAGTAGTCTCCACTAAGGACGTTTTCGCTCAGTTCGACATATCCCGTAAACGAGCCGCTCTGGAGTGTCTCGTCGACTTCGTGCAGTGGTGTCTCGTTCGTGTAGTACTTCGCTCTCGTGTCACCGTCTGCTTCCTCCATTGCCGAGAGCAGTGGGAGCGACGGATGCGGTGCCTCATAGACCGTCCCCGTCGTGGTCTCGAAGTCCGAAACTGATCCGTCGACGACGCCGACGATGCGGCCGTTGAGCATAAATAGCCACGTCCCAGCGGCGACAACAGCCCCCGAGAAGTCAGCAGCAGCGAGATCAGCAAGGCCATCGTACCCGCCATCGAACTGCTGAGAATCCCATTGTTCGACGCGCTCTTGCGTGCGCGAGTTCATAGTTCAACAAGCGTGAACTGAAACAAATACGTTTCGCCTAGATTTTCGACTCGGCGTCTTCGGCGAGTTCTTTCATCCGTTTGCCGATTCGACCGGCGCTCGAGAACTCGTCTTCGCTCATGCCGTTTGCAAGGGCGTTGCCGAGGATGAAGACGGCGTGTTTGTGTTCGCTTTTCGATTTGTGGACGTGTGATGGGTCGACGTCGAGTTCGTGGTACGGCTCAAAAAGTGTCTCATCCACGTCTTCTCGCTGGGAGAAGTGCTCCATGATGACGACGAGTTCTTCGTGGAGCTCGAGGAGTTCGTCCTTATGCATACACCGTTGTATGAACGGTTTCGATTTAAGCGTTGTGTGCGCTTCAGTCGCAAAACCCGTCTCGGGCGCTCAGCGGCTCGGTACGGTGGTTCTGCTCCCGTCTCGTCGCCACTGAATGCCGGCAATGAGGAGGACCCAACTGCCGAAGGCAAGCGCAGCGACGAACTCCGGGACAGCAAACCACGCCATTGGGTCATCGCTGCCGACTCGAAACAACAACCAACCGAGCCAGCCGAGTGGATGCACTAGTCCGAGCCAGATCGATGTCAGTCCGAGTCGTGGCTTCTCGACCAGGACGAGTCCAGTACCGTAGAGCCACTGTGCAAACGGTGCGAGTCCGAAAAACAGCACGGCAGCCGGCCCATGCAGACTCGTTGTGAGATAGAACTCAGTGTGGTCGAGAAAGAAGACACCGACGCCGACCAGTCCGATCGTCGCACCCCACAGCAAGCCGACGCCGAGGCGCTCGAGGGTGGTCTGACTCGCCACCCAGAGTCGCCAGCCAAACGGGAGTCCAAGCAGTCCACCGAGAACGAGCCCGCCGTTGAAAAGCAGGAAGGTGTTGGCACCATAGCGACCCATATCCGAGAGTGCACGGTCGCGCCAAGTGAACGTTTCCGGGGCAGCAAGCAGGGTCGCAAGGAAAATTGCACCCAGAGCGACGATCGGTGCGGCGAGTCCACACCCCGATGCGATTCGATGCCAGTTCCTGTCAGCCATACCGTTCGAATCGCGACGAAAACGTATCAACCTGTGTGTTTGTTTCTCCACGCGGCGCAGCGGCGACTCGGGCGAACCCGCTTAGTTCCGGTGTGACCACAAAATGACTCGCAGTCGTGCCGGTGGCTCGTGACAGCAGCTCGTCTCAGTCCGCACCAACAGGTGTCGTCCCGTCGCGCTGGCCGGCCGGGAACCACGCGAGTTCGTGGTCGGCCGTGACGCGGACGGTAACACGCTCATCGAGATCGATCTGGTCGGAGTGGTTGTGCATACACTCGATGGTTTCACCGGTGTCGAGTTCAACACGGTAGAGGACGGTCGGGCCGAGATACCGGCGGTAGACCACGCTGCCGTTGGCTTCCGACTCCTCGGCCGGGAAGGCCGTCACGTCATCGGGGCGGACAAGCAGGTCGATGTTGGTGCCGTCGTACTGGTGGGCAAGGCCGTGGACGTCATCCCGAAGCACGCGACCGAGTGCGGTGTCGACGCTGTCGCCGCGGACCGCTCCCGAGAGAAAGCTGGCGTGGCCGAGAAAGCCAGCGACGAACCGAGATTCGGGCTGCTGAAAGACCTGCTGTGGCGTGTCGATCTGTTCGATTGCGCCGTCGTTCATCACGGCAACACGGTCGGAGATCGAGAGCGCTTCTTCTTGATCGTGAGTGACCGAGATGGCAGTGACACCTGCCTCCTTGATAATCCGACGAACTTCCTCGCGCATCTCGACGCGTAGATCCACGTCCAGATTCGAGAACGGTTCGTCGAGCAACAGCATCTCGGGTTCGGGGGCAAGCGAGCGAGCGAGGGCGATTCGCTGTTGTTGCCCGCCGGAGAGCTCCTCCGGATAGGCCTCGCCCTGTGTCTCGAGCCCGACGAGTTTGAGGAGTTCGTCAACGCGTGCGTCGCGTTCGGTTTCGGCCCACTCTTGGAGCCCAAAGGCAACGTTCTCGCGGGCGGTCAGATGTGGAAACAGCGCGAACTCCTGGAAGACGACGCCGACGCCGCGGTCCTCCGGTGGCACGAATCGACAGTTACCGGCGACGTCGGTGTCTCGAAGGCGGATCTGGCCGCTGTTCGGTTTCTCGAGGCCGGCGATCAGCCGGAGCGTCGTCGTTTTGCCACAGCCGGACGGGCCAAGCAACGTGAGGATCTCACCGTCGCGAACGGTCACAGAGAGGTCTGGGATGACTTCTTCGGTACCGTACTGTTTGCCGACGTTCTCGAGTTCGAGCACGACGTCATCCGCCGACACCGTCGGTGTCTCCGGTTGTTCTCCAGCCGTCGTTGTGAGCAGTTGTCCGTTCGCCATTGATCGCCCCTCCGGCATCTGCCGGCGTTCGTTCTTTTAGGTGCGCCTAAAACACTTATATCTGCCGGTCAGATCCAGTCGGTTAAAAAGACTGCTCGCCGATCAGAGTTCGACGCCGCTCGGGATCAAACTGTGTTGGCGAAGCAGATCTCCCTCGTCGTCGTAGACGAGAAACGTTTGTTTGTCGTAGCTGACAAACGGATCGCCATCGAGACTGATTTCGACCTCATAGCGTCCCTCGGCTTCGATTTCGTCCTCACCGTAGCCACGTGCGGCCTGGATAAACGTCAGGACATCGTCGGCATCCTCATTGAGTTCGAGAATGAACTCGCCGGTGACCCGGTTCGTAACGCTGACGACACCCGCGGTACCGTCGCCCAGTGGGCCCTGTAATCGGAGTGCAACATCGGTTTCCGCTGCCTCGAGAACGTCTCCGTCGGGGCCGGTAAGGCGCTCGCGAAGCATCGTCGCCGGGCCAGTAAAGTCAATCGATACCGAGGGTTTGCTCGGCTCACCGTTGGTCTCGACCCAGTCGACATTGTTGACATCTAACGTGAAGTGCTCGCGCCTCATTCCGTATCTACCGATTCGCACTCACACCGTATCAACGTAACGCACAGCGAACCGTCACGTCGCGGTGGCCACGTGATCAGTACATCCCAACGGCTCCCGTTTCAACCCACCGTCGTGTGAGTGCAGTGCCCCTTCTCGATCACGAGCGTGCCCGTCGTCTGCTGGCGTTGCGAACGCTTTTTGCGCGCTCCCCAACGAGGACGGACAATGGCCGAGGAGCAAACGCGAGCCGACACCTCGCGACGAGCCGCCGTTCGTGACACCTACGACCGGATTGCCACCCACTTCGCCGCCACCAGAGAGTACGCCTGGCCCGAAGTCGAGACGTTCGTCGAGACGCATGCCGACGGCCTCGAAACTGACTCGGACACTCCGCTTACCGGACTCGATCTTGGCTGTGGCAACTGTCGCCACGCCGAACTGTTGGCCCCTCACTGCGAACCAGTCGTCGGTCTCGACGCCAGCCGCGGACTCCTCGAGACCGGGCGTGAACGCGCCTGTGAGCGCGAGTTCGAGGTCGCGCTCTGTCAGGGCGACGCCGCAAGACTGCCGCTGGCTACCGATAGCGTCGACATCGCCGTCTACGTCGCGACGCTCCATCACCTGCCGACCCAGCGAGCACGACGGGATAGTCTCGACGAACTCGCACGCGTTCTCGCTCCAGATGGCCGCGCACTCCTCAGCGTGTGGTCGACCGCCCACGACAAATTCGACGAAACGGAAGGATTCGACACGACTGTCGAGTGGACGCTGCCGGGTGGCGAGATCGTTGACCGGTTCTACCATATCTACAGCCCCGAGGAGTTCGACACGGCGCTCGAGGCGAGCGCACTCGAAGTGCTCGAGTGGGAGGTCTCGAGTGGTAACTGCTATGCGACCGTGGCGGGAGCGGCCGACTCGAGCCCGCGAGCGGAGTGATAGAGTCAGGTATGGTCGGAAGTGGGGGCCAGGAATGGCCGACTCGAGCGGGTTGATCGAAAACGGAAGCATCTTAAACACGGAACCAGAATTGGGAGATAGGCGCGGATGGTCTAGTGGTAGGACCTGAGCCTTCCAAGCTCATGGCCCGGGTTCAAATCCCGGTCCGCGCACTTCTGCTGCGAACAAACTCGTGAGCCGCAGGTATCGTATGAGGGTATTGAAGTAGGGAAGTCGCAGCGCGTGAGCAAAGCGAACGCGACCGTCTTCACGTAGTTCAAATCCCGGTCCGCGCACTTCTGCTGCGAGCAAATCCGCGAGCAGCAGCAGTCGCATGAGTGCACTTCTACAGCGAGCAGGTTTGCGAGCTGCAGGCGTTGTCCGTGCGTCTCAGAGTCACCGACGCGATCCCCGTCTCAGTCTTCCGGACGCACTGTCAAGACGGGTATCGACGATCTTCGGACGACTCGTTCCGCAACACTCCCAATAATGGCGTGTTCGAGCCCACTTCTCCCGTGGGTTCCCATAATGATGACATCGATATCGTGGTCTTCACTGTAGGCGAGCACCTCTTCTGGTGGGTTTCCCTTCCGAACTTCCGTACTCACATCGACTCCTTCCTCGTTACACCGCTGTTCGACAGCCTCGACTGCGCGTTCTGCCTCGGCTTCTGGATCGTGGCGAAGCCGGTCGCGTGTGACGACGTACGGGACGACCGACAGTGCGTGCACTGTTGCGCCGAACTCGTCCGCGATCGCGATTCCATTGTCGATCGCCTGCGCTACGTTTTCGCTCCCGTCGGTCGGGATGAGAATGTGTTCATACATTGATGTAATTCAGCCAACGAATACGTCTATAAGCCTTCTGCTTGCATGTCTCTGGGTGTCGGTTGGAACCGCTGTGCTACAGCAGCCGCTGAACGTCAGTAGCTACGATAGATACTGGTAGTCGGGCTGTCGATTCGAGTTACCGGCCAGTCACGAACGATGAACGGGACGTCGTTCCAGACCGGATGACACTCGAGGATCGGGGCGAACTGGATGACCCCTCGCCTATATGTCCCACATTGTGGACAGGATGAACCAGAGCAGCAATGGTCGAGCATATTTTGGTCCCGACGGATGGCAGTGACAACAGCTATCACGCACTCGAGCAGGCAATCGAGATCGCAACCCCACTCGAGGCAGCCGTTCACGTGTTGGCAGTCGTTCCAGAGATGACCAGGGGGGCCAAACTCCGCGAGGAGTGGGCCGACCGTGTCGACGAGGCAGTTGAGACGGGGCGAGAACGGGTGGAACAGGCAGGTCTTGCGTTCACGGGCGCCACTCGAGAGGGGCCTGTCGCCCAGCAGATCGTCGAGTACGCCGACGACAACGAGATCGATATGATCGTCATGGGCACCCACGGCCGAACTGGTCTCCACAGGTTTCTGGTCGGCAGCGTCGCACAACGAACGATCCAGACGGCCCCAATCCCGGTGTTGACGGTCCCACCCGAGGAGTAACGCGCTGGGACCGAACGACGGGCGCTTCGATCCGATTCAGCCGCCTGACAGCGTTCGAGTGGCTGACGGACACCCATCTCGAGTTTCGGCTACTCGGGGAGTTCGCTGTCGGACACCGACTCGAGGACCGTCGTTTCGGAACGGCCGACGCCGCGGATGGCCACCCCGGTCACAGGTCACATCGCTGAACTCAACACACCGTTTGAATGAGCATTCTGTCGGGTGGCAACACGACTATGGTATTTAGTACCAAACTCAACAGTATGAGCGTCGAGTCATCAGCGTCGACACCGAACTACAAGCAGCTTTCGGACGACGAGTTCGAGCAGCGCAGTACCGACCTGTGGGAGCGATACGCCGACTGCGACCTGTGTGCCTACGAGTGTCATGTTGATCGAACGGCCGGTCAGGAGGGGACCTGCCAGGTCGACGACACCGCGTACGTCTCGGGGTACTTCCCGCATTTCGGCGAAGAGGACTGTCTCAAAGGGCACAACGGAAGCGGGACGATCTTTCTGGCAAACTGTAACATGAAGTGTGTCTTCTGCCAGAACTTCGAAACCAGCCACGAGGCGGCGGGTGAGCCGGCAACACCGGCCGAAATCGCGGAGATGGCCCTCGAACTCGAGGCGAACGGCTGTCACAACATCAACTTCGTTTCGCCGACCCACCACGCGCCGCATCTGGTCGAAGCCGTCAAGCTCGCCGACGAGCGCGGCCTCGACGTGCCGATCGTCTGGAACTGCGGCGGCTACGAGCGACCAGCAATCCTCGAGCGACTCGATGGTATCGTCGACGTCTACATGCCCGATGTGAAGTGGGCGGACGATCAGGCGGCGGCGAAATACTCGAAAGCGCCGAACTACTGGTCCAACATTAGGAGGTCGCTCCGGGAAATGCACCGGCAGGTCGGCGACCTCCGCCTCGATGACACCGGGCTGGCGACAGGCGGCGTGCTCGTTCGACACCTCGTCATGCCGAACCACGTCGACAGCGCCAAACGGGTGCTTGAGTTCATTGCAACGGACTTGTCCGCAGACACCTTCGTCAACGTGATGGCACAGTACCAGCCCCACTACAAGGCCGTCGATGAGGAGTATTACGAGGCGATCAGCCGTCCGATCACCGAAGCCGAGTACGACGCCGTGGTCGAACACGCCCGTGATGTTGGACTCGAGCGACTCTCTCTCGATCGGTCGATGCTTGCGGACCGACCGGGATTACAGGGATTGTTCTGAGGCTGTCGGCCGGACCGGAGACGACGACCGCGCGAACGCACAGCTGTTCGGCGATGAAAGACGAGGTGTTATGGGTCCGGCGGTGGCGAAACCGACGTTGAGCAGGTGGGCTCGTCACTCGCCAACCGCCCGCAGCGCCCGCTCGAGTCGGGCGACGAGCTGTGTCTCGTCGGTCCACAGCCCATCGAAGCCGCTATCGGCGCGCTCTCGAGCGATGAGACCGCTGGTCCGAAGCGGATCGCCGTCGCCGTCGAAGGCGAGCACCCAGAACGAGCTGATCTCGTCGTCGCCGTTGGTGTGGATCGTTACGCCGGGGATCGACGGCCGGTTCCAGTCGTCGGCAATGTAGACGTGGATATCGAGTGCCGTCTCCGCAGCGAGGCGGGCGTAGACCGGTGCCATCGCCTCGAGGGCAGTCGCATGTTGGAATCCGACCCGGAGCGTCCCGCTACCAACGTTCCAGGCTCGGGTCTCGATCTCACGGCTGACCGCGAGTAGCTGTCGTCGCTCGAGGGAGCGCCACACCGTCGATTCGAAGACATCGATCAAGCGGCGATAGGCGGCGTCGTCGAACGCATCGGTCCACGGCTCATAGATCGGTGGCTCGAGAAACTCGCGGGCGGATTCGAGGCTGACGGCTGCGACGAACGTCTCGTCCTCGTGGATATTAAAAAAGCTCTGGCTGGCTGCTGTTTCGTCCGGAAGCGAGCGGTGGTCGATGGCGTCGACACCAGTCTGGAACCAGTCGACGATGTCGGGCTGTGGCTGTGGTGCATAGATGGTGACCGTTCGTGTGGGCGGTTCGAGTCGAGTGAAGCAGGTAGTGAGTGTCATTGGATGTGGGCCTCGAGCCCGAACGAGCGACCGACCGCGGCGTGAGTGATCATGAACTGGTTTCCATCGCACAGGCCCGTGTTATCAACGTCCGAATCGGCTCTGGGCACGGCGCCAGCGAAACAGTACCGGCACGTTCGTCGTAACACACGACACCCGTCTCGACCAGCATCGGAACGTGTGTGTGGAGGAGGCTCAGATAACACTGCTCTCGACACTGTGATTCGACGATCCGGCCATCCGTTGTGTAAATCCAGCCGGCAACGACGTCGGCTAGCTCCGACACTGCTGCCGTCTCGTGTTCGAGCAGAAAATAACACGCAAACCGGCGGGATTGGTTTCGAAGCACCAGAAACCCATCGTCGACGACGTCCCGTCTCGACGCCGACCCGTTCGACGAGCGGTGTTCGGGGTCCATGTCCTGGGTAGACAGCGAGAGTATGTCAATCGCCCCCTTACATTTGCCATCGGTGATATGTGGAGACGACACCTGCCGACCCCGGAACCCGAGTCGATGAGCGATATCAGTCTTCGAGTGGCTGCCCGGACGGTTGCTCGCTGAGATCGGCGGTCGTGGCGAAGATGACTCCGAGGACGATCCCGAACAGGAGGTGTCCGACCAGACTCTCGATAGCGGCTATCGGGAATCCACCAGCGGTACCGCCGATCGTCGCAGCCCAGACTGGCAAGACGAGCACGGGAAGGAGTGCCCAGATCGCAAGGCCGAACACGAAGCCAGCACCGACGAGTCGGAGCGTCATACCGGTCTGTGAGAGTATGTCCGTCTCGACGTCTGTCCGGAGAATGCCGAGGATGGGGTCGCGAGTTACCAGCCATCCGAACACGAGTCCGAGGACGATCCCGTGGGCGATATGAACACCCCAGCCAGCGATTCCAACCGGCTCGAGCCCGTAAATTTCGGGGATGGCGACGGCGACGACGGCGGGATCGAACAGCCACATCAAGAGGCCGAACGCGGCGGCCCCGACTGCGCCACCGGCTGTGCCACCGACGAACCAGCCGCTGGTGCCGCTAATACCGAACGTAGACGCATCGTCAGTCTCGGTGCTCATATCTCCGGCTACGATCAACGGTCTCAAAAGCGTTGGACTGGCACGCACAACCACCGCGTCGATGGTCGAGCACAGCCTACTCTGGTGACAACTGCCACGGATTGTTGTCACTATTTACCGTCGATCGCCAGAAACGGGGCCAGCGATCGGCGGTAATTGAATACAACAGTCCGTCTGACACGACTTTCACGCCGCTGTTCAGCGATCGATCGAAATATTCAGTAGCGACTATAGGTGCTGACCGGCAACTACCGGCGTGGAGTACGATCTGCTTGGCTGGCCGCCCGATGGCCCGAAACTACGCCTCGATTACAAACGGTTCAGCTACGCCGGCAAGTTCGTCATGACGAACACCGGGAAAGCCGTCGCTCGAGACGACGGCACGATCGTTGCCGCCGTCGCGTTCAACGAGGATCGCACCGACGCGGGAACGCTGTGGCTGCGTTACGTCACCGTCGACCACGAGCGCCGTGGCGAGGGCATCGGCCCGGCGCTACTGCGCCACGTTCGTGATCGCGCCGTAGAGCGCGGCTACGATCGGCTTCGAATCGCCGTCAACAACCCGTTTGCCTACGAGGCGCTGTATCGGGCCGGCTTCGGCTACACGGGGGAGACGACAGGCATCGCCGAACTGGTGCTCGAGTATCCGACTGCTGCTATCGAGAATCCTCGAGAACGCTATCAGGCCGGCCTCGAGCAGTTTCGCGAGCGCGATCTCTCCGAGGATGAAGACGGGTTTCTCGAGTCGCGACGCGACAGCGAGCCGCCTGAATCCGAGTCTTAACAGGCACTCAAGCATCGAAAGGGAACGCTCAGCGACAAGGACAGGTGAAGCAATCAACGCTACAGCAACCAAAATCTCCGTTAACTTTTGCAGGCTAAGTCCCCGTCCTCAAGGAGCAACGCAGCGAACACTGTGAGCGAGTAGCGCAGTAGGGCGGGGATACAGCCGTACGCTATTCCGATACAACCACAGAAACGCAACACAGCATAATACTTTTAGTTTTGGTTACCCAATATAGGAACGAACCCAATGGAATACGACCTCGACACAGGAGCGCACTCCGTGTACTCCCTGCACTACCACCTTGTTCTCGTCGTGAAATACCGACAGAACGTGTTCACAGCGGAACGAACGGAGTTCCTTCACGAGGTCGCCAACGGGTTTGCAGACAACTACGGCGTCGAAATCAAAAATCTCGAAGCCGACGAAGACCACGTCCACATCGTTTTCAAGGCTGAACCCACCACAGACCTCGCCAAGTTCGTCAACGTCCTCAAAGGAGCATCAGCCCGACGCATCCGCAACGAGTACGAAGACGAACTGGACGACAAACTGTGGGGTGACCAATTCTGGTCGAACTCGTACTGTCTCATCAGTACGGGACAGGTCTCGCTGGATGTACTGAAAGAATACGTCGAGAACCAACGCTCGGCAGGTGATGACGAATGATGCTGGATGCAGAGAAGACTATCGTTGCCAAGATACGCACCGACGAGCTAACTCAGACGAAGCAAGAGGCACTCGACTACGAGTTCAGCGAGTTCCAAGCCTACATCCGAGGCGATGACGACGCCGACCTGTACTCCGCCACGAAGCAAGCTGCCGATGCGTACATCGACACAGAGAACCTGCGAGACGACCACGAGTACCCATGGTTCATCCGCAATGACGTGTTCGATGTTGAGCAGCACGACACCAAGTTAGCGGACTGGTGGATGAAGATTCCAGTTTCGCAGGTGTACGGCGGAGTCAACGTTCCAATCAATCCGCACGAATCGATTCCTGACGACGCTAAAGTGAAAGACTCGAAAATTGTCAAGGAAGATGGCGAGTACTACGCTCACCTCTCGATAAAACAGAACGTCGAGTTGAAGGATGAGTATGATGGTGTTCTCGCTGTGGATTTAGGCTCTCGATGGGTTGCAGTGTCGGTGGCACTGCCCTCTCGGGACACCACGTTCTACGGCGAAGAGATTCGGCAACTACGCCGACACCATCAGGAACTCCGCACTCGACTCCAAGAGAAGGGAGCATACGAGACGCTCGTGTCCGCAAAGGATAGCGAGTGGCGTGCGATTGATGACCGACTCCACAAGATTAGCCGACAGATTGTTGAGGACGCTAAGGGGCGGAATGCTCTCATCGTCATCGGGAATCTCGAAGGTATTCAGAATCAGGATATGGGGTCGGAGATGAACCGTCGGTTGCACTCGATGCCTCACTACACGCTAACTCAGTACATCAAGTACAAGGCACGATTCGCTGGAATTGGCGTGAAGATTGTAGACGAGTACAATACCAGTCAGACGTGCTGGCGGTGTGGTGAGAAAGAGAATACGGAGCGAGTCGGTCAGGGTCGGCATCTTTGCGATGAGTGTGGATTGGACGATAACGCTGACAAGAACGGTGCGACGAATATTGGAAAGAAAGGACTGGGTAAGGACATTCAGAGCCCGCTATCCAGTCTCGGGGGCGTGTATGAACCGTCCCTTGAACTGGGCGACGATGACGAGACCGCTGCACAGGTTCGTGTACGTCTCAGAGTTGACTCAGAAACCCCATCCTCAACAAGCGAGTCCGCAGGACGAGCGAAGTAGGGTGGGGTAGTTCATTTATTAGTTCTGATCACGGTTTAGTCGTGGTCGGGCCTGCGTAAATAGAGGCCTCGCAGCTACCGATAGCCCGATAAAAAGGAGGAAGAATGTGGCTACCAGCCATGAGACCGGTAGTCCGAGGAGGAATAATGCAGAAGTTCCCATGAGTGCCAGCACAATAACTATCATAAGGACTAGATGGCCATCTCCGAAAGCACCGGTGTTATTTGAATCAGCACACATATTATGCCCTACATTCTATTTATGCAAATAACTTATCGTGTTCAACCCTGTACTGGAAAATCCTGGTTCGTACTAGTTATCATTTACTCCGTGCAGCATTTGCACGCGTAATGAACGTCTGTGCGCGTCACGGCAACTCAAGCACGGACACCCGTTGGCGCGAAGCCAATAGTTCAAATCCCAGTCGGCCCAAACGTCGCCAATGGGAAACGCTGCACTACGCGATATCGCCGTCATCGAAGAGATTCCGTTCGACGACGTCGAGGGTGTCGTCGCGGTTGACGCACACAACTGGCTCTATCGCTATCTGACGACGACGGTCAAGTGGACGAACAGCGACAAATACACCACCGCGGACGGCACCGAGGTCGCCAACCTCATCGGCATCGTCCAGGGCCTTCCGAAGTTCTTCGAACACGATATCACGCCCGTGATGGTCTTCGACGGTGGCCCGTCTGATCTGAAAGCCGACGAGATCGAGTCCCGTCGCGAGCAACGCGAGAGCTACGAGGACCAACTCGAGGTCGCCCGCGAGGAAGGCGACACAGTGGCGATCGCTCAACTCGAGTCCCGCACGCAGCGACTGACGCCGACGATCCAAGAAACGAGCCGCGAGCTGCTCGAGTTGCTCGACGTCCCGATCGTCGAAGCGCCAGCAGAAGGGGAAGCACAGGCTGCTCACATGGCCCGACGCGGCGACGCCGACTACGTCGGCTCGGAGGACTACGACGCCCTGCTCTTTGGCGCACCGCTGACCCTGCGCCAGCTCACGAGCAAGGGCAACCCCGAACTGATGGATCTCGAGGCCACCCTCGAGCACCACGACCTCACCCTGGAGCAACTCATCGATGCGGCGATTCTCATCGGAACCGACTTCAACGACGGTGTGCACGGGATCGGCCCGAAGACGGCGATTTCCGAGATCACCGAACACGGCGACCTCTGGAGCGTCCTCGAGGCCCGCGGCGACAGTGTCGAGTACGGCGACCGCGTGCGACAGCTGTTCCGTGATCCGAACGTGACCGACGACTACGAGTTCGAGACGACGTTGGATCCGGATCTCGAGGCGGCAAAGGCATATGTCACCGACGAGTGGGGCGTCGACGCCGGCGAGGTCGAACGCGGCTTCGAACGGATCGAGGAGAGCGTGACACAGGCAGGATTGGATCGCTGGACCTAAATTTGCTGCTCGCTGCTCGAGTCGCGAGCGGCGTTTCGACTCGCTGTCCAAACAGCAGTCCACAGCCGATCGCACGACGGCTGCGTTGGAGATCTGAACGGATCCTAGAACAGGTGGTCGTCCAGCAGGCGGGCGGGGCCGCCGACGTCCCAGATGGTCGTCGAGACGCCGCAGTCGGCGATTTCTTCTTCGACGCGCTCGGCGTACTCCTCGGTTGTATTGACGTAGACGGTGGCACCGGTGTCGGTCGAGAAGTAGACCGGAATGTCCGCTTCCTCACGGAGCTGGCGCACGCGGTTGAAGATCGCCAGCGTCTCTGGCTGCCAGTAGAGCCAGCCCGAGGGGCCGGTCATCGTGGTTGCGGCGAGCGACAGCGAGTCGTGTTCGGCGAGTTCGAACGCGGCCTCGAAGTCGTTGTTTCGCAGCGCATCCCGCATCTCGGCGATCTGGCCGTGGATGTGGGCGTTACGCGCCTGGAACATGTGGCTGTCGGCAGCCTCGTTGTGGGCGTCCTCGGTCTCTTTGTGGTAGGGGACGAGGCCGACGACGATCTTGAGGTCCTCGTGGAGATCGGTCGGAATGCGACGGGAGCGACAGTCCTCGTCGTTCATCCCCGTGTGCAGTTGCGAGAACGCGCCGGTGACGGCTCGAGCGGCCGACGCCGAGCCGACGCGAGCGATCGTCGAGATCTCCTGTTTCGACGCATCGAGCTCTGCGGCTTCGGCGAGTGCCATCGCGGCGGCCGCGAAGCCGGATGACGACGAGCCAAGCCCGACGTTCGAGGGGAAGCTGTTCTCGCTCTCGAGGCGAACCGGGTAGACGGTGTGGGCGGCGTCGGATTTCGACCGTGCCTTTTCGACGACGGCTTCGACCCGCTCGTGGGCCCGGCCGTCGAGTTCCTCGCCGTCGACGACGAACGTGTCCTCGTCGTAGTCCATCGAGAACTCGACGGTTGTCCGCGTGTGGCTCGGGGCCGTACAGAGGCTGATGCTGTCGTGGTACGGCAGTCGTTTGATGTCGTCTCGCATCCCGTGATACTTCACCAGCCCCTGAATCGGGTGGGCCATGGCGGTGGCTTTCATATCCGGATAGGCGGATGACGGCCGCTTAAAGCTCACGGCATCCGGGTGAGAACAGAAAAAGTGGGGTTTCCAAAGGAAAGAGACGTCTCTGCGACGGTTTTCAGACCGTGCGTGGCGTGCCGGCGTGGGGAGCCACACCGATCTCTGAGCGCTGGTGGGGCGTGCAGGTCGTTACTCGAGGCGACCCGAAAGCACCTTCGCGGCGGTGAGAATCGGATCCCAAACGGGGCTAAACGGCGGCGCGTAGGCGAGATCGAGGTTCTGTAGCTCAGTGACGGTCAGGCCCGACGTGACAGCCGTTGCGACGGTGTCGATCCGTTTCGTCCCCTCGGGGCCGACGAGACCGGCTCCGAGGACGCGGTTGCTCTCCCGGTCAGCGACGAGCGTGACGGTGAGCTCGGTCGCGCCGGGGTAGTAGTGCGGTCGCGTCTCGGTGTCGATCGTGACGGAGACGGGATCGAATCCAGCCTCGCGTGCGCGCTCGTCGTCGATGACACCGGTTCGGGCAGCACCTAGCTCGAAGGCTTTGACGATCGCCGTGCCGGCGGTGCCGCCAGTCTCCGTGGGCTCACCCGAAACAGTCGAGCCGATCGCTCGACCGGCTCGGTTCGCTGTCAGCGCAAGTGGGACGTGGTCGGGCTCGCCAGTGACGACGTTTTCTACCTCGGCGCAGTCGCCCGCGGCGTAGACGTTCTCGTAGTTCGTGCGGCCGTACTCGTCGGTCGCGATCGCACCCGTTTCCCCGATCTCGATACCAGCCTCCTCAGCGAGTTCGACGTTCGGCGCGACGCCGACGCCGACGATGACCAGATCCGCCGACACCGAGTCGTCTTCGACTTCGACTGCCTCGACGTGGTCGCTGCCAGCGAAGCCCTGGACGGCGGTCTCGAGGTGGAGATCGACGCCCTGTTCGCGGAGGTGTTCCTCGACGACCTGTGCCGTCTCTTCGCCGAAGGGTTGGAGCGTCTGTGGCAGCATCTCGAAAATCGAAACGTCGACGCCGCGTTCGTCGAGCGCTTCGGCCATCTCGACGCCGACGTAGCCGCCGCCGACGATTGCGGCGGTTGCTGGCTCGTGGTCCGAGACGTAGTCTTCGATGGCGTCAGCCTGGTCCATGCTCCGGAGAGTGAACACGCCCTCGAGGTCGATCCCATCGAAGGGTGGGACGATGGCGCGTGCGCCTGTGCCGATCAGCAGGTCGCCGTAGGACTGCTCGAAGCGCTCGCCGTCGGCCTCGACGGTGACGGTTTTCGCCTCGGGGTCGATCGCGACGACCTCGTGGCCGGTCCGCAGGTCGACGTCACGTTGCTCGCGGAACTCCTCGGGCGTGACTGAGACGAGGTCCTCGAGGTTCTCGACGTCGCCTTTGATGTAGTAGGGCATTCCACAGCCCGCATACGAGACCCACTCGCCTTTTTCGAAGACGAGTACGTCCCGGTCCGGGGCCTCGCGTTTGGCCTTGCTTGCGGCACTCATCCCGGCTGCGTCCCCGCCGACGATGACGAACGGATCTGTCATGACTGGCGATACGCTCGCACCATAGTAAAGTATTTCCCAAAGTGCACAATACTAAGAAGTCGTCGAAAGCGTTGATCACCAGCGACTGTGCTTGGTGGACACGCGTGACTGCGTCGGATATCACGTGACTGCGCCGTGGTCGAAGCTGGACAGTCGAGAACTGTCTGTGGATGCTTCCAGCTACGTTCTATGTGCACACGTCTCAAGAATTATCCGTAATCGGATTACTCGAGGTCGACGCGCCCGCTCGCGTAGACCGTAATCTCGTGGCCACGGTACTGAAACGAGACTCGGCCGCGCCGAGTCGTCGGTCCGGATATCGTCGGTTCGAAGAGTCGATCCAGCGCGTTCGTATCGACAACGTCGTACAGCGGTGGTTCGAGGCTGGCAGGATCGATGTTGTCTGCGTCCGCGACGGCCTCGATGACACGCAGACTTGGACTTGCGTTCGCCTCCGGCGATTCGTGTTCGAGCATATGAATTAGACCAGCAACTGGACGTCCGATTCGGCCATGTGCTGGATCGCAGTTGCTGCGCCGACACCTGTCGTCACGCCGTCGTAGAAGTCGTTTTCGTCGTACTCCATCAGCTCGATGGTCATCTGGCAGGCCTGCAGATCGACGCCCTGATCGAGCGAGAGATCGATCAGCTCCTCGATGGTCGCGGTGCCGTTCTCGTCGATTTTCTTCTGCATCATCTTCGTCGCCATCGAGTCCATGCCGGGCAACGCGGCGAGTGCGTTCGGCATCGGCATGTTCGGATTGCCGACGGCGGAGAGTTTGAGATCCTTCGATTTCTCCTCGTGGAGGATGTCGAGTCCCCAGAACGTGTGGAAGACAACGACTTCCCAGCCGAAGGCAGCCGCCGTGCTCGCGAGGATCAGTGGCGGGTACGCCATATCGAAACTCCCCTGGGTCGCGATGATCGTCATCTTCTGCTGGTCGTCGCCGTCATCCAGCTCGGCCAGTGACGCCTCGAGTTCGTCGACGCGCTCGCGCAGCGCCTGCACCTCGGCGGCGTCGATGGTGCCGTCGGCCGACGGCGTGGTGTTATCCGTACTCATCTTATGCCGTCTTCTTCACGTAGTGGGTGTAGAGGTCGTCGTCCTCGACCTGGTCGAGGAGGTCGACACCGTCGGTGCCTTCTGCCCAGCCCTGAATGTCACTCATGCTGCCCGAGTCAGTCGAAACGACTTCGAGAACGTCGCCTGCCTCGAGGTCATCGATCGCTTGCTTGGTCTTCACGATGGGCATTGGGCAGGACAGTCCTTTCACGTCGAGCGTCTCGGTGGTTTCGTATTCTGAGCTCATATGTTGTCTCTGTGCTCTGTATTGGAGCTAATACACAATATTGGCTGTGCCTATAAAAGGATATCGGTTATTGTGCCGATCGTGAATAGCTGTGGTTTTCCGGAACCCGTCATACACCCCATTACTTTCCGTCAGTGCAGCATTCACGCGCGTTCAAACAGTGTATGTTGTCAAACCGTCGGTGAGCTGTATTGTACGGTGAGGGAAATACCATACAAACTCTTAAGTGCGAGTAGCCGATACTGGATACTGTACAACATGGACGACATGGACTTCCCAACGCCAGACGAACCGGTCGAATCGGTTACTCCCGACGAGCTGAAAGCACGAATCGATGCGGGCGATGCGGTCACGATCCTTGACGCACGCATGGAAAGTGACTACGACGAGTGGCGAATCGACGGCGACAACGTCGAGTCGATCAACGTCCCGTACTTCGAGTTCCTCGAGGACGATATCGACGCTCACGTCCTCCAGCAGATCCCCGACGACCGCGAAGTCACGGTCCTCTGTGCGAAAGGCGGTGCCAGCGAGTTCGTCGCCGGCGCACTGGCCGACCGCGGCTACGATGTCAACCATCTCGAGGAGGGAATGAACGGCTGGGCACGAATCTACGAGGCCGTCGAAGTCGACGGCTACGACGGTGCGGGCACCCTGCTCCAGTACCAGCGGCCATCGTCGGGCTGTCTCGGCTACTTCGTCTACGACGACGGCGAGGCGGCCGTCATCGATCCACTGCGTGCGTTCACCGACCGCTATCTCAACGACGCCGACGAGCTCGGTATTGATCTGAAGTACGCGATTGACACGCACATCCACGCGGATCACATCTCGGGCGTTCGCGCACTCGGTGCCGTCGGCGTCGAAGGCGTCATCCCCGAGGCCTCGGTCGACCGTGGCGTCACCTACGCTGATGAGATGACGCTGGCTGCAGACGGCGACGAGTTCGAGGTCGGCGACGTCACGATCGAGACCGTCTCCACGCCCGGCCACACCTCCGGGATGACCTCGTACCTGATCGACGGCGAACTGCTCGCGACCGGCGACGGGCTGTTCATCGAGAGCGTCGCTCGTCCCGACTTGGAAGAAGGCGACGACGGCGCACCTGAAGCCGCCAGCATGCTCTACAAGAGCCTTCAGGAGCGTGTCCTCACGCTGCCCGACGACACGCTCATCGGTGGGGCTCACTTCAGCGACGCTGCCGTCCCCGCCGAAGACGGCACCTACACGGCACCGGTCGGCCAGCTCAAAGCAGAGATGGCTGCCCTGACGATGGAGGAGGACGACTTCGTCGAGCTGATCCTCTCGGATATGCCACCACGCCCGGCCAACTACGAGGACATCATCCCAACGAACCTCGGCCAGCAGGAGGCCGACGACGACGAAGCCTTCGAACTCGAGCTTGGCCCGAACAACTGTGCTGCCAGCCAGGGCTCGCTGGCAGACGACTAAGACACGTGCTCTGATACTGAATGTTTACAGAACTCGTCCCGCTTTCCCTGACCGCCGAGCTCTTTCCCAACGGTGTCTTTCGATACGCCGTCGGGGGACTGCTCGTTGGCCTCGGAGCGGCAGTGATCTACCTCGGGACCGGCATCACCGCCGGCGCGAGTACGTTCCTCGAGTCGACGCTTTCGTACGCCTCCGACCAATCGCGGTTCCAGCGCTACCGTCCCTCTCGAGACTGGCGTGTCGTCTTTACGCTGGGGATCATCCTCGGAGCGGCAGTGTACGCCGTCATCTGGCAAGGTGGGGCGTGGACGACCGACGTCCAGCCCTGGCGGCTCCTGGTCGGCGGCGTCTTCGTCGGCATCGGGACCCGTATCGGCAAGGGCTGTACCTCCGGCCACGGCGTCTGTGGCGTCGGTTCGGCCTCGAAGACGTCGATCGTCGGCGTGATGACGTTCCTGGTCGTCGCCATCGTAACAGCACAGCTCGTCCAGCTCATGGGGGTGAGTCCGTAACATGAGTTGCGAGACGCTTGCGTCTCGAGATAGCGAACGGGGAGGTGACGACCCGTGAGCAGCAACCGCCATCCACTGTTCATGCCGCTGATCTTCGCCGGCGGCCTGATCTTCGGCTTCGGGCTTGGCTTTAGCCACATGGCCCGTCCGGAAGTCGTGCTAGATTTCCTCCAGTTCGACGACTTCGGGCTGTTGTTCGTCATGTTCGGCGCGGCGATCGTCACCGGGATCGTGTTCGCGATCATGCCGCGACTGCGCGACAGCGCACCGTTGACTGGCGACGCCTACGGCCGGCGGCTGAAGTCGTTCGACCGAAACGTCCTCATCGGCGGCGCGATCTTCGGCGTCGGCTGGGGCCTGTCGGGGATCTGTCCCGGCGCGGCCTACGCCAGCCTCGGGATCGGCAACGTGACGATCCTGTGGGCAATCGTCGGTATGTTCGCTGGCGCCTACCTCCAGGGTGTCTGGCGCAGCCAGCGTGCCGCGTCCGAACCCACTCCAACCGGGGCTGACTAATCTCGTGATTCCGGCTTTCGTCTCACGAACCGCTGTCTGAACACGTTTTCGTACACGACTTCTGGCCCCAAAACGAGACTGCCGTCTCGCCTCGTTGCCGCTCGAGTCAGTTCCTCGCCTGGGTGAGCAGTGCGGACCCGATCGCCGCGACGCCGTTTGCGCGGGTCGCTCCTGCGTTCCCACTCGGCTCCGCTTGAGGTGCGCTGCGGGCGCTCAGATAACCGCCAGCGGCAGCATAATCGCCACCCCGATCGCGATCCCGCCGGCGAGTTCGGGCTTCCCGCCGTTTGGCAGGTCTTTTCCGAGATCCAACGCTTCCGGAATGAACTCCGTAAGCACGAGATAGATCATCGCCCCCGCAGCAAATCCAAAGCCAAACGGCAGAAACTCCCGAGCGACGCTGACGAACGCGAAGGCGATGACGGCCCCGATCGGCTGTGGCAGACTCGAGAAAACCGCCCACCAGACCATCTTCCACTTCGAGACGCCCATCGACTTCAGCGGGATCGAGATCGCCGTCCCTTCCGGAATGTTGTGAATCGAGATCGCGATCGTCATGAAGACCGCCAGCAACGGGACGGTAAAGCCAAGAAACGCCACGCCGTCCTCGAGACCGAGATCCGAAAACGAGACGCCGACGGCGATCCCTTCTGGAAAGCTATGGACGGTCAGAATGCCGAGGATCAGTACGAGTTTCTTGAAATCAGCCTCCTCGTACGTTCGAGGATCGATATCGGCGTCCATGAGAATGTCGTGTGCGATCACGACGAGCAAGACACCAGTGGCCATCCCTGCTGCAATCTCGAGCGGGGTGCCTTCGGTCAGTCCCTCCTCGATGAGTCCGAACACGGACGCTGAGACCATGATTCCAGAGGAGAGTCCCCAGAGCATCACACTCCGGCGGTCGCTGATCTCGTCAAAGAAGAAAAACGGCAGCGCACCAAGCCCCGTCGCCAGCGCTGTAATCGCCCCCGCGACGAACACGAGTACGAGACTCTCGAGAAGAGTCATCTCTCTCTTAGCTGTCGAACTGGTCGTATAAATCGTTAGCTTCCCCTGACCCGCTCGGTCGACCAAATACCGGTCTTTGCGTTGTACTTCGAGTGCCTGCTGCCAGTCGTTGTCGTGGCTGCAGTCGGTGTTAGCGTTCTACTACTTTCCACACAGAGTCAAGCAGCGACCAGACGAGACGCAGCGACTGTGCTGACCGACACAGTGGAGCTTAGCTGTGCTGATCGATGAGGCCCTTGAGCGTCGCCTTGTCCTGTACGCCGACCATGCGCTCGACGGGCTGGCCGTTAGCGTAGAGGATGAGCGTCGGGACGCTGCGAGCGCCCAGTTGCTGGGCAAGACGCTGGTGGGCGTCGATGTCGACTTTCGCGACCGCGGCATCGGTTTCTGCGGCCAGCGCCTTCACCGTCGGCTCGAGCATCTGGCAGGGACCACACCAGTCGGCATAGCAGTCCACGAGGACGACGTCGTGGTCGTTGACGACGGTCTGGAGGTGGTCGTTGCCTCGAATACTGATCGGTTCGGCTGGACTGGTCTCTTGCTGGGCGTCGGATCCAGCGACGTTGCCGCCGTTCTCGAGGCGTTCGCGCAGTTCCTGTTTTTTCTGTTCGCGGATTCGTTCTCGTTCGTCGTCTGCAGAGTCACTCATCGGGCGACCGTACGGCCTCTGCAACCATAATAGTTGTGTGTAATGCGAACAATATTGGACCGCTGCTGGCGGGAGACGGTTTCGTGGTCAGTACCGCAGTCCGTCGGCTCTCGTGGCGGTCGTGACGGGTGGCTCGAGGACAGATGCAGACCCAGTTGTGTTCAGAGCGAGAGCGGAACGCTGTGACGGGTCTGGTTCTCGACCGGGTCTTCATCTCTCTCGAGGGCGAGCCAGCCTGTCTGGGCTCTCTGCCACGCCGTGCTGGGAAGAAGCTCACAACGCCCCAACCAACTAGGGTTCGTGGTAGTGGTTTTTGGATACAAGACCATACGGCCATCCGTGATCGAACCGGGTGAGAAAGGCAACATCTGTGTGCCGTCACAAACGAGACGACTGTAACTTACGCTGTTCGCTCCGGTGGCACGAGCATCACGTTCCCGTTTGCGCGGGCAACCAGATCCTCGGAGACGCTGCCCAGCAACAGCCGGCGCAGTCGGCTGTGTCCGCGCGAGCCAACGAGGGTCGTCGTCGGTTCGTACTCGGCTTCGGCAGCGAGGATCTCGTCGGACGGATCACCCTGACGGATTTCCGTCCGTGTCTCGAGTCCCCATTCCTGGAGCTGGCCCGCGAGTTCGGCCAGCTGTGCTTCTGGATCTTCGCCCTCCGGAAGCCCCGGATCCTTCGGCGTTTTGACGTGGACCAGCGTCGCCTCCTGGGCCGCATGACGCAGATATGAGAACGCTTCGAACGCCTGCTCGGCGTTCTTCGAGAAGTCCGTCGCGTACAGCATCCGCTGGAAGAGATGTTTCCGGACCATGCTCGGCTCGTCGGTCTCGCGTTCGATGCGGTTGACCAGCAGCGGCGTCACTGTCGTTCGAGAGAGGTTGCGCGCGGTCGAGCCAATCACCCGGTTCTCGAGAGGGCTCTTCCCGCGCGAGCCGACGACCGTCAGGCTCGCGCCGATCGTCTCCGCGATGCCTCGAATCCGCCGGTGAGGCGTCCCACGGACGACGTGGGTCTCGACGTCGAAGCCAGCGCCCTCGATGACCTGTTCGTAGCGGCCGAGCGCCTTTCGACGGCGTTTCTCGAAGTCGATACCGGGCATCCCGGCGTGGACGTTCGACGGCACCACTGTCACCAGATTGATCTCCTCGATGCCGATCCGACCCAGACACGCGAGGCCGGTTTCGTTCTCGATTGTCGCCTCGCTCGCCGCGGACAAATCAGTTGCCAGCACTGCTTTCATACCCGTCGTAGGTGCCGACGGTATAATATTGTTTGGACAACCCAATATCAACTCTGGCGAACGCGCTCGAAATCCCAGATCAGTGAGTCGCTTAGCCGGTGTGAGCTCGACGAATCTTACTCGAGTTCGGCTACTCATTCACGCCGTGTCGAAGGATCGCGCGGTGTGCCGGCGCAGTCATCCCGCTCGAGCCTATATATTTAAAAAACTTATGCGAATATTTCCGTAGGATAGCTATGAGATAGCTCGCAGTAATATTGTGCGCCAGTCCCAAAAGCGTTATACGGTCTTCACGAGTAGAGAGTAGTGAGCAACAATCCATGATCCGTACACAACTGGGTTCAAACGGGGGGCGATACGCGTGATCGAATTTAGCGCGTACTCCCCACTCGTACAGGCAACACTCCTCGTCGGTGTCGTCTTCCTTCAGGCAGTTGTCCTCTACGTGGGCTACGGTGCCGTAGAGCGAGTCGCAACGCCACTGATCGAAACGATCACGGACGCATAACTGATGGAGCTACTAGGACTCAGCTTGCCGCTGTTGCTGTTGTTCGTGAGCTTCGGCTTCATGGTCGGGGTACTGTTCGGCTTCTTCGGAATGGGGGGATCCTTCCTGATCACCCCGACGCTGCTGATCCTCGACTACCCTGCGTCGGTTGCGATCGGGAGCGGACTGGCGTTTTACTTCGGGACCTCCGTGATCGCCGTGTTGAAACACTACGACGTCGGCCAGGTCGACTACAGGCTCGGCGCGATCCTGTTTGTCGTCCTCTCGGTCGGGATCGAACTCGGCAGTCGGCTCGTGTTTGGCCTCGAGGCGTTGGGGATCGCCAACCTCGTCACGGGTGTCGCGTACGTGGTTTTGCTGGCCGGGATCGGTGCGCTATTCCTGCGCCGAGCTTCCAACCTCGATGCCGATGACGACGAGGCAGACGATGTCGACGATGACGAGATTCCACCAGTCGCACAGAAGATTCAGTCGTACAACGTGCCGCCGATGATCTCGTTGACCTCTGGCGGACGGGCCTCGGTGTGGACGATCACAGGTGCCGGTGGGACTGTCGGTCTCGTCTCGGGACTGATCGGCGTCGGCGGCGGTTTCATCCGCATGCCCGCGATCTACTACCTGATCGGGACGCCGTTGACGGCCGCTGTCGGGACCAGCCTGTTTGCCGGGCTGTTCTCGGGTGCCTTCGGGACGTTCACCTACGGGATGTCCGGCAGCGTCGACCTGACGGTGGTCTCACTGCTGTTAGTCGGGAGTGCGCTCGGAGCCAGAATCGGTTCAGCGGCGACGACAATGGTCGAAGAGGACGACGTGATCATCTACTTCGGGCTCATGATGCTGTTCGCCAGCGCCGGCATCGCGCTCAGCGAACTCGCCAACTGGCTTGGAACGGACGCGCTCGATATCGTGAGCGTCCTCCTGCTCGTCGGCTCGTCGTTTTTCGTCGCACTGATGATCCTCTACCAGGTCGTTCAGTCGGTCAACACGGTCGAATCGAACGCACAGGTAACCCCAGACGGTGATGACTGATGACGTCGACGAACGATCCGTACAGAGCCAGAACGGGGGTTTACCTGCTTGGCTCGCGTATACATAGCTGTCCGTGAGTCTCATTGCGATCGTCGCACTCGTTCTGGCACTCGGTGTTGCCTCCCGCGTTCTCGCCGACCGACTGCGGATCCCGAGTGTCCTCTTTCTGATCTTCGCCGGGATCGCGATCGGTCCCGAACTGCTCGGTCTCGTCTCCCGGGAGACGTTCGGTGACGGACTCCCGGCAATGGTCGGCGTCAGCGTCGCGATTATTCTCTTCGAGGGCGGCTACCATCTCCGCCTCGAGAAACTGCGGGAGAGCCCGACGGCGCTAACCCGACTCGTCACCGTCGGCGCAGCGATCACCTGGCTCGGGACGGCTGCCGCCGTCGTCGTCTTCCTCGACACCGGTATCGAGGTCGGTCTGCTAGTCGGCGCGTTGCTGATCGCGACCGGGCCGACAGTGGTTGGCCCGATTTTGCAGGTCGTCACCGTTCGTGACCACGTCGCTGCTGTCCTCGAGGGAGAAGGGATCATCAACGACGTCACGGCGGCGATCCTGGTTGTCGTCGTCTTCGAGGTTCTCGTCGCTGGGAACGGCACACCGGCTGCGCTCGTCAGTTCGTTCGCGATACGGTTGTTCATCGGGCTGGCAGTTGGCGCGTTCATCGCCGGCGCCGTGTGGCTGGTGATCAGCCACGTGCAGTCCAGACCCCGTGCAGCGCCGCTGCACGCGCGGTTGATCGTTCTCGCTGGAATCATCGTCGCGTACGCCGGCGCCGAACTGATCGCCAGCGAAACGGGGATCGCCGCCGCTGCGATGGCCGGCTTCGTCCTCGGCAACGTCGACCTCCCCTACCACGAAGAGGTGATCGACTTTCTCGATGACCTCTCAGTCGTCGTGCTCTCGTTTATCTTCGTCGCGCTGGCGGCGCTGATCGACTTCGCAGATATTCTCTCACTCGGACTGGCCGGTCTCGCAATCGTCGCCGCGATCACGGTGGTGCTCCGGCCGGCAGTCATCTATCTCTCGACGACAAACGAGCGCTTTACGCACAATGAACGGCTCTTTCTCAGCGCCGTCGGCCCGCGCGGGATCATCCCCGCCAGCGTCGCGACGCTGTTTGCCGTCGAGTTGCAGGCACTCGGCCAGCCACAGGAAGCCCAGCTGCTTGCTGGGACCGTCTTCCTGATTATCTTCGCGACGGTCGTCCTCCAGGCCGGCCTCGCACGACAGATCGCGAACTACCTCGAGGTTTCACCAATGCGCACACTCATCATCGGCGGGGGACGGGTCGGTCTCTCCCTCGCAGAACGGCTCGAACAGGACGGCGAAAACGTACTTCTCATCGACACCGACCCCGACGCGGTCGAAAAGGCCCGCAAACGCGGGCTGCGAGCGATCGAAGGCGACGGCACCGACGCCGATGTCCTCGAGCGTGCCGGCGCATCGGACGCGAAAACAGTCATCGCGACCACGCCGGACGACGACGTCAACCTACTGGTGTGTCAGCTCTCGAAGACGACCTTCGGCGTCGACAAGGTCGCCTCACGGGTCAACCAGCCCGACAACGTCGACGCCTTCGAATCGCTGGGCGTCCGGGCGATCGACCTCTCGATGGCGACGGCGTGGTCGCTCGAGAACGTCTTAGAGCGGCCGTCGCTGTCGGCGTGGATGAACGAACTCGGTCGAACCGGCGACGTCCAGGAGATCGAGGTCACGGCGACGGATCTCGTCGGAAAGACGATCGCCGAACTCAACGCCGAGATTCCGGACGGCTGTATCGTCGGCTTGCTCACCCACGATGACGGGACGACAGAGGTTCCAACCGGAGACCATGAACTACAAGATGGCGACCGGATCACGTTCCTCGGCCAGACGGATGCCGTCGACCGTGCTGTCAAGCGATTCCACCCGCACGACTAGCCGTTTGGACGTCTCAGTTTTTCATAGCATCTGCATGAGGCGGTCGTGGCCCCGCCCCGTCTGTATCCCGCGTTCTGTCTGACAGACGAGTCCCCACAGAGGACTGTCGACCGTCTGTCCACTGTCACACTTCGCCTCTGGTCTGCCTTCTCGAGCGGCAGTACTGTTCCATAAATGCAAAACCGGGGTTGGGATACGGTGCTCGAGTGCTGTCATACTCGTCGCTCATCTGCTCGAGTCGACTGTTTCAGCAGGCGGGACGTTTCAGTACTCAAGGCGCGCGCGACGCGCTTGGGACGCTGCCCAATCTCTGTCAATATCTGTATAACGTATACAAATATATGCGTGGGTTAGCGGTAGGATAGGACACGGGAATATTGTGCAGTATTCCCAAAAGTGTTATATTCGTTCTGCTGGTAGACTGTACTGAGTAGTCTCCTATGACCCACACACAACCGAAACGGAACGGAGGTCGACACGCATGATCGACTTCGCAGCCCTCTCCCCAGCAGCCCAGGCAGGCGTGCTCGTCGGTGCCGTCCTGGTCGAGGCAGTCGTCCTCTACGTCGGCTACGGCGCACTCGAGCGGGTCGCAGCACCACCGGTCATCGAGACGATCAAGAACACATAAACAGAGTTCTTTGACATCGGACTCACGCTGATCATGTTGTTCATCGGGTTCGGCTTTGTGATCGGCGTGTTGTTCGGCTTCTTCGGGATGGGAGTGCTGAGCACAGTCGGCTTTGCACTGATTATGCTCTCGGCGCTGCTGGTCAGTGGGTCCGTGATCGACGGTACGACCAAAGCGATGCGAGTGGAATCAAAAACGGCGGCAGCGATGGCAGACTGAGGCGTTGCTCGGGTACCGACGACGGCAGATCGCCATTGCACAATATTCACACAACCCTTATATCACCGGGATCCGTAGCTAGACACAGTAACATGGCAAATTCGATGACGGAACAACTTCAACAAGACATGGCTTGCGAGGGGTTGTTGGAGTGTATCCACGGTCTCAAACAGCTGGACAAGGAGTGCTTTCAGGTGATGGTCGAAAGCGATGAGCCCCTGACGATCGACGAGGTCGCCGAACAGGTCGACCGCGAGCGATCCACCGCGTACCGGTCGATCCAGCGACTGCTCCAGAGCGGCTTCATCCAGAAAGAACAGATCAACTACGAACAGGGCGGCTACTACCACGTCTACTCTCCAACCGATCCGTCCCAGATCGCAAACGATATGCAGCGGATGTTGAACGACTGGTATGCGAAAATGGGACAACTCATCCAGGAGTTCGAAGACAAGTACGAACAGGTCGATAACGGACAAGTTCCCGCCGAGAGCTAATCATCACACATCTGGGACCCGTCTGTCTGTGACAGCGCCATCCCGTCGTTCGGTCAGTAATTCTCTGTTTACGAAGCCACGAACGGCCACGGCGACTCAGCACACAGCGATCGTTCGAGACGGACTCAACGGTCTGGAGGCTGCTTGGCGTGAGACGTCATACTCGCGCTGAACGAGTCAGAGCAAGAACGCACGGCGACGTCGTATGTTCTGGCCTCTCGAGTCCGAGCTTGTCGGTCTCCATTGGCGAACGCGACGGTTACTATTGCGCAGGTGGTATTGTGAGCTTTCTACAAAACCCTTATGGCCATGCGGGGCATCTTCTCTTGTAGAACAATGGCGGACTCAATGGCCGAGCAACTCCAGCAGGAGATGGTGTGTGAAGGACTGTTGGAGTGTATCCACGGCCTCAAACAGCTTGATAAGGAGTGTTACCGGGTGTTGGTCGAGAGCGATGAGCCGCTGACGATCGACGATGTGGCAGACCGAGTCGATCGAGAACGGTCGACCGCGTACCGATCGATTCAGCGACTGCTCCAGAGTGGCTTCATTCAGAAAGAACAGGTCAACTACGAACAGGGTGGTTACTACCACGTCTACGCTTCGACTGACCCGTCCCAGATCGCAAACGACATGCAGCGGATGTTGAACGACTGGTATGCGAAGATGGGACAGCTCATTCAGGAGTTCGAAGACAAATACGAGGATGTCGACGACAGCGCGACCGACGACAGTGCAACCACGGTCGAAAGCTAATTTTACAAACCGACCGAACTCACGAGCGAGCACAGCGTTCGTCACCTCCCAGTGGCTGACGACGATGGCGAACTGACTAGACTCATCACAATCGACGATCTGAACGAACTGGTCGCCGACGAGCACCAACAGTTCGCGAACGTCGTTCAGGCACAGCGACCACCGTACTGAGGCCGTCAGCCGACCACCCCACTGACACTCGTGCAATCCGTTTCCCGGCCCGCTCCACAGCCTCACCAGGCTAATTGAAAACAGACCGTATTTTTCGGCCGATGTCTCCTCACCAGTTCGGCCGTTCGACAGCCGGGTTTGCGATAGCTGTGAAAGACTCCCGGGAATAATTGGGTGGTTCTGCGTGCGATCCAGTAGCTCACTACGCTCACTGAGCGCTAAAACTGCCATATTTAGGCGTTGTGTGACAGTACAGAACACACCTGCTGAAGTGGCTGTCTCCCCTTCCCGATTACCGTATTGTACAATACACACAAAACCTTTAAACAGCTCGGGCTCGTAGCAACCGATGATGGCAACTGATGCACACAGCGGCTCACCCGGACAGTCTCCTGACGAACCCGTCCACATCGAGAGTGAAAGCCACCTCGAGGACGTTGTCAACGACTACGACGTCGTTCTTGTAGACTTCTTTGCGACGTGGTGTGGCCCGTGCCAGATGCTCGAGCCCGTCCTTGAAGGGCTGGCAGACGAGACTGACGCCGTAATCGCGAAAGTCGACGTCGACGAACTCCAGCAGCTCGCTGGCACCTATGGCGTCCGCGGCGTGCCAACGCTCGTCCTCTTCGCCAACGGTGAGCAGGCCGAACAGCACACCGGTGCGCTGCCGGCAGACCGATTGCGTGACATGATCGAGGGATACACCAGCGAATGAACGACACAGAACTCTCCGAGACCGTTCACGACGTCGTGATTGTCGGCTCCGGCGTCGCTGGCCTCTCGGCCGCGGTCTATGCCGCACGAGCCGATCTCGAGCCGATCGTACTCGAGGGGCCAGAGCCAGGCGGCCAGCTCACGCTGACGACCGAAGTCGAAAACTACCTCGGCTTCCCCGAGGGGGTCGGCGGGATGGAGCTGATCCAGCGCGGGAAAGAACAGGCCCAGCGGTTCGGTGCCGAGTTCGTCCACGGCGCTGTCGAGCGTGCGGCCCTCGAGGAGCGGCCGTTCGCTCTCGAGCTGTCGAACGGCGACACGCTGGAAACGCAGGCGCTGATCGTTGCAACCGGCGCGAGCGCTCGCTGGGTTGGCGCCGAGAACGAAGACGAGCTCATGGGCTATGGCCTCTCGACATGTGCAACCTGTGACGGCGCGTTCCACCGCGGCGACGACGTCCTCGTGATCGGTGGTGGCGACAGCGCGATGGAGGAAGCACTCTTCCTCGCGAAGTTCGCCGATAGCGTCACGGTCGTCCACCGTCGTGACGAGCTGCGTGCCTCCGATATCATGGCGCGTCGCGCCCGCGACCACGACCAGATCGAGTTCCGCTGGAACACGGAACTGCTCGAGATCCACGGCTCCCGAGACGACGGTGTCACCGGTGCGACGCTGGTGAGCCACCCCGACGGTCGCCCAAAAGAGAAGCTGGATTCGGGCGAAGACGTCGAGCACGAGGACGTCGACGTCGGCGGGATCTTCTACGGCGTCGGCCACGTCCCGAACACGACGTTCCTCGAGGACACCGCCGTCGACCTCGACGACGAGGGCTATCTACAGACCCTCGAGGGAATGACGACCGAGACCGCAGTCGATGGCGTCTTCGGTGCGGGTGACGTGATGGATCCCGACTATCGACAGGCAGTTACGGCTGCCGGAACGGGAAGCATGGCCGCACTCGATGCAGAAAGCTGGCTCGAGGAACAGGCAGTCGAGTCCGAGGCTGCTGTCGCCGTCGAGGCGGACGACTAACCCGCTCGAGTCGCTTGCTACGTTTCACTAGTTCTCTATATACGATATTCTGATGGGTTCTGGGTACCTGTCTACCGGCGCCGTCCATTTTTGTGAACGGCTTTCGTTTCAAAACGTCCCGAAATCGACCGTTTCTGGACTCTACTCGAGTGATCCTCCACGTCTCGAAGTGTGTCTTCTCGAGAACTGTTTCCTGATAACCACAGATACTATTGTGTGATATGTCAAAAAACACACTAGAAACCATGATGTGTGTTCACGTGGTTTCCTTTCGACCGCTGATCTCGTCCGGCTCGAGCTGGAAGTCGTGGAACGTGATCTCCGATCGCGGCCGGTCGAACACCTCGACGGCTGGGATATCGACCGCCCACATGCCCTGGACGGCAGCCGACTCGTGTGGGAGTTCGGTGAGTTCCTCGAGCGTGCCGGTGGCGACGACGCTGCGCCAGCCCTCGTCCGTTTCGTCGTAGGTGACGAACGATACCGGGTTATCGATAAACGACTCTTTCGAACTGCTCGGTGGGAACGAGAGCCGAAAGTAGAACGTTTCGGCGTCGTCGTAGTAGCCGTACGAAACCGGGAGCGACGCTGGCGGCTCGTCCCCATCCCGCGTAAACGAGAGCACGCCGATACCGCCGGTTCCCAGGAACTCGTCTCGCTCCTGTGCTGACAGCTGCACCCAGCGAAGACCTGTCATACATTATGCGTACAGGTCGAAGTGAGAAAAGGTTCAGTTACAGCGATCCGGAGTGTCTTCGAAAGCTGGCAAACGGCGTCCAAACCATGTTCGTTCGGACTGAGTTAGTGGTCCGCTTGAGCACGTGCGAACGCTGCGTATCTTTATGCTATTGTGTGACGAACTACAGTAGATCATGGTAGAACGAACCTCACTCGATGGAGCAGTCTCGATCGTTACTGGCGCAGGTGGCGATATTGGCACTGGGATCGCAATGGAACTGGCGTCCGCCGGCAGCGACATCGTCATCGCCGATGTGGACGTCCTCGAGACGGAGTACAATCAGCAGTCCTCGGAGGAGGTCGGCGGTGCGACGCACGCACAGGAGGTCGTCGAACTGATCGAAGACCAGGGACAGCGAGCCCACGTTATCGAGTGCGACGTGACTAAACCGGAGCAGGTCGATGCGATGATCGAGGAGACCGTTTCGGAGTTCGGGAAACTCGATCTGCTCGTGAACAACGCGGGCGTCATCACCGTCACGCCCATCGAGGAGATGGCGGACGCCGAGTGGGATTCGATCATGGATGTGAACGTCAAAGGGGTCTTTCTCGCCTCCAGAGCCGCCATTCCCCACCTTCGAGAGTCGGAGGGAAGTATCCTCAACACGGCCTCAATCGCCGGCTCCATCGGCGCTGCCGGGCTTGGACACTACTGCGCATCGAAACACGCCGTGCTCGGCCTGACGAAGTCGCTCTCGCTCGAGCTCGCACCGGACGTGACGGTCAACGCAATCTGTCCGGGCATCGTCCAGACGCCGATGTGGGAAGACGTGTTGACACCTGAACTCGATGAGCCTTATGAAGAAACGATCGAGCGAGTCATCCCCATGGAGCGCGACCAGACGCCGGAGGATATGGGTCGAACTGTGGTCTTCCTGGCGGAGAACCGAAACATCACCGGTCAGGCGATCACCGTCGACGGCGGCATCCTTCAGAACGTTATCTGACCGTCGTTTCGTTTCGCGTGCCCATCTCAAATCAATAATACTATTTTGGTATCGCACCGTATCGCTCCAGTATGACGAAACACGCCCTGGTGCCGATCGATGGCTCCGAATCGTCCTGGGATGCGTTAGACTATGCGCTCGAACAGTACAACGGCAAGCAGATCACCGCCTTGCACGTCGTTGACCCAGCCGAGAGCGTTTACGCGGGTTCTGAGGGTGGCGCCTACGACAGCACCGCGTTCGATCGCACGCTCGAACGTGGCGAAGAGCTCTGTGAGCAGGCCAAAGCCCGACTCGAGGAAGGCGAATACGCCGACTCAACGGTGCTCGAGACGGCCATCGAAACTGGTCGCCCGTCCCAGACGATTCTCGAGGTGGCCGATGATCGAGATGTCGATCACATCATCATGGGCAGCCACGGTCGGTCTGGTCTCTCCCGAATACTGCTCGGTAGCGTTGCCGAAACGGTCACCCGCCGAGCAGCGGTGCCAGTGACGATCGTTCGGTAGCAGCGTCTCGACAGGCCGACTCGAGGCGCAGCGACTCGGTCACTCACGCCAGCCCATCGAGCGAACACGAGTGAATGGGGACGGTCTGAGACCCAATTGCGACACGTATTTCGGACGAGGGTGCGAAAATCGGTTATGAAATTCGGAACGTGTTCCGTTCGAACGCTTCGGTTGGCGCCGTATCGAGACGGTAGCTGGACGGTGTGGTCGTCGTGAAGAGAAACGTTGGCGAGACGGAGAAAACGGTTCGACTCCTCGGCGGGCTCGTGTTCGTCGGCATGTCGATGGCGACCGTTGCTTTCGGCGAGTCGCTCGGAGCCGACATACAGGGCCTCGTCGCTACAGCGACGTTACTGGTTGCAGCGGTGCTGTTGGCGTCTGCAGGTGCACAAACGTGTCCCGCAAATTACGTGCTGGGAAGAGACACCTACGGCGGCGACCGATCCGAAGATGACGCCTGATTGGCGCGGTCTCTAGGACGGGAGAGCAGCGCGTTTTGCGTCCCGACAGCTGCGCCGTCCGTCTATAACAACTGAACCGATAGACACCGACACAGGACCGTCGTGGGATGCAGTGTGCAGCGAATCGATGGCTACTGTAGCTCCCTCAACGTTGAATGGTGAGTTTGTGGCTTCGGATTTATAGCCGACGCCGTGGAACGTTGGATCGGTGGGTCGCTATTCGCCACCGTATCCCCCATGCCACAGCACGTTCTCGTTCCACTCGACGGCTCAGACCACAGCTTCGCCGGCCTGGAGTACAGTTTGGCGTCGTTTCCAGACGCCACACTCACCGCCGTTTTCGTCGTCGATCCCACACACGACGCGACTGTCGGTACTTCCGAATCGACACGTGACCGCGCTGAAGACGATGGCGAGCGAGTGCTCGACCGCGCAGTCGACCGCGCCGAGGCGGACGGGCGTGAGCTTCGAACACAGCTTCGGACCGGCACGCCGCACACAGAGATCCTCGCGGTCGCAAGCGAAACCGACGTTGATCACGTCGTGCTGGGAAGCCACGGCGAGTCGCCGATCAAACGGCCGTTCCTTGGCCACGTCAGCGAGGCTGTCGTCCGGCGCGCACCAGTCTCGACGACCGTCGTCCCCGAGACGACGACCACCGTTCGCGACCGCGAACTGCCCGGCTCGATTCTGGTCCCTGTCGATGGCTCGGAGCAAGCCGAAGCCGCACTCGCCTACGCCCTCGAGACGTTTCCCGACGCCACGCATACGGCTCTCCACGTCCAGGAACTCCCATTCGACCGTCCGCGATCGGAGATCCAGGGAACGTACCTCGAGGAGACGCTACGCAGTTACGAAGAACGCAGCGCGGAGATCCTCGAGGCAGCGACGGCGCTCGCTGACGACCGCGGGATGGCGATCGAGACGGAGACTACAGCCGGGAAACCGGCAACGGAAATTGTCGACGACGCTGACGCGAACGACTACGACCAGGTCGTCATGGGCAGTCATGGACGATCGCTTACAGATCGGCTCTTCACAGGGACCGTTGCAGAGCGAGTTGCTCGACGTTCACCACGGACGGTCACGCTCGTTCGAGGGGCGCCGGTGGAGGACTGATTCGGCCATCCTGACAGCAGTTACGACTCGAGTCGACAGCGAACGATCTCGACCGGGAACATCCAGACCGTCTCCTCGCGTGTGTCGTCGATCCGGAACCCGGCCTCACGAAGCGTATCACGAACGTAGATCGGACGACAGTCAGCGTACGTTGGGGCTAGCGTACGAACTGACTCGTACAGCCACGTCGCCGGCCCATCGCCACGGCGGGACAGCGAGACGACACAGAGTCGACCGCCGGGTGCGAGCACGCGCTGCCACTCTGTGAGCACGGCCAGCATCTCAGGTGTATCGAACAGTTCGAGGACGAAGCTCACGAACACCGCGTCGAAGGCGTCGTCTTCGAACGGCAGCGTCACGGCGTCGCCCCGTACCACAACGCCGTGATCGAGTCCAGCGTCGGCAAGCGCGGTCCTCGAGACACGACACATGCCCGCCGCGAGATCGATCCCAACGGCAGTCCCGCCGGGATCGACGGCGTCTGAGAGCGCAACGAGCGCGGTACCGGTTCCACAGCCGACGTCGAGGACGCGTTCGCCCGGCCTGGCATCGAGGAGGTCGACACCTGCTGCTCGCGCTGGTTCTTCGAACGGGTCGGCGAACGTATCGTACCAGCGGCTGATCGCGTCGTACCAGTCTCTGGCAGCTTCTTTCGACCGAGAGACGCGGCTGATCGGCCCCGGTGGTGTCTCGCCCGTGGCTTCGTCGACACTGGTACTCGAGGGCGACTCGCTGCCGGTCGCTGGTGGCTGCTCGGTGGTCACTCTCCAGCTGCCTCGAGCAGCTCGAAGAGCGGGTCGAAGTCATCTGGCAGCTGATCATCGACTTTCTCGAGATTCCCTGCCGGAACGACCTCGCTGATGACGACCAGGAGCTGCTGGGCGTGGTAGTTGGCGTCGGCCCGGTCGATGTTCTCGCGTTCGGCGACCCGATCGAGAAACTCTTGATAGTCGAATCGCTGCCCGTGTTCAGCTTCCGTCAGATAGCGATCGACCTCCATCGGGAGCGGGCTGGCGAGGTCGGTCGCTTCCCCTTCCTGCAGGCGCTCACCGAGCGTGGTCAGGACAGCTCTGGTCGCCCGTACGGCCTGTCCGAACTGTGCGTACTCGAGTCTGTGCTGCACCTGGCCGATGAATTCCTTGTAGTTCATCTCGGGACACCGGGTGTACACCGACGGTCCAAATAAAAGCCTCATATTGGGTGACCAACACCACCCGTTTCGAGATCGGTCGACGGATGCGAGGCTCACTCTGGGAGTTGTTGCATAGTCTTTTGAGACTACGTGAAGTACAAGAAGGTGATGTCCCGCCAACTACTCGTTCCAGTCGACGGTTCGCCGCTGTCGAAGCAGGCACTCGAGTACGCGTTCGAACACCATTCTGACGCGGCTATCGTTGCACTCCACATCGTCGATCCGTCGGAGCCGGGCTACAGCTCTGCAACCCCTGTCGACGTCAGAAACGAGCCACCCCACGGTTCAGAAGCGTGGTACGAACGAGCTGCCGAGGAAGAAGAACAGGTCTTCGATGAAGTTCGTGAACTGGCAGCCGAACACGACGCCGACCTCACGACCGAAAGCAAAACCGGTGATCCCGCCCGTGAGATCATCGACTACGCCGAAGAGCACGACATCGACGGAATCGTCATGGGTGGGCACGGACGCACGGGACCGTCTCGGCTACTGCTTGGCAGTGTCACGGAGCTGGTCGTCGCCCGCTCACCAGTGACCGTGACCGTCGTTCGCAACGCGGCTGAGCAGTGAGCGGCTAGCGTCGTTATCGTACGACCGTCACCGGAACGTTCGCGCGCTTGACGACGAGTTCGGCCGTGCTTCCCATCCGCGCTTCCGCGACGTTCCCCCGGCCACGACTCCCGATGACGATCCCATCGACATCCGTCTCCTCGACGGCGGCGACGATCGTCTGTGCCGGCGAGCCGACTGCAGTCTCGGTCTCGATCGTTAGACTCTCCGTCTCGATCTCCTCGAGCGCATCTTCAAAGAGGTCGGTTGCCCCAGCGTGTTGTTCCTCGAACCACTCTTCGGTCAGCGGTGGCAGTTGGTCTTCTTCGGGCGTCAGTTCGAACGGATCGATCGCATGAAAGAGCACGAGCCGCGCGTTCGGAAACGTCTCGAGAGCGTACTGTAATGCATCCTGTGCGTGTGGCGAGCCGTCGTGTGCGACGAGAATCGATCGCGACATGGTCGTATCCCACTGTTCGAGAGAGGCGATAGTAAACCTAGTCGACAGTCAACGGGTGGGTCGGTTAGACACCGTCACTCGTCGTCGCTGACAGTGGCGTCCGGAACGACGAGGACAGGCACCGTCGCTGTGCGGACGACCTGATCGGCCGTACTGCCGAGTAGCGCTTCCGTAACCGCACCACGACCGGTTCGACCGAGGACGATCTGATCGATGTCGTGTTCGGCAGCGTACGTGATGATTTCCTCGGCGGGCCGTCCACGTCGAACAGCGCCGGTAACGTCGATATCGTGGTCGTCGGCACTCGCAGCGAGGTCTGCAACGAGGCGTTCTTTTACGTCCTCGAGTTCGTGGATGTCATCGATACCAAACGACAGTGGGCCGCTGGTGGTGTCCATAACCGTCAGCACGTGGACAGTTGCACCTTCCCGGTCGGCAATCGCGATCGCGCGCTCGAGGGCTGCCTCAGCGGCGTCGCTGCCGTCGGTCGGGACGAGAACCGAACGGAGAGCGTCCGCAGCAGTATCTGTATTCGACATTATAATTCGTGCTAACGATAGCGTCTCCCCTCATAATACACTGTCGGCCGGACCGGTGTGCAACCGGCGTAGTAGTGTGTCGATACCCCACCCGCGACCGCCACGCCAAGCGCTACCGGACAATGACGACAGGGATCGGTGAGCGGCGAACGACAGACTCCGCGACGCTGCCGAGGAGCACCCGTGAAACGCCTTCTCGGCCGTGGCTCCCGATGACGATCATGTCATACGCCTCCGTCTCCGCGTGATCGACGATTTCCCGTTCCGGTTTCCCCGTCGCGACCTCGGTGTCGAGTGTCCGGTCGTACTCTGCCGTGTCGTCGACCGCTTCCTCGAGCACGTCCTGGCCACGTTCGCGGGCCCGTTCGATGTCGGCAGTTCTGTGTGCGTCGTCCTCGAACGCAGCCCAGTAGCCTTCGGGCAGCGGGACGACGTGAAGCGCGGTGACCGAGGCGTCGGGAAACGTCTCGAAGGCGTACTCGAGGGCATCCGCCGCGGGCGCCGAGCCGTCGTAGGGGACGAGGATGCTGTCGCTCATAGAGCCCAATACACCAGCAGCCGACATAATACCACCCGCGCGGTGGCTCACAGTGAAAAGGGGAGTGGCACGTCTCTGGTGGCACCATAGCAGCCACTGAACGTCACTGCACACGCATCGCACGATACTGTCGATGCGTGTGTCAATCGTCTCATAGGGATCAGCGTGGATATTCGGACGTTTTCACGAGGAGAACAGTCTACTGGAAAAACCGCACGACGAGAGAAGCTATGAACTAGTCTGTTGATCCCTATCGGTTGTTGCGATAGCTGCCGAGAGATGCCCCTACCACTCCATGCCGCCGTTGATCCCGATGACCTGCCCGGTCATGTAATCCGCGTAGTCGCCGGCGAGGAATCGCACCATGCCGACGATGTCTTCTGTCTCGGCGAACCGATTCAGTGGAATATCCTCTCGGATCTGATCGCGCACACGATCAGGGACCTTCTCGAGCATATCGGTCTCGGTGAAGCCGGGGGCGACACAGTTTGCCGTCGAGTCGTGTCTGGCGAGTTCGAGGGCGATCGTCCGGGTGAAGGCGATGAGGCCGCCTTTCGACGTGGCGTAGTTGGCCTGCCCGTAGTTGCCCTGCTGGCCGACGACGCTCGAGATATTGATCAGCCGTCCCTGGTCGGCCGTTTTGATGTCGTCGTAGAACGCCTTGGTGCAGTTGAACGTCCCGTTCAGGTTGACCTCGATCACCCGGCTCCAGTCCTCGTAGGTCATATCCTCGAACTTCCGGTCGATCGTGATGCCGGCGTTGTTGACGAGGACGTCGACCGAGCCAAGTTCATCGTGGACCTCCTCTGCCATCCGGGCGACGTCGTTCGGATCGGAGACGTCGGCACCGACGGCGATCGCCGTCTCGTCGTTCGCTTCGATTCGGTCCGTCACCTCCTGGGCCTTCTCGTCGGAACTGCGATAGTTCACGATGACATCCGCGCCACAGCGGGCGAACTCGAAGGCGATATCCCGCCCAATCCCGCGCGAGGAACCGGTGACGAGACAGGTCTTATCCGCGAGCGGCCGACGATCGAGGGGCTCTAATCGCTGGATTGATTCGGACATACGGATGGCGCTACACCGTCTATCATGTTAATCTTGTGTCCGACACTCACAGACTGTCTTGCCCGTGCCCCGTGAGGTCCTCAGAACGCCGTCCAGCCGCCGTCGACCGGAATATTCGCCCCAGTGATGTACGACGCCTCATCAGAAGCTAGGAACGCGGCCATGGGGGCAATCTCCTCCGGTTGCCCGTGGCGATCCATCGGCGTCTTCTGCTCGAGGTAGTTGTAGAAGCGCTCGTCCTCGAGTAAGTCCTCGGTCATCGGTGTTTCGACGAAGCCTGGACAGATGCTGTTGACGCGGACACCCTCGGTGGCGTAATCGATCGCCACCTGCTGGGTGAAGTTGACGACACCGCCTTTCGCCGCGGAGTAAGAGGCCGCGCCTTTCCCGCCGACCAGGCCGTAGATCGAGCCCAAGTTAATGATACAGCCGTTGGACTCCTTGAGGTGGGGCAACGCGGCCTTCGTGCCGTGCATCACGCCGTCGAGGTTGGTCTCGACGACGGCCCGCCACTCCTCGAGATCCATCTCTTCGACGGAAGTCACGCTCGCGATGCCGGCGTTGTTTACCATTACGTCGAGGCCGCCGTGGGTGTCGACGGTCTCCTCGACCAACGTCTCGATCTGCTCGTAGTCGGTGACGTCGCAGTGACTGAACTGGCAGCTGATCTCCTCGGCGGCTGACTCGCCGTTGTCCTCGTCCACGTCGGCGATGACGACAGTCGCTCCATCGTCGACGAAGCGTTCGGCGATTGCCTTCCCGATACCGACGGCTCCGCCAGTCACGATTGCGATCTGATCTTCGAGCATCGCCCCCTCCCTACACCGAAGTCGAATAAATGGGTTTGTGTCTGTCGGAAAAGTAATCGGTTCCTGTGGGTATTAACCATTGGACCGTAGTAGCGACCGGCGCATGACCGTTCAGATCGCTGGCGTGGCCAGCACCGAGTTCGGCGAACACCCCGATTCGTCGACCCGAGAACTGTTTACCGACGCCGCCCTCGAGGCGCTCGAGAACGCCTCGCTGTCGGCCGGAGACGTCGAGGAACTGTACGCCGGCAACTTCATCGGCGATCTCACCGATGATCAGGCCCACGTTGGGGCGATGCTCGCCGACTATCTCGGCGCGCGGCAGGCGGCTTCCATGCGAACGGAGAGCGCGTGTGCCTCGGCGAGTTCGGCCGCTCGGTCGGGCGTACAGGCGATCGAATCCGGCGATGTCGACGTCGCACTCGTCGGCGGCGTCGAGATAATGTCCGCAAGCAGCCTCGAGGTGGTGACCGACGCGCTGGCCAACGCCGCGGACAACGAGTACGAAAACGAGGCCGGACTTACGTTCCCCGGCATCTACGCGCTGATGGCCCAAGCGTACATGAACGAGTTCGACGTTACCGAGGACGAACTCGCCGCAGTCGCCGTCAAGAACTACGAAAACGGCGTATCAAACCCTCTCGCCCAGCGTCAGACGGAGACCGACGTCGAGAGCGTACTCGACAGCCCACCCGTCGCGACTCCGTTGAATCTGCAAGACTGCTGTCCGATCACCGACGGAGCCAGCGCAGCGGTCCTCGTGAGCGAGTCGTTCGCCGACGACCACGGCCTCGAGACGACCGTCGAGTTCGCCGGGAGCGGACAGTCGAGTGATTCGCTGGCGCTCCAGGACCGAGCGGAGCTGCCGCGAACGCGAGCCGCCGAACGGGCTGCCGAGGACGCCTACGAACGGGCCGGGATCAGCCCCGGCGACGTCGACGTGGTCGAACTCCACGACTGTTTTACAATCGCAGAGATTCTCGCGATCGAATCGCTCGGCTTCTTCGAGCGCGGCGAGGGTGCCCGCGGCGCGGTCGAGGGCGAGACGGCCGTCGACGGCCGCATCCCAATCAACACCTCCGGTGGCCTGCTCGCGAAAGGCCACCCGGTCGGTGCGACCGGTGTCGCCCAACTCGTCGAAATCACGAAACAGCTCGAGGGACGACATCCGAATCAGGTCGATGATCCGACCATCGGGCTCACACACACGGTTGGCGGCAGCGGCGCGAGTTGCGTTGTCAACGTCCTGCGGACGGGGGGTGCGTAACCATGCAGCCCTGGTTCGTCGACTTCGCCGAAGGAATCGACGACGGCGACCCGATCTACCTCGCCTGTGCGGAGTGTGGATCGACGGCCCTCCCGCCGCGGACGGTCTGTCCCGAGTGTGGAACCCGGACGCTCGAGGAGCGGTCGCTTGCCGAGACGGCGACGGTGACGGCCTCGACGACGATCTTCAGTTCGATCCCGGAATTCGCCGACGAGACGCCGTACACCGTCGTCATCGCGGCCTTCGACGAAGGGGTGCAACTCACCGGACAGCTCCGAGGCGCTGACGAGGTAGACCGTGGCGAGTCGGTCACGGTCAACGTCGAGGAACGCGGCGACGACGAGTGGCTCATCACGTTCTCGCCGACTGACTGAGACCGCCGGCTGTCCGGCATCCCAGCGGGACACGAGCTCCTGCAGGACAGCTGGACCATACGGAGGGCCACCCCATCCGAGCCCGTGGTCGACACGGTTCTGTCGGCCACGCCAACTGAGCCGCAATATTTGCTGGCAATTCCCGGCTGCTGGGGATTGCGACTAAGTACTCCGCGCCTGTCACCAACGATATACACGTGTCACGGACAGAACAGTACGAACGAACCGAGCCCGCATCAGATCACGACTGGCACTCGCGGTCGCTCGAGGACGTGTATTCGGACCTCGACACGTCGGCACAAGGACTGGATTCAAGCGACGCACGCGAGCGCCTCGAGCGCGAGGGGCCGAACGAGATCGAAGCCGAGGAAGGAATCTCGCCGCTGCAGATCTTGATCGATCAGTACAAGCCGGCGCTGATTTGGGTGCTCATCGTCGCTGCGGCGGTGATGGCGTTTGTCGGCCACACGATCGACGCTGGAGTGATCGCCGGCGTCGTCATTTTCATCACGATCTTCGGCTTTCTCCAAGATTACCGCGCCGAACAGAGCATCCAGGCGCTCAAGGAGATGTCGACGACGTACGCACTCGTCAGACGCGGCGGCGAGAAGACCGAGATCGATGCGGTGAACGTCGTTCCAGGCGATGTGATCTTCGTCGAGTCGGGGGATATTGTCCCGGCGGACGCCCGGCTCATCGAAGAATCCAATCTGAGCGTCGACGAGGCGGCGCTGACGGGCGAGAGCGTCGGCGTCTCGAAGGAGGTCGGCGAGGTCGACACGGAGACCTCGCTCGCCGAGCGGGAGAACATGCTGTACAAGGACACCGTCGTCGAGCGTGGCTCCGGCACGGCGGTCGTCGTCGAGACCGGCCCCGAATCCGAGATCGGCCAGATCGCGACCGCACTTGAGGAAGCCGAGGAGCGCGATACGCCGTTTCAGGCGGAGATGGATCGGCTGGGCAAACTCATCGCTCTCGGTGTGATCGGCATCGTCTCGATCATCGCGATCACGGAACTCGTGATCGGCGACACGCCGCCGCTGCAGGTCTTCCTGACGGCGGTCGGGATTGCCGTCTCGGCGGTGCCCGAAGGACTGCCCGCGGTCGTCACCCTCTCGCTTGCCCTCGGCGCGCGTCGGATGGCCGACCAGAACGCGCTCGTGCGCCGGCTGCCGATCGTCGAGGCGCTTGGCTCGGTCGACGTTATCTGTACGGACAAGACCGGGACGCTCACCGAAGAGGAGATGACTGTCCAGCGGATCGTTGCCAACCGCGAGACCTACGAAGTGACCGGCACCGGCTACGACACCGAGGGCGAGTTTTTACAGGACGATACGCCCGTCGACAGCGACCGTGTCGCGGAGGTGATGCGCTGTGGGATGCTCTGTAACAACGTCGACGTCGGCACCCGCGAGCGAGACGCAGACGACGGTGACAGCGACGCTGGCGATGCCGGCGCTGGCGAACGAACGTATCTCGGTGACCCCACCGAGATCGCGCTGTTCGTCGCCGCCCAAAAGGCCGGCTTCGACCACGACGAACTCGACGAGGCCTACCCCCGGCTCGGCGAGGTCGATTTCACCTCCGCGCGAAAGCGGATGACGACCGTTCACGAGACGCCCGACGGCGAAACCGTCGCCTACATGAAAGGCGCACCAGAGACGGTCATCGAGCGCTGTGACCGCGAACTCGTCGACGGCGAGTTCGTCGACCTCACCGACGAACGCCGCCAGGAACTCGAGGCACAGAACGAGTCGTTCGGCGAGGACGCCCTGCGCGTGATGGGCTTTGCATATCGGCCCGACGTGCCCGAATCTCAGGTTCAGGACCCGGATGAGGATCTCGAGCAGGAGATGGTCTTCCTTGGTCTGCAGGGGATGCTCGATCCGCCTCGGCCAGAGGTCCCAGGCGCGATCGAAGGCTGTCTGGACGCCGGCATCAACGTCGTGATGATCACCGGCGACAACGCCGTCACGGCGCGGGCGGTCGGCAAGGAGGTCGGCCTGCGATCGACGCGTGTCGTGACGGGGCCCGAACTCGAGGAGATCAGCGACGAGGAACTGCGTGAGATCGTCGACGACGTCGACATCTTCGCCCGCACCTCGCCCGACCACAAGACACGCATTCTCAAGACGCTCCAGGCGAAAGGCCACACAGTTGGCATGACCGGCGACGGGGTCAACGACGCACCCGCCGTCAAGAACGCCGACGTCGGGATCGCGATGGGGATTCGTGGCACCGACGTCACGGAACAGGCCTCCGATATCGTCTTGCTCGACGATAACTTCGCGACGATCCGAGATGCAGTCAAGGGCGGTCGCCGGATCTTCGACAACGTCCGTAAGTTCGTCAACTATCTCTTATCGGGCAACGGCGGCGAGGTGACGATGATCTTTACCGGAACGCTCGCCGGACTCGGACTCGTGATCACGCCGATTCAGGTGCTCTGGATCAACGTCGTCACCGACGGGATTCCCGCGCTCACGATGGGTGTCGACCCCGCGGCTGACGACGTGATGGAACGGGAGCCGCGACCGCCCGACGAGGGCGTCATCACCGAACGGATCGTCACCTCGATCGTCGGCATTGCGATCTTCATGACGGTCTGTCTGCTCCCGCTGTTTACGCTGAACTTCTACGGCGAGTTGATCCCGGGTTACGACGTGACGGGGGCGGTGTTTGGCTGGAGTCCTGGCTACGAGGTCGGCCGAGAGCTCGCCCAGACGATAGTGTTTACCGGGTTCGTCGTCTTCGAGATCGTCCGTATCCAGGCGGTTCGGTTCCGATACGGGCTCGGCCTGTTCTCGAACAACTGGCTCGTGGCCGCGGTCGGCGTCGCGATCACGCTGCAGTTGCTCGTGCTCTACACCCCGACCGGACAGCTCCTGTTCGACGTCGAGCCGCTCGCGCTCGTCCACTGGGCCCAGATCGGCGTCGCTGCGGTGGTGTTCGCACTTCTGATGGCCGTCTTCGTGAAGGTTCAGGATCGGTACTTCGATCGGTACTGACTGCCTGACGACCGTTCGGGCGTCGATCACACTCGAGCGTTCCTCACCTGCGTCATCAACCCCGACTTGTCACCGACCGGCTGCAGACGGTGGTGGGCAGTTCTCGAGGCCGATCGCCGTCGAGAGCAGTCCGCTGTTCCCGAATCGACACGCCGTCAGAACAGCGTGTCCGGCGGCGTAATGAAGTACGTCAGAAACACGGCGACGACGAGCAGGATGCCGAGAAGCGTATGCAGCCACCGGTTGATCGATCGCCATTTCCCCGTGGGCCCGTACCCGTGTCGATTCGCGAGGATAACGAACCCGCTTATCGCGACGACGACCGTAAGCACGAGCGTTAGCAGCCCCAGCTGGTAGTGGTCGAGCATCTGTGGTAGGTGGTATCACAGTATGAGTGTGAATAAGCATAATATAAAACTCACAACGTGTGGCACTCGAAACGATCCGAACAGACCGAGGCTGCGCCTTGCCCTCCCCTCGAGTCGCTACACGACCCGATCTCGCAACTCATCGAGATGTTTCGCGCCGTAGATCAGTTTGATTGAGTCGCTGGCTGGTGTCCCGACACAGGTCAGCCGGAACCCCTTCTCGTCGACCTCCTCGTCGGAAAGGCTCCGCTGGACGTCCATCTCGATCTCACCCGTTTTCAACACCGCGACGCAGTTTACACAGCCGCCCGCTCGACAGTGGTATGGCCACTCGAGGCCCGCTGCTTCGGCCGCATCCAGCAGATACTCGTCGCGCCCCACCTCGAACGTCCCATGCATATCCGCTTCGAGATCGGCCGCGTCGGCGGTTTCGAAGAGATCGTCGTCCTCGAGCGACCAGCCGCGATCGTCGACGGCCGCATACGCGAGATACTCGACGGTCACGGGCTCGGTCCGCGGTGCGCTGAGCCCGATCACCGGGACACCCGCGAATCGGACGATGCGTTCGGTCGTACTCCCGAGGAGATATCGTCGAAGCCCGGTCTCGCCGTGGGTCCCCATCACGATACAGTCGGCGTCGTGCATGGACGCTGTCGCGAGGATTCGCTGGTCGACCCGGCCACTGGGGATCGAGACGTCGACGGCGTCGAGTTCCGACTCCCGGATGCGCCGGATGGCGTCGTCGACGGGCTCGAGACCGATCTCGGCGGTCTCGTCCGGATCCGAGACGTCGATCGTCTCCGTTCCGTCCTCGAGCGGACGCTCGTCGCTTACGTGGACGATGTGAAGCCGGCTCCCGGTCTCGGTGGCGAGATCGATCGCGTGCTCGAGGGCGGTCGCTGCACTGTGGCTCCCGTCGGTCGGCACCAGAAGCCGCTCGAGGTCGGTCTCGAGGCTCGTCTCCTCGTGGACCGTCGCGACCGGAACGGGCGACTCCTGTAGCGTTCGCTGGGCAACGCTGCCGAGGAGGAACCGATCGAGGCCGCTCCGGCCGTGGGTTCCCATCACGATCAGATCGATCTCCTGTGTCTCGGCGTACTCGAGGATATCGCGGTGGACATCACCCTCCAGGTCGCGGATCGACGTCGTCACCTCGAGAGTTCGCGCTGCCGCGCGCTCGGCGAGGTCGTCGACTGCTCGCTCGCCGTCGTCATCGCCACCGATGAGCGTGCTCTCGGCGACGTGAACGACGTGCAGGGTCGCATCGAACCGTTCAGCGAGTCGGATCGCGTACGCGCCTGCATTGTCCGCCACCGGGCTTCCGTCCGTCGGCACGAGGACTGTCTCGTACATTTTGCGCCCACTTCCACAGCCGGGCAAAAGTAGTTGTGGCCTAGTCTGGGATCCCGCCGCCACGTGTGACGGTGTCGTGACAGCCGGGGCCTCGAGGGCTTCTATACTCGAGGCTGGACTGTTCGGTGGACCACACCGATAGCTGCTATCGTGCCACCTCTTGTCACCCTCCGATTAATACCATCGTCCACATAGGGTGACACCGGTTGACGATCCCGACACCGGCCCGTTGTCACAGCTGGTTCCACGACCAGCCCGGTATGGCGGTCGACGCAAAACGGGGTCGAACGAAGCAACGATGTCAGGACACGGATACGGCACCAGCATGACCCACGACGAGATTGCACAGTTTCTCTACGAGCACGGTATCGGCGTCCTCTCGCTCTCCCGGAACGGCCACTCGTACGGGATCCCCGTCTCGTATGGGTACGACGGCGACCGCAGTCGGTGTATCCTCGATCTCGGGTTCGCGCCGGAAAGCAAGAAAGAGACGTTTCTCGAGACGACCGAGCAAAGCTGTCTGACGGTCTATGAGTGGCAGTCCCCGACCGACTGGCGAAGCGTCGTGATGACCGGCGACCTCCGCGAACTGGATGACGGCCTCGAGGCTGACCTCGAGCAACGGTACTATGAGCACGCAGACGATATCGAGATCGCAGTGTTCGATCGACCGCCCGAAATGATCGAGTTGCAGTGGTTCGAGTTTTCGATCGAAGAGCTGTCGGGACGGACGTCACGCTCGACGTAGCGTTAGACGCCCCAGAAGACGTAGATGCCGACAGACGTCACCACTGCCAACAGCAGTTGCAGCGGGACGCCGACGCGGATGAAGTCCGTGAACTCGTATCCGCCGCGACCGTACACCATAAGATTCGTCTGATAGCCAATCGGCGTCATTAGCGACGTGCTTGCGGCGAACGTCACGATCAAGACGAACGAGAAGGGGTCCGAGCCGAGCTCGGTGGCGACGTCGACTGCGATGGGTAACATTAGCGCGACGCTGGCGAGATTGGTGATGATCTCGGTGATAATCGTCGTGAGCAGATAGAACACCATCAGGAAAACGAGCAACGGGACGACATCCGCCAACGGCGTGATCTGATAGGCGAGATATTCAGCGGCACCCGTCTCTTCCATCGAGATCCCAAGCGGGATGACGCCCGCAAGCAGGAAAATGACGTTCCACTCGACTGCGGTATACACTTCCTCGGGTTTGACACAGCCCGTAATCACCATCCCCGCCATCCCAGCAAGCGCCGTAATAACGATCGGAAGGATATCGAGTGCGGCCACGCTCACGACGAGCGCGACGATACTGACGGCGATCGGAATTTTCGAGCGACGATACTCCGGCCGCTCGATCTCTTGAGCCAGAACGAAGTTCGGATCAGCCATGAACTGTTCGCGAGCCTCTTTTGTCGACTGCACCAGCAACGTATCACCACCTCGCAACACTGCTGTCGAGAGTCGCTGCTTCAGGCGTTCACCCTGTCGATGGATCGCAAGTATTGGACTCCCGAACTGTCGTTCGAACTCGCGTGCTGTCATCGATTCACCCGCGATCGGCGGCTCCGGGACGAGGATCACCTCGACGAGCGCCAACTCGTCTGCGTCGGTCACGTCCGACGCCTCCGTGACAGGGGCAGCTGCGAACTCGAGATCTCGAGAGGTGGTCAGATCGAGCAGTGTCCGTCCACTCGACCGGAACAGGAGTCGATCGTTGGGACGAATGGTTCTGTTCTCGAGATCCCTGTGGACGACCTTCCCGCGACGCAGAACCCGAAGAATCTCGACGTCCCGACCGAGTTGGATGCTGATCTCGCCGACGGTGTCGTCGACGAACCGAGAGTTTGCAGGGATCGTCACTTCGGAAACGTAGCCTCGCAGCTGAAACTGACCAGCGAGTTCGTCGTCCGGCGACACCCGTTCGGGGATGAGACGGTGGCCGATCGTTAGTAGGTAGATGGCACCGGTTGCGAGCACGAGAACGCCAAGCTGCGTGAACTCGAACATCGAAAACGAGCGGCCGATGAGACGGCCCGAGATATCGCTTGCGAGGAGGTTCGGTGAGGTGCCGATGAGCGTGAGCATCCCGCCAAGCATCGCGGCATACGAGAGTGGAATAAGGAGTTTCGATGGCGACGTGTTCGTCCGATCAGCAAGATCAGACACCATCGGGATCAGCATCGCGACCACCGGCGTATTGTTGATAAATCCCGCAGTTCCCCCAGCGAGCCCGATCGTTGCGGCCTGTTGTTTGCGTTCGTCGTCGCCAGTTAGCGCAAGTAATCGGTCCCCGAGAATGCGGATCGCACCGGTCCGTTGAATCCCCTCGCTCAAGACGAACATCGCCAACACCGTCAGCGTCGCCGGATTCGAGAATCCGGAGATTCCGAGTTCAGGTGTGACCTGCGTCCAGGGTTCGAGTACAACTAGCACGACAACGATTCCGATCGCGGCCATGTCGATCGGAATCGGCTCGAGTGTAAACAGCACGAACGCGATGAAGAGTATCCCGAAGACAACGAGGATGTCCGCCTCAATAGCTAGGAAATGAGCAGACAGCAGCACGTCCATACGAACTGCTCCAGAGAGTTGAAGAAAAAACTACGCAGCCTCACATCTCGAACACCTTCTTCGGTTTTGAAAGAGACAGCGTCTGCTGTCGGATGGACGCCAACCACCGCCGGACAGATCAATGAACCTTGGGAATCGTTTCCGTCGCCTTGAGACTCGCTGTGCCGTCCCTGCGATCCATGTCGCATCCGTCGCCACGACACTGTTAAGCGATCTGCTCCCATAGCACACAGTATGGGATGGAAATGTCAGCTGTACGGTCATCAGTGGCGCCACCCCGGGACGTACGAGGTCGTCATCGCGGACGGCTCTGTTCTAGCGTACCCGTTTCAGTGTGCCGTCTGCGAGAGCGAGATGCTCATGGATACGACTGGGACGCCGCTCTCGGATGACTGGGAGCCGGAATCGGTCGGGACCGAACCGGAACTCGAGCCGGAAGAACCGCTCTCGCCGTCTGCTGAGTCAGCCGACGAGTGACCATCGGCGACTCCAGCGGTCACAGTACGGCCTCGAGAGTTTGAGTGCCGACTGCCGACGTCATCGAACGATCATCACGGGCACTGGGGCGCGTCTGACGACCGTTTCGGCGACGCTGCCGACCAGAAACCGCTCTGCGCCCGAGCGACAGTGACTGCCCATGACGATCCGGTCGACGTCGTGTTCTTCAGCGTACTCGAGGATGACGTCGGCAGGTTCGCCGAACTCGAGGACGGTATCGATGCTGCTGTCGTGTTCGTCGGCGAGTTCGTGTGCGTCATCGAAGACCGCCTGTGCCTTCTGTTCTGCTTTCTGGTTCCACTCGCGCCAGTACTCCGGCGAGACGGAGCCCGGCGGCGCGCCATCGTCGAACGTCGGTCGCATGACGTCGATGAGGCTCAGTCCCGATCCAATGGGGTCCATGACGTGACAGACGATGATGTCGGCATCCGGATAGTCGGTGAGTGCAATCTCGAGTGCTTTCATCGACAGTGGCGATCCCTCGGTCGGAACGAGGATGCGCTGGCCCATACAGTGTCGACACCACGGCTGCCCACATATAGTGTCGGCCGCGGCGATCGTGTTGACCGGCGCTGGCGACGCCCGGTCACTGTCGCGGTTTGCCGCTCAGCCCACCGTGTCTCCAGTCGACCTCGAGCGGACCATACGCTGATATCCGTGGCTGGTGTACGTGTGTCCGCATGACAGACCAGATTGCGTCGTTCGAGCAGGTCGCCGAATCTCGCGCCGATGCACCGACACTCATCGAAGGACTCCCCGGACACGGACTCGTCGCAGCGATCGCCGTCGATCAGATCACGGATCAACTCGACCTCGAGCACTACGGCAATATCGCTTCCGAGGAGTTCCCGCCGGTTGTGACGTTCGAAGACGGCCTCGTCCAGGATCTCGTCCGCGTCTACACCGGGTCGGATCCGTCAGTGATGACCCTCGAGAGCGATCTCGCACTCCCCGGACCGTCGTTCGAACCGCTTTCGCGGTGTGTGCTCTCTGAACTCGCCGACGAGTTCAGCCAGGCCATCTTTCTCGCGGGCGCACCAGCGGAGTCGGAGGAACAGATCGGCGACGTGACCGGCGTTGCGACGACCGAGGAATTCAGAGCGGAGCTCGTCGAGGCCGGCATTCAGGTCCCCGAGGAGCCGGGACTCGTCGGCGGCATCACCGGCTCGCTCGTGCGCGAGTGCTATCAGGCGGACGTTCCGGCCGCGTTGTTGATCGTCCGCGCTCACCCGTTTCTCCCCGATCCGGAGGCGGCGAAATCCGTCATCGAGACGGCACTCGAGCCGCTCGTCGAGTTCGACATCGACACGACAGCACTCGACGAGCAGGCTGATGAGATCCAACAGCGGATGCAACAGGTCGCACAGCAGTACCAGCAACTGGCCGAAGAGCAGGAGAACCAACACCAACAGCGGATGCAGACCGGGATGTTCCAGTAACTACCTGTCGACGTTTCGATGCGCGTGTCGGTGGTCACCTGTCGTGAACGAACCGACGTCGGCGCCTCACAGCGATGCAACTCGTCTGCGAGGCCCCATAGGATGCTCGCTGTTGGCGACCACCACCGTCGACCCAGCGGGCAGTGGTCGGTGAACGGGACCACCCGGCATATACTCGTCTGTCCGACTGTCAGTTAAACCTCGAATGGGTACTATGCAGTCATAGGCCGTATATTGTTTCGATGGAAGACACTGAGCGATTTTCGCGACGAACAGCGATGACAATGGTGGGCGCAACAGGTATCGCACTTCTTGCCGGCTGTAACGACGACGACGACGAGGAACCCGACGACGAAGAGCCTGCGGAGGTCGACATCGAAGAGTGGGAAGATGTCGACGAGTTCTATTTCGACGGACAGATCGAATTCTGGGGTGGTGTCGAACCGGCGATTATCGAAGGCGAAGAGAACCCGACGATCACGCTCATCGAGGGCCAGGAGTACGACTTTACCTGGGTTAACGTCGATGGCGTCGAACACAACTTAGAGATCCGTGACGAAGACGGCGACATCGTCGATGATTATCAGAGCGATGACGTCAGCGAAGAGGGCGAAGAAGCGTCGGTCGACAGCGTCGTCGCGACCGAAGAGATGGTGACCTACATCTGTCGGTACCACGAGACGACACAGGTCGGAGACATCAACGTCGAAACAGTGTGACGACTCCTGTTCGGACAGCAACAGCGTCCCAAACCGGGTTTTGACCTGGGCAGCGAGCCGATCAATTGTGGCCAGCGGTCACCTCACGCGTGTTCACTGCTCGCCGTGGCGACGGCCGGGAACGGCGCGCTAGTCCGCACCCATCGGCACACAGACAACCGGCACGTCGGCGTTCCGGACGACGTTCTCCGTGACGCTGCCGATGAGATGGCGCTCCATTCCAGCGCGTCCATGTGTTCCGATGACGATGAGATCGATCTCGTTGTCGTCGGCGTAGGTCAAGATCACCCTCGCTGGCGGCCCACTCGCGACAGTTCCCGTGACGCTGACGCCGTCTGTTACGGCCTGTTCACGAACGCTCTCGAGTGCGTTCTGGCCGACGTCCTCGAGTTTTCTCAGGAGTGTTTCCGGTTCCGTAGCCTGCTGCAAGCGGCCCGTGTCGGCCGAGTAGAGCGCGTGGACCACAGCATCGAACACGCCTGCGAGGCCGATACCCCAGTCGACGGCGACCCCCGCTCCGTCGCTACCGTCCGTCGGCAGGAGAACGTTCTCAGTTCGGTCTGGAGAGAGCGGTTCGGTGCTCGCTTCTGGTGGGACCGCCAGCACCGGGACGGCGACTGTCCGAAGGACGTTTTCAGTCACGCTCCCGAGTGCCACCCGTTTGAGCCCGGTCCGACCTTTCGTCCCCATCGCAATCATGTCAATCTCGGCTGCGTCGACGTATCTCTCGATAGCGCTAAACGGAGTCCCACGTTCGGTCGTCGTCGTGACGTCGAGCTCCGGCGCCCGCTCTCGAGTCATCCGTGCAACGGCGTTGACAGCTGTCTCGGCGTCGGCCTCAAGCGCCGCCTGTTCGCCATCCCCGTCGGCTCCGAGAACGGAGGTGATGGTCTCAAGCTCCGACGTATCGATAACTGAGAGGACGTGGACATCAGCTCCAGCCACAGCAGCCAGATCGACGCCTCGTTTCGCTCCAGCAAGTGCCCTGTCGCTCCCATCCGTCGGAAGGAGCACCGAGTTGACTGCGTTGATAACGGCTGACATAGCGGAGAACTCTAATAGCTTACATAATAACTGTACTGGGCAGCGAGGATCGATAACAACGTGTTTCGATCGTTGGATGCGGTTCCCACACAGGAGCGATTCGTGTTCGTCCCGTCCGCGACTATCCGATCGAAGCATATTCAGTTCGTGCTGTACCATCAGGTGTGTATAAGCACTCCTTACCACTGTGTTTCAATCCGAGTAGTAGCTGTTAACTGACACACCCGCCATATGACGGTGTATTATCAAGTGTAGTTACAAACATACGTATGTAAACCATTGCTGTTAGCAAGATCATATTACCAGCCGTCGGATGGGTGGAATAGAATGCTGACACGAGGAATCTGCCAGACGATTTCGTCAACCCGTACTGCCCTCTTCACCAGTACTCGACTGGATAAGATACTAATTCACGTAGTATGACAATCCTATCATTTTGATAGTATCGGCCAGCATAACTCATACTCGAGCGACCGTTGTTGCCCCCAACTCTCGACCGTCGCTATCTGGAGCCAACACACACGCATGGGATCGTGTGCGTTCGCCCCTCGAAGTTATTGGGCAGGGCATGGAGGCGGTACGTATGACGTTCGTCGTCCCATTCGATGGTTCGGAACTCGCAGAAGCCGCTCTCGTCAGGGCAGTCGAGTACGGCGACGCGCTCGAGGAAGACGTGACAGCGGTGACTGTCGTCCCGGAACGAAAGCGCTACGCTCGAGAGAAGGGGTGGATCGGCGAGGACGAGGCGTACGACGTCGAGGCTGTCGTCGAGCGCCTTCGTGAACAGGTGCACTCGCTCACACCGGCGGTGTCGTTCGAGTACGAGCGGATACGGGAGTTTCCGCCTGAAGCACGGATCGCCGGCCACATCGAGCAGTTGGCACTGGAACACGACCCGAGCGTCGTCTTCCTCGGCAGCGACAACGTCGGCCGCGTCGTGACACCGTTGACGAGCGTCGGCGTTCATATCGCTGCCGAGGAGTCCTACGACGTGTTCGTCGTTCGCCAACGCGCTCCACCTAACGTCGATCGTATCCAGCCCCACACCGAGTTTTACGACGACGACTCGACGTAGGTGGGACTCGAGCTACACGATGCCTGCGGCAGTCACTGCTCGGTCGTTCGAACGGTCAGGACGGGTGCGCTCGCCTTCGGCACGACGCGCTGGGAGACACTCCCAAGGACGAGTCGCTCGAGATTCGACTTGCTTTCCGTCCCCATGACGAGCACGTCGACCTCTTCGGCGTCGACGTAGTCGAGAATGACTTCGTGGGGTTCGCCGTCCGTCACCGTGCCTGTCGCCTCGAGTCCGTGCTCTGCTGCCCGGTCTTCGATGGCTGCGGTCGTCTGTTTCCCGTGTTCGATGAAGTTCTCCCGAATCTCCGTCGCGTCGGGGTTTACGTCGACCGCATACAGCGTGTGCAGGGTGGCGTCGCAGGCGGCTGCCAACGAGAGTGCGTGTGCGGTCGCCGCGTTCGCCCCTGCCGAGCCATCGGTTGCGAGACAGACGTCGTCGACCTGGATGCCATCTGCCCCAACCGTCTCTCGACCGACCGTGAGAACAGGCTGGCGCGCATCACGGATCACCTCGAGGGCGACACTACCGAGCAGCGCCTGTTTCAGTCCAGTTCGCCCGTGTGTGCCGACGATGATCGCGTCGACAGCGGTGTCGTCAGCGTACGCCAGGATCTCACTCGCCGGTCGCCCCGTCCGAACAGCCGACGTGGCCTCACACCCCGCATCGACGGCGTCGGCTGCGATCGATTCGACAGCCGCCTCGTGTCGCTGGGTGTCTTCGCCCGACTCGGCCTCGACGACGGACAGCACGTGTACCGTCGCCTCGAGTGTCTGTGCGAGTGAGAGGCCCACTGCCGCCGCGTCTGTTGCGACGTCGCTGCCGTCGGTTGCGATGAGAACGTCATCGTACATAGGGGTCCGTACAGCGACCACGGTCTTTGCTCTGTTGAAATTGTAGGGTGGCCAACGCTGTGCGACGGGCTGCTGTCTCGAGTCGGTAGTGCATTCTCGACGCGTGCGGGCACACCGCCGGGCATCCGCATGGATGATGGCCGGTATCGCCAGCAGCCACCAGACCGCTGGCGACTCGCCGCTGGGATGAAGCGTATGAGAGCGCCATCGGCTCGAAGCGCGCGATAGTGTTCGCTTCGAACTCGGTGCCGTTGTCGATGTTTTATTTATTAGACGCCCGAACGACCGGTATGAGCAACGCAACGTTCGAACTCTACGAGGACAATGCAGGCAAGTGGCGATGGCGACTCGTCCACGACAACGGTAATATCATCGCCGACAGCGGCCAGGGCTACAGCACCAAACGCCGTGCGAGAGACGGGATCAAGAGCGTCAAAACCAACGCCCCCGACGCGGTCGTCGAAGAACACATCGTTCGGGAACTCGACGATTCGTAGAGGGACGTCGAACCCCGCTGGTGGTGTTTTGAGCCAGCACTATCGTAGCCACTGACGAGCGGTGGCGACGAGCGTTCGGTGAACGTTATTCAGGCTTGGCGTCGGAGTCGTCGCATGGTGCAGCCACTCGACTCGAGGCAGCGCAACCGCTACTCACGCCAGCTCATGATCGATTCGATCGCCGACTCCGACCAGCGATCACTGCTGTCGAGCCGCGTTCTCGTCGCTGGTGCGGGCGGCCTGGGTTCGTCGGTGATTCAGTATCTGGCAGCAGCCGGTGTCGGGACGGTTGGAATCGTCGATGACGGGCGCGTCAAACGCTCGAACCTCCAGCGACAGGTCGTCCACACCGTCGACGACATCGGCGAGCCAAAAGTCGAGAGCGCAGCCCGATTCATCGACGCGCTCAACCCCGACGTCACGGTTGAGACACACGCCACCCGGATCACACCCGACACCGTCGCGTCGCTTCTTAGGAGGTACGACGTGGTCGTCGACGGGTTGGACAACTTCGCAACACGATTTCTCGTCAACGACGCCGCTCGACTCGCTGCCGTCCCGTTCGTCCACGGGGCAGTGTACGAACTCGAGGGACAGCTCACGGTGTTTCGTCCCGGCGGTCCCTGCTATCGGTGTCTGCTTCCGGCGGCTCCGGACGAAGAGACAGTGCCGTCCGACGAACCAATGGGCATCTTTCCGTCGGTTCCTGGGACGATCGGCACGCTGCAGGCGACGGAAGTGCTCAAGTGCCTCCTTGATCTCGGCGAGCCACTCGACGATGAACTGTTGCGATACGATGCTGCGGACGCGACGGTCGTCCGGACGCCGCTCGAGCCGAACCCAGACTGTCCGCTCTGTGGGTCCGACGAGATCGACGACATGGACGACATCGACTACGACGACCGGTACCGAATCGAGGACTGAGACGAACGGTGCCAGTCAACGGGGCTCGAAGATGGCCTTTGTTCGATCGGCTCCGACCCCGATCTTCATGTCGCTCGTTCGTCTACTGCAGTCTATGGCTCACCATGCACACCGACGGGAGACGGCACCGATGACGCCGAAAAACCCACACGAGTGTCGGGCGGACGGTGCAGGTTCCGGTGGCGTCGTCATTGGCGTGCAAGCGACGGACGGAGTCCTCCTCGCAGCCGACACACGGACGAGTCGTGATGCGATTGTAGAAAGCGATGAGGCAGCAAAACTCTGGTCGGTGCATCCGTCGGCTGCGGTCGGTTCGGCTGCCGAACCCGGTGACGCTGACTCACTGGTCACCAGGCTCCGTCGCGAGGTCGATCGCTACGAGTACCATCACAGTCGCCGGATACGTATTCCAACGCTGGCGACAGTTGCCGGTCGCGAGTGCCGAGCACACCCCGAGCGAGACGCGACGTTTGTCCTCGGCGGCGTCGACGAAGCCGGCTCGCACGTCTTCAGAATCGGCGTAGACGACGGTGTGATCGAGTCCGACTACGCTGCCGACGGGAGCGGCCGCCAGAGTGCTTCTGTCATCCTCGATCGTGACTACACGGATTCCCTCTCGCTCGAGGATGCACGCGACCTCGTTGCCAGTGCGATCGAGAGCGCCGTCGAACGTGATCCGCGGACCGGTCCCGCTGTCGATATTGCGGCGATCCGCGAGACAGGGGTCACTGTTCGCCGATATGAGTCGCCCGACGCCGTTCGCTCCTGAGATCGAGCTGTCGTCTCGCCTCGTGGTCTCGAGGGACCGAGCCACCAGCGTGGGTGTTCGACACCTGCCGGGGCCGACTCTCATACTGTCGGACAGCAGTCAGTGACACGTCGGTCGCGAATTCGCGGCCGTTACCTCGAGGACGACCGCAGTAGCGCGATCGAGCGTTGAATAGTGCTGTCCGGCAGTATCAGTCAGCAGGCATTCGAACAGTCAACACGGGGATCTCGGCCGTCCGGACGACGCGTTCGGTCGTGCTTCCGAGGAGGTATCGGGGGAGTCCGTGTCGGCCGTGGGTCCCCATAACTATCAGGTCGGCATCGATTTCGTCGGCATACGCCAGAATCGTCTCGTACGGTTCTCCTTCGCGAACGACTGGGAGCACGTCTACGTCGCCGTCCATCCGGCGTGCCTGCGTGTCGACCGCTTCGACTGCACGTTTTGCGTCGTCCTCGAGCGGTTCGATTGCCGCTTCGAAGTCGGATCGATCCCCGCCGTAACCGACTTCCAGCAGTTCGGCGATGTCGATCACGGACAGTGCGTGAGCGCTGGCATCGTACTGCTGTGCGATATCGAGCCCGTTGCTGATCGCTCGCTCCGTCCCGCTGCTCCCGTCCGTCGGAATAAGGATCGTGTCGTACATCGTTCCTCGAAGGTCCGTGCAAACCGACGGGCTCGAGAGACATAACGTATTGCTGGTCGGCCCCAACACCGCGTTCGAACGCGGCTGGCAACGACTCCTGCGCTCGAGCCCGAACGACTGCGTTGTGGCTGGGATGGGTGTCGCTGGCTGATGTCGAGGCCGAGCGCAAAGCGCCTCGAGCGGGCCGGACCAGCTCCCGTCTCGCCGACTCAGAACGCGACGAACGAGGCGGGACCGTGTCGTCGTCGTTCCCGCCTCACGACACCGGATACTGACTCGAGTGTGGCGGACGCCGAACGAGCACGCTGTCTGAGAGCCCGGCGAATAGCTGGAGTATTTAGTACTGGAATCCGATTGTAAGTCACGAACGAATGTCACAACAGTCGACCGAGAAGACCGCTCTTCACGCGTTCTGGCGGCTCCATCACTGATGCTCGACGTAATTTCGGTGCCGGAACTGTTGGCCAAGGTGCTCGTCGCCATCGCGACTGGCGGCCTGATCGGACTCGAGCGAGAGCGACAACCGACGCGGAAGTTCGCAGGATTGCGGACGCTGGCGCTTCTGTGTGGCGCTGGTCCGATCGTGGTCGCCATCGGACAGCAGGAGGGGCATCCGGCCTTCGTCGGCGCCTATCTGGGACTGGCCGGTGCCCTCGCGCTCTTCATCGTGTACGTTCGACTTTCACTGACTGACGAAGACGTTGGACTCACGACGTCCGTCACCGTGTTTCTCGTCGCGTTGCTCGGGGTACTCGTCGGATATGGGTGGTTCTTCGAGTCGACATCGATTGCGATCGTTCTGGTCTTCCTGCTGGCTGAGAAGGAACGGCTACACCGGTACGTGAAGGGTGTGTCCGATCAGGAGTTGCGGGACTCGTTGAAACTCGGGGCAGTCGTCTTTATCTTGTATCCGATCGCCCCAACTGATCCCGTCGATCCGTTCGGCGTCCTGATCCCTCGTGAGGTGTTGTTGTTCGTCATATTCGTCCTGCTGATCGAGTTCGTCTCGTACGTCTCGATGCGTCAGCTCGGGGGATCGAAAGGGTTAGCTGTCACTGGCTTGCTCGCGGGTGGTGCGAACTCGTTCGCGACGGCGGGCGTCCTCGCCAGAATGGCAACCCAGTCACGCGAGGCGGTCGATGCTGCCTCGGCCGCAGTCCTGCTGGCAACCATGTCGATGATCGTAAGAAACGTTGGCATTGCGACCGTCCTCGCCGTTGGGTTGTTCTGGATGCTCTGGCAGCCAGCCGTGGTGATGGTCGCTCTGTGTGTTGGGATCGCTGCCATCCTGTGGGTCCACGGTGAAACACCCGACCGCTTCGACTTCGCGCTCGAGTCGCCGCTCTCGCTGACAGCCGCTGCCAAGTTCGCCGTCGCATACGCGGCCATCCTGCTCGTGTCGGTTCTCGCCGAGGCGTTCTTCGGAGAGCTTGGGTTGTACGCGACGGCGTTTGCGGGCGGGCTCGTGTCGTCGGCCGCCGTGTCGGTGACCGCGGCGACGGTTTTCAATCAAGGCGGAATCGGTGCAGAACAGGCAGCCGGAATGGTCGTGCTTGGCATTCTCGCGAGCCTGACGACGAAGATCATCCTGCTCGAGGTCATCAGCGGGCGGCTGCGATTGAAGGCAGCGGTGCCGATGGTGCTGGTCGGTGCCACCGGGGTCGTTACGTTCGTGGTTACGTGACCGGACCGCCGTCAAGCGGGAGCAGCGTCCAAACGTATTATCATGGAAGAAATTGTATATTTCTTGACAATCGAAAGGACGATTGACCTCGTCAACGTACCGATAGTATGGTCGAAATGGAGTGGCCACAGCTTAGCGGGACGGAACTACAGTACAGCGACCATTCGTGGGAACTCACTGGCACGGTCGACGTCGGCCCAACCGGTGACGTTCTGGGCGCCGAAGCGAAACAAGTAGACGATGTCCGCCAGCGGAACGCAACGCTCCGATTCGGGCTCCAAGACGGCGCTCCCTCGTTAAATCCTGGCGAGATGGGGTCCCACTTCGACAGAATCGAACAAGCGGGTGCCACGAAGCATCTCGTCGTCAAGACAGACACGCGAACCTATCGGTACAGACTCCACGGACTCGAGTACAGGTGACTGCTGTACGACCGACAGGCTGAACGGGCCACGTGTCTCGAGTCAGTCCGAGTCCGTCGCGTCAGGTTGTGGCCCGCCGCCGGTCTGTGCCTCTTCGGCCTCACCCCAGCCGCCGGCGTCGACGACTTCGAAGAGTTTGCGCCAGTTTTCGTCGGCTTCGCTTTCTGGAAGCTGGTCACGGAGTTGCTGAAAATCCGACGGCGGCACCAGTGTCTCGACCAGATCGATGATAACTCGTGCGTGGTAGGCCGCCTCCGGCGGATCGATCCCTTCGCCCTCGATTTCGGTGACGCGTGCGAGAAATTCTTGCCAGCCGAACCGTTGGCCGTGGTCGTGGACGGCACCGGTCATGTACCACTTGATCTCTATCGGGAGTGAAGCGGCGAGATCGTCGGCTGCGCCTTCCGGAATCCGCTGGCCCAGCGTCATGAGTGTCGCACGGATTGCCCGCACTGTTCGACCGGTGTCCGGCAACTCGAGGCGGTGCTGGACTTCGCCGGTAAACTCGTCGTAATTCATGCCACTAGCGTCGTGGTCAACCAGCGATATCAAGCTACATGGGACACCCCAGTCCAGAAGAACGAAATTCAGTTTCGTTCCTGATTCAGCAGCCAGACACGGCAAAAGCGCAACGAGGATTCAGCAACTGTTCTCGACGGTCTCCAGCGCGTTGTAGACCTCACGGCAACCGACACAGCAGAAGGCGTCTCCATCGTCGACGATGGCACTCCCCTCGACAGGGAGTTCACAGAGTGTGCATCCGTTTTCGTCCGTGTCGTGGTCAGTCATGTGTGCGTTTTCGATGCGCGTCGTGTCCATCTGATCGGTTCATGAGCCGTGGTGGGCCGACCGCCCATGATAAGGGGGCCGCGAACGGGGCTGTTCGCGCCCGCTGGGTGGCGATCAGTCGTCATTGGATCCCGCGACAGCGTCAGGGTCGTCGTACTTTTCTTCGCGGCGAGCGTGGATATCCTTGATCGCGTGCTCTGGCGGGACATCGATTGCGGGGTTTTCCTCGAAGAAATTCACCGGCTCCAGTTTGAAGCTCGCAATGTGAACGGGAAGGATCGGCCAATCCTCCGGTCGAGTGACGTGATTCACGCCGAGTGTGTACCACAACACGAGGTCTTCGCCATCGAGTGACCGGTCGTTCGCCGTCCACTTCGGGAGCCCGTCGCCGCCGGGATTCTGGTTCGGATACTCTCCAGCCGGGTACCGCTCGTCGTCCCGATACGGCGTCGCCCACAGATGGTATTTGATATACCCGGTCCGTTCCATAATACTCGAGTGGTCCTGGACGGCGGCCTCGACGTTTGAACCGGGGGCGAGCTTGTACGCGACCGGCCGGTCGACGTGGTTCGTCTTCTCTGCGTGTTCAACCTGCCAATACCTGCCTTTGAGTGGGTCGATAAGCTCTTTTGCCTCCGATTCCGACTCGAGTTGTGTCTTGTCTGCATAGAAAGACGCACCCGTCGGGTTGAGTCCGTCGACGTCCTCTTGTCCGTCCCATCTGATCTCCGTGTTCGGACCTTTCGGCACTGGCTGATTCTGTCGCCGGTAGAGGACGTTGTCCGAGCCGTCGACCTCCATATCCAGCCGGAAACTAAAGAAATGCTGGTGGAGCATCCCTTTCACGTTCGGCGCGAGCAACTCGGCGTAGCCAGACGTTACGTCTTCATCCGGACCAACCAGTCCGTTACTATCGATTCCGGTAAGCCGGACCTGGGGTTCGACCGAACCATCCTGGTAGAAGTACCAATTGAACTCGTAGTCGTAGTTGCCGACCGTTGCGACAAAGGAGATGACGAGGCGACGGTTGCGTCGGACCTCGGAGTTCTCGGTCCGCCAGTTCGTATGTTTCCAGAGCGTTCCGTAGTCCTCTTCGTGGACACAGATGACGTTCGGGAGCACTCGGACCTCGCCGTCGGCATCGTTCATCACCGCGTCGAAATAGTGCATATGCCCGAGGCAGTCACAGCCCTCCGTCAACGAATTTGCCAGCCGACCGATGTTGTATTCGCCGATGTCGATCGCGTTTTTCCAGTTGTGATTGGGGTCTTTCTCGCCGTAGGGGACGTTCATCTCGGCCGCGGACGCACGGTGAATAATCGGTCTGACGTCGCCGTCGTCCTCATAGCCGATGTTGTAGAGGACGAGTCCCTCCCGCTGGTTCCATCCGACGCGAATGTGCCAGTTTTGCCACTCGATCTTTCGGCCGTCGATCTCCCAGCTTGGACCCTCCGGCTGATCGACGTTGTACGGTTTCAGATCGTCTCGAAGGTCGCGGTCTTCCTCGCGGTATTTCGCATCCTCGAGGTCTGTAAGTACATTGTCCACTTTCGTGCCTCTGTCGATGAGTTCGACAACGACCATTTCGTCGAGGTCGACGAACGCATGGATACCGTCCAACGGTCGAGCGTAGCCGTTGTCCGTTTCGCTCGTTCGGATCCACGACATCGCGTGAGCGAGCCGGCGATCTGGGTCGATCCCCTCGGGGACGAGATGGTGGCCGACGGACCATGGATCGACGATCGCCAGATCGAAGTTCTCGACGCCACGCTTTGCGGCGGCTGCTTGCCACTCGTCGTTGTTTTTGACGACCCGCTCGCATTCGTCGAACTCAGCGAGGGTAATCGATGGCTGGACGTTCGGCTTTTCTTCCCAGGAGGTCAGCTCCGCGTCGTCTAGCGAGACGACCGCCTCGTAGGTCGTCTTTTCCTCGCTATCTCGCAGTATAACAAACGCTTCGCGCGCGACGTCTGTGCCGTTCTGTTCGTATGCTTTGACCGCTGCTTTCTGTGGCTGTTTGCGTTCGATCTGTACGTACCGGATCCCCTCGCCGAGTTCACGTTCAGCATCGAGGACATCTCGCGCGTGCTCGATCTCGTCTGCGGTCAGCGGATCGTACGGATGATGTTTTTCTTTGGTTTCTGTTGCCATGGTCTATGCTGACGTATCTCAATCAAGTACATATAGATACGGGGCTGTCTCAGAACCTCGAGCCAGACCCCGAATCGGCGTCGCTTTGCCCCCTCGAGCAGTCGCTATCGTAACAACTGAAACTGTTTGTACACCGACCGCACAGTTGTCGTGCGATCGGGTACGCACTGATTTTCAGTGGCTACTATAGAACCCAGCGAGTGTACCAGTACAGCAATCAGTACTCGAGTATATCAGTTCTCGCGAGGAGTGCCCGACTGTTATATATTACCGCTTCGCTTCATGATGTGACGATGGCAGGATCTCGACGATTCACAGACCGAACGGACGCCGGAGAGCGGCTTGCAACCGCGCTTCGTGAGCAGGGCATCGACGCCGATATTGCGCTTGCGATCCCCCGTGGCGGGCTCCCGCTCGGGCGAGCGGTCGCTGACGAACTGGACATCCCGCTCGACATCGTCGTTGCAAAGAAGATCGGTGCTCCGGGAAACCCGGAGTACGCCATCGGAGCCGTCGCAAGCGACGGCAGTGTCTGGCGGAACGAGGAGGCGTTCCGCGGGACCAGCACCGATGAGGGGTATTTCCAGCAACGCCGCGATGAAGAGGCCAAAAACGCCCGGCAGAAAGCCGAACGATATCGAGGCGATCGCGACGCGCCGGCGTTAGCTGGGAAGACGGTGGTCGTCGTCGACGACGGCGTCGCGACGGGGTCGACCGCCAGAGCGTGTCTGAAGACGCTCAACGAAACAGCCGCCGAACGGATCGTTCTGGCCGTGCCTGTGGGCCCACCCGACACGATCGACAGCCTCGAGTCGGAGACGGACACGGTCGTCTGTCTCGAGACACCAAGAGGGTTCAGGGGTGTCGGACAGTTCTACGAGAACTTCGGGCAGGTGTCCGACGAGGAAGCAATGACGTATCTAGAGCAGTGAACAGTAACCTAGACAGTCCGGATCCCGGGTCTACCCTCGAGTACTTGTGGGAGACTGACGAAGGCAGTGACAACCCGGTTGGAGCAGGACAGCAACTCGAGCACCCACGCGGAAACAGACAGAACACATGGATATCGCTGATATCGTTTCGGAGGAGTACGTTGAATTCACCCCAGAGACACCCGTTTCGAAGCTTGTCGGCACGTTCGAAGATTCAAGCGTCAACGGCGTCGTCGTACAGGGAGACGAGTTCGAAGGCATCGTCACGCGGCGACAGCTCGCCACCTCACATCGCCAACCCAATCAAAAGATCGGCTCGTTGGTCTGGCATGTTCCTCGACTAACGCCCGACGAAGACGTTCGAAAGGTGGCACAGCTGATGATCGACAGCGACTCACAGCTCCTTCCCGTCTTCGAGGGGGAGACACTGCTCGGTGTCGTCACCGCCGACGCGATCCTCGAGAAGGTCGAATCGTTTCTGGATGCAGCGACCGTCGCAGAGGCTTCGTCGAACGATCTCGTTGCACTCGATCCGGAATCGACACTCGGGGATGCGCTCAACATCTTCCGGGAGAACCGGATCACGCATCTCCCAGTCGTCGAGAACGGAACGACAGCCGGCGTGCTGAGCCTCTACGACATAACTGATCTGACGATTCGCGCCGAAGTCCAGAGTCAGGGCGGCGATGCAGGCGGGACCGACCCGTTCGGAGGTGAGATCTCCACCAGCACTGCTCGCGCGCGCCGGGGTGGGTTCGGCGCTCGAGAGGGCGAATCTGCGCGGATGCTGGATCTCCCGATCAGGGACGTCATGACCTCGCCAGTGCGGACGGTCCATCCGGACGAGACGCTCGAGACAGCCGTCAAGGAGATGTTCGAGACCGATGGCTCGTCGCTGATCGTCACGACGGACGGCACTCCCTACGGGATCGTCACGAAGACGGATATCCTCGACTCGCTGACGTGGGAAGCTGGCGGGAACCGGAGCGTGCAGGTGTATGGCGTCGATCTGATCGACGACACGAGCTACGACGATATCGTGGCGATGGTTGAGTCGTTCGACGACAAAGACCACGGCATGAACGTCTTGGATGCGAAAGTTCACCTCCACGAGCACGACGAGACACGCCGCGGAATGTCGCTCTTGCTCGCCCGCATCCGCTTACACACCGACCGCGGGCTGTACATCGCCTCTGGAGAGGGGTACGGCGCGAGTCACGCGCTCAACGAGGCCCAAGACGTGCTGGAACGGCAGATCCGCGACGCGAAGACGTACGGACAGAGCAAAAAGCCCCCAAGCGAGGAGTTCTGGGAGAAACGCTTTGGTTGGTTACTCGAGGAGTGACCGTCGGCACTGTCCCAGTCCGTGAACAGCCAGGGCGTGGCGAGGTTAGCGGACGACGGTGACCGGAACGGTCGCCCGTTCGACGATCGATTTCGCAACGCTGCCAATCATCAACCCCGCACGCTCCGATCGGCCGCGGTGGCCGACGAAGATCGTGTCGAATCCGTCGTCCTCGGCGAAGTCGGTGACAGCCGCGACCGGATTCCCGTAGAGCAGTTCGGTTTCGACGTCGTGTCCGAGTTCGTCGGCGAAATCGGCTGCGTTCTCGAGGAGCTCTAGCCCCCGCTGTTCGGCGTCATCGATGCTCTCGAGGACGAGTCGCTGGTCGGCGTCCCACAGCGAGACGGTCGGTTCGTCCCCGCCCTCATCGTGGGCGGTCGGGTTAACCGCGTAGACGACCGTGATCGAGCCATCCATCGCGTCTGCGATGTCGGCGGCGTAGGCGAGTGCGTTCTCGGACTCTTCGGAACCGTCGACGGCTACGAGACAATCCATACCCTTCTCTTCGTTCCGAACCCAGTTAAAACGAGCCGTGAGGTGTAGACCGACCACGAGCTAACCGTACTGACGGCGGCAGCTGCTCAAGGCAGGAGATCGATTTTGTACGGGTGAGCGCTGGCACTTTCGGATTGGCCTGGCTCGGTCGAACGTCTCTGCAAGCTAGATACGGCGTACCGAAATCGGCCCACAACCTCGGTCAGTGCTCCGGTCCGATTCGCTTGACACGCCCCCGTGGGCCGGATTTGAGCTTGACGAGTATCCCCTCGGGGTGGGTGCGGTCGTCGGTGAGAATAGCGCCAACCTCACCGATGAGACGATCGCCGTTTTCCTGTTCGACCTCGACAGTCATTCCCTGGATGAGTTCGTCTCGCGTTGGCAGGTCTGCCGACATACACTGAACCGAACGACAGTGATCCCCTTAGAAGGCGGGCGTTATACTGTCGGACAGCAGTTAGTGACACATCGGTCGCGAATTTGTGGTCGTTTCCGGGGGTGACGGCCGCAGTAGCGCGGCCGACCGTCGAATAGTTCTAGCCGGCAGTATTGGTCAAGGGGCAGGTGTTGCCGTCGCTGTCGGTCACGCAGAAAGCGGCGACTTCGTCGTCCGTCGGCGTCTCCACATATCGGCTTCGAACCGATTGCTCGTAATCGCGAGTTCGTTTCGTGCCCATCTCGGCCGTGAGTCACGGCGATGAAACACGGCTGTCTCCGGACTACTCGAGGATGGTCACATCGAACGTCTCCTCCCACCGGTAGCGTCGACCGCCCCAGACGAACGTCGGCCTGACGATGCCGGCGACCCCGAGGAGAGGGGCAAGGACGGCTGCGGGTGCCGCGAACAGCCACGTTCGTCGGTCGACGCCGAGCGCACGGTATCGGTCGTACGCGAGGGCAGTCACGCCCACGGCGACGGCAAGCGGCGCGAGCGTCCCGATCACGACGACGGCGAGGAAGACGGCGAGAATCGCAAGCGTTCTCCTCGGAGCGAACCGATAGAAGATCGTGACGAAACGCGTGAGCCGTTCGTAGGTGGCACGGGGCCCACCTGGGACCCGGACCTCGTTGACCAGTTCTCGCGAGGCAACGACGTCGTCGACGTACTCGGCGAGCAATGCATCGTCTGAAATGGTCCGGCGCAGGTCGGCGATGTACCCCTCGATGTCGATGTCGCGGCGATCGAACGTGACGCCGCCGCCCCAGGTCACCCAGCTCGTTCGATCGACCACGAGCGAGGCGACCACGATACAGAGCGGTTCGAACAGTTTGAACGGGTACTCCTCGCTCACGAAGACCGGAATCGCTGTCACCGTCCCGTGTTCCTCGCCGAGGCGCTTGATCGTGGCCAGCCAGTCGTCGTCGCGGTCGACGTCATCATCGGTCAGGACGATCCGATCCTGAGAGGCGTGTTCCAGCGCGAGCGCGACGGCGTTTGCCTTCCCCGAACAGCCTTCGGGGTCGCCGGCGACGAGCAATTTGGCTGCCTCGGGAAGATCCGCGCTCGCAACCGGATCGCCCTCGCTGTCACAGACGACGAGGAGCTCGTCATCGGCCTCGAGCTGGCGAGCCAGCTGTTCACAGGACTGCGTCCACTCGAACGTCGGCAGAATAATACTCGCCATCGACTCCTATACACCAGCCCGACGGACAACAGTGTTGGGGGAGCAAAGCGGGTGTCCCGCATCGCTTCGACCATCCCACTCTCGAGGCCGTCGATTCACGAGCCATCGACGAGCGACGCAACGACCTCGAGATACTCTCAACGGGACGATAGACCGCAGCAGTTCTGCGACGCCACCGCCAGCCGCTGCCGAATTCACGTGGAGAATGTGCGTGTCCTCGAGGGCAGCAGCGAGTGCACGGAGTTGCTCGATTCGGTCGCGATCCGTCACGTCGGCGTACGCTGCGAGCGACGGTGCATCGGGAGATGGCTCGTGCATCGATTTCGGGTAGCTACGAGAAGCAGACACGTATCAGTTACACCTGCTTGGCGTACCGCCAACGCAATCGGTAAATGTGATGGGTTTTGACAGTTTCCTGGTAGTGTGCTCGCTCTATTCACTGCCGTCTGACAGACCACTCGCTCGCCTCAGATCCATCGGTGACCGATGCTGTCGCGACTCGCAACCGCTCTGACGGTCCCGGTCAGTCGAGGACGCCACGCACGTTCGAACTGTCCTCGAGAACGCACGGATCGGGTCCGCATCACGGTGTCGTTCGCTGCCGATGGCCTGTCGGAACCAGACTATGAGAGAACACGAAAGTCGACGACTGACCAGCCGCGGACGACTCATACGGTCTGCTGAAACGGTTTGTACGGTCTGTTGTCCGTATTAGTGGTGCAACCGCAGGCTGGTGCGGTTGCATCGGAACTGACCCCAAGGGGTTCGTCTCAGGCGGTCAACACTGGCCGGTCTGCAGTTCGGACGATTCGCTCGGCGACGCTGCCGATCTTGTTCGTTCGTGTGTGACTCTGTCCCTGGTAGCCGATCACGATCAGATCCGCATCGAGCTCGTCTGCCTTCTCGCTGACTGCTTCCCAGGGGCGGCCGTGACAGACGGTCCATGTACAGTCGATGCCGACGTTGTCCGCGCGGTCGCTGATCTCTTCGAGCATCGCAGCTCCCTGTTCCTCGAGTCTGTCAAGGACGATCTCAGCACTGCTCAACGCTGTTTCACCGTAGCGGTGGGTCTCGACACAGTACATCGCGTGCACGTCGGCGCCGTATCTGTCTGCGAGTTCCATTGCGTGCTCTACTGCCCGATTTGCCGGGTCGCTCCCGTCAGTCGGGACGAGAATCGTCTCATACATTGGCGTAGCGGTATGCATGTTGGAAGCTGCCAAATAGGTTATACCCGAAACACTGATAGATTGATCGACTGGTCTCCGTTAGGCGGTCAGTACTGGTCGGTCGACGTATCTGACGACGCGTTCTGCGGTGCTTCCGATCTCGTCGCTAGAGTCGAGCCCACGGTTCCCCAGTAGTATCAGGTCCGCATCGATCGAGTCAGCGTAGCTACCGATCTCGTCGTGTGGACGGCCGCGACGCACGGTGGTGGTCACGTCGACATCGGCTCTCGTTTCCATCTCTGCCAAGAGCTCTTCAGCACGGTCGCTCAGATCTCCGATCACGCTGTCGGAATCCGATAACATCGAGTCGCCGTACCGTCGGGTGTCGACGACCGAAATCCCGTGGAGGTTTGCGTCGAACGTCGATGCCAGATCGAGTGCGTGGTCGACCGCACGGTTTGCCGAGTCGCTCCCGTCCGTCGCAACGAGGATCGTATCGTACATGCCGTACGTGTCCAACCACTGGGCAGACCAAATAAGTTACACCTCCACGCAACGCCGGCTGCCCGTCAGTTCCGACAGACTCGCGACCGCTATCCGATTGCATCGGGTCAGCGTGACAGTCGGTTGTCTCACCGACGTTCGACGAGCGCATCTGCCTTGCTCCGGACGCGGATCGGCTCGAGTCGATCAGCAAGTCGCTCCGCCTCTGTCAGCTTGGCCGGCGTCTCGGCGTGGATCGTATACAGCGGATAGCCGGTCTCGATCTGGTTGGTAGCGGTCTGGTGAATCACGATCCCAGCACGGCTATCGAGTGGGGCACCGGCTCTGCGTGCGAGATCACAGAGCTGCCGGTTGTCAACGCGCGTCACGACCCCGGAACGATCCGCACGGATAGTCGTCGACTCCGCCCCCGGCTCGAGGTCGTCGGATTTGATCTCTGGATCACCACCCTGTGCGGCGATAATCCGGCGGAACCGTTCGAGGGCCTGCCCCGACTCGAGGATGTCGGTCGCCGACGCATCGACGCCACAGTGTGTGAGCAGCATGTCTGCGAGTCGGAGCGACTTCAGTCGCAGCGACTCCGGGCCCTCGCCCTCGAGCACTGCAAGGACGTCTCGGGCCTCGAGCGCTGGCCCGACGCCGCGGCCGATCGGATCGGTTCCGTGGGTGATCGCACAGCTGACGTCGACTTCGAGATGGTCCCCGACGCGTTTGAAATCGTCCGCAAGCTCCCGTGCTGCGACGAGGCTCTCGACTTTTGCCCCTTCGCCGTAGGGGATGTCGATGACGATATGAGTTGAGCCGGCACTGCGCTTTTTCGAGAGCACTGACGCAATGAGCTGGCCCGGCGGATCGATCGAGAGCGGGTTTTCGGCACGGATGATCTCGTCGTCGACCGGCGAGAGATCCACACCGCCGCCCCAGACGAGACAGCCGTTCGTCTCCGTGACGATCGACTCGATCTCGGCAATCGTAAACTCCACGTCACAGAGGACCTCCATCACGTCTGCCGTTCCCGCCGGCGAGGTCACGGCCCGCGAAGAGGTCTTGGGCATCGTCAGCCCTGCCGCCGTCACGATTGCGACCATAATCGGCGTCACGCAGTTGCCCGCCACGCCGCCGATCGAGTGTTTGTCCGCGACGACTGGGGACTCCCACGACAGTCGCTGACCGACGCCGCTCATCGCTTCCGTCAGGTGTTTCGTCTCCTCGAGTGAGAGCCCGTTCGTATACACTGACGAGACGTAGGCGCTCAGTTCGACGTCGGAGAGGCGATTCTCGTGGATGTCTCGGACGATCGTCTCGAGTTCGCTGGCCTCGAGTTCGACGTCGTCTAACTTCTTACGGACGTACCGAACCGATTGCGGTGCGCCAGCGAGTGTCACGTTGACGGTTCCGCGGACGTGATGGAGCGGTTCAGTCACGCCGACGGAGCCTGCCTCGACCAGTTCGTCAGTCCGTTTGACGATTCCCGTCGCCGTTCCATCGTCGTGTTCGATCCGAACGCGATCGAGCGGGTGTGCACCCAGTTCGTCGGCATCGACGGTGTTCAACAGCACGAGTGGGCGGCTTGTGCCGATGTCGACCGTGGTCGTCTCGAGTTGCATTCGTCTGTCCGGACTCACTGTGAGGTCAAAACGATAGCGGGCCAACGGTGCGTGCGTCGATCGACGGCCGGCGTGTGGTTTCTCCAAGCGGGATCGGGAGCGTTTCGACGAGTTTGACCTGGACGGTTCGTTTGAGCGTCGGCCAGATCCCCTTTCGAACGAGGGTTGCGTCGGTTTCGATCCCGCCGCCGGACTCGTACTCGAGGCCGTGATACGTAATTTCGCTCAATACATGACAGACCACCGCGAGAACCGTATCCGTTGGCCCGAAGCCGGCGGCGGTCGCTCCGCTGAGCGCATGAAACGCTTAACACGAATGCCGTTGGACTCAGACGCAGGGTCTCACCCCGTGATATTCATATGAGCACAGACAGCAACCCGTTTCGAAACCTCGAGAAGCAGTTCGAGCGCATGCAACGACAGATCGAAGAGGCACTGGAGATGTGGGATTTCGACCAGTTCGACCAGTCACAGGCGGCCGTGACGACGATGGGGGTCGACCTGGCCGACCACGGCGAGACGTTCGTCCTGACAGCCGACGTGCCAGGCTTCGAGAAAGACGATATCGACGTTCGCCTCTCCGAGAACACGATCCACATCACCGCAACACGCGAAGCGGAGACGACCGACGACCCCGAGGACGAGTTCTACATCAAAAGCGAGCGGGCTCGCCAGTCGCTGAGTCGCTCCATCCGGCTCCCTGATCCGGTCGACGAAGACGCTGTCGAGGCGCGGTACCGAAACGGCGTGCTCACGATTACGCTGCCCAAACACGACCCGGAAACCCGCGAAGGACAGCAGATCGATATCGAATAGCGGCGAGCACGAGACCACAGTTCCGGACCCCTGAACGTGACAGTCGACGGCTGCGAGACTCATCGCCGGCTCGCAGTCCTGAACAGTCGTCCGAACGGACTGATGACAACACTAAGACGACGGCGGTTGGAGGTCCGTCCATGTCCGGCGAGAACGTTACACCGATTCCAGTCGACGACGTCGAACTCGAGGGAGAACTCATCGTTCCCGATGGCGCGAGCGGCCTCGTCGTCTTCGCTCACGGGAGTGGCAGCAGCCGAAAGAGTCCCCGGAACAACTACGTTGCTGACGTTATCCGCGATCGAGGGCTTGGAACGTTGCTGTTCGACCTGCTCACCGAAGAGGAAGACCGATATCGAGAGAATCGGTTCGACATTCCGCTGTTGACCGACAGACTCGTCGCGGTGACCGAGTGGCTCCGAGGCCGCGAGGAGACTGCAGCCCAACGTTACGGCTACTTCGGCTCGAGCACCGGCGCGGCGTCGGCGCTGCGAGCCACAGCGCGTCCCGAGACCGATATCGACGCCGTCGTCTCCCGGGGCGGCCGCGTCGACCTCGCGTCGGAGCGCCTCTCGGACGTCACCGCTCCCACGCTCTTTATTGTCGGCGGCGATGACACACAGGTCCTCGAACTCAATCGCGAGGCTGCCGCCGCGCTCACCTGCGAACACGACCTCCACGTCGTCGCAGACGCAGGCCACCTCTTCGAAGGCCCCGGCCACCTGGAGGAAGTCGCCGAGGTCGCGGCTGACTGGTTCGAACGGCAGTTGGAGTGACACAGCGCGCGGAGCCGTCACTGGTCTGTTGTCCCGTGCCCGAACGGCACCAGATACAGCGCCTCAAGTCGCGCCGACAGTTCGAGCACGGCTGCGACATCGTCGTCGGAAAACGCACCGACAGGACAGCTACACAGGTCGCGTGACTCACAGACGAGCTGGACGTTCTGTGCTGCGTGTCCGGCCTCCATGTGGACGTATCGATCACCGTGGTCTGGATACTGCTGTCGCGTTCGGTCGGTGTTCGAAGCGAGGACGATCGTCGCCGGCGCGTCTCGTAGCACTTCCTGGTCCAGCGCTGCCCGCGTGAGTTCGCCGTGAATCGCCGTCTCGAGTTCGCTCTCGAGGCAATGGTGTGCCGACGCGTATCGATACAGGCCCGGCTCCAGCTCCGGACACCCCTCCGGCGCGACCTCGAGCAACGCGGTGAGTGGGTACGTCGCTCCGGCACTTGGCGCGGTTCGCATCTTGGTTCCCTCGCGGACGTGGGTTACGCCCTGGGCTGCCCACAGGAGCTGAGAGACGTCTGTCAGTGTGACCGGTGTTCGAGTGAACGATCGCCGACTCGCTCTGGTTGCGATCGCACGTTCGACGCTCGTCGAGCTATCCGTTTCGGGTTTCGGGAGTTCGATCGAAGCCATGGCGTTCGTCCACCGACGGGCGACAAAAGACCCTGCCCCTGTGTCGACCCCGCGGCTCTCGAGACGATCCTCGATCGGGATCCGAGCAGCTGTCCGGTCCGATACTATATCCCGCTCTGGATGGAAGACGAGGACATGTCCAGATCGGTTCTCGTTCCCGTCGATGGATCGCCGCTGTCACTGTACGCGCTGCGGCACGCGTTACGGGCGTTCCCGGATGCAGCGGTCACGGTCTACCACGTGGTCGATCTGTTCGAACCCGACTACAGCACCGACGTCGAGTCCGGCTACGAACCGATGATCGGGTCAGAAGCGTGGTACAGAACCGTCGACGACGCGACCGACCAGCTCTTTGCGGAGGTCGACGAGGTCGCCGCCGACTACGACCGATCGGTCACAACGGAGTCGGATATCGGCGAACCAGCACGGCTTATCCTCGAGTACGTCACGGACGAAGCCATCGATCACGTCGTCCTCGGTTCACACGGCCGGCTGGCAGCGAACCGGTCGCTCTTTGGGAGCGTTGCCGAGACCGTCGTCCGTCGAGCACCCGTCCCCGTCACCGTCGTCCGGTGAGCTGTCGATACGGACTGTCCTGCTCCGTGCCCGCTACGTCGGCTCGTCGCGCTGTGGTTCTCGAACGATCGTCACCGGAACGGATGCCCGTCGAACGACAGTTTCGGCCACACTCCCGAGAAGGAGTCGGTCGAGACCGCTGCGACCGCGACTCCCCATCACGACCTGGTCGATGTCCTCCTCCTCGAGGTATCGAACGATCACGTATTTCGGTCGCCCGTACCGCCACTCCGTTTCCACGCTTGCATCGACGGCCGCTGCAATGTCGTCGACGCCGTCGAACACGTCGTTCGCGTATTTGCGTGCGCGACGTTGCCACCGCCGTCCGTCCTCGACGCCGGCATCGGTGTGCTCTGCGAACGGTTCGACCACGTGAAAGACAACGAGCTCGGCGTCGGGAAACATCTCGAGTGCGAACCGGAGTGCAGCGTCCGCGTGCTCGCTGTCGTCGTGTGGGACGAGAATGGTCTCGCTCATATCGCCGCCATATGAGTGGCAGCCGTATCAGTGTCACTGTGACGCATGCCCAAAGATTTTGACCAGCTGGAACGAACGCTACCGTATACCATGACGTTTCTCGCCCCGTTCGACGGCTCGTATCTGGCAGAAGCAGCACTGATGCGCGCATCTGAGTACGGCGAGGCGCTGGACGAGGACGTGATCGCGCTCTCGGTGGTCCCTGATGACGAGGCGTACGCGACGAGCGTTGGCTGGTACGAAACCGGTGAAGACGAACCGTTTAGCGTCTCCTACGTCACCGGACGGCTTCGAGACGGGGTCGACGATATCGCACCCGATGCGACGTTTCGAGACGAGCGAATCGACGATGGGGCGGCCGCGGCGATCGCAGCCCGGATCACGGACGTTGCCGACGAGATTCGGCCGTCGGTTGTCTTCCTCGGCACCGACAACGTCGGCGAAATTGCCCAGCCGGTGACGAGTGTTGCCGGTGGCGTCGCTGCGAACGCGACGTACGACGTCCACATCGTCCGATACTACGCCCCACCATCGATCTCCGAGATCCAGTTAGAAAAAGGGGCATACCAGTAGCCGTGACGAACACAACACTCGTCCCGATCGGAACACAACTCGAGCGAGTCTGGGCGCAGCTATCGATTCCCTGACCGGTCGCACGCTGTGGAAAGACGAGTGTGTTTGATAGGCATCCGGATCGAACCATTCAGCATGTTCACGACGATTCTCGTCCCGACCGACGGCAGCGCTGGCGCCGAAGCATCGATCGGTCACGCACTCGAGCTTGGTCAGACGTATGAGGCGACGATGCACGCACTCTACGTCGTCGACACCGGCGCCGAGCCGACGGAGCTTGCGGCCGATGAGCGCGATGAACTCTACGCCCCATCCGAGAGAGCTGGTCGCGAGGCGACGATCCGAATCACGGATCAAGCCGAAGCACACGACCTGCAGGCCGCTCGAGAGGTCCGTGAGGGCGTCCCATATCGAACGATCCTCGAGTACGCCGACGAGCAGGCTGTCGACATGATCGTGATGGGGACACACGGGCGAACGGGCGCTGATCGGGCCCGACTGGGCAGTACCACCGAACGCGTACTCGCGCTTGCAGACGTCCCGGTGCTTTCGGTCCGCCTGACCGACGACGATGAACCCACGTCGTGGGACGGGCTGTACGACTCGGTCGTCATCCCGACCGACGGGAGCGACGCCGCCGAACGTGCTGCCGAGAACGCTCTCGAGATTGCAGAAAAATACGATGCCGACGTTCACGCTGTCTACGTCGTCGATACGACGACGTACGACCTCGAGGATTCTCCGCGAAGCATCGTCGGCCTTCTCAAAGAGGGTGGCCAAAACGCGACGGAAGCGGTCGCAGAGATGGCACGTGACCGCGACCTCGACGCGACGACCGAGGTCCGCCGTGGTGTTCCAGCCGAGGAACTGCTCGAGTACGTCTCGTCGGTCGACGTCGACCTCATCGCGATGGGTACACGCGGCCGTGCCGTCGGCTCCGGCCGGCTGCTGGGGAGCACCACGGCCCGTGTCGTCCGCCGGTCGCCGGTTCCCGTCCTGACCGTCGACTAGTACCGATCTCGCCAGTCTCTACTCTGCAACTCGGGACTCGAGTTCCCGTGTCAGTTCGTCGGTTTCCTGTTGTAACGCGTCGCTGATTCGAACGTCGTACAGGTCCGGATTCTCGAGTTTGCGGTGTTTCTCGGGCAGTTTCTGTCGATGCGTGCGTGCCCGCGCTCGGATGTCCTTGAGGGCTGGAAGCTCCGTGACGCGGTTGCCGTCTTCGATGATTGTGACCAGTTGTTCCTCGCCGGGTAGTTCCTCGTCTCGGAGCCCGATGACGTCGCCCGTGTACTGGCCGTCCGACTCGGTGCGTCGAACGCTTTTCGGGCTGGGGTAGGTCACTTTTCCGGGTGAGAGTTTCATCGTCGGCTGTAGCTCACCGTCGCGTTCGACGGCAACGAGTTTGTAGACACCCTCGACTTTCGGTGCGTCCGTACTCGTCACCAGTGCGGTCCCCGGGCCGAAGCCAGCGCTGACACCGTCTCTGTCGAAGAACTCGTCGATCGCGTACTCGTCGATCCCCGAGGAGATGAACTGGTCGACGTCGGGCAGAACCTCGTCGACAGCTTTCGAGAGTGCCGGGAGATCGCCGGAGTCGAGGCGAACGCCCCGGAGCGATGCCCCTTTCTCGTCGGCGACAGCCTTTGCGAGTTCTGCACCCTGAACCGTGTCGTAGGTGTCGATCAGGAGCACGCTCTCGTCGCCGTACTCGTCGACGAACGTCTCGAAGCTGTCGCGTTCGTGCTCGAAGCTCTGGACCCACGAGTGGGCCATCGTTCCAGAGACGGGAATCCCGAACGCCTCGCCAGCGGCGACGTTCGAGGTGCCATCGAAGCCACCGATGTACGCGGCTCGAGCCGCCTTCATCCCGGCGTCGGTGCCGTGGGCTCGTCGCGAGCCGAAGTCGATCAGTTGCTGTCCGTCTCCTTTCCTGTCGATGACGTCTCGCATTCGGCTCGCCTTCGTCGCGATGAGCGACTGATAGCCGATCTGGTTGATCAGCGCCGTCTCAAAGAGCTGTGCCTGCAGGATGGGGGCTGTCACCTCGAGCAGCGGTTCGTTCGCGAAGACTGGCGTCCCTTCGGGCAGGGCGCGCACCTCGCCGGTAAACTCGAGGTCCGACAGGTGTTCAATGAACGCATCGTCGAACCCGTTGTCGGCCAAAAACTCGAGTGCACGCTCGCTAAACGAGAGCGTCTCGATGTAGTTGATCGCCTGTTCTAACCCCGCAGTGATCATGTATCCTCGATCCGGCGGCAGGTCACGGACGAAGAGACTGAACGTCGCCGTCGGATTATGATCCTGATTAGCATACGCCTGCATCATTCGCAGCTCGTAGAGGTCGGTGAACAGCGGCATGTTCTCCTCCGTCAGGGAGCCAAACGTTGTCTGTGCCATTGCGTCGGCTACACACACCACGTTCAGACTGATAACTCCCGGTGTGGGCCGCTCCCTGAACTCGATGGAGCCGCTCCCGTTCGGCGACCGACGCCGCCCTCGAGTACAGTGTCCCGTCCTGTCGACACGTGATCGTTGGCTGCTCGCCGAAGCCGAACACTCGAGAAGACACGGAGACTGTTCGACAATCCGATGGATAGCCGTGCAGTCGACCAAATGGCAAACAGATCACTCAGGGGCTGTCACACAGCTCGTGGCGATTACAGATCGGTCATAGCGAGAACGTCTGCGACCAGCTCACAGTGGTAGTATCGGATCAGATCCGCCTCGCTGTCGTAGTCGATGAGTCCATGATCGTCGAGCATCGGTAGGTGGACGTGGTGGAACTCTCGTTTCCGGGCCTCGAGATCGACCTGCTCGTCTGTCGTGGACTGGCGAATGAGTTTCGATAGCGGGAGCTGATCGTCCTCACAGGATTCTAACGCAGCGATGAGTTTCCGGCGACGGGCGTCGGCAAGGAGTCGGAACACAGCGTCTGTATCACACGTACATCGTGCGTATCCATCTTCGTCCACGATCTGACACTCGTTCATTGTTCTGACGATCCGAAGGTGAACGGGCGAAGACAAATACCCCCCAAGGTCTTCCCACGGTGTGAAACCACCACATCTTTTGAAGTATACGTTACGAAATTATGTATTAGAATATAATCTCCTTTGCTGTGAAAAAGGTCGAAATTCGGGTGAGAGAACGCCAGCTGGAGTCGCTCACAGCGATCGCCAACGACAAAATTCCCCAGAACCTGCGGTGCCAGCAATCTCCCGTCTGATCTCCCTAGTATGTCACCCCCTGCGTGCGGTCTCCGCTCGACTGACAGTCTGTTCGCGGTGTCTTTCTCATCCGAGTATCAGTCCCACAGCCTCTATAAGCGGTTCCGTTGTCTGTCATGCTGGTGACCCAAATGACCGACCCATGGTATGGCAAGACGATGGCAGAAGACGAGATCTCAACGTTTCTGAACGAACAGGCAACAGGCGTGCTCTGTCTCGCAAACGAGCAGCGAGCGTACGGTGTTCCCGTTGCGTTTGCCTACGACGCAGCCGAGGACCGAGCGATCATGGACCTCGGGTTCGCCGAGGATAGCAAAAAGCGCCGTTTCATCGAGGCGACCGAGGAAGTCTGTCTGACCGTTTATGAGTGGGACGATCCGCACAACTGGAGGAGCGTGGTACTGAGCGGGTCGTTCGAGCCACTGTCCGAGGACGAACTCGACGACGACATCGAATCCTGGTACTATCGCGTCGCAAAAGATATCGACGTCCCTGACGCCGGCGTCGAACTCGAGTGGTACGAACTCCAGGGCGACGAGCTGTCAGGTGTGGCGCTTTCGGAGTGAGCAACAGCGACTAACAGCGACACGTGTCACTCCGGCGGCAGTGTGAGACGCGACAGTCACGGCAGCGACGTCGAACCGGCTTATCGGACCACAGTCACCGGCACCGTCGCGCGACGAACGACCTGTTCTGCGACGCTTCCCAGCAGGACGCGTGACATACCCGATCGCCCGTGGCTGCCGAGGACGATCTGATCGATGTCGTTGTCCTCCGCAAAGGAGACGATACTCCGAGCGGGCGTGCCGACTAGTACCTCTGTCGTTATCGATACGTCGTGTTCGTCACCGATCTCCTGCACCGTCTCGAACAGCGATTCGGCGTCTTCTTTCTCGAGTTCGATAAGCCGATCGTAGTTGTACGCCATCTCCCCACGGTACATCGCCATCGACGGGTTGATCACGTGTAGCGCCGTAATCGTGGCGTCCGGATACGTCGTGGCGGCGTGTTCGACAGCCTGTCGTGCTGGATCGGACTCGTCGACTGGGACAAGAACGTTCATACAGACTCATTCTCGAAACAGACGTATATACATACTGGGAGAATTTGGTCACCAGTGATACAACACGGTCGGGAGCTATAGTAGCCACTGCAAGTCACTGCATATCTGATCGCACGATGGCTGTGCGGTCAGTGTGTGAATCGTTTCAGTTGTTACTCTACGTTCCACGTTCTCGCCCGGTTACTGCCTCCATCTCGAGTTCGTAAATTTCGACGTCGAGCGCCTCGACGTCCTGATCGAAGACCGGGAGCTGTCGGAACGACTCGTTGACGGCCGTCTCGTCGAACGCCGACTGCTCCTCATCTGAGAGTTCCTGCAACGGCCCCCTGACGATGATGCTCCAGTACGTGTCTGCACGCTCGATGTCGTACAGACAGAGACAGGCGTCGGCCGTCGCCTCGAGAAACGCCATCTTCGTGCTCGAGCCGTCACTCGTCAGCCGAATGTACAGCGACGAGCCGTCGTAGTGGAAGGCGACCGGAACCGCATACGCCGTCGAATCGTCTGCGAGAGCGAGAACACCGACTTCGTGCTCGCGCAGTATGTCATCGATGTCTGTGTCGTCCATCCCGAACGTGTACTCGTATGAGATCTTGTCCATTGGTATCTGTTGGGCCGACGGCATCAAGAATCCCCCACATACCGCGATCCAGCGACGGTCTCAGCGAGCCAGCCGCCGGCGAACGTACTGTCCGAGGAAGACGAGTGCGAGAAGCACACTCACTCCTTCGAGTGGCAGCTCGTGAAACGTCAGAATCGCCCCCGCGACGAACAGGGAGCCGGCAACGATCGCATACCCGACCGCCGGATCCCCGCCGTGTGTCGCCTCGACGGGATCGGTCCTGACGACGAGTTCGCCGCGTTCGAGCTGTCCGAAGACGGTATCGAACCGGGCAGGTGCTCGAGCGAGAACGGGCGCCGACTCGCGAAGGTCCGTCCGGATATCTGAAAGCAGCGCTTCGAACTCGCTCTCGATGAAGCCCTGATCGACGAGAAACGAGCGCGTCACTCCGAGGAAGTCAAACTCCGGATCGAGGCTTCGACAGACGCCCTCGCCGACCGTGCCGGCCCGAATGAGCAACATCACGTTCGGCGGGATCCGAAACGGAAAGTCATGAAGCATCGCGAACAGCTCGGTGATGATCGCACGCCAGGTAACTACAGAGCGCCCTTCGAGGTTCTCGATCACCAACTCGAGCACCTGTCGGACTGCGGCCCGATCGACCGTCGGATCGAGGATCTCGAGGGCGATGAGCGTGTTCAGCAGGCCGTCGACGTCACGACGGACGAGCGTTCGGTACAGGCTCGTAAGATCGGTCTGTTCCTGTGTCGTCAGTCGCTGGCTCATGCCGTAATCGTAGATGACGAGCCGTCCATCGTCGGTCACTGCGAGGTTGCCCGGATGCGGATCAGCGTGGAAAACGCCGTCGACGAGGCTCATCTTCAGATACGTGCGGGCGATCAACGTCGCCATCTCGGTCGGCCCGATCCCAACTGCCTCGAGGGCGCGGTCATCGGTGATCTTGTTCCCATCAACGTACTCCATCGCCACCACGCGTTCTGAACACAGTTCGTCGTACGTCGTGGGGACGACGACCCGTTCGTTGTCCGTGAGGTTGGCCCCGATTTCGGCCATGATCGACGCCTCGCGCTTGAAATCTAGCTCCTCGAGAATGATGTTCTCGAAGTCGTCGGCGAGGTTCTCGACCGAGTAGCGCTGGCGTTCGGTGGCAAACATGGTAAGCAGCGGGACGATTCCCCTGATGACCCGGAGGTCTCGCTCGATCAGCGACACCAGCCCCGGCCGTCTGACTTTCAGGGCGATTCGATCGCCCTCGTACGCTGCAGTGTAGACAAACGCGAGCGAGCCGCCCGCGACGGACTCGAGCGTCTCGAGATCGATCTCGTCACCGAGTTCGGCCTCAACGACGGTTAGCGGGTCACCACCTGCATCTTCGGGAACTTCATCCTGGAGCGTCGAAAACGCCTCGACGTACGTTGGGGGGACGATATCCGGCCGCGTCGAGAGCACCTGTCCGACCTTGATAAACGCCGGACCGAGCTCGAGCATCGTCTCGGTGAGCTGTTCGGCGCGGTCGCGATGGGTCGCCGTCGACACCTGTCTGGACGGGCCAAACAGCAGGAACCGCCGCTGGTCCCGCAGTAGCGCGATTGCGATCGGCAGAAAGTGAACGAACACCTGCAGATAGCGGCGATAGTATCCGTTCATTGCTGGCGGCGAACCTGAGACACACTCGAACAGTCGTCCATAGCGTGTGTTCGAAGACCCAACACAAATATTCTGTTGGCTGCGTTTCAAAACCAGCCTCGATGGCCGGCGACTCGCTTCCGTCTCGGTGGAGACACCACCAGCTACCTGACGACGACCACGGGCATCGGAGCCCGGCGAACGACGTCTTCAGAGACCGTTCCGAGCAGGATTCGCGAGACACCCGTTCGGCCATGGCTGCCGATAACGATCGTGTCGTGGTCGGTCTCGGTTGCGTACTCGACGATCCGCCGTTCCGGCTTTCCCGTCACCATCTCGGTGTCGAGTTCACGGTCGTGTGCTGTCGCGACCTGCATCGCCTCCTCGAGGATCTCCGTCGCGTGTTCGCGGGCTTTCTCGGTGAGTGGCGGTCGAAGCTCCGGCCCCTCGAGAATAGCCACATGAGACTCCGGCACCTGAACGACGTGTAACGCCGTCACGACGGCCTCTGGAAATGTCTCGAAGGCGTACTCGAGTGCCTTGTTCGACGGCGGCGACCCATCGTACGGAACCAGAACGCGATCTGCCATGCAGGATCTATTCGTGCATTCGTCATAATCCTGTCTCCGATCCACACGGATCGTCGACGATGGGAACGCGACCGGTCAACGAACTGCCAGCACTGGCCGATCGGATCGCTCGAGGACACGCACTGTCGTACTTCCGAGAAGGGGCTCGTCGACGGTGGCGAGTCCACGTGACCCCATCGCGATCAGATCCGCGTCGACGGCAGCGGCGTACGAGACGATCGCATCGTGTGGAACGCCGCGGACGACGTCGGCCGTGACCGACAGATCGCGGTTGCGCGCCGCGATAGCGATTGGTTCGATCGCGTCGTGACCTCCCTCTCTGCAGAGTTCGATAATAGCTGCCGGTGCGTTCTTGAGGGCAGGGTTGGTCTCGTCGATGATGGAGATGACATCGACAGCGCCGCGGGAATATGTCGCTAGCTCGAGGGCGTACTCGGCGGCGCGTTCGGCGGCGTCGCTGCCGTCGGTTGGGATCACGACCCGGTTCGGACCAGTCGGGTCCGTGTCAGCCCACTGCCGACCGCCCAGCGGAACGGCGAGCACCGGAACATCCGTCAGTGTGAGCACCCGTCCGGTCGTGACTCCGACTCGAGTGACGGTCTCGCGGGCTGCTGTCAGCCCACGAGTGCCCATGACGATCAGATCAGTATCGGCCTCAGCAACGACGTCGACGATTACCCGATACGGGACACCCTCACGAACTGTCCGAACGGCGGTGACTCCTGCGTTGTCGACCCGGTCAGCAACCGAGTTAGCGGCCTCACGGCTGTGTGCTTCGGTTGCCTGTCGAAGCGGTTCCCTCTCGTCGGCTGGCAGATACTCGAAGTCAGTCGGTTCATGGACGGCCAGCACGTGAACGGTTGCACCGGTCACACGCGCAATCGCGATGGCATGCTCGGCAGCCGCCACCGAGCTGGCGCTTCCATCGACGGGGAGCAGGATCGAGTCGTCCATCGTCTAGTTGTACGACTGCAATACTCAAGAACCCACCCCGCTCGTGGCCGCCGAAGAGGACGCTGACTTCGCTCGAGAACGCACGTGGCGGCTCAGGAGAACAGTCGACGAAGCCGCGAGGGAACGGGATCGTGGCGCTTTGCCAGAACGACCGTGTTTGCGGCGTGTCGCCCCACTGCCTCGGAGGTCGTTCCGAGGAGTGCACGCTGAACGAGGCCACCTCTCGAGACACCGAGGACGGTGACGTCGTGTTCGCTGGTCCAGTCGGTGATCGTCGCCTCGACGTTGTCGTTTTCGACGAGCTTCCGCTCGACTGGCTGGACGTCGTCGAAGTCGGCTGCAGTCTCGGCGAGCAGTGATTTCGCTTCGTCTCGTGTTCGCTCGGGATCCACCGATTCGCGGACGTGCAACAGCGTGACAGCGGCATCGTTCCGTCGGGCGATCGAGGCAGCCGTTTCGATGGCGAGCCCCTCGTGTGGGCCACCGGCGACCGGAACGAGCACTGTGTCGACGGGGTCCGGTCTCGGCCTCTGGATCCGTTTGACGAGCACGTCACACTCGGCGTCTCGCAGGACTCTGTCGATATAATTGCCCAGAATCACGTCCTGTCGTGGCGGTCGCCCGCGCCAGCCCATCAGGATCGCGTCGACATCGTACTTTTCGGCGGCTCCAATGATCCCCGTCGAGATTCCACGAGCCATCCGAATCCGTTTGTCCACGGGGACCCCAGCGGCCTCGACACGCGCGGTTGCATCCGCCAACATCTGCTCGTCTTCGTCCTCGAGCAGGTATCGGCGGCCGTCTTGTAGCGACAGCTGAGAAGGAACCTCGACGATGTAGACGAGCAAAATTCGGTACGATCGATCGGTCGCGATATCGAGTGCAGTGTCGAGTTGGCGGTCGGCTGTCTCCGGGTTCGCAACCGGGACCAGCAAGGTACCGTCGACATCGGATCGCAAATCAGACATGGTATCTAACACGTCATACGCGTATCATCGTTATATTATCCCTTTAGCGCCGCCCACACACCGGCTGTAGGCAGACTGGAGACGCCACCGAAACGATCACCAACTGAAACAGACGAGACATCTTTTCGCACGAACCAGAACCGGCTGCCGACGACGAAAAACACGGTCATCGCGATCAGAATGCCGGTCCCGACGACGGCTTGAGGTGCCAATACTTTCCTATGAATTTCGATATTTTCAGCATACATACGGCAGCAGTCATTTTTGCAGCCCGATTTCGAGAGCGAACGCGCGCTGAGCAGGTTGTTTTTATCGCCTACCCTAACGCAGATTGCTTTCAGTAGTTGTGTTTTATTGGATAGTAGTGTACAGTCATCTACTACTATGGCTACTCGCCGCTCTCGTATCGTCAGTCTGTTCCCGCCGTCGAACTCACTATCACCATTCTAAACAGCTACACTGAATATCTGTATTTCGTACATTATCGACTGCAAAACCGAGAGTCGAACCGACCGACTCGTCGGTGATCAGCTCCAGATGTCGACACTGCCTCGAGGCCTCGCAATCGCTGACCGACAGGATCAAATGGTCGCTCTCGCAACGAACGCGCAATGGGAACCCCGCTCGAGAGCCGCGCAGAACAGGCCGAGGAAGTCATCACACGCCTCGAGGAGGCGTATCCGGACTCGACGATTTCGTTGCGGTACTCGAATCGCCTCGAACTCCTGATTGCGGTGATGCTCTCGGCGCAGTGTACCGACGAGCGCGTCAACAAAGAGACGAAACACCTTTTCGAGAAGTACGACGGGCCGGAAGCGTACGCCGCCGTCTCACAGGAGGAACTCGCCGAAGACCTGAACTCGATCACCTACTACAACAACAAGGCCAAATACATCCGTAGCGCCTGTACGACGATCATCGAAGAGCACGACGGCGAGGTGCCGGATACGATGGACGAGCTCACGGAGCTGTCGGGTGTCGGCCGGAAGACCGCGAACGTGGTGTTGCAACACGCTCACGACGTCGTCGAAGGGATCGTCGTCGATACGCACGTCCAGCGACTCTCGCGGCGACTTGGTTTGACCAACGAGGAGTACCCGGAGCCGATCGAACAGGACCTGATGGGAATCGTCCCCGAAGGCTACTGGCAGCAGTTTACCCACCTCTGTATCGATCACGGCCGAGCGACCTGTACGGCCCGGAATCCAGACTGTGCGGACTGCGTGCTGGCCGACATCTGTCCCTCCGCAAAGGGCGACAGCGAGATCGACCTCGCCTCCGGCGAGTCCTGGTAGCGCCGAGACCGGGGCGCGTGCCGGCCCACGCACGTTCCCCACGCCGACTCTCGCAAGCCAAACGCCTTTTCGGGATTCGACGGTAGCCCCATTCGGGATTAGCATGTCCGACTCCACTGACGAGACCGGCAAAGACGAGCACGGACGGGACGTCGAACTGACACACGAGGATCCCGAAGCCGACGACGAGGCGGAAGACGAACTCACCGACGCACAGAAAGAAGCTCGAGAGCGTCAGGACGAAACACAGCGTCGACAGGACATCGAACACAAATCCGACGACCGGGAGAACGACGCTCGCGAGAATCTCAACCCGGACAATCACCGCGACGAGGAGCCCCACAACAGCTAGACGCTCCCGGTCGGTCACTTATTCTGACTCGAGGTCGGGCACGGACAGCGTCGACAGCGCGCCGTCGACGGCGATCGTGACCGTTGCGTCGACGGGAACGGTCTCGGCTGGCCGGTCGTCAACGACGAGTCTGACCGCCGTATCGTTGCGCTTGACCGTGAGCGTGAGGTCGTCCTCGGGAAGCACCCACTGGCGCGTCTGCATGACAAACGGTGCAATCGGCGTGACAGCGACGGCATCGACGGCCGACGAGAGGTGGGGCGCGTCGACGGCGCTGGCATAGCCGTGGCTGCCTGCCGGCGTCGCGACGACGACGCCGTCGGCCCGAAACGTCGCCACCGACTTGCCGCGACTCGAGACGCTGTACTCGGAGATCCGCGCGGGTTCGTCGGTCACGAGTGCGACGTCGAACAGCGCCCGCACAGGGGAGCCGTCACCGTCTCGACTCGTCTCGTCGACGTCGACACCCAGCACTGCCCGCCGGTGAATCGTCGCGTTGCCGGCGAGTGCGACTGTGAGTGCGTCCAGGAGCGCGTCTCGTTCGACGGTCTCGAGACCGACGATGTCGCCAACGGGGAGGACAGGAACGTCGGGGTCGGCTCGAGCGATCGCCGAAAGCGTCGACTCCCCCGCAGCCACCACCAGCGAGGGCTCGGCTGCGAGCACGTCCTCGAGGGTGCCCCGTGCGATCGTCGCGTCGTCGTCCGCAAACACTGCCTCGAGCGCGTCGTCGACGTGAATCGGCCGCGTGCCGGCGTCGTCACTGGTGTCCGAACATGCTTCATCGACGATTCCGACAACCGGTTGCTCGGCTTCGAACCACACGGCGTCCATGCCCCACCGTTCGCACGGGCCTGAAAAAAGTGTGCGGTTGTCTCTCGAGCGACTACGACTCGTACGGCCAATCGCCCGTGATCCGCATCCCCTCGGCAAGCCCCTGTGACTCGAGGTCGGCAGCGATGGCGTCGGGCGTTCGATGCTCGATAGTAACGTCCTCGCTTGCCAGTTCGACGACGAGTTCGGTCAGCAAGATCGCTTGCTCCCGGAGGGTGCGTCGCTCGAGTTTCTCGATGGTGTCGGCGAATGTGTGTCCCCAGCCACGGCCGACCTCGTCCGACGTCGACAGAATGTGAGTTCCTGGCACACCCCACTGGACGAACGACCAGTGATCGCTGTGTGGGCCGAGTTTCGGAACCGTCTCGATCGGGTGGTCGTAGCGGTCTGCAACGTCGCTCACAGCGGTCTCGAGGCCGTTGAACCCGTGAGTCGTTATCGAAAGCGTTCGGTCACTGACGACGCCGTCGTTGTTGACGATCGCTTTGATCGTCTCGTGGTCGGTCGTCTCGGCGTGGTACGCAGAGCCGACCAGTCCCACCTCCTCGGCCCCGTAGGCGACGAACTCGACGCGAGTCTCGAGGTCGCTCTCACGACTCGCCAGCGCGGTTGCGAGTTCGACGAGCATCGCCGTTCCAGCGCCGTTGTCGAGTGCCCCTTCCGCGATGTCGTGGGCGTCGACGTGGCTGGTCACGAGCACGCGCTCGTCGGTGTCAGGGCCGAGTTCAGCGTGGACGTTCTGGCTGCTCGCATCGTGGATCTCGGCGTCAACCGCGAGCGTGATCTCCTCACCGTCGAATCGGCGGGCCAGTCGCGCCCCGACCTCGCTCGAGACGCCGACAGCCGGAATCTCACCGATCGGATTCGCTTCGGTCCCAACACTCCCAGTCGGCGGCAGACAGCCCTCGACGTGGTTACGGTAGATGAAGCCAACGGCCCCGTGATCGACGGCGTGGTAATACTTCTCCCGCCGGTGAATATAGCGCTCGGCGTACTCCGGAATGTCGCTTCTGACCATCACGATCTTGCCCTCGAGATCCGTCGTCTCGAACTCGTTTGGGAGGCCGTAGCCGAGGTCGACCAGCGGCGCAGTCACGCGCTCGGTCGGACTCCGTGGGAGCGCGATACAGTCTTGGGTCGTGTCGCTGGCTTCGATTGAACTCTCGCCGCGCGTCCAGCCCTGCATGTCGAACGACTCGAGACGGGCGTTTCTCGCACCAGCGTCGAGGAGTCGCTCGCGGGTTAGTTCGGCGGCCTCGCGTTCGCCGTCGCTCCCTGCCATTCGAGTCTCGATATCGACGAGGGCCTCGAGATGAGTCCAGCCAACATCGCTCGTAAAAACGTCACCGATCCAGGTCGTCATACTACAGCCGTTGCCGTGTGGGCGGGTAACTGTACCGCTCGCGGCCGGAGCCATCCGGGAATCTTTTTCATGGCACTCTATTTCCGGACGTGTGTGGGAGACGCATCACCTCGACCTCGATGATGAACCCACTCGAAAGCGCCACGAGTGCACCGAGTTCGTCATCGATCACGAGGAGTGAGACGGGCGACAGTACCGAGTGGGCGGCGCGGCCACACCGAAACTGACAGCCAGCACCTGTCACGTTCGTCTGCGCAGACGAAGACAGCGTTGCCGGCTGGACGACGCAGACGCCCTCGAGTGTCGCGGGAGTTATCTTTGCCGACGCGCAAGCATATGGTATGTCCTCGACAGGACCCATCGCGATGGGAGTCGTGGCGCTGTTTGGGTTCGTGGTTCTCGGAGGTGGGCTCTCTATCGCCAGGATCGGTCTTGGCCGCATCCGGACCGCGCGGGAACTCCGTGACGGCAGCCCGATCCCGTTAGGTGAGGTCCCCGAGGCACCCGGTCTCGTTGAGTTCGAGGGCACAGTACAGCCCCACGGCGAAACACCACTCGAGGCACCGATCTCCGGCACGCCATGTCTGGCCTACTCGGTACAGTCTCGCTCCCGTGATAGCGGCGAGGACGATCCGACGTGGATCTCTGACGGACGGACATCGGCTGGCGTCCCCTTTGGGGTCGACGACGGCGTCGATCGTATCGCGGTCGATCCAGCAAACGCAGTCCTTTCGCTGACCGACTGGGGATCCGAAGGGACATCGTGGACGGACCGCGCTGATCTTTCGACTGCCGTCCTAGACCGCCTCGAGACAGCCGGCCTTCCCGGGGCCGCCGAGACCGACCCGGGAGAGCCCGACCGCCAGTACCGCGAACAGCGTCTCGAGGCCGGTAGTGATGTCCACGTCTTCGGTGGCTCCGTGACCGACTCGAGCGACGGTCACACGCCGGCCACCGTTGCTGGCGACGACTGGTTCGAGATCACGGCTGGCGACGAGCCGACTGTCCTCGCCGACCGGCAGCGATCTGGCTCCCTCTATCTAATCTTTGGCGGGCTACTTGCCGTGCCTGGCGTTGGCTTTACGCTTGCAGGGGTCGTCGGACTCGTTTCGATGGTGTTCCTGTGAGCGGCCCGCTGTGAGCGCGGGCAGCTGTCAGCGTTTGTCCCGTTTTGCCGTCTCGAGATCGGCGAGGCGGTCGAACGCCCAGTCGATGCGAACGACGTTTCGCGGCCGTTCACTGAGCCCATCACGACTGACGACTTCGAATGTTCGATTTCGTGCCTCGGGGGTAAACGGCGCCACGGCCATGAGACGAGCAACGTCAGCTCGAGGGATCGATCCTGCCACGGAGTTGCCGCCCTCGCCGACGACGGGTTCGTCGGTCGGCGGCGCGTTGGTAAGTCGTCCCGGCCGAATAATCGTATACGCCAGCCCAGAACGGCACAACGCGACTTCAGCGTCCCGTTTGGCACGTAACGAGCCGCGAATCAGGAGGCGGGCCGGGAGTGAGAGACCCGCTTTCGAGTTCCCGACACCGATCGCACTCTCGAGGACGACAAACGAGACGTCTGCACCCATTGCAGCCGTCACGAGATTGATAACGCCGGTTCGGTCGACCAGTTTGCCACCGACAGTGTGTCGCCAGCTCGGTGGCGTGCCAAGCGCACAGTAGAGAATATCACAGTCCTCGACGGCCGCGACTGCGTCTGCCGACTCAAAGAAATCGGCGACGATCACCTCGTCAGCGCCGAGTCGCTCGAGTGTCTCAACGTTTGCATACGACCGTGTCGTCGCACGAACCGTGAGATCGGTCGGCCGTAACACGGACAGCAGTTCATGTCCGGTGTCACCACTCGCCCCAGCAATAAGTACACGATCAGGTGTTCCGGCACCAGTATCAGTCATCGAGCGAGGTACTGTCCGTACACGGATAATACTCACCCGAGATCAACGATGCAGACAGTCGGCAACAGCGACCGGTGACGGCGACGACTATGACTGCAGTCGTTTTGTTGTCTGGACCAACGGATGGCGGGCGTAGTCGACGACATCGATGTCATCGATCCGCTCGAGACCCTCTTTTGCCGCCGTGTTGGCCATTCCGAGCTCGATCTCCTGATCGATGACGATGACGTACGCGTCCATTTCGTCGATCTCGAGCCGATCCGCCGCGAGCACGCGATGGTGCCCGTCGGCCAACAAGAGCGTTCCGTTGTTGTCGATGACGACCAACGGCTCGGCCAGTCCGTGTTCGAGTTCGTACCGTCGGCCCTCGAGTTCGTCGGCGTACACTCGGCCTTGCGTCGGTGTGAGGACAGCGAGCGAGACCATTCGCCGTTCTTGTTCGAGCTCAATCTCGTGGATCTGCTCGAGTGTTCGCATCAGTTTTCCAACCTTCTCGGGGGTTGCACGCTCGATCTGGCTGCGGATAACATCGGCGTTTGAAATGATGCCGACGAGATTGCCGGCGTCGTCGACGACGGGGAGTTTCTGGATCCCTGACCGAAGGATCACGCGGGCAGCATCGGTCACTTTCATCTCGGGGTGGGCGACGAGCAGATCTGTCGCCATCACTTTGAAAATGGGGTCGCTGTCGTCGGCCAGCAACAGATCACGAGCACTAATAAACCCCTCAACGCGGCGTCGCTCACAGACAGGAAAACCACTGTGTTCGTCGCTCTCGGCGATTCGCGATGCGACATCGCCGACGGTCGCGTCGGGGGCAACCGTCGCCACGTCGCGTGTCATATACTCCTCGACCTGGGGCTTGCTCCTGTCCGACACGACATCCATGCGTTACCCAAGGGTCCCTGGAAGCAAAAGACTGTCTTCTGACTGGATACGCGGACACGACACTACGCCGATCCCTCGTCCTCACCGCTGGTAAACAGCCATTCGCTGGTCTGGGTGTAGGCTCCAACCGACGTCCCGGGCCGAGTCTCGATCGCTTCGAAAAACCGGTTCGTAATCACTTCCTCGACGACGCTGACGATCGACTCGACCTCGTCTTCGTCGTCGGTACTCGCCAGAATCCCGATCTCGAGTTGGGCGCCGGCCATATCTGCATGGCCACCGGCGCTGCCGATCCGGTTGAACCCATCTCGAAGCGTTTCACCGAGGTCGACGTCGGCCGCCCGCGACCGCGCCGAGAGAAACGCCATCTCATCCCGGAAGCCAAAGACCAGCGTCGTCTCGACACCATCCATCGCCAGCAGTTGATCGGCCGCCTGTGGCAAGGCATCACGATCACTGATCCGACCGACGCTGGCGACGGCGACCGTGTCACGCTGGACGCGGTTTTTGATCGCTCGAGCGATCGTCTCCAGTGTCTCCCCTTCGATCGTTGGCTGCTCGATTTGGTGTAGAACCGATGTGTCGACGTACGGACAGAGGACCGATGCGGCGTTGAAATCCGCCGGTGACACCTCTCTTGTGAAGTCGTTCGTATCGATCCGGATGCCATACAGCAACGCCGTTGCCGTCGCTACTCTGGGCTCGAGACCGAACCGACTGAGATAGTCGGTCAGGACGGTGCTGGTCGCGCCGGCGTGTTCACGGAGATCTACGAACTCGCCGGGAACCGGTCCGCGAGGCGGATGGTGGTCGATGACGATATCCACGTGAAGGTCTTCGGGTAACTGATCGTTGACTCCCGGACGGGAGTGATCGACCAGCGCGAACGCGTCGTACGCGTCGAGAGAATCCGTCGGCGAGAGGTTCCGAAGATCGAGACCAAGCAGGTTGACCATCGCGCGGTTTTCCTGGTGTGATATGTCCCCGAAGTAACAGGCGTCGCCCTCAACACCAACCTCCGCGGCGATATCGACCAATCCGACAGCGCTTGCGATCGCGTCGGGATCCGGGTTGTCGTGCATGACGACCGCCAGCCGCCCGTCGATCGTCGAGAGCTGTTTTCGAAGCCCAATCGCGGCGTCGGCAGACGGACAGACGACCCCATCGAGGATGTGATCGACCATCGCAGTCTCGGCATCGACAACGTGGTCTGCGAGGTCATCGAACGCTGGCCGATCAGCGTCCGTCGCGTTCCCGCCGAGATAGGCGATAATCGATGCCGTCTGGAATTTCGCTCGAGCATCCTCGAGTGCTGCCCGGTTGACGTCGGTCCGATCGCTGGCGATAAATATCACGTCCGGCGACTCGATGTTCGCGATCACCGACGGATCGGTCGGGTCGGCGTGTCGGGCCGGAATACTCTCATCGCGAAGTGCCTCGACGATGCTCTCGTCGTCGGTCACGACGAGCAGTCGATCGCGACCAGTGTCGTCGTACTCGTGGAGCCGTTCGGCGACCTGACGACCGACCGTTCCACACCCGAGCACGAGCCGGAAAACCATGTATCGCGGCTTGCCACCGAGACGGGTAAAAACTACCGGCTGAGCGCCGTCAGGCGAGTGCCGCTGCAGCCGCGTCGGTTGCGGCGTCGGCGATCGGGCCGAAGCCGGCAAGCAACGCAACCGTCATTACGGCAGCGACGACGATCGCTGCGTAGAGACCGACTGGCTGGTCGAGCGCACCACGGTCAGCAACCGGTTCTTCGATCAGGACCGCCTTGACGAGCCGTGAGTAGTAAAACAGCGAGAGCGCGCTGTTTATCACCAGTGCTGCGGCGACGAGCAGCATGGCGGTGCTCCCGACACCGATTGCGCCGGTAAAGAGGAAGTACTTGCTCCAGAAGCCGGCAAACGGCGGCACGCCGGCGAGACTGAACATGAAGACCGCCAGCGCAGCACACGCGATCGGTGCCTGTGCCGACAGGCCGTTGTAGTCCTCAAAGGTGCGGCCGACGCCCCAGTGTTCGGCCAGGCCCACGAACAGGAACGCGCCCGTGTTCATGAAGCCGTAGATGAGCAGGTGCATCAGTGCCGCACCCATCACGAGTTCGCCACCGTCGGCCGTCAGTCCTGCCAGCCCGATCAGCACGTAGCCGGCGTGACCGATCGAGGAGTAGGCGAGCATCCGCTTGACGTTGTTCTGGGTCGCTGCCGCGAAGTTCCCGACCGTCATCGTGACGATTGCGAGGATGATGAACGCGATCGTCCAGTCGAGCCCGATCAGCTGTTCTGTCGCTGCGATCGGGAACGCTTCGGTGAACACACGGAACGCGATCACGAAGCCAGCAGCCTTCGAGGCCGACGAGAGGAACGCACTGATCGGTGCTGGCGCCCCCTCGTAGGCATCAGGGGCCCAGAAGTGGAATGGAACGCTTGCGGTCTTGAACGCAAACCCACCGATCAGCATGAGGATCCCGAGCCCGAGCAGGCCACCGTAGCCATCCGCACCGCCCTCCTCGATAACCGCCGCGATGTTCTGGAGCTGGAGATGCCCCGTTGCACCGTAGACCAGCGAGATCCCGTAGACGAAGATCGCCGACGAGAGTGCGCCGAGCAGGAAGTACTTCAGTCCCCCTTCGACGCTTCCGCGGTTGTCTTTCAGAATCGCCACGAGCGCGTAGGACGGAAGACTGGCCAGCTCGAGCGCGATGAAGATCGTCACGAGACTGTTTGCAGCGGCCATCATCGACATCCCGGTCGCAGCGAGGACGATGAGCGAGTAGTACTCGGCCTGGTAGGCGTGGCCGATCATGTAGTCATAGCTTGCGACCGCGACCAGCGCGGTGACGATCGCGATGACGATCATGAAGTACAGCGCGAGCTGGTCGATGACGAACTGGTCGCTGAGAATACCGATCTCACCCAGGCCGCCGTCGATCGTCGGTGTCCCGACGCCGGCAGTGATAAACCAGACGGCGACGACCATCGACGCCAACGACCCACCGGCCGCGGTTCCAGCCAGCAGCGAGCGGTTGCTCGAGTGCGGTGAGACGCTGTCGAAGACGAACAGCGCCATCGCGGTTGCGGCCAGGATCAATGCCGGTGCGAGTGCTGTCCAGCCGGGCAGGTCAAACACCGCCATTACTGTTCACCTCCGGTCAGGATCGGATCAACTGCGTCGGTTATCATCTCGAAGATCAGGTCAGGAGCGACACCAAGTGCGATGATGAGGCCGAGCAACACGAACATCGGCACGACGTCGTGCAGCGGGGCGCGGGTCACTTCGTAGTCGGTTTTGAGTTCGTACGGACCGAAGACAGTGCGCTGGAGTGCAAACAGCAGGTAGCCCGCGACGATGACGATACCGAACATCGCCAGCGACGTGAGCAGCTGCGAGTACGGGAGCTGTTCGGAGCCAAAGGCTCCAAAGAAAATCGTGAACTCGCCGAAGAATCCACTCATCAGCGGCAGTCCCATGTAGCCGAAGGCACCGGCAACGAGGATGCCCACAGCGACGGGCATCCGATCTGCGATTCCCGACATGTCGGTGACGAGCCGGGTGTGGGTGGCGTTGTAAATGACGCCGACGGCCATGAACATCAGCCCCGAGATGAGACCGTGTGAGACCATCTGGAACGTCGCACCGCCGACTCCGAACTGCGTGTAGGCGATCAGGCCGAGAATAACGTAGCCCATCGAGGAGACGGAGGAGTAGGCGACGATCCGTTTCAGGTCAGTCTGTGCGAGTGCGAGCATCGCACCGTAGATGACGCTGATCACGGCGATCGCCGCGATCGGCACCGCATAGGTCGCGACCTGCTCCGGGAACATCGTGAAGTTGAACCGCAGCAGTGCATAGGTCCCCATCTTCAACAAGACACCAGCCAGCAGCACCGACGCGGGTGTCGGTGCTTCAACGTGGGCATCCGGCAGCCACGTGTGGAACGGGACGATGGGCACTTTCACTGCAAAGCCGAGGAACATCGCGATAAAGACCACCGAGGCGAGTGTCGTTCCCTCGAGTCCGAGGAAGCCCTCTGGACCGGTGGTGAGCATCGCGTCCGCGACTTCGGGGAGCGCAAAGCTCGTGACGGTGTCACCGAGCCCGAAGACGAGCGCGATGAACGCACCGAACATCACGAGCGACGCCACGTTCGTGTAGACGAAGAACTTGATCGCGGCGTACTTCCGGCGTGGGCCGCCCCAGATACCGATTAGCAGATACATCGGGATCAGGACTGCCTCCCAGAAAATGAACCAGAGGAAGAAATCGAGTGCAGCGAAGACACCGATCAGGTTCGCCTCGATGAACAAGAGCAGCCCATAGAACTGGGACTCGCGTTCATCGATCGGTGTCCACGAACTCATGATCGCAAGCGACGTGAGGACCGTCGTCAGGACGACAAGCGGCAGGCTGATGCCGTCGAGACCGACGAACCACGCGATTGAGTACTCGCCGAGTTGCAGCCACTCGACGTGGGACTCGAAGGCGAGCGTGCCATCGAGCAAGGCGTTCCCGCTGCCGTCGAACGCCGTAAACATCCACAGGCTGAGCACGGCGGGCACGAGGCTGATCGCAAATGCCAGCCTGCCCGCGATACGATTTGGCGCAACGAACGTGACCAGTGCGCCGACCAGTGCGACCGCAATCAGTGCTTCGATCATCATAGGAACCACCCTCCATACAGTCCGAGCACGAGCAGTAAGCCGATGAACCCGGCCACCAGCAGTGCCGCGTAGTTCGTCACGATACCCGTCTGGATGCGTTTCACCCAGCTACTGCTGAACAGGCTGACAGACGAGATGCCGTTTACCGTCCCGTCGATGACGGTCCGATCGAATCGATCCGCGACTCGTGCAACCGGCTGTGTAACTCCTTCTGCGAGCCAGACCTGATACTCGTCCTGGTAGTAGTTGGCTTCAGCGACCTTTCCGACGCTACCCAGCCGTTCTTTGTGCGCGACCGGCTCGGGAACGTTGTACAGTTTCCAGGCCAGTCCGGCACCCGAGAAGGCAAGCAGCAAGGAGACACCGGCAGCGATCAGGACAGTCTGTTGTTCGGTGCCGATCTCGCCTGTTTCGTAAGCCAGCAACTCACCGTAGGCGCCGTAGGTCAGCCCCTCGAGTGCGCCGTACTCGCCGTCGAGCCAGGACTCGAGGAAGGTGAGTTCGATGCCGGTGAGTTTGTAGACTGGTGCGAGATTCGCGATCCCGGCCACGACAGCGAGGATCCCCAGTGTGATCAGTGGAAGCTTGATCGCCCAGCCGACCGGGTGTGGGTCCTCGGCAGCCTCGGAACGAGGCTCACCGTGGAAGGTCAGGAAGACCATCCGGAAGGTGTAGAAGCCGGTGAAGAAGACGGCGACGAGCGCCATTGCGTAGGCGGCGAGGATAACTGGCTCCTCTAAGCCGACGATCATTGCGTCGTACAGAATTTCGTCTTTGGACCAAAAGCCCGAGAACGGGATGATTCCGGCGAGCGCGAGCGCGCCCGCGAGGAACGTGTAGTAGGTGACCGGCGCTTTGTCTTTGAGGCCACCCATCTTCCACATGTCCTGTTCGTGGTGCATGAGGACGATGACGGCTCCGGCACCGAGGAACAGCAGCGCCTTGAAGAAGGCGTGGTTCATGAGGTGGAAGACGCCAGCGACGTAGCCGCCGACGCCGAGTCCCAGCATCATGTAGCCGTACTGGCTGATCGTCGAGTACGCAAGCACCTGTTTGATGTCGTCTTTGACGACACCCATCGTCGCCGCAAACAGTGCGGTAAAGCCGCCGACGAAAGCGATGATCGCCAGCGCCGTCGGGCTGAGTGCGTAGTAGCCGAACATCCGGGCGACCAGATAGACACCGGCTGCGACCATCGTCGCCGCGTGAATCAGTGCGGAGACGGTGGTTGGACCTTCCATGGCGTCAGGAAGCCAGGTGTGGAAGGGGAACTGTGCGGACTTGCCGAGGACACCACCGAGCACGAGCAGCCCGGTGATCGTCACCCACGTCTGGGCGTCAAAGCCGAACAGCTGTGTGTCGTCGTTGATCGCGGTTTCGGCTGCGGCGATGAACGACTCGTCGCCGGCGAACGCGACCGTCCCGAACGTCGCTGCGATTGCGACAACCCCGATCAGGAAGAAGTAGTCACCGAAACGAGTGACCAGGAACGCCTTCTTCGCGGCCGACGGTGCAGATCGCGTTCGGAACCAGAACCCGATCAGCAGATACGAACAGAGGCCGACGAGTTCGAAGAACATGAACGCCATCAGCAGGTTGTCCGCGTAGACAAAGGCGAGCATGCTGAACGTAAAGAGACCGAGCCCGGCGTAGTACCGGGGGAGTCCCGTCTCACCTTCCGCGTTCATGTAGCCGAGACTGAACACGTGGACGAGGACGGCGACGAGTGAGACGATCACCAGCATCAGCGCCGAGAGCGGATCGATCAGGATCCCGAACGTGAACGCGATCCCCTCAGCACCGACTTCGCTCGCAGCGTCGCCGGCTGTCCACTCATAGAGCGTTTCGTGATACACTTCACCACTCGCAACGGCCGCAAGCATCACAAGCGAGAGCAGTAACGAGCCTGCTGTCGCGAAGATACCCGCAATTGCTCCCTTCTTCGGCAGCCACTTGCCGAACGTCAGAGCAACGACGAAGGCCACGAGCGGGAACGCCGCAATCGCTGGAGCATAATCGAATACACCTTCCATCTTACCACCTCATCGTCGTCGGAACCGTGACGTCGACGTCACGGAAGTTACGGTACAACACCAGGATGATCCCGAGTCCAACAGCGACCTCTGCAGCGGCAAGCGCCATCGTAAACAGCGCAAACACCTGCCCCGTGAGGTTGCCGTGATAGAACGCAAAGGCGATCAAGTTGATATTCGCTGCGTTCAACATCAACTCAACGGACATCAAGAACATTAGTGCGTTGCGACGCGTCAAGACCCCGAAGAGACCGATACAGAACAGCCCCATCGACAGCAGGATGTAGTACTCGATGGCGATGCTCATCGATCGTCACCTCCACTCGAGTCGGATACGCCACGAGTGGTGTCCGAACCCGTGCTCGAAAGCGGCGAGACTGGCTCGCCACCCTCCTCGCGTTTTGCGAGGACGAGCGAGGCGTCGAGTGCCGCATCGAGTGCGATTGCAACCAGCAAGAACGACGCGAGGAACGGCTCAGTTGCACCGATCGAGCCCTCTGTCGACTGCAACACATCGAGGTCGAACATCGCGTAGCCGATTTCGGACGTAATCGCGATCCCGTCTGGATAGCCGGCGTTTGCCATCGACGCAAACGACGTGTTCAGGACGATCAGTGCCATCAGCCCGAAGAGGGCGACGGCAAGCAGTCCTGGCAGCAGCGTCTTTCCAACTCTAAACTGTGGCCCGGTCGTCATGTCTGTACCACCTCGTCGGACGCCTGCTCGTCACGCTGAGTCAACATCACCGCGAAGGTGATGAGGATGAGCACCCCGCCAACGTAGACGAGAATCTGCATCATCGCGACGAACTCGGCAGCGAGCATCACGTAGTGAACCGCGATACTCAAAAGCGCCACACCGAGCATCAGCGCCGAATGCCACGGATCCTGCAAGAGGACCACGCAAAGCGCGCTGGCAAGCGTCACGAACGCAAACAGTGCGAACGCGATCGTTTCCATCATTGTTACTGGTAATCCACGTCTCCGTCTCCCTCGCCGATCCACGCACCCCGGTCAGGCTCACGTGACTCGAGCGGGTCAATATCTTTATACCACGGTACCGCTCGCAGCTGGTCTTTGTTGTAGACCAGATCGTGTTTGGTGTCGCCGGTGAACTCGAAGTTCTGTGTCAGCAAGATCGCATCGACAGGACAGACCTCCTCACAGAGCCGACAGTAGATACACTGCCCGATGTTGAGGTTGTACTGTTCGCCGTTGCGCTTGTCGTCCATCACGATCTGAATCGTGTCGTTTGGACAGACGTTCTCACACTGACGACACCAGATACAGCGCTCCTGGCTGAACTTGTGGACGCCCCGAAACCGCGGGGAGACGTCCGGTGCAGTCTCGGGATACTCGACGGTGAACGTCGAGCCATCCAGTGCGTGTTTCATCGTCGTAGCCATGGATTTGAGTAGTCCGATCATGCAATCAGCCCCACAATTACTGCGGTAATGACGAGATTAGCGAACGAAAGGACGAGCAGTCCTTTCCAGCCGATCTCGATGAGTTGGTCGATCCTGACACGTGGGATCGCCGAGCGAAGCCACTGGGTCAGGAAGAACACCGCCCAGATCTTGATGATGAACCAGACGATGCCCGGCAGCACGGGTCCGGCCGGGCCACCGAGGAAGATCGTCGCGATGATCGCCCCACCGAGGAAGATGTGGATGAACTCCCCGAGGTAGATCAACACGAAGTAGACGCTCGAGTACTCGGTCTGATAGCCAGCAACGATCTCTGTCGGCGCTTCGGGCGTGTCGAAGGGGTTACGGCCGACTTCAGCGAAGTTCGCTATCAGAAAGAGCACGAACGCGAACGGGTTGACCAGCGCATACCACGCTGGAATGTCGAGGCCGCCGAGGGAGACGAGCGTCTGTGCCTGTGCATCGACGATCGTACTCATCTGCAGTGAGCCGGCGAAAATAACGACCGACATCCCGGTGACGACCAGCGGAATCTCGTAGGCAACGTTCTGTGCGACCGCCCGCAGGCCGCCGAGCATCGAGTACTTGTTCGCCGACGCGTAGCCAGCCATCACCAGCCCGATGCTGGCGATGCCGGCGACCGCGAAGACGAACGCGAGGCCGACCTCGGGGTCTGCGAGGTGAATCCCGCTGCCCATCGGGATCACGGCAAATCCGAGCAGCGCCGACGATGCGATGATGAGCGGCGCGAGATCGTACGCCGGTCGATCGGCATCTTCGGGGATAATGAGCTCTTTTGAGAGCAGTCGCACGGAGTCGGCGACGATGATCAGCAAGCCGGCCGGACCGAGGCGATTAACGGCGATCCGGTCGGTGAACGCAGCCGTGATCTTTCGTTTCGCCCACGGACCGGCGACACCGGTCATCGCCAGCATGATGTTGCCGACGATAAACGCCGCGAGGAACGTCGCGAGCAGTTCGCCGCCGACACCGAACTGATCTAAGCCGGTCAGCTCGCCGATTCGCTCGGGGAGCAACACGGTGTCTGTCTGTAACGGGAGTGCACCAACCATACTTACCGATCCACCTCCCCAAGAACGATGTCGAGACTGCCCAGTGAGGCGACCAGGTCAGGGATGTACTCCCCTTCGGACATGACCTCGAGCGCCGAGAGGTTGTGGAAACACGGACTTCGGATCTTGAACCGGCCGGGTTTGTCCGTTCCGTCCGATCGAATGTAGATCCCGAGTTCACCTTTCGCGCCTTCGACCGCACGGTAAACTTCCGTGTCGGCGTCCGGTTTGAGCGTCCGTGGAACGTTTGCCTGTACCTCGCGGTCGTCTTCGGGCCAGTCCTCGAGCAAGTCGAGACACTGCTCGATAATCTTTGCCGACTCCTCGACTTCCTGCATGCGAACGAGGACGCGCGCGTAGTTGTCGCAGCCGTCTTCGGTGATGACGTCCCACTCCAAGTTCTCGTAGTAGCCGTAGGGGTCGTCACGGCGAAGATCGTAGTCGACGCCGGAGCCACGGGCGACGGGGCCCGTACAGCCGTAGTCTTTGACATCCTCGGGTTCCAGAACGCCGGTGTTGTGACACCGAATCTGGAAAATCTCGTTCGAGGTGATCATGTCGTTGTACTCGTCGACTTTCGCCGGTAGTTCGTCGAGGAAGTCCCGGGTCTTTGCGATGAACTCATCGCGCGGTTCGGGCAGATCCCAGGCGACCCCACCGAGTCGGAAGTAGTTGAACATCAGCCGCTGGCCAGTGAGATCCTCGAGGATGTCCTGGACGACCTCCCGGTCACGGAACGCATACTGGAAGACGGCGGTAAAGTCGCCGTAGACGTCCAGTGCGAACGTTCCGAGTGCGAGCATGTGCGAGGCGATCCGGCACAGTTCAGCGCCCATCGTTCGGATGATCTGGGCGTATTCAGGCACGTCGATATCTGCCATATCTTCGGCCGCACGGGCGTACGCCCACTCGTTTAAGAGTCCGGCCGAGACGTAGTCCCAGCGGTCGGGGTACGGCATGATCTGGTGGCGATAGGTGCTCTGCTGGCACATCTGCTCTTCACACCGATGGAGGTAGCCGATGTCGGGATCGACATCGACCACCGTCTCGCCGTCCAACACCGTCTTGACGTGGAGCACGCCGTGAGTTGCGGGGTGGTGTGGACCGATGTTTAAGAACATCGTGTCCGACTCCTCGTCGTGGTGATCGGGCTGGATCGGATTGGCGTGTTCCGACAGCGTGACGATCTGTGGTTTCTCCTGATCGTACCCCTTCGAGAGCGGATGGCCTTGCCACGTCTCTGGCAGGAGAATCCGTCGCGGGTCGGGATGGCCCTCGTAGTCGATTCCGACGAGGTCGAACGCTTCACGCTCGTGCCAGTCTGCCGTCCGGAAGACGGGTTCGGCAGACTGACTGACGGGGTCGTCGGTCGACGTCGGAACGACCACCGAGACCTCCTGAGTCGGATCGGCGTACTTTTTGAGGTGATAGATCGATTCGTACCGATCTGAATACTGCTGGGCGGTGAGACAGGAGAGGTGATCGAAGCCGGCTTCGTCTCGGAGGTCGGTCAAGACATCCTGGACGTCGTCCGGTCGGATGACGAACCCCGGCGCGTTGAGATGATCGTCGCGACCGAGTGCACGATCACCGAGTAACGCCTCGAGATCGCCTTCGCTGACCTCGATCGGCTGCTGTCGCTCGAGTTCCGTGCTCATGGTGAATCAGCCCAGTTATACCGCATGACGAGGTCGTCCTCGTCGATTTCGCTCGCGAGTTTCTGCACGAGTTCGTCTTTCGGTAAGTCGCCGAACTGCTCGAGTTCGTACGGCTTGACGACAACTGGCGACGACTCGCCGTTTTGAATCCGTTCCTGGAGTTTGGCGACGCCGTAGATGAGCGCCTCCGGCCGGGGCGGACAGCCCGGCACGTGGATGTCGATCGGGATGATCTCCTCGGCACCCTTGACGACGTTGTATCCTTCCTGGAAGGGGCCGCCGGAGATCGTACACGATCCCATCCCGACGACGAACTTGGGTTCGGGCATCTGGTCGTAGACGCGCTTCATGCGGGGGCCGAACTTCGAGACGATCGTTCCGGGGACGATCATCACGTCGGCCTGTCGCGGTGAGGCGCGAGGAACACCAGCACCGAAGCGATCGAGGTCGTGTTTAATCGCGTAGGTGTGGATCATCTCGATACTACAGCAGGCGATCCCGAACTGTAGCATGAACATCGAGTTGCCCCGGACCCAGTTCATGAACTGATCGAACTTCGTGAGGATAAACGGCGATGCGCCGAATGCCTCCCGAAGTTTGGAGTTGAACCGGTCGTCCGGCCCTTCGCCGATCCGCGAGTCGCGGGTATCCGTCGACGGGGCGGTGCTGCCGTGGATCGATTGCCGTGGATTGTTGCTGCTCATTGTCGATCACTGCCAGACGTTGCCTGACTGGGTGTCTGTGCCCACTGTACTGCACCGGTGCGCCATGCCCATGCGAGTCCGACCATCAGAATGGCGACGAACAGCAGCATCGGCCCGAGGATCTCGAGCAGCGAGACGGCGTCCGATTCGACGGCATCCAGGTAGACAACCGCCCAGGGGAACAGAAGGACGGTCTCGATATCGAAAACGACGAACAGAAGCGCAACCATGTAGTACTGGATGTTGAACCGAATGCGCGTCCCGCCGGTTGGAACCTCGCCACTCTCGTAGGTGGCGCGTTTACTCGTTTCAGGGACTGACGGCCGCAAGAGGTACGATACCGCCATCATTCCGAGCGGTATCAGTAGTCCGACGAGCGCCAGTGCCCCGATCGCGATCCAATCATTCATCTCCGTAACGTTCGAGGGTTCAAACCGCACGCATATAAGGGTTGATTGTTCGTTTTTCGGCAGAACACGGACTCCAACGCCGTCTTTCGTGATGAATCACGCACTTGGGTTTTACTCAGTTGTCATTCGTAGCTATCGAGAATCAAACTAATCAAGATCTGTGAGCCATGGCTGTTTTCCGCCAGCGTGGACCGTTGGGTCCGGTAGGCCCTGATTTTCTACCGGCGACGATCTCGCTCAAGCGCTGTCAACTATCCGACGTGCGGGCTGCTGGCTCGCTATCGTAACACCTGCACTGAGGGACACACTACCAACGGCCGTCGTGCGATCAGGTGCGTGCTGACGGGTAGTCAGCAGTAACACTCAGCGATCGCGTGACTGTCTTGAACGCGCGCTGAATCGTGGCCTCCACTCGAGAGACCAGCGTCTCAGCTCGACCAGGTCGTTACTCGCGTGTAAACTCCGCCGTGCCCTGGTCGTGTACGTCTCGAGAGACTGCACCGACACCCTCGCGGAGGTCGTCGTGGTAGGCAACGAGTCGGTCACGAACGGTCTCGTGTTGGCGGGCAAGAATCTGGGCCGCCGAGAGCGCGGCGTTGAACGATTTGCCGGCGTCGACGGCGACCAGCGGTGCGCCGGTGGGCATGCCAATGACGCTGTCGACGGATTTCTCCTGGACTGGGACGCCGATCACCGGCAGCGGGTAGGCGATCGAGGCCGTCATATTCGGCAGGTCGGCCGACTTCCCGCCCGCGCCGGCGATGATGACCTCGAGGCCGCGATCCTCGGCTGTCTCGGCGTACGCCGTCATCAGATCCGGGGTGCGGTGGGCCGAGGTGACGTACGTCTCGAACGTAAAGCGCTCTGCGGGCGGGCTCTCGTAGTCGGTCTGTTCGGCAAAGTCGAGCTCGTCGACGAAGGCGTCGTAGGCGCCGCGGCGCTTCCCGCCGGTCATCATGACCTCGAGGTCAGAATCACTTCCCATGACGATCCCGACGTCTGGCGTCTCCGCTGCTGGGCGGTCCTGTTCGGCTTCACGGTGTAGACGGTCGATCAGATCGCTGACGCTGTCGCTCATAGGAAAGGATGGTCGGGCAGGTGACTTCAATCCGCCCGAAATCACTCCGCCGTGAACGTGAGGGCGTCCTCGAGTTCACGTGCAGTCTCGAGGAGAGCCTCGACGTCGGTATCCGGATCGCTACCCGAAACCGTCACGTGGCCCATCTTACGGCCCGGACGGGACGTACGCTTGCCGTACCAGTGGAGGTGTGCACCGGGGGTCTCGAGGATTTCGTCGATGTCTCGCAGCCGTGCGTCTTGATTCTCCGTGACGTCGGCCAGCAGGTTCGTCAGTGCTGTTGGCGAGCGCAGTTCGGTTGAGCCAAGCGGCCAGCCGAGGACGGCTCGGGCGTGCTGTTCGAACTGGGAACTCTGTGCGCCCTCGATCGTCCAGTGGCCCGAGTTGTGCGGACGCGGGGCGATTTCGTTGAGCAGGATTTCATCACCGCTCGTTTCAAAAAGTTCGATTCCATACACGCCGCGCCCGTCCATCACTTCGAGGACATCGCGGGCGACCTCGTAGGCGCGTTCGGAAGCGGCCTCGATCGAGCGTGCGGGGACGATCGTCTCCCGAAGGATCTCGTCTTCGTGGATGTTCTCGCCGAGCGGGAAGGTCGCGACCTCGTCGTCGCCTTTGACGGCGATGACTGAGACCTCGCGTTCGAACTCGACGAACGCTTCGACCATTGCAGGGCCGGCGACCGACTCGAGGGCGTCCTCGGCGTCTTCTTTCGATTCGACGGGGACGTTCCCGCGGCCGTCGTAGCCACCAGTCCGCGCTTTCAACATGACTGGTGCGCCGTAGTCGTCGATCGCCGCGCGGATGTCGTCGGCGCTGTCGACCGCACGGAACGGCGGCACCGGAACGCCGGCGTCCTCGAGTTCCCGTTTCTGGACGAGTTTGTCGTGGATCGTCCGTAGTGTCGACGGCTTCGGGTGCACGGGCGTCCCCGTATCCTCGCTGATGCGCTCTAAGACGTCCTGGTCGGCGAGTTCGATCTCGAACGTGAGCACGTCCGCGCGGGCGGCGAGTTCGCGAATTCCCGCTTCGTCGTCGAAGTCGGCGACGATCTGATCGCGGGCGACTGGCGCGGCCGGGCAGTCCGGTGTCGGATCGAGCACGACGACCTCCACGCCAAGCGGCGACGCGGCCTCGGCGAGCATCCGCCCGAGCTGTCCGCCACCGACGACGCCAAGCGTCGGTCCCGGCATCTGTAGCGTTGTCATTGCGCGAACGGTTGACGTTGCCCGGGGTTAAGGGTTCCCAATAGAACGACGCGGTTCGAATCTCGATCGCTGTCCGTCCCGCCGGTTGCGGGTGATTTATCGTGATCGATTATCCGGGTTTGTTACTCGATAACGGTACCTCTTTTACCCATCCACTCTACCGCTCGCGTATGACCACGCTCGGACTGGTGGTCGCGGAGTTCAACCGCCCGATCACCGAGCAGATGGAGCAGGAGGCCCTCGAGGCGGCCCAGGCCGCCGGTGCCGAAGTACACGAAACAGTCACCATCCCGGGCGTCTACGACGCCCCGTTGGCGGCGGACCGACTCGCCCGACTCGAGGCAGTCGATGCCGTGGCCGTCATCGGGACGGTCATCACGGGTGACACCGACCACGATCAGGTGATCACCGACGCGACCGCTCAGCGACTCGCTGACGTGAGTCTCGAGCGTGACACGCCCGTGACTCTCGGCGTGACAGGGCCCGGTATGTCCGCCGCCGAGGCACGCGAACGCGTCGCAAACGCGGCGAAAGCCGTCGACGGCGCACTCGATCTCGTCGCACAACTTCCCGACCCAGACCAATGACTATGGAATTCACTGACCGCGTAACCCGAGTCGAACCGTCCGCAACGCTCGCGATTTCCGCACTTGCGACCGAACTCGAGGCCGACGGCGCAGACGTCGTCGACCTCTCCGTCGGCGAACCCGACTTCCCGACGCCGCGGAACATCACCGACGCCGGACAGGACGCGATGGACGCCGGCCACACGGGCTACACGACCTCGGCTGGCATTCTCGAACTTCGCGAAGCGATCGCCGACAAGCTGGCCGACGACGGCCTCGATCACACGGCCGACGAGATCATCGTCACACCCGGCGCCAAACAGGCGCTCTACGAAATCGTGCAGGCACTCATTCAGGACGGCGACGAGGTCGTCCTGCTCGATCCTGCGTGGGTCTCCTACGAGGCGATGGTCAAGATGGCCGGCGGCGACCTCACGCGCGTCGACCTCTCCGACGCTGACTTCCAACTCGAGCCAGCGCTCGACGACCTCGCGGAGGCCGTCTCCGACGAGACCGAGCTGCTGGTCGTCAACTCGCCGTCGAACCCGACCGGCGCGGTCTACTCCGACGCCGCACTCGAGGGTGTTCGCGATCTGGCCGTCGAACACGATATTACTGTCATCTCCGACGAGATCTACAAGGAGATCACCTACGGTGTCGAGCCGACGAGCCTGGGCACGCTCGAGGGCATGGCCGAGCGCACCGTGACGGTCAACGGCTTCTCGAAGGCGTACTCGATGACCGGCTGGCGGCTGGGCTACTTCGCCGGTCCCAAGGACCTGATTGATCAGGCCGGCAAGCTCCACAGCCACTCGGTCTCCTCCGCGGTGAACTTCGTCCAGCACGCCGGCGTCGAAGCCCTCGAGAACACCGACGAGGCCGTCGAAGAGATGACCGAGGCGTTCGAAGAACGGCGTGACCTCGTCGTCGACTTACTCGACGAACACGACGTCGACGTCGCCGTCCCCGAGGGCGCATTCTACATGATGCTCCCCGTCGACGACGACGACCAGGCCTGGTGTGAGGGCGCGATCGAAGACGCCCACGTCGCGACGGTTCCCGGCAGCGCGTTCGGGACGCCCGGCTACGCGCGGATCTCCTACGCCGCGAGTGCAGAGCGACTCGAGGAAGGCATCGAGCGATTGGCAGAGGAAGGCTACCTGTAACGCCGCTGCTGGCGTTTCGACTCGATCACTTTTCGACGGTGTCTCACGCCAGCGACGGCTGTCTCTCGAGTGTCCGTCCTCGAGTTTATACGGGATGACGAGGCCAACCCTGTCGTGGACTGTCCAACGTGCGGGAAGACGCTCTCGACGGAGCGTGGCATGCGCCAACACTACACGAAAGTCCACGGCGAGCCACTGCCGAATCGAACGTGTCGTGGGTGTGGCCTCGAGTTCTACGACCCGAAGGCCAGACGGGAGTTCTGTGAGGACTGTAATCCGAACGCTGGCGAGCACAACGGCAACTGGAGCGATGCGATGGAGACGACGTCCTGTGAACGGTGTGGCGAAGCGTTCGACTACTACCCGTCGAACAAGGACGGGAAGTACTGTTCGTCGTGTGTCGACGCCGCCGACGGCCTCCTTCCCGAGAATCCAGCGACGAAAGGTGACCGAGTAGCAGTCCACTGTCGGTCATGTGACACCGAACTTGAGGTTCGGCCGGCGCGACTCGAGGAGCAAACACGTGGCTTCTTTTGCACACTCGAGTGTTACGGGACGTGGCTTTCGGAGACCGTTGTCGGCCCTGCCCATCACCAGTGGAAGGGTGGCCCAATTCCATATGGGCAGAGATGGTGGCGGATTCGGCGGCAGGCACTCGAGCACGACGACTACGAGTGTCAACACTGTGGGGCAGACGCCGACGAACTCGGACAGAACCCGGATGTCCATCATCGACAGCCTGTCCGATCGTTCGACCAGCCCGACGCTGCACATACGATGGACAACGTGATCACGCTCTGTCGGAGCTGTCACCGGCGTGTAGAAGAAGGAACAATAGTGGTGTCGCCTCGCGACGAAAGGTAACACTATTGTACGACGGTGGTCTATCCAGCGAGTGAAGTCCCGTGGTGGCGAGCAGTTCCGGTAGAACTGCGAGGTACGCGGGTCGACAAACAAAGTGAGAAGTCCCGTGGTGTAGTGGCCAATCATATGGGCCTTTGGACGTGTTCGGTTTGGTCCGTCACGGAAGACAGCCTATGACGGCGGTTCGAATCCGCCCGGGACTACTTCTGCTGCGAACAAACTCGTGAGCAGCAGGTATCCTCGGCGGTTCGAGCCCAGCAGACGAGAGGATTCGAGTCTGCGCGGTTCGAATCCGCTCAAGACTACATTACAACTATTTTTTGTGAAATTAAGTCTGGTAGCGGTCGAACTACGTCTCTCACTGACCAAACTCGAGAGCGCCTCCCATCGATTCGAACCCGCAACTGGCCGTGAGACGCGTCTTACTGATACCATAGTCCGCAATCAGATCGTTAGCGGCCCTATAGTAATCCCCGTTTCCTCGAGGGGACAGGTATGTTCGGAACGAGCGGAATCCGAGGCCCAGTTGGAGACGATGTGACAGCCGACCTCGCCCTCGCCGTGGGGCGGGCGGTCGCCTCCGAGGGCTACGAGCGCGTTGTGGTTGGACGGGACGCTCGAGAGAGTGGGACGATCCTCGCAGAGGCACTGATCGCCGGCGTACGGGAGTGTGGAACGGACGTCCTCGAGGTCGGCGTCGCACCGACACCGACGATCGCAAGGGCTGTCCCGTGGACGGACGCGGATGCGGGAGTCGTCATCACGGCCTCGCACAACCCTGCGCCGGACAATGGGATCAAACTCTGGACGGCGTCGGGCAAAGCCTTCGGCCCCGACCAGCGGGAGGCTGTCGCCACGCGAGTCGAACGCGAGGCGTACGACCTCAAACCCTGGAACGAACAGGGCGCACTCGAGTCACTCGACGGTGTGTTAGCACACCATGCCAGCGAACTGACCGACGCGGTGTCGATCGACGACCCGCTGAGCGTCGTCGTCGACGTCGGCAACGGAACTGGCGGGATCACCGCCCGCGTGCTGGCTGCGTTGGGTTGTGATGTCGTGACGCTGAACGGCCAACAGGACGGGAGCTTTCCGGGCCGAGCGAGCGAGCCGACTCGAGAGACGCTCGCCGGCCTCTCGTCGCTGGTGGAATCGACAGACGCCGACCTCGGAATTGCCCACGACGGCGACGCCGATCGGATGATGGCTGTCGACGAGACTGGCGCATTCGTTCCCAAAGACGTGCTGTTCGCGCTGTTCGCACGTGAGGCTGCGGGTGATGGCGACGTCGTCGCCGCCCCAGTCGGGACGAGTATGACCGTCGACGACACGCTCGCGAAAGTCGGAGCGTCAGTTACACGAACGCCGGTCGGCGACGTGTTCGTAGCCGAAGCAGCGAAACGGCCGGACGTCGTCTTCGGCGGCGAGCCAAGCGGGGCCTGGATCTGGCCGACCGAGACGCTGTGTCCAGACGGCCCGCTCGCGGCGTGCAAACTCGTCGAACTCGCCGCCGAGCGCGGACCGCTCTCGACGCTCGTCACGGGGATCGAGACGTACCCCATCCGACGAACGTCACTCGAGGTCGAGGACAAAGCTGCGGTGATGGACCGTGTTCGTGAGCACGTCCACGAGCGCTACGACGACGTCGAGACGCTTGACGGGGTCTCCATCACTGTCGACGACGGTTGGATGCTCGTGCGAGCCAGCGGGACTCAGCCGATCGTTCGAGTGACGGTGGAGGCCCGAACCGAGTCGCGAGCCGAGGAGTTAGCAGCCGATGCCGTGGCGATCCTCGAGCACGCAATCGAAGCGGGCACGTGACCCACGGTGGACAGACGCCGGGTCTCGAGGGTCCGAGATCGGGTGTGTCGACCTAGTCACGCGCCTGTCACGAACCTGATTTTCGGGTTTACAGCCGTTTTAGCGAGCCGATAATGAAGTGTCTCGTCAACCCCGTTTCGGGTAGTTCACTGTGCAGTATCGACCACCGTCGCTACCGGAGCGGTGGTGGGTGACCGAGACAGGATACGACGAGACATATGAAACGATGAGTGAGGCCTTCGACCGCGACGACGACGCATCGACGACGACTACCACGAGCGACTCGCGCGGATTGGAGACGCTGGTGATCGGGATCGACGCGGGGTGTCTTCCGGTCTTCGAGCGACTGTTCGAAGACGACCGCATCCCGACTATCGAGCGACTCTGTTCGGAGGGCGTGACGGCGCCACTCGAGTCACAGATTCCGCCGTGGACGCCGAGTGCGTGGCCCTCGATCTACACTGGAGTCAACCCCGGAAAACACGGCGCGGTCGGCTTCGTCGGTTACGACGGCTACGACTGGCACGTCACGAGCAACGACGACGTGCACGAACACCCACTATGGACGTTGCTTGACCGTCATGGTCACTCGAGCGTCGTCGTCAACGCCCCTGTGACGCATCCACCGGATGAGTTCGACGGCGCGGTAATTCCCGGCTTCCTCGGTCCCGAAGATCCCGACTGCCACCCCGACGGAGTGCTGGACGACGTTCGTGACGCGATCGGTGACTACCGTGTGTATCCGAAGTACACACGCGACGACGACTCGCTGTCCGACGTCGAAAAGATCGCAGAGTATGAGACGCTGGTGGGCATGCGCGGAGCGGCGTTTCGATATCTCGTCGACGAGTTCGAGCCGGATCTCGGCTTCGTCCAGTTCCAGAAGACGGATACGGTGTTTCACGAGTTCGACGGCGACGAGGCGATGGTCGAGCGTGTCTATGAGGCGACCGACGAGCAGATCGCATCGATCCTCGAGGCGTACGACCCAGACCGCATCTTCCTCGTCAGCGACCACGGTATGGGGCCGTACGACGGCTACGAGTTCCAACTCAACGAGTTCCTTCGCGATGAAGGCTACCTCGAGACGACGACAGGTGGCAAGGGGATGCCGTCGTGGACGCCGATGCGAAGACGGCTCCGTGAAGGCGAGGAGTACGACACCTGGGAGCCGGGGACGGCTGCGCGCCTCGCGGCGGTCGCCGCTCGATCCGGAATTACGGCCCGTCGGATCAGGATCGCCCTCGAGAAGGTGGGCCTCGCGGAGGTCGCAAAGAAGTACGCGCCGGGTGGTGTCTCTCGGACGGCGAACGAGCAGGTCGATTTCGCCAACTCGAAAGCGTACGTCCGCGCCCGGACCGAGCTTGGCGTTCGGATCAATCTCGAGGGACGCGATCCCGAGGGCGTCGTCCCAGTCGACGAGTACGACGAAGTGCGTGAAGAACTCATCCGAACGCTTCAGGCCGTCGAAACACCTGATGGAGAACCGTTTTTCGAGACGGTTGCCCCACGCGAGCAGTACTTCCACGGCGAGAACGCCGACGATACTGTCGATATCGTAACGATTCCGAACGAGTTCGAACACGCTCTCTCCGAACAGGTCGGCGACGGCGAGTACTTCGGGCCGGTGGAGCCGTGGAATCATAAGCTCGATGGTGTGTTCGTGGCGATGGGCGAGGGAATCGACGAGTCGCAGTCGCTCGAGCACGTCCATCTGTTCGACGTTGCGCCGACGGTCATAGCCGCGATGGGCGTTCCGGTCAGCGACCGCATGGATGGGACCGTCGCTCCGATCGTCGATCCCGTCGACTCGATCTCGTATCCGACGGTCGGTGAATCGGAGCAACGAGAACAGGCGTCACCGGACGAAGCGGTCACAGATCGGTTGGCCGATCTCGGCTATCTGAACTGAGCTGTCGGCCCAGCACAGACGGTTGCAGCCGCTGCAACTGCGGCTACGCGTCTGATAAATAAGGGGATCGAATCCGACGGTACAGCACGTCACAAGCATCTCTATGGGATTTATCGCCGAAGTGCAGCTCTCTCACGACGATCTAGTGCTGGTACCGACGATCAAACAACTACCTGAGGTCACGTTCCGGTATGAGTACAGGACAACAGCAGACGGCCGTTCCCACCAGTTTGTGTCCGCGTTCAGCGATGAGTATACCGCACTCGAGGAGGCGATGGAGGGGGATCACACGATCTCGAACCCGACACGCATCGCGACGTTCGAGAGCCGGGCCGTCTATCGAGTAACAGTCGAAACTGACATCCAGATCATCCCCGATGACTGCGCCGAGTGTGGCCTGTTCGTCTTCACGGTTTCGAGCAACGAGCGAGGGTGGGTTGCGCGTGTTCATCTCCCGGATCGCGACGCACTGGCCACGTACCGAGAGTGTTGTCGACGTAACGATATATCGTTTCACGTAACCCAGCTACACGACTCGTCGGTATCCGACGATGGGACGTACGTCCTCTCCGAACAGCAGTATGAAATTCTCACGATGGCGTACTACGCCGGCTATTTCGATGTGCCACGGGAAAGTACACAGGATGACCTCGCCGGCCATTTCGGGATCTCCGATTCGGCGGTCTCGAAACGACTTCGCCGTGCTATTGCGGACCTGATCGCTGGCACGATCGAAAACGATCGCTCCACTCCTGAGCACGAATGAGTGCGTTCGGAACCGATCGTATCCCCAGTCGCCACTGCGAGAACGTTACAGTAACAACTAAACCGGTTTCCACACCGACACAGAGCTATCGTTCAATGGGATGTACACTGCCGGTCGGTGGCTACTGTACTGCGATGTGTTTAGCTGGTTCCGCAGTTGGCTTCAACCGACTGGTCCCACATGGCGACGGCTTAGCTAGCTATTAAGCGGCTGTCTCGAGACCGAAGACGCTGATGGCATCGGTCCGAACGATGACGATTTGGCGCTGTGAAACTGTTGACAGTATTGAAACAGTGACAGCTGTCGGTCGAACTTAAAACGTTGCTATCCGAACGGATAGTTACTGAACCCCTTCATTACTCATACTAAAATGACTATCAATGTCGGAACGAAGTGGGATGCAGAACTCGGATGGGAGGGGGACGGCTCGTTCTCGGTCACCTCGTGACACGACCACTCGATCGTCGCCCGAGGATCGAACTGGACCACAACGATCACGACGAACGTTTTTACAGGGGTTGACGGTCGCTGGTGTTGCCGGAGTTGGATTGGCGTCGGCTGCCAGCGGGACGTCGGAACCGTTTGGACAGTATTACGACGACTATGAGAACGTCGTCGACGTCGTCGAGGCCGGGGCAGACGACACCGGAACCGAATCGATTACACCGGTTCTCGAGGAGGTCCGGGCTGATCAGACACTGTTCGTCTTTCCTGAAGGGAAGTACTATATGGACGAGCAGTTCCGGTTTACTGGGTTCGACAACATCGGCTTCGTCGGTGAGAACGCGACACTCGTGCCAGCGAACTACCACGACTTCGACGGGCCACGGTTCCGCCTGTTTCGACTCGGTGTGTCGTATCGCCCCGGTGATCGCCTTCGATTCGAGGGGTTCAACGTCGATCAGACAGCCCCTGATACGGGCATTCGGGTGATCGAGGCGGCCATTGCTCAACAGCTCGAGGTTCGAGATATCAGTATTGCTGGAGAACACGACAGCGGGACGTGGGGGCCTGGGATGTTTGCCATCACCGACCCGAGCGGACATGGAACTGTCGAGCGCTTCCGCGCGCCGGATGGCGGGCTTCACGCCGACGAGACGCCCAACGCGGGCAACATGTGGCGAGGCCCGATCGGGATCGAAGCGAACACGAACGTCGGCCACCTCGAGTTCAGAGACTGCGAACTCGGCGGGTTCCCGGACAACGGGCTGTACGCTGTCAATGACGAGGGGCAGATTACTGTCGACGGCGGCCGCTTTGCAAACAGCAACGGCGCAAACGTCCGCCTCGGTGGCGAGGGGAGCCAGATCAAGAACGCGACCATCGAGGTCGATCGGACCCGGTCCTACGACAACAGTCAGCGGGGGATCCGACTCGAGAACGGCGACGAACTCCACGTCGACGACGTCGAGATATCGATCACCGCACCACAGCCGACCAGCCATGCGATTTCGGTGATGAACAGCTGCGAGACAGCACGCATCGAGGATACAACGATCGAGATCAGTGGCGAGCAAGTAAACCACGGAATCGTCGTCTCGCCACAGGCAGGGTATACACACATCGTCGGCGGCGAAATCGTCCACGAACCGGCCGGTGGCTATCCCATCTGGATTCGGGAGACGGACACGCAAGATCAGATACTCGTCGAACTTCTCGACGTGTCGGGCGAGGCCGGTGTCACCTCGGCTGGCTTCCGCGACGGCATTCGGTGTGGACGGAACAACTGCCGGTTCAGTCACGTGACCGTCGACCAGCCTGGCCGCAGCGGCGTCGATCGAAACGGGCTCGTTATCACGGGTGACGAGGCCACGATCTACAAAGGAACCTTCCGCGCGAGCCAGTACCCCTACGTCGACCAGGGTAACGGGAACCATCTCCGGAACTCGGACGCTGAGTCGTATCGCGACGGTCTCGAGGGCGTCCGTCTCTACCCGGATATCGATGGCCCCGAATTCAGAGTGAACCGGATCGTCAACGGCATTGACGATCTCGGTGCCAACGATGTCCTGACCTGGCGCAACACCTACGAATAACACGCTCGCAGGGGCGACGACAGCAGTCAGCTGCCGTTCCCAGCAGTTGCCCGGATCGCATCACGAAGCGTCAGGACCTCGAGGTCGCGCTCGACGACCCACTCGAGGGTTTCGCGGATTCGTTCCGGGGTGACTTCTTCTTTGAACGTGTGTGCACCGAGTATGCCAAGCGCGTCTTCCGCGGCGACCTGATCGAGCTGTGCCTCGACGGCCTCGCGGCTGGTGAACTCGACGAAGTAGTCGCGTCGCGTCTCGAACGGGTCGAACGTATCGGGATCGTTGACCATCGAGCCTGGCTGCACGTTCGCGATTCCATCGTAGTGCTCCCTCGCAATGTCGACCGTCCGTTCGTCGACGATATCGTAGGGCGCAAGCAGCGTGTCGACCTCGAACCCCAGCGACTCGAGTTCTTCTTTCGATCCGCCGAGGAACTCGTGCATGACGTCTTCTGGATAGCGTTCGACCGTCTCACCCGCCTGAAACGACGTTCCAAGCGGCTCGGCGAACTCGAGATAGCCGCCGACATCGTCCTGGTCGGAGTCGACGACAGTCCGACGAACGCGCTCGTTTCCGTCAGTGATCTCGAGGTCGTAGCCGTGATGGAAGCCGTGGTTGCGCTGTTCCGGGTAGATTCGGACGTCGTCCGGCCCGGCGTCCGCGACGAGTTCGAACGCTCCCAGCGCGGTGTGAGCGGTCGTGTGTGAGCTGATCTCCCAGCCAGCGTCGGCGAGTTCCTCGAGGTGGTTGACAGCCATCCAATCGGTGCCGTTGAACTCCTCGCGGCCGATCCACTCAGTGACGATACCCGTACTCGCGGGCGCATCGAACTCCTGATGGACCGGGAACGCCTGCTCGTAGTCCTCGATCGGCCCGTCGTCGTAGACGAAGACGACAGCACCGCCGTCGATGCTCGGGCTATCGTCCGATTCACCTGACCCACCGTCACTCTCGTTTCCGTTGGGATCGGTTGACTCGCCGTCCTCGTCGGTGTCGTTTGCTGTCCCGAGTTCGCCTGCCAGGCCGTCAATACATCCGGCTGTCAGCCCGATCGCGCCTGCTCCAGCTACACCGATGAAGCGACGGCGCGTCGATTCGTGACTCATCGTTGTTGGAACGCACTCGAGTGAGTGTGCCTATACTTATACCTCAGTTAAGCCCCTGTTCGATGGAGCGTTGGCGCTGTTCACTCGGGCGCTCATCGACGGCTAACCGTTCGGATCGCCAGCAGGTCGGTTGGCAACACTCGCTATCGTAGCCACTGACCGTCAGTGCGCACCTGATCGCACGCCAACTGTGCGATCGGTGTGCAACCAGTTTCAGTTGTTACTATCGCTCATCGGACTCCCGGCTGCTGATTCGTCCGCCAGCGGCGTTTAATACGCGTATAATAAGGCCCCCTCGGCGGCATCGATTCAACACTGTGGCTATCGCTTGCGAAAACAGCCGACCGTGCGGGGATGGGGCCCGTTGGTCGTCGATTATAGGGAGTTGAACAGTGAACAGAAGTATCGCGAGTGGTGTGTTTTCGGTCGTCAGCGCGAAGGTCATCGTCCTCGTCGTGACTGCTGTCTCGACGCCGCTTTTGTACCGGTTTCTCGGCGCCTCGGCGTTCGGGGACTACGCGTTCTTGCTGTCGGTGTTCGCCATCTACATGATCTTTGTCAGCTCCGGCATCACCGACGGCGTTCGGAAGTTCCTCGCTGAGGACCGCAACGCAGCCAACTGGAGCGAACACGTCGTCGGCTTCTACTTTCGACTGGCGATCGTTCTTGCCGCCGTTGGTTCCCTGTTGTTGGTCGCTGCTGCCCAGTTTGGGATCGTTGCGCTCGCGTTCGGAGACGAGCTGACGATCTACTTCTATGCCCTCGCCGTGCTCGTGCTCACGGCGCAGTTTCGTGATTACGCCCGAAAGACGCTCATGGGATTCGGCCTCGAGCGATACTCGGAGCCGCTGAAGGTCCTCGACAAGCTCGGCTTCGTCGTGGTCGCGATTCCACTCGTTTACGTCGGCTACGGGGTAATGGGGGCGCTCGCTGGCCACCTATTTGCGAGCGCACTCGTCGCTGCTGTCGGGCTCGTCCTCGTCCACCGTCGAATCTCGCTGTCGTGTCTGTTCAGTCGGCCGACGAAGCGGTTCCCGCGAGCAGAGATGCTCACGTTCAACTCGATGAGCATCGTTCTCGTGTTCCTGTTGATGTCGCTCTATCACATCGACATCGTGATGCTCCAGCGATTTGCCGAGAGTTCGGACGTGGGTAACTACCGGGCGGCACTCACACTCGCCGAGTTCCTCTGGTTCGTTCCGCTAGCACTGCAGACCGTGTACGTCCACTCGACGTCGGAGCTGTGGTCGAACAACCGTCACCGGAAGATTACGGAGCTCGCTTCCCGGACGACGCGGTATACGTTTCTGCTGACAGCCGTCATGGCGGTCGGTCTCGCGGCACTTGCGGATATCGCCGTGCCGCTCTATTTCGGCTCCGAGGCAGAGCCAGCGGTCACACCGCTGTTGTTGTTGCTCCCAGGCGCACTCGGGTTCGCGCTTGCACGGCCGATTCTCGCTGTCTCACAGGGGAACGGGACGCTTCGGTACCCGGTCGCGGCCACCGGCACCGCAGCCGTGATCAATGTCTCGCTCAACGCCGCCCTGATCCCGCGATACGGGATGCACGGAGCAGCCATCGCGACGAGCGTCGGCTACGGCACGATGTTCGCCTTTCACTGCTGGAGCGCTCGGCTCGTCGGCTTCAACCCACTTGCCGATGCCCGACTCGGACAAGTGACCGTGACGACCGTTCTCGCAGCTATCCCCATCGTCGCGCTCTCGATGGCGATCCCGAATCAGTTGCTGGCGCTTGCAGTCGTCCCACCGGTCGGCTTCGTGATTTTCCTCGTCTTCGCGTTGCTCACCGGCGCGCTGGATCCAGCAGAGCCGTTCGAGATTCTGGCGGCGTTTCCCGACCCGATCGGCTCGAGAGCGGACTCGGTCCACAGCCGCCTTGAGGGACGCTTGAGTGGTGACACGACACGAAACTGGTTGCAGAATCTGCTGTTCGTCGCCGGACTCTCCTTGCTCGTCTCGGGACTCGCGCTCGGAATCCTCGACGCCAGTATTTGACCTCGTTTCGCTGGCAGCTTCTTCGACGTGGTGGCGCTGTACACCTCCCGTTTTCTGCCTCGGGACTCCGTGCTTCGCTCGGAACCACTCGGCGCAAAATCTACGATAAAAAGGCCGCTCGTTCCGACGGTCGGCGTTTTGGGTGACAGAGTTGGCCGACGACGAGTCTACGCTCTGCTGTACCGGTCTCCCGGTGCACCCGCAGGGAGGGTCGCGGGTACACCGGCACTAACTGATAGCAGTCCGTACAAAGCGCGTATCAGTAGCGATCCGGTCTCTGCTCGAGTCAAACGACGACACCGGAAACCAGTGCTCCGCCTCGCCCCGTCACTGAATCTGGCGCTCGAGGTGTTCGCTCTCGGCCATGTCGAACACCATAGCAAACAGCAACAGCGTGATACCCGCGAGCGTTGCCAGCACGCTCGTTTGCCCGACCGAAACGCCGGCGCCAAGCAGTGTCGAGAGCAGGGTCAGCCCTGCGCCGGCGACGCCAGCCGCGGCCGTTCCGGCCCCGATGAAATAAAACAGCGCGAGGGGGTGAAAATCGAGCACGAGATACTTTGTCTTGAGTCGCCACAGGAAGTTCCGCAGCAACATCGACGAGACCTTCGGGATGTAATCGGAGTAGATGATACTCGACTCCTCGTCACCGTAGACGGCTGGCATCGCGACATCAGCGACCCGCATGCCCTGCACGTTGAGCTTGACGAGCAGGTCGTTACAGTAGCCGTAGTACTCGTAGAGTTCCTCGAGGTCGATCGCCGCCAACGCGTCGTGAGAAATCGCCGTGTAACCGTTCTGGGGATCCATCGTCTTCCAGTATCCCGAGGCGATCTTCGTCAGAAACGTCAGGATCGAGTTCCCGACGAACCGAAACCGCGGCATCGCGGCGCGGTACTCCGTGGAGAGCAGCCGATTTCCTTTCGCGTAGTCGGCCTCGCCCTCGACGATCGGATCGAGCAGGCGTGGCATTTGGGAGAGGTCCATCTGCCCGTCCGCGTCGACAGTGACCGTCGCGTCCACACCGTCCTCGAGGGCGGCGAGATAGCCGGTTTTGATCGCGCCACCGGCACCACGGTTCTCGCGATGTTGGATCGGGACGACCCGGCCGATGGGGTCGTGAACCGCGGCTCGAGTGGCGAGTGCGGATGCTCCACCGTCCGCGACGAGCGTGTCACCTGTTGTGGTGGGGACCGATCTCGTCTTCGCATCGGCTCGAGCAGCCTCGAGAATCTCGTTCCAGGTGTCGTCAGTTGATTGGTCATCGATCACGTAGAGTCGGTCGACGGACGCTGGCATCTCGCGGATGACGTCGCCGACGAACCCCTCCTCGTTGTAGGCGGGTATCACGACACCGACGGTTGCACCCCGATACATCAGGCCCCCTCCAGCAGTTCCGTCGCGGTGACGACGTCGGCGTGTTGCTCGCCGGTGCGATCCACGAAGCACTCATTCGAGAGGTCGGAACGGTTGCGTGCGGCCCCGTACTGGGTCGACTGCAGTCTGGGTGATAGCCCCTTCTCGTCCGACCTCCACCGCTCGTCGAAGAGACAGCTGGCAGGGCCACCCGCTCCAGCCACGCCAGCAGTGGCCACGACTGATCGTCGGTTTCGAGTCGTCATTGCCGCCGTTGACGAATCTATCGCTCTTTCTTATACAGTGGTTAGGCAGTTGCGTGGCCGGGCAGCGCTTCGATCGGCGATCCACAGGCCTGTTCGATAGCGCCTGTTCGAACGGGAACTACCGGCTACGCGACTGCCGTGTGTGGTTTACCAACTCGATAATAATGCACTGGAGTCGGGTAGCATCTAGAAATGACTCGTGTTAGTGTCATTATCCCGACGTACAACAGAGCAGCGACGCTTCCCCGTGCGATCGACAGCGCTCTCGAGCAGACAGTCGACGACCTCGAGGTCGTCGTCGTCGACGATGGCTCGACGGACGAGACTGGGTCAGTGCTAGCCAGCTACGAGGACCCGCGAGTGCGTCCCGTCGTCCACGCGACCAATCAGGGCGCCAACGTCGCCCGGAACACGGGGATCGAACACGCCCGTGGCGAGCACGTTGCGTTTCTCGATTCGGACGACGAGTGGCATCCCAAAAAACTCGAGCGACAGCTCGAGTGTCTCGAGAACCGCTCGAGCGAGTGGATCGGCGTCTACTGTGCGTCTGCGTTCGAACTGTCGGGGACGAGCGGTCGGGCTCGGACAGCTGCCGCATCCGTCCTCGCCCGTGGTGACGAAACGCCCACGAGAGAAGGTGGCGAGGAACTGGTCGGTGAGATTCTGGCGGACAACGTCCAGCCAGGGGCTGGCTCGACGTTACTCGTTCGAACGAGCGTCGCCAGAGCGGCCGGCGGGTTCGACGAGACGCTCGATCGGTTTCAGGACCCCGAGTTCTGTCTCCGCGTGCTCGAGCACGGGAAACTCGCCTACGTCGACGATGTGCTCGTTCGCCGAGAGGAGACCGGCCATCCGCCGGCAGACGTGATCAAAAACGCGAGTGAGCAGTATCTGTCCGCGTACGAAAACGAGGTGGAGTACTTCGAAACGGCGGGCTACGAGATCAGATCGACGCACGAGCTCATTCTTGCAAAGCGGTACTTCGCCGAGGGACGACTTCTGCAGGGCATTTGGCACGCCCGAAACGCGTCGATTTCGGCGCGACATCTGCCCGGGCTTTGCTGGGCAGCCGGCGCTGGCGTTCAGCGCCGGCCGATTCCGATCGCTACAACAGTCGGCTTTCTACTCGTCGCAACTGTCCTGGCCTGGATCGGGCTCTCACAGCGTATGCCGACGGCATCGTCCACGTAGCCACTCTCGTTGCGTTCACCTTTGAAACGGTCTTGACTGGTTGGTAACTAATACACTCACGCTGGCAGAGCCAGTCATGACCATTCGGGCACTGTATCATACGGCAAGAGGGCTGCAGGGACTCACAGCAGCCGAACGCGAGTCGACGGCCTCACGATCGATCCGTCGCCGACTGTGGCTCTGGCGCCGTGGCTTCGTCAGCCAGTCGGACGCCGTGTACGATCTCGATGAAGCGAGCTACGAGGAGTATCTGAGCGACTACCAGCGATACGTACGGACAAAGCGGATCAACGGGACGTGGTCGGTTGCGCTGTCGAACAAACTCCTGTTTCACCGAGTGATGCAGCCGTTTGACGATCAGCGGATGGCCGTCTATGGGATGCTCCGCGACGGAACGTTTCATGCCGTCGACGCGGGGACGATGCCGTCTCCTCGAGAGGTGACCGACGGTGGATCGACCGTCTCAGCGGCGACCGATGACGGCCACGGAACAGCCACGGAAACGCACAACGCCGCCCAACGAGTCGTCGAACGACTCGAGGACGAGCAGCGACTGGTCCTCAAGTGGGTCCACGGTGGCGGCGGAAACAACGTCTTCCTCTGTACGCGGACCGAAGACGGCTATCAGGTAAACGACGACCACTACACCGAAGCGGAGTTCCGGTCGCTGGTCGCCAGCCTCGACGAGTATCTCGTCTGCGAGTTCGTCGAACAGGGCTCGTTTGCGGCCGGTCTCTACCCGACGACACCGAACACGATTCGCCTCATCACGATGTACGACGAGGTCGCCAACGAGCTGTTTATCGCCGCGGCGATTCAGCGGATCGGAACCGACGCGTCCGCGCCGCTGGACAACTTCACGCAGGGTGGTCTTTCGGCTGCAATCGACCTCGAGACGGGTGAACTCGGCCCCGGCGCGCAGCCACCCGACGGCGACGGCGTCGAACGACACCTGACCCACCCCGACACTGGAGCGCCAGTCGAAGGGGTGTCCGTTCCCGGCTGGGATCGGATTCGGGAGCAGGTGCTCGAGATGGCGGACGCCTGCTCGTTCGTCCCGTATATTGGCTGGGACGTCATCGTTACCGGGCCAGACGGAGAGTTTTCCGTCATCGAAGCGAACAGCTATCCTGGCCTCAAGTCGATCCAGGTCCACGGACCGCTGTTGGCAGACGACCGTGTCCGGCGGTTCTACGAACGGATGGATGTCTGTTAGGCTGAGAAAGAATCGGTCGACTGATCAACACGGCAGTCGACGACGAGCGACGAGAACGATCAGTAGTGCTGGGCGGTCCGCATCTCCCAGAGGTCGTCGAACGTAATAACTTCGACATCTGCGTCGTCAATATGCTCGAGGAGCGCTTCGTAGTCGTCCTCGGGCATCGTATTGTGCGATTCGAACGTGTGGAAGTTCAAGATCGTACACTGGTTGTGCGCCGCGGCGAGATCAACACACCGTTTCGAAGTCTCGAGGTCGTTACCGATCGTTCGCGGCAGCGCAAGCGGATCGAAGCCGTAGACACTCGTCGTGTTGACGTCGCCGGCCTGATTGAATCCACCGCAGTAGTGATAGTCGGTTTTGTACTCGAGGCTCGTCTTGTTGTAGCTGTTGTGCGGGTAGACGATGTAGTCGGCCCCTTCGAACTCGTTGTCGATGTACCACTGTTTGTCAAACCGGAGTCGGGACTCCATCTCGGCTCCCTCGTCGTACTCGTGAATCGGCGTGTGCGTTCCGTGGACGACGATCTGATCGCCCGCCTCCTGACGCTCTTGCAGTTCCGAGACCGACATGATGCCGTCACGACCCTGCTCCGTCCAGCTCGGAACCGGTGCCTGAACGGTTCGGAAGCCGTACTCGTCGTGCAGCGGCGAGGCGATGTCGTAGTAATCACGGTTGCCGTCGTCCCAGGACAGCATGACGTACCCCTGATCGGGTTTTTCGTGAGTCCGCAGGTCGTCGAACCAGACCTTCGCCTCGTCCATGTCGTGGCGGACCTCTATTTGCAGCGTCTCGAGATTATCCATCGACGGCTCGTACTGGCTCTGCTCGAAGACACCCGGACTCGAGCGGAACCAGCCGACGTCGGGGCTTCGGTAGGTAATCTCCCGCAGCGAGTACACCTTTCTGCTTCCAAACCGGTCGAAGAGCCACACGTTGATCGTGATGTTCTGTGGCGTCGTCGTCCGAACGGCAAAGGAGAGATCTAATCCGGTCAGATCTTCTCCCTCGAGGCTGCGTTCGGCGATGATGCGTTCCTCGCCGTTCGACTCGAGTTTGAAGCTCTGGTCGCCGTCGAAGACGACGTCCGTGTCCGCTTCGCCGGACCCCTGTACGACCTCCCAGCCCTCGAGATCGCTAAAGTCGTCAAAGGAGTCGCCCGGCTGTCGGTACTGCTCTCTGCTGTTGTACTCAGTTTCGAGCGGTGGAACGCCGTCGGCGAGCGCCGCAGCAGTTTCGCCGTCCGAATCGGACGCGTTCCCGTTCGAGGAGTCGCTGCTATCTCGGTCCGTTACCGACTCGAGACGGTCAGCACAGCCCGCCAACCCGGAAATCCCGGCCGCACCAGAGAGGGCGAGAAGTCGTCGTCGCGTCATTCGATTCTGTGACATCGTGAATCGATGATATCGACAGTACAACCATTATTATGGGTTTGATAGGCGGATTCGTCCGTCAGCCAGATCGGTGTTTGACGGCCGTGCTGGCGCTTAACGGTAGCATAGTTAATGACGACTCGTCCGGAGGAAAGACCAGTTGCGCGTACGCGAGTGCGGTGTCGGCTATGAAATCGACAGCTCGCCTCCCGATCGTGTACGGTGATCCTCGACGATGAACAGGGAACTCTTCGGTGTGTTCGGCGGTATTGAGACGTTCGATCGACTTAGATCCAGCACTGAGTTCGACGAAATCCTCGACGGGCCGACGGTTACAGTCGGGATTAGAGATGCTGATCTCGGTGTCCCAGGGTGGAGCGCCCGATACACCGGCGACGATGGCGTCTGCGTTATCTGGGGCGAGGTGTACGTCCCCAGTGACGGCTCAAACGCCGCACGGTGGCTCCTCGAGCGATATGAGACGGACGGCGCCGACGCACTGTCGGCACTCAACGGGTCGTATCTCGCCGTCATCGATACTGCGGCGAGCGACGGCGCGTTCGTCGCCACCGATCCGGTGCGGTCTCGAGAGTGTTTCTACACCGACGAGCCCGGGGTTCGAGCGTTTGGAACCGACGCCGCCGAAGTCGGCCGAACGATCACGGAGCCAACGATCAACCGGAACGGTGTCCTCGAGTTTCTGCATCTCGGCGTTATCCTTGGCGAAAAGACTGCGATCACGGAACTCGACCGGCTTCCGATCGATAGCAAACTGACAGCGACCGCAGTCGAGTCGCTCGATCGATTCGTCTACCAACCACAGGAGTTCGAGTACGCGAGCGAACTCGCTGAACGCCTCGAGCGCGCGTTTCAACGCCGATCAACACTCCCTGGACGAAAGGGCGTGCTCCTCTCGGCCGGCTACGACTCACGCATTATCCTCTCGCAGGTATCCGATATCGATCACAGCTACACCGTCGGTGCACCGGGCGCACAGGAAGTCCATGGAGCAAAACAGCTCGCCAAGCAGTACGACTCCGGTCACACCGCGTTTCCGCCGGACGAGCGGTATCTCCGTCCCGACGAGTCGAAGATTCGATACTCGCAGGGGATCAAAGAATCGCTCCACATCCACCACGCTGGTTACACGGATGAAATCGGGGTTGAGACGATGTATCACGGCCTCCTCTGTGATACGTTCTTCCGCGGCCATTTCACCGCACAGGACACCGTCGATATCCTGGATAAACGAGTGCCGCTCGGACGGCTCGATCCCGATCCGAACCCCGTCGACGTCTTGCTCGAGAAGTTCGGCTACGACCGTGCGGCCAGTCTCGAGATTGCCGACCGAACGTCGTTCGACACCGACCCAGAGACGTTCGTTCGGGAGGCGATCGCCGATGAGTTCGACTCGAGAGGGTCGCGAGCGGAGACGATACAGAACACGCTCACCTGCGTTGGAATCGCCAACCAGCCGTCGATACCGTTTCACAACCACCTGTCGGACCAGTTCATCACGTCGTTTCTGGCGACGGACCGCGAGCTGATCGTCTGGCATCTCCAAACGCCGCCAGCTCACCGAACGACCGACACCTTCCTCGAGGCATGTCAACAGCTCGATGGCGATATTTTGCGACAGCGACCACCCGACCGACCCCATGACAGCACGCTCCTCAACGAGGTCGAAGGATTCGTTCGTCGGAAGACGCCGTTACTTCAGTCGTTTCAACCTCCGTGGCCGAACCGTGAGGTCCTGTTTGATCGATACGACCTCGATCAACAGCTGCTATCCGATGCCGAACATGTCCATCCGCTGCCGGCCAGGCACAAACTCCGGTTCACCGACCTTCGCGGTTGGCTCGAGTGCTGGTGGGAGTCACCACCGTCACTCCTCGCGGAGCAGCCATCGCGATCCCAGATACCGAATACTATTTAGATACTGTCCTGAGCACTACTAAATAACGTCCCTTCACTCTTTGATTGTCATATTTGCATCGTACAAAAAACAGGCGGAAACACTCTAACAAGGAGGTATATTGTTCGTAATCATGGAACCGTGAGAATATTTATATACCAATGGGTTTTAGCGTGGAATATGCGTCTGACACCGTCTTGGTTTCGCTCTTCATCGGACGATTCTCCGGAAGAGCGACCCGGGGATTCAGAGACCACTTCGGAGGTCACGATCTATCATTCTCCACCAAGTGATCTCTCGAAGACCAACACGAAGACGGAGCAAGCTGCGGAGTTTATTCCCGAATCGGATACGGCGCTGTTAGGTGTCCTCGACGAGATGCGTTCGCCAACGACTGTCGACGAAGTTACTGATCAGTTGGTCCGGCCCGCTCGGCCACCGATTGACACCTGGGCGACTGTTCACGAAAAATTACATCAGGACCGACTTCCGGAACTCGAGACAGCGGGGTATCTCGAGTTCGACACGGACCAGGGGACGATCGAGTATCAGACAACCGCCGCAAGCACGGAGTCACGACTTTCATCGGCTACTCAGCCGCTCTCGTTGCTCAAAAGTCTGTTTGCGCTCATCACACTGATCGCTGTTTCGGTGCTTTTTGCCCTGGCGGTCGCATCCGTTACGAACACGACTCCAGTTTTGCCCGTCTTGTGACAGCCATAGCGAGGTCGTCGAGTACAGTCAGTCGATAAGCCGGCTGATCGTCAGCACCGTAAATAGCAGGAGGATCGATGCGCTCAACGCGATACCAGAGAGGAGCGAGACGATCGGCAGTTCGATCACTGCACCGAGCAAGAGGACATAACAGAAGACCGTGGCGCTGATGTAGTAATCGTCCCAGCTGCTCTCAGAATGCTGTTCGTCCGTTGTGTCAGTCGATGGCTCTATCTGGAGATACTGATCGATCTGATCTGCAAGCGGTTTTCGAACGACGATGCCACGGTTCTGTTGGTAGTCGATTATCCCTGCCTTGTCGAGCTTCGAGAGATGGGACTGATAGAGCGGGATGTAGACACGCTGGCGTTGAGTCGACGTGAGTTCTTGCACAGTGGTGTCGTGCTCCCACGCGGCCACTTGTTCTGCGATATCGCGCATTCGGACGGGCCCCTCTGTACCACGGAGATATCTGAGGACCATCCGACGACGTTCGTTTTGTAGGAGATGGAAGATTTCGTCTTTCGAGAACGCAGGCTCTTCGGTAGGACGGTCAGACTCATCGCTCACATCTACCTCACCCTGTTGTTCCGAGCTGATATGTGTCGATTTCATCGCACCAATCTGCCCTAATCAGAAGTAGGTAATAAAGCATTGGATCCCTTCCGATGTAAAATGTATTCTTTCGCTATTTTCATCGTCGCTCGCTATTCTTCAAGAGTTTTCAAAACTGCCGAGAAGCTACTTCTAAAGCGCTCTAGACAAGGATTCTAATAGAGCTAAGCGATTTATTACACAAAATATACTCGAATATATCTCCCAAGAGAATTCCGTTTTAGCGATTGTTTCGTTCTATGGAACAGTTCAGAACCGCCGAAAGAGCCTTATGCAGATCCAGTGTCGATATTATTAGACATCGGCGTCAGACGGCCGTCAGACTTGCCCGTTCGAACGGGACTTACCTGGGCGATAATAAACCATCGTCACACCAATTATCGGCCATATGAGCGACACTCACTGGTGGTTTTTCGACCTGACAGCCGTCATCGTGCTCACTGGCGCCCTCACATTCGGGGTTTTTTCTGGCATTGATGGGACTGCACGGATTCTGCTGACGATCCCACTCGTCGTCTTCTTTCCCGGGTATGCGCTCGTCTCGGCCATGTTCCCGGACAAGCCAACCAACAACTCTCGGTCGTTCGACGAAGCGAAAACTGGTCTCGGGAATCCACTTTTAGTCACCGGAGGACTCGAGACGATCGAACGGCTAGTCCTCTCAACTGTCTTTAGTGTTGCACTCGTTTCTGCGATCACCCTTTTGACGTCCGTAACCCCTGGGGGTTTGGCCCTCGAAACGGTGCTCCCCGGAATCGCGTTGGTCACCGTCGCCCTCGCACTTCTCGCGATCGGCTCTCGCTATCGATGTCCGCCGAATCAGCGATTCATTCCACCACTTTCGATGGGGGGGCTGTTTTTCACCCAGCAACGGCCCACTGCCTACGATCGATCGAACACCCGACCGTACAACATCGCGATCGTGATCGGATTACTCCTGTTGGTTGCAAGCGGTGGGTTCGCGATTACCAACCAACCACAATCAGACGGGTTTACCGAGTTTTCAGTGGACACTGAGAACGTCACCGGCGAGACCGACAGCATGTACGAGTCGACATACACTGCCGGAGAGTCCCAGGAGGTGCAGGCCACGATCACCAACCAGGAACACGAAGAGCACACCTACACAACCGTGGTGCTACTCGAGGGGGTGAGCTACGACGATGGTGGGGTGACTGTCCACGAGACGGACGAAGTGGACCGCGCGTCGGCAACAGTCGCTGACGGCGACACACACCAGCAGACACTCGAGTTCACGCCATCGATGGAGGACAACGATCTTCGACTGACACTGTTGCTCTACGACGGCGAGCCGCCAGCAGAGCCCACAGCAGAGAACGCATACCGGACAGTGCAACTCCCGATCGAGGTCGAGTCATAGCCACTGATCGTCACTGCACACCGCATCACACGACAACGTGATGGGTGAGCCACCGGCTCAGTCGGGACGACGACGTGACCACTATCGGGTCGTGTCTCATCGTCTTCATACTCGAGTCGAGCGCCCGACCACCGGCATTCCACCTACTGTCGGTCACGCTTTTCGAGGGCGTTTGGAGCGGTACTGGAGGCGTCGAGAGGGGTGAGTGACCGAGAGGCTCGTGGCGCCGTGATGAGGGCGTGCTGTACGCCCGGGACCGTCGATCGATTCGCAATCGAAGTGGGGGTCCGCCTTACGGGTCATCGAGGCACGCTCGTGGGCTGTTCGGAACAGGGACCAGTGTCGTAGCGAGATGATGGCGTCACCAGTCGATCTCTGGTGTGCAGAGCGGCCCCGATCGAACCCACGATACAGAGACAGCCCGATCAGCTACGGACAACGACTGACTCGGCATGTTGATTTCAGTGAGTCTTGAGACGACCGAGTTCACGCTCTGTGCCTCTGACCCCCCTCTGCTGGGGACAGCTGATGCTCTCGACGGAGCCCTCGAGACGCCTTCACTGTCTCAAACGGAGGCCCACGCGTGTCTACATACACGATATCCCAGCAGACGGCCACACATAGTAGTCAAAACCAGCGTTCGGATTCGGGGTTGTCGGCCCTACTCATCGAACCAGACGAGTGAGTTGTCGCTCTGCCCCGGATACCGAACGTCTCGTCCCAACGACTAGCTGGACGCCGGCGAGGCCGCACACATCGTCACATCACCGTTCGTGTAGACTGTGGCCTGCGCCGGCGAACAGAGCCGCGTCTGGGAGATCTGTTCGATCCGTCCGTTTCCATCGGCGTCGTTGAAGTACGTCGCGCCGGTCGACTGTGTCGATCGGTAGACGGCGTAGTCATGCTCTGCGATGCCGTCATCTGGCACCGTCGCTGTCGTCGTCGACGGATATGCACCCGTTCGGCTAAACACCGTCTGATACGGATGGTCCGTGTGAAGTTGCTGGTCCGGACGGATCTCCTGGCCGCTTGGCGAGCCGGTCAGGTGACCGATCGATTCGACAGCGGCGAGTTCGGACTCGTCGTAAGCGAGCCGTTCGTGTTGCTCATCGAAGACCGGATTGTCGACGTTGCTCTCGACCGCGAACATCATCGCACCCGGGTAGATGAGCACGAACACCAAGAGCACAGAGACGACGATTTTGGGATTGAGCCCCTGGCTGAGCGTTCGAAGGCCGATCGCGCCGAGGATCGCCATCGGTGCAAACAGGAACGCAAACCAGCGGGTCGGGATGAAGTTCCTGATGCCGAACATCGGCAGGCCAAGGACGAACACCAGCATGAACGCCGCCGCCAGCAAGAGCGTGAACACGGACTGTTCGGCCCGTCGCCTGTGGACGACGTACAGACAGCCGACGAACGTCGCCCCGAGCAAGAACAGAAAGCCAAGGGCGTCGACGTAGGGTACGACCTGCTCGAGCAGCGTTGGTGTCGCCTCGGCCCCCGACTCGGGCGCCTCGGCCGAGGTACCACTCGCGATGTTGAGGAAGCCGGCACTCTCCTCGAGTGTCTGGCTGAAGTAACTCAGGACAGTCGCCAGAAACGACTGCTGACGGTACGGTGTCAGCGACCAGACGAAGATCGTCAGCCCGATGTTGAAGGCAACGAGCCCGACGAGGTTGACCGGCTTTTTCGCCCGGAAGACGCTCGTGTCGAACCGCGTCAGCCCGAGCGGGCCGACCTCGAAGACGAGTTGTGCGAGAAACGCCGCGAGTAACACCACGAGCATGATGAACGTCGACACCTGGTGGGTGAGGATGACGGCGACGCTCATCAACAACAGCAACGAGAAGTCGCGCACGGTGTACTCGATTCGCATTACTCGGATCAACGCATACACCATGCCGAGGAAGAAGACCAGCCCCAGACTCGTGGGGATCAGATGGAGCCCCCACATCGAGACGTGGCTCGCAAACGCAAAGAGCGCCGTTGCCAGCGTCGCCCATCGCTGTGAGACGAGGAGGTTCGTGGTCGCGTAAATGAGCAACACCGAGAGTGGCATCACGATACCGACGGAGAGGTACAATGCCACGCGAAACGGGACGTCGTAGAGCACCGAGGAGGCAGCGACCAGCAGGTGATAAAACGGTGATGCGTAGTGTTTGTCGTCGGAAATCCCACCGACGGACCCTTCCTCGAGGATCGCGTGTGTAAGCTCTGCGTGGGTCCAGATGTCGATGCCGATGTATCCTGTCGTCGCATACAGTGCGGTAAACCGGAAGACGAACGCAAAGAGGACGATCTGGAGCAAGAGGAGCCCCGGTTTGAAATCGCGGTCGTTCGCAAACACGATCTGACCGACGATGAGCGTCCCGACGACACTTGCCAGCGCGAAAAAGACAGTCGTCCGTGCTCCCTGTATCGCTGGCAACACTACCAGCGCAGAAAGGCCAGCTAAAACGACCGTCGGGAGTGCCATGGTGACTGGCGACGGCAGCGTCGGAATCGTCGCCGTGTCCTCCTGTTGATACAGGCCAATAAGATACAGCAGACACGCCGTCCCAAGGACGAGCGGGACGGTGTTGAGGTACAGCTGTGACGCGAAAAACCGTAGCGGGAGCAGCGCCAGCGCGATCAGGAGGCCAGCGATCGCCGCAACGGTGTCGAGCCGAAACGGACGGAGCTCCGAGAGCGATTTATACCCCATGACCGGCCTCCGTTCGGTGACTCGTCGGCTCGTCTCGGCCGAGGACGCGGCGATACAGCCCGTGGAGGTCCGCTCCCAGTGCCTCGATGCCGAGTCCATCGATCGTCTCGCGACCGTTGGCCCTGCTGTCCGATTCGACGACGGCCTCGAGTCCGCCGATCAGTGCATCATCGTCGTCGCTGACGACGCAGTTTTGCACGTGTTCGATCGTCTCGCGGACGAATCCAACGTCGGTCGAGACGACCGGGAGGCTACATGCGGCGGCTTCTTTGACGACCATCGGCCCACTCTCTCGCTTTGAGGTGACGAGCAGAACATCACTTGCGTTCATATAGTCGGGTATTTTATCATGGTCGACGCCGGTGACCGTTCGGAGTTCGAGGTCGACGGCCGCTCGGTCGACGAGCCGTCGAGCACGGGGATAATCCTTCACGGCACGGCTGGAGTCGTATGGAAAGAGCGCGATCGGTCGGTCGGTGTCCCAGCCGATTCGGTCCCGTGCCTCCGCTTTGGGCATCGGTCGAAAGAGCTCCGTGTCGACGCCGAACGGAATGAGTTCGTGGTCGGTCTCGAGTGCACGTGACATCGTTCGGGTGGGAACGACCGTCGCGGCCGCGTGACGGGCACTGTACTGGCTGAGCGATCGCAGCCACGACTGCTCGCTCATCAGGTCCGTCCCCCACAGAGTCACGACCACTGGCCGGGTTCGCTGGGCGAGGGCAAACGGTGCGACGAGCCCGTAGTTCGCGTGGACCAGATCGTACTCCCCTGACCGAAGCGTCGAGCGGATCTTCGGGTAAAACCGCAGATAGTCCGTCGGCGACCGGGTCGAATCACCTCGATGTGCGCCGGGGACGCTACAGACGGTACAGTCGACGCCACGCGCCTCGAGCGCCGACACCTGCTGGTCGAAAAACGGTCGCGGTGAGGTGACCAACTGGAGTACTTTCATGATTCGCTTGGATTGGTTGCAGAGGCTGATCGGTTCGACGCCTGTGGCCCCGCGATCGTCTCGAGTTGTCGGACGACGAATGCCGTCACGTCGATCCGGTCCTCGAGCAGGCGCTCGCGATGCCGTGTCCACGTGTCGGCGGGCTCCTCGAGGACCGAATCGAGCCGATCGAGTGCGCGCGTGTGGCGGTCCTGACCGTTGAAACCAAACAACAGCCCGTACTCGTTCTCGAGTTCGGCCGTGTAGCCGAGGGTAGCCGGATTCACGTAGATCGCTGGCGTCCCGAGCACCGCTGCCTCGGCGGCGGTCGTTGCCCCTTCGCTGACGACCACGTCGGCGACAGCGAGCAGATCGTGCATTCGTTCCGGCGACGTCGTGAACTGGTAGGATGCGAGGTCGGCTGGGGGCTCGCCTTCCACGGTCAGCAGGACCGAACAGCCCGCGGCCTCGAGCCGATCGATGACCTCGCGCGGATCGTCGAACCCGCCGTGGCCGACGTCGTGTGAAGCCTCCCAGCTGCTGAGTCGGACGAGGGCGAACCGGTCGTCGGGCTCGAGTCCGACGTCCTCGAGGACCGTCGGATCGGGCTCGAAACGATCGGGATGGAGGTAGGCGAGTTCGTGATATCCCGGGTAGCGCTGCTGAGCCGGCCCGATTTCGGTTCGGTAGCACGACGGTGTACAGATCACGTCCGCGAACGGGTAGGCGAGTTTCGTGATGAGCGTCGCGTGTTCGGTGTCGTAGAAGACGACACTCTTTGTGCCCAGTATCGACGCCACGTGGGCAGCAGCGACGCCACCGATCGCCGTGATCACGTCCGGCTCGATCCGTCGCGCCCGGGCCAGCAGTCGCATCTCGTAGGTCGCCTGCACGGCCGCCAGCGAGAGCAGCGAGCCCGACTCGCCAGCCAGCACCTCGTGGTCGATGTCGTACGCCTCGAGGAGCGCGATTGCGACGTCGCTCTCGCGGGCGAAGACGTGGACCTCGTGGCCACGGGACTGCAGTTCCTCGATGGGGTGGCGAAAGAAGTGGACGTGTCCAGGATGCTGGATCGTCACCACGACGTGCATCGTCAATTCACCCCCCTGCTGCTGGTGTGTTCTCGAACGGCAACCGCCATGGCTGGACTCTCTAGCACTCTCGAGGCGGTCCCGACGTCGAGCACATGACTGTGGTGGCTCATAACCGTCGGTAGACAAACCCCGCCTCGGCGGCTGCGTCTTCCTCGAGTGCCCCAGTGACGTCGATCAAGGCCGGATCGTCCGCGAGTTCGGTCGAGACAGCCTCGAGATCTAGCTGTTCGAACTCCTCGTGAGGGGTCGCGAGCATGATGGCGTCGACTCCCTCGAACGAAAGTCGCTCCTGGGCTTCGATCCCGAACTGCTCTTGGATCGTCTCGTCGTCCACGAACGGATCGAATCCCTCGATATCGATCTCGTACTCCTGGAGGGTGTCGATGACTGCCTCGACTTTCGAGCTTCGAATGTCACCGACTCCGGGTTTGTACGAAAGTCCGAGTACAAGCACCCGGCTCTCGCGAAGCGTCTTGTGACACTCGTTGAGCGCCTTGATCGTCAGTTCGGCGACGTGGTCGGGCACCGACTCGTTTACCTTTCGACTCGTCTGCATAAGTTCCGGTTCGAACCCTTCCTGGGCCGACCGGTAGGTGAAAAAGTACGGATCGACGGGGATGCAGTGGCCGCCGACCAACCCTGGTCGGTAATCGTGGAAATTCCACTTCGTGCCCGCGGCCTCGAGGACCGCCTGGCCGTCGACATCCAGGCGCTCGAGTGCCATCGAGAGCTCGTTGACGAACGCGATGTTGAGGTCACGCTGGGTGTTCTCGACGACCTTGCAGGCTTCGGCGACCTCGATCGATGGGGCCCGGTGGACGCCTGCGTCGACGACCGACTCGTACAGGGTCGCGACATCGTTGAGCACCTTTTTGTTCTGTCCACTGACGACCTTGACGACGTCTGCGAGGCCGTGTTCTTCGTCGCCGGGTGTTGCGCGCTCTGGCGAGTAGCCGACGAAGAAGTCTTCGCCGGCGGTGAGGTCGGATGCGTCCTCGAGCGCTGGCACGAGGACGTCGCGCGTCGAGCCAGGGTAGACGGTCGACTCGAGAATAACTGTGCTACCGGGATTCATTTTCGAACCGACCGTGGTCGCTGCGCTTTCGATGTAGCTGAGGTCGGGCTGGTTGTCCTCGTCGATCGGCGTCGGAACGGCGATGATGATGTAGTCCGCCTCGCTGATCTGGCTCGCGCTGGTCGTATAGGAGATCTCACCGTCCTGAATGGAGTCGTCGGAGAGATCGCCGGTCGTATCGACGCCAGCCTGCAGTTGCTCGACTGTCGATTCGTCGATGTCGTATCCGATGACGCGATAGTTCGACTGCGCGAACCCAACTGCAAGCGGCAATCCAACGTAGCCAAGCCCGACGACACAGATCGTTGCCTCGCGGATCGACTGGTCGTCGGTGTGTCGAAGGGTGGTTCCCTTGTCACTCGTCTGTACTGAGTGCCGATCGCTTGCTTGTCCGTCCCCTCGTGTCTCCGTATCGCTGATTGTCGTGGTCATGGATGATGCGGTGTCGCTGGACCGTCACACGACTGGGTGCGACGGTAGCTCCGGGCCAGTCCGCTCGTCTGCAACTGCCGGATGTTCCTCAGAACACCCAACTCACCATGACGGGTTTACTATACCGCGGATAAACGGTTGTAGCAGGGGCATCTGACGACGAATCCGACTGCTTTGTGGAGCTACAGCCACCTCAGCAGGCTTCGGACAGAATCGCCCGTATGAGTGTTTAAACCGTTGTTAAACGGAACTATACAGACCTATAATGAAGTCACCGTACGTCCCATCACCAGTGCGGTCGGCGCGAGTACGACCATCGTGGTCACTCACAGGCTGACCGTATCAGAACCGCGAAACCATGGTGCACACTTCCCAGATCGGAGTCAAAACCGCATTGCGGTCGATTCACGAGACGAGATCGGCCGACATAGTGCCGGCTTTGAGTTACCATCTCGACGGACAGACGGTCGCATCAACGTTCCGCACGGCTGGTGGTCAGCCCGACGGACTGTTGTCTTGGATGTCATTCCTTCGTGTTGCAACGCTCTGGGAAACAGCCCTGATCGTGGTTCTGTTCTTGCTGGTCGGCGGGCTCGTCGGTGTCCGTCTCGCCGAGACGTTGTCAAAACGTAACGGCGGGATTGCCACGCTCTTGACAGCATCAGCGGGAACAGTCGGCACGACGGATGCAGATGGGCACGCAGTCGACACAGCAGCCGACCGCCCGGTCGAACCGGCAGCAGCCGATAGCTCACCCACTGATGTGCACTCGTATGCGCAGTATTTCTCTCCTGAAACACCATCAGTTCTCTTGAGCGACGAGGGAAAGGTGGTCAGATTGCTCGTTGCAAATCACGGCCGCATTCGCCAACATCAGATCGCTGAGGAGACTGGCTGGTCGAAGTCGAAAGTGAGCAGAATCTGCTCGCAAATGCACGACGACGGCATGATCGAGAAGACATCGGCCGGTCGAGAGAATGTTATCAGTCTGTCTGACCAGGTCGACACCGCGACACAGTCAGACGACGCCGGGAATCCGGTTCCGTAGACGCACCGCTTCGATCCACTTGGCCGGGTTGCTGTGCCGACGTACTGGTTTGCCCGCACCCGACCCTGCGGGTACACCGGTACTGACCGCCAGCAGTCCGTCTCAATCAGCGAACGAAAACCCGCGTGGATCCGAATCAATCGCACCACCCACCGTTTCTGACGGGTGCAGGTTGTCCCCGATAGCTGACTCGAGACAGTGGAGACGCTGTTGGACGACCGTTAGTGCTCCCGATTACGACACGACAGACAGCGGCGTGAACTCGAGCGATGAACGGTTTATTTTGTGACTCCACCTCTCTCCAAGACGGACGATCACAGCCGTGTCACGCAGGGAGTGGACACCAGCGCCGTCTTGCGATAGCCAGGTCTTGTCGTTCGAGACGAATCGAACGACGATCGCGAAATCACCATCCAACGGACAGGAGAGGACCTTGTTTGCAATATCTGCAACCGAGCGCAGCGTTGTACAACCGATGGCGACTGTCTTATTCGTGGTATAGTAATGGGCTGTCCCCAACTGGAGAGGAGTAGAGACCCGACGGCCGGTAATCGGCGAACACGGGTCGGTGACAACAATGACAGACACACGTACTGCATCTCAGGCAGCCGTCCCGAACCGACTGGATACGACCGTTGCGAACGTGACACACCCCATTGCATCCCGTTCGTCTGGTGATGTGACGTGGTCGACGACTGTCGCTCGAACGACGGTGGTTGGCTAATGTGTGGTATTATTGCGCGTATCGGTCACGGCGACGCGGCAGACACACTCTTGTCGGGTCTGGAGAACCTCGAGTACAGAGGCTACGACTCGGCAGGAATCGCCGTCCAGAACGGTTCCGGCGTCAAGGTTCACAAGTGTTCAGGAGAGGTTTCAGACCTCAAATCGACGCTGAGCGGACGTCCAAACGGGAATATGGGAATCGGCCATACCCGATGGAGTACCCACGGACCGCCGACCGACGAGAACGCTCATCCACATACGGATACCGTTGGTGACGTCGCCGTCGTTCACAACGGAGTCATCGACAACTACGACGAGCTGAAAGCCGACCTCAAAGCGAAGGGCCACGAGTTCGAAAGCGACACCGACACGGAAGTGATCCCACATCTCATCGATGAGTACCGGGAGAAAACCGGCAACACCGAACTGGCAGTCCAACGCGCCGTCGACACGCTCGAGGGAAGCTACGCGATCGCTGCGATCGTCGACGGCGAGGAAGCAGTGTACGCCGCACGGAAAGGCTCGCCGCTCGTGCTCGGGCTGGACGACGAAGAGTGGTTCCTTGCCAGCGACGTGCCGGCATTTCTCGACCACACCGAAGACGTGATTTACCTCGAGGATGGCGACCTCGTCGTTCTCGAGCCCGACTCCTACCGGATCACCGACCTCGAGGGACAGCCAGTCGATCGGTCGGTCGACACCGTCGACTGGGATCCCGAAGACGCGGGAAAAGGCGAGTACGACCACTACATGTTAAAAGAAATCAACACACAGCCGACGGCGCTCTCGAATACGATCGAGGGTCGGATCGAAGACGGCGACGTCGCCTTCGAGGACCTTTCTGCTGGCTCGTTTGCGGACGTCGACACCGTCCAGTTCGTCGCCTGTGGCACCTCCTATCACGCGGCGATGTACGGCGGACAGCTGTTGCGAGCCGCAGGGGTCCCGACTGAGGTGCTTCGTGCAAGCGAGTACGAAACGACGTCGGGACCGGTCGACGAGAACACACTCGTCGTCGCCGTCACACAGAGCGGCGAGACGGCCGACACGCTTGATGCCGTTCGAACGGCCACCAGCCGCGGTGCACGATCGCTCGCCGTGACGAACGTCGTCGGCTCGACGGCGGCACGCGAAGCCGACGATGCGATCTACATTCGTGCTGGACCGGAGGTTGGTGTCGCCGCGACGAAGACCTACTCCTCACAAGCAGTCACGCTTGCGTTGCTCACTCAACAGCTCGCAGCTGACGTGCCGGACGCAACGCCAGCTGCCGATCGAGCCGCGATGCTCGAGGCACTCGAGTCGCTCCCAGAGCACGTCGAAACCGTCCTGGAGACGTCGCAGGCCGAGGCGCTCGCCCGTGAGACGCTCGACAGCAAGTCGTACTTTTTCATCGGGAGCAGACTCGGTCACTCCGTCGCACTCGAGGGAGCGCTGAAATTCAAAGAGATTACCTACGAGCACGCGGAAGGGTTTGCTTCGGGCGAACTCAAACACGGGCCACTCGCCCTCGTCACCGAGGAGACGCCAGTGATCGCAGTACTGACTGGCAGCGGCGACGAGAAGACGAAGACGAACGCGATCGAGGCCAACTCCCGCGGTGCGCCGATTATTGCCGTCGGTTCGGACGGTCATCCCCTCAGCGACGTCGCTGACGCACAGCTGTCGATTCCCGAGACCCACCCCGTCTGGGCAGGGCTGCTCGCAAACGTCCAACTCCAGTTGCTCTCCTATCACGCCGCAAATCTGCTGGAGCGACCGATCGACAAACCACGGAACCTCGCCAAGAGCGTGACGGTTGAGTGATCGAACCGGCTCGTTTGTAGTGTCGAGTTCGACGAGACGTTCCTGCCTCGAGTGAACTAGCGATCCGTTCTCGCCACGCCGTGTTCATTCGCCCAGAGATATTGCTTAAACTGTCTTTAATTTAGATATATGTCTAGTTCTAGTACTAATTGCTATACAAATATCCACAAAGTACTTATTACGAGAGCGAACGAGATTCACTAACCGAAGATAGTCATAGAATCCATATGATCGTAGACTGGATCAAACAGTACACCGAAACAACCCGACACGCAACCGTTCACCACGAGTGTCGACGCTGCGGAAAGACCGTTACGGCCGATGACACCACCTGTCCGCTCTGTGGATCGGACGAGATCGCAACCATTCCACTGTAAGCGTCGGCTTCGAGACGAGCCACACCATCCTGTCGCGCTCGCGATGGACCTCGAGCGTCGCAGCGTCATCCGTCGCCGATTGATCAGACGGCTCATCGCACGCGACGAGGCTTCGAGCCGCGAGCGACGGCCGTCAGTTCCCGGATGCGTCTCATCCTGGCGCTGTGACGAAGACCGCGCTTCGAGTGCTACTGACTCGGTCCGTCTCAAATCGAGCCATTGCGCTACTGTGTGCACGGAGCAGTCGTTGCTATCCACGCCCTCGATGGTGGCCTCTCTTTGTATCCAGCGTCTACTGTGACTCTCGAGTCGACTCCTGGAAAGCGTGCTGGCCGAACCTGTTCGGAGAGACGGGCTACTGGACGAACATTTATGTCACGCGACATGAATGTTGAGAAGCGCATGTCCTCGCAACTCCGTGTAGCTCAGCACCTCCTCGCTGCGTTCGTCCTGTTGATTGCCATCAGCACGTTTCTTGGACTGCCACGGCCGTATCCGTCGTGGCCGACGCTTGGGCCACTCCCGATCAATCCGGAGCTGCTCGTGCCGGGTGCGCTCGGTTTCGTTGCACTCCTCGAACCGATCCACCAAGGGCTCAACGTTGGGTCGGTCACCATCGCGACCGTCGGCGCGGTGACGCTGTGGCTCGCAGCGACGAGTGTGTACACGTTGTCCGCGTCGTCCACGGGCGGTGTCTTCTGGGGTGGGTTTTTGACGCTACTCAGCGGCGCCGTGCTCGCCGGTCTAATCCTCGTTCAGCGTGTCGTCTACCGACGTCGACAGGGCGCTGCGTAGCGATTCGAGCCGTGGAAGCGGACACGAAACAGCACTGTTCACTGTTCGAGTCTCGAGTACTGCTGCCGAGAAGGAGCCGATTCTGACAGCGCCGCTCAGTCCTCTTCGAGTGTCAGCGTCACCGTTTTGTCGTCGCCGTCGATTTCGACATCCGTTTCAGCGTCGTCGTAGTTGTCCGCAACCGCGATCACTGTGTAGTCGTCGTCCTCGAGGTCGAACTCGGCCTCGCCGTCCTCGTCGGTCTCCTCCTCAGCGACCGTCGGGGAGAAGAAATTATCTTCCATGACTTCGACGGTGGCGTCTTCGATCGGGTCGCCATCGTCGTCCTCGACGACGGCTGTTAACGTGTGTGTCTCGTCGTCATCGTCATCTGCCTCGAGTGTTAGCGTCACCGTTTCGTCGTCACCGTCGATCTCGACGTCGGTTTCAGCTTCGTCGTAGCCGTCTGCAGAGGCAGTAACCGTGTACTCACCGTCCTCGAGGTCGAAATCGGCTTCACCGTCCTCGTCGACCAACTGGTCTTCGGAGCCGTCAACGTCGACGGTGGCGTCGTCGATCGGCTCACCGTCGTCGTCTTCGATGATTGCCGTTAGCGTGTGCGTTTCGTTATCGGCGTCGTCATCGCTGTCATCGCTACTCTCGTCACTTCCGTCGTCGCTGTCGTCGCTATCGCCGTCATCGCTACTCTCGTCACTTCCGTCGTCGCTGTCATCGCTATCGCCGTCATCGCTACTCTCGCCGCTTTCGTCGTCGCTGTCATCGCTATCGCCGTCATCGCTACTCTCGCCGCTTTCGTCGTCCGAGTCATCACTACCGGCATCGGCATCGGCCGCATCACCCTCGGCAGTCGATTCTGAACTGCCCCAGTCGTCGCTGAGAGAGCCGATTGCACCGCCGACGGCACCACCACCCGCAGCGAGTACGAGTCCAGCGGCTAACAACACCACGCCGCTGACAGTGAGCAGTATCTGGATACTCGTCTGAATCGATCGTGTCTCCGAACGCTGTTGTCGGACGTTGCGACGCATAATCGATCTCTGGTTTTAGAACGCGGATAGTCGTCTGCGGTGTGTACTACACGGGCAGTCGTGACGCACGATTCGGTGCATTGGCAGACAGTTTCTCAGCGCTACAGTTCACTATACGGCTGCTAAAACCGTTCAGCTCACGTGAACTGTCCCGGGACGAGGATCAGAACTCCCGGTATCGGCCGCGAGCACGTCTGCCACTGGCGATGGGACGATAACCACTTTCGGACCAATTGTCACATCGTGTGCCGACTGTTCTGTGTCGTCCGAGCCGACGGGCCACTGACCAGCCAAAACCGAGCCAGAACCGTCATCCGAAGCCCACTCGAGAGGGCATTTAATAGGCTCATAGTATCAGTCGGTGGGGAGAGATGTTCAACGAAGATGAGTGACTATCGACTCGCGTTCAAACCAGCGATCGGACTGTACGGACAGCACGACCCCAGTGCTGTCCTGTTCGAAGATGGAACGCCAGTCTTTGGCATCGAAGAGGAGCGGTTGACTCGAGAGAAACACGCCACCGAGACGTTTCCGACGAACGCCATCGAAGCCTGTCTCGACTACCGCAACCTCGAGTTCGACGATCTCGGGACGATCATCCTCCCGTACGATCCCAGCCTCCGCGCTCGGATCCGCTCACACTACATCACCGACGCGCTCCGGGCACCTGGTCTGACGAGAACGCTCTCCGCACTCGAGAACACGATCGTCACCGAAGCCCAGAGTCGGCTGGCACCGACGCGCCAGATCGAACACCGCCTTGCCGAGATCGATACACCGGTGCCACCGATCGAGCTGCGCTCTCACCACCGCTGTCACGCCGCCAGCGCGTTCCATCCATCGGGGTTCGACGAGGCGCTCGTCGTCACGATCGACGCAAAAGGTGAGTACGACTCGACTGTCGTCTGGCGCGGCGACGAAACTGGACTGACTCGCGTGCACACGTACGAGCATCCGAACAGTCTCGGTCTCTTCTTTGCAGTTATTACGGAGTATCTCGGCTACCGGATGTTCAACGGCGAAGGCAAGGTGATGGGACTCGCACCCTACGGCGAGGAGAACCCGTCGATCGAGCGGACGTTGCGCGAGCTGATCGACGTCGGCGCAGACTACGACGTGACCGAGGTGACCAAACGCTGGGGCACCGGCCACGGCGTCAGTCTACTCGAGGATGTCTTCGGCCGCCCGCGAAAGGCGTCGCCGGAGGAGTTCGATCAGTGGGAGAAAGACCTGGCGTATACGGCACAGAAACTGCTCGAGGAGATCGTCCTCGATATCGTCCAGGCGTATTCGGGGACGGTCAAGAGCGGAAACGTCGCCCTCGCTGGCGGGGTCGCGCTCAACTGCAAACTCAACAAACGGGTTCGTGAGGCCACCGTCGTCGATGACGTCTTTGTCCAGCCTGTCGCCCACGATGCTGGACTCGCACTCGGTGCGGGCTGGATCGGACAGGACCCTGCGTCGGTCGAGCCCCTGTCGACGGTCTATTTCGGTCCCGAGTACGATCTCGAGGCGATCGAATCGCGGCTCCAGACGAACAAGATCGCGTACGCAGAACCAGACGATCTCGAGGGATATGTCGCCAAGCGACTCGCCGACGGTGCGCTTGTCGGCTGGTTCCAGGGCCGAATGGAGATGGGGCCACGGGCGCTGGGGGCACGAAGTATTCTCGCCGACCCACGAACGGCTGCCTCGCGTGATCGCGTCAATCGGTTCGTCAAACACCGCGAGGAGTGGCGCCCGTTCGCTCCCTCGATGCTCGAGGAGGCCGCCGAGGAGTATCTCGTCGATGGCCAGCCTGCGCCGTTTATGATCGATGCGTACGACGTCCGCTCCGAGAAGTTGGACGAACTCGAGGCAGTCGTCCACCCGGCAGATGGCTCGACGCGCCCACAAACCGTTCGCGAAGACCAGCACCCACGATACCATCGTCTGCTCTCGGCGTTCGAGGACATCACGGGCGTTCCGGTGCTGTTGAACACGTCGTTCAACGACCACGGCGAGCCGATCGTCAACACGCCGACGGAAGCGGTCAAGGACTTTTACGGCATGGGGCTCGATCTGCTCGTTCTTGGAGACTACGTTCTCGAAAAGCCGACACAGTTGGTCGACAACCCAGACCGGATCGGCGAAGCAACCGTCAACCCGGCCGCCGGGGAACAGGAGTCAGGCACCGACGAGACAGCAACAGGACCACGGTCTGGCGAGCAACTGGTACAGTAATCTCGAAAAACCGACCGGTTTGACTCGAGTGACTGGTTGTCGCGTTCGGGTCGGTCGACTCATCTGTCGTCGATTACGTTTGTGGCTCGAGTAAGCCCTCGGCCGACCGCTCGAGCTGGGTATCTGTGACAACATCCCGACCGAACCGAGCAAAATCGAGCGCAGACGATCCCAGAACAGCAAAGCAGCAGATCGCGAGGCCGGTGACCGTCGGCCCGTGCTTTGTGGCTTCTAGGCCGTATCGAAACGCCCGCCGTCGGTTGTTCCGGGAGATCTCTGCCCAACCGTATGAGACGTGGCGGCCGTATCGGAGGCGGCGTTCGATGGCCGGGTGGCGTTCGATCTCGTCACGATATTTTGACCAGATTTTGCCCGAGATATCCCCAGCCTCGTCGAGATCGAGTTGGAGCCGTTCGGGTCGGTCATCGGCCATCTGCGTCGTGACGTTGTGGTCGTGAAACTGGCGAACGACTAGCGGTTCGTCGACGTACTCGAACTCGTACTCGCGGGCGATCCGAATCGTCTGGTCCCAGTCTTCGCCGCGTTCGAAGTCAGTGTCGTACGTGCCGACCGTCTCGAAACACTCAGTCCGGATCATGTGGCTCGAGTACGGTTTGAGATCGAACTGGGCGAGGATATCCGGATAGATGTCACCACGCATCGATGGCGTATACGAACCGACAGTCCGGCCGTTCTGTCTGATGTGGCCACCAGTGTAGACGACGCCACAGTCCGGCTGCGCCGCCATGACGGCGAGTTGTGTTTCGACTTTCTCTGGAGCCCAGCGGTCGTCGTCGTCCAGAATACAGATATATTCGCCCCTGGCGTGTTCGATCGCCCGGTTCCGGCTGGCCGCGATTCCGAGGCGCTCGTCGTTGTAGATCGGCCGTACACGGTCGTCAGCAGCGTACTGCTCGAGGACGGCCTGTGTTTCGTCGACAGGAGGATCGCAGACGATCACGACTTCGATTTCGTCGTGGGTCTGGGCGAGTGCAGTCTCGACGGCCCCGTCGATAAACGAGGGTCGATCGTAGGTCGGGATAATAACACTGACGAGCGTCATCTCCGTGACTCACCTGCTGGTCGGCCCCGACAGGCAAGACTGTGAGTGCGCGCTACGAGAGACATAGCTGAACTCATCAGCAGACAGTACTTATTCATGCGCAGGATTATCACCATTTCACGATCGCTTCACCGTGATTGTCGCGAGTTAGAGACCGATTGCTCGAGTCGATCGTGAAGAGACACATTCGTGCTCAGTTGACTGGATGCGGCGGAATAGAGACCGTTTTGGATGGATTACTGTCGTGAGTCTGTGATCGTCGTGGCGCGAAGGGTGTCGCTACTTTTGGCGATCCTGCTCGAGTGTTTGACCAGCGATCGAGGACACGCCCGACTACAGTCGCTCATGAACGCAGACAGCACACACGAGGATCGACGGATGGATGCATGGCACAGCGACAGATGGCCAACGGTTTCAGTGATCGTTCCGGTCTATAACGATCCGTCGGGGCTTCGAGACACGCTCGACTCGCTGACGAGACAGACGTATCCGGACGCTGCACACGAGATCCTGGTCGTCGACAACAACTCGACGGACGAAACACCAGCGGTTGCGCGGGCGTATGCGGACAAACACGACCAGGTCACGTTTCTGGTCGAAGAAGACAGACAGAGTTCCTACGCGGCACGGAATACGGGCATCGATCATGCACACGGCGAGATCTTCGCGTTCGTTGATGCCGATATGCTGGTCGAAACCGAGTGGCTCGCGGACGCGATCACGGCGTTTGCGGACACTGATGCCGAGTACATGGGCTGTAACGTCGAAATGCTGCCCTCGGAAGACCGTGAGTCCATCGCCGAGCGGTTCAATCTGCAGACTGCCTTCCCAATTGGCCACTTCATCGAGACGCTCGAGTTCGCACCGACGTGTTGTCTGGTCGTCCATCGAACAGTTCTCGATGACGTCGGCGCATTCGATCCACGACTGATCTCGGGTGGCGATCGGGAGTTCGGCAATCGAGTGCGTGATTCGGGTCGAGAGCTCCACTTCGCCCCGGAGGTGACGATGTACCATCCCACTCGCTCGACGACCGATGCGATGGTACGAAAGTCACGCCGGATCGGGCGCGGCCTCTACCAGCTGCGAACGTTCCATCCCGATCAGTACGACAGTTGGCTCCCGCTTGCGCTCAACCCGATGCCGTTTCTCCCGCCACGACTCGAGCAGCTCCGAGCGATCGACGACTGGGAGGCACTCTCCCGTCGCGAGAAGGCCGGCTTCTATCTGTTGTCGTACGCACGAAACGTTTCGAACGGCATCGGTCGGCTCGAAGAGATGGTCCGGCGGCGTCTGCTCCCACGTTAAGAGAGTGTGCCGGCCCGACCGTAGTTCGCACGTTACTTCCGTGCGATGAGTTCGATTGAGTGATCGCTCTCAGCCATCGCCCGCCGAAGGTCGCCAATGTCATCGACATCGCATTCGAGGCCGTGCCAGCGACGTTCGTCGGGGACGCCGGCCGCAGCATCGGTCCGAACCGCCGAAACGACCTCAAAGCCAGTGTCCGCAAATCGATTGATGAGTTCTGTCTTCGATTCCGAAGTCAACTCGAGCGGGTGGAGTTCGACGTAGACGAGCGTTGGTCCGGAGGCTTCGAGAACGTCAGTCAGTCCCGCGAGGACGTCACGCTCGTAGCCCTCGACGTCAAATCGGACGACGTTGATCGATTCTGGGGCGAGGTCACGGGTGGCGAGATATCGATTCCCCGTCGTCTGCTCGACCGAGATGGTTTCGCTGCTCTCGGCTCGCGTTTCGTCACCCGATTTTGGGTCACGAACTCGATGCTGGTTCGAGTGCGTGCTCAGTTCCATCTCGACAGTTCCGGTCTCGTCACCGAAAGCAAGCTGTTCGACGACGGTCACGTCGTCGTAGCCGTTGTGCGCGATGTTCTGTGTGAGGAGGTCGACGTTCGACGGGATCGGCTCGACTGCGTGAATTCGTGCTCGATCGCCGAGGATCTCGGCCTCGATCGCACAGAAATACCCGATATTCGCGCCGATCTCGAGGACGTGGAGTGGGCCGTCGACATCCTCGGCGAGTCGCTCGAGCGCTCGTCTGAAGGCGACAGTCGAGCAGTACTCGTGGACGCCGTAGGCAAGTAGCGTTCGCGAGATGCCGGCGTCTGCCGTATCGACGATCAGTTCGTGATCGGCGATCTCGACTGCTTGATACCGGCTGTCCTCGAGTCGAAATTCGTAGTACGGGTTCCAGCCGGTGAGCAGTTCCGTGGCGAATCCGACGGTGGCACCGGGCTGACCTGCACGCAGCAACCGCCCGAGTTTCCGGCCCTCGAGACGCAGATGTCGTGCGATACGCGACGTTCTGCCAGCTGTCGAGCGGAGCCGCGTCGTCGGTGTTTGGCTCTCGTTCATCGAATCGGTTGTGACAGTGTCCAACTCAGTCGAGCGCCCATACGTGGCTGTGATGGTATTTCATACGTGTAGATAAGTCTGGAGAGCGCTTTCGGTCAGTGAGACGACGGCAATTTACGGACTCGAATCCGGGCTGGAGTAACCAGGTATTAACCGAGTCACAGGTGGGCGACCAGTAGCTGATTGGCGCGGCGAAAGCGGATCTTGTTCGAGCGCGCCAACTGCACGGATCAGTGGCGCTGGATGGCGGTTTCAGTCTGGGCCTGAGCGGCAGACTGGAACAGTCACGACGCTTTTTGCGAGGTCCCGGCCGTCGTTTAGCTGGCGATCATTATGAGCGAACCCACGACCAGCGATCCAACTGGAGAGACACGCACCCGAGGCAAAGGTGAACCGGAGAGCCAGAAATGGCTCAGTGGCATCGTCTCCGTAATCGGCCTGTTGATCGCCATCTCACCGGCGATCTACGAGAGCGCGGCGTCTATGGCATGGAACAACGTCCTGGTGGGAGCAGCCATCTTCCTGCTCGCGGGATACAACTACTATCGACTCACCAACGGCTACTCGACCAGTACCGGCGTGATGTCACTCGTCGCCCTGCTTGCGCTGTGGACCATTGCCACTCCGTTTGCCTTCGAGGGGCAGTTCGCGATGGACGGACTCGATGTCGCAGCCCAGGGACTCGTCTGGAGTAACGTGATTGGAGGTATCATCATGGCAGTACTCGCTGGGTACATCGCGTACGCAGCGCGGACGGCTGTCCGGGCTGGGACGGCAGCCGGAACGAGCTGATCTCTCATACGGGCCGTTGTCCGTCAGTGCCGGCGCGATCGCAGGATGTTGCGGTCGCGTCGGGAACTCGAGACAGCACGCCGTATCAGCCAGCACCAGCGGTGTTCTCCGTCTGCGATGGCTTACGGTGGACCGGCAGTGTTGGGTGGCCCAGCATCGTCGGGTGCACCGACATCATTCGGCGGGCCAGCGTCCGCTGGCGGACCAACATCGCTTGGCGGTCCGTCGTCGTCATCGAACGGTCCGTCATCCAGCCCGCTCGGTGGCTCTCCCTCGACCAACTCCGCCGGGTCGTCGCCGTCGAACGGATCAGAGCGGTTATTGACGTCCGAAACCGGTTGCTCCCCCGCAGCCGGTTCGGTAGCACCATCGACTGTGTCCTCATCGTTCAGCCCAGCGTCAGAACCGTTGCTGGTGTTCTCGGCAGCCGTCATCCCATCACTCGAGTCGCTTTCCGGCTGCTCGGATTCGGAGTCGTCGGTCGAACTCGGCTGGTCGGGTCCCATAGCGGGGGCGAAGAGGAGCCCGAGAGCGACAAAGGTGAGCAAGACGACCACGATAGTCACGAGTACCGTCGTCGGTGTCGCCTCCGGCGCATCGCGTGAACGTGCCATTCGGTGAGACTGCGGTTCGGTTCCGATCGACTTTGTTACGGTCAGCCAACAGCCACCCGCTCGAGACGGCTGTCTCGGGCAGCGTTGTACACGAACCCCGTTGTGAACAGCCGAACAATGAAATAGCCGGCACACCCAGTACTCCCCAAGACTGCTCGCTACTATGACGAACCATTACGATCACGCGCAAGTCCAGGAGTTCTGGCAGTATGTTTGGGAGCGCGACGACGTCTATGCGCTGCCCGAGGACGCCAACGACCCAACCTACGTTCTCGGAATGTTTCCGTACACGTCCGGAACGCTCCATATGGGCCATATTCGCAACTACGCGATCACCGACGCGTACTCACGATATCGCCGGATGCAAGGCGATGACGTCCTCCACCCCATGGGGTGGGACGCCTTCGGGCTGCCCGCCGAAAACGCCGCGTTTGAGCGCAAGACCGATCCCCAATCCTGGACGGAGGCGTGTATCCGCCGGATGCGCGAGGAACTCGAGACCATGGGCTTTGGCTACGACTGGTCTCGCGAGATCACGACCTGCGAGCCGGTGTACTACCGGTGGAATCAGTGGCTGTTCAAACGCCTCTACGAGGCAGGGCTCGTCGAGTACGACTCGGCAGCGGTCAACTGGTGTCCTGACTGCGAGACCGTCCTCGCCGCAGCACAGGTCGAGGAACGCGAGGTCGAACGCAGTGAGACCTCGGAGTCAGCGAGCGGCGACGCCGCGAACCGCGAGGTTGAGCGCGTCTGCTGGCGGTGTGAGACACCCGTCGATCGGCGCGAACTCGACCAGTGGTTTTTCACGATTACGGACTACGCCGAAGAACTCTACGACGGCCTCGAGGACCTCGAGGACTGGCCCGAAGGCGTCCGCGAGATCCAGCGCAACTGGATCGGCCGTCAGGAGGGCGCACGGATCACGTTCGCGGTCGCCGACCACGGCGACGTCGACATCTTTAGCACGCGGCCAGAGACGATCCATGGGGCGACGTATCTCGCGGTCTCGCCCGGCCACGACCTCGCTCGAGCGCTCGCCGAAGCCGACGACGAGGTGGCCGACTATATCGAAGACGCCCGCGAACGCGATCCGAGCGAGGTCGGCCTGTCTGGAATCGAGACGGATGCGACGGCGATTCACCCACTCACCGGGGCGGAACTGCCCGTCTACGTGGCTGGCTACGTCTTAGAGGACGTCGGCACCGGCGCAGTGATGGGCGTTCCCGCTCACAACGAGCGCGACCACGCGTTCGCGAGCGAACACGACCTGCCGGTCGAAGGCGTGATCGTCCCCGACGGTGACACGCCGCTCGACCTCGAGGAGGGGGCCTTCACCGGCGAGGGCGTCCTCGAGGCAAGCGGCGAGTACGACGGCGTGGCGAGCGAGACGGCTCGAGAACGGATCGTCGCCGACCACGACGCCCTCGCGGAAGACGTCACCTACCGGCTGCGAGACTGGCTGATCTCCCGCCAGCGCTACTGGGGGACGCCGATTCCCGTTGTCCACTGTGAGGACTGTGGCCACGTGCTCGTGCCGGATGAGGAGCTGCCGGTCGAACTCCCCGAGTTCGTTCGCACCACCGGGAACCCACTCGAGGAACACGAGTCGTTCCGCGAGACCGACTGCCCGGAGTGTGGCGGCCCGGCCCGCCGCGAGACGGATACGATGGACACGTTCGTCGACTCCTCGTGGTACTACCTGCGCTTTCTCTCGCCGGATCTCGAGGATGCTCCGTTCGACACCCAACTGGCCGAGGAGTGGCTGCCGGTCGACGTCTACGTCGGCGGCGAGGAACACGCGATCCTCCATCTGCTCTACACACGATTCTTCACACGGGCGCTCGCGGATCTGGACTTGCTCGATCGACGCGAACCCATCACGGAGCTCAAGAGTCAGGGGACGGTGTTGTACGACGGCGAGAAGATGTCCAGTTCGAAAGGCAACGTCGTCGCGCCACAGGAGTACGGCGCGGAGACGACGCGGCTGTTCGTCCTCTCGGCAGCCCACCCCGAACAGGACTTCGAGTGGACCGCAAACAACGTTCGCGGAGCCTACGATCTCCAGCAGACGCTCTACGATATGGCGTCCACGTTCGTCGAAGAAGGCGACACCCGCATCGAGACGCGAGCCCACGACGAGTACATTGCCCGGGAAATCGACCGGACGATCGCCGCCGTGACCGACGAGTACGAGCGGTTCCGGTTCCACCGCGCTGCCACAGAGATTCAGGAGCTGGCACGGCGACTTCGGCGCTACCGGGCCTACGATCGGCCACACGAGGAGATCTACCGACGTGGCCTGCTCACACTCGCAGCCCTGATCTCGCCGATGGCACCCCACCTCGGCGAGGAGCTGTGGAACAAGCTCCGCGGCGAGGGACTGGTCGTCGAAGCCGACTGGCCAACAGCCGAACGCGACGTGAGCCAGTACCGACTCGAGCGCCAACTCGTCGAGTCGACGCTTGCAGACGTCCGTGATATCGTCGACGTCGCCGCGATCGACGAGCCGGAACAGATCGAGCTCGTTATCGCCCAAGACTGGAAGTACGACGTGGCACGGCTCGTCGCTGAAGCCACCGACGAAACCATTGATGACGTCGATACTGGCTCGCTCGTCGACCGCGTCCTGGCGGCCGATCTCGAGGGTGATCGTGAGGCCGTCGCGACGTTTGTCGTCGACCTGGCCGAACAGGTCGGACGGACGGAGCTCGAACAGCTCCTCGATGCCGAAGAGGAACTGGCAATCGCAGAGCAGAGCGCGTGGCTGCTCACCGACGAGTTTGGCGCCGATGTGGTCGTCCGACGGGCGACCGATGGCGACGATTCGGTTGGAAGCAGCCGGCCAGGCAAGCCAGCGATTCATATCAGCTAGCTGCCCGTCGTGTCTCGAGGTGGGCCGTGTGAGTGACAGCGAGGGGAGTGGTGTTATCGACTCACGATAGCCAGATAACCAAACGGGGCTGTACGCTCCAATACCGGTAATCAGCGGTCGTGTTCCTGTCAGAAATAAATCGGAGAAAGACAGTTTTATTTCATCGGGTTTGATACAGTGGCAATATGACTGCGGGGGGCCACGATCATGTCGACAGACCGAATCGGAACGAACCGAGTCAAGCAGTCGTCGAAGCGATCGCCGAAGCAGAAGACGTTCCCACCAGACAGGTGCGGCCACCAACGTACGAATCGTTACACGCCGCTGTCGATCCAGAGGCGCTCGACCGTCTGTTTGCGCCTCGAGCCGACGGCACACCACGAGCCGGTGGGCAAGTCTCGTTTCCGTTCTGTGGCTACGACGTGACCGTCGAACAGAACGGGTCGGTTACACTCGAGAAGACGATCGACTGATCGCGTGCGGTGGTGTCGACACGACTGCTGGTTCACCGGCAAGGTGAGACGCGAGTTTTCTGGTCGGGAACAGCAAGACAGATACGGAGCCTGTCCTAACGCAGCATAATGGCAACCGCCACCGCGAGACGACGGCTTCGAGAACAGCCACTGGCTGCCACGATCGCGCTGACGATCGTCGGCTATGCGCTGGTCATTGGAACGTTCCTTCTCGACCTTCCGATCTATCCGGATCTCACGCAGGGACAGGTCAACCTGCTCACCCATGCCATCGCAGTCATCAATGCGGCGACGACCGTGTTTCTGGCCGCCGGCTGGTACTGGATTCGTGCCGGCGAGGTCGAAAAACACCGTCTGTCGATGATCACGGCGTTCGTACTGATATTGCTGTTCCTCGTTGTCTACCTGACCCGCGTCGGGGGCGGGGGAGATAAGCTCTTTGTCGGTCCTGATCCGGTCTACTACGCCTACCTGATCATGCTGGCGATCCACATTATCCTCTCGATCGTCGCCGTCCCGGTCGTCCTCTATGCGTTGATTCTTGGGCTGACCCACACCCCGTCGGAACTGCGGAACACCGCCCACGCGAAGGTCGGCCGCATCGCCGCCGGCTCGTGGATTCTGAGTCTCGTCTTGGGCGTCGTCACGTACCTGATGCTCAATCACATCTACAGCTACGAGTTCGGGATCGTTATCGGACCCCTGTTTTAGCCGACTCGAGCCCGTCGGCTCGGTATTTTAGGCCTCGAGCCCGTTGTGACTGCTATGCACGTTCGTGGAACCCTCTCACAGTCGGCGATCACCAGCTTTCTCGAGGAGACGACAGCCCCGGTCAGAGTCGCCTGTCGGACCCCACAGGACCACCTCTGGATGTGTTCGCTGTGGTATCGACTGGCGGACGAGTCCACCGAAACCAGCGGGGACGACTGGCGACTGCAGTGTGCCACGTCGGCTGGGGCGGACATCGTCTCGTTTCTCGAGGCCGACTCCGAGGTCGCCTTCGAGGTGTCGACGAACGACCCGCCGTACACGGGCGTCAGAGGGCGGGGCACCGCAACGATCGAGCCGGACCCGGAAAAGGAGACGCTTCAGATGCTTCTCGAGCGCTACCAGGTCGGGCCGAAGTCGGATCTGGCACGGAACCTGCTCCGTGAGGAGCGCGACGAGGTGACGATCACGGTCGAGCCCGCGGTGGTGTACGGCTGGGACTTTTCAGATCGAATGGGAGACGCCAGAAAGCGGACGTAGCGACGCCGCCGACGACATGCCGGCAGTATTCCGAGGGAAGCCTTTAGGCTTATCTGGCGACTAACCCAAGCGAGATGGATCCGTCGTCCACCAGTACTGAAGCGACACTTCAGCGTCGCGTTCGCCAGCAGCAGGCCGTCGCTGATTTCGGCCGTCGAGCACTCGGGTGTGATGATCTCGAGGCGCTGTTTCGGGACGCAACACAGACGGTGGCCACGACGTTAGAGATGGATACGTGCGCGGTTCTCGAGTTTGTATCCGGCGACAGTCAGTTCTTGCTTCGAGCGGGCCATGGATGGAGCGAGGAACACGACGGACGGACAACGATTCCCGTCGATTCGGATACACAGCTCGGGTACACGCTCGAGGCGGCAACGCCGGTCGTCGTCGACGACCTGCGAACCGACGAGCGGGTCACCAGATCGGCGCTGCTTCGCGAGGTCGACGCTGTCAGTGGCCTCAGTGTCGTCATCGGACCGGACGAGGAGCCGTGGGGGGTACTCGGAGCATACACGACGAGCAAACGTGAGTTCGACGAGGGAGAGACGGCGTTCGTCGAATCCGTCGGGAACGTTCTTGCGTCGGCCATCGAGCGCGACCGTGTGAGCCGTCGTCGCGATGCGGAAGCGATGCTCAAAGACAAGCTCGTCGATACGAGCCCGATCGGCATCACCATCGTCGACAGCGATGGTGTGATGCAGTTTGCCAACGACCGTGCCGAGGCTATTTTCGGCCGGAGCAGAGAGCGGATCAACGAACTCAGATTCGACGACCCCGAATGGGACGAAATCGGACCCGACGGCGAACCGCTCGAGCGCAAGGAACTACCGTTCCCGCGGATCGTCGAGTCGGAAGCGCCGCTGTTCGACCAGGTCAGCGGCGTCTTGTGCCCGGACGGCGAGCGCGTCTGGATCTCGGTCAACGGCGCACCGCTGTACGACGATCGCGGCGATATCGATGGCGTCGTCTTCGCCATCGAGGACATTACGGCACAGTTCCTTCGAGATCGGGCACTCGAGCGCTACGAGACAATCGTTGAAACGGTCTACGATGGAATCTATGTGCTCGACGACGAGCGTCGGTTCGAACTCGTCAACGATGCCTTCGCCGAGTTGACCGGATTCTCCCGCGAGGAGTTACGCGGGCAACACGCCTCCGTCGTGTTCGGCGATGCGTTCGAATCGACCGAATCCAGCCAGCTCGAGGCCGCAGACGGGACACAAAGCTCGACGTTCGAGGAGACGATCTTGACGGACACGAACGGGACGGAGCGTCTGACGATCGAGAACCGGTTTACGATCCACCAGACAGCGAGCGGAACGAAACGATTCGGGATCATCCGTGACATCACCGAACGCAAGCAACTCGAGTCGGCGCTTCGAGCCGAACGCAACCTGAAAGACCGGATCCTCGAGACGAGTCCGGTCGGGATCACGCTGATCGACGCCGACGGGATGAACGTTTTCGCGAACGACCGCGCCGAAGAACTGTTCGGCCGCTCGCTTGAAGAGCTTCGGACGTACGTTCACGACGACGATCGGTGGAACCTCATCGACGAAGACGGCGAGTCGCTGTCCGGAGCGGAGCTGCCGTTTACGACCGTCAAAGAGACCGGCGAGCCAGTGTACGACGAGGTGCTCGGCATCGACCAGCCGGACGGAACGCGAGTGTGGCTGTCGGCCCACTGTAGTCCGCTGTTCGACGCCGACGGGACGTTCGACGGCGCAGTGTACGCGCTCAGAGATATCACCGAACAAAAACGCCTCGAGAGTGAACTCGAGCAGACGCTCAACCGGGTTACCGACGCGTTCAACGCGATCGATACGGACTGGAATTTTACGTACGTCAACGAGCGCGCCTCGGAGTTGCTCAACGCCGAGGATCGTGAACTGGTCGGCAAGAACGTCTGGGAAGAGTACCCAAGCGCCGCTGGCTCGACGTTCGAACGGCAGTACCGGCAGGCGATGGAAACCCAGGAGACAGTCACGTTCGAAGAGTACTCACCTGTGGCCGACGCCTGGCTCGAGGTGGCTGTCTACCCCTCGGAGACGGGGCTGTCGGTGTACTTTAGGGATATCAGTGAACGAAAAGCACGCGAACGTCGACTCAAACAGTTCGAGCGGATCGTCGAAACGGTCAACGACGGCGTCTACGTCACGGACGGTGAGGGCACCTTCGTTTTCGTCAACGACGCGTTCGTGTCGATGGCCGAACAGACACGTCAAGAGTTGCTTGGTTCTCACGGCTCGGTCTTTTTCGGCGATCGGTTCGTCGACACGGACGAGGCGGAGTGGCACGAACTCGTCGCTGGTGAGCGCGACTCGGTCGAGTTCGAGACGGCCGTCACCGGACCGGGTAGTGAAACGCACACGGTCCAAAACAAGTTCGTTCCCCTCGAGATGGACGGCGAAACGGGCCGCGTCGGCGTCACTCGTGACATCACTGACCGAAAAGCGCGCGAGCGCGCCCTCGAGGAATCGAACGAACGGTTAGAACAGTTCGCGTACGCCGCATCCCACGACCTGCAAGAACCCTTGCGGATGGTCTCGAGTTACTTACAGCTCATCGATCGACGGTACACCGACGAACTCGACGAAGACGGGCAGGAGTTCATCGAGTTCGCCGTCGACGGCGCTGAACGGATGCGGGAGATGATCGATGGGCTGCTCGAGTTCTCCCGGGTCGAGACACGGGGCGAACCGCTCGAACCGGTCGAGTTAGATGACGTCCTCGCTGATGTTCGCAGAGACTTGGCTGTCCAGATCGAGGAGCACGACGCCGAGATCACTGCTGAACCGCTGCCCTGCGTCGAAGGCGACGGCAACCAGTTGCGCCAGGTGTTCCAGAATATCCTCTCAAACGCCATCGAATACGCGGGCGACGACCCCCCACGGATCGACGTCTCGGCTCACCGTGCTGGCAGCAAGTGGGCGATTTCGGTCAGCGACGAGGGTATCGGCATCGACCCCGACGACACAGACCGCATCTTCGGGTTGTTCAACCGACTCCACGCTGCCGGCGAACACGACGGGAGCGGCATCGGACTCGCGCTCTGTAAACGCATCATCGAGCGCCACGGCGGGCGGATCTGGGTCGACTCCGTGCCCGGTGACGGGGCGACGTTCTCGTTTACACTGCTAGCGGAAGGCGAGACAGAAGCGAACACACCGCGATAACTGCGTCGTAACACTCGAGTCGGATCGAGCGGAACGTCAGTCAGTTCGTGGGATCGAGCGGGCACCGATCGCGAACACGGTCCCAGCAACGACGACGAGAATCCCAAGATTTGCAAGCACAGGGTCGATCCCGGCCACGTCGGCTGCGCCGGCTTCGGGGTACGTCGCCGCTCGGACACCGCGAGCAAAGTACGTCAGCGGCGAGAGGTTGACGAACGGCTCGAACCAGCCGGGGAGTTGATCGAGGGCGATGAACGTCTCCGAGAGAAAGAGCAGGGGAAGCCCGATAGCGTTGCTGGCAGCGATCGCACCGTCCTGTGAGTCGGTGTAGCTCCCGAGTATCGCGCCCATACCGCAAAAGCAGATAACGCCGATGAGGACGTAGACGATCAGGATCGGCGTGAAGACGATCTCGGCACCCGTCAGCGCGATCACCAGACCGAGAATCAGCAGGCTCGCGAGGCCGATAATCACGGCGTTGACGGCCGTTTGGGCGAGCAGCCATTCGGCGCGGGTCAGCGGTGTCGTCGCGAGCTTTTCAAAGCGGTTCCCTTCGCGGTGGCGGGCGACCTCACTACCCATCCGCGACAGCGGCGTAAAGAGCACGACGACGGCGAGATAGCCGGGTACGTAGTACGCTGGCTCCTCCGCGAACAGTCCACCGCCAGCTGGATCCGTTCGCACGAGCGCGCCGAAGATGACGATCAGGATCACTGGGAAAAAGAACGTAAAGAAGACCGCCGTTCGGCGTCGAACGAACGAGCGCCATCCAGCGCTGGTTTCAGCACGGACGCGACCAAGGCGGCTCATGCCGTCTCACCCGTCTGTTGGAGATCCGCCCCATCGTCCGTCTCATCTGCGCGGTCAGTCCGTTCGAGTTCCGTCCCGTCGGCTAACGCGAGATAGACGTCCTCGAGGTTAGGTTCGGACCACGTCAGCCCGGTGTACTCGAGGTCGTGACGCTCGAGATAGTCGACGACAGTGGCGATCGCCACTGGATCGATGTCGCGAACGACAACGACGCTGTCTGGGGTTTGGCCTCGACCACGTTCCGGCCGGTCAACCGGGTACTCGAGGTCGGCGAACGCGTCGGGACCCGCGGCCGTCTCGATCGTCAGCCGACTCGAGCCGCCGTGTTCGCGGACGAGTTCGGTGGGGGTTCCTCTGGCGATAACCGAGCCATCGGCGAGGAGGCCGACGCGGTCGGCCAGCCGTTCGGCTTCGGCCATATCGTGGGTCGTAAGGAGGACCGTCGTTCCGCTTGCGGCGAGCTCTTCGATCAGTCGCCACACCGTCCGTCGGCCGGCGGGGTCGATCCCCGTTGTCGGTTCGTCCAGAAAGAGGACATCTGGATCGTTGACCAGCGTTGCGCCGACGCAGACCCGACGCTGCTGGCCACCGGAGAGATCCTCATACCACGTCTCGCCCGTATCGGCGAGGCCGACGTCTGCGAGCACGTCGTCCGGATCACGCGCGTTGTCGTACAGCCCTGCATAGTACGCGATCAGCTCGTGGGCGCTGAGTCGGTCCGGCGGCGAGAAGTTCTGTGGGAGCACGCCGAGTCGGCTGCGGTCGACAGCCATCGGCGAGTCACCCATAATACGTGCTCGCCCCGAATCGGGCTCAGTCGTTCCCGTCAGCGCGCGCACGAGTGTTGTCTTCCCGGCCCCGTTCGGGCCGATCAGTGCAAAGACCTCGCCACCCTCGACGGACAGCGACGCTCCCGACAGCGCGACCGTCTCGCCGTAGGTCTTTCGTACGTCCGTCGCCTCGACTACGGCTTCCATACGGAGCGCTACCCACGCGTGGCGGGTAAGGGGTTCGATCCCGGATCCCGGCCTTTTCATCCCATCCCCGACACACCACAGCCCTCTCACGGGCGCGTTCCTGCCCCTGCAGGCTCAATCGTTACCGGTTTTGTCGTCGTACTGAGCCGGGCATGACAACACTCGGATACGCCCTCTCGAGCGAAGAGCACGGCCCCACAGCACTCGTTGAGAACGCCCGCCATGCCGAGGAGGTGGGATTCGAGTTCGTCTCGATCTCGGATCACTTCCATCCCTGGGTCTCGGCGCAAGGTGAGTCGCCGTTCGTCTGGTCGACGCTGGGTGGGATTGCGGCGACAACCGACGAGATCGACGTCGGTGTCGGTGTCACCTGTCCCACGTTCCGGATCCACCCGCTCAACGTTGCCCACGCCGTTGGGACCGTCGCCGAAATGTTCGATGGGCGCTTCACGTTCGGCGTCGGCACCGGCGAGAACCTGAACGAACACGTCACCGGGAAGCGGTGGCCGGAACACGACGTCCGCCTCGAGATGCTTACGGAGGCGATGGAGCTCATGCAAGCGCTCTGGACGGGCGAGACCACGAGCCACCACGGCGAGCACTTCACGGTTGAGAACGCACGCCTGTACACCGTTCCCGACGAGCAGCCGACGACGATCGCAAGCGCGTTCGGCCCGCAGACGGCGCGGTGGGCCGCCGACCACGGCGACGGGCTCTGGTGTTCCGGTCCACAAGCGGATGTCGTCGACGCCTACGAGGATGCCGGCGGTGACGGGCCCACGTACACGCAGCTGCATGTCTGCTACGCCGAAACTGAGGCGGACGCGATCGACACCGTCCACGAGTACTGGCCCAACGGCTCGCTGCCGGGTGAGCTCCCACAGGTGTTGCCAACACCAGCCCACTTCGAGCAGGCGGCCGAGCTGGTCGACCGCGAGGATATCGCCGAGGCCGGGACCGTTACTGATCCCGACCCGCAGGCCCACATCGACAGCATCGAGCAGGCAATCGACGCCGGCTACGATCACGTCTACGTCCATCAGATCGGCCCTGATCAGGCGGGACTGCTCGAGTTCTACGAGGAGTCGGTGTTGCCGTCGTTTCGGTGACTCTCCACGGCGAGGGGCCCGACCGAATCAGCCATGAGATCGCTCGATCGACTGCGTTGTGACAGTCAACAGCGCCTCTCGCTGGCCACCTAGCAAACGACGGTCCCAGCAGCACCGACGGATTCAAGTTCAGTTGTCCGAACGCAACTACAATGATGAACGGATTCGTCCTCGGCGGTGTCAGCTCCGGCGTCGGGAAAACGGTCGCGGCGCTGTCGATTATCCAGGCACTCGAGGACGCCGGTTACGCAGTCCAGCCCGCCAAAGCAGGCCCGGATTTCATCGATCCGAGCCACCACGAGGCGATCGCCGGCCGCCCCTCTCGCACGCTCGATCTGTGGCTCTGCGGTGAGGACGGTCTCCGGCGGAACTACGCCCGCGGCGAGGGCGATGTCGACGGGTCACACCCGTCTACCCGGGGGACGTCGTCCCCCGCTATCTGCGTCGTCGAGGGCGTGATGGGGCTCTACGACGGCGACGGCTCGAGTACGGCGATGGTCGCCGAAGCGCTGGATCTCCCGGTGGTGCTCGTCGTCGACGCCAAAGCGGGGATGGAAAGCGTCGCGGCGACGGCGCTTGGGTTCCAACAGTACGCCGAGACCATCGGCCGCGATATCGAGGTCGCTGGCATCGTCGCCCAGCGCGCCCACGGCGGCCGCCACGAGCAGGGGATCCGAGACGCGCTGCCAGACGATCTCGAGTTTTTCGGACGGATCCCGCCAAACCCGGACCTCGAGATCCCGGACCGCCATCTCGGCCTCGAGATGGGCGCGGAGGCTGCACTCCCGCGAGAGGCGCTGCGGGAGGCCGCCGAATCGCTTGCAGCCGAGCGACTGGCCGCGGTTGCAGACGAACCGTCTGCGCCCGAGACGCCGACCAACGCTGCCGATCCTGTCGACGCGACGGTCGCTGTCGCCGACGATGCTGCCTTCTGTTTCCGGTATCCGGCCACCCTCGAGCGGTTTCGCGAACGGGCCGAGCTGGTGACGTTCTCGCCTGTTGCGGGCGACTCCGTCCCCGACTGCGACGGCGTCTATCTGCCGGGTGGCTACCCCGAACTCTACGCCGCAGAACTCGAGTCGGCCGGCACACTCGCCGAACTCGGAACGCTGGCCAGCGAGGGACTCCCTGTCCTCGGTGAGTGTGGTGGACTGATGGCCATGAGCCAGTCGTTGACGACAGCCGAGGGCGAGACGAGCGAGATGGCCGGCATCCTGCCAGCGGACGTGACGATGCACGACCGCTATCAGGCACTCGACCACGTCGAACTCGAGGCCACCGAGGGGACGCTGACGGCCAACGCTGGCGACCGGATTCGGGGCCACGAGTTTCATTACTCGAGCGCCGGCGTCGACGCCGACGCCCGCTTTGCCTTCGAGACGGTGCGCGGCGACGGGATCGACGGCGGTCACGACGGGTTGACCGAGTACAACTCGCTTGGCACCTACGTCCACGTCCACCCCGAAAGCGGGGCGTTCGATCGGTTCCTCGAGCGCCTCGAGCGGTGACAGCGGCTTCTTTCGTGGGATCGCAGCCCGTTCTTTCGCCCCCGGCGGTCGCTGACTGCCCCCTCTCGGCCGTGACTGTGGCAGTGGTGTCGGTTCAGTTGCTGGACGAGCGCTCTCCGTGGGCCTCTGAAGTGTGAACGCACCGCTGCTGGACGTCATGCTGTACTGACCAATAGCGATTGTACTACCGCAACTACCCCTGGGCAATCGGAGTTGGGCTACAACAAACAAAATTGTTTTAGGGGCGGCCGCTGTTGCCACGGGTGATGCCACCCATCGCGCTGCCATACGACGCGAAGGCCGGACCCACGAAGCCGGAGGTTCGGGCCGTCGTCCACTCGAAACTCGCACTCGAGGACGACGACCACTTCGCGGAGGTTGGCTCCTGTACGGGAGCCATCACGATCGAAGCCGCACAGCGGGCCGCGCGGGTGACCGCACTCGAGCGGAAACCCGAACGGCTCGAGACGACCGAGCAGAATCTGGCCGCCAACGAAGACGCGATCCGGGCCGACGTCGACCTCCGGAACGTGGAAGCGCCCGCGGGGCTTCCTGACGACGCTGACGCGCTCTTTTTGGGCGGCAGTCGAAACTTCGAGGCCGTCCTGGATCACGCTGTCGACACCGAAATCGATCGCGTGGTCATGAACGTCTCGCGGCTCGAGGTCGCAGGGAAAGCAACGGAAGCGTTCCGCGAGCGCGGGATTCTCGAGGAGGTCGTCCAGTTCCAGGTGAGCCACGGCTACGAACTCGCCGGCGCGACGAGTTTCAACTCGGACAACCCGGTCTACATGCTGGTCGGGAGCGCGACGCCGAGCGACGAGGACGACGGCGGCAAAACGGTCGCTGCCGACGGCGGTGAGCGATCCTTGTCGGAGCAAAGCACCGACAGCGGCCGAACCGTCGCTGGCGATTCGAAGAGCGGAGGGGGTCAGCGATGACGCTCTACGGCGTTGGCCTCGGCCCCGGCGAAGCAGATCTCGTGACTGTTCGTGGAAAACAGGTTCTCGAGGCATGTGACGTCGTCTACTCACCGGGTCGCCTCTCGAGAAGTGTCGCCCTCGAGCACGTCGACGAGTCGAAGATCGGAGATGTGGATTTCCCGATGACGAGAGACGAGGAAAAGCTGCGGTCGGCATGGAAGGAGGCCGCTGCAGAGATCGCCCCGAACGCACGCGACGGCGACGTCGCCTTCGTCACGCTCGGTGATCCGAACGTCTATTCGACGTTCGGCCATCTGCGCCGGACGATCGATGCGTTCCACCCCGATGTCGAGTTGGAGATCGTCCCCGGTGTGAGTGCGGTCACTGCGTTCGCGACCGCAATGGGCGTCGAGATCGAAGCCGGCGCGGGACTCTCGCTTCGCGAGGCCGCAAACGGGGCCAGCCCGACAGGGCCGGACCGGATGATCCTGTTCAAAGTCACCGACGCGCCTGCGACCCACGATGGCCTCGTCGACGCTGGCTACGAGGTGACCTACGGCCGCCGACTGTTCATGGAGCAAGGCGAGACGATCATCACTGACGATCCCGAGGAGATCGACGAGCGTGACTACTACACGCTTGCCTACGCCGAGAAGGAAGCCCTCGAGATCGAGCAGGCGACAGCGGCGTTCCAGCGACAGTCTGGCACCGAAGACGAGACAGGACTGTCCTCGAGGACAGCCGAGAGCGACACCGGAAGCGACGAGAGCACTCGAGCGGAGACGACCACGGCCGGTGAACCGGTCGGACTCGGAAGCGAACTGCACGAACTCGAGCGGTCGGAAGGGTTCGAACATGGCGACTGTGAACAACACTGGTACTGATGGAAGAGACGACACCACCTGACGAGACGGCGGAGACAGTAACCGAGACGGAACCGAAACTGCGACCTGACGGTGGCGATCCCCAAGAGGCGATCGACGCACAGGGCGATCGGCGCCGTGAGGGACTCGACGACCGAATCTTCGACCACAACGCCGGCGACGAACAGGACGGCATTCCGTTCGTCGGCGCTGGTCCCGGCAACCCGCGGCTGCTGACCGTCGCGGGGAAGGAACTGCTCGAGGCGGCCGACCTCGTCGTCCACGCGGGGTCACTGGTCAACAGCGAACTGCTGGACGAGTACTGTGCCCACGCCGAACTCGTGAACTCGGTCGGCAAGGACCTCGAGGAGCTTATTCCGCTAATGAGAGACGCCTACGAGGACGGCGAGAACGTCGTCCGCCTGCACAGTGGCGACCCCGCGATCTACGGGGCCGCACTCGAGCAGATGGACGCACTCGAGCACGAGGGCGTGCCGACCTACTTCGTGCCGGGTGTCACGTCGGCCTTCGCAGCCAGCGCGACGCTACGGACCCAACTGACGCTCAACGAGGTCTCGAACCACGTCGCGTTCACTCGGCCACAGGGCAAGACGCTGACTGAGGAAGAAGACCACATCTCCGAGTTCGTGGAGATGGGCGACGTAACGACCTGTATCTACCTCGGGACACACGCCGTTCGCGATACGATGGATCGGTTGCTCGCGGACGACCACGACCCCGAGACGCCCGTTGCAGTGATCTACCACGCCTCATGGCCCGACGAGGACGTCATCGTCGGCGACATCGGGACGATCGCGGACAAAGTCGAGGAGGCGGGCTACCGTGCGTCGGCGATGGTCGTCATCGGCGACGCCGTGACTGGTGCGGGCTACGAGCGCTCGTTCCTCTACGGTGACTGGGCGAATCGCGGTTCAAACGACGCTGACGAAGCCGAGAGTGACTAATCATGAGCACTGACGACGACAACTCGAGTACGGATACGGATTCGGGCGGCCACTGTTCGACGCCGGATTCGGACGGCGAAGTCGCCGAGGAGATTGCGATTATCTCCTTCGAGCGCAAGATGGACACTGCCGAGGAGATCAAAGCCGAACTCGAGGATCGCTACGAGACGATCGAGATCCTCGAGTACCACGGCGACGTCTTCGAGGAACACTGGGGCGAGTACGACTGCTTTATCGGCCTGATGGCCTCCGGAATTGCAATGCGCAAGACCGCGCATCTGTTAGACGACAAGTGGGACGACCCCGCGATCTGTGTCGTCGACGAGGAACTGACGTGGGCGATTCCGATCACGGGCGGCCACCACGGCGCGAACCAGGTCGCACAGGATCTGGCGACGATGGGGGCGATCCCGGCGATGACCACCGCGAGCGAGGCCGCCGGCAAACAGGGAGTCGAATCCCGCGCGAAGGCGATGGACACCCACGTCGTCAACGGCGACTCGACCGTGAAGACGAATCTCGCCGTCCTCGACGACAATCTCGGCCCCGTTGCCCGACTCGAGGGCCCCAAGGCTGTCCTCGTCGGCGACGACGTCACCGTTCTCAAGCGCAACAAAGACGAGGGCTGCGTCATCGGCACTGGAAGCGTCTCCGGAGCCGATACGGAGTCGTTCATCGCAGCCTGGGAACGCGCGCTCGAGCAGACCGACTACGACTTCGACGACGTCGAGTTCGTCGCGACGGCGACTCGAAAGGAAGACGAACCGGGGCTGCTCGAGGCGGCCCAGGAACTCGATCTCGGCGTCGTTGCGTTCGACAAGGAAACCCTGCTCGAGCACGAGGGGCCGACACCGTCGAAATCGAAGGAGTTGATCGGCTGGCCCGGCGTCTCGGAGGCCAGTGCGATCGCCGGCGGGGCCGAACAGGAACTGGTCCTCGAGAAGATCGGTTACGAAAACGAGGTTACGGTGGCGATCGGGCGATGAGTTCCGAGAGCGACACCTCGGATTCGGTGGCCGACGGCACCCCAGACGACCACGGCACCCTCTACGTCGTCGGCATCGGCCCCGGGCTGCCAGATCACATGACTGCAAAGGCAAAGCGAGTCATCGAATCGGCGGACGTGGTCATCGCCTCGAGTCTCTATCAGGAGTTCCTGCGCGACGACGGCACGCTGCCCTCGAAAGAGGCCGTCAACGACGACGGCTTCGCGACACGCGACGATGGGTTCGAACAGGAGATCGTCCGTTCGACGATGGGCCGACAGATCGAACTCGCTCGCGCGGCGTTCGACTACGTCCGCGAGGGGAAAGACGTCGCCCACGTCTCGGGCGGCGATCCGTCGGTCTACGGCAAATCGGATCTCATCTTCAAGATGGCCGAGGAGGAGGGCGCGACGGACGTACCGATCGAAATCGTTCCCGGCCTCACGGCGGCACTCGGCGGCGCGGCGAACGTCGGCGCGCCGTTGTGTAACGACTTCTGTACGATCTCGCTGTCCGATAAGTGGCGCGGCTGGGACGAGATCGAGGAGAAACTGCGCGCAGCGGCAATTTCGGACTTCGTGATCGTCCTTTACAACTGCTGGCGAAACTACGAGAAGGCCGTCGAGATCGTCCGCGAGGAGCGGACCGACGACGCCTACGTGGCCATCGTCAACGACGCCGGCCGTGAGGATGCCGGCCGAAACGGCGAGAGCCAGTTCATCACCAGCCTCGGCGAGGCAGCCGACCACGACGACAAGGTCTCGGGGATGGGCACCTCGCTGATCATCGGCAACCACGAGACCGACACCTGGCGCAACGACGACCGAACGTATCTCGTCACCCCGCGCGGCGGGCGTGACGTCGACGACTTCTGACTACTAATCACCACGACATCCATGAGTACGGACACCAACACGGACGCTGACGACGAATCGACTTCCAAGTGTGGCGCTTCGACGACCGAAACGGAAACCTCGAGTGGCTCCAAATGCGGTGGCTCATCGAGCGAGACCACCGACGACTCGAGTTCGAAATGCGGCGCCTCGAGTTCCAGTTCCTCGTCCTCGAGTAGCTCCAAATGCGGCGCCTCGAGTTCCGACGACGAGTCGAACGAGCAGGAAGTCGGCGCGACGATCGAGGACTTCGACGCCGAGCCCGGCCAGCTGATCGCCGTCGGCCTCGGCCCTGGCCATCCGGAGGGGATGACCAAACGAGCCAAGGACGCCCTGCTCGAGGCCGACCACATCGTCGGCTACACCACCTACATCGAACTCATTCCGGACGAGATCACCGAGCAGGCCGACGACATCTACGACACGCCGATGTGTGGCGAGGTCTCGCGCACGGAGGAATCGATCGACCGCACGCTCGCGGGCAACGACGTGGCGATCGTCGGCAGCGGCGACCCTAACGTCTATGCGCTCGCAGGGCTGGCCCTCGAGATCTTGGAGTCCAAGGGCGCGACGGCGTCGATGGTCGACTTCGAAGTCGTGCCCGGCGTGCCGGCGGCCCAGTCCTGTGGGGCCCGGCTGGGTGCCCCCCTCGTGAACGATACCGTCTCGGTCTCGCTGTCGGACCATCTGGTTCCAATGCCCGAAATCGAGTCCCGACTGCACGCGGTCGCGAGCGAAAACTTCACTATCACGATCTACAACCCCTGGAGCCGCAAACGCCGGGAGAACTTCGAGAAGTGCTGTGAGATCCTGCTGACTCACCGTGACGAAGACACGCCGGTCGGCATCGTCCACGGCGCCGGCCGCGAGGACGAGCAGGTGATGATCACCGAACTCAGCGAACTCGAGGCGCTCGGCGAAAGCGAGATCATCGACATGACGACGACGATCGTCGTCGGCACGGAGGACACCTACGTCTGGGACGACCGGATGGTCACGCCGCGTGGCTACGAGACGAAGTACGACTACTGACCATGCCACGCTACGAAGTCACCATCGAAAAGGACGCCTGTGACGGGATCTTCGCCTGTCTGACCCGCGACCCGCGATTTATCGAGGGTGCGGACGGCCTCGCGACGATCGACCCGACCGCAGATCCGGTCTACGACTGCGAGGGCGAGGTCACCGATACTGACGAACGGGTCGTCGCGACGTTCGACGATGACCGCATCGAGGAAGCTCGACAAGCCGCGGCAGCCTGCCCGACGGACGCGATTATCGTTGAGGAGGTGGGCGAATGAGCGACAGCGAGTTGTCGACCGACGGCGATCTCGAGGTTGCGGTCCCATCGGACCCGCTCGCGGGCCATCCCGCGACCGCGTACTTCTGGGGCCACGTCGCTGGCAGTGGGCGCGTGGTTCGGAGCGAAGCGAGAGCCACGGACAGCGACCGGCGACGACGCGAACATCTCGAGGTCGTCACCACCGACGAGCACTCTGCGCAGGTGCTCGCCGCGATTGCAGGTGGCGACATCGACCACGAGACGAGCAGCCGCGAGTACGCCCACGACACGTCGATCACGCGCACCGAAGACGAGTACACGCTCTCGATCGGCAAGGGCGAGGATAGCGAGGAGCTGTTAGGTCGCACCACCGCACTCTCGCTGCCCGTCGACGGCCGTGGAAACTACCGCTTTGGGGCGTTCTCGAGTCACGATCGCGAACTCCTTCGCGGCCTGCTCGAGGGCTGTGGGACGATCTGTTTCAAGTCCTCGAGTGGCACTGTCGGGATCTCGTTCGTCCACGACGACCGCGCGCTGCTCGAGGCGACACGGGAACTGCTCGCCGACTGTCCGGTCGACACACCCGTCGGCGAGCTTTCGGAGACGTCCTCGGGCGGCTACTGGTTCGGCGTCGACGACGATGCCGTCCCCGAGTTTGGCACGTGGCTCTACGAAGGCTGCGAGACAACTGGCCTGTTCGCGCCGAGCCGGCGTCGAAAACTCGAGCGGAGTATCGAGCAGGCAGACAGCTACGACGAGTAACCACCCCGAGCGCCGTGTTCGAACCGCGTTCAGTATCCACCCATACCAACAACTGATGAGCAAATCCGACGATTCCAGATCCACGTCCGCATTCGACGACGAGGCCGTCCTCCTGGTGGGGCATGGCTCCCGTCGAGCAAAGTCGAACGAACAGGTTCGAGAGCTCGCTGCCGGCCTCGAGTCGCGACTGGGGATTCCGGTCGATGCAGCGTTTCTCGAGCTGGCAGAGCCGGCGATCGATGACGCAATCGCGGAACTCGCAGCCGTCACGTCACAGGTAACTGTCGTCCACTGCTCGCTGTTCGCTGCGAGTCACGTCAAAAATGACGTGCCGCTGGCGATCGAACAGGCCCGGGCGACCCATGACGTCGAACTCAACAACGGCGCACATCTCGGCATCCATCCGGCGATTCTGGATCTACTTGATGAGCGAGCCGCGTCGGTCGAATCAGAACTGGATGTCGACCGCACCGACGACGACGTCGCCGTCGTCGTCTGTGGGCGTGGCTCGAGCGATCCGGATGCCAACGGCGACGTCCACAAGCTGGCCCGACTGCTGTATGAAGGCCGCGCGTTCGACCGCGTCGAAGCGTCGTTTATCGGCGTCACTGAGCCGACGCTCGAGGACACCCTACATGGCCTCTCGAAGCACCGTCCCGACGCGGTCGTCGTCCTCCCCTACATGCTCGGCGACGGCGTCCTCACCCAGCGAGTCCGGGACTGGACGGCCGAGTTCGACGACGACTACCCCTACGTCGACGCGCTGGCGGGCGACCCACTTGGCACGGACTCGCGACTGCTCGACGTTTTCGCCGACCGCTGGCAGGAGGCTCGAACCGATAGCGTCGAGATGTCCTGTGACACGTGCAAGTACAAAGTCGACCTCGAGGGCTACGAAGAAGATGTCGGCGGCGCACGGGCCATGCTCCGGGCGCTGGCTCATCAGGACGCCCACGCGGATCGAGAGGACGTCGACGACGAACCACACACCCACGACGCGCCGGAAAAGCACGTCATGGTCTGTACGAACCGGACCTGTGCCGACATGGGGTCGCCCGCGGTGCTCGAGCGCCTTCGCCAGAAAGCTCGCGACTCCGAGCACTGCGATGCCCGCATTACGCGGTCGTCCTGTCTCGGTCGCTGTGGCGACGGACCGATGGTTGCCGTCTACCCTGACGGGATCTGGTACGGCGACGTCGCAGCCGAGGATGCCGAACGACTCGTCGCAGATCATCTGGATCGGGACCGCATCGTGAGCGACCTCGTCGACCAGACGCTGTAGCAGACGCATAGACACACGACCAACCCACGACCACGAAATTACAGAACTAGATATGAGCTGTCACGAAATCGAAGCGGTACGACTCGGATTGATGAACGTCCTCGGCGTCGGGGACCAGAGCGCCCGCGAGCACGCGGAGAAAGAACTCGAGGGCCATCTCGAGGGCCCCATCGAAGGCCTCGTTGAGGCCGACACCCTTGCAGAGATCCAGCGCCACCTCGATGCGGCGTTGGTCGACTTGGAGGAGGAAGTCGCAACCATGGACAGCGAGGACCCCGAGTACGATTACACCCGGGGTCGACTGCTCGAGGTCCGCAACGCAGAGCGTGCGGTCGAGCGGCTGAGTGTTCAGGGCGAGAGCATCGTCGACGGGATGGGTGAGGCCCACGACACCCTCCACGAGACGTTCCCGGTCGAGGAGTGAGCATGGCTGGAACCGCTGGCTCCGAACCAGAGCACGAGCGATCGCTCCAACGACGACCGCTTGGCGAGATCGAACCGGCTCGCAGCCGGCACATGTGGACTCGCTCTGCGGTCGCCACGACTGGCGACCTCGTCGTCACCGGCGAGTGGGACGGAACCGTAACCGCCCACGAGGCCGACTCCCTCGAGCCCCGCTGGACTGTTACCCATCCGGATCACGCCGTCGGGATTACGACGCTTTCGGACGATGAGACGGCCGCCAGCGCTGCTGCCGTCGTCGTCGCCGGTCGCGGCGAGACGGGAACGATCGCGGTCTACGACGCCGAGACGGGCGAACAACGCTGGCAGTACGATACTGCCGCGGACATCGGCACTGCGGTCAAAGACAGCGTCTTCTACCTGCCCTACGTCGTCTCGCTCGAGACGGACGGAGACCGACTGTACGCGGCCGCAAGGCGCTACGAGCGCGACGGCGAGCATCGACAGTGGCACAGCACCGTCTACGCGTTCGACCCCGACGGCTCGGTTCGCTGGACCTACGAGACCGACGCCTCACCGATCGCGATCGATCTCGACACCGACGGTGACCGCTTAGCCGTCGGCTACAATCGCTGCATGGGCGACCACGACAACGGACTCGTCGTCCTCGAGACGGACACGGGCGACCTCGAGTGGACCTGGGACCCCGGCACCGAGGGCGATCGACGCGTCGGCGACGTTTCGTTCGACGGCGACGTGATCGCGGTCTCGAGTCACGGCGACAAACGGGGCTACCTGCTCGGTTCTGGCGGGGCCGAGCGCTGGGCCGTCGATCTGGCGACCGAAACAGAGGTCGACGGCGAGACGCTGTATGCGTACCCGAACCACGTCTACGCGAACGACGGCCGAGTCGCGTTCGTCACTGGGAACACCTACGCCCTCGAGCGCCGCGAGACCGAGAGTCGTCATCCGAACGAGCATCGGATCGCGACGTTCGATTCCGACGGTAGCCTCCTGTGGGATGAGCAGGTTCGCGGGTTCGTCCACGGACTCGCCACCGATGGTGACACGCTCGTCACACCGTGTGCCCAGAACTTCCGCGTTCGTGACCCCGAGACCCACGCCGTTCGCTGGTTCGACCTCGAGTCCGGCCCAACCGGCGTCGACTCGCTCGCAGGAATCGCGACCGCCGCTGCCGTCGACGGTGAGACCATCGCCGCGATCGAAGAGCCCGTCGAGTATCACGACGAGGGCGACCGGCGCGGCGAGTACGCGCTTCGCGTCGGGTCGCTCGAGTAAGCGGGCCAGACGACTGATCGATTTTCCATTAAGCTGGTCACTGCAGCAGTCGCACACGCAAGGCCAATCCCCACAATGCCGTCTGCCGTCTTGTTTTCGTAGAATGACACTGAGCCAAGAACGAGATGGATCCGAAGAGTGTTCGGATCCCGTGGCGGTCCATACCTGCTCGAGGAACCGCTGCGTCGACAAGCAGGCGAGATCGCCGGATCACAGGGTGATGACCGACGGCGGCCAGGCCGAAGTGACGGTGGAAGACGAGAGCGAGGAAGCGGGCGACGATGAATCGACGACCGACGAGGAAGGTGAGACGGAATCTTCAGCCGACGAGGGTGAGGAAGAAGACGAAACGGCGGAGGCGACCGAGGCCGAGGAGGACTCAGCCGAAGAAGAAGAAGCCGAGGAGGACTCAGCCGAAGAAGAAGAAGCCGAGGAGGACTCAGCCGAAGAAGAAGAAGCCGCCGAGGAGGAATCAGCCGAGTACCACGTCGAAGATGCCGAGGACGTCTACCAGGACGACGACGCGTCCGGCGTCCTCCATCTCGATCTCGATGGCCTGTTCCTCGACCTGCTTGGCCTCGAGGTGAACCTGAACCCGGTGACGCTCGACGTCTCAGCCCGTCCAGGCGAGAGTAACCTGCTCGGGAACCTGTTGTCTGCAGTGACCGGCCTTCTCGATGGTGCTGGCGGCCTCTCAGACGCAGTATCGTCACTCCTGGACAAGCCGAAGGAACTGCTCAGCAGCCTGCTGGAGAAACCGAAAGCGCTCCTCAGCGGACTGGCGAGCAAGCCAAAAGAACTGCTCAGCAGACTCTTCGGGCTTGGCGGTGACGAATCGGAAACCGATGCCGAGGAACCGGAAGCCGAGACCGAAGAGACCGAAGCGACAGACGATGAGTCCAGTGGTCGGATCGCCAACGCCTGGAGCTGGCTGAAAGAGAAGCTACTCGGGCTCATCCCCGGCTTCCCGATCGAAGACCTCGTGGCAACGGTCGTCAGCCGGGTAATCGAGCAACTGATCGAGCAGCTCGAGCCGGATCGCGAGCAAGTCGAGTCAGACTCCCAGTCCGACGCAGCGTCACAGACGGAGGCGTCATCATGAGTGAGCAATCGAAATCAGTGACCCAGCGAATCGACTACGGAAAGATCGCCGAGAACGTTGACGTCGATGAGCTCGTCGAGGGAACGCAGTGGGAAGACGAAATCAACGAAGAGAAGCCGCTCGGCGAAGCACTCGGCGGTCAGATCGGTGCACTCGTCGGTCGAAAGGTCGGCGAATCAGTCGGCCGAACGATCGGTGAGCTGGTCATCGAGGAACTGCTCGGTCCCGACGAGGAAGCCGAAGACGAACCGGCGGAGGAAGCCGAAGACGAACCGGCGGAGGCAGAAGACGAACCGGCGGAGGAAGCCGAAGACGAACCGGCGGAGACAGAAGACGCCGGCGACGACACGGAAGGTAAGGGGGAAAGCGACAACGCTGAAGCCGACGACGCTGCGGCCACGGACGAAGACGAGGAAGAAGAGTGACCATGCTATCGTATCAACTGCTCTCCGACGGATCGGATGTCCCGCCTCGAGGTGAGTTCGATGAGTGACGCCGGGTTGAAACAGCTGGTTGCCCAAGAGGTGAGCAATCAGGTCGCGGTAGCCGATCTGCTCGGTGACGGCTCCATCGAAGACGGTATCGATGGTGGCGAGATCGGTGCCGCGGTCGGTCGCGAGTTCGGCGCTCGAGCGGGACGGGAACTGGGGTCATCGATCGGCCGCGCGATCCACGAGACGATCGCCGAGGGGATCGAAGCCGAAAAAGACCGCCAAGAGCTGCAGTCGGATCTCACGACGGCGATCCGGGACGCCCTCCGCGAGACGATCGACGAAAACGGCGCCAAGGAATCGGTCCAATCGCTGGCACAGGGCGCGACCGAAGGGAGTAGCCTCGAGGGACTCCTCGAGAGCGACGGAGAGGAATCGACAGACGAGGCGGATGAAGCCGACGCAGAGGGCGACGAAGCCGACGAAGAAAGCGAGGAGTCCGGTGCTCGAGCGGCGGTCGAGTCGGCCGCCAAGGACGTAAGCGAGGCCAGCGGACTCGACGATGTCCTCACGGACGACGATGCGGACGAATCTGGGGACGACGAGATGACGGAGGACGACGAAGCCGAGACGGAAGGCGACAGCGAACTGGACGCCGAGGAGGATGCGGCGGATGAAAGCGACGGCGAACCGGATGCAGAGGAGGACACGGCGGACGAAAGCAACGGCGAATCGGATGCAGAGGAGGACACGGCGGACGAAAGCGACGGCGAACCGGATGCAGAGGAGGACACGGCGGACGAAAGCGACGGCGAACCGGATGCAGAGGAGGACACGGCGGACGAAAGCGACGGCGAACCGGATGCAGAGGAGGACACGGCGGACGAGAGCGACGGCGAATCGGATGCCGAGGGTGATGGTGAAGACGACTCCGAAACGTCGGCCGAGGATCTCGAAGGGCTCCGGAAAGACACGCTCACGGACTTTTTGGGGGTAATGTCCTACGACGATCTGCAATCGGTCGCAAAGGACGTCGGTGTGAAGGCAAACCTCAGCCGCGAGGAGATGACCGACGAAATCGTCGCGGCGGTGACGGACGACGAGTCGGACGCCGAATCGGCGGACGAGGCGGACGCGGAAGCCGAGTAATCGATCGAGATCGACGCCTCGAGTGCGGGTTCAGAACCGAGACACGACAGATGAGCCAAGAACTACGCGAACACGTGAACGAGGTACTGCGCGAGGCCGATGCGTCCAGCGGCTCGCTCGTCGAGACGAGCGACTCGGACGAGGAAGACGACGAAGCGGCCCAGACGGACCTGCTCGAGACCGCGACAAAGGCGAACGACCTGCTCGAGTCCGCCAGTCCGGACGACCTGCTCGAGGCAGTCGGCCTAGACACGCTCCCGGACGGGACCGAACCGGATTCGGTTCCCGAGGCGATCACGCAGGGAGACCCGGAGCACGTCGAGGAGTTACAGCGACTGGTAGCACTCTCGAAACTCGCCGACCGGGGCGATGACGAGACGCTTGAGGAGGCCGTCGGCGAGTTACGGGAATCGATCGGCGACGAGGCGGAAGGCGACGACTCCGAATCGGAGACCGACGCTAAAGCGGACACAACTGACGAGTCCGAAAGCGATGACAATAGCGCTCGAGAGACGATCGAGTCGGCCGCTGAGACCGTGAGCGAGGCCAGTGGCCTCGACGATGTCCTCGAGAGTGACGGTGACGACGCGTCGGCCAGCGGCGAATCCGATGCTGGCAGAGCAGAGACATCCAGTGAGCTCGGCGAGCAGCTTCGATCGGCAATGGAGTCCTCGTTCGACGGGATCGGTGACGACCTCGAGAACCTCCGGGACCGACTCGAGGAGGCGAGCGCCGACGCCGTCGACGGGGAAGCGGAGAGTGACAGCGAGGACGAAGCGAGCGATGACGAAGCTGACGCGGACGAAGACGACGGATTGCTCGATATCGACCTCGAATCAAACCAGGACCGCGGCACGTCCGGTGGCAGCGGAACCCGCTACTCGACAATGGCCCCGCCGCCGTCGGAGCGAGCCGATATGAAAGGGACCGCGCGTCACTCGACGATGCCCGACAAGGGCTGATCGGCCACTCGAGTCGGTCGTCGTCTCTCCAGGCGGGTGCCAGACAAGAGACCGCTGTCGACACCGAGCGGGCAAAGGACTGCTCCGGGACGATCAGCGCCGTTGGCGACTACTCGTCGTTCCAGTCGTCGAGGAACAGTCGAATCCCCATCACTGGAATGAACAAGAAAAACGCCAACAATACCATGCCGAGGAAAATCGTACTGATAAATTGCGTAGAGAGCGTTGGTGTGACGATCAGTGACGCCAGAAGAACGCCGCCAACGATCGAAACGATCATCAGGATAAGGAGATCCGTGCGCCTGACCGGGACTTCCTCAGTCATACGTGAACGTACGAATCCAATCATATAGTGCTACAAGGTTTCGATTCGGGGGGTCGAGTTCGGTAACAAGGACAGGACTTACTGGGAGTATCCTGTATGAAGACGCATGTACGAGTCGATTCTGGTCGCGACTGATGGGAGCGAAGCGGCACGCGAGGCCATCGCCCACGCAGTCGAACTCGCCCGACAGTTCGACGCGAGGCTGTACGGGATCGCCGTCCTCGAGAGTCGAACCGAGTACGACAACGCGATCGTCGACCCCGCAGAGGCCAGGCGACGACAGCGCGAGCAGGCCAACAGCGTGCTCGAGACACTCGAAGAAACTGCGACTGAGGCCGGCGTGACGGTCAAAACGGATGTCCGAACGGGTGTCCCGTACGAAGAGATTCTCGCATACGCGAGTGAACAGGATGTAGATGCAATCGTGATGGGTGCCCGCGGCCGCTCGTCGTTCCGGCGCGCACTTCTCGGGAGCACCGCAGATCGTGTCGTCAGATCCACGACTCGCCCAGTCATGTTGATTGACGAACCAGCCTGATACGGACTGCTGGAGTCAATTACCGCCGATCACCGACCCCGTCTCTGGTGATCGGCGGTCACTCGGTACAGCAGACCGTATGAAACGACGCCGTTCTGGCTTGTCGAAGACCGAACATTTACTTCCACTGTCGTATGAGATACGGGTATGACGCTACTCGTCCCGTTCGATGGTTCGAAGTTGGCACAAAACGCACTCGAGAAGGCCTCCACGTTCGGTGACCTACTCGATGAGGAAGTCGTCGTACTGACGGTCATCCCCGACGACGACGAGTACGCGCGAGAGCGAGGCTGGATTACGGCGGGCGAACCGTTCGATCTCGAGGCGATTGAAGCGGGAATGAAAACGCGAGCCGGAGAGGTTGCCCCGGAGGCAACGGTCCGGACCGAGCGTGTCAGCTCCGACGAACCGACGTCGACGTCCACAACGGATGTCGTCCGCGAAATTCGGCGAGTCGCAGGCGAGGTCGAAGCGTCGGTCGTCTTCATCGGTTCGGAGAACGCTGGCTCCGTGATCGCACCACAGTCGAGTGTCGGAAGCCCGGTCGCAAACGACCAGCGCTACGACGTGTACGTCGTTCGCGAACCCGGTGACTCGGTCGATCCCGAAGACATCGCTGACATCGACTCAACGATCGAGTAAGCGAGACTGTCGTGCTCGCCGCCCAATGACGAACGCGGATACGAGATCCACGTCCCGTACGGGCACTGCTGGCGGGAGCGCCATCTGATGGCGCCGTTTCTGACGCTTCCAGTCACCGATCCAATTCTCATCTTCGGACTGGCGATGATCGTCTTTCTGATCGCCCCGCTCGTACTGGACCGATACCGACTGCCGGGGATCATCGGCGTTATCCTCATCGGGGCGGTCATCGGCCCGAACGGGCTCGGCGTGCTCGAGCGCGACGAGACGATCATCTTGCTCGGTGAGGTCGGCATCGTCTATCTGATGTTCGTTGCGGGTCTCGAAATCAACCTCTCCCAGTTCATCGAGTACAAATATCGGAGCCTCGTCTTTGGACTGCTCTCGTTTGTCATCCCACAGGTGGTCGGAACGGTCGTGGGCTACTACGTGCTTGGGCTTTCTGTTGGGACCGCAGCCCTGTTTGCAGCCATCTTTGCGTCCCATACACTGCTTGCGTATCCGGTGGTCAGCCAGCTCGGGATCGCGAAAACCGAAAGCATCACGGCGACGATCGGCGGCACGATCATCACCGACACGCTCGCGCTGCTCGTGCTTGCCATCGTCATTGCCGGCGCGGAAGGCGACCTCGGGGCCAGTTTCTGGCTCGAGTTGACGGTCGGACTCACGCTCTTTTTCGTCGGTGTCTGGCTGCTCGTCCCCCGGATCGGACGGTGGTTCTTCCGGACGGTCGACCAGGAGAGTTACGTCGAATTCCTGTTCGTGATGGCCGTGTTGTTCGTCTGTGCCTCGCTCGCAGAACTCGCCGGCGTCGAACACATCGTTGGGGCGTTCCTCGCCGGCCTGGTCCTCAACCGGCTCATCCCAGAAAGCGGCCCGCTTATGAACCGAATCGAGTTCGTCGGAACCGCCCTGTTTATCCCTTTTTTCTTGCTGTCGGTCGGCATGCTCGTCGATGTTCGCATCCTGACTGCGGGACTCGAGACGCTGTTGATTACCGCCGCGCTCATCGGGCTCGTCCTCACGACGAAGTACGCCGCGGCTTGGCTGACGGCGTGGCGCTATGGGTACTCGACAGCGGAGACGATGGTCATGTTCGGACTGTCAGTCGGCCAGGCTGCAGCGGCGCTTGCGATCGTTCTCATTGGGTTCGACGCGGGACTGTTCGGCGAGGAGATGCTCAACGCCGTCGTCTTGATGATCCTCATCGTCAGCGTCATCAGTCCCGCCGTCGTCGATCGCTACGGGCGAGCGATCGTCCGCGTCTCAGCGCACACCGAGTACGATCCACGAACCGCACCACAGCGAGTCATGGTCCCGTTTTCACGTGACTCTCAGTACCGTGATCTACTCCTCGATCTCGCGATGATCGTTCGGAAAGCAGCGGACGAACAGCCGCTGTACACGGTTAGCATCGCACAGCCGGGCGCTCGAGCCGAGGCCGAAGTCGCTGCAATCGAATACTCACTCGAGGAGACAGCGGCGTACACTGCCGGCGCTGAAGTGCCCGTCGAGCGCCAGACCCGCGTCGAGAGCAACGTCGCGTCGGGTATCGTCAGGGCTGCCCTCGAGAACCGAATCACGACGCTGGTCATCGGCTGGGACGGCACGCCGCGCCACCAACGTCTCTTCGGCGACGTAATCGATCGGATTCTGATACAGTCGGAACAGCTCGTGTTAGTTTCACACGTCCGTCAACCGCTGAACACGACGAGCGAAATCGTTGTCATCCTCCCGCGTGGGATTGACCACAACGACGGGTTCTACGAGGCTGTCCACACGGTCGAGCATCTCGCAGAACAGATCGGTGCGCCGATCCGGGCAATCGTCGTCGATGGGAACCCCGAGCAGTTCGAACGACTGTTCGGACTGGTCGAGCCGGACGTTCCCGCGACCTTCGAACGGGTCGATAACTGGGATGACGTCTCGACTCGGCTTCGCGAAGACGTCGACGAGACGGCTCTCGTCGTCCCGATGAGTGCCCGTCGCGGAACGATGGGCTGGCAGTCGGCGCTTCGAACGCTTCCAACTGAGATTGCGACAGCGACGGATGGGAACTTCATCATCATCTACCCGGCTGTCGGCGACCGGAGCGACGATCGACAGTTCCTCCAGTTTCGATAACGGTCCCAGCTCGTTGGTGAGTCGAACCACGGCGTCGGTGTGACGACACAGACAACACCGGCAGTTCCAGTGTGAGCGTTGTTCGAACTGTCATCCAGACACCGTTCGGAGGAACGTTTATTCCGCTGACTATCTTCGGTTCGAACGATCATGGCCGATCGGAACGGGTGGGGACGCGACCGTCCCGTCCTCACCGGATCGCCCCGAAGCCCGCCGCCGTCGTTCGTCGAGCAGGCGAACGTCACGGATCCGGGGATCTATGACGAGTTCGAGGAGAACTGGCCCGAGTGCTGGGAGCAGGCAGCTGACCTGCTGTCGTGGGACCAGTCGTATGAGACCGTCCTTCGTGATGAAGAGGCCCCGTTTTACCAGTGGTTTCCGGGCGGGAAACTGAACGCCGCCGCGAACTGTGTCGACCGCCACCTCGAGTCCGGACGCAAGACCCACACTGCGATCCGCTGGGAGGGCAAACACGGCGAGCGCAAGACTTACACCTACCAGGATCTCTACGTCGCAGTCAACGAGTTCGCCGCGGCCCTGCGCGATCTCGGTGTCGAAGAAGACGATGTCGTGACGATCTATCTGCCGATGATTCCGGAGTTACCGATCGCGATGCTGTCGTGTGCCCGGATCGGCGCCCCACACAGTGTTGTTTTCGCCGGGTTGTCGGCCGATGCGCTAGCCACGCGGATGGACGCCGCCGACAGCGAGTATCTGGTCACCTGCGATGGCTACTACCGCCGAGGGGATGCGTTCAATCAGAAGAGCAAGGCGGACAACGCCCAGCTCAAACTCGAGCAAGATGTCCGGACGGTCGTCGTTGATCGACTCGGCGATGACCTCCCACACGTCCTGGGGGACGACGAGTACGATTATCACGGCCTTCGAGAGACATTTGCGGGCGAAACGATCGAACCGGTCCCCAGAGACGCCGAGGATATGCTGTTTCTGATGTACACGTCGGGAACGACCGGCGAGCCGAAAGGCGTCGTCCACACGACAGGTGGGTATCTGGCCCACGCGGCCTGGACGAGCCATGCTGTCCTCGATGTCAAACCCGAAGACACCTACTGGTGTGCGGCTGACATCGGCTGGATTACGGGCCACTCATACATCGTTTACGGCCCGCTGGCACTCGGGACGACCACGGTAATGTACGAGGGCACACCGGATTATCCTGATCGGGACCGACTCTGGGAGATCGTCGACCGAAACGCAGTCGACATCTTCTACACCGCACCGACGGCAATCCAGGCGTTCATGAAATGGGGGTCGGAGTACCCTGCTCGTCACGATCTCTCCTCGCTGCGCCTGCTTGGCACTGTCGGGGAGCCGATCAGTCCGCGACCGTGGAACTGGTATTACGAACACATCGGGAACGAGCGCTGTCCAATCGTCGACACCTGGTGGCAAACTGAGACGGGTGCAGTGACGGTGTCGACGCTTCCGGGAGTCAGTGAGATGAAACCCGGTGCGGCCGGCCCAGGTCTGCCGGGAATGGACATCCGCGTGATCGACGAGTCCGGAACGGAGGTCGATCCCGGCGACTCCGGCTATCTCACCATCGCCCGCCCGTGGCCAGGGATGGTCCGGACGCTGTACGACGGCGATGAGCGCTTCCGGACGGAGTACTGGGATCGCTTTTCCGATCCCGACACTGACGAGTGGCACTATTTCAGCGGTGATGCTGCTCGGGTCGACGAAGACGGCTACATCACCGTCCTCGGCCGTGTCGACGACGTGATCAACGTCTCTGGTCGACGACTAAGCACGACAGAGATCGAGAGCGCGATCACTGGCGTCGCCGGTGTCGCCGAAGCTGCCGTCGTCGGTCGCTCGAGTGAGACGAACGGAACGGACGTCTACGCCTACGTCAGCACCGAAGGTGGGTACGACGACGACATGGCCGTTCGCGAGGCGATCATCGACAACATCGAGACGGCGATCGGACCGATCGCGCGTCCAACGAACATCCTCTTTACGCCTGAACTTCCCAAGACGCGCTCGGGGAAAATCATGCGCCGGCTCCTCGAGGATGTCGCAAACGGCGAGGAACTCGGTGACACGAGTGCGCTGCGGAACCCGGAAATCGTCGGCGAAATCCAGGCTGAGATTGGCGAGGAGTGAGTTCGCGACCTCGTTTCGGAGATTCATATACTCCGAAATCGAAGCCGAGAGAAATACCGGTAGAAAGTCGATATCCTATCGCAAACGGTGTGACAGCCGACACAATTATATTCGTGCTATTAGAAAAGACGAATCATGAGTCTCGAGGGGACTGACTCGTCGGTACTGTCACGTGAGCGCTACGAGTCGCTCCTCGATGCCGCCGAAACGTATCGCGAGGCGCTCGTCGTCCAGCTCTGTGGTGACGTCGGGCTCCGACCGACGGAGCTCACCGAACTAACGATCGAGAGCGTCGAGCAGGTAAGAATCGAGCCGCCACGCTACCTGATCCGGGTTCCAGCGGTCGATGGCAGGTCGGGACGAACAGCGTATCTGCCGACCCACGTCGAACGGGAACTGCGCCGATATGCACAGAGCAACGGCCTCTCCACCGATGACCGGATCTTCCCCGTCACGGCGCGCCGGCTCCAGATGCTCGTCTCGGACGTCGCCGACCGGGCCAGCGAACTGTACGACCAGCCGGCGCTTGCCGATCTCTCGACGAGCGACCTGCGACAGTTTTTCGCTCGCACTGCGCTCGTCGATCATGCGGTCAACCCCAGAGTCGTCAAAACCGTCGGCGGCTGGGGGAGTTTCGAAGCACTCGAGCCGTACCTCCCCGAGCCGACGGACGCGGAGATCGTCGATGCCTTCGATGCCACCGAACGGCCGTCTGGACCGGGTCATGGTCGCTCGAGGACACAGGCTGGACCGATGGTGAGCGACGACAGCGTCATCCGGCTGCTGTTGGCTGCAAGCGACCGCTATGCACTGATTCGCCTCGATGCAGACGGCTACGTCGAACGCTGGAATCGCAGTGCAGCGTCGATGTTCGGCTATCGGGCCAGCGAAATCGTCGGCACGCACGTCTCGACGTTCTATACGGACAACGCCGTCAACGATGGCGTCCCAGAGCGGGCGTTGTCGGCTGCCTTAGAGGAAACTGGCTACGAAAACGAAGGGTGGCGTGTCCACAAGGACGGATCCCAGTTCCGGGCGACCGACGTCATCTCGCCGCTCCGAGACGACCGTGGTCGCCATCGCGGCTTCGCCGTCTTCGTTCGTGACGTCTCAGCCTCACATGCGGAACTCGAGGGCGTCCGCTCACGCCGCGACGAACTCGAAGGGCGCTATGCGGTTGCCCGAGCCCACCGCGCGGTCGCGCGGTCGTTGCTCGAATCGACCGACCACGAGGAAGTCGAGACACGGACCTGCACAGCACTGACCGGTGGGCGAGCCTACGAATACGCCTGGATCGACCGAGCGACCGTGACGGACCGCCGGACTGACTGGCGGGCCTCGAGCGGGATCGAACCCACGGACGTCGATCGTCTCGTTCCGGAGCAGTGGCTAGAAGACGGGCCAACGACGGACGATGGCAGCGCTGCGGTCTCGGTTGTCACCGACGTGAGCCTCGATGTCGAGAACGGAGACAACGGTGCGTCAGCGGACAAGACCGGAGCCATCGCACGCGTCCCACTCCCGTACGGCGATACGGTGTACGGAACGCTGACGGTCGTGACCGACAGACCGGCGGCGTTCGATGCCGACGAACGCCAGTGGCTCGAGACGATCGGGGAGCAGGTCGGATACGCGATTGCCGCCATCCGACGGCGAAACCTCCTGTTGTCCGACCGCGTCGTCGAACTCGAGTTCGCCTGTCGCGACGACGATTCGTTCTTCGTCGACGCCTCACAGCGTCTTGGCTGTCGGTTCGAACTCGACTCGCTCGTTCCGATTTCGGAGTCGACGCAGCTGTACTATCTCCGCCTGCAGGGGGCGTCGCCGGCCGACGTCTTCGACCTCGCAGCGGACGACCCCGGCATCGACGACTGTCGGCTGGTTGAGACCGACGAACATGGGTGGCGTGTCGAGTTCGTCGTCGAGGGTTCTTCACCGACGTTGACCCTTACCGAGTACGGCGTCACCGTTCTCAATGCTGCCACTGAAGACGGTCTAACGACGATTACGGCCGAATCTGCAGCCGATGCAGATCTGCGAACGATCCTCGCTGGCCTTCGCTCCGGGTTCCCCAACTCGGAACTGGTCGGCAAACGCGAAGCCGAACGAACCGTCCAGACCGCCCGCGAGTACCGAGAGGGACTCGAGGACCGCCTGACAGATCGCCAGGAGGCGTCGCTGCGGGCTGCATACTTCGGGGGGTACTACGACTGGCCGCGCGAGAGTACTGCCGAAGAGATCGCCGATGCGATGGGCGTCTCATCGCCGACGCTGCACAATCACCTCCGAAAAGGCCAACACGAACTCCTGCGAACGTTCTTCGACGACCCATCCGGGGAGTCGTCCACGAACAACTAACGACACGTCGCTGACTCGAGGTGTCTCATCTGAGCCGATATCGCCGTTGGGTTTCGGCCGGCGATACTAAGCCTCTAGAGGAAGGCGATCCCCAATCCATTCTGGGCCGTGACTGGGCGCGCTCGACGGCAACCACCGTGTCGCATGACCGATTAGCACGGAATTTGGCCGCATATGCTCTCCTAATACAGTCAATATCCCCTAGGTTACCTCCCTGTATAGGGCCCAATTTTGCACAACTAGATGCCGGCTTTACTATGGTAGTTGCATATTGAGCTGTTGTATCATGTCACAGGAGGATGGCAGTCTCGAGGCTCGCCTCGAGGAGCAAGACACGTTTGAGCCGCCCGAGTCGTTCGTCGAACAGGCGAACGTCTCGGATCCGGGGATCTATGAGGAGTTCGAAGAAAACTGGCCGGACTGTTGGGAACGCGCCGCGGAGTTTCTCGACTGGGAGGAGGAGTACGACGACGTCTTAGACGAGTCGGACGCACCCAGCTACCAGTGGTTTACGAACGGAAAACTCAACGCATCGCAGAACTGTCTCGACCGCCACGTCGAGGACGGGGCGAAAAACCGGGCTGCAATCAAGTGGGAAGGAGAGCTTGGCGAGACGCGAACGTACACGTACGGTGACCTCCTGAACGAGGTCAACGAGTTCGCGTCGACGCTACGTGACCTCGGCGTCGAGGAAGACGACGTCGTCACGCTGTACATGCCGATGGTACCCGAGCTCCCGATCGCGATGCTCGCATGTGCCCGTCTCGGTGCCCCTCACAGCGTCGTTTTCGCCGGCTTCTCGGCCGATGCGCTGGCGACTCGGATGAACGACGCCGACAGCGAGTATCTGATCACCTGTGATGGTTACTACCGTCGCGGTGACGCACTCGATCATATTTCGAAGACCAACGAGGGACTTGAGGACGTCGAACACGAGACGACGACCGTTGTCGTCGACCGACTCGGCGACGCTCTCGAGCACTCTCTCTCGGAGAACCAGCACGACTACGACGAGCTGATCGACGAGCACGCTGGCGAAAGCGTCGAGCCGGTCTCTCGAGACGCCGAGGATATGCTGTTCCTGATGTACACGTCGGGAACAACGGGTAAACCCAAAGGCGTCAAACACACGACGGGTGGCTACCTCGCCTACTCCGCGTGGACGTCTCACTCGGTGCTCGACCTGAAACCTGAGGATACCTACTGGTGTTCGGCCGACATCGGCTGGATTACGGGTCACTCGTATATCCTCTACGGGCCGCTCGCGCTCGGAACGACCACCGTGATGTACGAGGGAACGCCGGACTACCCAGACAAGAATCGCTTCTGGGATATCATCGAACGAAACCGAGTCGACGTCTTCTACACCGCGCCGACGGCGATTCGCGCGTTCATGAAGTGGGGCGAGCAGTACCCTGCACAGCACGACCTCTCCTCGCTGCGCCTGCTTGGCACCGTCGGGGAGCCAATCAACCCACGCGCGTGGAAATGGTACTACGACCACATCGGCGGCGGCGACTGTCCGATCGTCGACACCTGGTGGCAGACCGAAACCGGTGGCCACATGATCACGACCCTGCCCGGCGTTTGTGATATGAAACCCGGCGCGGCCGGTCCCGGCCTGCCCGGCATCGACGCACAGATCGTCGACGAGGCTGGCGAGGAAGTCGACGCTGGCCAGGCGGGGTACCTGACAGTCCAGAAACCGTGGCCCGGCATGCTCCGGACGCTGTATCAAAACGACGAGCGCTTCGTTAACGAGTACTGGACGGAGTACTCCGACCCAGAGAACGACGAGTGGGTCTACTTCCCCGAAGACGGCGCGAAAATCGACGAGGACGGCTACATTACCGTCCTCGGCCGTGTCGACGACGTAATCAACGTCTCCGGTCACCGACTAGGCACGATGGAGATTGAGTCGGCTGTCGTCGGCGTCGAAGGGGTCGCCGAAGCCGCCGTCGTCGGCGGCGACCACGAGGTCAAAGGCGAGGCCGTCTACGTCTACGCCATCCCCGAAGACGGCTCCGAGCCCGGTGCTGAACTCGAGGAGAAAGCCATCGAGGCGATCCTCGACTCGATCGGGCCGATCGCCAAACCCGAGGAAGTGATCTTCACCCACGAGTTGCCGAAGACTCGATCCGGGAAGATCATGCGCCGCCTGCTCGAGGACATTGCAAGCGGCAACGAACTCGGTACCACGTCGACCCTGCGCAACCCCGAGGTCGTCGACGAGATCGCAGAACAGGTCAACGAAGACTAATCTGGGGCACTTTCTTTCAGAGAACAACCACGGACGACACGAACACAGCCACATTACATGACAGAGAATATCACTCACAGATTGGGACGAACCACCGACACAGACGGTGGCGTGCCGACTGAATCACGCGACAAAATTGGAGGAGAAACGAATGGGAGATAACGAACCACAAACCGATGGCGGAACCGCCACGGGAAGAGAGGGAGCACAGACCGTCGACTACCTGGACGAAGAGATTAATCTGTTCAAGCCAGCGACCCCGTTCATGCGGGACAACCTGAAGATGATCTTCGGGCTATTCGCGATTTGGCTGGCGTTCGTCTTCGGCCCGGTGACGGCGAGCTACTTCGCGCCGGAGTTTATGACTGAGACGCGAGTACTCGGTGGCTACCCGCTCAACTTCTTCCTGACGGCAATCGTCGCCCCGGCTGCTGCGCTGGTGCTGTCGGCAGTCTACGCCTGGTACCGCGACAAACTCGACGCGAAGTACGGTATCAGCCACGAGACAGAAGAGGAAACCGGTGCGGCCGCAACCGCCACGGACGGAGGTGAACAATGATGGAGTCGGTTCTCCTGCAGTACGAAACCGCACTCGACCCCGGTTTCAAACTCATTCCGGCGCTGACCGTCATCGGGATGATGGTGCTGTTCCTCGGTGTTGGATACTTCTTCCGGGTCGCCGCAGTCGACGAACTGTGGGTTGCCGGTCGATCTATCGGTCCGATCGAGAACGGGATGGCGATCGGTGCAAACTGGATGAGTGCTGCATCGTACCTCGGTGTCGCAGCACTGATTGCGACAGCAGGGTACTACGGCCTTGGCTTCGTCGTCGGCTGGACGACAGGATATTTCATCCTGCTGATCTTCATGGCCGCACAGTTCCGTCGCTTCGGGAAGTACACCGCACCCGACTTCGTCGGTGACCGATTCTACTCCCAACGCGCACGCGGTCTCGCTGCGTTCACCACGCTCGTCATCGCGTTCGTGTACGCAATCGGCCAGGGGAGTGGCATGGGCCTGATGGCACAGTACATCCTGGGCCTGTCCTACGAGGCTGGTGTGGTCATCTTCATGGGTGTCACGATCGCCTACGTCGCGCTCTCGGGCATGCTCGGGACGACCAAGAACATGGCGATCCAGTACGTCATCCTCATCATCGCGTTCACGCTCGGTCTTTACGCCGTCGGCTGGTCGCAGGGCTGGTCGACCGTCTTCCCGTACCTCGAGACCGGTCCGGAGACGGCCATGCTCATCGACGAGCTCAACCAGCAGTTCGCCGAGCCGTTCGCATTTAGTACCTTCTACGCGTGGGTCGCGCTGACGGTCAGCCTGATCCTCGGGACGTGTGGTCTCCCACACGTCCTCGTGCGTTTCTACACGGTCGACAACGAGCGGACCGCCCGCTGGTCGACCGTCTGGGGACTGCTGTTCATCTGTATCCTGTACTGGGGTACTGCAGTGTACGCCGTCTTCGGCGGACTGCTGTACGAAGACCCAGCACAGCCGGGTGCTGAAACGGCAGTGACCGAGGGTGTTGCAGACACCTTCATGGGAATGCCTGCTGCAGACAGTGACGCACTCGTTGCGCTGACGGCCCAGCTCGCGGATCTTCCCGAGTGGCTCGTCGGCCTCGTCGCCGCTGGTGCCGTCGCTGCCGCACTGGCGACGACTGCGGGACTGTTCATCTCCGCGTCGTCGGCAGCCGCACACGACATCTACACAAACCTCTACAAACCGGAGGCGACCCAGCGCGAACAGATGATCGTCGGCCGATTGACGATCCTCGGCATCGGGGTCCTCGTCACGCTCGTCGCACTGAACCCACCCGCACTGATCGGTGAACTGGTCGCGATGTCGTTCGCAATCGCAGCCTGTGTGTTCTTCCCGGTGTTCTTCCTCGGTCTGTGGTGGGAGAACGCCACTCGAGAAGGTGCGCTGGCTGGGATGGTCACCGGCATCGTCGTCTCCTTCGGTGCGATCGCAAACGATACCGCGATTCCGATGTACACTGGCGTCGAAGGCGCCGTCTCCGCGGAACTCGCCGCAATCGTGCCAGGACTCGCCTCGGCGCTCGTCGGCGTGCCACTCGCCTTCGCCGCGATCATCATCGTCTCGCTGATCACTGAGGACCCACCACAGGACGTCAAACGTCTCGTCCGACAGTGTCACAGCCCAGAGCCGATGGAGCAGATGGAATCCGCAGAAGACGTCACCGCTGACGACTGATCAATGTACGATACAATACTCGTCCCAACTGACGGCAGTAACGTTGCAGAGAACGCTGTCGAGCACGCAATCGACATCGCAGCGAAATACGACGCCACAGTCCACGCACTGTACGTCATCGACACGAGCGCGATGGACATCGGGCTTGGCGCCGAACAGGTCGACCGGATTCGACAGGGCAAGTACGACGAAATGCCCGAAATCAAGGAACGAGCCGACGCGGCCACCGGCTCGGTCGCCAAGCGTGCCAGCGAACACGGCCTCGAGGTCATCGAGTCGGTCGGTGCCGGACAGCCACACGACCGGATCGCTGGCTACGCTGAGAAAAACGACGTCGACATGATCGTCATGGGATCGGCCGGTCGTGGCGGAGTCAAACGGGTCTTACTCGGCAGTGTCGCCGAGCGAACCCTTCGGTCGACGGACATCCCCGTCCTCGTTGTCGACATCCGAGAAGAGTAACTGCGTCGTCGTTGCTCGTTCCTTTTTGTTGTCGTATCGCTACCTGATGCCTCGAGAGTGATCAGAACGCGACAACGCGGCATTCGAATCCGGCCGGGACATCCAGCGATGGAGTGTGCCCGATTGTCTCTCCGTTACTCGTCACTGACTGGTGTCTTTCTCCTGGCTCCCTTTTGCGAGCTCGAGGTTCCAGAACAGCCCGAAGTACGCGACGATACCGGCGAGCATGAGCATGTAGTACGCCCACGTCGGCCCGTCGATCACCTGGAAAATGAGATCGACCATCGTCACCCAGACGATCGCAAACACGAGGTCGACGATCACGCCCCATTTGTCTTCTCGAGCAGTCGCAATCCATTCTCGAACGGGCGTCACCATCCCACCACCTGCTTCGACACAGTGTCACACAGCATGTGGAGTGCTACGGCAGGCCCCTCAAAAAGCCTACCGTCAGCGACGGCTCCGTCGCGCGGTTGCAGTTATCCACCGTCTCCGCGCCACGACAGCGACCGGCGACAGACCGACTGGAGACCCCAGACGCGGGAAACCGAACCCACATATGAGAGACAACAGAAGAGTCGAGCATGAACGAGACACCCGAGGTCGTCATCCTCCGACTCGGTCACCGCCCCGGCCGTGACGAGCGAATGACGACCCACGTTGGGCTGACCGCGCGGGCGCTGGGCGCCGACCGCGTCTGCCTCCCGGACAACGCTGGCCAATCAAAAGCGACCGTCGCAGATATCACCGACCGCTTCGGCGGCCCCTTCGACGTCGAGTTGACGGACTCGCCACAAGCGATGGTCCGCAACTGGGACGGAAAGGTCGTCCATCTCACGATGTACGGCGAGCGCGTCCAAGATGTCGAAGGCGAGATTCGAGACGCCCATCGAGATGCTGGTGAGCCACTGCTCGTCGTCGTCGGTGCTGAAAAGGTCCCCTTCGACGTCTACGAGGAAGCCGACTGGAACGTCGGCGTCACCAACCAGCCCCACTCCGAGGTCGCCGGACTGGCCGTCTTTTTGGACCGGCTGTTCGAGGGCCGCGAACTCGAGCGCGAGTGGGACGACGCGGATCGGCAAGTGATCCCGATGGAGACGGGCAAACGCGTCGAATCGGTCGGCGAGGAGTAGCCAGCACCTGGGCCGGTGACGTATAGTAGCCACTGCAAGTCAATGCACACCTGATCGCACGACAGCTGTGCGATCAGGTGTACATCGTTGCAGTTGTTACTATAGCTGAACGGATCGGTCTAGAGGGTGCAAGATCGTGGTGTGTCGATCGGACGAATAGCAGTTTCCTATCGACAGTATAGTTTTTCTGCCAGGGCGACGCAGATCCGGTATGGGTTCATCGATGTCGCTTCCGCGGACGCCGATTGAGTGGTTCATGCTCGGACCAATCCTCGTCGTCCTCAACGTCGTCGTCTTGCTCGCGACCAACCACACGCTCCCAGCAGCGGTCGCGATGGGTATCTTCTACGGGTTCGCGATGGCGCTCGTGCTCGTCATCGTCGCAACCGTCTGGAATACGCTTCGTGAGTCGAACGAGAGCTCGAGCGTGGATTCGACGGACTAACCATCGGGACTGTTCGGCTCCCGTCTTCGCCCCACGGACGCGGGGTAGTTGACAAGACTTAATGGACCGACGGCGTTACACATAGGTAATGGCTTTTGAGGACCTGCTCGAGGACCCGGTTATCCAGAAGTACTTACACGAGCTGGTCGGTCCCAAGGGAATGCCCGTGGCGGCAGCACCGCCGGACGGGGAAGTGACCGACGAGGAACTCGCAGAGGAACTGGACCTCGAGTTGAACGACGTGCGGCGCGCGCTGTTTATCCTGTATGAGAACGATCTCGCCAGCTACCGACGGCTGCGTGATGAGGACTCGGGGTGGCTTACGTATCTCTGGACCTTCGAGTACGACAACATCCCAGAAAACCTCGAAGAGGAGATGTACCGCCTCTACGACGCCTTAGAAGAGCGTCAAGAGTACGAGCGCAACCACGAGTTCTATCTCTGTGAGATCTGTTCCATCCGCTTCGAGTTCGGTGAAGCGATGGAGTTCGGGTTCGAATGTCCCGAATGTGGCTCGCCGCTGGAATCGATGGATAACGATCGACTCGTCAATTCGATGGACGACCGCCTCGACGCCCTCGAGGACGAACTCAACATCGACGCGGACGCCTAATGGTCGTCCTCGCAACCAAACTCTACGTCGAGGGCGACGCACGCCAGCGCTCGCTCGACTCGCTTCGCTCGCTGGTCGACAACGAGGTCGGCGATCTCGACGTCGAGTTCGAACTCGGCGTGCGCCACGACGATTTCCCCTCCGTTACGATCGAGGGCGACGACGCGACCGTCGCCCGAAACGTCCTCGGCGAGGAGTTCGGCGAAATCGTCCCCGATCTCGAGGCCGGTGAGACGTACGTCGGCACGCTCGAGTCGTGGGACGATGACGGCTTCGTCCTCGACGCGGGACAGGGCGACGGCGTTCGGATTCCGACCGACGAGCTCGGACTCGGTCAGGGAACGGCATCACAGATCCGCGAACGCTACGGATTAGTTCAACATATGCCACTGGAGTTCGTCTACGGCGGCGACGACGAATCGTCACGGCTTGCGGAAGAAGCACAGGACCGCCTCTACGAGTGGACCCGTGGGAACGGACGACTCAACGTCAACAGCGCCACCCGTGCGGAGGTTCGAGCAACGCTCAACCGTGCTGGGCACGCCCAGGACTACGTCACCGTCGAACGACTCGGCCTGCTAGAGCAGAGCGTTATCTGCACCGAAGACACCGACCCACCGGGGCTGCTAGCGAGCGTGGGTGAGTATCTCCCAGCGGAGCTCCGCTGTGTTGTTCCGTAAATGAATCGCCGGCTCGTTTTCGCAGTGCTCGCGGTTGGTTTGCTCGTCGGATTAGCCGGCTGCACGGCGCTTTTTAGCGGTATTTCAGACGAAGAGCTCGACCGCGAGCAGGAGTACGACGACCTCCGGGAGGGCGATGCTGATGTGACGATCGATATCGAAGGCGGCAGTCTCATCAGCAACAGCGAGTTCCGTGCCGTCTACGACTTGAACGATACCGAGGAGCTGTCACTGTATCGATCGAACATCTACAGCGACCGGGCGCTCGATATCCACAGCGTCCGCTACTGGCATCCAAACGGGACCGAGATGACGGGCTCAGAGCTGGATATCGAACAGAGTGATACGAGCACTGACGTTCGCGTTCCCGACGGCAACGGGACGCTCGCGTTTTCGGGTGATGCCGGGCGCAAGACGTTCACTCTGCCAGCCTACATGCATGGGTCGTACGAGGTGACGATCCCCGACAGCCACCGGACATCGAACTTCCTGTTCGGAAGTGTCAGTCCGAGCGGCTACGACCGTGAGATCGTCGACGATCAAGAGCGGCTGACGTGGGAGGACGTCGACAGCACCGTCTCGCTTCGATACTATCTCGCTCGAGACATTCCGTTGTTTATCGGGCTCGTGACGACTGTCGCTCTGATCGGCGGTGTTGGCATCGCGTACTACTATCGGCAGGTCAAACGCCTCCGAGAACAGCGCGAAGAGCTGGGACTCGACGTCGAACTCGACGACGATTCCGACGACGGACCACCGCCGGGAATGCGATAACCGGTCCGTCTCACCCACTCGACCACCAGTCAAGAGCCACTCCGAGAGTAGTCAGCAGTGCCGCTCGAGACGTTTGGTAATCCACTGTACGGATAGCAGACTGTCTCAACCGTGAATCGTTTGCTCGTCGAGCCAGATGACGTCGTCACCATCGAGTTCGAGACGACCCTTGACGTGTGTCAGTGTGGTGTTCGTTTGTGTCGGCTCGAGACGGTCCAGATGGACCGTTTGGGTAGCGTCGACGTCGTCGACGAGCCAGCCGTAGTAGGCATCGTCGGCGTCGGTAGCGGTAAAGACGAGCAGTTTCGGATCATCGATCCGCGTCATCGTCTGTGAGGAGGCCGTAAACGCCCGCGGGAGATCGATAACCCGGACCCGTTCACCGGCAACAGAGACTGACCCTGCGTTCCACGGGTCGTCCGCCGAAGCGATAGATCGGTCGTCCGCTACGCCGAGAACGGATGCGACGGCATCGGCCCTGACACAGTACCGTTCGCCCTCGAGGTCGAACGTGAGGACGGTAACCGGGTCGTCGGTCTGGTCGCTCTGTGTCGCCGATCCCATTCTGGTGCGTACTTTCAGAGAGAGAAAATAAAGATTTCGAGATAAAGCGCCTGTAATAACGCTGAAAACGGTGTGATCGAGTCGAGACGAGACAGTGCCGGGGTCGCCAGCGTTCGGAGTCAATGTTTTAGTCATGGAACTTGATACACGAGCAGGAACAATGGCCCCGGATCTGTCCGAAAAGTTACTCGGAATCGATATTGACGGCGCTGACGATCAACGACGCCAGGATGCGGGCGACTCGGAAGAAGAGCAAGAAGAGCTCGAGCGGTTCGTCTTCTTCAAGAGCGGGAGTAACCGACTCGCAGTGTCGGTCGACGCTGTGAGAACGCTTGCAGAGCTTCCCGAAGAGCTGACGCGAGTCCCACGGACGCCACCGGCGATTGAGGGCATGGTTGATCTCCGTGGTGAGGTCACCGCGGTGATCGATCCCACCGTCCACTTCCCAACTGACGACAGCGAGACCCAACGTGGTCGAGAACGGCTGCTCGTGCTCGATCGTCCGTCCGACCAGCAGTCAGCAGCGATTCGGGTCGACGATGTCATCGGCGTTGAGACGGTTCCGGTGAGCAACGTGCTCGACGAAGCGACAGTCGAAGACCGGCCGTTCTCCAGCGACCCGCTGACACACCCGCTCGTCGATGCGCTCATCGAACAAGAACACGAGCATGAGGCCGACGACGATGGAATCGTCGCCACGACTGAATCGGGAGTCGAAAGCAGTTCTGCGGCAGGAACAGCGACCCAAGCCGGTGTTGGGATGACGTCGTCGCCGCTGGGATCGAGCCATGCCAACTCGAGTGACGACACTGGGACACCGTTTTCGCTCGACGCAGACGAGACGGCGACCGACTCGTCAGACGAGACTGAAGCACCTCGAGAACTCGTTATCGAGGTGACGCCACTGGTCGACATCGAAACGCTTCTGCTGGCGTCCGGACGCCGGGACCAACAACCGTAGGAAAACTGCGACGGATTCGGGTGGCTGATCTGGGCGTTGAGTGTGCTCTCTGCTCCGTATTCGTTGCTTATCAGACTTGATAACAGGGAGACAGCATTTATGGTAGTCGTATTGTTATCAGCGGTTGGTGTACTACTGAATGTCGACAGGGGTGCTCATCGTAGACGACTCTCATTTTATGCGGAATTTACTGCGCCAAATCTTGGAACAGGATTACCGCATCGTTGGAGAGGCGTCTAACGGCGCCGAAGCAGTCAAACTGTACAAAGAACACGACCCCGATATCGTTATGATGGACATCGTGATGCCGAAAGCAAACGGCATCAAAGCCACCGCGGCGATCAAGAAGATCGACCCGGATGCGCAAGTCATCATGTGTACAAGTGTCGGGCAACGTGAGAAAATGAAACTCGCCGTGAAAGCTGGTGCCGACGGCTACGTCACGAAGCCGTTCGAAGAACCCAGCGTCAGAAAGGCCCTTTCAGACGTCGTTGCGGCATGACGCGGGTACTCGTTGTTGACGACTCGCCGTTTATGCGGACAGTCATCAGCAACGCGCTCACAACCGCTGGCTACGACGTCGAAACAGCAACGAACGGCTCGAAAGCCATCGAGGCTGCCGCGGCATACGACCCCGATGTCATCACGATGGACGTCGAAATGCCAGAAATGGACGGGATCGACGCCGTCGAACAGATCATGGCGACGAATCCGGCCTTAATTCTCATGCTGAGTGTCCACACGGATCGTGGAACCGAGGCGACGCTCGATGCGCTCGAGCGTGGTGCCGTCGACTTCCTTCACAAACCCGACGCATCGGACTCACGAACCGTGACTCATCTCAGTTCCGACATCGTCGAGAAAGTCGACGAACTCGCTGATGCAAACGCGTCGTCGGTCGCGCTCGCCCGCGCCGCTGCATCCGTGCATGCGACGCGATCGAGTCAACCAAACGGCGCAGTCACGACAGTCACTGAGATCGGTGGCGAAACGCAGACCGAACCAGCACAGTGTGAGTCGACTGGCCCCGACTTCGAGACGACGACCGAACCCGGAGTCGAAGACGAGCGTGCGGACAATCCAACCGTCGTTATCGGAGCATCGACCGGTGGTCCGAAGATCATCGAGGAGCTGTTCGAACGGCTCCCGATCGATCTCGGTGCGAAGATTCTCATCGTCCAGCATATGCCTGCGGAGTTCACCGAGCGCTTCGCCCAGCGCCTCGATTCACGCAGCGAGTACGATATCCGCGAAGCGGTGGACGGTGACCTGATCCGTTCTGGAGAGGCAGCGGTTGCACCGGGCGACGCCCATCTCGAGGTGGCGACCAACGTCGGCGGCCTGCTTCGGGTACGCCTCGACGACGGGGAGCGGATCCATGGCGTGCGACCGGCGATCGACGTCACGATGCAAACAGCAGCCGAACAGGTCGATGACCGACTCTGTGGCGTTGCCCTGACCGGGATGGGTGCCGACGGCGCAGCCGGCATCGAGGCGATCAAGACCGCCGGCGGGCACACCATTGCACAGGACGAGGCGACGAGTCCAGTCTTTGGAATCCCGTATCAGGCAATTCAAACGGGCTGTGTCGACGCCGTCGTACCCGCCACAAAGCTCGTCGAGACGATCGTCGACGCGTTCAATACGGATGGTGAGACCGATGACTGATTATCTGACCGACTTCGTTCAAGAGAGCGAAGAACGAATTACGGAGCTGAACAACGCGTTGCTCACCTTCGAGCGCGAGCCGACCAACGACGAGGCGATGGAAAGCATCTTCCGCGTCGCGCATACGCTCAAGAGCAACTGTGGTGCGATGGGACTCGACGCTGCGAGCGATCTCGCACATGCGATCGAGGACCTCCTCGATGCCGTCCGAACGGACGACCTCGAGGTGACGCCCGAACTGATGGACGTGATCTTCGAAGGAGTCGACGAACTCGAGACGCTGCTCGACGAAGTCGCAGCCACTGGCGAGACCGAAACCGATCCGTCGGCGACGATCGAGGCGCTTCGTGAGCACCTCGACAGCCAGACAGCGTCGGTCGTCGTCACGACCCCTTCGGCCGAAGAGATCGATACCGTCCTCGAGCGGGTCGACCCGCCGGAGGACGACGATCACGAGATCTATCTGAGCCGGCTCGGACTCACTGAGTGCGACAACGCCAACAACGGTGTGCTCGTCGTCGATGCCCTGATCGATGCGTTCGATCTGCTTGGCACCGAGCCACCACGCAGCGATATCGAAGCCGGTGACGACGACGGCCGAATCGACGCCGTCTTCGCCAGTGCGGTCGGAAAAACCGCCATCGAATCCGGTCTCGAGCCGGTCGAGGCGGTTGCCGACTTCGAACTCGTTACCGTGACCGATCGGTTCGAATCGCTCGAGGCCGCGGACACAGAGCCGTCGGGTTCGGAACACACCGAACCGCAATCGGCTGATCCCGGTGACGAGATTTCGTCGGACGAAGCCAAGGAACTCGAGGTCGACGAACTGCTCGATGAGTTCGACGAGTTCGATAACTTAGACGAGATGGTCGAGGACGTCGAGGACGACGACCTCGAAATGTTCGATGATATGGGTGACGCTGGCTCGTTCGACGACCTCCTCGACGAGACACAGCCGGATGACGACGAACACTCGAGTACGTCTACAGCTGACCACGGATCGGCCGCGGCGTCAGAGACGGCTGCCGATGCTGATTCGACAGCCGACGAGTCCAGTGAGAGCGTCGACGACGCCAGTGCAGTGTTCAACGAACTCAAAGACGAAGTCGAGATGGTCGGCTTCGACGAACTCCAGGACGAACTCGATGAACTCGAGTTCGACGAGTTCGACAGCGACGACGAGGTCGGGATGGACGAACTCATCGGTGAGGACGTCGACGTCCACGATGATTCGTTCCTCGACGAGACAGCTGACAGCGAGATCGATGAGCTGCTGGTCGAGGCGGACGACGCCGACGCGGACACAGCGTCGGCGACACCAGCAGCCGAGTCGTCACCCGAGGCCGAGACAGCGACCCGCTCCGAGCCGGATGGCGAACACGACACCGAGCCGTCGACAGCGACTGCGAGAGACGATGCTCCCGACCCCGTCGACGACACGACTGGGCCGCTCGAGACCGGCGAAGATGGGGCTGCAGAGCCCACCGACGCCGAAGCCGACGCAGTCGCCGAGAGCGAACCCACAGATCACTTCGGAACGACTCTCGAGGACGACGCCGATTCGAGAGCGGAGTTCACCGCTGAGTCGGCTGCAGAGCCGTCTGCTGACGACGCCACCGACGGGTCGCCCAGCAACGAGGCGTCAGACGATCCGTTTGCCGGTGATGATGACTTCGAGAACTACACCGGGTTTACCGGGTCTGAAGACGAGTCCACCGAGGCGTCGACTGAGTTCACGTCGTTCGATGACGACGCGTTCGACGACGATTTCGACGATGAGGCGTTCGAAGACGACGTGTTCAGCGACGACGACTTCGATACTGCCTTTGGCGACGATTTCGATCCCGACGCCGGCAGCACCGACTCGAGTTCGTCGGCGCTCTCGGGGACGCCTACAGAGTCGTTCGGTGACGACGCAGTCGAGACCGAAAGCGAGGGCGACGACGTTATCCGACGGATCGACGAGCCGACGTTCGGGCAGCCGGAGATTACGATCCCCGAAACGACCGATCAGCCGGCTGTCGACGAGCAGACCGACGACGTTCAGTCGATCAGAGTCGACGTCGAACAGATCGATTCGTTGCTGACCCTCGTCGAAGGGCTGGTGACGACACGTGTCCGACTCCGGGATGCAGTTTCCGAAGGCGAGGACACCGCTGCACTCGAGACGGAACTCGACGATCTATCGGAGGTGACCACAGAGCTTCAGGAGACGGTGATGGATATCCGACTCGTCCCACTGGAATCGGTCGCAAACCGGCTTCCTCGTGTGGTCCGAGACATCGCACGCGAACAGAACAAAGAGATCGAGTTCGAGATGACCGGCGAGAGCGTCGAACTCGACCGGAGTATTCTCGATCGGATCGGCGACCCGCTGATCCATCTGGTCCGCAACGCCGTCGATCACGGGATCGAATCGCCCGACGAACGCGAGCAAGCGGACAAGTCCCGCGATGGAACCGTCGAAGTCCACGCCGATCGCCTGCGTGATAGTGTGACGATCACGGTCGAAGACGACGGCAGCGGACTCGATCCCGATCGACTCCGATCCGAGGCTGTCGAAGCCGACGTCATCACTGAAACGGAGGCTGCCACGTTGTCGGATGCGGATGCCTACGAGCTTGTCTTCCATCCCGGCCTCTCAACGACCGACGAGGTAACAGACGTCAGCGGCCGCGGCGTCGGGATGGACGTCGTCAAACGGACGATTGAGGACCTCGAGGGGACTGTCTCGATCGAAAGCGAACGCGGCGAGGGGACACGCGTGAACATGACGGTTCCGGTGACGGTTGCGATCGACGACGTGCTCTTCCTCGAAAGCGGCGGCGAGGAGTTTGGCATCCCGACGAAAGCCGTGCTGGATATCGAATCCGCCAGCAGGCTAGAACAGAGTGACGGTCACCCTGTTCTCCCCGGAAGCGATGGCGAGTATTCGCTCATCCAACTCGCCGACGCACTCGAGACGCCGAACGCGGGAGCCAACGGCGACGGCATGCTCGTCCGTATTCGGGACGACGTCCGCCCGGTCGTGTTACACTGCGACCGCGTCCGCGGCCAGCAGGAAGTCGTCGTCAAGCCGTTCGAGGGGTTCATGGGCGGCATTCCGGGACTCAGCGGTGCAACGGTACGGGGACGGGGGGAGGTAGTCAACATTCTTGACGTGACGACATTATGACAATTAACGAACACCCACACCCACGGAGGAATCCATGACGCTAATGGTCGACATTCGAAAGTTGAGTCTTATCAATGAAATGGCGAAAGTCGGGACGAACGGCGTCGCCGACAACATGAGCAAATTGACGGGCGAGAACGCCCAGATGGAGGTCACGAAAACGAACTTCATCGACATCGACGACATCGGATCACAGCTCGATCCAGGCAAGCGAGTCGGCGTTCGCGTCCGATTGCTCGATCCGCCACACGGACACATCCTCATCCTCTTCCCCGAGGCGAGTGCAAAGAAAATCACGGCGATCATGCTTCGAGACGTCGTCGACGACATCTCCGACGTCTCGGGTAAGATGGCCAGAAGCGCCGTCGAAGAGATGGGGAACATGATGGCGAGTGGCTTCATCGACGGCTGGGCCGACGTCCTCGGTCGCGCGATCGATATCGCAGCCCCCCAACTCGTCTATGCACAGACAGGGGAGATCGTCACCCGGACAGCCGGGCTCGGTGGCGACGATCTCGCGCTGTTTTTCGACTCCGATCTGACCGTCCCAAGCTATCAGATCGAGGCCGAAATATACGCCTTCCCCGAGTTAGCGGAGTTCGTCGAAATGGTCAACAACATGGAAACGCCGACGACATGAAACTCGACGTCAACGCACTCGGAACGTTCTACCGGATGGCTCGAGAGGGTGCCGGACTCGCCGCTGGCCGGTTGACGCATATGACCGGCGTCGAGACACAGGTCGGCGTCACGAAACTCAACTTCATGCGCGGCGAGGAGATCCGCCGAGAGTTCGAGGACTCGACGGAGAAAGTCGGCGTCCGTGTCAAACTGACCGGTGCGATCGAGGGCTACTCGATGATCGTCTTCGAACGAGAGAACGCGTTTCGCATCATCGAAACCCTGCTCTCGGAGTCGGGCGCTGACGACGCTGTTGACGTCGACGGCGAGTTCGATGAAATGACACAAAGCGCCGCGACCGAAGTCGGCCACATCATGAACAGCGGGTTCGTCGATGGCTGGGCCGACGTGCTGGAAGCAGTGATCGACGTCTCAACCCCCGAGTTCGTCGAAGGACAGTCCGCAGAACTCTTCTTCGGCGACATCGAGGAGACGCCCGACGACGATGACCTCGCGTTGCTCTTCCAGAGCCAGATCGAAACCGTCGGGACTGAAATCGGCTTCAGCCACTACCTCTTCCCGAAGCGGGCGTCGATGGCGTCGCTGCTCGATCGGCTGCGAACGAGCGGTGGCATCGAGTACGATAAACTCGATGGCTTCGACCGCATGGCTGAGCGCGGCGCCAAAGAGATCGCCAACACAGCCACGACGCTGACTGGCATCGAAACCAGCGTCGATATTCGACGGCTGAACTTCGTCTCACTCGAGGCCATCCCCCAACAGCTTCCGGACGAAACGCTCGTCGGCGTCGCCTTCGAGTTCGATGGGATGCCAAGCGGCTATCTACTCTTCCTGTTCGACGAGGAGTCCGCCCACGAGATCGTCGATGCGATGGTTCCGATGGCTGTCGACGAGGACGGGTTCGGCGAGATGGGGACGAGCGCGATCAAAGAACTCGGCAACATCATGGCCAGTGGCTTCCTCGATGGCTGGGCGAACGTGTTGGATACGACGATCGACCACTCACCACCGGAGTTTATTCACGACATCGGCGCCGCAGCGGTCGATCCCGTGATCATCCAGCTCGGCGAGAACCAAGAGTTCACGTTCGTCTTCGACACCGTCGTCATGGCCGACGGCCGTGAATTCGACTGTGAAGTGTACGCGATCCCGGATGAAAACGACTTAGAGCGTGCGCTGAACGACCTCGAGGTCGATCGCATCGAGGAAACGCCGACGACAGCTGAATTTCAGGAACTCGATAACACATGAAGACGTACGGAAGCGAGCCAGGTGCACCGACACCGGTTCAGGTCGGAATCTCTGAGCTGGTTGTCAGCGAAGGCGACGATACGCTCAAATCCTACGGATTGGGGTCGTGTCTCGCGATCGCGCTGTACGATCCGGACAGAGAGATCGGTGGACTTGCACACGTTATGCTACCGGATGGTGATGCTGCCGAAAACAGCGATCGCAAGCCCGGCAAATACGCCGACACCGCGATCCGGGCACTGCTTCGACGGATGGTCGAACAGGGCGCCAACTACACCGCCGTTGAAGCGAAAATCGCCGGCGGCAGCGATATGTTCGAGTTCGAAAGCTTCGGTGAGGGAGTTGGCCAGCGAAACATCACCGCGGCCAAGGCGGAACTCGAGAAACTCGGCGTCCCGCTCATTGCCGAAGACGTCGGCGGTGACCACGGCCGAACCGTCGAGTTCACACCTGGAACGGGAACCCTCATCATCAAAACCGCTGACAAAAGCGTCGAACACGGGGTGACGGAGCTGTGACCAACGAGGAGTTCGATGCGCTGTTGGCATACGTCGAGGACGAACTGGCGTTTGCGACGAGTCACTACAACGATAGCTATCTCGACCGGCGAATCTCCTCGCGAATGCGTCGGACCCAAAGCGAAACGTACACCCAGTACCTCGACACGCTTCGAGCTAATCCCGACGAACAGACGGCGCTGCTCGAGGCGCTGAGCATCAACGTCACCGGTTTCTTCCGGAATCCCGACGTCTGGTCGGGAATCCGTGAGGTACTGCAGTCTCTCAGCGACGCCAACAACACCGTTCGCGTCTGGAGTGCCGCGTGTGCTGACGGCCGTGAGCCATACTCGGTCGCGATGCTCGCTCACGACGATCCACTTATCGACGAATCTGCCGTCACAATTCTTGGGACTGATATCAGCGAACCGGCGCTCGAGACCGCCAAAAGTGGCGTGTACGAGGCATCCAGAACCATCGATCTCGATGAGCAACTTGGCTTCCTCGACGACTACACCAGATACGTCGATCGAGACGGCAACACGTTTCGGCTCAAAGACGATGTCAAACGTAACGTCACCTTCGAGCGCCATGATCTGATCAACGACGAGCCTAAAACGGGGTTCGATCTCGTGATCTGCCGGAACCTGTTTATCTACATCGACAACGAGTACAAACAGTCGATGCTTCGGACGATCGCCCGCTCGATCCGCCGAAACGGCGTGCTCGTCATCGGGAAGGCAGAAACGATCCCCCCAACCCTCAAGTCCGCGTTCACCGTTCGTGACAGTCGACTCCGGATCTATCACCGGGAGTCGACAGAGACGAACGGCCTGGCCTGTAATCAGCCAAATCCAAACTCGAGACCGTAAGATCGTAGCCGTTCTGGACGCCGATCACGGCGGTTGAAACACACACGGGAGCTTACATACTGGCACACCGAACACTCACCAATGAGTGCACTCGACCTGCAGGCCTTTGTCGATCGTTCCCGGGTGCTCGTGGATTCGACACCCCCTACGACGGGCCGGGAAACACGTGCCTGGCTCGTCGACCCGTTTCTCGCGACACTCGGCTGGGACATCCACGCCGACTCGTGTGTAACCGATACGACCGTCGACGGCACAGCCCTCGAATACGTCTGCTCGGTCGATGGGATCCCAGCGCTGTTCGTCGCCGTCGAACCGCTCGACGGCTCACTGAGCAAATCTCGCGCCGTGGCGCTTCTCGAGACGATGGCCTGGACAGGCGTCGACCGCGCAATCTACACCAACGGCGAGACGTTTCTCTTCCTCGCCGGCACGACCGATGTCGAACAGCTCGCATGCCAACTGCCGTCGCTTTCTGACCACGAATCCGCACTCACACACTACTCACAGGCAGCGGTTTCTCGTCGCCTCGAGCGCCACTCCCGCACATTCGTCGCCCGCCAACTCGCTGTCGAGCGGCCGGCACTCCTCGAGTCGATCGTCACAGCCCTCACGAATGCAACCGAACAGGGCGACGTGTACACCACGGAGTTCGAATCTGCCACCGAACGATTCCTCGAGCAACTCGTCGCCTCGTTTGCGGATGACACTCGCGGGCCTGTCGCTGGTGACCTCGAGTCGTCCAGCCCCACGGACGTCTCGGTTCGGTTTTCCGAAACCGATATTTCGGACGACTCTCCCGTCGACCAGCAGCCGGTGACCGAAACCGAACCGTCACGTGATGACACCGCTGGTGCTTCTAGTTCCGACAGAGGACCATCGGACCAACCCGATACGGACTCGAGTGGTTCCAGTGGCGACTCTAGAGCCGACGCCGCCGACACCGATTCACCGACGCCGAGAGAGCGCAACGTTGAGGACTCGGGCGAGTCAGCGTCTACTGACGACGGCGAGTACGTCGTCCGGTTTTTCAACGACCACACCTCCATCGGCGCGATCGGCCACTCGAGTTCAGCACAGGCGTTGCTCGGCACCGCGGAGTATCTTTTCGACCGTGGCCTTTCCGGCGTCTCTGTTCCCTGGCAGCCCGATGAGACAGCCGACGACTGTGCCGTCCTGAACGACTCACCAACACACGCCGATGGCTCGCCGATGACTGCGCCACAGCAGCTCTCGAACGGGCTCTATCTCGAGACCGCCGGAACCGTCGACGACCACGCCGCTCGCGTCGACGCGCTCGTGGCTCGAGCCGGCTTGCGAGCGATGTTGACCGGCGACTGGGAGCGAGAATAAGCTGTAACAGTTAGTACTCGAGGTCGACTTCGACGATGGTGACGACGACTCGCTCGAGGTCGCTACATGTCCGTTTGATCTGATCACTTTCGTCGGCAGTATCCGTCCAACTGCCCTCAGTATCGAGTATCGAATCCCACGCATCGTCGTATGCAGTATCGCCCTCATCGATCGCGATAGAAACGCTGTCGACCTCGTCGGTGTAAACAGCACTACTGCGGCTTTCGACGGACATCGTGACGCCCAGTCCGCTGCTGCTCTGGACCGATCGGTCGTCTGCCGAGATCGTAACGAGCGAGATGACCGCTGCCTCGCGATCATCGCTACACACTATCTGGGGCTGTTTGCGAACGAGACTCCACTCTTCGGAGTCATCACCACGGACGAGGCCACCACCTTCGTAGGCGATCCGATCACCATCCGACGTATAAGCGAACTTGCCCAAATCGAGCGTTTCGCCGGTGGTGTAATACTGCGAGAAGTTCGCCTTATCTCTGTCAGTATGATTAATTGATTTGTTCTCACCACGTTTCTCGATCAAAATGTCGAGATTGGTTCCACTGTCACTCGATCTGACAGCCCCATCTCGCAACGAGAGTTCGCCGTAACGCTGGTTGATGCCGCTGTATCGGATGACGTCGTTGAAGTTGTCCGCAAGCGCGTCCATCGCCCGCTCGGCGTTGACGAGTTGTTCGTTTTCCTGGTAGTCGTCCATCGCCTGAAACCCGGTCGAGTACAGAATGCCGACAGAGCCGAGGATAATCGCGAAGACGAGAACGAATGCGACGACTTCGGAGACTGCCCGGTCGTCGTTCCGGGGTCGTCCGCTGGCGTCTGGCTTATGTTGTTTCATCAGTCCACCGCCTCCAGTTCGATACCGTCACCCTCGTATTTGATTTCAATCGTCCCGCCTCGAACGGACTGTGGCGGTTCCTTGATCTGGTCACCGTCGACTGCGACGGGTACGTAGACCGTTACGTCGATGTCCTGGGCAGTCAGTCGTAGACAGGTCGTCGAATCGTTAAGCAATGAGGCATCCACCTCACTACAATCCTCTTTCAACGCCACAGAGTACTGTGAGTTCGCGACGGATCGTGGGTGCTCGGCTGTGAGCGTGACCCTATCGTTGCTCTCGTTTGCGATCTGATCGACGTTATCGATCTCACCCGCCAGTCGCTCGCCGACGGTCTCGAGTGACGTCTGTGCCGACCGTTCGGTCTCCGTCTCGAGCATCGTACTGCCGGACATCAACAGCATGGCGATGAGGATCGTCGTGATCCCGATCGTCAGGACGTGTGTGAGCGCGATCGACATCCCGCGGTCCGTCTCGTGTCTGGGTCCGATCATGAGTTCTCTGGGCAGTCGCTAGCTTTGATCGTTCGTTCTTGTTCGTAGTGGTGCTCGTTCGAGTCGTACGTGATCGTGACGGTCGCATTGTCGCCTGCATAGATCTCATCAGCGTCCGCGCTGATATTCACCACTGCTGGACTCGAGTGGGCAGTCGAATTCTGATACAGATCATTGAACGCCGTGATGTTCTTTTTGGCCAGATCATCGTCGTCCTGCTCAGCGATCAGACATCCGACCCCTTGTTGAATCTCGAGTTCGGTCGCTTCAGCAGTGGTCGCACTCTGGCCCGTCTCGGATGACGAGAGCGTCTCGGTGTAGACGACGCCGTTGAACACGACGACGACGCCGAGGATGATGAACGCGAGCGCGAGCGCGCCGATGAGGATCACTTGTCCTCGCTCGGTTCGAGTAGACTCACACGAGCGATTTCGCTCTCGACGTTCGCGAAGACGATCAGTCACCATACGGCGACGCGCACCTCCACCACGTTGTAGACTTTGGAGTCATCATCAGTTGCTCGAGGAATTGGATAGTCATCATTTTCATCAACTGTTCCAGGACCACCCGTCAGTTCGTCATCCTGAAATAATGTCACCATGTAACTCGCAGTCACCGCTTCGGATTCGCCCTGATAGACGAGATACTCGCTTTCGTATTCGTCTTCAGATTTGTTCCAGTAGACGAGTTCAACGTTGTAACTCATCCCACGTTCGGTGAACCGGTCCGAGAGGATCTCTCCGAGGACGAACTCGTCATACAACTCTGTCTGGTTCGATGCGTTGTAGTATCCTGTCACAGAGTCGCTTTCACTCGGATTGTGGAACTCAGAGGGGTCTGCACTGTCGCTGTCGTTCCAGTAGCGAACCATCTCGGAGAGATTCTTCTTTTCATCATGGTCCGCCGCCGCAGCGACGACGAGTGCATCCTGTGTCTCCTGTTGAACCTGTGATTGGGCCGTCCGGTCTGCTAACCCACCCGTCGTCGGCGTGATGACGACCGACTGCAGTGCCAACAGGATCGCCATCAAGACGATCATGGCACTGATGAACCCCTCGAGAGTGTAGGCCTGTCCTCGGTCACTGTCGTTCGTAGAGTCGACTCGAGGCATGGTTACCACACCCTCACGACGAGTCTGTACGCCGCCTCGTCGCCGAGGCCTGATGGCGGCTCGTTGATCGTCACGATTCGGGCCGAACTGGCCGCTGACTGACCGTTGTACTCGTGACCGATCGACATGACCGTTTCGCTCTCGTTGAGCTGTTCGATCTGCACGCTCACTTGGTCGCCTGCGGTCCGAAGGCCGACGCGCTTGTCCAGTTCGCCATCGGCTTCGTCGAACGCGGTCCCGTTGATCGTGTTCGGTGACGTATCCGAATCCGACAGATTGTCCACCAGCCGATCCGCGATCCGATCCGCCTGTGCCGTCTGTCCGCCGCTGACTGACGAATCGAACGGCGTCAGAATCGTCGGCAGAAAGGTAAAGACGAAGGCGACGGCCAGAATGAACACGCCGATCCCAACCGCGAAATCCTGCGTGGTCTGGCCACGATCGCGCAGCGAAATCGACAGCGTCCGCTGGCGGCGGCCTCGAGCCCGCCCATTCCGGTTTTGCGTTCGTTTCCGAGTCATCTCAGGCCACCAGTGTCCAGCCGACGAGTGCGACTGTCGCGAGGATGACGGCGTATTTCAGGCCGCTGAGCAGGTCGGCATCCCGGATGTAGCCACAGATGAACCCGGAGATGATCGCCTGCATCGTCACGGCGTGGAAGAACAACACCGAGAGCATGTCGACCTGAATGTTGTCGCTCAGGTCGGCCTGTGCGAGTTCGCCACCACCACCACCGCCATCCGTGTCGCCACCGGTGGACTCGAGGCCAGCCATCGTATCGATGAACTGGGTTTTGAGGATCGCAATCACGGCAAGCACCGTCATGAACGTCATGATGATGATCACGACCTGCATCCGGGTTCGGGACTTGCGTTCCCGTTCGATGTCGTCGTGGTTCTCGCTGGCGCGGGCGGCCGTCCGAAGGACGTCCGAAATCTGGTTCGACGCCTCTTGGGCTTCCGTGATCAGTCGGGTCGTCCGAGCGAGGCGAGGGATGTGGTATTTGTTGTTAAATTCGATGAACGCCTGTTTCAGGCTCGTTCCGTAGTTGACCTTCGTGTGCATCACCTCGAACTCGCGCGCCAGCTTCCCGCTGGTCGTCTCCGAGACGGCCTTGAGCGACTCGAGCAACGTCAGCCCGGTGTCGTTCGAACTCGAGAGTTTTCGGAGGTCCTCAGAGAGCTGGCTGACGACGGCGTTTCTGTGCCGGACGTTCCACTCGCGGAAGATCGCCAGCGGAATCGCCATGATGTACAGCGGGACGTAGACGTAGATGAACGTCCCCCAGACGGCGTTGCCAAGGAGCTGGTCCCACGAGGTGGGGGCCGAGCCGTTGACCATCGCCATGGTGACGATCACGAGCGATGCGGGCAGTGTCAGCGCGAGCGTAAAGAGGGGGTTGTCCCGGAAGAAAATATGTGGCCTGCGGAGGACTTCCTTCGTCTCGTAGGTCCCCTCCCGGTTTTTGATACGGTCAAAGACGCTGTGTTCGCCCGTGAACTGCTCGATGAGGCCGAGATTTAACACGCCCTGATCTCGTTGGGTCTCAGTCCGCTGTTCTGTGTTCCCCATCGAGAGGTAGCCATCACCCGGCTCGTCGTGTTTGACCGTCGAGACTAACACGAGAAAGCCGATTCCGGTCAGTGGAATCAGCCCGTAAACGGTCATGTACAGCATCTGATCCGTCACCTCCGCCTGCGGAATCATCTGCATGACGACCATGATGATGATCAGCAAGAGCGGAAACAGCGACAGCGTCATGTACATCTCGCCGAACAGCTCGAGCGTCTCGAGTGTGAGTTCCTGTTCTTGCTTTGCAGTCCGCAGATGCTTTTCTTTCTTGTCTTCCAGAAAGCTCTCCATGTCACCGCCGCTGTTGACGATCGAGAGCATATCCGTCAGAAACTGCGACAGCTCGTCACTCGGCGTCTCGAGGGCCTGTTTTCTGATCGCGGTTCGGTAGTCGATATCGAAGTACTCAGTCTCTTTGACGATGCTCTGGAACTCCATGGCCACCTCGCCGTAGGTGTCGTCGGCCTGGGCCATCGCCTCGATGATCTCGAGTTGGTTCAGGCCACCGACCGACAGCGCGTACATAAACGAGACCGAGTCGGTCAGCAACATGTTGATCTCGCGTTTGCGAGCCGAGGCACGCGAGTAGGGGATTGCAACGAGCGAGCCGAAACCGAGCGCAAAACCGATCGAGCCAAAGATGAGGCCGGTGACGAAGACGAGCGCCGGCACTCGGAACGTTTCGATAAGTTCGAGGACCAGTTCGCTGCTAACCGGAATGCCGAGAATTTCGTCGACCTGGACGAGCCCTGTTGCGAACAGGCCGTATCCGAGCAACAGCCCGAGCAACCACAGTGCAAGTCCGCTGATAAAGCCGATACCGAGTGCTCTGGAGAGATAGAGTTCGACCGTATCGGTCATCCGAGCCTGTGCGAGTTTCGTCTCGACGTCGCTGACGAACTCGCTGTCCTCGCTGAACAACCGATCGTACAGGGGATAGAACGTCTCTCCTAAGATATTGGAGCCGCCCGAAATCCCGCCGGAGCCGCCACTGCTGTCGGTCTGTAAGCTCATGAGTCGGTCTCCTCGTCACTGTCGTCGAACAGCCTGGTGTCCTCGTCGTCGTCAGTCTCGTCACGCTGTCTGAAAATCGAAGTATCGGTCTGAGCGTGCGCACTGCTATCGTCGAACAGCGAGCCGTCGTCTGTCTCATCGTCGTCGTCGGTAGAGAAGATCGAATCGGAGTCGCCGGCGAAGATCGACTCCGATTCGTTGGCGGCGGATTTCGAATCAGTCACACTGCCGGAATCCGTGCCTGCTTCGGCATCGGGTCTCTCCTTCGCCATCTCTGCTGCGGTGTCGCTCTCGTCGGTTGTCTCGAGTTGATCGCTGAAATCACCTGCCGTATCGTCGTCCGAGTCGGGATCGAAGATAGACGCGAAATCGTCGTCCTGCGACACCGATTCGAAGGCAGCGTCGTTCTGGCCCGTCTCGGCTGTGTCGTCGAGTTTGTCGACCGTCTCATCGATATCATCGAAGAGGCCACCAAGCGCCTCGTCCGTAGAGTCATCTCCAGGGTCTGCGTCAGGCGTCGGCGGTGCCGAATCAGTTCCAGAAGCCGGCGCGGATGCGGGTTCGTCGTCAGCCGACGAATCGGCTGCTGTCTCGAGTTCGACTGGACGCTCGTCTCCTGTCTCTTCGTCAGCTGGACGCCCGTCGTCTGCTTCAGGCGTCGACTCGCCCGACTCGGGTTCTGCTGTCGGCGCGGGCAGTGTTTCCTCAGCGGCCGGCGTATCCGTCGCCGTCTCGGGTGTTGGATCGTCAGGACTCGAGTCAGCCGTCTCGCCGTCGTCAGTGATGTCGAACCCGGTATCATCACTGAGCCATGCAGGCTCGTCAGTGTCCTCGCTCGAGGCAGTGTCGAACGTGGTCGAACTGTCGCCGAGTTCCCACTCGTCTTCGTCGACACTGGTGTCGACCTCGCCGGCGAACTCGAACTCGTCGGTTTCGGCGCGGTCGACGTCGATCGTCTCTTCCTGTTCGACCCCGCTGAGTGCGCTTGCGAGGCCGCTTGGTACCTTCCCGCGGTACTCCTCGAACAACGACTCTTCGGCCCGCTCTAAGAGGTCCATCGAGAGATTGTAGGTCTCGTCGGTCGCCTCCGGCCGGGGCACGAGTTCCTCTTTCTCTTGATCGACGTCAATCAGAACGCTCTCCATCTCGCGTAAGTCCTCGAGGCTGTCTTCGAGATAGCCGTTTGCGATCAGCGTCAGGATCGTGTCCGGATCGTTGATAAACGCCTGAACCGTCGCTGCAACCTCTGCATACGTGTTCAGCCCGTTTTTGATGAGGTAGGCGATGATAACCTCGCGTTTGAACAGTTCTTCCTCGAGTTTCTCTTTGCTCCAGCCACGGTCGAACTGGATCTCTTCTAAGGTGTTGGAGTCCCCCATCTTGAGGAACTCGTCGGTTTCGGCCTGCCACTGATAGACGTCTTGAACGTTGATTTCGTCGTGTTCGGCCTCGTAGTGGTTGATCTCGGTCAGCGATTTGTTTCGCCGAACTTTCCGGCCCTGCACCCGGGTCTGGGTCTGGATCGAAACCAGATCCAGCGCCGTGAACATCGTCTTCGAGACGTTGATCGGGTCCGTCGTAAATCGTTTGAGGACTTCGTCGACGGAGTCGGCATGGAACGTCGTGTACGTCGTGTGGCCGGTCGACATGACCTGGAACAGCGTCCGGCCTTCCTCACCCCGAATCTCACCCATCACGATGTAGTCTGGTCGCTGGCGCAGTGCGGCCTCGAGCAGGTCGAACTCGTCGACGTCACCCTGTTCGTCGTCGGCGAAGGAGGGTCGGGTAACGCTCGCGATCCAGTTACGCTGTGGGAGTTCGACCTCGCGAGTGTCCTCGATGGAGACGATTTTCGCACTCGAGGGGATAAACAGCGAGACCGCGTTCAGCGATGTCGTCTTCCCGGATGCCGTCCCGCCGGCGAAGATCAGGCTCTTGTGGTTCTCGATGGCAAGCCAGAGAAACGCCATCTCATCGAGGCTGAACGTGTTCCAGTTGATGAGGTCGATCGGCGTGAACGGGACGTCCTTGAACTGCCGAATGGTGTAGTTGGTCCCGTGGTCAGAGACTTCTTGTCCCAGTGTCAACTGTGCACGCGAGCCGTCTGGCAAGGTCGCGTCGACCTGTGGGAGCCGTTTACTGATCCCCTTGCCCGACCGCTGGGCCAGTTTGACCACGAAGTCGTCGAGTTCGTCCTCCCCGTGATAGATGTTCGAGATAATCTGTTCGTATTCGGAATGGTAGACGAAAACCGGGGAGTTGTAGCCGTCGACGGAGATGTCCTCGACGTTGATGTCGTGTTTGATGCCGTCGATACGCTCGTAGCCGATGAAGTCCCGTTTGAGCTGATAGAGGAGCTTCTCGACCTGATACTCCGACAGCGTGTCCGGATCGTCCGCGAGAATCGCGGGTTCGGGTCGAACTGAGATGCCCTCGAGCGGTGTTGGTCCAGACTCCTCGTCCACATCGTCTTCGTCGTCGTCGAGCAACGTCTGCAGTGTCTCGAGGAGGTTCTTTTGGGTGCCGGCAGCGGATTTTTCGAAGAGGTCGTACCGCTTCAGCAGGCGTCGGGTTTCGTCTTCGATAACCGTCCGGCGGCCGTCCTCGGTTGCTTTCTCTTTGATCCCGTCCTCGGAGTATTTGATCGCCGTCCGAAGTTTGCCCGAGAGGAACTCCTGGAGTTCCTGCTCGATCTCGTTTCGGTACGGCTCGATCATGTAGTATTTCTTTTCGTTTTCCTTCTCGGAGTGGAAGATGACGACGTAGGCGTAGGGTTTGTTCACCCAGTAGCGCTCGACCTCCCGAAAGTGGGTCTTCTTGTCCATCGGGACGGCCTTCTCGAGATCGTAGCGATTGGAGACGGTGGTGTTGCCTGCAGCCGTCGAGAAGAAGTCATCTTCGTCGATCTCCTCTTGAATGTTGACGGTTCGTTCCTCGATGAGGTCGTCCAGAACCATCGCAGCCTCGTCGCCGGCGAACAGCCGCTGCTCGATACTGTCGGGATCGAATCCGAGCGCGTCTTCCTCGTCGTGACGAATAATCTTGCCATCGCTGTCGCGCGGCCGGGAGCCGTCGTCTTCGTAGTAGTACTCCCATTTGTAGTGTTCCCACGTCCAGACGTCTTTGGTGACAGGTGTCGTCTCCGGGTCGACGTACTCGAGAAATGCCTCTTGAAGCGTTTCGGCGTTCGGTTTCGCTGGATCAGCGATAACCGACTCGAGGGTGTCTGGATGTCTGCCGAGGTAGGAAGCGGGGTCGAAGTCGACCCGGTTCCAGTCATCCCCGTGAGGGACTGTCGGTTCGACCGTTTCGTCGGTATCGAGTCCAAGTTGGTCGTCAACCTCGGGTTCGGGGTCCGGGTAGAGCGCAGAAACTTCGTCACCGTGTCCGTGTTCTGCCATGAAATCCGCCCACGTATACTCTCCGACGCGGACGCCCGAATCCGAGTCCTGTTCGTGGGATTTTCGATCCGCCGACGCTGGTTCAGATGCCTCGTCTTCAGAAAAATTCCCGGCATCTGATTGGTCGGCCTCGTCAATAGCCATTGAATTCAACCTATCTTTCCCCCTTCAAAAAAGTCACGTGCATATTACCACATCTGATAACTTCGCGGGGTATAGTCACTAGTTCTGATACGAATGTGTGATTGAATGTAGTCATTATCTGCGTGTAGCGTCGTTTGATACCACAAGGCACACAACGGACAGCTCGGATGGATCATATGGGTAAACACACTGACTCAGGGACGTGACTGAGAGCAGCCACGGTTCGAACGTAGAAGATGGTTGTAATTATATGAATATATGTCATCTTCCCTATGTGCATTCTGTATAAACATAATATTTTTATATTTACCATACAGTGTTGTTGCTGTGATTGTCTGTGGTTAACAATAACATGATGAATGGTCACAAGGGTAATACTTCTCGAGTGGCAGCAGGAAAAACAGGAGTTGGTCGACGAACGTTCCTGAAAACGACCGCTGCTAGTGCCGGACTCGCGACGGTCGCAGGTTGCCTCGGTGGCGGCGACGATGGTGGGATCTCGCTCGGTGCACTGTACATCACCTCGGGGTTCGCGTCACTGTACGGTGAAGAGGCAGCACGAGGCTACGAACTGGCTGTCGAAGAAATCAACGACAACGGTGGGATCGATGGCGAAGAGGTTACGGTTATCTCCCGGGATACGGAAGGCGACGCCACCACGGCGGGTCGACAGATGCGGAGTCTGATCGAGGAGGAAGGCGTCGACGGCCTCTTTGGGTTAGACAGCAGTGGGGTCGCACAGGCGCTGGCACCACAGGTCGCTGAGTTCCAGATGCCGTTTATGGTTACACACGCAGCGACGCCATTTCTGACGTCGCCGGAGGGAGAACACGAGGACTCGGTTGGCAACGAATACGTCTTCCGGAACGCCAACAATCTCACACAGGACATCTACGGTGCGGCACGTGTCGCCGACGAACTCGACGCAACCGAGTGGGCGACGATCGGGCCGGACTACGCGTTCGGGTACGAGACCTGGGATTACTTCCAGGCGTTCTGTGAGGGACTCGGCGTTGACGCGGAGTTTACCACCGAACAGTACCCGGGGCTCGAGACAGGTGATTACTCGCCGTACATCAGCGCGGTCATGGACGAAGAGCCCGACGGCGTCATCACGCCGCTGTGGGGGGCCGACCTGACGACGTTCCTCGGACAGGCCGAGGACGCTGGCTGGTTCGATCAGATCGATCACACGCTCTTCAGCGTCGGTATGGGAACGGATCTGCCTGCCGATGGATCGCCGCTGGTCGAAGGCGAGCACGCATCGACACGGTACGATCCGTTCGAGCCAGATACAGACGAGAACAGTTCGTTCCGCGAGCAGTACTACGACGAGTATGACAATCTTCCGACGTACAACGCAGAGGGAGCCTACCGAGCAGTCTACCTGTACAAGGGGGCGATCGAATCGGCCGGCAGCACCGGTCCGGACGAACTGGTAGAGACGTTCACCGGCATGGAACACTCCGGGCCGGTCGGAGACTACCGATTCAACGAGGAAACGAACCAGGCGACCGTGCCATCTATCTGGGGCACAGTCAGCTACGACGACGAGTGGGAGAGCAACGTCCTCGATCCCGTTGACGTCTACGAAGCCACACCAGACGTAGTGAACGACGCACTCGGCGACTCCGACCTCCCGTCGGGAGTCTGATCACTTCGTCGCTGTAGTCATACCATCGAAAATGTTACAACAATGTTAGACACAATTGCCTTTATTGGGCTGTCAGATGTTATCAATGGCCTGAGCCTCGGGAGCCGCCTGTTCCTGATCGCCGTCGGTTTGAGTTTGATCTTCGGCGTGCTCGGCGTCCTGAACTTCGCGCACGGGGCCTTCTACATGATCGGGGCCTACGTCGCACTCGCCGTGACGAACAACCTCGTCGATAACTTCTGGCTCGCGGTCATCATCGGCGCAACGGCCGTCGGCATCATCGGTGTGCTCATCGAGGTCAGCACGATCCGGCCACTCTACGGTCGACTCGAGGGTGACCTCGACCAGCTTATCGTTACGTTCGGATTCGTCCTCATCATCCACGAGGCGATCCGGTTTGTCTGGGGCTCGCAGCCACTCTCGAGAATGGACTACCCTGCAGCTCTCGACTTCTCCGTCTCGATTGGCGGCAGTACGTTCCCTGCCTACCGATTGTTCGTCATCGGTGCCGCGTTCGTCGTCATGCTCGGGTTGTGGGTGTTCATTACGAAGACGTACTTCGGCGCACTCGTGCGCGGGACGTCGTCGGACCGGGAGATGGCGTCGATTCTCGGCGTCGATGTGCCGCGGCTGTACACCGGGGTCTTTTTTCTTGGGAGCTTCCTCGCCGGTCTCGGTGGGGCGCTCGCTGCACCGCTGCAGTCGATCAGCCCAGCGCTCGGTGATCAGGTTATCATCGACGCGTTCATCATCGTCGTCATCGGCGGGCTCGGCTCGCTCTCCGGTGCGTTCGTCGGCGCGATGTTCGTCGGTATGATGCAAGCGATCGGCCCACAGTTCATGGCAGCCGGCCACATCGCAATCCCGTTCCTCGCGATGGTGCTCGTGTTACTGTTCCGTCCAGAAGGACTGTTCGGAGGGTTCGGCGAATGAGTACACAAGACAACAGCATCGGTGCACGGATCGGCACCTTCGGCCGAGAAGCCGTCCAGAACGGCTGGACCAGAGAACGGTTCACCGTGCTCGGGTTGATCGGGATGGTCCTGGTCGGACTCGGTCCCTCTTTCCAGGTGTACCTGTTCACCGAGTTCCTGATCATCGCACTGTTTGCGCTCGCGTTTAATCTCTTGTACGGCTACACCGGCCTGCTGTCGTTCGGCCACGCGTTGTTCTTCGCCGGCGGCTCCTACGGACTCGCAATCGTCATGCGTGACCTCCAGCCGCTCATCGCAGACGCGGTCGGCAGTGGTGTCGCGCCGCTCGTGACCTTCGTCGTCGGCGGCATCGTCGGCGTCCTACTGGTCGTCCTGATCGCGATCCCAGTTGGCTGGCTCTCTGTCCGACTCGAGGAGATCTACTTCGCGTTGATCACACTCGCGTTCGGAATGCTTGGCTTCTCGCTGATCGTCCAGAACCCAGGCGGTCTCACGAACGGCACCGACGGCGTGCTCGTCCTGCTCGGGCTCGTCGAACTCGGTGGGATGGAGTTCAGACTCGGCGATCGTCGGGTCTACTACTATTTGACGCTGGCAGTCGTCCTCGCGTCGACGTACGCCCTCTGGCGGATCGTCAACTCACCGTTCGGGACGATCTGTAAGTCGATCCGCGAAAGCCCCGACCGGGCCGCTGCACTCGGCGTCGACGTCCGCCACCATCGGTGGATGACGTTCATCCTCTCGGCGTTTTTCGTCGGGGTTGCCGGCGTCCTGATCGCCGGCTTAGCAAGCGTCGCCTCGCCGTATCACTCCCACTGGACCCAGAGTGCAACCGCCGTCGTGGCCACCGTCATCGGCGGCGCGACGTTCTTTGCCGGACCGATTGTCGGGGCGTTCATTTACCTCTACGTCCGTTGGGGGATCAGCCGCTTCCCGGCGCTCGAGGCCCACTGGGAGTTCTTCTTCGGGGTTATGCTCATCGTCACCGTGCTCTACTTCAAGCAGGGTGCCGTCGGTGGGTTGCTCATGCTCCACGCGTGGCTCCTCGAGGTCCAGGCGGTGTACGAACGCGACGGCGCTGGCGCTGCAGCGTCGTTCGTCAGTGAATCGGTCAGCAACAAACTCAGATCGGTGGGCGATCGCTTGACGTCGACGGGACACGGCGACGCTGCCGATGGAGGTGGGAAGCAATGACGACAGTGCTCAAAACCGAAAATCTTCGTAGACAGTTCGGCGACCTCGTCGCCGTCAACGACGTCTCGCTCGAACTCGAGGAGGACGAGATTACCAGTATCATCGGCCCGAACGGGGCTGGGAAGACGACGTTCTACAATCTGTTGACAGGGGTGCTCGAGCCGACATCGGGTGCGATCCACCTCTGGAAGGACGGCGAGTTACAAGATATCACCGACGCACCGCCCCACGTGGTGGCCCAAAGCGGCCTCTCGCGGTCGTACCAGATTACGAACGTCTTTGAGCGGCTGACCATCCGTGAGAACGTCCAGGTCGCTCGAATCGCCCATGAGGGGCGGACGCTCGATATCCGTTCGCGTGCGGCCAACGACGAGCAACTCAACGCGGACGTCGATGAACTGCTCGAACTCACGAACCTCACCGACATGGCGGAGGTGACGTGTGACAAACTAAGTCACGGTGAAAAGCGCAACGTCGAGATCGCGCTTGCGCTCGCGATCGAGCCGACGGTGTTCTTGCTCGACGAGCCGACGGCCGGGATGAACCCGACCGAGACGAAAGAGATCGTCTCGCTCATCCACGAACTGAACGAGGACATCGACGCGACATTCGTCGTCACCGAACACGACATGGACGTCGTCACCGACATCTCGGATCGGATCGTCGTCCTCGCCGACGGGGCGGTCCTTGCGGACGGCGATCCACAGGCGGTCCTCTCGGACGAACGCGTGACGGAAGCGTACCTGGGGAGTGAGGCAGTATGACAGTACTCGAACTCGACGACATCGACACGTACTACGGGAACAGCCACGTCCTCCACGGCGTCTCACTCGAGCTTGCAGAGGGTGAAGTCGTCGCCCTGCTCGGCCGCAACGGGGCCGGAAAGACGACGACGATGCGATCGATCATGGGCGTGACGCCGCCACGGCGTGGCTCGATCGTCTACCGCGGCGAGAACATCGTCGGCAAATCGCCCGATAAATTAAACGAGCGCGGCATCAATCTGGTGCCCGAAGACCGTCGGGTGTTCCCGACGTTGTCCGTTCAGGAGAACCTCGTGCTCGCGCACAAACTCGCCGCCGACCCGAAACCGATCGAGGAAATGTACGAGCTGTTCCCGATCCTCGACGAGTTGCGGACAAGCGATGCCCAGAACTTGAGCGGGGGCGAACAGCAGATGCTTGCAGTCGCACGCGCGCTCGTCCAGCGTCCCTCGTTGCTCTTGCTCGACGAGCCGACCGAGGGGCTCGCCCCGGTCATCGTCGACGACTTACAGGAGATGCTCCAGGCGGTCGTCGACGAGGACGTGACTGTCTTGCTCTCCGAACAGAACGTCAACTTCGCGTTCGAGTTGGCGACACGGGGCTACGTCATCGACACCGGCTCGATCGTCTTCGAGGGTTCAGTCGAGGAGATCCAGAGCCGCGAGGACCTCCTCGAGAAGTACCTCGCCGTCTCACCGGAGGAGGTCGCCTAAGATGTCCGATCTGACGCACCGGCCGTCTTTCTGGCGACCGCTGCCACGGGACGCGAGTCGTCTCACGAACCCACGAGAGGGCGCTACAGCCCCATCTCGCAGACGAACTCGACTCACCAAAGCGGTGGCTCACCGACGAGAGCAGGGCGGTCGAACCCATTCCGAAGGCGTCGACCGGCAAGTTCGACAAAAAAGGATTACGCGATCGGATCGACGTGGTGATAGACGATGAGTGACCTCTTTGACCTCTCGGGACGTGTCGCACTGGTAACCGGCGGCGGACGCGGTATCGGACGCGCGATCGCCGTCGAACTCGCAAACGCCGGGGCCACGGTGGTCCCATCGGCCCGCTCGACCGATGAGATTGAGGCTGTGGCCGACGAAATTGAAGCCAACGGCGGTGACGCGCTCGCCGTCGCGACCGACGTCACCGATCCGGATGCTGTCGCGAACGCGATCGAGCGCGCCGAAAGCGAGTTCGGCAGCGTCGACGTCGTCGTCAACAACGCCGGTTTCAATCCCAGTGATGCCCTCGGACGACCGGAGGACGTCTCGACCGAGAGCTTCGATCGAGTTCTCGACGTGAACTTGAACGGAGCGTACGAGGTGACGACGGCAGCGGCCGACTCGCTGCTCGAGAGCGACGGCGGCTCGGTGATCAACGTCGCCAGCGTCGGCGGACTGGTCGGTCTGCCGCGCCAGCACCCCTACGTCGCCTCGAAACACGGCCTCGTCGGCCTCACAAAGAGTATGTCGATGGACTGGGCACCGGACGTGCGCGTCAATGCGATTGCGCCGGGCTACGTCGCGACGGAGCTCACCACAGGCCTGCAGGAAAACGAGAGCCTCCGCCAATCGATCATCGACCGCACGCCGCTCGAGCGCTTTGCTGAACCCGAAGAGATCGCCGGCCCGGCGGTCTTCCTCGCGAGCGACGCCGCGAGCTACGTCACCGGCTCGGTACTCGCCGTCGACGGTGGCTGGACGTCACGGTAATCAGACCGTTCAGTTCGGGCGGCTCGACACTATTTTGCGACCGATGCTCCGGCTGACGAACGTTTAGATCTCGTACTCGCCGTCGATGACCGCCGTCGCCTGCTCGAGCAGTCCTGGGACGCCGGCTTCCATCGTCGGGTACATCGGATCGTCGCTGTTGCCCTCGAGATAGCGCCGGAAGAACATCTCTCCGAGTGCACCCATCTTGTACGTCGCGAGGACGATGTAAAACCGGGGCTCGTCGAACGTGTAGCCGGTCTCCGTCTCGTACCGATCGATCAGCTCCTGTCGCGAGAGATAGCCGTCTCGAGCTGTCAGCGTCGGGTACAAGTCCGGAATCGGTGGCTCGGGATCGTCCTCGTCGTGCCAGAAGGAGAGCATCCAGCCGAGGTCAGTGAATGGGTCACCGAGCGTGGCCATCTCCCAGTCAAAAACGGCGATGATCTTCGGCTCGCTCCCGGTGGCCGCGTCGTCACTGGCGACCGTCCCCTCGGCTGCGGGAGCGACCATCACGTTGTCCAGTTTGTAGTCGCCCTGGACGAGCGTCTCCGGATGGTCCTCGGGGACGTTCGCCTGGAGCCACTCCGTGATCCGCTCGAGCGACGGGAGGTCGCGATGGTCGGCTGTCGTCTCCCGTGCCCATTTGAACTGTTCATGCCATCGATCGACCTGTCGCTGTGTAAATCCCTCGGGATAGCCAAACTCACCGAGCCCGACGGACTCGTAGTCGACATCGTGGATGGCTGCGAGCGTGTCGACCAGCTCGGTGCTGAGCTGTCGGCGTGCGTCCGGGCGCGCGAGCCACGCTGGCTCTTCGGTCCGGATAACGTCTCCCTCCAGTTTCTCCATTACGTAGAAATCACTCCCCATGACCTCGTGATCGTCGCTCTCGAGGACGGTTCGTGGAACGGGCACGGCCGTCTCCTGTAACGCGTCGACGACGTGGTGTTCCCGAAGCACGTCGTGTGCCTTGTCTGCGGTCTTCCCCGGCGGCGGTCGCCTAACGACCAGTTCCTGCTCACCCCACGTCACGAACAGCGTCTCGTTCGAGTGGCCAGCGTCCACCCGTTTGACCTTGAGGCGATCGGCCGGGCCGAGTGCGTCCGCGAGATATGCCCGTAACTGCTCTTCGTCGATCAGCCGATCGAGATACGTCTCATCGCTCATCGACTCACCCCACAGATATTGACAACTGTCATCATTGACCAAAACACTACGTTCGTCTTACGCACAACTGAGGTTAAATACTTCGGGCGACCGAACTGGTCAATCGGCGGGAGAGACTGCCACGACCGATCGTGGCGGCGCTGTCACTGGATTTGTCCAGACTCGGTCGCGTGGCCGACAACTGCCAACTGCCAACTGCCGTCCACGAGACGACATTCGAACCCTGTCCGGACGCCCACAGCTTGTACACACGGCTTCCTAGATACGATTATCTCTCAAAAGAGCGGGTGTTGTGTGGGGGTATGAACGTCACGAAAACGGTCGCTCCGTCCGCGCTGTGACTGGCGGGGATTCGAACCACGTCCGAGAACCTGCCCACTGCGTTCGCAGAATCTCGGTCTCGTTCGAATCCGTGCCCGTCCGCTCCCCAGTCCGTTCGTCGCGGACGGGCGTGACGGGATTCGAACCCGCGATCAGAAGGTTAGGAACCTTCTGCCCTCTCCGCTAGGCCACACGCCCCCTCGAGAAAGATCCGTTATTTCGTTTCCGTTTCGGTCTCGGAGTCGCTTTCCTCAGTGACGGGTTCTGTATCGACGAACTCGTCATCGTCGTCGAACTCGCCCTCTTCGAAGCCGTCGTCTTCTTCGAATCCTGATTCGCGCATCTCCTCGAGTTCCGTTTCGACCTTTTCACGCCCTTTCTGGAATTCGCCCATGGCCTCCCCGGTCGACCGGGCCAGTTTCGGGATCTTGTTGGCCCCGAACAGCAGAATGGCGATGAAAAGGATGATCAGTAGTTCCGGACCCCCGGGTACGCCGGGGATGAACAGCGGTGCGATTTCGGCTACCATCTCTATACGTGGGTTACCCGCTGGCAATTATAACCTTTTTGGACCACCAAGTAGCGCACGTCTTGACGAACGTCCGTTTGAGTCGGGCTATCGAGCTAATTACAACCGGACGGCGCAGGGATATATATCACTGCTTCGAGTGACCGCTCCACCTCGAGGTAATGGTTCGCATGAACGTTCGTTAGCGAACAGTTCCGCGAACGAAACTGTCTTTCCGGTTTACCCGCAAGTAGCCAGTGATGCCAGCAACTGGAGACACTGCACCTGATTTCACCGCACCGCTTGCAAACGGCGACGTCGACTCCTTTACCCTCTCAGAACGGCTCGAAGACGAATCCCCGATCGTCCTTGCCTTTTTCCCGGGCGCGTTCACCGGCGTCTGTACCGACGAGATGTGTACGTTCCAGGACCGACTCGCCGCGTTCGACGACCTCGATGCCAATGTCTACGGCGTCAGCCGAGACTCTCCGTTCGCACTGAACGAGTTCCGCGACCAGAACGGCCTCGAGTTCGGACTCATCAGCGACTACAACAAGGAGATCATCGACGACTACGACATCGCGATGGACTTCGCTGACCTCGGCGTCTACGGCGTCGCCAAGCGTTCGGTGTTCGTCATTAACGGCGATGGAGAGGTCACCTACGAGTGGGTCAGTGACGACCCCGGCGTCGAGCCCGACTACGACGAGGTCGAGGCCGCTGTCGAAGACGCAGCCTAACCAACGCGACTGGCTGCAACGGCCCCTGAGAACGATATCCATCGTGAAGCCCATTTTTGTCGCAGTTTCCTCGAGACAGACTGTCTGACAGTCGGCAGTAGATTCGATCACCCGGTCAGTCAAAATCCGTCAGTCAGTACGGCCAACAGTATCACCGTCCCAACGTCGCTTGCCGTAGGGCTTTTTTAGTCCGCTGTCGACGCTACTGTATGAGCGATTCTGCCGGTGACGACGCTGGTCGTCGTGTCTACTCCCCTGAAGCAGCCCACAACTTTCCCGATACGAAACTCAATCGCGTCCTCGAGTTCATCGCGGCGGACGAAGAGATCAAGACGTATCTCGAGGCACAGAACGTCAACGCGGTCGATCGGATGCAGTACAACGACCACGGAACGAAACACATCGAGATCGTCCGCAACCGAGCGCTGTGTCTCTACGATCTGCTCAAAGCTGGCGACGTCGATTTCAACGGCGCGCGCCAGCAGGGCCTGGCCGAGGAAGACGAGTCAGTTATCATCGCGCTCGCAGCCACACTGCACGACGTCGGCCACGTCGTCCACCGCGATCAACACGCCTACTACTCGATTCCGCTGGCTTCGGATATCCTCGATCGCATTCTCCCCGAGTTCTACGACGTCGCCGAATCGGTCCGAGTGAAAGGCGAAGTCCTCCATGCAATCCTCTGTCACCACCGTTCCGAGACGCCGCTGACGACCGAAGCAGGTGTTATCCGTGTCGCTGACGCCCTCGACATGGAGCGTGGCCGCTCGCGGATCCCCTACGAACACGGCGGCCGTGGTATCAACACCCTCTCGAGCCAGGCGATCAGCCGCGTCACGCTCCAAGAAGGTGAAACCAGCCCCGTGATGGTCGAAATCGCCATGACCAACGCTGCTGGCGTCTACCAGGTCGACAACCTGCTGAAAGCGAAACTGAGCGACTCTGGGCTCGAAGAACAGATCCGGATCGTGGCAGTCAACACGAACGAGAACCGTGAGCAGTTAGTCGAACGGATCGAACTCTGAACCCCCAGACCTGACTCGAGCGCTCGGACTTACTGCTTCCAGACGAAGCCCAGCATCCGAACTCAGCGGCCAACCTGTTTTGATACCGACCATCTGCGCTGCGCTCATAGCGGCGCTCAGCGCCACAACTGTCTCGTTCGCGGTGGGTAGCGTGAACTGCACCCGCCCGCGTTGAGCAGGAGAGTGCGTCTCCGATGCTTGAAGCGTGCGTTCGCTAAATCGCAACTTCCAACCGCCTTTTGATCCGCTCTCGATCAGTCACCGCAGGCAAGCTCGAACCCCGAATTCGTTCGCTCGAGGTAGCCCCGTCTCCGAAGCGTGCTGGTGACCGAGAGGACGGTTCCAGTGGTGAGTTCGAGCGCAGTGCAGAGATCCGCAGTCGTCGCACTCGGCCAGACGGAGAGGTAGAGATAGACGAGCTTAGCCTGTGCTGACTCGATGTCGTCCGGAATCGATACTGCCGATCGTGACTGTCTGCGGTGGTGCATACGACGAGGTCAGAAGTTCGACGATATTAAAACTGAGTGTCGACAGCTGTCGAATTATGTGGCTCGAGTCAGGCGACTCCAGCGACTCGAGTTGATGGGGACGGCGCGAAAGTCAGTGTATTTTTGTCGTCACCGACCCCCCTCACCGGTATGAATCTCCAACTCATCTTCCTCGGCTTGCTGACTGGCACGCTCACCGGTGCGTTCTTTGCGCTGTTTGATGTCCCCATCCCAGCACCGCCGGAGTTGCCGGGGCTAATGGGAATTATCGGCATCTATCTGGGCTACAAACTGGTCCAGGCTGCAGACATCAGTATCGACGTGCTCGACTCGCTCGGGTTCTAACACGATCGTCGATTCCATTCGTCGGCTGTCGAACCGGATTTTTGGTCTGCTGACCAACACGAGTCACCCGCCGACCGCAGTCGAACGATAGTAGCCGGACGATCTCACTCGAGATCCAGATCGGCAGCGAACTCACGCGCCCGTGCTCTGATCGCGGCGGCGTCGGCGGCGAGGACTTCCCCGTCGCGCATGAGTACGTCGCCGTCGACCATCGTGAACTGCACATCGTCGCCGTGAGCAGCGAAGACCAGATGCGAGAGCACGTCGTGGATCGGCGTCGCGCGGGTGATGTCCGTCTCGAGGGCGATCACGTCGGCGGTCCACCCCTCGCGGAGTTTGCCGACGCGGTCGAAGCCCGCCGCCTGCGCGCCGTTTATCGTTGCCATCTCGAACACCGTTTTCGCGGGCAATGCCTGTGGCTCGAGGCGATCAACCTTCTGGAGCAGTGAGGCCTGTCGCATCTCGGTAAATGGATCGAGCGTGTTGTTACACGGCGGGCCGTCGTTGCCCAGCGCGACGTTGATCCCCCGATCCAGATAGTCCAGGACTGGTGCGACACCGCTTGCGAGTTTCATGTTCGAGGAGGGACAGTAGGTCACGTTGGTACCGGTCTCCGCGAGCACCGCTCGCTCCGAGTCGTCGGTCCAGACACAGTGAGCGAGGACGACGTCCTCGCCGGTGAGTCCGACCTCGTCGAGCCAGTGGATGTTTCGCCGGCCGGTATCCTCCTCGACGGCCGCGATCTCGCCGCGGTTCTCGCTTGCGTGCGTGTGGATCATCACCCCGTCGTAGGTGTCCGCAAGCACTCTGGCACCGCGAAGGGCGGCCTCGGTGCAGCTGACGGCGAATCGCGGCGTTACGGCGTACTGGATTCGACCGTCGTCGATACCGTGGTAACGGCGAATGAGTCGCTCGCTTTCGGCGAGCGCCTCGTCAGTGTCCTCTAACAGCCCCGGCGGTGAATCCTTGTCCATGATCACCTTCCCGAGCCGGCCACGGATTCCCAGCTCGCGGGCTGCCTCGAACGCCTCCGCTGCGTGGGCAACCGAGAGGTGATCGATACAGGTCGTCGTCCCGCTCTCGATCAACTCGAGATAGCCGAGTTCGGCAGCCGTCCGCATCTCCTCGGCCGACAGTGACGCCTCCATCGGGAGGACGTACTCATAAAGCCAGTCGAGTAACTCCGTGTCGTCGGCGATCCCCCGTCCGAGGCTCTGGACGGAGTGGACATGGGCCCCGACAGTGCCCGGCATGAGCACGTCGTACGTCTCGTGGACGTGGTCCGGATACTGCTCGAGACAGGCTGCTCGTTCCCCAACGGCGACGATCACGTCGTCCTCAACGACGACTGCCCCATCGTGGATCACCGTTTCAGAATCAGCGACAACCGTCCCCGACAGTAACATTCGACCCAGAATAGCCCGTCGGCAGGCTTAGGACTACTGGTACGGTGACTCGCCTCGAGGCACTCTCCGAGGCTCTCGATCAAAACCGCAGAAGTGGGGTCGTTAGTAGCTGCGGACTTTCGGCTCGTAGGTCTTGTCCTCGCCCTCGAGGATCACTGGGCGGTAGAAGATCGACGGCTCACCGTCGTCCCACGAGATGAGCGTGTGTTTGAGCCAGTTCTCGTCGTCGCGGATTTGGTTCTCCTGTCGCCAGTGGGCACCGCGGAACTCGTTGCGCACGAGCGCGCCGAGTGCGATCGTTTCGGCGACGTCGATCAGGTTGCGCGTTTCGATCGTCTGCTGAAGGTCCGTGTTGAACGTACGCGATGGGTCGTCGACGTAGACGTTCTGGTACTCCTCGCGGCACTCGCGGATGATCTTCAGCGCCTTCTTGATACCCTCTTCGGTACGGAAGACGTTGACGTAGTCCGTCATCGCCTTCTGGAGTTTCGCGCGGATTTCGGCGTGCTGGACGCCGTCGTCCTTCTCGATTAGGTAATCGATGTGTTCGCGGGTCTGCTCGACGGTGCGCTCTAAGAGCCCCTCCGTGTCGGCCGTGACACCACCGTCTGCAGCGACGCCGCCGGACTGATCGAGGCCAGATGCGCCAGGTGCGACCGGCAGATCGGCGTCGGTTTCGTCCTCGACATCGTCGCCGTAGCCGGTCTTGATCTGTGGCTCGCCGAGGTCTTTGCCGGCAGCGTGGTAGCCAGCGCGCTTGCCGAAGACGATCAGTTCTGGCAGTGCGTTGCCACCGAGTCGGTTGCCACCGTGAACGGAGACACAGGCACACTCGCCGGCCGCATAGAGGCCGTCGATACAGGTCTGACCGTTCTCGTCGGTCTCGATGCCGCCCATCGCGTAGTGCTGGCCGGGCTTGACTGGCATCGGCTCGACGAGGCCGTCAACGCCTTCGAAGTCCTCTGCGAGGTGGAGGATGTTCTCGAGGCGGTCGAGAATCCGTTCCTCACCGAGATGGCGCATGTCGAGGTGGACGTACTCGTCGTTGACGCCGCGTCCTTCCTGCACTTCGGTCAGCTCGGCACGCGCGACAACGTCTCGGGAGGCGAGTTCGCCGTCGTTGTTCGCGTAGCCGTACTCGAACATGAACCGCTCGCCGTCGTTGTTGTAGAGAATGCCACCTTCGCCACGGACACCCTCGGAGATCAGCACACCCGTCGACGGCAGCGAGGTCGGGTGAAACTGGATGAACTCCATGTCCTCGAGTGGGGCTCCTGCGCGGTAGGCCATCGCGTGGCCGTCACCGGTACAGGAGACGGCGTTGGTGGTGTGGTCGAAGGCCTGTCCGGGGCCACCGGTCGCGAGGACGACGCCCTGGTTCGCCTTGAACCCTTCAACTTTGCCCGACTGAACGTCGTAGGCGACGACGCCGTGACACTCGCGGTCGTTGGGGTCGTCTTCGTCGGTCGTGACGAGGTCCATGACGTACCACTCGTCGTAGACTGGGATGCCACGTTTGACGACCTGCTCGTACATCACGTGCAGCAGGTGGTGGCCGGTTTCGGCACCGGCGTAGGTCGTTCGGGGGTATGAGAGCCCACCGAACGGACGCTGGGAGACGCGGCCGTCTTCCTCGCGGGAAAACGGCATCCCCCAGTGTTCGAGTCTGATCGTGTCTTCGGGGGCGTCCTGTGCAAGCGTCTCGACTGCCGGGGCATCGCCCAGGTAGTCGGACCCTTTCATGGTGTCGTAGGCGTGGAGCTCCCAGTCGTCGCCCTCCTGGAGCGCCGCGTTGATTCCGCCCTCGGCTGCACCCGTGTGGCTGCGAACCGGGTGAAGTTTCGAGACCAGTGCGACGTCCGCACCTGCCTCGTCCGCTGCGACCGCAGCTCGAAGGCCAGCGCCGCCGGCGCCGACCACGATAACGTCGTGTTCGTACATGTTACCAGAACTTCAGGTTTTTCTTGACTGCTTCCCGCTTGAGCTCCTGAATGTGCTCGGTAAGCGGGATGTCTTTTGGACACACCTCAGTACAGGAGAACTGGGTCTGGCACCGCCAGACACCTTGTTCCTGTTCAAGGATACGGAGTCGATGCTCTTTAATGTCGTCCTCTTCGCGGTCGTCCATCGCAAAGCGATAGGCCTTGTTGATCGCTGCCGGGCCGAGATAGTCGTTGTCGCCGGCGGCGATGTTACACGAGGACATACACGCACCACACCAGATACAGCGCGTGGACATCTTGACCTTCTCGCGGTTTTCTCGAGTCTGGCGCTGTTCTTCGAGGTCGCTTGCGTCGGGCGTATCCTCGCTCTGGAAGTACGGCTCGACGGTGTGCATCTGGTCGTAGAAGTGGTCCATATCGACGACCAGGTCCTTGACGACCTCCTGATGTGGGAGTGGCTCGATGCGAACAGGATGTTCCAACTCAGAGATCTGGGTCTTACAACCCAGTCGCTGTTTCCCGTTGACGAAAAAGGCGTCCGAGCCACAGACGGCCTGCCGACAGGAGTGTCGGAACGTCAGCGAGGAGTCGTACGTGTCTCGCGCGTACATGACCGCGTCGAGGACGGTCATCCCTTTCTTGAAGGGGACGTGGAAGTCGTCGAAACGTGGTTCCTGTTTGTCCGCGACTTCGGGGTCGTAGCGGAACACCTTGATGAGGACCGTCTCCTCATCGGCATCAGGATCGGCGGTCGACTGCTCGTCGACCATGCTGCTTTCTTTCTCTTTGAGTCGCTCTTGCTGTGGCGACTCTGCGCCTTTCATTTCCGGGTCTTCCGGAGACTCCTGCGTTTCTGGTTTCTGTTGTTGAGTACTCATGTTAGGTCCACCCCGCCATAACGATTGCAACGTAGATTCCCTGGACGATGAGTGCGACGCTCGCGATGACGAGCACTGCAAGCACAACTTTCCGCTGTGCTCCCTCGAGTCCCTGGTTGACAAGGGCGTTGTAGACGCCGTTGACACCGTGGAACGTTCCTGCGATCAGGAACAACACCATCGTCAGGAAGTAGCCGACGTCCTGCATACGGGCCTGTGTGCCGGCAAACGTCACGTCTGCAGCGTGGTTGACGAAGTGCAAGAGGAAGAAGTGGAAGGCGAGCACGACGACTAAGAAAGCCGCCGTAATCCGCTGGAGCAGCCACGTCGTGCCGCCTGGTGCGAACGAAGAGTATCGTTCTGCCATTAGATCGTCACCCCGTCCATGAAGGTTGGAACACTGGCAACGGTGATGATCGCCGTCAACACCAGTGACGCATAGAAGCTCTTGTCCTGTGCGTCGAGTCCGACGCCGAGGTCGACCATCAGCAGTCGGAGTCCGTTCAGGATGTGGAAGACTGCCACGGCAAGCAATCCAACCTCGAGCACTCGGATGATGAAGAGACTCTCGAGACCCTGAATGGTGTTCGTATACGCTTCGGGGCCGGTGACGGCGCTACTCAGCACAGCGATGTGGGTAAACAGGTAGCCGATCAGCATCCACCCGGTGAACTTGTGGAAGATCCACGCCCACATGCCGGCCGAGAACTCCTTCCAGCGACCGAAGTCCTCGATGAGACCGCGATTGTAAGACTGACTCATACGCTCGTGTGGTCCGTTAGACCGCGGAGGTATAGAAGTTACTTTTATCGCTCCTGTTATGCCCCCTCTTGGAAATAGTGAGTCGAGATCGAATTAATATCGATCTCTCCGACGTCGGTCGGGTGTCCATAGATCCCTCCTCCGATCATGCGCAGGCGACGCCGTGGTTACAGCCTGCGAGCTGGCCCCTCAACGGAGCGAGGGCCCGTCTACAGAGGCAGTGGTCGCTCTCATTCGAGGTCAGGGGCAGCCTGGCCACTGCTCTGAAGCCCTGACTGTGAGTGTTCTGCCATCCGTTCGCGTTCCAGTGCAGTTAGCGTGTCCGGTGAGAGCCCGACGAGATGACACAACGGGTTTCCTGGGTAGACGACCGGGTTCTCGAGGACACCGACGATAAGCCCGGTAAACGGGGCTTCGACAGTGACGATGTCTTCTTCCTCTTTGAACGGATTGGTGATCGCACAGATCACTTCACCTTCCTGGACGAGTTCGCTCCGGCCGCGTTTCATATCGACAATACCTCCCGCGTCCGCGCGGATCCACGTCTTTTCGTTGTCGTCGTCGATGATGGTCCGCCAGCCGGGCCAGTGAACGGATGACTCCGGATGGAGCCCGAACTCGGCGAGAACGCTTGCAACGCCAGTCAGCGCGCGGTCGATCAGCTTTCGCTGAAACCGGTGTGCCTCCCCCATCTCGACAGTGATCGTCGGAATATCTGCCGCTGTCGCCTCCCGCCGAAGCGTACCCGATGGGCCCTCGCCGGCGATGATGACGTTGGAACTGAATGCTTTCGCGACTCGAGCCGTCTTCAGGTTCTCCATGTTCGCCCGAACGTGGAGCATGTTCGTTCGCCCGCGCGTGGACGTATGGAAATCGACCCCGAGGTCACAGGGTTCGATGAAATTCGTGAAGATCTGATAGGCCATCCGTCGGGCGCTCGTCGAGCCCTCACGGCCGGGGAACGAGCGATTGAGGTCCCGATCGTAGATCGGTAGATAGCGCTCCTGTGCAAGAAAGCCATGGACGTTCATCACGGGCAGACAGATTAGTGTCCCATGGAGATTCGAGTGATCCCAGTCGTGGGCGACCTCACGGACGACCTCGATGCCGTTGAGTTCGTCACCGTGGGCTGCCGCCGAGAGGAAGACAGTCGGTCCGGGGTGTTCACCGTTGATGACCGTTACGGGGATCCGAACTGGATCTCCGAGATACGTTTCGCTGATACCGTACCGAATGTTTGCTGACTCGCCGGGATCGACACGACCACCGTTGTACGTGAACGGCTCCGCCGTGCGGTCAGATGGACCGCCGTCGGGCGGCTCATCGAAATCGTCGCTCATAGCAGTGTCTCCGGCGGCAACCATGTGAATCTTCTCCTGTTGGGTCGTCAGGGAGCCGCCAGCGTTAATTCCACGAAAACGAGTGTCGTTTTATCGAACAGCGACCGGGGAAAAACTCACCCCGTGGGCATATGTTTTGTATGATGATGTGTTATGACCATGCATGGAGATTCGTGAAGCAACTGCTGCCGACATCGATGCGATCCGCTCGATCGCCCACCGTTCGCTCAGTTCGACGTACACTGACTTCCTCGAGGAAGCAACGATCGAAAACGCCGTCGAACAGTGGTACGGCGATTCGTTTGCCGACGAACTCGACGACGACCACACGCTCGTTCTCGCTCTCGAGCGCGACGGTGACACCGTCGGCTTCTCCCAGAGCGATCTGGTCGGCCAGCGATACGACACCGGTCGCATCCTGTGGCTACATATCGACCCCGACCACCGCGGCGGTGGCACGGGCGTCCGCCTGCTCGTTCGGACGCGAGAGAAACTGCTCGACGAAGGGGCTGACAAGATTCAAGGGCTCGTCCTCGAGGACAACGAGGGTGGCAACGAGTTCTACCAGGACCACGGCTTCGAGCAGGCCGGCCAGCGCGAGGTCGAGATCGGCAAGAAGACCTTTACCGAGAACGTGTACGCCGAAAGCGAGATGGACAAGGACGGCTGGGGTGCCGTCGACGAACTCGACGTCGATGGCGAGACGATCTACGTGAGCTACGGTGAGGCGTCCCGTGGGGCAAAGGCACCGTTTTACAGCGCCTACAAGAACGAGGACCGATCGGAACGATACGCGCTGCTCTGTGGCAACTGCAACTCGATCGATAATGCGATGGACGCGATGGGACGTGTCGAGTGTAACGCCTGTGGAAATCGGCGGAAAGCGACGCGATGGGACTCGTCGTACCTCTGATACGGACTGCTGTAACGAGTGACCGCCAATCACCAGAGACGGGATCGGTGAGCGGCAGTAATTGATTACAGCAGCCCATATGAGTGCTCCCCCGTGTCGGCGCTCGAATGAAGTCGATACCTACCATCTTATACTGTGACCACTGCAGGCGTGGACTACCCCATCTCGATGTGACCGCTGTCGCAGCTTTGGCAGGCAAGCCGCGATTCGATCCAGCGGGTGAACATCTCGGGAGAGCGCGCTCTCGGATGGCCGACCGACCGTTACCACACCAGTAGCGACACGCCACGGCGATCCATCGCGACGTTTTGGCCGGGCGTATCGGACCCGGTATCGAAAGCATACAGCTGTTGTCACCGCATTACAATTGGTGGCTCAGTCTTCGGGGCAAGTATCTCGATCGCGCGCGATTCGGGCGGATTGGGCCTCCCATCAACTGAGATATATTTCGAATGAGTAGACAGGATCACATCGTCCACGGCTTCAAGGCAACGCTCGTCGCTCGAGCGATTTATATGGTCTCGAGCGCGCTGTTGATGTTTCTGCTGGCGCGGTATCTCCTCGATCCGGACGGGTATGGAACGCTATACTGGGTGATCGGTGTGCTCGCGATCGTCCAGCTGGTTGCGGATCTCGGATTCGGCAAGTCCGCAGCCCGCTACTTTTCGGAGTACAGCGAGAAGGCGCCAGGACAGATCCCGCATCTGATCCGGACAACGATTACGGTCAAGATCGTGGCCATCACGCTCGTCGTCTATATGCTCTTGTTGTTTCACGAGCAGATCGCAATCGGCTTGGGCGATCCGACAGCTGCCCCGTTTCTCGTGGCTGGCGTGCTCTACGTCACTGTCTTCTCGTTTAGCACCTTCACACAGATCGCGTTTCAGGGGTTCAACCAGCTCGTCTACAGTGCCGTCGTTCAGGCAATCAGCGGCGTTGGTCGTCTCGTCTTCGCCGTCGGATTCGTCCTTCTGGGTCTGGGTGCACTGGGTGCCTTTTTCGGCTACATCGTCGGCTACATCATCTCGGCTATGGTCGGGTTAACGGTGCTGTACTACAAGTTCTACACGCAGTACGAGCCGGCGAGCACGTACGAGGACGGACTCTCACGACGGCTGCTCGAGTACAGCGTGCCGCTGACGGCGACACGCAGCGCAAACGTCGTCGACAAACAGATCGACACCGTCCTCGTCGGTGTCTTTCTGACGCCGACTGCCGTCGCGTTCTACACGCTGGGAAAACAGATCTCAGATTTCGTCCTTGCGCCCGCTGAATCGCTTGGCTTTACCATCTCGCCGAACTTCGGTGAGCAGAAAGCAACGGGCCAACTCGACCGAGCACGCCAGATCTACGAGACGTCGCTGACACACACGATGTTGCTGTATATTCCAGCAACCGCCGGGCTCGTCATCATCGCGGAACCGCTCGTGACGATGGTGTTCGGAAACGACTACGCAGGTGCGGTGCCTGTCTTGCAGATCCTCGCCGCCTTCATCGTCCTGCAGGCGATTACGAACTTGACCAGTGACAGCTTAGATTATCTCGGCCGTGCTCGCGCGCGCGCCATCGCGAAAGGCGGAACGGCCGCAGCGAACTTCGGACTGAATCTCATTCTTATCCCAACGATTGGCGTCATCGGCGCGGCGATCGCGACAGTCGCGACACATTCGGTGTACGTGGCAGTGAACCTCTACATCGTCCACTCGGAGCTTTCCCTGCGGCTTCGTCGTCTCGGCCGATCGATGGGTGTGATCTGTGGAATCACTGGCGTGATGGCGCTTGCCGTGTTGCTCGTGACGCCGCTGGTCTCGAGTCCCCTGATGTTGATCGGCGCGATCGCAGTTGGAACGTTGACGTGGGGCGTTCTCGCCGTCGTAAGCGGGCTGGTCGATCCACAAGACGTTCGATCGGCGATGACCTAACGTGGCCCGTCGACCAACGATCGAAGACACTGATGACATCGTCGCGGTCGATCGGCAAATGCACCACAATGCCTGCCAACTGGAGAGCTACCAACCCTCATGCAGTAGCCGCCAATCGCGCTGCCGTCATGCGATCGAGAGGGATTACATCTCAGACACCTGTCGATTTCGATGACAGTATACTTTTTGCCTACGTTGCCCTGTAACCCGGTATGGCTGTTGCAGATCCTGTCACTGTCGGGGTATTGAGTCTTCATACGAGCAAAGAGACAAAGGCGATTTTGAACGCGGTCGAAGCACTGGGTCATGATACCGAATGGCTTCGAAGCGAGAACACCGCCGTCAGCGTCGCTGACGGGGAGGTCGTCCTCGAGCCGGATGTCGACGTCATCGCCAACAGAATGCTGTTGTCGAACACCGAACAGCCCGCCGAGGAACTCGGGCTTGCGAACACGTTCGCACAGCTGATGCCGATGCTCAACGAGCCGGCGACAGTGCTGACGGCGATGCACAAACTCTCGACGGCGACGACGCTCGCCGCAAACGACGTCCAGACCCCCGACGTCACACTTGCACTCAACAGCGAACAGCTCAACGCCGCGCGCGGTAGGTACGGTGAGGAGGCCGTCTACAAGACGGCGATTGGCACCCACGGCGGCGGCACGTGGAAAGTCGGACGCGATGAACCGATCAACGCGAAAGTCGGCAACCGGTACGCGTTCCTTCAGGAACTGATCGATCGTGACGGCGCCAAACACCGCGACGTTCGCGTCTACGTCGTCGGTGGCGAGATCATCAGTGCAATGTACCGCTATGCACCTGACAACGACTGGCGAACCAACGTTGCCCTTGGCGGCTCCGTCGAGGACGCAACCAACGACCTCCCCGAGGTCGCCCGTGAGATGGCCCGTCAAGCGTCTACGGCCATCGGGCTCGACTACGCTGGCGTCGACCTCGTTGAAGGTGACGACGGCTGGTTCGTCCTCGAGGTCAACCCAACGGCAGGGTTCAAAGGCCTCTACGAGGCAACCAACATCAGCCCGGCCCCATACATCGCGAAACTCGCCATCGAAAACGCTGGCGGCGAGGTCGACAACGAGCGTGTCAAAGAACTCTCGAAAGTGCTCGACGACTCAAAGCCGACCGCCCAGCCGTCACAGGCGATGCAGCCGGACGTCGAGACAGCCGTGATCGGCTACACTGAGGAGATCGTTCTCTCGGGAACCAGCGGCTCGAAATCCGTGATGGCGAAATCCGACACCGGTGCGACCCGGACGAGCATCGACACCGGGCTCGCAGCCGACATCGGCGCCGGCCCGATCAAGTCCATCACCCGGGTTCGATCCGGCAGCAGCAAGACCGCAAAGAGTCGGCCCGTCGTCGACGTCGTCATCGGTGTCGGCGGGAACCAGCATACGGTCACCGCAAGCGTCGAAGACCGCAGCCACATGGACTACCCTGTCATTCTCGGCCGCGACATCCTCGAGAACTACCAGGTCGACGTCAGTCGGCGGACTGACGGCGACGCCCGCGACACGCCCGAAGAAGAGGAGTAACACGCCGTCACGAGTGGCGTTTTTATCGGTTTTTGTGTCCGCTCTCGAGTCGTGCGTTCTTGCTCTCAGTTCAATTCGTTCGCGCCAGAAGGTGTGAATGATCGGTACTGATCGACAGCGCGTGGATCAATCACCGAGAAAATTTTTTCGATCGAATAAATCGCTTGACCTAGAGCGAAGACTTCCTTGCTGGATTGGACAATGTTAATATGCGTTCGCAGCAATTGCCAAATGATGACTGAATCCGACCAAGACTGGTGGCCGAACAAGTTAGACCTAGAGGTACTCGATCAGAATGCTCGTCCAGCTGGCCCACTGGAGGAAGAGTTCGACTACGCCGAGGAGTTCGAGAAACTCGACTTCGACGAAGTGAAAGCGGACATCGCAGAGGTGCTGATGACGTCCCAGGACTGGTGGCCGGCTGACTACGGCCACTACGGGCCGCTCATCATCCGGATGGCGTGGCACAGCGCAGGGACGTATCGAACCAGCGACGGCCGCGGCGGCGCCTCGGGCGGTCGACAGCGCTTTGCACCGCTCAACGCCTGGCCCGACAACGTCAACCTCGACAAGGCACGCCGTGTCCTCTGGCCGGTCAAACAGAAGTACGGCCGCAGCCTCTCGTGGGCCGACCTGCTGGTCCTGTCCGGAAACGTTGCCCTCGAGTCGATGGGCTTCGAAACCTACGGCTTCGCCGGCGGACGCGAAGACGACTTCGAGCCCGACAAGGGCGTCGACTGGGGACCAGAAGAAGAGATGATGGGCGACGAGCGCCACGACGAGGAGGGCAACCTCGAGGGCGATCTCGCCGCCGACCACATGGGTCTTATTTATGTGAACCCGGAGGGTCCAGGCGGCGATCCCGATCCTGAAGAGTCGGCGAAGTACATCCGACAATCGTTCGATCGGATGGCGATGAACGACGAGGAGACGGTTGCGCTCATCGCCGGCGGACACGAGTTCGGGAAAGTCCACGGTGCTGGCTCCGACGATAACCTCGGTCCGGATCCAGAAGAGGCGCCTATCGACATGCAGGGGCTGGGCTGGGAGAACGAGTACGGCACCGGCAAGGGCGACGATACGATCACCAGCGGGCTCGAGGGCCCATGGACCGAGTCGCCGATCGAGTGGAACCACGACTTCCTCGAGAACCTATTCGAGTACGAGTACGAACTGGACAAGAGCCCTGCTGGCGCCTACCAGTGGACGCCGGTCGACGAGGAGGCACAGGGCGCTGCACCGGCTGCCCACGACCCCGAGGGGAGCCAGACGCCGATGATGCTCACGACGGACATCGCCCTCAAAGCGGATCCGGACTACCGTGAGATTTCGAAGCGCTTCTACGAGAACCCAGAGGAACTCGAGGACGCCTTCGCGAAAGCCTGGTACAAGCTGATCCACCGCGACATGGGGCCGACAGAGCGGCTCCTCGGTCCGGAAGTTCCAGACGACGAGTTCCTGTGGCAAGATCCCATCCCCGACGTCGACCACGAACTGGTCGGCGAGGCCGAGATCGCCGAGCTCAAATCGGAGATCCTCGAGTCGGAGCTCTCCGTCTCCGAACTGGTCAAGGCCGCCTGGGCGTCCGCCTCGACCTACCGCGACAGCGACAAACGCGGCGGTGCAAACGGTGCCCGCCTCCGTCTGGAGCCCCAGAAGAACTGGGACGTCAACGACCCAGAAGAGCTGGCGACGGTGCTTTCGGTCCTCGAAGAGATCCAGGAGGAGTTCAACAGCTCCCGATCCGACGACGTGCGAGTCTCGCTTGCCGACCTGATCGTCCTTGGTGGCTCCGCCGCCGTCGAGCAGGCCGCAGCAGATGCCGGCTACGACGTCGAGGTTCCGTTCGAACCAGGCCGTACCGACGCAACGGCCGAGCAGACCGACGTTGAGTCCTTCGAGTGGCTCGAGCCGGACGCCGACGGCTTCCGCAACTACTACACCGAGGGTGACGTGATGGACCGCTCGGCAGAGGAGCTGCTGGTCGACAAAGCCGACCTCCTGACGCTGTCGGCCTCCGAGATGACGGCGCTGGTTGGCGGCATGCGCGCACTGAACGCCAACTACCAGAACTCCGGCCTCGGCGTCTTCACCGACGAGCCCGAGACGCTGAACAACGACTTCTTCGAGGTCCTGCTCGACATGAGCTACGAGTGGGAAGCGACTGACGAAGACGAGGAAGTCTTCGAACTGCGCGACCGCGAGACGGGCGACGTCGAATTCAAAGGCTCCCGCGTGGACCTCATCTTCGGCTCGAACTCCCGACTTCGCGCCATCACAGAAGTCTACGGTGCCGAAGACGGCGAGCAGAAGCTCGTCGAAGACTTCGTGGACACCTGGAGCAAAGTGATGAAACTCGACCGTTTCGACCTCGAGTAACGCGACGCTGCGGCGCAGCTGACTCGCGTTCCGTTTTTTGTGCCACTACAGACTGCCTCGCTCGAGCACCGTCTCGAGCGTGAGCTACGAGCTGTTCGAGAGCGGCTGTTTCGACTACTCGGCGTCGCTCTCGATGATCACTTCGTCGTCGGTGATCTGATTGATCTCCGACGAATCGACGGGATAGTCGTCGTCGCCGTGTCCACCCCAGTTCAGTCGTGCTCTGAGTCGGTCCGTCAGTCCCGGCTCGGGGTCGATGTATGCCGTCTGTCCCTCGACCTCTGCAACGATACCGATTTGTTGGCCCGTCTCGTCGACGACGTCTTTGCCGTGATCGTCACTCGAGAGTTCGACTGGCCCCGTATCGACGGGCGGCGTATCCGTTCCTGCACTGGCTTCCGTTTCTGCCGTCGTGTCGGTCGCACCGTACTCTTCGACGTCAATGATCTCGCCCTCGAGGACGTCGCTGCTGACCACCGTTGACTCGAGCAGTTCGGTCTCCTCAAGCGTAAAGCGCATCTGCGTCCGTTCATCGATCTGTTCTTCGATGGTGCGGCGCTCGATCAGTTCGCTTTGGACGATGTCGCCTTCGGTGCGCTTGCTCCGGATAACCTCCTGGTCGACAACCTCGTCCGCAGTGACGTCTGCGCGCACGACATCGCTCTCGAGGATCGAGCGCTGGACGCTCTCGAGTTCGATATTCGTCTCGATCTCGTCGTGCTCGAGTTCCTCGCGTTGTTCGATGTCGACGTCGACCACCTGGCTCTCGATCGTGTAGCGTTCGATCTCCTCGATCGTCTCGAGACGCGTTTCGTCGGTGACCACCTCGATGATGTCGTCGCTGATGAACTCGGTGTCAACGAGTTCTCGGCTCAGTAGTTCCGAATCGACGACCCGGCGCTCGGCGAGTTCGGTGTCGACGACCTCGCTCTCGATCGTATCGCGTTCGACGACCTCAGTCTCGACGACCTGTGTCTCGACGATTTCGGTCGTCACTGTCTTGCCTTCTCGAAGCTGATCCTCGAGTTCGTTGCGGCCAAGTGACGCGCGATCGAACGCTGCCTCGCGTTCGACGATTTCGAAGTGGCCCAGTTCCTCACCCGAGGGGTCGTCCTCGTGGTAGACGAACACCAGGTTCTCGTTATCGAGCGTTTCTATGAACTCGTCCCAGGTGTACTCCTCGTGGTCCGCTTCGAGTTGGCCCTGTCGGGCGAAGGAGTAGCCGTGATCGTCGCTGTCTCGAATCGTTACAGGAACAGCGTCGTGGGATTGCGCCCACTCCCGGATTCGCTCGGGGTCGGTAGTCATTCGTCGCTGTTCGGGTCCGTCGTCGGGTGTCTCGTTTGCCATCTCGATTACCCACCCGGGCGAGTCGCACTTTAGTCAGCAGGGCCGTCTCAGCCGGTCAGTTTCTTATTTCTTCCGCCCCCTTTTCTGGCTTGCACAGTCGGGGATGTAATCACCGCTTGCCTGCTCAGCGAATTCGGCTGATGGTGCTCGAGGCGAGGACAGTGGTCTATTACTGCTGGCGGCACCACCAGTGGCTCACTCGAACACTGTTTCAGTCAGTTCGCTACCGAGCAACGTTCTTTTGCATACTCGAGCCGACGATTCACTGAGAATGTCCGTCCCTGATCCCGACCGCGATCCAGAGGCCGTCCTTCGGACCGATCCCGTGATGGCGGCTGTCATCGACCGCCGCGAGCCACACCCGCTCGATCCGAACCCCGACGAGTACGAACGCCTCTGCGTGTCGATCATCAACCAGCAGCTGTCGACGGCGAGTGCTGCTGCGGTCCGTGAGCGCGTCTTCGACGTCCTCGGTGGCGAAGTAACTCCCGAGGCGGTCCTCGCCGCATCGAGGGACGACCTGCGCAGTGCTGGACTCTCCCGAACGAAAGTCGACTACGTCGAAAACGCCGCTCGCGCGTTTCAGGAGCGCGATCTCACGCGTGAAGGGCTCGCAGACTACACGAACGAGGACGTCCGCCGTGAACTTACCCGCATCAAAGGAGTCGGTGACTGGACCGCTCGCATGTACCTCATGTTCGTTCTCCAGCGACCCGATGTGTTGCCGCTGGGTGATCTCGCCGTTCGCCGTGGGATCGAGCAGCTCTACAACGACGGCGAAGCGTTGTCACGAGCCGAGATGCGTGCGATCGCCGATCCCTGGCGACCCCACCGCAGTCTCGCATCGCGGTACATCTGGGCGGAGTACGAGGCCTGATACGGACTGCTGTACCTGTGTCTCGCGCGACGCAGGACGGGCGCAATCGCGCCGGCACTGACGGACAACGGTCCTATGGGTGCTTACTCGAGGTGGTGATAGTCGAGTTCGTACCCTTCCTCGAGCGCCTCGCGGACTGGCTCGCTGGGTTCGGCGACTCCCCGCCGTCGGATCGAGAGTCCGTGCTCGTCGGCCGAAACGACGAGGTTCTGTCGCCACTCTGGGTCCGTCTCCGGGTAATCCGTCCGGTAGTGTGCGCCACGGGACTCGGTTCGCTCGAGGGCCGTCCGGAGCAACACCTCGGCGACGGTGAGGCTCACGGAGAGGTCGACGGCGTACTCGAACGATCGGGAGGTGCGGTCGCCGTCAACCCGGAGGTTGGCGGTCCGCGCGCGGAGATCTTCGAGTTGGTCCAGCCCGTTGCGAAGCCCTTCCTCGTCGCGGAGGATGCCGGCGTGGGTCCACAGCAGGTCGCCGAGCTCCTCGAGCAGCGTCTCAGGCGTGACGTCGCCGTCCGAGGCCGCAAGCTCCGCGAGCGCGGCAAACTCGCGTTCGGCCAGCGCTCGCTGGCCATCGGTGGTCGTGGGCTCGTGGTCGCTCGCCTCGACCTGCTCGCTGACGTGTTCGCCGACGAGTTTTCCGATGGCAACGGTTTCGGCAAGCGAGTTACCGCCGAGACGGTTCGCGCCGTGGACGCCCGCGACGGCCTCGCCGACAGCGTACAGTCCGTCGACACCAGTCTCGCCCGTCTGGAAGTCGATATCGACACCCCCCATCGTGTAATGGGCCGTCGGCCCGACTTCCATCGGCTCGTCCGTGATGTCGACGCCGAGTTCGGCGAATCGCTCGACCATCGTCGGCAGTCGCTCGCGGATGTACTCGGGGTCGCGATGGGAGATATCGAGGTAGACGCCGTCGTTCTCGGTTCCGCGCCCCTCCCGAACCTCTTGGGCAATCGCGCGTGCGACGACGTCTCTGGCATCGAGTTCCATCTGGTCCGGCGAGTACCGTTCCATGAAGCGTTCGCCCGCTTCGTTGTAGAGTCGACCGCCCTCCCCGCGGACCGCCTCCGTTACGAGCCGGCCGTCCCACTCCTCGCCGTAGCGTTCTCCGACCATCCCGGTTGGGTGGAACTGGACGAACTCCGTGTCGAGCAGGCGAGTTCCTGCCTCGAGCGCCAGCGCCTGTGCGTCACCGTTGTTCTCGTCGTCTCTCGAGGAGTGACGCTGGTAGGCCGCCGAGAACCCACCTGCCGCCAGCACGACGTTATTGGTCCGGAACAACAGCCCCTCGCCGGTCTCCATATCGAAGCCGACCGCGCCGTCGACGCGCGTGCCGTCGGAGAGCAGCCGGGTTATCATCACGTTCTCGCGGTAGGGAATCTCGAGCGCCTGCGCGCGGTCGATCAGCGTCTCGAGCATGGCTTCGCCGGTTCGATCGCCGACGAAACAGGTTCGGCGATAGGACTGCGCGCCGAAGTAGCGCTGGTTGATCGTCCCGTCGTCGGTTCGGGCAAACGACATCCCCCACTCGTCGAGCTCTCGGATTCGGTCGGGCATGTGTCTGGCCGTTAGCTCGACGGCCTCGGGGTCGTTCAGGTGGTGGCCCTCGTTCAGCGTATCCGCGGCGTGGATCGCCCAGTCGTCGTCGGGGTCGAGCGAGCCAAGCGCGGCGTTGATCCCGCCGGCCGCCCACGTCGTGTGGGCGTCGCCGTAGTCGCGTTTGCCGATGACGAGCGGCTCGAGGCCCGATTCGGCCAGTTCGATGGCGACTCGAGCCCCGGCAGCACCCGCACCGATGACGAGGACCGGCGTCGTGACGACGTCGTACTGGGCCTCGTGGACGCCATCGGCCTCGTCTCCGCCCTGCGGCAGCCGTCCGTCGACGCCACCGTTGTCGTCGGCTGTCGGTACACCGTGGTCAGCAGGCGGTATTTTTGTCATCAATATATCGTATGGGCTGACCGAATATAGGTCGCATACCAAACTACGCAAATAGGCATAAACGAAGGCTACGGGCAATTACACAGGGGATTTAGCATGCCAGAGACGCTACTGTGAAGGAGGATGCAGCCAGTCGTTCACCTCGTCGTCGGCTACTGCTGCTATGCGGCGTACACACGGTTGGATCGTGGCGAACCACCGTCGGCAGCACCTGCAGGGGTTGCCGTCGTCGGTGCAGCGATTCCGGATCTGCTCGACAAGCCGCTTTACTCGGCAGGGGTCGTTCCCGTCGGGCGCACCATCGGCCACTCGCTTCTGTTCGCCGTCCCGTTCGTCCTGCTCTTGTGGCTGCTCGCCCGTCGATTCGGCCGGGCCCGACTCGGCATCGCGTTCGGAATCGGCTACGGCTCACATCTCGCCGCGGATATCCCCTGGCACGTGCTCTCGGGCGATTATGACGAACTCGGCTTTCTGCTCTGGCCTGTCACGCCGATGCCCGCTTACACCGGGGTCAAGCCCCTCGGAACGGTCCCGGGAGTCGATATTGAGGCGACGACGCTGTGGCTCGAGGTCGTCATCGTTGTGGTCGGTGTCGTCGTCTGGTGGCTCGACGGGCGGCCGGGGCTGGACGTGATTCGCCGAACACTCGAGCGATGACGTGATATCGCGTGGTCGATACGTGTTCCCGTTCGGCTGTTTTATGACTGCTCGAGTGGCACTGTCGCTTGGCTCGCGTTCGACGATCACTGGTCCTCGTTGCAGTTACCGGGTGATGTGTGCACTCGTGGCACAGCTATAGTAGCCACTGAAAGTCAATGCACACCTAACCAAACGACGGCTGTGCGATCAGTGTGTAAATCGTTTCAGTTGTTACTATATTGGCCGTCGAACAACCGACGACGCGGTGCGGTCGGCGTAGAGGGTACGACGAAACCGGTGTCTCCTCGTCTCCAGTCTTTCAATGAGCTCGGCTGTGGTACTCACGGTCTACGAGTCCATCCTGCGGCTCGGAGAATCTAGAAGCGCCGTGAACGATAGCTGAATCGGGTACACAGCCATCAAAACAGCGGTGACGCGACGCTCAGTAGCTGTTCGCTGTTCGATCGCCACCCTCGTGCTCGACGCCGGGCGGCGTTTCGGGTTCGACGTTCGCCAGTCGCATCGCGTTGCCAGTCACACCGAGGCTCATACCCATGTCGCCGATGACGACCGCGTGAATCACCGTGACGATCCCAAACGGGGCGCCGGCAGCGAGGACAGCTTTGACGGCCAGGCTCGCCCAGATGTTCTGGCGGATAACACCGTTTGCCTTCCCCGAGAGAGCAAAGAGATACGGCAGGCGCGTCAGATCGTCGCCCATCAGCGCGACGTCGGCCGTCTCGAGGGCCGTATCCGTGCCTGCAGCCCCCATCGCGATGCCGACGTCCGCGGTCGCGAGCGCGGGCGCGTCATTAATCCCGTCGCCGACCATCGCGACCCGTCCTTTCTCGTCCGTCCCGCCGTGTTCGTCTGCGAGCCGGTCGATCCACTCGAGTTTTGCGTCGGGCAGGAGTTCGGCGTGATACTCGTCGATGCCGACCTCGTCGGCGATCGCGCGGGCAGTACCCTCGTTGTCGCCGGTGAGCATGACGACGCGGGTACCCTGTGCTTGCAGGCGCGAGACGGCCCATTCGGCTTCGGGACGCACGCGATCCGCGACGCCGATGACGCCGATCGGGCCGTCCTCGGTGCCGACGACCACGACGGTCTTGCCTTCGGCCTCTAAGTCGGGGACGACTGCCGAGAGGACGTCCAGACAGCCCTCGCGCTCACACTGAGGGTGGTCGGCAGGCGACTCGAGTGTCGTCCCTCCGTCGGTCGTCCGATGAACGTGCTCGAGGTCCGCGAGCCCATCGAAGAGGGTGGGTTTGCCGACGTAGTGGGTCGTGCCGTCGATGTCGGCACGGACGCCTTTCCCCGTCAGCGCTTCGAAGTTCGAGACCCCGTGCTCGTCGGTCATGACTCCCTGCTCGTCGGCGTAGCCCACGATTGCCTGCCCGATCGGGTGTTCGCTTCGTCGTTCCGCGACGCTTGCACGCCGGAGGACCTCGGTCTCGGTGGCCCCCTCGAACCCGATTACATCGGTCACGGAGAGGTCGCCCGTGGTCAGCGTCCCCGTCTTGTCGACCGCGAGGACGTCACTCGCGCCGGCGGCCTCGAGATGTTTTCCACTCTTGATCAGCACGCCGTTTCGGGCGGCGCTGGTGATCCCCGAGACGACGCTGACGGGCGTCGAGATGACGAACGCGCAGGGACAGGCGATGACCAACAGCGTGAGCCCGACAAGGAACCAGTAGCTCCAGGACGCGCCCACGAGCACGGGCGGGACGACTGCAGCCGCGACCGCGCCGACGACGACAATCGGTGTGTAAACGCTTGCAAAGCGATCGACGAACTGCTCGCGGTCGGTCTTCTCTCGCTCTGCGTCCTCGACCATGCGGACGATCTGTGCGATCGTCGACTCGTCAGCCTCGCTCTCGACTTCGACCTCGAGATAGCCCGACTCGAGGATCGTTCCGGCGAACACCTCGTCGCCGGCTGCCTTGTCCGCGGGCACGCTTTCGCCCGTGATCGGCGACTGGTCGATCGCACTCGAGCCCTCGAGGACGGTCCCGTCGGCCGGGATCTTCTCACCTGGCCGGACGACGACCGTGTTGCCGACCGTGAGGTCGTCGACGGGAACCGTCTCTTCGCTGCCATCTGCCCGCTTGATGGTCGCCGTCTCCGGCGAGAGATCCATCAGCTCCCGCAACGAGTCGCGGGCTCGGTCCATCGAGAACCGCTCGAGCAGTTCGGCGACCGAGAACAGCACTGCGAGCATCGCCCCCTCGAATGGATGGTGGGCGGCCACGCTCGCGACGATCCCGATGCTCATCAGGAAGTCGATGTCCAGACTCCGATTGCGCGCGGAGTAGTAGCCGTTTCGCAGGATCGGCGTGCCGGCAACCACCACAGCCAGCATAAACAGGAGGTGTGAGAGTTCGTAGGATCGGCCCGCAACCGTGCCAAGCGTCGGATCGAGTGCCGGCAGGACGAACTCGAGAGCCATTCCCACCGTCACGACCGCAGCCCCGATCGCGGTCCCGATGGCTCGACGGCTCTGCCAGACCGGCCGTTCATCGCCGACTGATTCGCGCGCGTGGCCGACCGGCGTCGCATCGTAGCCAGCACTGTCGATAGCGTCGACGACTGTCTCGGCTTCGGTGCCGTCGAAGGTTTCGACGGTCACGCGGCCCGAGGTCGGCCGTGTTTCGATTTCACCGACGCCGTCGATGTCCTCGAGGGCGTTCTCGATTTTGCCGGCACAGGACGGACAGTCCATCTCGGGAACCGACAGCGTCAGTTCCGACGCTGCGGAGACGATTTCGTAGCCGGCCGCACGGACACGCTCGCGGATCTCGGCGTCGCTCGTTTGCGTGGGGTCGTACTCGACGACGAGGCGACCGCTCGTCACCCGCGGCTCGATCCCGTCGATTCCGTCCAGTCGTTCGACGCTGTTGGTCACCTTCCCGGCACAGGACGGGCAGTCCATCTCGGGCACCCGTACCTCGAGCGTGCGACTCGAGTCGTGCGGTGTTGATGGCGCAGACTCACTCATTAGCTGCCAGTAATCGCTCGTCTCCCATACCGGTTATTTGGCGTGCGCCAACTTCGGTATCGATCCGCCCAATCCGCTGTCGACGATCACCGAGTCGCTCACGGCTCCACTGGCAGCGCCTCGAGCGATTCGTTGGTGACAAACCCCGTCGCAAGGCTTGCTTCAGCCCGACGAAGCCGGTAGGACAGCGTCGATCGCGGCACGTCCAGTCGCTTGGCGAGTTCGGAGAGATCAGTCCGGCGCGGAGTCTCGTAGTAGCCGTGTTCGACGGCTGCCCGAAGGGCAGCTCGCTGTTCGCTCGGCAGTGGTGTCTCGTCACCGGGCTCGACGCCACCGTGGTCTGGATCGAGTTCAGTCAGTCGAAGCATCTCCATCCCCGTACACTCGCCGACTTCCTCGCCCAGTGCGTCGAAAAAGTCATGAATCGGCGCGTCGCTACCCAGCACGATCCGCCAGCGATAGCGCCGGCTCTCGCGATAGGTCTCGAACAACAGTCCCTCGCCGAGATACTCGAGGGCGACGTGTGGAACCGACGTACAAATCTCGGTGCGATCCCAGTAGGTGTAGACGACCAGCGTGTCGCTCGAGCGATCGAGCACCTGCACCTCACACTCCGCCCCGCAGTCGTCTTTGACGAGACAGTCCGCGAAGAAGTCGGCCGTTTTGTAGGCCTCCTCGAGCGCCTCGAGCGCCTCCGGTGGCCCCTCGGCGTGGTCGACCCGCCAGAGGCTGTCTTCGGTGACGTGACACGACAGCGACCGAATCGACGCCGCCGGATACTCGGCGAGAACGTCGGCGACCGGGTTCGTGTCCGTCTCGTACTCGAGGGCGAAGACGAATTCTCTCATTGAATGTAAAAGGGGCTCGTGCGCCAAAGGGTTTCTCGGTGGCCGGTGTACGATCCGTATGGCATCGTCGGTGGTGACTCTTTCCGTCACGACATGGCTTCGTGGCCTCTGGTCGTTCTACCGCCGTTATACCACCACTGCGGTTCATACGGCCGCGACGGCAGCGCTCGCGATCTTCGGCATTCTCGTGGTCGTCGATCCGTGGTTCGCGGTGGTTGCCATCGCCTGTTACATCGGTCCACCCCTCGTGCTGTACGTCCTCGCTGACGAGCCGGCGTCCGACGAGAGTGAGGAGGACGTGTTCGAGGAGTCGCCGTCGCCCCATGCCGATCGCACCGTCGACCCTGCGACAACGGAATCGGAGACGGGTGGCTCGAGTAGCACGGACGTTTTGGGACCGACCATGGACCGACCCACTGGTGACGGAGATACCGACAGCGATAGCGACGACGGAGACGCGGATTTCGACGGTGTCGGAACTGACACCGATTCTGACGCCGACGGGACCGACACCGATTTAGATCGTGACGATGGCGACACGGATTCGGACAGCGACGACGGTGATACCGACTCGGACGCTGACGGCTGATCAGTAGTTGCGTTCGTCGTTGGACGACTATGAAGACGACAACTGGCCGGGAGCGCGACTCGAGCGGACGCAAAGGTCCACTCAACGGACAAAGGCAGGCTGTCGACAGTCACTCACCGCGAGCGAACGAAAGCGCGGTGCATCGCGCCGCGGAATGACGAACAGTCGAAGGCCGTGAGTCAGGGAGCGAGCGGGCCGACGACTGACTCGGTGCGAGTGATACGGTCTGCTACAACGAGTGACCGCCGATCACCCGCGGTAAGTCGGTGATCGGCGGTAATTGACTACAACAGTCCGTATGAAACGAGCGGAGAGAAAGGAGGAGTGTTCTTCAACGTATTTTCGCCGAGGGCCGGCGTACGCCGGCCCGCAGAGCAAAACTTCGTCTCTAGAAGCCCTTGCCGAGCAGTTCGCGCGCGATGATGTTCTTCTGGATCTCGGTGGTTCCTTCGTAGATTTGGGTGATCTTCGAGTCGCGGTAGAGTCGCTCGACAGGGAAGTCGTTGACGTAGCCCGCACCGCCGTGGATCTGGACGGCCTCGTTCGTCGCGTCGACGGCAACGCGAGAGGCGTACTCCTTAGCCATCGAGGCGAGTTTGGTGATGTCGTTGCCCTGATCGACGTTCCAGGCGGCCTTGTACGTCAGGTTGCGGGCGGCCTCGGTTTCGGTCGCGATGTCAGCGAGTTTGTGCTGGATGGCCTGGAACTCGCTGATCGGCTGGCCGAACTGTTCGCGGTCCTGGGCGTACTCGAGGGCTTCACGCAGTGCCCCTTTCGCGATGCCGACACCCTGTGCGGCGACGCCGGTTCGGGTGGCATCGAAGAACTGCATCTGCTGCATGAACGCGGCGTCGCGGGTCCCGATGAGGTTTTCCTCGGGGACGCGGACGTCGTCGAGGATGAGTTCTGCCGTGTCCGAAGCCCGAATCCCCATCTTGCCGGTAATTTTGTCGGCCGAGAAGCCGTCGCGGTCGGACTCGACGACGATCTGGCTGAAGCCGTTGTAGCGACCCTCGGCGTCGGGGTTGGTCTTACACAGCATGACGAAGAAGTCACCGACGGTCCCGTTGGTGATCCACATCTTGTTGCCGTTGACGACCCACTCGTCGCCGTCTTTCTCGGCGCGCGTCGAGACCGAGGAAACGTCCGACCCGGTGTCAGGTTCGGAGATTGCTGCCCCCGAAATCTTCTCGCCCATCGCAACGGGCTCTAAGAAGCGCTCTTTCTGGTCTTCGGTCCCGAACTCCTGGATGGCTTCGGTCCCGAACGAACACGCCATAATCGAGAGCGCGATCCCGGGGTCGTAGGAGAACAGTTCCTCGGCGATGAGGACCGTCTCGAGCGTCGAGTAGCCCGCGCCACCGTACTCCATCGGGATCGACGAACCGACCAGCCCCATCTCGGCGGCTTTGTCGACGATGTCGTGTGGGAATTTTTCGTCGACGTCGTACTCCTCTGCTGCAGGGACGATTTCGTTCTCGGCGAATCGCTTGACTTCCTCGCGAATCTGCTCCTGTTCTTCGGTGAGACCGAATTCCATGTCAACGAGTTCCTAGCCCACGGATAAAGAGTTTTGTAACCGACAGTAAACAGAACTATAGTTTTCTTGAGAAGATAGGGAAACGTTGAAAACCGTGCCGATTGGATGTATGCTCATGGAGCTGGAAGACATCAACACCGTCGCAGTTCTCGGCGCAGGAAACATGGGTCACGGCATCGCGGAGGTCGTCGCGATGGCGGGCTACGATGTGAACATGCGCGACATCAAAGACGAGTTCGTCCAGAACGGGTACGAACAGATCGAATGGTCGCTCGACAAACTCGCCGAGAACGACCAGCTTACCCAGGAGGAAGCTGACGCCACCTTAGAGCGGATCACGCCGCTTGTGGACATGGGAGAAGCCTGTGGCGACGCGGATGTCGTCATCGAGGCCGTCCCAGAGCAGATGGAGATAAAAAAAGACGTCTACACCGAACTCGAGGACGTCGCGCCCGATCGGGCCATTTTCGCGACGAACACCTCGAGTCTCTCGATCACGGATCTCTCGGAGTTTACCGACCGAGCGGAAGAGTTCTGTGGGATGCACTTTTTCAACCCGCCGATCCGGATGGACCTCGTCGAGGTCATCTCCGGTGGGCACACCGACGACGCCACGCTCGACGTCATCGAGGCGTTCGCGGAGGATATCGGGAAGACGCCGGTTCGCGTCCGCAAGGACGTCCCCGGCTTCATCGTCAACCGCATTCTCGTCCCGCTGATGAACGAGGCTGCGTGGCTCGTCGAAGACGACGTCGCGACGATCGAAGAGGTCGACGCAACGACGAAGTTCGACATCGGACTGCCGATGGGGAGTTTCGAGCTGGCGGACTACGTCGGCGTCGACGTCGGCTATCACGTCCTCGACTACATGCACGATGTTGCTGGCGATCGCTACGAGCCGTCGCCAACGCTGAAAGCGAAAGTCGACGACGAGGAGTTCGGTCAGAAGTCCGGTAAAGGCTTCTACGACTACGAGGACGGTGACGGCGCGGACGTCTCGATGGACGACGACCTGTTCAGCGAGACCGTCAAAGAGCGCCTGCTCGCCGTGCTCGCAAACGAAGTCGCCTACCTCGTCGGTGACGACGTCGCCTCACCCGAGGAGATCGACACTGCCGTCAAACTCGGCGGCCGCTGGCCGAAAGGCCCCGCGAAGTTCGCCGATGAGTATGGGGTCGAAACGCTCGCCAACACGCTCGAGGACGCCTACGAGGAAACCGAGCATCCCCGCTACGAGCCGTTCGACTACCTCGAGACCGTCGTCGAGGAAGGTGGCTTCTACGATGACGCGGACGAGGAAGACGGCGCAGTGGAGTTCGACACGATCGAGCTGACCTACCCCGGCGACAAGGTCGCACAGATCGAACTCAACCGGCCCCAGCAGATGAACTCCATCAGTCTGGAACTCATCGAGGAACTCGACGCCGCGATCGATCTCCTCGAGGACGACGACAGCGTGCGCGCGCTCCTGTTGACGGGTGCTGGCTCGAAGGCGTTCTCTGCGGGTGCAGACTTCATGAGTATCGCCGGCGGTGGGGCAGATCCGTTCGAGGCAGTCGAGCTTTCGAAACACGGTCAGGAGACGTTCGGTCGTCTCGAGGAGATCGAGATGCCGGTCGTCGCCGCGATCGACGGCTACTGTCTCGGCGGCGGGATGGAACTCGCGACGTGTGCCGATATCAGGATCGCGACCTCGCGCTCGGAGTTCGGCCAGCCGGAGTTCGACCTCGGCCTGCTGCCGGGGTGGGGCGGGACCCAGCGTCTCCAGCGCATCGTCGGTATGGGCCGTGCAAAAGAGATCATCTTCACGGCAGAGCGGTTCCCCGCCGAGGAGATGGCCGAGTTCGGGTTCGTCAACGAGGTCGTCGAACCGGACGCATTCGAGACGGCCGCACACGACTATGCCGCAAAACTCGCAGGCGGGCCACCGCTTGCGATGCGCTTTACCAAACGCGCGATGCACAAAGGCTGGGACAACCACGAAGCCGGTCTCGAGGTCGAATCGATGGGCTTCGGCCACGTCGTCAACTCCGAGGACGTTCACGAGGGCATCAACGCCTTCTTCGGTGACGACGATCCCGAGTTCGAAGGGAAGTAACACAGCACCGACACCACTAACGGGGCTTCCGACGCCGGCCCCTGCTGTCAGTAGCTGAATGACAACACACCATCTGGTCGCGAGATTTATCACCCGGAGGGACTATTGATGACCCGTGGCTCCAATGGATGATGAGAACGGAGGGGGCAGCCGATGAGTGAGATGCTCGAGGTGCTCGTCGTCGACGACGAAGCGCGTCTCGCAGACCTGTTTGCTGCATGGCTCGAGACTGAATGGATTGTTGACACAGCCTACGACGGTTCGGAGGCGCTCGAGAAGATGAGCGACGCCGTTGAAATCGTCTTGTTGGACCGGCGGATGCCGGGACTCTCCGGCGACGAAGTCTTGTCCCAGATCAGAGCGCACGGCTACGACTCGCGGGTCGTGATGGTAACCGCAGTCGATCCTGACTTCGATATCATCGAGATGGGGTTCGACGACTATCTCGTCAAACCGGTCTCAAAAGACGAGCTCGTCGAGATCGTCGGCACCGTTATTGACCGATCGGCGTACGAATCACACATCCGAGAGTACTACGCGCTCGTCTCGAAGAAAGCATTACTCGAGTCTGAAAAGGCAGCGCACGAACTCGAGACCAACGACGAGTATCAACAGCTCTGTGAACGCGTCACTGATCTCGAGGCCAGTATCGACGAGACGGTTTCGGAAATGCGCACCCACGACGACTTCGTCGATGCGTTCCAGGACCTACAGCCCGAGAACTGAGCCATCGACCGGCTCGCAGCTAGCCCAGCCCCCCGTTCTCTCTTAGTCGCGGGATCGTCCGTCTCGGCAGCGACTGTTTCAACCGGCCGGTGTCGAGGTTTATTTCGCCATGGTCACCGTGGAGTGCGGCCTCGAGACCGCCTGTCGACGCCGGGTTTGGCCTATGGCGCTTGGCCGTAAATCAGGTTTCGCTGGATTTCGTTTGCGCCCTCGTAGATGACGGGAATTCGGGCATCGCGGAAGGCGCGAGCGATCCGTCGGTCGTCAAGAACTGAACGGCCGCCATGAAACTGCATTCCCTGTTCGGAGATGTCGACGGCAGCCTCCGTTGCACTCGTCTTTGCCAGTGCCGCCCAGTAGCCCGCGTTCTCACCGTTCTCGACCTTTTCGCAGGCTCGCCAGGTGAGCGCTCGAGAACGTTCGAACTCGAGCAGCATATCCGCGAGGCCGTGTTGAACTGCCTGAAACTCGTTGATCGTCCGGCCGAACTCCTCACGGTCGTGGACGAACTCCCAGGTTTCTTCGATGGCGGCCGCAGCGAGGCCGAGTCCGTGGCCAGAGACGATGACTCGCCCGTGGTTGAAAAACTCCGCGACCATCCAGAAGCCTGCGCCCTCGGAACCGATCAGGTTTTCCGCAGGGATTCGACAGTCATCGAACTCGACGTGTGCCTGCTTGGAGGCACGCATCGCCATCTTCTCCGGAATGTGCTCGGCCTCGTAACCCTCGGTGTCGGTGGGGACGATGAACATCGAGTGGTTTCCATAGCGGTTGTCTTCATCGTCACCCGTTCGGGCGTAGACCGTGACCCAGTCAGCTTCGACGCCGTTGCCGATCCAGTACTTCTCGCCGTTTAGGACGTACTCGTCGCCGTCTTTTTCAGCTGTCGTCTGCATTCCGGCGAGATCACTGCCCGTTTCGGGTTCCGATACTGCGAGTCCAGAGCGCTGTGTCCCCTCCGCAACCGGCCGGATATACTCCTCACACTGTTCGTCAGAGCCGTACTTGTAGGTGATTTCACAGCCGAAACTCGCCAGTTGCAGCGTCAACGCGATCCCGGCATCCGCTCGATAGAACTCTTCTGTCAGTGCAAGTAACTGTGGGAGGTCGAGCCCGCGTCCGCCCCACTTCTCCGGAATATCCTGTGCGACGAGATTCGCTTCCTGGCCTGCCTCGAGGATCTCTTCGGGGTACGTTCCCGCCTGAAAATGCTCCTGTGCGTTGGGTTCGATGTGTTCGCGTGCGAACTCGCGTGCCTCGGCTTTGATTTCGCGTGCGTGCTCCGGGACAATGCTATCCTCGAGTAGTTCCATAACGTGTCATACGGTAGCACTGTTGATATAGCCGTGGGGTAACTGTGTAAGGCCGCACACGACGGTTCAACAGGCTGTTATGGGTTACTCACGGGCCGACAGACAACGAGCAGGAACTGCCGTTCACTCGAGCGCTCAGCCGGCAAACCCCGACAACAGCCAGTCGCCGTCACCATCCTCGTCGTCTCCGATACTCGGCGCGCTGACGAGCACGAACGCGCTTTCCTCGTCCCCGTTGCGGATCTGGCGTGTCGACTCCGGTGGGATCCAGAGTGCGTCTCCCGTCTCCATCGACACTGGGTCGTCGTCGACGATTACGGTCGCCTCGCCTTCGATGAGCACGTAGACTTCTTCGTGGTCGTTGTCCGTGTGGTCGTGTGGCTTGCTGTTCCAGCCCGGATCACACCGCGCCACCGTCACACCCACCCGCTCGGTCTCGAGTGGATCACTCAAAAAGTGCATCGCACTCGAGACTTGGTCGACCTCCTCGTAGTTCACCTTCCGGTAGCTCATGCCTGAGTCTTCGATGGGCAAACGGTAAAACAATACTGTTCGCTCGAAGTGCGTGATAAATTCGCCGTCTCAGCTGCCGAAACCGATTGTGTCTCCCGTCAGCGGTTCGACGGTCTTAGCTGTCTTGTGAAATCGGGTCGAAGCTATCGACGGGAATCACCGAGTAGTCGACCGTCAGCGCATCTTTGGTTGCTCGGATCTTTCCGACGAACGTCGAGATATCCTCGAGTTCGCCCTCGAGGACGAACAGTTCCATACAGTAGTGATCGCCGACGTGGCTGTGGAAGTTCGAGGCGACGAGGTCCTCGTGTTCGTGACGGAGATGCATCATTCGCTCTTCGACGCTGGTCGTCTCGTAATCGAACAACACCGTAACGATTCCCATCAGCTCTCGATCCTCGAGGCGAGTGTCCTCGAACTCGCCAAGGAGGTTCCGAGAGGCCTCTCGGACGACTTCGCTGCGGCCAGTATAGCCGTGTTCGTCTGCGAACTGGTCGAGTCGCTCGAGGAGTTCGTCCGGCATGGAGACGCTTACGACTGCCATATAATAACTGAGCGCCGTTAGAATAATAACCTTTATCATATCAACGGCTGGTGTCCGATTGATTACGGTACTGAATTTCAAACGTCGGACGGTGAAACGTGCCGTTGGGAGAAGCGCCTACGTTCGCTTGAGTAGCCGGCTCAGATATGGCTTGATAAGCGGGCCCATGACGAGCAGGAAGATGACCGTCGAGAGACCGAGTGCAAGCGGCTGGTCTGGACTGACGAAAATCGCCCACGAACCATCAGAGAGCTGTAACGATCGGTCCAGATTTTCCTCGGCCGTGACGCCGAGGACGACGCCTAACACGAGGGCGATGATCGAGTAGTTGTACATCTTCATGTAGTAGCTTGTCTACAATCTTCATAACATATCTATGATATTGTCATATTTTAGTTCGATAGAATACGTTTACACGCTAATATCCTTCTTATCTTAGATTCGATCCCAGAAAACCCGTGGTAACTGAACGGTTGTGATGCCACGATAACAACAGGCATTCGCGGGTTGGGACAAACGAGCGCTTCCGCTCGAGTTCCAGAAACGATCTCTATCAGTGTCATGAACGCGATCTGTCGGTTACCCAAAGTACCCAACGTTTTGCACGTTGCGGCCGAAGAGAAGATATGTACCTTCCAGAGCGTGCCTGGCCAGAGATCGGCGAGTACGTCGCGGACGAATCGCTCGCTGTCGTTCCACTCGGCTCGACCGAACAACACGGCCCCCATCTTCCGGAAGGCACCGACCACATGATCGCCGAGGCGCTCGCCCGGGAGGCGACCGATCGGACGGGGTATCTCTGCACGCCGCCGGTTCAGATCGGCGTCAGCTCCCACCACCGCCAGTTTCACGGGACGATGTGGGTCGAGCCGCAGGTGTTTCGGGATTTCGTCGAGAGTTTCTCGCGGAATCTTACTTACCACGGAATCGACCGGATCGTCTACGTCAACGCCCACGGAGGGAACGTCGCCCACCTTCGGGAGGTCGGCCGACGGCTCCACGACGATAACACGGCCTACGCCATCGAGTGGATGTGGAACGAATCGATTCCCGGCCTGATCGAGGAGGTTTTCGAGACGCCTGGCCCCCACGGCGGCCCCAAGGAAACGGCGATGATCATGCATATCGCCGAGAATCTTGTGCGTGAGGACCGCCTCGAGGACGCTCGCGACGGCGGCGCAGTGTTCGATTACGACGCCGAACGAGTCCACGGCGCGACCACGTTCTACGACTCGATCGAGAACAGTCAAAACGGCGTCTTCGGCGATCAAACGGACGCAACGCCCGAAATCGGCGAACAGCTGTTCGAGGCCGCCTCGGACCAGCTCGTGGCATTACTCGAGTGGCTCGACGACCAGCCGCTCGAGTCGCTCATGCCCGATCCACATGTCGAGCCCCAGCCCGGACGTGGTCGCGGTCAGAGTTTCGACCGAACGCAGTCACAGCGGTGATCCTGACAGGAAATGAGTGGTTCGACGACAGCACAAGCGTCGCGACACGGTAAACAGCGGCCAAGCTGCACAGCCGCGACCAGATCTGTCAGGTGGACGCTAGACTTATGCGTCTAAGTGGCCTGATGCGGACAATGAGCGAACGAACAGGGCCGTCGAACATGGAGTTTTGGGCGGGCGACGACGATCGGACAGCGCTTCACTGTTGTCAGGCGCTCGTCGAGACGATCGAAGGCGGCGTCTTCCAGCTCGATGCCGACGGTCAGTTCGTCGCAGCTGATGAGACGTTTCTCGAGATGACTGGGTATGGCCGTATAGACCTCTTTGGCCAACACGTCTCGACGTTGTTGTCGTTCCGGGGCGTGGCACAGTTCGAACGAGACGTTCGAGCCCAGTGGCCTTCCGGCGGAGACGGCGTCACAGCACTCACGGGCATGATCGAGACGGTCGACGGAACGACCGTCCACTGTGACATTCGTCTGAATCAGCTCCAGACTGATGGCTGTCCCCAGGGCTCAGTTGGGGTCGTTCAAAAGTCGATCGAGCGGATGCTGGCTCGGAGCACCATTCGACGGCGGAAGCCGTCTTTGGCCCGACGGCTGCGGCGCTCGAGGAAGCCGACATCGGTGTGTTCGTCCTCGACGAGGAGTTCAACGTCGCATGGATCAACGAGACGGCTGAGCAGTACTTCGGCATCGATCGCACAGCTGTCCTCGGACAGCAGAAGCGACAGCTGATCGAGGAGCGGATTCAGGACCGGCTCGCCGACCCAGAGGCGTTTGCGGACACCGTCATAGCAACGTACGACGACAACAGCTACGTCGAACACTTCGAGTGTCATATCACCCCTGGCGACGACCGTGAGGAACGGTGGCTCGAGCACCGTAGCAGACCCATCGAAGCCGGACCCTACGCCGGCGGTCGAATCGAACTCTACTACGACGTGACCGACCGGCATCGGCGCGCCTACCAGCTGCGACGGCTGAACAAAGCCGTCCGTGAATGGATCGATGGCGACAGCCGCGAAGACGTCGCCAAGCGTGCCTGTCAGGATCTGCTGGACATTCTAAACTTCGAGCTCAACGGAATCCATCTCTACGAGCCAGAGACGCAAACTCTCGAGCCAGTCGCCCGATCTGAGCCTGCTGGAGCGCTCTTTGACGAGCTCCCAACGTTTGGAGAAGGTGAAGGGGTCGCCTGGCACGTCTTCGAGAGCGGTGAGCCAGCGATCTACAGCGATGTCACCGACGATCCGAGGGTCTACAATCCGGCGACGCCGATTCGGAGCGAGCTCTGTCTCCCGATCGGTGACCACGGCGTCATGCTGATCGGCTCAGAGAGCCGTGACGCGTTCGACGATAGCGACCTCTCGTTTGCGAAGATCATTGCTTCGAGCCTCGAGGCGACGTTCGATCGGCTCCGCCACGAACACCACCTCGAGCGCGAGCGCGCACAGACGGAGGAACTGCTCCGAACGGCCCCGGTCGCGATTTCGGTCACGGATGCCACCGGCGATCCGCTGCTGTTGAACCGGCGCGCCCGGGAACGCTACGGGGCGGTCGACGATGCGACGATTGCCACGATCGCAGCAGCCGACGAGTGGACAGTGGCCGACGCCGCTGGACGGTCACTCACGACAGACGAAACCCCGGCAGCACGCGTCCGTGCGACCGGTGAGCCGGTTACCGACGAGGAGCTTGTAATCGACAGCCCGTCCGGTGAGCGAACCTGGCTGTCGGTGAACGCCGCGCCGGTATTCGATCCCAACGGCTCGCTTGCTCGCGTGATTACTATTGGAGAAGATATCACGGTTCGAAAATCCCACGAACACAGCCTCGAACGCCGCAAAAGCGAGCTCGAGACAGAGTTGAGCGAGATCCTCGGCCGCGTTTCGGATGCCTTCTACGCACTCGACGAGTCGTGGCGGTTCACACACGTCAACGAACGGGCCGAAGAACTCCTCGGCTACTCGAGCGACGAACTCCTTGGAGAGGTCATCTGGGACGTGTTCCCCGGTGGAACACGATCAGAGCTTGTCGATCGCTATCAGGAGGCGATGAACACACAGGAATCGATCACCTGGGAACGATACTCACGGTCGCTCGAGCTGTGGATGGAGATCCAGGTGTATCCCTCGGAGACGGGGCTGTCGGTGTATTTCCGCGACATCACGGCTCGAAAGCGACGAGAGCAGCAACTCGGACGGTACGAGCGGATTATCGAGACCATCGACGACGGAATCTACGTCCTCGACGGAGACGAACGATTTACTGCCGTCAACGACGCCTATACGGAGCTGACCGGCTACGACCGTGACGAACTGCTCGGTGCCCACGCGTCGCTCGTCACCAGCGAGACTGTGATCGGGCACACGAAGCAGGTCGCCACCGATGACAGCGAGCCGTCGACGATCGAGACCACACTCAAGACGAAATCCGGGACACAGGTCCCGATCGAAGCGACCGTCACGGCGATTTCGACGGCCGAACAGACAGCCACGGACGCGGCTGCTGACAGCCCGAGTGACGCCGAGCGAGCCGCCGTCGAGACGACTGGCCACGAACGGGCTGGCATCGTTCGGGATATCACCGAACGCAAGGAGTACCAGCGCAAACTCGAGGCGTCCAACGAACGATTAGAGCAGTTCGCCTACGCCGCCAGCCACGACCTACAGGAACCGTTGCGGATGGTCTCGAGCTATCTCCAGTTGATCGAACGTCGTTATGCTGACGTCTTAGACGACGACGGACTGGAGTTTCTCGGATACGCTGTCGACGGTGCCGAGCGTATGTCGGCGATGATCGATGCCCTGCTCGAATACTCACGGGTCGAAACACAGGGGAACGAACTCGAGCCGGTCGCTCTCGACGCCGTCTTCGATGACGCTCGAGAGGATCTAACGCTTCGCATCGAGGAACAGGATGCGGACGTAACGACAGCGTCTCTCCCCGCCGTTTGCGGTGATGCGAATCAGCTCCGACAGGTCTTCCAGAACCTCCTCTCGAACGCACTCGAATACAGTGGTGACGGGCCACCACAGGTTCACGTCTCGGCCGACCGCGATGGGGATGAGTGGACCGTCTCGGTTCACGACGAGGGAATCGGCATGGACCCCGACGAGACGGACCGCATCTTCGAAGTGTTCCAGCGATTGCACTCCCACGACGAACATCCTGGAACCGGGATCGGACTGGCGCTCTGTCGTCGGATCATCGAACGCCACGGTGGCGACATCTGGGTCGAGACCGAGCCTGGGGAGGGAGCGACGTTCTCGATGACGCTCCCAGCACTCGAGCGCTGCGAGTGACGCCACGTCACGGATGCACGTGAAGCCAACAGCTATATATTCAACCGCCGATTCATCCCAGCAAAGCGGTGCATGACGTGATTCCGACTAGTCTCCGTTCGGATCGACTGCTACTCGCTGTATCGTTCGTCTGCTTTGGCGTTGCCGGCCCGCTCGGTGCCGTCGACGCACTCGTACCAACAGTCGTGGCGACGGCAGTCGCTATCGCGGGCGTCTACTGTGTCGCCCGCTATGCGTCACGAGTCTCTCGACGAACGCTTGCCTCCCTGTCGCTCGCTCTCTGGACAGTCTTCCTCGGGGTTGCCAGCGTTCACATCGTCGGCCTCGAAACGGTCGGGGCGGCCGTCCCCGGGAGCGCCAGACTGGTCGTCTACTCGCTGACCGCGACCACGTGGGCGACCTTGCTGTCGGCCAGTTCGGTGACCGCGTTTCTCGGCTTCCGAGAGTATGGCGCGACATCGAGCGCGGACACGCCCGAAGACGGCGTTCTCGAGGGCGAGACATCTGATTACTCGACGCGGTAACTGACCGCGATCCCTTCTCCAAGCGGCAGGACGATCGTCTCAAACGCCGGATCGCTCCGAACGCACTCGAGATAGTCCACAATCCCCTGTGTGTGTTCGTTGGCGTCGTCTGGGTCGTCGCCGACTGCGTACTCGAGTAGGTTCTCGAACTCGATGGGGCCGGCGGTGATCGCGTTGTCCGCAACGACGACGCCACCGACGGGGACCTTCGGGCGGACCGCCTCGAACGCGTCGGCATAGCGGTGTTTCTGGTGATCGATCAACACGACATCGAACGGGCCGTCGTAGCGCTCGATCGTTGCCATGGCGTCCCCCAGTTCATACCGCGTGAACTCGTCGTAGCCGCCTTCGCGAAGGTACTCTCGAGCCAGTTCGAGTTCGTCAGCGTCGACCTCAGTGAGAACGAGTTCGCCGTCGTCGGGCAGTGTCTCGGCCATCCAGTACGCCGAGTAGCCGTAGCCGGAGCCGAACTCGAAAATCCGCTCGGCGTCGCTCATGCGGGCGACGAATCGAAGGAACGCTCCAACCTCGGGGCCGACGTGGGGAAACCCCTCTCGGTCGGCATAGTCGTCCATCTCCTGTAGCTGGTCGTCTGGCTCCGGCCCGACCGCACGAATAAAGCGACCGATGTCATCTGGCAGGACGTCAACCATGACCACATCTACGATGGCCCACAGAAAAGTCACTGGCCTTTTCACCGCCGCTGGCCGAGTTGAGAGCGAACAGCCGTGACTGGCATCACAACAGCTCTTGCAGGTGTGGTCTTCGGGCTCGCACTGGCTGCCCCACCGGGACCGATGAACGCCATTATCGCCGAGGAAAGCGTCGTCAGCGGCTGGTCGGCTGGCTTTCGGGCTGGTCTCGGCGCGATGGTTGCAGACGTGCTCTTTTTCGTTCTCACGCTCGCCGGTGCGATGACCGTGGTCGATCGCTATCCGGCTGTGCGGCCGGTGCTCTATCTCGCCGGCGGCGTTTTGATGCTGTATTTCGCCATCGGTGCCGTCCACGCGGCTCGAGATGCCACATCCTTCACTGACAGCGGCCAAAGCGCGTCGAAAGGCTTTCGCAAAACGTTCACGCTCTCGCTGACGAACCCCTACCAGATCGGGTTCTGGCTCACCATCGGTGTCGGCCTCCTCGAGTCCGGAACCCTCGACGTCCTCGCGTTCATCCCCGGTGCTGGCGACGCTCTCGAGGGCGTCCTCGTCGTCCAGACGGGATCACCGTCGCTGCTTGCTGGCTTCTTCGCGGGAATCGCGGTCTGGATCATCGTCTATCCGGCAGCGCTGGTCGCGGCCGACCGGCGTGTCGATTCCTTTGCACCGATGATCGCCGCCGCAAGCGGGGCCGTCCTGGCCGGGTTCGGGGTCTGGTTTCTCTGGGCCGGTGGCACAGCACTGCTGTAGCCAACACCGTCGGAAGCGACGCCGGTTTTCAGTCAGTGGGGACGATCGAAACGATCAGTACTCACCGTTTCCCTGATCCGAGTATGGGCCTCGGTTGGTATCTCGCCGCACTGGTCTATCCAGTGATCATCGTCGGAATCATCTACTTCGTCGTTCGATCTCGATCGAGCGACGCCGAACAATGAGCGGGCAGTCACAGCGGCGTGTCGACGGCCGTGTCAGTCGCCCATCGCCGCAATCTCGTCCTCGAGCCACTCTCGGAACCACGTCACCCGTTTCAGACGCTGGTGGGCAATCCCCTCAGCGGTCTCACTCTGGACGCGCGAGGCGGCATCGTAGCCGCGCTCTAAGACGCGCTCGACCATCTCGTCGGCGTCCATATGCGTCCGCGCCTCATACCCCATGCGCAACAGCATGAGTGCAGTGCCGTTCGCACCGATCTTGTCGAGGAGATCGGCTTCGATCAGACACTGGGTCTCGAGGGCGAGGTCGGTGAGGTCGCCCTGAAACGAGTGGTGTTCGATCGCGCGACACACCTGCTCGGTGAACGAGTCAGGATACTCTGCCCGAGAGTCGAGGTATTCGCGGGCGACGCGAGCGCCAGCCTCGGCATGGAGTTCTTGATCGGTCTCGAGTTTGGCCACGTCGTGAAAGAGGGCTGCGACGCGAGTGACGTCGACGTCTGCCCCCTCCTTGCGAGCGATTTCCTCGGAGAGTTCGACGACGTTGAGGATGTGGTTGTGCCGGTACTCGGCTGAATGCCAGGGGTACCAGCGCATGCGGCCACCCTCCTCTTCTTTCTCGACGCTGGCTGAGAGATACTCGAAGACGAATCCTTTCATCTCCTCGAACTCGGCGTCGGTCACCCTGGTTTCTTTTATTTCGACGCCCACGAGAGATCCCTCCGCAGTAAACGAACGATAGTCATTAATAGATTGTTCGGTCGTTTCGCTCTTTAGCCTTTGGTTCAGCATGATTCTGCGAAAACATGACTGAAACACGACACTGAACGGCGACAGAAACAGTCAACCAGCTTTCAGCTTTGGGAATACCCACAAATTTCCGTTAAAGTCAAACAGGCGGCTCGGGAAGTAGTGGTATGAGCAGCGAACAGGAGCAGGAGTCGATTCGGTGTCTCGTCGCGAAAGTAGGACTCGATGGTCACGACCGCGGGGCACACGTCATTGCGCGAGCGTTCCGTGACGCTGGGTTCGAAGTCATCTACTCCGGACTGCACAAAGCGCCGGACGAGATCGTCCAGGCAGCCGTCCAAGAGGACGTCGACGTCCTCGGGATCTCGATCCTTTCGGGCGCTCACGACACGCTCGTCCCGAAGATCATGAGCGGACTCGAGGAGTACGGTGCGAAAGAGGACACGCTCGTCCTCGCCGGCGGCGTCATTCCGGACGAGGATCGTGATGAGCTCAAAGCACAAGGCGTTTCGGCCGTCTTCGGTCCCGGGACGTCGATCGAAGAGACGATCGAGTTCGTCCGCGAGAACGCACCCGAGCGATGAACGCAGACGACGATGCATTACTCGAGGCCTTGCTCGCGGGCGAACACCGCGCGCTGGCCAGAGTAATCTCAAAAATCGAGAACCGGTCGTCGGGCTACCGGGAGCTCGTTTCGGCGCTCTATGCGCACACCGGTGACGCCGACGTCATCGGGATTACGGGCAGCCCCGGGGCGGGGAAGTCGACACTGGTCGACAAACTCGCAGAGACCTACCGGGATCGCGGTGAGACGGTCGGTGTCATCGCGATCGATCCCTCGTCGCCGTTCTCCGGCGGTGCGGTGCTCGGGGACCGCATCCGGATGGCGGCGACCGTCGGCGATATGGATGTCTTCGTGCGCTCGATGAGCGCCCGCGGCACCCTCGGCGGACTGTCGACGGCAACTGCAGACGCCGTCAAGGCGATGGACGCCTTCGGAAAGGACAAAATCATCATCGAGACTGTCGGCGCTGGCCAGAACGAGATCGACATCGTCCGGACCGCAGACACCGTCGCCGTGCTCGTCCCGCCGGGTTCGGGCGACGACATTCAGACGCTGAAAGCCGGCATCTTAGAGATCGCCGACGTCTTCGTCGTCAACAAAGCTGACCGACCGGGTTCCGACCGAACCGTCCAGGAACTCCAGGAGATGGTCCATCTCGGCGACGGCGGTGGCCTCGGTGCCAGCGGCGCTGGCCACCACAGCGCCGACGAGAGGGGCGATGTCGACGACTGGGGCAGCGTCGACGACGAAGCGAGTTGGAGCCCACCGATCGTCGAAACCATCGCCACGAAAGGGGACGGCATCGAGACGTTCATCGACGAACTCGCCAACCACCAGACGTATCTCGTCGACTCGGGTACCCGTGCGAAAAAGGTTCGCCAGCGCTACGCCGAGGAGATCCGCACCCTCCTGCGTGAGGACGTCCACGACATCCTCGAGGACGAACTCGCGGCCGCCGGCGGAATCGACGACCTCGCCGAATCCGTCCGCAACGGTGAGACCGACCCGTACACGATTGCCGACGAACTGTTGACCCCCGTCGAAGACTGTATCGACGAACTCGAGTCCGGCGTCAAAAATACGCAGTAGACGAGTTCCGTCGGCAGCTTTTGAGCCCGAACCGCAGGTTGAAGGCCGATGATGAGCTACTGACAGGCATGAACGTCCGAACAGCCCTCGGTGTGGCAGTCGGCGCTGTCGGCACAGCCGTGCTCGGAAACCGACTCCTCGCGAACCGTGCTGACGACCTCGAGAATCCGATCGTCGGCGTCGAACGGACGTATCGCTGGCGCGGGATCGAGACGGCCTACACCGTCGCCGGCGACCCCAACGATCCGGACATGCTCCTGTGTCACGGGATTCACGCCACCGCGAGCAGCCAGGAGTTCGCGCCGATCGTCGAGCAGTTGGCCGAACACTATCACGTGATTGCAGTCGACCTGCCCGGATTCGGCCGTTCCGAACGGCCGCCGCTGGTCTACTCCGCAATGCTGTATGCCGAGTTTATCCGCGATTTCGCGGCCGATATCACGGACACGCCGATTGTCGTCGCATCCTCACTGACCGGCTCGTTTGCCGTCGACGCGGCCAAAGAAAGCGAGTTCGAGCAGCTCGTCTTGATCTGTCCGACCGACGAGACGACGACGGAACGGTCGTGGCTGCGAACCCTCTTTCGGACACCCATCGTCGGGACGACGCTGTTTAACCTGCTTGCCAGTAAACCCTCGGTCCGGTACTTCTACGCTCGTGACGGCTACTACGACGCGTCTCGAGTCGATGACGAGACAGTTGACTACGCCTGGCACAGCGCCCACCAGCCGGGTGCTCGCTACGCGCCCGCTTCTTTCGCCGCCGGCACGCTCGACCCTGAGTTCGACCTCCAGACCGAACTCGCGGCTCTCGAGACCCCGACGACGCTCGTCTGGGGTCGTGACGCTGACCTCGTGCCGCTTCGTGCGGGCCGGGATCTCGCCGACGCCGCCGACCTCGAACTCGTCGTCATCGATTATGCGACGCTGTTGCCCCACGCCGAACACCCCGAGAAGTTCGTCGAGTATCTGACCGCGGAGCTGTTACACGTCGGCGCTGATATGGATCGCAAAGAATAGGCGTGGCAGACGGAGTTCTAGACCGGACTGAATCCGATCACGCGCTCGCCCGTCGTCTCCGAGACCGTGATCTCGAGTTCGACCTCGAGCCCAGTCTCGATCGCTTCGAGATCGATGCCGACGAGCTGTCCAGTCAGCGAGACAGGTCCGAAGTCGGCGATCGCTGTCGCGTACGGCGCGTCGTCTTCGAACGCCGGTGTCGGCACGTGTGTGATGGTGAACGTCTCGACCACGCCCGTCTCCGGCAGCGGGACCTTCTCGAGGTCCGTCGAGCCACAGTCGGGACACACCCGCCGCGGTGGGAGCGAGCCGTGGCCCTCGGGACTTTCGAGGTAGTAGGCCGCACCCTCTTCTGCAGCGTCGAGCCAGTCGTCGAACCCTGCGTCCTGCACGCCGGTTTCTGGGTCCGTCATTCGACCACCTCCAGCACGTGGACCGTTGCACTGGCAACCGTCCCACCCGCATTGTGGGCAACGCCAGTCGTCGCATCCTCGACAGCCGAACTGTTCGGATGCGTGCCAGCGAGCAGTTTGGCAACCTCGGCGATCTGAGAGGCGCCGGTCGCACCCACTGGGTGGCCTTTGGCTTTCAGGCCGCCCGAGAGGTTTATCGGCGTCTCACCGTCAGCGGTGGTTCGGCCGTCCCGGGCCGCCGTGATTCCCTCGCCTACTGGCTCGAGATCGAGTGCCTCGAGCGCCAGCACTTCGGCGATGGTAAAGCAGTCGTGGACCTCCGCGAGGTCGACATCGCCCGCGTCGACGCCGGCATCGGCGTAGGCTTCTTCGCCGGCCTTGCGGGCGGCGGGCGACCGAGCGAGATGTTCGCGGTCGTGTAAGGCCATGCGGTCGCCACCCTGTCCAGTGCCCGTGATCGCGACGGGTGCCTCGAGGTCGTGTTCGTCGGCGTATTCCTCGCTCGTGAGGACGACCGCGGCGGCGCCGTCGGAGAGCGGACAGGAGTCGTACAGGCCGAGCGGACTCGAGATCTGTGGGGCCTCGAGGACGTCGCTGACCTCGATTGCGCTCTGGTACTGGGCTTTATCGTTGGTCAGTGCGTTCTCGTGGTTCTTGACAGCGATATGGGCCAGATCCTCGTGTTCGCCGCCGAACTCGTCGAAATAGGCCTGGGCCATCAGCGCGTACGCGCCGGGGAACGTCGTCCCCGCTCGCACTTCCCAGAGGTCGTCCGCGGCGATAGCGAGTGCCTCCGTCGCGCCCGCAGTGCCGAGGTTGGTCATTCGTTCGGCACCGCCGACGAGGACAACGTCGTCCTCGCCGTTGCGAACACGCATGACTGCGTCTCGAACGGCGGCCCCGCTCGAGGCACACGCAGACTCATAGCGGGTTGCCGGTGCCTGAATCCCTGCGGCTTCGGCCATCAACGGTCCCTGATGACCCTGATGTTCCGACAGTTCGCCCATGAAGTTCCCATAGAAGAGGGCGTCAACATCCTCACGGGGTACACCGCTCTCCTCGAACGCCTTGATACTTGCTTCCGCGAAGAGGTCTCGGCTCGTTCGCTCGGGAGTGTTCCCGAACGGCGTCAGCCCGACACCTGCGACACGCACGTTACTCATACACATGTCTAACAGGTCATCCCGTTAATACTCCGCGGTTGTGTTCACACCAAAAAAGGCAATGGGCTCCAACGATCACGGAGACGAACATCGTCCCGCCCGCGGGCGATTATCGCACGTCGACGGAAAACTCGTGTTCGTGAGCGACGGCCGCGAATTCGGCGAGCAAGTCAGCCGCGGCGTCGAGATCAGTGAGATCCAGTAGCTCGGCGGGCGTGTGCATGTAGCGGTTCGGGATTCCGATGTTCAGCGACGGAATCCCGCCGCGGGAGGTATAGAAGGCGTCGGCGTCCGTGCCGGTTCGGTTCCCAGACGCCTGCAGCTGCACGTCGATCCCCTCGTCGGACGCCACCTCACGGATGGCCGTCACGAGCGCTGGGTGATTCGCACTCCCGCGGACGACGACTGGTCCCTCGCCGAGTTCGACGCCCGTTTTCCGAGCCGACGGCGTTCCTGGCGCGTCCGTGGCGTGTGTCACGTCGATCGCGACGACCGCGTCGGGGGCGAGATCGAAGCCGACCATTTTCGCTCCCTGCAACCCGACCTCTTCCTGAACCGTTGACACGGCATAGATCGTCGCCTCGAGGTCACCCTCGGCTGCCCGACGAAGCGCTTCTGCGGCGGCCCAGATGCCGATTCGGTTATCTAGCCCGCGGGCTGCGATACGATCGTTTGCCAGTTCGGACACTGTCTGGTCGAACGTGATCGGATCGCCGCGCTCGACCAGTTCTGCTGTTTCGTCTTCGTCCGTGGCACCGATATCGATGTGTTGTTCGTCAATTTCGTCGATCGAATCCTTGTCCGTATCGCGGAGATGAATCGCGGTCTGGCCGACGACTCCCGGGACCACGCCGTCAGCGGTATGGATCCGGACATGCTGGCCTTTCGAGACGGTCTGATCCGAGCCACCGATCGCGGTCATTCGAATCGCGCCGTTGTCCTCGATATCCCGCACCATGAAACCAATCTCGTCGCTGTGGCCCGTCAGCGCGACCGACGGCTCGCCGCCGTCGACCACGGCGACGGCGTTTCCGTACTCATCAACCTGCACCTCGTCGGCGAACTCCTCGACATACTCTATCCACAGGCGCTGCCCCTCCGTTTCGAAGCCGGATGGCGTCGCGGTCTCGAGCAACTCGTCGAGGAACTGTCGTCGCTGTTGGTCCATACTCAGTGTATCGTCCCGTTCAGTGAAAAGTTCAGCCACTCTCTGACCGTTCGTCGCGTCGTGTGCAGCCAGCGCCGACGCCGGGCCGCTGAGTGGGCTACGGCATCTCGTGAATCGTCAACTCGACATCACGCGTCTGCCCTTCGATGTCCGCGACGAGTCGCTCGACGACGGCCTCGGCTTCGGAAAGCAGTTTGGGTTTGACTTTCTTGATTACCCAGTCAAGCGAGACGAACCGTGGCAGCGAGAGCACGTTTTTGTCGGCCGAGTACGGGTCGTAGGCGGCCTCAAAATAGATTCGACTCGCCGTCTCGACGCCGTCAGGGGCCGACTCGGGCTCCGGTTCGACGCGCCACTCGCCGTGGGCGTGGAGGTTGTTGATCAGTTCCCACTCGAGTGAATGGGGGGCGTCGATACTGAGCACCTTCGAACGGGCGGTGTAGCTGAGTTTCCACCACGTCAGCCGGAGGTCGTAGACGGAGCCGACGCCGCCGTCGCCGTGGACGCGAACCTTTTGTAAGTGGTCCGTGTACCGCGGGTAGTCGGTAAATGACTGGACGTAGGGAAACACCTCCTCGGGCGAGCGATAGGCGAGTGTACTGAGGAGAATTCGATCCACAGCGGTTATACGACGGCTCAGAAAGTAAGAGTTGTCATCCAGACAGTTCAGCGAATACACACGACCGACCCGAAACCGAGAGTCGGCAATTTCTATAGCGACCACTCGAAACGCCGAGATATGCGAGACGTTTGTATCGTTGGCGGCGGCGTCGCTGGCCTCGCCGCAGCGATCTTTACGGCACGTGCGGGACTGAACACGCTGGTCATCGACAGCGGGGGGCGAACTCCCCCACGCAGCCTGACGCAGTCCGGCAACGGCGACGGATCGACCCTCGAGCGCAACGCCAGCCTCGAGAACTACCCCGGCTTCCCCGATGGCGTCGACGCCCGCCGGTATCTGGATCTGACGCGTGAACAGGCCCGGACCGCGGGCGCGACGATCGAACTCGGACGTGTGACGAGTATCGAACCGAAAGATGAGACCGCTCTCGAGGCCGGATTCGTCCTCGAAACAGAGGGTGGAAAACCTCTCGAGGCGCGACGGGTGATCGCGGCGTCGTGGGCCGACAGCGAGTATCTCGTCCCGCTTGACGTCGGTCGCATCCAGCGCGGGAGCAAGCAGTTCGTCTCGGTCGACGACGCCGGCCGAACGGCCGTCGACGGCATCTACGCCGCCGGCCGACTCGCGAACGAGCCCCATCAAGCCATCGTCGCGGCCGGCCACGGAGCGAAAGTCGCACTCGCCGTAATCCACGACTCCGACGCGAACTTCTATCACGACTGGGTCGCCCCCGAAGGCTACTTCACCGACCGCGGGCGCGAGGTGCCGCCGGGCTGTGAGGAGATCAGCGACGACGAACGGCGAAGGCGTGACGAGCAGGCCAGAGCGCGTCTGCTCGAGGCGTTTGCCGAACCGCTCGACGAACGGCCGACGATGCATCCAAGCGTCGCTGAGGAGTAGGTCGGCTGTCAGCTGGCAGCTTCAAACTGTCAGACGCGATACGACAGCCGCAAGTTATGTCAGGGACACCGATCAGTATTGACTATGAAAAGACGGGGGCTTCTGTTGGCGACGGCTGGGGCGGTTACCGTCGCAGGCTGTTCGTCGGACGACGAACAGACAGCGGATGGGGAGGGCGAGGCAGCGGCCGAGATCATCGAGTGGGACGTTTTTGCAGCGCCCGCCCGGGGTGGTGGTTCAGACAGGTCGTGGCTCCGAGTTGCTGTCGAAAACGAGACCGCGGTTCCACACGGGCGTCTGGAAATTACCTCGACATTTCGTTCGGCTGATGGGTCCGTCGTCGCCGACGGAACGCACATTACGAGCTACATCCCACCGGAGACGACGCTCCGATACTACGTCCAGAGTAATTTCGAGGTCGACGAGGTCGACACTGTCGACAACGAGTTCGTCGACGCGAATACGCAAGTAGCGCGTTCGGCACTCGATGCTGTGTCGGTACAGAATACGGAGCTCTCTGCAGGCGGTGACGTGCTCAACGTGACCGGCGACCTCGAGTTCGACGCTGTCGAAAGCGACCGAATCGTCGTCGTTGCACCGATCTACGACGAGGATGGGTGGTTGCGTGGGACCGGGACCGACATCCTCTACGATCCGTCACCGACGGCGACGAGCGAGTTCGGCGCCAACTCGAATGGGTTTCGGGCTCCCGAGGGGAGTGCTGTGCTTGATTCGTACGACGTCCTCGTCTTCGGTGGCCGCGCCTGACCCATCTCCCCACGGTACGCCCTCGCTACGCTTAACACAACGCAAGCGAGAGTACGAGACGAATGCTCGAGGGAGTCAACGTTGCGCTCGGGGTGACGGGATCGATCGCCGCCGTCAAGACGGTCGAACTGGCCCACGAGTTGCGACGACAGGGGGCCACCGTTCGAGGCGTGATGACCGGCAGCGCACAGGGAATCATCCATCCCTGGGCCGTCGAGTTCGCGACCGACAACGACGTCGTCACGGAAATCACAGGGAGCGTCGAACATGTCGACCTCTGTGGGTACGACGGCTGGGCGGACGTCTTGCTGATCGCGCCTGCCACGGCAAACACGGTTGGCAAGATCGCCGGAGCCGTCGACGATACGCCCGTCACAACGTGTGCCACGACTGCACTCGGCGCTGACACGCCGGTCGTCATCGCACCCGCGATGCACGAACCGATGTACGACCATCCCGGCGTCCTCGAGGCCATCGACACCGTCGCCGACTGGGGCGTCGAGTTCGTCGACCCGCGCATCGAGGAGGGGAAAGCCAAGATCGCAAGCGAAGAGGCGATCGTCTGTGACGTCGCTCGAGCGGCCGGCGAGCGATCGCTCGCGGGCAAACAGATCGTCATCACGACCGGCGCGACGAGCGAGGCGGTCGACCCCGTCCGGGTGCTGACGAACCGCTCGTCGGGCAAGATGGGCCGCGCCGTTGCGAAAGCGTGCTACGCTCGCGGAGCCGACGTGACGCTGGTCCACGGTGTCGTCGGCCCACAGCCAGTGACGCGAGACGGCATCCATCCCGGCGGCGAAATACCCTACGCGACGGTTCGATCCGTCGAGAGCGCCGCCGAGATGCTCGAGACGACCCGAGAGGCCTGTGCAGATGCGGACACACTGGTGTCGGCGGCTGCCATCGGCGACTACACTGTCGAGGGAAGCGACGAAAAGATCCGTTCGGGCCAAGAACTCACGCTCGATCTCGAGCCGACACCGAAGCTCATCGACGAGCTCCGCGCCGACCACCCCGAGTTGCCGATCGTCGGCTTCAAAGCCGAAACGTCGGGCGACGAGGCGGCGATGATCGAGCAGGCACGCCAGACGCTGTCGCGTGCGGGGTTGGCGTTTGTCGTCGCCAACGACGCGAGCGTGATGGGTGCAGATGCAACGAAGGCGCTGTTCGTCCACGAGCGAGACGTGGCTCGCTACGAGGGAACAAAAGCGGGACTGGGCGGCGAAATCGCCGACTCCATTGCCGCCATCGTCGGCGACGAGTAAGGCCGAGTATCCGGACTGATAATCCCGACAGGGATGTTATATAGGAGGCGTTCCTCGGACGAATTAACAGGTATGCGACCGGTTTCAATTGGGGATGTCTCTGTAGTTACAGATCCAGCGATAGATCTCACCGATAAATCGACTTCGACCACTGTCTCGAGGTGATCCGTCGTGGCTCAACAACAAAAACAGCGGGCTGCCGAGCCAGACGACCATGGCACTCTCTCGAAAGGCGAAATCTTCGAAGTCTTGCGCAACCAGCGACGGCGCTATGTCCTCCAGTATCTGAAACAGGACAACCGGCCCGTCGAACTCGGCGACCTCGCCCAGCAGGTCGCCGCCTGGGAGTACGAAACGACACTCGAGAAGGTGACACCAGAACAGCGAAAACGCGTCTACACGACGCTTCAACAGACCCATCTCCCGAAGATGGATCAGTCCGGGATCCTCGTGTTCGACTCCGACGATGGCGTTATCCAGGCGACCGAGCGAACGAAAGATCTCAGCATCTATCTCGAGATCGTCCCCGGCCACGAGTTCGCCTGGCGGGAACTGTATCTCTCGCTTGGGGCGATCAGCTGTGCGCTGGTCGCCGCGCTGTGGATGGGAATTTATCCATTGACCATGCTCTCGGAGCTGGGCTGGGCAGGAATCATCGCCGCAACGGTTACCATGACCGCCGTCGCACACATCTACCACGAGCGGAATATGCGACTGGGCCACGGCGAGCAGCCACCAGAACTCAGCTACGGTCGTGACGACTGATGACCGATTGCAGTCGCGCACGCGAAACACGGCCGATGGGCCACGAATCGCGTTCCAGATCGAGTGATACCTGGCGATCGACCACTCGGACAGACTGAGTCACTGGCCGATGTTCGACAGTGTCATGCCTCGGTCGGATCGTCAACTTTTACTCGGTTAGCGCCAGACCCACGACATGGATCAGTTGAAGCGGTCGCTTCTCGAGGCGCCGATTATCGAGAAAGATGGGTATCACTACTTCGTTCACCCGATCAGCGACGGACTCCCAAAGCTCGATCCGGGCTTGCTTCGTGAGATCGTCATTCGGATCATCCGCAAGGCGGAACTCGAAAACGTCGATCGGATCGTCACGCCCGCAGCGATGGGGATTCACATCTCGACTGCCGTCTCGCTGATGACCGACATCCCGCTGACGGTCATCCGAAAACGCCAGTACGGCCTCGACGGGGAAGTCGAGATTGCCCAGAAAACAGGCTATTCCGAGAACGAGATGTACATCAATGACGTCCGCGAGGGCGAGCGCGTGCTGGTGCTCGACGACGTCCTCTCGACTGGCGGCACGCTCGCGTCGGTCCTCGAGGCACTCGACGAGATCGGTGCCGAAGTCATCGATACGGTTGCGGTCATCAAAAAAGTCGGCGGCGAGAACAAAGCCGCAGACGCCGGCTACGACATCAAAACGCTCATTAACGTCGATGTCATCGACGGTGAGGTCGTTATTATCGACGAAGACGGCGACGACTAGGGGCAGTTGCGCCAAACGGATTTTGTATCTATCGAACAACAACACGAGTAACTTTACTTGTGTCAGCTTGAAGAACAGTAAAGTGACACTCGGGAAGATATGATTCAGTGCATAGGTAGTCCGATTACTGGACGTGTCTAAGTGAACTTGTTTACTATTCACTAAATCTCCCTCCTCTCAGATACTACATATGTACAATAATACGACACAAAGTCGAATATATAATGGATTGAATGGCGATTTGTTAGAGGGGGAAATTATTGCTTAGAGGGGAACAGCACATATATATGGTCCAATCTCAGATACATTTTCATGGGTAAGGCTGACAATCATAATAGATTGACTGTCGATCGACGTCGTCTCCTTCAGGGTCTCGGCGCCGCAGGCGCGATCAGCATTGCAGGCTGTCTTGGAGGGAACGACACCGATGACATTGCCTTCCCACTTGACGTCCAGCTCGAGGTTGATGCAGACAACACCGACCGTCACGAGCTCACGCAGGTTATTGGGCAGGTGATGGAAGAGACTGGCTATTTCAGGGTCGACATAGAGACGCACTCGTTCGATGATCACATCGGTCGGGTACTTGATCCAGGATATGCAGATAGAGGAAATATTCCGTTTGTCAGATTATCGGGAACGTTCAATCCAGAGAGCTTCTGCGACGCGCTTCACGGGACATCGAACCAGGGTCAGTGCTGTAATGTAAACGGGCTCGGATACGAGGAACTCGACCGGATGATCGAGCACGCTCGATTCGGTCTCGATGTCGCAGAAGACCCGGATCTGCGGCGAGAGCGATACGACGAAATCTGGCACGAACTGGCCGACTACCGAGGCAGTTCGCTCGTCCATTTCGCGACTGACGAGTACGTCAGAAACACCGATGTACACGGCTTCGCACCGTTCCCGTTTTCTGAGACCACGTTGAGCTACGCGCTTCACGCGCCGGTCGACCAGCAAGTCACGTGGATCGACCGCGGCGAAGCGACGCCCGACGAAACCGATCTCTCCGATATCCAAACGGGTGGCACGCTGAGATACGGTGTCGCAGCCAACATTGCTTCGCTGGATCCACCGTACAGTACTGATACGACGGCGATGATGGCACAGAACCTCATATTCGAGCAACTGGTCACATCGGATACGGAGGGGAACGTCTACCCATGGCTGGCCAAGCGCTACGAAGTTCTGGAGACACAGGACATCACTCGCGAGGCGTACGAGGACTACATGATCACCGTCTCAGCAAACGACAACGGCGTCCTCGAGTACGATAGCGACGACCCAGTTCAAACGATCATGGTCCACCCCGACGACAGCCGGACTGCAGACGACGACGTTCGGGCTCTGACGCCCGATGGCGCATCCAAAGCGGTCGACGACGATGTCTTTGGAATGCAGTGGCGGTACCACCTCCAGGAAGGTGTCGAGTTCCACGATGGAGAGGAGCTGACCGCGGAGAACGTCGTCCTCTCTGTTGAGCGGTATGAAAACTCCGATCTGGCGGCACAGACCTTCGACTCGCTGCTACACGCACGAGCAGTCGACGAGTACACCGTCGATCTGTACGCTCAGATTCCGGATGCCGAAGCTGAGCGAGAACTCCCCGGGGCCTACATCCACTCGACAGAGCAGGCACAGCTCGGTCCCGACGGAATCGACCCACTCGGAGACGGCGTCGAACCGGTCGGCACTGGTCCGTACATCTACGACGAGTTCGAGGACGAGGAGTACTTCATCGCGACGAAAAACGACAACTACTGGCTCGAACAGCAGGGACTCGACGCACTCGAGTGGTACGACGGACCAACTGATTTCCCCGCAGGCCCTGTGGTCGACGAAATCGATCTGCATATCATCACGGAAGACTCCACGCGAAGTGCTGCACTGCAAAAGGACGAAATCGACGCCACATACAATCTGGTGTCGGATACGCTCAACGAGTACGACTCGGACGAGGAGTACGTTGTCGATTCGATCGGAAGTGGTGGCTACAATTACTTCCAGTACCCCGTTCAGATAGAGCCGTGGGACGATCCTCGACTTCGAAAGGCCGTCAACCACCTGGTTCCCCGTCAACAGATCGTCGACGAGATTCTCGACGGCTGGGGTGAGCCGGCGTGGACGATGGTTCCGGAACTCGCAAAAGGACTCGGTACCGCAGATTACGACGCACTCGAGTCGGACATACGCCCGCAAAACGAGTTCGATACGGAGCGTGCGGTCGAACTGATCGAAGAAGTCATCGCCGACCACGGCTACGAGTCCAACATTTGAATGGGCCGACGGTGTTTAGCTCGAAACGAACATCGGGTTTTAGATTTACAATGAGCCTCCGACGTTTTATACTCAAACGGCTGCTGATGACCGTTCCCATTCTCTTTGGGGTCTCGGTGATCACGTTCGCACTCGTCCATCTGACGCCGGGTGATGCGATCAGCCAGATGGTCGCACAAAACCCCAACGTCTCGCGGGCCGAGGAAGCCCAGATTCGGGCCCAATACGGGCTTGACGGTCCGGTTTGGGAACAGTACGCAACGTGGATTGGAAACGTCTTGGCAGGAAATTTCGGTGACGTCTACGGAAGCAATCAGACTGCCGCCGGCGTCATTACGTCTCGGCTTCCCGAAACGGTCGCACTTGGACTGTTCGGCTGGGTGTTCGCCCTCGTCATCGCGATTCCGACCGGGATCTATGCGGCAGTGAAGAAAGATCAGCTTGGCGACACAGCCAGTCGATTTATCGCGCTGTCCGGGATTTCGATCCCCAACTTCTGGCTCGGTCTCATGCTCATCCTCGTCGGCTCGCTGTGGCTCGGCTGGTGGGACGTGACACCACCACGAAAACCACTGTATCACCCCGAGATGCTGTGGCATCTGATACTACCCGGCGTAACGATCGGAACCGCCGCTGCGGCGTCGATCATGCGGGTGATGCGAACGTCGATGGCCGAGGAGTTGAACAAAGAGTACGTCATGGCCGCTCGAGCCAAGGGGCTTCCAGAGCAACGGATTATCTTCAAACACGTCCTCCGGAACTCACTGATCTCGGTCGTGACGCTTGCAGCGACGCTCACCGCTGGTATCGTCGCCGGTTCGGTCGTCGTCGAGGTCGTGTTCGCCTGGCCGGGGCTCGGCCGCGAACTCATTCAGGCGATCCACGGCAACGAAATCAACCTCATCATGGCGATTACGCTGTTTGTAGGTGTGTTTATCATTCTGGCGAACCTGGTTGCAGACATCTTATACGCCGTACTCGATCCAAGGATTAGATATGACTAAACCAACGACTGAACGCGGACGGATACAGATCACTGGGTTCGACGCCGAACACGTTGAAAACCGTGAAAAGTTATCAGATTGGTGCGAAGAGACCGACGGTGAAACCGTCGGACGGTGGACGCGGGCGTGGAACCGATTTAAACGAAACCGAACAGCACTGATCGGAGTTGCGATCGTCGCGGCGATGTCATTGCTCGCGATCTTTGCCCGTCCGATCGAGGTACTGAATATAACGATTCAACCGTTCTCGATTGCGCCATACTCCTCGACCGATATTCTCTGGCTCGAGTCCGATGTCTCCCGGAACGACCCCCCTTCCTGGTCACACCCAATGGGCATCGATGGCTCGGGACGTGACGTGTTCTCACGTGTCCTTGCCGGTGGCCGGTACAGTATCTCCATCGGCTTTATCGTCGTTGCCCTCACCGGAACGGTCGGGCTCGTCTACGGATCGATATCGGGATACTACGGCGGATGGCTCGACGAAGTCTTGATGCGGATCGTTGATATGGTTCTGGCGTTCCCGAGTCTCATCCTCGCGCTGATCATCGTCTCGATGTTCGGTGGTGGCTACTGGCAGCTCGTGGCCGCGTTTACGTTCGTCAGTTGGGCCACGTACGCTCGACTCATCCGCGGTGAAGTCCTGAAACTCAAAGAAAACGAGTACGTGCTGGCCGCAAAAGCACTCGGCGCTCGCGACCGGTCAGTGATCTTCAGACATATCGTGCCGAACGCGATGCCGCCGTTGCTCGTCTACGGCACGCTCAACATCGGCACCGTCGTCATCGGTGTTGCAGCACTCGGATTCCTCGGGCTCGGCATGTCTGCTGAGACAGCTGAGTGGGGAACCATGCTCGAGAACGGGCGTGATGCGATCATCCCCGGACCCGGCGGTGACGTTCGCTGGTGGATCACGGTGTTCCCCGGCGCAGCGATTTTCCTGTTTGTGATGTCGATGAACATGATTGGCGATGGCGTCAACGACGCACTCGATGCACAGGAGACCGGCATCGGTGGAGGCGAACACGAATGACGTTACTCGAGGTAACCGATCTCACGGTCAAGTTCTACACTGAAAAAGGGGTTGTCAATGCCGTCAACGACCTCAGTTTCAGCATCGAACGCGGTGACACGTTTGGCGTCGTCGGTGAGAGTGGTGCTGGGAAGAGTGTCACTGCACACTCGGTAATGAGACTCATCGAACGTCCAGGGCATATCGAGAGCGGAGAGATCCTGTTCAAAGGCGAAAACATCCTCGAGATGAGCGAAGCGGAGATCCGATCGATCCGTGGCAACGAAATTTCGATGGTCTTCCAGGATGCTCAGACGGCACTCAACCCCGTGTATCCCGTCGGCGAGCAGATCGCCGAGATGATCAGACATCATCTCGACTACGGGAAGGCGGACGCGAAAGAGCGGACCATCCAGTTGCTCGATACGGTCGGTATTCCAGACGCCCCAACACGGTACTCGGACTATCCGCACGAATTCTCTGGCGGGATGCAACAGCGAGCGATCATCGCGATGGCACTGTCGTGTGATCCAGATCTGCTCATCTGTGACGAGCCGACGACGGCAGTTGACGTGACGACCGAGGCGAAAGTCCTCGCGGAGATCGAGTCACTTGCCGCGGAGTTCGATACGGCGGTCCAGCTCATCACGCACGATCTCGGCATCGTCGCCGATATCTGTGATCGTGTCATGGTGATGTATGCAGGAAGGCCGGTCGAGAAAGCTCCTGTTGAAGAGCTCTACTATGACCCGAAACACCCCTACACAGTCGGGCTCATGAGCTCGATCCCACGCATCGGCGATGATCGAGACCGACTCCAGACCATTCCCGGAACGATGCCTGACCTCATCGAACTCCCATCCGGTTGTACCTTCCATCCACGATGTCCGTACGCGGAGGAGGCCTGTACCAGAACCGAACCTGCCCTGGTCGACCCTGAAACTGGAACGGAACCAACGAACGACGCCGAACACATAGCCGCCTGTCTTGAGTATACAGGCGAGTTGAACGCCGGGCTCGATTATGAAGTCCAGGTGCGTGAGTCGACGACTGACGAGCGGGTCGAAGCCGCCCCCGAATCTGGTTCGGTGGCTGAGACAGAGCTCTCGAGCACCGACGGTGATCACGATGACTGATAACCCACTGCTGCGAGCCGAGAATCTGAGGAAGTACTACGACTCGAGTGGCGGGTTTCTCGAGCGCTTGCTGGGACGAACACAGGAGGTCAAAGCCGTCGACGGGATCGACCTCGAACTCTACGAGGGGGAGACGCTCGGTGTTGTCGGAGAGAGCGGCTGCGGAAAGAGTACGCTCGCGAGGACACTGCTCAGGCTGGTCGAGCCGACCGGCGGCTCGGTGTACTACCGAGAACGTGTCGACGAAGCTGTCGATGCCCCGTCGCCCCGTCGCGAAATCGATCTGACAGCCGTCTCCGATCGAAAGCTTCGTAATCTCCGGACTGACCTGCAGTATATTTTCCAGGACCCGTTCTCGAGTCTGAACCCGCGATTGACTGTCGGGGACATCATCGGTGAACCTCTAGACATTCACGGGATCGTAACGGGTGCCGAGCGAACCGAACGTATCTACGAACTGTTAGAGACCGTCGGCCTGAATCCGAGTCACACTCACCGATATCCTCACGAGTTCTCTGGCGGCCAGCGCCAGCGGATCGGGATCGCACGAGCGCTGGCAGTCGATCCGGAGATCATCATCTGTGACGAACCGGTGAGTGCACTCGATGTCAGCGTGCAAGCCCAGATCCTGAACCTCCTCGGGGATCTTCAGGAGGAGTTTGGACTCTCGTATATCTTCATCGCCCACGATCTGAGCGTCGTCGAGCACATTTCCGACCGGATTGCCGTGATGTATCTCGGCGAGTTCGCAGAGGTTGGTTCGACTGACGAAATCTTTTCACCCCCATATCATCCGTACACCGAAGCGCTGCTGTCAGCGATTCCAGAGCCCGACCCCCTCTGGGAGGGTGAACAGATTATCCTCCCGGGAACCGTCCCATCACCGCTGGATCCACCATCCGGCTGTCGATTCCACACACGGTGTCCTCGCATCATCCAGCCAGCGGCGCTCAACCTCGAGCAATCCGTCTGGCGATCGGTTGTGGATTTTAAACGCCGTGTTCTGGAGTCCGAAACACTCACATCGATTGCAACGGCCGCTGGAGACGGTGCTGGACAGACAAGCCGAACCGACCTGGGCGAATGCGCTAGAAGCACACTCGATGAGATACTCCGAGCTGAGTTTGATATTCCTCCGGAGCTCTCTGATCCGGACGCCGAAGCCGTTCTTTCACAGGCGATCGACGATCTTCACGCAGGAAATATCGCGGACGCACAGGAATGCCTCGAAGATGCGTTTACGTCGCCCTGTGAGGTTCACCATCCAAATCACGTCCAGACCGGCGACACCCACCGAATTTCGTGTTTGCTCCACGACGAACGATACGATGGAAGCCAGTTGCAGGTCGGAAACGCTACCGACGCCGTCGCGGATGATTAGCGTAGCCACTGTCCGTCACTGGACATCCGGTTGTGCGGCGGCAAGCACGATCGGTATATGACTCATTTCAACTGTTCCTGTCGCCGTATCGCACAGCTTGGATTGCATCCACTCCGAACAGCCCAGCATTACGGTTATCCGAACGTTTTAATTCGTGTGCATCCAGCGAGTACCAATGCGTCGGATTTACGACTCGAATTCCCTCCGTCGTGATGACGACCCACAAACACCGACGACGACAGATAGTTCAGATCGGATTCAGGCGCTCCGGTGGGTCAATAGCACCTCCCTCAGTCGGCATCTGTTGCCGACGTGGCTCTGCTATCGGGCGCTTTCGATTACCGTCACGACACCACGAACTGAGTATCCTGCCGGAACTCCTGTCCCATTTACCGTGACGATGAAAAATTCGTTGCCCGTTCCGGTTACGATTCAAACGAACTCGCCCGTACTTTGGATGTGGGATATCAGTGGTGTCTCTGAAGCATCGCACGTCTCACTCCGGACGCCACCTGAAGAATCAGGTGCGTTCGTATTCAATCGTGGCGAGCGAAAACAGTTCCACAAGCAGTGGGATCAGTCGTTTCGTGTTTCCGAGCGCGAGTGGGAACCGGCCGATCCGGGGACGTACACGATTGGTGCCGGACTCAATGTTTCAGATGCTGATCAAAAGGGACTTTACGGCGAGACAACAGTTCAGATTCATCCAGCCTAAGACAGTTACCAGTGTGAGCGTGTAAATCGTTTCAGTTGTTCCTATAGCTCGCTCGACGTTGAGGGATACAGTACACACAACAGTCATCGCTGCGTCGAAACGTAGTTGGAGGTAGATTCAAGACTCGTTCGTCACTTTGTTTATCGTTGAATCCCCGAAAAGTAGCGGGAGGTAGATTTGAACTACCGGTCTGCGGGTTATGAGCCCGCCGGAATCTCCTGGCTATCCCATCCCGCTATCACATTATAACGGAGTGCACTAATTAAGGGTTGTGATTCGGTTCCCGTATGGGGGTTTCTACCGTTAGTCGCGATGGACCTTCCACGTAATGAGGCTCTCACAGGTGTAGTTGACGAAGAACCCGATTCCGGTTCCGATCAGATTCGCTGTGAGATACCAGACGTCGAACCAGCCGACGAGTATCGCAAGTACGGACAGCGTCACCAAAAAACCGGCAAACCGGACTGCGTTCGAGCGCACAAACCGTCTTCCGAGCGCACGCGGCGTCATTGCACCGTACTCTGCGAACGTCCACCGTTCGTTGATCGCGAAGATCACCATGATCGACAGCTCCCAGCTGAGCACCTTCGCGGCGACTGGGCCGAGTGCAGTCACCTCGACTAGCAAGAGGAGCGCAACGTTGTCGACAGCTGCACCGGCCACACCGACGCCGACGAACTGACTGAACCGTGCAGTCGAGAGTAACGCACGAACTCGTCTCCGGACAGCCTCGGAAAGCGAATTACTCATCATCGTTGATTCGGCCATGCCGTTGTCGAACACCTGACACGGGTTCCACACCGGCACAGGGTCGATATGTTCGGGGTGGACGCGAAACTAGCTACGATACGCATCGTCTTCCATCGACGTTCGCGATCGATGAACTGGTCGTGTCGGTCGACAGTCTCGTTCGGTACTGGCTTCGGCACCCGTATCCGTTTTGCGGTCCGCGCACGGAATCGATCATCCTCGAGTCACTGTCACGGTCGGTTCCTCGCCTCGAGTTCGTGGAGTGCGACGGAGCATGCCATCTCTCTGTGTGACTTTCGAGCGCGCGAGCGCACGCGAGAGGGAGGAGTTGACCGAGCTGGCCCGCGTAACTAACTGGAACGTCACGAAGAACGGCCCTCAGCACGGCGAAGGTCGCTCGAGGAGGGAAACGTCGACTCAGAGTGCGAGATCGCCTTTCGGCCGCACGACGTCGACGGCATCGGCATCGACGCGGTCGATATCGAGGAAGTGGGGTACGTAGTTTCGTTTCTCGTAGTCGTCGTACTCGTCTTCGGTCCCAACGGTACACCACAGCTGAACAGTCTCGGGGCCATGCCACTCACCGTTTCGGTTAATGCCAAAACAGACCAGTTCCTCGCCGTCGTAGTCGATGATGGCCCCTTTTCGAATTCCAGGATCGCCGTGGATGATGACCTGCTTCATGGGTACTGGTTCACACGAGAAACGATTAAACGCTTCGAAGGGATGGACACGGTAGGCGTGTTCCAACACGACACAGGGGCCGACGACGAACCAAACGGGTTTTAAACAGCGCTGTCTTAGCCCACGCCAAGTGAGATAACCATGGAGATGCCACGCCGATTCAATACGTACTGTCCGCACTGTGACGCACATCACGAGCACGAAGCCGAGAAGGCCCGATCGGGCCGCTCATCCGGTATGAAGTGGGACGCTCGCCGAACGCGGCGCAACAGTGCGTCCATCGGTAACTCCGGTCGCTTCTCGAAGGTTCCCGGTGGCGAAAAGCCGACCAAGAAGACCAACCTCAAATACCGATGCAGCGAGTGTGGGAAGGCCCACCTCCGTGAGGGATGGCGCGCCGGCCGACTCAAGTTCCAGGAGTGATTACAATGGCAGGAAATTTCTACAGCGTTCGATGCAGTGATTGTGAAAACGAACAGACCGTCTTCGGCAAAGCCTCTACGGAGGTCGCCTGTGCCGTCTGTGGCACGACGCTTGCGCGACCAGCCGGCGGCAAAGCCGAGATCGACCACGAGATCCTCGAAACAGTCGAGTCACGATGAAATACAGCGGCTGGCCAGATCCCGGCGAACTCGTCGTCGGCAAGATCGACGAAATCGAGGACTTCGGTGTCTTCGTCGATCTCGAGGAATACCGAGACAAACGCGGTTTGATCCACATCTCAGAGGTCGCAAGTGGCTGGATCAAAAACGTCCGCGATCACGTCCGCGAGGGACAGATCGTCGTCTGCAAAGTCCTCGATGTCGACGAGTCCCACGAGCAGATCGATCTCTCGCTCAAAGACGTCAACGACCACCAGCGCTCGGATAAGATCCAGGAGTGGAAAAATGAGCAGAAAGCAGACAACTGGATGGCCCTCGCACTCGGCGAGGACGTCGATGACGAGTCCTATACCGCGGTCGCCAACGAACTGATCGGCGCTCAGGGAAGCCTCTATGAAGGGTTCAAGCAGGCGGCGATTCACGGCGAAGCGGCTCTCGAGGAGACGGATCTCTCGGACGACGAGATCGAATCGCTCGTCGAGACCGCCCGTGAGAACGTCTCGGTGCCGTACGTCAACGTCACCGGCTACGTCGACCTAGAGAACGCATCGCCAAGTGGCGTCGACGGCATCCGCAAAGCGCTGTCGGCTGCCGAAGGCAACGGCGAGGTACCAGAAGAGGTCGACCTCGAGGTCAGCTACGTCGGAGCCCCCGAGTACCGAATCAAAGTGAAAGCGCCCAACTACAAAACCGCTGAGTCCCAACTCGAGGAAAGCGCCCGGCGCGCGGTCGCAGCTATCGAGGACCAGGGTGGCATGGGCGAGTACCACCGCGAGCGACGGACGGACGACGAATAACGCATGAAGTCGGATATCCGGGTGTGTTCGGCGTGGCGCGAGGTCCACGACCGCCCGGTGTACACCCTTTCTGAGACGTGTCCGGAGTGCAACAGCGCGACGGAAAACAGCGCCCCGGCCCCGTTCGATCCGAACGACCCCTACGGCGAGTACCGACGCGCTCTTAAACGTCGCAATCGCTGATATGGTATGGACGAACTCGAGATCGACGTAGTTGCCGAGGTCGACGTCACCGACCCCGTCCTCGTCGAGGGGCTGCCTGGTGTCGGACATGTCGGAAGTCTCGCCGTCGAGCACCTGCTCGAGGAACTCGAGGCAGAGAGTACGCTCGTGCGGCGCATCTACTCCACGGAGTTCCCACCACAGGTGACCGTCGAGGACGGCGTCTCGTCGCTTACCTGTGCAGAACTGTACGCCGTCTCTGTTCCCGACGGCCGTGATCTGCTCTTGCTGACTGGTGACCATCAGGCCCAGACCAACGAGGGCCACTACGTGCTGACCGATGCGTTCCTCGACATCGCCGAGGAGTTCGGTGCAGCCGAGGTGTACGCACTCGGTGGCGTCCCAACCGGCGAGCTCATCGACGAGTACGCCGTCATCGGCGCTGTCAGTGACGACTCGCTGCTTGAGGATCTCGAGGACGTCGGCGTCGAGTTCCGTGACGACGAGCCGGCAGGCGGTATCGTCGGCGTCTCGGGTCTGATGCTTGGTCTAGGCGAACGTCGCGGGTTCGACGCGGCCTGTCTGATGGGCGAGACCAGCGGCTATCTGGTCGACCCGAAAAGCGCTCGCGCAGTGCTCGAGGTGCTCGAGGACGTGCTCGGATTCGAACTCGACTACGAGTCGCTGGACGAGCGCGCCGACGAGATGGAAGAGGTCATGGGCAAGATCCAAGAGATGGAACAACAACAGCAGATGGACGTGCCGACGGACGACGACCTGCGGTATATCGGCTGAGACTGTCTCGAGCGGTCACTATCGCAGCTCACGGCGTGTTCGCCTGCGATGATGGCTGGTTACTGTATCGGCGTGTTCGACGGACTCCTGTCCGTCGGTGCCGACGTGACCGCAGGGCGGTCGCGGTTGCACGGGTACAGCTGCGCAGATGATAGCGGTTGTTGTAGTCTCGTACCGGTGAGCAACACCTCCGTTTCGTTGCTTACCGGTGCAGAGTTACAACAGTCAGTATGAATCGTGTTCGCCGACAGTTTCCTGTTGAGTGGAACGAGAGCGTACTGACCAGTGGGTGGTCGGCAGGGTTCACTGACGGATAGCGGATACGTTCTTATGGACGACAATCGTCGGAAGGTGACGTGTGTCTGTCTGGCGCAAAACGCGAGACGCAGTTCGAACAGCGCACGGAGCCGTCGATCCGCGCGAACAATCGTTCCCCACAGTCAGGACAGCGCCCATCAGGATACCGAACCATACAGTGATGAGATAATAAGTATGGCATATACTTTGTGACTCCACGTCGTACCGAGACACAACGGAACAACGATGTCGGTCTCTCGAGGGGCGCAATCGCCAGACGTGGCGAGGGTGGTTGCAAAAGATTTATATAGAAGTGCTGACGACATAGTTAGTGAGGATTCAACTATGGCACAACAGCGACGCATGGGCGGACAGCCTATGTTCATTATGAGCGAGGATAGTCAGCGAACGCAGGGTCGCGACGCCCAGTCGTCGAACATTATGGCCGGCAAGGCCGTTGCCGAAGCGGTACGGACGACACTCGGGCCACGCGGGATGGACAAAATGCTCGTCGACTCCGGTGGGGAGGTCGTCATCACCAACGACGGGGCAACCATTCTCAACGAGATGGATATCGAACACCCCGCAGCCCAGATGATCGTCGAAGTCTCCGAATCCCAGGAAGAAGAAGTCGGAGACGGCACGACGACGGCGGCCGTCATCGCCGGCAACCTCCTCGGTGAGGCCGAAGACCTCATCGAACAGGACGTCCATGCAACGACGATCGTCGAGGGCTATCACGAAGCCTCCGAGATCGCCCTCGAGGCGATCGCCGAACAGGTCAACGAGGCCGACGTCGACGACGAAATCCTGAAACAGGTCGGCGAATCGAGCATGACCGGCAAGGGAACCGGTGGCCTCACCGCCGAATCGCTCGCCGAAACCGTCGTCGAGGCGATCCGACACGTCGAAACCGACGATGGCGTCGCCCGCGACAACGTTACGGTTCACACCCAGATCGGCGCCTCCTCGAACGCAACGGAGCTCGTCCCCGGAATCGTTCTCGACGAGGAACCAGCCCACGACAGCATGCCTCGTGAGGTCGAAGACGCTTCGATCGCCGTTCTCGACGTCGAACTCGGCGTTCGCACGGGCGACATCGACGCCGAGTACGCCATCGACTCGATCGACCAGCTCAACACGGCGATCGACGCCGAGGAGAGCGAAGTTCGGGGCTACGCCGAAGACGTCGCCGAGAGTGGTGCTGACGTCGTCATCACCACCGATGACGTCGACGACCGCGTCTCCTCGTATCTCGCCAGTGAAGGCATTCTCGTCTTCGAAAACGTTGGCAACAGCGACGCCCGAGACATCGTCTCCGCAACGGGCGCACGCCGCGTCGGTGCCCTCGAGGACCTCGAGGAAGCCGACTTCGGTGCAGCCGATCGCATCCGAGCCGAGAACTTCGGCGACGACGATCTCGCGTTCATCGAAGGCGGCGCAGCCGCCGAGACCGTCACCGTCTTCGTTCGCGGTGGCACCGAACACGTCGTCGACGAACTCGAGCGCGCCATCGGTGACGCACTCGACGTCGTCGCAACGGCGCTCGCCTCGGGCGAGGTCGTCCCCGGCGCTGGGGCAACCGAAATCGCGATCGCGGACAAGATCCGCGAGGAAGCCGCCGGTATCGAGGGTCGCAAACAGCTCGCTGTGACGGCCTTCGCCGACGCAATCGACATCGTCCCCCGAACGCTCGCCGCCAACACCGGCCAGGACCCAATCGACGCACTCGTGGACCTTCGTGCCGCCCACGAGTCCGAGGGCCGAGCCGGGCTGATCACGACCGGCGAGGACGTCACCATCGATGATCCCTTCGAACACGGCGTCGTCGACCCTGCCGACGTCAAACGCGAAGCCATCGAAAGCGCGACCGAGGCCGCGACGATGATCGTCCGCATCGACGACGTCATCGCCGCCGAATAACGCCACACCTCGTTTTTTCTTTGGTTAGCAACAGAGAGAGTCATCGGTCCATCACTGTTAAGTGTTAACGTATTGTATTCGGCCTTGTATCATGTCCAAAACAACTCGAGATCGACTTTCACCGGTCGACGACACTACCGAGTGGCCACTCACATACAAAAAGCGCCACGGGACATATCACACGCGGTGTGCTGATACCGATTACGAACCGGTGAGTACAACGGTGCTCATGGCCGTCTCATCGGTAGTCGGGACCGAGCCTGACGATCTCGAGTCACTGTCGGCGTGTGTCGATCCCGATGCGCTGAACGCAATCGTCGTCAACTGGTACGAAGACGGTTCACGAGCCAGCGACGGCTCGATCACGTTTCCATTCAACGAGTGTCTCGTGACGGTACACGCCGATGGGGAGGTCGTGATCGATCCGGACCACAGCGACGGCGGCGGCAGGCGAGTTCATCTGTGATCACTCCTCACCGACCGCCTCGAGGACGAGTTGCTCACCCGCCTCGAGGCCGAACGCCGCCTCACCCCGGCCTTGATTGACATCGAGTTCGACGTAGCCGTGGCTCCCGACGGTTGCGAGTCGCTCACCGGGCGAGACAGCGGCAAACGTCTCGCCAACCGGGACGACGGTGCCGTTCGCGGCGATCCGATCGTGGCCCGCGAGAAAGTCACCGGGCACGTTCGTAATGACGTTCCCAAAGTCGTCGACGACTAACACCTCACCGTGTGCGCACTCGTTCTCGAGCGCTGCCTCGGGTAGTTCGAGAGCAACAGGCGACGTCTCGAGCGGTGTGAGCCACTCAAGGTCGGCAAACGTGTCGCGGTCGGTCTCGTGGACGGCCGCCGCGGCGGGTGCAAAGACGTCCCGGCCGTGGAACGTATTGCTCGCTGGCCCGTCGCGACTGGGAGCCTGTGCAGTCGCCCGCCCGCTCGAGGGGGCTCCGTTCCCGGTGGGAGTGACGGCCTCGAGGCGCGTCTCGTCGATCGTGTAGGTGTCGAACGCGCCATCGCCGGCGAGTCGTTTCGCAACGGGAATCAGGACGCCGTTGTCGGGACCGACGAGCGTGTGCTCGCCGGCACGAACGACCAGTGCGTGACGGTCGGTGCCGACACCGGGGTCGATCACGACGAGATGTGTCGCTGGTGGGAAGTACGGCAACACCTCTCGGAGCCAGAACGCGGCTGCTCGAACGTCTTGCCGGGGGAAGTCGTGGGCGACATCGATCAGTTTCGCAGTCGTTCGCTGACAGAGCACGCCTTTCATCGCCGCAGGGTACGGCGTTCCGAAGTCCGACGCGAGCGTAATCATGAACGTAGCTACAGCCCGATCGCTCAAAGTGGATGCGGCTTGCGATCAAAATCGAGAACCGACGTCTCAGTTGCGGTCAGAATCCGAGCCGCTGATCATCTGAATCCGTTCGATGCCGTCGATCTCGTCGACGACGTTGACGACGGCTTCGGGAACCAGCGTCTCCCAATCGCCGTCGTTGATCATCCGCTCGCGGACCTCACTGCCTTCAAGGACATCGCGGTTGAACATCGGCGACTGTCGGATCTCGATCTCGGCCTCCCGAAAGAGTTGGATGACAAGCGGGTTGTTCGAGTAGGCAACGTCGAAGTCCGGGCTCATACTCTGGATATGGCTCACCCAGACGGAGTTTCGCTCTAAGTCCTCGATCGGGACCGCATACGTCACGAGATCGTGGTCGACGAGTGACTTCGTGAGCATCATGATCCGCTCACCGGCTGTAAACGGGTTGCGAACCGTGTGTGAATCGTCTGCGCTCCCGATCCCAAGAACGAGTTCGTCGACGTCCTCAGCGATCTGCTCGACCATACTGAGATGGCCGTTGTGAAAGGGCTGAAAGCGGCCAATGTAGAACCCCCGAGTCATGCTGTGAACTGCTCGCGCAGCGTGTATAAGAGTGGCGAGTTCGTGGTCAGGTGGCCGCTCTTGGCAGTGTGTGACTGTACACAACTTTGCTACATATTTTGCCGATTATCGTATCGGATGAAACCAATGGTCCAGATCGCCAATCACTCGTTTCGAGCGCTGTGTCCCCGGTTTCAGCCACTGTCACGATCCTCCGCATGGAGAAAGTATATCAGTGGCAATCCCTTCGGACCAGATACTGAACAGAGTTCTATGAGTAACGATACGAACGTTGACGACCCTCCCGAAGACGCCACTGGCGCTGGGCCTGAGGAGGAGCAGGCACAGTCTCAGAACCAAGAGCCAGCGCGTCAGGGAGACCGGACACCGCCCGAAGAGGGCGGTGGCCAAGGCGACGACGTCGGCGGTGTCGACGACGGTGACGAGTTCGACGACCCGATCGACGAGTTCGAACCCGAGTCGACCGAGCCGGACGACGATATCGAGACCGTCGACGATCTGGGGAGCACGGTCGAGGTCGATCCAGGAGTCGAAATAGACGAGGAGATCGCTGAAGACGACCTTCTGGGCGGCCTCAAAATCGACTCCACGGAAGATATCGAAGTTCCCGACCGCCTCGTCGACCAGGTCATCGGCCAGGATGAGGCACGAGATATCATCATCAAAGCAGCCAAACAGCGTCGCCACGTCATGATGATCGGCTCGCCGGGGACCGGCAAGTCGATGCTGGCGAAGGCGATGAGTCAGCTGCTTCCAAAAGAGGATCTGCAGGACGTTCTGGTGTATCACAACCCAGACGACGGCAACGCGCCGAAAGTCCGTACCGTCCCCGCAGGCAAGGGCGAACAGATCATCGACGCCCACAAAGAGGAAGCCCGCAAGCGCAACCAGATGCGCTCGATCCTGATGTGGGTCATCATTGCGATCATCATCGGCTATGCGATTCTCAGTCCCGCCAGCATTCTGCTTGGCATCCTCGCGGCAGGGATCGTCTGGCTGATCTTCCGCTACACCTCCCGTGGCACCGACGCGATGGTGCCCAACATGATCGTCAACAACGGCAACCAGCGCACCGCGCCGTTCGAGGACGCAACCGGTGCCCACGCCGGCGCGCTGCTGGGCGACGTCCGTCACGACCCGTTCCAGTCCGGCGGGATGGAGACGCCGAGCCACGACCGTGTCGAGCCCGGCTCGATCCACAAATCCAACAAGGGTGTGTTGTTCGTCGACGAGATCAACACGCTCGACGTCCGTACCCAGCAGAAGCTGATGACGGCGATTCAGGAAGGCGAGTTCGCCATCACGGGCCAATCCGAGCGTTCCTCGGGTGCGATGGTCCAGACCGAACCCGTCCCCTGTGACTTCATTATGATCGCTGCAGGGAACCTGGACGCGATGGAGAACATGCACCCCGCACTCCGCAACCGTGTCAAAGGGTACGGATACGAGGTGTACATGGAAGACACCATCGAGGACACGCCCGAGATGCGGCGCAAGTACGCCCGCTTTATCGCTCAGGAGGTCGAACGAGACGGGCGTCTGCCTCACTTCACCGACGACGCCGTCGAAGAAGTGCTCCTCGAGGCCAAACGTCGCTCGGGCCGCAAGAACCACCTGACGCTGCACTTCCGCAGCCTCGGTGGACTGGTCCGTGTCGCGGGTGACATCGCCCGCGCCGAAGACCGTGACCGCACCACCCGCGAGGACGTCTTGCAGGCCAAACGTCGCTCCCGGTCGATCGAGCAACAGCTCGCCGACGACTACATCGAGCGTCGCAAGGACTACGAACTGCAGGTCGCCGACGGTGGCGTCGAGGGCCGTGTCAACGGCCTCGCCGTCATGGGTGAAGACTCCGGGATCATGCTGCCTGTGATGGCAGAGATCGCTCCCGCTCAGGGGCCAGGCCAGGTCATTGCGACCGGTCAGCTCAAAGAGATGGCCGAGGAGTCGGTCCAGAACGTTTCGGCGATCATCAAGAAGTTCTCCGACGTGAACCTCTCGGAGAAGGACATCCACATCCAGTTCGTCCAGGCTGGCGAAGGTGGTGTCGACGGCGACTCCGCCTCGATTACGGTCGCAACAGCCGTGATTTCCGCGCTCGAGGATATCCCGGTCGACCAGTCGATTGCCATGACCGGCTCGCTCTCCGTGCGTGGTGACGTGCTCCCAGTCGGTGGGGTTACCCACAAGATCGAGGCCGCCGCCAAGGCCGGCTGTGAGACGGTCATCATCCCGAAAGCCAACGAACAGGACGTGATGATCGAAGACGAGTACGAGGAGATGATCGAGATCATCCCGTGCTCGAACATCAGCGAAGTCCTCGAGGTCGCCCTCATCGGCCAACCCGAAAAGGACTCGCTGCTCGACCGGCTCAAGTCGATCACCGGCACGGCGTTCGATCAGGGACAGAGCACCGTCGGCTCCGCAAGCGGGTCGAACCCGAGCCCACAGTAACGATCGATGACTGATTGGGCGACGTTCGCCGGCATTACGGGCGTCGTCCTCGTGTTGTTGCTGGGTTTGTCGCAACTGACACAGTCTGCGTTTTCTGAAACCGCTGCCGGTGACGACAGCAATGGGTCAGCGACCGAGTCGTCTGCGGAACTGCCATCGGAACCGCCTCACGAGCCGGCGGCCGCTCCCGAACCAGTGACCAACACCGTCGACTCGAGTGACAACCGTGGGCCTGACCTTGAGGGTGAGACGACCTCCGACACCGGCGATGGTCTCCCACGGACGTCGTCAGAGGAAACGCCGGGAGTCGACGACGGCCATTACCAGCCAGCTAACGCCGATCCCCGGTCGCTGTCGACCGGCGAACTCCTGGCAAACGTCGCGCTCTCGCAGGGACTGTTCGCGCTGGTCTTGCTCGGCGCAGTAATCTACACGGCGATTCCCGCCGACGCGCTGGGAATCGAATTCTCCGTCGCCTACCTTGAGCAGGGCCTGGTGTTGGGGACGGTCTTCGGACTCGTTCTCTACGTCGCAAACGAACTCAGCGCCGCGGCGGCGACTCGATTCGGCTTCGAACACGACGAACAGCTTCGAGAGCTGCTGGCACCGGAGTCGAAACGGGGCTGGCTGGCCCTGCTGGTCATCGTGCTCCCCATTATCGCGGTCTTCGAGGAACTGCTCTTCCGGGCGGCGCTGATCGGTGTCCTCTCGGCCGGTTTCGGGGTGTCGCCGTGGCTGCTTGCCGTGATCTCGTCGGTTGCCTTCGCCCTCGGACACGGGATGCAGGGATCGGTGGGAATCGTCGTCACGGGCGCGCTCGGGTTCGTCCTCGCAGGGATCTTCATCCTCACCGGGAGCTTTCTCGTGGTCGTCGTTGCTCACTACCTGATCAACGCCCTCGAGTTCATCGTCCACGAGGGGCTCGAAGTGGAGTGGACACAGACCCTCGAAAGCTAAGCGGCAGGGGCCGTTCAGTACGGGTATGAATGGCCTTGATAACGTGTCAGAGTCGGCCCATCGACTGATTTTCTTCGGTATCGTGTTCTACTTCGCGTTGCTCGTCTACGGACAACTCACAGGCGATCCACTGGCAGTGATTGTCTCCGAGATCGTCTTCGGCGTGATCGCGGTCGGCGTGGGAGCAGTGCTCTATGTACAGGCTGGTCGCGGACGCGGTATCTCTTCGATCGTGGGCGCAGCCGTCTGTCTCATCGTGGGTGGACTCCTCCAGTTTGCGTTCTTGCTGACCGCCACACCAGCGATCGGACAGGTGTCGTCGCTCGTCGTCTTCGCCGGCATCGGACTGTACATCTATGCCGTCTGGTACGCCGAGTGAAAGTTGAAAAAAGAACGAAGAGAGCGCGACGACTGTGACGTTACAGTCCCTCAAGCGATCGCAGCCGCTGTTCGACGGTTGGTGGCGCAGCGCTTGGCCCATCGCGGACACGATGGTCCGGAATGAGAATTGGGGCTGGATTCTCGTCTAAGGCGGTGCGGACGAGAATAATGTCGTCTTCGTCGTCCGGGTCCAGTTCGGCCGTCATCCGGGCGAGTGCCTTGACGTCGACTTGCTCGCCGTAGGGGATCTCCCGAACCTGTTCTAACACCGCTCGTTGGTCGGTTGGAACGGTCAGCGCCACCTGTACGTCGTCGAACTCGATCTCCTCGAGGCCGTCGAGATACTCGAAGATGCGATCGAGAACGGGATGGTCAGATTCGGCGTTGTCCTCGGGTGTTGTGGGAAACGATACGCTCAGGACGCGCCCACTGGCGGCACCGAACTGGACGTATCGGTCGAGATACGACGATTCCCGCGCGTAAATTCCGGCGTCCGTGACGTCCTCCATATGAGTGGTTTGGAGGCAGGGCCTTGAATAATCGCCGGTCACAGCCAGCGATCGACTGTCGACGTCGACAGGGTATGGCGCAAGGTTTTTGTACATATGAGTACGTTGATGTACAATAATGAACTCCGAGACGGAGCTCGCTCCCGCAGTAGCATCGATTCTCGAGGCTGCTCGGGAACGGGCTGGTGACGTGGATGCGCAACTCGCCGTAGACGCGCAGTCGCTGCCCGACGCGATTGCTGGGGCTGAAGCCGACGGCCGTGTCCCGGTGATTGCCGAAGTAAAACCGACGAGCCCAACCGCCGACGGAACCCGTGATGATGACCCCGTCGAACTGGCACAAGCGATGGTCGACGGTGGTGCGACGGCGATTTCTGTACTCACCGAACCGAGCCACTTCGGTGGCTCGCCGGAGGCGCTGACACGCGTCCGCGAGGCCGTCGACGTCCCCGTGCTTCGGAAGGATTTCGTCGTCCGAGAAGACCAACTCGACGTCGTCAAATCCGATCTGCTCTTGCTGATCGTCCGTTTCGTCGACGACCTCGAGGCCCTCATCACCGCCACCCGTGAGCGGGGCTTCCAGCCGCTGGTCGAGGTCCACGACCGCGCGGAACTCGAGACTGCTCTCGAGGCCGGTGCCGATATCATCGGGGTGAACAACCGGGATCTCGGTCGACTCGAGGTGGACCTCGAAACCTTCGAGTCGGTTGCGCCCCACGTACCGGACGACGTGACGTTGATCGCCGAAAGCGGGATTTCGTCGCCAGCCGACGTCCGACGGATGCGCGAGGCGGGAGCCGACGCCCTGCTCGTCGGCAGCGCCATCATGGACCATTCTGGCGGCGACAGCGACGTAACCGAAAACACGCGACAGCTAGTCGATGCGGGTGACGGAGACGATTAGACATGAGCAACCAGCCACACCAGCACGGAGAAGACCGATGAGCACGAGCGACCACGACAACTACCGCGAGCGCGACAGCGAGGCGACGTTCGGCGACTACGGCGGCCAGTACGTCCCTGAAGCCCTGATGCCAGCGGTTCAGGAACTCGAGGACGCCTACGAACGCTACGTTCTCAACAACGAGGACGGCTTCATGGACGAGTTCCGCGAGCGGATGGCCGACTTCGGCGGCCGACCGACGCCACTCCAGCGCGCGGACCGACTCAGCGAGCGCTACGGTCGAGAGATCTACCTCAAACGCGAAGACCTGCTCCACGGCGGTGCACACAAGCTGAACAACGCGCTCGGACAGGTCCTGCTCGCGAAGTACATGGGCAAAGAGCGGATCATCGCCGAAACCGGCGCGGGCCAACACGGCACCGCGACCGCGATGGCGGCGGCGCATCTCGAGATGCCCTGTGAGATTTACATGGGCCGGACGGACATCAACCGCCAGCGGCCGAACGTCTACCGGATGCGGATGAACGGTGCGGAGGTCAACCCCGTCACGGCCGGCAGCGGCACGCTGAAGGAAGCGATCAACGAGACGATGCGCGACTGGGCGACGACCGTCGAGACCACTCACTACGTGATCGGCTCGGTCGTTGGCCCGCATCCGTTCCCGAAACTCGTACGGGACTTTCAGGCGGTCATCGGACAGGAAGCCCGCAAGCAGATTCGAGAGCGCGCGGGACGACTCCCTGACAGCGTCGTCGCTTGTGCCGGCGGCGGCTCGAACACGATGGGGACGTTTCACGCGTTCGTCCCCGACGAATCAGTGGATCTGTACGCCGTCGAGGCTGGCGGCTCGAGTCTCGAGATCGACGAGAAAAACGCGCTGGCCCCGAACTCCGCGACGCTCTCGACGGGGACCGACGGCGTGCTCCACGGCGCGATGACCAGACTCCTCCAGAGCGAGGACGGCCAGATCATGGAATCCCACAGCGTCAGCGCCGGCCTCGATTACGCCGGTGTCGGCCCCGAGCTCTCACATCTCGTCGACACTGGGCGCGTCACGCCCGTGAGCGTCGACGATGAGGCCGCGCTCAACGGCTTCCACCGGCTCTCGAACCTCGAGGGGATCATCCCCGCCCTCGAGACGAGTCACGCGTTCGGCTACCTCGAAGAATCCCACGAGGAACTCGGCGAGGTCGTCATCGTCAACGTCTCCGGGCGCGGCGACAAGGACTTAGAAACGGTGCTCGAGGAGACCGAAAAACGCGACCTCGAGGCGGCTCCGGATGTGGAGGTGTTTGACCGATGATCGACGAGGATCGACGACCAACGGGAGACGATCCTCGGAGAGCGGGGAGCGACGGGACAGAGCGACCCGCGAGCGCGAGCGGCGAACTGCGAGCTGACGGCGGCGAGCAGTTCGACAGCGACATCGAAGCGGCCATCCGCGACAACCACCCCGCGCTCATCACCTATCTCACCGCGGGCGATCCGTCGCTCGAGGACACCAAAGCGTACGTCGAAGCGCTGGACCGAGGCGGTGCGGATCTGATCGAACTCGGCCTGCCCTTTTCCGAACCGATCGCAGAAGGGCCGACGATTCAGGCGGCGATCAACCGCGCGCTCGAAGCTGGCACGACGGCGGCCGGCTTTTTCGAACTGGTTGATGACCTCGAGACCGAGGCCCCGCTGTTGGTGATGACCTACTACAATATGATCTTACAGTATGGTGACAGCGAGGCGCCACGTGCCTCGGAGAGCGATGCGGCGCCGCCGCAGAGCAAACCCGATGTTCGTCCCTTCGTCGAACGCGCGGCCGAGGTCGGACTCTCGGGGATCATCGTCCCCGACCTGCCCGCCGAGGAGTCGGAGCCGCTTCGCGAGGCCTGTGACGACCACGGCCTCGACCTCGTCTTCATCATCGCGCCGACGACCGAGGGCGAACGGCTCGAGACGATCATGTCACAGGTGTCGGGCTTTGCCTACGTACAGGCCCGACTCGGCACGACGGGCGCACGCGCGGACGTCTCGAACGCGACCCACGACAGCCTCGCGCGTCTCTCGGCGTACGATGTCCCGAAGGCGGTCGGCTTCGGCGTCAGCAAGGGCGAGCACGCGGCCGAGATCATCGAGGCCGGCGCAGACGGCGTGATCGTCGGCAGCGCGCTCATCGACATCGTTGCCGACAGCGACGATCCGGCGAGCGACCTCGAGGCTAAAGCCCAGGAACTCAAACGCGGTGCGCTCCGCGGTGCCGGCGGTGGCACTGAGGCGGACCCGATCGACGCTCCAGAACCAGAACAGCCATAACTGCAAGCTTGCTACACTCCCGCAATGACTACGACAGGAATCGACGCACGACTCGATCGAATCGGCACAGACGGCACGTACGTAATCATCCCGATGGACCACGGCATCACGATCGGTGCCTGCCAGGGGCTGAAAGACATCGAATCGACGATTGATGGCGTCACCAGCGGTGGAGCCGATGCAGTCCTTACCCAGAAAGGCATCGCGCCTCGCGTCCACGACAACAAAAACGGGAAAGGATACATCGTCCACCTCAACGGCTCGACGACGATCGGCCCCGACGAGAACGACAAGCGCATGACCGGCACCGTCGAGGAAGCCGTCCGCGTCGGCGCTGACGCCGTCTCATTCCACATCAACGTCGGCTCGGACCACGAACCCAACCAGATCGCCCAGCTCTCGGAGGTCACGGCAACCGCGAAACAGTTCGGAATGCCAGTGCTCGCGATGGCCTACGCCCGCGGGCCAGGCGTCGACCCCGAAGATCCCGAAGCGCTCGGTCATGCGGTTCGACTCGCCGAGGAGCTCGGTGCAGACATCGTCAAAACGGGCTACAGCGGCGATGCCGAGAGCTTCCAGCACGTCGTCGAGTCGACTCGCCTCCCGGTTGTCATCGCCGGTGGCTCGAAAGGAACCGATCGCGAGACGATCGAGATGGTCCGCGGTGTGATGGACGCCGGCGGTGCAGGCGTCTCGATGGGCCGATCGATCTTCCAGCACGACAACCCCGAAGCGATCGCCCGCGCCGTCGCGGGCGTCGTTCACGACGACCTCTCGACCGAGGAAGCGCTTACGGAAGCCGGACTCGCGCTCGAGGCCTAATCAGGCGACTCCCACTACCTACTTCTCGCTGTCGCCGATCGCGAGTGGATCAGTCGCGACGAGCGCCTCGATAACTGCTGAACCGACTCGAGCGGCGTTGTCGATCGCCAACTCGAGAGTCGACGGGTTGCCGTCGAAACTCTCCTCGACGGATTGGCCAGGGGCCGGCCGGTCGTAGTTGGCGACGGCACGCACACTCAGATAGCGCTCGCGAAGATCAAATCGCTCGAGAGCGGTCGCCGTCGCGGCGTCTTCCATCTGGGTCGTCACGTAGGGTGCGACGTCGTAGGCCTCACAGAGCCACTCAACCTCCCGCGCGTACTGGGGGCCGTGCCAGAACTCATCGCCACAGACAGTCGTCCCGCGCTCGATCGACGGCCCGGCGTCCGCTGCCGTCGGGTACTGGTTCTGGTAGTCCCGGACGGCGTCGTCCGCGCTGAGCTCGACGCGTTCGGCGGTAGTGAGTGCACAGTCGACGACGGATGGCTCGAGGTGGTGAACGTAGTCGCGGGGCCGATACGCCAGTAGATCGATCGGCGTGCTCTCGGATCCGCTCGCTGGTACCGTTTCGGTGTCGCTCGTTGTCCGTCGATCCCAGCGGTGTTTTCGATCCCAGTCGACGACCGCGTCTGCGATCGCGACGGAGCCGAGTGCGGTCGTTTCGGGTGCGGAGCCGGCGATACCGCTCGAGACGATATACGCCGAGTCGAGATCGACACGTGGACTCGCGAGCAACGCAGTGACCGTCGTCGCCGCGTCGCTTTTGCCGATGCCAGTCGTCGTGATGGCGAGTCCCGAGACAGTCAGATACAGCGGCGTCTCGGTTCCCGGGATTGCGAGCGCGTCGACGATCTCGTATCGCTCGAGCCACGGCGCTCGTTCGTCCAGTGGCGACTCGGCGACGGCGGTGAGAACCAGCCCAGTGGGGCAAACGGGCGTGTTCGGATCGGGCTCCCGTGGTGCCGGGAGCGATTCGTCCGCGTCCATAGCGAAGACCTGGGGATGGCCCACCAAAGTATCGCTCGTTTCTGACGGTCCCGATCGGAAGCATTTCGACCGCCGGCGTCGTTCCCTCACCCGTGAGCGACAGCGACGACACACCCCTCACGATCGACGACGAAATCGTCGCTCGAGCCCGCATTCACACCCGCGAGGTAATCGACGATCACGGCCTCGAGATCGACCGTGAGGCCCTCGAGTGGACTGTGACGACGCGTGCTCGTCGACGGGCGGGGGCGTGTCGGTGGGACGCCGACCGCGGAGTGGCGACGATCGTGCTTACGCGGCAGGCCTACGAGCAGTATGCATGGCCGGCGTTCGCTGGCGTCATCAGACACGAACTCGTCCATGCCTGGGAGTTCCAGCGCTTTGGCGAGTCGGGTCACGGGCCACGGTTTCGTAAGCGAGCAGCGGCAATCGACGCGCCACGCCACTGTCAGGCGTTCGCCGCGCCACGCTACATGCTCCGGTGTCTCGAGGCCGACTGTGAGTGGCAGGCGAAACGCTATCGAGCCTCGAAGCCAGTGAAAGCGCCCGATCAGTACCGCTGTGGTTGCTGTGGCGGTCGCTACGAGGTCGAACACGCAGCAAGTGGACGGAGATGGACGACTGCAAGCGGCTTTGGCGGGGCGAAAGCAGCAGTTGGAGATGCGTGGTGAGGGCGGCGCCGAACAGCCACGGAACACTTATTCGACTTCCTCTATCTGTTTCAGGTATGGGTATACTCGACTTGATGCTGGGGAAATCAGACGCTGGCGAACACGGGGTCGAAGGCCGGTCGTACAAACTGCCACAAGACACCCACGACTTCGTCTATCCGATCGCCGTCCGACGAACCGAACTCGAGGCGTTCGTCGAGTTGCTCGAGGCTGATGCCGACGCGCCATCACTCGATGACAACGCCGCAGAGTTACAGGACGTCTTCGATGACGTCCTCGGTGAGACCGAACTCGATGTCTCACAGCTGGCTGAAAAACAACGCACGCGACGGCGTGAGATCGAACGGCTACTCGACCACTGGACCGATCAGGTCACCGAGGATATCGGCGTCGTGTACGCTCGAGAGGGGACCGACCAGACGTTACTCTCGTTTGTTAAACACTGTACGCGACGCGACAAGCGAGACGACGATCCCTTCGCGCTTCCCGAGGAGTTCGCCGAAGGAACTGCACTGCTCAAACGACTCGAGGCAGTGACCAGCGACCAGTATCGGGCCGTCGTCCACACGGATCTACTTCCCAAACAGTAGTCACGTCTCCGGCCGCCCGATGGGTTACACGATCGTCTCGAACGCTTCGAGCGACGGGAGTTCGTACGTCGGTCTGTGTGGCGTGTCGTCGAGGCTTGCTTGCCCGGTGTCGATCCACGCCGAATCGATCCCCATGGCGTTCGCACCCGCGATATCTGCGTGGAGCGAATCGCCAACGTGGATCGCCGCGTCGGCAGCGACCTCGAGTTCCGCAAGCGCCCGTTCGAACGGGACCGTGCTCGGTTTGGGATCGATCCCGGCACCTGGGTCCGTGAAGACACGGACGTCGAAAGCGTCTGCAATGTCGAGTGCATCGAGTTTCTTCGTCTGCGTCGGTCGTCCGCCGTTGGTGATGAGACCGACCGGCCCACACTCACGAGCACGCTCGAGGGCGCGCTTCGCCCCGGGACGAAACTGGACGGCAGTCGGATCCTGTACCTCGAGATACTGATCTGCGAGCGACGAGGAGATGGCGGGATCGACGGAAGCGCGGTTGGCTGCTTCGGCAAACAGATTCTCGTAGAACTCACGATCCGTCTGGGCCGTCGGCAGCGACGGCACGACGGCCCGCAGATCAGCTGGCGTACAGAACGGGTCGACGTCGACCCGGTCGAACGTCGACTCGAGCAGCGTCGCAGCGTCCTGCGTGGGCTCACAGAGTGTCCGATCGAGATCGAAATAGATCGCCTCGTACGCAGTCATTGCCCTGTCCTACGAGGGCACGCGTTCTCAACGTTTCGCCGCCGTCGGTGGTCGATACAGGCAAGTGCGGTCGAGCGCCTCGGGTCGCCGGCATTCGGCGCTGGCCACGACAGCGTGGCGGTGAGGTCTGTGGCATTCGCCACGTTCAAGCCAGTGCCCTTCGTCGGTCGATTTATGACGCGATCTGTCTGGGTAAAAGCCGACGACACCGTCGGCGACTGGGACGACCGCCGCGCGCGGATCACCACCGCGCTCGAGGCGGGTGCAGACTGGGTACTGGTCGACGAAGATGACGTCTCCCGTGTGCGCGAACTCGGGGATATCAACGTTGCAGCGTTCCGAACCGACGGTGACGTGACGCTGGTCGATGACGTCGACGCCGACGATGTCGAGGAGGCCGAGCCGAACGCACAGCCCGACGCCGTCATCGTCGGGAAAGACGGCGAGGGTGACGCAACGATCGACCTCCCCGAGGACTTCTCCGGATCGGCGGATCTCTCGACGCTTCGCCGAGACGGCGACTTAGAGCGCGGTGCCTACATCCGCATCCTTGCCAAGGAGTACGAACAGTTCGCTGAAACCGCAGCCGAGGAGGCCGACTACACCATCGTCATCGGCGAGGACTGGACGATCATCCCACTCGAGAACCTGATCGCCCGCATCGGCGAGGAAACCGACCTCATCGCCGGCGTGACCAGCGCCGAGGAGGCCAAGACGGCGTTCGAAACGCTCGAGATCGGTTCCGATTCGGTTCTGCTCGACTCGGACGATCCCGACGAGATCCGCAAGACCGTCGAGGTCCGCGACGAAGCCGAACGCGAGTCGCTGGACCTCGAGTACGCAGAAGTGCTCGATGTCGAGCAGATCGGCAGTGCCGACCGGGTCTGTGTCGATACGGGCAGTCTGCTCGAACACGACGAAGGGATGCTCGTCGGCTCGATGGCGCGCGGGCTCGTGTTCGTCCACGCCGAGACGGCCGACTCACCGTACGTCGCCTCACGCCCGTTCCGGGTCAACGCCGGTGCCGTCCACGCCTACGTTCGCACCCCCGATGGCGGCACGAAGTACCTCTCGGAACTCCAGAGCGGTGACGAAGTCCAGGTCGTCGACCTCGCGGGCAACACCCGTGAAGCGATCGTCGGCCGCGTCAAAATCGAGAAACGGCCGATGTTCCGCGTCGCCTTAGAAACCGACAACGGCGACCGCGTCGAAACGCTGCTCCAGAACGCAGAGACGATCAAGGTGGCCACGCGCGACGGTCGGACGGCCGTCACGGACCTCGAGGCCGGCGACGAGCTTCGGCTGTTCTACGAGGACACTGCCCGCCACTTCGGTGAGGCCGTCGAAGAGAGCATCATCGAGAAATAACGCGGCTGCGCTGCGGAACTGGTCTGACGGCGGTCGTCACGCCTGCTGTCGAACCGTTTTCATCGAGGCGAACAAATAGGACGGCGATCCGATCTCACCGAACCGAGAAGGCGAGACTGGGGCCGTTGGCTTACGGTCGCGCTGTTTCTTCCTGGTCCTGGGCGGGTTCGTCAGCATCCTGCGGCTCGATTGGCTCGAGGCGGGTCGTACACCAGTGGCAGAACTCGAGGTCGTCGTCGAGTTCTTTGCCACACTGTGGGCAGGACGGCCCGTCGCCGGAGCTGTTGCTGCTCGGTGGGAAGCCGGCTGCCCGGAACGTGGCGTCGATCGCTGCAAACAAGACGAGAAACGAGAGGGCAAACTGAGAGACGGTATCGGTTTCTGCAGTGAGGACATCCATTGCCTCGGATATCGAGCCAGCGGCAGCGATCTGATCAGTTGGGAAAAAGAGCAAGATTGCCGAAAAGTAGAGACCGGCAAACACGAGTGCACGGAGCCAGTCCCGAATGAGAGCGTGACCTGCACCGGGCATGAGCACTGAGAGGCCAGCGGCAGCGATCGCGCGGAGCCATGTCATCGTACGTGGTGCTAGGGCACCGGTGCCCTTAACATTCCGATTTCTCTTTTCGTCTCATCTGGCGATCAATCACGGCCGCCGACGCCTCGGCTCGAGTCCGTTCAAACGATCCGAGGAAATGGTGCCGGTACTGCTGGGACTGGTCGCTAGCAGAAGTTCTGGGTCGCGTACACCCGATCGTTGTCAGTCACAGCGATCCCGATCCCTTCGTTGTTCCAGTGGTCGGCGAGGATGTTCTCGCGATGCTCATCCGAGTTCATCCACTGCTCGACGAGGCCGTCGGCCAGTTCTCGTTCGGTCGTGTGGCGGACGACGTCGCCCGAGTCCGTCTGGACCGGTTGGTCGACGTACGTGTAGGCGATGTTCTCGCCGCCAATGTAGTACGTGCCACCGTCCGTGTACGCCCGACACTCGTAGCCGTGTTCCGCGTAGCGATCAGCGAAGGCGTTGCCCTCCGGGTCGGTGTGGCTGAAGTAGCCGCGTTCAGCCATGTCTTCGCTGTGTCCGCGTGCGATTTCCTGCAGGTCTTCGTCGAACTCGAGCGCCTCGAGACCGCGGGTAGTGCGTTCCTCGTTGATCCCTTCGTGGATGTACTGTTCGACGAGTGCCCACTCGAGCGTGTCCGCATCGCTCCCGTCGGCGTCGTCTGCACCCGTGTCGTCGTCGGCATCCCCAGCGTCGGTATCGCTCTCATCGCCGTCTACGCCAGTGTGCTCATCGCCTGCATCGTCTCCATCCGTGTCGTCGGTTTCGTCGGCGACTGACTCATTCGAGTCGTCCGTCTCTGAACTGTCGTCGTCGGTATCGGAGTCGCTCGAGTCGTCCGTCTCTGAACTGTCGTCTTTGTCCTCGTGGGACTCCTCATCGGCAGTGTCATCACGCTCGCCGTCGGACCCGTCTTCGACCGACTCGGACGAATCAGCTTCCGGCTCCGTGTCGACCTCGCTCGAATCGTCATCGTCGACGTGGACCGACTTGGTATCCAACATATCGAACACACTCGAAAAGACGGTGTTGAGCACATGCTGGATAGACAGCATCGTGTCGGTGGCTGTCGACTGATCCTCGGTCGTTATCGACCGCTCCTCATCGAACGGAGTCAGCGTTGAGACGTCGACAACCCAGTCATCAGTATCATCGTATGAATGTGAACCGGCTGCGCCAGGTGTTGCGGCCCCGACACCAACCGCACTTCCGACAAGGACCGCAATCATCGCAATCGTTACTACAGTTCGTGACAGTCTTTTCATCCGTACACTCACGGCTGTGTGAACGATTGATAACAGCAGTCGGGTTCACATGTACACCAGTATTATGACCAGCGTTGCCACTCGTGGCACAATGATCGACGGTCCAAAGCAAGCAGTCGTCTCGCCGGAGTGCTGGCGCGATTAACTGAGTTCCGCGACCAGTCGCGAAAGCGTCTCGAGGTCGTACTGGCCCGGCGCAGTCGCGTTGTCGGGGTCGACGGGCGCGTAGCCGATTTTCGATCCGTACACTGGTGCAACCGCACGTGTATGACTGCCCAGTTCGCCCATCGCCATCGTCGCAACGGGATCGCCGTGGGCAGTCAGCTGTTCGGTCGCCGCAAGCACGGCGAGCGTGTCTTTTCGCGACTCGGCAGTCACAGCGATCTTGGCAACGTCCGCGTGCTTGTGTGCTTCCGTCAGCGTCGAAACCAGCTCGCCGCGCGTCGGCGTCCCCTCGAAGTCATGTGCCGACGCAACCACCGCAACGTCGCGTTCGCGTGCCGTCTCGAGAACATTGTCGGCGTCGCCTGCGAGGATCGTCTCGAGTTCGATGTCGATCGCTTCGACGGCACCGATGGCAGTCGCCTCGGCAAGTATCTCGAGTCGTCGCTCGTCGTCACCGCTCCACTCGCCGCCTTCCCACTCGGCTCGGTTCGTGGCGAGAATCGGGAGCTCGCCGTCGCCATCGTCGTAGGCCTCGAGGGCGACCAGTGGCTCGTCAGCGAGATCCATCCGATACTCGATCGCGTCAGCGTGTTCACGGGCGGCGGGTTCTTCGGAGAGATCAGCGGTCGATGCGGCGAGGATGAACGAATCGAAATCCATGTGCGAAGAGTCGTTCGGATCGATAAAAAGGCGTCTGCTCGAGGCGCTGGCAGTGGTGTCTCACATGTCGATGGCAGATCGAACAGGATTGAACGGCTCGGTAACGGTACACTCTCATACGGATTGCTGCCCCGCTTTCCCGGGGCACCCGCACGGACAGGTCGTGGGTGGCGAAAAAGACCGACAGCAGTCAGTATCGGGCTGCTACTTCCGCGGTGGTCCGTGCGTCGATCGTGTCGCGGATTCCCGCGAGGAGTAAGAAGATCGCCCGTCGATGGTCCGCTTTCGAACGGTGGACGTGTGCCGGCCGGATGGGCTGGGTGTCGTACGCTGCAAACGCGTCTGTCATGTATTGGTCCCCGTCGACAGTCGAACGTATCTCTTCAAGCAGCGCGTGAAGCTGCACGTACTCCTGTGATCGCATGCTAGATTTTCTCACGACCATCGTTCACTTAGAGCCTTTTGCATACTCTCGGAGTAAAACCGTCGCGCTGACGTATTCGGAAAGCAGCAAACAGCGAAGAGTAACTGTCTCACAGAACACTGACCGTGGATCGATTGCCGCCGATCAGGCCAGTCCGAGCGTCTCCTCGGCCTCGAGGAGTTCGTGGTACCGGTTCCGGATCGTCACTTCGGAGATGTCGGCGACGTCGCTGACGGCGGCCTGCGTGGTCTTCTCGTTGGTCAGCAGTGCAGCAGCGTAGACGGCCGCTGCGGCGAGGCCGACTGGCGATTTGCCGCTGTGGACGCCTTTCTCCTTGGCGTTCTGGAGCAGGCCGCGGGCGCGGTGTTCAGCCTCGTCGGAGAGATCGAGCCCGGAGGCAAACCGTGGCACGTAGCTTTCGGGGTCAGCCGGCTGGACCTCGAGGCCGAGTTCTCGGACGACGTAGCGGTAGGTGCGGGCGATCTCGTTTTTCTCAACGCGGGAGACGTCGGCGATTTCGTCGAGACTGCGAGGAACGCCAGCCTGTCGAGCAGCGGCGTAGACACAGGCCGTGGAGACACCTTCGATCGAGCGACCGGGCAGCAGGTCCTCGTTGAGTGCGCGCCGATAGATCACAGAAGCGGTCTCGCGGACGTTTGTCGGGAGGCCAAGCGCGGAGGCCATACGGTCGATCTCACCGAGGGCCTGTTTCAGGTTCCGCTCTTTGGAGTCGCGCGTGCGGAAGCGCTCGTTCCATTTGCGCAGCCGCTGCATCTTCTCGCGCTGGCGGGAGCCAAGCGAGTTGCCGTAGGCGTCTTTGTTTCGCCAGTCGATGTTTGTCGAGAGCCCCTTGTCGTGCATCGTGTTCGTCGTGGGTGCACCGACACGGGACTTCTCGTTTTTCTCGGCGGCGTCGAACGCTCGCCACTCGGGGCCACGGTCGACGGAATCCTCTTCGACGACGAGCCCACAGTCCTCACAGATGGTTTCACCGTGTTCGTCGTCGACAACAAGGTTGCCAGCACACTCTGGGCAGGCAAGGTCGCTCTGTTCGTTTTCTGTCGTCTTTTCGTTCGTTTCGGGTCCGGTACGCCGTACTCTGGTGTTCGATGTGGTGTTGGTCATGCGATGGCAAATGCTGACCGGCCGAACTGACTGCAAAAGCCCGGACGGATTCGTTACCTACCTCGTTCTGACACTCAAAGGTTAAGGGTTTCGAAATCGTAGCCAGACAGCTCTCGAGAACGGGTAATTCGCGGAAACTAGCATTAACGATTAAAACATTAAAACGAAGCTGTCACTCCGGATCGGTACCCCCAAAGTCGCGCCGTTCGAATCGCGCGTATGGACGTCGCAGTCGGAAGTACGAACCCGGTCAAAATAGACGCAGTCGAACGGACACTCGATCAATTCGAGCCGACCGTCATGGCGGTCTCGGTCGACTCTGGCGTTCCCGAGCAGCCGTGGTCGATCGAAGAAACCGTAACGGGTGCTGAAACCCGCGCTCGCCGAGCACTCGAGGCGACTGATGCCGACTACGGTGTTGGTCTCGAGGGTGGTGTCGCCCGACTCGAGGGCGTCCCGGGGCTTTCGCTGATCATGTGGGCTGCCGTGACCGATGGCGAACGGATCGAACGCGGTGGCGGTCCAACGTTGTCGCTTCCCGACGACGTCGCAACCCGTCTCGCGGACGGAGCCGAACTGGGGCCGGTGATGGACGACCGGCTCGGAACCGACGGCATCGCCGAGGACGACGGCGCTGCGGGCGTGCTGACGGCCGGGCTGACGAGTCGGACACAGGCACTCGGCGAGGCAGTCGCCTGTGCGTTCGGGCCGTTTATCGCTGCCAGCGACGACCGTCGTTCGACTGCCGAGGGCCGGAACAGCTGACAGTCAGCGTTGCCTGATCGAACAGCGGCGCTGCAATCGTTAGAGTGCGTCTCAGTTGGTAGACGGTCGTCGTGTGGATGGCGTTCGATTTATACGAGCCACTGAACGTCAGTGCGAACCCGTCGCACGACAGCTGTGCGATCGGTGTACAAATCGTTTCAGCTGTTACTACAGGACGATGTTTCGGTGGAACAGTCACGTCTCGATGACAATCCTCGGCTGCAATACATTAACCGGCCGTACCAACGGAAGCTTTCTACCCGGTTATTGGTATCTTACTCGCCCCGAAAATCGCAAGCAGTCGGTGGGTTAACTGCACGTACCAAACCCCCTAAGCGTGGGCCCGTCATACAGTGATGTATGAGCACTGCAATGGCCGCCGACCTCACGAGCAAACAACGTCAGATCCTCCAGTATCTCCGTGATAACGCTGGCACGAAGACCTACTTCAAGTCCCGCCTCATCGGACAAGAGCTGGGAATGACGGCAAAAGAGGTCGGCTCGAACATTACGGCGCTCCAGAACGGCAACCTCGACGTCGAAATCGAGAAGTGGGGCTACTCCTCGAGTACGACGTGGAAGGTCAATATTTAACTTCCCGAAGCCAGTTCGACGCCTCTCCGGCCGCCGCGCGACGCTCACCGTCTCGTTGTTTCTATAGTAGCCATTGAACGTCAGTGAACACCGCATCGCATGACGGCTATGCGATGCGTGTGTACATCGGTTCAGTTGTTACTATAACAGCGCTATCATCGCATCCGCTTTTTTACAGCAGCCGACGTACTGTCGGGTCACAGATGTCGATACCGATCCTCTTCGATATGGACGGCGTGATCCTCGAGGGACCACGAACCGATCCTCAGGTGTATGCCAAGGCCGCCGATATGGCCCTCTCGGAGCTCGGTGCTGACCCGACTGACACACACCGAGACGACCTCAGACGACACGATCTCGACAGCATCAGGACCCACTGTACGGCTCTCGAGATCGATCCAGCGGCGTTCTGGGAGCTGAAGGAAGAGTACGCCTCAGAACTGACCCACGAGCGGATTCGGTCGGGCGAACGTGGTCTTTACGACGATATCGACGCGATCGGTGATCTCACAGCGACGACGACGGTCGGACTCGTTACCAACAACCGCCACGCGACCGCTGAGTTCGTTGCTGACTACGTGCCGTTCGATTTCGATGTCGTTCGTGGCCGTCGGCCGACGTTCGCAGAGTACAATCGGCGGAAACCCGACCCCTACTTCCTCGAAGACGCACTTTCTGAACTGGCTGTCAACAGCGGCATCTACGTCGGCGATTCGCTCAAAGACGTGACGGCTGGACGGGCAGCTGGACTCGAGACGGCATACCTTCGACGACCGCACAACCGCGATGTCGATCGACCGGCAGACGCGACCCGGGTTCTCGAGTCATTGTCGGAGCTGCCGTCGCTCTATGCAGCAGCCAAGCGCGAGAATAAATCCGAGTATACGTCGTAAGACGAACTTACTGGCTGTAGCACATTGCTAGCCGTGATAGTCGATGAACTGATCTGCGCTCTGAGCGAGCCGCTGGGCCGATTGGCCGAAGGAGTCGGCGTGGCGAACGATCAGTATGAGCACCGTCTCGGGCCGTTCGACGGTGTAGCCGTCCTCACGTGAGAGGAGCCCAGCAGTCTCGAGTTCACCAGCGTACTTGCTCACCGTCGGCGGCGAGACGTCGAGTGCAGTCGCGAGGTCACCGGCAGCCATCTCCGGATCGAGTAGTAGTTCAATCAACATGCCACGCGGCGTCTCCCGTCGGAGATAGCCAAGCGCCTGCTTTTCGAACTCGTCGAATCGATCCGCTGGAACGAATCGCTTGTAATCGCCATCGGGGTACTGTTCGATCGCCTCGAGCTCTTCGAGACGGCGCAGATGGTGTTGGGTTTCACCGGTCCCAAGCTGGAGGTCGTCCCGGATTTTCGAGAAATGCGCGCCGGGTGTCGTCGACAGATACCCGACGATCGCATCGCGTGCGTCGCTTTCACCGGTATCTGCTGCCGCTGGTTCGGACAGACCCGCAAGCGGTGTTGCGGCACCGAGTGCCGCAAAGCGACGCAGGGTCGCTCGTTTTTCGTCGTCGACCCCATCAGGATTCGTCATGCTATGCGTACCAGCAGAGATGAGACGCGCGGTAAAACAGGTTTCGCTCCGCTTTACTCACCGAAAACTGACGTTCCGGTTATTATGAGCTTCGGTCGGACTCGGCGCCACCGGCGAACTCCTGGTCCATCTCCTCGATGACTTCGTCCGGATCGGAGATGGTGCCGGCGTCTTTGCCCTCTTTGATCGCTTGGGCTTCTTTCTCCATCGCCTCGAGATCCATCTCGGCTTCTTCGTCGATCTCGCCGATGATCTCGGCGATGTCGTCTAAGCCGATCAGTTCGCGGGTCTCGTCGTCGAACTCGAGACTCTCGAGTTGCTGACCATCCTCTTTGACGTCGCTGCCAGAGAGGTGTTTGCCGTAGCGACCGACCATGGAGGTAAGCTCCTGGGGCATGACGAACGTCGTCGACTCGCTCTGGCCGATCTCAGAGAGTGTCTCCATGCCCTGATCGATGATCGCGCGTTCGCCCATCGATTCGGCCGAGCGGGCGCGCAGGACGGTCGAAATCGAGTCACCCTGTGCCTCGAGGATCTGGCTCTGTTTCTCACCCTGTGCGCGGATGATCTCACTCTGTTTGTCACCTTCTGCCTTTTCAACGGCACTGCGGCGTTCACCCTGTGCCTCGAGAATCATGGCACGGCGTTTGCGCTCTGCGGAGGTCTGTTGTTCCATCGCGCGCTGGACGTCTTTCGATGGGTTGACTTCACGGACCTCGACGCTCTCGACACGAATTCCCCACTCGTCGGTGGGTTCGTCGAGCTCCTGGCGGATGCGGGCGTTGATCTCCTGGCGTTTGTTGAGCGTGTCGTCGAGTTCCATGTCACCCAGCACGGCACGCAGGGTCGTCTGGGCGAGGTTGGAGGTTGCTCGCTTGTAGTCATCGACCTGCAGGAACGCCTTCTTGGCGTCCATCACTTTGATGTAGACGACGGCGTCGGCAGTGACTGGCGAGTTGTCCCGCGTGATCGCTTCCTGTCGGGGGACGTCGAGCGTCTGTGTTCGCATGTCGAACCGATAGGTGTTCGAGACGAACGGTGGGACGAAGTTGATACCCGGCTCAAGGAGTTTGCGGTACTCACCGAAGACAGTCAGCGCTCGTTTCTCGTATGCGTCGACGATCTCGATTGCACTGAGCAGTGCAGCGATAACGACGAGAAGGACGAGGGCACCGACGAACAGCAGGGCACCACCGGCACCGGTTTGTAGTGGAAGTAGTTCCAGGACCATGTTTCGGTCTTACGGCGGTGACGGGAAAAGCGTTCCCTTGTTTCAACTACATATCGGGCTGATTCCGGCAATCTTAGCTCGATTTTTCCGTCTCAGTTTCGGCTTCGGTGTCGGCCGACGACTGCTCGCTGTCCGTCTCCTCGGCCTGTGCATCGGCTTGTGCGGCCCCTTCTGCGAGTGCGCGATCGATCTCGTCTTCGCCGATTGCACTGAGTGATTCGACGGTGAGGACGTTTCCACCGCCGGGATCGAGTACGATGATCTCATCGCCCTCTTCGATCGTCCCACTCGTCGAGCGGGCGCTGTAGTACGGTGCAAAGCCACCCTGGTCGAGTTTGACCTCACCATTTCGGGTCGTTACGGTTTCGGTAACGTACCCCGTCGAGCCAGCGAGGGAACTCGAGTCGGTCGTCTGGGCAGTGCCCTTGCCGCCATAGAAGTCGAACTCGTTGTAGACGTACGCCGCCGCAAGCCCGATAGCGAGCGTCAACGCCGCCAACACGAACGGGCTCAGTGGAGACGGAAAGAGCACACCGATCAACCCCGCACCGACCAGTGCGACCCCGATAACGATGAGGTGTGCGCCAGGTGAGAGGGCCTCGAGCCCCATCAGTACGAGACCTGCGATCAAGAGCACGAGGGGCATGTTCTCGAAGAGAAGTTCGAGCATGTGCTGAGCTAAGTTCTCACCCGGATTAAAGGTTGCCGAGGTCTCGCATCAGCTCCCGAATACGCAGTCGATATCTCACAGCGGAATCGACACGACTCGGAAGATGACGAGCAACATCGCAACTGCACCGAGGAACACAAAGAGGATGCTCTCGAGTTCGGGATCGCCCGGTTCGACCGGCGTCGAACTCGGTTCCGGTCCGTACGGGTCGTCGTCGGCATCGTCAGGTTCGTCGTCGGGTTCGTCGGAGAGATCCAGTGGGATTCGATACTCATCGCTGCCGTCACTGCGATCGCTCGGCGAGCGCTCTCCACCAACGCTGATCTTCGCATTGTAGTCCGTTTGCTCGTCGAACTCGCTGTCCGCCCAGTGATCTGTGACGTCGTCCTGCGCTGTGTCCGAACTGTGGACGTCCGGCGCTCCCGTCGACGACGCATGGGTGCTGTCGTCGTCACCGTCGGCTCCGGACGGATCATCTGCCATATCCAGCCGTAGTCGGTCCGGCATCAAAAACCCGTGGTCCGAGCGTGCGCCTCGAGACAGTGTCGGTCAAGCGGGATCTGTGGGTTGATCAGGTGCGGTTTGCTCGGTCGCTGATGTCGCCGCCGTAGACGACGCCGCGTTCAGCATCGAGTGTCACGACGTCACTGTTTTCGACCGCAGTCAGAACGGCCCCGCTGATCATCGGGATCGACATCTCTCTGGCGACGAGCGCCGGATAGCCGGTCAGACCTCGCTGGGCATCGATGATTCCACCGATCCTCGTCGGGTCGCCCTCGAACTGCTCGTCGAAATCGGCCGGCAGTGAAAGGATGGCTCCGTCGGGGATATCGGTGATGTCACCGTCCGAGAGGTGCACCAGCGGGCCGGTTGCCCGGCCTTCGACGACGACACGGCCAGTCGTCAGCGCCTCCGCTGCGACGTGGACTTTCATCATGTTCGTCGTGTTCGCTCCCTCGAGTTCGGTCATCATCCCACAGAGGACGACGACGGTGTCGCCGCTCTCGGCGACACCAGCATCCAGTGCCGCCTGCACGGCCTTCTCGACGACAGCGTCGGCACCTTGGTCCGAAACGTTCGCGTACAGCGGCGTCACACCCCACGACAGCGCCAACTGGCGGCGAACGCCGTGGCTCTGTGTCGATGCGACGACCGGAACACCGGGACGGTACTTCGCCGTCTTGAGCGCCGTGTATCCGGATTCCGTCGCGGCCACGACCGCGTCCGCACCAATATCACGCGCGAGGAATCGCGCCGATCGAGCCAGTGCGTCCGTCCGCGCTTCGCCCGCGGTGGGGACGCGTTGCTCGAGCAACTCGTCGTACTCCTCGGAGTTCTCGACCTGCCGGACGATGCTGTCCATCGCCTCGACGACGGCAACCGGGTGGTCACCGATCGCGGTCTCGGCCGACAGCATCACGCCATCGGTGCCGTCGAGGACGGCGTTCGCGACGTCCGACGCCTCCGCCCGCGTTGGTCGACGGGCATGAACCATCGAGTCGAGCATCTCCGTCGCCGTGATCACCGGCGAGCCCGTGTTGCGACACTTGCGGATGATCCGTTTCTGGATCATCGGGACGTCCTCCATCGGACACTCGACGCCCAGATCGCCCCGGGCGACCATGACCCCGTAGGAGGCATCGATGATCTCATCGAGGTTTTCGACTGCACCCGCGCGTTCGATCTTCGCGATCAACGGAATTTCCGCGCCCAGTTCCTCCAAGACCTCGCTGACTTCGTAGACGTCCTCGGCATCGCGGACGAAACTCGCCGCGACGAAGTCGACCGCTTTCTCGGCGGCCAACTCGAGGTCCTTGCGATCGTCTTCGGTGACGATATCCAGGTCGAGATCGACGCCGGGGACGTTCACACCCTTGCGGCCGGCTAACTCGCCACCGGTGTCGACTCGAGCGCGAATCGCATCGCCGTCGTGTTCGAGCACGGTCGTCTCGATCAGCCCGTCATCGAGCAGAATTTGGTCACCCGCTTCGACGGCGTCGATCGGCAACGAGAGGCCGACCTGCTCCGACGAGGCCTCCTCACCCTCGACGAATCGGATCTCCGACCCCGTCTCGAGGGTGATGGTTTCTCCCTCCGGAAGCGGCGCGGTCCGAACTTCCGGCCCCTGCATGTCGAGCATCACCGCGACGGGTTCGGCTCGGTTCTCGTCGACAGTGCGGACGCGATCGATCAGGTCGGCTCGGTCCGCACGCGTGCCGTGGCTTGCGTTGAGCCGAGCGACTGACATCCCTGCGTCCGCGAGCTCCCCGATCGTCTCTCGATCGCTCGAGGCGGGCCCGAGCGTGCAGACGATTTTTGCGTTTCTCATAGCTCGACGTAGCGCAAGCACGGTCAAAAAGATAGGTGATTAACTCGTGTCTGAGTTGTTTTTTGTGCTTACTGAACCTTCTCGCCGATCTCGGCATCCCCGTGGGTCGTCAGCAGGTCAGCCTGATCACCGGCAGCGAGGATCATCCCGTTCGATTCGACGCCGAACAGCTCCGCTGGCTCCATGTTCGCCAGCAGAATACATGTCTCGCCAGGCAACTCCTCGAGGTCGTGGAGCTGTTTGATGCCCGCGACGACCTGTCGTGTCTCGAAGCCGATATCGACCTCGAGGCGTGCGAGGTCGTCTGCACCCTCGATTCCTTCGGCCGTCTCGATCTGGCCAACGCGGATATCGAGGTCTTGGAAGTCACCGAACCCGATTCGATCCTCGAGGAGTGGCTCGAGGTCGCCCGTGTCTGTCATACTGTCCGATTCGTCCGCCGCGATGTCGTCGCTTTCGGTTTCGTCTTCGTCTTCGTCACCGTCGTCCGTCGCGGCCTCGACACGGGCCTCGAGTTTTTCGGTGAGTTCCTCGACGCGCTCGTCCTCGATCTTTTCGAAGAGTTCGCCGGGTTCCTCGAAGGTTCGGGGCGGGGCCTCGAGAGCGGCTTCGAGGTGAGCGTCGGCGATTGCGCCGTCTTCGCCGAGTTGCGCCCACAGCAGTTGGGCCTTGTCGGGTGCGATCGGCTCTAAGAGGACGCCGACGGCTTTGGCGATCTGGACACAGTCGCGGATGACCTGTGCGGCCCGTTCGGGGTCGTCGTCGGTGAGCTTCCAGGGCTCGTTGCGCTGGATGTACTCGTTGCCAAACTGGGCGAGTCGCGTCGCTGCCTGTCCGATGCCGCGAAGCGAGTAGTCGTTAGCGCTCTCGCGAACCTCACCGATGGCTCCCTCGATGCGCTCGGCGACGTCGTCGGAGACCTCGGTTTCGGGCGTGCCCTCGTAGTTACGGTAGGCAAACAGCAGCGAGCGGTACCAGAAGTTGCCGACGGTGCCGACGAGTTCGCCGTTGACCTTCTCCTGGAACGCCTCCCACGAGAAGTCGACGTCCTGCTGGAGGCCACCCGTCGTCATCAGATAGTATCGCAGCAGGTCAGGGTGGAACCCTTCCTCGAGGTACTCCTTCGCCCAGATCGCGCGGTTTCGGCTGGTTGAGAGCCCCTTGCCGTTGATCGTAATGAAGCCGGTGGCAGCGATTCCACGTGGGGCGTTGTAGTCTGCACCCTCGAGCATCGCCGGCCAGAAGATCGCGTGGTGCTGGATGATGTCTCGGCCGATGAAGTGGACGATATCACCGTCCGCGCGCCAGACGTCCTCCCAGTCGTACTCCTCGGCACCGACGCGGTCGGTGTGCTGTTTCGTCGAGGAGATGTACTCGATTGGCGCATCGACCCAAACGTAGAGCACGAGATCGCTTTCCGCGTCACCATCACCGCTGGGGTAGTTAATTCCCCAGTCCATGTCTCGGGTGATACACCAGTCTTGCAGGCCGTCTTCGATCCACTGACGGGGCTGATTGCGCGCGTTCGAGGTGCCTTCGAGGTCGTCTAAGAAGTCGGTGAGGTAGTCCGCGAACTCGGAGACTTCGAAGAACTTGTGCGTGCGTTTGCGATACTCGGCCGGGTTCCCGGTGATCGTACTCGTCGGTTCCTCGACCTCGCCGGGCTCGAGATGGCGCTGACAGCCCTCGTCACACTCGTCGCCGCGGGCTTTCGCCCCGCAGTACGGACAGGTTCCCTCGACGTAGCGGTCGGGAAGATACTGATCAGCGTCGGGGTCGTAGGCGACCTGAATCTCTTTCTCGTAGATATGACCTTCCTCGTCCAGCGTGCGGACGATCTCCTGGGTGGTCTCGACGTTGGTCTCGTCGTGGGTGTGGCCGTAGTTGTCGAAGTCGACGTTGAACTTCGGAAACGTCTCCTTGTACTGTTCGTGCCAGTCCAGCGCGAAATCCTCGGGATCGACGCCTTCCTTCTCGGCATTGACGGCGACCGGCGTGCCGTGCATGTCCGAGCCACAGACGTACGCCGACTCTTGGCCCAGCGTCTCGAGTGTGCGATTGAACGCGTCTGCACCGATATACCCCCGCAGGTGACCGATGTGGAGATCACCGTTTGCATACGGCAACCCACAGGTCACGACCGCGGGCCGGCCTGTCGGAAACTCGTTGTTGCTCATATCTGTGCTGAGTCGGCGGGAGGCGTAAAACCCGCCGGTTTTCGATTGACTGGACGGCCGTCGGTCGCTGGCGGCGGGTCTCGAGGGACATCGAATCGTTCGACGACGTGACTCATACGGTCTGCTGTCCCGACGGATCGGCGGCACTCCCAGAGCGGGCCGCGGGTGCAGCAAAACAGACGGAAAGCAGTCCGTCCCACGAACGGCGACGCCACCGATGACGCACACGATTTGTGAAAACTCATGTCGACCACATGAGAAATAGTGGCTTACTCGCCTGGACGATTACGTGAGTTTTTGACACACACACTGGTGCTGCCGAGTATGAGTTCCGTCGATGTCCCTCGTGAACAGTGGGCTACCCGGATCGGGTTCATCTTCGCTGCCGTCGGGAGCGCAGTCGGCCTCGGGAACATCTGGCGGTTCCCGTTCCAGGTCGGTCAGGAGGGTGGGGCCGCGTTTCTGTTGATCTACCTGCTCTTTATCCTGCTCATCGGGTTTCCGGCGATGCTCGTCGAGTTCGTCGTCGGTCGGTACACCGAACGGAACCCTGTCGGGGCCTTGCAGGCGATCGGTAGCGGGCTCTGGCAGTACGTCGGCTGGATCTTCATCGTCACCACGTTCGTCATCCTGTCGTACTACAGCGTCGTCGCCGGCTGGACGATCCGCTACACCCTCCTCGGGCTTCAAGACGGCTATCTCGCCGACGCTTCCGAGGCAGAAGTTCAGTTCGTCGACCTCGCGACGGGACTCGACGCGATTGCCTTCCACGCGCTGTTCATGGCGATCGTGGTCGTCATCGTCGCCTACGGGATCCAACACGGGATCGAACTCGCGGTGAAGGTGATGGTCCCGGCGATCATCATCATCACGGTTGGGATGGCGATCTACGCGTTTACACTCGAGGGGGCAAGCGAGGCCTACGCCTACTATCTCTCGCCCGAGTGGGGGACGATCACCGCTGAGTGGACGAGCATCCTCCCCGCAGCAGCCGGACAGGCGTTTTTCACTCTCTCGCTCGGGATGGGCGTGATGATTACCTACGCCTCCTATCTCGGTGAAGACCGCAACCTTGCCGAAGACGGCGCGATCATCATCGGCTTCGACACCACAATCGCGTTTATTACCGGGCTGATCGTCTTCCCGATCCTCTTTACCGCGGGCGTCGATCCAGCCGACCCCGGTGCCGGCGCGATTTTCGTCTCGCTGGCGGCGGCGTTCGGTGACCTCACGCTCGGCTGGCTCATCGGTGCGCTCTTCTTTGGCACCGTCGCGGTCGCAGCCCTCTCGAGTGCCATCTCGCTGCTCGAGGTCGTCATCTCCTATCTGATCGACGAGCGCGATATCAGCCGCAGGACGGCGACGTTCGGCGTCGGTGTCGCACTGTTTCTGCTCGGCATCCCCTCGGCGTCTGACCTCGTCTTGCTCGACCTGTTCGATCTGTTCGCAGACCAGGTCCTGCTCGTGCTCGGTGGGCTGTTGTTGATGATCCTGATCGGCTGGTCGCTCCCTGACCTCGCCGTCGAGGAACTCGAGCTCGGAATCGGCGACCTCGACTCGCTCGGGTCGGCCTGGATCTGGGCCGTCAGGATTCCGGTCGTGCTGGTCCTGTTCGTTGCACTCGCACTCGGCGTGCTCGACTACTACGAGTTCCTCACCGTCGACTTCGCCGACTGGCTCGGCGACCAGTAGCCGTCGACCGCCGTCAGTCGGCGCCGTTGGCTTCCTCAGCTCCGTCGTGCCATATCGCCGGCAACAGCTCCATCCGACTGCCGAACAACAGCCCGAGCCCGACGACCAAACAACCGAAGAAGGCGATCAGAAACGCCGCCCCACCGGGGTTGATTACGAGCGCGACAGCCGCGCCAACCCACGCCAGCCAGGCGATCGCTTCCCAGGGTCGGCCGTCGTACAGCCGCCAACTCGACAGCGAGAGCGCGAACCCCCCGAGTGCGGCTGCAACAGCGATCCCCTCCACGACCGCTGACGCTGCGACCAGCGCCACGAACCCGGTGATCGCAACCGCGTCGATCCGATCCATCGTCATACTCGAGTCTGTCAGCGACGCGCCAAACCGCTACCGATTGTTCGTTACGACCCGACCTTTCGCCCGCGGTGGCGCGTGCTGTCGATCGGCCCGGGGTGCTCACGAGTGTCGATCGATGACACCGTGCGAGAGATGAGGGATCGAACGGAGTGAGCGAGTCGGATGGGGTGGGTGTGGAAATCCCGAGGAGCCAGTACGAGTAGCGTAGTGAGTCGTCGGCGAACTGGTGTACACTCGAGCAGCGACAACTGTGCCCAAAATTCAGTCGATCGTCACAACGCAGTCAATCGTCGCCCATCACGGGAGCGCTCGCTCGCACCTCGAGACGGTCGAGGTCGCTGATAAAGGAGGCCAGCATCTCGCGGGTAACATGGGGCATACAGACGACCCGGAGTTCGCCGGTTGCAGTCCGGGAGATACGCCACCCATCGGCTCGCAGAGCGTCGAACGTCGACCGCGGAAGGTCTGCCGCCACGAGCGGCAGCGTCGGCTCGACGACATCGTAGCCGCGTTTCTCGAGGGCGTCAGCGAGCCACTCAGCGTTGTGCTGTGCGCGGACGTACTGTTCGCGATACCCCTCGGGCCACAGCTCTCTCATCGCCGCGACCGCGCTTGCGACGCCAGCACCCGATCGGGTTCCAGTCAGCGTCGCCTGTGACGTCGACTCGAGATACGGCGTGTCGACGGCGAGCGCATCGAGCAGGTCATCCGAGCGAGCGAGTAGCCCACCAGCGGGGACAGCGGCCTGGCCCATCTTGTGCGGATCGATCGTCATCGTGTCGACTGGCGCGTGGCCGAAGTGCCACTCGTGGTCGGTAAACGGCAAAACGAACCCGCCCCAGGCAGCGTCGACGTGGAGCATGGCGCCGACCGACGCCGCAATATCGCCGAGTTCGGAGATCGGGTCGACGCGGCCGTACTCGGTCGTTCCCGCGACGCCGACCACCATCGCCGTCTGCTCGTCGACACATGCACGGACGGCCTCGAGATCAGCCCGAAACGAGTCGTCCGTCGGGACGATTCGAAGGTCGACGCCGAGGACGTCGGCAGCTTTCTGGAAACTGAAATGACCCGACTCCGGCATGACGACGTTCGGCGTTCGCGTCTCGGCGCGCTCACGAGCGATCCGAACGGCCTGAATGTTCGCTTCCGTCCCGCCGCTGGCGATGTAGCCCGCCGGCTCCTCGAGGCCGGTGATCTCGCCGAGCATCGCGACCGCGTCGTCCTCGAGTGCCGTGATCGTCGGATACGTGCCAGGATCGCCGGGGTTCGTCGCGAGAAACCGCTCGGCCGCCTCGCGCGCTACCGGGTGGGGCTCTGTACACATCGAGGAGAGCACCCGATCGAACGCCTGCGGCTCGATTTGCATATCACGTACGTCGATTTGGGCTAATTTATGCGTTCTGTTTGTCGAATTCACACCCACTGTGAGGAGGCGAGGCGGCGACTCGAGTATCGCCGTCGCTCGGGACCAACAGCCAAAAACGCGTCTAGACGGTGGTGATCAGCGAACCGAATCGAGCAACAGCTTCTGCTCGGTCCGTTTGACTTCGTGCTGGACATCGCGGACGGCGTCGATGTTCGCCGAAATCGAGCTCACACCTTCGTCGACGAGGAACTGGACCATCTCCGGTTTAGAGCCGGCCTGGCCACAGATGCTCGTGTCCACGTCGTGTTCGCGGCAGGTCTCGATGACGGTGCCGATAAGCCGCAGGATTGCGGGGTGAAGTTCGTCGAATCGATCAGCGACGTTCTCGTTGTTTCGGTCAACCGCGAGCGTATACTGGGTGAGATCGTTCGTGCCGAACGAGGCGAAGTCGATACCTGCCTCGGCCATTCCCTCGACGGACAGCGCGGCGGCCGGCGTCTCGATCATCGCCCCCCACTTGCGTTTGTCGGGGTCGATGCCGGCGTCTTTCATGAGCTCCTTTGCGCGGTAGACGTCCTCGGCGTCGTTGACCAGCGGGAGCATGATCTCGACGTTGTCATACCCCATCTCGTAGAGCCGGCGGAACGCCTCGAGTTCGTGGGCAAAGACGTCAGGCCGGTCGAGCGACCGCCGGATACCGCGGTAGCCGAGCATCGGATTATGCTCTTCGGGCTCGTCTTCGCCGCCCTCGAGCTGTCGGAACTCGTCGGTCGGCGCGTCGAGTGTCCGCACGCGAACGGGTCGTGGATAGAACTCGTCGGCGACGGTTCGAATCCCCTGAATGAGCTCTTTGATGTAGGCGTCGACGCTGTGTTCCTCGATGAACTTCTCCGGCGTCTGGTTCAGCGAGAGGATCATGTGTTCGGTCCGCAGGAGGCCAACGCCGTCGGCACCCGTCGCAGCCGCACGTTCTGCGGCTTCAGGGATCGAGACGTTGACCTTGACCTCGGTCGCGGTCATCGGTTTGACTGGCGACTGCGGGCGAACCTCCTCGACTGGTTCGGTCTCCTCGTCGTCTTCAACCGTCTTCCCCTCGAGGACCGCACCCTTGTCACCGTCGAGCGTGACGACCTGTCCATCTTCTAAGACCGTTGTGGCGTTGGTTGTCCCGACGATGGCCGGGACGCCCAGTTCGCGGGAGACGATCGCGGCGTGGCTGGTCATACCGCCCTCGTCGGTAATGATCCCGACGGCTCGTTTCATCGCTGGCACCATGTCCGGCATCGTCATCTCGGTCACGATGACGTCTCCCTCGTCGACTTTCGCCAGGTCGTCGAGCTTTTTGACGATCCGAGCTGCACCGCTGACCGTACCCGGGCTCGAGCCCAGTCCGTCGACGAGGACGCTACCGGTACTCGCACTCGAGGTGTCAGTGGTGCTGGCGGCTGCCGTCCCGCTGCCGTCGGTGACACCTTCGGAGACGTCGATGGCGGAGCCGGTAGCTGTCGCCTCACCGTTGCTCTCGCTGATCGTCGTGATGGGACGCGACTGGAGCATGAAGACCTCGTCACCGACGATTGCCCACTCGACGTCCTGCGGATTGTCGTAGTGGTCCTCGACGCGTTCGCCGAGATCGACGAGCTGTTCGATCTCGTCGTCGCTGAGAACGCGTTCGGTTCGTTTCGCCTCGGGCACCTCTCGCTCGACGGTCTGTCCAGTCTCCTCGTCTTTTTCGTGCATCACCTTCTTTTCGGCGACGGTGACGTCGATATCGCGGTCCTTGCGGGAGATAATGTAGTTATCCGGCGAGACAGCGCCGGAGACGACGGCTTCGCCGAGTCCCCACGCGGCCTCGATGATCATCGTCGGATCGCCGGTCGAGGGATGACTCGTGAACATCACACCCGACTTTTCGGCGTCGACCATCTGCTGAACCACGACGGCGATGTTGACCACCGAGTGATCGAAGCCTTGCTCCTGTCGGTAGTAGATCGCACGCTGAGTGAACAACGAGGCCCAGCACTCACGCACACGGTCAAGCAGCGCCTCCTCGGTGACGTTGAGGTACGTATCCTGTTGGCCCGCAAACGACGCATCGGGCAAGTCCTCTGCCGTCGCCGAGGACCGAACGGCGACGAACGCCTCGCCGTCACCGACCTCGCTGTAGGACTCGAGAATCTCCTCACGCAGCTCGTCGGGGAACGGCGTCTCGAGAATGAGTTCTTGCGCGCGATCGGCCGCGTCCGAAAGCGCACTCGAGTCGTCGACGTCGACATCGACGACCTCGAACAGTTCGTCGTCGATTTCAGCTTCTTCGATGAACGAACGGTACGTTCCGGCAGTTACTACGAATCCCGGTGGAACGGGTAGCCCAGCACCCGTAAGTTCTCCGAGGGAAGCACCTTTGCCGCCGACTTTCTCCAAGTCGCCAGCACTGATCTCGTCCAGCCAGAGTACAGCCATCTCTATGTTCGCAGACAGGCGAGTCAATAAAGAAGGTTGCGAACAGTCGCCACGATTCGAAACTCGAACCTGAATGAGAGTTGTGACGATGAGTGGGTTACAGTGCTCAACTCAGTCTGTGGCGTACACTGCGGCTCAGTGGCGACACGACCATTAAAAAATTATTTCGCGGCGGGTCAGACCGAGTCGCCACTACACGTTCCGAGCGATCGTCAGATAGCCCGTATGGCCGACTGGCGCGGTCGAAGGCCGGGAGCCACGATCGTCGAACTGCATCTCTCGCTGGATCGTCTCGCGCGTGCGGACGTTCGATAAGCCGGCCTCTCGAGCCGTCTCGACGACCTCGCGAGTCGACTCGATGAAAGGGCTGTAGATCGCGACGAAGCCACCCTCGACCAACAGCTCTGGTGCGTGGGCGACGATCGACGCCGCATCGCCCGTATCGAGTGTGAGGACGTCGAACGACTCGTCCTCGAGTTCCTCGAGTTCCTCGGTCAGATCGCCCGTGCGGACGTCGACGGCGTCGGCGACGCCGCCAAGTTCCATGTTCTCGCGAGCGACCTCGGCAAACTCCGGATTACGCTCGTAGGTGACGACCGAGGCCCCTGCGCGTGCCATCGACGCCGACAGGACGCCCGTGCCGGTCCCGGTGTCGAGCACGCGGTCGCCGCGGGAAATCCCCGTCTCGCCGATCACGAGACCGATATCGCGGGGCACCATCGGCGCACCCGTGCGCTCGAAGTGGTGAAACAGGTCCGGGCCGCGCAGCCGACGCACCTGGAACGCATCTCCCAGATGCGTCTCGATCGTCTCGCCTGGCTGGACGTCCTCGGGTACCTCGAGGACGCCGAGGTCGGTCCCCTGCTCGCCACCGGGGGCGACGAGATACTCGCGGTCACCCCGGACCAGCAAGACGGGAACACGGCCGCCTGCATCCTCGTCTGCTGGGTCCGCCTCGACTGCCTCGTCGGTATCTGGATCGCTACTCACGCGATCGTCACTCGAGGGAGCCGACTGCTGCGGCGAGGTCGCCGTCGTTTTCCTCGAGCGCCTCACGCGCCTCGTCTTCGCTGACGCCCGTCCGAGCGACGACGAGGTCGACGTCCTCGTCAGGGATCGCACTCGAGGCGTCATCGTCGCTGTCGGCACCAGCGATGGCACCGGCCGTGCCGGATTCGACCTGTTCTGGCGAGCCGATGACCTGATAGGTCTCCTGGCCGCGAGCGTCCATCTTCGTGACCTCGGCGTTGTCGAAGACGAGATCGTACTCGTCGGTCCGGATAATGACCTCTTCGGCCTCGATATCCTCGACATCGATCCCCATCTGTTTCATCATCTGTTCCATCTTGCGCGGGTTCAGTCCGCCGCCTCCTCCAAACATACCCGACACGTCGCCATCCGCGACCTTTTACTTTGTCGTTCGGACTACGCAGTTCGACAGCCCATCGCCGAACGAGAATCAACGTTTTCAACCGGCCAGCGAGACCATAGACGGTTCAATGGCCGATAAACTCGATTCGCTCCTCGAGTTGCTCGAATTGAAAGACGAACTGCGGACGGGGTGGGTCCTCCGGGGCATCGAGTCACCCGAGTCGGTCGCCGCTCACACATGGGGGACGGCCACACTGTGTCTCTTCTACGCCGACCGGGCCGACGTCGACCGCGACCGAGCCGTTTCGATGGCGCTCGTCCACGACCTCGCGGAGGCGCGCACGGGAGATATTCCGACCCGTGCCGCAGACGTCGATGACACACAAGAACTCTCGAGCGACGAAAAGGAACGCCTCGAGCGAGCCGCCATCACGGACCTGCTCGAGCCGTTCGAGACGGACGAGTGGCTGTCGCTCTGGGAGGAGTACGAGGCTCGAGAAACGCCGACCGCGCAGTTCGTCAAAGACATGGACCTGCTCGACAACTGCCTGCAGGCGCTGCAGTACGAACGCGAGGACCGCTACGACGAGACCGAACCAAACGATGCGTTTACCGAGTACGAGAACCTCGACGAGTTCTTCGCGACGGCTGCCCCGCGGCTCACCACGTCAGTCGGCAAATTGCTGTTCGAGCAGGTCAAAACGCGATACGAAGCGGAGATCGGACGTGACTGCATGCTTTGACCTGCGAACTGACTGCCGGCTCGAGCGAAATGAGTTGTGTGCAGTTTTCCACACCGGCCAACAGCTGAAAAAGCGTCTCGCAGCAGTGTCCGTCAACTGAACCAAGTTGCACACTGCTTGAGCAGCCGTCGTCTGCCTGGAGACGCGAAGCGAGGCTACTCCGCAGGCGCGCCTTCGCGCACGGCCACGGCAACCCCAGTGTCGAAGTCTTCGATGGCGTCAGCGCTGAGCTGTGCCGTCCCGACGGCGATCAGTTCGCCGCGCTCGTGGACGATCAGTACCTCGTCGCCGGGCCGGATCTCGTCACCCGCCTCGAGAACGAATTTCGCGAACACGTTCTTCTCGTCGCGGACGAACGGCTCGCTCTCGTCGTCGACGACGACGCGGTAGGCTGGATGCTCGAGGGCGTCGTGGAGTCGGCGGCCGCCCTCGAGTCCAAGGGTGAATCGGCCGTCGATACCAAAGGACACGAGACGTCCGGTTTCGGCGTGAACCTGCTGGGGACGTCCCGACGTGGTGCGTTTGATCGTCAGTGATTCGGTGGGTGGGAACAGTGCGTTGCCCGCGCCCGACCCGAACTGGTAGTCCGCGATCGTTCGAAGATTCGGGAGTCCCGCCTGTCCGTTCCCGTCGGCTGGCTCGCTCATTGGACGGGGTTTGACGTGGGCCGTCGAAAGCCCTTCGACCTCGCTTTTGATCGGAACGAGATAGCGAATATTATAATCCTCGACCGAGTAGTGTTGGTATCTCATGGACGTCACGCAAATCGGCCTCGGGGTTACCCTGCTCATTTTCGGCACCCTGACGCTGGCCGGCCCGGCCTCGTTCGTTTCGGGGACGGCCGTGTATCTCCTGACCGGTGTGACGCTTTTTATTACGGGCTACGCGCTGTTGATCGGCATCTCACAGCGTCGGTACTCGAATCAGTCCTGACCGCCGTCGGTCGTCTGCCGACTGCTCGTCGCTCACTGAGACGAACGCTTGTCAGTCAGTGCTGGTGTGTTCACGACGCGTGCGAGGCCATCGGGACATGGAGACTGCAGGCCGTCGACGACGTCGGCCGGACTCGAGACAGAGCAGCTAAAGGAGGAACGTTTCGTGGCGGTCGCCGAGGTCAAGAAACGAGTCGGTCGCTTCGATGAGTTCGTCGGCGGTCGACGATTCGAACGCCATCACTTCGACGCGGACGCCCTCGTGGCGCAGGTGTGAACAGAGCCGCGAGAAGTCGCCATCGCCAGTACAGAGGACGATCGTGTCGACGTGGTTCGCGAGTGTCACTGCGTCAAGGCTCATCCCGACGTCCCAATCCGCCTTTTTGGTGCCGTCGGCGAACGTTTTGATGTCCTTGATTTTGGGCTCGAAGCCGATATCGACGAGTGCCTCGAAGAAACTCTCCTCGTCGGGCGCTTCCGCGCGGATCACGTATGCGATGGCGCGAGTGAGTTGGCGATCCTGAACGGCTTTGTCGAGAAGCGCAGAGTAGTCGATATTGCGGCTGTAGATGCTCTGTGCCGTATGGTAGAGGTTCTGGGCGTCGACGAGAACGGCGACGCGCTGACCGGGATGAATTTCCGTCACGTCATATACTGTTATCGGTGGGTGTAAAAAATTACGTCGGTCGATGCGACCGAACTGCGGTCACTGCGTTGGGCCAGCCGACAAACGAGACGGGTCGGCTGTTAGCGGCGGAGGCGCTCGATGCGCTTTTCGGTCGGCGGGTGGGTCGCAAACAGCTGTGCCAGCAGGCTTTTATCCGAATTGAAGATACAAAGCGCGTTGACGTTGTCGTCGACTGTCGACTCGCGCCCTTCAGAACCGCGAGAGATCTTCTCGAGTGCGCGGGCGAGGGGATCACCGCTGCCGATGTGCTGGCGAGCGTCGGCGTCGGCGACGTACTCGCGGTAGCGCGAGATGGCCATCACGAAGATCAGCGTCAGCATCTGGGCAGCGATCGAGGCGGCGTAGGCGACGAAGAAGTTGTTGTCGTCGCGGACGAGGAAAAACACTGCGTAGCTCACGACCATCCCAACTGACTGACCGAGAATCATCGTGATGGTGTCGCGGTTGTTCAGGTGCGCCAGCTCGTGAGCGATGACGCCCTCGAGTTCGTCGCGGTCGAGCAACTGCATGAGCTCGGTCGAGACACAGACGACGCCAGCGCCTTTGCGCCCGGTCGCGAACGCGTTCGGAACGCCCATATCCTGCACGACGAGTTTGGGCTTGTCCAGTCCCATATCTCGCGAGAGCGATTCGGTCATCTGGTGGACCTCGCGATAGCGACCCTCGTTGGGCATCTCCTCGGTGCCACGGAGCGCCATCCACTTGCCGAACTTATACTGGGCGGCGGGCAGGACGACGATACTGACGAGGAGGACGGGAAGCAGCGGGACACCCCATGCCGTCGAAAAGAACAGGGCAGCCCCGAAGTAGAGGGCAAAGAGGATGGTCCCGACGATTGCCATCCGGAGTTTCAACTGTGTGTTTCGCATACCCAGCAGTAAGCAATCGAGAAGTATAAATGAAGCGGGAATCGGTCCAGAAATCGATAGCAGGTGTCATGATCTCGCCACAGTATACAGGCGAAGACACAACGAATAAGTTCGTCCAGCACAACCGCCAACGTATGCGTCACGTCGCTCATCGAACCGACACGCTCGTCGTGAGCGACGCCGTTTCTCACTTTTCGAAACGTAAACGCGTGTGAAGTGTGCTCGAGGCGGGGGTAGCGACCCCGTCCCGGGTGCGAGCCGAAGCCAGTCTGACTCGAGCGACGTCGAGTCGGGCACCCCACGCGTGAATCATCATAATAAAGTATCCAACGACCGACCCACACAGCAGTAGACAACCTATGACATCCACTATCGACTTCACCGGCGTCTTCCCCGCGATGTGTACGCCGTTCAACGACGACGAAAGTATCGACTTCGAAACCCTGCAGGCCGACGCCCAGCGACTCGAGGCAGCCGGCGTCGACGGCCTCGTCCCTGTTGGCTCGACCGGCGAATCCGCGACGCTGACCCACGACGAACACGTCGACGTCGTCGAAGCGGTCATCGAGGCCGTCGACGACGTCCCTGTTATTGCGGGTTCGGGCTCGAACAACACCCGCGAAGCGCTCGAACTCTCCGAGCGATCCGCCGAGGCTGGCGCTGACGGCCTCCTGCTGATCTCGCCGTACTACAACAAGCCCGAACAGCGCGGCTTCGTCGAGCATTATCGAACGATCGCCGACGCGATCGACCTCCCACAGATCGTCTACAACGTCCCCTCGCGGACGGGCCAGAACATCGAACCAGACACCGCCGTCGAACTCGCAAGTCACGAGAATATCGCGGGTTACAAGGCCGCAAGCGGCGATCTCGGCCAGATCGGCGAGATCGCAGAGCGAACAGTTGACGAGGAGTTCGCCGTTCTCTCGGGCGACGACGCACTCACCCTGCCAACCATCTCCGTCGGCGGCACGGGGACCATCAGTGTCTCTGCGAACATCGAACCCGAGCGCACGTGTGCGATGGTTGGTGCGGCCCTCGACGGCGATTACGACCGCGCTCGAGCGATCCATCACGAACTCGGCCCACTGTTCCGGGCGCTGTTCATCGAGACCAACCCGATTCCGGTCAAGGAAGCGATGGCGATCCGGGGCTACGGCCCAGCACGGATGCGCTCGCCGCTGACCCGACTTTCCGAGGAGCACCGTGCCGGCCTCGAGGCCGTTCTCGCTGATCTCGAGGCCGAACCGGCCGCCGTCGCCGACGGCAGCGGAGAGGGTGATCGATGACGGTCCGCGTCGGCGTCACCGGCGCGACGGGCCGGATGGGGCGAGAAGTGATCGCTGCAGTCGACGACCACGCCGACTGTGAGGTCGTCTTCGCTGTTTCCCGAAGCCCCGACGGTGAGACGGTCGACGGCGTCGAGATCGAGTCCGCGGACGAGATCGACTCGCTGCTCGTCGAGCGCGAACCGACGGCCGTCATCGATTTTACTGGTCCCGAATCGGCTGTCGAGTACGCGGCGGCCTGCGCTGGGGCCGACGTCGCGTTCGTCACTGGTACGACCGGCTTCGACGACGCCCACCTCGAGGCCCTCGAGGAGGCAAGCGAGGAGATCGCCGTTCTTCATGCGCCGAACTTCGCCCGCGGGGTCCAGGCCCTGCTGAACGTCGTCGGCGAGGCCGTCCAGAACCTGCCGGGGTACGACGTCGAACTGGTCGAGACTCACCACAACGCAAAGCGCGACGCGCCCAGTGGCACGGCAAACCGCCTGCTCACCGAGATCGAAGCCAACGGTGAGTTCACTGAGCGCACGCACGGCCGGGAAGGTGAACAGCCACGCGAGGCCGGCGAGATCGGTGTCCACGCGCTCCGTGGTGGTAACATCACGGGCGAACACGAAGTGCTCCTCGCGGGCAACCACGAGGAACTACGCCTCACTCACCGCGCCGAGGATCGAGGAGTCTTCGCGGCGGGTGCCGTCGACGCGGCGGCGTGGATCGCTGGACAAAAGGCAGGCTGGTACGACTTTGCGGACGTGATTGCCGAATGAGCGCACTCGAGAGCGAAATCACGGAGCTGTGGGGACAGTACCAGAACGACGACGTCAGCGCCGACTCCGCCGGCGAGGACGCGTATGCCACCCTTGACGCCTTCCTCGATTCCCTCGAGGCCGGCGAGATCCGCGCCGCCGAGAAACACGGCGACGCGTGGGAGGCAAACGAGTGGGTCAAACAGGGCATCCTGCTCAACTTCGGCCTGCGCGCGACCGAGCCCCGCGAGTACGGCGGCGTCACGTACAACGACGTCCTCCCGCTTGCGGACTCGAGCGACTACGGCGACCGGGGGAGCCGCAACACGCCCGACGGCACCGTCGTCCGCCGCGGTGCCCACATCGGCTCGGACTGTATCCTGATGAGTCCGGCGTTCGTCAACATCGGTGCCCACGTCGGCGACGGCACCCTCGTCGACTCCTGTGATACGGTGGGCTCGTGTGCCCAGATCGGTGCGAACGTCAAACTCGGCGCGAACACCCTGATCGGTGGCGTGCTCGAGCCAGTCGAGAACGCACCGGTCATCATCGAGGACAACGTCTCGCTGGGCGCTGGCTGTCGCGTCACGAGTGGCTTTGTCGTCGGCGAGAACAGCGTCGTCGGCGAGAACACGCTGCTGACACCGCGCATTCCGGTGTACGACCTCGTCGAGGAGGAAGTGCTCTACGGCGAACTGCCCGCCGACCGACGCGCCTTTACTCGCTTTGTCGAGTCCTCGATCAGCGACCACGACCTCTTCGAGGGCGGGGCGTACAAGCCCGCTGTCGTTGCGACCGACCTTCAGACGGAGACCCTCGAGGCGACCGAGCGCGAAGACACGCTCCGAGAGTAACCCCAACCGCTCACAGCCGTCGGTCCAGCACCGACTGTGCGACAGCGCGGGACGACACGAAACCGTTTTTACACCTGAGTGAAAGGCTGGCCCAATGGGAACGACCGATGAGGACCGGGTCTACTACGTCATCAGCGATCTCCACATCGGTGGTGACGAGCAACTCGAGAACGTCGAGTTTCTCGATGAGTTGCTGGCGTTTCTCGAGCGACTCGAGCAGACCGACGAGCCGGCCGAGTTGGTGATCAACGGCGACGCCTTCGGCCTCTGGGAGTTTACCACGATTTCGGGAATCGAGAAGTTCGACGCGCTCGAGGAGACGTATCCGGAGCTGTTCGAGCAGTTCCGGGCGACCGGGGAAAACATCCCGATCACGATGGTGCCGGGCAATCACGACCACGAGTTGGCCGCCTACGACGAGTACGTCGAGCGCTTTGCCGAGTACAACGTCGACCTCGTCCAGGAGCAGTCGATCACGCGGCCGGTCGGCAGCCGGACGATTCACTTCGAACACGGCCATCAACAGGATCCCAACAATCGGATCGAAGACTGGGGGAATCCGTACGCCACGCCGCTTGGCTACTTCTACAATACGCTCGTCACCAGCCGAGCAGGACAGCTTTCGGATCGAGGCCGGTACAACTGGCTGAAAGACGTCCAGGCGGTAACACCCACTGAACGGATGCCGGTGTGGCTCCTCTCGAAGTACTTTTACCGCGAAATGAACCCGCTGCTTCGGTACGCGCTGGTCCCGTTTCTGTTACTGTTCAACATCAGCATTCTCCTCGTCATTCTGACGAGCCTTGACCTTGCAGGCATCTGGTCGATGCCGGTCGAGCGAACGACCGGCTTCCTCAGCCAGTTCGGCACGGCTGGCACGGCAGTCTGGTTCCTGCTCGCTATCAACGTCACGATCACCGGGTTAGTGATGCTCGTCGGGATTCCGCTGTATTTCATCCGACGAGACGTCAGGAAGACCGTCAGCCGGTTCGGGATCTTCGAGACCGAACTCACTGTCGATGCCGAGACGCCTTACGCCGAGGCGGCCCGCGAAGTCTTCGAGGACGACCCGGAGACGGCCATCTTCTGTTACGGCCACACCCACCGTCCGCGGCTGCAGGAACTCGAGGGCGGCGTGGCAGTCAACACCGGGACGTGGCTCAAACGTCTCCATCGACGCGACGGGATCACCGGCATCCTCCCGCCAGTGTTCTACCCGTCCTACCAGCTGTGTACGGTCCGTATCGCCGCCGAACCCGAGGCTGGCGGCATAGCCATCGACTACGAGGCCGTTGAGAAACCGAGCCCGAAAGCCGAGGAACTCACGCTCACCGAACGGCTGTTCACCGTCGGCCGAGAGCCCGAACTCGAGTTACCCGACGGGACGGTTATCGAAGACGAGGTGCAGGTCTCGGAACCACAGCCGGCCGAGTAAGCGAGAGAGGGGGACCGCGCTCACCGCTCGCGAATCCAAAGCCTTGAGGTCGAGCGGTTGCGTACACGCGGTAATGACGACACTCGAGGGATCGCCGGCGGTTCGCCGGCTGACAGCGTGGGAGCCGACGAGACTCGAGTCCCTTGCGGGAGCGTACGGGACGCCGTTGTACGTCCTCGATCTCGATCGAGTCAGAGAAAATGCACGCCGACTCGAATCAGCGTTTCCCGACGCCGAGATTCTCTACGCCGTGAAGGCAAACGCCCTCAGCGACGTCCTCGAGACGCTTCACGGGGAGGGGGTCGGCCTCGAGTGTGCGTCTGCGGGCGAACTCAGGCGTGCAGTCGCCGTCACCGACAGCGGGGCTGACGTCCATTATACGGCCGTCAACCCGCCGGCCCGCGATCTCGACATCGCTGTCGAGGCCTGGGAAGAGCACCCCGAGCTGACGATCACTGCTGGAGCCGAGGACACGATCGACCGCCTCGAAGAGCGCGGCTACGACGGCCGACTCTGTCTCCGAGTCAACCCCGGGATCGGAGCCGGCCACCACGAGAAGGTCCAGACCGGTGCGAACGCGAAGTTCGGTGTCCCAGCCGAACGCGCCGTCGACGTGCTCGCGGATGCTGCCGACCGCGGCTTCGATGTCGTCGGTATCCACGCCCACGTCGGCTCTGGTGTCTCGAGCGACCAGCTCGACGCCCACCGGGAGTTCGTCTCGCGGATGGGTGAGCTAGCCCGGTCAGTCACGGAGGCGGTCGGCGACCTCGAGTTTCTCGACATCGGTGGCGGCTTCGGCGTTCCCTACCGCGAGGACGACGCGCCGCTGGATCTCGAGGCGGTCGCCGACGCGACCCGCGAGGCAGTCGGCGACGTGGACGCGCAACTGACGATCGAACCCGGTCGCTACTTCGTCGCCGACGCCGGCGTCCTGTTGACCGAGGTTAATACGGTCAAGGACGCACGCGAGACGACGCTCGTCGGCGTCGACGCCGGCATGACGACGCTCTTGCGGCCCGCGATGTACGACGCGTACCATCCGATTCGAAATCTCACTGCCGACTCGAGTGACACCGAACGTAGTCGCGAGGAGACGGCACAGACCATCGCCGGCCCGATCTGTGAGAGCGGGGACGTTTTCTGTGCGGACCGCAAACTCCCGGCAAGCGAGCGCGGGGACCTCCTCGCGATCGGAAACACTGGCGCGTACGGCTACGAGATGGCCAACCAGTACAACTCCCGTCCTCGACCCGCCTCCGTCGTCATCGACGACGGCGTCGCGCGACTCGCTCGCCGACGCGAAACGATCGACGACGTTACGAGAGTCGAACGCGAGAGTTGATTCATCTCGATCGTCTCGACGGTGGAAGACGACGCACTCTCACCCACCACGGCGAGCGAGAACATGCAAAGCAGACAGCCGACCCTGAATCGGCTCCGACTCCGACAGCAATACAGCCTACCGAACGATGACCGTTCCATTCCAAAAGTACCACGGCACCGGCAACGACTTTCTGATCATCCATGCGGCCGAATACGTCCCCGACCGGGCCGCACTCGCCAAACGCGAGTGTGACCGCGACACCGGCGTCGGTGCCGACGGGATCCTCTATCTCGCCTTAGAGGAAGATTTCAACCCACCACGCGTCGTGATGACGCTGGTCCAGCCCGACGGCTCGACAGCACCCATGTGTGGCAACGGCGCTCGCTGTGCCGCCGAGTGGGCCATGCAACGTACCGACACCGACAGCGTCATGATCGACACACAGGCAGGCACCCTCCGCGCGGATCGAACTGCCGACGGCATCACCGTCGAGATGGGGTCGCCGACGTTTGCTCCCGAAGACATCCCCGTCGACGCCGACGAACCTGTCTTCGAGGAGTCGATCGAAGGCCTCGAGGTCTCCGTCGTCAACACCGGCGTCCCACACGCCGTCGCGTTCGTCGACGACGTCGGCGACGTCGACCTCGAGGAGATCGCTCCGCCGGTTCGCCACGCTGACGTCTTCCCGAAAGGAACGAACGTCACGATCGCCAGCCCCGACGGCGACGGCAGCTTCCGCCAGCGAACGTACGAGCGCGGTGTCGAAGGCGAAACCGACTCCTGTGGCACCGGCGCGGTCGCCATCGCCGTCGTCGCGCGTCGACTCGGGCTCACTGACGCCGACCCGGTCGCCGTCTCGCCACCGGGTGGCGAACTCAACGTAAGCTTCAACGACCGCGGGCGGGCGACGCTCGCCGGCCCCGTCGAACACGAGTTCGATGGCGAAGTTGTCGACGCGATCGGAACGGCCGAACAGTGACTGGAAACCGATCCGACGCGGCGGACACCGACAGCAGTCGACAGTTCGATCCCGTCGACTTCCTCGAGACAGCCGTCCAGACGGCCTCCCACGAGGACGTCAGCCCGATGCGAGAGTTCCTCTGTGAGACGCTCGAGGTCCACGGCATCGAGCCCCGCGTCGACGACGGCGGGAACGTGCTGGCGACTCGTGGCCCGGCCGACGCCGACACCCACGTCGTGTTGAACACCCATATCGACACCGTCTCGCCACACGTCCCCTTCGAACGCGACCGAGAGGGGACAGCGGCCGGCGGAAGCGACGTGATCCGTGGGCGGGGCTCCTGTGATGCAAAAGGGCCACTTGCCGCGCTGTTGGCAGCCTTTTTCGCCGTCGAACCCGCCGACGGCCGCGTCACGCTCGCGATCACGCCTGACGAGGAAGTGCTCTCGACGGGCGCGTACGAACTGGTTTCCGGCTCCGGTTCGCCGACTCGAGACGCCGACGCAGTGATCGTTGGCGAACCCACGAACCTCGACGTCTGTACGGCCGCGAAAGGCCGTTTTCAGGGCACGATTCACCTGACTGGGGCCAACGCCCACGCGGCTGAACCCCATACCGGTGTCAACGCCGTCGCCGCCCTCGAGGCCGTCCTCGAGGCGATCCGAACGTTCGGCGACCGCGAGGACGCGCCACCGACGCATCCCCAACTCGGTGCGGCGACGCTGACGCCGACGGTCGTCACGGGTGGCGAAGCGACCAATCAAGTGCCGGCCGACTGCGCGCTGACGGTCGATCGCCGAAGCGTGCCCCCGGAAACGGCTGATGCGTTCCACACCGCGTTGACCGACCAGTTGCAGGCGGCCGTGCCCGACGACATCGGCGTCGAGTTCCGGTTCACCGACCGGCCAACGCCGTTTCTCGAGGCCTGGGATACCGACCCCGACGCGCGGGTCGTCGACCTGCTCGCCGACGCTGCCGGCGGCGACGTGCGGCCGTTCACCGCGGCGACCGAAGCCTCCTACTTCGCGACGGACGCACCGACGGTCGTCTTCGGCCCCGGTGTGCTCGCCGACGAGGTCGGCGCCGTCGCCCACGCGCCGCGGGAGTATGTGCGCGTCGAGGCAGTTCGCGAGGCCGCTGGGGCACTCGAGGCGACGCTCGCAGCGTTGCTCGAGTAACAGGGCTGTTTTCGACGCCGAGACTGTTCCTCAGATCGCCATCAACACGATCGCGAGCACGCTTGCTGCGATGGCGGCGATCTTTCGGGGTGTCACCGCCTCTTCGAACGCGAGGATGCCGACGAACGAACTGATCACGATGAACAACCCGAAAATCGGGACGACGACGCTGACGGGGCCGAGTGAGAGCGCGCGATAGTAACTCAAGAGCCCAACAGCCAGCAGAACACCCATCACGAGGATGTGCGGACTGTATCGGTGGCGAAGGTAGTTCCGAAGCGGCAGCCGCCGAATGACGACCACCGCACCGACGGCGACGAGCATCACCGAGTTCGAGAGGAAGACGGCGGTCGTACTCGGAATGTCGGTCATCGCGATCGAGAGCAGCGGTGCGACGAGACTGTACGTGAAACAGGCAACCACCGAGAGCGCGAGATAGCGTCGCATCAGCGATCACCACTCGCCGCCAGATAGATCGCGAGGACGGCGACCGCGATGCCGGCAGCGCGGGTGCCGGTCAACTCCTCACCGAGAAAGACGATGCCGACGACGGAGCTGCCGACGATGAACAGCCCATAGATCGGCACGACGACGCTGACTGGCCCGGCCTCGAGGGCGGAGTAGTAGGCGAGGATGCCGGCGGCGAGAAAGAGGCCGGCGACGTAGACGTATCCCGCTGCCGGCGTCGTCGCATACGCCGGTTCGGCGGTTCCAGTCACGAGAAGCACCCCGAGCGTGAGCAGCAGAAAGACTGCCGTGGAGAGAAACAGGGCGACTGCCGGCGGAACGGCCCTCGTAACAACGCTCGTCAGCGGCGGGATGAAGCCGTAGGCGACGAGCGCAACGGCGACCCACAGGAGATACTCCATGTACCGAGAGACACCTATCGAGGGAGTTATCTGTACCGGTCGATGCACCGGCGGTAAGAGACGTTAGTCGCCGTATATCCACTAGCAGTCGTGTTCGCCCATGGAGCGCCCTATCCTGGAAAGACCGGTGTCCGAACCCGATCCAGAGCACGGGTCGTCGTCTCGATCAAACCCGACGAATCAGCCATTTGAGGGGGAGTCTACGACAGTCGGACAGGACAGTTGGTTGTCGCTCGAGTGGCTCGACAGAGCCGTACTGCCGGCCTGCGATGAACGCGGTGGATCCTGCCCAGCTCACCATCGAGTCGAAATATACAACAGTGCGATCATACCGAGAATCGCCAGCACGAACAGCGCGATCGTGGCGATTTCCGGATAGAGGGCGTCGATCATCGCATCGCTCATACCTGTGATTTGGCGTAATCGAACAAAGCGGTGTTGATTCTACCAGTGCTTCGGACAGAGTAGTGGACGACCGTCGATAGCAGTTTCACCCCCCTCGGTCAGAACGGAATTCGGTGCGTTCTCTGGAGGACGTCACCGATCGTTCACGAACCCTAACGAGAATCGGTAACAATAGTAAAACAGACCGTACAGCTGCTGACAGTGGTGAAACCACCACTTTCGTCAACACCACTCACGAAAGACATATGTGCGATTCCTCCCTCGCCCTATTTAATGGCAGAATCCCACTACAAGTGCAGAAACTGTGAGGAAGAGTTGCACTATCAGACCACAAAACACAACGGCTGCCCGAACTGCGGAGTGATGCCGCTCCATAGCGCAGACTGAGCCGACGTTTCACGACGTACTGACGGTGTGATCACGCCGATCAGTTCGTGCCGGCTGGATCGGAAAACGAGTCGCGGCGATGTAGTCATGAACTCGGCTGCTGATGGCCGTTCTGGGGAGGTCCGCGCCGTCACAATCGGTCGACACCTCACGAGCAGTCGTCGACTGCTTCGACCGCACGCTTTTTGTTCACACTGGCGAACATACACGCTAACTCCGTGTTTCCTGCTGTCGTCGACACTGCCGTGACATGCGCTACACAGAGCCACGTCGCGACATACTCGAGTGACGGCATGCTCGCAGTTGTCGTCCCCGATCTCTCTCGAGCGCTCGGTGTGACTGCCGGCTGGATGCTGCTTACGCTCGTGCTTGGCGCGGTCCTGATCGGAGGGATTCCGTCCCGGACGCAGGCGATCAGAGCCGAGCTTACCAGCCGCCCAGATCGCGTGTTCCCGGCTGGCTTCATCGTCTTTTTCGGACTGCTTGCGGTCGCCTCGATACCCCTGTTCGTCGCGATGGTTCTCGAGCACCCGCTGGTCTTCGCCGTCGGCGCTGTCGTTACGCTTCCAACGGTTGCACTCTGGGGCGTGTTGCTGGTCGTTGGAGGATGCTTTGGTGTTCTTGCGGTCGGTGACTGGCTGGTCGGTCGGGTTGGCTACGAGTCGCCGTCACCGTGGTCGTCTCTCGTCGTTGGAACGCTTGTAATCGGCTCGAGCCAGCTCGTTCCGGTCCTCGGTGCAGTCGTACTATTGGGGGTGGCAACCATCGGTACAGGAGCCGTCGTGAGACGGCGTCTCGGTCCCGATGGTAGAGACGAATCACTGACTGCCACTGACGACGAACCGGTGTCCGCTCCGACAGTGAGTTCAGCGACTGACGACGGGTCAGCCGTGAAGTGGGAGGGGGACAGCGACCCGGAACGTGACTCGAGTGAGTGATACCAGCCGTCTCGACGCGCTCACGTGTACAGGAGGAAGTTTTGCAGGTAGACGACTGCATTGAAACCTCCGTGAACCAGCGCTGGAACGACGAGATTGTCGGAGAGTTCGTAGAGAACGCCAAGGTAGAGGCCAAGTGTCGTGACGGTGCCGAGACTGACGAGCACAGCACTGATGTCATCGCCCATGTAGACCGGAAAATGGACGGCAGCGAACACGACGGCAGCGAGAACGACTGCCAGTGCAGTCGGGAACGTCTCGGTGAGCCGTGACTGAATAACGCCGCGGTAGAGCAACTCCTCGCCGGGTCCGGTGAGCAAGATCGCGATCGGGATGCCGAGCAACAACAGGAGCGGGTACTCACGTCCCTGCTCGATTCCGGAGTGGGTCGTTCCCTCGCCACCCACACCGAACGGATCGAACAGATCGACGGCGAACTGATAGCTGACCGCGACGATAAACGCACCGAACAGCCCGACGATGATCCACACCAGATCCCAGCGATCGGGTTTGCGAAGCCGGAGGAACTCGAGGACGAACGCCCGGTCGAATCCGTGACGCCGAACGAGCAGGTACGTCAACGCGAGTCCGCCAGCCCCGACGACGTTGAACGCGACTGACGACGCAAGCTGGGTGACAGTCTGTGTCGTGTATCCAAAGAGGAGCAGGTGGCCCTCGACGCCGAGGGTTGCAGCAAAGCCAGTTAGCCAGCCGACGACCCCGAGACCGAGACAGAGGCCGATGGCACGAACGCTTGGTGGAACGGGCACGGACGACCATCGGTTCGCTGGCATACGTCTGGGTATCGGTTCGCAATAAAAATAAATACTGACTGTGACACCGACGCCTGTGGAGCGACCAGTACTTGTTGGGGGGCTCGTTTTAAACGATTAGTGAGTTTTCGTGGCTGTTTTTCGACTGAAGCCGAGATGCCGTGACTAGGCCGCCACTGCAGCTGGCACGGCCCTCGAACTGCTTGACTAGACTGTTATCGTGAGACAAGGTAACAAAAACATTACAAAAAGAATAATGGATCGTTTGTGTCTCTAAAGAAGATGAAGATGCCTTCTGCAACAGACCAAACGCTTCGACCGTTCTTGTGGCGCGCAGCCAACCTGTATTCCGACACGGAGATCGTCTCCCGGAATCACGACGGCATGCAACGGTACACCTACAGTGAGTACGACGACCGGACAGCCCAGCTCGCGAACGCACTTGACGAGTATGGCATCGAGGAGGGCGACCGGGTGGGAACGTTCTGCTGGAACCACTCACGGCACTTCGAGACATACTTCGCCGTCCCATCGATGGGAGCACAGCTCCATACGATCAATCCGTTGCTCCCCGACGCACACATTCAGTACATCGTCGACAACGCCGACGACCAGCTGATCTTCGTCGATCAGTCGCTCGCACCGAAACTCGCTAGCGCGGTCGCCGACGCCGACGACGAGTTTGACGGCGTCGACTTCGTCGTCATGGGTAGCGAGGAATCCGACGCCCTCGAGGCAACCCCCTATGAGTCGTTCATCGATGGTTACTCGACCGACTACGACTGGCCGGACATCTCCGAAGAGCAGCCGGCAGGGATGTGTTATACCTCGGGGACGACGGGCAACCCGAAAGGTGTCGAGTACACCCAGCAGATGCTCTGGAGCCACACGATGGCGACCCAGGCGCCACAGGGGATTCCAATGGCCGACGACGACGTCGTCATGCCCGTTGTGCCGATGTTCCACGTCAACGCCTGGGGAATGCCGTTTACGGCGACGGCAGGCGGCGCCAAACAGGTCTTCCCCGGCCCCTCGCCGGACCCCGAAGATCTCGCTGGACTCATCGAAAACGAGGGCGTGACGATCAGTGCCGGCGTCCCGACCGTCTGGCTGGGTCTGATGGAGCACTGCTCGGAGAACCAGGTCGATCTCTCGACACTCGAGACCGTGATCGTCGGCGGTTCGGCGGCCCCGAAGTCGATGATCGAGTGGTTCGACGATCAGGGCGTCGAGGTGCTCCACGCATGGGGGATGACCGAGATGTCACCGATCGGATCAGTCTCGCATCTCAAAGCCGACCTGCAGGACGCAGACTACGATACACAGGTAGAAAAACGCAGCAAGCAGGGGCTGATGGTGCCCGGCCTCGAGTTCAAGGTCATCGACGAAAACGGCGAGGAGATTGCCTGGGACGGGGAGGAGTTCGGCGAGCTATGGATCCGCGGCCCGTGGGTGACCAAAGAGTACTTCAAACGGCCTGAAGCCAACGAAACGGATTTCGAGGACGGCTGGCTCAAGACCGGTGACGTGGTCACCGTCGACGAACACGGCTACATCAAGATCGTCGACCGAGAGAAGGACGTGATCAAATCCGGCGGCGAGTGGATCTCCTCGGTCGAACTCGAGAACGCGATCATGGCCCACGACGACGTCTCCGAGGCGGCCGTCGTCGGCGTGCCACACGAGCGCTGGCAGGAGCGACCGGTTGCGTTCGTCGTCCCGACGGCGGACGCTGACCGAGAGGCGCTCGTCGAGGAGGTCTCCGAGCTGCTCGCCGACGAGTACCCCAAATGGTGGCTGCCGGACGAGATCGAGTTCATCAAAGAAGTGCCGAAGACGGCGACGGGCAAGTTCTCGAAAAAGGACATCCGCGAAGAGTACGCTGACCAGTCGCTCGTCGAGGGACAGGTTCCAGAAGACGCTGCGCCGGACCGCGACTAGCGACGCACGGATGTCGCTACTTCGGTTTTACTCGAGGGCGTCGACGAGGTCGCTCGCGACGCCGGTGTAGCCTGCCGGCGTCAGGGCGTGGAGTTCCTCGCGGACGGCCTCGTCGACCTCGAGGTCGTCGAACATGTCACGGAAGTCCTCGATCGAGACGTCTTTGCCGCGCGTGACGGCTTTGACGCGCTCGTAGGCATCCTCTTGGCCCTCGCGTCGGAGGATCGTCTGGACGGCCTCGCCGATGATCTCGGGGGTCGACTCGAGGTCTTCGCGCATGACCTGCTTGGTCGGGACGACTTTCGAAAGCCCTGCCGACGTTTTGCCGTAGCCGATGAGACAGTGAGCGAACGCGGCACCGATGTTTCGCTTGACCGTCGAATCGGAGAGGTCACGCTGGAGTCGCGAGGTGGTGACGTAGTCCGCGAGGAAGGTCAGATCGGAGTTGGCCTTCGAGAGGTTCCCCTCGCTGTTCTCGAAGTCGATCGGGTTGACCTTGTGTGGCATCGTCGACGACCCCGTTTCGCCCTCGACGGCCTCCTGGCCGAGATAGCGATCGGAGACGTAGAGCCACACGTCCAGATCGAGGTCGAGGAGGACGTCGTTTGCGCCACGGAAGGCGTCGAAGACGGCGGCGAGGTCGTCACACGGGTTGACCTGCGTCGTGAGGGATTCGAACTCGAGGCCGAGTCCCGTGACGAACTCCGCAGCGAACGCCGACCAGTCGACGTCGGGGTAGGCGGCGACGTGGGCCGCGTACGTTCCGGAGGCCCCGCCGAGTTTGCCGCTGAGTTCGTCGGTCGTGCGTCGAATCCGGCCCGTCGCACGGCCAAGGCGGGCCGCGTAGACGGCCATCTCTTTGCCGAACGTCGTCGGCGTCGCGGGCTGGCCGTGAGTGCGGGCGAGCATCGGGAGATCGCGGTGCTCGCGGGCCATCTCGGCGAGCGTCTCGCGGACGTCGTACAGCGCTGGTAGGAGGACCTCGTCGACGGCGTCCCGGACGAGCAGTCGGTGGGCGAGGTTGTTGACGTCCTCGCTCGTGAGTCCGAAGTGGATCCACGCCGAGGCGTCGCTGTCCTCGGGCAGGCGGTGGCGAACGAAGTACTCGACGGCTTTGACGTCGTGGTTCGTCGCGTCGAAGCCGGCGTGGCCCTCAGTCTCGAGTTTCTTGATCAGTTGGGCGTCCTCCTCGGCGAAGTGTTTGTACAGCCCGCGGAGGTGTTCGCGCTCCTCGAGGCCGAGTTCCAGCGGCGTCGCCTCGAGGTCGGCGAGTGCGATCAGGTATTCGACTTCGACGCGAACCCGGGCTCGCATGAGCGCGGCCTCGCTCGCGTACGGTGACAGTGGTGCAGTCCGACTGCCGTAGCGACCGTCTAGGGGTGAGACGGCGTACAGGGCGTCAGTCTCGGTCATTGTCCGAGTCTTTCCAGCACGGTGCAAAAGGGTATCGAAACGACGAGCCGGACAGCACCACGAGTGTGCATATCTCGAGACGACAGTGTGGAAATGGTGTCGTTGTAATGCACAAACATGAATAGATTGGTGATCGAGACCGCAACCACTTTGTCGCTTGCAGGCGGGTGTCCGACCATGACGCGAATCGCCGGGATGGCCGGCAACCGAGGGCGCAACCTGTTGAACATCGCCGACCGACAGCCGGGTGGAGCCGAACTCGCCGTTATCCTCACCAACAGCGAGGACGCACCGGTACTCGAGACCGCTGCCGATCGCGGGATTCCGACCGAGGTCGTCCCACTCGAGGATGACATGAGCCGCAGCGAGCACGAGGAAGCCGTGCTCGAGGCACTGGCCGAGTACGAGTTCGACCTCGTCTGTCTCGATGGCTACATGCGCATCCTCTCGAACACCTTCCTCGACGAAACGCCGACGACGCTGAACGTCCACCCATCGCTGCTGCCGTCGTTCCCCGGCATGGACGCCTGGGGCGACGCACTCGAGGCCGACGTCTCAGTCACTGGCTGTACGGTCCACGTCGTCACCGACGCGACCGACGACGACGGCAACGTCGTCGACAGCGAGGTCGACGGCGGCCCGATCGTCACACAGGAGCCGATCCCGGTCTACCAAGGCGACGACGCCGACAGCCTGAAAGAGCGCGTCCTCTACGAGGGTGAGTTCCGCGCGTACCCACGTGCAGTCAACTGGTTCGCCGAGGACGCCGTCGACGTGGATCTCGAGGCCGGTGAGGTCACCGTCGACGCTGACGTGGCGAGTACGGAGAGCGATGACCACGACGGCCTGGCCGCACGACGACTCGTCTCCGATGACCGCGTCGACACCCTCCGCTACGGGGAGAACCCACACCAGGACGCCGCCGTCTACGCCGACTACACCTGTGACGAAGCCAGCGTCGTCCACGCCGACCAGCTCAACGAGGGCGCGAAGGCGCTGTCGTACAACAACTACAACGACGCCGACGGCGCGCTCAACCTGATCAAAGAGTTCGACGAGCCCGCTGCCGCGGTGATCAAACACACCAACCCAGCCGGCTGTGCGACCGCCGACTCGGTGGCCGAGGCCTACGAGAAGGCCCTCTCGACGGACCCGATGAGCGCCTTCGGCGGCATCGTCGCACTGAACCGCGAGTGTGATGCCGACACTGCCGAACAGATCATCGACTCGTTCAAGGAAGTCGTCGTCGCACCGGGCTACACCGACGACGCGCTCGAGGTGCTCTGCGAGAAGGACAACCTGCGCGTGCTGGACGTCGGCGAGTTGGGTGAGCGAACCGAACGCTTCACCGAGAAGCCGCTCGTCGGCGGCCGACTCGTGCAGGAACGTGATATGCAATCGATTTCGGTCGACGAGTTAGAGGTCGTCACCGAACGCGAGCCGACCGACGAGGAACTCGAGTCGATGGTGTTCGCGTGGCAGACGCTCAAACACGTCAAGTCGAACGGGATTCTCTTCACCAAAGGTACCGAGACGGTCGGCGTCGGGATGGGACAGGTCTCTCGCGTCGACGCGGTGCGACTCGCGGCGATGAAAGCCGACGAGCACGCAGAAGGCAAGGACGCCGAGGGCGCAGTGATGGCCTCGGACGCGTTCTTCCCCTTCCCGGACGGCATCGAGGAGGCCGCGAAAGCGGGCATCGAAGCCGTCGTCCAGCCCGGTGGCTCGGTCAACGACGACGACGTGATCGAGGCTGCGGACGAACACGACATCGCGATGGCGTTTACCGGACAGCGATCGTTCCGACACGACTGAGCGCCAGCGACGGAGTGTCAACGGCACAAAGTATCTGCCGTTCACTTCGACACGGTCCATACGGTCTGCTGTCCCGATCACCAGCGTGGAGTCGTGATCGGCAGGAACTGACGACAGCAGTCCATCTGAGACCGCAGGCGGTGTGTCCCACGGCGAAACACGATCGAGAAGTGGAGTGAGCTGGAGCTCAGACACCGGTTTTTTGCTCCGAACTGATCGGTCTGCTATGGGCGCCCTATCTACTCACGATCGCACCGCTCTGCTGGGGTCGAACGGGACGCGATGAAAAACGGCTTGCGAAATTCGAAAGCTACCGATCAGTCGTCAGCAGGGACGGCTCGCTGGTTCTGTGGGTCGGCCATCGCGAGCACGTCGTCGAAGAAGTCGAGGGTGTCCTGTGGGCCGGGGTTGGCTTCTGGGTGGTACTGGCGAGTGATGATGTCGTGTTCGACACCGTCGAGGCCTTCGGGTGTGTCGTCGTTGACGTTGATCTGGGTCACCTCGAGGTAGTCCCCGGGTTCGGCGACCGTGTAGCCGTGGTTCTGCGTCGTCATGACGACGCGGCCGGACTCGAGATCCATCACAGGCTGGTTGACGCCGCGGTGACCGAACGTCATCTTCTCGGTCGTGCCGCCGAGCGCCTCGGCGACGATCTGCTGGCCGAGACAGATGCCGGCGACGGGAGTCTCCTCGACGAACGCATCGACGATGTCAATCGCCTCCTCGTAGTTTGCGGGATCGCCGGGGCCGTTCGAGATGAACAGGATGTCGGGGTCGACGGCCTCGATGTCTGCCTCGGTCGCGTCGTGGGGCAGGACGTGGACCGTTGCGTTGCGCTCGACCAGCGAGTCGATGATCGAGCCTTTCGCGCCACAGTCGACCAGTGCGACCGTGTCGCCATCGTTGTCCTCGCCGTGGACGACCGTCTCGTCGACACTGACTTGCGCGCCGATATCCGTGTGGTCGCTCATCGCTTTGCACTGTTCGAGCTGTTCGAGTGCGTCTTCTTCGGTGACGTCGTCGCCGACGGCGATCCCACATTTCATAGCGCCGCCGTCACGGATGTCGGTGACGACTTCGCGGGTGTCGAGATGGTCGACGGCGGGGACGTCCTCGCTTTCGAGCCACTCGGTGACGTCGTCGGTGAGCTCCTTTGCGAGCACGGCGCGTGGGTGGATACGGTCGGACTCGAATCGCTCCTCACGGACGCCGTAGTTACCGATCAGCGGGTACGAGAAGGTCAGGATCTGCTCCTCATACGATGGGTCGGTCAGACTTTCTTCGTAACCGGTGTATGCCGTCGTGAAAACGAGTTCGCCACGAGCTGTGCCAGAAGCACGACCACGCCCCTCGAGTACGTGGCCCCCTTCCAGTGCAACGTAGGCTGCTGTCATTACGATCTACGTATTGGAGCAACCGGCATAAGTGTTGTCTTCGAAGCTGAGTTACGAAATTCGTAATCGGTAAGTGCGTCTTCAGCGTAGTTACAGATCTCCATGGACGACCTGGACCGACAGATCCTCGATATTCTCCGTCGAGATGCTCGAACGCCGTACACTGAGATCGCAGACGAGGTCGAGACGAGCGAAGGGACTGTTCGAAACCGCGTCGAACGGATGATGGACGACGACATCATCGAGCGGTTTACGATTTCGACACGGACGGGCAACGTCAAAGCGATGCTCGAGATCGGTGTTGCGGTCGACGTCGACACCAAAGCCGTCTCCGAACGGATGGCTGAATGGGAAGAGGTCGATTTCGTCTGGATGGTCTCTGGCGAACAGGATATCGTCCTCGTCGTCGACGCGGCGGACACGCGCGGCGTGAACGACCTCATCACGCAGGCTCGAGATCAAGAGGAGGTCGTGAGCACGAAGACGCGCCTGATCCTCGATGAGGAACTCGGCTAACGTACTCGCGTCATCACGGCCACGCTCCCTCGAGAGCAGCGCGATCGGGTGGACGGCTACAACCCGTTTCGACGGTGACAATCACCCGTATCGGTTGTACAGCGAACGACCGGTCTCGATGAGCGTCCAGGTCGGCCCCGTGCCACGCTCCCAGTAGATGTTCGGGATCAGTTCGCCGCCGAACTCCTCTTTGAATGTGAACGCGCCGTCTTGAAAGTCCGCACCGCCGCCGCCGAAGTCGTAGGTCTCATACCCGTTTTCGATAGCCCACTGGAACAGGTAATCGTAGAGCCGTTCCGAGGCGTGGTACTCGAAAGACTCAGACGGAACACCAGCGAAGAAGCCGTGGATGGTGTCTTGCTCGTCGTTGAGCAGTTCGAGAAAGCCACCAGCGTACTCGCCCTCGACGTAGAGCATCAGCAACAAGATCCGGTCGTCCATCTCGATAAGTTGCTCAAAGAACTCGATGGGGTAGATTATGCCGTCGACGTCTCTCATGTGCTGTGCGTACTTTTTGTGGAACTGTTCGATAGTTGACCGGGTGAGTTCCGCCTCGACGACCTCGTGATCGGTTTCTCGGCCACGACGAATGGCGCGACGTTTCGAACTGCTCATCTCGTCGAAAAGTTGGTCGTAGCCCTTCGCGAGGTTGAGCACGAATCGGCCACCGACCCGACTGGAATCGTAACCCTCGGCTTCGAGATAATCGTTGTAGCGGAGAAAGTTCGTGTTACAGGCACGGATCTCGTGGACGATCGTCCGGCCATCACAGAGTTCGGAGATTGCCTCGAGCACGAGCGAGAGCGAGTCGGAGACGTCGGTCGTCAGCAACGGGCCACCAAATCCGGGGTAGATCGATGTCAATCGGTCAAACGGTGTTTTCGGCAGTCCGACGATGAAGTTCGGAAACAGCCCGATGAGGTTCGTATCTTTCTCGACGATCAAGTGTCTGGCTGGGTGCCCAAGTCCTGTTTCGACCGCCTCAAGCCACTCATACCGGTGGAAGACGGTCCCGAGGTCGGACCGGTCGACGACATCGTTCCACCGCTCGCTGTCGATCCCATCGAGCGTGTCGAGAACGGTTACTGTAAGGCCAGATTGAGAGTCAGTCAGTCGCTGAATAGATCCGGTAGTCGTTGCCTCCCGGTTTGGGTATGTCTGCTCCGTTGTGTGCTGGGCCATCTGTCAGTCGTACGAATCCCCCGGTCGGTGGCTGGTTAAGTTATTGTCGCCTACGTGCGTATGTTAGGCAGTTCGAACACTGTATGACCACTGTAATCGCGGTCGGATGTCTGGCCACAACTGCAGCCTCCTCGGTACGGAAACCGGCTGTGAACACGACCGCCCATCTCGTATGATCTGGTTTCAGCCCGTTGTGTCACCACCGAAACTGGTTCGGGACGATACTGGTTTGAGGGGCCACCACAACTAGCCCAGTATGCAGACGCCACAGGACGACCGTCCTCACGAGAACGCAGGGCAGGACGTGATCGCTGTCGATGCAGACGATACCGAACTCGAGTTGGTCAATCGACTCGAGGCACACACCGGGGAAGGGATTCGCCACCGGGCGTTTACCGCACTCGTCTTCGACGGCGAGGGAAACGTCTTGCTCGCCCAGCGAGCGCCCGAAAAGCGCCTTTGGGGCACGTATTGGGATGGGACCGTCGCATCCCACCCCGTCAGAGGCCAGAGCCAGGAGGAGGCGACCCGCCAACGGCTCGAGGAAGAGCTCGGGATCACTCCTGACCAGTACGACGACTTGCGGCTGACCGACCGCTTCGAGTACAAACGCTACTTCGAGAACGCAGGCGTCGAACACGAGGTCTGTGCCGTCCTGAAGCTCACACTGTCAGACCGCAGCCTCGAGCCAAACGAAGACGAGGTAGCGGGGTTGCTGTGGGTTCCATACGAGCGACTCCACGAGAATCCAGACTGGTACCGCCAGCTCCGACTCTGTCCCTGGTTCGAGATTGCGATGCGACGTGACGTCCGGGAGTCGAGTTCCAACTGACGCGATGGAGACACCCCTCGAAGGGCCGTCGTGCGAGCAGGGTTCCCTGCCATCCAGTGGCTATCACTCACACGGCATGAGTGACGGTTGCTCCGTCGGCGTGTATCGACGCATGATAACAAGCAACAAGGCTTATTACATCACCCTTCGTAGCGTTGGTTGAGGGCCGACACAATCGGTCCGTGTGACGAAATGAGCTCCCCACAACCGGAAAAGACCGAGACGCACGAAGTCACGCTCTCTAGAGACGAGCAATGGGTTACCCACCACATGCTCGCGAGCTATCTCGACGAGTCGATCGACGGGGGCGAGCGCGCCCCCGAATGGATCCTCGAGTCGATCGACGCAGTCGAGGCTGGTGACCAAACAGCGGTACTCACCAGCTCCCAGACTCGCCGGCTCTTCGAGGCAATGACTTCGTATGTCGACGATGGGGATATCCCCGATGAAGACGCCGTCCACGGATCGACCGTCGCGGACCGGCTCGAGACGCGTCTCGAGTCGGTCGAGTCGACGAGCCAGTAACAGTCCGCGTTGTTTTTTCAGGGTCGCGTCGTCGCCCAGACAGCCGTCAGGGCAAGGAACAGCGCCGGAACCAGCGGCAAGATCAACAGCGCAAAGCGGTAGCCAACGCCCGGCGGCCACAGGGTGATCGCAATCGGTGCGATGATAAACGCGACGACGATCATGCCGACGACCACCCAGCCACGCCAGTCGAACTCTCGATCGACCTGTTCGGGATGGACTGGCCCGTCGTCCCAGTTGTCGTCGGCTGACTCCGCTCGCGTTCCATCGTCGTCGAACGCGGACGGATCGTGGACGTAGCCGCTGTCGTCGCTCGAGGTCACAGTCGACAGTTTCGAGTCTGTAGTAAAAGTCCTCTCGATTCCGGAACCGGGGTTATTCGAGTTCGCTGTCGGGACGGACGACGACTTTCCCGAACCCTTCGCGGTTCTCGATGATTTCGTGGGCGCGCTTGCTCTCACTCATCGGCAGCTCCTCGCGGATCGCTGGTTGGAAGGTGCCATCCCAGACGAGTTCCATCACGTCGTCGACCTGGCCGGGCGTAGCCATCGTCGAGCCGATGATCTCGAGTTGGTTCCAGAAGATCCGTGGAATGTCCGTCTCGGGGTTGCCACCGCCGGTGCCGCCGCAGGTGACGAGCCGCCCGCCTTTGGTGAGACTCTTCAGGGAGTCCTGCCACGTGGGTGCGCCGACGTGTTCGACGACGACGTCGACGCCACGACCGTCCGTCTCCGAGCGGACCCAGTCCGCGAAGTTCTCCTCTTCGTAGTTACAGACGTGGTCTGCGCCGTGTTCTTCGGCGTACTGCAGCTTCTCCTCGGTACTGCCTGTCGCATACACTTCCGCGCCCGCGTAGTCAGCGATCTGCAAGGCAGCGTGACCGACGCCGCCGCTTGCACCCAGGACGAGTACCGACTCGCCAGCCTCGAGATCCGCACGGTCGATCAGCATCCGCCAGGCGGTCTGGAAGACGAGACAGCTCGAGCCGGCGACCGCCCAGTCGACATGCTCGGGGACCGGGATCAGGTTGTCCTCGGAGATTGCAGCGTACTCGGAATGGATGCCAGTGACGTGCTCGCCGATGATATGAAAGCGTGAATCGAGCGTCGGGTCGTCCATCCGGAGGTCGCCAACGCCGGCCGAGAGCGCGACGTGGTCGCCTTCCTCGAACCGGGTGACGTCCTCACCGACCTCTGCGACGACACCGGCCCCGTCACTGCCTGGAATGTGGGGCATCTCGAGGTCGATTCCCGGCATGCCTCGGCGGGTCCAGATATCGAGATGGTTGAGCGCCGCCGCCTTTACGTCGACCAGCACCTCGTCGCGGTCGATTTCCGGGTCGGGGTACTCTCCGTACTCGATGACATCGGTGTCGCCGTGTTCAGTCACTTTGACTGCTTGCATACACGGGGATCAACGCAAACCCTCTTGATAACAGTTGGGTAATGCTGTCGGGTAGCACGATTTGCCCATGGTGTGTTTTACCTGTCGGCCTGTGAACGGTACGGTATGAACGAACGAGAAATGAATGCAGACGACGCGGCGACGCCGTCGAACGACGAGCCGCCGGCGCAAACGAACCACGACGATACCAGCGAAGCCGATGTGGATGCCGACGGCGACAGCCGCTCGCTCGGCGTTGGCGTCATCACCATCGCGACAGACAGAGCCATCGGGAACGATATCGCCGGCGAGACGATCATGAAGCTCCTGAAAAAAGACGATCACGAGATCGTCATTCGAGAGCACGTCGAAACCGATCACGACCAGGTTCAGTCGACTGCCTCGCGGCTGCTCGACCGCGACGACGTCGATATGATCGTCACCGGCGGCGCAACCAGTATCGAACCCGAAGACGTCACTATCGAGGCCGTCGAACCACTGCTCGAGAAGGAACTGACGGCGTTTAGCGAGCTGTTTACCACGCTATTGTACGACGAAATCGGCACCCGCGTCATCGGCGCGCGGACGATCGCGGGCGTCGCCGACGGCATCCCGGTCTTCTGTCTCCCAGGTAACGAACCTGCGGTTCGACTCGGCCTCGAGGGAATCATCTTGCCTGAGATCCACCAGCTTCTCGCACTCACTCGAGCAACCGATGACGAAGACGAACCCAGCTCGGACGACGAGGACGCCGATCTCGAAGCGGAGGCAGCCGACGGAGACGAAGCCGGCGTGAGCGCTGACGAGGCAGAAAACGGGGAAGAAGCCGACCGAGACGATTCCGAACACGGAGGACGCTGAGATGGGCGCTGCTGACGATCACCGGGACGAGCCCGCCGACAAAGCGACCGTTCGTGAGCGTCTCTGGGATGATCTCGAGGAGAGCGGCGAGGCCCGGTTTCCGTTCCCGCCACATGGCCGGATTCCGAACTTCGCCGGGGCGGACGAGGCAGCCGACCGACTCGCCACTCATCCCGAATGGCAAGCTGCCGAGACGATCAAGGCCAACCCCGACGCACCACAGCTGCCAGTTCGCCGACGAGCGCTCCGCGAGGGGAAGACGGTGTATATGGCTGTCCCACGGCTCGCAGACGAACAGTGTTTCCTGAAACTCGACCCCGACGACCTCGAGGACTACGACGCCGCAACCACGGTCTCGGGCTCGTCGAAACACGGCGAACAGGTCGGTCCGGACGCACTCGAGGAGATCGAGCTGATCGTCTCCGGCAGTGTCGGCGTCACCGACGACGGGGAGCGAATCGGGAAAGGCGAAGGCTACAGCGACCTCGAGTATGCGATTTTGCGCGGCCTCGGACTCGTCGATGCGGAGACACCGGTTGCGACGACGATCCACGAGCGCCAGCTGGTTGACGAGCCGGTTTCAATCGACGAGCACGACGTCTCGATGGATCTCGTCGTCACCCCCGAGCGGACGATTCGTCCCGACGATCACGAGCAGCCGACGGGAATCGACTGGGAACTCCTGACGGACGAGCGACTCGAGGAAATCCCGGTGTTACAGCGGCTTCGAGAACAGTAGTTGGTCGGTGAACGGATCCGTCCAAGGCGCGAAAAGACTCGCGCCCTGGGTGCCAACCGCAGGGTCCGACACAGGCTGGTGCAGGGGCCCGTGTCGGTACCGGGAAACGGAACGGTGTGGCAATGGTGGGGGAAGGGTGCTGTGGTGGGGTTGCTGGAAGTCACGGGAACAGGCAATGGATGCCTTGGTGGGGTTTGCCCGTCGACCTCCAGCAGGTGATAGCGCTGGAAGCTACTTCAACGGGGGAGACGGTATGAGATGCTTGGGCCGGATTCTCTCGAATTCAATCCGATTTTACTCGGCCGAATGTTTCCTCGAGAACGTTCATACTCCGAAGACACTCCATAATAAGCAGTTTCGAGAGACTGTTCAGTACACTATCATTCGACAGGCGTTCTCTCGGCGAAAAATCCGGTTCGCTGTCTGTCAGGGTTCGTGTCTTCGAGCCGGGTTCGGACACAGCCGGTCGTGCCCGCCACAATCGGCGTCGGGAAGCCGATCAGCTCGTCAACTCGTCGGCGACGACTGCGGCGTCCATCAGCTGTGGGTCGACGGCGAGGTCGAGCTGTCCTTTGATGAAATCCGGAATCGTCTCGCGAGCATACACGACCGTCCGAACGTCGTCGTTGAGATCACAGACGATCGGGATCGTCGTCGCCTCGCGGACATCAGTCAAGACGTACAGCTCCGCCTCGAGAGCACCGGCCTCCTCGAGCGTGGGTCGCGAGAGTACGCCCGTAACACGAGCGACATCGGCACCCGCGGCCTCGAGAGCCTCGGTAATCCCGTCTTCGTCCGGGCCGGCGACGATAGCGTCCATGCTCATTCGTACTCGATCGTTGCGGGTGGTTTGTGGGTTACGTCGTAGACGACGCGAGCGACGTTTTCGTGGCCACCGGTGATCCGGGACTGGATTCGCTGGAGGGTGTCCCAGTCGATCTCCTGGGCGCGGGCGGTCATGCCGTCGCGGCTCTCGACCGAGCGAACGGAGACGACCCAGCCGTGGACGCGATTGTCGCCTTTGACGCCCGTCGCCTTGCCGATGACGGCGGCGAGGGCTTGCCACGGCTCGTACTCCTCGAGTTCCTCCTCGACGACGTGACAGGCGAGGCGCGCGACCTCGAGTTTCTCCTCGGTCACTTCGCCGATGACGCGCACGGCGAGGCCGGGGCCGGGGAACGGCATCCGTTCGGCGACGATTTCGTCGAGTCCGAGATGGCGGGCGACCTCGCGGACTTCGTCCTTGTAGAGGTCACGGACGGGTTCGACGATGCCATCGAAGTCGACAACGTCCGGCAGGCCACCGACGTTGTGGTGGGATTTGATCCCGCCCTCGCTCTCGATGCGGTCGGGGTAGATCGTCCCCTGCACGAGGTAGTCTGCATCGGCGTCCGTTGCCTCGCGCTCGAACTCGCGGATGAACTGCTCGCCGATCACCGCGCGTTTCTCCTCAGGGTCGGTGACTCCCGAGAGCGCCTCGAGGAAGCGATCTTTGGCGTCGACGATCCGCAGCGACTCCATGTAATCGAACGTTTCGCGGATCTGGTCGGTCTCGCCTTTGCGCATCAGGCCCGTGTCGACGTAGACCGGGGTGAGCTGGTCGCCGATGGACTCGTAGGCCAGTGCGGCGGCGACCGAGGAGTCGACACCGCCCGAGAGGGCGATGACTGCGTTTGCGTCGCCGATTTCGTCTTCGATCTCTGCAACTGCCTCTGGAACGAACGTCTCAGTGTCTACCATTAGTGGGTTACCTCGGTTTCGGTGTCTGCGTCTGCGGATTCCTGTTCGGTGTCGTCGGCGCCGGTTGCACGCTCGAGGACGGCATCAACGAGGCCGACAAAGGGTGGGCTCGGCTGGCCAGGTCGGGACGTGTACTCGGGGTGGAACTGCGTCCCGAGGAAGTAGGGGTGGTCCTCGAGTTCTAAGATTTCCATCCGGTTGCCCGCCGTCCCAGAGAACGTCAGCGGTTCGTCCTCGAACTGGTCAAAGTAGTTGGGATTGACCTCATAGCGGTGGCGATGGCGCTCGGTACAGGAGGTGTCGTCGTAGAGGTCGTAGGCCAGCGTTTCCGGTTCGATGACGGTCGTGTGCTCGCCGAGTCGCATCGTGCCGCCCATGTCCTCGACTTCGTACTGTTCTGGAAGGATGTCGATGATCGGGTGTGGGGTGTCCTCGACCATCTCGGCCGAGTGGGCCCCCTCGAGTCCGAGTACGTGTCGGGCGTACTCGACGACGGCCATCTGGAAGCCAAGACAGAGACCCAAAAACGGAACGTCGTTTTCGCGGGCGTAGCGCACGGCTTCGATCTTGCCCTCGGAGCCACGCATCCCGAAGCCACCAGGAACGATGACCCCATCGACGTCCTCGAGTTGGCCGTCGTGGCCGTCGGCCATCTCGTCGGCTGACACCCAGTGGACGTTCACGTCGGCACCGAGTTCGAAGCCGGCGTGTTTAAGCGACTCGTGGATCGACATGTACGCGTCTTCTAAGTCGTATTTGCCGACCAGCGCGACGTCGACCGACTCGTCTTTCTCGGTCGTGACGATGTCGCGCCACTCGTTGGCGCGCTCGCCCCGTGGCAGTGCCTCGTCGGCGATTCCGAAGTGCTCTAAGACGTACTGGTCAAGTCCTTCTTCCTCGACCATCAGCGGGACGTGATAGACGTCTTCGACGTCCGGGTTCGAGAACACCGCCTCGGTCGGGATGTCACAGAACAGGGCGATCTTCTCTTTTGTTTCGGGGTCGAGTCGGTCCTCACAGCGCCCGACGATGATGTCGGGCTGGAGACCGATCGACCGGACCTCCTTGACGCTGTGCTGGGTCGGTTTGGTCTTCTGTTCGCCGTTTTTCGAGTACGGAACGAGGGTCACGTGCGTAAAGAGGACGTTCTCCTCGGGTTCCTCGTGAGCGAACTGGCGCAGGGCCTCGAGGTAGGGCATCCCCTCGATGTCGCCGACCGTGCCACCGACTTCGATGATACAGACATCGGTGCCTTCGGCGGCCTCGCGGATGCGCCGTTTGATGTCGTTGGTGATATGTGGGATGATCTGGACCGTCTTCCCGAGATAGTCGCCGGCACGTTCTTTCTCGATGACGTGCTGGTAGGTTTTCCCGGTAGTAATATTGTGGTCCGAGGTCATATCGATATCGAGGAACCGTTCGTAGTTCCCCAGATCGAGGTCGACCTCCCCACCGTCTTCTAAGACGTAGACCTCGCCGTGCTGGTAGGGATTCATCGTCCCTGCATCCACGTTGAGATATGGATCGATCTTGACCGCGGTAACATCGAATCCGGCGTTTTTCAAGAGCCGACCGGTGCTTGCGGCTGTAATCCCTTTCCCCAGTCCCGACATCACACCGCCGGTGACGAAGATGAACTTGCTCCCCAGATCGGGGTCATAATGAGTGTCCGATTCCGTCGGCATACCGAGTGTCCGTGTGAACGGTTGAAAACGATTTCGGGACCGGTCCGTCTCCGGCAACCGCTGTCATTCTCGCATATGACAGGTCCGAGAGCTGGACGGCCAGGTCGTGGTCCGAGTCCACATACGGCTCAAACGAGGCACTCGAGGTCGTGTTTCCGAACGTCGGATCGCGGCGACTGTGACGTCTCCCGACGCGGACTACGGCTCCTCATCTATGGTCGCCTGTGGATTCTCGTCTTGGACTTCGACGATCTCGGCCTGCGCGACGTGCTCGACGCCGCCGTCCATCCGGAACTGGATCGTTTGCCCGGGCAGATCCGGGTCATCCTCGTCAGTGGGTTCTTTCGGGACGGACACCGCAGTGACTCCCTCGACCGTGACGGTGCGACGCTGAATCGGATCACCCTCATGCTCGACAGTGTCCCACGTCTCGACACTGAGCTCGTCCATCTCCGTGCCGAAGTAGTCCTCCGCGTCCGGGTTCACCGTGTCTTCGGTCTGGGACTCGCCGGTCGTCCTGTTGTCGTCGAACTGAACCTCTTCGTGTTTGTACTGGCGGACATGTACGCGCATACTGGGTCCACCAGCATCACACAAGTAATCGTTTCAGTGGGAGACTCAACTAGTTTATAACCGACCGGCGTCTCGGACCGACTTCTCGCGGTACAGCGGCGCGCCGGCGCGGGCACAGGGCGCGACAGCCGTCGATTCGGGCCGACCACCCGTTGCTGACCCAGCCCTATTTATTATCATACACACAACCAATACGATACTGTGACGTCTCACGATCCCCGATCGGTCTCGGTCCCCAGTACCCCTGCCCCTGATCTCGGCTTCAAGGCTGGCTTCGGGTTCTATCTCGGGGTGATCGTCGCCGGCCTCACTGCGATCGGTGGCATCGTCGTGGACGCAGCGACGGCGACGATCCTCGCCACCGCACCGAGTACGCTGACGGCCGTCCTCCTGCTCGTCTTCATCTTCGGCCATCGGCTGCGTGGCCTTCCCGAACGAATCGGCCAGTCTCGCCGTCGACGGCTCGCGTGTTACCTCCCCGCGGTCGCGTTTGCGGCTGTGGCGGTCTTCCCAGCAGTGACGTCACTCGAGTCCACGGCCCGACTCGGGACACTCGCGATCGCACTCAGCCTACTCAGTGGGGCCGTCGCCGTCGGCGTTGCCCGAATGGCCCGAAACAGATACGTCGCCGCGATGACGCCCGACGAGCCGGTCACAACCTGGACGTACCACCACGCCGGCTACTGGACGAGTGAGTGGGTCGCCACCGGCGGGATGGCGCTGCTGGTCGTCTCCGGCCTCGCGCTGGCCTGGAACGGGAGCTGGATCGGCCTGCTCTGGGCAGGGTATGGACTCGTGTTCGTCCTCACGAGTCGCTTCGGCTGGTTCGACACCTGGTACGACATCGATCCGAGCGACCGCTGGAACGCGCCGTCGATCCGCGCCCACGCGGCCGGTCTCGTCCTCGAGCAGTCGTTTGCCACGAAACTCGTCCCCTGGGCTGCAATCACCGACATCTCCCTTACCGACGACGAACTCGTCCTCGAGCGCCGCTGGCGCGACATCCGCTGTGACCGCGCGGCGATCGACGACCCCGAAGCCGTCCTTGAGGGAATCAAACGCGCACGCGATGGACGCGAGCCATCGACCGACGCTCGAGTTGCACGAACAGATAACACGAAGTAGTGTCCGTGTGACGGCAGCGATATGACGGATCTTCGTGTCACCGTTGGTGATCGGGAGCTGGCAGCGACCTGGACCGACGACGCCCCGGAAACGAGGGCCGAACTCGAGGCCGCGTTGCCCGTCGGGGGCGATGGCACCCGCTGGGGCGACGAGCTCTACTTCGATCTCGCACTCGACGTGCCAGCCGAAAACGCCAGCGAGGTCGTTCCGGCGGGGGCGATCGCCTACTGGCCTGACGGCAACAAACTCTGTCTGTTCTGGGGCGAGACGCCAGCCAGCGTCGACGGCGAGCCGCGCGCTGCTGCGCCCGTTACCGTCGTCGCTCGGCTCGAGGACGTGTCGGCGCTCACAGCTCTCGAGGGTGGGGCGCGAGTGCGACTCGTGCGAGCGGAGTAACGCCGGATTCAGGTTCGATCACGCGGGATCGGTCCCGGCTTGGGCGTTCGATCGTCGGCGCTGGAGTAGACGATCCGCTGGGAAACGGCGAGTACCGCGAACAGTCCACCGGCAGCGAGAAACAGCGTCGGCGAACCGATCGCCAGCCCATAGACGAGCCCAGTTCCGAGAGCGATGTACGACACGACAAGGATCCAGACGAACTGAGTCATACGACTTACAGGCTCGCAGAGAGGTTAAGGGTAGCGACCGGTTCCGTGCCCATCAGCCGGCGACGATTGCTACTTGCCCCAGAAGGGATCACGACTGCGCTGTTTGTCAAGATACATGTTCAGCGCCTCGAGTTCGTCACCCGGAATCTCGCTTGCCAGCTCCTGCTCTAAGATTTTCGCGTGTTTCTCGGGGACTGCAGTCCAGAGTTCGTCGTCCTCTTCGATCTGGCGGCCGACAGTCGGGCCGTCGATGGCGACGCTCACACGGTTGCCGGCGCGGGCCTCGTCGACGTCTTCGCCCTGTTCCTGAATGCCTTTGACCTGGCCGACGCGTTCGGGCTCGTTGTTTTCGAACTTGACCACGTTGGCGTTGTTCTGGATCGTGCCCGAGTTCACTTCGACGCCGACGACTGCGGGGTCGTTCTGACGGAACGTGTGATCCGGCAGAATGCGGAATCGAGCGGGCCGGACGATGTTGTCGAGGATCGTATCCTGCTGGGCGCGCTCGAGTTCCTCGATGTGCTGTTCGTACTCCTCGATGAGCTGATAGATGACCTCGTCGGTGAACAGTTTCACGTCGTCGATCTCGGCGCGCTGTTCGGCATCGCTGAGCACGTCGACGTTGAAGCCGAGGATCGCCTGCTGTTTCGAGTCCTCGGCCGTCGAGGCGACCGAGATGTCACGCGGAGCAATGTCGCCGACCTCCGCGCGGACGATCGGCACCTCGGCTTCGTCTAGGGCGTCGGCCATCGCCTCGAGACTGCCGAGCGTGTCGGCTTTGACGACGACGCCTTGCTCTTCGGTGTCGACGGCGATATCTGCGAGTTCGGCCTCGACCTCGGCGACGACGTCCTCGAGGGGACGATCGCGGACGACCCGAACTGGTGCGCCAGCCATTGCATCGGCGAGGTCAGGTGCGGCGACTTTGATCCCGGATGCAGCCGACACCTCGTCAACTTTCTCGAACCGGCTCTCGGTTCGAATCTCCGCGAGTGGACGGGGCTGGAGCAGCGCCCGAACCTCGGTGACGATGGGCTTGTTCATCCCGCCGACGACGATCGTGTCGTCTGCTCTGATCGTCCCGTCGTAGAGGACGGTGTCGATGGTCGTCCCGAAGCCTTTCTCCTCTTTGACCTCGAGGACGGTGCCGACGCCGGGGCCGGCGACGTCGATCTCCATCTCTTCTTTCATGTAGCGCTGGGAGAGCCCCATCATCACGGTCAGCAGGTCGGGGACACCCTCGCCGGTCATCGCCGAGACGGGGACGACGCCGACGTTGCGCTGGAAGTTCTGGACGCGCCAGTAGAGGTCGGCGGAGAAGCCCTCATCCGAGAGGTTGCCGATGATCTTATAGAGATTTTCGTCAAGTCGCTTTCGAACGCGGTCCGACTGGGACTCGTAGGTGTCGTTGATCGGGGAGTCCTCGTTGACGTTCCAGCCGGGGACGGTGTCGATCTTGTTCGCGGCGACAATAAACGGCGTTTCGGAGCGTTTGAGGATTTCGAGGGCCTCGAGCGTCTGGGGCTGGAAGCCGTCGTTGACGTCGACGACGAGGATCGCGATGTCGGCGAGTGCGCCACCACGAGAACGAAGCGTCGTAAAAGAGTGATGACCTGGCGTATCGATAAACAACAGGCCGGGGAGATCGAAGTCGTCCGGGTCGACGAGGTCGCCGGCGATCGTGGAGATGATATCCAGCGGCACGGCGGTTGCGCCGATGTGCTGGGTAATCGCCCCTGCTTCGCCCTCGATAACTGCTGAGCCGCGGATTTTATCGAGGAGACTGGTCTTACCGTGATCGACGTGTCCGAGTACAGCGACGATCGGTGTTCTGAGAGATGTGGGGTCGCGCGTATCCGTATTCGACATGGTGAACCACCCGAGAAGGTCTTATCTAAAGCGTCCGCAGGACGGTAGTTAAACCCATCGTCATCCACGTTCGGAGAGCCCGTGGTTTTTAATACCGATTAGTAAATACGAGTATGCATGAGCGATATACTCGCTGAAAACCTCTCGGGGAAATCCGTCATGGGTTCCGACGGCGTCGAACTGGGACTGCTTTACAACATCACGATGGACATCAAATCGGGTAAGCTACACGATCTCGTCATCGATCCTGACGAAGAGCTGCCAACCCGAGCAGTCGATTTTGATGTCGACGAGGCTGGTCGATTCCTCGTGCCTGTCAACCGCGTTCAGGCGGTGAAAGATTACATTGTCGTCCAGCGCTAACGGTATGTACGTTCTTGACTCCTCGGCGTTTATTCACGACTTTCATACGACAGAACAGACTGCAACGATCCCACTCGTCCGCGAGGAACTCGAGGACGAGAGCGCCTATCGCTACGATGCGATGGAAGGCTCGGGGATGCACATTCACATTCCGAACGAGGACACCACCGAACGAGTCAGACGGGCGGCCAAAGAGTCGGGTGACCTCGATGTGCTCTCGAACACCGACATTCGCCTCGTCGCCGCGAGTTTCGAACTGGATGCGACGCTCGTCACCGACGACTATGCGATGCAGAACGTCGCCGAGAAACTCAACGTCACCGTCGAAGTGATCGCTCGAGAGGGAATCGACGAACAGCGCCACTGGCAGTATCAGTGTCAGGGCTGTGGTCGGGAGTACGACGAGCATAAAGATCGCTGTCCGATCTGTGGCTCCGATCTGGCGCGCAAGAACCCGACGTAACGCTGTCGCGACTTTCATAGGGTCTGTTGTACCGATTTGCCGGCGCGGCCGCGAGCCATCCTGCGGTCGCGCCAGGACTGACGGACGGCAGACCGTATCAGACGATTATCATCAGAACGACGACTGCGTTGTACAGACCGTGGACGAGCGCCGGGACCAGCAAGTTCGCCGTTCGAACGTAGAGCACGCCGAGGATCATCGAGAGCACGAACAGCAGCGAGAGGCTCGCGAGTATCTGTCCTGCACCCGCAGTCGCATACGCCGCGATGTGGACGAGCGTGAACACGACGCTTGCGACGACGACAGCGCCGTATCGTGAAAACGTTCCATAGAGGGATTTCTGGATGATGTTTCGATAGAGCAGTTCCTCGAACGGGCCGACGATGAACACCATCGCCGGGACGATGACGAACAGCAGCTCGGGCTGGTCGATCACATCCTGTGTCAGGGAGTGACTCGAGCCCTCGATCCCGGCGGCACTCATCAGCGATGAGATCGCCAGATTCACCCCGAAAATCAGCCCCAGACCGAGGACGATCCAACCGACCGTCCAGCGAGTGGGCGTCTCGAGGTCGATAAACGACAGATCGTGGTCGCGAAACGCCAGATAGCCCGCCGCGACCGCGCCCAGCCCGAGGCCGAAAGAGAGATACTCGATCAGCCGTCCCTGGAGCGCCGAGAGCTCAGCCCCCGTCAGAACGACCGGAAGCGAGAGGAACAGCTGTGCGATCGAAATTCCGAACAGCCCGATCACGCCGAGAACGAGCAACTCGAGTGAAAGCGCCAGCCGACGGTACAGCCCTCGACCGGAGACGCCCGCGAACTCCGCGACGCCGAGGCCGACGGTGCCAGCGCCGACGAAAAACGCCAGAAAGAGCAGCGAGATCGACCACTCGAGGCCCGGAACAACGACTGAGCCGTACACCCCCTGTGTGATCGCATACCCCGACAGGACGACGACGAGCAGACTCGAGCCGGCAGCAACCGGGCCGGCGATGCGGCGCTCGATGAGTTCGTGCCGGCGTGTGAGAAACAGCCCTGTCGTGAGGAGGGCTCCGACCGCGGCGATCCAGAGCGCCAGTTCGTCGGTCCCAGCGCGAGCGGGAATCGCCAGTGCAGCGGCAGTGAGAGCGGCGAGGACGGTGCCGACCGTCGGGACGACAGCCGACGACAGTGGGTCGCCATCGTCCTCGCCCTCGACGGCCTGTGCAGTGTCGCTCATACGTTGCTGTTCGCGTGCGTGCTCATAGGCCCACCGCAACCGAACGACCAAGTGCCGCTCGAGCCGGCGTCGTAGCGAACGAACAGTCAACAGGATACTGCGTCGCTACCGTTCGACGCGAAGCGACGTCTTCTCGGCGACGGCCTCGGCTTCCTCGAACTCGCCGCCACCGAGCAAGCCACGAGTTGCCTTTTTGGCCCACTCGACGGCAGGCTGTTCGAACGTGTTGACAGCGTAGAGTTCACCCGCGAGCACGCAGGCAGCCTCCAGCCCATAGAGCAGCCCACCAAGCTCGTACTCGTCGACACGCTCGAGTTCGAGCCGGACGTTCGGGCGGCCGGCCGCCGCGAGGCTGGCTTCGGTCGCCTCGAACTCGGCCTCGAGCAGCTCGCCGAGTGTCGAATCGCCGAGATAGGCGAGGTCCTCGACGTCGGTCTCGGGGATCGCTCGATCCGCGGTCTCGCCCGGCGAGACGAACGTGACGAGCTTGTCCCGCGGCCCGGCACGATACAGCTGCAGTTGGGAGTGTTGGTCGGTGACACCGAGTGCACGCACCGGCGTCTGGCCGAGGTCGTCCTTGCCGAGGCTCTCGGCCCACAGCTGTGCGAACCACTCGGCGGCGGTCTCGAGCGACTCCGCGTACGGAACCATCGCGTTGATCCCGGCACCGCGCTGGTCTAAGGCGTAGGTCGTCGCGCCGTAGGCGTAGGCCGGACACTCGAACAGCGAGCCTGACAGCGTCTCAGCTTCCGCAGCGGCCCCTTCGAGAAGCGCCTCGAGGTCGTGGCCACAGACTTCTGCGGCGACCAGCCCGACTGCAGAGAGCGCCGAGAACCGGCCCGGAACCCCGTCGGGGACTTTCAGTGAGGGGAGGTCGTGGCGATCGGAGAGATCACGCAGCGGGCCGGCGTCGCCGGTCGTCACGATCGTTCGCTCGGTCCAGTCGACACCGGCCGACTCGAATTCGTCCCGAACCACGAGGAAGTTCGCCAGCGTCTCCGCCGTCGTCCCCGACCGCGAGACGACGTTGATCGCCGTGTTCTCGAGGTCGAGTCGATCGAGGTGGCTCGATACCCATTCGGGATCGACGTTGTCCAGATAGACGGCCTCGGTGTCGCTTTCGTCGGCAAGCGCGTTCGTGATCGTCGCCGCACCGAGTGCACTGCCGCCGATGCCGACCGTAATGAGGGCGTCAGCGTCGGCGACCGGCTCGACGGCGGTACGGATCTCGTCGGGGTCCGTTCGATGCGGGAGGTTCAGCGCCTCGTAGCCGTGTTCGTGATTGTCCATGCCGCGTTCGATGCGCTCGTGGGCGTCTGCAACTTGTGTGTCCAGTCGCTCGAGGGCGGCTCTCGAGACGCCCGGCGAGGCGACCGATGCCAGTGCGTTACCGATATCGACGTGCATACGAGAGCAGGCGACCGCCGGCGCTAAAGGCGTTCCGTCACGCAGTCAGACAACGGCAAAAAACGACCCGAAATCAAAGTGGGTTACTTGTCCGATTCGTCGCCGTCGACGTCGACCTCTACGATGTCGACCGCCGATTCGTCGCCGTCGGCGGGTGCAGCCGCCTCACGAGCACGCTCCTCGAGCGCGAATCCGGCAATACCAGCGACGATCATACCGATTCCGACTGCACGGGTGCTGCGGACGTACCACGGTTTCGGCTCCAGTTCGGAGACGTTCTCGAAGCCGCGCTTCCAGCAGTTCAGTGACAGCGACAGGCTCCGTTTCGGGGCCAGCGCCGTGAGGAGTCCGTACAGTGCACTCGAGGCATAACAGAGTTTCAGCAGTTTCGAACAGACCATGCAGAAGATACTCAGATCCGACCCATAAGAGTGGTTTCGGTCCCCGTCGACTGGGAACCATCACGCGGACGAGTCGACCGAAAGGCGAAACCCCGAAACCCGTCCTGTGCGTACGACCCGATATGACCGAGAAGACGGGCACATTTGTCGTCACCCACGCCGAGGCCGACTCGGCCGTCGTCCGTGACGTTGAGACTGCACAAGTACACACGCTGTCGTCGAATCCCGACCTCGAGATCCACGACGTCCTCGAGGCGACCGTCGCGCCGGAGCCGCCGCTCGAAGTCACGTGGCAGCTCGTCGACGTCGAGGACAGACGCACGATCGAGTTGGTCGACAGCGACCTCGAGCCGACCCAGCACGCAAAGGAACTGGCAGCAGACGCCGAGGTCGGCGATCTGATTCAGGAAGAGCGGGCCGGAACCGGCGAGATTCATATCTTCTGTGTCCCTGCTGCCGACGTGGAAGCAGCGGCCACGGACGTCCTCGAGGACGAGGAGACGATCGCTCGAGCGGCACGCCTCGAGGCGGTCCGCGTCGAGGTCCGTCAAGCAGTCGACGACGGTGTATTGAGCGTCCGCTACCTGCCGGACTGAGTGTGCCAGGTCAGACGGGTTCATGTATGGTTCGATCGTCGTTTCGAGCCGATTCGAACGATAGCTCCCGTAATCGGGCTCAACAGGCTTCAACCCGTCGCATTTCTTGATATAATTCGTTTCAGAACATGCTGTAGAAATTGAGAAGGCTTACACGGGCTGACAGCCAGTGGTCGGATATATGGGGTATTTCGACGTACCGGAGATCAATTACACCCGGTACAGCAACCGCCAACTCGCGGCGGTACCGCTTGCGGTTCTTGCGGTTGCACTGCTCGTCCTCACTGGTTCGTTTCTCGTGACAGGAACGCCAGTCCAGCTGGGGATGGACTTCGCTGGCGGCTCGGAGCTGACCGTCCAGACGACCTCCTCAGAGGAGGAAATCGCGAACGCATTCGACGAAGAGCCCGAGTCAGTGCAGGCAGTTACAGCGCCCGATACGGACAACCAGTACATCATTCAGTTCACCTCGACCGATCTCTCGAGTCTCACTGAGCAAGCCGAACAGAACCTCGAGCAAGACGGCGATGCCGATATCGTCCAGCTCGAGTCGACGGTCTCCGAAAGCTTCGGCTCACAGACCCAGCAAACCGCCCTGCTTGGGATCGCCGTTGCATTCCTCGGTATGAGTGTCCTCGCGTTCTTGCTGTTTCGGACGTTCGTCCCGTCGATCGCGATCGTCGTCTCGGCGTTTTCGGACATCGTGATTCCGCTCGCCTTTATGGCGATTACCGGTATCTCGCTCTCGCTGGGAACCGTCGCCGCTCTGTTGATGTTGATCGGCTACTCGGTCGACTCGGACATCCTGTTAAACAACCACATCCTTCGGCGTGGCGGTGACTTCTATGAAAGTACCAACCGTGCGATGGAGACTGGTGTGACGATGACGGTGACCTCGATGACGGCGATGCTCGTAATGGGTATTTCGGCGTGGTTGTTCGGCGTCGAACTGCTGGCATCGATCGGGATCATCCTCTTCGTTGGGCTCGCAGCCGACCTGATGAACACGTATATGCTCAACCTGAGTTTGCTTCGATGGTACAAGTTTGAGGGGGTCCGATCATGATGGGGCCAATAAGTTTCATCAAGGAGTACTGGCGGATCCTCCTGTTAGTGACCTTCGTCGCCGGTGCACTCGTTGCCCTGTTCATTCCGGGCGGCATCATGGCCGACGACAGCCTCGTCGAAGACGACGAGATCGACGACAACCCGACGAACATCGAGTACGGGCTCGGTCTCGACGGCGGGACACGGATTAGCGCGCCCGTGATCGGGATGACCGCCGAGGACATCGACGCAGGCGCTGTCAACGAAGAAGACGGCTCCGTCGACCGAGAACGGCTCACCGAGATCGAGAACACGTTGTACGACAACGACGAGTTCGAACTCGAGACGGGTGACGCACGCGTCAGTGTCGACGACAGCGGCAACGTCCACGCCGAAATCTTCGACCCCGACGTGACCGAAGCGCAGTTCGCTGCGGCACTCGGCGAAGCGGGCGTCGACGTCGACCCCGATGACATTCGTAACGGAGTCACGGAGGAGACACGAAACCAGATCATCGAGACGATCGACTCGAGGATCAACGCAGCCGGACTCTCCGGTGGCTCCGTCTACGACTCGGCCAGACTCGGCGGCGAGTACTACATCGTCACCGAAGTGCCGGATATGGACCCCGACGAACTTCGCGAGTTGCTCTCCGAACGCGGGATCGTCGAAGTGGTCGCATATCACCCAGATGAAAACGGCACACAGCAAAACGAGACGGTGCTGACCGGCGCCGATATCGCAACGGTCGATCCGCCAGAGCCCGACGAGCGAGGGTCCGGGTATGTCGTCCCGGTCGCCGTCGACAGCAACGCCGCACCCGGATACCAGGACCGGATGAACGAGCTCGGCTTCACCGGTGAAGGAGTCCAACAGTGTTCGCTGCGTGGTGACGGTGAGACGATTGAGTTCGATCACGAGGGCGAAGAGTACTGTCTGCTCACCGTCGTCGACGGCGAGGTCGTCGACGCTCACAGCATGGGGCCGTCTCTCGCGAGTAACATGGCCGACGGAAGCTGGGCAAACGATCCGAGCTTCCAGATGGGTGCCCAGACCCAACCGCAGGCCCAGTCACTCTCTGTGAACCTCCAGTCTGGAGCGATGCCTGCAACGCTTGATTTCAGCCAGGACGAGACCTACTCGCTGTCGCCCGCACTCGCCGACCAGTTCAAGCTCTACTCGCTGCTGATCGGCGCGCTATCGGTGTTGACCGTCAGCGGAATGGTCTTCCTGCGCTACCGGGATATCCGGGTCGCCTCACCCATGGTCGTCACCGCGATGGCAGAGGTGGTGATCCTGCTCGGCTTCGCGGCGCTGATACGCATGCCGCTTGATCTCTCCCACGTCGCCGGATTCATCGCGGTCGTCGGGACGGGGGTGGACGACCTCATCATCATCGCCGACGAGGTGATGGACGACGGCGACGTCAACTCCCAACGGGTGTTCGAATCCCGCTTCCGCAAGGCGTTCTGGATCATCGGCGCTGCCGCAGCGACGACGATCATCGCCATGTCGCCACTGGCCGTGTTGAGCCTCGGCGATCTGCGCGGGTTCGCGATCATCACCATCCTCGGCGTGCTGATCGGAGTGCTCATCACCCGGCCCGCCTACGGTGACATCCTCCAGCGGCTGATGACCGACAAGTAATCGCGTTCGCTCACGGTTTTCCACGGTTGCGAGTCAGGTTGGGACGACGTTCGTCACGCCGATGCTCTCGAGGAGCAACCAGCCAACGAACAGGCCGTACAAGACGAGCAACAGCCAGGCTTCCGACCGGGAGAGCAACATATCCGTCCGGGCGATAGTAAAGAAGACGATCGTCGCGAAGATCAGAAACGCCATCATGGGGACGATGTGGGCAAACGTGATCGTCAGGGTCCCAGCGACCAGCACACCGACTGGAACCGCAACGAGCAAGTCGAAGACGTTGCTGCCCAACACGTTAGCGAGGCTGACCGCCGGCCGATCCGCCCGGGCGGCAGCGACACTGACGAACGCATCCGGCACACTCGAGCCGGCAGCGACGACAGTCATTCCCCAGAGAAACGCAGGCGTCCCAAACGCGTCGCCGAGCCCAATCGCGGATCGAACGAGTCCTTCGACGCCGACGATGATGACCACCAGCCCGAGGCCGAACCACAACCAGGTAGAAACGAGGTCGACATCAGCGTCGGCCGTGCCCGTGTACTCTGTGGTGTCGAGATACTGAGTGAAAACGTACAGTCCGTACAGCAACAGCGGGAACAACGCCAGCGACCGAGTGACGTTCCCCTGAAGCCCTGCCCCCTCGAGTGGGTTGTAGATCACTGCCAACGAAAACGTCAACAACAGCGCAGCGACCGCGAGCATGTAGAACAGCGCCTCTTTATAGACCAGATCCCGGCCCGTCGACATCGTCCCGCTACCAACGAGAACTGCCGCGGCCGGGATAACCAGCAGGTTGAACACGGCCGAGCCGACGATCGCGCCGACGCCCAGTTCGAACTCGCCGTGTAGCATCGTGGCGAGGATGACGCTGACCAGTTCCGGCATACTCGAGCCCGCAGCGGCGATGATCGCACCCTGCACGATCGCCGGCACGCCGTAGCCCGCGGCGAGCCGATTGGCCGAGGTCTCGAGCCACGTGCTCCCCTTCCAGACGACGGCCGTCGCGACCACGGCAAGGCCGAGGAGCGCGATCACGTCGAGCATATTTCAGAAGTGTGTCGAGTGAGCGTATAAAACGGTCGCCAGGAGAGATCCACGAGTTAGAACTGCTCGAGGCCCGTCTGCTGGGCCTCGGCGAGTGCGCGCTCGCAGGTCGACCAGGACGCGCGGGCACACGGCGGGAGGTCGCCGTGTTCGTCGACGTAGGACTCGAGGAACGTCTGTGTCGTTGGATCGCTGGGATAGCCGCTGCCGACGGGGCCGTACTCGTCGGCAAGCGCCGCGACGTGGGCGTCGCGTTCGACTTTCGCGATAATACTGGCGGCACCGACGAGTGTCGAGTCGTCGTCAGCGCCGTGTCGGGCGTCGATATCGAGACCGCTCGAGATCGAACAGGCGTCGGCCACCCGGCGAGCAAAGCGGTCAGCGTCGGTGTCACAAGCGTCACAGAGCCCCGAAACCGAGTCGTCACAGAGCCCCGAAACCGAGTCGTCACAGAGCCCTGAAAGCGCCTCGTCGATTGCCTCGGCATGGGCCGTGACAGCCAGTGCGTTCATGTCCGTCTCCGGGTCGTCGATTCGTGTCGTCGTAATCTCGGCGACGCCGACAGCGATCTCGTCGTCCTCGCGGATGAGCGTCGCCAACTCCTCGCGTCGGGCGGGTGTGAGTCGCTTGGAGTCTGCGATGCCGTCGGGGAGCGCTGTTCGGTCCTCGAGGAAGACGGCTGCGGCGAACATCGAGCCGAGCGCTGGCCCCTTTCCTGCCTCGTCGACGCCGAATGGCATACGACATGGCTCAGCGGCCGTGATGAAAATCGTTGTGACTCGCTGGTCACGCAGCCGGATTCCTGTCCGTCAGTTCCGGTGCACCCACGGGATAGTCGCGGGTGGACAGAGATGTCGTTTCGCCAGCCCGGATCACTCAGCGGCTTCCGCGGTGTCGTCTGAGTTGTCGGCTCGCGGCTCGTCGTGGAAGTACGCCTCGAGTTCGAACGGCTCGTCTTCACCTTCGACGCCGAGCACGTCCAGCGCCGTCACCTCGGCGTCAGTCTCGAGCAGGCCGGCCAGACTCGGTACCGTCCGGCCCTCGTCGCTGCTGATGAGTTCCTTGATGTAGAGGCCGCCCTCGCCATGAACCCGGACCTCGGCCCGTGTCGGCTCGAGCAGTTCGCCGTCGATGTCGTAGACGGTTCGTTCGCGCGTGAGCGAGGCTCGCCGGTGGTCGACGCGCTGTGGTGTGTCCTGATCGACAGTCGTTCCCGTGAGTTTCTCGAGTACCGCCTCGAAGTCAGCCTCCTCGATAGGGTCGGCGAACTCAACGTCGGCCCGGTACTGTTTGCTCGCATCGTGTTCTTTGACACGCTCGACCATTTCGTACGTTGCCAGTCGCAGTCCCTCGACTTCGACCGCGCCCGCCGCGGCCGCGTTGATCTCGCGCTCGAGTTCAGCCGGGTCGGGGTCGCGCACGTTCGGACGCGTGACCTCGAGGACGAACGGCCGCCCCTCCTCGAGCATCAGGGCGTCGACGTCCTCGCGGCCCGCGCCGTGGAAGGTGCCTTCCTCACCCTGCATGGCGTCGACGACGTGTGGCCGGACGACCTGCTCGACGCTCGTATCGTACATGTAGCCAGAGCCACCACAGTAGTCACAGGGTTCCTCACCGTCGTCGCCCAGTTGAACGCCGCTGCCGCCACACTCTCGGCACGGCCACTCAGTCTGTGGAATGTCGCGCTCGAGTTTACGATAGCGGCCGTAGACGAACGCGGGGTTGACCTGTAGGTCGACGGCGTGGCTCGTCACCGAGTCGGATTCGATCGCTTCGAGCGGGTCGAACGCCTCGAGGTCGATGATCGCGAGCACATCTGGGCGGTCGAAGTCGACGTCGGTGCCCGTCTTTGCGCCGATGCGGCGGCCGACCTCTCGGTTGCACTCCTGTTTGAGCATCTCGCCAACATCGGGCTCGAGACCGGCGTCTTCCCGGAGAAGCCGTTCGTTTTCCTCCACCAGCGGCGGGACTCGAGTGCCGACCTGATAGGTGGCGAAGTCGACGCCCTCGAGGGCGTCGACGATCGTTTCGGCGATGGCATCGAACGTCCCACAGTATCCCTCACAGACCCAACACTCCTCTGGGGTGGCGGGATCGAAGTCGTCGTCGTCGGCCATCGCGACCGTCGTCCGTAGCGCCCGGCCGCGTTCGGCGTTCGTCAGTCCGAAACTCCGCTCGGCAAACGGTCGGCCAAGACAGGAGTCACAGACCGCACCCGTCTCGAGTAGTGCGCGGGCGTCTTCCGTGATCATAGACTGGAGTCGGGCGGCCGTGGGTAACACGTTTTCCCTTCTGGCGGACAGTGGCACTCCTCGTGAGTCGTGTTCGCCCGCAGCCGACGGTCGGTCCCGCCCCAACCGACACGTCGGTATCCCAGACGTTCAAATGGTGTGGGTCCTACCAGAGCACATGAACGAATCTCGAGTGGATCGCCGCGGGTTTCTCGCGCTTGCCAGCGCTGGCCTCGCCGGCGCGGTCGCTGGCTGTTCTGAACCCCGGGTCGACAACTCGATAGAAGGGAGTTCGGTCCATTCGATCGACCGCGACAACGCTGCCGACGGATCGGCCTACACAGAGATCTACCGTTCTGTCATCGACTCGGTGACGCAGGTCCGCGTCGCCGGCGTCAGCGATCCGGACACCGGTCAAGAAGGCCGTGGGCAGGGATCTGGATTTCTCATCGATGAGACCCACGTCGTGACGAACGACCACGTCGTCGCCGACGGCGAGTCGGTCGATCTCCAGTACATCAACGGCGACTGGACTGGGACTCGGCTCCTTGGAACCGATTTCTACAGCGATCTGGCCGTCCTCGAGGTAGATCACGTCCCGAACGCGTCGACACCACTCTCGCTGACCGACGACTGGCCCGTCGTCGGCCAGGAGGTGCTCGCGGTCGGCAATCCATACGGGCTCGAGGGAACGATGACCCAGGGCATCGTCAGCGGCGTCAACCGCACGCTCGATCTGCCGGATCGGGAGTTCTCGATCTCGAACGCCGTTCAGACCGACGCCGCCGTCAACCCCGGCAACAGCGGTGGCCCGCTCGTCAACATGGACGGCGAGGTGCTCGGCGTCATCAACTCCGGCGGTGGGAACAACATCGGTTTTGCGATTCCAGCAGCGATAACACAGCGCGTCGTCCCCGCACTCATCGAGACAGGAACGTACGACCACCCCTATATGGGAGTCGGCATCCTCACCGTCGATCGCCACATCGCCGAGGCCAACAGCCTTCCAGAAGCGACCGGCGTCCTCATTACAGCGATCGCAGACGGCGAAGCCGCAGACGGTGTGCTCGAGCCAGCAACGTCCTCGCAACAAGGTACTGAGGCACCCGTCGGCGGCGACGTCATCGTCGCGATCGACGGCGAACCAATCCCCGACCGACACGCCCTCTCGACGTATCTCGAACTCGAGACCAGTCCGGGCGACACGATCCAGCTCGATATCTGGCGAAACGGCACCGAGCAGACAGTCTCACTGACGCTTGGCGCACGCCCCGTCCCCGAGTAGGCCACACGGTTGGTGTCTCAGAACCACCACACTCGACCGTCGGACACGCGCACAATTATCACCTACACCGACCACTTTTTCCGCTCGCTGTCAGGCCGCGATCGTAGTCACACCGTACACGTTAGCACCGATTTTGTTCTCAAAGACGTGAGTGACCGAGCTGAGTCGGGCCAAAATCAGGTGCTACCATCGGTGTAAAACGGATTATTGAGTCGATAACAATAAGTGAAACACTAGAATTCGCATCTGGAGCGATTACCAATCGCCTGAGACATATGAACACGGACGCCGACAGCCATCCCCCGACTGAGGAACCGACGGCCGAGCTCGATCATGCAACCATCGAGAACGAAAACGCGCCTGACGAGTGTGCGATCTTTCCGCGAGAGGCAACCGAAGAGGAGCTAATGACAAACTGGATTACCGCCCACGCGGACTCGTTCGTCTCACTCGAGTCGATGCAGTAGTGTCAGAACAATGCATCTGGGGAACGCCGTCACCGCCGCTGGCTTCTGGCTCGGCACCCTCCTGCCGGTCGCCTACTTCCCCGTCTTTCTCGTCGGCATCGACTCGACGACATCGCTTTCGATTCTGCTCACCCTCCTTGCAGTCCACATGGTTGCGCTCGTTATCGGTCACGACTATCCCGGCTCGCGCTGATCGAACTGACCGTGGTCGGCCGATGCCGACCCACCGCTCTCGTACGCTTTGATATAGTAGCCACTGCACGTCACTGCACACCTGATCGCGCGACTGCTGTGCGATCAGTGTGTACATCGTTGCAGTTGTTACTATAGAACGTGTCCACACTCGATTGCCGAGTCTCCGCAACTGCTCAGCGTCTTACCGATTTCCGAGAACCAGACTCGCTACCACAGCTGTGCGTGTGGCGTCTCGCAGTTGCCACAGACCACCGCTTGATTCCCCTTGTAGACGCCCTGCTCGAGTTCGCCTGCACGACAGTACGGACATGGCCGCCCCTCGAGGAGGCTCAGAAGCCGCGGCTCGTCGCTGCCCGTCTGAGACGACTGTGATTTCGCCATATAGGTACTCCATACGCGAAATACTGGAAACAGTTGGCCATGCCTATGCAATGTCAGCGGTCGTGATAGTCCCCGAATTCGCGTGACAGCACTGTCTGTAGCAGCCGCACACCACCCCATTTCCGTGGTATGTGTATCCTACACAGTCTCTTCGACACGCTCGAGAAATCGTGGGGGCTATCCCATCGGTCGTCCTCCCACCAGTATGCGCCAGTTCGTACTCATCGCTCACGACGTGCCGACCGAACCCGAGTTTTCGCTCGACGACCTCGCCGGCGGGGCCGGCCGACTCGACGCACTCTGTCGGTCGATCACCGCCTCGTTTGTCACTTCGCATGGCATTCGGGAGGCCGTTCGTACCCACCTCGTCATCCAGGACAAACTCACGATCACGTTCGACGGCAGCGAGCTGCGGCGGCTCAATCCCGACGAGCGCAGCACCGCCGCGCTCGTGCGCAAGGCCCTCGAGCACCGCGAGGACGCGATCGGTGCGCTCCCCGCCGAGCCAAGCCCCGGCATCGAACTCTACCGCCGCGGCTTCGAGGCCACACTCGAGGCGATCGCTGACGATGGAACCGTCGTCCAACTCCACGAGGATGGCGACGCCGTCGTCGAAACGGACGGCCTCGAGAACCCCATCTTCGTTCTCTCGGACCACCACGATTTCACCGCCGAAGAGGAACGGGTGCTCGAGGCAGCCGTCGACCAGCGGATTCGACTCGGCCCAGAGTTGTTACACGCCGATCAGGCGATCACAGTGGCCCATCACTATCTGGATACAGAGGGCTACGAGCGATTTTGAGCACTGTATAACCGCAAGCAAGCGCTCCGATTGGCGGGCCCGAAAGCGTTAAACAAATCGGTGTCGTCACTCCGACTGCGGGCCGGTGGGGTAGCTTGGTATCCTTCGGCCTTCGGGTGGCCGTAACCGCAGTTCGAATCTGCGCCGGCCCACTGTTCCCGCACCACAGACTCGTCGCTGACGCTCCTCGGTTTGTGGTGCGGGGAAATTGACCCAAGCAGATTCGAGCAGGGAAGTCGCGGCGCTCGAGTGAAACGAGAGTGACTGTCTTCCCGTGTTCGAATCTGCGTTGGCTGATCCCTCGAGTGTTTTGAAGAGATAGCGAACGAATACCGTCATCAGCAGTCGGTATCGATCTTTTTCAATCCCCATCGCGTATCGTGCCGCTGGGTGTCGGGGCAAACCGACTGGGGGCGATATGTCCCGGCCTACCGCACGGATCTGGATTTGACTGTAGAACCGCTGTTCGCTGTCTACACGGGGATAGAGATGATTAGACAGGTGGCAGGGGACGTGCCAGGTCGATGTCTGTCTCTCCCGAAAATAGTCCCTGATTCATGCGTTAGCTCTCGATCATCCGACTACACCCTGGTGGAAGCGAAAGGAGACAGTTCTGGCGCGTCGCAAAGCGGCAGCACAAAAATTGCAGCGCCCTTCCCCCGCCTCCGCACAAAATCTCCAGTTAAAGTACATGAAACGGAGGGTGTTTCAGAGATGGATTGTCGCCATGTTTTTTATCAAATCGTCTCTGATCGATTAGCATGGACTCTGAAACGCTCGTGTATTTCATGTCTATCGGACTAATATTACTCGTTATTTGTACAGCTGTGGTCTTGGCGGTAGCGTACGGGGCGATAGATGTGCTTACCGACTACTACGGTTGGTTGTTGCTTGGTTTCTAATTCTTGGACCGGCGATCTTGGATCGACCCCAGAGATTGCATGTCGACGGAATCCGTTTCCCGAATCTGTACACGAGGTCGGGAACATCGTGTGTCTGATTCGAGTCCTCACTCACTCGAGCGAGTCACTCACTGCCCGCTGATACCACGCTAAAAAACCGTGAACAGTACCGACAACGACGAGTCACACGCAACCGCACTCGAATCCCTAGCTATAGATCCCCATCGCGTCAATCTGCTCCTGATACCGGTTTCGGATGGTGACCTCGGTCACCTGTGCGACGTCGGCGACCTCGCGCTGAGTCTTTTTTTCGTTACACAGCAGCGCGCTTGCATAGATCGCCGCGGCGGCGTAGCCGGTTGGCGACTTGCCCGAGAGCATCCCTTGCTCGGCGGTGGTGTCGATGATCTCGTTGGCCTTCGCCTGGACCTCTTCGGAGAGATCGAGTTCCGAACAGAACCGAGGGACGTACTTCTTCGGATCCACGGGCTCCATCTCGAGGCTGAGTTCCTGAGAAATATATCGATACGTGCGGCCGATCTCCATGCGTTCGACGCGTGAGACGGCTGCGACTTCATCCAGCGAGCGCGGAATGCCCTCCATCCGACAGGCGGCATACAGCGTGCTCGTGGCGACACCCTCGATCGAGCGACCCCGAATGAGGTCCTCGCTGAGCGCGCGCCGGTAGAGAACACTGGCGACCTCCCGCACCGAGCGCGGGACACCCAGCGCGGAAGCCATCCGGTCGGTCTCGGAGAGGGCAAACTGGAGGTTTCGCTCGCCAGCGTCTTTCGTTCGGATGCGCTCTTGCCATTTGCGCAGCCGGTTCATCTGGGTTCGTTTGTCTGAGGAGAGCGATCGACCGTAGGCGTCTTTGTTTTTCCAGTCGATCGTGGTCGTCAACCCCTTGTCGTGCATCGTCTGAGTCGTCGGCGCGCCCACGCGGGACTTGCTATCCCGTTCGGAGTGGTTGAACGCCCGCCACTCCGGGCCGCGGTCGATGGTCTCTTCCTCGAGGATCAACCCGCAGTCTTCACAGCTGATTTCGCTTTCGTCCGAACTTCGAATGAGCGAACTCGAGTCGCATTCAGGACAGGTTCGAACGCCCTCTTGCTCAGTTGTTTCGTGCTCTGTCTGATCCTCACGCGCTTTCTGGCGAGTCGGGCGTTTCATCGGTCATGTAGAGAGAATCGCCGGAGAGGGTTAAACACTGTGAGCGATCCCAGCCGACCGGATTCGGTTTAGATCCCCACTCCCACACCTAGCCGACAGCGCTTCAGACCCGTGGAGACGGCGGATGAACGAAATCTCAGAAGCCGTTTTTGACCGATTTTCGAGGATCTGAAGGCCAGATTCAGTGACTATCATGACGCACTGAATGAGTGCATCCGCATCCGAACAGCATATCCGATTCGCTCCTCGAAACTGATGGTCATCTATAGTAGCCACTGAACGTCACTGCACACCGCATCGCACGATGGCTGTGCGATGCGTGTGGAAATCGGTTCAGCTGTTACTATAGCGGGTTGTCGTCGACGTGGGCAGATCGGGCTGGTTCACGGCAAACGAATGGCTTTCGACCATGCGAGTGTCGGCTCCCGGTTTATTGATCTCGAGGAGGACATCAGAGGTATGGGACAAACACGTCAGACACGACGGCGACTGCTCCAGATGACGGGTGCCATGGCGTCGATGGCCGTTCTCGCGGGTTGTGGTGATCCGGACGAAGAAGAGGAGGAAGAGCCGGACGAGGAAGAGCCGGACGAGGAAGAGCCGGACGAGGAAGAGCCGGACGAGGAAGAGCCAGATGAGGAAGAGCCGGATGAGGAAGAGGAACCGGACGACGAGGAGGAGACGTAGAGCGATATCGAAGACGACGAAATGGCAAAGATGGGGAGGGGACGGGAGACGCGAGCCTCGGCTGATGGAGTAAGGCTGGACCGCTGGGAAGTGAGCTGAGACACCAGCGGTCACGAGCCAGATCATCGGGCTGTCAGCACTGTACGATCGAATCCGTCCTCGAGGCGGAGCCGCTGGCCCCATCACTCCGTTTGATTATCGCTTTTCGGTCGTAGTCCTCGAGCGCAACCGTTACTGGCCCCTGGTCCCTTTGGCGACCAATGACCGAGGGACTGGACGCTGCGGTCGAGGAGATGGGCGACGTGTCCGAACGGCGTGATGAACTGGCAGCTCGCGTCCGAACACACGCTGGGAAAATCGCACGAGAGCTTGCCGTCTTTGAGGGTGGCGACTACGGACAGGCGGAGTTTGAGACCGACAGCGGCACCTGGACGCTCAAATACGAGGCTGGCGACGTCCAGTATCTTCGATACGATCCCACCTCCGGTTCGGAAACGTACGTTGTCTCGAGCAAGCAGCCGCCAGATCCCGACGCCCTCGAGACGGCGATGGCGGACTACGCGGCGTTCGTCACGGCCTACAACGAGTACGCCCAGTCCGTCGAGGGCTTACTCGAGAATGTTCCGGACGAGTTCCCCGCCGTCGAGTCGACGGCAGAACTGGTCGCCGAGCGAGATCGGATCGTCGAACGGATTCGTGACGTCGGCAACGCGATGGCGAGTGAACTGTACCGGTATGAGGGGGAGTATGGGACCTACGCGACGACAGTCTCGGGAACCCGCTGGGAGCTCAAGTGGGATGGAGACGTCGCCGCCTATCTGCGAGTTGGTGGTTCGGATGGAACCTATCTTCTCTCACAGTACGGGCCGCCGTCGGCGACCGAGGTACGTCGACTCGCTGGCGATGTGGAGGCGTTCGTCGAAACGTTCAATGAGCACGTCGACGACCTCGAGGCCGACCTCTCACGGGTCTCTTTCGACGGAAATACATAAACACCTCGATGTTCGGTGATACTACTCGGCTGTAGGATCGCGTTACGATCCGTTATGGACGTTCTACAGCGAGAGGGAGCGAGTAAACGAGAGGACAATCAGGGCAACTGACTGAGCCGTTTTTCGGTGTTTGGCACCCCGTTCGATTCGTAGCATGACGCTATCACGACGCTCGACAATCAAGGCGATCGGTGTTATCGGTGCGGGAACAACGCTCACTGGGACGGCACTGGCCGTCAGCGAGCACGAGGACGACGAACGCGATCCTGAGGAGATGCCCGAGGATGAAGACACTGGTGCGCTTCGCGTCGGCCACTTCTCACCGGACGCGCCGAACGTCGACGTGCTGATCGATGGCGAACAGATCCTCGAAGACGTTGCATACGACGAACTCTCGCCGTATCTCGAAGTCGCTCCCGGGACGTACACGGTAACGATTACCGCGACTGGCGATCCGGAGGCAGTCGTCTACGAGGAATCAGTCACCATCGATGCCGAGTATTACACGGCCGCTGCAATCGGCGAACTCGAGGCCGACGATGAAAACGACCTCGAGGAGCCGATCGAGAACGACGAGCCGAACGAGTACGAGAATAGCGGAGAGTATGACGATGACAGCGAGTCAAACGGGTACGACGACTGCGGACACGACGACAACGGCCGCGGACACGACGACAACGGCCGCGGACACGACGACAACGGCCGCGGACACGACGACAACGGCCGCGGACACGACGACAACGGCCGCGGACACGACAACGGCCACAGGCACGACGATGAAGACGAGATCAGCGACGAACCCGAGCCGGAGCCGACAGACGAACCCGACGAGGTAGACGAGGACCTCGAAACGGGGACGTTCGACGTTTTGTTGCTCGTCGATGCCGGACCAGAAGACATCGAGGAAGGGATGTCACAGGTTCGAGTCGTTCACGCGTCGCCTGATGCGCCCGCTGTCGACGTGCTCAACGCAGCGGACGGCATGCCGTTCTTCGAGGACGTCTCCTTCAGCGAGTCGTCGGAGTACGCACCACTCGATCCGGGTTCATACACCGTCGACATCGTCCCGGCCGCAGAAGACGACCTCGAGGATGACGAGCCCGTCACCGACGATGCGGAAGACGACTTCGACGACGTTGAGGACGATGTGGAAGACGACTTCGACGACGTTGAGGACGACGTGGAAGACGACTTCGACGACGTTGAGGACGACTACGACAACGAGGAAGACGATGCACAGCCAGAGCCGGTCGCCTCAGCCGACCTCGAACTCGAGGAGAACACAGCGTACACGGCGTACGCGATTGGCTACCTCGAGGAGACCGACGCTGCTGAAGAGGACGACCCTGTGACTGCAGCCGAGGACGAGCCTGCTGATGCGATGGACGATGCCGACGAACCTGCTGACGGAATGGACGAAGACGAGCCCGTCGACGAAATGGACGAGGACGAGCGTCCGTTCACCGTCCGCGTCGCTGTTGACGGACCGATGGCCGATGAAGAGGAGGAGCCAGAAGAGCCAGTTGAAGACGACGTGATGGATGAGGACGACGAACTCGAGGATGAGGTCGAAGAAGCACCCGTGCCGGACGAAACGGAGCCAGAAGACGATACAGAGGAGTACGAAGACGATGCCAACTACGGTGCAGAGGAACCGGTCACGGCTGACGACTAAGCACGGAGATCCACGCAGACGATCGATCTCACTCGAGCAGCTTTTTTACAGTCCGACAGCCGAGCGTTGAGAACGGTCAGGAGTGTCTACACGTCGACGTACTGATCGACCCACTCCTGACGGCGCTGGAGTACACGTCTGCCTTTCGGCGTCAACGCGTAATAGTTCGTCCGCCGATCGAGCTGTCCTTTTTCAACAAGTTCCTTCTCGACGAGCGTGTCGAGATTGGGATACAGCCGGCCATGGGTGACCGGCTGGTCGATATAGCTGTTGATATCGTCAAGGATCTCCTGTCCTGACGGACGGTCTTTTCCTGCAATCACGTACACCAAATCGCGTTGGAACCCAGTTAGCTGATCCATGGATCACCCTCTGAGTGACGACGTTCACCGATCTGTGGTTTTGTTATAGAGCAGGTACGAGCGGCCATCGTTCAGAACGGGCCACATATCCTCTCGAACTGAACCCACCCACCATCGAGTCCGCGTCGGACTCTCGATCGTGACACGGTGCTTTTGACGGCTACTCCCGTACGGGCCGGTATGCCCACCCCAGATCCGCTCGCCTGGAAGACCCTGGATCAGCAGGTAGCCTACTCCTGTCCAGGCTTCGATATCGTTAACGAGTCCGTTCAGTTGCCCGATGGTACCGAAACCGAGTACGACTATCTCTCCGAACCCGCAAGCGTCTGCATCCTCCCGTTCACTCCCGACGGCGACGTCGTCTGCATCGAAGAATGGCGCCAGGCCGTCTCCCGCGTGAACCGTGGGCTTCCCGTCGGTGGCACCGAACCCAACGACGACGACCTCGAGGCAGCCGCCCGTCGTGAACTCGCTGAAGAGACCGGTCACGAAGCAGATCGCCTCGAGCCACTGGTGACCGTCGAGCCGGCAAACGGCATCACCGACGCTGTATTACACATCTTCGTCGCCGAGGGCTGTCGACCGACGGCCGAACAACAGCTCGATCACAACGAAAGTATTCGGGTGACACAGCTCGCGTTCGAGGAGCTACTTGAGGCCGTCCGCAGTGGTAACCTTCGTGACGGACGGGCCGTCCTCGCTGTGTCGTACTATCACCTGTTCGAAAACAACGAGCAGGACCTGTAGTCGACGGTCGCCCGACGGATATCGGTCGGCAAAAATCGATCACGGGTGGCGACCTCGCCCAACGAACCACGTCGCCAGTAGTGTTCGTTCGATTAGCTCAGACTGGCGATCGACAGCTGGTCATCGTCCTCGTCTGCATTGTCGACATCGTTGTCTTCGTCGTCAACGTCGTTTTCCTCGTCGTCGACATCCTCGAGGTCTTCTGCGTCGGCGATAGTCAGTGAGTCGGCGGTCGCAGTGTCGATTGCAATCGAAGTCGCGGATGCCTGGGAGACGACTTCAGCATTGTCGACCTCATCGTTTTCGTCGTCAGCGACGTCGTTTTCCTCATCCTCGGCAACATCGTTCTCCTCAGCTTCAGCAGTATCGTCCTCCTCATCCTCGGCAACATCGTTCTCCTCAGCTTCCTCGAGCTCTTCAACCGTCATCGAATCGATGACAATCGACTCGACATCGAACTGCTCGATGGTGAGCTCGCTGATCTCCTCTTCTTGGACATCGTTCTCCTCGTCTTCAGCGACGTCGTTCTCGTCGTCAGCGTCGTTCTCTTCATCTTCAGCGACGTCATTGTCCTCCGCGTCAGCATCGTTCTCGTCGTCATCGTTGAAGAGATCACCGACGAAATCAGAAATGTCGTCGAGAAGTCCGTCATCTTCGACTTCTAGCTCGTCGATGGTCATCTGATCGACGTTCATCGATTCGATGGTGAGCTCCTCGATAGTGAGTTCGTCAGCGTCCTCGTCGATCAAATCCATTTCTTCGTCGGCGTCGTTCTCCTCATCAACGTCGTTCTCCTCATCAACGTCGTTCTCTTCGTCGGCGTCGTTCTCCTCATCCTCGTCAAGCTCGAGGTCCTCAATCGAGACGTTCTCGAACTCGAGCTGTTCGATCTGGATGTCAGAAATCGTCACTTCTTCGTTCGCGTTGTCCCCATTAGCGACGTCGTTCTCCTCGTCAGCATCGTTCTCGTCGTTTTCTTCATCGATTGCCTCGTCGAGTTCCTCTTCGTTGACATCGAGTTCATCGACGTTCAGTTCCTCAATCGTCGCGTTCTCGATCGTAACCTCCTCGAGATCGAGTGACTCTACCTGTACGTTTTCGAGTGTTACGCTCATGTCTCCGGCGTCGTCGCTCGTCCCTGCCATTGCACCTGCGAGGGCAGGCCCCCCCGAAAGAGCAACCATCAGCGCGACGAAAACGACACCGAGTTTCTGCGGTCGTGAAGCCATGCGCTCGAGCCTACTGGCGGATCCGGGCTAAAACAAGCTGACTGTTACGGACTTGCGACAGGGAAACACACAGTTTGAGACCGCACTCAGTGCCCTAATCGTTCGTTCATCGTGTCCGCATGGAGAGTACCTCTGTAAGTAGCTACGGTTGATGAATCGTCTAATATTCCTTTTTTGCCTGCATGTGCCGCTTACTTATTACACACTCTCGAGAACAACCTGTTACTGATCTCGATGGTGAACGGTCAAGTGGCAATACAGTACTGTCGGTGGGTGTGGCAAGAAATAGCGTAGTTGGAACGGCTGATCAGTACCGCACTGACCGTTGGGATACGTCGTGCCGATCGCGGCTGATCAGGTAATGATCAGCGTTCAGACGGCGATCGAGAGCAGCCCATTGTCGTCATCCTCTTCTTCGTCGTCGAAGACGTCATTATCTTCCTCTTCGTCTTCATCGTCGACCTCTTCATCGTCGGTCTCCTCGAGGTCGGCAGCGTCGCCGAGAGTTAGCGAGTCGGCGGTCGCGTCACCGATGTCGATGGTGGACGCAGAGGCCTGTGAGACGGTCTCCTCGTCGTCAGCGACGTCGTTCTCTTCGTCATCGTTCATCTCATCGTTGTCGTCGGCGAGGTCGTTCTCGTCGTCCGATTCGAGGTCATCCTCTTCGTCCGCGTTCATGTCGTCGTTGTCGTCAACGAGTTCGTCGTCTTCATCGTCAACCTCGTCCTCTTCGACCGCTTCGACAGTCATCGAGTCGATGGTGATCTCGTCAACGTCGAACTGCTCGATCGTCAGCGACTCGATGTGTTCCTCTTCAGCCTCGTCGTTTTCGTCGTCAGCCTCGTCGTTCTCCTCGTCATCGTTCATCTCATCGTTGTCGTCAGCGAGGCCGTTCTCTTCGTCGTCAGCCTCGTCGTTGTCGTCAGCGAGGCCGTTCTCTTCGTCGTCAGCCTCGTCGTTGTCGTCAGCGAGGCCGTTCTCTTCGTCGTCAGCCTCGTCGTTGTCGTCAGCGAGGCCGTTCTCTTCGTCGTCAGCCTCGTCGTTGTCGTCAGCGAGGCCGTTCTCCTCGTCGTTTTCAGGGGCTTCATCGTCGTCATCGACGGTCAGCTCGTCGATGGTCATCGTCTCGACATCCATGGACTCGATGGTGAGCTCTTCGATGGTGAGCTCGTCAGCGTCCTCGTCGATCATGTCCATCTCGTCAGCCTCGTCGTCATCGTCGAGGCCGTTGTCCTCGTCATCAGCAGCGTCGGCGTCGTCATCCTCGTCCATCCCGTCGTCATCGAGGCCGTTGTCCTCGTCATTAGCAGCGTCATCTTCGTCGTCAACCTCCATCTCGTCGTCCTCATCGAGTTCGAGATCCTCGATCGAGACGTCCTCGAGTTCGAGGTTCTCAATCTCGATGTCGGAGATCGTCACTTCCTCATCGTCAGCGACATCGTTCTCTTCGTCGAGACCGTTGTCGTCAGCGACGTCGTTCTCGTCATCGTCGGCTTCGTCCGCGTCGTCATCGTCCATCTCGTCGTCAGCCTCGTCGAGTTCGTCCTCGAGCGCTTCGGTGTCCGCATCGAGGTTCTCAACGTTCAGCTCTTCGATCGTGGCATCCTCGATAGTGGCGGTATCGAGGTCGAGTGTCTCTACCTGTACGTTTTCGAGTGTTACGCTCATGTCTCCGGCATCGTCGTTCGCTCCTGTCGTTGCGCCTGCGAGGGCAGGCCCCCCCGAGAAGGCAACCATCAGCGCGATGAAAACGACGCCGAGTTTCTGCGGCCGTGAAACCATGCGCTCAATCCTACCAGCGGATCCGGGCTAAAACAAGCTGACTGTTACAGAAGTATCTCGATGAAACGTACAGTTTGAAACCGTGTAACGGTCCGTAATCCGATGTTCATCCCGTCGGCAGCGATGAGAGTCAGTGGATCGAAAACTGGGTGGGACGTGCGACCGCGCATCTGCATTGTGCCTGCGACCGCCACCGGCGTCCCCCATCTACTGGAGAACAGAACGTTTACCCACGGATCCGTGTTCTAATGGTCAGATCGAGTGATAGATGTCGATCGGCAGGTCAGGCACAAATCTTCACTGACTTACGTCAGACGGCACAACACACGATCAATGCGCGAGTGCTTTGAAGTCCGGGATACCGACGTTGGCGGCCGAATCGGCGAGCTCACGGTGCCGCGTGCCGACGTTACCGTCGAGACACCGGCACTGCTGCCAGTTATCAACCCGAATCTGGATACGATCGCTCCCCGCCGGCTCGCCACCGAGTTCGGTGCTGAAATCCTGATCACGAACTCGTATATTATCCATGGGACGGATGACGTTCGCGAGCAGGCACTCGAGGACGGGCTCCACGACCTGCTCGATTTCCCGGGCGCGATCATGACCGACTCGGGCTCGTTCCAGCTCTCCGAGTACGGCGAGATCGACGTCACGACAGAGGAGATCCTCGAGTTTCAACACGCTATCGGCTCCGATATCGCCACCCCGGTCGACATCCCGACGCCGCCGGACGTCTCCCGCGAGCGCGCCGAAGACGAACTCGCCACCACGCAGGAACGCCTCGAACTCGCCGACGAGATCGACACGGGCGAGATGCTCGTCAGCGCCCCCGTCCAGGGCTCGACATATCCGGATCTCCGTGAAGCGGCGGGGAGACATGCCGACGGCACCGACCTCGACGTCTTCCCCGTCGGCGCGGTCGTCCCGCTGATGAACGACTATCGGTACGACGACATGATCGACGCCGTCGCAGCCGCCAAACGAGGGCTGGGAGCCGACGCACCGGTTCACCTCTTCGGGGCCGGCCACCCCATGATGTTCGCACTTGCCGCGGCGATGGGCTGTGATCTGTTCGATTCGGCTGCATACGCCCTCTACGCCCGAGACGACCGCTATCTCACGGTTCGGGGGACACGCCACCTCGAGGATCTCGACTATCTCCCGTGTTCGTGTCCCGTCTGTACGGCTCACTCGCCAGCTGACCTCCGGGCACTGCCCGACGACGAGCGTGAGGAAGCACTCGCCGCCCACAACCTCCACGTCACCTTCGAGGAGATCCGCCGGATCAAGCAGGCAATCCGCGCGGGCAACCTTCTCGAACTCGTCGAACAGCGCGCCCGGGCCCACCCCACGATGCTCGATGGCTATCGAACCCTGCTCGACCACGCTGCCCAACTCGAGCGCGCCGATCCCGTCTCGAAAGGCGCCTTTTTTTACACCTCTCACGAGAGCGCCCGCCGGCCAGAAGTCCTGCGCCATCACCAGCACCTCGATCGGCTGTCGGTTCCCGACTCGCTGTTTCTCACCGAGGGGAGTTCCGCACGCGGTGACGAGTTCGACGACTCCTGGCGGGTCAAACCGCCGTTTGGCCCCTTCCCGCGTGCGCTTTCGAAGAGCTACCCACTGACTGCAGAAGCGCCCGACCGGACCGACCGCGCCGCGCTCGAGGCTGCTGCCGACGGTGTCACCCGGCTCGTCGAATCGAATCCGGAGACCGAGGTCACGCTGGGTCACAAGGGGTGGCCTGCTGGTGTGCTCGAGACGCTCCCCGAGGAGGTAGCCCTGGTCGACCTGACTGCGGATCGAACGTAACGCTGTCAACGAACAGTCAGTTCCCCGGTGTGTCACACAGCTCGTCGCCGACGGAGTGTCACTATTTGCATACTCTGTGTGAACGTCGGGCCGGTCGGAACGTCCGTGTTGGCGCCCAGACGACGGCCCACAGCTTCGTTCGAGGTGTGAACCAAACTGTATATTTTCTGTAGGTGCTAAGCACCAGGCGTGTTCGACCTGTCTCTGACAAACGTATTTCTGGGTCTGCTCTTTCTCGTCGTTCTCGGTGGTCTCGGGCTGTTCGTCGTCGACGCGGGCTCGACGACACCCGATCCCGTCGAGTTCGACGATACGGTCCCTATCGGCCTCACACTCGAGTCCGAGCGCGGACTCGATGAGGAGGTCGAACTGCCGCGTGCGCAGGTGTTCTATTCCCAGTATCAGTACGTTGTCGGGTACTACGGGGTCGAAACATTCGTCGATGACCGCCAACGGGCGGAACACGAACAGCTATTCGGTCACCCACTTGCGGTGTACGTCTCCGACTACAGTGACACCGAACTCGAACTGACGGATGACAACTATCCAGTTACCGATCCAGCACCTGGATGGACGACTGCCGAATCGGCGTGGTTCGTCGTCGACAGTGACGCTCGAACGCCTGCCGGCGAGACGATCGTCCCGTTTAGCGACGCCGATGACGCAGCAGCGTTCCAGGACGAGCACGGCGGCACTATCCACAGCTGGGAGTCGGTTCTCGAGCGCTCGTTCGACCGTGACGATGCGACGGTCGCCCGCGACCGTGTCGACGACTACCACCAGCTGGCGGACGAACGGGTCGAGGCAACTGCCGACCTCACGGAGCGACAGACGTCGCTCGTCGTCGGTGAAGACACCGACACCGTCCAGGCGGCGATCGACGACGCCCCGGCGAACACGACGGTCGTCGTTCCCGAAGGCACCTACGAGGAACAGCTCGAGATCGACAAGCCGCTCACGCTCGTCGGCGACGGTGACGTCGTGCTACGTGGCGACGGAAACGGGACGGTCGTGACCGTCACCGACGAGCGGGTGGCCCTCCAGAACCTCGAGCTCACCGGCGTCGGAAACGTCACGAGATCGGGCGATGAGATTCCCGTCGAGGTCGACGACGAGGAGTGGGACGCAGCCTTCCTGCAACATTACGCCGGCACCGACGCCGGGATAGCAGCCTACGACGCCGACGAACTCCTGGTCCAGGATGTCGACATCGACACACCGGCGAGCGGGATCATCGCCTACCAAAGCGATGATCTCGCCATTCGTAACGTGACCGTCGAAGGACACGATGATCCGACCGACGGACTCGCCGGCATGCTAATCTTCCAGTCACCGGGTGTGATCGAGAACTCGACGGTCCATGGCAGCCAAAACGGCATCTATCTCTACCGATCTCCAAGCACTGTCACCCGGTCGAATACGGCCGTTGGCAACCGGCTTGGGATCCACCTGATGCATACGGACGACATCCTCATCGCGGACAACGACCTCCAGCACCAGCAACACACCGGCATCTACATCATGACCGGCCCCGAGCGAAACGCAGTCGTTGGAAACACGGTCGAAGGCACGGAGTACGGCATTACCACGGGCGGGAGTGATACGTACGTTGCAGCGAACATCGTCGAGAGATCCGACATCGGGCTGCGTATCGATACGACAGGCTCGATTTACGAAGACAACGTCATCGCCGGCAACGACGTCGGCACAGACGTTGCCGCCGTACTGCCCACCAACCGCGTCGTTGGCAACGATTTCGTCGGCAACGACGAACACGCCACCACGACGTGGGGTCCACTCCGGATCTGGACCCACGACGGCGCAGGCAACTACTGGCAGGGCGGTGCCACCGTTGCCGACGGCGCCCACGCCGACCAGTCGTACACACCGACGAACGCTCTCGACAAACGGCTCCACCTGACCGACGGCACACCGACGCTCGCTCGAGCACCAGCACTCCAGGCGCTTGCTGGTCTCGAGGGGTCGGTGCCCGGGATGCGAACCGGCAGTATCGTCGATCAGGCACCGCTCTGTGAGCCACACAACCCGGCCCTGCTCGAGCAGACCGAGTGGGCCGACCACGCCTGGCCCTGTTACGAAACCACACGCACGACGAGCCATGACTAACCAGACACCAATACTCGAGGCGACCGGTATCGATCACGACTACGGGACGGTCTCCATTCTCCAGGACGTCTCAGCGACTATCCAGAGCGGAGCCGTCACGGCACTTATCGGCCCGAACGGGGCCGGCAAAACAACGTTCATTCGTGGACTTGCCGGCCTGCACGAGCCGACGGCGGGCGAGTTCACCTACCACGGCCCCGACACCGCACGGCAGATTGGCTACCTCCCCCAACATCCATCGTTCCGACCCGGATTTACCGTCTTGGAGACGATGCAGTTCTATACCTCACTCGTCGGTGCAGACGAGACGGAGGCGATGCGGTATCTCGACCGCGTCGGACTTGCGGACGCAGCCGATCGACCGGTCGAGGCGCTTTCGGGAGGAATGACACGGCTACTCGGTATCGCACAGGCGACGGTTGGTGATCCACCTGTCGTCATCCTCGACGAACCCGGCAGTGGACTCGATCCAGGGATGAGCATGCACGTGTTCGACATCGCGTCGGATCTCGCTGACGATGGCATTGCGGTCCTGCTGAGTTCACACTACTTAGAACTCGTCGAACGGGTCGCAGACACCGTCTTGATCCTTTCGAACGGTCAGCTCATCGAACAGGGGTCGATCACCCAGCTGCAGTCGAAACTGGGTGCCGACTCGCTGCGATCGGTGTATAAAAACGCGGTCGGCGGTGACCTTGCTACGGTCGACGTACAGGGTGAGCGCGCATGAGCGGCGATGTGCAGTCGACGGGCGCCGGCACGGCTGTCCAGGAAGGCGACACCGAAACCGAACACCCGAGTCCAACAGCACCTGGGTCGAGTCGACTCCTCAAAACGATCGTGGGACGCGAACTCCAGACGATCGTCCGGACGCGCATGTTTTTCATCCTCGGAATCGCGTTCGCTGCCGTCTTGCTGGGGATCGCCTGGGTTGGTGGCAGCGTCGAAGCTGGCTACGTTCCAACCGTGGTCGATCTCCTGACACCACTCGAGTTGCTCGTCCCGGTCATCGCCATCGCGTTTGGCTATCGTGCGATTCTCGGCGACGAACAGCGCGGCGAACTCGACGTCCTCGAGACGTATCCCATCTCGAATCGCGAGATCGTACTAGGCGTCTACGCCGGCAGAGCCGTCGGCCTGCTCACGGTAATCCTCGTTCCGCTCGTGGCTGTCGCGGCGATGGTGTTTCTGTTCGAAGCCGATGGGCTCTCGATCTATGCGACACATTCCGGTGCTGACTCACCGATCCTGTTCGCCCGATTCATCGTCCTGACGCTGCTGTTTGCCCTGACCGTGCTTGCCGTCGCAATCGCGATTTCGTCGCTCGTCAGTGCGACGCGGAGTGCCCTCGCACTCTCGGTCGTCGCCCTCGTTGGGCTGGTGATCGGGCTGGACCTGCTGTTGGTCTATGGCTTCTCGATTGGGCTGATCGGTGACTCGGCGCTCATCCATTCGCTTGCGATCAGTCCACTCAGCGCCTACCGCGGGCTCGTCTTCGAGAGCGTTGTCGTGGTTGCTGCGGGGACTGGGCCAGCAGTTGCGTCGCCGATCGCAAGCATCGTCGGACTCGTCGTCTGGCTTGGTGCGTCGCTCGGAATCGCGGTGTGGGCACTGAACCGGTAACCGAACTCGAGACACAGACTCGACGGTTCGCTCGTTTTGCAGCATAATACCCCTGTGCATCAAGCGATAACAGTTATAAGCTGAGGCGGGGTCGGGATGTGTCCATGAGTGATCCACCGCGACGGACTGCTGACGAACCGGCGGCCCAGAACAGACTGGTGGCGATCCCTCGAGAACTGCCCGACGAGGACCGTCGCCGGCTGTTGAGCGCGGTGGGTGGTGTGGGTGCCGTTGTGCTCGCCGGCTGTCTCGATGCCGATACAGAACCCGAGGACGAGCCGAACGACGATGACGACGTGGCCACCTACGACGTCGCCTTCCTCGATCACGATGAGACCGTGTCGGTCACGGAAGACGAGGTACTGCTGTATCCGGCGCTCGACGCCGGTGTCGACATTCCGTACACCTGTGAAGTGGGCACCTGTGGGGAGTGCACCGCGAGATACGACGGTGATGCCACCGAGGTGATCACCCACGACGGCAACGAGTATCTCGACGACGACCAGGTCGAAAACGGCTGGGTGCTGACCTGCGTTGCCTCCCCCGAGGACGATTTCGAACTCGAGGTCGCCCATCCCGACGATGAGTAATCGGCTGGACGACAATCCACAGACAGCCGGCTATCAGACCACGCTGGCACAACCGCGACTCAGGGACGAAAACAGGAGAGTCACATCAGGGACATTACGAGTTCCTGTGTGATGTCGTCGTGGTCGTAGATGTCACCACCGTACTCGTCCTGGAACGTCTCTGCGTTATCGGCGTCGCTAAACGGGATGAGCGATGCTCCCATTGCACCGTCGACGTCACTGTCCGTGACGAGTGTGAGCGTCGATGCGTTCTCGAAGGCGTCTGCCTCGAGATGTCGAGAGACCGTGGTGCTCCCGTTGTCGTCGGAAACAGTGTAGTCGACCGTCGAGTAGTCGGTCAGATGGATGCCTTCGGGTTCGGCCGTGGCTTCGTTATCGAACGTGAAGGCGTACGCACACAGCGAGCTACAGAACTGTGCTGGCCGGTCGTCGTCGACGACCTCCGTAGGGTCCTCGTAGTGGGCCTGTCCGGCCGGTCCGGGATGGTTGCCGATGACCATCGTACACTGATCGCAGCTCTGGTCGTCGTCGATACTGATCGGATCGGGAACGCTCGCGTCGTCACCGTCGAGACAGCCAGCAATCGATCCGAGACAGACGGCCCCAACGCCACCCAAGACGGTTCGACGAGTTACGATCCGATCGACAGCTGCAGTCGGTTCGTCCATGCCGGTCCTTGGAAGTCTCAGAGTAAACCAAATGTGGTATAGTTCGCGAAACAAAAACGCCCGCGCAGGGCACATGATGGTGGCACAACACGTGTACGCCCGGTCTTCGACAGTTGGACCAGACGGCACTTCACCGCCACGTCCATACATCCGCGTGATGCATCGACGAGACGTTCTCGCTACGGGGGCCGGGCTCAGCACTGCACTCGTTGCCGGTTGTCTGACCGGGCGACTCAGCGGTGACGACGCAGCCGAACACGCAGTGCTCGAGCCGCCGGAAGACAGTAAGTTACACGGCGACGACTACGCCTATCCGACGTATGGCGATCCGTTTCCGACCATTGAACTTCCGGATCCGCTGGCAGAGACTGACGTCAACACCGATTCGTTCGGCGACGACTGTCTCGTCTGCACGGCTTTTTATGCGACCTGCCCAGCCGAGTGTATTCCGCTGATGCAAGCCCTGGCGCAAGTTCAGGCCGAGAGCATCGAACGCGGCGTCGACGACTCGGTCCAGTTTATCGCTGTTACCTTCGATCCGGAGCGAGACACGCCCGACGAGCTCCGTGACCATGCAGACATGGTCAACATCGACCTCGAGGCCGGCAACTGGAACTATCTCCGGCCAGCCGATGCCGACGAAGCCGAATCAGTCGTCAACGACGATCTGGGGATTCTCTTCGAGCGAGAGGGCGAAGGCGAAACGGCGGAGTTTATGCATATCACAGTGACGTTTCTCGTCAACCCCGACGGCTACGTCGAGCGAAGCTATCGCGGCGAGAACCCAAGCGTCGAGCAGATTAGCGATGACCTAGAAGCAGTTGTCGAAGCGACGAACTGAATTCTCGAGTCGCCGGCAGAGCTGTGTTGCCGACCGAGGCCACACGAGCCGTCGTCTCGACTCGGCGTGGTTCAGACATCAGCTGACTCGGCTACTGTGGGACAGCAGTCGTCGACGATGGACACCCCATCGACCGTGATCACGAGACTGTCGTCGCACTCGAGGACGATCTCGTGGCCATCGTACGGAAACTCGAGTCGACCACGTCGCAGCCCGCTGGATCGCGTTGGTTCAAAGAGCGCATCGACGGCATCGGGGTCGATCCACTCGTACAGCGGCGGCAGCTCGGTCGGCGAGACATCCAGATGGGACGCGACAGCAGTCACGACCGCGATACTTACGGACTCACTGTCAGCCGGACCGGTGAAAGAGGTGTTCACGTCAGTTCTAGAGGACGAATGAGTAAAAGGATGCCGGCGAAATCCCTCACGGACGACCATTATCGGTGTGATTTGCGGTCAAAAGCGTACTGTAACCACCACGCCGAGCATGACTCCTGAACGGCGGTAGACAGCCGATCGTCCGAGAGCAATGCAACCGAACTGTGCTGTCGTCGAGCGCGACCGAGTGGCGACTGCTTACCACGACACCAGAACACCAAAGGTGTGGGCGGCACCTGGTTCGAGTATGCTCGGGGTAACGTCGCTGTTGCTTGGAATGATCGTTATCGTCTTGTTCGGCTCGTGGCTGTTCAAACGGGTCCGAGGTGGGACGCGATCGACAGCACAGCAGGCATCATACGAACGCCACAGAGAGGCCCAAGAGCGCGAGCCGCCGGTCGATCTTGGCGACGTCAGACAGGTCGCCGTCCAGGAGTTTACCGACCACCACTCCGGGCAGCGACAGGCAGTCTGCAAGATCGAAGGCTTCGTGGTTTTCGTCGAAGAGATCCCAACCAGTCTCGACATAGGCGACGTCATCGAAGTCAAGATTTTGTCGTTTAATCGCGGCCACACATCCGCGACCGCGACCTTTCTCGAGTCGGCCTGACGAACGCGGTCAGTGGCCACAGAGCCGCCACGCCTGATCGGTTGTGTACTCATCACTCGAGCGCCAATCGTAGGTGAGCGTGAATGCCAGAAGCAGCCAGTATCGGCGACACGAATCCATGTCGGTTCACATCACCGTAGTCGCCACTGCGTTGGACGCTAGTGCGCGGAAATCAGCGACTGAGGGCGGGGCGATCAACGACAGCGCCAGGCCTGTTCAGCCCACTCGGTCTGCTCGAGCAGGGCCGGGTTGTGTGGCTCGCAGGTCGGTGCCGAGTCGGTCACGGCACCGGTTCGCAGGCCGGGAACCATCCCTTCGAAACCAGACACCGCCTGCAGTGCCGGAGAACGAGCAACCATCGCGGCACCGTCGGTCAGATGCAAACGTTCATCGACTGGGTCAGTCGGCGAGTACGACGATGGGCGCTCGCCCACATCGGAGAGCATCGTCGCTCCTTGCCAGTAGTTACCCGCGTCGTCGTGGCTCCAGATTCGAAGCGGGCCGCCCGACGACTGGACGTGGTCGTAGTTGCCGACGAAATCGTTCCGGACGATTCGGTTCGTCGGCAACACCGACCGTGCGTCGACGCCGACGATGTTGCCGGCGATGACGTTGTGCTCGATGAGCGAGGCAGCTGTGTTCTGCTGGATGCCAACACGATTCCCTTCGACGATGTTCGAGGCGACGTAGGCGTCGTCACTGTCCGGGATGATTCCCGTCTCAGTGTCCCTGACCGTGTTGTCGACGATCGCGATCCGTTCGGGACCAGTCATAACGTAGATCCCCGTGGTGTCCTGTTCGCGGAAGTCGTTGCCAGCGACCACCGCATCGGACGTATGCATCAGGTGGACGCCGAGACGGTTTTCGACGAGTGTGTTGTTCCGAATCACGATATCCGGAGATTCGTGGGTGTAGATGCCGTCTCGGCCGTCACGGATCGTCGAGTCTTCAATAACAGCCGACGAGTAGATCGCGTTGATACCCGCCCGTCCGTCGTTCGAGATTTCGTTCCCGTTGACGGTGACGTTCCGGACGACTGCGTCCGGGCTCTCGTGGAGCAACACGCCCGTCGACGGCGTCTGGATAGTGACGTCGGCGACGAAACTTCCCTCACCCTCGGTGATGGCGATGCCAGCATCACCGCCGGTGTAGTGGGAGGTCAACTCATCGTCCCATCCCTCGCCTCGCTCTTCTGGAGCGTGTTCAGGGATGCCGTCTATGCCGGACGTCTCGTCGCCGACACCGGTGATATCGAGGCCAGTAATCGCGGTTTGGTTGGCCGTCACCGCGATGACGGTTCCCCAGCCTGAACCGGCGATCGTCACGTCCCCATCGCCAGCGAGCGTGAGCGGCTTGTCGATCTCGAGCTGTTCCTCGTAGGTGCCTTCGGGAACGACGACCGTCGTGTTCGCCGGGGCGTCGTCGATCGCCGCCTGAACGGTGTCGGTGTCCTCACCGACGACAGTCGAGACGGGACGGTCCCGGAGCGAATCCGCCTGTGCACTGGTTTCGTCGGCGTCGTCCAACCGGTCGTCGAGTCGATCACGGACGACTTCGGCATCGTTGATCTCGAACTCCGAGTTGAGGATGTCGTCCCAGGTATGGACGTCGCCCCCGTGAGCCGCAGCGAACGCCGTTGCATCATCTCGGTCGGAAAACGCCATGACCGTCTCGCCAGCCGGTGAACGTGCATCGCTGCCGGCGACGAACCAGGCCTGTTCCGCGTCGATCCAGGGCGGCACACTGTCGGCGACTGGATGGCCATCGTCCGACAGTTCGACGTCGACAGCGCTGTAGTCGGAGACGTACACCGCGAGCGGATAGCCAAACCGTTCGGTGTGCGTTGGCTGCTGGTGGTCGTCAACGAACCGTTCGACACCCTGGTAGCCGACGACGTACGAATACTTGGAATAAAACACCTGTGCCCGTGGGAGCCTGACATCCTCCTCGAGAGCGAACTCGTCCTCGAGTGAGAGGCCGACCTGCACCGTATCGTCGAACTCGACCGGATCTGGCGAAGAAGACCCAACGTCGGCGACGAAAAGTGCGCCAGCCCCAAAGAAGACGGCTGCGATGGCGACGAGCAGCCACCCCTTCCGTGAGATCGCGAGCATACCAACACTCAGGCATCGGGTATCGTATGCGGTCTGGTTTGCTTCTCGAAGGCGTCGCCAGCGCCTCGTCGCGCTCGCTCGCTATCGACAGTCTCTTTCACGCTCCCCAGTCATATCTGGTATGACCGACTACTTCGAAGTACACGCGCGCGATGGGGCAGCGCGCGTGGGCGAACTCCGCCTCGAGTCCGCTCTGACGACCCCAGCGCTCGTCGACAACGTCCTCGAGGATGCGGGCTCGCTCTGGGCCGCCGATCGTGACGTCCCCGAGGGCGACGAGTCGACACTCACCGTGCTCCCACACCGAGGATTCCCCGGCGGCACCGCCCCGGAGGTCCAGGAGTCGTTCGCCGTCGACTACCCCGATGTCGACTATCCGAGCGTCGCCGTCATCTCGAGTGAGCACGCTACGGACCACGGGACGGACGCCTACGCTGTCTCGGACGTCCAGTCGATTACGGGTCACGGCGCAGCGCTCGTCGAGGCCGTCGTGAACACCCGAAAGGCGATCCCCACCGACACCGCACTGTTGTTCTCTGGCGTCGCCACGCCGCGCAACGTTGCCCTGCTTGCTTACGCCGGCGTCGACTGCTTTGATGAAACCGCAGCCGTCGTCAAAGGGATGGAAGGCCGGTATCTGACGACCGACGAGGCCTACTTCCTCGAGGACCTCGAGGAACTCCCCTGTTCGTGTCCAGCCTGCCAGCAGCCCCGCGAGGAGTTCACTCGCGAGGACTGTGCTGAACACAACGTCAACGCGCTCGAGGCCGAACTCGGCATCGTCCGGCGACGTATCCGCGACGGTCGCCTTCGCGACTACGTGGAGGGACAGGCCCGTCACGATCAGTGGCTCACCGCCGCCATGCGCGAACTCGATTCCCAGTGGGGGTATCTCGAGGAGCGCACGCCCATCCTCCGAGACGCCCAGATCAACGCAGCGACCGGGGACACAATCCGTCGCATCGAGATCCAGCGCTTTGCCGACCGCGTGACGACGCGCTATCGCAACCGGTTTTCGAACCCGCTCGTGTTGGTCCCTTGCTCGGCGACGAAACCATACAGCGACTCTCAGAGTCATCGCCAGTTTCACGACGCCATCCAGTGGCGTGGCCATCTGGTCTCGATGACGAGTCCGATCGGCGTCGTTCCACAGGAACTCGAGACGACCTATCCGGCCCAGCAGTACGACACCGTCGTCACGGGTCGGTGGTCCGAAGATGAAAAGCAGTTCGTGAGCACGGTACTTGAACGCTATCTGGAACGTAACGAGTACCCGAAGATTATCGCCCACGTCCCCGGTGAGGGGTACCGTGACATCGTCGAACGCGTCGAAAAGGCACTGGACCTCGACGTAACCTACACCGTCGAGGAGCATCCGACCGACGACGAGTCACTCGCGAACCTCTCGGCAGCGCTGGCAGGCGAACTGAAGTACTCCAAACGCGAGCGCGAACACAACACCGTCCGTGCCATCGCGGACTATCTGCTCGGCGACGGCGCTGGCGACGAACTCTTTGCGGATATCCAGACGACGAGCCGCTATCCGAAGATTCAGGTTCGAAACAGCGAGGACACTCAGCTCGCGACAATGGTGCCCCAGTACGGGACGCTTTCGTTTACCCTCGAGGGTGCGAAACGATGGGTTGACAGCGATGCACCGACCAAACGAGTCGAAATCGATAGGTTCGTTCCCCACGGCAGCGTGCTCGCACCGGGGATCGTCGACGCTGACGAGGATATCCGTGTCGGCGATGAGGTCGTCGTCGAGGGGCCGAAAGCCTTCGGTGTCGGCCGCGCGGAGATGTTCGGTCGTGAGATGGCCGAGAGCACACGCGGCATCGCCTGTGAGATCCGCCACGTCGAAGAAAAGTAGCGGACTCGAGGACCCGCGACTGCCCGGACAGGCTGTACGCGAACGATTACAGAAGATGACGGCGGGAACTGGGACGCCACGGAGTTCACAGTCTCGATGAGAGCGGGTGCCGTCGAGCATGATTTGTCAGCCGGAGTGGGCCACAATCTCGGTTGACTGATGCGTCTCCAGTGTCTCACGGGAGGATGTCAGTATCCCGTAGTATATCGGTTTTCGATACATATCCGATCTGAATGGTGGCGGTAACTAAGGATCGCAGTGTGTCTGCTCCCATATATGTCTGAGGTCGAGCCAGCGACAGTCGGAATTCTGACTGAACCGTTTCTCTACGAGTGGCAAGTGCGCGCCATCGAACGCCTACAAGATGAGACCGACATCACCGTTTCGTTGGTCGTTCAAAACGTCGCCGATACGGAGTGTGAAGCTGAGTCGTGGAACACGAAACAGCGGCTCGGACTCGACGACGTCACCCAGTTTTTCGAGGTCTTCCGACAAGAGAAAGCGTGGACACTCGTTCTGGCAGAACGGAACATCGCTCGACTGCTCGGCGACGAGCAGACGCTCTGGCACCGACACTCGGTCGAGAACGTCGACTGTCTCGACGAGACGGAACACGTCCAGTGTGTGCCAGAGACAGAGAACGGCTGGAACGAACTCCCCGACGGCGTCGTTTCCCGACTCGAGGCGGAGTGTGATGTCGCAGTTCGATTCGGATTCGGTCTCGTTCGTGGTGACGTTCTGACCGCCCCGAAGTACGGCGTCTTGAGTTTCCATCCGGCGGATATTCGACGCTACCGTGGCATGGGTCCTCCAGCGATCTTCCACGACGGGCGAGCGCGTGCCGGCTCGACGTTACAGCGGTTGAACGAATCGATCGATGGCGGTGAGATCGTCGCGTACGACGACGTCTCGCTCGCCGACTGTCACACACTGTGGGATGTCTTCGATCGCCTCGCAACGCTACAGATCTCACTGCTCACGTCGGGTATCACCAGCCTGCGTGATCCGACGTTCGAGCCGCGAACCATCTCAGACGAACAGCTGGGCGAGTTCTACTATCGAGACCAGCGGCGGACTGTCTCCTTTTCGGGGCGAGTGTTGGCCAAAAACCTCGCCGGCCGAGTTCGCCACGGACTCGAGCGAGCCCGCTCGTCGGAGGAGACAGACCGGCGTTCGTCTCCACTCTCGAAGTGACCTCGAGATGCGTCAGGACGAGGCGGTGAGCGTGTCGGGCTAGCGACAGTCGCGATCCGGTGCCTCCCAGTCAGTTTGCTCGAGCAGGTCAGGGTTCGACGGCTCACAGAGCGGTGCCGTATCGACGATACTCTCCTCTCGCATCCCGGAGACGGAGCCTTCCAGTGCGTTGAGTGCGTCGGATGCGGGTGCCCGAGCGAGCGTCGGTGTGCCGTCGACACGGTGGAGGCGCTCGTCGACGTGATCGGTCGCCGAGTACGAGCGATCGAGGACTGTCCCGTCGCTCGTTCCGACCGCACCGTGCCAGTAGTTACCCGCGCCGTTTTCAGTCCAGATGCGGAGCACACCCACTCGTGCGCTCGCGTGGCGGTAGTTCCCGACGAAGTCGTTGCCGACGACCTGGTTAGTCGGCAGGAGATGGCTCGCCTGAATGCCGTCGACGTTCCCGGCGAGGACGTTGTTCTCGTATATCGAGTTGCCAGCCCCGGCCGCCAATCCGACTTCCGTGTCGGTGATGAGGTTTTCGGCGACGTACGATCGTGAGCCGTCCATCAAGAGCCCGCGAGACGTCTGCTGGATCTCGTTCCCGACGATGGCGTTGTGTTCGGGGTTAGTCATGACGTCGATGCCGGTCGTCTGTGCGTTTCTGATCCGGTTGTCGGCGATCAACACGTCCGAGGTGTACATCAGATGGACGCCAATCCGATTTCGCTCGAGGGTGTTGTTCCGGTAGACGAGTCCGTGAGAGCGGTGGGTGTAGATCCCATCACGGCCGTCGACGAATCGTGAGTTTTCGATCACGCCGTCCGGTGATCGCATCGTCATGACGCCCATGTAGCCGTCGTTCCAGCTGTCGCTCCCGTAGACGGTCACGTTTCGAACGACGGCATCTGGGCTATCGCGGAGCAAGACACCGTTCGCTGGCGTCTCGACCGTTACATTCTCGACCAACGTTTCGTTCCCATTCTCAATCTCAACGCCAGCATCACCCTGCCCATAAGCCATCTCGAGGACGTCCTCGCTTCCTTCATCCGCTGCCGTCGTCTCTCGGTCTTCGGGGCGTGTCGTGTTCCCGACGCCAGTAATCCGGAGATCCGTGACTGCGGCCTCGGCGGCGGTAACTGAGACGACTGTGCCGGTCTCATCACCCTGAATCGTCGCGTCCCCGTCGCCGGAGAGTGTGATCGGACGATCGATCTCGACGTGCTCCTCGTAGGTCCCCTCCGGCACGACGACCGTCGACTCGTCGGGAGCCAGCTCGATGGCATCCTGAATCGTGGCCGCGTCATCACCGACGACGACCGTCTCGGGGCGGTCAGCCAGCGTCTGCGAGGTCGCGACCTGATCGTCGGCGCGCTCGTGGCGCTCGTCGACGCGCTCTCGAATCGCGTCGGCGTCGTCGATCTCGAACTCCGACTCGAGGAGTTGTTCCCAGGAGAGCACAGTTCCCCCGTGGGCCTCGGCGAACGCAGCAGCATCGTCCTGATCAGAAAACGGCATCACCGTCTCGCCGGCGGGCGTTTCTGCGTCGCTGCCAACGACGAAGGCGGCGGACTCGGCGTCGGTCCAGCCGAGCCGCCCATCGGCAGTCGGATACCCCTGATCGGTGAGTTCAGCATCCGTCTCGCTGAAATCGGAGACGTAGACCGCGATCGGATAGCCGAATCGCTCCTGATGGCCCGGCTGCTGACGGTCGTCGACGAACCGTTCGAGACCGTGATAGCCGACGACGTAGTCGTACTGTGAGTAGAACACCTGTGCTTTCGGGATCTCGATATCCTCACCATCGGGTTCGTTCTCGAGGGTGACACCCATCGTAACCGTATCCTCGAACAGGACCGGGTCCGGAGACGTCGAGCCGGTATCGACGACGAAGAGTCCGACACCGCCGACCAGCAAAACGCCGAGTGCCAGCGAGAACAAGAGATACTGCGTGGTCTCGGCCATATCAGTTCGTGGGTGGCACCGAACAATAGGCAATCTGGTTCGGTTATCGAAGTGTTTGAGCGGGTGTTACGGCAATCGTACCAGATTCCCTAATGCGATTACCTGCCAACAACTGCGTATGAACCAGCCCGATCGCCAACCGAACGAGACGGCCAACACCCCCCGCCGCCGGTTCCTTCAGACGGCCGGCGTCGCGGGCAGTATCGCCTTCGCCGGCTGTTTCGGCGACGACGGGACCGACGAAGTCGACGATCCGATCTCGATCGAGAGCGAACACGACTGCGTGGTCTGTAGTATGGTCGTCGATCAACACCCCGGGCCGTCCGGACACGCGTTTTATCCAGCTGACGACGACGTTCACGGCACAGACGACGACGGCATTGTCGCCTACTGCAGCAGTGCCTGTGCCTACGAACACTACTTCGAACAGCGTGAATCGGGACACGAACCGCTCGTCCTCTACCTGACCGACTACTCGTCGGTGGACTGGGACGTTTACGAAGAGCAGGGCCTCGAGTTCATCACCGCCCATCTCGAGGCGGAAGCACACGCCCCGGCAACTGACCTCGAGTTCGTTGTCGACAGCGACGTCCTCGGCGCGATGGGCGAGTCACTCATCGGCTTTGGGTCGGCCGAGGATGCTGACTCGTTTGCCGACGAGTACGGTGGCGAGCGGTTCGATCACGACTCGGTGACGCGGGAGCTGGTTGACAGTCTTGGAGGCTAACGCGCTGCCAATGCCACGGTCACAGTGCAACCAACGAAGTCGTCGACGGCTGCTCGCCGCGGTCGGTACCGGTGTCGTCGGTGGGCTTGCCGGCTGTTCCGACGATGATCGTGACGACCCAAACGTTGCTGATCCGGACGCTGGCTTCGACTTCACTATCGAACATCCAGTCGACGAGCCAAAAGAGTTCGCCGACGACCAGCTGTGTGGCGTCTGTTCGATGACCGTGACTGATTACTCCGACCGGAACTGTCAGGTTGCCCACGAAGACGGCGTCGGAATGATGTGCTGTAGCCCCGGCTGTATGTTCGCTTATTACGCCGAGCCAACCTACTTCGGTGGCTCTGAAGCTGAAATCGTTGGCGCATGGGTCACCGACTTCGATACAGGACGGCTTATCGATGGCTTCGAGGCGTTCTACGTCCTCGAGCACGACGAGCGGCGTGTCGACGACCCGATGGATATCGATCCACGGGTGTACGCCAACCGGTCGACGGCCGTCGAGTACGTCGAACAGTACGACGACCTCGAGGAAGACGACATCGTCTCGCTTTCGGACGTCGATACGGATATCGCACGGATCTATCGAGACACTCGACTCCCGTGAGGGGGCACACAGCTACTTGTAGATAGCAAGGAGAGACAGGTGCGGGACGATCTCAGAACGGTTGGTAGTGGGGAAGCGGAATCGCGGGGAGGTGAACGCCGAGCGTCATGAGACCGTGCTGAAGCGGAATATATCCGAGTGCGAGGAACGCAACGCCAAGCACGCGGTGGAGTTTGATTCTGGTCTCGACGCTGAGCGACTGAAAGAGGGTGCCGTAGATGAACATCGACGGCACGGTTCCGAGTCCGAGGACGGCCAGCGCGAGAAAGCCGCCACGTGGCGATCCCTGCACGAACGCATACAGAAACGCCGGATAGAGCAGCGGGCAGGGCAACAGCCCGTGGGCCGCTCCGAGCCCGACGATTCTGGTGTCACCGACCCACGAGTCGACATGAGCGACCAACCACTGCTGGACCCGGGTAAGAACCGATTCGACGCCTGGAATCGTGACCGAACCGCCGAGCAAGCCACGGCCGAGCAGATAATGAAGCCCCATCGCAATGATCACCACTCCGACGACGATTCCGGCGACTGCGTGAACGTCGGTGACGACCGCCGTCACCGTGCGTGCGTTCACGAAGACAAGCGAACCGGCGAGCCCGAAGATCCCACCGAGAACGGCATAACTGCCCGCCCGGCCGAGGTTGAACAGTGCATGTTGCCGAACGATACCGAGGGTCAGCTGGTTTCGCCGTGCCGAGCCTTCGTTCTGTTTCCGCATCCGATCCGAGTACGTCGTGACGAGTGGCCCACACATCCCGAGACAGTGGGCCCCGCCAAGAAGGCCGATCAGCCCGAAGACGACGAGACTCACCGGCTCGATCGCTGCCGGGTCGAGCGACGGGTCATAACACTGATGAAATAAAACGGGCTCGAGAATCGAGAATGTAGCGAGCCAGGTCATCGTTCGGGTTCACTAACAGCGGCGATAGCAGCAGGCGCCGAACCGCAGCAGTCGTCACTCTCAGTTGCGGCGACCGTCTCGGTGTCGTCGAGGCGATGCTCGAGGCCGAAACACCTGCCAGCACTCGAGGCATGCAGTGTAGACGCCCCGCCGGGAGCCACGGTCGTTCCCACGTCGGTCCCACCCAGTTCCGTCGGCTGGCCAGCGACGGGCCTGACACCGTCTGTGGCCCCCCTGCCGGGAACGCTGCGTCGGGTCATCGGTAGGCGCTACGGAGTACCCACTAAAGTAGCGTCTGGTGCAATTGTCTATCGCGGCGACCGGAACGACTGGTGCCGTCGACCTCAGTGGCTTATTTCGAGGTCTCGGTCGCGTTCTCGCCGACTGTTCCGTGCCGGAAAATCAGCGAGAGCAACAACGCCGCGATGAGCACGTCGAAGCCGTGTTCGATCAGATGGTGTGCGGTCATCGGTACCAGTCCCAGCACAGTTCCCATGCCGACGACTGATCGAGCCACGAGCGTACCCAGCACGATCGTTAACACGAGATACGTGGGCGTTCGTCGTCGAAGATACCCACAGAGGCCGACGAGAAAAAGCACCATCGTCCCGAGGACGGCGAGGATGATCACCAAGACGAGCACTGGTGCCAGGTGTGGTGACAGCCAGTCATCGAACGAAAGCATGGAGACAGTCGTCTCTGAGAGTCCACCCCACGCCTCGAGGAGACCGGCTGGTGTCAGTCCGTCGAGCGCTGGCACCATCGTCTTGGAGATCATTCGAGTACCCATTACTCGGTGAGAGTGGCGTTATGCAGCGTGCAGACTGTGGTTGTGACCATCGTCACTATCGTCGTCGAAGAACCGACCTCGATAGAATTCGCCGAGTTCTCTGTCGAATGACTCGAGGGTGATGATGTCGTCGTCGTCGTACTCCTCGAACTCGTCGACGAACGCCTCGGCGTCTTCGCGGTCGGCAAACGGCGTCGGGTTGCGCATCATGATGTCGTCGACATGGTCTTCATCCGTCACTTCCACGAAGTATGCCTCTGTGCCATCGATCAACTCACCCGTCTCATAATCAGTAACCCAGACGCCCTCGATCTCGGAGTCGGGACCACCGAACTCCTCAGGCGCTCCGTAGTAGGCAGCCAGACAACCCGACGAACAAAAGTACTCTCGATGTCCGTCTTCGTGGATTAGCTGTGCGTTCCAGTCGGGGTATTCGCCAGCGACCATACTACACACTGCACACTCTCGTTCGTCCGGGAAATCCGCTGCCTGCTCAAATTCAGCGTCATCGTCTCCGTTTTCGTCGGCGTCCCCATTGGCGTCGTCCCCATTGCCGTTCTCATCGTCGGGTTCCGAATCGTCACCACCGAGACAGCCAGCAAAACTGGCTGTAGCTCCGACGCCGATCGAACTGAGGAGGGCTCGTCGTCTGTACGCAGGTGTGGGCTGATTCACCATACGTCATTGAACGAAGGGGTATTGTAAATCACGTCTGGTGCTTTTCTCGAATTAATTCGATGATCAAACCAGAACCGCTCGGTTATGGCGAGGAAACCAGCTGGTATTTGTAAAAGCCATCGTCGCTCTCGAAATCGACTGTGGCGCTACTCGCCCAGTACCGAATCGAAAAATTTCCGTTCGGCCGTCCGGAGATGCTGGTTGAACGTCGCTGGCGCGATGCCAAGTCGTTCGGCAATCTCCTCACCGGTACTCTCACGGGGCCAGTCGAAGTAGCCCGCAAAATAGGCTGTCTCGAGAGCCGCTCGCTGTTTGTCGGTCAGGTGATCGTCGAGGACGGACATCGACCGTGACTCGTCTCGCTCGCTTCGCTCGCTGGTTCGTTGGGCGAGATACGTGACGTCCGGCCGCTGTTCATTGATGAGTTCGATCATCTGGCGGGTGTCCCGTCCGCGAGAGAGTTCGACGACAAAACGGAACTCGCCGTCGTCGATCGTCGCTGACCGAACCCGGCCGCCGTGGGTCGCGATCGTCTCGAACAGCGAGGTGGCAGCTGGTGTTATGAGTTCGAACTCGAACTCGTCGCGCCTGACAGCGAGAAATCGGACGTCGCTGAATCCATCCGTGTCCGCGATCGTTTCGCGGAACACCTCTTGATCGACGCCCTGGGCAGATCCGTAGGCGAGCAACGTCTCGTCTCCGCGGATCAGTTGCTCGAATTCGATCGTACACGAGTTCGTTTCCGACAGCTCGATCAACGGCTCGGCCAGCTCTTCGATGCGGAACTCGAGTTCGATGACAGCGTCGGTGACGAGTGCGTCTTTCCGCTCGATTGCCGTGATCGCGTGCGCGATCACATCACCAATTCGGGCGAGAATCGTCGTCTCCGCCCCCTCGAACGCGCGCGGTGACGACGAGTAGACGTTGAGGACACCGTAGATGAGATCCTCGTGAATGAGTGGAATCGCCGCAGACGAATGGTAGTCACGCTCGAGCGCCGCTTCGCGCCATGGCTCGAATCCTGAATCGGTTTTGGTACTATTCGAAACTTGGACTGTTCCGGTTCGGATGGCCGTTCCTGACGGCCCCTGCCCAGTCTCATCGTCCTCGTCAACGGTGATATTGACAGAATCTAGATAGCCGTCCTCGACACCAGCCGCTGCTCTGGGTACGACGCGGTCGCTACCCGGATTAACACCGCCGATCCACGCGAATCGGTAGGCGTCGGACTCGGCGAGTCGATCACAGACTCGCTGTTCTAACTCCGCTCGTGTCTCTGTTGTGATCACCGCGTGCGTGATATCGTGGCCGATCCGGTTGAGACGATTGAGGGCCTCTAGCTGCTCGCGCTGGCGCTTTCGTTCGCGCTCTTGGCGAGCGCGTTCGATCGCGTGATGGATCGTCCGCACGAGCAACTCGCTTGTCACCTCGTCTTTGACGAGAAAATCCTGTGCACCACGCTGGATGGCCTTGACACCGACCTGCTGGTCACGGAGCCCGGTCAGGACGACAATCGGTGCCCCCTCACATTTTGCGTGGACCGTCTCGAGTGTCTCGAGGCCCTCACTGTCGGGCAGATGGAGGTCGAGCAACACGACGTCGATCGGCTCTGATTCGAGCGTCTCGACTCCTTCCTGAAGATTCGACTGGCACGTTATCTCCGGGGTGTTTCCGGCCGACCTGTCCGAACTAACACGTTGAGCGAGCTCTTCAGTTCCCCGAAGCATCTCTCGAATCAGGCGTGCGTCGCCAGGGTTGTCCTCTATCAAGAGGATCTCCAGGCTGTCGGTGTCGCCGTTCGTTTCAGCCTGTGTATTCGTTTCGCTCATGTGTGTTCATCCTCCGGTGGAAGTCGAACAACCGAGAACCAGAACTTTTCGAACGCACGGACGGTTTCGATGAACTCGTCTGGATCAACCGGCTTCGTAAGATAGGCGTTTGCATGCAGTTCATAGGATCTGACGACGTCTTCTTCCGCTCGAGAACTCGTCAGCACGATGACCGGGATCGATCGCAACTCTGGATCTGCTTTCAGTTCCTCGAGGACATCTTCACCGTCTTTTCGGGGCAGGTTGAGATCCAGCAGAATGAGATCTGGCCGTGTTGCATCGGCGTACTCACCACGGCGGTACAGAAAATCGAGGGCCTCATCGCCGTCGGAGACGACGTGGAGATCATTCTCGATACGACCCTGCTTGAAGGCTTCTTCAGTCAGGCGAACGTCGCCCGGGTTATCCTCGACTAGCAGGATCTGTGCTGGTTCCGGCCTGAACGGTCTCGAATCACTCATTGTTTCGGAGGGCGCCAACTGGTATCCACAAGTCGACTGGTGGGGATAAACCTAGTGGCAAAGTTCGATTCTGAAACGTCTTCAGAACGAACAGTTCGTCTGACGATACCAATCGACCGAAATGCGATTTCGAAGGGACCGCCGGGCGATTTTATATCGTACTATATGGTTTATTGGGCGTCGTTCTCGGCGAATCTGCCCACAGGTGACAACAGCAGGACTACTGGTCGCAGACTCGGCTCCCCTCGAGTGATCCATTCGGACTGATTTCGGCTCGAGTTCCAGCGGTTCCCCGAGCATGCACGGCTAGGACTCTCAGACGCAACTATAGTAACAACTGAAACGATTCACACACTGATCGCACAGCCCTCATGCGATCAGGTGTGCAGTGACGTTCAGTGGCTACTATAGGCTGAACCTGATAGACAACTGATCAGCTAGACAGGACGATCACGCCGCCGACCCCCTGGTTCGAGGTGAGAGAACGGGTCCCGACGCCATGGGTCGCATTGAGAGTCGCTTGCCAACTCCGTTCGAAGTCCAGGGTGTGCATTCGTCGACGCCGCTCGAAGCAAGAACGCGACAGACAATCTGAACCGAAGTGGTGTCATCAACTGCCGCGCGCGTATCGCTGCTGGACGACCGTGCAAGCGGGAGCGTGACGGCGGGCGCTCGAGGACAGATTCCGTATCAGTGGGGTACTCTCGCGTGCCGTTCCGATGTCAGTGAGTCACAACCCGTTCTCGAGCGATACCCAGTCTCCGCTTCGATGCCAACTCGATGAGACGGTCCGTGTCGAGTTGGAGCACACAACTGCTGGTACTTGACCCAACGTCTCAGACGGTTTGCTGTCCCGATCTTCCGGTGGCCTCGCAGGACGGCTTGCAGTCGCGCTGAACCTGCCGGACAGCAGCCCAGATCAGTCAACAGCGACGAACAGGTAGTTAGCCAGTGTGAGGAGACACAGTGTCGGCACAGCGACCGTCTCCCCGGCAAGTTCTCGAGATAGTGTTTATATCGGTACGACCGACTATCACTACTTCGTAAACTCTATACAGCGATATGAAATGGTGGGTCCACTGTTCGCAAACACTCATCGCACAGCCGCTATGAGAGCAGCCGTGCAGTGACACCGCTGGCAGTATCCGTTCCACGGAGCAGCAATCGAAAACGCCCGCGAGTGACGCGCTTCTGTTGTTCGGTGCCGTTACTCCCCGTCGACGTCGAGGACGTCCCGAAGGCTGCGTTCGGTGTGGACCGACAGCAGGTGGCGACAGTAGGCCGGCGACGCCTGTACGTCCGGTCGGAACTCATCATCATCGAGCAACGTTGCCTGTTCTGCCGCAGCCGTGATCGTGTCCGCCTCGAGTGATTCGCCCTCGAGCGCCTCCTCGACAGCGGACAGCCGTCTGGGGTAGGCGAGATTGCCCGTGGCAGCGACACGAACGCGCTCGATCGTCTTGCCGTCGGTGTGTGTCCACGCTCCAACCCCAATCAGCGGGTAGCCCGAAAGGGGGTTGCGGTGTTTGTGATACGCACTCGAGGAGTCACCCTCGATCGGAATCCGAAGCGCTGTCACGATCTCGTGGTCGCCAACGGCGGTCTCGAAGTGGCCGGTAAAGAGGTCGTCGGCGTCGATCGATCGGTCGCCGTCGGGACCCGTCACCGCGAGCGAGCCCCCGAGTGCAAGGACGGCGGCGGGGTGGTCGGTTCGGGCGTCGCCGTGGGCGAGGTTACCGCCGATACTGCCCCCGTTTCGGACCTGAATGTCACCCACCTCGCCCGCGGCGTCGGCAAGCGCCGCGGCGTGTTCCCGAACGAGATCCGATTCGGCGAGTTCCGCGTGGGTCACGAGCGCCCCCACCGAGAGGTCGCCGTCGGTGCGCTCGATACTCGAGAGCCCGTCGACTGCGTTGATGTCGACGAGCACCGACGGGTCCTCCTCCCCGGTCCGCATCCGGGGGAGCAACCCGTGTGAGCCGGCGAGCAGTTCGGCCCCCTCGTGGTCAGCGAGGAGGTCGACGGCCTCGTCGACGCTTTCGGCGCGATAGTACTCGAAATCGTTCGCGTACATCACTCCTCACCTCCCATGGCCTGCCAGACCGCTTCTGGTGTGATCGGCATATCGAGGTGGTCGACATCGAACGGCTCGAGGGCGTCGACAACGGCGGAGACGACGGTCGGCGCGGCAGCGATGGTTGCCGACTCGCCGACGCCTTTCACGCCGATGGGATTGTGCGGACTGGGCGTGACCGTGTGGTCGGTCTCGAAGTCCGGCACGTACGTCGAGTGTGGGACGGCGTACTCGTCCATGCGGCGGGTCAGGAGGTGGCCATCGTCGTCGTAGGCGGCCCCCTCATACAGCGCCGCGCCGATCCCCTGGGCGATCCCGCCGTGGACCTGCCCCTCGACGATCATCGGGTTGATGATCTCGCCACAGTCGTCGACGGCGACGTAGCGCTCGAGGTCGATCTCGCCCGTTTCGGGTTGGATTTCGACGACGGCGACGTGCGTGCCGAAGGGGAACGTGAAGTTCTCCGGGTCGTAGAAGTTCGTCGCCTCGAGCCCGGGATCCATCTCCTCGGGGAGGTCGTGGCCGAGATACGCCTCGGCGGCGATCTCCTGGATGTGGTACGAGCGGTCGGGTGCACCCGCGACGTGGAACTCGCCGTCGTCGAACTCGATGTCGTCGACGCTGGCCTCGAGTTGATGGGCGGCGATCTCGCGGGCTTTCTCGCGCACCTCGCGTGCGCCGCGGGCGATGGCCCCGCCGCCGACGGAGGCGCTTCGGCTGCCGTAGGTTCCCAGTCCCTGTGGGATCTGATCGGTGTCGCCTTCGACGACGTCGATGTCGTCGACGTCGACGCCGAGTTCTTCGGCGGCGATCTGGGCGAACGTCGTGCGGTGGCCCTGTCCCTGATCGGCCGTGCCAACGAGGACCGTGACGGTTCCCGTCGAGTCAAAGCGCACGATCGAACTCTCCCAGCCGCCAGCCTGCGCACCGAGGTCGCCGGCGAGTCCCGACGGCGAGAGGCCGGCCGATTCGACGAAGTTGGCGACGCCGATACCGAGATAGCGCCCTTCCTCGCGGAGTTCGGCCTGTCGGTCCCGGAGGTCGTCGTAGCCGACGTGCTCGAGTGCCTTGTCCATCGCCCGTTCGTACTCGCCGCTGTCGTAGATGACGGCCGCAGCGGTCTCGTAGGGGAACTCGTCGGGCGATACGAGGTTCGTCCGCCGAAGTTCGGCGGGATCCATCTCGAGTTCCCGCGCGGCGACGTCCATGAGTCGTTCGATCACGTAGATCCCCTCCGAGCGGCCGGCCCCGCGATAGGCGTCGACCGGCGTCGTGTTGGTGAACGCACCGATGACCCGACAGTAGATGGCCGGGATCGCGTACTCGCCGGAGAGGATCGTCGAGTACAGATACGACGGCGTGGCGGTGGCGAACTGCGAGAGCTGTGCCCCGAGTCCGGCGTGGGTTTCGACACGAATCCCGCGGACGGAACCATCGTCATCGACGGCGATTTCGGCGCTTGTCGTGTGATCGCGCCCGTGGCAGTCGGTGACGTAGCCTTCCATCCGGCTGGCCTTCCATTTCACTGGTCGACCGAGTTGCATCGAACACCAGGCCGTGACGGCCTCGTCGGGGTAGTGGTAGATCTTGCTCCCGAAGCCGCCGCCGACCTCGGGGGCGATTACCTGAATTTTGTTCTCCGGAATCCCAAGCGTGCCGGCCGACAGCAGCATCCGGTGCAGATGGGGGTTCTGGCTCGTCATCCAGAGGCGTAGTTTCTCGGTCGCGACATCCCAGTCGGCAAGCGCCGTCCGCGGCTCCATCGCGTTCGGAATGAGCCGCGGCTGGCGGAGGTCGACGCTCGCGACCCGGTCGGCGTCGGCAAAAGCCTCATCCACGGCGTCCGCATCGCCGAGTTCGAAGTCGAAGGCGACGTTATCCTCGGCCTCCTCGTGGACCGGTGGCACGTCGCGCTCGACCGACTCGACTGGGTCCGTGACGTGTTCCAGCTCCTCGTACTCGACTTCGATGGCCGCGAGTGCGTCGCGGGCCGCCTGTGGTGTTTCGGCGACCACCGCGGCGATCCCGTCGCCCTCGTGTCGGACTTTGTCCACGGCGAGCATGCGATACTGCGGCGTGACGAGCCCGGGTAACATCCAGGCCGTCGGGATAGTGTTGGGAACGCCACTATCCTCGACGTCTGCGCCGGTGTAGACCGCGACGACGTCGTCCATCGCTTCGGCCGCGCTCGTATCGATCTCGAGAATGCGGGCGTGTGCGTGATCGGACCGGCGAATCGCCAGATGCGCCGTCCCCTGGAGCTGAACGTCGTCGGTGTAGGTCGCCTCGCCCGTCAGCAACGGGACGTCTTCGTCGCGCTCGATTGCCTCGCCGAAGACGCGCTTTTCCGCTGGGTGGTCGCTCTCACTCATGGCTTGCCTCTCGCTGCTCGAGTGTCGCTTCGATCGCGTCGACGATGTTGTGATAGCCGGTACACCGACAGAGATTGCCCTCGATCGCCTCGCGGATCTCCTCCCGAGAAGGATCGTCGGCGTCTTTCAGATACGTATCCGCCGTCATCAACATCCCGGGCGTACAGAAGCCACACTGGAGGCCGTGGTTCTCCTGAAACTGCTCTTGTAACGGCGCAAGGTCGCCGTTTTCGGCGAGTCCTTCGACGGTTTCGATCTCCGCCCCGTCCGATTGGACGGCAAAGCGCATACAGGATTTGATCGCCTCGCCGTCGACACGGACGGTACACGCGCCACAGCGGGCGGTCTCACAGCCGACATTTGCGCCGGTGTACCCAAGCTCTTCTCGGAGTGCAGTGACGAGCAGCGTTCGCGACTCGACAGCCAACTCGTGGTCAGTTCCGTTTACAGAGAGCGTGATCTCGTGTTCAGTCATCGATATATCCCTCCACAAATGCGGAACTCGGCGATCAAAACGCCAGTGGCTACTAACATGTTGTGTGTCTACACATCCCAATGCTGTCATCGAGTAAAAAGATTCGTGTCAGAAGACCTGCTAGCGGCGTCGTTAGCCGGTTTCTGGCCGTTGTAGACAGTATGCCGATATCGCGGTGGCCGACTCTTCGAGCCGTGTCCACTCCCCTGCTTGCTGATACAGCGTGCATACTAATGACGTTCGTCGGCGGTGGGGCCCGTATGAGCGTTCACCCGACGTTGTCCTTCGACACGGAGATCCAGCGAGCGGTCTACGAATACATCGAGCAACACGGGGCCGTCGAACCCGACGAACTGGCGCGATCGATCCGCCTCGAGTCGGAGCCATCCCACTCGAAGCCCGCCCGATCGGGGTCGTACACCGAATCGATCTGTCCCTCGATGGACGACCTCGAGTCCTGTCTCGAGGCGCTCGAGACACAGGGCTATCTCACTGAAGCCGACGGAAAGTACCGGGTTGCGCTCTCGACGACGCCGAAAACCGTCGAACTCGAGGACGGGACAGTGACGATCAGGGCGGCACGGGAAGAAGACCGACACGGTGTCATCGACACGATGCACGAGGTCGCAGCCGAGGGCACATACATCGTCGCCGAAAACGTCGCGACCCAACTCGAGCGCGACTCGGCGCTAGTTCGGGCCAACGAGAACCGATCGCGAATCTTTTTTGTCGCCGTTTTCGAGCCGGAGACCGAGGCCGATAGCGACGATCCACGGCAAGCGGCCGCCACAACCGACGCCGAAAGCGGGTCACGCGTCGTGGGCTGGCTCCACATCGATGTCAACGAACTTCCGTCGCTGTCTCACACCGCAGAACTCACCGTCGGCGTCGCGTCCGACGTTCGCCACAACGGAATCGGCTCACACCTCCTCGAGTACGGCCTCGAGTGGGCCAAAAACGCCGGTTACCGGAAGGTGTACCAGAACGTCCCGGCAACGAACGACGGCGCGATCGAGTTTCTCGAAGCCAACGGCTGGCACCGCGAGGGCGAACACGAAGCCCAGTACCGGATCGGCGACGAGTTCGTCGACGAAATCATGCTCGCGACGTGGCCGTAGTTTCTTGACAATCGGACACATACTCGAGATATGGACGAAATCTCACTCGGCGTGCCGAAACCGGTGCTCGAGCGACTGCCAGCCGACGACGAAACCGCTGGCGCGGACATGCAAGAGGCAGTCGCTGGCTGGGAACAGCGGTTGAATCGAGCGATCGACGACGCCGACGACGACCGGGAAGCTGCGGCCCGCGTGCTCGAGGCGATCGATCGCTTCGAACAGCGCCACGACACCTACGACGAGCTGGTGCCGGAACTGCGAGCGTGGGGACAGTCGCCGATCTACGCCATCGCGTGGCGGACACTGTACGCCGACGTGATCGCCCAACTCCACGCCCACGACGACCTCGGAGCGCATCTCGATCGGGAGCGAAACGCACGACTGGTCGAAGACGGAATCCGGATGCGGGACCTGTAGCAGCCCGACCACAACGGTTTTGCGCTCGGACTCGATACAGATATCGTGGCTTCGACTGACGACCGCGACGATGCACACGCGATCGACCTGACGACGCGTGTACGCCGTCGCGTCCTTCCAACAGTTCATCGCATCAAAGAACCGTTCGGGGGCTTTGCACAGTGTCTCCAACATCCTGACGAGTACGTCGGCACGATCCAGTACGGTCTCGGCCAGTTTCGATCCGATCTCGAGACGATGTCGTTCGCGCCTGAGCCGATTGCCTCGCTGAAGATCCACCGGGACGGCCGGCAGTCAGCCGGGAGTTGGGTACGGCGGCCGTCGCCGTTTGCGACCTGGCAACTCCATGTCGCGCTGTTTGTCACTGACACCGATGCAGTCGACGTGTTCGCTCATCGAGAGTACTCGTGGCTACGCCACCCGTACAAACATTATACCTCCGAAGGCTGGGACACCCACGGCGGCGTCAAGCGAATGCGAGCACTGCTCTCAGAACACGACGTCTCGTTCCGGATCGATAGGTTGGACTGATACGTCTGTTTTGCTACTGCAGTTGTGTGTCACGCTCGCTGTTGTAACGCTTCCACATCTTGTCAGATAAAGCAGATTATACTAAAGCCGGTCTGGGAAGTCTGACCCAAAGAACAACGTTCACTATGGTCTCGCCAGGCAAACTCCGAGCTTTGAGCACCCTCACGGACGGAGAACACAACGCGTTCGAACCCCCAGTCGATGAGACAGGGGAGATCACATACCCACGCGTCGAGCAGGCGCTCGACAAGCAGGACGGGGAGCCGGTCGACTTCCTCGAGACAATGACCGACCGCGGGATACTGGCATCGGAAGTCAAGTACAAGCTGTACCGCTGCCCGGACTGTTCTCGCACGGGGATGCGGTACAGCACCGGCTGTCCGAACTGCGAATCAGTTCGCACGACACAGGAGTCGACAGCCGTTCATCCGAGTTGTGACACACCGCTCGAGCAGAAGACAGCGACAACTGCTGAGACGACTCCGGAAGAGACGGATGAGAAACTGTACTGTTCTGACTGTGCGGAAGACGTGTCGGCCACCGAACTCGAGAACGATCGGCGGTATCGGTGTCACGACTGTACTGAGTGGTTCGACTCCCCAACACACAGACTGTGGTGTCCTGACTGCGAACAGGTGTCGCCGCCAGCCGAGGTCCACGAAGAGCCTGCGTATCGCTACCCGTTGACCACGTTCGGAAACCAGTGGATCGCAACACAAGTCGAAAGACGCCAGTTGCTCGTCGCGGCCTTCGAAGAACGAGGGTACGAAACGAGCGTTGAGACGACGATTCCGACGTCGGCAGGTGGCGAACTGCCGGTTCACGTGTACGCGGTCGACGAACTCTTCGATTATCGAATCGTTGCTGGCGTTCATGACTCACCACCCATCGAGGACGTCCAACGGCTCGTTGAGGCAGCACGTGAAGTCGACGCCCAGCCAATACTGCTCCTGTCAGACGACGCCGGAGACGACCGCGTTGCTGAGTTGGTTGACAGAGAAGAGATCACGGTCGTTGCTGCGTCCGATGGAACGCTTTCCGGCGAGTTCGAGATGAGTAGCCGATCGCGGGCGTCCAATCTCGTGGGGGGCTGGTTTGATTCGCTGTTCTCGACCGCCAAGCGTTGATCCCGGCGACGCCGTTCGGAGCGCCAGCCCGAACACGGTGTGTATCAGGATCCTACCGCGTCGAGACTGGATCGCCACCTGGCTCTTCACGGACCAGCGTCCGTTGTACACAGCTGTTTCTATCGACCAGGCGTGGTGTCGAACGCAGCACGTACAGACTGTTTCGCTGGCTACAACTGTGCGCTCGTCCCCAACGTGGCGACACTCGAGGCAGTATCTCTCGGTTCCACAACCAATTTGGGCGCTGACAGTGGATCGCCATCGATGACCGGGACTCAGACCGTCACTGCGTTCACTGATCTGTATCTCCCGACAGTCAACGGCGTGACGTACACGGTCGCACTCTGGCGCGACCGGTGGTCCCGTCACCACGGTTCGATGGACGTCGTTTTCCCCGAGATGGGGGGCTACGAACCCAGAGACGGCGAGTACGACGTGCCAAGCGTCGGCGCGCCGCTGTATCCTCGATATCGACTCGGACTGCCAGCGGTCCCCAGCGGACTCGAGACGCCCGAAATCGTCCACGTACACACACCGTACACCGTCGGCGCTGCAGGCATTCGCTTCGCTCGACAGCGTGACGTGCCCGTCGTCGCCTCGTATCACACGTTGCTCGACGACCGCGTCGATCAGCACGTCCCCCCACCGCTGGTGGACGTCTGCAAACGAACCCACCGGGCCTACGAGCGAGCGTTTCTCGAGCGAGTCGACCACGTCGTCGCGCCGACGGCGTTTGCCAGACGCCGCCTGCTGACAGCCATTCAACCGGCTGTCGATGTCACCGTCGTCTCAAACGGCATCGACACGACGATGTTTCGGCCGGTCGATCCAGCAGCGTTCTGTGACGCCTACGAGTTACCCGAGGGGCCAGTGCTCGGATACACCGGCCGCCATGGACCCGAGAAGAACCTCGAGGAAGCGATCGACGCCGTCGACGCCACCGACTACACGCTCGTTCTCGCTGGCGATGGCCCTGCCAGAGCGTCTCTGGAAGTATATGCCAGAACGGTCGACGCCGACGTTCGGTTTCTCGGCTTTCTCGACCGCGAGGAGTTGCCGGCGTTTTATTCGACCCTCGACGTCTTCGTCTTCCCGAGTCCGGTCGAAACGCAGGGACTGGTCGCACTCGAGGCGACGGCGTGTGCCACGCCAGTTGTCGCCGTCGATGCGGGCGCGCTGACTGACAGCGTCATCGACGGCGAAACCGGCTACCGGTACGAGCCCGGCGACCTCGAGTCGTTCCGGTGGGCGATCCGTCGGACGCTCGCCGAACACGACCGGCTCTCGGATCTCTGTCGCAGGCGGCGCCAGATGCTCTCGGTCGAGCACTCTCTCGAGCAGTTAGGGGATCTCTACGACGACGTTCGTGGAAACTGAACGTCGGTCGCCATCACGTCCTCGAGCGGCACTGGACTGGTCGGAGTGTACACTGTGAAGATAGCCCAAGCGTTCAAATCCTCTCAGTTGATAGAAGAGGGTATGGAGTTTGCAGTTTCGCGGGAGGGAACGACGCTCATCACGTTACACGGCGGCAGTGACACGACTGCCCGCGAGGAGGCTACCGAGCAGCTCGCGGCGGCTCTCGAGCACCTCGAAGCCGAGGGGACAGTCTCCGCGTGGGAGATCGACGACGCATCGGTGTACGAACAACCGACCGCACCGTTCGATCCGTATACGATCACACTCGAGTTTTCGATCACTGTCGTCGTCGAGGCCGACGATGCTGACGAGGCGACGGCGATTGGTGCCAACGCGATCGACGACGTGCTCGAGCAAGCCGACGTCACCCCGATTACGTACACCTCCTCACCGGCCGCCTCTGCCGATTAAGCAGGCGATCGGGCACCCGAACTTATGAGCATCGGCCACGAGAGACCTGTATGGAGATCGAGATGCGGTTTTTCGCGACCTTTCGTGAGGCCGTCGGTGAGAAGACACAGACACGCCGGTTCGAAGACGAGGAGACAGTTGGTGACGTACTCGCTACGCTCGAGGCCGAGTACGAGGGGCTCGAGGGGCAGTTGCTCGAGGACGGCGGAAACGCGATCAGACAGCAGCTAAGTGTCCTGAAAAACGGCCGCGACGTCGTCCACATGGCGGGTCCGGAGACGCCCCTCGAGAGTGGCGACCGGCTGTCGGTGTTCCCACCGGTCGCAGGCGGGTAACGACAGCTGGTTCGTCGGGACGCGTTCAGACGCCCGCCTGACAGTCAGTGCCGGCGTGTCCGCGACGTGTGCGAGGCCGTCGGGAACTCGATCCAGCAGACTGTACCAGCACCGACACCGGATCTTCTCACCGCTTACTCCTTGCAAAGTGCCGTCGGCTCGAGCGAGCGCGATGGGGCCGGAATGTAGGTGGCCCGTTCGCCTTCCTCGCCTTTGATGAGTAGCTCAGCGATCCGAAGCCACTCACCGTCGGCGACATGGACAGCCGACTCGAGTCGAATCACCGCTCCCGGCTCGATCTCGTCATCGCCGGCACGCGGTCGTTCGTCGGGCTCGAGGCCGACACCGGCGACCTGCGTCTGGACTGCGTCGGCGTCCTCGAAGCCAAACGCGCGGACCTCGGCCTCGAGATCGGCTTCGACAGCCGCCACCGATTCGATGTCTGCGGTCAGCATCGCTGCTGCAGAGCGAAACGACTGTGTCACGCCGACGTGTGCACGGCGCTCTCGGCCACCGTCGCTGTCGACGACGAGCGTTCGAACGAGGCCGCCGTAGTAGCCCTCAGGGCCGCGAGGGGCCGTCTCGAGGACGATCGGCTCGCCGGGTCGAAGCGCGTCGTCAGCATTGTCGAGCGTTGAGGGGTGATGGCCCGGATCAGGGTTGACAACAGTGTTTCCCGCCGGGAACGCACCCTCGGAGACGATTTTGCGATCGATCGCCTTTCGGAGCCGACCCGGCGTCACCACCTCACCATCGGCGACGAGCCGGCCGTCGGCGACTGTCGCATCCGCGAGCAGCGATGCCGCTCGGCGGACTCCGACAGCTGCGGCTCGTTGTGCAGCGCCGATTCGCTCGCGCTCACGCGAGGCTTTCGTCGCTCGAGTGCGCGCGATGACGTCCGTCGACGCGAGTTCGAAGCCAGCCTGCTCGAGATAGAGCGCGGCGTCGTGTGGGAGTCGTGCTGGCGTCAGGATCGGTCCCGTCCCGATGCGGTCGGCCAGCGTCGCACCGAGACGCTCGGCCGGATGACCGGAGCCATCCGACTCCGTCTCGAGGAGCCATGTCTCGCCGTCGAAGGCGACGGCGGCGAGACCCCGCTCGAACGACGGACAGCAGTACCGAACGTCCGGATCGTGATGGGAGCCGACGTGGACGAACGCCGCGGCGCCGCGGGCGTCGAGTGTCTCAGACAGCGCCGGCTCGAGGTGTGACGTGACACCGGAATCGATGGTGTCAGTGCCAGCAGTCGACTCGGTGTCGGTCACGGTGCTTCGGCTTCGACCTCTTCGCCGTCAGCGTCGGTGTCCTGTGGCTGCTGGGCCTCCTCGATAAGCTCCTCGAGTGGCGTGTCGGTCAGCCGGTTGTTGAGCAGGACGTCGATCGGCAGCGTCGGGGCACCGTCGACCAGGTTCTCGAGCAAGACGAGTCGCTCTCGAGCCCGGGACATGCCGACGTAGAAGACACGGCGTTCGTTGTCGGTCAGGACGGGCACTGGCGAGGAGTTCTTTGTGAACTCCTCGACGCCGGGAACGTCCGTCGGATCGTCGACGGTGGCGACCATCTGCTCGACGACCTTCTCGGTGAGGTCGGTGCCGACGATGACGTGGTCGGCCTCACGACCCTTCGCGGAGTGGATGGTGCCGACGCGGACGCGGTCGGTTTCCATACCGAGATACTCGCCGATCGCGAAGTACGAGCGGATGCTTTTCTTCTGGAAGTTGGTGACCTTCCGGACCATATCGCCCGCCGACGCCGGGCCGGGCATGAACGGCGCGTGGTCCTGAATGACCTCTGCGGGGATCATGAGCTCTGCGAGGTCGTCGATACCGGCTTCCTCCTGTCGGTCGTCGATCTCGTCGAAGAGATCGTCACGCTCGTTGGTGCCGAACGCCGATTCCTGAAGCATATCGGCGAGTCGACGGGCTTGCAGCCCGGTGACGTCCTCGCCGCGGTCGATCGCTTCGACGGCACGGACGTACTGGGTGAGCCGATCGGTCCACATCCGCTGGTCGGTCAGCGACGTGAACGGCACGCCCTCGGTGATGAACTCATCGATGAACTGGAACATCTGGTAGCGTGCCCGGAACAGGATCATGATCGTCCCGTCGCCTTCGATGAGTGTCCGTCGAACGTTTCGGACGACGTCGAGCATCGAGGCGTTCCGGCGCGCCTCGACAGCGCCGCCTTCCTTGCGCGGTTTGAGGTCTTTGTCCTGGCGGGTATCGATATGGCGAATCTCCTGATTGACGGCGTTGAGGACGTTCGAGGGGAGACGGTAGGAGTTCGGCAGAATAACGTCTTCATCGACCTCCTCCTCGAGCAAGAGCGCGGGGTCGGCACCCTGCCAAGAGTAGACGACCTGGTCGTCGTCGCCGGCGATCAACACCTCTTCCATGTGGGGTTTCCACTCCTGGTAGACGTCGTACTGCAGCGTCGTAATGTCCTGGAACTCGTCGATAACCAGATAATCGACGTTGGGCAACAGCGAGCGCTGGCTAACACGCTCTAACATATCTGCGAAGCCGATTTTTCCTTGCTCGCCTTTGTAGTTGCGCCAGCCGCGAATCGCCTCGGGGACATCGATTCGGTCGTCGTCGGATGGCCAGGTCGGGGTGTACTTGTTACCTTCCTGGGCGTTCGGGTCGATTTCGGGTGGCAGACGAACCTCCTCTTCATTCCACTGGAAGGGGACGTCGTACCAGTCCGTAACGTCACGACCGGTCCGCTGGAGCCACTGGCTGGTCGCGATGACCTTGTTGCCGATCGTCGTCGATCGGGCGGTACGGCGACCAGCACCGCTGTACTCGTCTTCGTACTCGATGCCGTAATCTTCGCAGAACTCCTCTTTATCTGATTCGCCGATGACGTCGCTCCGCGAGAGATCTAACAGCTCGTAGGCTTTCGCGTGCATCGTACAGACGTTGCCCTGCAGTGCACGCGGACTCTCATCGAGTCGCTCGGCCAGTCGCTCACGAACCTCCTGTGCGGCTGCGCGCGTGTACGAGACGACGAGAATATCCCGGAACGTCACACCCTCTTGCTCGAGGATCTCTTCGACGTGATCAAGCAGGGCAGTCGTTTTGCCGCTGCCCGGCCCTCCGAACAGCCGGGTCACCTTCGTCTCCGTGGTAGTCATTGTAGCTGTTCAAGAGGGCTATACCCATAAGTCACGTGGGTTTTCCGCGATAGAAACTATCCTGTCAGCGATGACAGTCGATGTGATTCAGTGTTGGAATGCGCTTTCGAGGCCCGTTCCAGCAGTTGCAGTGTTGCGGTCAGGCCACTATGGATTTCGTGAGGAACGGGCCGCTCGTATTTCAGCGCCATCACGGATTTTGTCCTGACAGTCAGGACAGACCCGTGGGTCGTCGACACCAGGTGGAGTGAACACGCGAGCGTACGCGTCCGTCACGAACGCGCCACAGTTCTGGCATTCTGGCATTGTCGTTCTCACTGAACTATTGGTGAACAAGACATTATAATTGTATTGCATAACCGCGTTCGAGAACGCGCGAACCACAGGCTGATTGGCGGTGAGCCTGCCAAAAATGGGACGTCAGCGCAGTCGGTTACAGCGTCGGTTCCCACCCACAGACGGTACAGGAGCTGGCAGCCGTATCATGGAGGCCGCCACATTCCGGACACTGCTTCTTGTTATAATCCTGTTCCCACCCGACTCGTTCTACCGTGTGACCGCGGTCTGAGAGGAATTGGTCAATGACGTCGTCACCGGCATCGTTGGGTGAGGTTGCCATACCCATGTCAATAACCACCATAGTATTAAATCATCGGGTTCACCCACAGATCTGCCTCGAGTGCAACGAAGATATTCCCTGTTCGAACACGAACGCGGTCACCAGACGGTCACTGCGCCGTTTTACACCTGTTCAACCCGCGGGTTTTTCTCGCTCACGGCCCAACTGGCTGGTATGAGCGACCTGCGCCTCGACGCGACCCAGCTCGATCGCTACTCGAGACACGTAATCATGGACGAAATCGGTCCTGAAGGCCAACAGCGGCTGCTCGAGGGATCGGTGCTGATTGTCGGCGCGGGTGGGTTGGGCTCGCCGGCGATCCAGTATCTCGCCGCGGCGGGCGTCGGCCGGCTGGGAATCGTCGACGATGACGTCGTCGAACGATCGAACCTGCAACGCCAGATCGTCCACGGCGACGGCGACGTTGACCGCCCAAAAGTCGAGAGCGCGGCCGACTACGTCCACGCCCTGAACCCAGATATCGACGTCGATACCTACGAAACACGCCTCAGCGCCGACAACGTCGCGGATCTCGTCGCCGACTACGACATGGTGCTCGACGCCAGCGACAACTTCGCAACCCGATATCTGCTCAACGATCACTGTGTGCTCACCGGGACGCCGCTGTCCCACGGCGCAATCTATCGCTTCGAAGGCCAGGTGACGACGTTTACGAACGAGCGCAGTGGAGCGGGCGACGAGCCGCCGTGTTACCGCTGTATTTTCCCCGAAGCGCCCGAACCCGGCACTGTCCCCGACTGTGCGACCACCGGCGTGCTCGGTGTCTTGCCCGGCACCGTCGGCTGCATTCAGGCGACGGAAGTCGTCAAATACCTGCTCGGCAAGGGCGAGTTGCTCGAGGGGCGACTGCTCATGTACGATGCGATGGACATGAGCTTCGAGACGGTCGACGTGTTATCGAACCCGAACTGTCCGGTCTGTGGTGACGACCCCGCAATCGAGTCGGTCGAGGACGTCGCCTACGAGGGCAGCTGTGAGATTTCTGCCGACTAAGCAGTTGTCTCGCCGGATCCCACGATCCGTTTGACGACACTGACCACGCGTCCGTGAAGCTCGAGTCCGCCGATAACGGCGATACAGGCGACGAACGCGGTGGTTCCGAGCTTGCCACCAGCACCGGCGAACGCAGGTGCAACCGCGAGGAAGACGAGTCCACAGAGGCCGCCGGCGAGTGCGACGTGGCGTCCATCGGTCAGCCGCTCCGTACTCGACATCCCGACGAAAGAGGCACAGAACGCGACGGTGGCCAGTGTTGGTCCCAGTTCAGGGAGCGCAAGCGGAAAACCGAGTCCGGCACCGATCCCGACCAGTCCGGAGCCGACGACCGCACCCAACTCGAGGCGCACACTCAGGAGGACCGTCACGACGGCTCCGATGGCCGCAACTGGCACGACGAGGTGGGCGAGATCCCACTGTGGCGTGCCCGGGTCGGTGTACTCCAGGCCCACGGCGGCGGCCGTCGTCGCACATCCAAACAGCGCGAGCGTGCCGAGTTTGCCGCCCACGCCGCCGAATGATTCGGTCGCCGCCACGTATCCAAGCGCTGCGACGACTCCCGCCACGGCGACGTACTCGAGGGACCCGAACACGGCGGGCGAGGCCATGCCGACAAACGAGCCACAGTAGGCCGGCGCACCGACGTTCGGAAGCGCGAGGCCGACAGCCACGCCGACGAGGGCGGAGGCAAGCACCGGCCCGAACCCGGCGGAGACGCTCAACGCGTAGGTGACGACGGCACCAGCGACGACCGCGAGTGCGTCGAATACGTCTGATCGATCGAATCCAGCGACCCCGAACGGCCCCTCGTGTTCGATCGTCTTCCGCCGTGTCTGTCTGATGACGCTCGTCGACCGGAACTCGAGTGCACCAGCGACAGCAGCGGTGAGGGCAACGCCGAGCTGCACGCCGACAGTCCCGGTCGACAACTCGGCAGGAGCAAACAGCGAGCCCGCGAGTAACGCGCCAGCTGTCACGACCAGTGCAAGATAGCCGCCGAGGTGGACCAGACGGGACACATCCCGTGTGACGAACGAGCGCAAAGAGAGGGTTACGATCCGCCGCGAACCACTAGCTCCGCAACAGCCCGCCGTCGATCGGCACCGCGACACCGTTGACGAAACTCGCGCGCGGACTCGAGAGGACAGCGACGATATCGCCCAGTTCGCGTGGCTCGCCGATGCGATCCATCGGGATCTCGCTTGCGAGCGCCGTCAGCCCCTCCTCGTAGTCGTCGTAGACACCACGCTCGATGTTCGCCTCGATCAGCTCCTCGATCCGCGGCGTCTCGATCGTTCCCGGGAGGACCGCATTGACGCGGATCTCGGGGGCAAACTCCCGCGAAACCGTTTTGACGAGCCCGATCACACTCCTGCGGACCGAGTTCGACAGCAAAAGACCGTCGGCAACCTCTCTGACTGTTCGGGACGTGATACAGGTGATCGAGCCGTAGTCCGACTCGAGGAGGTGCGTGTGGGCTTCCTCGATCGTCCAGACGACGCTCATCACGAGCTGGTCGTAGGCCTGATACCAGTCCCGTTCGTCCGTCTCGAGGAAGGTCGTACTCGGCGGGCCTCCAGCAGAGGTGACGAGATGATCGAGGCCGCCGAAGGCGTCGACGGTCTCGTTGACGAGTCGAGAGACGTCGGCGGGGGCCGTGAGATCCGCCTGCTGAGCCCGCACTTCCCCCGTCGCCGTCTCGGCGATCTCGTCACGGGCAGCCTCGAGTCGCTTCTCGTCGCGACCGCAGAGCATCACGTTCGCGCCCTCCGCGGCGAGGGCCTGCGCGCTCGCGAAGCCGAGGCCGCTCGAGGACGCCGTCACCAGTGCGCTGTTGCCGTCGAGGTCGAGATCCATGCGCGAGTCCACGACGGGGAGTGACAAAGTCTCGGTGCCACAGGCAACCGGCTCAGATCGACGAGAGCCGTTAGTTCTGGAGGAGACAGGTTGCTTAGGAGTGCCGTCGAGCCGATCGCCTCAGTCCGCGCCGAGGCCGTCGAAGTAGAGCGCTCGCCGTTCCTCGGTTGCCGGCGATGTGACCAGCGAGACGCCGACGGTGACGACGAGGCCAAGCCCCATCCCGACGATGCCAGCCGTCCAGCCGGCATAAGAGCTGGGGACGGCAGCGAGGAAGAGACTCGAGAGGTAGAACAGCTGGCTGGTGAACACGCCGGCTGTAATGCCGGCTCGAGTCGTCTTCCGCCAGTAGAGGGCGACCATCACAGGCAGTGCAAGCTGGGCGAAGCCGCTAAAGGCTGCATCGCCCAGTTCGAACAGCGTCGCCGGGTTGAGTAGACTCGCGCCGAAGGCGGCAGTCGCAAAGACCACGACGCCGACGCGAGCCAGCAGGTCCTCCCGGCGCTCCGTAATGTCCTGTTCGATGAACGGCCGGTAGAGATCCCGCGTAAAGTACGACGACCCCGAGAGCAGCATCGAGTCCGACGAGGACATCATCGCGGCCATCGCCCCGGCGATGACCAGCGCGGCGAACCAGATCGGGGTGTACTCGGCGAGAATCGCCGGCAGAACGTTGTCTCCAGCAGGAATCGTGACCTCGAGGCCGCGTGCCCACGCGCCGAGCATGAACGAGGGGACAAAGAGGAGGACACAGAGGATCGGCCAGAGTGCGAACGATCGCTTGAGCACCGTTTTCGAGCCGGCAGCGAAAAAGCGCTGATTAACCTGCGGGAACATCGCGACGCCGAATCCGATCGTGATCGCCGTTGAGAGCATCCACTGGGGCGTGTAGTACGCGCTGCCAAGCGAGAGGAACGCGGCAGTTGCGTCGGTTTCAGCGAGCGTCGACGTCGCGGCCCCCGGACCACCGACGGCGGCGAGGACCCACAGCAGCGCGACCCAGGTGGTGACGAGCATGAACACGCCCTGAAGGGTGTCCGTCCAGGCGATCCCACGCATCCCGGCGACGACGACGTAGAGGATCATGAACGCGGTAATCAATCCCGCGCCCGCAGCGTAGGGAACTGCGCCGTCGGTCAGCGCCTGTAACGCGGTCCCGGCGCCCACCTGCTGGAGCATGACGTACGGAAAGAGCCAGAGCAGGCTGACACCCGCGACGAGTCCGCGGAGTCGCCTCGAGGCGAATCGGTCACCGAGCATCTCCCCGAGCGTGACGTAGCCGTACTCCTGTCCGAGCAGCCACTGCTTGTAGCCGATGACATACCAGAGGATGGCGAAGATGATCCCGTCCATCAGCCCCATCACGAGAATCCATTCGGGCCCCTGCTGGTAGGCGATGTTCGGCCCGGCAAAGAACGTAAACGCCGACAGCAACGTCGCGAACGTCGTAAACAGCAACACGATCGTCCCGAACGTCCGACTCGCGAGATAGAAGTCCTCCGCCGTTCGATCAGTGAGCCGGTAGGCGACCAGCCCGATGGCCAGTGCCAGGATCAGATAGCCGACGATGATCCCAAGTTGGAGTGTGAGGCTCATGGCCGCTCACCACCGGGTGCTGGGGAGGTGCGATCCGGCCCGTGCTCGTCGCTCGAGTCTGCCGGTTTCGTTTCGATGCCGATGCCCCACGCCCGCTGAGCAAACAGGTGGAAGATGACCGCTGTGAGTCCCATCCAACCGATATGCCACCAGAGCCACAGCGGCAGGCCAGCGACGATCGTCGACGATCCCCAGAGGAACCACGGGATCGCAAGCCCGCTGAGGATGATCGCAACCGTGATCCAGCCAACGAGTTCCAGACGGCGCATATCCAGTGGTTGGGTCCGACGTTGGTAACAGTTTCCCTTCAACGGTGCATATTGAAGAGAATTCGCTATCGGACCGGGGACGGCGTTTCTCCCTCGCGTTTTCGTAGCTAAAATCGCTCTTTCAGGGACGAAAAAACGTATAGCAGTCGGCAGGCGAATGTAAGTCGAGCTGATATGGCCCGGCTGTTCCCGTTCCGTTCCGAGCCCGACCAGACCGAGGGCCACCCACGGATCGTCGACCTCGAGGGCGAGGACGCCGACGCGGTGTTCAGTGCCCTCTCATCGACGACAGCCCGTCGGATTTATGCGCGACTCGAGGACGAACCTGGGACCCCGAGCGATATCGCCGACGCGGTCAATTCGTCGATTCAGAACGTTCGCTATCATCTGGAAAAGCTCGAGGATGCCGGGCTCATCGAGGTCGTCGACACCTGGTACTCCTCGCGAGGCAACGAGATGAGCGTCTATGCAGCGACGGATGGACCGTTGATCGTGACGAGCGATGAGTCGACGGCGAACCGGTTGCGCGAGGCGCTCTCACGATTTCTCGGCGGCATCGGAATCCTTGCCGGCGGAAGCCTGCTCGTCCAGTATGGGCTTACGCGCTGGGCCGAGACGACACTGGACTCGTCGGCGGGGACAGCCCCAGCTGGCGCGGACGACTCGAGCGAGGTAGACGAGAGCGAGGAGTCAGACGCGACGGCGGAGTCGGACACGAGCGAAAGCGAGGAGACGTCGGATGAGATCGGAACCCAGGACGCAGACACCGACGACGAGCCAGTAGAGAGCGACGATGTGGCAGCTGACGAATCGCCGACCACTGACGGGGATACTGCCACCGAAACTGCAGCCGACGGCGGTGTCGAGACAGTCGAGGCAGTCTTTGCGACGATTCCGCCGGGGCTGCTCTTTTTTTGTGGCGGCCTCCTCGTACTGGCTACTGTCACGATCTACTGGTACTGGTATCGACCGACGTACTGATACCCCGGGTTTTGCAGACAGGTCAACAGCTATTTCCCCATCACGACCCAAAAACCACATAAACCGTTGTGGTACCGTCTTTGCGGTGCCACGGGTCGATCTCCCATGGAAGACACCTCCAAATACCTCATTCACGCGGACGTCACGGCCAACGGGGTCGTCGAGCGCAGCGACGTCGTCGGTGCCATCTTCGGGCAGACCGAAGGCTTACTCGGTGACGAACTCGATCTCCGCGATCTCCGCCAATCACAGAAAGTCGGGCGTATCGACGTCGAAATAACGAGCACCGGCGGCCAGTCACACGGCCACCTCACCATCGCAACCGGCCTCGATAAGGTCGAAACCGCAACGCTTGCTGCCTCCCTCGAGACGATTAGTCGGGTCGGCCCCTGCCGAGCCGATCTCGAAGTCACCGAGATCGAAGACGTGCGTGCGGCAAAGCGAAAAGAGGTCGTCGAACGGGCGAAAGAACTGCTCCGAACCGGGTTCGACGATAGCGTAATGACTTCCGAAGAGATCCTCGCGGAGGTGCGCCAGCACGTCCGCGTCGAGGACATCACCGAGTACGAAGGACTTCCAGCGGGCCCCCGTGTGACCGACAGCGACGCGATTATTATCGTCGAAGGGCGTTCAGACGTGCTCACGCTCCTCAAGTACGGTGTCAAAAACGCGATTGCGGTCGAGGGAACGAACGTTCCCGACGCAGTGGCCGAATTAACCCGCCACCGCACAGTCACGGCCTTTCTCGACGGCGACCGCGGTGGGGACCTCATCCTCGAGGAACTCTCGCAAGTCGGTGACATCGATTACGTCGCATTCGCACCCTCGGGCAACTCCGTCGAGGACCTCGATCACCACCAGCTGTTTGCGGCCCTCCGAAACAAGGTTCCGTACGACACGGTCTCCGAACTGAACGAACCTCGAGAGGCTGTCGCCGCAACTGACGGGAGTGCGACGCCGGCACCGGCACCAGCCGACACAGACCACGGCAACTCCGAGACTGAATCGACGGCCGACGAGCCATCCGATTCGAACGCTGGGACAGCGAGCCCGGCTCCGCCATCCCCCGACACGAGCGTGACTGGCGACGCTGGTGCCGAACTCGAGACTGGCAGCGAGCGTGCATCGACAGCACAGTCGACTCCGGGTCCAGACGACCAGGCAGCTACCGAGGCCCCACCAGCGGAGTCGGAAGCCCCCGAAACCGTCTACGACCACGCGACAGAGGTCATCCGCGAGCAGACCGGCCGCGTTCGCTTTCTCGATGCCGACGACACCACACTCGAGGAAACCGATGCGGGCGACGCATACGATATCCTCGAGTCGCTCGAGACGGCTCCGTCGACGATCATCCTCGACGAGATTCTCGAACAGCAGCTCCTTGATCTGGCAGCCGACCGCGGCGTCGATCAGTTCATCGCACGCTCGCTCGGCCAGTTCACGAAACGGCCGACCGCCGTCCGTATTCACGCGATCGACGATGTTGCTGAGAAAGCGCCCGAGACGGGGTGATGAACGGGCTGACATAGAAATAGACACTCGAGGCTGACGGTGGTCAGGTCGCCACGCGGGTCGGACCCCCACCCCCTACATTTCCGACGTTACTGTCGCCGCCGTGTGTCGGCTCAGCCAGACCCCACGTTTCCGACGTTGGTTCCACCCCTCCCCCCGTATTTCCGTCGTTTCCTCACGTCCCACCCCGTGTTTCCGTCGTCCGGGCGGGCCAGATCAGCACATCACAACTACTCGCTCGACCAGTCTTGCATCCAGGCATCCTCGAGAATCGTTTCGCGGACGACGTGTGGGTCTTCGATAAGACGGTTCTGGAGATGGATACCACCAGCACTCCCCTTGTTGATTTTCTCGATTTCGACGACGCCAAGAAACGCCTGTTCTTTTAAGATATCTCGGAAGCGACGAACGGAGAGCACATCCATCTCGAGGTGGTCACAGATCTGTTCGTACTGATCATACACGCGGCTCGTGAGAAACGCATCATCGTCAGAGTTGACGCTGAGTTCGGTCAACGCGAGTAGTGCAGCCTTCGCCTGTGTGGGTGCGCCGTTGACGAGTTCGCGAAAACGGTCTTTTTCAGCGTGTTGTTGGGCCTGTCGGACGTGTTTCTCCTGTACTTTCGCAGCGCCGTCTTCGTAGGCGACCTCGCCGGCGTGACGGAGAATATCGATTGCCTTCCGGGCGTCGCCGTGTTCCTGTGCGGCAAAGGCAGCGGAAAGTGGAATTACCTCTTCGGAAAGAACGCCATCTCGAAACGCGTCTTCCCGGTTGGCCATGATTTCACGGAGCTGGTTCGCATCGTACGGTTTGAAGAACAGTTCCTTGTGCTGGAAGCTACTTCGCACCCGTTCGTTTAGCTTATCGATATACTGGATTTTGTTACTGATCGCGATGACACCGATGCTGCAGTCGATTTTCCCGGCCTCCTCAGCGCGTGAGAGTTTCATCAGTACGCTGTCGTCGTTCATCAGATCGATCTCGTCGAGAATGATGATCACGGAATCGAACTGCACGTCGAGTATCTTCCAGAGGAGTTTGTAATACTTCGACGTGCTGAGACCGGTGTGAGGGACGGAGATCTCAGTGACTGTCTCATCGTTTAGCTTCGCCGCAAGCGATGACACCGCCTGGGTTTCCGTGTTGTCTTCTGCACAGTCGATGTACGCCGTTCCGATATCGACGCCGGCCTCAGCCGCATTTTGTGCACGTTGAGAGACGTGTCTCGAGACCAGCGATTTCCCGGCTCCGGTCTTCCCGTAAATCATCACGTTCTCCGGGGAGTATCCATGGACGGCGCCGTTCAGACGTTTTGCCAGTTTTGCGATTTCCTCATCCCGACCGACGATCCGATCGGCTTCCGGAACGTGCCCAATCTTCAGGAGGTCTTTGTTCGAGAAGATCCGGTGGCCGGAGTCAAAGAGCGGATCGTCGACGGAGTCGGATGAGGAGTCAGGTGTCATCTAGTGTGCTGAGTGAGAACGGTGTCTGTATAAAACTGGTGAAGTCGGCCACCCCTCGTTTCCGACGTATATTTGGCGAATCTGTGGGATATGAGCCTCAGACAGCGAGAGTAATATATTTGATGAGATATCCGCGTTTCCGACGTCCCGAACCGAAAGAACGTGACAGCATCGGGGTCGCACCGCTAGTCGGTCGACCCACACACCCCACGTTTCCGTCGTAATTCGGAGAACGAGTGGGGGTCCAGACGAACTGGTCCTCCGAAGAACGAAACGCGAAGTGAGAGCCGTTCTCCTCGGACGTAACAACTGAATCGATAGCACTGTCCGAACCGTTGTTTCGACCGACAAAACGAAGTGTTACTGTTTTGTCAGTACACGAAGTATACTCGACGAGTTGTTCTCATCTTCTATACTTCAATCTAGCTGATTTGAGTGCAGTCAGACAGCGGACTGTGACACCATAGTAACAACTGAAGCGATTTACACCGCATCGCACGATGGCTGTGCGATGCGTGTGCATTGACGTTCAGTGGCAACGATAACTCGCCACAGCAACTCGGGGTCCCGCCCAGTTTCTGTTCTCAAGCCACACATCGTGCCACGAAACGACGGAAACATGGGGTGTGGGTACCACCGACAGTCGATACAGTCACAGTCGAACTGAGGGCGACGCACAGTGCACGACAGCTGTGTCATTCGGTGTGTAATGACAGAGTGACGGGCAGTGGCGACGAGAGGACCCTCCCTCGTCGCTCGTTACGTCGGAAACGTGGGGTGGGTGTGTCCGGCGTGTGCCGCTGACTCCCATCGTCACGAGTCAGACCCGCCCGTCACGAGTCGGACTCTTCTCGCCACGGGTCGAGTACGACGACGGCTCAGGCGTATCGCCATCCGCTCGAGGCCGAACACTACCCGAGCCGAACGCTGGGAACTGCGCAGATCCAACACTGGGAGCTACCCGAGCACGGCAAACGACAGCACCAGCAGTGCAGAGACGATCGCACCCGATAACGTCGCGAGGAAGTTCACGCCTTGATTGCCCAGTACACTCCCCTCGAGCGTCGCACCGAGGAGACTGTCGACGGTCATGCCGATGATACCAGCAGCGACGATAATCGCGGCGCCGACTGCGGTCACCTCGGGAAAGAGGGCATACGAAATTCCAGCGACGACGGCTGCACCCACGATTCCAGCGAGCTCGCCCTGCCAGGTCACACCGCCATCAGTGCCGGGTTCGACGGGTTCGAGCGTCGTAATCAGCCGCGGTGTCTCGAAGACGCTGCCAATCTCACTCGAGAGGGTGTCGCTCATCGCGGTCGAGACGGAGCCGGCGAAAGCGAACAGAAACAGGGTCGGGTTGGGATCGCCGGGAACCAGGGTGGCTGAACTCGCCGCATAGCCAAGGACGGCCACGATCGCAACCGCAGCGTTACCGAGTACGTTGCCGCTGCCACGGGCTCCATTGTTGTCCTCGGCGACGCCGATCGTCTCTTTCTGTTCGTAACGGAACTTCGAAGAGAGTCCACCAATGGCGAAAAACGAGATCAGGACGACGAACCAGCCATAGCCCCCGAGGACGATCGTCAACAGCCCAAGCAGGATTCCGGTGAGCATCCCCGCGATCGAGGCCGTCTCGAGCGCGTAGGAGATGTAGCCGAGTGCGATCGTCACGGCGAGTGCAGCGACGATCCCCAGCGCACCGTGAGTTGGCTCGAGTTCTGCGAGGAGCCAACAGAGCAGTCCCACCGACAGCATGACGATGGGATCGTCGCGAGAAAACAGGACGTCACGGAGCAACGCGGCGAGCAACGCACCGCTTGCAGCAAGGAAGGCCATCGTCGGGAGCGTCGGTATGACCGATTCGACAGCGCCAGCACCGTCGGTAACCGAGATCGAAATGGCTTGCCCGGCAATGCCAGCGATAGCTGCGACCAGACAGAAGACGGCCACGAGCGCGACGTCGTTGCCTGTCCGACGGCGCGCAGCCTGCTCTGCGAGGTTGCCGTATCCAACGAGGAAGACGGTACCGACGAAGATCGAAACGGACATCGATGTCGTGATCGCGATCAGGCCGAGCGCGACGGCCGCGAGGACGAACGTAATGAGCCCGTAGAGACGGCCATCCTCGTAGTCGCTTGGATAGGCGAGGAGATCGAAAATGGGGCCGTCGGTTATGGCAAGGGCCCCAAGGATCACCACGACTGCGATCGCGGCCCCGACCCAGGGACCACCGAGGGGGACGGCGAGTGCAAGCGTACAAATGAACGCAAAGACACTTGCTCGCCGAACGGGTGCTGTCACGATATCGAGTCCTTTCTGTGGCGTTCACTTGAAGGTTCGTGAACCACGCTGCGGCCGTTCTCACCCGTCTCAACGCTGTTGCTCGGAGAACGCGTGACCAGACGGGAATTCTGTCTGTCTCGAGAGCTAGACATCCACGACGGCATGACAGTTTCGGTGGCACCGCTGGCAGCGAACAAATCCGTAACCCTATACCATCGGACCGGAAACGCAAGCGCGTGGGACTGTACGAACGGTATCTCGCGCTCCGGATCCGCCGCCACGGTGGTGATCCTCCCGATCACATTGCACTCGTGATTACCGAACGCGACCTCCTCGAGCGTGGCGCATACGAGACGCTGACGGACTGCTTTCGCTGGGCGTTCGAATACGCCTCTCAGGTGACGGTCTACGTCAGCGTGCTCGATGCCGCGGCTGTTCCGGCCTTGCGGCGCGAACTCGAGACGATCGACGCGCCGCGCGAGGTGGCCGTCCGCGGCCCGGATGATCGTACGCGTGCGGACGCACCAATCCGAATCGGGATCGGCCTCGGCGGCAAACACGAGTTTACCAGTGCCGTTCGAACGCTCGCCGAAGACGTCGACGCGGGCGACGTCGACCCCGATGAGATCGACGCCGAACAGGTCGAAGAGCATCTCATCTTCCCGTCGGAGCCGGATCTCGTGATTAAGACCGGGGCGGAGCGACTCTCGGATTTCATGATCTGGCAGTCAGTTTACTCGGAGCTGTACTTTACCGACATCAACTGGCGGGATTTCCGCAAACGCGACTTCCTTCGCGCGGTGCTCGAGTACTGTAATCGATCCCGGCGGTTCGGACAGTAGCGGCTACCTGTCGGCCAGCTGTTGTCGCCCGAAACTCGACCTCCTAGTCGGCGGTTTGTCCGCTCGAGTCGATTCCGTCGACCGACTCGGGGTTGGATCCCGCCAACTCCTCTGGAGACGGCTGTTCGGCCGTTGGCAACGAGTCTCGAAACCGTTCGACGACCGACCGGGCCTCGACGAGTTCGGTGTCGCTAACTGCACCGAGCAAGGCCAGGCCGCGCCGAGCACGGGTCCGACGCCACGACTCCTCGCGGTGTTCGTACGTGCGAATGCCACGGAGGAAGTCAGTCTTTGAAAACTCCGGCCAGTAGGGGGTACAGAAAAAGACGGCCGCCTCGTTGCCGTTGGCATGCCACGGCAGGAAGTTCGACGTTCGCTCGTCGCCACCCGTCCGAATAATGAGGTCGACGTCGCGAACCGGCCGGTCGTAGAGTCGGTTTTCGATCGTCTCGACGTCGATCTCGTCGGGGTCGACGTCGCCCGCATCGACGTCTTCGGCGACGCCGTGGACTGCCTCGAGCAGCTGTGACCGTCCACCGTAGGCAAGCGCGATGTTGAGCACGAACTGGTCGTAGCCGCTGGTGCGCGCTTCGGCGTAGTCGACGGCCTCACGAACGCGCTCGGGGAGCCGTTCGACCTCGCCGATCGCGCGGATGTGGACGTCGTTGTCGTGGACACGGTCGGCGTCGGCGAACTCGCGAAGCTTCTCTTCGAGGAGATCAAACAGCGCCTCGTTTTCCTCTTCCGGGCGATCGAAGTTCTCCGTCGAAAACGCATACAGCGTGAGCTCTTCGACCCCGATATCTTGGCACCACTCGAGGACGCGTTCGGTCGTTTTGGCCCCTTGACGGTGGCCTTCGTGGGCGTTGTCTCCGTTCCCACGGGCGTACCGACGGTTCCCATCCTGAATCACCGCAACGTGAGTCGGTGCGCCGGATATCTCGCGCGAGAGCACCCGCTCGTAGGCCGCATTGATACGCTGACGGAGCCACCGCTTCATTGTGCGACTAGATGTTATGGTTACCTATGTGTTTTGTGTGTCACATAACAACATGAGAGAGTGTAGCGAGACGTGGCTGTCGCGGAAATCGTGACGGCTATCAGTCCAGACATCTTCGTCACGGGCAATGGCAGACGCGATCGACGACGACCTTTATCAGCGGACTAAAGCGTTACTCGAGCCCGGTGAAATCGAACTGAACGGCGCTATCGTGCACACAACACACGACAGCAGCGAAGACGTCCAGATGATGCAGGCGACCATCGACGTCGGTGACATCATCGCCGAACACTCGGGTCAGGACCCGAAAGACTGCTACGTCTACTCGGGCAACGACGACACCGACTTTTCCTCGAACCAACATCAGGGACTCACCCTTGAGGACGAGGAGTTCGTCTGGGAGTGCCAGCAGCTGCTACGTCAGGGGACGTTCGATATCGTCATCTACTACCGGGCCAGCGCCGACCACGAGGCGATCCTCGAAGACATTCAGGAACTCGGCTACGAGGTTACCGGCGTCACCGGCGACTGAAGACAGCTCACTGGCGTTTTACGACCCGCGGTGGTGTTGCCGATTCGAGAGCGAGATGTTTCTGAAGAGAGTGATGCTGTGTCACACGAGAGCGACCGCCATGAGCCACCATGTCCGGATTCCTTATAACTGGTCGGTTCCGATATTTACCTATACGGACGATCATCGACCTGGTGGCGTCGACAGTCTGACCGAGACCGGCAGCCGACTGGACGAGCACGCAGACACACACCTATCGAATCCAGATCACCGCCGACGATTGACACCACAATCCAGTATGATTCCACTCGCACACGATTTCACCGGGACGACAGTACTCGTCTTTGGGGGCGGCCCCGTCGGTTCCCGGAAAGCCCGGCGGTTCGCCCGCGAAGCCGATGTAATCGTCGTCAGTCCCGCGTTTGCCGACCGCGATTTCGGCACGGCTGAGCTGATCCGAGCTGCGCCAACGCCCGCCGAAATCGACGGCTGGCTCGAGCGAACCGAGCCCGCACTCGTTGTTGCCGCGACCGACGACGAAGCGGTCAACGACGCCGTTGCGACGGCGGCTCGAGACCGAGGGATTCTCCGCAATCGCGCGGACCGAGCGGGCGAACGCGACCCTGGTAGCGTCGTCGTCCCCGCGACAGTTCGCGATGAGCCCGTCGTCGTCTCGATTGCGACCGGTGGGACGGCCCCGGCACTCAGCAAGTATCTTCGACAGGAGTTCGAGGAGACGCTTTCGGAGGCTGGCTCGATGGCAACGCTCTGTGGACAGCTCCGGACGGAGCTCAAATCGAGAGGCGTCGACCCAAAACGACGACACGAGATCGTCACCGGTGTCGTCAGTTCCTCGGATGTTTGGACAGCTTTAGGTACAGGTACTTCCAACTGTCCCCAAGTGATTGAGGACGTGTTGGACGCAGAACTGTCTGCTGGGGGTGACCAACAGTGATTCCGGCTGGAGTCGTGACTGCTGGACGGGTAACTCACGAGAGTGGGAGTGTCGACGATCTCGCCGCCGTGACTCCCGAGAGTCAGCGCATTGCCGTTGCTGACCTACTGTCCGTCCCGTCGGTCAAGGAAGCGTACGTCCTCTCGACGTGTAACCGAGTCGAAGCCTACGTCGTCGCCACTGACAGCGTCGTTGGCCGGGCCGCACTCGACGAATTTTTCGACCCGGTTGACAACGACGCCGTCATCATCGCCGACCACGATCAGAGTCTGCGTCACCTCCTTTCCGTCGCAGCCGGGCTCGAGTCGGTTGTGCTAGGCGAAGATCAGATTATCGGTCAGGTCCGAACTGCCTACGAAGACGCCCGCAGCGCCGGCGGAATCGGAGAGATGCTCGAGGCTGCGGTAACGAAAGCGATTCACGTCGGCGAACGCGCCCGGACCGAGACCGAGATCAACGAGGGCGTCGTCTCGCTTGGCTCTGCAGCGGCCAGACTCGCCGGCCGAACCGTCTCACTCGAAGGCGCGACCTCGCTTGTCGTCGGCGCTGGCGAGATGGGACAACTCGCAGCACGGAGTCTCGCGGAGACCGGTATTTCGGAACTCATTATCGCGAACCGAACGACGTCACACGCCGAACACCTCGCTGATGAAGTCGACGTCGAGGCCAGTGGCGTTCCACTGGAAGCGCTCGACACCGTCGCCCGCGAGTCGGATGTCGTCGTGACGGCGACCGGCAGCGACGAGCCGATTCTCGGGCCACAACAGCTCGCAACCGACGAGGCGGCGACGGCCGAGGTCACCGAGCAGGTCGTCGTCGACCTTGGCCAGCCGCGTGACGTCGTTCCAGCGGCTGATTCGCTCTCGAGCGTGACCGTCTACGATCTGGACGATCTCGAAACGGTCACCGAGGAAACCAGAGCACAGCGTGCCGACGCGGCTCGCAAAGTCGAGTCGATGATCGACCACGAGTTCGAGTTGCTCTGTGAGCAGTACAAACGGGCCCGCGCGGACGAAGTGATCGCCGTGATGTATGAGTCCGCAAACCGAATGAAAGAACGCGAGGTCGAAACGGCACTCTCACGCCTCGAGGGCGAGGGGTTCACTGACGAGCAGCGCCAGATCATCGAGGCGATGGCCGATGCGTTGGTCAACCAGCTGCTTGCACCGCCGACCAAAAGTCTGCGAGAAGCCGCTGCCGAAGACGACTGGAGCACGATCAACACCGCGCTCCAGCTGTTCGATCCCGACTTCGGCGGCGACGACGGGCCAATCGCCCCATCGATGCACACTGGTTCGATGGCCAGAGAGACCCCACTCGAGGCGACTGACGACGACTAACGCGACATGCGGTGTTCGTTTTGTGTGAGATGGCGCAGTACTAGCGCCAGAGCTTGGTCGCGTTGACGACGTGGAGTTCGTCGTCGTCTTCGACCTCCCAGACGCGAAGAACGAGATGTGCCTTGCAGTAGTACTCGGTCGTTTTGATACCCGTGTGCTCGTTTTGAAGCACGAGTTGACAGGTACCGTCGTTCGAGCAGTCTGCAGACAGATCACACATTACGCTGTCAGCACATACTCGATTCGCCGGTAAGTCCCTGTCGGTGGCCTCGGGAATAAATCCATGTCGAATCAACACACGGCATGGCGGTTGCGACGGTGAGAATCTGGCGTGGCACAATCATTATCTGACTGCGTTCCGTTCGAGCGACCATGGCCGACCTGCTTTCCGACGACGAAATCGAGGCACAGCTTCCAGACGACTGGACGCGTGACGGTGACGAGATCGTCCGAACCTACGAGTTCGACGACTACCTCCGCGGTGTCAACTTCGCCCAGATGGTTGGCGAGATCGCCGAGGCGCAGTTTCACCATCCCGAAATCGTGATCCGCTACGCCGAAGTCGAAATTAGACTGACCTCCCACGAAGAGGGCGGGATCACTGACGCCGACATCGAGATGGCCGACCTGATCGAATCCGAACGCAACGCCTGAATTCGACTGATGGACGCTCGCTACGTCTTTCGCGCGCAGGTCCGGCTCGAGGCCGACGAGCCGTCAGTCTCGCTCGAGCCGTCGACGGCTGAGACGAGCGTCACGTTCTTTCTCGAGGCACCGGAGCCGGGAACCGAGGGCTGGCTGTTCTTCCGGGATACGCTCTGGCGAGGCGAAATCAGCGATTCGGCGTACGGTGGTCAACGTGCCGAAGAGTGGCTCGGCGAACCCGTCGAATCGATTCGCTTCAGCGAGTTGCAGGTCGACGAAGCGTACTTCGAGGCACTGAAAACCGAAATCGCGGCCGACCTCGAGGCGTTCAACGCCGAGACGGTCTCGGAAGTGCTCTCGAAGTACCTGGGCTCGAGTATCAGGGTTACCGATAAAAACGAGTAGCACAGCGTCGGCTGGACTCGAGTGCGATGTCGAACGAGGGCTGTGTACACAGCGTGTTGACTGCCGGTCCGGCAGGCGATACATCTTTACTCGAGACGCACATACAATAGTGTCCGATGGATGGTGAGTATGACTTCTGGCTGCTCGATCTCGACGGGACGCTCGTCGACGTCGAGTGGTCGTATACCCGTGAGGTGTTCGACCGGGTCGGCAACCACCTTGGCCGGGAGTTCACCGACCGAGAAGCAGACATCCTCTGGAACGGCTTGACCGGCTCTCGCGACCGACAACTCGAGAGATGGGACATCGACCCGCGAGCGTTCTGGGATGCCTTCCACGAGGAGGAGGACCCACTGGTCCGGGCCGAACAGACCTATCTGCACGACGATGCTGCGTTTGTCACCGACCTCGAGGTCCCGGTCGGACTGGTGACACACTGTCAGGAATTCCTCTGTGAGCCGGTGCTCGAGCACCTCGACATCCAAGACTGGTTCGATGCCCGCCTGTGCTGTACCGAACAGACGGGCTGGAAACCTGATCCCGAACCAGTCCAGTGTGTGATGGACGACCTCGGCGTCGGACACAATGGCCATCAGGGGGTGCTCGCAGGCGACGGCTCGAACGACATCGGCGCGGCCTGGAACGCCGGACTCGACGCGATCCACGTCGAACGCGTCGGCCACGAGCGCCGCGGACAGTGCGTGCGTGGCGATTACCGCGTTCGGTCGTTCGACGAACTGTTCTGAGAACGCTGTTCAGCGTCTCCGTGAGCGGTCTCGAGACTCGGCGTCAAAGAACTGCTTCAGTGCGAGCATCGTCCCGGTGTACGACGCAGCCAAAACGCCGCCGAGAAACAGCAAGCTGAAGAAGACGGTCTGGCTGAACAGGAGTTCCAACACCATACCCAGTACACATACTCTACCGAGAACGTCGTGTCGGTCATTCAACTAAAACGGTCGCGCGGAGTCCGCTTTTGCTCATGCGGTCGCCGGTTGCCCAGTCAGCGGCCCCTTTCGTTTCGCACTGCCCTCGAAGGACGAGCAAAGCGAGTGAGGGGGGTGGGAAGGTGCGTGTTCGTCTAACAGCGCATCTCGTCCAAGACGTCATCGCGTCCACTCGAGTCGAGCGAGATCAAAAAAGATTCACGAGTGCAGTCGGAGAGTGTGGTAGAACGCCGATGAAGTACTGTCTCAACTGCGACTGGCAAGCGAGCGCGACTGACGATTCGGACCGATCCCCGTCGCGGAAAGCGATCGACCACCACGTCGAGACGGGCCATACGATCGACTCGAGCGACGGTGTGATCCCGTTGACGATCGTCGACGAACCAGCCATATCACTTGTTCGTGAGTAAACTGTTTCGAGTGGTTCGACCGCGAGTATGACCGCCAGCGGCTCGTTCAGCGCCGGAGCAGGCGATCATTCGAGTGGTGGCTGTTCGCCAGCCGGCTGGAGTTCGTCGCCAACCAGCGTCTCGTAGGCACGTCGAAACCGTTCGGAGAGCGCCTGGTGGGAGATTCCAAGCTCGTCGGCCAGTTCTTCCATCGAGATCCCGCGTGGAATCTCGAAGTAGCCATGCTCGAGTGCGGCTTCGAGGGCTTCCTGCTGTTCGGGAGTCAGCCGGCTCTCACTGTCCGTGACGCCGGTGACGTCGGTCACACGTCGCAAGTCGACGGAGATCCCGGCCGCCTCGACTCGGTCGTACGCATCACAGAGCGACTCTCGGTCACGAAAGCGGACCCGTACCTGCCACCAGCCGTCGGTGCCCCACATCTCGAGCAGGGAACCGCCATCTGCGAGTAGTTCGTCGCGGAGCCGGACCGCCTCATCGACGAAGCTGACGTCGAACAGCAGCCGTGATTGGGTTTCGACGAGCAGTTCGTAGTCCTCGACCGACGGATCTGCCTCGAAGGCTTCGGTTGCCGTCTCACGGTCGACGCCGGACACCCAGAGGGAGGGCCGTGTCTTCGACACAGAGGACTCGAGTTCGAACGTGGCTTCAGGTGCGTACTCGAGTGCTGTCCCCAGTGTTGTCTCCGCCGCGGGTAGCCGGAATTCGGCGATCGTGGACATCACCAGTCGTACACCGTACTGGCGTAAAAATCACTGTTCTGGAGTGTCTGACTGTCTGCTTCAGTGAATCGAGGCGCTCCCAGTGCCCGCGTGGGCACCCGTCAGTGCTCCGTGGGTGGTTCCTCGAGGGCGGCCGCGAGTTCCTGCACGCTTTCTTTGGCTGTCCGATCCGGATTTGCGAACACTCGCACTGGCTGGTCGCCGAGGGGAACAAAGCCGAGATTGAGTCGGTCGGCAGTTGCACGCAGCCCCACCCCAGCGTCGGCGTCGCCGGCGATCACCTTGCGGGCGGGACTCTCGTGGGCGCGGAGCCCAAGGTCAAAGCCGTCGATCGCCGCGATGAGCTCCTGGCGGTCTCTGCCGCGATCGGCTGCGAGATCGTCGACCGCGGCCTCGAGACTCGAGCGAAGCCCGGAGTCAGTCGTCCGGTTGACAAACCGCAGGTCGCGATCGACCAGCTCTGCCAGCCCTTCGAGCTCTTGTGGGTTGCCTGGCCGAACGACGAGCCCCCACTCGCGGCTCCAGCGACCGATTTCCTCAGCCTCGAGGGCTCGCTCGAGCGGGCCCGCGATCACGGCGACGTCCGGGACGCCCTCGCGGAGTCTGCGCACGGCCGGACGTGAGCCGACCGACAGATAGCGTGGGTTCTCGAGGCCATCGAGCAGTCGGTTCATCGTGGGGTCGTCTTCGCCGACGCCGAGCAGCGTTGGTGGCTGAACGTCCGGCGAGAACAGGTCGACGGTTACCGATTCACCTTCCTCGAGGTAGTCGGTCTCAGGGTCGACGGTGACGACGCCGTCGGCTTCGGCGAGGCTGGTTGTTGCGCCGCTGCCCTTGTCGACGGGGTAGACGAGCGTTTTGCCGTCGCCGTCCACGCCGGCGGACTCGTGGGCGGGTTCCGACGGCCCGCTTGTCACGAGGCCGACGGGCATCAGTCGAAGCCGTCCCTCGGCGTAGCGTTCCGATCTGGCCATCCGTCCGGACACGGTTGCCGCCTTCGGCGCAGCCAAGCCAGCAGCCTTGCGGATCGCCGGTGCGACGAACGTCCGGAAGACCATCATCGCAGAGACGGGGTAGCCGGGAAGGCCGACGTAGGCAGACGACTCCAGTCGGCCAACGAGCATCGGCTTGCCGGGTTTGACACTGACGCCGTGGAGTAGTAGCTCGCCTTGCTCCTCAATGATCCGGTAGATGACGTCGACGGCACTCGCGCTGGTCGAGCCCGAAGAGAGCACGAGGTCACACTCGTCGGCGGCCTCCCGAAGGACGCGTTCCATCTCGTCTTGATCGTCGCCGGCGTGGGGGTAGAGGACGGCTTCACCGCCGGCGTCTTCGACCCCCGCGGCGATCGTGTAGCTGTTGACGTCGTAGATCTCGCCCCGCTCGCTGTCGAGGTCTCCGCCCGGACGTACCAGTTCGTCGCCCGTCGAGACGATCCCAACGCGTGGCTTTGCGCGGACAGGCACTTCGTCGACGCCGAGTGCGGAGAGCAGTCCGATATCCCGCGGTGTGATCGTCGTTCCGGGGCCGAGCGCCCGCTCACCCGCGGCGACGTCCGCGCCGGCGAACATGACGTTGTCGCCGGGGGCGACCGACGTGCGGATTAGCACTTCGTCGCCATCCTCGGCCGTCTCGCTCACGGCGTCGCCGTTCGCGCTGTCCGTCGAGCGTGGCTCGACGCGATCAGTCCGCTCCACGGGAACCATCGCGTCCGCACCCGACGGCATCACCGCACCGGTCGAGATCTCAACAGCCTGGCCCGCCTCGAGGTCGATCGTCGGCTCCTCGCCAGCGTGGACCGCGCCGACGACCTCGAGCCGGGCGGGATCCGCCTCGTCCGCCCCGAACGTATCCCGTGCTCGAAGTGCGTAGCCGTCCAGACTCGCCCGGTCGAACCCCGGCACGTCGAGTTCAGCGTCGAGTCGAGCAACGAGCACCCGGCCACGGGCGTCCTCGAGTTCGACGCGGTCGATTCCTCCTTCGAGCGACAGCGAGTCGATCGCCTCGCGGGCCGCCTCGGGGGAGGCGAGATCGCGAAACTCCTTGCGGCTCATACCTGCAGTTGGTGAGCCGGGGGTAAAAACGTCGGTCGAACAGGACGCTGATTCCGGGACTCGACCGAGAGGAACACCGGATGGTAGTCGTCCCATCGCATCACGACAATCGCGTGTGCAGCAACGTTCGTGAGACAACGACGGCGAGCAGTGGACGCCGAAAATGCTCGAGCGCGGTCCAGAGTGGTTTACGACCGATCGGGCTGCTCAGCAGACCGTCCCAGTACCCATCTAACCCGCTGCGTTCTCCCCATCAAAACTGTGCCTGATAATCGTGAAGAGATAGATGTCTTTTTCACACTGAGTTTCATATCGGTTGGTATGGCTACCCATGGCTTTCAGAACGGTGGTGACACGACCGTTTCTCTTCCTGAAGTCGTCCCGTTCGACTTTCCGCATCTTACTCGATTGAGCTGGGAGCTCGGATCACGTGTGGTCGATGACAATGGCGTCTTTCACAGCAAGTGGGAACAGACGGGAAGCCGCTGGTCGCTGTCGATTTTCCGTGTCACAGAACACACTGTTATCCTGTGCGTTCACACCCCTGTCGGTCGGGAGCGGTTTTACGGCGCTGCGAAACTCGATCTCGAGCGGGCACTCCCCCACCTCGAGTCGACATCCAACTGGCGCCGTTGTGAGTGACGGATCCGGCAGCTGTCCACCGGTTCCCCGCCGGCTCGAGGGGAACGGTTACAACCCTCCCGCTTGAGTCGAGTGGTATGGCACGACTTGCCGAATCCGATCGCGAACGGATCGCTGCCCTGTTCGATCGCCATCTCGAGGTCGGCCTCCACCACGGCGCCCAGTTAGGTGTCTACGTCGACGGCGAGCAGGTGCTCGACCTCGCGGGTGGGACGACCGGGCCGGATGGGGTCGACGAAACACCGACGCAGCGACACGTTCTCTTCTCGTCGACGAAACCGTACGCGGCCGTCACCCTGCACTCACTCGTCGAGGATGGCGCACTCGAGTACGATGATCGAGTCGTCGAGCACTGGCCCGAGTTCGCCGACGACGGCACTGAAAAAGCCGAGATCACCGTCCGACAGGTGCTCAGTCACACTGCCGGCCTTCCACAGGGCGAGATCGACAAGCGACCCGACCGCTGGCGTGACTGGGATGCCGTCATCGAGGCGCTCGAGGCGCTGGAGCCCGTCTACCCGCCGGGTGAGGTGCCTGCGTATCATCCGCTCACGTTCGGCTGGCTGGTCGGCGAACTCGTTCGCCGGGTGTCAGGCACACCGATCGAGGTGGCTGCTGCCAAGCGCGTCTTCGACCCGCTCGGGATGGATGATACGGGTATCGGTCTCCGTGAAGACGAGGCCGACGACGTTGCGACGATCGTTCCGTTCGAGACGTTCGACCGCTGTCGTGATCCCGGCGAAGGACTGGGAGACCACACCGAAGTCGCAGCCCCGTTCAACACCGAAGCGCTCCACCGGGCCGTCATCCCTGCCTCGACTGGAATCGGAACCGCGAGCGATATGGCTCGATTCTACGCCTGTCTCGCCAACGGTGGCGAACTCGAGGACACTCGAATCCTGACCGAAGAGACTGTCGACACGATGACGCGTCTCGAGGCTGAAACTGAGTCGGACGGAACGCTCGGGCGAGAGGCACGGTTTGCGCTCGGGTTCTGGAAGGGTGGGACGACGATCGCCCCGTATGGATCGCTCTCGCCTCCACACACGTTTGGACACGCCGGGCTCGGAAGCAGCGTCGGCTGGGCAGATCCCGTGGAAGCAGTCGGCTTTTCGTACGTGACAAACGGGGTCCGCGACGGCTCGTACGAACACGTCGCCCGGGTAAATGCAGTTGCGGATGCGGTTCGACTCGCAATTCAGTAGACGACGATAGTCACGCCGCTGCCGTCGCGTTTCAGACCAGTGCCCGGAAAACATCACTGAACAGGATCAGGAACAGTCCAGCGAGAAGAATCAGGATCAAGAACCCAAAGAAAATAGCAATGGCTTGTTTTCCAGTCAGCGACTCACCCTCAAGGATTTCGTTCACGTCCATGCGTACCGGCCGAGTACACACACAAACCTCTTAAAACGATGGTGTTGTTCGGCTCCGTCAGACGCAGTGGCTCCCAGTGTTATCCACTACGCGTTTGGCTCCCAGTTCTGGACGGCGACGGTCTCGCCTGCTGGAATTCCTTCGCGGTCGTCATCAACGACCACCCAGCCGTCGGCTAACGCGACACTCGAGAGCACGCCCGAGCCGCTCGCTCTGGTTGGCGTCGCCGTGAACGTGGGCTCGTCGCTCTCGGTGTCATCAGTCTCGCGGGCTTCGAGTTGGACTCGTGCGAACGTTCTCGTCCCGGGTTCGCTCGGAATCTTTCGCTCGAGTGTTGCCTGCGTCGTGAGATGTGGGTCGGGGTCTGTCCCCTCGAGCCAGCGGATCACTGGCCGCAGGAACTGGACGGCGTTGACGATACAGGCGACGGGGTAGCCGGGCAACGCGAGGACGGGAGTGCCCTCGACGAGTCCCAGACAGACGGGATGGCCGGGTTTGAGGCCGACGCCGTGGACGAGCACCTCGCCGAGATCGTCGATCACTTCGGGCAGCAGGTCCCGCTTGCCGACGCTCGAGCCGCCGGTCGTGACGACGACATCGTTCGTCAGATCCCGCTGGATCGCGACGCGAAGCGACTCGGCATCGTCGGTGACGACGTCTCGGTAGGTCGCTCGGCCGCCCCACCGTTCGACCAGTCGAGAGACGGTGAGGCCGTTGGTCTCGATGACTTCGCCCGGATCCGGATCGCCCTCGACGAGTTCTTCACCAGTCGGAATCACGCCGACCGTCGGCCGTTTCGCGACCGACACCTGTGCGTAGCCCACAGACCGGAGCAAGCCGAGATCGGAGGGGCGCAGTCGATGGCCCGCCTCGTAAAGCGGTTGGTCCTCCTCGACGTCCTCGCCGACTGGGGCGACGTTTTCACCTTCTGCCACCGCATCTTCGACCTCGAGTTCACCGGCCGACTCAAGCGTCTCGACGTGTTCGATCATGACGACGGCGTCTGCACCCTCGGGGAGCGCGCTGCCAGTGTGGACACGGGCAGCCGTCTCCGGTGCGACGCTGGCATCGCCACCGGTGCCGTCGGCGATCCGGAGGACTTCGGGAGAGCGGGCGCTGGCACCGAACGTGTCCGCGGCACGGACGGCGTAGCCATCCATCGCAGCTCGCTGGTAGTGTGGAACGTTTCGAGCGGCCGTCACGGGTGCCGCAAGCACTCGTCCGTCCGCACGCTCGACATCGACAGTCTCGCGTCCACTTTTCGCGGGGGTATCACCGTCCCCGTTGCCGTTGTGAGCACTCTCGACGGCAGTTCTGAGTATTCGGCGCGCCTCGTCGACCGGTGTTCGAACCTTGAACCCGGACTCTTTGCGCTCGCTGTCGGCACCTTCCATACTCGAAGTCGGGTTGCGGGGAGCCAAAAGCGTACGGGACCGTCACATTTGTCGGCCACTGTCCAGCCACAAAGGCGTCGAATCCACCGCTACCGCGGGGTTTTTCGTATCGGCGTTCAAACGTGTAGCCATGTCAGCGCTCCGTGATGCACTGCGGGATCTCTCCGAGGACGTGTTTTTCGATCTGCTCGAGAGTGAAGAGGCGTACCTGCTCGTTCTCGATATCCCCGGTGTGTCCGCCGAGACACTCGATCTGTCGGTCGAAGACGGCCGCATCTTCATCGACGCCCACCGGGAGAAAGATCCCGACAGTGATTTTCGCTATCTCGAGGAGAACCGCTCGCTGTTTCTCGAGGTCGATCTCCCGCTGCCGGCGGATGCGATTGGAACGGACTCGGAGGCTGCAGTCGAACGCGGCGTCCTCGAGTTGACACTCCCGAAATCGTCAGCCGGTGGCGAGACGACGATCGACGTCGTCGACGAGGGAACCGACTAACGTGAGGTGAGCGAGACTGGCTTCTCTCCGCGCGTACAAGCGCTTCGTCGTCGTCGTCTGGCAGTTCCTCCCCTTGTTGATCGCCTACGCCCGCGACCGGCGTCGGTTTCTGCTGTTCGGTCGCCCACGGCAGGTCGACCCCGAGACCCACCGCCACCGGGCTGAGGTGTTGCTCGAGTCGCTGTTGACGCTCGGACCGACATTTATCAAACTCGGACAGTTGCTCTCGACCCGTCCTGACGTGTTGCCGCCGGCGTACATCGACGTCCTCGCGGCACTACAGGACGAGGTCCCACCCGCAGAGTGGGAGGGTGCCAAGGCGGTCCTCGAGGACGAACTCGGGCCCGTCGATGAGAACTTCGCCGAGTTCGAAACCGAGGCGATCAGCGGCGCAAGTCTGGGACAGGTCTATCGAGCACGCCTCGACTCCGAGACAGAATCGTCCCGATCGGCGACGGACGCCGGTCGTGCAGTCGCCGTCAAGATCCGTCGACCGGAGATCGAATCTCTCGTTGAGGCGGATCTGCGAGTTGTCAGATGGTCGCTTCCGATCCTGCTGTATTTCGTCGGCGAATCCCGGGCGTTCTCGCTCGAGAACCTTGCCGACGAGTTTGCAAAGACCATCCGTGAGGAGATGAACTACGAGCGCGAGGCGACGATGCTACAGGAGATCCGCGCCAACTTCGACGGCGACGACCGCTTTGTCATCCCCGACGTGATCGAGAGCCACTCGGGACCGCGTGTGCTCACGATGGAGTACATCGGGGGGACAAAGATCAACAACGTCGACGAACTCGAGCGTAAGGGGATCGATCGCACACAGGTCGCGGAAGACCTCCAGCGGTCGTATCTCCAGATGATCATCGACGATGGAGTCTTTCATGCCGATCCGCATCCGGGCAATCTCGCGGTGACCGACGAGGGCCAGGTCGTCTTTTACGATTTCGGAATGTCTGGTCGGGTCGACGAGTTCATCCAGCAGAAGATCGTCGAGTTCTACATCGCCGTCGCCAACCAGGATATCGACGCCATCCTCGATGCACTCACTGAGATCGGCACGCTCTCGCCAGACGCCGATCGGGCCGTGATGGCCGAGGTCATGGAGCTGGCGATTCAGGACGCCCGCGGCGAAGATATTGAACAGTACCGGGTCAACCAGATCATCGGCCAGATCGAGGACTCGATCTACGAGTTCCCGTTTCGACTGCCGAAAAACCTCGCGCTCGTCTTGCGAGTCGCGACGGTCGTCGAAGGTGTCTGTGTCACCCTCGATCCGGAGTTCGACTTCATCGACACCGCGACCAGCTATCTCACCGAACAGGGCTACCGCGAAGAATCTATCCGAAAGTACCTCGAGCAGTCGGGTCAGCAACTCCGTCGAACTGGCGAGTCGCTCACGAGACTGGCACCGAAAACCGAACGCACCCTCGATCGACTCGAGCGCGACGACCAGTTCATCCGCATCGGCGTCGAGGACTCCAACGGCGTGTTCACGACGCTCGCCAAACGGCTCATCTACGGCCTGTTGCTCACCATGTCGCTGTTCTCGATGGGCGTTCTCTATGCGCTTGAGGCACCCGAAGCGTCGGTCGCCGCCGCGGCTTTTTCGGCGCTGGTGGTGATTCAACTCTACCGATCGTTCCGCAAGCCGCGGTCGACCCGCGTGCGCCCGCAGTTCACCCGACAGAACCTGCGCCAGCGACGCGACGAGGAGTAGCCAGCGCGCACAACGACGGTCAAACGTTTTTTCGCTGGCACTCGACTACGTAACATGGCCTACCACCGGCTCGCAGCGCTGCCTCTGTCGATCGGCGACGTCTCGATTTCGCGCCTCGAGCGCGAGACCTCGAGCGAGTTTACGCGCGTGACGACCGAAATCACGCTCGCTGGTCCCGAAACCGATGGGACGACCGTCGTCGGCCGGGGCGAGGACGTCACCTACGAGACCGACGACCACGACGCGCTGGCCGACTCCGGACTGCCCGACCTGACCGGCGACTACACCGTCGACTCGTTTGCCACCCAGCTCGAGTCGATCGACCTCTTCCCCGCAGGCCCACCCGACCGCGAAGAGTTTCGAAACTATCGTCGCTGGGGTGTCGAGAGCGCCGCACTCGACCTCGCGCTTCGACAGGCCGGAACGGACATCGCGAGCGAACTCGGGCGCTCGCTCGAGCCGGTTCGGTTCGTCGCTAGCACTCGCCTCGGCGAGCCGCCGACGACTGACCGACTCAAAACACTCCGAGAGCGAGTGCCCGACCTCGAGTGCAAGCTCGATCCGATCCCCGAGTGGGACGACGCTCTCGTCGACGACATCGTCGAGACGATCGGTCCGGACGACGTTCGCATTCTGGACCTGAAAGGCCAGTACGAAGGGACCGACGTCGACGTTCCTGCCGACCCCGAGCTGTATGCGCTCGTCCTCGAGGCGTTCCCCGACGCTGTCGTCGAGGATCCTGCATTCACCGACGAGACGCGGCCGCTGTTCGACGACCCCGATGTGCGCCAGCGTGTCTCCTGGGACGCCCCCATTCACGGCGTCGACGATCTCGAGGCGCTGCCGTGGGAGCCCGACTGGCTCAACATCAAACCCTCGCGCTTTGGCTCACTCGAGTCACTGCTCGAGACGATTGCGTACTGTGCCGACCGGGACATCCGCTGCTACGGCGGCGGCCAGTTCGAACTCGGCGTCGGCCGTGGCCAGATTCAGTTGCTGGCGTCGCTGTGCTACCCTGACGGGCCGAACGACGTTGCGCCGCGAGCCTACAACGATCCCGAACTCAGCGCGTCGTTGCCGTCGAGTCCGCTCGAGCCGCCGGCCGAACCGCGTGGGTTTCGGTGGTCTGATCCGGGTTCCGACTGACGCGGTCAGCCGCCGTCGTGAGTGGCTCCGTCCGCTGGTCATCGACTGCGGCCGCGCCGACAGTGACCCCACAGCGTCGTCGGCGTGTCGTCGCTCCGATCAGCGTCTTTGACAGCTCGCCAGAGCTCGAACGCGCCGTAGCGCTCTTGCTCGAGCAGCCGAGCAGCCAACTCTGGCGCGACCGAGACGCGGCGACACTCCCCCTCGACGAACAGGCCGTCGGGACCAAACGTGAACTCCACGTCGTAGTGGTCGACGCGCTCCTCGCGCCCGTCGAGGACGGGATGGATCGCCTCGAGGACGGCTGCCACGTACTCGAGAACGAGTTTCATCCCGGGCGCATCGGTCGTTTCGAGATCGACGCGGACGATGGGGACGACCAGCGGTGTCTCGGTCTCGCTGTCGACGACGGCAATGTGGCGAACCGTCGGCGACTGCTCGAGATGGGAGGCGGTGCCCGTCGGGAGCCGCTCGGCGAGTCGGGCGTCGAGTTCGTCTACGAGTGCACATCGGCTGTGAGTCTGCCGTCGATGCCGAGCGAACAGCACCAGACCGATACCTATCAGTAGGGCGACACCAACACCGATACCGGCGACCAGACCGCCAGTCATCAGGAGCAGGTTGTCGCTCCATCCAGTAGTGGTTTCCCGTCGAAACGAGCTGCTGGAGACACGATCGCGCCGCGAGTGACCTGGCGTGATGGGTCTCCAGCAGATGATGGCTACTGCCAGCACACAGCTGCTTGAACGTGTTGTTAGACTGACTCCACCGAGCGACCATTCCAAACGGTTTATGGCCGTCGGTTGATTACGGCGGGATATGGCGAAACAGCAGACCGAAGTTCGCGATCTCCAGGAAGGAAGTTACGTCATTATCGACGACGCAGCCTGTAAAATCAACGCTTACTCGACTGCCAAGCCCGGAAAACACGGCAGCGCAAAGGCACGTATCGAGGCCAAAGGGGTCTTCGACGGCAAAAAGCGCTCGCTCTCCCAGCCAGTCGACGCGAAGATCTGGGTCCCGATCATCGAGCGGAAAAACGGGCAGGTCGTCTCGGTCGACGGCAACGACATGCAGGTCATGGACTTAGAAACGTACGAAACAATCACCATGCGTATCCCCGAAGGCGAAGACGTCTCCCCTGACGAGAACATCGAGTACCTCGAGATGGAAGACCAGCGAAAGATCGTCTAATGTTTCCCGGGGCGACTGCCGAACGCGAAGGGACCGACACACGAGGACACGAGTCCGACGATGACGGCAACACCAACGTGCGAGGCCGAGAGGCTGACCGCGGAGGCGCGAACTTCGTGGTCGTCGGTGCGCCCCTGGACGCCACGACGACCTTTCAGCCGGGGACTCGGTTTGGTCCCCGACGTATCAGGACGTTTGCGGAGACGTTCGACGATTACGACCGTCGAACCGACCAGTACTTTTCGGAGCTCGGTGTCGCCGACCACGGCGACGTCCGCGCGTGGGATGACATCGAAGCATACCTCGAGTGGCTCGAGGGGACGCTGCGAGATGTCGTCTGGGAGGACGCCATCCCCTTGACGCTCGGCGGCGAACACACCGTCACACTCGCAGGCGCACGCGCGGTTGAGCCCGAGGTCGTCGTCTCGCTCGACGCCCACCTCGACCTCCGCGATGCCTACGACGGGAATCCGCTCTCACATGCGGCCGTGATGCGCCGGATTCTCGACGACGTCGACTCAGTCGAGGAACTGATCGTCCTCGGTGCCCGAACTGGCAGCGAAGCCGAGTGGGAACGGGCGGCCGACGACGACGTGACCGTCGTCGCTCCCGAAGACGTCGGTGACTGGTCGTTCGGGGACCGACTCGAGGGCCGAGACGTCTACTGCAGCGTCGATATCGACGCGGCCGACCCCGCGTACGCGCCGGGGACGGGCACGATGGAGCCCTTTGGCCTCGAGCCACGCGAGATGCGTGACATCGTCCGCGAGGTCGCGCCGCACACGAGTGGCTTCGACGTGGTCGAAGTCAACGACCGCGACGACGGCCAGGCTGCCTCGCTCGCGGGCAAACTCGTCCGTGAGTTCGTCTTTTCGAACGCGGCAGCGACGGTGGGCGCGTCACGCTCGGCGTAACTGCACCGTCATTTCTCGTTGGAACCGACGACGCCGCGCCAATCACCAGCGTTATGCTTGCTCCAGCGACCTACACGTATATGTCGATTAGACCGTACGATCCGGCGTCGGACGCCGACGCCCTCTGGTCGTTGAAACGAGCCTTTGAAACCGGACTCGGAGCCAACACCGGCAGCGACGACAAGGAGAGTCGGTACGCCGAAAAGCTCACTGACGACTACCGCGAGGGCTATCTCGAGTGGGTCGACCGCTGTGTCGCCCACGACGAGCGGAGCGTACAGGTAGCCGTGGCCGACGGCGACGGTCCCGACCCTGACCTGACCGGCTACGTCTTCGTCCTCCCCGACACCCACGCCTACATCTGGGATGCCGCCGTTCTCAACGAGATCTACGTCGCCGAGTCTGTCAGGGGGACCGGCGTGGCAGACGAGTTGATCGACGCCGCCGTCTCCGCTGTCCGCGAGCAGGACCTGCCGCTCGAGCGACTCGTCCTCGACGTCGACCGAGAAAACGAACGCGCACGGGCGTTCTACGAGCGCCACGGGTTCGACCACTGGGGCGAGCTGGTCGCCCGAGAACTCTGAGCGACCCGGTTTACGTTCAGAAAGCGGTCTGAGAGGACCGCCGTTGGCGCTGCGTTGCTGACCGTCACCAGCGGATCGGCCACCTGCACGTCAGACTCGTCCTGAATCACGTCATCTATGCGATCTCAGATTCCGATCGCAAGTGTCGTTCCCGACTCGATCGTGGCGACATCTCGAGATGTAGGGCGAACTTGTAGATCGCATCGCCCTCGTCTGTGGTGATTATAGAACGTGTGAAATGCCAGCACTGTCGCTTGGCTGTGAGTATCCGTACCAATTTGACGGTGTGGTACCTACTATCACATATGTTCGACCGCGTTCTCGTTCCGACGGACGGCAGCGAGGCAGCCGAACTGGCGGTCCCCTACGCCGTCGAACTGGCCGAGCAGTTCGATGCGACACTGTACCCGATGTACGTCGTCGATACCGACGCGCTCAGTCACGCACTCGGCTCCGAGCAGGTGGATCGAATCGACGCGGGGCAGTTCGGCGAGATGCGTGAACTCCACGAACGGGCCGCTGCTGCAATCGACCGCGTTCGTGAGTATACCACTGCGGCGCTTGAAGTCGAACCCGTAATCGAGGCGGGTGTCCCACATGAGGTCATCACGACGTTCGCTGAAGACACCGATATCGACCTCATCGTCATGACGTCGCAGGGCCGGGGCGGTGTCAAGCGCGCGCTGCTTGGCAGCGTCACCGAGCGTGTCGCTCGAGGCACTTCCGTTCCGGTGTTGGTCGTCGATTCGGGCGACGACTCACAGCCCCTGGTCGAACCAGATCCAGATCCAGCCTAACTGCTCGCAGGCCGCCGACGGGCTCGAGTGGCCCACAGTTCAACGCCCACTGTGTCGATCGAAAGGATACAAGCGACCAGCACCGCAAGCACGTGTATGGATCTCTCGGAGTTCGTCACCCGACTCGACGAGAAGCTGCGAACCGACGACTACGCCGATGTCGATGCCAGCGCGAACGGCCTGCAGATCGGCCCCGACAGCGGCGAGGTCGATCACGTCGCTTTCGCGGTCGACGGCGTCGCTGCGACGTTCGATCGGGCGGCCGACGTCGACGCGGACGTCATCGTTACCCACCACGGGCTCTCGTGGGGTGGCTTCGACCGCATAACGGGCCGCACCTACGACCGGATCGCACCCCTGATCGAGAACGAGCTCGCGCTCTACGTCTCACACCTCCCGCTGGATGGCCATCAGGAACTGGGCAACGCAGCCGGCGTCGCCGATGTCCTCGGCCTCGAGGATCGTGCTCCCTTCGGCGAACTCGGCCCGGAGTACATCGGCCAGCGCGGAACTGCGGCCGAGTCGTTCACCATCGACGAGTTGTGTGCACGCCTCGAGACGGACCTCGAGACTGGCGACCAGCCCGTCCAGTCGCTCGCGTTCGGTCCCGACGAGATCGAGGACGTGGCAGTCGTCACCGGGAGCGGAACCGACTGGCTGGACGAAGCCATCGATGCCGGTGTCGACGCGCTCGTGACGGGTGAGGGAAAGCAGAAAGCCCACCACGAGGCCAGGGAGGCCGGCATCCACGTCGTGCTGGCGGGTCACTACGCGACCGAAACGTTCGGCGTCCGGGCGCTGCAGGAACTGGTCGACTCGTGGGGCCTCGAGACGAGTTATTTCGAGATTCCGACGGGGCTGTAACTGCCGATCGACGCTGGCCGACTACTCAGACGATCCCGAGCAGCGAGAAGCCAAACACCGAGACAGTGACCAACACGACCGTCCAGAGCCCGATCCCGACGGTCATCCATCCCGCGACGGCACGCGTGGGGCTGCCGGCGAGCAAGGCAACGAGCGCAGCGATATGAACGCCGGTAAGTATCGGCCCGCCGACCGACAGGCCCGCCAGCCCATACCGGTCCCACAGGCTTCGTGCGCGAGCGTATCGCTCACCGGCGCTCTCGGTAGTATCTGGTCCACCGCGCCGGCCGCGCCACCACCTCGAGAATCGCTGATGAAAAGCGACGAGCGCGTAGACCGAGCCGACGTTGCCAGCGAACGCGACGACTCCCGTCGCGATGGGATCTAATCCGAGCCCGATCGCGACCGGCACGACGACGAGGATCTCGACGACGGGGATCGCCGCGAACACGAAGACGAGCACGTACTGGAGGAGGCCGCTTGCCTCCTCGAGGAGCGGTTCAATCTCGACCAGCAGTAGTGTCGTCGTCATCTCCGTGTTGGCCGGCGATGCCAGCGCGTTCTCAGACCGTAGGCAGAGATTCGAGAAATAGCTGGCGTTACTGTCGCTATCGGTCCGAACACCACGCTCTGGAGTGTCAGTACGTCCGGTAGCTTGCAGAGCCGACGTCGACCCGAACGAGCGTATTCTCGGCGTAGGCGTCCGGCTCGGCGTCATACTTCTCGTTGATCCGACGACGCGCCGTCTCCGTTTCCTCTTCGTCGTCGACGACCGTCGCCGTCCCGAGTAGCGTCACCATCCACTTCGTCGCCCCGTCCTCGTCGTCCTGTACCGAGAGTGCAACCCGCGGATTCTCCCGAATGTTGGCAAGCTTTCGGCCCGCCGTCACGATTTCGACGGCGTCGGCTTCGTATCGGTACCAGACGGGTGCGACGTGTGGTCGACCCTCGAGACAGGTCGCGAGGTGGGCCATCAGCGGCTTGCTCTCGAGGAGTCGCTCGGCTTCTGGTGGAACCGTCACAGTGGGGCCTCCACGGGAGCGATCAAAAGCGGTTGCCCTGAGATGTCGATCGATACCACAAATCGTGCTAAACCCTCTCTAGAGGCTTGCTTTCACACGTCTATCGACTCGAGGATGATCTATCATGAACATTTATATTGGATGAGCCTGTAGGGGTGAGTACAGATGTCGGTCGTACACGTAGCAGCCTAAATTCGAGTTTGCCCCCGACGAGATCCGTACCGTTTCCGACGATACCCACTACCCGACCGACATGAGCACCCAACACTTGCAGACCCAAACCGAACCCGAATCGTATCCGAACCAAACGCCGACCCACACGACGCCAGCCGACGCGACAGCTGTCATCGACGACCCACGAACGGCGACTGATATGGCTCCTCGAACGTTCTCTCACCGGAACACGGCTCGCCTCGAGAATCTGATCGACGAGTGGAACACCGCCTTCGCAAACGCGGATACGGACTCGACGTCCGAGGCGTAGTCGGGCTGTTTTGCGCTCTGGATGCAAACTGTCTTTGGAGCGGCTGCCATAGCGTCGGCCGGCCGATGACGATTCACTCGTTCCGAGCCGGACTCGGCACCCGGCAGTGACGAACCCTATGAGTGCCGAGGCCTTTGATTTACATGTACCACCTTCTTTGATCGGCTGAATATGCCATCTGAGTGCTACGGTTGGCGAGGCAATCTATTTACATGACCGCAGCAGCAAACCTGCTGCTTGGATGTATATTACCAAAGGTATTAGATGTATCAACATTATCTATTACTCATGCCAGAATTAGTCGAGTCTGAAGAGTGTAATATAGGGTTGGATGTTGAGGGCCACTTTTCAGGTTTAGCTAAGCAGTCGATGAAATTTCATAATGCTATTGCCGAGCTTATTGACAATTCTATAAGTGCAAATATAAAAAATAAAGATTACTTTTCCGACGATAATGTTGGTGAAAGTTTCCGCATTCAAATTACGATAACACGGTATTCCGATCGGGTGGAGGTTATTGTAGCCGATTCTGGGGAGGGAATGTCCCCTGAAATGCTACGGAATGACATTTGGACATCAGGAAATACGGATAATGCAGATGGTGTTCTTAATGAGCATGGGTTTGGTTTGAAAAACGCGTTAAGTTTCCTCACACGGAATCAGGGAAATCCTCCCTTCACCATCATTTCAAGAACCAGTGACGATTATAAAGAGGGTCATTTTGGGAAGGTAAAAGGCCCAATCAGCAGAGAAATGTCGAGAGATATTGGAAAATTCCGAGATCTTTGGAATGAGGGTGCAGAAGCATTAGAAGATCCGGAAACGGGTACCCGTGTTCATTTAACGACTTCTAATGAGATTCTTCAAAGTTCATACCGTCGTGCAACAAGACTTGAAACTATTTCAAAAGCTATTCGTGAACATTTTGGGGTGACTTATCGCCATTACTTACAGAAAACCGATCGAAACCATATAATAATTGATTGGGAAGATAAAGTCACCAACGATAGCGGTGAGGCATCTGTTAAACCAATATATCCAGAATTTAAAACAGGCGAAGATGAGAATGGCAATGAATGGTATCGTAGTGATGATATTGTTGTCGAAGGTGAAGACGGGAATCAGTACTCTGCAAAATATAAACGAGGAATTGTAGACTGGGAAGCGACATGGGAAAAATATGAGCGTGACTCATATGATGGTATTGCTACTGGTGAAGGAGATTCACCTTTCCGAATTTATTATCAAAAAACACAAGCAACACAGGGAATTGACATCGTCTATAATGGGAGGACGTTAAAAACAGGCCTAATTGAAAAAGTATGGGATCGACCCACCCATAATCAATTTAATGACTTTGTCGGGGAAATAATAATATCTGACGAAGCTTTTGAAACAGTCAATAACAAGGTAGATATAAATGATAATTCTATTCTTTGGCTTGAGCTTAAAGAAAACCTAAACCAGGAAGAATGGTACGAACCGATAAAGTATGGTCGAACTGAAAAAGAGGCAGGTATTAAACAGCGTCTTAGACGGAAATTAGAGGCGCAGATGGCAACCGAGAACGTGCGTGCTGAAAAAGGATTTGATGGTGTGGATGTAGATCTTCTACAGGAATTTGAAGAAGATTATGAATACATCTACGAGGTGAAACGCTCAAATGCAAATCCAATTGATGTGTATCAATGTGTAATGTATTGGGACGCATATTCACGAACAGATGATAGCAATCTTAGTAAAGTGATTCTGGTCGCTCGGTCGATTGGCGATAATGCAGCCTCGATGGTTGATCGTTGGAATAACCGTCAAGATGAATACGGAGATGAATATAATATTGAATTCCAACCACTCTCAGAGTATGATCTAGACTAAATTGAATAAATCCAACTGTAGACTTCAAAACATCGGCTCTTAACCCTTTCAAAATATTTTGGGTTACATCTACGCCTCGAATTCACATAAGGGCATGTTTACAATTAATTCGAGTCTAGGTCGTTCCTGTTCGAGTGTCGAGGCCCAACTTCTGATGGGAGACGGAGTCTCCAGCGGCAGTTAACTGACGACACCAATCCCTCTCAGTCCCAGTCAGTTCACCGAGAGCGTGGTGTCTGCGAGCTCGTGCTTGTCTGTCCGAATTGCGGATATGTGCACAGGTCACAGCAAATTGCCCCTGGTGTTTTCCTATTTACTTCATTCGTGACTATCTGTCCACTGAAATGTAGTTCCCAGTACAGATACTGTTAAGCTCTCGTGTATCATAATATATTTGATGAAATGAACACCAACAGTCGGCGGCGAGGAAGCGATGGACCGATCCCGAGGCGGAAACTGCTCGCCGCGGCTGGAGCCCTGGGATTGGTGGGTCTGAGCGGGTGTGTCGGCGATATCCGGGGTCGGGTCGAGGACGAAGCAGTTGCGAGACTCGTCTCGACGACGGCGGCAACCCCGTCGTTTTTCTACGCCGGTGGAGAGAACCGCACCGGTGAGCGCCAGCACGCGGAGACGAGCTACACACAGGAGTACGTGCCCATCGTCGCCAGCGGCGAACTCGAGGGAGTCTCCAGAACGGTTGAACTCGAGGGCATCTACACGGATTCGACGGCGAAAGCCCAAGATTACAACAGCGTCCGGTCGAACAAACGTCGGAGCGAGGTCGATTTCGGCGACGACGGCGACGACCTCGACGAGGACACGCTCGACCGACTCTACGAGTATCTCGATGACGAGCCGACGGTCTCCCAGCGGTTCGTCGTCGTGGTGCCGGATGCGAGCGTGACCGGCCGTGAGGAGTCACTCGCAGACGCCATCACGCCGGAGAGACTGCTCGATCAACTCGCTGCCGAGCCGTCCCGGCTCGATGGCGAGGGAAAAGTGTACGCGTGGGGACGGGCCAAGGCGGGAACCGATACCGGGAATCTGTACTGCTGGGGCAACAATCAAACCAAAGCCGCCGATTCGGGTGGCGACAACGAGATCCGCTGTCGAACGACGCACCTCGCCATCGATACTGACGGCAGCAGCCGGGGGATCGCCGTCGAACGCATGGGTGCGGGGGTCGCCGTCTGCACCGTTCCCGGTGACGAGGGGGCGCCATCGTGGCGGTTCGTCCCGGACTTTCTCGATGACGACGACGACGGCGACGGGATTCCGACCCGCCTCGAGAGCTGGGGCGAGGAGACGAGCGTCGGTGGGACTACGATGAGTTCCTGTCTCGTCGGTGCAGTTACGGTCCAGCCGCCGGGGTGTCCGTGCCCGATGCCAGCGCTGTTTCACGCCCGGCGGATCCGTCACGACGACCAGTTGCTCTACGTCGGCGGCTGGATCCTCGACGACGCGCCGCTCTACGAAAACAGTGTCACGATGCTGGTCGCAGATGGCCTGAACGATATCGTCGATATCGAACACGGAGACGACTTCGAGGCGATGCGGCAGGCGGCGGAGTCAGGATTCACTCGCGAGCGAGGCCGATTCGGTTCGGTCTGCTACGATGGTGCGTTCGACCGCGAATCACTTGCGTATCTGCCGCCAGTCTTCCACGAGGGAGACGGGCCACAGCGACTTGCGTCGATCAGCAAACGCTCGGCGCGCACTGGTCGGAACCCCCAGACAGGAAAGGAAATCCAGGGGGTCGACGACGGTGAGCGGCAACACCACCAGGAGCGGATGCGGTTTCCGCTCGTCGACGGTGATGGCGAGGGAGAAGCCATGCGCTGTCTGGTTGGCGCACTCGACTGTCCAATCGTGCGTGTCGATCCAGCCGAGCCCTGCCACAACGGGTGCTGTTGCCCCTCGAGGGACTGTGAGTGTAACTGGCTCCCGGCGATGAACGGCCAGTCGCCACGATGAGCGAGCACAGAGATGTGAGGACCGAGGCCATCGATCTACAGGTGTCGGGGCGACTCAGCGATTCGCCGACCATCGAAACGCTTTGCTCGCCAAGAGGCTCGAAAATCGCGCAGGGATTTTCGAACGCCTGCGGAGACTGCCTCCCTGTGGTTTCCCTTGGGGAAGCTGCAGGGCGCGTCGTAGACACAACTCGAGGCTGAGCACTTCACTCGTCACACTTGTGCCACCGCTGCCCTCTCGACTGGCCCCACCGCTCAAACCGATCAGTCGCCACCGCCACTGGCACGGACTGCCGACGTGCCCAAGCGAAGAATCTGTCGGGCGGAGCCTGGATCAACTCGAGGAAGCGGGAACGCCGAGAAACTCGAACGGCTCGGCCTCGACGAGGTCGTTGGCGACGTCGCCAGCGAAGACGTTCGCCTGATACTCACCGAGTGGCAGCGATCGAACGCCGGCAGCGACGTCGAAGTCGATTCCCTCGAGGTCCAGCCAGAAGACGTTCGGGGAGAGCGCCGATTCAAAGTAGTAGCGCCGGTCCCGGTGATCGGCGACGGTGCGCCAGCGCGTTGAGGAGATATGCGGTTCATCCGGCGTACTGATCCCGTACGGGACGGACACGTTGCGGATCGCGCCGAAGACGCTCGCCGTCGCGGCTCGGCGGTCCGAGGTCTGCGGGAGTGCGTCCACGTAGAAACTCGCACGGACGAATCGGTCGGCCGGCCGGTTCGTTCCCGGTAACATAACTGTTCCACCGATCTCCGACCAGTACGCCTCGAGTGCGCGTTGCTGGTCGAACGGCGGGGAGTTCGTCATCACCTGATACGCTCGATCGTGATAGATCGTCAGTTCGCCGTCGACGTACTCGAGGATGGCGCTGTCACCCGTAGCGTCCGAAATGGACAGATGCAGGGTGGCGAACCGGCCTTCATCCGGAATTTCGTCGGAAACGACCACGAACTCCTCGTTTCGGTGGGTCTCGACCGCCTCGGCAACCGTCGCGAAGTTGTCGAGGACGTACTGCGCCCACAGCGAGATCGACAGGCCGGGTGTGTCGCCGTCCCATTCGGGATAGTCGGATTCGGTGAGCCACAGGACGTTCGCGGCCAGCCCCGCCTCGTTCATCCCATCGGTCGTCGCGATGTCGTACGCGGAGGCGATGACGCTGCCGTACTCCGCGGTCCACGCTATCGAAGACGGACCGACCTTGCCCGTTCGCTCCATCCCGCGTGGGAATACCCAGATGTTCGTTCCGATCTCGCCGTGCCAGTCCATTGACCGGCCGGTGAGCACGATGTCCTCGGGTCCGAGATACACCAACCGCGTACACATCTACCGTCTCCCTCCCGTCGCTTGGCTGTTGTATGTCATCACTTTGAACATATATCTGCTATCCCTCGAGCAGAAACATAAGTTGCGTCCGGTCCGAGCTGATACGTCCTGGCTGGCTAGGTGTCTCTCCCTCGCGTTCGGAACCGAAGTTGTTCTTTTTCGAGTGCCAAGGCCTCCAATCTGCGACGAATTGGGTCGATGGTTGCCGTCCCCAGTCGCTGTACACCTGCTCGACTGTCAGCTGTCCCATCAGTGTCCGTTCGCTTCAGTTATTGCTCGAGGAACATCCACTGCTAGCGGCCGTCGATCGCCCCGAGGTCGACTCACGATGAGTAGCGTAGCCGCTGAGAGTCGCTGCACACCCATCGCACGACGGCTCTGCATCGGTGTGTAACCCGTTTCAGTTGGGATGACCGTTCTCAGACGTCGACAACGGTCGACAGTCAGTCAGACAGCCTTCGATGGCGAGCGTCTCAGCGCTACTGACACACGGGAGTCCGCATCGGTTCAGTCTACAGACTGATAGATAAAAACATCAAATACAGTTCATTTACTCAGCAGTTCCGAAAAGACGGATAGTACCGCTATCGGGCGGTTTGGGTGTTTGTTTATGTTATTTCCCGTTCTCACTGGTAGCTAATGTCTACCGAACAATTCACAACTAGACAGAAACTCATCGCGGAGGCCTTCGGCTCTGCGACGCTCGTCTTCGTCCTCGTGTCGTCGGGACTACTCGCAGATGGAATGCTGCAAGCGACACCGAGTATCGGCGTGTTATTCATCGGACTGGCGACGGCTGGCTGGCTGTTCGTCATCGTCCAGATACTCGCACCGATCAGCGGCGCCCACGTGAACCCGGCGGTTACGATCGCCCTTGTCGTGACTGGCGATGTGGACGGCAAGACCGCACGACAGTACATTCCGGCCCAGTTCCTCGGCGGCGTGATCGGCGTTGGACTGGCAGGACTCACCTTCGTGAGCACGATCGGCTGGGAGGTGTTTGCGATCTCCGCCGTCGAACGGCCCGCATCCACCTGGCTTGCCGAGTTCGTCGGCACCATCGTGCTCGTGTCGGCCGTTATTTCGCTGCTCAGACAGGAGAGCGACTGGATCGGCCTCGCAGTGGGCTTTACCGTCGGTATGGGGATCATCGCGACGTCGTCGACGGCGTTTCTTAACCCACAGGTCGCCTTTGCGCGGATCTTCACATCCGGGATCGCAGGTATCCAACCGTTCGATGCTGTCATGTTCATGTTCGCCTCCACGCTCGGCGGCATTGCAGCCGGCCTCCTGTGGCGGTATCTCTGGCCGAGACCCACGCCGATCGACCGGCTGAAACCCGAACCCGGCGACGACAGCCTGCTCGACGAGGTGGCGACGGAGACCTAGCCACGCCTCGAACGGGTACATGCCCGCGAGTCGTCGAGAGAGTCGGTACACCGACGGATGAGCGCTAACAGAACACCTGAGAGGACGCCGTCGGTTACTCGGGGAACAGCTCACGTTCTCGCTCGAGGCCATCGATCGCCTCGAGATCGGCAGCCTCGAGTGTCACCTCGATCGCTTCGAGGTTCGCCGCGAGGTGACCGTGACTCGAGGCTTTCGGAATGGGGTGGATACCCTTCGCGGTGAGCCACGCCAGACTGGCCTGTTCGGGTGTGATGGCGTGGCGCTTGGCGACGTCGACGACCGGTTCAATCGTCCCGACGCGCCCGCCCGACAGCGGCGAGTACGCCACGAGTGGGTAGTCATGCTTGCGGGCGTGTGCAAGTCGATCCGTAGGCTGGAACAGCGGGTGGTACTCGACCTGGTTGGCCGCGGGTGGCTCGCCGAGAACGTCGATAAATCGCTCGAGGTCGGCCAGTTCGAAATTACTCACCGCGATAGCGTCGATCACGCCCGCGTCCTGAAGGTCGGCCAGCGCTGGCAGGGTCTGGTCGGGATCGTACGCGCCCTTCGGCCTGTGGACGTACAACAGGTCCACGCACTCGAGGCCGAGTCGCTCGAGGCTTTCGGCGGTGCTCTCTGCTACCCGATCGAGTTGGTCGATCCAAAGTTTCGTCGCCACCACGAGGTCGTCCCGGTCGACGGCCGCACGAGCGATTCCCTCGCCGACGACGGCCTCGTTGTCGTAGATCTGTGCGGTGTCGAGGTGGCGATACCCAAGCTCGATCGCCGTCTCAATCGGGTCGGGATCGTCGATACCCATCGTTCCCAGCCCTCGCTCCGGGAGTTCCATACCCGATCCTCGCGGTCGGTGATCCTGTATCTGTTGCAGTCGGCGATTCATCTGACTCTGGACCACGGCGACGCCCGTTCGACGTCGCGCAAAATCGCATGCATCGCCTCGAGATCTGGCTTCGGGCAGCTGTGGCGTATCCAAATGCGGCTCCGAGAGGCCGGGACTCGACCCAGCTTCGACTGGACCGACCACAGGGCGTTGTCAGCGTTTGCGGGCGCCGAGTGAGATGCTCCGGACGCCGTACGTCTGGCACGCGCCCTGTGCTTGCTCGGAGATGAACTCGTACTCGTCGTTCTCGCGAACCGTCGTGAGTTCGAACCCGGCCGTTTCGACCATCGTCGTGTAGTCGTCGACCTGTTCGGCGCCGCCGATACAGGCCGCCCAGAGGTCCGCATCACTTTTGATTCGCTCGGGCAGTCGGCGTTCGCTGGTGATATCCGAGAGCGCCACTCGCCCGTTCGGCCTGAGCACGCGATTGATCTCCTCGAAGACGCGGTCTTTCGCTGCTGAGAGGTTGACAACGCCGTTCGTGATCACGACGTCGAACATCTCGTCTTCGAACGGGAGCTCTTCGATGTAGCCCTGTTCGAAGGAGACGGTCTCCATTCCTGCCTCGTCGCGGAGCTGTCTGGCGTTTGCGAGTTGCTCGTCGGTCATGTCGAGGCCGGTCACGCTGCCGTCGTCGCCGACGTGAAGCGCCGCGACGAACGCGTCCATTCCGGACCCGCTCCCGAGGTCGAGCACGTCGTCGCCGGCTTCGAGGGCAGCGAGGTCGAAGTGGTAGCCCACGCCCGCAAAGGAGTCGACCGCTTCGTCGGGAATCCGATCGAGGTCGGCCGGCGAGTAGCCGAGTCGCTCGGCCAGCGCCCGCCCCATCTCGAAATGGAACTCCTCGTCGGGAGCGTCGGCGACGTCTCGGTAGACCGATTTGACCTCGCGCTCGAGTCGGTCGATGTCGAGTGATTCAGCCATGGTCAGTCATCGCTCGCGAGTTGACCCTGGAACTGCTCGGCGATCTGTTCGGCTTCGGTCTTGAACGTCTCGAGGTCGTACTCCTGGGCGTGTAACATGGCACTGTAGCGGGCGGTGTAACTCGCCAGGAACGAGAGTTCGGCGAGTTCCGCGTCCGTTGCACCCTGTAGCTGTGCGGCCCCGCGGTGGAAGTGCTGGCAGTATGGGCACCTGATGTTGGCCGCGACTGCGAGCCCGATGAGCTCGCGGTACTTCGCCGGAATCTCTGTCTCGGCGACCAGATACTTCTTGAACGTGGGCCACTCAGCGACGAGGTCGTCGTCCGGCAACGCCTCCAGAAAGCCCGGCACGATGCCGAGTGTCGATTCGATGTCGGTGATCGTCGTTTCGTACGTGTCTGTCATGGGTTCGGTTCGCCCCCGTGGCAACTGTCGCTACGATACGATGACACCTGTAGGCACCTCGTGCCGGGTTGGCAGCCACTGCGCACTGTGCAGCTACTGCTCAGCGTGCAGACGGTGCCGTGTCGTCATGTCCGGCAGTAGTAGTCTCGAGGACACACCGATCGCTGCAGCGCGAGTGAACAGTGATGGTTCAGGGCCGACACTGAAATGCATCCGCGGTATCAGTGTGAGTATGACTCGCCACGGAACCCAGCTTTCAGCACCGTTTCGACGACTGCGAGGGCAGTGGCAGTGACACGACCGAGGCCGAGCCGTCGACGCGTTCTCGCTGCAGCCGGCGCCGGGGCCGTCGCTGTGCTGGCTGGCTGCAGCGACAACGGCGTGGGCAGCGAGCCCGACTACGAAACGGGTTCAGTCGGCGATATCGATGCAGAGGAACGGTCCGCAGCTGAGCTGACTGCAGCGGAATCGCTCGCCCAGCAGGAGACACAGAACGGCGTCACTCCCCTCGAAGGAGTGACGATTGCCGACCACGAGTTCGTTCTCGAGGACGATTATCGCGGCTCGACTGTCCAGGGAACCGTCGAGAACACCGGCGACAACCGGGTCGAAGTCGTCGAAATTCGTGTTCGTGTCTACGACGACAACGGAGCACAACTCGACTGGTATCTGGACAGCACCGGAGACCTAATCGGTGGTGCAAGCTGGTCGTTTCAGGTCGTTATCCTCGAATCACCGTCGGACATCGCCAGCTACGATATTACTGTCCTCGGAACACCAGCGTAAGTCGTGACTGCCGCCCACTGGCGCGCGAGTGACCGTTATCTGCGGTCGGCCAGCCGCTACGGGAACCCCGTGGTCAGCGGTTGCCGTCTTCGAGAAGGTTGTCGTTGACACCCTCGTACACGTCATCGGGTGCGAAAGAGAGCGTGTAGGCCGGTCGCCCTTTTCCAGTCGGTGACGTCTGATCGGTCTCTTCCTCGACGAACCCTTCGTCCTCGAGGCGGTAGAGCGAACGCATGATGTCGGCTTCAGTGATCGTTCCAACGACCTCAGTGTCGACGCCCTCCAGTTGGGTTTGACAGACCTCGCGAAGGTCGTGTGTCTGGACGGGCGTCTCCCCATCGCGGTGTTGTGCAGCGACGGCTAGCAGAATAACCTGCTCTGTCAGCGAGATGTTATCAAACTGTGATTCAGTGGCCATGGCTGTACTTACACGTCAACCATGGTAGTCGTTGCTTTTCTATACAGAGATAAAGATGTGGAAAATAGTTGGAGCGGTCGGGCTCGGCGCCGACTGCGTTCCCGATCAGGTGTTTTCTTCGTCCTGTAACTCCGCTAGTTCTGCTTCGACGTCGCTGTCTTCGACATCGGCTTCGAGGTCCTCGAGTTCTTCTGCATCACTCTCAGTCTGCTCTCGTGGTTCGTCCGCTCCCATCTCGGATTTGAGCGTCTCGAGTTCGGCCTCGACGCCGCTATCGGTCGAGAGTTCCTCGAGTTCGCGGTCGATACTATCCTTGTCCGACAGCACATCGTCGAACGCCCCGGTTTCGTGGAGTTCGTCGAGGGCGGCGGCGCGTGCCTCCATATCCTCGGTCTGTTCTTCGGCCCGTTCGATGGCACGCCCGACGTCCTCGAACTCCTCGCCAGTGGCCGTCATCGCTTCCGAGACGGTTGAACTCGCCTTGGCTGCTTCGTGGCGGGCTTTCATCGTCTCCTTTTTGGTCCGGAACTCCTCGATACGGGTCTGCAGTTCGTCTTTCTGCTCGATTAGACTGTCCTGCTGGCTCTGGAGTTGTGAGACCTGCCGCTCCAAGTCTTCGATCTGGTTCATCTTCGTCTTCTTTTTCTCGAGTGCGCGGCGTGCCAGATCCTCACGGCCCTGCTGGACGGCAGTGCGGGCCTGTTCGTTGTGTTTGTCGACGTTCTCCTCGAGGCGGCGTTTCTGCATCTCGAGGCGTTTTTTCTGTGTGGTGAGGTCGGCGATACCGCGTTTGACCTGCTGGAGCTGGTCGCGCATCTGCTCGTAGGAGTAATCGAGCGTCTGCGTCGGATCCTCGGCCCGGTTGAGCACCGAGTTGATTTTCGACCGGATGACGTAGGAGGTCCGAGAGAGGATGCCCATATACCTACGTATCGCTCGTCACCCTTAAAAACATCACATCAGCGACAGTCCTCGATGAAAGCGACCCGTTAGCCGGTGTTTCTCGCCGGTTTGATTAGCGGGCACCACAAGAGATGCGCTATGAGCGACGTCCTCATCCCCGGCGGTCGCGACGTTCGTGGAACGCTCGAGGAGCCAGCCGACGACCCAGATGCGATCGTCGTCGCCTGTCCACCCCATCCACAACACGGCGGGAGTCGATCAGACCCGCGCCTCGTCGCAGTGAGTGAGGCGCTCCGGGACGTTGGAATCGCCTGTCTCCGGATCGACTACGGGTCATGGGACGACGGCTACGGCGAGCGCGAAGACGTCTGCAACGCCATCCGCTGGGCCGACGAGCAGTACGACGGCCTCCCAATCGGCGTCTTCGGCTACAGCTTCGGTGCGAGCCAGGCGTTGCTCGCCGCGGCTGACGTCGACCGCGAGATCGCCGCCGTCTCCGCGCTCGCGCCGACGGCCCAGCTTGCTGACGACCTTGACGCGCTCGTAGCGCTCGAGGCCATCGCGTCTCCGACCCAGATACTGTACGGCGAGCGAGACTCGACTGTCGACTGGGACCCACTCGTCGAGCGCGCCCGCGAGCGCGGCGATACGGTCACAGCACTGTCGGGCGATCACTTCTTTATCGGTCAACACGGGAAGATTGCCGACTGCGTCGGCGGGTTTCTCGAGGACGTGTTGCTCGAATCGATGTAGCTGCACTCTGTTCCGTTGAGCAATCAACTTATTGATATTTCTCCGTGATGACTGATTCGGGGTGTCTAAAAATCAGATTCTTCATTTCCTATTTCTAAGGCGTTATTATACCTGAGATCACATGTATAAGTCTAATTGCACAGAATCTAATTAAACCAAGACCAAAAGCATTTATTATGTTCATGTCTTGTGACTGTATGGACAGACGGACATATCTTGGAAGTGTTGGTGCAGTTGTTGCGACCAGTACGATTGCAGGCTGTACAGGTAGTGACGACAGTGAGGAAGGCAGTGAGGATGACGATGAAACGCAGTACGGTACGCTTTCGACGAGCATCACTGACCAGCCAAACGACATCGACCATTTCGAGTCGCTCGACGTGACGATTCAAGGAGTCTGGATCAAGCCAGCAGAGACAGCGGACGAAGACGCTGAAGACGGCGACACGGAAGAGCAAGACACCGAGGGCAACGAAACCGAAGACGAGACGGAAGAGCAAGACACTGAGGACAACGAAACCGAAGACGACGAGGATGTCGACCTCGGTTCGGGCCGCTACTACATCGAGTTCGATGAACCCCAAACGGCAGATCTCGTCGAGTTGCAAGGAGACAACACACAGCTCATCGATGAGACTGAGGTCGAGGTCGGCGACTATCAGTTCCTCCAGTTAGACGTGAGTGACACGGTGGGAACTCTCAAAGAGGGTGATGATGAGCCGGACGTCGAGACACCGGGTAACGCACCGCTCCAGTTCAAGCAGTCGTTCGAAATTCGTGCCGAGGAAACCACGCGATTCATCGCCGACTTCGCACCGTTCCAGACGGGACAAGGAAAGTACATCATCCGTCCGGTTGCAACCGGGACACAGGTTCTCTACGGCGACGAGGAGTACACTGGCAACGAAAACGACGAGGATGGAGACAGCGAAGACGACGACGAAGCTGCAGGCGGCAATCAGGATATCGCGGCTGGAAACGGGAACTAACGAGAGCCAGCGCCTCGATCTGAGCGGACACACGATTGGCTGACGGCTCGAGGGGCTTCACTCGAATCCGGAACGGACGAGTTTCGGGCTCGAGGGGCTTCACTCGAATCCGGAACGGACGAGTTTCGGGCTCGAGGGGCTTCACTCGAATCCGGAACGGACGAGTTTCGGGCTCGAGTTTCGGACGACAGTCTCAGTCCCGCCCGTGACGTGTGAGACACTTCGGCAGGCCGATCAGCTCGACGGGTTCGGAGTTGTCGGGCGAGTAGACGACCATCTGACCTTTCTCCATGTAGGGGACTTTCGACTCTAAGTTGCTGGGGATGTTGACGCTCTTGATGGCATCCTCGTCGCCGAGATTGAGGACGATAGTGGTGTTGATCTGCTTGAAAACGGCGTCGTGGATGTCCTGTGGGTCCTGCGTGATGAGGAACAGTCCTAGCCGCTCCTTTCGGCCCTGTTTGGCCGCTTCGGTGAACTTCCGGATGACCTTGCCCGCTTGCACGCTGTCGGCGTCGGTCAGGAAGTTGTGAGCCTCGTCCATCCCCAACACGAGTGGCGTCTCCTTGATTCGGTCGTAGATCGGGTCGTTCGAGAGTTTCTGGTCGATCAGCAGCGAGGAGACCGCGAGGACGATTGCCTCCGTCGCCCGCGTATCGTTGATGTGGTAGGTCGGGACGACCGTCAGCCCACCGGGGCGAACGAAGTCGTGGACCAGTTCGGTGATCGGTCGAGCGTCCTGGTCGAAGACGTGGCCGAAGCCAAGCACCCGCCGGCGGACGGCGTCGAACGTCGCCTCGTGAACCCGGCCCGACTCGTCGAGTTCCTCGCGCAACGCGGGGTCGTCGAGGAAGGTAGTAAACTCCTCGTACGTCCCGCCGTTGCCGTACTGCTTGCGGAATCGCGGCAACAGGACGCTGACGAGCGCGCCGTACTGGTTGTCGTTCAGCCCGCTGCCCGCGACCAGCCACGGGTTCTCATAGACCATCGAGAACGGAATCGTGAACTCGACCTGTTTCGCGCGGTGATGGCCCGCCGAATAGGTGGCCGAGCCGACTTTCGGAATAAACGCCGTCGTATCCTCGTGGCCACCGTAGGCAATTCCTTCACGCTCGAGTCGCCGGGCGAACTCCGAATCGAGGTCGGGGTTGTCGTCGTGCATCTGGGCGTACTCGTCCTGTGGGTCGAACTGGACGACCGCGGTGCCGACTTCACGGCCATCGGCCATCGGATACGTCCGCTCCGCGGCGAGATACTGCCGAAGGATGTTTTTTGCGCCGTGGGTTTTCCCGGAGCCGGTGCCCCCCGCGATCAGCGTATGGCGGAAGACGAGCGGATCGCCGGACGCGTAGTCATCTTTCAGCCGGTAATCGATCGTCGGCGGCGACGCCGCCGTCCGAACCTTCTCTCCGCCGACGGAGAGGTGGCCGAGGAAGACACCGTCTTCGGGCATCTTCAGCCCGGTTTTGATCGCCTCGATGTCGTCGGCCGTCCGGATCACCGTCTGGGGTTTCGGGACGCGGTCAGTCATCCGTCGCTTCAGTTCGCCATCATCGTCATAGAGGACAGCCACGGGCTCGAGGGTCGCGACGAACTTGTAGTCGGCTTCGTCGACCTCGTCGGTTCGCATGGCACGGCGGGCGTGGATCTCCGTCGCGTCGTCGGCGTGGTACTGCTGGGCGTACTCGAGACCGGTGATCCGACAGAACAGCGTCTCGCCGTCGGGATAGGGTGCGAGCAGATAGCTCCCGATACGGATCGACGAGCGGTTGTCCTGCGTGACGTACGCGCGCAGGGAGGTGTCGTCTTCGTCCTCGGCGATACGCAGTCCCTGGGAGACACAGAGCGTGCCGATCCCGACGTCCTCGCCGCGAGGTTCAACAGGTGTAGATTCGAATGCCGTGTTCGATTCCCCGTTCGTCCCTGTCGAGTCGCTGGCACTCGACGCAGCCGATGCCGTGTCGCCCACATCGGCAGCGACGGCGTCTGTCGCGTCGGAATCGCCGTCCGAACCGGCGTCAAAATCACCAAAATCACCCAGATCGGTCATATCAGTTCCATCCGGGCGGGTCCACAAACGCGTTTCCCTCCGCTCGCCTCGAGTCAGCCGTGACTCGTCGTTGTCGGACGCGATGTGCGGGCAAAAGGTCTTCGTTGCAGGCCAATGAGCGCCAAGGATACGGCTCCCGTCTCAGCGGCAGTGGCTTTCGGTTACTGGACGAGCGCTGGTACTGGAGCGTGACCCGTGACCACTCCAGCCTCGGGATCGAACTCGAGCAGGCCGGTGTCTGCGAGCAGGGGGAGATGCGTGTGATACAACGAGAGTGTCGCGCGTTCGGAATCGGACAGCGACGTAGCGTCGTGGGAAACAAGTCGCGATGCGAGTGTCTCGACCGACAGCGGGTGGTCGCGATCGGTGACCATCGAGCAGACACGGAGCCGGGTCGGATGGACAAGCGCCTCGAGCAGCCGGGCACAGTTTTCACGCTCGCATAACTCCAAAAGTGAGGTAAGCGTCGTGCGATCGACTGGCAATTCGGCGTCGAGTTCCACACCAGCTTCGGCATCCCACGTGATGATGCCGTCGTCGGCCAGTCGCGGCAGATGATTGTGGTGGAGGCTAGTCCGGACATCACGTCGTGCCTGCTCGGCCGAGCCGTCAAACGGCTCGTTCTCGACGATTGCTGTCGTCAGTTCTGTCACCGACAGCTGTGTTCGACTGGCGCCGAGAATCGCAAGGAGTCGAACCCGCCGTGAATGACTGAAGGCGTCGTACCACTCCGCCGGAATATTCTCGAGCGTATCCTGCTCGTTGTCACCGCTGGAGTGAACGTCCGAACTCATTGCTCATACGGAGCGGTGCAGCAGTGATAAGCCCATTTCCAAAACGATTTGGGTCGGGAATCGGCTCGGAGCCGAGTGCGTTCGAGAGCTCGCGTACAGGCAATCGAAATCGGCGGTCGAACGCGGCCGTGGGCTCGCAAGTGGGTGTCCGGTTGTCTTACCACCCGACACGGATCCTGTCCATCAGCGCCGGTGTGCCTACGACCGTTCTGCGGGAGCACCGGCCAATCGATGCAACAGACCGCCTGCGTCCGTCCGCAGCGGTGGTCGATAGCGCTTCGTTTCGTGCCTTTCCAGGTCGAATCGCTCGGCAGAATCTGTCTCGAGCGACTCATACGGTCTACTGTATGTCAGTTCCGGTGCAACCGCAGACGGTCGCGATTGCACGGTAAACCGGTACAGCAGGCCGTATCAGCGAGTGGACAACGAGCACTGTCTTTTTGCAGCCAGGAATCCTAGACAAGCGTATGATACTGGTACGCGGTCGTGCCGGCGGAACCGAACTGACTGGCACGCTGTACGAACGGGGCGAGCGAGCGCCCTCGTTCCGTGGTGCGCCCGATGAAGACGCCGCGTACGTGTGGGTCTGTGATGAGTTCTACGAGGTCGACAGCGGCGGCTCGATCCAGCTCGTCGACGGCCGCGAGGTCAATCTCGCGTTCGAATCGCCGATGCCACGCGGGTTCGACACCCGAGAGCAAGGGCTCGAGGGAGCCAAAGAACACGTCCGGACACAGTTCGCCCGAATCGGTGTCGATCCCGACGACGTCACCTTCGAAGTCGACAAGAAAGAAGCGCCTTAGTACGGCTCCTCGCTCCAGCGGTGGTCGTCGTAAGTACGATCCTGTGACGTATCGAACTGCGTCTCGAGCGTTTCTCGAAGCGATCGTTTCTCCGAGCGACTGATTCGCGCGAGTTCGTCCGCCTTTTCGACGATCGTCGGCGGGCCGTGGGCTATCGCGACGTCCTGTAACACCTGCATGGTCAGCTGCTCGCGTGTCTCCGGGTCACGAGTGAACGCATACGGCGCCTCGATCCGGTAGATGAGATCGTCACGGGGATCGTAGACGATGAAGAAGGTGACCTCGTACTCCTCGAGTGAGTGTTCGCGTTCGACGCCGAGGGCATCGCCGTCGACCGACAGCGGGCGGTCGACGCCGCCACGCGAGCGAAACCAGTTGGTGTATGTTAGCGCCGACGTCTCTCGCTCCCAGCGGTCGCCGTCGATATCGGGCACGTACTCGCCGCGCTCGAGCAACCGAGTAAACAGCGCCGAGTCGTCGCTCCAGGGACTGGCGATGTCGACATCGCGTTTGTTCTTCAACGTCCGCGTGATGACGCGAGTCGCCGGATTCTTGACGAAGCCAACGAGGGGAATCCCTCGGTCGACGAACCGTTCGATCAGCCGGACGTAGTTCTCGAGGACCGTCGTCGGCCGCGGGTCCTCAAGCAGGAAATCCGACAGATCGGGATGCTGGTCGGCCCAGCGGAGCAGTCCGCGCGGGTACAGCGGACCGTCGAGCACGAGCAGGTCCTCGACGTCGTCGGCGTGGTCACAGGCGTGTTTGCTCTCGGCGAGATAGAGCGCCAGTGCGTGGACGACACCCTCTGCAAAGCGTGGCAGCGGTGGGATCTTCACGGCCCGACTCTGACTGTAGCCCTCGTCGAACGTCCCCCACGTCTCGTCGACGGTCATCGTCTCGTCGTTCGAGTGGACGGTCATCACGGTGGTTCGCGAGCGATGGAGGTCGAGATCGCTCGGCGTCGCGCTCATCGCCGCCTGTGCGATGTCGATGACGAGCCCGTTTTTGAACGTCGTTGGGTTGATCGTTCCCGCGTCGAGGCCGTGTTCGGTCTCGAAGGGGCGGTCGTGAAGGGCAACGTCCTCGCAGTCGACGAACCGTCGGCGCTGGTCATCGACCGGCTCGAGGATCGTCCGGCCGCTGTCGTCGATAAGCGGGTCCAGAAACGAGTCCCAGACCGTCTCCGCGAAGGCACGGCGGTCGCGTTCGTCGGCCCCGTGGTCGATCCGTCTCGCGAGCCGTGCGATCCCGTCGAAATGAACCGGATCGAGCGTCATATGCTGTGGCTCCCACCCCACCCGCAAAAAGTCAGCGGTGCGGACACTCCGCAGTAGCCGATGCCATTCACTCGAGTACGGGTAAATTACTATCAGAAAAATTATTTGATCGGATCGCATGGAGTCACCTGTCCTGATGTCCAAGCGAGGTCTGGAAGCGGCCGAATCCGACGACGATGCGATCAACTGGCGACAGAACGGCTCCAGTGTCACACTCTACGACGAAGCGAACGCCGACGCCTGGGTCCGAATGACGTTCGAAGCCGGAACTCCGCCCGAACACCGGCTCTACATGATCTGTGACGAGTGTGGGGCGGTCTTCGCACAGCGAACGACTCCCGGCCACAGCACTGTCTGTGGCGACTGTGGCACGACGTTTAACCACCGCGACGATTCAGCGACCGAACACAGCGATTCGCTGCGGTAGCTCGAGCGATTGCACACCCACCAGAAAATGCACGATTTCTGAACGGTCGGATCGAACGCGACGTGTCCGAATCGGTCGCTACTCGAGAATGCGATCCTGGACGTTCCCGGTCGGCATCATACACTGCTCTTTCTGGCCGAACAGTCGGTAACGATGGTCGGCGACGACATCGTACGCCCAGTCTCGAAGGCGGCGGGGCAGGAAGCGAAACGGCCCGGCCAGGGCGTAGACGCCACCGAGCAGTCTCGCGATTCGGAGGACGGCGTCCGATTTGACGTAGGCGTCTTCGCCGTCGATCAGAACGACTGACTCGAGGGCATCTGTCTCGAGGCCGTGGGCGGCCAACAGCTCCTGTCCAACGTCGGACTGTAAGGATGCGAAGTAGAACTGCTCGTCCGTGTCCCGGGGGACAATGAACTGCACGAACCCGTGACAGAGGTTGCAGACGCCGTCGAAGAGGACGATCGGGGCATCGTCGGGCACGTCCGATACCATACCGTGTCTTCGGACACGACGCAGTTCAGCGTTCCGATCAGTCACCTGTTCGGCTCCCAGCCCACGACGACAACGACAGCTAGTTACGACAGGCTGGCGACCCGTCGCACATGGATGCTGCGCTGATTATCCTCGACGGGTGGGGACTCGGCGATGGAACGAGTAGAGACGCCGTTGACGCGGCCGAGACGCCGACGTTCGATTCGCTTGCCGCGGCGGGTGCGGACGGCTCGCTCGAGGTCGCTGGCCGACGTGTTGGCCTGCCGGAAGGCCAGATGGGCAACAGCGAGGTCGGCCACCTGAACATCGGGGCCGGACGCGTGGTCTATCAGGAGTATACGCGCATTTCGGATTCGATCGCCGACGGCTCCTTCCGGGAGAACGACACGATCAACACGGCCTTCGACCATGCACGTGAGAATGATGGCCAGGTTCATTTCCTCGGGCTCGTCAGCGACGGTGGGGTCCACTCGGATCACGAGCACCTCCACGCACTGATCGAACTGGCGGCTGACCGTGACGTCGAGGCCGTCACCCACGCCATTACTGACGGTCGAGACACCTCTCCGACCGGCGGACGGGAGTATCTCTCCGAACTCGAGGACGTCATCGCCGACCACGGCACCGGCGACGTGGCGACGGTAACGGGCCGGTACTACGCGATGGATCGTGACCAGAACTGGGAGCGGACGAACCGCGCCTACAAAGCGATCGTCGATCGCGACGCCGAGTGGACCGCCGACTCGGCGCTCGAGGCCGTCGAAGCCTCCTACGACCGTGGAGTGACCGACGAGTTCGTCGAACCGACGCTCGTTTCGGAGCAGCCGGCGCTCGAGGACGGCGACTCGGTCGTCTGGTTCAACTTCCGGTCGGATCGCGCCCGTCAGCTCACACGGATGCTCGCCGATATCCGGCCGGACGACTGGGCAGGCGAGTTCGACACGAACCCGCCCGAGACGGAAGTCGTCATGCTGACCCAGTACGACAAGACGTTCGACCTCCCGATCGCGTATCCGCCGAACCAACCCGAACAGGTACTGGGCGAGGTGCTCGCTGACGCGGGCAAGACCCAGCTCCGGATCGCCGAATCCGAGAAGTACGCCCATGTTACCTACTTCCTCAATGGCGGCCGCGAAGTCGAGTTCGACGGCGAGATCCGCAAAATCGTTGAGAGTCCCGACGTACCGACCTACGACCTGCAACCCGAGATGAGTGCCCCCGAGGTGACCGACACCGCAACAGACACAATCGAGTCGGACGATCCCGATGTGCTCGTGCTCAACTACGCCAACCCCGATATGGTCGGCCATACGGGCGACTACGAGGCCGCGATCGAGGCCGTCGAAGCCGTCGACGAGCAGTTAGGGCGACTCGTCGACGCGCTCGAGGCTGCGGGATCGCACGTTCTCATCACTGCCGACCACGGCAACGCCGACGACATGGGGACCGTAGACGACCCGCACACGGCACACACCTACAACGACGTGCCGCTTATCTATCTCGCTCCGGGCGGCACTGCTGGTGGTCGAACCGTTCGCACGGGCGGCACCTTAGCCGACATCGCGCCAACGATGCTCGAGTGTCTCGACCTCGACCAGCCCCCCGAGATGACCGGCGAGTCGCTGCTCGAGTAACCGACAACACCCTGTCTCAGTTTTCTGTTGGCGTGTTCTCTGCCTCGAGGTCCACTGACGGCGGCTCGTGGGTGCCAAGTTCGGGATGCGTTTCCTCCATCCAGACCACGACGAGCCCGCCGGAGAGAAACATCGCGATCGCGGTGGCGTAGAAGGCGGCGTCGATCGAGATGAGGTCGACCGACAGACCGATGAGGACAGCGCCGACGGCATACCCCAGATCCCGCCAGAGGCGATAGACGCCGAGGCCGGTCGAGCGCCACAGCGGGTGGGCCGCGTCGCTTGCCACCGCGATCAGGTTGGGGTAGTGAAGCGCCATCCCGACGCCCGACAGTGCCGAAAAGAGGATCCACAGGGCATAGCCCTCGACCAGCACCATCCCGAGGACACCAGCGCCGGCGAGGAAGAAGCCAGCGACGATCGGTGGCTTGCGTCCGACCCGATCGCCCAGCCGGCCGGTGTAGACCTGCAAGAAGTACGCCGCGCTGTGGACACCGACGACGACGCCGACCTGGGCGACGTTGAGCCCCTGGGAGACGAGGAAGATCGGGAAGGCGATCCAGACGAGCGTGTCGACGAAGTTCTCGACGTGGCCCGCCTGCGCGGCCGTAAACAGCGTCCGATCTTTGTACGTCGCCCGCTTGACGATCTCGGTAAACGAGAGCTCTGCCTCTCGAGTGCCACCGTCTGGTTCGGCGTCAGCAGCGGCTTTCGCCTCTGCCTCTGCGTAGGGCAGCGTCTCCTCGATCAGGACGACTGCGATGAGTATGGCGACGATGATCACCGCCGCGAGGAAGTAAAACGGCTCCGGCCGGAGACTGTACTGGGCGGCGATGACGCCCGTCAGCCACGCGCCGGCAGCGACGCCGGTGTAGCCAAAGGCCTCGTCGATCCCGGCTGCGAGCCCACGCTCACCGGGCCCGGCGAGTTCGATCTTCGAGATCATGCTCATGCTCCAGGCGACCCCCTGATTGACGCCGAGCAAGACGTTCCCGACGGCGATCCAACTCCAGCTCGGCGCGTAGATCAGGATAAATGGAATCGGGATCGCCGCGACCCAGCCTGCAATCAGGATCGGCTTGCGACCGTAGGTGTCGGCCCACTTCCCGGAATACAGGTTGAGGACGGCCTTGACGATCCCGAAGCTCACGACGAACGAGCCGATCACGAGCAGGGACTCGACGCCAAACGTCTCTTCGCCCATGATGGGCACGACGTTGCGCTGTGAGCCCATCGTCAACCCAACTGCAAAAACCGTCAGCACTTGGAGGGTGAACTGTCGCCAGTTACGCTTGATCCCCTGTGTGAACTCACCGCTCATTACTTACTCAGCAGCACATCGGTTGGGACCAAGCTCGAGTTCGTCCGCCTCTTCGTCCGAAATCTCCTCCGTGCCGACGTTGGCGAGTTTGATCCGCTGGAAGTTCGCCGGCTGGTCCGGAATGTCACCTGCAAGTGCTGCAACCAGTGTTTCTCGATCCTGACAGAAGGCCTCGTTTCGATCTTTGACCTCGCTCAGGCGTGCGGCGACGGGTGGCTGTGGCGTGCCGGGGTCGTGTGCCGGCAACACGAGTGGGTCGCCATCGACGGTGCGGAGTCGTTCGAGGCTCTCGTACAGCGTTTCGGCGTTCTCTTCGACGTTCGTCTCTTCGAGGCCGGCGTCGACACCGAGTTCGACCCGACCGACGCTGTCGTGAAAGAGCGTGTCGCCGGTGAGCAGCGCTTCGTCCTCGACAGCGAAGGTGACGCTCCCTGGGCTGTGGCCGGGCGTGTGGATCACCGTGATCTCGACCGCGCCGACCTCGAGGACGTCGCCGTCTTCGACTGAACGCGCCTCGATTCCGGAGGCATCCGCCGGATGCAGGTAGTAGGGGACGCCGTTGCGTTCGGCGAGTTTCGCGCCGCCAGAGACGTGATCGGCGTGGGCGTGGGTGTCGAAGACGCCGACGAGGTCGGCGTCGTACTCCTCGAGAAGAGTCTCGTACTCCTCGACGTACTGGGACGGCTCGAAGACGGCCGCATCGCCCTCGGAAATGAGGACGTGGGAGAGACAGCCCGTGCCGGGCCGGGCAACCTGGATCAGTTCGCCGTCGATATCGGCCTCGAGTTCGGCGTGGCGGTGGACGCGCGCCCAGCCGTTCATGCCGTTTTCGAGGGTTGCCGCGTCGTGGCCGGCTGCCTCGAGCATGTCGGCGGCATCCGACGCGAGCACACCGGCTGCACAGACGGTGATAAGCTCCTCGTCAGCCGGCAACTCGGCCAAGGTGGCTGCTGCGCTGTCGGGGTCGTTTTTTAGGTCCTCATAGACGTCGACGTTCTCGCTGCCTGGAATATGCCACTCCTCGAAGTCCGCAGCGTCGCGGACGTCGATTAGTGTGAGTTCCTCGTCGTTCTCGAGCCGTTCGGCGACGGTTTCCGGCGTGATTTCTGCCATCGATAGCTGATAGGGAGAGCAAAGGCATATGGTCAGTGCCAGTTATGACCGGCACCATTATCCAAATTCCGCCCCTCAGAGGGAACATGAGCATGTACGAAGTCTCGTTCAAACTCCGCCACGAATGCCCCTACCGGGGGGTATCCGAGCAGTTTCCCGGTGTCTCGATTCGGGAGTGGTATCTCCAGGACTGTCAGGTCCTCGAGATTACCGTCCCGAACGCCAGCGACGACGATCTGCTCGAGAAGATCAACGAACTCGGGACGATTCTCCACACCACGGCCGACGGCACTGACCTGCACGTGATCGTCCAGTCCTGTGCCTGCCCCATCGAGGAGTCGATCGTTCGGCGGTTCGAGCGCCACAACTGCGTGCATCTCCCGCCGACGGTGTATCGCAACGGCTGGGAGCACTACTCCGTGATCGGCTTCGACGAGGGTGATATCAACGCACTGCTTGCAGAGCTCGACGACGACCGCGAGATCGACGTTCGCTCAAAGACCTCGATCGAAGAGCGCCACGTTCCCCACAGCTCGCTGGTCTCGGTCGATCGGCTGTTCGACGGGCTCACCGAGCGCCAGCTCGAGGCGCTGCGGATCGCTCTCGACGCGGGCTACTACGACCAGCCACGAGGCGCGTCGGTCGCCGAACTCGCAGCGGAGACGACTGTCGCTCGAGCAACGTTCGAGGAACATCTGCGGAAAGCCGAGAACAAGCTCGTGACGAACGCCGGCCAGTTCGTGCGGTTACTGACCGAAACCCAGACGGACGTGTTGCGAGCCGAAGGCACGAAGCCGACGCTTGCAGACGACTGAGACGGATTGCTGTCCCGATCAACCGACACAACCCAAGATGCTCACGGTCGCGCCGGCCTTGACGGGCAACAGACCGTCTGAGAAGGGCTGTTGTAGTCGCTACTGACTGTCACTGCACACCCTCCCAGCACGGGCAGCTCCGAGATCCCGACCGTTTTTGCTGGGAGGAGTGGGGATTATAAGCACTCGAGTTCGTGTTCGGCGTATGACCGATGACGAACCCGAAACCGGCTTTTCGACGCACAGTGTCCACGCAGGACAGGAGCCAGATCCCACGACTGGCGCACGGGCCCCGCCGCTGTATCAGACGACGTCCTACGAGTTCGAGGATACGGAACACGCGGCCGCACTGTTCGGCTTAGAGGAGTTCGGCAACATCTACTCGCGGATCATGAACCCGACGAACGCCATGCTCGAGGAGCGTATCGCCACCCTCGAGGGTGGTGTCGGGGCACTCGCAACCGCGTCCGGGATGGCCGCGTTCGATCTTGCGACGTTCATCCTCGCAGAAGTCGGGGATAACATCGTCTCCTCGTCTTCGATTTACGGCGGGACCTACACCTACCTCACCCACACCGTCGCGAAACGGGGGATCGAGACGAAGTTCGTCGACACGCTCGACTACGAGGCCTACGCGGAAGCGATCGACGACGACACCGCCTTTGTCCATCTCGAGACGATCGGCAACCCCGCGCTCGTCACGCCCGATATCGAGCGCATCGCCGACATCGCTCACGACCACGACGTCCCGCTCTTTGTCGACAACACCTTCGCGACGCCGTATCTGTGCCGACCGCTCGAGCACGGCGCGGACCTCGTCTGGAACTCGACGACGAAGTGGATCCACGGCGCTGGCTCGACGGTCGGTGGGGTTCTCGTCGACGGCGGCTCGTTCCCGTGGGACGAGGGTGATTACCCCGAAATCGCCGAACCGAACCCCGCCTACCACGGGGTCAACTTCTACGAGACGTTCGGCGAGCAGGCGTTCTCGATCGTGGCTCGTACCCGCGGGCTGCGCGATCTGGGCAACCAGCAGTCGCCGTTTGACGCCTGGGTTACCCTCCAGAAACTCGAGTCACTGCCGCTGCGGATGGAGAAACACTGCGAAAATGCGATGGCCGTCGCCGAGTTCCTCGACGACCACGACGCCGTCGCCTGGGTCAACTACCCCGGCCTCGAGAGTCACGAAACCCACGAGAACGCGAGCAAATATCTCGAGGGCGGCTACGGCGGCATGATTACGTTCGGCCTCGAGGGCGGCTACGACGCCGCCGAGACGGTCTGTAACGAGGTCGATCTCACGACCATGCTCGCAAACGTCGGCGACGCAAAGACGCTGATCATCCACCCCGCGAGTACGACCCACCAGCAACTCACCGACGAAGAGAAACTCGCAAGCGGTACGACCGATGATCTCGTGCGCCTCTCCGTCGGCATCGAAGACGTCAACGACGTGATCGCCGACCTCGAGCAGGCGATCGAAGCAGCAAAATAAGGCAGCGCCGCGGCTCCGTTTTTCGGGTGTCTGGATTCAGCGACCGCGAGATCGGCTGCTGGAACGCGTCTTTTCAGGCTGGTCTGACGACTCTGGATGGTCGTGATCTGCGTGACTCGAGCGAGAACCGATCGGCAGGCCGCAGCCGTGTTCGCCATCGATTCCGAGAAGGCGGGCGAACCGGCGGCGTTCGGCAGCGTGTCTATCGAGACTCATGCCGATGAAAAACGACAGGATCCGTTGTAGTAATGCAGGTCATTTCACGTGGAAACGACCGACTAGAACCGTGAAACGATCCCGTCGCCGTCGGTCAGTTTTAGCGATGTAACTGTTTCATACCCGGCATCCAGCCACGGGCAGCGTAACACCCTTTTCCGTGACGGCCATTGAGTCGGATATGACTGATCTTCCCGCCGCCGTCGAGCGCGAACTCGAGTCCCACGACGCCTTCGCTGCGTCGGCCGACACCGCTGGGTACGAACTGACGACGACTGTCTTTGATACGACCATCACCGCGGACGACGCGGACGGAAAACGAGACGGTCGGTTTCGGGTGACGGTCACCCTGCCGACCCTCGACGCTGCTGTTGCCGGTGACGCCGTCGCCACCGTCGTTGAAGACGGCTGGTTCGAAACACTCGAGCGTCGACTCGAGGACGTGTTTACCGTTGCCCAGACAAGCACCCACGACGAGCCGACCATCGACCGTGACACGGACGAAGTCACGGTCGTCCTCGAGTACGTCGCCTGGGACGCAGCGGAAGGTGTCGCGGACGCCAAAGCGCTCACTGAGTACGTCGAAGGGACGTTCGCACAGGGGATCATCCCCGGCTACGACTATCGCGGCGAGGCTGCAACGTTACTCGAGAACGCACAAGATCGTAGCCAGCAGGCCACAGAAGAACGCGACGGCATGCCGATGTGACTCGACGGACAGTTGCTGTGCTCGATCCACGACAGGCTGGTCGCTAATCCATCGCGATGTACGTCTTCGTGTCACTGACTCCCTCGAGTGCCTGCATCCTCGAAGAGACTGTCTCGAGAACGTCGTAGACCTCGGGAGCATCGACCTCGGCGATGACGTCGTAGTTACCGGCGACGATATGGGCGTCGGTGACAGGCTCGAGATCCCTGATCGCCTCGAGTAGCCCCTCGGATTTTCCGGCGGCCGTTTTAATCATAATAAACGCGTGAACCATCTGTCGAGGGTGTGGTACACCATGTCACGACTAAAGTCTTTGCCTGGCGGCGACTACGTTCGGGTGAGTAACATGGTAACTGAGGACAAGCTTATTGACGGGGGCGAGCGTACCCCTGTCCATGCGGTTCGTGATCATTGGTGCTGGACGGGTTGGCCTGCGCACGGCGCGTGTCCTGCGCGATGAGGGCCACGAGGTGACGCTGATCGAACAGGACGAGGCGATGATCCGACGCGCTCGAAGCCAGGAGTTCCCCGTCGTCGAGGGCGATGGCTCCCGCGAGGACGTCCTCGAGGACGCTGGCATCACTGACGCCGACGCGCTGGGCGCGCTGACGAGTGACCTCAACGTCAACTTCACCGCCTGTATGATCGCCAACCACTACGGCTGTCGGACGATCATGCGCATCGACGAGGCCTACCGCGAGGGAATCTACCGCAAGTACGCCGATGAGGTCGACGAGGTAATCTACCCCGAACGCCTCGGTGCGATCGGGGCGAAAAACGCCTTGCTCGGGGGGACGATCCGTGCAATCGCGGATATCGCCCCGCACTTGCAAGTCGTCGAACTGACGGTTTCTAACGGCGCTCCCGTCAACGGCTACACGATGGGCGAACTGCAACTGCCCGCCGACGCGACTATCCTCGCATTCGGCAAGCGCGACCAGCCCCTTGAGATTCCGAACGCAGATCTGTCGCTCGAGGACGGTGACCGACTCGTCGTCCTCGCTGACTTCGACGTGTTGAACGAGGTGCGCCAGTTGCTGGTCGGCGAGACGCCAGATGAGGCCGCTTCGAACGCGGGAACCGACGCAACGTCGGGCACTGGAGGTGTCAACTGATGGTTACGGCTTTCATTATGATCAAAGCGAACACGGGCGAGGCGGATCGACTCCGAGACAGTATCGAAGCGATCGACGGCGTCCAGTCGGCACATATCGTCGCCGGCGACGTCGACATCATCGCGAAAGCGCAGGTCGAGACACCGGCTGCGGTCAAAGAGATCTCCGCGACCCAAATTCAGGGGATCGACGGCATCGAGACCACGCAAACGTACATCGCGATGGATTAAGGAGCGAACGGTTCGGCTGTGTGTAGTCACAGAGCGGCCGCGTTCGGTAATCGACTCGCGATGACGGACCATTTTCTCGTCCCCAAAGCACGCGCCTCTTGCAGTCCTCGAGTTGCAGTTGGCCAGCTCGGCTTACAGTCCCCTGTCGGGGACCGCGTCGGCCATAACGTCTGTGACCGCCTCGAGCACCGCATTTGGTGGCTGTGTCGCGTCGATGCGGACGAATCGGTCGGGATCACGCGCGATCAGGCGCTCGTAGTTCTCGGCGACCGACTCGAGGTACGTGGCGCGTTCGAACTTGTTCGTCGCACCCGCACGTTTGGCAGCCGTTTCGGGGTCGACATCGAAGTACAGCGTCAGGTCGGGCTCGACCGAGAACGGCTCGTGAATGTCAACGACGTACTCGAGTGGATCATCGACATCGAGTCGTGACGATGTCTCGAGCGTCGCCCCCTGATAGGCAAACCGCGAGTCCGAGTAGCGATCCGAGAGTACGAGCTCGTCGGCCTCGAGTGCGGGTTCGATCACTCGCGAGAGATGGTCGGCGTGGTCTGCGGTGTAGAGAAACAGTTCAGCAAGCGAGTCAGCATCGTCGTCTTCGATCGATCGGTAGACGGCCTCGCCGTACCACGAGTCGTTCGTCGGCTCACGTGTGAACGTGGCGTCGGGATAGCGCTCCTGTAGGGCCTCCCAGACCGTTGTCTTGCCGCTTCCGTCGACTCCCTCGAGCGTGACCAGCATGCTCGCACGTGAGACCGTGAGCTATTACAACCTGTCGAGAACCGTTCCGACCCAAACAACGGAGGCGATCAGTTATTTATCATTGCGCCTGTATCTTTTCTGTATGAACGTCCTCGTCGCCGGCGGAACCGGATTTATCGGCACGGCTCTCTGTACGGAACTCCACGAACGCGGCCACGAGGTGACGGCGCTCTCTCGCAGCCCGCGCAGCAGCGACCTACCTGCGGCTGTCGAAGTCGCACGGGGCGACGTCAGTGCGTACGACTCCATCGCAGAGACAGTCGCCGAACACGATGCCGTCGTCAATCTCGTCGCGCTGTCGCCGCTCTACAAACCACCCAGCGGTGCTGACCACGAGACCGTCCATCTCGGCGGCACGGCGAATCTCGTTCGGGCCGCCGAAGACGGCGACGTCGACCGCTTCGTCCAGATGAGCGCCCTCGGAGCCGATCCCAACGGCGACACCGAGTACATCCGTACGAAAGGCGAGGCCGAACGCGTCGTCAGAGACTCTCAACTCGAGTGGACGATCTTTCGCCCCTCCGTGGTCTTCGGCGAAGGGAGTGAGTTTATCGAGTTTACCAAACAGCTGACGACGCCGTACGTGACGGGGCTGCCCGGTGGCGGAAAGACTCGTTTCCAGCCGATCTGGGTCGGCGATCTGGTCCCGATGCTTGCAGACGCCCTCGAGGACGCCAGCCACGTCGGCGAGATCTACGAGGTTGCCGGACCCCAGATCGTCACGCTTTCGGATGCGACGGAACTCGCCTACGAGGCTGAAGGGAAATCCGTCAGCATCCTTTCGATCCCGATGCCACTCGCGAAATTAGGGCTGACGGCAGCCGACCCGCTTCCGTTCGTTCCGTTCGGGTCAGACCAGGCCAAATCGCTCGAGCAGCACAACACCGTCGTTACCAACGACGTGACCGCGTTTGGTCGTTCGGAGGACGACCTGATGACACTCGGCGAGTCACTTGGGCTGGATCGGTAGCCAACGATCTGATATATGGCCCAGTATCAGTAGTGAGAATAGTCCTGTGAGCAGATCATAGATTGTGCCTAACAGCAGCCCTGCTGTCGGTTTTCAGCAATACAAAACAAAGCGTGACATTCACTGCAACAAAAGACTTATGTCCCTGATTACACTGGTTCCTATCCAACGGAGCCCCCTTACAAACAATGAAGCTGGCGATGATCGGATTCGGACAGGCCGGTGGGAAAATCGTCGATCGATTCCTCGATTACGACGATCGAACGAACAGCGGAATCGTCCGCGCGGCGATCGCTGTTAACTCCGCGAAAGCGGATCTCATGGGTCTCGAGAATATACCACAGGAGAATCGCGTACTCATCGGTCAGGCCCGCGTCAAGGGCCATGGCGTGGGTGCAGACAACGAGCTCGGCGCGGCGGTCGCCGAGGAAGACATCGACGAGGTACAGAACGCCATCGATGCGATCCCAACCCACGAGGTCGACGCCTTTCTGGTCGTCGCCGGCCTGGGTGGCGGGACCGGTTCCGGCGGTGCACCTGTCCTCGCAAAACACCTGAAACGGATCTTTACCATCCCCGTCTACGGCCTCGGCGTACTGCCAGGAACCGACGAAGGTGGAATCTACACGCTCAACGCGGCGCGTTCGTTCCAGACGTTCGTCCACGAAGTCGACAACCTGCTCGTGTTCGATAACGACTCGTGGCGACAGACCGGCGAGTCCGTTGAAGGTGGCTACGACCAGATCAACGAGGAGATCGTTCGCCGGTTCGGTATTCTCTTTGGTGCTGGCGAGGTCGGCGACGGTCAGGAGGTCGCCGAAAGCGTCGTCGACTCCTCCGAGATTATCAACACGCTCTCGGGTGGCGGCGTCTCGACGGTTGGCTTTGCAAGCGAGGAAGTCGAATTGAACACCGGCGGCGGACTGCTCTCGCGGTTTACCGGCGACGACGGGGGCAGCGACAACCTAGACGCTGCGAACACGACCAACCGAATCACGAGCCTCGTCCGGAAAGCCGCACTCGGCCGACTGACGCTGCCGTGTGAGATCGAAGGCACCGAGCGGGCCCTGCTCGTGCTTTCAGGTCCATCGGAGTATCTGAACCGGAAAGGCATCGAACGCGGCCGCAAGTGGCTCGAGGAAGAAACTGGCAGCATGGAAGTCCGTGGTGGCGACTTCCCCCGCCAGGAGCCAGAAGTCGCCGCAGCGATCTTGCTCTCGGGCGTCACGAACGTCCCACGAATCAAGCGTCTCCAGCAGGTCGCAATCGAGGCCCAGGAGAACATCGACGACATCCAACAGGAAAGCGAGGATAACTTAGAGAGCCTCGTTGAAGACGACGAAGACGAACTCGAGCCGCTGTTTTAGGCTCGCAGTTCCGTTCCGAGCCACAGGCGCTAGCGACCGCATTCGTTTGGGGGCACAACGATGTGACTGTCGCTGCCGTGTCAGTGCTTGGAAGCCCACTCTCGGGGGTTCGGGTCCGACGTGTTTTTCACCGTACTCGGGCTACACTGGATCGATGCACGTCGTCGTCCCGTTTGCCGCCACCGACCCGAAGACACGGCTCGCGTCAGTCCTGACGTCTACGGAGCGGTCGACGTTCGCTCGAGCCATGCTTGCGGACGTCCTCACTGCGATCGTCGAGGCGGACGCGGAGCCGACGGTGGTGTCGACGGCGCCGCTCGACCCCGCCGCCCTGTCACTCGAGGGTCGTCTGCTCGATGCAGTTTCGGTAGCCGTCGACGATCGACCGCTGACCGAGGCCGTCAACGCACGGCTGCCGGCCGATCACGACGAGGCGGCCACCGCCGTCGTCATGGCCGACCTCGCGCTTGCGACACCCGAGGCACTCGAGCGCCTCTTTTCGCACGATACTGGCGTCGCAATCGCACCAGGACGAAGCGGCGGCACGAACGCGGTCGTCGTTTCCCATCCCGATTTTCGCGTGGACTACCACGGCGCGTCGTATCTGGACCACTGTGAGATCGCTCGTGACGTGGACACACACCTCGAGACGATCGACTCGTTTCGACTGAGCACCGACATCGACGAACCCGAAGATCTCGCTGAGGTGCTCGTCCACGGCGCGGACACTGACCGCGCGCCAGCCTGTCTTCGGGAGTTCGGATTCGCTCTCGAGACACGAGACGGCCGCGTCGGTGTTGCCCGACTCGAGGAATCGACGCGCGAGTGACCGATATCCCTGCCCGAAGTGAAGCGCTTATCTGCCACGCGATACCACTCCGACCTAATGACTGCCGGGGCGAGCGAGTACGGTGTCGACATCGCGATCGACGACACAGCGGTCGCTGATCTGCTTGCGGTCACGCCCGACGACGTCGACGCGCCCGAGGCGCTGACGTTCGCCCGGAACGTCTTTGTCCCGTTGACGACGGCGTGTCGTTACACCTGCACCTACTGCACGTACTTCGACGCGCCCGGACAGGCCTCCCTGCTCAGCCTCGAGGAGGTTCGCGACATCTGCCACAACGGAGCCGACGCAGGCTGTACGGAAGCCCTGTTTACGTTCGGCGACGATCCCGACGACCGCTACACCGAGATCCACGCGCAACTCGAGGAGTGGGGCCACGACTCGATTCATACCTATCTGCGCGACGCCTGCGAGGTCGCCCTCGAGGAAGGGCTGCTCCCCCACGCCAATCCGGGCGATCAGACCCGCGAACAGCTGGCCACCGTGGCCGACGTCAACGCCAGCATGGGCGTGATGCTCGAGACGACCGCCGAGGTCGGTGCCCATGCTGGTCCCCGGAAGAAAGAACCGGGCCAACGACTTCGAACCATCAAAAACGCGGGCGAACTCGACGTTGCCTTCACCACCGGCATTCTCGTCGGAATCGGCGAGTCCTGGCGCGACCGCGCGGAGAGTCTGCTTGCCATTCGCGAACTTCACAATCGATACGACCACATCCAGGAGGTGATCATCCAGCCGGTCGTGAACAACGAGCGCTGGGACGAGGGCTCGCCCGCCCTCGAGACGATGCGTCGGGTGACGGCGATGGCCCGCGTGGCGTTGCCCGAGGAAATCTCCGTGCAGGTGCCGCCGAATCTCGCGCCCGCCCGCGACCTGATCGACTGCGGCGTCGACGATCTGGGCGGCGTCTCGCCAGTCACGGACGATCACATCAACCCCGATTATAAGTGGCCCGCGCTGCGCGAACTCGAGGCGATCGCCGATTCCGCGGCGCTACCGCTGCGCGAACGGCTGCCGGTCTACGAGCGGTTTCTGCCCGCCGACCTGCGACCCGACGCGTTCGACGGCGTGGCGGCCGACGGCACGGCCGGCGCGAGTGACGGTCGTGACCCGAGCGCAGATCGTCAGTGGATCTCGCCAACGATTCGCGGCGCGCTCGAGGCCGACGACGCGGCTGGCAGGCGCTACCGAGCAGTGCTCGACGGCGAGTCGCTGTCGACGCGTTAGAAGTACGCTCGGTGGACCGCGATCCCTTCGTCCTCGAGCACTGGCCCCTCGATGGTCGTCGTCGCGTCGGACCGATCGACCACTTCCTCGCAGGGGATCTCGATTACGCCGTCGTCTCGCAGCGCTGCGAGCGAGTCGACGGAAACGCTGTAGACGATCCGGCCGAGGCCCGCGTAGGCGATCGCGCTCGCACACATCGGACACGGCTCCGTGCTGGTGTACATCGTACACGCCGCGCGCTCGTCGGCCTCGAGTTCGCGGGCGGCCCACCGCGCCAGTTTGAACTCCGGATGGGCGGCGATGTCGTCGTCTGTGAGCGTCGTGTTCTCGGCCGTCCGAACGACGTCGTCGTCGACGACGAGCAGCGAGCCGAAAGGGGTGTTGCCGTTGTCGACTGCGGTCCGTGCGAGGTCGATCGCCCGTCGAACGCCGGCTTCGTCCGTGGTCATAGCTCATCGAACGTCACCGACGGGTTTCGACGCTCCGGTTTTGCGACACCGCCTCGAAACGCGCCCGGCCCGGCAATCACACAGCGTTATCCCCCTTCGAACGTGGAGAGTCGCGTATGCACGTCGATCTGAGCCACCCGATCGAAACCGGGATGCAGACGTACCCAGACGATCCGCCGGTCGTCGTCCAGCCACACGCGACCCACGAGGAACACGGAGCCAGCGTCGCCGCCCTCGAGTGTGGCAGCCACACCGGGACACACGTCGACGCTCCGGCACACATCGACCCCGACGGGAACACGCTCGCGGCCTACTCGCTCGAGCGGTTCGCCTTCGACGCCGTTCGAATCGACTGTCGCGACCTCGAGGCGCGCGAGCCGATTCCGGCGAGTCGGATTCCCGACGTCGACGCCGATCTCGTGGCGTGTTGGACGGGGTGGGATACCCACTGGGGCAGCGAGCGGTATCTCGAGCATCCGTATCTCTCGCCGACTGCGGCTGAAGCGTGTGTCGAGCGCGGGTTCGACGTCGCTGTGGATACACTCAACCCGGACCCGACGCCGACAGCTACCGCCAGCGCGGCCGAACCCGACGGCTTCGTGGCTCACCACACGCTGCTTGGCAACGGAGGGGTGATCCTCGAAAACCTCACGAACCTCGAGGCAGTCGGCGATCGGTTCGAACTCCGGGCGTACCCCCTCGCACTGGACGGCGACGGCGCACCGGTGCGGGCCGTCGGTCTCACAGATGAAAAATGACCAGTTAGGACCGGACGATCCGGAACTGATCCGGCGCGGATTCCTCGAGTGTGGCATCCGCACGGAGCTTCACGATCTTGCCCGTCGGCTGGGGTTCGACCGTGGCGGGAGCATCGACCGACTCGAGGGTGCCGAGCAACTGCGCTTTCGGTGGTTTCTGGGCGGCGCCGCAGTCGTAGATCGTGAGCAGGCCGCGATCGCTGTCCTCGCGTTCGTAGACGACCACGTGGGCGTGATTTGGCAGTCGCCAGCTGGCGTCGTCGGTCTGAAAGAGGTGGTTCATATCAGTGGTAACGGGTGGCATCCACAAAAAGTGCTCCTCCGTTCGCGCCGACCCAACAGTGGTCTGTGACGATCAGTCGTCGGCCGGCGGCGCTCGCTCCTCGGGTGTCAGAATGGGCGTCCCGTCGGATTTCGGCCCCAGTCGCGGGCCAAACGGCGGCTCGTCGGGGTCGATAATACGGCGCGTCTCGTAATCCGTCGAGCGCTCGACCGGCACCCGACCGATCGAGGAGATGAGGTCGACGTAGTCTGCAAACGAGCGATACTCGCCGTACTCGCCGCCGGCGCGTTTGGTAATCTCCTCGGAGAGGATCGTCCCCATAAAGTCGTCGGCCCCACAGGAGAGCATCTTTAGCCCCTGCTCGTCGCCGTATTTGACCCATGACGACTGGATGTGGTCGATGTTGTCGAGGAACAGTCTCGAGACGGCGATCATGAGTTCGTCCTCGTCGGTGCTTGCACCGCCCGACACCACGTCGTGTTCGAAAAGCGGCGTGTTCTGGTGGACGAACGAGAGCGGAACGAACTCCGTGATCGCGCCGTCGACGCGCTCTTGAAGCTCACGAACCCGTTTGAGGTGCATCGCGCGGTGGGCCTCGTTCTCGACGTGGCCGTACATGATCGTCGCCGTCAAGCCCAGACCGACGTTCGCGGCGGCTTCCATCGCCTCGAGCCACCCCTCTGTACTGATCTTGCCGGGACAGATCACGTCGCGGACCTCCTCGACGAGGATTTCGGCGGCCGTGCCGGGCACCGTATCGAGGCCGGCCGCTTTGAGTCGGCCGTAGACGTCCTCGTAGGACCAGTCGGTCCCCCGCCGGGCGTGATAGGCCTCTTCGGGCGTCATCGAGTGGACGTGGACGCCGTCGACGCTCATCGCCGAAATCTGGTCCGTGTAGGTGCCGGGATCGATTTCGTACGCTTCGGGCGGCTTGTAGTTGACCGCCTTCGGGTCCGGGTGGGCCTCGAGTATGTCGCGGTGTTCGCCGTCCAGCGCAAACGCGGGGTGAAGTCCGGAGACCGATGTCACCTCGTAGACGCCGCGGGAAACGGCGTCGGCGACGATTTCGCGGGACTTCTCGGGCGTTTTCGTGAATCCAGCGCTTTGCAGTTCGGTATCGCGCTCGAACGTGTGGGCGGCGTCTTTGAAGTTACAGAACAGACAGCCCACGTTACAGGCCGTCGTGACGTTGTTGTTTAAGTTGGCGACGAAGGTGACCTCCTCGCCGACGATGTCGGCGCGTCGGCGATCGGCAGCCTCGAGCACCTGCTCTTTGCGCGTCTGGTCGATACCGTCGACGTCCGTCCCGGTCGTGAGTAACTCGATCGCGTCGTCGACCGTGAGCTGGTCGCCGGCGCGAGCCTTCGTGAGTGCGTTCTCGAACGACTGGTCGGTTTCGGGGACGTGGTCGAACGTGAGGTCTGCCTCGGTCACCGGTCGCTCCATCGGCGTATCAATACCAGTACAGCGAGAAAAGCGTGATGGATCGCCGGGTCGGCGGCGAATTTCGTTGTTCGGGCGAGCAAACCGATACTGAAACCTTCTTACGGTCCGGCCACGGCAACTCGGGTATGAACTGCGGCGGCAGAGACAGCCGAAGGTGTCCCGTATGACGAGTGTCAAAGAATTCCGCATCGACGAGGCGGCGACTGACGACGAACTCGGCCGCGGCTCGTTCGTCTTCACCGATGCCTACTCGGTGTTCGACTGGGGCCAGATGCCCGATTCGATCCCCGAGAAGGGCGCGAGCCTCTGTTCGATGGGCGCGTTCAACTTCGAACTCCTCGAGTCCGAAGGCGTCCCGACCCACTACCGCGGTGTTGTCGAAAACGGCGACGTCGTCCCCCTCGAGGACGCCTCGAGTCTGCCCTGGGAGATGGCGATCGACCTCACGCAGGTTCCTGACCTCCCCCACGAGGGTCGCGAGTACGATTACGACCACTACCACGAGGCGGCCGGCGAGAACTATCTGATCCCGCTTGAGGTCGTCTTCCGCAATCGCGTCCCCGTCGGCTCGAGTCTGCGACGCCGAACCGATCCCGACGACCACGGCCTCGCGTTCGACAGCTGGCCCGAGGAAGCCGTCGACCTCGATGAGCCGATCGTCGAGTTCTCGACGAAATACGAGGAGGGCGACCGCTATCTCGACCGCGCGGAAGCCGACGAAATCGCCGGCACAGCCGAGATCGACGACCTCGAGTCGATCGCACTCGAGGTCAACCGAATCGTCACTGAGCAGGCCGACTCCGCCGGACTGGTTCACGAAGACGGCAAGATCGAGTGTCTGTACTATCAGGGCGAGATCCGCGTGGCGGACGTCGTCGGGACGTTCGACGAGAACCGCTTTAGCTACGAGGGCACGCAGCTCTCGAAGGAGGTGCTCCGACAGTACCACAAGCGCACCCAGCCCGACTGGGTGCAGGCCGTCGAAGCCGCGAAAGCCGAGGCCAAACAAGAAGATATCGCCGACTGGAAATCGCTCTGTGACGTCGAGCCCGAGCCGCTCGAGGACGATGTCATCGAGACCGCTCGCGACCTCTACTGTGCTGGTGCCAACGCCTACATGGACATGGAGCTGTTCGACGCGCCGCCGCTCTCGAGTGCGATCGGTGCCGTCCAGCGTCTCTGACGCTCCAATTCCGTTCCGCGCCCGGCGGCGAACGCGGTGCTCGAGGAATTTACACCCAGCCGTCGGGAAGCCGCTCTCGATTGGAATCTAACAGCTCGAGCAGCGGCTCGACCTCATCGAAGTTCGATCCTCGCGTTACTCGGTTGCTTTCCGGGTTCCAGTCGATGACGTCGTGGTCCGCTAACTTCGGCAGATGGGCGTGTTTCACCTCCGCGAGTAAAAGTTTCTTTTCCCCCTCGCTCATGTTCAGTTCGCTCGTGTGGACCATGGGCGTCTCCAGTAGCTGCAAAAGGAGTCGCCGGCGGTGAATGTGACCGATCGCCCAGAGATATCGGTCGAGCTCAGGCATCTTCAGTAATGGTATGCAAAGGCGAGTCAAGTGCCTGCGCCACGCAGTGGCAGGCGATGATCGAGCCGCGAGTCGGTGGGCTCGCCCTCGAGTGCAAACGGTGTGTGCCGGTGTCTCGTGGCGACGGTATTTGGGTGCTCGAGTCCAACATCGGCTATGCAACTCACAGTGTACGGCCCCCTCCGGAGTGCGACCGGCGAGAAGACGGTCACCCTCGAGTTCACGGGGACGACTGTCGCGGATGCGCTGGCCGAATTTACCGCCGCATATCCGCGGGCGACCCCGTACCTCTACGACGGCGAGACGGTACGACCGAGCGTTCGAGTGTCGATCAACGGCGAACGGGCGCCGCTCGAGGCCCCGGTGTCGAACGACGCCGAACTGACGCTGATGCCGGCCGTCCAGGGCGGCTCGACCGACAGGTGAGCCGTCTCAGAGATCGTACTGTTCGCGCACCAGGTGGTCGATCCCGCGTTCCTCGAGGACGGCCATCGGCGCGAGCATGTCGAGTTGGACAACGCCTGGCAGACGGCCGATCTGGACGCCGCCGGTGAACGTACACCGCGAGCGAACCTCGCCTTCGCTCATCTCGAGCAGTTTCGTCGCCCGATCGAACGCATTTTGGGTCGCATCGTTGACCGTCGCGCCGGAGCCGATGACCTGAATCGGGCCCATGTCATCCTCGAGGTCGACGCCGTGCTGGTCGGCGAGGTCGTGGCCAGCCTCGCGTTCCGCGTCGCTGTAGGGTTTGCTGATGAAAGGCAGGTCCTCCTCGGGTGGCAACAAGACCGGCCCGTCGAGCTCGAGGCCGTCGATGACCTCGACGTCCATGCGGACGGTGCCGCTGACGTCGGTCGTATGCAGTGAGAGTTCGCCGTCGCCCTGATTGGCGTGGAGATCGCCGACGTAGATGCCAGCCCCGTCGACTTTGACGGGACAGATGAGGGTCGCGCCGGTCCGGACCTGCGGGATGTCCATGTGGCCGTCAGTTCGGTCCTCGAGGTCGGCTTCGCTCTCTATGCCGTAGTCGTGGTCGGCCCCGATGAGGAACTGGCCGAAGTCGCCGGCGTTGTGCGAGTCGGGCATCGTGACCGGCGGCGTCGTCCCGACGTTGCCGATAAACGGTCGCAGGCGCCCGAGCGTGCCGGGCATCTCGCCGGGTTCGTACAGCAAGATTGGATGTTGGCGTGAGTTCTCAGGAATGTCCATCACGTCGTCGGCGTTCTCGGCGAGGTCGTGGGCCGCGTCCTCGTCGAGCGTGATGCCGACGGTGCCGTCGTCGTCGAAGGCGACGGTGTAGCCGTACTCGAAGCCAAAGGAGGAGGCGTTCGCGCCACACTCGGCGCACTTGATCGCCTCCTCGCCCGTGCCCGAGACGATCGTCTCGGGCCACTCGGTTCCACATTCAGGACAGCGGTGGTCGACGAACGGATCGTCGCCGAAGGCGTCCTCGCGTTCGGCCATCGAGCCCGTACTCGTCGCCATACTCGTCACCTCGACGTCGTGGATGTGAAGCGCCACGGCGTCGCCGACGCTCGCCCCCTCGACACGGATCGGTCGCGTGACCTCGTGGCCACCGCGGAACTCCGGCGTGATCATCGGCCCCCAACAGCCCGGCGGCGTATACGTCTCGATCGTCCCGCCGTCAGCGACGGTTCCCGCCCACTCCTGATCGGGGCCGACGAGGCCGAGCGTGTACTGGTCGACGAAGAGCTCCTCTTCGATTTCTCGTTGTGCCATGCCATACCAAAATACGCCACCGACGTCGATAAGCCTACTGTCACCGAGGCTGAGTGAACTGCGGACAATGGTAACGATAGATTCGTTCAAGTGTGACGCTTGCATCCAGTCGCATAATGGTCGAACTCACAGACGAGGACCCACCCGAGTGTCAACAGTGTGGCGACTCCGTTGCATCGGCGTCTGAACAACGCGTCGTCAGCACCGTCGAGGACGGCACGGCGATCCACCAATATTTCTGTAGCGACGCCTGCCTCGAGCTCTGGGAGGCGTAGCCAACGCGACACGGGTCCGAAAAAACGCTCGCCGACTGGCCCAGCTACTGGTCGTTCGCGACGACGCTGCCGATCCCGTCGACCGGCCGATCCGGCGTGAACTGTTCGATCTCGTCGGGCAGGCCGAGCTGGTAGCCAGTTCCGTTTTCTCGGACCGACGTTCGGCCGCGATGAACCGAGACGTCGCCGTTTAAGTGGAGTTTGACAGCTTCGAGCAGCGCGTCTGCCTCGAGTGGCTGGCCGCGGCGTTTCATCTCATCGAGATCGGCATCGTCAGGGACGTCGAACGCGCGCTGGGTGATGATCGGTCCCTGATCGAGGTCGGTCGTCACGTAGTGGGCGGTCACGCCGGCCACGCGGACGCCTTCTTCGACGGCCTGTCGGTACGCCTCCGCACCGGGGAAGGCGGGCAGCAGGCTCGGGTGGACGTTGATGATACGGTCCTCATAGCGGAAGACGACGTTCGGGCTGAGAATGCGCATGTATCGCGCCAGCACGATCAGATCGACGTCGTACTCACCGAGGAGGTCGAGCAGTTCGTCTTCGTTCTGCTGGCCGCCATCGTCACCGATGTCGTGAAACGGCACATCGTAATGTTCGGCAAGCGGCTGGAGGTCGTCGTGGTTACCGATGACGACGCCGATATCCGCGCCGAGTTGGTCGTTCGCCCACGCCTCGAACAGTGCCTCGAGGCAGTGGCTCTCTTTCGTGACGAGGACGGCGATCTGTTGGGTCTCGCGGTCGGCGGGGAACCGAACCTGTACGTCGAGGCCGAGTTCGTCGCCGAGGTCGTGGAGGTCCTCGCGCAGTGTTGCTTCCGTACAGACCATCTCGGAGGTGTCGACGGCGAGATACATCCGGAAGACGCCGTCCCGAACGGCCTGATCGAGGTCTTCAATATTGATCCCGCGCTCGAACAGGAGACTGGTCACGCCAGCGACCAGCCCGGTATCGTCGTCTCCGATAACGGTAATCTCTGTTACGTTCGTCGTCATCGCAACCACCTCCGCTCGAGCGAATTCTGGTCCATCAGTACGAGTTTCAGTCTACGTGTGGTCAAAAGTCCTGCTTTCTGCCGATGATTCTGCGGGCAGACAAGTAGCAAGATAGCAATATCGCTTCTCAACAATCGTTCACGATCGCCGAAAACGAACCACTGGGTGACGGTTCGCGGCAGTCTGTGCGGGGCCGACTTAGGCGAGATCGCGTGCGCGACGGCGCAACGCCGGTTCGAGGGTCTGCTCTTCTGCAAGCGTCTCGAGTTCGGCGGTCGCCCGACAGTCGGCAAGCCCCTCGAGTGCCTGTCGACGGAACTCACCGCGGAGCCCGTCTAGCTGGACGATAACCGAGAGGTTCAGTCGCTCGTCGCTCTCGATCAGTCGGTCGATCGCGTCGCGACGGTGGGTGTGGTGGACAGTCGATTTGACGGCGGTTTGGAATGGTGTGGACATGATGTGTAGGGAAACTGCTAGGTGGTCGTACGACGGGGCGTCTGTGCGTCGACCGCGGCGGGTTAGCGCATCGCGTCTCGAGAGACGAACGCCGAGCCGGTCGCTCTGATCCACGTCTCCTCGATGGAGCCGGCGGTCACCGCCGAGTAGATCGTACAGACGTCCGGCCGGTGATCGTTGCACTCGAGATACGCCTGATAGCACGGCGAGATGTCGCTAGGCGAGCGGTCACCAGCGGCTGGTGGCTCGGCTGTATCCGCCCGACGTTCGACGTCGGTGTTCCGTTCCGTCATTGGCGAACGGCGTCAGTCTGCAATGCCGAGTTCCTCTGTCTGCTCTTGCTGGTCGTCGGCATCGGGTTCGTCGGCCGCATCCTCGGCCGCAGGCTCTGGCGGTTCGAACGTCGGGAATCGATCCTCGAACGCTGACCAGTCGGCCTCGAGTTCGTCGTCGGTCAGCAGACAGTCGGCGAGGTCGTCTCGCAGCGACTCGTGGTCCATTTCGGTACCGATCACGACGAGCCGGACGTTGCGGTCGCCCCATCGGTCGTGCCACAGCTCCTCGAGTTGCGGGTTTGCCTCGAGCTGTTCGCGCCGCTCTTCGGCCGGCAGCGTGTCGATCCACTGCCCACCGGGTCCGACACGAACTGATTGGCCGGCGACGTTGAACGTCAGCGCCTCGTCTTCTCGGGTTGCGAGCCAGAAGTGGCCTTTCGCGCGAACGACCGCATCGGGGAACGCATCGAGCAGGTCGGCAAAGCGCTCGGGGTGGAACGGCCGACGCGCCTCGAAGACGAACGAGCTGACGCCGTGTTCCTCTTCGGCCGACTCGTGGGGCTCCTGGAGCTCCTTGATCCAGCCTGCCGACTGGCTCGCTTCCTCGAAGTCGAAGCGATCGGTCTCGAGGATGTTGTCGGGGTCGATCCGGCCGTGTTCGGTGCGAACGATCTCGGCACGGGGCTGGAGCACCTCGAGCGTGGATTCGACCTTCTCGAGGGTTTCCTCGTCGACCAGATCACACTTGTTCAGCACTAAAACGTCGCAGAACTCGACCTGCTCGACCAGCAGGTCGCCGAGGTGCTTTTTGGTTCCATCGTCGTCGAGGATCTCGTCGGACTCCATCGCGGTGTGGAACTGGTGGGCGTCGACGACCGTGACAGTCGTATCCAGATGGCACCCCTCGAGCGGTTCGATACCGGTCTCCTCGTAGAACTCGGTGGGATCGAGATCGGACTGGTCGAAGCCGAGCGTCAGGGTCTGGGCGACGGGGAGTGGCTCGGCGACGCCAGTCGATTCGACGATGATGCCGTCGAACGCGCGGCGCTGGGTAAGTTCGCCGATGGCATCGAGCAGATCGCCGCGGAGTTCACAGCAGATGCAGCCGTTGGAGAGTTCGACTAGCTCCTCGTCTTCGTCGGCGATATCAGAGGATTCGGCGACGAGGTCGGCATCGACGTTGACCTCACCCATGTCGTTGACGAGCACGGCGAGGTCCCGATCGTCGCTCTCGTGCAGTACGTGGTTGAGAACGGTCGTCTTACCGGCGCCGAGGATACCGGACAGCACCGTGACGGGAATCGAGTTGTCGGACATTCAGTTAACAACACGAACTCGGTGCTAATAGTAGTTATTATCCTATTCGGTATAGTTATTAAGACGGCGACGGAACATCCGTCCGATGTTCGAGTGCGTTATCGTCGGCGGTGGCATCCACGGCACGTACGTTTGTCAGCGGCTGCTCGAGGACACGACCCTCGAACGCGACGAGGTGCTGGTGGTCGACCCCCACGAGCGCCTGCTCGAGTCGTTTCGCCGGAAGGCTGACGCCTGCGAGATGGACGAACTCCGGTCGACGTTCGTCCACCACATCGGCACCGAGCCGTTCGGCCTCGAGAGCTTCGCCGAAGGGCGAGGTCGGACGGACGAACTCCTGCCGACGCCGGGGTATCCACAGCGGCCGACGCTGTCGCTGTTTCTCGACTACGCCGACTACGTGATCGCGGGCAACGACCTCGAGCGGCTCCACCGTCAGGCAAACGTCGATGCGATCCGTCGGACCGAATGCGGCGATGGGCTCGTTCTCGAGACGCCAGCAGCCGACGGCGCTGGCTCGAGCGAGGCGATCCGGACCCGAAACTGCGTGCTGGCGATCGGCCACGGCGGCCGCTACCGGAAGCCAGCGTGGGCAGATGGTGTCGACTCGGTCACCCACGTCTGGGACGGGTTCGACCCTGAGACGCCTGCCGAGGAGACGATCGTCGTCGGCGGCGGGATCACGGCCGCCCAGCTTGCGACCTGTCTCGCCGAACGCGAGCGCGAAGCGGTGACGCTCTGTTCACGCCACGAACTCGAGACGGCGACCAGCGAAGCCGACCCGCGCTGGATCAACTGGAATCACATCGAGAACCACCTCCACCGACAGCCAGCGGGCTCACAGGACCGATACGAGATCGTTCGCGCGGCGCGCAACGACGCTACGGTTCCCCAGACGCTGCTTGAGCGCCTCGAGTCGGTAGCCGACGACGGACCGCTGTCGGTTCGCTGCGGGGACATCTGCTTCGCCCGTGAGGTTGACGGACAGGTACGGCTGTTGCTCGAGACTGGGGGCTGTCTCTCGGCCGACCGCGCCGTGTTGGCGACGGGCTTTGCACCCGTCTTCGACCACCCGTTCGTCGACCGCGTCGCCAGCGAACTCGGCCTCGAGCGAGGATATCGCGGCATGCCAGTGCTCGACGACGAGACGTTGGCGTGGTCGCGAGCCGACGGCGGCGAGTCGTCGCTGTTCGTCACCGGCGCGCTGGCGGCCGGCACGGTTGGCCCCTTCGCGGGGAACATCGCCGGCGCGCGGCGTGCAGCCGACCGGCTGACGGGGGCGATCGCGACTAAGGACAGGCTTCCGCTGGCGGCCGATTGAACGCCGTCCGATAGTCGATTCCCTCGGGTCGCCGACAGCGACCTGCCGGTTGCCACGTCGCATCCATGCCGTTTTGTATGTGTGTGTAGTATTGTGCTCTATGAGCAAGATCAGGCCGCCCGAACTCGAGGAGCGACTGGAAACCGGGGAGTCGCTGTACGTCCTCGACATTCGCCCGCGCAAGACCCACCAGCGTGACGGCATCGACGGCAGTCAGAACATCCCCGTTTACGACGATCTTCGACGTGGCGACGACGCCGAATTTCGACAGTCACTGTCGAAGATTCCGAAGGGAAAGACGGTCGTCACGGTCTGTAAGGCAGGTATCGTTGCCAAGAAGGCAACAGCGGTGCTCGAGGAGGAAGGCTACGACGCCGTGACACTGTCCGGCGGAATGCGGGGCTGGAACGGCTATCAGAATGGCTCGATCGGCTACCGACTCTCGTCGCTGCTTCGCCGACTCGTTCCCTGACACGGACTCCTGTCAGTCAGTACCGATGGACCCGTAACCAGCCTCCAGTTTCACCGGGAACTCGAGACCGCAGACCGTGTGAGTCCGGTGGCTGCGCGGGGTATCCACGAACGTGCATGACAGACGCAAGGCGAAAGCGTTTTTGAGCATGGTTACGGGGTAACAGGTAATGACTGGCTACACCGCGACGGTGACCGTCCGACTCAAACACGGCGTGCTCGATCCCGAAGCCGAGACCACACAGCAAGCCTTAGAGCGGCTTGGCTTCGAACTCGAGGATCTGCGCGCTGCGGACCGCTTCGAGGTCGACCTCGAGGCCGAGTCGGCTGACGCCGCGAGCGAGCGCGCAAGCGAGATGGCAGAACGACTGCTTGCGAACCCGACCATCCACGACTACGACGTGGAGGTCGACGAACGGTAGATGACGGTTTCGATCATCCGCTTTGGCGGCTCGAACTGCGACCGGGACGCCGAACGCGCCCTCGAGCACCTCGATATCGACGCCGAAATCGTCTGGCACGAGGACGGCCTCCCCGAAGATCTCTCTGGGATCATGCTGCCCGGTGGGTTCTCCTACGGTGACTACCTGCGTGCGGGTGCGATGGCTGCACGCTCGCCGATCATGGAAGCGGTCCGCGAGGCCGCTGCCGATGGCATTCCCGTGCTCGGCGTCTGTAACGGGGCCCAGATCGGCTGTGAGTCCGGCCTCACTGAAGGCGCATTTACGACCAACGAGAGCGCACGCTTCCAGTGTGAGCACGTCTACCTGCGTGTCGAACGCGACGACACGCCCTGGACGGCCGCCTACGAGGAAGGCGACGTCATCGAGATCCCGATCGCCCACGGCGAAGGGCGCTATGAGGTCGACGACGACCGACTGGCCGAACTCGAGGACGAGGATCGCGTTCTCTTCCGGTACTGCGACGAGAACGGCGAGACGGGGCCCGATGTGAACCCGAACGGCTCGAAACACAACGTCGCCGGCGTCATCGGCGACCGCGAGACCGTCGCGGTGTTGATGCCCCACCCAGAGCGCGTGACGCTGCCCGACATCGGTCCGACCGACGGACAGGGCGTGCTGCAGGGCTTCGAGTCGGCGTAACACTGTTTTCTCGACGGTGGACGGTTTTTTGTCGCTGATCGCTCGAGCAACAGCGGTCGCGTCTCGAGTCGGGAGCGCACTGGAGAGACGACGCCGTACAGGACGGGATCGACTCGACGGCTCGAGGGCCTTATCGCGTCAGTGGCTGGTTGAAGCTGCGTTCGCGTTCCATTACGACCTCCCAGGTGCCTTCGCACTCACAGGAGACCTGTTCGAAGACGGTGGGGTCCTGTCGGAGGTCGAAATCCTTGATCGCCTTCTGGACACGGTCATCACACTCTTGGCAGTTGTGTGGGCCGCGGTCGGAGCCGTGGCCGACGGGGTCCGAGACGACGATGGCGTCGACGTCGGCCGTCTGCTCTAAGACGTGGGCGACCGACCAAAGCCACGGCGGCCGGTAGCCGTCGCGGAAGTAGAGTTCGTCGACCATCGTGTAGCGCTGGACGTTACACGGGTTCATCGAGACGGTGTGACAGCCGTCGACGTCGGCACAGCGCTCGATCGAGCTGATCATGTCTTCGACGGCCTCAGATTCGGTGAGGAACGGCGGCTTCATCAGGAGGTAGGCTTTGATCCCCGCGTCGGCGTCGTCGCCCGCCTCCGCGTCGGCCTCGGCGGCTTCCGCGCAAGCAGCTTCGAAGTCCGCGAAATCGAAGTACTTGTTGACGCAGTCGTGTCGGACCCGGTCGGTCGCCGTCTCGAGACCGATCGCGATGTCCGTGTCGATACCGTGGCGGGTGAAGTCGCCGATCTTCTCGCGGTCGACGAAGTCGGGCAGTGACTCGAGGACGATGCGCTCGCGGTCGGCGAACGTCTCGCCGATGGCGCGGCGGGTGTCCGCGCCGACTTCGCGCTCGTCAAGGAACGAGCCGGAGGTGTAGATCTTGATGAGTTCGGCTGGCTCGTCTGCGTTGTCGGCTTCGTGCTCGAGACAGACGTCGATCTGATTCATCAGGGCCTCGTGAGAGACGGAGCCGCCGTCGACGCTTTCGGCGACGTAGCCACACATGGTACAGCCACCGGCGCGAGCCCAGCGACAGCCACCGGTGTTGAGAATGATCGTCAGACTTCGTTTGACGCCGCCAGGGGTGTTGTCCTCGTCGAGCCAGACGCGAGTCGGCTCGTGGGGATCGTAGCTCGCCTCTTTGCGCGAGCGGATCTCCCGCATGACCTTGTTGTGGGCGTCCATGCCCTTGCCCTGCTCGTAGACGTCGGGCGTGGGTTTACTCATTGTGGGGAAAAAGCGCGTCAGCGCCTAAAGCGCCTTCGTCTAGCGGCCGGCACCAGCGGTGTTGTCCTCGAGACGGCAGTCGATCACCTGTCGTCATCACTCACGATGCTCGTCATCACTCAAGAATGGAACGGACCTAAAGACGCATCTCACGCGTCTCGATGGCGTCGCAGGTGGGACAGATGAACTGGTACTTGACGCGGCTCCCCGCAGCGCTGACGCGCCAGTTTCCGTCGTCGTCGATGTACCCACACGCCGAGCATTCGAGGTCCGTCTCGTTGAATCTGTTTCGGAGCTGTTCAAACGGTGATCGTGCCTTGGACATATGTCATCATATGACATAGTCCCTCATAATAGTTCGGGTCAGATTCGAAACTGGTTGTTTGTCCGAGCAATCCCCGTGGCTCTTAGGATGCTGCCGCTCGAAGAGGAGACCATGGAACACGCCGATGCGGAGTATGGGGGTGGTGGCGGTCACGCGACCGCTGCAGCCAGTGCGCTCGAGTCAGTCGTCGATCCCGTTGTCTCCGTCGCTGATGAGACGGTCACGTATGCGAACGCGGCCGCACGGGATGCATTCGAGTTGCCAACCGACGAGCGGACGGGCGACTGGGACCCAGCGACCGTTCTCGAGTCATGGCCACGAATCGAGTCGGCCATCGACGAGACGACGGTCGGCACGGTTCGGACGGTGTCGCTCGAGCGCTACAACGCGCGTATCCACCGCTCCGTCGACGGAGCGACGATTACGTTCGAGCACAGCGGTCGCGCGGGGGAGCCTGACCGTCCGGCTGACGAGTTCACCCCCGTCGGGGAGAGCGACCGCGCGGTCAAAGACCGCGCGATCAACGAGGCCCCGGTCGGGATCACGATTTCCGATCCGGATCTCGAGGACAACCCGCTCGTCTACGTCAACGACGCCTATCGAGACATGACTGGCTACAGCTTCGACGAGGTCGTGGGACGGAACTGCCGGTTCCTGCAGGGCGAAGACTCGAGCGAGGAGGCCATTGCCGAGATGGCAGCGGCGATCGACGAGGATTATCCAGTGACGGTCGAACTCAAGAACTACCGCAAAGACGGCACCCCGTTCTGGAACGAGGTCACGATCGCCCCTGTCCGCGACGACGATGGAACAGTCACTCATTACGTCGGCTTCCAGAACGACGTGACGGCTCGCAAACGGGCCGAGTTAGAACTCGAGCGCCGAACCGCGGAACTCGAGTACATCTTGGATCGGGTCGAGGGACTCATTCAGGACGTCACCGACGTTGTCGCGGGATCGACCACTCGATCCGAACTCGAAGCAGAAGTCTGTGATCGGATCGCGATGGAGACGGTCTACGACGGCGCGTGGATCGGTGAACGAAATCCTGCGACGGGGACGATCGACGTCCGAACGAGTGCAGGAGGCTGTCCCGAAACGGGCGTTCCGGCTGACGCTGACCATCCGACTGCGGCCACACTCGCTGAAGATACTGCGACGACCGAGACGCGTGAGGGGACGACACACGCCTCGTTTCCGCTGACGTACAACGACATCGAGTACGGCGTACTCACTGTCTGTGCCGGCGACGGTCGAACCATCAACGAGCGTGAGACGGTTATTCTCTCTGCGCTTGCCCGCGCAGTCGCAAGCGGTGTCAACGCCCGTGAAACCAGCCGCGTGCTCGAAACCGACGCTGTCGTCGCTGTCGAACTCACGCTTACCGATTTGGCCGTCGCGCCAGCAGCCCTTTCGGCTGCGGCGGACTGCCGACTCGAATACCGCCGTTCGGTCCACCGCACCGACGACGAGACGGCATCGCTGTTTACCGTCACCGGGCCCGACGCCACCGCTGCCGACCTCACTGCAGCCGTCGGCGAAATCCCCGACCTCGACTGTCGTATCCTTGTCGAACACGACGACGAATGTCTGGTCGAACTCTCCGGTGGCGACGATCTCGTCGGGTGGCTCTCCGAACGTGGCGTTCGCACACAGTCGATCGAAAGCGAAGACGGACGCACCGACCTCGCACTCGAGATTCCGCGTTCAGCAAACGTCCGCTCGGTCGTCGAGGGCGTCGAAGACCGTTACCCCGGCACCGATATCGTCTCGTTCCAACAACGCGATCGTGAACACGAGACCCGACAAGAGTTCGCTGCTCGGCTTGAGGGCGATCTCACCGAGCGCCAGTTCGCTGCGCTACAGCGAGCGTACCTGAGTGGCTACTTCGAGTGGCCTCGTCCGACGACCGGCGAAGAACTCGCCCAGTCGATGGGCGTCTCGCGACCAACGTTCCACGAACACCTGCGGACAGCTGAGTCGAAACTGTGTCAGGCCTTTTTCAACGATACGCAATCCTCGGATTGAGACTGCAGGCTGAATGCCAGTCTTAATCCGCTGTAGTGCGGGATTATGAGGCTAGACGGTCGCAGGTGTTTATCTGCCATCTGGTGATAGCCCGGGATATGCTCGAGAACGCAATGGCGGATCCACTGCAGATGGGTGGCGGCGGCTTCCTGTACTGGGCAGTGATCTTCTTCGTGCTCGCGATCGTCGCCGCAGCCGTCGGCGCGCGTGGCGTTGCCGGTGTCTCGATGGAGATCGCCCGCATCTTCGTGTTGATTTTCGTTATCCTCGCGATCGTCGCTCTCCTGTTATAGAGTCGGTCCCAGTGGGTGCCGTCTACTGGCAGGGCTGTAGCCACCCACGCAGGTGCCGTCCAGTCCCGGATGAAATTACCGCTACTAGTTACGAGTTGGCAGTATTTGCTCGCCGGCGTTACACCGAAAGTCGAGACTTTCTAGCTTCTGTACGCGCCTCCCCCGACAGCACTCGCCTCACGAAACGTAACCATAGATGGTTACTGTATGGTGGGAACGACTAACATTGTGGGCGTCCAAATAAAGAGTGAGAAGTTACTATGACAGAACTCGGCGGTTTCCAAGACAGAGTCGCACGCGTCGACCTCTCGGACGGATCAGTAGGATACGAGTCGATCGACGAGGATGACGCGAAAAAATACATCGGTGCTCGAGGACTCGGCGTGAAGTACGTCTTCGATCAGGGGCCGGACGTTGACCCGCTCGGTCCCGATAATCTGCTCGCGGTTATGAACGGGCCGTTGTCGGGCACACAAGTAACGATGAGCGGTCGGGTCGCCGTCTGTACGAAGTCACCGCTTACAGGCACCGTTACCGACAGCCATCACGGCGGCTGGTCGGGCGCTCGCCTCAAATGGGCCGGCTTCGACGGCCTGCTGTTCGAGGGCGAAGCCGACGAACCAGTCTATGCCTACATCGAAGACGGTGAACTCGAGCTTCGTGACGCCTCCCATCTCTGGGGCAAGGGAGTCCACGAGACGCGAGACCACCTCGAGGAAGAGGTCGACGGAGCCTATGGGAAGAACCTCTCGCTGATGGCGATCGGACCTGGCGGCGAGAACGAAGTCAAGTACGCCTGTATTATCAATGAGGACGACCGGGCCTCGGGCCGCGGCGGCACGGGCTGTGTCATGGGGTCGAAAAACCTCAAGGCAATCGTCATCAAGTCCTCGACGAAGATGCCCCAGCCGGCAGATCCGGAGACGTTCAAAGAAGGGCACCAGCAGGCGATGAAGGCCATCCAGGAATCCGACGTCACCGCACCCAACGAGGGCGGGCTCTCGATGTACGGGACGAACGTCCTGATGAACATCGGCGAGGAGATGGACGGTCTCCCGACCAAAAACGGCCAATACACCTCGACCGAAGCCATGCGCGATGCCGAGGGCGTCGACATCGACGCCGAACGGGTCTCCGGGGAAAACGTCCGCGAGAACATTCTCGTCGACGAGCCGACGTGTCACTCCTGTCCAGTCGCCTGCAAGAAGGAAGTCGAAGTGCAGACGATGCACAAAGGCGAGGAAATGAACGTTCGGATGGAGTCCTACGAGTACGAATCGGCGTACGCCCTCGGACCAAACTCCGGGCACACCGACCGCGACGCCGTTGCGCTCATGATCGACCGCTGTAACGACATGGGTGTCGACACTATCGAGACAGGCAACATGATGGCGATGGCCATGGAGATGTCCGACGAGGGCAAACTCGAGGCCGAAGGCGAACTCGAGTGGGGCGATGCCGAGACCATGATCGATCTGATCGAGCGGATCGGCCGCCGTGAGGATGACCTCGCGGACCTGCTCGCAGAGGGGCCACGCCGCGTCGCTGAACAGAAGGCGGCCCACGACAACTCGCTTGCGGTCAAAGGCCAGACGATCGCTGCCTACGACCCACGCTGTATGAAGGGTATGGGAATCGGCTACGCCACTTCGAACCGCGGGGCCTGCCACCTGCGCGGGTACACGCCAGCCGCCGAAATTCTGGGCATCCCAGAGAAAGTCGACCCCTACGAGTACGAGGGCAAGGGCGAACTCACGGCTGCCTTCCAGGATCTCCACGCAATCAGCGACTCCTTCGACATCTGCAAGTTCAACGCCTTCGCCGAAGGCATCGAGGAGTACGTCCTCCAGTACAACGGGATGACCGGACTCGACGTCAGCGAGGACGAACTCATGGAAACGGGCGAGCGCATCTACAACTTAGAGCGCTACTACAACAACCTCGCCGGCTTCGACGGCACGGACGACTCGCTGCCCGCACGCTTCCTCGAGGACGGCATCCGCGGACAGGGTGCAAGCGAGGGCGAGTACTGCGAACTCGAGGAGATGAAAGCCGAGTACTACGACCACCGTGGCTGGGTCGACGGCGTCGTCCCCGATGAGAAACTCGAGGAACTCGAGATCGATATCGGGCCGGGAACAGGTGTCAGCGCCGGCGACTCGCCAGCACCAGCCGACGACTGATCACCGTCGCCTTTGGACCAACGAGAGATCGTTTTTTCGCGGTCGTCCCGCTCGACGATCAGTTCGACGACTCCACGTCGCCCGAGTTGGACGATGACCCGTCCTCGAGGTTTCGGCCGACGTTCTGGGTCTCGTCGCGATGACTACGACACTGCCTCTCAGTTCTGATCCAACCGCAAGCGGGTTCGCGGTCGCTCCGAGACACAGGGACAGCAAACCGTATGAGCAGACGGAAATAGCCGAGAGAAACAGAGCTCGATCGCAACTGTCGCGTCGTCCGCTACGACTGCTGATTTGGACGCGACGAGCGCGTCAGGACTGCTGTCAGTCAGTGCCAGCCCGACCGAATGTGCCCGCGGTCGCGACGAGACAGCAGACCGTATCAGTCGTCAGCAACGGCGAACTGCGCGCTGGCGTCGGTGTCGGCTTCGGGCTTCGTGATTTCGATTTCAATTTTACCGTCGTCGAACGAAATGTGTACATCGTCGAAGCACTTGTGATACTCAGTCGCATGCTTTCCGGAGGTGTTGATACGGACTCGCTCTTCGACCAGATCGGCGTCGGTCAGCTTCTCGACTTTCCGATAGGCCGTCGACATGGGGATATCACACTGCTCGGAGAGCTCCGTCGCCGTTAGTGACTCTTCGCTCGTCGCCTCGAGAATCGCTCTGCAAGCGTCGTCGTCCAGTGCAGCGAGTACTGCCTGTGCGTCAACGGAGTGGTCAGCTGTCGACCAACCTCGCTTCGTAGTGGCGTTCGTCGCGGACATTGTGTTCACTCCAAGAGAGTGACCCTGCCCCCTCCAAATATGCCCCAATAAATACAGGGTGTTTTATACGGGGGCAGGCGGTTCCGTTCGGACACAGGGTTTAGAAGGACCCACTGCTAACGATGGTTGATGGCTTCGGGGATTCGCGCAGAAATAAAGATCGACAATCCGGCCAACTGTGTCGTGACAGCGGCGTCTGCGGCGACAGACGGACGCGTTCTCTCGGTCTCGAGGAGTACGAGCGCGGATACACCGGAGCGCGTTTCCGTGGAGTTTCTGCTCGAAGCCGAGACGTATCCCGAGACGTTCGACATCGACGTCGAGCTGTCGCCGGTTTTTTCATACGGCTCGAGTCGAGTGTATCGGTTTACCCGTGAACTCGGTGATGGCTGTCCGTGTGAGTGTATCGAACGCCACGGATCGCCAGTAGTTGACGTTAGCACGCTCGGCTCGTCGCTGTTTCTGACGTTCCATGCGGAGGATATGGAGGGGTTGCAGGCGATTATTGGTGATCTCAAACAGCAGTGCTCGAATCTGGACGTTCAGCGACTACTCCAGTCACAACAGGAACACACCGAACAGCAACTCGTCTTCGTCGATCGGAGCGAGCTGACTGCCCGGCAACTCGAAGTGCTCGAGACGGCACACCAGATGGGCTACTTTGATCACCCAAAGCGGGCCAATGCTGGCGAAGTTGCCGAGGAACTCGGAATTGCGAGTACGACGTTTACCGAACATCTCGCGGCTGCACAGACGAAGCTCCTCGATTCGATCCTCGAGTACGACGAGCGATGAGCGGGTCGTGGCGGCAGTTTCTGGTTAAAGAACCCTTCGGCAACTACTGGATTTCGACGGCGAACCGCAGCACTATATACGGATCATGCACAACGATGTACATAGACTTCACCGGCTTAGACAAACGTCGCCCCCCTCATGAGTAGATACGAATTTACCTGTCCTGACTGCGGACAAGCAATCGAGGTTAACGAGGCAATGCGCGAGGCCACCCTGAGACACGGCTGTCCAGTCTGTGGTGCTGAGGTAACAGCCGGGGATTTCGCTGCCGAGCAACCGACGAGCTGATACTGTTGGAGACGCCTCGACAGCAGTCTCGAGACGCAATGGCTTTCGAAACTACGCCTCGCGGTCGATGTCGGTCTGTCGGCCGTTGAGCGAGTCGGGTGTCAGTCGATACAGTTCGATATCGAGTTCGTCTTTTTGCTGTGCCCAGATCTCGAACAGTGGCCGTTTCGCGTCGCCGTACTGGGCAATCTGTGACGGCGTCAGCTCCGCTGGTGGGATGTTCTCGAGTGTTCCGGTTGCGATGACGCTCCGATAGCTCGAGGCCTGCTCGTCGTAGACGACGAGCCGTGCCGACGGAGAGGTGTCGAGGAACGCTCGCTTCTCGCTTTCCGGTGTCGACACCAGTCGCATATAGAAAACTCGATCATCGTCGTCATAGCCGTATGAGATCGGAATCGAATATGGTTCGTCGGTGCGTGCAAGCGACAGCACTCCCGTCTCGTGATGACCGAGAAAATCGTCTATCGCCGCGGCAGTCATTTCTGTTTCCTGACTAATAGCCATCGTCTCAGTGCATCGAGAGAGGGCGAACACACTCTTTATAGTTGCCATCGGCATCGGCCGCCGTCTGGCTGCTGGCGGTTTCGGGGAGAGACGGCTCACACGCCGTTCGTGCGATCTCCGTCGGTCCCGATACAGACCGGCTCTCGAATCTCGAGTGCGGTCTCGAACGTGTCCTCGCGATCGGTTCGTCGCCCGATTCGCAACAGCTGTTCCTCGTGGGCACGGCGGATCGCCGCTAGCTCACGGTCGCTGACCTCGAGGTCGTCACCGAGTGTCTCCCAGTGGCCCCACTCCACCAGGAATACCTCACGCTCGTCGTCCGCATAGAGCCGTTCGTACTCGCGGCGGTATCGTTCGAGGGCCGGCGCCAGCCGTTTCTGTGCTCGGTCGACGAGGTTGGGCAGTCGGGCCGGTGGGACGCTCGCTTTCGCCGCGGTAAGGATGAGCACCTGGCCGTCGATCGGTTCACCGGCCATCTACCCACCTGCTCGCATCGCTTTCTGGGCGAACTCATCGACGAGTGGCTCGAGATGGTCCGGCTCGCCTTCGAACACGATCGTAATCTCGGTCAGCGTCAGCGAGGGACCGACGGAGACCGTTTCCGATGAGAACGTCGCCGTCCAGTTGTCACCTTCGACGGTGTCGTCGTCGACCTGCTCGCCACCCAGCTTCGTCAGATATCGCACTGTGAGCCGCTCGGAGATGCCACGAAAAGAGCGTTCGACGTGTGTTGTCATACCAATAGTTTGGTCTCCATGCCGATAAATTCGAGCCTGAGAGCGTCAGAACGTCCAGCACACGGACACCACCGCTGTCTGCGCCGTAGAGAGTGTGACCGTCAAGCCGTTACGGCTGACCGTCACGGCGGCGGTCGGTGGCAGTCTCAGAGTCCTCATCCGAACCCGTCTCCGCGTCGCTCGTTACGACGTCGGCAACGCGCTTGGCAGCGAGTCCGGGAACGTCCGATGGCGTCGTCAGTCGCCGCTGGATGACCACGAGCGCAACGGCGAGGACAAGCAGGATCGTCCCGGTCATCGTCTCCCCGCGAACGAACAGGAACTCGAGTCCGGCAAGTGCGGCGGGCAGCGCGAGCACGAGGACGCCCGCGAGTTTGATCGTATCGATGATACCGGCCATTATGCGCTCATAATGCGGATGTAGTCAAAAGGGCGACGACTGTCACCCCACCAGTGCTCGTCGTACGTAGTTCACGGAACTGGAACGCGTCACGAGTTCGGAACGGATTTATTCGACGGCTCTCATTTTCGAGTATGTTCACGGGAATCGTCGAGGAAACCGGCGAGATCGTCGCTCGAGAGCGAACCGACGACGGGCTTCGGCTCAGAATCGGTGCCGACGAGGTCGCAACGGGGCTCGAACACGGCCAGAGCATCAGCGTCAGCGGCGTCTGTCTCACGGTCGAACGCTTCGAGGAGGGCGCGTGGTTCGAGGTCTTCCTTGCGACTGAGACCGTCGAGCGGACCTACCTCGGCGAGCTCGCTGAGGAAGACACGGTCAACCTCGAGCGGGCAATGCCCGCGGACGGCCGCTTCGATGGCCACGTCGTCCAGGGACACGTCGACGCGGTCGCGACGGTCTCGAACATCGAATCCGTCGACGAAGACTGGTTTTTCGAGTTCGAACTGCCAGCGGGCTATGGCCGCTACGTCGTCGAGAAAGGATCGATCACGCTCGACGGCATCAGCCTCACTGTCGCCGATTTAGATGCCGACAACGGGCGGGTGACCGTCGCGATTATTCCAACGACTTACGAGCTGACGACGCTTTCGGAAAAGGAGCCCGGCGATCCGGTGCATCTCGAGGTCGACGTGCTCGCAAAGTACGTCGAACGGCTGCTCGAGGCCCGTTTCGAGTAGATCCTCGAACAGGACAGCAGACGGCTCCTCATACGGTTTGTTGTACCGATGTACCGCTGATCACCAGAGACGGGGTCGGTGATCGGCGGTCAGTGACGACAGCAGTCCGTATCAGACGCCCGGCACGCCGAACGCGCCAACACCGAGGCCGAAGACGGCGTTGAGCACGAAGAGGATAGCGAGCGCGGCGATCCAGGCGATCAGCCCGATGAGCCCGGCGTTGATCCAGCCGCCAGGATACCGCCAGTTGATGACCCAAACCCAGGCAATCAACGCGAGCAACGGCCCAAACAGCGGGATCCAGGCTGTCAACGCCCACGCGATCGCGCCGACGAGTGCCGTCAGGATCGCGTGGGAGTAGTCCTCGACGTCGGCGACGACTGACGCGGCGACGTAGATCGCGAGCCCGCCGACAAGTAGTGCAACAACAAACGCGACAAGCGAACCGATAACTGGGACCATCACAAGGTGGTACTCACTCGAGTCGGATATACACTGGGACAGCAGGTGCGCCCTTGCTGCCGGCTTGCAGCTACCGTTGTGGCGGCTCGAACTCCGTTCGTCCCGGCTTGGATGGGACAGTGGTCTCGTCTCTAACTGCGCGGTACGTCCGACGGTAGCGAACGATTTTGCGGTAGAGATAGTAGCCGACGGCGAGATCGAAAAGGATCACGTAGGAAACGAACGCCAGCCCAAAGCTGATGGGGTAGGCCGAGGCGACGACCTCGGGGACGATTCCGACTGTAACGTTGTACGTCCCGTGGACGAACGCCGCAACGAGCAGTCCTTTCACGACGAGTGGGCCGGCGTGTTGGGGGTTGAACTTCGCGAGGCCGAGATAGTAGCCTGCGATCGCGGAGTAGATGACGTGCCCTGGCCCGACGAGTGCTCGGACAGTTGCAATGCCGGTCGCCGCGGTAACTGTCCCGACCCCGGCCTGTGCGACCGTACCGGCGATGTAGATCGCGTTCTCGATCGCGGCAAACCCGAGTCCGGCGACCGCACCGTACACTGCGCCGTCGATGACCGCATCGAACGTATCGCTCCGATAGGCGAAGACGCGAACCGCGAGTAGTTTGACGGCCTCTTCGACGGGGCCAACGATCAGATAAAAAAAGAGGAGCGTCCCCACGACGGGAATGGCCTGAAACGACGGTCCCATCGTCGAGTTCACGACGGCCGCAAACGTTGCAAAGAGTACAGCCAGAATGAACGTCGCAACGAGGAGTCCGAGTGGCTCGTTCGTCGTGATATCCGAATACCAGATGAACGCGGCGAGCAACGCCGCGGGAACGACCGAGAGTCCGAAGAACACGGCCAGTGGCGGTTCCTCAACGACGAGCACTGCCGGCTGGGCGAGCAAGGCGAGGGTGATCACGAACGCGACGGCAAGAACGATCGTCTGGAGGCCGTAACTGATCCCGTTGTAAACCGAGCACGCGAGCCGGTCGAGCGCCGACCGTGGCTCCCACGTCGACACATCGTAGAGGTCCCTCGAGTGCTCGTCGGCTTGTTCGACCGGGTCGCGCCTACCCTGCATGACTGTCACTATGAGCCCCGTGCCGGTAAGCGTTCGGCGGTAAGTCGTCATATCGTTCAGTAGTATCCGCTGGCACCGAGTCAGACGTGAGATGAACGCCCTGCTCGAGAAGGGACGGTCGGCTCACCACGGCACAGACGAACCCTCACCACAGCCGCTTCTGTTGGCTCTCCACTGTCCAATCCCGACAGCTGACGGCCACGACATGGACTCGGAATCCACAAAGGCCTCGCTGCCCAATCGATCGATATGCACTTCGATCAGCGGACTCAGCGGGCACGTCGGGACGTCGGTCTCGAGACCGACGACCGACAGGCCGCCGCAGCCACCGTTGCCGAGGCCGTCGAACTGATGTTCGGGCCGACAATCACCGACCGCGTTCGGTTCGCACCCAGCCACGAGCGTCTGCGGTGATTCTCGTGGACGCACGTGTACACACCACCGTGACGGAGGAGAAGCGATGACGACGGCTCGAGTGCGCGGGATCTACACGACGGCGATCACGCATCTGCTCGGGGAAAACGGCCTCGAGATCGTCCAGGCATCTGAGCCGATTCGAGAACGGTTCGACGAGTCGTTCGACACGGCCCCGGCGGACGTGGCGATCGAAACAACGCGAGACAGGCAGGGCGTCGAGGTTTCAGGCGAGCCCGAGACGGTCGAAACGATCACCAGCGAACTCGCGGCGCTCGCGATCGATACGTTCCGCTGGGACGACACGGTCGCCCGTGGGTCGGTCTTCGATGCCGAAGTGATCGAAGCCGGTGGCGGGAGTGGAGCGGTCGTTGACCTTGGAGACGGTCGGCGTGGCTATCTCAACTACGATGATGTCGACGGCTACGTCGGCGAGGGGAACCGGTATCGAGTGCAGGTTGTCGAGCCGACACCGCCGTGGACGGACGACGACCCGCGGGTCGTGCCGACACTGACAGTACAGGGCGGGCTCTGTACGCTCTCGCAGGACCGAATCGGCGTCTCGGCGGCACTCCGCGGTGACCGAGCCGACGAACTCGTCGGCATGACCGATCTCCTCTCGGTCGACATCCCGGAGGGGTGGGGGCTGCGCTGGCAACACGCAGCCGTAGACGCCGACCTCGAGGCGATGACGACGGCAGTAGAACAGGTGACGAGTCGAGCACAGACGCTCGAGGACGCACTTGCAGACGCACCCGACGAGGTCGGTGAGCCAGCCCAACTCGTGACCCCACAGGCGACGACGTGGTGTTGGTTCGGCCGCGAGTCCCGGTTCGCGTTGGACGACTGTCGTCGCGAGGTCGAGACGACGATGCCGGGCCACCACCGAACCAAAGCCGCCGACAGGGCCGCAAGCGCCGCGGTTGACTTCGCAGAGGCCGTCTGCGGTTCGACCGGTACCGACGGGGACGACGAGTTTCCCTTCGCCGCCGTCAGTCGACAGTTCGGTCCGACAGTGGGCGATCGTCTCGCGATCGATCACGGCAAACCCGATGGACGACTGTTCACGCTGGGCCGTGGCGACGTGACCGACTGGGACAGCGACGGCTCGCTCACCCTCGAGCGCCGGCTGTCCGGCGGGGGCAGCTACGATGCCCTCGGCGTGCCGAAAGAAGACGGCGACGTTGCCGTCACGAAGTTCCGTGAGGGTCGGTGGTGGTATCCGACGACGTACAAAGACACACAGGGAACCGCCAAAGGAACCTACGTCAACATCTGTACCCCAGTCGAACTGTTCCCGAACGCCGCACGCTACGTCGACCTCCACGTTGACGTGATCAAGCAGACAGACGGCACAGTCGAAATCGTCGACGCGGACGAACTCGAGGCCGCAGTCGATGCGGGCCATATTTCGGAGCCGGTAGCGGAGAAAGCAATGACCGTCGCCGAAGCCGTCGAGCGGGCGCTTTCGAACTGATCGGGACCGTTCAGTCAGAGACCGTCGCGGCGTCTTCGGCCAGGGAGACGTTCGGGAGCAGGTGGACGTAGTCGTTGAGATCGAGTGCGAACTCCTGTGCCGTCGTTGGCTGCACCCAGTGGAGATTGAACTCAGAGCCGTGTTCGTCGCCGCCATCCATTACAGTGTGAATCCACTGATCCCGAGGCTCGTGGACCGTCGCATGAAAGAAGTGGCGAACGTATCGTTTCGGCGGCGACTCTCGGCGCGTCCAGACGTCTGTCGTGAGGTGTGTGACCGAGTTCAGCGTTCCGAGACCAGTCTCCTCGATGACCTCCCTGAACAGCGCTTCGCGCGGTGATTCTTGGGCCTCGAGCGTTCCTTTTGGGATCTGTAACCCGTCGTGTCCTGGCCCATCGAAGACCAGTAGTTCGCCCGTCTGGCGTGTGATGTATGCACATGCCTTCTGGACGTGTGTTACGGTATCCATGATATAACTACACACTCTGTCGACACATAAAAACGTACCACCCGAATGATTAAAACTGATTAAGGGTATTTGAGGGGTGCTAACATGACACACTGACAGCAGAGCCGCTTAGTCGGCGGCGACAGTAGAGTCGTCGTCTCCAACAGGTGCATCCCCGTCAAGATGGGTAAACAGCGTCGCGAGCGCCGGGCCGGAGACGTTGTGCCAGACGCTGAACAGCGCCGGAATCAGCGCCGCGATCGGGTCGAAAAAGGCGACCGCAAGCGCCACTGCAAGCCCGCTGTTCTGAAGGCCGACTTCGAACGCACAGGCGCGGGCGCGATCCTCGCGCATCCCCGTGAGGTGTCCAACGCTGTAGCCAGCACCCAATCCCAGGCCGTTGTGCAAGACGACGGCGAGGAAGACGAGCGCGCTCGCCGTCATGATCTCCTCGACGTTGAGTCCCACGACGGCTGCGACGATGGCGACGATTGCGATCACACTGATCGCCGGGAAAATCGACAGGCCAGCCTTCGCCACGGATGGGGCGTACGCATCGAGGACGTACCGGAGCACCAGTCCCGCCACGACAGGCAGCAAGACGATCAGCACGATCGACTGCGCCATCTCGCCGAACGTGACCGTGATCGACTCACCCGCAAGCAAGACCACCCAGGCCGGCATCACGAGCGGTGCGGCGATCGTCGTCAGTGAGGTGATCGTGACCGACAGTGCGACGTCGCCACGACCGAGATAGGTCATCACGTTCGACGCAGTGCCACCGGGTGCTGCACCGACGAGGATCAGGCCGACACCGATCTCCCAGGGTAGTCCGAGGGCGACGACGAGAACGTACGCAAACGTCGGCATCAGGAGCCACTGGGCTGTCGCGCCGATGAAGACGTCTCGAGGCCGCTCGAGAATCCGCCGGAAATCCGCAGGCGTCAGTGTCAGCCCCATGCCGAGCATGATAATGCCCAGCAGCGGCGTAATGTATGCGCCGATCGGCGTGAACGTCTCGGGTGTGTACAGCGCGATGGCGGAGACCGCCACCACCCAGACGACGAAGTATTTGCTCGTAACCTGTCCGATTCGTTCCAACAGCGACTGTGTATTCATTTGGGAGACACCATCATGCGATGAACACAGTCAGCAATCAGCGACAGTCAAGTAAGAACACTCGTGTTTCGGCTCCGGAGGGACGCTGCGCTCAAACTGGCTCAACGAGACTGTGTCACTCGAGCGATTCGGTTCGCTTACGCACTCGGTGCCGGCGGAACGAAATGGGATCCAGTGACCGAGCGAGCACAGACGGGACAGCCGCTTGTCAGCGCTGCCTCGCGCATGGATGGGGTAACAGTGAACGACCGACGGCAGTCCGGGCAGGTGAACTCGTAACGTTCCATCGTCTATCATACAACGCGACTGGAGCGCATAGTGGCACAACCCCGATATGGAGGGAGTCCCATGCAGACTGGCCGACGGATGCGGAACTGCTCTCGACGATGGCAGGTTGTGAGTGGACAGCCATCGAGCCATCCTCAACACCAGTCAATGCATCCGAACGGGTCATGACCGTTCACTTACTGATTCTCATCGTCTTCCGTCTCGTCCATCCTGTCGGCCGCATCAGCGCCAGTGTCGTCGTCTCGAGTGTCTGATGCTGTCTCACTCTCTTCGTCCGGCTCGCTGTTTGTCGGTGCAGCGTCGTCGTCGGGCGTCGATTCTGGCTCGGTCGCGTCGGTCTGGGTCGGCTGGGCCTGTTCGGGATCTGGGCCAGTCGCCTCGCTGACCTCCTCGGCCATCGCCGAGTCGGAGATATCGATCTCGGTCGTATCGTCGTCGGCGTTGCGCCGGGGATCGTCCGATCCGTCGTCCTCGTCCGGCTTCGATCGCGGCTCCGCATCCGCCGCGTTGTCGGTAAACTCGATCCGCGAGCTCTCGCCGCTGTCTCGCTCGTCGCCCAGCTGTGCTGTGTCGTCAATCTCGCCGTCAGCGTCGATCTGGGATTCCCGACCAGAGTCGAGACGTTCGGCAGCGGCACGCGCTTCGTCGGACAGCTCTTTCCCTTCGGTTCCGCTGTCGATCTCGGCCGCCCGTGGCTCGAGCGTCGAGTCATCGCTCGAGCGTCGATTCCGAAGCCCGTAGCTAATCAGGCCGACGCCAGCAGCCCCTTTCGGAAGCGCCCGGAGCTGACCCCGCCCGAGCGAGCGAAGGGCCGAGAGGAGCAATGCGCCACCGCCTAGCAACGGCACCAGCTCGCGTCTGATATCGGCGGTGGTGACCGAGAGTGCCGTCTCCACCGGGTCCGGTGTCTCGAGGTTGTCGACACGGTCCTCCATCGGAACGTCTGCCGTCAGGTCGTAGTCGTGTTCGTCAGCCATTGAATGTGCCTCCGCGCACGCTGCGCTCACAACAGGTATCAGTCCCACACGGTTGAAGCTTGGACCGGCACAGTACTGTCGGCTGTCATCGTATCGCGGTACCGACAGCCCGTGTGGGTGTGGGAAAACGACTGCTGGCAGTGTGGCTCCCTATCGAGTGATATCGGCCACGACTACCACTCGAAGCGGTCGGGATCACGGGCCGCCAGTGCCGTTCGAACTGCGGCAACGTTCTCGGGCACGTCGTGCACTCGGATAATGTCGGCCCCGCGATCGGCTGCGATCGCACTCGCCGCGACGGTTGCCTCGAGTCGCTCGCCGGGCGCACAGCCGACGTGCTCGAACATCGATTTGTGGGAGTGACCCACCAGGATCGGACAGCCTAAGGCGTGGAACTCGTCGATGCGACCGATCATTTCGAAACTCTCCCGGGCGGCCTTGCCGAACCCGATTCCGGGATCGACGACGATCTGCTCGCGGTCGACGCCGGCCTTTTCAGCGAGCAAGATCCGCTCGGAGAGCTGATCGATCACGTCCTCGACGACGTCGTCGTATGCGACCTCGCGGTCCGGGACGACGATGGAATCGATGCTGTGCATCACGACCAGTCCCGCGTCGTACTCGGCCGCGACGAAGCGCATCTCGGGATCCTCGAGCCCCGAGACGTCGTTGATTATGTCGGCCCCGGCTTCGAGGGCGGCGTCAGCGACGGCGGCTTTGCGGGTGTCGATCGAGATGTGGACATCGAGATCCGCGATCCGCTCGATAACAGGCGTGACGCGGTCGATTTCGTCTTCGATCGGAACGGGGTCGGCGCCGGGGCGAGTCGACTCACCGCCGACGTCGACCACGTCGACACCGGCCTCGACCATCGCCTCGGCGCGGGCGACGGCGTCCTCGAGTGCATCGTACTCGCCGCCGTCGTGGAAGCTGTCGGGTGTGACGTTGAGAATGCCCATGACAGCAGTGCGGTCGTCCCACGGATACTGCGGCCCATCAGTGTCGGCCCCTGCCGCAGCGTCGGATTCGCTCGCGTCGAAATCGAGCGTCTCGCGAAGTGTTCGAGTGGCATCTGCGACGCCGTGGTCGGCCAGCGACGCCGACTCGAGACGCTCGAGGAGGCGTTCGAACTGTGAAAGCGTTCCCATCAACACGGCGTCGACGGCTTCATCCTCGTGTTCGAGCCCCGAGAGTGCGCATTCGCCGCCGAGACGCAACAGCTCCTGTTTGACTGTCGTCGCCTGTCGGTGGCCGAGGGTCATCTTGACCACGCGATGGACGGCATCACCGCTGAGATGACGGCTGCCGGCCTCGGGGACGTTCGCCGTGGCAAGCGCATCACGCGCGTCTGCACTGTTTCGGATTCGCTTTGGCACGCCAGCGTCCGTCCAGCGCGAGCGAGCTTCGGCGACGGCAAACAGCGAGCCCGTGACGAGCACACAGTCGTCGCTTCCAGCGTCCTCGAGGGCGGTCTCGAGGGCGTCCTGGACGGTTGTATCCGTTCGAACGTCGTCGACGCCAGCCTCGGTGAACACCGTCGCGAGCACGTCGCGATCTTCGGCACGCTGGAGTGGTGGCTCCGTGGTGATCACTGAATCGGGCGTCGGCAGCGTGGCAGCGATCTCGCGGTGGTCTTTCTCATGCATCGCCCCAAAGACGAGATGGAGGTCGTCGTACTCGTAGGTCCCGAGCGTCTTCGCGAGCCCCGCGCATGCACCGGGGTTGTGTGCGCCGTCGAGAACGACGAGTGGGTCCGTGTCCATCACCTCGAAGCGGCCCGGCCAGTGGGCGTTTCGCAGCCCGCGGGCCAGCTCCGCATCCGAAATGTCGGTGAGCTGGCGTGCGAGCGTGGCCGCGATACCCGCGTTCTCGGCCTGATGGGCCCCCAGGAGGGGAATCCGCGTCTCGAGATGCCAGTCGTCGGTCTCGACCGTGACGGCCGCCTCGGTGTGGTTGGCCCGGCCGTCGTAGGCGACTCGAACGTCTGTGGGCGATGTGTCCGAGGCGTTCGTCGACGAGCCGACGGTGACGACATCCCCGGCAACCGATCGGATCGCCTCGAGCGCGTCGCCGGAGACGCCGGTAACGAGGGCGTTCTCCTGTGGAGCGACGTGGGCTTTGTCGCGGGCGATTTCGGCTTCCGTGTCGCCGAGGATTCCCGTATGCTCTAACGTGACGCTCGTCACGGCACTCCCAACGGGGTCGACAACGCTCGTCGCGTCGTACCGGCCGCCGATTCCGACCTCGAGGATAGCGATATCGACGTCCTCGCGGCCGAAGTGCCAGATCGCCATCGCCGTCATCGTCTCGAAGAACGTGGGTGAGTCGCCGTCGGCACCGCGACCCATAATGTACTTTCGGGCGGCCTCGACGTACTCACAGACCGCTGACCGTGGGATCTTCCGTCCGTCAACACGGACCCGTTCGCGCAGATCCTCGAGATGTGGCGAGGTGTAAAGTCCGACGGAGAGCCCAGTCTCGCGGAGGCTCTGCTCGAGCATCCGTGCCGTGCTCCCCTTGCCGTTCGACCCCGCAACCTGGACGAAGGTGACGTCTTCGTGGGGGTTCTCGAGATGGGCGAGCAGCCGCGCTGTCGACTCCGTCCCCGGTTTCGGGCGGAACCGCCGCAGATCGAATAAAAAGTCCGCGGCCTCGTGATACTCCATATCTGACCCAGAAAGTCCGCGCGCTTAGGGGTGTCGGACTCGCCGCTGGTCGGCGTCTCGACGGCGGTGTGGGCAACACACAGCGATTACGACGGAGCGTGGAGACCGAATGTCAGCCGCCGAGATGGCGGGTTCTGTTGACGAGGTAGACGACCGACAGGAGCCAGAGCGCACCGAAGAAGCTGTAGCTGGCGTATTCGGGCGGGTACGAAACCCCGCGAACGATTCCCAGCAAATAGACGACCACAGCGATGCCGATCGGGCCGCCAACGTACAGCCACACGCTCGGGAACCAGTCAGTCGCATGTTTCCGGGGTGCAGTTGCGTCGATGAACAGCCCCACAAGGCTCACGACTGAAAGCGGGACCAGAACGAACAGGCCCGCGACCATGAGACCGACTTCGAGACCGCTGTCGGGGCGCACCCCGAGCGCATAGTACAACACGAGCGGGGTGGCAAGTGCGTAGAGGGCGATGACCAGCCACCACCTCGAGTGGCCACGGCGTTCGACGGCATCCGCGGTCTCGGGCACCCGGTGTTCGCTGTCGACGCGCGTCCGCACCCAGCCAGCGAACACCGCACTGGCCATCGAGACCAGCACGGTGAATCCAACGCCGAGCACAAGGGCAACCGGCATGACGGCGACCGCAACGATGCTCAGCCACAAGGACAGCGTTCCGATCGACGCGAGCGTGTTGGCGGTGAAGATGAAAGCCGTCGCACTCGAGCCGACGAGACCGGTCCAGAACCCGGCACGGCGACTCGCTGTCGGGCGATCGTAATAGTGGTAGCCGACGAGCAACCCAGCCAAAAGCAATGGTGTCCCGGCGATGGAGCCACCGATGACGACACCGTTGCCACTCGACACCTGTCCCCACGAGAGTGCGAGCGTAAACGGAATCGAGACGAGACCGACGAGAATCGCAACCCGAAGCGCGTCGTCGGTCACACCCTCGCGAAGAGAGCGCAGCCACGACATCTTAGTCTATCGATGGCTCCGCCGAACGGCCCGACTCGCCGCCGGGCGTCTCCTGTGTGACCTCGAGGAACGCGTCCTCGAGGCTCCGTGCCTCGCCGGTTTCGGCGCGGGATTTCAGCGTCTCAGGGTCGCCTTGTGCGACCAGTTCGCCCTCCCGGAGGACGCCAATCTCGTCGGCCAGTTCGTCGACGACGGGGAGGATGTGCGTCGAGAGGAAGATCGTCATCTCCCGGTCCGCGAGATCGGCGATCGTCTCCCGCATCGTCCGAGCCGCACGCGGGTCCAGCCCGCTCGTCGGCTCGTCGAGGAAGGCGACGGCGGGTTCGTGGAGGACCGCCTGGATAACGCCGACTTTCTGGCGCATCCCCTTCGAGTAGCCCTCGATCCGTCGATGAGCGTCGTCGACCAGATCGAAGCGCTCAAGCAGTGAGTCGATGCGCTCGCTCGCCTCGGCTTCGGGGAGGTCCCGCAGGCCGGCAGCGTACTCGAGTTGTTCGCGGCCGGTGAGTTCGTCGTAGATCGGCGGCTCCTCGGGCAGATAGCCGATGTGGGGGGTGACGGACTCACGATCGGTGATCGAGTGACCGGCGACGTGGGCCGTCCCCGATGTGGGTCTGGTGAGCGTCGTCAGCATTCGCATCGTCGTCGTCTTGCCCGCACCGTTCGGGCCGAGAAAGCCGTAGACTGCGCCGCGTTCGACGGTCATCGTCAGCCCGGTGACGGCTGTCGTCTCCCCGTAGCGTTTCGTGAGGGCATCGGTTTCGATGGCAGGGGCATCAGCAGGGCTCATACCCGTTTTGTTTCGCCGCGACCTGTATAAAAGCACACATGTTTCGCCAGCGTGGCATGTTATCTGGACTCGAGTCGATGCCTCCTGCGCCGAAACGAACGCACGGGTGGTGACTGGTGAGGGTTGTGACTGTTCGCAGCGAACGAATGACAGAAACCGAACTATTTACTGGATTCGGAACGCGCTCTCGGGTATGGTCCTCCACGGTACATACACCCCTCACGCGGTCGATATCGGTGATCGGTAATGTCGCGGCTCTCTCTCACCGTCGCCAAAACGGAGGTGCGACGAACGGTTCGTGCGGTGTCGACCGAACGAACGAAACTGCTGTTGATGGGCGTGCTCGCGGTGGTGATGCTCGGTCCGGTTACGGTCGCCGGCAGCTACCTCCTCCCGAGTCTGGGCGCGGAGTTCGCTGGGGAATCCCTCCCCGTCGACGCCGCGACGATAACAGCGGTCGTCACCGGTGGCGTCGCCGTCGGCTGGCTGTTTCTGGTTTTTATGGCCAGTATTCGGTCGTTTACCGCCACCGCGTCCGTCGACGAACCAGCGTTTCTGCTCGTCTCGACGCCACTCAAAAACACCGTCATCGGCGTCATAATCGCCGAGTTCTTCCTGTTCGCGCTGTGGGTCGTCCCGCCGACACTGGCGCTCTCAACTGCGTTCGCTTACGGCGCGGGAACGGTGTTCCCCGTACCGTTCGCGCTGCTCGTCGCCACGGTTGTGCTGGGGAGTGCAGTCCCAGTCGGGTTCGTCGTCGGGATCTGTGCCAAGCATCTGGTCACCGTCTACGAGCCGATCGCTCGCTACCGAACGATCCTATTCATCGGCTTCTGGGTGCTGTACTTCGGTGCGCTCGCGACCGGCCGGTTCGATCTGGTGATGAGTCGGCTGTTTACCCTCCTGCAGGACAGCCCGCTCGGCTGGCCCGGCCACCTCCTCTTGGCTGGGATTCCGAACGTCTCCGCCTCGAGTCCGCTCGTCCTTGGTGCAGTCGTCGGCACAGTCGTCGTCAGTACGGCCGCCGTCGCCGTCGGCATCGCCGTCGCGCGGATCCACTGGTTCGCCGATCCGGCGCGGTTCGAGGCATCCACGGAATCGACGGCAACCGAATCCTCGAGCCGGCTCAGCGGCGTCCTCTCTCGCGGTCTGTCACGTCCGGTCCAGACGGTAACCGTCACGGCGATCCGCCGAACCAGACGCGCCCCGATCCGACTGGCGTACGTCGGCTATCCGCTGTTCGGCGCGATCGGGTTCGTCCAGAGCATCATCCAGAGCGGCACGGTTCCCGAACACGCCGCCGTCATCCTTTCGCTGTACGTCGTCTGGGCCGCCGGCGCGCTGTTCACGCTGAACCCCCTTGGCGACCTCGGGCGGGCGCTGCCCGCCGTCGTCACCTCGACGCTCACCGGCCGCCAAGCCATCACCGGGCTGGTGGTCGCTGGAATGGTCGTTGCCGCCCCCATCGCACTGGTCGTCTCGCTCGTGTTGGGTGTCGTCAGTCCGCTCTCGCTCGAGCAGACCGCCGTCCTGATCGCTGGCACGGTCGTCGCCAGTGCCGTCACGCCGGCGCTGGCGACCGGGATCGGCACGGCAGCACCCCGCTTTGGCAGCGTCAACGTCACGAACAACCGCGAGGCGGTGATGCCGAGCAAGACCGCATTCATCATCTACTCGGTCGCGATTATCCTCCCGACAGTCGCCGCGGTCGTCCTTTACACCGACTCCGCCACGCTGCTCGCCGAGTTGATCGGGGCGGTCTCCGCGATGGCACCTATCCCCGACGTCTCGGTTTCGGCCCGCGGGCTCACGCTCACCGCTTGGACCGTCTTGGGAATCGGCGTGCTCGCGCCACTGGTGTCGTATTTCTACGCCATTGAGCGATTCGACTGGTACACACTCGAGTGAGAAAAAGTGCTTCGACCGCGACGGAGCGCTCTCGAATCAGCGTTCGAAAAAGCGGCGATTCAGCGCTTCGGGAGCCGCGTCGTTACTCTGACTTGCCCCACTTTGCGGTCTGCTTCGGACGATCCGTCACGGAGGCGACCTCGAGGTCGCCGTCGAACTCGTCGAGTGCTTCGACGTAGGCCTCGGCGCTCGCCACCGTCGACAGATACGGAATCTCTTCCTCGACGGCCATCTCGAGCGAATCGCGGTCGCGGCTGACGACGAAGTCGACCTTGCTCTCGCGGATCGCCTGTGGCACGTCGTCGAACTCCGCGACGTCGAAGTGGTTCTCGAAGCCGTCGACGTCCAGATCGACCACGGCGGTACCCTCGCTGATGGCGTTTCCGGCCGCCTGCTGGGACTTCCAGTAGGCCGTGCCGAACTCGCTTGCGGTCCCCATCACTTCGCCCGTCGATTTCATCTCTGGGCCGAGACGTGGGTCCGATCCTGGCAGACGGTCAAAGGGCAGGACGACCTCTTTGATCGAGGTGTGGTCGGGAATCTGCTCGTCGATCTCGAGACTCGAGAGGGTCTCGCCAGCCATCACCTGGGCGGCGAGTTTGGCGATCGGGACGCCAGTTGCCTTGGAGACGAACGGGACGGTACGCGAGGAGCGTGGGTTGGCCTCGAGGACGTACACCTCGCCGTCTTTGACGGCCAGCTGGACGTTCATCAGTCCTTTCGTCTTCAGCGCTTCGGCGATGTCTTCGGTTACCTCGCGAACGCGATCTAAGGTCTCTTCGTCGAGCGAGCGCGGCGGGATCATACACGCCGAGTCGCCGGAGTGGACGCCGGCGGTCTCGATGTGTTCCATGATGCCGCCGATGAGGATCGTGCGGCCGTCGGAGACGGCGTCGACGTCGAGTTCGATCGCGTCCTCGAGGAAGTCGTCGACGAGGATCGGCTTGTCCGGGCTGACGCGGACGGCTTCCTCGATGTAGGTCTCGAGTTCGTCGTCGCTGTAGACGACGTCCATCGCACGGCCACCGAGCACGTAGGACGGGCGAACGAGGACGGGGTAGCCGATGTCGTGGGCGAGCTCGAGTGCTTCCTCCTTCGAGACTGCCGTCCCGCCTTTGGGCTGGGCGATGCCCAGTTCGTCCATCAGTGCGTTGAAGCGGTCGCGGTCCTCTGCGAGGTCCATCGCTTCGACGCTCGTACCCATGACCTCACAGTTGAGGCCACGGCGTTTGATCTCATCCTGGAGCGGTTCGCCGATGTTGACGGAGGTCTGGCCGCCAAACTGGACCATCACGCCGTCGGCGTCGATGGCTTCGGCGACGTCGGCGACCTCTTCGGCCGTAATCGGCTCGAAGAACAGCCCGTCGGAGGTGTCGTAGTCCGTCGAGACGGTTTCGGGGTTGTTGTTGACGACGTGGGCGTCGACGCCGAGTTCGCGCAGGGCACGGACTGCATGAACCGAACAGTAGTCGAACTCGACACCCTGTCCGATACGGATCGGGCCGCCGCCGACGACGATCACGCTCTCGATATCGCGGTCGACCTCGAGTTCGCCCGAGGCGGCGTCGCCGACGAGTGGGCCAGCCTCGAACTCGTTTTTGCGTGCGGAGTAGTAGTACGGCGTCTCGGCCTCGAACTCACCCGCGCAGGTGTCGACCTGTTTGTAGGTGCGGCCGGGGACGTCCTGCTCGACGGTGTCGACGTCGGTGCCCGCAGCGGCAGCGATGGTGGCGTTGGTGTGGCCGGCGATCGCGGCTTCGGTGAAGTCACCCTCCTGGGCGGCACGCGTCGAGTCGGCGATGTTCTTGTAGCGTTCGGTGTACCACTCGAAGATACCCGTCAGGTCGACGACCTCATCGGCCGTGTAGCCGCGTTCGAAGGCCTCGAACATGGCATAGGGACGGTCGGGCGAGGGACGCTCGAGATAGTGCTCCTCGAGTTCGTCGTCGCTGACCTCATCCCAGTCGACGTCGGGTTCGTACTCCGAGGAGCGAAGGGCTTTGAGCAGGGATTCCTCGAAGGTGCGGCCGATTGCCATCGCCTCGCCGGTCGACTTCATGGCCGTGGTCAACTCGAAGTCGACGTCGTCGAACTTGTCTTTGGGCCATCGTGGGACCTTGGTAACCACATAGTCGATCGCTGGCTCGAACGCAGCGGTCGTCTCGCCGGTGATCTCGTTTTCGATCTCGTGAAGGCGCTTGCCGAGAGCGACCTTTGCGGTCACACGGGCGATCGGGTATCCGGTCGCCTTCGAAGCGAGTGCCGAGGAACGAGAGACGCGGGGGTTGACCTCGACGACCCTGTACTCTCCTCCAGGAGTGCCGTCGTCGCGCCAGGCGAACTGAATGTTACAGCCGCCCTGAATACCGAGTTCGCGAATAACGTCGAGCGCCGCCGTACGCATCTCCTGGTGGCCCTCGTCGGGGACGAGCTGGGAAGGGGTGACGACCGTCGACTCCCCGGTGTGGATCCCCATCGGGTCGATGTTCTCCATGTTACAGATGATGATACAGGAGTCGTCGGCGTCGCGCATGACCTCGTACTCGTACTCGACCCAGCCGGCGATCGACTCGGTGATGAGCACTTCGCTGTTACGCGAGAGGCGCAGTCCCTTGCGGACGCGGCGGAGGAGTTCGTCCATCTCGTGGACGACGCCCGATCCCGACCCGCCGAGCGTGTAGGTCGTGCGAGCGATGACTGGGAGGCCGCCGACTTCGTCGACAGCGTCCTCGACGCGTTCGGTGAGGTCGTCCTCGGTCAGTTCCGACACCGATTCGCCCTCGTCGAGCGAGATGGTCGTCGACCGGGGCACTGGCTGGCCGATCTTCTCCATGCGCTGGCGGAACAGATCGCGGTCTTCGGTCGCGTAGATCGTGTCCAGCGGCGTGCCCATGATATCGACGTCGTACTCCTCCAAGACGCCCTCCTCAGCGAGTTCGGCGGTGACGTTCAGTCCGGTCTGGCCACCGAGGCCGGCGATGACGCCGTCTGGCTGCTCTTTGCGAATAATCTCGGCGATGGCATCGGTCGTGATCGGCTCGATGTAGACCTCGTCGGCCATCTCCGGATCGGTCATGATCGTCGCGGGGTTCGAGTTGACGAGGACGACGCGAGCGCCCTCCTCCTGAAGCGCCCGACAGGCCTGCGCACCGGAGTAGTCGAACTCGGCTGCCTGCCCGATCTGGATCGGTCCACTGCCGATCAACAGGATCGTGCGTCCGTCCCCTGCCTCGCCCTCGCTCTGCTGGTCCGTGCTCATTTGCTTGTTCGTCCGAAGTTCGCACATCGTAATAAGCCCCACGATACAGTACGAATCTCGAAATGGCTTTTCGAAATTCGAACTGCGGTATCTATCACCCCACCAACGTAGCTTGCTGTCGCCCTCACGCGGCGTGCACGCGATGATTCCATTGCTAGTGAACCGACACAGCGTGGGACGAACGACCGCCGTCGTGGGTGACACCCGACCCAATTTATATCCCTATACTGGCGAGAGACATGTGCATGACAGTATCGGGCACCCCATCCTGCGAGAACGCCCAGTCGAACTGCATCCGGATTTTATATGTGGATGCGAAGCCGGAGGTCGCAGCCCGGACTGCCGAGCGCCTCGAGTGCGAACACGACCGGTTCGAGACGAGCACGGCCACGAGTGCGGCTGCGGGCCTCGAGTGTCTCGAGGAGGACTCGATCGACTGTATCGTCTCGAGAGACGAGCTGTCGGGCGTCGACGGACTGGCGTTTCTCAAACGAGTCCGCGAGCGAGATCCGACACTGCCGTTTATTCTGTGTCCCACCGATGGGTCCGAAGCACTGGCCAGCGACGCCATTTCTGCAGGGGTCACGGATTACGTACGGACAGTCGAGGACGCCAGCCAGGACCCGAGTCTGGCAACCCGGATCATCAACGCCGTCGAGACCACGCGCACTCGTCGACAGCGAAAACGCCAGCTGCAGGCGATTGAGACTGCCCAGGAAGGAATCAGTCTCCTCGACTCGGCGGGGCGGTTCAGCTATGTCAATCAGTCGTACGCCGACTGTTTTGGGTACGACTCCACAGAGATGATCGGGGAGCACTGGGAGATCCTCTATGAAGACGAGGAGGCCGTGTACGCTACCGAGGAACTGCTCCCGACGGTGATGGAAACGGGGGGCTGGCGCGGCGAATCCGCCTGCGTCCGGGCGGACGGAAGCCGAATCGTCGTCGATCACACGCTCTCGCGAACCGAACACGACGAACTCATCTGTACTGTCCGCGACATCACCGACCGAAAAGCGCGCGAGCGCGAACTCGAGCGCTACGAGACGATTCTCAAGGCGATCCCCGACGAGGTGTACGTACTAGACGCCGACGGCATGTTTACGAACATCATCCCGCCAACCGATTCGGCCCTGACCACGTCGAAATATCGGCCTGCGGAACTGATCGGCGAACATGTCTCGCTCGTCCTCGACGATACGGACATCGCGAAGGGAGAGGCGGCGATTCAACGACTGTTAGCCGGCGATGACCGTGAGAAGGCGTCGTTCGAACTGGATGTCCACACGAAAGACGGTGAGCGAATTTCGAACGAAAACCACATTTCCTTACTGCCGATGACCGAGGATGGGCAGTTTCAGGGGACCGTCGGCGTCCTCCGAGACATCTCCGACCGGAAGAAACGCGAACGGAAACTGAAACGACAGAACGAACGCCTCGAGTCGTTCGCCAGTATCGTCTCTCACGACCTCCGGAATCCGTTGAACGTGGCACACGGAAACCTCGAGTTGGCTCGAGAACAGGCCGACAACGACCACCTCGAGGCGGTGGCCACCGCTCACGAACGGATGCAGACCCTGATCGAGAATCTCCTGACGGTTGCCCGTGAAGAAAGACCGGTGGTCGAGACCGAGCCGATCGACCTCGAGACAGTCACTCGAACGTGCTGGCAACACGTCGAAACCGCTGAGGTGACACTGACCACGACGACTGATGCCGTCGTTCATGGCGACAGAGCCAGACTCAGACGCTTACTGGAGAATCTGATACGAAATACTGTCGAGCACAGCTCAACGGGCAGCCGGCCTACAGCCGACGACAGCGTCGGACAAGGCTCGCCAACCCCCGGCTCGCACACTCGTCAGGACAACGTCGAACGCGAGTCGACGCCCCGCGATGGACGGCCTGCTGCCGCGAGTGTGACACTCACTGTCGGCGATCTCTCGGGAGAGACTGGATTTTACGTTGAAGACGATGGGAGGGGAATCCCGGCCGAGCAACGCGATGCGGTGTTCGAGACTGGATACTCGATGGCGGCTGGCGGCACGGGTCTTGGACTCGCGATCGTCGAGCGAATCGCCGAGAATCACGGCTGGACAGTGACGGTTACCGAGAGCGACACCGGTGGTGCACGATTTGAGTTTCGCGATGTCGAACTCGAGCAGTGAACGAGAGCCTACAGCGCGCGGTCGTGTTCGCTTTCGAAATTACGCTGACGGCGGTACTGGTCGACGAACTCACTGACATCGAACTCGAGCATCTGTGATTCGAAGTCGGTGACGGCGTCGTCGTCCTCGGCGTGGCTGATCGCGTGGTCCATGAGTTCGACGACGAGTTCGACAATGATTTGATGAAGTCGCCGACTGTCAAAGTCGGTCACCCACACCATTGCGTACCCAACACCACCGTCGTTGCTGCCGTCATAGGTCACTACTTTTTCGGGGAACTCCTCTAAGACGACGCCCATCAGATGGGGCGTGCCGAACTCGCCGAAGTCGTCATCGGTTTCGATCGTTTCCTGAAGAATCGTCACGAGCGATTCAGGGAAAAATCGGGACGGCGGATGAACGTCGGTGACGACGGCATGGGAGTCGCCACAGCCGCATGTATACTCGCGCATTCCGAGGTCGATCTCGTGTGGGTCGATCGTCGTCCCACAGGGAAGTTCGAGTGTCCGATCACCGCCGGAACCCGGGACGCGGGGCTCTGCCATTGGCTACCGTTAGGCTGGACCGGGCATAAGGGCGACGACTCGGTGTGGCCACTGCATGCAGGATTTCCATCAACGGTCGCGTGACTGCCCAACCATTTCGGCCCGGCGGGACTCGAGACGGGCTTCATTGCCCTGTCGAACTGATCCGTTGAGACGGGGTCCGTTAGGGCGTTTTCCGGCGAAAAAGGCAGCATAGCGAAACGTATCAGCCGGCCGAAACCAGCGGCCGCCAGCCCGTGTCGTCGTCAGTCGTCGCCGGGACTGGTGAGGTCGTACTCAGTGTGACACGGCTCGGGGGGCAAGGAAATCGAGGGGTTGCTGTCGAGAAAGCCCTCGGGTTTGAGATGGAAGCTCGCGATTTCGACCGGCAGGACGGGCCAGTCCTCCGCTCGAGGTACGTGATTGACCCCCTGTGTGTACCAGACGACGAGGTCCTCGTCGACGAGCGACCGGTCTTGTTCCGTCCACTCGGGCAGGCCGGTCGTGTCATCGTTCAGATTCGGATAATCGCCTGCAGCGAACAGTTCGTCGTCGTCGTGTGGAGTTACCCAGAAGTGGTTCTGGATGAATCCAGACCGTTCCATGTAGCTCGAGGTCGGCTTCATCGGCGCCGAGACGTTGGTGTGGGGCTCGAGCTTGTAGCCACAGCTGCGTCCGTAGGCGTTTTCAGTCTCGCTGCTGGCGATCCGCCAGTACCGACCGCGAAGCGGATCAATATCCTGTCTGGCCTCGTTCTCTCGCTCCAGTAACGTCTCTTTGGCCCGGAACCCGTTCTTTCGGTTCCGTTCGCTGCCTGTCGGCTCGTTGTGGACCTCGTACGCCCGCATTGGGCTGTCGTCGATGTCGAAATCGAGCCGGAAGTTGAAGAAGTGCTGATGAATCGGGGCTTTGACCTGTGGTGCGACGATCGCGTACTGGCCGTAGGTATCTTCGGCAGTCTCGTCGGCGGGCACGACCCCGTTCGAGTCGACGCCGGTCAGGCGAACCTCGGCCTCGATGCTGCCGTCCGGGTAGAAATACCAGTAGAAGCCGTAGTCGTAGTTGTACACCGTCGCAATAAAGGAGATCACGAGTCGGCGGCGGCGTCGAACCTCGGTGTGAGGTTTGCGCTCTTCGGTGTGTTTCCAGAGGACACCGTCGTCCTCCTCGTGCATACAGATCGCACTCTCTAAGGTTTCTGCCTCGCCGTCGATGGTGTTCATCTCGACATCGAAGTACTTCATCACGCCGAGACAGTCACAGCCTTCGGTGAGTTCGTTGGCCATGCGGCCGACGTGATACTCACCGATGTCGAACGCGTTCTTCCAGGAGTGGTTCGGATCCGGATCGCCGTACGGGACGGCCATTTCACAGGCGGATGCACGGTGGAGGACCCGACGAGACTCATCACCGTCGTCGAATTTCACGTCGTGAAAGACGAGTCCCTCACGGGCGGTCCAGCCGACCTGTAGCTCCCAGTCGAGCCATTCGACGGTGTTTCCGTCGACGTCCCAGCTGGGGCCATCCGGCTGAACGACATCGAGATGTTCGAAGTCGTCTCTCGTTTCGACTCTGTCGGCGCGGTAGTCTGCGTCTTCAGGGGGGAGTGGGCTGTCCGGATCGGGAACCCCGTTGTCCTCGATCTCGACGACTGTCATTTCGTCGAGATCGACGAACGCAAACAGCCCTTCGATCGGCCGTGCACGACCGTTGTCGTTCTCGCTCGTTCGAATCCACGAGATCGCTCGGCAGAGTCGTTTCCCCTCGTGAGCTTCGGGTTCGAACCCGCTTGCCGACCAGGGGTCGATCATAACGAGATCGAAGTTCTCAACACCGCGTTTAGCTGCGGCCTCACGCCATTCCGGATCGTTTTTGACGACTTCTCGAGCCTCCTCGATCTCCTCCGGCATCACCGCAGGCTGGGCGTCCGGCAAGTGTTCCCACTCGAGAAGTGTCCCATCGGTGATCGAAACGGTCCCTTCGTACGTCTCGCCGTCTGCTCTGGCGACGACTGTCGCCGCTCGGTCGAACGAGTCGCCGGGTTCGAACGACTTGACGGCCGCTTTCGGCGGTTCGTCGAGCGTGATGTTATGGTACTGTACACTGTCGAGATCGGTTTCGACCGCGACGATTTCAGCGGCGGTTTCGATCTCCGACGCAGTGAGTGGGTCGAGCGGATGGTCGGCGGTTGTTGATTCTTGATATTTGCTCATGGTGTCACATGCTCAGACAGTGGACGTTTGTTGTCTGTCCGAGCAGATATGTCGATGTGTCCACGGATTTCGTAATGGAGATTATTTACAACTCGAGTGTGGTAGTCGGTAGCATTTAAGCGACCCACGCTGCGGTCTCGGGACCCAGGCGGTATCCACGGATTATACAACAGTTACGTATGTGGAATAATCGAAAAACTCCTTCATGAAGTGTGTTATCTAGCACCAATATGGAGCACCAGACGTCGATGTATCTGAAGGAACTCGGACTCTGTCAGTACGAAGCAAACGCCTACGTCTGTCTCCTCCAACGAGGGACGTCGACTGCACAGGAAGTCGCCGACGGTGCCGGCGTGCCACAGCCGCGAGCGTACGATACACTCGACAGTCTCGAGGAGAAAGGATTCGTCGATGTCCAGCCCGGCCGCCCCAAGAAGTACGGCCCGATCAAGCCTGAAATCGCCATCAACCGGTTCTGTGAGTTCAAAGAGCGCCAGTACAACCAGGAAATCGCTCGAATGCAACGGCTCGGTGACCACCTCATAGACGCGATCGAAGACCAGACCACACCCGAGGAACGGTCTGAAATCTGCTGGACGTACTCCGATCGTCATCGGATCCTCGAGAAGCTGTCCGAACTCACGGCTGCGACCACGTCGGAGATTCGGATGATCACGACGCCAGTCAGTTTCGAGCGGATTCTCAATCATCACGCCGAGCGACTGGCCAGCAAGGCAGACGAGGGGATACCCATTCAGGCAATCGTTGCCGACGACGGAACCGTCTCACCCGCGGTTTACGATCGAGCAACCGAGATTATGGACGTTCGATGGGTCGAGAATATCGAAGGCCGGATCTATCTCTACGATACTGCACACGTCCTCGTCGCGTTCGCTGCCAGCAACGCCGATGGCTACGTTGGCATCTCCGTTACGAGCGAGACGCTGTATAGAACGCAGTCCCAACTGTTCGATCTGCTCTGGGCAAACGGACGAGAACTGAGTCAGCAAGCTGCCGGAACCGATGCTGGTACCGTTCGCACAGGAGATGACGTGGTTTAGTGGCTCACCGAGCGATCTGGCGCCGTCCGTTAGAAGTCCGACTTATCGAACAGGACGTAGCCGACGACGATCGAGACGACCAACCAGCCCGCGAGAACGACGATCCCGATCTCGGGTGACGTATAGAACGGCTCGGCCTCGGTGGCCGTCACGTCGACGCCAGCCTGTGCCGGCTCCGCATTGACACGCTGTGCGACGTCGGGCAACAGTGCGACGATGGTCGAGAAGTACGCCGACGAGGGCGAGACCTGCATTACGGGGTATACCCAGTCTGGAATCGCTGCCGGAAGCGAGAACCCCTCAACGACGTAGAGAAGTCCCATCGGGATTACGTCCCACAGCAGTTCGAAGACGACGAAGAAGCCAAGCGCCAGCGTCGTCGCGCGCGACGTCGACCCGGTCGTCGCCGAGATGCCGACGACGATCGACGCGTAGACAGTCGTGAACCCAACCGTCGCGAGCACGAACACTCCCATTGCGGCGATGTCGACCTCGCCAAGTAACGCGGCACCGAACCCGAGGCCAACGAGGAGCCCGACACCGAGCCCGAACGCGAGGACTGCTGCCCGGCCGACGACTTTTCCAGCGAAGACCTGTCCACGCGTCGTCGGCAAAGAGAGCAGCAGTTTGATGCTCCCCAGCTCGCGCTCGCCTGCAAGCGACTTATAACAGACGACGATCGCCGCCAACGGGACGAACAGTCCGACGAGCCCGATCGTGAAGAAAATCAACCCGCCGAAGGTCGCCCCACCAGGCGAGCCGAACAGCTCAGGGACCTCGACGTAGGCGTACGTCGACACGATCGAGACGACGACGAAGACGGCGACAAGCGCCCACAGCGCCCGCGACTGGACGGCATCCCGGAAGTCCTTCTTGGCGACGACGAGCCAGGTCATGCTTCGACCCCCCGACCCTCGTTCGTGTAACGGACGAACAGGTCCTCGAGCGACGATTCGACGACCGAGAAGTCCTGCACCCCAGCCACCTCGTCGATGGCGTGTAAGACGGCGAACTTCGAGACGCCATCGACAGTCACCCGCAGGCGACCGTCGTCGATCGCCGCGCTCCCCACGCCCTCAAGACCACGCACGTCCTCGAGGACCCCCTCGTCGAGCGTCGAAACGTAGACGTACAGCGTTTCGCCGATCTCCGTCGCGTCCCGAAGGCCGTCGATCGTATCGACGGCGACGAGATGGCCGCCATCGATGATCGCGACGCGGTCACAGACCGCTTCGACCTGCTCCATGATGTGACTCGAGAAGAAGACGGTCGTTCCGCGCTCGTTCTCCTGGCGGATGATCTCGCGCATCTCGCGAGCACCGTTCGGATCGAGTCCAGTCGAGGGTTCGTCCAAGACGAGCAGATCGGGGTCGCCGACCAGCGCCATGGCGAGCACCAGTCGCTGGCGCATCCCCTTCGAGTAGCCGCCCGCCTTCCGGTCGGCGGCGTCGGCGATCCGGACCCGCTCGAGCAACGCGTCGGGATCGTCGTCGACGCCTTTCATTTCGATAGCGAACTCGACGTGCTGGCGACCGGTCAGACGGTCATAGACGTGGTAGGCGTCGGGGAGCACGCCGGTTCGGCTCCGGACCGTTTCGCCCTCGGTCTGGGCATCGTGGCCGAGGACGGTCACAGTGCCCTCGGTCGGGCGGATGAAATCGAGGAGCATGTCGATCGTCGTCGACTTCCCAGCCCCATTCGGGCCCAGAAAGCCGAAGATTTCGCCCTCTTTGACAGTCAGATCGAGATCGTTGACGGCGACGACGTCGCCGAAGCGCTTCGTCAGCCCCTCGAGTTCAATCGCGGGCATGCTCGACCCTCCGAGATGCAGTCACAGTTGACGAGAAGATGGAGTGCATGAAGAACACATAAGCGGGGGATATGATAAATATTATCGTTTATTTTACATATTGGCAGCGAGACTACTCAAAGTTATTTGAGCCGGGACAAAGACACGACTCGGCGGCGTCTCGGCGGTCAGCGACCGTCAGTCGGAATGGGGGTAACCTGAAACGAGTCGTCGATCGCGAGCCGAAGCGTTTCGTCGTCGAACGTAATTTCGACCGTCGCCTCGAGCGGATCGGTGCTCGCAACGTCGGTCGTCATCGTCTCCGTAACGATGAACTCGAAAAACTCCCAGAGCGGGGTATCGAGTACCGAGATTCCATGGTCCCAGAAAAATCCTACCGCCGCAGGGTGAAACGCTGCCGTTACCTCGAGGGGCATGTGGATCAGAAACTGACACTCGCGACACGTATGTGCGAGCGTATACGCCGTGAAATCGTCGTGGTCATGTTCGTCGACGGCGGTGTCGACCGCCCCATAACACTCGGGACAGACGCCCCCGTGAACCAGCGTGTGCGTACTCCAGATGCGGTACCCGACGCTGTCGACGACGGCCGCTGGAGACCGGTTGCGTGTCTGACTTCGGGGTAAGAGATCAACCAGCAGCGGCGTCTCGCAGTCGCGACACCGAACGACGAACCGCTCTCCGTCGACCGTTGCAACGAGCGAGTTGCCACCGCAAAACACGCAGCATCCGCCGACGGCGACATCGTCGAACACGTGGGTGCTTTCGTAAAGTCCGGAACGGATCGTCCGCACGATTTTGTCGCCACCGTAGGTCAACCGATACCCTTCCGGTGTTTCGGCGATGAACCAGCCACACAGTTGCTCAAGATGGTAGGAAAACTGTGACGTACTCTCGATGTCGACGGCGTCGTACAGCTCCGTAAACGACATCGTCAGCCACTGCTGTTGCTGTTCTCGTTCCGCCTCAACGAGCGCGAGCAGGATTTCGAGTCGCGTGCGGTTGCTGAGTGCGCTGATCGCATCGACGACACCATCGTCGATCGGCAGGTCGGTTGGTGAGCTCATTGTCGGGCGGTGTGATGATCGCTGTCTGTACGCACCACTCGGTGGCTATTCGTTGCTCGAGAAAACGAACGTGTCGGTGGTGTGTGCTCGGTCGAACAGCCAGCACTCGGCGTGTACTCAGGGCCAGTCGTCTCGGACCGGTTCTGGGTCGTCGTCCTCGCTTTCGACGTTGGTTGCGAGGATCCAGTCTGCAGCCTCGGCAGCGTCTTCGACGGCGAGATACTCCCAGTCGACGTCGTCGGCCAACTGTTTGTCGTCGTCGCTCGAGCCAACGAAGACGTATCGGTCGGTGTCGAACTGGCCTTTGACGCCCTCGAGGCTTTCGGCTTTCCCGCGCGGACCGGAGAAGAAGTCCTGCCGGATGCGGTTTTTCCGTGTGAAGTTCGTCACGACGTAGGTCGGTTTTTCGGAGACGACGCCGATGTACTCGGTCCAGCCTCTGGCGTCTTCGAAGACGGTCTCGGGGGAGGCGAGTTCTTTCAGCGCCTCGAGTTCAAACGCGAGGGTCATGTCGCTGCCGCCGTTCATACGTTACCGAAGGCCCGCACTGGGGAAAACGGCTTCGATACTTCCGACAGCCGACTGGACTCGCACTCGGTTGGCGCGTTGCTACACCAGATCGACTCTGTAGTACTCGGGACCAACGATTACATCGCCGGCATCGAGTCCGATCTCTGCAGCCGTGATCGGCCGGTTTCCCCCAACTGCTTCATAAAACGTGTCCAGTGCCTCCGATTCGAGTTGATCGACGTGGTGGACGGTCTCGTCCGCGCTAACGGATTCGATTCGCGTGAGTTTGAGCGACGACCCTCGGAGTTCACTGGTTGCCATGTGCATTGGTACCAAATGACTGTATTCTACTTAACAATTTTGTCTCCGGAAAAACAGGAGTGATCGACCGAGATCACTCTCGAACGGTCGTCGAACGTGATATCTCCGTGATCCCGGCGGGTGGGGCTGTCGGCTGTTCGTCCCATCCCAGCCGTTCGCCCGCTGGCCGCACTCAAGCGACAGCGAAAGCCACTGCGACCGCCTCGCGGCCCCGAGGCCCCGGCGAGTGGTGCGTGGGCCACTGGCGATTCGACTCGAGGTGGCCCTTTGGCGTAAAAAACCGTGTAGGTTGCGACTGTTACTGCTCCTGTGTCGGCGCGAGTTCGTCGAGGTCGACGGACGGCTCGAGGAGAACTTCTTTCTGGTCGGCGACGACTCGCTGTTCGCGCATCAGCTGTTTGAACGCAGTCTGTGGCGAGAGATCGCCGATGAGGACGCCACCGACGATCTTGCCGTCTTTGAACGCGATGCGGCGCCACTCGGTGTCGCTGTACTTGCGCTCGGCGTGGTCATCGCCAAGCGTCGGGTGACCGAACGACAGGAACGGGAAGTCGAAGTGGGTGATCGAGTACGACGACACCCACTCGAACTGCTCTGCTTCGTTGTCTGCGGCCATGTTGACGGCGGCGATGCGGCCCTGCTCTTTTGCCGAACCCCACGAGCCGTTCTGGGCCTGTTCGCCGAGCAGGACATCGTGGAAGCGCGTGATGTCACCGGCAGCGTAGACGTCGTCGACGTTCGTCTGCATGTACTCGTCGACGATGAGTCCGTTCTCCTCCTCGAGGCCAGCCCCACGGAGGAACTCGGTGTTAAACGAGAGGCCGATCGCGACGCCGGCGAAGTCACACCCGTAACGGTCACCGTTCGGATCGACGGCAGCCGTGACGTGGCCGTCGTCGTCGGTCTCGAAGTGGTCGACACCGCTGTCGAAGACGGGTTCGACGCCGACGTCACGCATCCCCTCGTGCATGATCTCGGCACCGTCGGCCGAGAGCGCATAGCGCCACCAGCGGTCGCCGCGCATCAGGTATTTGGCGTCGATTCCCTGTGCGCCACAGACGGCCGCGAAGTCGATACCGAGCAGGCCGGCACCGACGATGACACCCGTATCCGACTGTTCGGCGTGCTCGCGGATGCCACGAGCATCCTCGAACGTCCAGAAGTGGTGGATACCGTCGGCGTCGCTGTTATCAACCGGCAGCTGGGTCGGCGTTCCGCCCGTCGCGACGAGCAGTTTGTCGTACTCGAGGTCGCCGCTGTCGTAAGTGTGGACGACCTTTGCGTCGGTGTCGACGCTCGTGACGTGGGTGTTGAGCGAGAGTTCGATGTCGCGTTCCTCGTACCACCCTTCGTCGTGGATCGAGATCGGCGCTTCGGGGAGTTTCCCCTTGGCGTGTTCTTTGATCAGAATCCGGTTATACAGTGGCTCCCCCTCATCGGTGATGACGGTAATCTGCGCTTCCGGGTCCTTCTCCCGGAGGGTCTCGGCGGCTGAACTGCCCGAGATCCCGTCACCGATGATCACGTACTGGGTCATACTGTAATCGTTCGTAATGCGGGTTAAAGTGGGTTGCTATCTCGTCTATTTTGCCACCCGAAACGACACCCCCCTCACAGTCGCACACTGATTTCGGAAATGGCTGCCAGAGATTTGCTCAGACAGAATATCTTCGGGGTTGTTTTTTGAGATTGTAAACTTTTCTTGCCGTCTGCCACCCCAGTGTTTCCGACAGCGGTCGCGGGTTTCGGGCCATACCTGCGCTGTTTGCCGAACCGTTCTTTAGGCCCCTGTTCATAGACGTCGTCATGAAACTCCGCCAGAACGCCCGCCACTTTGCCTCGCGCAAGGCCCTCGAGACACCAGTTGTCCGGTCGGTTGCGACAGCCGGACTCGTCCGACTCCACACCAAAGTGTTCCTCGAGAAGGCCGACCCGGACCACAGAGACGAGCGCAAGGACCATCTCGATGGGCTCTTCGACGCAACGATCGACACCTATCTGCGGGCGCTGCAGGACGGCTACTCCGAAGCCGAGGCCCGTGAGATCACGCATATTCAGGCGAACTTCGATTTCTACAACCACGGCTGGACCGAGATGATGGAGTTCCCTGCCGACGAACTCGAGGACCACTACGAGCGGTACGAAGAGTTCTTCGAGACGTGGGGGATCACGATCGACGATCCGCTCGGCCAGTTCACACCGCCGGCAGGACTTCCCGAGGCACCGTCGACGCCGGAGCGACTCGATGATCCCACCCATCCCCACGCCGAGGGCGGGTTCGCCGACGACGTCTATGTCGAAACTGAAGATGGCGACCTCGTCATCGGCGGGCAGGACGGACCCGACGACCCCGACGTTTCGAAGGCAGTCGGCGTGAGCGACGAGGAACTCGAGGATCAGTAGCGGCCCCGATGGCTCGTTTCGTGGGTTGAGTGCACCTGTGCTATGGTTGTTTTCGGTTGTCGACACGAAACGGATGCCGTCAACACGAACGTAGATTGAACCGATTGAATAGGGTGTACTCAGTCTCGCTAACGGGATCAGTTGGGCCGCTCAGAGCCAGTCCGGCTCGACGTAGCCGTCCGCATCACCGACTTCACTTTTCGGCCAGATAACGTTCTGGACCCCCTCGCCGTCTTCGTCTTCTTGCCACTGGAAAAACAGCGGCTGGAGATTGTCCTCGCCGTACACGACGTCGTGAGTGTGGCCGTACTCTCTGCCCTCGGCCTGATGCTCCGGCCCGTAGAACTCGAGTGTACCGGCTGTGCCCGTAAACGTCGCGTCCTCGAGTGCCGGAATCAGATCGTCGGCGTCGACGGTTCCGGTTTCAGCTGCCTTCTCAGCAAAGAGCATGATTCCGTCGTAGGTGTGATACCCGGTGTAGACCGGGTTCGAGCCATCGAACGTGTTCTGATACTGTTGGATGAACTCTTGTGTCTTCGGAGTGACCGTGCTCTGGGCCGTTGCGCTGGTGTAACAGACACCGTATTCGGCGAGCGAGCTGTCGGTTTCTGGATGACGAAGCTGATCGTAGTATGCTGGCAACTGCATTGGGACGTGGATGCCACCGAACGCGAACTGGCGTTGGGGGAGTGCCCAGTCGACCAGCGCGTCGGTACCGGTGTGTGCAGCCGTAATGAACGCCACGTCAGCATCGACCGCCTCTACCTGGTCGTACAGCTCGGAGAAATCGTCGGTCGCGGGCGGATACCGCTCATCCATGACGACATGGACGTCTGACGCCGTAAGCTGCTCCTGAGCGATGTCCCAGAGCTCTTCAGTCCAAGCGTAGTCCTCTGCGAGAAGCGCAACGGACTCCCACCCGATTTCGGCTGCCATATCATCCATGAAATCGATCTGGGTCCGTCCGAGGTCGTAGTCGTTTATTGGGCCAACGCGGAAATGATATTTGTACTGGTCGTACGCCTCGTTGACCAGTCGACTCACTTCCGTCGTCGCCGCACCGGCGGTGAGATGGATCGTCTCCTGTTCGGCAACGTCGTCAATAATGCCCATCAGCGCCTCGCTCCTGAAGACACCAACCGTCACATCGGCTCCCTCCTGAAGAACGAGTCGCTGGTACTGGCGGCGGGCCTCGAGTGGGCTCCCGTTCGTGTCACCGACGACTAACTCGACGTCTCGCCCGTTGATGCCACCGTTGCCGTTGAGCTCTGTGACGGCAACCGCTGCACCTCGGACGATCGACTGCCCAGTATAGTCGCTGTCCGGGTTCGGAGCCAGTACTCCGATCGTCACCGGCTCCTCGCCGTCGCTGGGTCCAGCGAACGTTTCATACGAGTCGAGACAGCCAGCAATCGATGCGCCTGCCACGACACCACTCGAGGTTTTGAGCAGGCGTCGCCGGTTCAGTGTCTGCTGTTGGCTCTCGTTTCTTGAACTGTCGCGTGACGTCGCCTCCCGTCGTCCGATATCAGTCATGGTAACTGTTATGTATAATCATCTTCCTTAGTGTTTTTGGGTAAACATCAAAAACAATATTCCTTTTCCGGGCATGCACATGTGCGTCCGAAGAGGCGAACTGAGCGGCAGTATAGAGGTTGCGAGCTGATGGGATGCACGAACAGGCACATAGTATCAGCTACAAAACTATTTCTACTGGAGGAAATATACTCGGAACATCTGGAATAGTATCAGCCTGATGTCGTTTAGATAGGAGTGATACGGGTCGCCGCTCCCCACGAATGGATGGTTCTGAACAATAAATCGGGTAGGACACGATAACGAAAATGCCGTGGCAGGGAACGCCTCACACCATCCAGTTATCAGCCCCGATAACTGTGGATTACAATTTATGTAGGGACACTCAGATCCGTACTATATCTATGGACGTCCTTCGACGATTGGTTCCATCAGCGATCCGTCGCAGATATGCGGTCAAGTTTGGAATCGTACTGCTGATACTCGGTTTGGGAGTTGGATTGGTCGGGTTCGTCGCAACCGCTGGCATCACTGGAGAGGTCGAAGAGCGTGTCGAGAGCGACCAGACCTCGATCGCCAGTCAGGAAGCGCAGAACCTCCAGATGTGGAACGAACAGAACGAGCATACAGTCGGGGTGATCGCCTGGTCTGATGCCGTCGAGAGCGACGATCCGGAGACGATCGAAGCACAGTTCCTCAACTGGCAGGAGCATCTCGATGCGGATACGTCCGCGATTAGCTACGTCGACACTGACGAGGGAACAGTGCTCGCAAGCACCGACAGTGACGTCCGTGGCGAATCGACCGATAGTATCGAAGGCATACCCGCCGACGCCTACGAGGAAGCGACGGCTGACGTTCCGTGGGTCTCGAGTCCCTACACCGTCGAACGCGAACTGGGCGATGACAACGTCGCCGTCATGAGCTATGTCCTCTCCGTCCCCGGCGAAGACGATAGAGCAATCATCTACACTGCAGAACTCGAGGCGTACGCGAACCAACTCGCCGACGACGAGCACGTCACGACGATGGTCCTCGACGGCGATGACAATGTGATGCTCGATAACGTCGGCTACGGCGATGATCACGAGACACTCGGTCTCGCATACGGCGGCGACATCGACACGATCGTGCAGCCGGCACGAACCGATGGGGCCGGCACGTATCAGATCGATGGCTCTGCGCTGAGTTTCGATACGACTGCCTACGCCTTCGATGACGATGCATACGTCGTTAGCTCTGCACGCGTCCTCGGAACTGACTGGGTCGTCGTCACTCACGAGCCTGAAAGCCAGGCCTACGGCTTCGTCAACACAGTCAACGATTGGGGCTACATCGCGACCCTGATCGGCGTGCTCATGATTGGGCTGGTCGGTGCCGTGCTCGGTCGGAACATGGCTGTCTCGGTCGACCGACTTACGCACAAGACAAACAAGATGGAAGAGGGCGATCTCGACGTCGACTTAGAGACCAAACGCATCGACAATATCGGTCGACTCTACGACGGCCTGGACTCGATGCGTGTCGCCTTGCGCGAACAGATTCAGGAGGCTGAAACGGCCCGCAGAGAAGCCGAACAGGAACGTGAGCGGATCGAAGAGATCAACAGCCACCTGGAAGAGAAAGCCGGCGAGTACTGCAGCGTCATGGGCGATGCTGCAGACGGTGATCTTACGGCTCGCGCCGACGCCGACAGCGACAACGAGATGATGGCGCAGATCGGGGAGGACTTCAACCAGATGCTCGATGAAATCGAGCAAACCGTTGCCGAACTCAACCGGTTTGCAACCGACGTTGCGACGTCCTCAGAACAGGTCACGGCCTCGAGCGAAGAGGTCCGCTCGGCGTCCCAGCAGGTTACTGGCTCGATCCAGCAGATCTCCGACGGCGCAGAACAGCAAAACCAGTCGCTGCAGTCGGTCGATCAGGAGATGAGCGGCCTCTCGACGACAACCGAAGAGATTGCTGCCTCCTCGAACGAAGTCGCCGACATCGCCGAACGGACGGTCAACACTGGAGCAGATGGCCAGGAAGCCGCCCACGAGGCGATCGCCGCGATGGAAGAGATCGAGACCGAGGCCGGCGGTGCTGTCGACGAGATTCGTCGCCTCGAGCAAGAGGTCCAGCAGATCGACGAACTGATCGCAACGATTTCCGAGATTGCCCGCCAGACCAACATGCTGGCACTGAACGCCAACATCGAGGCCTCCCGATCCGCAGGTGGAAACGACGATGAAGGGTTCTCCGTCGTCGCAAAAGAGGTCAAAGCCCTCTCGGAAGACGTCGCAAAAGCAGCCGACGAAGCCGAGGACCGGCTCGAAGCGATCCGCAACCGGACCGAACGATCCGCCGCCGAGGTCGAAGGGACCAACGATCAGATCGAAAATGCAGGGGAGCAGGTTGAAGAAGTCGTCGACGCCTTAGAAGAGATCGCAGACCTCGCTGAAGAGACCAATATCGGTGTCCAGGAGATCTCTGCAGCGACCGAAGAACAGGCCGCCTCGACACAGGAGGTCGTTGCGATGGTCGACGACGCAGCGTCGATTTCCGAGGAGACGACTGCGGAGGCCGAAACCGTCGCCGCAGCCGCCGAAGAACAGACGGCCGCGCTGACCGAAGTGACGACCTCCGCATCGACTCTCACCGGACAAGCCACACAGCTGTCCGAAGCACTCGACCGGTTCGAAACCGACGTCGATCCGTCGGAGTTCGAGATCGAAGGCGAGCTGTCAGGCGACGACTCGCCACTCGCTGTCTCGGAGTTCGACACCGAGCTGGCGTTCGAGGAGCCGGCTGAGAGCCAGACGGAGGGGCTTCCGCTCGACACAGGGCCAGCCAACACCGAGTCGTCGGTCGAGGCCGAACCGATGCCTGCATCTGACACCACGCAGGATGCGCCAACCGAAGCCGGTGAACCCGACGACACAGCCGGTGAGATCAGTGCCGAGGAGATTCTCGGAATCGACGGCGACGCTGCGTCAGAGACACCCGAAGCGACACCAGACGAGACGACCGGCGCTGACGCTGACGCCGCTGCCGATCTGTTCGGAGACGACGATCCGTTTGGAGACGACGCTGCCGATCCACTCGGAGACACGACGCCGCCCGCAGACGACACCGCCGACCCGCTCGAGGATGCGGATCCGCTCGCAGACGACGCCGCTGATTCGTCTGCAGAGGTCGCACAGCCACTCGAGCCAGTCGAAGACGACGCCGCTGATTCGTCTGCGGAGGTCGCACAGCCACTCGAGCCAGTCGAAGACGACGCCGCTGATTCGTCTGCGGAGGTCGCACAGCCACTCGAGCCAGTCGAAGACGACGCCGCTGATTCGTCTGCGGAGGTCGCACAGCCACTCGAGCCGGTCGAAGACGACACGGGTGAACGCGACGACCAGGCAGATATCGATGCTGGTGTCGGTACCGAATCCGTGCAAGATGACGAAAGCGATGCTGAAGACGCCGATACAGACGACGCTGACGAGAGCAACGAAAGCGATGCTGAAGACGCCGATGCAGACGACGCCGACGAGAGCGACGAAAGCGAGTCTGAAGACGACGTGTTCACGTTCGGGAACACCGACGAGTGATGCGTCGCCATCGCGTCGAGTCGGTCTAGCGAATCGTCGCCGGTGACGGTTGCCGGCGATCGATCTTCTCATTTTGTATTTTTGATAAGTGACGATCAAAGGCGTCTCGTCGGCGAAAGCTGTGGGGCCCAGATCGCCGTGTAATGGGATGAGATCTCGTCCCACAGCCGGCGTCCTCGCCCATTGAGTCGTCGTGGTCCGCTACCTTTTTGACTGCAGTCTTGGAAGGAATCGGCATGCTCACCGTGCGGGCACCAGCGACGAGTGCGAACCTCGGGAGTGGTTTCGACGTCTTCGGTGTTGCCCTTGGGACGCCCGCCGACGTGATCCGGGTCGAGCGCGCACCGGAAACTCGGATTACCGTTACTGGGGCGGGTAGCCAGTACATTCCGGAGGATCCAGACCAGAACACCGTCGGCGCAGTTGCCGACGCCCTCGACGCACCGGCACATATCAAGATCGACAAAGGAATCCGCCCCTCGTCGGGCCTTGGCTCCTCAGCTGCGAGCGCGGCTGGTGCGGCCGTCGCCTTGAACGCCCTCTACGACCGTGGCCTCTCTCGAGAGGAGTTGGTTCCGATCGCAGCCAAGGGCGAGGCAATCGTTTCCGGCGAGGCCCACGCCGACAACGTTGCGCCCTCGATTCTCGGCGGCTTTACCATCGTCACCGACGACGGCGTCACACAGGTCGACACCTCGATCTCCGTCGTCGCCTGTCTCCCCGAGACGACCGTCTCGACGCGCGATGCACGCGGCGTCGTGCCGGGATCAGCATCGCTCGATGATGTCGTGACCACCGTCGGCAACGCTTCGACGCTCACCGTCGGCATGACTCGAGACGATCCCGACCTCGTCGGCCGCGGTATGAACGATAGTATCGTCACCCCCCAGCGAACCGCCCTGATCGACGGCTACGATCGAGTCCACGAGGCAGCCCTCGAGGCGGGTGCGACCGGTGTCACGGTCAGCGGGGCTGGGCCGGGCGTGCTCGCAGTCTGTCACGACCGCGACCAGAACGCGATCGCCGGCGCGATGATCGACGCCTTCGATAGCGTCGACATCGAGAGTCGAGCCTATCAGACACACGTCAGCGAGGGGGCACGCCTCTATCCTGACCGATCGTAACCCGTCTCACTGACGATGGGCGCTCGGACCGACGCAGCGCTTGCACTGCTTGTTCTCGTCGCTGTTGGAACGGCGTTCGTGATCGTCGAGCCAGGGATCTCGTGGGTCGCTGCCAGTATCGGCGGCCTCGGCACGCTCGGATTCGAACTCGCCGCCGCTCGAGATCCCGACTCCGTTCGCCGCTACTGGGAGCGTCCTCTCATACAGAGAGGGAGTGTCATCCTCGCACTGGCCGGTATCGCCGTTGGCGCAGTCGTCGCGCCCTCGAGCGTGTTGTCGTTCGCGTTCGGCGCGCTGGTGACGTATCTCGTCGTGTTGCTCGTGGTTCAGAGATCCGCGAACGGAGAGTCGAGTGTCAGTATGGAGTAATCATGGACCGGGATCAAACGCCCGCCCCGACAGCTCCCGTGGAACCAATCGGTAGAACTCGAAGGCGAGCTCGTCAGTCGCCGTCTCGAGACTGACGTTGAGCGCCGGAATCGTCGCGTTCGCCGCGATTGCACTCGAGGCACGCTCTTGATCCGCCTCGGGGACGGGCTCGAGCGGACCACGAACGAGCACGCTTCGTGGGGGATCGTCGGTGAAGGCAGTGAGCGTCGCGATATTGGTCGTTTCGATGAACGACAGTTTCTGGCTATCCGAGTCGGAGACCAGTTGAAAGTAGAGAGAGCCGCCCTCGTAGCCGAATGACTCGGGAACGGCATACGTTTCTGCCCCATCGGTTAGCGACAACACACCGGTGCCCTGTGCGCGGAGAAAGGCGTCGATTTCATCCCGAGTCAGTGCAGTGGCGGTCATCAACTGGTGTTCTTTCGGGATCGAGTTTATAATTTAAATCACCTATTTATGGGAGTATCCCAAACAGCTAAGTCATCGCGCCAGTCGCGAGAAACGGCTTCAGACGGGAGCTGCCGGCGACAAAAGATTGTCTTGTGACGTTACTGGCGTCTCAGACGCCGCGGCCCTGCAGTTTCTCTTCTTCGGCGAGGTCGGCGTTCGCGTCGCCTTTCATCCCCTTGCCGAGGTTCTTCGAAATCTCGGCGAGGCGGTCGGGGTCGTCCCAGTTGTTCGTCGCTTCGACGATCGCTTCTCCCATCGCTTCGGGGTTCTCCGCACCGAAGATCCCGCTGCCGACGAAGATGCCGTCGCATTCGTGGTGCATCATGAGCGCAGCGTCGGCAGGCGTCGCGATTCCGCCCGCAGCGAAGTTGACGACCGGCAGACGCCCCATCTCGGCGGTCTCATGGACCAGTTCCGCGGGCGCTTCGATCTCGCGGGCGTAGGCCTCGCGTTCCTCGTGTTTCATGCCCTCGAGTTTTCGGATCTCGCCTTTGATCGTGCGCTGGTGGTGGACGGCCTGATTGACGTCGCCGGTGCCGGCTTCGCCTTTGGTTCGGATCATCGCTGCCCCCTCGCCGATCCGGCGCAGCGCTTCGCCGAGGTTACGTGCGCCACAGACGAACGGGGCCGTAAACTCACGCTTGTCGATGTGGTAGGCGTCGTCGGCCGGAGTGAGGACTTCCGACTCGTCGATCATGTCGACGCCGACGCTCTCTAAGATCTGGGCTTCCTTGGTGTGGCCAATACGGGATTTCCCCATTACCGGAATTGAGACCTCCTCGACGATCTCTTCGACGTCCGCAGGGTCAGCCATCCGGGCAACGCCACCACGCTTGCGGATGTCTGCTGGGACGGCCTCGAGTGACATGACGGCGACCGCGCCGGCGTCCTCTGCGATACGGGCCTGTTCTTTGTTGACGACGTCCATGATGACGCCACCTTTCTGCATCCGAGCAAACCCTCGTTTGATGAGGTCAGTCCCGCGTCGCAGTTCCTCGAGATCGGTGTCTTCGGTCATGTCGCGCCGTTAGGATCGATTGTACTTACACGTGTCCGTTCTCCCCTGTGTTTGCCTCCTCTCGTGACAGATCGGATATCAGTTAGGTCCCGTCGGCCACGGCGACCGGCTCGCCATCGAACAGCCACGCGTGTACTCGCACACCGTACAGTCGGGCCAGCGGTCGGTTCCAGATCCCAAGCGCTGCCTGCAACTGGGGGCTGCTCTCGAATGTCGTGCCCAGCGGCGTTCCAACGGTTATTTCGCCTCGAATCCGCATCCGTGATCGCAACAGTTTGTCGTTCATCATCGTGTAACTCCACAGCGACACGTCACGATCGCTTGTGCCCACTCGAGCCCGTGGCCGCGGGACCTCGAGGCGAACCCGCGCCCCGTCAGTGCCATCGACGACGGTGTGAATTCCGCGTGGCCCGTCTGTGACGGTGATCGCGACCCGTTCTTTCGGATACCCCCAGATCTCGCGTCCGAGTGCGACTGACGCCTCGGTGGTCACGGGCAGCCAATGAACGTAGCCGCCGACCTCGCCGTCGGCCAGCTGTGCGATGGGGATCGTCGTTCGACCCCCACGGACGGCTGGGACGATGACCGCAAACTCGTCGTATGGCTCGAGGCCGGTGGCTGCCGTTTCGCGCTCGTCACCCCGTCCACCGACTCGATGGTACTGGATTCCGGCGAGTGTCACGCAGCCGACGCCGGGTGCGATGGCGAGCGACGTGAGCGGGGCCGGCAGAATCGCCTCGAGTCGTCGGCGCTTGGCCGGAACCGTCACGCCGCTAACGGTACACGAAAGCGCCAGCGGCAACTCGATCTCGTGACCGGTCGAGAGGGTGACTCGAGATCGATCGCCGGTCGGGACGTCCATACGGCGACGAACGGTGTGGAGGCTGATATACTCAGGGCGCTGAAAACGAGCGCCGAGGCGGGACAACCGCTACTGTTTTGCGGGTGTCGACCGTCACGCCAGATGAAACGATGTCTGCGACGACCGGGTTGCCCAAACGGGACCCACTGCCGAGATATCTCGCGCTGCTGCCGAAGGCGGTCGAAGACTTCGGATTGCGGTTTGCATGGCTCATCGTCGCGATTAATCTCGTGGGGACGGCGTTTGGTTTCTGGTACTACTCCGGACAGTTCGCCGCCACGGCGACCGTCATGTGGCCGTGGGTTCCTGACAGTCCGATGGCGACCCTGTTTATTGCACTGGCGATCGCAGCATGGAAACTCGGCTACGAACAGCCGTGGCTGACGTCGCTTGCATTTTTCGGCAACATCGTGCTGGGACTGTGGACGCCGTATACGCTGCTTGCGTTTTATGACTCGTACTCGTACCTCCATCCGCTGATGTTCCAGTTTCTCTTCTGGAGCCATCTCGCGATGGTCGTGCAGGCGTTCGTGCTCCATCGAATCACCGACTTTCCCGTCTGGGGCGTTGCCGTCGCCGCCGTCTGGTATACGAGTAACCTGATCGTCGACTACTTCATCCCGATCGTCGGCGAGCCACATCACACCGTCATCCCCGTCGCGCGCGACGAACCGATGTTCCTTGGCGCGGACGCACTCGGCGTCATCGCTGCGGGCGAAGTGACGTTCGTCCTGCTCGCGCTCTTTCTCGCACTAGCAACGCGAGTCAAAAAGTGTGAGGCGACGTCTACGCATAGTAACAACTGAAACGATGTACACACGCATCGCACAGCTGCCGTGCGATGCGGTGTGTATTGACGTTCAGTGGCTACTATAACGTACCTAACGCAGGTCATCGACGAACGCGAGTTCGAGATAGGAATCGAGCACACGAGCCGCCGGCTCGCGCTCGATCGTTTCGGCGGCTGGATCGTGCGCCACCACACCCGATTCGGTCAGTTTCGGGAGATGAGTGTGGTGGAACTCGAGGCGGATCTCTTCGCGTCGTTCGCGTGTCGGTGCTCCCTCTCGATGAGCGAGTCGGTCGACGACGTCGTCAAGCGCCACTGCGCCGATCTTGCGGGAGAGGTAGTACAACGTGTACCGACGTCGGTCCTCGAGTAGCAGTTCGAAGACCGTGTCCGTGGGGAGACCAGCGTCAGTGTCGGCGTGTTCGACAGCAGTGGTATCGGTGTTCATAGTGCTCTGTACTCGGCTTACGCGGCGGCAAACGACGATCTCGGCTCCAAGCAACTTCAGCAGAGCACAGCAGAGATTTCGCCACAGTAATTATAACTTTTCTCCAACGTTCTACGAATCAAACTCGTTCGAACGAGACTTTCTCTGCCACTGGACGACCCGAAACGGGCGACTGTCAGTGACACAGTCCACACGACGCGATAGTGGAAATAAGTGACAGAAAAGAGACTGTTCGGTCAGTCGTGTTGGAGGATGACGACTGCCGACTCGGTCTCTATCATCTCACCGTCGCCCGAGTACGTGCGCTCGAGGGAGACCTCGAATAAGTCGTCCTCGAGTTCCTCGCCGGCGACTCGCAACACACCAGCGTCATCGTCGATTTCGTACTCACCGCTGTCGATTCCGGCGTCGATCTCACCGACTTTCGAGCCGAACTTCGGCCCGAGCGTCGAGTAATCGAGATCGATCGAGGCGACCTCGGTCGCCACCTCGGGTTCGGCCTCGAGGACCGACAGCTCCTGGACGTGCATCACGTGCTGGATGGCGCCCTCGAAGCCCTCGATCGGGCCATAAACCGACACCGACTCGAGGTCGGCGTTCAGCGGCAGCTGGTTCTCGCTCTTGTAGCGTCGCAGCGCCGAAATGACCTCCATCGCGGTCTCGCCGGCCTCGAGGTCGGCCTCGTACCCCTTCGGGGTGGGCCACTCGCGGGTGTGGATGCTCTCGAGGGCAGCCGCGTCCGCTGCATACACCGCCTGCCAGATTTCTTCGGTCACGTGGGGCAAGAACGGGGCCCACAGCTCGAGGAAGGTCCGATGTGCCGTCCGCAGCGCGTACTGAGTCGACGGCTCGTCCTCGCGGGTTTTGGCGATCTCTAAGTAGTCATCACAGAAGGTGTTCCAGAAGAACGTCCGCAGCCGGTCGCGAGCCTTGGCGAACTCGTAGTCCTCGAGATGGGCCGTGAGATCGGTGACGGCGTCGTCGAGTTCCGCGAGCAGCCAGCGGTCGATCGCCTCGAGCGTCTCGGGCTCGTCGGGGTCGCGAGGAGCGAGCGTGTCGACGAGTTTCGAGGCGTTCCAGAGCTTGCGCAGGAGCTTCTCACCGGCCGTGAGGTCTTTCTCCTGATACGGGAAGTCGTCGCCGACGGCGGCGCTGGCTGCCCAGAAACGGACTGCGTCGACGGGGTACTCCGAAAGCACTGCGTCGGGTTCGACGACGTTGCCCCGCGATTTCGACATCTTCTCGCGGTTCTCGTCGAGCACGTGACCGTTGATCATCGTCGCGTCGAAGGGGACCTCACCGGTGTGCTCGTAGCACTTGATGACGGTGTGGAACAGCCAGAAGGAGATGATGTCGTGACCCTGTGGGCGCAGGTCAAACGGATAGAGTTCCGGGTTCTCCATCGTGAACGCTTCGTCATCAGCGTCCCAGTCCCAGCCGGCGTTGATCAGCGGGGTCAGCGAGGAGGTCGCCCAGGTGTCGAAGACGTCCTCTTCGGGCACGAACTCGTCGTTGCCACACTCCGGACAGGTGTCCACTGGCGGCTCATCAGAGAGGGGATCGACCGGCAGGTCCTCCTTTTCGGCGAGGATCTCGTGGTCACACTCGCGACAGTACCAGACCGGGAACGGGATGCCCGAGTCACGCTGACGAGAGATCAGCCAGTCCCACTCGAGGCCCTCGATCCAGTGTTCGTAGCGGGTAAACATCTTCTCGGGGTACCAGTCCATCTCCTGGCCGGCCTCGAGGTACTCCGCTTTGTGATCTAAGACCTCGACGTACCACTGTTTGGAGACGCGGTACTCGACGGGGGTGTCACAGCGTTCGTGGACGCCGACGTCGTGGACGATTTCACGGCGGTCACGAAGGTATCCGTCGTCGTCTAAGTCCTCGACGATGGCCTCGCGGGCCTCCTCAGTCGAGAGGCCTTCGTAGTCGCCGGCGAGGTCGGTCATCGTCGCCGTCTCGTCGATAGCGACGCGCAGGGGCAGGTCGTGTGCCTGGTACCACTCGATGTCCTTCTGGTCACCGAAGGTACAGCACATGACGATCCCGCTGCCTTTCTCCATGTCGACGCGCTCGTCTGCGATAACCGGCACTTCGTGGCCGAAGATCGGGACGCGAGCAGTCTCGCCGACGAGATCCCCGTTGGCCTCGTCGTCGGGGTGGACGAAGACGGAGACACACGCCGGAATCAGTTCCGGTCGCGTCGTCGAGATGACGAACTCCTCGCGGTCCGTACCGTCGCTTGCGAGTTCGAACGCGATGTCGTTGAAGTGGGCGTGGCGCTCGTCGTCTTCGGTCTCGACCTGCGAGATCGCGGTCTCACATTCGGGACACCAGATCGCGGGTGCTTTCTTGCGGTACTCGCGGTCTTTCTCGTAGAGATCGATAAAAGACAGCTGGGAGATGCGCTGGACGCGTGGTTCGATCGTCTTGTAGGTGTGCGACCAGTCGATCGAGGTGCCGAGTGACTGCATCTTGTCGGTGAACTCGGCTTCGTACTCCGTACAGACCTCCCGGCAAAGCTCCTGGAACTCGCGTCGTTCGTAGTCCTGGTGGCGAATGTCGAGTTCCTTCTCGGTCAGGCGTTCGCTGGCGATCCCGTTGTCGTCGTAGCCAAACGGAAAGAGGACGTCGCCGTTGGCCATCCGCTGGAAGCGAGCGGCGAAGTCCTGCAGCGTCGAGCCATAAAGGTGGCCCATATGCAGGCTGCCCGAGACCGTCGGCGGCGGCGTATCGATCGCGTAGGTCGTGTTCGGATCTTGGCCCGGCTCGCCCTCGTAGGCGTAAGTCTCCTCGTCGACCCAGCGCTGTTGCCAACGCGTTTCGACGGCGTCAGGGTCGTAGCCGCCCTCGAGCGTCGGTTCGGTCGCTTCGGGGTCGTCCATGCTCATGCTCTCACCGCCCGAAATGGGCGTCGTCGATACGTCGTCGTGACGTGGGAATGGTGTTCGTCCATTGGTGATACCGGTCGTTGTTCGGTGAATGCTGGTCGCCGACAATACATCCGTCGAAACAGGGTGGGGAGTGTGGGGCTAGGTCGCCCCTACGAAAACGGCGGTCCACGGACCGTCGAGCGCATCAGCCGTGACCGCGACGGCGTCGGACATAGTCGAACGTAGCACCGGGCACGGTGTTAGGTGTTTCGTCGTCCCGGCGTCGGTTCACAGCCCTGTCCGTCCCGTGGCCGTTTCATAAAATCATTCACGCACTGATCGTACGCGAACGATCGTCGCTGGAGGCGACGGGCCATGAGACGAGATCGAGCGGTTACTGACTGTTGTTCGGCAGTCTCAACACTGGTCGTCCGCATCCGCAGCCATCCCCTCGAGGCGAATCACTGCTCGCGAGTCACTGACGGATCTGAGTTCGCCGTCGAGATACGACGCCAGTCGCTCGAGGAAGCCATCGGGCGTCTGCTCGTCGTCGGTCCTGACCAGCGTGATCCGGTCGTGGCTGCGTGCGTCGTACGTCCCTTGCATGACGAGCGAGAACAGCTCTCTGGGTGTGACGGGTTCGTCGGCGTCCAGTCGCGCGGCAACGCCCTCGAGTGAGGATTCGACTGTCGTCTCGACGCCGAAGGTGACGTCGACTGAGACGTTCGCCTCGCGGTCGGTCGCCGCGAGGTACTCCTCGGAGCTTCGGATCGCGGGCTCGAGTACATCCTCGAAGTCGACGCCGTACGTTTCGGTGCCGAGATAGAGAAAGGCAACCAGTGCTCGCAGGCCGTCCAAAAACGCGTCGTCGGTCGTTGTCTGGACGAAGAGCTGTTTGCGATCCTTCTCCGGGAGCGTATGCAAAAGCAGGTCGAAATCGAGCACCGCTGCGTGAATCCGCCGTCGGATGCGTGCCTCGGCGTTGCGTTTTGACTGCTCGTGGCTCATCTCCCGCTCGCCGAGCAGATAGGCTCGATCTGCGGGACTCAACACACCGCGTTCGCGGTCGATGTCGGAATTCATAATCGGATATCGATTATACAACACCCGATACGATCCGAACTGCTATGACTCTCCCGGTCCGAATGACTGCCAATGCATTCGTTTCCTGATATTGTTGCGCGGACGCCATCGGGAGAGTCTGGCCAGCCCGTCGGACGGATTCCTCTCCACTCAGGTGTCCAACAGACCAACGGGGGTGACCGATGAGCGGGTCCATTGCAGCCCGATACGCGGACACGATCGTCTCGCATAGCCGGCTCGTCGTCGTCCTCGTCTTACTGCTGACCGCCGTCGTCGCCGCTGGCGTCGCCTTCGGCGACAGCGAGGACGGTGAGATCGGCCAGTTCGAGACTGACTCCGAAGAGACCGATGCCTTGGAGGAGATCGATGCGACCTACGGCACCGACGACGGGGTCGTCGCCCAACTCGTCGTCCGCGATGAGGGCGGTGACGTCCTCACTCGCGAGTCGTTACTCGAGGGGTTGCGCCTCCAACAGGAGATCCGCGAGAACGACGAGTTGAACGCCACACTCGAGGACGAGGGCTTCGTCGGCCTCGAGAACATCGTCGCGACGGGTGCGGTCTTCGAGGATCGGGCCGCTGCCGGGGGGCCGCCGGACACGAGCGAGCCGACCCTCGAGGAACAGATCGCCGCACTCGAGGACCGCTCTGACGAGGACGTCGAGGCGCTGCTTGCTGACGTGCTCGACCCTGACGCCGAGCAGGGTGGGGAGGACGCCTACGAGTTCCTGCCGACGAACTACGAACCGGGCTCGACCGAGGCTGAATCGCGGATCACGTTCATCTTCCAGGTCGACGACAGCGGCCCCGACGAGGACCCACAGGCAGCCTACGACGCACAAGTCGAGATCGCCGACCTCGTCGACCAGCGATTCGACGACGCCTTCGTCTTCGGGCAGGGGATCACCGACGCGGCGTCGGCAAGCGCGGTCGGTGACAGCTTCGCGATCATCACGCCCGTCGCGCTCGTGCTCGTCCTCGGTGTGCTCGCGATCACGTACCGAGACGTCGTCGACGTCCTCATCGGACTGTTCGGCATCGCCGTCGTGATGGCGTGGCTCGCGGGCATTCAGGGCTGGCTCGAGATTCCCTCGAGTCAGCTGTTGATCGCCGTCCCCTTCCTCCTGATCGGGCTGAGTATCGACTACGCACTCCACGTCGTGATGCGCTATCGGGAGGCCAGAGCCGGCGAACTCGAGGCCTCGAGCGAGGCGCAAGCGAGGGCTGCGAGCGACGGTGGATCGATCATCGGCGCACGCGCAGGGATGACGCTCGGACTCACGGGCGTCGTGCTCGCACTCGCTGCAGCGACCGTCTCGACGGGCGTCGGCTTCCTCTCGAACGTCGTCAGCCCGCTGCCGGCGATTCAGGACTTCGCGATCTTGAGCGCCGGTGGGATCCTCGCGACGTTCGTCGCTTTCGCCGTCCTGGTGCCCGCGCTCAAGGTGACTGTCGACGACGTCCTCGAGACCCGGTTCGACCGCAACCGAGCGAAACCACCGTTCGGGACGGGCACCAGCGTCGTCAACCGCGTGCTCTCGAAGTTCGTCACAGTGGCTCGTCGGGCACCGCTTGGAATCGTGTTCGTCGCGCTCCTCCTGGCCGTCGGCGGTGCATACGGCGCAACGGGGATCGACACGGAGTTCAACCAGGCGGATTTCCTCCCCGAAGACGCCCCCGAGTGGGCCAAATCACTCCCCGGACCGCTCGCGACAGGGACCTACACGATTAGCGACGACGCCGCGTATCTCGGCGCGAACTTCGCCGACCGTGGCGAGGGGAGTCAGACACAGATACTGATACGCGGGGACGTCACGGATCCGGACGCGCTCGTCGCGATGGACGACGCGATCCGTGACGTCGACAGCGACGGAACGATCATCGTTCGGCCAGGCGGGCAAGCAGCCATCGATGGCCCGCCAGCAGTGATCCGAGAACTCGCAGCCGAGAACGAAACCGTCGCTGCCGCTCTCGAGGAACGCGATACGAACGATGACGGCCTGCCGAACGAGGACGTCGCCGGCTTCTACGACGTGCTGTTCGAGGTCGATCCGGATCGTGCATCAGACGTCCTCTACCGTGGCGACGACGGCGGGTACGAGTCAGCACGGCTCCTCGTGGACGTGCAAGGTGACGCCGCCGCCCAGACCGTCGCCAACGACACCCGCGACGTGGCAGCTGCGATTAGTGACAGCGGCGTCATCACGGCGATTGCGACGGGTGGGCCCGTGACGACGGCCGTCGTCCAGGATGCGCTGCTCGAGACGCTCGTGCAGGCCTTTGCCGTCACACTGGTGGTGATCCTGGTCTTCCTGACGGTGCTCTACTGGGTGCGCCACCGCGCGATCTCGCTCGGGGCGATCACGCTTGCACCCGTCGTCGCCGCGCTCGCATGGCTGCTCGGAACGATGGCGCTACTAGATCTTCCGTTCAACAGCGAGACCGCAGTGATCACGAGCCTCGCGATCGGCCTCGGCGTCGACTACAGCATCCACGTCGGCGAACGGTTTATCGCAGAACGAGACGAGCGCGCGTCACTCGAGGAGGCCCTTGCGGCGACGATCACCGGCACTGGCGGAGCGTTGCTGGGGAGTGCGGCGACGACGGCCGCCGGCTTCGGCGTCCTCGCGCTGGCACTTGCGCCACCGCTGCAGCGGTTCGGACTGGTGACTGGCCTGAGCATCATCTTCGCGTTTATCGCCTGTCTCACCGTGTTGCCGTGTCTGCTCGTGCTTCGTGAACGAGTGCTCGAGCGCGTTAGTGCGTGAGTTAGTCGCTGAAATCTTTTTACTGGTCGGCGGTGTCCGAGATAGCGCACAATGAGCATGAACGCATTTGTCATGGATGGGATCGGCGAGACGGGAATTACGGAGAAGGAGCCGCCGGAGCCGGGACCGGCGGACGCGATCCTCAAGCCCACGAAGGGGCTGATCTGCACCTCGGACTGCCACACCGTCCACGGGGCGATCGGCGATCGCGAGAACCTCACGCTGGGCCACGAGGTTGTCGGCGTCGTCGAGGAGGTCGGCGACTCCGTGAGCGACTTCGAGCCCGGCGACCGCGTCGCTGTCGGCGCGATTACGCCCGACTGGAACTCGAAAGCTGCACAGGACGGCCACTCCTCGCAGTCGAACGGGGCGCTTGGCGGCTGGAAGTTCGCGAACGTCAAAGACGGGACGTTCGCTGAGTACGCCCACGTCAACGACGCCGACGGGAACCTAGCACACATTCCAGACGACGTCAGCGATCACGAGGCACTGTACACGACGGACATGATGTCGACCGGGTTCGCCGCGGCCGAAAACGCCGACATTCCGGTCGGTGGAACTGTCGCCGTCTTCGCCCAGGGACCGGTTGGGCTGATGGCGACGAAGGGGGCCGAGTTACAGGGCGCCGGCGAGATCATCGCCGTCGAAACAGTCGACAAGCGCCAAGAGCTTGCCCGAACCTACGGTGCTGACCACGTCGTCGACTTCCAGGAAGTCGATCCGATCGAGGCGATCATGGACCACACCGACGGCGAGGGCGTCGACGCCGCCATCGAAGCGCTCGGAACCGATCAGACCTTTCAGGACTGTATCAAGGCCGTCAAGCCTGGCGGGACCATCTCGAACGTCGGCTACCATGGCGAGGGCGAGTTCCGGCACATCCCCCGCGAGGAGTGGGGCGTCGGGATGGCCGAGATCGACATCGTCACCGACCTCTGTCCGGGCGGCCGGCTCCGTATCGAACGACTACTGCGACTGCTCGAGAACGACCGGGTCGATCCGACCGAGATGACGACCCACGAGTTCGAGTTCGACGAGATCGAGGACGCCTTCGAGATGATGGACAAGAAAGAAGACGGGATCATCAAGCCGCTGATCCACTTCGAGTGAGACGGCCCCCTGTGCCGGTGTGCCGGCGCACTCGCGGGACGGTTCGCGGTTGCCGGCACCGACGAACAGTCGTCCAGATGATCCTACGGCCGCGTCGTCAGTTCTGGTGTGTCACTTCCCGGGAATCAGCAGCCTTTCAGCGATGATCCTCGAGAATCGGCCAGCGAAGGTCACGGGCACAGGGCGTCGTAGCCGAGTGTGAGGCCGCCGCCGGCCGCGACGAGCGTCCGCCGGACGGTGTGACCTGGTAGATGCCGACGACAGCGTGGTCGCCATAACAGTAGTTTATAATAGGTTTCTTTATTCAAAGTGGCTTGTGAAACTCGAGTTCAGTGGAGGCTGAGACGGTATCACTAGCAACCGCGAGCGAACGGAGTGAGCGAGCGGGCCAAGGAATCCCTCGAAGCCGCGCCAACGGCGCGGCTGAGGGGGTGACGCCGTGCTTTTCATCAACGTTTTGCCGAGTGCGGTCGCTTCGCGACCGCACGCAGAGCAAAAGGTTGGCACGTGTAGTGATCCAACTGTCTGATTCAGTTTCAGGTATAATTCTGAATGAAGAAACCGCGCTACAATCTACTGACGATAACGAGATTCGACGACGAGGCTCGTGGCCACCGGAGGCCGACGACGATACGTGCAACTCGAGGTGAGAAACCGTGTTCTTCCGACCTGTTACTGCTCGAGGCCGCTATCGGAGTGGGCCCGAACCCACAATTCGCCGATACGTGAAAGGCGCGTCCGGTAGGATTTCCCGTGTTCTTCGCGTTCGATGTAGCCTTTGCCGCCGGGACCGAGTCGATCGACGTTGTAGATCACTTTCGAACGGAAACTGTCAGTATACTCTTCGTTCAGTTCGCGAGCAAGCGCTTCAGCGAGCTCCGAGACCGAGTCGAACTCGCCGTCCTCGCCGAGTTTGTACAGAATAAGTTCCTCGAAGGGTTTGACGTTCGAGAACGACGCGACGGGCAACTCGACGATGTGTCCGCCATCGATCTCCTTCGCACCGATCGTCGTCCCGCGTTCGTCGAACTCCGAGAGGAGATCCCGTGCGCTCTCGAGGCGGTCATCGACTCGATCATCCTCGAGGTCGTCGGCGCCGTTGAGTTCCTCGAGCAGCGTGATCTGCTCGCGTAGTTCCTCGGCGAGTTCCGTCTCGAGGTACTTCTCGGGGGCGGTGTAGTAGGTGTGGATGTGCTCGCGGTCGTCTTGGCGCTCGACCATCAGCGAGTGGGCCGCGTTCGCAAAGGCGAAGCTGACGGTACGTGGCATGGCGGCGACGTTGACCCAGACCTCGTTGCCGGCGTCGAGTTCGGCGGTGATGAGCTCGTAGGCCTGCTCGAAGGCGGCGTCGTAATCGTAGACGTCAGCCAGCACGAACCGTTCCGTACTCGCCCCTAACAGGTTTCGAAAGTCCGTCTCGAGTTTCTTCGAGAGCCGGCGAGAGTACTCGACGTTGGCCTCGCTGCCGACGGCACCCTCGAGCAAAATGACGCTATCGACGTCGATCTGATCGCGAACCAGTGGCGCGATCAGCCGGTCGTAGTCGAAGCCGACCGGAACAATATGTGTTTGCATACGCGATACGTAGACACGACATCGTAATCAATCCCGCCACGTTGAGAGTAGCGTGGGTCACGGTCTCGGCGATCAGGGATCGTCGGACTGGTCCCGGTCGAGCAGCGTCGGCTCCTCGAGGATCGCGGTGATGAGTTTTCGCTGCGCTTCCCGGAGGTGTTCGTGAAACGTCGCGGGTGTCACGCCCATCGCGTTGGCGACCTCCTCGCCGGAGCTGTGACGCGGCCACTCGAAGTAGCCGCCGTAGTAGGCCGTTTTGAGGGCCACCTGTTGGCGGTCGGTCAGCGTCTCCGCCAGCCGGGTCTGAAGCTGTTCGATCGATTCCCTCGGGGGCGTGACCTGTCGGCGGGCGACGGTCCGCATCCCGGGATACACCGCGGTGATCTCGTCGACGACATCTCGAACGTCCGTTCCGGTCGAAAAGCGCACCGTCGTGGTGTAGTCGCCGTCCTCGATGGCTGCCGACTTGACGTAGCCGCCGTAGGCGTCGATGACGCCGATCATCGGCGGTTCGCTGATCGTCAGCTCGAAGGTCACCTCGCCGGCCGATTTGTCGATCACGGTTACGCCATCCCAGTGTGAAACTGACTCGACGAGGGTTTCCACCACTGGAAACGTCTCGGCGGCTGTGGTCCCGTACTCGAGATACTGCTCGTCGTCGATCCTGATGACACGGTCGAACCAGACCGAGCGGCCGCTCATCGAGGGGCCGTCGAAAATCTCGACGGCGTCGTCGATCACGAGTTCGAGTTCGATCAGTTCCTCACCCAACAGCACGCGCCGTCGCTCGAGGGCGGCGATCGCGTGGCCCAGAATGTCTCCGAGCTGGCCGATAACGTCCTGTTCCTCGTCGGTGAACGCGTTCCGGCGGGCACTCGTCACGCCAAGGACGCCGTAGAGGATGTCGTCGTGTGTGATCGGGATCGCCGCCGCCGAGGCGTAGCCGTGCTCGCGGGCGTCCTCATGCCAGGGCTCGAACGACGGATCCGAGAGGACGTCGTTTGACACCTGCATCGTCCCGGTTCGAATCGCCGTTCCTGCCGGTCCACGGCCGGCAGGGTCGTCGGCGTCCGTCGACAGCGGAATCGTCTCGACGTAGTCGTCGATTCCTGCCTCGACACGGTGTGTGATCTGTTTCGATCTGGCGTCGACGTCCGCGATAAAGGCGAACTCGTACGACGGCGAATCGGCCAGCGATTCGCAGGCGACCCGCTCGAGTTGGGCTCTGTTTGAGCCGTCGACGATCGCGTCGTTGATCTCGCGGACGACGTGGTTGACGTGATCGAGCGCCGCCAGCCGTTCGCGCTGGCGATCGAGTTGGCGTTCACGACGGCGATTGTCGGTGACGTCCCGAAAGATGGTGAGATGGGAGCCGGGCAGTACGTCGGCGACAGCGTTGTACTCGACGATCCGTTCCGTGCCGTCGGGCCGACTCAGCGAGACCGAGTCGCGAAGCCGTCCCTGCTCGCGGAGGGCCGTCCAGGCCGACTCGACATCGTAGTCGTCGTGAACGAACTCCTCGAGTGAGCGCCCGGACAGCGCCGAGCACTCGAGTCCGAGCAGCTCGCTTGCGGCCGGGTTGGCAGCGACGATTTCGCCGTCGTCGTCACTGATGAGGATCGCATCGTGTGCATCCTGAACGATCGACCGAAGCCGTCTGTTTCCGTCGACGAGAGTCTGCTCTCGTTCCTTGCGCCCGGTGATCTCGCGAACGAGGACCGTCACACCCGTCTCGTCCGGATAACACCGCGCCTCGAGCCACGTCCCTGTGGTGTCGTGGAGCTGTTCGACTATAATCGGCTGCTGGGACTCGAGGGCGCGTTCGTGTGCATCCCCGAAAAGCGATCGAATGGTCTCGGTCGTCGATGCCGCGACAGCAGTCGTCTCATCATCGCCAGTCCGACCGAAAAGCGCCCTGGCACGGTCGTTGACGGCGATAGACTGTAACTCGTAATCGAGAGAGTAGGCGGCGTCGGAGATCCGGTCGAACGCGTCCTCGAGGTCGGCGCTTGAGTCGGATTCCAGTCCGGCGGCGGGATCGACCGGTCGCCGTTTATCTCCCATACCAGTCCCCTGCTAGCCAATCCCAAAAGCCTAGCGATTGACAGGGTTACACAGCGATCCAGTGGCGCGACTCGACAACCCGAGACTCGGCGTCGAACGGAGCCGAGTGCTGTCGCCAGCGATCGCCGAGACCAGTCGTTACCCCGCTGTCTCGTCGTCGGACTCGAGGTCGATCGTCCGGACCAGTTCTGCGATCGTCTCGCGGTCACAGTCCGGAGCGACCTCGATGTCGGCTGGCAGATCGGCGGCGGCCAGTTCCGTCTCGCCGACGACGTCGGCAACGCTCTCGAGAGGGACCGTACCGCCGGCCATCCCATAGCTCGTCTCAGTCGGCCAGACGGCGACGTGAACCTCAGCATCGATCGGGCCGATTTCGGTCCCCAGCAGGTCAGGATCGACGGGGTAGCCCACGTCAAGGACGTACCAGATCCCTGACTCCCCGTTCGTCGCTTCGAACTCGAGGGTGGTTCGCGTGCCGTCGATGACCAGCCCCTCGTCTTCGATCGTGTTAACAAACTGGCGTTTTGCTTTCGGTGCTGCCTGCGAGAAGACCGACGACGGCGGGATACCGACGTTCGGGAGTGGTGGCGAAAACGAGAGGTCGACGGTAAACAGCGAGCGGACCGGTATTTCGCTTGCGCCGACTGTTGTCCCTCGGACAGCGGGTTCGACGGGTTCGTACAGCGTTGTCTCTGCAGTAATCGAGAGAACGAGGACGTTCATCTGCCCCGTTCGAGTTCCAAGCGGGCGCCACGAGGTGGCCAACGGCTCCGGCAGATCGGACGGCATCACGCGGCAGTACGCGATCATCACCTTTCGGTCTGGCGGTCGCTCGAGCGACGGCGTTCACTCCTGGTGACGGACCCGAACCATGCCCTCCGTAGTGACGCCGACGATCAGCGGTGTCGAGATTTTCCGTCCCGTGACCGCGGCGCCGGCAGCGTCACTGACGGCTTTCATGAGCTCCGGTGCAGTGTAGTCGACCTTGACACCTTGTTCGTCGCAGGCCTCATAAACGAGCTGTGGCACGTCATAGAGGTCGGTTCCAGCAGGAACGCGGATACGAACTGGCGCTCGGAGCGCTTCCGCGAAGGCGACGGTCTCGCGAGCTTTCGACAAGTTCTCTCTGGCGCTCGACTCGATCGAGGAGACGTTCGCTCGTGACGTTCCGAGTGCATCGGCGATGTCGGCCTGTGAAATCCCGCGCTCGCGCAACACGAGCACCTGTGCCTGTCGGTGGGTCAGCACGCTCGTCTCCGGTTCGAACCCGATCTCCTCGAGGAGTTCCTCGACCTCGTCGATCACGGCGACCGCCTCCACTTTCGGTACCACCGAATTTCGCGTGCGTCCATATATAAATAGTAAGACGGCGGCGGGATCAAAGCTTCCCCGGTCTGTTCTGGAAACGGCCGAACCGTATATATCGATCGCGTGACTGTTCATCGAACATGAACGTTGCTGCGGCCGCCGAAACGTGCGACGACGTCCGCGACGAGATTGGAACCGCCGTCATCGGTGCAGGGGACCTGTTCGAGACTATTCTAACCGCCGTCGTTGGCCAGGGTCACGTCCTCCTCGAGGACGTCCCGGGAACCGGAAAGACCCTGACCGCACGATCGTTGGCAACGGCACTCGATCTCGAGTTTACACGGATTCAGTTCACACCGGACCTGCTGCCGGCCGACATCACCGGCACGCACATCTACGACGAACACGCCGGGGAGTTCTCGTTCGAAGCCGGCCCCATCTTTGCAAACGTCGTGCTGGCCGACGAGATCAACCGTGCCCCGCCGAAGACCCAGGCTGCCCTGCTCGAGGCGATGGGTGAACGCCAGGTTTCGATCGGTGGTGAGACCCGCGAGCTGCCGGACCCATTCATCGTTATCGCTACCCAGAACCCGGTCGAGCAGGAGGGGACGTTCCCGCTCCCCGAAGCGCAGGTCGACCGCTTTATGATCAAAACGAAAATGGGTTACCCCGACCGCGACGGCGACCTTGAGTTGCTCGACCGGCGGGCGGACCGGCACTCGCGGACGCCAACGGTCGAAAGCATCGTTGACCGAAAGTCGGTACTCGATCTGCAAGCGGTTCCGGAGACGATCAGCGTCGATCCGGCGATTCGGGCGTATCTGGTCGACGTCTGTCGGGCGACCCGCGAGGACGACCGCGTTGACGTCGGGATCTCTCCCCGTGGACTCCAACGGCTGTTCGAGGCGAGTCGTGCTCGCGCCGTGCTCGCGGATCGGGAGTACGTCGCCCCTGAAGACGTTCATACGGTTGTTCACCCCGTGCTGGATCATCGAATCGTTCTGACGACGGAGGCGGCCGTCCGCGGTGTCGATCCGCGAACAATCGTCGAGGGAGCGGTCAACAGCGTTCCGGTGCCGTCGATGGGTGACTAGTCCCCTCTCGGCCAGGCTTGCGATGCCACTTTAGTAACAACTGAACCGATGGACACACAGATCGCATAGCCGCCATGCGACCTGGTGTGCAGTGACGTTCAGTGGCTGCGAGAGTACTCGAGTGGCCAGCGGTCCGCGTCTATCGTCGCGAGTTCGTCGGCGACGCCGTCGGCAAGCCGGTACTCGGTGCCCTCTCTGACGACGGTGCCGGCCCGCTCTACGTGTTCTAGGTGGGCGTAGGACTCGCCAGGACCGTGAAGGATGTGAATGCTCTCGAGGTCGCCAAACAGGTCGTCGCTGACCGTCCAAGTATCACAGGGTCCCTTCCGGTCGAGGGCGTCGAGCACCCGCCACGACCGTTCCTCGTGGTGGTCGATGATGTACTGCGCGCGTGTGACCGGGTCGTCAATCGGATCGCGATGGCCCGGCCAGGCCCGGTCGTAGTCGGCGTCGACGATCCCCTGCAGTGCACGCAGGTACTTCTCGAGCGGGCGCTCCACGCGGACGTCCGCGCCGCCGACGTTCGGCGTATAGACTGGCAGCAACGCATCCCCGGAGACGACCTCACGGCGGCCATCTCGTGTGAGTTCGAACATACAGAGTCCCGCGGCGTGGCCCGAGGTGTGGACGACCTCGAGATCGGTGCCGTTGACCGAAAACGTCTCGCCGTCTTCGAAGGCCGTCACCGTTGGTGACTCGCCCGTCGGCTTCCCGCCAGCCAACACCTCCCGAAGGACGTCCCGCTTGGATTCGGGCATCCCCCACTGCTCGAAGTACTGCTCTTGCAGGTCGGACAGCTCGGCCCACGCGTCCTCGTCGCCTTCGATGAGCGGTGCATCGGCGGCGTGGGCGTAGACGTTGGCCCCGCTTGCGGCCTGTAACTCGCCTGCCAGCCCCGTGTGGTCGCCGTGCCAGTGTGTGAGAAAAATGCGATCGATATCCGAAAACTCGAGCTCACGCTCGTCGAACGCGGCCTCGAGTTGCTCGCGTGTCGTCGCCATCCAGTCGCCCGTATCGATCAGGACTGTCTCCGGCCCGTCGTTAAAGAGATACGTGTTGTTGTTGCCCTCGAATGCGGAGTTCGACAAGGATATTCGCTCCATGTCAGTATACCACACGGAAAACGTGAAAACTGTTGTGAGACTCGCGAGCAGTTGGCAGTGATTAGCCTCGCAACGCCCACACAACGAGGACGACGGCGAGCAGCCCCGTTCCGACGGTAACCGCCGCGTGTGCCGGCGTCGTGATCGTGAGTTCTCGCATCGCCCACCGGTAACAGGCCACGGTCGCGACGGCGACGACCGCCCCGGTTAACACCGCGCCGCCGATGTGGACGAGTTCAGCCCGCAGCGTCGCCGCCCCACTGCCCAGTTCCGTTCGAACGCCGTCGGCGTACTCGCCGATGTCCCACAGCACGAACGCCCCCGTTGCCGTGAGGATCGCGGGCTCGACCTGTCCGGCGATCGCGAGCCCGACCGCAAGGACACCCACCGCACCGGCCGCGAGCGCAGCTCCGATCGCTTGCGGGGGCAGGATCCGGAACGTGCGTACCACAGTAACAAACCATAACATCGATCCGAGAACGGTCAGCGTCACCACGAGCACGGCCGCCGCCAACGCAAACGCCGGGAACGCCCCGATCAACTCGACCACCGACGGCGGAACCGCTCCCTCGAGTGCTCCCTCGAGGTCTGTCTCGAGTGCCCTCCCGGACAGTGCCTGTGCAACGACGAGCGTGACAGCGGCCCCGCCGACAACCGGAGCGAGCAGGCGGGCACAGACGCGAGCGACGTTCCGACCGAGGAGCCGACGGCCCCACTCGAGGCCCAGGAGTGCGAGCGCGACGGCAGTGAGGACAACCAACACGAATCGCAGCCCCGACGCCGTCACCAGCGTTGCGAGCCCCGTACCGACGGGTGCGGGGAGCCCCGTCTGCAGTTCCGCGGGCGTCACCGGTCTCGTCTCGAACCGCGCGCTTACCGACGACGCGGCAACTGCCACGATCACCAGGACGAGCGCAACACGGCTCACGCGCGAGCAGACCCACCGAAGCCGCGCGATGCCGGCTGCGAGCGAGCCACGACGATCGGGCGGGACGATCCGCTCGAACGGAAGATATCGAAGCGCCCGACTCGAGATGAGCGCCGCGAGCAGCACTAGGCCGGCAAAGGAGACGACCGCCCACGAGTCGTTTGCGGCGATGACGGCGTCGCCAGCAACCCCCAGTACGTCGACCACGGCAGCGCTGGTGCGGTCGCGAACGGCCGACTCGGGGGCTACCCGGAGAGCGACGACGCCGACCACGCCGAGTGCAGCGAGCGTCGTCCCCGTTGCACCGCGGCGGACGCCACCGTTTCCGAGTCGATTCCAGGGGGCAACGCCCGCCGCAAACGCGGCGATGACGAGCGCCCAGACGGTGAGGGCAGACACGACGCCGATGCCCGAGGACGTAAGCACGAGCGCACCAGCCAGCAATGCGGGAGAGGAGAACAGTACCGAAACGGGGACCACGAGCACGCCGCCGAGCCCACGAACGAGCGGACGTGTGCTCCCAAGCAACATCGTCACCATCGCCGCGCCGAGTCCGGCACCCATCGCGAGGGCGGCCAGTTCGAACCCGACGAGCCGCGAGCCGATCCCGATCCCAATCGCGAGCGTGCACGCGATCATCACCACATCGCTTGCGGTCGGGCGAGCGAGTGCCCGCCAGAGCCCCCGCCTGCCCGCCGTCAGCGCGTATTTTCCCGTCTCGAGGGCGACCGACCGACGCGAGCGAGCGCTCGTCCCCTCCTGGCCACGGTCAGTTCCAGTCCCGGTAATCGAGTCGGGCGTCACGCCGCACCACCCCCAGTACCGGCCCGAAACGCCCGCGCGAGTGCGATCGAGATCCGATCGTCGAGATTCCAGTCGACGACGGTCACCCCGAGACCGCGGAGAGCAGCCGTTCGGTTTGCCCGCTCGAGGCCGGCGATCCGGGCACCCATCGAAGGTGACGCCGTTGCGAGACCAGCGGCCACGTCGGGTGTAATAACTGTCACTGAACGGCCATGGCTCCGCAGCGTCTCGACGAGATCGACCGCCTCGTCGTCGAGCAGTGGCGTACAGAACGCGACCTGTGCCCGGCGTGGCAGCCGCCGCTCGAGGTCGGTCGCGAGTGCATCCCCATCAGTGGACGCGTTCGCTGTTGGTTGCTCACCGCCGTCAGCAACGGCGCGGGGATCGTCGACAGCCGATTCAGAAGCAGGAGACCGGGTGTCCTCGAGGACAGCGTCGATCCGTCGGCGGACGTCGCTTCCGGCACCCGGCTCGATCCACGCTTCCCCTGACAGTGTCGCTAATCCGGTTCGGTTGCCGTTCTCGAGCGAGGCGACGACGCCACGCGAGGCGGCGTACAGGGTAAGATCGAACGAGTCGGGACCGCCACCGGGAGTCTCGCGGTGGTGAGTCAGGCGATCGTCGATAACGAAGACGATCGTCACGGCCCGTTCCTCGCGGTACTCGACGGTCGCGAGGTCACCAGTCCGGGCGAATCGGTGCCAGTCGATCCGGTTGATCGGGTCGCCACGGCGATAGTCACGGGTCGAAAAGAACTCGATGCCGCTACCGCCGTCGTCGGTCGGCGTCTGTCCGACGAACTGGATCGTTCGGTCCTGAAACGGGAACCCATCGAGCAGCGTCTCGCAGGCGAACGTCGTGTCGCCGTCCGGTTCGCGTTCGTCGGTCGTGACAGCCGTCGCCGGAAGCGAACGTAGCCGCAGCGTCGCCGGGCCGAACTCGTGCTCGCCTCGCGGTGGGGTGAGTTCGTACTCGTGTGTGACCGTCTCACCCGGCGAAACAGCCGTTGCGAACGCGGGGGAGCCATGCGTTACTGCCACGTCCGCCGGCGGGTCGTCGGCGATACGAACATCCGGCAGGACTCGCGTCCCCTCGTTCGTCACCGACAGCGTCACCGTCACCGACTCGCCGGGCCGAAGACGGGTTTCCCCGAGCGTTCGCTCGAGTCGAACCGGACCGCCGGTGTCAGCATCGGTCTCAGTCCCGGTCTCGGCCGTGTCGGCACTGTCGGTATTGGTATCCGAACCTAGTATGGGTGTCGAACTCGCCTGCCCGACGAGGACGAACCCCAGCGCAACGATTGCGAGGAAAAACAGCGACGGAACGCCGAGCACGATCGCGAGCAAACTCGCTGTCAGCGCACCGATGAGCGCGGCCTGCCAGCGTGCCTGTCGGCTCGTTTCGGTCACGACGACACCCCCTCGATCTCGGCATTTCGTGGTGTCGTCTCCGTCGGTGTTCCCGAACCCGTCGTTGATTGCAATCGATCGATCTCCTCGATTGTCCGCTCGAGGCTCCGTTCGAACGGCTCGCCGGTACTTACGAGGTCGATCAGCCAGAGCCACAGCGGAATCCGCGGCCCGTCCGCGGTCGCGAGGAAGGCAGCAGCACGCGGATCGTCAGTCCACGTCCCGGCTTCGATTGCCGCCATCGCGTCGTCGGCACGTCCGGTGTGAGTTCCGTAGGCAGTCGCCGCGATTCGACGAAGCGACTCGAGGAGGGCCATCCGTGCCTCCTCGCGACTGGCACGCGGTTCATCGTCGTACGCCGTCGCCACAGTGACCAGTTCCTCGGCCGTCGCGCCGACAACGGGCTGTCGGTCGGACCGGGGAGAGCCATCATCGAATCGCGGCTCGGTCTCGGTCAGAGCGTCTGGGGCGACGAGTGCAGTCGTCGACGACGAGCGACGCCGTCCAGCGATCCCGAGCGTTGGCGCGAACAGCACGAACACCACGGCGAGTCCGAGAACGACGAGCTCGGGATCGACGGCCGCAAGCAGCGCCTCGAGTTCAGGCACCGGCTCGAGGAGGAGTTCCGGCCGAACGGCGACGACTGCACCGACCGCAACCAGGATCGTCGCGAGGAGCGTTCCCAGCACGAGTCCCGTCGTCGACGGCGTTCTACTCATCGGTATCGGCCCCACGGTCGTCGGCTCCGTCTTCGTCTGGGGTCGCCTCGAGTGCCGAACGAAGCTGGTTATGTGCAGTCGTCGTCCGCTCGAGGTGGGCTTCAGGGTCACGATCCCCATACTCCACATCACGGAATGTGTGGGTAATCGTCTCGACCGGGTCGTCGGGCGCACCGGCATCACGGGCACTGCGGGCGACGTCCGTTGGTGTCGCCGTGGCGACGCGTCCACGGGGCATCCGTGAGGCATCGATCACACTCTCGAACGCCTGTCTGATCCGCTGACGTGCGCTGGCATATTCCTCCTCGTCGGGTGCCGAATCGTCGACCCCGCCGCCAAACAGCGACGAACCGGTGTTTCGAACCCGTTTTCCTGCCGTGTGGAACACATGTACGAGCGTCGCCATCACGAGCCCCGGCAACTCGGCGACCGACCGCAGCCTGCCCAGCGCCCGGATCGCCCGCTCGAGCGCCTGCGAGCAGGCAACGACAGCCGAAAGCGCGACCGAAACGAGCCGTCCGGGAATCGAGAGCAACGTGGCGATCGGGTTCGATCGCGTGGCGAAGACGTAGGCAATGAGCAGGAGGCCACCCACAATGAGCCCACCCAGTACCACACCATCGGAAAGTCCGGGGATTGCATCCTCGAGACTCGAGTCATCGCCACCGTTATCTGCATCCGCGGTGCTCTCGTCCGCCAGTTCATCATCAGTGCCTCCGTCGTCACCGCCGTCTGCATCCGCTGTGCTCTCATCCGCCGGCTCATCATCAGTGCCTCCGTCGTCACCGCGTTCATTGTCCAGGCTACTCTCGTCGGTACTCCCCTCCTCAGCGTCACCGAAACCGGCCTCGTCCACGCTGCCGTCATTGCCGGCGCTCGAGTCGCCATCGAGTGCGGAGAGTAATGCAGCCAGTCCGTACAGCGCGCCTTCGACGACCGGATTCTCGCTGTCGACGGTGCGTTCTACGAGCGCTCCACCCGGTATATCGCTGTCGAGGCTGTTCTGTCCCCCGATTTCAGCCCCTTCCGCTGCGTGCTCGTCTTGTGCAACTGCAGTATCCATTCCTTCAGCCGTCCGTTCGCCAGAATCGCCGTCGAGGAAGTCACTTGCCGGCGATTCCGACGCCACCATCGGCATCGCACTCGCGGCGAGAACGAGCCCACAGACCGCACAGAGAACGGCAGTCGTCACGAACAGTCGTCTCATCTTCGATCCAGCAGCCATCGATCAGGCTACAGTTGATGTAACTGATACTTACGTCTTGTTGCCAAAAACGCGCTGAAAATGTCGAGCGTGCTCCAGTGAACTGTCCACTCGTCGGAACGCACTCGAGGATTACGAGCCCCAGAAGTTATCGCGGCTTCCGAGCCGTTCGCGACGGGTTTTCTCGTCGGATTCGTCGGCGTCGGTGTCCGAACCCTCTTCGTCTGCAGAATCTGTCTCGTCGGAGTCTGCCTCGTCGTCTGGATCCATCGGCAGCAACTCGAGTTCTTTCGCGCGTGCGTGATTGCTGTGCACGCGAGTGATTTCGACGCGAGCACGCGCTTCCGGCAAGACACCATCAACCATCACAATAAAGCCGTCCTCGGTCCGACCGACACCGGCCCCGCTTTCGTGCATGTCGACGACATCGATGATCACTTCTTCGCCGGATTTGACCGGCTGTGTTTTGAGATCCTCGATCGGCTGGCTGTAGTGTTTACACCACTCCTTGCCACCCCGGTCACCGTAATGTTGACACCCCATTCCAGAGATCCGTTCTGAAAAGCTCGGACAGTCGTCGGCAAGTGGACAGTCTGCCATACGGCGTACTACCAGCGGCGCCGTTAAACCGTTTCCGTCTTCTGAATCGAAACCGCCGCAACCGAAAACGCCCGTAACACCATCTGTTTCACGGTAGAATGCGTAATGCAAAAGGAAGTAATACGCAACAATTAGTAAATGAACGGAACCCATCTGACGGGGCGTTTCGAAAAGGTTTACGGTACGGACGTTGCAGTGATAGATGATGAAAATCCTCGTTACGGTCAAAGAAGTCGCGACCGTCGAAGACGAGTTCGAGATCGAGGGGACTGAGATCGCAGACCAGTATCTCGGTGCCGATCTCAACGAGTGGGACGACTACGCCATCGAAGAGGCAGTTCAGCTCCAGGAAGCTGGAATCGCAGACGAAGTCGTCACGGTCACGATCGGTCCAGAAGACTGCGAGCAGACCATCCGTCAGGCGCTCGCAAAAGGTGCCGACCGCGCCATCCGTGTCTGGGACGACGCACTCGAGGGCGTCGACCTGCTCGACGTGAACGCGAAGACGGAGATTCTGAGCGCCGTCGTCGAGGCAGAGGACCCCGACCTCGTACTGACGGGCGTGCAGGCCGGCGACGACAGCTTCGGTGCGACCGGCGTTTCGCTGGCCGAAGAGATCGACGCCCAGTGGGGAGCCGTTGTCAACCACCTCGAGCACGACCTCGAGGACGGTATCGCCGCTGTGCGGCGTGAACTTGAGGGTGGTGTCGAGGAACTCACCGAGATCGATCTGCCTGCGGTCCTGACGATCCAGACGGGGATCAACGAGCCCCGCTATGCGAGCCTGCGTGGTATTCGACAGGCCCAGCGAAAGGAACTCGACGTGCAGGGTCTCGCCGACATCGGCGTCGACGAGAGCGCAGTCGAATCCGAACTCGAGCTGACGGACATGTACGAACCTGAGAGCGAAAGTGACGTGACGGTCTGGGAAGGCAGCGCCGACGAGGCCGCCGCGGAACTGGGTGAACTGCTTCGCGAGAAGGGGGTGGCACAATGACGGACGTTCTTGCAGTTACCGACCACCGCCGTGGCGAACTGCGCGATGTCAGCTACGAGATCATCACCGCGGGCCGAGAGCTCGCCGACGAGACCGGTGGCGACCTCCATCTGGCCGTCATTAGCGGGACTGTCGACGAGTTTGCAGACGGCCTCAACCGCGAAGGCGTCGACGCCATCCACACCGTCGACCACGGCGAGGAGTTCAACCACGACATCTACACCCAGACGATCACGCAGCTCTACGACGAGCTCGCCCCACAGTACGTCGTCACGCCAAACAGCGTCAACGGCCTCGATTACGCGCCTGCTGTCGCCAACGAGCTCGATCTCCCGATCGTCACCGACGCGGTCGGTCTCGAGACCGACGGCGAGACGCTGATCGCCACCCGCGAGATGTACGGTGGCAAAGTCGAGACGACGAACGAACTCGAGGGCGACGCGGTTGTCACGATCCGAAGCGCCGAGTGGCCGAAAGCCGAAGGCACCGGCGACGCCTCGATCGAGGCCTTCGACGCCGACATCGACGAGGATGCGATCGGCTCGACTGTCACCGGCTTCGAGGAAGTCGGCGGCGGCGACGTCGACATTAGCGAGGCGGACGTGCTCGTCTCCGTCGGCCGCGGGATCGAAGAGGAGGACAACATCCCACTCATCGAGGAGCTCGCCGAGGCGCTCGACGCGACGGTTTCCTCGTCGCGCCCGATCGTCGACAACGGCTGGCTGCCGAAGAACCGGCAGGTCGGCCAGTCCGGGAAAGTCGTCACCCCTGACGTCTACATCGCCATCGGTATCTCCGGTGCGGTTCAGCACGTTGCTGGGATGAAAGGCTCCGATACGATCGTCGCGATCAACACGGACCCCAACGCACCGATCATGGACATCGCCGACTACGCGATCCACGACGACCTCTTCGATGTCGTGCCGGCGCTGACCGAGCAGTTCCAGTAACTGGACGCTCCCAGCTTTTCTTGATCGAGGCAGGTCTACGAGTGATTACCGAGCGATTCGAACGGGGAGATACGACCCGCGAGTCCCACGGGTCAAACTGAACGGAGCGAACCATTCGATCGGGTTACACACGAGCGCCGCCGGCGGGCGCGTTGTACTAACGCCAATCGACGTTCACACAGACGTGACAAACACGACCGCGAGAAGAAAATCTGGATTGTGATCCGTCACCTACTTTTTACCCCCGTCCTAAGCGCTGGCAATGGAACGTCTGGAGCGTCGTCGGGCGCTGATCGAAGCGCGTCTCGTCGAGGTGGTCGATGGCCTCGAGCCGGACACGCTCAGGGAGGAAGTTCGCCACACAGCGCTGTCGGGAGGCAAGCGCGTCCGACCGATGGTGACGCTGTTAGCTTGTGAAACCGTCGGTGGGTCCGCCGAGGAGGCGGTCGATTTCGGTGTCGGCATCGAACTCGTCCACAGCGCCTCGCTGGTCATCGACGACATCATTGACCGCTCGGAACTGCGCCGAGGGACGACCAGCGCATGGGCCGAGTTCGGCTACGGCCCAGCGATCGTCTCGAGTGATGGCCTACTTGGAGAGGCGTTTGCCCTCTTTTCTGCCGACCCTGACGCAATGCAGGTCGTCGCCGAAGCGATGGTCGAACTCGGAGTCGGCGAGGCGACAGAGCTGTCAGCAAAGCCGGAGAGCGAAGCGGAGTATATGACACTGGCCCGCCGGAAGACCGGCGCACTCTTTCGGGCCGCTGCCGAACTCGGAGCGATCGCTGCCGGGTCGGACCCAGTGACCGTCGAGGCCCTCGGCGAGTACGCCGAGCGGGTCGGGATCGCCTTCCAGATCAGAGACGACGTTCTGGATGCGGTCGCCGACCCCGACGAATTGGGCAAACCGACCGGCCACGACGCTGCCTTGGAGCGACCATCGGTCGTCCAGGTGACCGATCTCTCCGCCGACGAAGCCAACGACCGCGCTCGAGCCGAGTCCGATCGAGCAATCGAGGCCTTAGATCGTGTCGAGGTCGCAGATCAGGCAGCGAGAGATTACCTGGTCGAACTCGCGGAGTTCGTGGTTAAGCGCGAGCGATAACTCAGAGGGATTGTCGTCGGCGTTCTCCAACGACAGACCGCTGACGGCCGGGCCTCGGAAGGTCCGGTTGGCTACGAGACGCCCTATCAGACGCGGCCCAGTTGCCGCGTCTCGCTGTCTGTCTCCTGATCGTCGGTGCCCACATCGGACAGTCTGGATTCGGCAACGGCAAAGGTGAGCGTACTCACGATCCCCAGAAGCGTACCAGCCGTCAGCGCTGCTGCTAGATAGCTGATCCCGACCTCATCGAGGAAGAAAGCACTCACCGCATAGAGGACGACGGCGATCGAGAGGACATAAAAAGGCGCGTTGAGATACCGCCACTCGAGCGTGCCGGCGATATACTCGTCGGTGATCTGGCCGAGACTGGTCGTCACACCCGCCGCAGCGAGCCACTGGATCGAGCCGTAGACGACTGCAGCGAGCATGACTGGGACACTGACTTCGCCAGGAGTCGTGTGCTGTACGTCCTCGAGGGTGTTCATCCCACTGACACCGCCAAGGACGAGTAACGTCGCGGCGACGACGTAAGCGAGTAGCGTCGTCCGGCCGGCGTACAACGACCGACGGGCGCGCTCGACAGCGTCGTCGAGCCGGTCCCCAAGCCCCAGCCCGCGGGAGATGAGATACAGACCGAGCAGTGCTGAGGTCGTTCCGAGCACGAAACCCGGCATCTCGAGGACGGTCCCGATCAACGCAAGCGGGTAGATGAGCAGCAGGATACCGAGCGGGATCAACACGGTCCCGCGCGTTTCGGGATCGTTCAACACCTGTTTAATCGTATAATACATCGATTCGAGGTTTTGGGCCTGCCGGACAACGACGCGACGGACGCCATCGATCGGGACTCGAGAGCGAATAATCGGGATGACGGATTCGTCCTGCGCGCCGTCGGTGACGACGAGCGCGGTCACGTCCTCGGCAGTCGAGAGACTTGCGAGGACAGTATCGACCTCGTCCCCGACTTCGCGGTTGGCGCTGACGTCGCCGTCGTCGTTGCCGGTGACGACAGCAACCTCGACGCTCTCGTCGCGCGCATCGAGGTCGTCGTAGATGTGCAGTCCCTGGAAAATCACGTTGACATCGGAGTCCTCCGGGTCCGCGGTCGCGAGCGCGACGGCTGCCGCTTCCGCCGACTCGCGGCCGATAACTGGCGTCGAAAAGCCGGTTTTACGGCCAAGATCGTCGTCCAGATCAACACAGAGGACCAACAGCATTGGATCACACGTTCGAGCGCAGGGTATTTCCATCTTCTGGGGACGACAGAATGCGACACCGACACACGAGGCCGACAGGCCCGGCACGGTCGTTTCGCACGGCTTTTGTGAGTTGGCCCAGTACGTAACGTTGAATGATCTCGAAGGGCTGTGAGCAGTGCGCGGAAGGTGGCAAGATGGTGCTGTTCGTCTACGGTTACTGCGACCAGCGTGACTGCTTTTACTGCCCGCTCGGTGAGAACCGCAAAAACGTTACCGACGTCTACGCTAACGAGCGACAGGTCGAACGCGACGAAGACGTCCTCGAGGAAGCCCACCGGATGGATGCACTGGGGACCTCGATCACCGGCGGCGAACCCCAGGAAGCCCTCGAGCGCACCTGTCACTACCTCGAGTTGCTCAAAGACGAGTTCGGCGAGGACCACCACACCCACCTCTACACCGGCATCACGGGCGGCCGCGAGAACATGCGCCGCCTCTCGGAGGCCGGCCTCGATGAGATTCGGTTCCACCCGCCACTCGAGCAGTGGGGCGACCTTCATGGAACCGAGTGGGAAGACATCCTGTATATCGCCCGTGAGGAGGGACTGACGCCCGCGTTCGAGATTCCCGGTATCCGCGCCGAAACGGAGTTCCTCGAGTTCCTCGATGAGGGGGCAGCCGAGTTCTGTAACGTCAACGAGTTCGAGATGAGCGACGGGAACTATCGCCGAATGCAGAAGGAAGGGTACGAACTCAAAGAAGACCACATGAGCGCCGTCGACAACGACCGCGACGGCATCCTCGACGTGATGGGTGACCACGAGCGGGTCTACTTCTGTACCTCTGTCTTCAAAGACGCCGCCCAGCACCGCCGTCGGCTGAAACGGATGGCTCGCAACGTCCGCCGGGAGTTCGACGACGTCACCGACGACGGCACGCTCGTCTATGGCAAGACGTACGCCGACCCCGAGCGATTCGAGGCGCTTGGCGTCCCAGAGGAGTTCTACACCGTCAAAACGAACCACGTCGAAGTCGCCTGGTGGCTCTTAGAGGAGATGATCGAAGCGGGCGACCTCGAGGACGGCGAAATCGTCGAGCAGTATCCAAGCTACGATGGGCAGGTCGTCGAGCGAACGCCGTTGGCCTGACATTCTCCCTGCCCTCACGGACGAAGCGGTTTTCTCGATTCCCCGGCTGCTCAGCGATCGACTGGTTTTCGGCTCCAGATTGTCCGCCGAGGCCGAAGCGAGCCCCGCTCGTGCCGGGCAGTGTGCCCGGGAGAGAGCAGGCACTCGAGCCAACGGCTCGTGAGCGGCTACGAGAGCGGCGGGCTCTGGTGGCTCCGCTCTCTTTCAGTCGTCTCTGCTGAAGTCCTCGTTCAGTGTGAACTGACTCGGAGTCACGCCTCGAGGTACTCGCCCTGTGCAACCTGTAGATCAGTTCCACCGAGAACGACGCCCGCCGAGTGGCCGATCAGTTGATCTCGGTTGGGTCGACGTCGGGAAGCGTAATGAGGTTCTCGCGGCCGATCCGGAGCTTCTCGATCTCATCGTCTTCGTCCATCTGTGAGAGCAGTTGTGAGACCTTGGCGTTCGACCAGCCGGTCTCCGAGACGATCGAGCCCTGTTTCATCCGGCCACTGTTTTGTTTGAGCAGTCGGAGGACACGTTCCTCATCGCTCAAGAGCTCTGGATCGACCCCGTCGTCGAACTCCTCTTCGAACTCGAGTTGTGTGCCAGCCCCACCAGGTGGAGCACTGTCAACTGGGCCCGTTGCGGTCTCGAAGGAACCCCCGTCGGTATCCGTCGTCCCTGACTCGGGATGGGACTGGTCGTCTCCCGTACGTGGGCGGAGTCGACGGACGATGCCGAGGGCCATGACACGCTCGCGGAGCCGATCGGCCGGTGGTGGGAGCTCGACCTGTGGCCGCCGCGCAAGAAGATAGCTCCCGATGCCGACGGCGAACATGAGCCCAACGACGCCAGCGATCAACCACTCTGACATCGCAGGTGGCGGCGCGACACCACCGCCAGCGCCAGCGCTGCGGACGAAGACGATCTGGAGTTCATCATCGCTGAACTCGTGGGGCCCAGTCCACTCGAGGGAGGTCGGCGTCTCGAGGGCGAAGTTCGACGGCGATTCGACGACGAGACGCTGGGTATCAGTCAGCGAAAACCACACACCACTCTCGGTCTCGAAAGCGTCACCGAAATAGATCCGATCCTCATCAATGGTTGCGAAGTTCGTCCAAGTAAACGAGTAGGTGATCACGCCCACACGGACTGACGAGTCCTCGTCGGTTTCGGGGAGTTGCTGCTCACTGAGACCCGCGTCCTCGGGTGAGACGATCTGTGGCTCGTCCCAGCCTGCGTTCTCGAGGCTCATCTCGCGGTCGGTCGCCTGTTGAGCGTCCTGGCGGAACGGTTCGAACTGCTGGACATCGTACACAGCATCTCGTTGACCGCTCGTCACCTCGTCAGCGTACTCGGTAAACGCCTCCTCATCGTCGTCGTCAGTGAGGAGGAAGCGACTCTCGATGGTCCACTGTGCGTCACCGGTGTCACCGACAGAGATCCGAATAACCTGGTCTGGGTCGGTGTCATCGAGCGCAGGCTGGGTCGCTGTGAGAGTTGGTGCGGTTGCGGAGGTCTGTGAGAGTGTCGTTGAAGCGGAATCTATCAGTGGCCGATCATCGACTGGCGCCGTCTGGGTCTGTTCGGGTCCGGAGGCGGCTACAGCCGGTGTGGCGGCCACCGCCCCAAACAGGGATGTCGCGAGGAGGGCTGTGAGGGCGAGTGCAATGGCGGTGGATACCCGCATACGTACCAACAGGGTGGTCCCCCGGGGGAAAAAACACTTTCCATCGAAAAATAAAGTCTTACCATCGGCTGTGAACAGTCTCCGCAGCGAGAACGAGGTTTCGAATCGAGACGAAGCGGCCGTAAGACACTGCTGAATTTGAATAAAGGGTTATTATTACAGCACGTCCGAGTGCGACCCGCTTTTGTATCAAGAGTTCATACAGTGGCTCGATGAACAGCGCGACTTCCGCCCTCCTCGCGTTGCTTCTCGTCTTCTCGCTCGTCGCGATCCCGGTCGCAGCGGGTCCCGGAGATGGGATGCAAGCCCAGTTGCAGGCTGAACAACAGGAGCAGACGACCGACGACGACGCAGCCGAGGCGACGACCAATCGCCTCTCTCTCGAGGGAGAGATCAGAAGCGAGACTGTGCGGTACGGCGCCGACCTTGGGGTGGTACTCCAAAGTACGGACGACGAGTTGCGGACTGATTATACCACGTATACGATCCTTGATCGCGAGTTCAACGATGCGGGTGAGGATGAACAAGAGGCGATGGTCGACGACGTGTACGACCGGATCATCGATCGAGCAGCCGAACTCGAAGAGCGAGAAGAGGCTGCCGTGGAAGCCCACGCCGCGGGCCAGCTGTCGACGACGGAACTCCTCCAGATCGTGCTTCGAAACCACAACGAGGCAGCAGTCCTCTCGGATGCACTCGATCATATCGACGATCGAACGGACCGAATTGACGACTACTCGCTGTCGATCCAAGACCAGCAAGACGCACTCGAGATGCACCGAACCCCGGTTCGAGCACAGCTCGAGTCGGCAGCTAACGGTATCGAGGACGGAACAGTCATCACCGTCGAAACGTCAGAGGAAGGGTACGCACTCTCGCTGATCAATAGTAACTACATCCGTGAGGCAACCATATTCGACAACCGCGAGGCGGCCTGGGGAAGCGACTTCGATGATATCTCCGACGCCTACGAGTACGCCGGCGAACTCTACCCGTGGGTGTTCGAAAACAGACAGTCAGCAGGGGCAAGAGAGCACACTGACGTAAATCTCTATCATATCGAAGCCTCACACGACCAGGGCCAGCTCGAGGCGTATCTCGACGGTGGAACGGGTGAGGTGTACCGAGAAGTACAGGAGCTGAGTCACACCTCGCTGCCGACGGAGACTGAAACGATCTGGTCCAGCGGCGACTACCGACTCTCGCTCAACGAGACGCCAGCGAGCGGACCGGCCAAACTGACGGTGACCGACGCCACAACCAACGAGTCCAAGACAGCGACAGTTGCAGTCGATGGATTCGAGATCGGAACGACTGACGGTGAGGGAACCATCTGGTTCGTTCCACCGGCCGAATCGTACGAGCTGACAGTCACGGCTGAAGACGAGCGTATCGAACTCACCGTCGGCAACTAATCCTCGAGGACGCAACGCGGCACGCGTGTTTCGAGCGAATGTTTATATTAGAACGGGCGACCAGAGCGGTGCGTGAGCGGAGGTCCGAGCACAGAGACACCAGCTGTTTACTCGAGGTCACACCGCGGGATCAGTCCAGTCGTCGGGCTCGTCGTTCTGCTTGCGCTCACCGTCGCTCTGGCGGCTGTCGTCGCCGTCGGCGTCGGCGCAATCTCACTCGAGTCAAGTGGCCCGACTGCAGCGTTCGACCTCGCTGTCGATGGCGACCCCTCGAGGATCACGATCGAACACGTCGGCGGCGACCCGATCAACGTCTCGGAGCTGTCTGTAACGATCACGGTCGATGAGCAGGAACTGATCGAACAGCCGCCCGTCCCGTTCGTCGGTGCAAGCGGATTCGATGGAACGCCAACTGGCCCGTTCAACTCGGCAACCGATCCTGAATGGCGGGCTGGCGAGCGTGGGAGTCTCGTGGTTGCCGACACGAACAAGCCGACGATCGAGACCGGAGACGCGGTCACCGTCACGCTCGCCGTGGACGACACTCGTATCGCAGTGCTCGAAGCGACGGCAACATAACAGCTGGAAAAAACGCAGCGATGCAGGTATGCCGCTGTTACTCGGGTGCGCGCCCGATCGTGGTGATCGCAACCTCGGGGTCGTAGGACGGACCCTGGAACATGTGTTTGACGTCCTCGAAGCCGGCTTCTTTGAACATTCGGTCGGCTTCGTACTCATCGTAGAAGAGCATGATCGAGTCGGCGAGTTTCTGTGCAATGACGTTGTCGGGGTAGTTCGGACCGACGACGAGCACCTGCCCACCGGGTTTCAGTACGCGACGGAACTCCCGGAGCGCGAGAATTGGGTTCGGCCAGTACTCGATCGAGCCGGAGGACCAGACGACGTCGAACGTGTCCGTCGCAAACGGCAGCCGTTCGGCGTCGCCACGGTGGAAGTGGACGGGAGGTGCGCGCTTTCCGAACTTTGCGTAGGCTTTCTCGAGTTGGTGTTCGCTCTGGTCGAGCGCGTAGATCTCGTCGACGTGCTCGAGTAAGCCTTCAGTCGCAAAGCCGGTGCCACAGCCGACGTCGAGAACGGTCATGTCGTTCTCGAGATCGAGCAGTTCGAGAGCCTCCGTTCGCATCTCCTCGTTCCAGATGAAGGGGTTGATCTGGTCGTAGACCTTCGAGAGGTACTTATAGAACAGTCGAGCCCGGGCCTTGTTCTCGAGGATTCCCATTATGCAGTCGTTTCGACCGGACCGGGATATGTCTGCTGTTCCGGGCGATGGAAACCGCAATCGATCGATTCGGAATGTCCAGACTCGCCCCGAAAATACTGAACGACTTTCGCAACTACCATATACGCGCTCTGGTAAACATCTGTTTGCTTAGAGTATGCCGAGGCCAGAGGTTCTCGAACGAATAAAGTCGGCGGAAGAGGAAGCCGACGAGATCGTCGCATTGGCACAAAACGACCGCGACGAGCGAATAGCCGAGGCCCGGAAACGTGCCGAGGAGATTCGCACGGAAGCGGAACAAGAAGCGCGGGATCTCAAAGAGCGCCGTCTCGAGGAGGCGCGAGAGGAGATCGATGCAGAAAGCGAACGCGTCCTCGAGGACGGTGAACAGGAACGCCAGGCGCTTGCCGAGCGTGCCCAAAACCGTGTCGACGAAGTGACCGACCACGTCGTCGAACTGTTCCAGGAGGACGTTCATGCTCAGACCTGAACGGATGAGCAAGGTCTCGGTGACCGGATCCAAGGGCGTCATGCCCACGGTCATCGAGACGGTACACGGACTGAACCTGGTCCATCTCTCGGACTACGACGGCTCCTGGGAGGGCTTTGACAACGGTAACCCGATCGAGGGTGCCGACGCCGCCTCCGAGAAGCTGGTGACCGTCCGAGCACTCGAGAGTACCCTGGAGCTGTCGGCCGACGAGGCCGATCCGGGGACGCTCGGAGACGACTGGGAAGACCGAATCGAGGAGATTCGAACCCGAGTCAACGAACTCGACGACCAGCGTGCGGAGGTCCGCGAGGAGCTTCGACAGGTCGACGAGAAGATCACCCGTGTCGCTCCCTTCGCGGAGCTTGGGATCGACCTCGACCTGCTGTCGGGGTATGACTCGGTCGCTGTCGTCGTCGGCGAAGGTCCACAAGACCAGATCGAAGCGGCCGTCGACGCATCCGAGGACATCCGAGCGTTCGAGCTGTTTACCGGTGGCGACGTCGTGGCTATCGTGGCCGCGCCCACCGATGACGCCGGCTCGGACCCGCTCGGCGATGCGCTCGTTGGGATCGAGTTCACCCGGCATCCGGTGCCGGAGACTGAACAGACTCCAAGTGCGTACGTCGAGAAACTCGAGGAACGCAAACGCGAACTCGAGTACGAAATCGAAGATATCGACGCGGAACTCGAGGAGATCAAGCAGGCGGAAGCCAGCTTCCTCCTTCGCGTCGAAGAGAAGCTGACCATCGAGGTACAGCGTGCAGAGGCACCGCTGCAGTTCGCGACGACGGATCGCGCGTTCATCGCTGAGGGATGGATCCCCAGCGATGAGTACGAGCGACTCGCCTCGACACTCGAGAACGCAGTCGGAGAGAGTGTCGAAATCGAAGAACTCGAGCGCGCGAGCTACGACCGACACGGTGGCTCACACCACGAGACGGTTGCAGACGACGAGCAGCCAACAGCGGAAACCGAAGACGACGGCAAACAGCAGAAAGCCGTCACCGACGGTGGCTCGACCGTCACGATGGACGATCAGCCACCGACGATCCAGAAGAACCCGTCGGCTGCCAAACCGTTCGAAACGCTCGTGCAGGCGGTTAACCGGCCGAAGTACAACGAACTCGATCCGACGATCTTCATGTTCCTGACGTTCCCGCTGTTCTTCGGGTTCATGATCAGTGACATCGGCTACGGGCTGTTGTACGTGCTGATCGGGTTCTACATGTACCAGAGCTTCGATAGCCCCGGGATCACGAGTCTCGGTGGTATCGCGATGTGGTGTGGTGGGTTCACCATCCTCTTTGGGTTCTTGCTCGGAGAGGTGTTCGGAACGCACGAACTCGGTTACATCGTCTTCGGAGACGGTGGGCCACCGTTGGGAGATAAAGGACTCTCACCAGCCACGCTTGACTTCGCGTTAGGATGGCTTATCGTGAGCCTCCTGCTCGGTGTCATCCACCTGAACATCGGCTACATCCTGGATTTCGTCGAGAACATCCAGCACGGCCACGGCCTCTGGGGAGCGCTTACCCACAGTGGCTCGTGGATGCTGATGCTCAACGGGATCTGGATCTGGGTGTTCACACCACAGGCAGCGGACGTCAAACCCGACTTCCTGTTTACCACCTTCGACGGCGCAGCCTTCGATTTCGGTTTCGATGGCTTCCCGATGATGACGCTCGTCGAACTGCCGATTGCAGGCGGGTTCGAGCTGACCCTGCCGTTCCTGTTGGTCATTATCGGACTCGTCCTGCTCGCACTCGGTGACCCCGTCGAACTCGCCGAGTTCGCGATCCCGTTCGCGCACGTCGTCTCTTACACCCGAATGGCAGCAGTCCTGCTCGCAAAGGGTGGGATGGCGTTCGTCGTCAACCTGCTCGTGTTCGGTGGGATCCAGACGGCGGAGGGCGACCGGCCCTTCCTGGCACCCTGGACCGGATACAGCCCGGCAGATGGAGAGGTAATGTTCGAAGGACTCTTCCACATGGGTGATGGCGTTACCGCGATCGGCGCGTTCATCGTCGGCATCCTCGTCCTGGTACTCGGCCACATTGTGGTCCTGCTACTTGGTATCACAAGTGCCGGATTGCAGGGTATCAGGCTCGAGTACGTGGAGTTCTTTGGGAAGTTTTATGAAGGCGGTGGAAAGAACTACGAACCGTTCGGAACCGATCGAAATCACAGTGAGGACTAACTAACATGGCAATTGAAAACGCACCAGAACTGGCGGAACTCGCACTGCAAGCAGAAGAAATGAGCGGCCCAACCCTCGAGAACGAGGGTGCTGCGGCACTCGCAGTCGGTCTCGCTGCACTCGCAGCAGGATACGCAGAACGTGGTATCGGCGCAGCCGCAGTCGGCGCAATCGCCGAGGACGACGACATGTTCGTCCCAGGTCTGATCATGACCGTCCTTCCTGAGACGCTCGTGATCCTGGCACTGGTCGTCGTCTTCGTCGTCTAAAACCGCACCCCTTCTCTTACCAATGAGTTTGGACACAGTCGTAGAAGACATTCGAGAAGAGGCCCACGCGCGTGCGGAGGACATCCGTGCCGAGGGCGAAGCGCGCGCCGAAGAGATCGAATCGGCCGCCGAGGAGGACGCCGAGGAGATCGTCGACGACGCAGCGCAAGATGTCGAGCGCGAGATCGAGCAGCTGCGTGAACAGCGACTCTCCAGCGCCAAACTGGAGGCGAAACAGAAGCGTCTGGAGGCCCGCCGTGACGTCCTCGGCGACGTCCACGACCAGGTCGAAGACGAGCTCGCTTCCCTCGAGGGAGACAGCCGCAAAGAGCTGACGCAGACCCTGCTCGATGCTGCAAGCGACGAGTTCGACGCTGACGACGACGTCAGTGTCTACGGTCGCGCCAGCGACGAGGAACTCCTCGAGGAGATCCTCGAGTCGTACGATGGCTACTCGTTTGCCGGCGAGTACGACTGTCTCGGTGGCGTCGTCGTCGAGAGCGAGCAGTCCCGAGTCCGAGTGAACAACACGTTCGACTCGGTCTTAGAGGACGTCTGGGAAGATAACCTCCGGACAATCAGCAACCAACTCTTCGAGCAATGAGTGTAGGTGCCTCAAATCCGGAATACGTGAACGCTCGCGTTCGGTCACGCCGAGCCTCGCTGTTCGCGGACGAAGATTATCGGAAGCTGATCCGGATGGGGCCGAGCGGGATCGCACGGTTCATGGAAGAGTCGGAGTACGAACGCGAGATCAACGAACTCGGCGCGCGCTTTTCGGGAGTCGACCTGATCGAGTACGCGCTGAACCGGAATCTCGCGAAACACTTCCATGATCTGCTTGATTGGTCGAACGGACGACTGTACGACCTCATCTCGCGCTACCTGCGAAAGTTCGACGTCTGGAACCTGAAAACGATTATTCGCGGGATCTACACCGAAACCGATCCCGAGGAGATCCGGACGGACCTGATCATGGCCGGCGAACTCGAGGAAGGAACGATCGATCGCGTGCTCGAGGTCGACACGATCGAGGACGCAATCGAAGTCCTCAACCGGACGATCTACTACGAGCCCCTCTCCGACGCCTACGAGGAGTTCGAAGAGACCGGTGCGCTCGTCCCGCTCGAGAACGCACTGGACCGAGAGTTCTACGAGCACTTGCTCGACGACCTCTCCCGCGGTCCGGTAGCCGAGCCCCAGGAGGGACCGGAGGCGAAGTACGTTGAGTTCCTGCAGGCCGAAATTGACTTCCGGAACGCCCGGAACGCCCTGCGACTCGCTCGCAGCGGTGCCGACCTCGACCCCGCGTCCTACTACATCGAGGGCGGCGTCCTGTTCGGCGAGTCGGAACTGAACCGTCTCGTCAACGACTACGACGCGCTCGTCGATCACATCGGCGAGAACAAACGCTACGGCAAGCGACTCTCCGGAGCGATGGATCGGCTGCGCGATGCTGACAGCCTTATCCAGTTCGAGCACGCACTAGACGCTGCATTGCTCGAGTACGCGGATACGCTCTCGAGCATCTACCCGGCCTCCGTCTCGGCCGTGCTGTCGTACATCCTCGCGAAAGAACGTGAGGTCGAAAACATCCGTGCGATCGCGCGCGGTCGAGAAGTCGGCCTCGACGAGAGCGAGATCGAAGAAGAGCTGGTGATCCTATGAGCCAGGAAATCGCAGTCGTTGGCAGTCCGGAGTTTACGACCGGCTTCCGTCTTGCGGGCGTCCGCCGGTTCGAGAACGTCCCGGACGACGACAAAGGAGCGGAGCTCGACGATGCCGTCACTGACGTCCTCGATGACGAGGGAGTCGGGATCGTCGTCATGCACGACGACGACCTCGAGTATCTGTCGCGAAACGTGCGCCAGACCGTCGAAACGAGCGTCGAACCGGTCGTCGTCACCATCGGAAGCGGAACCGGTGGCGGCGGACTGCGCGAGCAGATCAAGCGTGCGATCGGTATCGACCTAATGGAAGAAGACAGCGAGTAACACTATGAGCCAGGCAGAAGACATCGAAACCGTCGACGAAGACGGTGTAATCGAAAGCGTGAGCGGTCCAGTCGTGACCGCTGCGGACCTCGACGCCCGGATGAACGACGTCGTCTACGTCGGCGACGAAGGGCTGATGGGAGAGGTCATCGAGATCGAAGGGAACCTGACCACAATTCAGGTCTACGAAGAAACCTCCGGCGTTGGGCCGGGCGAACCCGTCGAGAACACGGGCGAGCCCCTGAGCGTCGACCTCGGACCGGGTGTTCTGGACGCCATCTACGACGGTGTCCAGCGTCCACTCGACGTCCTCGAGGAGAAGATGGGAACGGCCTTTTTGGACCGTGGGGTCGACGCCCCCGGTATCGACTTCGAGACGGAGTGGGAGTTTACGCCAACCGTCGACGAAGGCGACACGATCGAATCCGGAGACATCGTCGGCGAAGTCCCCGAGACCGAAAGCATCACCCACAAGGTGATGGTGCCACCGGATTACGAGGGTGGCGACGTCACGTCGGTCAAGAGCGGCCAGTTCACGGTCGACGAAGTCGTCGTCGAACTCGACTCCGGCGAGGAGATCACGATGCACCAGGAGTGGCCCGTTCGACAGGCCCGCCCTGCTGACACGAAGGAAACGCCGACGGTACCGCTGGTCAGTGGCCAGCGCATTCTCGACGGTCTCTTCCCGATCGCCAAAGGTGGGACGGCCGCGATTCCCGGCCCGTTCGGTTCCGGGAAGACGGTTACCCAGCACCAGCTCGCCAAGTGGGCCGACGCGGACATCGTTGTCTACGTCGGCTGTGGTGAGCGTGGCAACGAGATGACTGAGGTCATCGAGGACTTCCCTGAGCTGGAAGACCCGAAGACCGGCAAGCCGCTCATGTCTCGGACGTGTCTCATTGCAAACACGTCCAACATGCCCGTCGCAGCCCGTGAGTCCTGTATCTACACGGGAATCACCATCGCGGAGTACTTCCGTGACATGGGCTACGACGTCGCACTGATGGCCGACTCCACCTCCCGGTGGGCAGAGGCCATGCGTGAGATTTCGAGCCGACTCGAGGAGATGCCCGGCGAAGAAGGGTATCCAGCGTATCTGGCCGCCTCGCTCTCGGAGTTCTATGAGCGTGCCGGCAAGTTCCAGAACATCAACGGGACCGAAGGCTCGGTGACGGCGATTGGCGCTGTCTCGCCACCTGGTGGCGACTTCTCCGAGCCAGTGACTCAGAACACCCTGCGTATCGTCAAGACGTTCTGGGCACTGGACGCCGACCTCGCAGAGCGTCGGCACTTCCCATCGATTAACTGGAACGAGTCGTACTCGCTGTATCGACAGCAGCTCGACCCGTGGTTCCGAGAGAACGTCGAAGAAGACTGGCCGGAGGTCCGTCAGTGGGCCGTCGACGTGCTGGACGAGGAGGACGAACTCCAAGAGATCGTCCAGCTCGTCGGGAAAGACGCGCTGCCGGAAGACCAGCAGCTCACGCTGGAAGTCGCACGCTACCTGCGTGAGGCATGGCTCCAGCAGAACGCGTTCCACGACGTCGACACCTACTGTGAACCGAAAAAGACCTACCGGATGCTTCTCGCGATCAAGACGTTCAACGACGAAGCCTTCGATGCACTCGAGGCAGGCGTCCCAGTCGAGGAGATTCAGGATGTCGATGCCACGCCACGCCTGAACCGGATGAACACGTCCGATGAGTGGAACGAGTTCATTGACGAACTCGAATCGGATCTCGAAGAACAGATTCGGAGTCTGTACTAACCATGAAAGAATACCAGACAATCACTGAGATCAGCGGCCCGCTGGTGTTCGCCGAAGTCGACGAACCAGTCGGCTACGACGAAATCGTCGAGATCGAAACCGACGACGGACGAACACTCCGCGGACAGGTGCTGGAATCGAGCGAGGGACTCGTCTCGATCCAGGTGTTCGAAGGGACGGGCGGTATCGACCGCAACGCGTCCGTTCGATTCCTCGGCGAGACGATGAAGATGCCCGTCACCGAGGACCTGCTCGGTCGGGTGCTTGACGGGTCCGGACAGCCGATCGACGGCGGTCCGGAGATCGTCCCCGAATCCCGTGAAGACATCGTTGGCGAAGCAATCAACCCCTTCTCCCGGGAGTACCCCGAAGAGTTCATCCAGACCGGTGTCTCCGGTATCGACGGGATGAACACCCTGGTCCGTGGCCAGAAGCTGCCGATCTTCTCTGGCTCTGGACTCCCCCACAACGACCTCGCACTCCAGATCGCCCGGCAGGCAACCGTGCCGGAAGAAGAGGAAGGCGACGACGAAGATGGCTCGGAGTTCGCAGTCATCTTCGGTGCGATGGGAATCACGCAAGAAGAGGCAAACGAGTTCATGGACGACTTCGAGCGCACGGGTGCACTCGAGCGATCGGTCGTCTTCATGAACCTCGCGGACGACCCCGCAGTCGAGCGGACGGTCACGCCGCGACTCGCGCTCACCACGGCCGAGTACCTCGCATTCGAGAAGGACTACCACGTGCTCGTCATCCTCACCGACATCACGAACTACTGTGAGGCGCTTCGTGAGATCGGTGCCGCACGTGAGGAGGTTCCGGGCCGACGTGGCTATCCCGGATACATGTACACTGACCTGGCACAGCTCTACGAGCGTGCCGGTCGAATCGAGGGGAAGGAAGGATCGGTCACCCAGATTCCGATTCTGACGATGCCCGGCGACGACGACACCCACCCGATTCCGGACCTGACCGGTTACATTACCGAGGGTCAGATCGTGATGGATCGGGACCTCAACAGTCAGGGTATCGAGCCGCCGATCAACGTCCTGCCAAGCCTCTCGCGGCTGATGGACGACGGGATCGGTGAGGGTCTCACTCGCGGTGACCATGCTGACGTCTCCGACCAGATGTACGCCGCCTACGCAGAGGGTGAAGACCTTCGCGACCTCGTGAACATTGTCGGTCGCGAGGCGCTGTCCGAACTGGACAACAAGTATCTCGACTTCGCAGACCGCTTCGAGACGGAGTTCGTCGAGCAGGGGTACGACACCAACCGCTCGATCGACGACACGATCGAACTCGGCTGGGATCTGCTGTCGGACCTCCCGAAAGAGGCGCTCAACCGTATCGACGAGGACCTCATCGAAGAGCACTACCGCGAAGACACCGAGGAAGCCGAAGCGGTTCAGGCCGACTGACCACTCCCTCAATTTCCCGCGGAACCCGTTTTTTATCGATGGACACGGCACTGCCGAGACACGCGTATGTCCCGGGGCGGATTCGTGTTGGCCTGACAATATGACGACGGTGTAATATATCGAAACAATCGTATACCCGGTGGCAGAACATGGCACATATGCACAAGCCACTGCTCGTGCCGGAGTTCTTAGATCGAGCGCGAACGCATTACGGGGACAGTGAGGCGGTTGTCGCCACAACAGGGGAACGGTTCACGTACAACGAGCTCGGCGAGCGGGCCGATCGGTTCTCGGCAGCGCTTCAAGAGCGTGGGATCGAGAAAGGAGATCGCGTCGCAGTGTTGGACCCGAACACGCACTACCATCTCGAGGCCGCATACGGCTCGATGCAGATCGGCGCGGTCCACACGCCGCTGAACTATCGGCTGACCCCCGATGACTTCGCATACATCCTCGAGGACGCGGGCGTCGACGTGGTTTATGCCGACCATGCGTACGCAGAGAAGATCGAGCCGATCCGTGAGGAGGTGCCGACGGAGACGTTCATCACGAACGACGCCGACGCCGTCGATGGAGAGTGGGAGGCGTTCGACGCGGTCCTCGAGGATGCCGGAACGGAGTACGACCGTCCGGAGATGGACGAAGAGGAGATCATCACGATCAACTACACTTCGGGGACGACGGGTGATCCGAAAGGCGTCTGTCGGACCCACCGCGGGGAGACGATCCACGCCTATCTGACCACGACCCATCAGGGGATCAGCGACGACGACGTCTATCTGTGGACGCTGCCGATGTTCCACGTCAACGGCTGGGGTCATATCTACGCCATCACTGGCATGGGGGCCAAACACGTCTGTACCCGCGGGATCGATGCCGAGTGGATCTTCGAGACCGTCCGCGAGGAGAACGTCTCCTACATGTGTGCCGCGCCGACGGTGCTCAACATGCTGATCGACTACTACGGCGACAACGACATCGAGACGAGCGGTGCAAACGACGTTCGGATCGCAACTGCAGGAAGCGCGCCGCCGGAAGCCACGATCCGGACCATCGAAGACGAGTTCGGGTGGTATCTCAAACACGTCTACGGGGCGACCGAGACGGGGCCGCTGATCGCGACCTCCGACGCCGGTCGACACTTCGAAGCGGACAGCGACGACCGGTTCGCGGTCAAGAAACGCCAGGGGCTTGGGTTCCTCGGGACCGAGATTCGCGTCGTCGACGAGGACGGCGAGGACGTCTCCCAAGATGACAAATCGATCGGCGAGGTCGTCGTCAAGGGCAACCAGGTCATGGAAAAATACTGGAACAAGCCCGAAGAGACCGAGGAAGCCTTCTCCGACCGCATCGAGGGCTACTACCACACCGGCGACCTCGCGACGGTCGACGAACACGGCATGATCGCGATTCAGGACCGCAAAAAGGATATCATCATCTCCGGCGGCGAGAACATCTCGAGTATCGAACTCGAGGACACGCTGTTTGACCACCCCGAAGTCTCGGATGTGGCGGTTATCCCGTCCCCGAGCGAGAAGTGGGGCGAGACGCCGAAGGCGTTTGTCGTCCCGACGAGTGGCGACCCCGACGAGCCCGGTATCTCCGAAGACGATCTCGTTGCGTTCACCCGTGAAAACCTCGCGAGCTACAAGACCGTCGACCGAATCGAGTTCGTCGAGGAGCTGCCGACGACGGCGACAGGGAAGGTCCAGAAGTACGAACTTCGCGAGGAGGAGTGGGAAGACGAAGACCAGATGGTCGGGCAGGGATAACGCCGCGTCCAGCGCGCGGCTGAGCCGGTCGGCAGCGGCGACTCGGTGCATGGCAAGGGGGGAGCCGTCGAGGCGTGGCACCGGCTCACGACGCAAAAAACTGTAAACAGTTATCCGACTGGGGGCTCAATCCCCCCACAAGATGGCCAAGGACGTCAAGCCCACCCGCAAGAACCTGATGGAGATCGAGGATCGGATCGAACTCTCCGAGCGCGGGCATGGCACCTTAGAGAAGAAACGGGACGGGCTGATTATGGAGTTTATGGACATCCTGGACAAAGCCCAGGACGTCCGCGGTGACTTAGCCGACGACTACAACTCGGCCCAGAAGAAGATCAATATGGCTCGAGCCATGGAAGGCGACGTCGCCGTTCGCGGGGCCGCGGCTGCACTGCAGGAACACCCCGAGATCACCACCGAGTCGAAAAACATCATGGGCGTCGTCGTCCCACAGATCGAGTCCTCGCGGGTCTCGAAGAGCTTAGATCAGCGTGGCTACGGGATCATGGGCACATCCGCCCGTATCGACGAAGCCGCCGAAGCCTACGAAGACCTCTTGGAGAGCATCATCCTCGCCGCCGAAGTCGAGACGGCGATGAAGAAGATGCTCAAAGAGATCGAGACCACCAAGCGCCGTGTCAACGCACTCGAGTTCAAACTCCTGCCCGACCTCTACGAGAACCAGGAGTACATCGAGCAGAAACTCGAGGAACAGGAACGCGAGGAGACCTTCCGCCTGAAGAAGATCAAAGAGAAGAAAGAACAACAGGAGAAAGCAGAGCGGGAGGCTGAAGCAGAAGCCGCCGAGGCCGAGGAGGCCGACGAGTCGGAACTCGAACAGGCACCCGCTGGCGACGACTGAGCGCGTCTGAGACCGACGATGGCCTGTTCAGAGTGTGGAACGTCGACGATCGTCTTTTCGGTCCCCGAATCGTATCGACAGTATACGCCGGCGAACGCGACAGTCACAACGCTCTGTCCGCGCTGTCTCACCGTCGAGGCGGCCGCGTCGGTCGACCCCGCTGGCGAGCCGGATTTTACGCGCGTCAGCGATGCGTTTCCGACGGCGGCGAACGCAGCGGTCCCACTGGCGCTTGCACTGGGGCTGTGTTCCTCGCTTGCGACCAACCGGTCAGCGATCGAGACGCTACTCGAGGACGTCGAGCGGGCGGGAACGGACCCGCTGTTGGTTCTCGACCGGCTCAGTGCTGATCCCACGGTGGAGCCAGCGATCGACCTCGAGCGACGACGACACCAACTCGAGCAGCTGCTGTACTGAGTTCGCAATGGCGACTCGAGTGGCCACGTCGGGGGCTCCGGAGCCGCGACACTGAGTAGCGATAGTAACAACTGAAACTGGTTGTACCCGACCGCACAGCTGTCGTGCGTTCGGGTGCGCACTGACGGTCAGTGGCTACGACAGTCGGTGATAGCCACAGCTTTCTGGTCGGTGAAAACGTGTGGGCGCGATGCCCGAGAACCGAGCGTGGAGTTACTTCGCAGTCGGGGTGACGCCGTCACTGACGGCCTGTTTGACCTGCAGTGCAGCGCTTGCAGCGAGGCCACGGGCGACCTCGTCGCGTTCGGCGGCAGTGATGAGTTCTTCAGCGGCTGCGACCTCTTCGACGTCGGGGGTAAAGCCAGCACTGACGGCGTGGCCGATCGGCGGTCGGACGGCGACGGTGACCTGTGGACCGGTGAGCCCACTGGAGATATCGGAGTCGACAACGTATTCATCGGGGAGGAACTCTCGCGTTCGAGCAGCGATTCGCGAGACATCACGGTGAAGCAGACGTTTCTGTGCCCTCGAGAGGTCCGGAACGTCCGCCGCGGCACGCTGACCAGCACCAGTTTCTCCCGGCAGCCCTGCGTACGGCGTATTTCCGTTCATGAGAAGTGTGTACCCGGACCAATGCGCTGACGGGTAAAAAGGATTCGCCTTCAGACAATCCAGACGAGGCGACTTGTCACAGACTAGCAAATCGGCTCGCTGTCGCCGTACACAGCCAGTACGAGCGCTGTCGTGTACGTTCCTGACTCGGCCTGCTCGCTCTCGACGACGACGTTCGGCTCGGTGAACTCCCAGTCACGCAGCTCCTGTCCTGCACGCAGCCCCTCGTGGACGCGCCGGTCGACGTCGTTGGCGTCAGTTTCGCCCGCAACTTCGTAGAACAGTCCCGGCCCGTCGTCGACGGCTTGGGACCACGCGAGCGCGGCGGACACCTGTCCCGGGCCGGCCGTGGTGGCTCGAGCCTCGACGACGGTCAGCCGTTCGCCAGCGGGGCCGAGGTCGGGTGCGGTGCCGACGGCTTCGACAGCGGTCGCAGCCGGAATAACAGACGAGACGGAGACGAGATTGTAGTTTTCGACGCCTGCCGCTGCGAGTGCAGCGTCGTAGGAGGCCATTTCGGTCGGCGCAGATGCCGATCCCCAGACGACTCGAATCAGACTCATATCCGTGTTCGGGGATGGACAGCGTAAGGCGTTGCGATCCAACAACGAAACGGTTCAGGAGTCTTACTGGTAGAAGTAGCCAGCCGAGGAAATGACGTCACTCGAGTCATCGTCTTCGATCTTTTCTAAGGCCTCGAGGAAGTCGCCGTGGTTGACTTCGTCACGGTCGTCGCGGATAGCGAACATCCCGGCTTCGGTGGCGAGACTTTCGATTTCGGCACCGGAGTACCCCTCAGTCTCTTCGGACAGCACCTCGAAGTCGACGGCGTCTGAGACGCTCATGCCGCGGGTGTGAATCTGGAGAATCTGTTCGCGGCCGTCGCGGTCGGGTTCGGGCACCTCGATGAGGCGGTCGAACCGGCCGGGACGAAGGATGGCGCGGTCGAGCATATCGAATCGGTTCGTCGCGGCGATGATGCGGATCTCACCGCGGGCCTCGAATCCGTCCATCTCGGAGAGCAGTTGCATCATCGTCCGCTGGACCTCGGCGTCGCCGGAGGTCTTCGATTCCGTGCGTGTGGTTGCGATTGCGTCGATCTCGTCGATAAAGATGATCGCTGGCTGACGCTCGCGGGCCATCTCGAAGAGATCGCGGACGAGCCGGGAGCCTTCGCCGATGAACTTGCGGACGAGTTCCGAGCCAGCCATCTTGATAAAAGTCGCGTCGGTCTCGTGAGCGACCGCTTTGGCGAGCATCGTCTTGCCGGTGCCCGGTGGGCCGTACAGCAACACACCGCTTGGCGGCTCGATACCGACTTCGTCGAACAGTTCGGGTTCGGCGAGTGGCTGTTCGACAGCCTCACGAACTTCGCGGATCTGTTCGTCGATTCCGCCGATATCCGCGTAGGTGACCGCCGGCTTCTCGGTGATCTCCATCGACTGGGCACGCGCGTCGGTTTCGGCGTCCAAGATCGTCTGGATCGCAAACGAGTCGTTGACGGCGACGCGGTCGCCGGCGCTGACCTGCTCGAGAATGCGCGGCGAGACGTCGGTGAGCACCTCCTGGTTGTTCCCGTGCTGTTTGACGATTACCTCGTCGTTCTCGAGGACGTCCTCGACGGTCGCGATGTATAGCGAGGAGCTTTTGAGCGTCTCGTTTTCGCGCTCGACGCGGTCGGCGCGCTCGCGCAGTTTCCGGCGACGGTCTTCGGCGTTCTCGAGTTGTTCGGAGAGCTGTTCATTGACGTCCACGAGATCGGCATAATGCCCGCGGAGCGCCTCGAGCCGCTCATCGTCGGGGAGATCGGGATCGATATCGCGGTGAGGTCGGTCTGGAATAGACGGGCTTCGAGACATCCTGACGTACGCTGGTAAGTCCCCCACGATAAATGTGCCTTTGGGTCGCGGACGGTTTTTGCGCCACCAGTCTGACGCCGTCGGCGGCGTTTCTCCCGTTCGCAGCCCTGCAGCGCGGATTACAAGGGACCGACTGGGGGATGTCGAACGGACAAGCGGTCACCGCGTGGAAGTGGGCTGTGGTTCCCAGACCCGAATCGCGTAGATGAGAAACGGGACACCGATCGCCGTTGGCCCCAACCAGCGGACCAGCGCCGGGATCATCGTGAGGTTGACCGTGATCGCAGCGGTCACGGTCGCGATATAGGCACCACCCATGAACCCGATGTGCGAACTGAGCCACGGGCGGCGATCCGCTGGCGGCGAGCGGAGTTCGTCCAGCGTGCGGATGGCGAACCCGGCTCCAATAGCACCGAACATGGCCAGAGCAGGTGCCAGTCCGACTGGCCCAGTGATCGTTTGCCAGCCGCCTGCGACCAGCATCAGACCCCCGATAAGCACCATCGTTCCGTGGCCAGCGTAATCGATCCCCGTCGGTGCTGCCAGCCCAGCCCGTCGGCGTGCGATTACCCGATACCCCCCAAACACCAGATAGCCGCTGAACACGGCGATCGCGAGGAGAAACCAGTTTTCGTCTCGGCCAGCGAGCGGAAGCGCCGTCACAACGACGATCACCATCGACAGCACGTACCACTTCCCGGCGACGTTGTGTCGCCTGCCACCCTTTCGTGTCACGATCGCGCCAAGCCCCGCCCCGAGCGCCACGACTCCCGCGACGATGTGGATGGAAAGAAGCGGATCAGCGAGCAGCGAGTTGAGTTCACTCTCGCCCGTCATCGATACACCTCGCGTCTGTCGACCCGTGTTCGTCTCTCGAGCATGGCTATGGACTGGACGACTCGCAGGGAATAGCTTCCCCCAACATGTTGGCGATCCCGCGTGGCAGCCGACGCGGCTGGCACTCTGACCCAAAGCGATTGGTACAGTGGGCACCAATACGAAACAGAACGGAATGATCACAGCATCGTTTCGGATTCAGCTCCCGGAGGGCATCTGGGTGACTGACCTGTCACAGGCGTTTCCCGACGCGACGTTCCGATTACTGACCGGCGTCCAGATGGGCGAGACGGCGGTTGAACTCGGTGAGGTCATCGCCAGAGAGCCACGCCCCATTTCGGAGCGGATCGCGGCCCACCCGTCGATCGAGAGCTATCAGCGACTCGAGGTAACCGACGATCGATCACTCGCGAAGTACGAGACGACTGATACGGATCTCTACGCCTTCATCAAGGATTCCGCTTTCCCGCCGGAGTTTCCGATCGACGTTCGAAACGGATGGTACGTGCTGGATTTCACCGGCACGAACACCGCGTTCGACCGCCTTTGCAACGCGCTTGATGCAATCGACTACCGATACGAACTCCTGTCGTGCGTCGAAACCCGAGAAACGGGCGGTCTACTCACCGACAGGCAACAAACAGTGCTCGAGGCAGCACTCCGGGCGGGCTACTTCGACGTCCCGCGAGAGTGTACGCTCGCCGAACTCGCGTCGGACCTTGGGATCGATAAGTCGACGGCAAGCGGGATTCTCCGTCGTGGCGAACGGCGGATTCTGACGCAAGCGCTGACGGGCGCTTCCGGCGGTCGATTCGACGACGTCGACCGCCCGCGGTGAGCGTGCGTTGGTTCCGCAGGTGAAAACGATCCGTACCCGATCAGTCGAGCAGCGCTTCCAGCTCCTCGAGTCGCTCGCCGTAGGTCTCGAGAGCACGATCGATCGGCTCGGACGTACTCATGTCGACGCCGGCGATCCGCAACAGCTCGAGGGGATACTCGCGGGAGCCACGCTGGAGGAACTCGAGGTAGCTGTCGGCCGCCTCCCGGTCCGGCTCGCCGCCGGCACCGTTCGGCAGAATATCGTCGACGATGGCCAGTGCGGCGGAGATCCCGGTCGCGTACTGGTAGACGTAGAACGCCCGGTAGAAGTGGGGAATGCGCATCCACTCGGTGGCGATGCGATCGTCGACCACGGCGGGCTCGTAGTAGTCCTCCTTGAGTTCCCGATAGCAGTCGTCGAGACGGTCGGCCGTCAGCGGCTCGCCCGCTTCCTCGAGTTCGTGGGCTTTGTGTTCGAACTCCGCAAAGAGCGTCTGCCGGTAGAGCGTCGATCGGACGCGCTCTACGAACTCGTTCAAAACGTGTTTGCGGAACTCGGGGTCGTCGCTGGTCTCGAGTAAGTGTGCCGTCAGCAGGGCCTCGTTGACCGTACTGGCGACTTCGGCGACGAAGATTTCGTAGCCCGAGTAGACGAACGGCTGTTCGTCTTTCGTCAGTTCCGAATGCATCGAGTGGCCGAGTTCGTGGGCCAGCGTGTACATCGAGGAGATGTCGTCCTGATAGTTCATCAGAATAAACGGCTGGGTGTCGTAGGTCCCCCCGGAGTAGGCCCCGGACTGTTTGCCCTCGTTCTCGTAGACGTCGACCCACTGGGAGTCGAGCCCCTCGGCGACGCGAGACTGATACTCCTCGCCAAGTGGCTCGAGCGCGTCGACGACGTACTCGGTCGCCTGCTCGTAGTCGACCTCAGGGCCTTCGTCACCGGTCAGTGGCATATAGATGTCCCACATCTGGAGGTCGTCGACTTCGAGCGCCTGTGCTTTGAGCTCGGCGTGGCGGTGGAGTTTATCGAGGTTGTCGTGGACGGTCTCGACGAGCGTATCGTAGACGTCGACAGGGACGTTGGGACCGTCGAGAGCAGCTTCGCGAGCGGTATCGTAGTTGCGTGCCTGGGCCGTCTTGACGTCGGCTTTGACGCTGTTTTTGTAGGTGGACGCGACCGTGTTCCGGACCGCCTCCCACTCGTCGAAGTACTCCTCGTAGACCTGTTGGCGAAACTCCCGGTCGGGGCGTTTGAGCAGGTTGACGAAGTTACTCTGTGTGATTTCGACGGCCTCGCCATCGGGATCCTCGACGGTGGGGAACGTCATGTCCGCGTTCGAGAGCATAGTGTAGACGTCACCCGTTGCACCCGTGACCTCGCTCAGGTCTGCGAGGAGCTCCTCGACTTCTGCCGATCGGGTGTGCGGTTTCATCCGGAGGACGTCATCGATGTAGTGGTCGTACGTCTCGAGGTCGGGTTCGGCCTCGACCATCGTTTCGAACTCCTCGCGGGTGAGGTCCTGAATCTCGGGATCGATGAACGACGCCGCAGACTGTGCATCGGCGGCGAGTGACTGCGCTCGCGCTGTCAGTGCCTGATACTCCTGATTGGTCGTATCCTCGTCGCGGCGCATTCGGGCGTAGGCGGCGACCGTCGACACCTCTCGCATGATCTCATCGCGCAACTCGAGGACTGAACGGAGCGTTTCGGCATCGTCGGTGACCTGCTCTTCGTAGGCCGCGAGCTCGTCGACACGTTCGGCGACTGATTCGTAGGCGGCCTCCCAGTCGTCGTCTGTCGCGTAAATGCTCTCGAGGGCCCAGGTATACTCCTCGTCGACCTCGGAGCGGTCGGGAACGGAACTCATACCCCCGATTTCGGAACGGAGGTGGTAAAACGTGTCGGACGCCGAAGGTAGTGTACAACGTGGCGAAAGCGCCTGTTAACGGGGTGTGGCGATTATTCGGCTGGGAAAAGGGTTTAACTACGTCTACCGAGTGGACCGTGCAATGGGTAATCGGGACGCAACGGGTGACTCCCAGGCGGACGACGAGCGACTCGGCCAGGAGTACCGGGCGGTCGCGGACCTCGTCGACGACGGTGTCTATCGGCTCGATGCCGATGGCTGTTTCATCGCGGTTACCGACGCGTTCGTCGAGCTAACGGGCCACACTCGTGAGGGGCTGCTTGGCGAACACGTCTCGAGTCTCGTCGACGGGCAGGACGGTGCGCGGTTTGATGAACTCGGAACCCGACTCGAGAGTGACGCCAACAGCACGTTCGAGATCGCGATCAAGACTGCTGATGGCGACCGACAGCCGTGTACAATGCAGGTTAGTCCGCTCGTGGCAGACGGCGAGGTCGATGGAACCGTCGGCGTCGTTCGACCGATCGAGAACGGAGAGCAGCCTGATCAGCCACTGGCCACAGCAGTATCCGAACCGCTTGCGACCGTGATCGACGAAGCGGATGTTGGTGTGGTCGTCATCGACGATGCGTTCGACGTCGTCTGGATCAACGAGACTGCTGAGGCGTACTTCGGTGTGGACCGAAGCGACGTCATCGGGCAGGACAAGCGGACGGTGATCGAAGAGACGACTCGAACCTCCCTCGCTGAGCCCGATGCGTCCGCAGAGACCGTCGGTTCGGCCGACGTCGAACAGTTCGAGTGTCGCATCACGCCGGGGCCTGATTGCGAGGGGCGCTGGCTCGAGCATCGGAGTACACCGCTCGAGTCAGGGCCGTACGCCGGTGGTCGAATCGAACTGTACTACGACATCACCGACCGAAAAGAGACGGAACTGGCCCGGGTGGAGAGCGACCAACGATTCGAGTCGCTGGTCGACGCAGTCGAAGAGCACGCGATCTTCATGCTCGACACTGAGGGGCACGTCGTCAGCTGGAACGAGGGGGCAGAACGGATCAAAGGCTATGACGAAGCAGAGATCATCGGCGAGCATTTCTCTGCGTTCTACACCGACGAGGATCGTGCAGACGACGTGCCACAGCAGAATCTCACACAGGCACGCGAGACAGGCATGGTCGAAGACGAAGGCTGGCGTCTCCGTGCCGACGGCTCGACGTTCTGGGCAAACGTGACGATCACGGCCATCCGCGCTGACAGCGAGTTACAGGGATATGCCAAGGTCACACAGGATATGACCGACCGACGGGAACGGGAACGGCAGCTGCGACACGAACGCAACCTGGTCGAGCAGATCCTCGAGACCAGCCCGGTTGGGATCGCAGTCGTGAACCCGGATGGCTCGACCAGTCGAGCCAACAAGCGGATGGCACAACTGCTCGAGCTCCCAGCGGAAGACGCCTCGGCGTACACCGCCGGCCAACGAGCGATGTTTGACGCGGATGGGGCGTTCCTTCCAGTCGAAGAGCGGCCTGCGTTTCGGGTGTTCGAGACGGGTGAGCCGCTGTACGATCAGGAGCTCCTGTTGGACCCGGACGGAAAGCGGCGGTGGCTGTCGGTTAACGCCGCGCCAATCGCCAGCGAGGAGGGGGACCCACAGCGAGTCGTCGTGACGGCAACGGAGATCACCGAGCTGAGATCGTTGGCCGAACAGCGCAAGCGAGAACTCGAGGAACGGGAAAAGGAACTCGCCACGGTCAGACTCGCCACAAACTTGCTCAAGACCGGTGAGCAACCGACTGAGGAGTTACTCCAGGAGTTCGTAACGAAACTCCCGCAGTCGTTTCGGTATCCAGACCGGACCGCAGCGCGTGTTTCGGTCGGTGAACACGAGGCGGCCAGCGAATCGTACGAGCCATTCGAGCGATCGATCACCGCCACCGCCACCACGGCAAACGGCACGCCAGTTACGATCGACGTCGTCCTCACAACGAGCCAGCCAGAAACAGACACGGAGCCGTTTCTCGAGGGCGAACAACAGCTGATCGAGACGCTCGCGACGCTCGTTGCGTTTCATTTCGAACGCCAGGAGTATATCGACGAGTTGCAAGCCGAAACGCGACGCCTCGAGCAGTTCGCCTACGCCGCCAGTCACGACTTACAGGAGCCGTTGCGGATGGTCTCGAGCTACCTCCAGCTAATCGAGCACCGCTATGGAGACGAACTCGACGACGACGGCCGTGAGTTTCTCTCCTTTGCCGTCGACGGCGCCGAGCGAATGCGGTCGATGATCGAGGGACTGCTCGAGTACTCGCGTGTCGAGGCCCAGGGTGGCCCGTTCGAGCCGGTCGATCTCGACGCAGTACTCGAAGACGTTCTCAGAGATCTCGAGGTGCGGATCATCGAGACCAACGCCGAAATCACGACTGCATCGCTGCCGACGGTCGAGGGCGATGCGAGCCAGCTCCGACAGCTGTTCCAGAATCTCCTCGAGAACGCGCTCGAGTACAGCGAGGGGGAGCCTCGGGTTCACGTCTCGACCGAGCGGAGAGGAGAGAAATGGGTCGTCTCCGTCTGTGACGATGGCATCGGCATCGAACACGAGGAGACGGACCGAATCTTCGAGGTGTTTCAGCGGCTCCATAGCCGCGAGAAGCACGACGGATCCGGGATCGGATTGGCGCTCTGTCGGCGAATCGTCGAACGACACGATGGTGAGATCTGGGTCGAGTCCGAACCCGGCAACGGATCGACGTTCTCGATGACGTTACCAGCGGTCTCCGAGAACGAGGCGTGACTGGCAAGCGCCGAGCGAGCGATAGCGCCGCTCAGAACGGGACATCGTCCGGGATGTCGCGTGACGTTCCCTCCGTCAGCCCGTCGAAGCCGGTGGTGACCGAGACGTGGTCGATCTCGTCGATTTCGCCGGGCAGTCGTCGCTGGATCGCCTGTGTCGTCATCGGGCTGACGCCACAGCCGCTGCAGGCGCCGGTCAGGTTGATCGAGACGTGCCCCTCCGCGAGATCGACATCGGTGATCGACGAGTCACCGCCGTGGGCTTGAATCTGCGGGAAGTTCCGCTTGAGGAACAGGGAGACGGCTTCTCTGACGGCATCTTCCGGAGACTGGGTGTCGGCGGAGTTGCTCATGGGAGCACGAACGGACTGGGCGAATAAATCTCTGTCCACCGCTCGGATCTGCGCCAGAAGAACACGATGGCCCTGCTCGAGCAAGAGAGCGTCGCCTCGACGTTGGTCTGCGTGATCAGCGTCGCAACTCAGCGTCGACCGCAGTTCGGACCACGCGAGCAACACCGAGCATCGCGATGAACGTACTCGCAAAGATGACGGTCACGAACAGGAAGACACCGAGCCCGATCGCCCCGGCGTTTGGATGCGAGAGCAACGGCGACGTGAGACGGGTGCCAAGAAACGCGATGACGATTCCTGCGGCAACGTAGATCGAGGCCCGCCAGTAGGCACCGTACTCTTCCGGCGACAGTTCCATGCGCTGAACAATTAGCGCCGGCCGTAAAAAGCGCTCGTCCACTCACTGGATGCCGTCGGCGACCTGCCCTGCGACCCGCGCGCCTGTCTGGCGGTCGATACGACGCGTCTCGAAGACCGCCCGTGCGCTCGAGGCAGCGTCGTCGTCGATGTCGAACTCGAGGCCCGGATAGTCGACGTCTGTCAACACGAGTGGCTCCGGCGGCGCAGGCGCGATTCCCTCGTGGCCGGGCAGTGGCTCGGACTCGAACGTGCGGTCGATTTTCGCGAACGACGCCGCGCCGGTGGCGACGGTCTGTGCGAGCGAGACGAGTCGCCGGACGAGTTCGCGAGCGAAGCCACCCGCGGTGACGGTGACGACGAGATAGTCGCCGTCGCGGATCGCCGAAAGCGTCGGCGAACGCTCGGTGTTGTGGTCGTCCGGCGTGAGGTTGTGGAAGTCGTGCGTATCGGAAAGAGCCTCACAGGCGGCGTGGAACCGGTCGTCGTCGATTGGGTGCTCGATTTCAGCTGGAGTCGCACTCGAGTCGTCAACAGCGGCCGGCGCGTACAGGTGATACGTATACGTCCGGCGCGTCGCGTCGTGGGTCGCGTGAAACGAGTCGTCGACGTCGGCGAACGCCCAGGCCCGAACGGCGGCGGGGAGTTCGGCGTTGAGCGCTCGCGGTGTCAGCCACGCCGGTCCCTCGAGAGTGATCGTCTGGGCAAGCGCGGAGACACCGGCGTCGGTTCGGCCGGCAGCGGCGTAGCCCGCGGGCTTGTCTGCGTCGGGAGCGAGGACATCGAGCGAGCGTAGGGCGTCGAAGATGGTATCCTCGACGGTGGAAACATCGGGCTGGCGCTGGAAGCCGTAGTAGCCGGTGCCGTCGTAGGCGATCCGAAAGGCGCGCATCGGTCAGTTCCACCGACGAGTGCGGCCGTGTTAGGGCCGTCGAACCCACGCCAGACGGTGCCGACCGACAGTATATACACCGCGAGGGCCGACGCTTCCCGTATGACGGTACTGATCGATACCGATCCGGGCTGTGACGACGCCGTCGCACTCCTACTGGCGCTGGAACGGTCCGAACTCGACGTTGTCGGGCTGACAACTGTCCACGGAAACGCCCCTGTCGAGGAGACAACCGAGAACGCCCGCTCGATTCTCGAGGTGCTCGATCGGACGGACGTCCCCGTCGCAATGGGTGCTGACCGGCCACTGCTCGTCGACCTCGAGACGGCCGAACACATCCACGGCGAGGGCGGTATCCGTGGCGAGTTGCCTCAACCAGGCCCCGAGACGCAGCCCGTCGACAGCCATGCTGCCCAGTTCATCATCGAGCAGGCCCGCGAACACGAGGGTGAGCTCACGCTCGCGGCGATTGGCCCGCTGACGAACGTGGCACTCGCCCTTGCGATCGAACCCGAGCTGCCAGAGCTGCTCGACGAGCTCATCGTCATGGGTGGGGCCGCGTTCGTGCCGGGCAACATCACGCCGCTTGCGGAAGCGAACTTCCACGCCGATCCGCACGCGGCCCGGCGGGTCGTTCGAGACGCCACACCCACCATCGTCGGCCTCGACGTTACGACGAGTGCGACCCTTTCGCCCGATCGAGTCGAGTCGCTCCCGCAGGACGATCCGCTGGGTCGATCTATCGACGACTGGCTCACCTACTACGACGACGAACGACTCGAGCGCTACGGCATCGAGTCGGCCGCGATTCACGACGCGCTCGTGATTGCAGGACTCGTCGACGACGCGGTGCTCGAAACCGAGCCCTATCAGATGGTGGTCGGCACCGATTCGGAGCTCGACCGCGGCGCGCTGGTCTGTGACGCAACCGGCGTGACGGGCGAGCCGCCAAACGGTACTGTCGCCGTCGGCGTCGACGACGAACGGTTTCGAGAGCTACTCGCCGAGAGCCTCGAGCGCGTCCTCTCGCGTGCCGACGTGGAAGCGACCGGGTTCCAATCGTCGCGATAGTGCTGTGAATCGGCCACTCAGCGCCGACCGTCGGTCGAAGAGAGACTGATTGCGTCCCAGTCACCCGGCAGGACGGGGCCCTCGAGCAGCGGATCGTTGGTCTCGTCCATCCACTCGCGTAACTCCTCGCGAAGCCGGTCGCGAGTCCGCTCGAGGTCGGGGTCGTCGGGTCCATCCCCGGCGACGAGATTGTTCTGCTCGAGCGGGTCGGCCTCGAGATCGTACAGCTCTTCGTAGGCTCGCTGCTCGCCGTAACAGTCCTCGTGGACCTCGCGGCCGGCGTCGCTGCAGTAGATGTCGGTCGTGAGATAGACAGCTGGCAGGTGCCAGAAGTTGCGCACGTACTTCCAGCGCTCCGTTCTGATCGCTCGAGTCGGATTGTATCGGTCGTGCCAGGTCATGCCGGCGAACACGCGATCACGCGGTTCGTATCCGTCCTCGTCGTCGAGCAACAGCGGGGCGAAGCTCCGGCCGGCGATCCCTCCATCATCGACCTCGAGTTCGGGCAGTTCCACGTCTGCAACGTCGAGCAGCGTCGAAAAAACGTCGACGTTGCTCACGAGGTCGTCGACGACGCGGCCCGACTCGAGGACGCCCGGATACCGCAGTAGAAGCGTCGCCTCGATACCGGGGTCGAAACAGCTGCCTTTCGCTCGAGGCATGGCCAGCCCGTGTTCGGTCGTGAAGACGACGAGCGTGTCATCGGCGAGGCCGGCGTCCTCGAGGGCATCGAGGACCGTGCCGATGCCGTCGTCGATGGCTGACAGCATCCCCTGCATTGCGGCGATATCCGACCGAATCCCGGGCCGGTCGGGAAGAAACTCGAGTGGATCGACCGTCTCGGGATCGGGTGTCTCGTAGCGGTCGCCTTCGAAGCCGAAGTGCCCGTTTTCTCCGACACGGTGGAGTTCGAAAAAGCCCACAGACGCAAAGAAGGGGTCGTCGTGATCGCCGGCAGTAGCCATTGTCGCGAACTCGTCGGCGACGGTTCGAGCCCGAGCGGTCTCGTGAATTGACGGCGGCGTCTCCGCCGTCAGTGGCTGTTCAGTGTGGATTCGATCGTAGCCGAGTCGGTCGGGGTACTCGGTGACGTGTTGGAGCCCGAACAGATGGGTCTCGTAGCCGGCTTCGGCGAGGAGTTCGGGGAGGAGGTGCTCGTCGTCGTGAAGCTCCCAGTCGGCGTGTGCAAGCCCGAGCATCCCGTTCTGATGTGGGTGCCGTCCGGTCAGCAGACTTGACCGACTGGGCGAACATTGGGGTGCAGTCACGAAGTGACGGTCGAAGCGAACGCCGTTGTCAGCGAGGTCGTCGATCCGTGGAGTATCGACGGCCGCGCCGTAACAGCCGACGTACTTCCCCAGGTCGTGACAGTGGACGAGGACGATATGAGGCGAGGTCACGGCGACAAGGTACGGGGACAACGGGAGTAAGCGTTCGGACGGCTACAGGCGCGTGAATATCGCCCAGCGATGACCGTCTGGGCGTCGGTACGTTCCAGGAGTCTGAATCACCTGCATACTCTGGGCTGGTGGCCTTCCCTCCAAGGGGCGGAGTTGTGCCATCCATGGCGGAATCTAATGGACACGACGCAGTGTCGGCTAACGGACGTGATCCGGAGTCACACTCGACTGTGCGGAACGTCGTTCTCGTCGTCCTCGATACGGCTCGAGCGACAAGTACCGGCCAGAAAACAACGCCAACGCTGACCCAGCTTGCAGACGAGGGAACGGCGTTTGACAACGCGTTTGCGACTGCCCCGTGGACCCTTCCATCCCACGCCTCGATGTTTACGGGAACCTATCCGTCCGAACACGGCACACATGGCGGGCACACCTATCTCGACGAGGCGTTACGAACTCTCCCCGAGGCGTTCGCCGACGCAGGGTACGAAACTGTCGGCGTCTCGAACAACACCTGGATCACCGAGGAGTTCGGCTTCGATCGCGGGTTCGATGAGTTACGGAAAGGCTGGCAGTACATCCAGTCCGACGCGGATATGGGGGCAGTCGTCCGTGGCGAGGACCTCCGGGAGAAGCTGCAGGCCACGCGGCGGCGGCTTTTCGATGGCAACCCGATGGTCAACGCGGCGAACATTCTCTACAGCGAACTCCTTCAGCCGACAGGTGACGATGGTGCCGATCGGTCGACAGCCTGGATCGCCGACTGGCTCACGGCGCGAGACGACGACCAGCCCTTCTTTCTGTTCTGTAACTACATCGAGCCACACGTTGAGTACGATCCCCCGAAAGCGTACGCCGAGCAGTTCCTCCCCGAAGATGCGAGCTACGACGAGGCAGTCGCAATCCGGCAGGATCCTCGCGCCTACGACTGCGAAGAGTACGAACTCTCCGATCGGGAGTTCGCGCTGCTTGGCGGCCTCTATCGGGCGGAGCTTGCATACGTCGACGACAAGCTTGGCGAGCTTCGGACGGCACTCGAGGACGCAGGAACGTGGGACGAGACCCTGTTCGTCGTCTGTGGCGACCATGGCGAACACATCGGCGAGCACGGCTTTTTCGGCCACCAGTACAACCTCTATGACACACTGCTCAACGTGCCGCTGGTCGTCCACGGAGGGTCGTTTACCGGCGGTGGCCAGCGGCCCGATATGGTCCAGTTGCTTGACCTGCCAGCGACGCTGCTCGAGACTGTCGGCATCGAGGACCCCGCCCTCGAAAAACAGGGATCGGGCCGCTCGATGCATCCGGATTCAACATCGAAGCCGCGAGACGTCGTCTTCGCCGAGTACGTCGCCCCACAGCCATCGATCGACCGCCTCGAGGCGCGGTTTGGCGACATTCCTAATCGAGTACGGGCGTTCGACCGACGACTGCGAGCCGTCCGCACGGCGAAGTACAAGTACGTCCGTAGCGACGACGGGTTCGAACGCCTACACGACATCGAGACGGATCCGCTCGAGCACACCGACATCGCAGCCGAGGAGTCCGCGCAGGTCCGAACGCTTCGTGATCGCCTCGAGGAGCGATTCGAGCCACTTTCAGACGCTGGGACGACGGATGACGTTGCGATGCGCGAGGGGACGAAAGAGCGACTTGCGGATCTGGGCTATCTGTAGCAGGCCACATCGCGGCCGTGCCTGCAGTACCCGTTTGGTTGGCAGTCCGCGACACCGGAAGCCGACGAGTTGCCACACCGAGTTCGGCTCGAGCGACGGAACGAACGACAATCATCGACGCTTCGATCAATGACATCACACACTGTCCGACTCGAGGAGGGCGGTTTCGTCCCGTTTTTTCGGTCGTACACGAAGACGTGGATCCACGCCGTCGCGACGGCTGGGCTAACCGCGTTCGGGACGCTGACGATCGTTCACCGCTGGTTTGCCGGCCTCGCGCTCGCGATGTACGTTGTTCCGCCCATCGTGCTCTATCTCCGCCAGCGAGGACGGCTCGAGGACGGCAGTGAGTCTCGAGCGGTCGACTCGCCGGAAGCAACACGACGCGAGCACTCCGAACCCGACGACAAGCGACCCCCCAGTGAAGGCGAACGACAGGCTGACCAGAACGACGCTTCGCCCGTCGGCTGGAACACGACCGAGACACCCACGGACGCGACGCTGCACGACGTGACCGTCACCACGTCGAACGACGGCTACGCTGTTGGCGACGGTGGGATCGTCCTCTCGAGCGACGGCGACGAGTGGGACGCCGTCCTCGAGGACGGGCCGGCGGCCAAGGGCACCGACCTCCGTGGCGTGGCTGCGACGGCAGACGGCGAGGCGATCTGGATCGCCGGCGACAGCGGCGTGCTCGGTCGCATCGACGGCAAGACCGGCCGCCACACGAACTATACGGCCCCGGAAGACATCACAGACAACTGGCTGGGCGTCGCCGTCGGCGGCTCGGGCGGCGACGAACGGGTGCTGTTGATCACTGGCTCCGGAGCCGTCGTTCGCGGCACCTACCGTGCTGGGACAGTCGACTGGGCAGGCCCAGACAAACCCGGCAGCGGCTCGAGTCTGTGCGCGATTGCGCTCGCCGACGCAGCGGTCGGCTACTGCTGTGATACCAACGACGCAGTCTTCGAGACGACCGACGGCGGCGAGTCGTTCGAGCGTATCGGCCTCGAGGGAGTCGACGGAACACTCACTGACATCGCAACGGGAGGACGCGAGGACTGCGCCGTCAGCGACGATACCGGCATCGTTCACCGCTACGATGGCTCGACGTGGACACCTGATCGCGTCGTCGACGGTTCGCTGTCGGGACTGGCCCGTCACGTGGACCGAACAGTCGCGTGTGCTGGCGACGGCAGCGTCCTCGAGCGGAGATCCCCCGGGGCCGAATGGGATCGGTTCGACACGGACACGGCTAGCTCGTTGCTGGCAGTCTCGCTCGGCCCGGCTCGTGCGGTGGCGGTCGGTGAAGGTGGGACCGTGGTCGAACACAGGTGACGAGACAGCACGCCCGGACGAGCAGCCGGTCGTCGACCACAGTTATTGTGCTCGGCGGTGGATCCATCTGTAGTGAGCGACCAGCGAACAGCCCACGACCGCTGTCGCCTCTGTGGGACGACGGTCACCGAGTCGAGCGACGAGACACCCCCAGAGACGGACGAGGATGGTCCGTTCTGCTCGAGTGGCTGTCGCAACGTCGTCGCGGCACTCGGAGCCGCCGACAGCGCCGAGACGGCCACTGCGGAGCCGACGCCTGCGAAGACTGACGCCGACATCCAGAGTGAGGCACAGACACGGACGTTCTTTCGGATCGATGGCATGCATTCGGCGCTCTGTGAGGCGTATCTCGAGTCGATCGCCGAAAAGCAAGACGGCGTCTCGAACGCGGCGGCAAGCTACGTCACGGAGGCCGTTCGGGTCGATCACGATCCGGCACAGGTTTCCGCCGAGACACTCGAGGCTGTTCTGACTACGACCGGCTACACGGCGTACCGTCGCGAAGACGCGGCTGACGCGGCCGAGACTGATCCCCTCACAGCGGACTCGAATGAGACACACCGATCCCGCGAGATGCGGGGGATGCGAAAACGCCGCTCGGAGGACATGCTCGAGATCCGGTACATCATCGGGATCGTCTTCGGCTCGTTTCTGCTGGTGCCGTACATGACCGTGTTTTATCCGGTGTATCTCTCCGCGTTCACCGACTACTGGCTGTTCGGGCTCTACGGCGAGGCGTTTGCGAGTTTCGACGGCATGCTGTTCCTGCCGATCTTTTTCGTGGTGACCGGGATCGTGCTCTATCTGACCGGGATGCCGCTTTTGCGTGGTGCGTACGTGAGTTTGTGGCTCCGACGGCCGAGTACACATCTGTTTGCGGCGCTGACGATCGTCGCCGCCTTCTGTTATGGGACGATCTCGTTCGTCGTTGGCGATCCCCAGATCTATTACGACCTGACGATTCTCGTCGCCGCCACCGTGATGGCCGCGGTTTTCTACGAAGAGACGGTCAAGCGCACGGCGCTGAATCGGCTGACCGATCTCACGGTCTCGCAAGTCGGGACGGCCCGTGTCCTCGAGTCCGATGGAAGGACTCGAGAGTTGTCGGTCGAAGACGTCGACGCCACCGACCGCCTGCTCGTTCGCGCGGGCGAACGAATCCCGGTCGATGGCACGCTCGCTGAAGGCGAGTGTACGGTCGACGAGGCGGTCGTCACCGGCGAGTCGCTCCCGGTCTCGAAATCCGTCGGCGACGAAGTGGTCGGCGGCTCCGTCGTGACGGGCAACGCTGCCGTCGTCGCCGTCGGCACGCAAACGACGAGCAGCATCGATCAGCTGACACGCACCGTCTGGAATCTTCAGAGCGCCGACCACGGCGTTCAGCGACGGGCCGACGCCCTCGCCGGGATGCTCCTCCCGCTCGTTGTGGGTGTCGTCATCGCCGTCGGTCTGGGAGCAGTGCTCCTTGGTGCGGGCGTCATGGCCACGACGACGGCTGTCCTCCTGGCAGTCATCGTCGCGAGTCCGTGGGCACTCGGGCTCGCAACCCCGTGTTCGATCGCGACGAGCATCCGCGACGCACTCGAGTCCGGAATCGTCGTCTTCGACGAGAGCGTCTTCGAACGGCTCCGCGCAGTCGACGTCGTCGTCTTCGACAAGACGGGGACGCTGACGACCGGCGAGATGACCGTCCTCGAGGCAGACGCCCCACAAGAGCTCCTCGCTGCGGCCGGCGTGATCGAACGCCGTGGCGCACATCCCGCCGCAGCCGCGATCGAGAACGCCTTCGCCGACGGCCTCGAGCGCGACTCGACACGAACCGACGGCGGCGTTATGAATGAGGGCGCAGACGACGAGCGCGAGGGACAGATTCAGGCGTTCGAACGCCACGCGACCGGCGTCGAGGGGACCATCGACGGCCAGCGAGTGCTCGTCGGCCACCCCGACCTCTTTCACGAACAGGGGTGGACGTTCGAGGACGGCCTCGAGCAGCAAGTTGCGGCCGTTCGAGACGACGGTCACCTCCCTGTCATCGTCGGTCGTGACGGCCACGCAGCGGGGATCATCGTCGTCGGTGACGAACCGCGTGAGGAGTGGACACAGACGGTGACGGCGCTTGCCGACAACGGCATCGACGTCGTGGTCTTGACCGGTGACGACGACTCGGCGACGGCTCGGTTCCGAACCCACCCGGGCATCGATCACGTCTTTGCAAACGTCTCGCCGGCCGGGAAGACGGCAGCGATCAGACGGCTGCGAGCCGACAACTGCGTGGCGATGGTTGGCGACGGGACGAACGATGCACCCGCTCTCGCTGCGGCAGATCTGGGCATCTCACTCGGTGGCGGGACGGCGCTCGCCGCCGATGCAGCCGATCTCGCGATCGTCGAGGACGACCTCACTGCCGTCGAGCGCGCGTTCGAACTCGCACGTGGCGCTCGCCGGCGTGTCGTGCAGAATCTCTGGCTCGCGCTCGTCTACAACGCGATCGTGATCCCCGTCGCGCTGGCAGGGCTGTTGAGCCCCGTGATCACAACCGCGGCGCTGGCTGCCAGTGGCCTGCTGATCGTCGGCAACGCCTCACGATCACTGCTCGAGGACGGCGAATGAACGCTTTCGAGGAGTAGTCCGGTCTCGAGACGTTCAGTTCGATGATAGCAGTACTTGATAGCGCTCCGTCACGTAGGACTCGTATGACCGTCTTCGAGAGTGGTGGTCGTCCGTCCAGTGGGGTCGTCCCAGTCGATTACACGAGCCGACAGCAGCGAGGGGAGCGCTGATGGGCCGCGTGCTCGTCGCTTTCGGCTCGAGCGAGGGCCAGACGGCGACGATCGCCGAACGGATCGGTGACACCCTCGAGGACGCGGGCCACGACGTCGTCGTTGTGCACGCGAAACACCCGCCAGCGGAGCTCGATCCGGGGCGTTACGATGGCGTCATCGTCGGCGCATCGATCCACATGGGGTCTCACCAGTCGTACGTCGAATCGTTCGTCGACAAGCACAGCGAGGCCCTGAATCGCGTCCCATCGGCGTTTTTCTCGGTTAGCCTGACGGCCGCACACCCGGATCCTGACGACCGCGAGCCAGCCCAGGAGATCCTCGAGGCGTTCCTCGAGGAGACGGGCTGGGAGCCAGACACCACGCTGCTGGTCGCCGGTGCACTCAAATACAGCGGGTACGGCCTGTTGAAACGCGTCGTCATGCGCCGGATCGCGGGGAAAGCCGGCGGCGACACCGACACTGCACGTGACTACGAGTACACCGACTGGGACGAACTCGAGGCGTTCATCGATGCGTTCAGGGCGTTGCTTCCCGACGCACCCGAACAGTCCTGATCAGAGGCCACCGACAGAACTCGCGACAAGGAGTGTCACGACCAGCAGGGCAAGCACGGCTCCGACGGCCAGCGGGACGTTTTCCTGTGCCTTCTCGATGACGGACATCTCGTCGTACTGCTCGCGGAACGCCTCGAGATTGGCCTCGTCGGAGAAGTACTTCGTTTTGAACGCGAAGCGTTCGGTGACGGCACAGCCGTGACAGACCGGGTCGCCCTCGAGTCGCTCCGTTTCGATGTGGTCGTCGCAGTTGATGCTGCCGCAGTTGGCACAGTAGGTGTACGACTCGCTCGCGCCAGCAGTCTCGCAGTGGACACACCCCTGAAGATCGTTGGTTGTGGTCGACCGCGAGGGGCCAGCAGCGTAGTAGCTGTACTCGTACTCGTATTCGCCAAGCGAGAGCAGCGAACGGACGTGTGGGACGTAGACTGGATCGATCTCCTGAACCGAGATATCCGAGCGCGTTGGCGTACAGGTCTTCTCGTAGTCGACGTTGTTCCCGCCCGTGTAGTGGACCGTCGTCGTGTGGGCCTGCCGGAGGCGGTCGATCGCCCACTCCTTGTACGCCGTCTCGGTCTGGCCGAAACGCTTGCGCTCGACGCCGTCGAACGTCGCCTCGAGCGCCGCGTCCTCGAGGTCGATCCGGGGTGCCGTTCGGGTCGCGACGAGGTCTCGCACGTCACCAGTCGCCACGGCGGGCGCGTCGCGGTCGGCGTGAATAACGAACTCGTTTGCCTCATCGATCCGGTGGATGACGCCGACGGACGTCTCGAACGTGGCGTCCGTTCGCGCGCGGACAGTCACCATCGGCTCGAGTGAGACCGTCGTCTCCGGTGTGGGGATGGTGACGGCCTCGAGATTGTCGATCTCCCGGACGGCTTCGAAGACCGGGGCGTCCCGGCCAGCGGTGGGGTGGACCGGCTGGAGGGTTTCGTGACACAGGATCTCGATCCGGCCGTTGTAGAGGTTCATCCCGATCTCCTCACCGATCTCTCGGAGGGCTTGCCCATCGAGGAGTTCGACGCCGCCGTCGCCGTCACCCAGTTGGCGGGCGTACTCGCGGGCAGGGTCGGTGAATCGGCCGGTCGTCGCCACCATCCCGCGGACCGGACCGTCGTACTCGTAGGTCGCCGCCGCCGAGTGGAGTTTCTGAATTACCGGGCGGCTTACAGTGTCCGTGTGTTTGCACTCGACGACGACCGCCCGCCGGGTCCCGTCGACGACCTCCTCCATCAGAATGTCTCGGCCCTCGTCGGCTGTCCGTCGTGATTGGCGGACGTTCTCGTAGCCGAGGTGTCGAAACACGTCCTCCATCAGGTCCTCGAACTCGTAGCCCGAGAGGTCGTCGAGTATCGCCATCGCGTTCAGGTCCGACTACCGAGTCGACCGCCGATAGCGTTTCGACTCGAGACAGTCTCGATTCCCGAACATCGGCACCCATTGCCGGGCCTGAAACGCCTTTTCACCCGTCCGTCGTTCGACGACTATGTCGACCGATCCCGACGACCTCGAGTTGAGCGACGCCGAAGCTGAGGCACTCCACAACATGCAACTCGGTATCGAGTACGTCTATCGAGCCTACGGCAACTTGCTCGAGTTCCATCACGAACTCGGCCACGCGATGGACCGAATGAGCGACGCCGAAGACCGGCTTCGTGAGGCCGGCCACGAGGAGTGGGCGGACGAACTCCGGGACAACCATCTGCCAGCCGGGGCGATCAGCGACCAGTGGACGTTCGAACTCGTCGAAGAATTTTCGACTGCGTTTCTCGAGGAGGTCGACGCGTTCGAAGACGACGTTCGGGACGAACTGGCCGACGGCGTCGACCACGTCACCGAGCGTCGCCAGAAGCGACGGTTGCGCGAGCGAGCCAAACGGGACGACGACTGAGCGGCGTGGCCGCACAAGCCAAAAGGGTGTGGAGACGCCGGTAGACGTCCACCAGTCCGAACACCAACTGTTTTCGCGCTCGTCGTTACATCGTCTGCTATGGCTGATCGGTACGACGTGATCGTCCTCGGTGTCGGCGGGATGGGCAGCGCGACAGTCGCACACCTCGCTGAACGCGGTGTCGACGTACTCGGCCTCGAGCGCTACGATATCCCACATAGCTACGGCTCTTCACACGGGAGCACCCGGATCATCCGGCTGGCCTACGCCGAACATCCCGCGTACGTCCCGCTGTTGGAACGGGCGTACGAACTGTGGGACGACCTCGAGGCTGATCACGATCGGCAGCTACGCTACCGAACCGGCTCGATCGACGCCGGGCCGGCCGGCGACCCGCTCGTCGAGGGATCGAGACGTTCCTGTGAGGAACACGGCCTCACGTACGAACAGCTCTCGGGTGCGGAACTCGGCGAGCGATATCCGGGCTACGGGCTGCCCGAGGAGTACGAAGCGATCTACCAGCCCGACGGTGGCTATCTCGTCCCTGAGCAGTGTATCATCGCCCACGTCAACCGCGCCCATCGAGCGGGTGCGACGATCCGCGCTCGAGAACGCGTCGTCGACTGGCAGCCAACGGCCGACGGCGGCGTTCGCGTCGAAACCGATTACGACCGATACAAGGCAGACAAACTGGTGCTCACTGCGGGTTCCTGGGCAGCCCAGTTCGTCGACGCACTCGAGGGCGTCGCTGTTCCCGAGCGACAGGTCCTCGCGTGGCTCCAGCCCCACGAACCCGACCTGTTTACGCCAGCGCAGTTCCCGGTCTGGAACCTGCAGGTGCCCGAGGGCCGTTACTACGGCTTCCCCGTCCACGACGTGCCGGGGTTCAAGTTCGGCCGCTACAACCATCGCGAAGAAACGGTCGATCCCGACGCCCTCGAGCGCGAACCCACACAGGCAGACGAACGACTGCTTCGAACGTTTGCCGAACAGTACTTCGCCGACGGCGCAGGACCGACGATGCGCCTGCAGACCTGCCTGTTTACCAACACGCCTGACGATCACTTCGTTCTCGATACGCTGCCCGACCATCCACAGGTCACCGTCGGCGCTGGCTTCTCGGGCCACGGGTTCAAATTCGCCAGTGTGATCGGCGAGATCCTGGCTGACCTTGCACTCGAGGGCGAGACTGACCATCCGACTGAGCTGTTCTCGATCGATCGGTTCTGACGCATCGACACGCCACTACAGCGTGTCGATAACCTCGTCGGCGAACGTCGACAGCGCGGCTTCTTTGTCGTCGTTCTGGATACCGACGATGGCGTGGTCGAGACCGTACTCCTCGAGCCGTCGGAAGTAGTCCTGGAACCACTCGATGCCGGCGTGAAAGCCCAGATGGAGCGGCTCGGGCGCTGCCGTTGGATCGTCAGCCAGTTCGACGCGAATCGCGATCGCGAACGGTTTCTCGCCCGCCGCCTCGCGCCAGTCTGCGAGATAGTTCTGGAGGGTGCGTTCGGGCAGGTGATAGAACAGCCAGCCGTCGCCGTGGTCGGCGATCCACTCCTGAGATTGGCGGGCGTAGCCGGTCGGCAACAGCGGAATCGTCCCCGTCGTCGGCTTCGGCACCACGTCGAGGTCGCCCTCGAGCGCCCCCCACTGGCCTTCGAGCTCCGGGAACTCCTCGCGCCAGACGGTTCGCATCGCCTCGACGGACTCGCGAAACAGCTGGCCACGTTCCTCATGATCGACGTCGTAGGCCGGGTACTCCGGGTCGCGGTCGCCGGAGGCGACGCCGAGGACGAGCCGGCCATCCGAGAGCTGGTCGACCGTCGCCGCGGATTTCGCGACGTGAAGCGGATGCCGGAGCGTGAGCACGACGCTCGAGGTGCCAAGTGCGATATCGTCGGTGTGGGCGGCGACGTGAGAGAGCCACGGCCAGGTGTCGAACGTCTGGCCGGCGTCGCCGAACTTCGGCCAGTAGGTCGGGACGTCCCGCGCCCAGAGGCCGTCGAAACCGACAGCCTCGGCGTGTTTCGCGAGGTCGATCTCGCGTCCGGGAGCAGGCGTGGATCGGTTCGTGCCGGTGAGAGGAAAGCCCGCGCCGAAGGTCAGTCCATCGCGGTCGAACAGCCGCCGGTAGCCCGCGTTGGCGTCGTCGGGAGACATTCGATCGAGTTATCGGCCCGATCTACAAGACGGTGTTTGTTCACAACGGCTCGACACCGTCACAGCGTACTCGAGTAGGGTCGTCGCTCCCCATCGAATTCGGCTCCGGCAGACACGGTCGCTGGCTCGTCGCTGCTGTCTCGAGGCCGGCCGTCGAGTTCCGCGCGTTTATTGCCGCCGCGCTGAGAGCCACCGCTATGGAGTCCGATCCCCGCATCCGGATCGCAGAGCCAGGCGACGCAGACGCAGTTCGGGAGATCTACGCCCCGTTTTGTGACTCGACGGCAGTCACCTTCGAGGAAACCCCACCGACCGAGACCGAGCTGGCCGAGCGCATCGACTCGACGCTCGAGCGCTATCCCTGGCTTGTCTGTGAACACGCTGGCGAGGTCGTCGGCTACGCCTATGCGGGGCCACTGCGGAAGCGTCGCGCATACGAGTGGGTCGTCGAACTCTCCGTCTACGTCGCCGACGGTGTCCGCCAGTCGGGTGTTGGCCAGGCGCTGTACGCGTCGTTGTTTGCGATCCTCGAGCGACAGGGATACTGCGATGCCTACACTGTGACGACACTGCCGAACCCCGCGACAGTCCGGTTCCACGAACGGCTCGGCTTCGAGCGCGTCGCCGACTTTCCCGCGATGGGGTACACCCAGAACGCGTGGCACGACGTCGCCTGGTGGCGACGGCCGATCGCCGAAAAAGAAGCCGCTCCAGACCGGCCGACGCCGTTATCGGCGGTGCGCGAGTCGCCCGATTGGGACGCGCTGGTTCAGACAGGGATGGATCACCTCGAGTTGTCGTAGTTGGTTCTCACGGCGTGTACAGCGCCGACTACCTGGCGTCTGTTCGCCCGACCGAAGCCACTTAGTGGCTCAGTTCCGCTGGTCTGTACATGAATCCCGCGACCTACGGAACCTACCTCGTCACGCAGGCGTCGGTGTCTGCGGGCCGAGAGACGACTGAGATCGTCGAGGCGGCGCTCGACGGCGGTATCGACGTCGTCCAGCTTCGAGAGAAGAAGACGACCGCGCAGCGGCGGTACGAACTCGGCCTCGAGGTGCGTGAGATAACTGCTGGTGCGGATGTGGACCTGATCGTCAACGACCGTGTCGACATCGCACAGGCGATCGACGCCGATGGCGTCCATCTGGGCCAGTCGGATCTCCCGGTCGCGGTCGCACGCGAGTTGCTCGGCCCCGAGGCAGTGATCGGCTGTTCGGCGTCGACGGTCGACGAAGCCAGACGGGCAGAAGCCGACGGCGCGGACTACCTCGGTGTCGGGACTGTCTACGGCACGACCTCGAAGGAGGTCGATGCGTACAAAGACGGCGTCGGTCCCGAACGGATCGCCGAAATCACCGACGCAGTGTCGATCCCAGTCGTCGGTATTGGCGGGATAACGGCCGCAAATGCCGGCTCGGTCGTCGATGCCGGCGCGGTCGGCGTGGCCGTCATCTCCGAGATTACCGCCGCTGAGGACCCCTGCGCGGCGACCGAATCGCTCGCGGCGGCCGTCGAAACTGCGAAGGCCATGGGAGACACACCCCCACACGATGGCTAGCTCGCTTCCAGCCGCTGTCTCCGGTGGCGACCTCGCGTCGTCGCTCGAGGCGATCGGTGAGACGACGCCGCTCGTCCAGCATCTGACCAACACCGTGACGATGAACGACGTCGCGAATCTAACCCTCCACTGGGATGCGCTCCCGGTGATGGCCGACTCGCCCGGCGATGCGGGCGAGATGGCTGCCGGTGCGGCCGCCCTCCTGTTTAACACCGGGCAGGTCCCCGAGGGAAAAGTCGAGGCCATGCACGACGCTGGGTCGACCGCGGCCGACCGTGACATCCCGATCGTGCTCGATCCCGTCGGCGTCGGCGCAACGCCGACCCGAAAATCGGTCGCCGAAGCCTTACTCGAGGAACTCGAGTTTTCGATCATCAAAGGCAACTACGGCGAAATCAGCGCGCTCGCGGGTGTCGAAGCCGAAGTACGCGGCGTCGAATCCGTCGGCGAGTACGACGAGATCGAAGACGCGGCCCAGTCGCTTGCGGACGCGACCGGCGCGACGGTCGTCGCAAGCGGTGTCGAAGACGTCGTCGCGAACGCCGACGAGGCGGCTCGCATCACGGCTGGCCACGAACGACTCTCCGAGGTCGTCGGGACTGGTTGTATGCTCGGCGCGACGCTGGCCACGTTTCGTGGCGCGCTCGAGGACCCCGTGACGGCTGCCGTCCACGGCACACTTGCGTTCGGGATCGCCGGGGAGCGCGCAGCCGAACTCGACCACAATGGGCCGGAAAGCTACCGGACGAACTTCCACGACACCGTTGCTGGACTCACGCCCGAAACCGTTTCCGAACTCGATCTCGAGGACCGAATCGAACGCGTCGCCTGATCGCTCCCACGCTGTCTCGACTTCCCGGTCACGACCGATGAAACCGTTTTGTCGACCACTGCCGAACGGTAGCATATGATGCGAGAAGAACTCACAGCTGCTGCCGAAACGCTGCAGGATGCAGACGACGCCGCGACGGACGACGACGTCCGTGAGCGGCTCGAGAACCAATCGCACGCGTTCGCGGAGCTGGCCGAAGCCGCTCGCGGTCCGGACCACGGCACACTCGCTCGGCACGAACATATCCTCACCGAGGTCGCGGCCGATGCTGATAGTGATGTCACAACCCACGTCGAAGACGCCCTCGAGTCGATCCGTGCGTTCCGCGAAACAGTCGAGGGCGTGTAACGACTCGAGCGGGGATCAGCAGACGGGTTTTGGATTTGCGCCCATCGCCTCGAGGTTTGCGACGTACTCGTCGTAGGCGGCCTCGATCGCGCCGGTTGCTGCCCTCTGGGCGCGTTCGTCGTCGTCGGCACTGTCACAGACGTCCTCGAGAAGCTCCCCTGCCCGCTCGAGTTGGTCGTCTAACTCCGCGCCGAACTCGCGAAAGACGCCCGCGGTCTGAGGGTCGGCGTCGCCGACGAAGTAGCCGACCACCTGCTCTTTCGAGCGCTTGCTCGCGAGGATACGGCCGATAAGCGCGCCGGCGCGTTCAACAGTCGACTCGAGGCCACGCAGATACTCGTGAAGGTCGGGGATCTCGCCCGGTTCGTAGTCCTCGACATCAAGGTAGTCGATGACGGTCTCATAGTGGGCTCGTTCCTCTGCAGCCGTGGTGTCGAAGACGTCGCGGGCCGCCTCGTCTTCCTCACTATCGGCCCACGCTTCGAACGTCTGCCAGGCCGCGTGTTCGGCGTCGGCCGTCGCACGAAGGACTGGTTCGGTGTCGATATCGCCACCAGTGTCGGCATACAGCGACTTCGAGGACCCCAATCGTGAGAGTTCGGTCTGGTTGTCCTCACGTACCGCCTCAATGAACGTTTCGGAATCGGTCATGGCGACTTTTTCGGCCGGACTCGAGTTAGGTCTGTCGCGCTGGGCGCTGTCGTGCGGGCGGAGAACGGGGTAGTGGTCGCCCCTGTCAGCCGTTCTGCAACGAAATTTCGTTCTTTTCAGTCGTCACCCTCGCCTTGCTCTACGGCTCACTCCGCTCGCTGTTTCGCCTCGAGGTCGACTCCTTTCAGTTGTCGCCCTCGCCTTACTCGCGGGCTACGCCCGCTCGCTTTTTCGAGGCCTCGGTCGCTTTGCTCACTCGGCCTCGCCTGTCTCTATCGGTGCGTTGACAAGATTGCCCCATTCGGTCCAGGATCCGTCGTAGTTGACCGTGTCTTCGTAGCCGAGCAGTTCGTGCAGGGCAAACCAGGCAACAGACGAGCGCTCGCCGATACGGCAGTAGGCAACGGTCGTCTCGTCGCCGTCGATACCTTCTTCGGCGTAAAGCTCCCCGAGCTCGTCACGATCTTTGAACGTTCCGTCATCGTCGGTGACAGCGGCCCACGAGATGTTCTTCGCACCGGGGATGTGGCCGCCGCGCTGGGCGGTCTCCTGGAGGCCTGGCGGCGCAAGGATCTCGCCGCGGAACTCTTCGGGGGAGCGAACGTCGACGAGTGGGACGCCACGGTCGATCGCCTTTTCGACGTCTTCGCGGTAGGCACGGATGCTCTCGCGTGGCCCGGCGGCGTCGTACTCGACAGCCGAGAACTCGGGTTCCTCGTCAGTCGTTGGGTAGTCGTGCTCGAGCCAGTACTCGCGGCCGCCGTCGAGGAGATACACCTCGTCGTGGCCGTAGTATTTGAACTGCCAGTAGGTGTAGGCGGCGAACCAGTTTGCGTTATCACCGTAGAGGACGACCGTCGAATCCTCGCTGATGCCGTGACTGCCGAGCAGGTCCTCGAAGTCGTCTTTGGTCAGGACGTCTCGAGTGGTCTGGTCTTGCAGTTGGGTTTCCCAGTTGAACCCGATCGCGCCGGGGGCGTGGGCCTCCTCGTAGGCTTCCGTATCGACGTCGACTTCGACGAGTCGATACGCCGGATCGTCGGCCTGGAACTCCTCGAGGTGGTCCTCGACCCAGTCGGCGGTGACGAGTACGTCATTGGCGTAGTTTGTTGCCATACATAATCCAACGGCTGCCAGGGTCATAGTGGCACCCCAACCGGACAATTCGGACGCCGGTCAACCGTGGCGGAGACTGTTGCCGCTACTTCGAACGGCCCGAATAGACGCGATTTGAGACCGGCCGTTCCTGCCAGCGACCGATCCGTCTCATCTCACGGTGAACCTGTCTGTGCCCCAACAACTCCCGTTGAAGCGGATTATGTTGCCGGAAGCTCGGTACCCAGGGGAGTGGTGCCGGGACCGGTGTGTTCTCAGGGCTGGCTCTCGAATCAGCCGCCAATGGATGAATCCGTCGTCGTTGCTCCTGACTGGCTCGCGACACGCCTCGAGGATCCCCAAATCCGCATCGTCGACGTCAGAGACGCCTGGGAGTACGAGGGCATCGGGCACGTTCCCGGTGCTGTAAGCATCCCCTTCGACAGCTATCGCGACGAAAGCGACGTCGACCGCGGAACGCTTCCCGGTGCCGATGCGTTCGCAGCGTTGCTCTCCGAGGCCGGCATCTCCCCCGACGACACGATCGTCGCCTACGACGACACCCACGGCGTTTTCGCCGCTCGCTTCGTGCTCACAGCGCTCGAGTACGGCCACGACGACGTGCGACTGCTCGACGGCGACTACAGCGCTTGGAACCGCGCGTACGAGACGACGAGCGACGTTCCTGAGATCGAGCCGACGGGCTACGAAGCCGAGCCACTCTCTCGCGAGGAGAGCCCGCTGGTCGACCTCGAGACCGTCGAAGACGCCCTCGAGCGCGATGCGCTGTTCGTCGACACGCGCGATACCCACGAGTTCGAGGAGGCCCGCCTGCCCGGGGCGGTCCGGTTCGACTGGCGGGAGGCCGTCGACGACGAGACACGCCGACTGAAGTCCGAGGCCGACCTCGAGGCACTCCTCGACGAGCACGGCATCACGCCCGACCGCGAAATCGTCCTCTACTGTAACACTGCCCGCCGAATCAGCCACACCTACGTCGTTCTCCAGGCGCTCGGCTACGAAACTGTCGCCTTCTACGAAGGAAGTCTGACGGAGTGGCTGGCACACGACGGCACGATCGAAACCGGACCGGTTGTTGACGAGTGAGCGGCCAACTCAGAGCCAGTCGTCGCCCGAATCGTCGTCCGTCGCTTCTCTGTACGACTCGACCGCCGCGGCGAGGTTTTCGAGGGCCGCTTCGGGCGTCTGTCCCTGACTCGAGACCCCGGTTATCTCGTCGTCGGCGATGTAGAGGCCGTGGTCGTTTTCCCGCATCGTCACGTCCGCGTCCTCGAGCGCGTCGTACTCGCTTGGATCGGCGTCTGCGTCGGCAGTCATACGGAGACGTTGTCACGGTCGGTTGAAATACGCTCCGACGCATCGACAAACTCCACAGCCTCCAACCAGTTCGCTCGCTCGGCTTTGAACTGTGGCTCACGGTTCGTTCGTACAGCCAGCGCACAGGCCCGGTGAGGTGTCGATATATGGTAGCCACTGCAAGTCAGTGCACACCTGATCGCACAGCCGTCGTGCGGTCAGTGTGTAAATCGTTGCAGTTGTTACTATAGCGTAGCCATCACAGCATCTTCGAGAACCACCCCACAACCCGGTCGCCGGCTCGAGGATGCGAGATGACCAGTAGAAAAAGCCTTTAACGACGTCATCCCGTATATTGGCCAAATGGTACTCGACGATCTCGGCAGTTCTCTGCGGGGCACTTTAGATAAACTCCGCGGGAAGTCACGCATCAGCGAGGAAGACATCGAGGAGATCGTCAAGGAGATCCAGCGCTCCTTGCTTTCGGCCGACGTCGATGTCTCGCTCGTGATGGAGCTGTCGGACAACATCAAAGAACGCGCACTCGAGGAAGAACCGCCAGCCGGCACGCCGGCGCGGGATTTCGTCCTCCGAATCGTCTACGAAGAACTGGTCGGGCTCATCGGTGAGTCGACCGAGTTGCCACTCGAGGAACAGACGATCCTCCTCGCAGGACTACAGGGGTCCGGGAAAACCACGTCCGCCGCGAAGATGGCCTGGTGGTTCTCGACGAAGGGGCTGCGCCCCGCCGTGATCCAGACGGACACGTTCCGACCCGGTGCCTACGAGCAGGCCCAGCAGATGGCCGGCCGTGCTGAAGTCGACTACTACGGCAACCCCGACAGCGAGGACCCCGTCGAAATCGCTCGGAAAGGCCTCGAGGAGACCAGCGAAGCCGACGTTCATATCGTGGACACGGCGGGTCGCCACGCACTCGAGGACGATCTCATCGACGAGATCGAGCAGATCGAAGGCGTCGTCGAACCCGACACCTCGTTGCTCGTCCTCGACGCAGCGATCGGGCAGGGTGCCAAAGAGCAGGCGAGCCAGTTCGACGAGTCGATCGGCATCGACGGCGTCGTCATCACCAAACTGGACGGGACCGCGAAAGGTGGTGGCGCGCTGACGGCCGTCGACCAGACCGACTCGTCGATCGCGTTCCTCGGGACCGGTGAGGAGGTCCAAGACATCGAACGCTTCGAGCCTGACGGCTTCATCTCCCGGCTGCTGGGGATGGGCGATCTCGGCCAGCTCGCAGAGCGCGTCGAGCGCGCGATGGAGCAGACCCAGGTCGAAGACGACGACTGGGAGCCCGAGGACATGCTCCAGGGCCAGTTCACCCTCAATGACATGCAAAAGCAGATGGAGGCGATGAACAATATGGGGCCGCTCGATCAGGTGATGGATATGATCCCCGGCTTCGGCGGCGGGATCAAAGATCAGCTCCCCGACGACGCGATGGACGTCACTCAGGATCGAATGCGCACCTTTAGCGTCATCATGGACTCGATGACCGACACCGAAAAGGAGTATCCGAAAGCTATCGGCGCGAGTCAGATCGAACGCATCGCCCGTGGCTCGGGCACCAGCGAGGAGAAAGTCCGGGAACTGCTCGAGCAGTACAAGATGATGGAGAAGACGATCAAGCAGTTCCAGGGGATGGGCTCCGAACAGGAGATGCAGCGGATGATGAAACAGATGCAACAGCAAGGCGGCGGCGGTGGCGGCGGCATGGGCGGGATGGGGCCGTTCTAGGATCCCACGTTCTGGCTTTCCTCGGTCTGTGTTCGGTTACAGGACGATACAGACTCGTTTGAGCATTCTTGACGGCTGCCACTACGTTCATACGTTTCTAGACGTATGCTCGAGTATCAATGAATCGTCGACAGTATCTCACACGCGCCGGCACGGGTGTCGGCACACTGACGCTGCTTGCGGGCTGTCTCGGTGATCTGACCGGCAGCGAAACCGATGGCGAGGTCGCTGATCGAACTGGTGAGCGTGCACTCGATCGTGCAACTGGGAAGCTAAACGAGGCCGCGCTGGCGTTACAGGTGAACGACGATGCCATCGACGACCCCGAAGAAATCGAGTTCGACCCCGCGAAACCGAATGGCCTGATCGACGACGCGCGAGAGTATCTCGAGACTGCGGCAGCTGAACTCGCCGACGATCGGCAAGCCGACGTCGACGGGCTGGAGACGTACGCCGATATCCTCGAGGGACTGGTCATCGTGACCGACGCGATTACCGACGAGACACTCGAGGACGACATCGACGACGTCGCTGCGGCGATCGGTGGCGACGGCGATCTCGATTCGGCAGCCGGCGCTGTCGACGAGCGAACGGCGACACTTGCAACGGCACAGACACGCCATGACGAGGCAGCGGCCGACTTCGAGGCGTTCGAGAAAGCCCGATTCGAGGAGCTCGCCCGGATCGACTACGCGGAGCTCGAGGATGGCATCACGACGCTTGGCGACGTGCTTGACTCGTTTGTCACACTCGGGGACGGCTACGAGTCGCTACTGGACGGCTACGAAACCCTCGAGCAGGGACAGTCCCAGTTCGACAACGGCGAATACGAACGAGCAGAGACGTCGTTCACTGACGCCATAGCGGCGTTCGAGATGGCGACGGACACCTTCGAGAGCGACCCGGAGCCGCCGTCCGGACTCACCACAAACGTCGAGACGGCACGCTGTCAGAGCAACGAACTCGCGGACGCCGCGACGGCCTTCGCAGATGCAGCGGCTGCGGCGGCAGCCGGCGACCCGATCACTGCAGATCGGCGACGGAACGACGGCGAACAGTCACTCGAGGCCGCGCGAAACTGTTCGCAATAGCACAGCCAGACCTCACTGCAGCCACGATTCCGCGACCCGCCGATAGGTGTCTCGACATCGCTTCAGCACGTCGATGGAGACGCTTTCGCTTTCGGTGTGAGCCTCGCCGGGTTCGGCAGCACCGTAGATCACACACTCCGTTCCGGCTTCCGAAAGCCACCCGGCATCGGTCGCGTGGGGCTTCGTCACGAGGTCCGGCGACCCCGGCTGGACAGCGTTGGCTGCCTCGAGCACTGTCTTGGCAAACGCCTCGTCCGTACAGCGCATCGGCGGGAGATCCTGATCGACGGTCCAGTGAACCCCCTCGAGAGCGGCGACGTGCTCGAGTGGCGCTCGCTTGCCTGCCACCGTCCGCTCGTCGACGGTCAGCTCACAGCGGTCGGGAACGACGTTCATCGCCGATCCGCCGTCGATTTCGGTGACGACGAGGCTGCCCTCGAGTTGGTCACCTGCGACCTCGATCGACGGCACCTCGAGCTCGCGGATGCGGTCGACGGCCGCGGTCGCGCGGTAGATCGCGTTCTCCCCAGCACCGACCTCGCTCGCGTGGGCGGCCGTTCCGTCTGCGGTGATCGTACTTCCGCGACGGCCTTTGTGGGCGACGGCGACGTCCGTTACGCCCGGACTCGAGTAGCCCGTCGAACCCTCACCGACGATTGCGTACTCGGGGGCAAAGCCGTGCTCGATGGCGTGTTGTGCGCCGACGCCGCCGATCTCCTCGCCGACGAAGCTGGCGAAGACCAGTTCGCCTGTCGACGCCGACTGGGATGGCCCAGACGACTGGAGTTTGCTGTCGCGAAACGCGAGCATCGCGGCCGCAACTGCGCCTTTCATGTCTGCGGTGCCACGACCGTAGAGACGGCCATCGCGATGTTCGACGACGTACTCGAGGTCCCCACCAACACCGCTGTTGACCTGTGATGGCGCCGGCTCGACAACGTCGTGGTGGCCGACGAGTGCCAGTGTCTCTCCACCAGTTCCTTTTCGCGCGATCACGTTGCCCACTGCGTCACGCGTTACGTCGGCGTCGGTCTCACGTCGGAGCCACGTCTCGATATAGTCTCCTGCGGCCGTCTCGTCTTCGTGACTGGGAATCGAGACGAGCGCCTGTGTCAGCTCACGGACTGTCATAGCGACCACTATGGCGTGGAGTGTGTTGTGTCCATCGAGCGACCGACAGCGTACCGCTCTGACAAAACGAGTTCGGTCAGGATGGTCGAGCGCCGTCGGTGACGCTCTCCAGTGGGGTTTCTAAACTTGCTCGTAGACTGGCTGCTCCTCTTCGTCGTTCTCGTCCGTCAGCCTCGAGACCGTCTCGCCGACGCTCTGGAGGCTGGCGGTCTGTTCTTCGCTCGCTGCAGCGACCGATTCCGTGGCGTCGGCAACCTGATCGGCCGTCTGCGAGATCTCTTCGACAGTCGTTGCGGCTGACTCGACGTTCCGTGCCTGCTGGTCAGTTGCCGCCGCGATGTCTTCCATCTTCGTGGCCGTCTGCCCGACAGCAGCGTGGATCTCCTCGAGCGAGTCCATCGTCTCGCGGACCCGATCCGTTCCGTCATCGATCCGTTCGGCCGTCTCCTCGGTCGTTTCGACCGTCTTCATCGCGTCCCGGCGAACGCCTTCGACAGCGTCTTCGATCGCCGCGAGATCGCGTTTGGTCTGTTCAGCGAACGACTCGACCTCGTTCGCGATGACACCCATCGTCCCCGAGTTGGAGTTACCCGACCGAGAGGCTTCGATCTTCGCGTTTTTCGCCAGCACAGTCGTTCGTTCGGCGACGTCATCGAGTCGCTCGAGCACTGCGTCGATCTCTTCGGTTCTCGTCTCGAGGTCGGCGGCGGACTGGGTCACGTCTTCCGTCGCGCCCTCGATGGCCTCGAGTTCGTCCAGGGCATCGTCGGCGGCGTCGACACCCTCGGCGGTGAGCTGTTCGGCCCGCTTGCTCTCCGATCGGACCTCGTTCGCGACGCTTGCGACCTCCTCGACTGCGGCACTCAGCTCGCCGAGTTCGGTCGCGGCCTGATTCGTGTTTCTGGCCTGGGCCGCCGTGTGACTGCTGATCGTCTGGGCGCGACTGGCGATCACGCCACCCGCTTCGTGGAGTTCTTCGATCGGCCCCTGCACGTCTTTTTCGACCTCGCGTGCGAGCCGCTGGCGGCGTTCGATCGAATCCTCGAGTCGCTGGGCGTAGGAGTCGACGTACGTGTCAGTCGCGATCTGCATGTCGAGGTTGATGATCCGCAACAGCGAGAGCACGTCCATCATCCCGTCGTCGACTGCGTCTCTGACGGTTTCCTCGAACGATTCCTCGAGTCCCTCATCGTCGTCATCGCCACCGAATCCGAGTGCGTTGACGAACCCACCGAGTCCACTGCCATCCGAGTCCTGTTCTTCGACCCACTCCTCGATCGCATCAACGACCTGCTCTTGGGCACGCTCGTTCAACTGGTGGAGCAACAGCGTGTAGTAGACGCCGTACTGTCCCACGTAGTGTTTCAGCGGCATGTCGAGAATCTCGTGGAGTTTTCCGACTCGAGCCCGGTTTGCAAAGAACGACTGGTCGTACTCGCCCGTCGACAGCGAGACGAGATACGCTCGCTGGGTTTGCTTAAGCGATTCGACGCCTTTCGGCGAGCGGTCGATGACGTCTCTGGTCTGTTTGTACTGCAGGATCTTGTCGTAGAAATCGTCCGCGATCTCGTTTTGGTTCTCGCGCAACAGCGTTTCGAGATCCGCCAGTCGTCGCTCGTCGGCTTCGTCAAAGCCGACGAACTCTTTTCGCCACGCGATCTCGTCAGTGTCGAGACCGATACGGTCGATGAGTTCATCGGCTGCGAGGAACTGATTGAGCCCACCCTGCCCAAATGTCTGCTTCGGATCCATTATCTGAACGTGTTCGGTGCATACTTAATATCCAACGAATGTTCTCTCTGAACAGGAATTCAGCGCCCCGTAATGAGTGACGGTAGCGCCCCGCTCGCACTGGTTATCGCGGTGAGCGAGGTTCGCTCGGTGGAACATCCTTATAGGTGTCCGTCGAACAGTTACGGTATGCACGTCGTGCCGGACACAAGCGTGGTCATCGATGGCCGCGTTTCGGCGACGATCGATGATGGGCAGTTCGAGGGAGCGACGATTTCGGTGCCGGAAGCCGTCGTCGCGGAACTCGAGGCGCAGGCAAACGATGGGATCGACAGTGGCTGGGACGGCCTCTCAGAGCTCCAGCGGCTCGCCGAGCTCGCCGACGAGGGTGTTATCGTCCTCGAGTATATCGGCGAGCGACCCGACGCCATCGAACGGGGCCACGCCGCCGAAGGCGAGATCGACGCGCTGATTCGCGATCTCGCAGAGGATCTCGAGGCGACGTTCCTGACGAGCGATGTCGTCCAGGCCGAAGTCGCGAAAGCGAAAGGCCTCGACGTCGAGCACGTCTCGCCAGAGGTCCGCGAAGTAGGGACGCTGACCGTCGAGAACTTCTTCGACGACCAGACGATGAGCGTCCACCTCAAGACGGATACGATTCCGATGGCCAAACGGGGCGAACTCGGCGAGATGCGGTATGAACAGATCGCCGACGAAGCGCTCGATGAGGCGACGATGGACGAGTACGCCCGCGAGGTCGTCGACGGCGCGAAGGAATCCCCCGACGGCTTCATCGAACTCTCCGAACCGGGTATGAAGATCGTCCAGTTCCGAGATTACCGGATCGCCATCGGCCGACCACCGTTCGCCGACGGGATCGAGATCACGGCCGTCCGGCCGATCGCCCAGACCGACATCGAGGACTACGAGAAGGCCGATGAGCTGAAAGATCGGCTGCTCGAGCGCCAGCGGGGTGTCCTCATCTCGGGAGCACCGGGTGCCGGGAAGTCGACGTTCGCACAGGCAGTCGCCCGATTCATCTCGGATCACGATTACGCCGTCAAAACAATGGAGAAGCCGCGGGACCTGCAGGTCGGCCCCGAAATCACCCAGTACACCGAACTGGCCGGCGAGATGGCCAAAACGGCAGACGCCCTCCTGATGGTCCGACCCGACTACACCATCTACGACGAGGTCCGCAAAACCGACGACTTCGAAGTCTTTGCGGACATGCGACTGGCCGGCGTCGGCATGATCGGCGTCGTCCACGCAACCCGACCGATCGACGCCCTCCAGCGTCTTGTCGGCCGCGTCGAACTCGGGATGATTCCCCAGGTCGTCGACACCGTCGTCTACATCGAGGCTGGTGAAGTCAACACGGTCTACGACGTCAAAACGGAAGTCAAAGTCCCTGCTGGCCTAACCGAAGAAGACCTCGCTCGGCCCGTGATTCAGGTGACGAACTTCGAGACAGGCGACCCCGAGTACGAGATTTATACCTTCAACCGGCAGGTCGTCACCGTCCCCCTCAAAGACGAGGAGGGTGGCCCCGGAACCGAGTCCGGCGTCGACCGAATCGCCAAAAGCGAGATCGAACGCGAGATCCGGTCGATCGCTCGCGGCTACGTCGACGTCGAACTCACGAGTCAGAACAAAGCTGTCGTCTACGTCGAAGAGAACGATATCTCGAGCGTGATCGGCAAGGGCGGTGGCCGAATCACGGACGTCGAGAACCGGCTGGGGATCGATATCGACGTCCGCACCCACGACGAGAATCCCAACTACGGCGCGGGCGCTGGTGGCGGCGCTGGTGCTAGCTCAAACGGCGGTGGCGGACAGCCCCCGGGCCAGATGGTTACTCCCGAGATCACCTCCAGACACGTCATCGTCCCCGTCGACGGCAACCACGGCGAAACCGTCGAAGTGCAGGCCGGCGGCGAGTATCTGTTCACCGCGACAGTCAGCCGCGGTGGCGAAATCCAGGTCTCTCGCGGAAGCGCAATCGCCGACGAGCTAGAGCAGGCGATCGACCGGAAAGAGCCGATCACGGTCGTGCCGTCGTAGGCACCGGCTCGCAAACACGGGTTGGAAGAACGCCGTGTCCAATCTTTTTAGCGTCGGTTCGTCGAGGAGTGGTGAGTGAACACTGTGAGCGCCCCCGCCACCCTCTCCGGAAGCCAGACCTGCGGGTGCGATCAGTCCGCCCACGGTCAGCGGGGCTGCATCACGGGCGAACAGCCGATTCTCGTTGCCTCCGACGGCGACGCAGCGAGAGGTCGTCTCACGACTCATCGGAGGTCGCACCGACTCGAGTCAGCGCTTGAGAGAGCGTCGGCACTTCGTGGATGCGATCGAGCAGCCACAGATACATGACGATTCCCTGAACGATGAAGACGTTGGTCAGGAGAAAGAACAGCGCTTCCTCGATGGGGAGTCCCAGCAGCATATGTCCAGTCGTGTACGTGTCCGAGATGACCCAGATACCGAGTTCGATCGCGAGCCGGTCGACGATCCAGAGGTAGAGCGTCGGGACGGCGATAGCGACCAGTACCGGCCGACGGACGGTCCAGAGGTACGTAAGGCCGAACCCCCATTGGATAGCGAGGATTGGGCCGGACCAGAGCAACAACCAGCCGAGATAGTACGTCGAGGTGCCACCGGTCAGGAGCCAGCCGATGCCGGCGATCAACAGGCCGCCCCCGATGCCGATCAGCCGGTGTGTGAGCGGGATTGCTAGCGATCGATCGGCAGTCGCCGGGATCTGGAATAGCCAGAACGCGGTTAGTATCGGCTGGAGAACGAAGAAGAGGTACTCTTCGATCGGCGTGTGCCAGATAGTCGTGACGACTGCGCCCTCGCCGTACCACCAGACCGATTCAGGGATGAGATGATTCGTAAACGGTGTCGTGTAGACGACGGCAAGTCCGATCATGATTCCGAGTCCGGAGAGCGGGCGGACGCCCCACCAGGCCCGGTCGCGCCGGAACGCGAGCCAGCCCAGAATCAACAGCGGTGGGAGGATAAACGCTAAATGAACACCGAAGTATGTGAGTGGAACGGCCATGAGCGTGTTAGCGTTTGTCGTCGGATCTCAGTACGGAGTCGTTGTCCCGTAGCGAAATTACGATCGGCGTCTGCAAAGCCCTGAATCCGAACTGGTTAGGCCCGATCAGGGCGCGAGTCGGCGTGCGGTACTGACGTGGACGCTGGGTCGACGAGTTCGGTTCGGTCAGTCGTCTGCTGGGCTGGACCCGGAGAGAGTGGAGCCGTAGTCCGCACCGCCAGTGATCGACGCCGGTTCGTTAGCAACGTAGAACATGGCGACGAATGTCACGATGTACTTCGTGATGATGTCAAGGATGCTGTATCCCCACGAGGTGATCGCGACATCTAAGATTGCGAACCCTTCGACGCCGAGTGCCCAGAGGATTGGATAGCCGAACCAGCCGACGACGGTGAGAATTTTCAGCGTCGTGAACAGGTCCGCGGTGCCGGTTCGCTCGGCCTCGCGGGTCCAGTCGACGAGGATGACGTACACGATCACAAGGAAGAAAGTAGAGCTCAGCACGAACCACCACCAGCGCAGCGCCAGCGAGGACGTCGTCAAAGCCGCCGCCAGACCGGTGACACACATCGCGATCGTAAACGCACAGGTCGTCAGGATCTTCGTCCAGTTCGATCCGGCGATCATTCCGAGTGCGATCAGAATGAACGGTGTGGAGAACGTCCACGTGAGGTATCGACCCCACATTACCAGTACGCCGTCCTCACCGGCCGTCGTCGAACCCGCGGCGGGGTGGTTCGCCGGCATCTCGATAATACCCAGCGTCAGCCCCGATGTGAGTCCGGTGTAACTCGAGATCGAGACAACCGAAATCAGCATCAGCGCGGTCGCGATCGCCTTCGAACGCGGATCGGTGAGGGACCGCCCGAGGTAGACGATGCCGAGAATCGTGAGTCCGGCGAGGACGATGTTGACAACGAACGACAGCGCGAGCAACGTGTTGCCGCCACCGAAGACGTACTCGACCAACTCTGCGTCGGTTAGGCCGTTTTGGAGGACGTGATGTCGCCCGTCGAATGCGAGCGCAGTTAGTGATTGCATACGTACAGGTTATTTCAGTGCCACGACACATAAACAGATATCCGTCCCGAAACGGATATTTACAGGTGCTGAAGGGTCACAGCGCGATGAGGGCCGAGGCGAAGACGGGAGATCAGCGGAACGCGATGTCACACTCAGTCGAACTCGAGCGAGTAACGCCGAGTCGTCACACAGCCGCGGCGGATGGTGTGACGGCCCGTTCGAGCACAGAGCGGCTTCGGAGCAGGATCACTCCGAAGCCGACCTTCGCCGAGAGGTCGAGGATCATGAACGCGGCCGTCTCCCAGTAGAGCGGGAGAATGCCGAACGTTCCTTCAGTTCCGAGGATCCAGACGACGGGGTAGAGCAGCCACAGCACGATGAGCAGGTTGCGCAGCGTGCTGAACAGCGACGCCACCTCTGGCGACTGGTTCCGGGCGCTCTGGGAAAGCGTCCCGACGAGGACGTACAGCAACACGAGCAGGGCACCGGTGCTGATACCCCACCACGCGATCCGAGTGCCGGGGGTCGCCGCGAACGCCGCGATCGTGCCGGTTCCGATCATGAGGACGTCGAGACCGATCAGCGTCGCGATCGTGTTGCGGTTCGCGCCGGCGAGCAGCGCGAGGTCGAGCAACAGCAGCGGTGTCGTGAAGATCCAGTCTGCGTACCGCGCCCAGTAGATCGTAAGCGCCTGGTCGCCGACCATCACTTCGGTGACGCCAAAGCCTGTCGCCATCGCGAAGTACATCACCGCCGCGATCGCCGTTATGAAGATCGTGATGATGTAAAACTCCTGCATCTTCGGATCTCGAACGCCGCGTCCACGACCGATGAAGTAGAGCGTTCCGAGCGTCATTCCGATCGTTCCGATCCACAGCCACAGGGATTCTGGACCAACTAGTGTGGTCATATTTACGAGTAGAACTTCGCAAAATATACCGGTAAGCCCTAACGGGGATAACAGCTAGCCGCGAGTGTATGTCCGGTGTTCTGACTCCGGGTTTGAAATCGGAGTGTATATTTCGACGCTCCGTGTTCGGCCACCTGAACCGGCGGCCAGTCACACTCTCGAACTGATGACTTCAACTGATCCAAACGATCCGATTGCGGACGCACTCCTCGGTGAGTCGACGTACGAGCGGCTTCGAGTGGAGCGATACGCGCTGATCAAACGACGAATTCCGCAGAAGCTCGTCTATCAGAGCGGGCTGTTGCTCGTGCTTGCACTCGTCGTGCCGATTGCGGCCACCTATCCGTCCTCGGTCCGGGCAGCCTTCCCAGGAGGTGAGCCCCTGTGGGCGTCGCCGCTCGTTCTCTGGGTCGGCGTCTGCGCCGGCGCGATCCAGCTTGGAACTGCGTCGTGTCTCATCGCGGTATCGATCGTGCGTCGCAGCCGTGAACCGGAGTTATCGGAGGCAACGGCACACACATTACTGAACGTTGAAGACGTCGCATCGATGTTCGGATTAGCGACCGGTGGGTTCGCCATTCTGCTTACGGTTGGGTTCTTTTTGCTCGGCCACACGGGAGGAGAAACGTTCTATTCAGTTATCAACGCTGCACCGCGAAACCCATACGGACAGACTGACGTCTCGGTCCCCGTAATCGCAGTCGGCACGGCAGCGGCGGTCAGCTCCGCTGTTGTCTACCTCTGCAGCCGGCATCTTCGGTCGGAGTCGGCCTGAAAACACGAGCTGGGGCTGGTGACGTCGCTCGACCACTTGCCACGCCTGAGACGGTCTGCTGTCCTGTTTCCCGGCGCAATCGCAGAGACGGCACGCGGGCACGCCGGAACTGACACCAGTCCGTACGAGTGTGGACAGTCTGGGACTGATAGCCGATCGATTCGGCACGGCACGTGTATAACCAGTGCCCATTTTTGAAGATCACACTCATATGAAACGCCCGTTCGATAGGGTGTGGCCGTGAGCCAACGATAGCGTACCAACTGAATCGACGGACGACAGGAAGAGCAAGCGAGAGGCGGCCCAACGTGCCACAGAGTCGCGAACGGGAACGGAGCCGACCCACACGCGAATTGGACAGAAAGCCCTGCGTAGGAGAGTAGGACAGACAATTTAAACGAATGGTTATTTTAGTGCCGGTTAAAGAGATATACGTGGTATCTTTCCACGAAAACCATTGAGATACATTCGCAAACGCGCCTTCGACTACCTGTTTGTTTATCAATGTCACACCGATCTACTAGCTGTTTAAGGATCAGGCATTTATACAAGACGAATGTTTGAATCGAGTATGGATAGAATGGTGTTCGATGTCTATGGGAGCTAATAGGAAAACAATCGGATACTCTGGTACCCAGATATCGACAGGATCGTTCATTACGGACCCGAACGGCCTCGAGCGAATCCGCTCGCTGATCGTCGATGATATCCGAACGGCCGTCGACGATGCAGGCGCACAGGGTGCCGTCGTCGCAATGAGCGGTGGAGTCGATTCTACCGTGACGGCGGCGCTGGCCGTCGAAGCGCTCGGAAGCGACCGCGTGGTCGGACTGGGGCTGCCCTGTCACAAGGCCGAATACCCCGGCGTCAGCGAGGCCCGCACTATTGCGGAGGGGCTTGGCATCGAGTTTACGGAGATTCAGCTCCGGCCGTTGCTCGAGACGTTCGAGGAGACAGTCGCGAGTGAACTCGAGTCCAATGCCGATCCGGATTCGAGTGGGCGCCCACACGAGCGAAACCACGCGATCGGCAACGTGATTGCGCGACTGCGGATGTGCTGTGCGTACTATACGGCGAACCGACAGCAGCGACTCGTGCTCGGAACGGCGAACCGCTCGGAGTGGCTGCTCGGCTACTTTACGAAGTTCGGTGATGGTGCAGCCGATACGTGTCCGCTCGGCGACCTATATAAAACAGAAGTGCGCGCGCTCGCAACACAGATCGGCATCCCACGACGGATCGTCAACAAGGAGCCGACGGCAGGGTTCTGGGCTGACCAGACCGATGCCGACGAACTCGGTGCGTCCTACGACGTTATTGACCCGCTGCTACAACGTCTCGTCGACAACGGTGAGTCGATCCGTGACGCTGCGGCTGCGCTCGGTATCGATCGTGAGACGGCCCGATCGATCGCGTGGTTGTGTGCTGAAACCCAACACAAACGAGTCACGCCGCCGATGCCAGCGGTTGGCGATCGAGAGAGCGATACTGGCTGGTAGCTAGCGACTGGCCTCGGCGCGATACAGGGTCGGATTTCGCCACCAGAACAGTCCCCACGACAGCATGAAGCCGGCAGCCATCGCGCCGACGTCCTGAAGAAGGCGTGGGAGCCCGATATCGACGATTGCGACGAGTGCGATCGCCGAGCCGACCGCGGCACCCACGAAGACGAACAGCACATCACCGGCGATATGTTCCTGAGACTGCTCCCAGTAGTGCTGGCGCTCCTCGTCGTACCAGACACCGATATAAATCAACACTGGTGCCATCAGCGTGATCACTGTAATTACCTGGAACTGCTCGGGCAGTCCTGCTGGCCCGAGGACGACGATATTGAGCGTGTTCGCGATGATTGCCATCGCGAACAGGCCGATCAACAGCCATCCCCACCGTGGGAGTGTCTCTTTGTCCATGCTGGTGGACAGTCATCGCAACAAAATAATCTGCCGTTTACGCTCGATTATTCCGCGCAGCAGGCGTCCTTTTTCGGGGATTCGTCGACACCGTTACCGTCTGCGGCAACCGGTTCTTCGATTCGATAGAGACTCTGCCGAGCATCTGCAAAGTAGATATTCTCGTCAACAATCCCAATACCCTCGAGACGTTCAAGTGCGTACCGGACGGTCCGGGCTGAGAGCATCGATTCTTCGACGATCTGTTTCTGGGTCAATGGCCCATCGTACTCGAGAACCTTGAAGACGAGTTTGGCGCTCGGTGGCAAGTCTTCGATGTCCTCCCCGTCGGTCTCTGCCATACTACGAATCGAACGGTCCCAGCGGCATAAAAGTTGAGCCTTACGAGGCGTTACTGAAGTGAAAAATTCCGATACAATCGAGACGGTAAAGTAGACTCAGATTGCGTGTATGGCAGTATATCGAAACCTGACCCGGTAGTCAAATACTGGTAGATTCTGCAGCAACCGAGACTAGCATCACTATGGTATCACGTCGTTGTCAGTGGGTGAAAGGAGACATGCTGTGTGATCGGCTGCCCAGTCTCTGTGCGAACCGATGGCCGTGATTCTATAGTAGCTACTGAACGTCACTGCACACCAGATTTCACGAGGGCTGTACGGTCGGTGTGTGAATCGTTTCAGTTGTTACGATACCACGTCTCGACCCTGCGGCTGTCGCTTTCCCTACCGTTCCACTCACAATGGGTTCCACCCCATCGCATAGCCGTTGTTCGATTCCGTCTACTGCCGTTCAGTGGCCACATCCCCGCGACACCTCTGACAGTTACAGCTGCTTCCAGACGTCCTCATCGTCCTCGAACCCGCCGTCGGCAGGGTCGGCGAACTCGGTTTCGTCCTCGAGTCCTAACTCCTCGGCTGAGAGCGCCGGCTTCTCGTCAGTCGCGTGTTGTTGCTTCGTGAGGTTCATCTCCGGCCAGGCGGTCTCCTCCCAGAGACCACGTTCGCTGTAGTAGTAGACCACGCCGTCGCTGACGACGGCAAACAGACCACGCTGGCGGTCGTTGACGACGCGCTCGTTCGTATCAATGGCGACGTCGACGACGTCTTCTAACGTATCGAGTGAGATGTGATAGTCTCCAACCCACATCGGAATCGACCCACGCGAGATCCACTCGGCATAGCGCTGTTCGTGGACTGCACGGCGGGCAGCATCCTCGTTGATCGGCGCTCGTCGAGCAACGAGCGCGGCACCCACGAGCGCGAGCGTGCCGAGTACGGAGAGCCCACCAATGGCTCCCAGACTTCGCGACTCGGTCGTCTGTTCTGTCGCCGTCTGGTACGTGTGGCCGTCGGAGGCAGACAGCGACTCCGCCAGCCAGTATGCGTCGTCGGTCACGTGAAACGTTGTCGTTGCCTCTTGTGTCCCCTGATTTCTCGCGGTCTCGTACTCGACGTGGACGTCGACCTCGAGATCGATGTTACCGACGCCGGACAGCTCACGCTCTAACTGGCGCTGGCGGTCGCGGTAGGATTCGACGTCGATCGTCGTTGTCGACATCGCGACACCGTCTTCGACTGCCGGCGACTCGTCGATTTCGGTGTGTGTCTCGTTCCAGAACGATTCCCCGTCTCTGGTTGCCTCGAAGCGAAGCGTCAACTCGTGGTGGACGCTGGCGTCGTCGATCGGCGTCCTGTCGCCCTCGTCGACGAGTCTGGTTTCGGGCTCGAGGGTCAGCTCTGGCGAGGCGTTGAGCACGTAGACACCACTGTTCTCGAGTCGATCACCCTCGTTCCAGAGCTCGCCATCCTGGACGACGACGGCACTCGTTTGGACGTCGGTCGAGACGCGTTCGTCGCCGTACTGGGTGGTCGTCTCCGTCGTAGGGTTTGCGACAGCCCACCCTGTCGCGACGAGTGCGAGTACACCGATCACGACCAGTGCGATCGTGAGTAGGCGACCGTACTGGGCGAGCACGAGCTCGAGACGCGGATTATCGATCACGGTTCGAACACTTTGCTAGACATATTGGCTCCGTCCTTCCACTGTTCCCGGCCCGTCCCAATGGGTCGGCTGGAGGACGCGCACATACACATTCACTTTTTGCGACCATTATAACGATATCGGCCCTTCCCACTGGATCGATGGTTACAGCCATTTTCGGAGTCGCCGTGCGAGACGCGTCGACAGCGAGACGTGCGTGCCAGCAGAGCGAAGGCGCAAATCGCCGCGGCCGAACACCACGAGGACGATTGTGACAGTAACCCCGACAATAACGCCGTTGACGGCGGCGATCGCGACGAGCGGGTGGAGTCCGTGGAGCCAGACCAGAAGCGACGGCGGTAACACCGCAAGATAGCGGTGCTCTCCGACATGGCGGGTGTACTCCCCGGTCGTCTCGGGAGCTGTCAGGAAGACTGTTGTCTCCCCACTCGAACGAAGCCCCACTGTCTGCCAGGGCGGGTCCGTCTCGACGTTGTTGCTTCTGGCCTCGTGGACGACCACAATCGGCAGATAGCCCGCGTTGTCGACCGTCCGGGTGAGTTCACCCGTCTCACCGGGTGCGAGGATCTGTGGATTCTCCTCGGGCGTCTCTGTGCTCACGAGTTCGTACTCGGTGGTTCCGGCTGGAATCACCATCGCTGCGGTCGCAAACGTCACGAACACGAGCAAGACCAGCCCGAGTGTCGTCCAGAACGCGAGCACGTTCTCGCGAGAACGCGAGCGCGTCTTGTCGCGCTGTCCGGGTCCGAGGCGCTCGAGGAGCACGCCGAAGCCGAGCAGGGCGACGCCGACGGCGACCAGCAGTGAGCCGATCCCCTCCGAGTCGGGCGACGTCGTCAGGCCGAGAATCGGGGCGATCGTCCCGACAACTGACTCCACGGTGTGATGGACGCCCATAATCGCCGTCCCGAGATGCGGGATCGTGACGACCTCGCCGTTTACCTGCCAGGCCTTGGCGACGATCTGGCCGTCCGTGACGTGGGGCTCACTGCCGTCCTGGTCAGTAAACGGGTTGGCGTCACCTTTCGTGACGTACCCCTCACTGGTTTCGCCGACGACGCGATGAGTCGTCAGCCCGCCGCCGTGGAGCTCTCGCGCGTCGAAGACGACCACGTCGCCGTCCGAGACCGACCCCGTGACGGCGCTTGGAATCGCGACGAAACCGTCGCCGGCGTTCATCGTCGGCTCCATACTGCCCGTCGCGACGTAGCCCAGCAAAATCGGCTGTCCCAGTAGCTGGCCGATCAACAGCAACACGATGGCGAGTGCGACGACAACGCCGAACACTCGCTTGAGGAGCGTCGCTGACGTCATTGACTCGTCCTGCGGACGTTCATGAACACCTGACTATTTAATTGGATTGTTATTCGAGATCGACCGTCTTAAACGCCTCGTGGAGTGGCCTCGAGTCGCCACGCTTACCTCGAGACGAACGCCCAGCGGCGGTTCGCCGCGGCTGCCAGAAACAGGAACCCGGCCGCCGTCGGCGGGGCAAGCGCTGCCGTCGTCGCCGCCGAGAGTTCGCGGTCCCGAATCTGGAACGGTTCGGAGTCAGTGACGGTGACCGAGCCCGCGTCGACGCCACTGATCGCGATCTCGTACGTTTCCGCCTCGTCGAACTGTCGCTCGAACGTCACCGTTCGCTCCGAGTTCGGCTCGATCGTTACCGTTCGCGTATCGACGACGATGCCGTCGACGGCGAGCTCGAGAGTGCGATCGACCGCGACGTCCGTGGGATTGTGAACCGTCGCGTCGATCGTCGCCGTCCCGCCCGTGGTGATCTCCGTGGTGGTGACCGACGCGTTGAGGACGTCGATCGGCGGCCCCTCGACGGTGACCGAGGTGGTCTGCCCGTCGACGCCGATCTCGTACGTGCCGGGCCACTGCAGCTCCCGTTCGAAGATCACCGACACCGTCTCGCCGGGGCCGATTTCGAACTGCGTGGTGTCGACGACGACGCCATCGACGGTCAGCTCGGCTGTCCGCTGTTTCGTCGTCGGACCGTCGTTCCGGTAGGTCGCGTTCACCGTCACGGTATCGCCCGTCTCGACGGCCGTCGTATCGAGGTCGACGGACTCGAGGTCGACATCGGTCGACTCGTCTTCGTCGTCATCCTCCTCGTCGGCCTCGTACCGGACGTGAACCGTGAACGTCTCCGTCCCACTCTCGGCGAGGTGGGTATCGACCGCCACGCCGATGCTCGTCGTCTGCCCGGCCGTTGGCTCGAGCGGGTTCGACGCCGAAACAGTCGCTGCACGGTCGCCATCCGCGTAGAACTCGAGGCCGTCGACGTCGTTTTCGATCCAGATATCCTCGACGGCGTCGTCGTTGGCCGCGATCGTGAAGACGCCATCTGCGTGTGTGATCGCACGGTCGTTGAGCGCCTCGAGGTCGAGTCGGAGCTCGTCGTCTTGGATTGTGGCGTAGGAAGAGGTTGGCTCGAGGACGACGTCGTCGGCCGCCGTGTCTTCACCCACCGTGATCGCGACTGTTGGGACTGCCAACGCGAGGAGAAAGCAGGCTGCGGCAGCGGTGAGGAGGATCTTGGTGGATGGCATTCATCTGTGTGACTGCCCGATTGGTGTCTGTGGGAGGCTTGCCTGAGTATTATTTCAAGCCTTGCCGTCCTATTCTGAGTCTTCCTCTGCCGTAATCGTCACTGTTACCTCAAAGCTGTCATCACTGTCGAGAGCGTCGGGAACATCGACTTCATCTTCGCGAAGGTTGATCTCCAAGTCGTATGCAGCACTCTGGTTAGGATTAAGAGGTTCTCCATTAGGGTCTATCCCACCATCTCCATCGTCGAAATCACCCTCATTATTCTCGTTGAAGGAGAACACATTGCTGGCATCGGTCGTGTCATCTATCTCCACCTCGAACGTAATTCCAATATTTTCTTGTGTCCCATTATTTTGGATAAGGAGAACCTTATCCAATGTGGTTTTAGCGTTCTCGTTTATTCCTTCAGCACCATTGCCAGCGTTTTCAAAATTCAGATCGATCGTGTTTTCATCGGCAGCTAAATCATCTCGAATCTGTAGTCCGAGGAAGGCGTCTGCGTCACCGGCAGTCTCGACAGTTACCGTCCGGTCGGCAGTCACACTACTAAACGCACCCGTCCCCAGCGCAGCTCCGCCGCCCGCGACGATCGTTCCCAATCCAACTAACACATTGCGTCGGTTCATGCTCATGATTGTAGTCTCCATGTAGCCACGCCGCCCCCAACGGCGAGGGGCGGAACGCGGCTCTTACTCATCCCTTGGAACCCCACCTACTTTGTATTGCGTATCGAGACTTCCTTCAAGGTTGATAATACCCGTCGCAGGACCCCCGATATCCGCTTCAAGCCCGGCCTGAACCGCCGAAATCGGCTAGCTCGAGCGTTTCGGACTGTCATCAATGAACACAGGTCTCGCTGATATCACTGGCTGCCGATCGCTGATCTCGTAGTTGATTTATGTGGCGAGTGCCGCCCCATGCTGTTTCGTGTCTGTAACCTCGTTTATATGACACTGATCAGTGCGCCAAAGCCAATTTTGTGTTAAAACGCGAAAGTAAACTGCTGTTCGTAGCTTCCATCGCCGTCCTCGTATACGAGTGTGATACTGACGGTTTCACCGACGAGGGAGACCGGATCGTCTGAGTCGTCCTGCAATTGTTGGATCGTGAATGTAGTTTCGTCACTCACATCACTTCCACCTTCGATGGCTTCCTTCTCTCCGATCATCCAGCTCTGGGTTGTGCCACCTTTGAAATCAATCTCACCGCCGTTCCCGTCAGTTAGTTCGGGATCATTTTCGTTCCCGACAAAAGTGGCATCACCTGCTTCGTTGATTGTTGCATGGGTAAACGTTGCAGGGTCTCCACCGTTCGAAAGCGTAAATTCGAGGATGCCCGCTTCTGAAGAAGTGAATTCTTGCACGCTAAATCGGCTGTCAGGTACGGTGTCTACTTCTTCATCATCAGTATTCCCACCGCCACCACCGGGGTTCGTTACTGTGACATCACCACGACTTAGCGTGACTGTCGGTCCGTTATTATTTACGACTACGTCTATGTCAAAGGTAATCCCATCCTCGCCGACTTCGTTATGACCACCACCCGAGACATCAATATTTATTTGCTGACTATTTTCGGGACCGGGGTCAACCGATTCCGTTGCGATGTTTCCTTCATTCGTTCCATTAATAACTAATTCAAAGTCATTGCTCGTCGCATCCCCAGTTAATTCAATGGTGAACTCAAACGAGTCCGTGAAGTTATTTGTCACAGTCAGGAGTTCACTTTCCTCGTTCGATTCAACCTCGTCTGCGATATCAAGACCAACCAGCGCTGTGGAATCCTCCGCTGCACTAGTCGAGACCCCGCGTCCGGCTGTGATGGAGCTAGCTGCCCCGGTGCTGTGCAGCGTGCCGGCGGCGATTGCTGTCACCCCGAGTCCCATAAACACCCGACGCTTCATACTAGAGTATTCGTTCTAACAAGCAATAACTCTGTGGGCAAGACAGTCACGTCTACTTGTAGGTTGCAGCCGTTCCGATGACCCTGTCGGTGTGGCCGTGACTCAGAGTGGCTCTACACAGAGTGCAATTCCCACGGTTTCGTGATACTACAGTATACTTATTGGTCGTGAGTTCCTCGGTTTCGCACAGAAGCTTCAATGGCGACACAGGCTGAGACGCGGTCAGATCCAGGCCAGGGGGAAATTTTCGATCTCCTGAGCAATCAGCGCCGTCGCTACGCGATTCATTACTGCAAACGCGAGGGCGAACCCGTCGAACTGGGCGACCTCGCCGAACACGTCGCCGCCTGGGAACTCGACAAAGAGATCGACGAACTGACCTCAGCCGAACGCAAGCGCGTCTACACATCGTTACAGCAGACCCACCTGCCGACACTCGAGCGAGCCGACATGATCCAGTTCGACGATCGGACGATCGAACTCACTGAGAACGTATCGGATCTGGAGATCTACCTCGACGTGGTTCCGAGCGATTCGATCCCGTGGAGCACGTACTATCTCGGACTCGCCGCCGTCGCGACGATCGTGATGGGTGGGCTGTGGCTCGAGTGGATCCCCACCGAGACAGTGCCGGAACTCGGTTGGGCGACGATCGTCGTCGCACTGTTCGTCGGGTCGGCGGTCGTTCACGTCGTCCAGAGTCGGCGGCTGCGATTAGGAGCGATGGAGAAACCACCGTAGCTCGGCCTCGAGCACCAGTTTGAGTCGCGTTTCCGACTCGATTGATGTCCGGCCTCGAGACGGGATCGTCACTTTTAGGAGTGATAATCAAGCGGTCACTGTGGACTTTTGTCCCGTTTCAAGCCGTTCCTGATGTACAGACAGACATTCTTCTCTACTTTAATATACGTAGGATATATAATATGGTTCTTCGATAGCTCAATAAATGACTCCCCGGACACGCGCCGATGACCGATCAGAACTGTCCGCTGATCGGGGTGGCGCACCGATCATTGGCATCGTCTTGCTCTTCGGAATGGTACTGGCAGGTGCAGTTCTGGTCTTTGTCGCTGCAGGGCCGCTGTTCGATGCCCTAGAGAGCCAAAGCGAACGGGAGCGGGCGATCACCTACATGGGACAGACCGATCAAGCGCTCGCGACGGCGACGATTTCGGACGGGCCACAGTCGCTCGAGGTGCCACCTGATGCCGAGATGTCGGCCGCCGAAGACGGGACGCTCGAGGTTGCTTGGTATAACGATTCAGAGGATCCATGGGATGATCCAGTCGAGAATTCGGTGACCCTCGGTGCACTCAAGTACGAACTTGACGATCGGACGATTGCCCATCAGGGTGGTGGGATCTGGGAACGAACTGGCTCCCAGACAAGTGTCGAGAAACCACCTCAGATCGGGTTCGGGCCCAACGGTAGCGTTGAGTTGAATTTTGTTCAAATCAACAGCGAAGCCGGTGGAGACTCGCTCTCGAGAGTCCAAAATGACCCCAGAGCTGGTATGAAAGCCGGCGGTTCACTCAATGATGTAACAGAAAATCCCACTGGTGATCATTTTGCTATTAGGGTTGAAAGTGAGTATGCTGAAGGGTGGGAACAGCACTTCAGAAGCGAGAAAGAGGATGTCAACAAGGGAGATGTCACGGTAGATGGGCCGGACGAACTTGGCGAGGATGCCGCCGTCGTGAAAGTAAAAGGGCTGGGCAATCCTGAGTCCCAACCACATTTCTTGATTGAAGACGACAACGGGCTAACGCCACACGATGAGGGACAACCACATACGATCGAAAACAACGTTGTTGAGTATGGTACTAATTTCCATATAAATACCACACTGAAAAACTACGGAGACACCAAGGACAATGTCACGGCCACCCTCTCGATCTGGAATGAAACCGACGGGCTTGTTGAGGACCGATCGATTTCATCAAAAAGTAAAATTGAGAAGAACGAAACAATATCAACGGCGTCTCAAAACAAGTGGGACGGTGGAAACCACTTCTTCCGGACAGGCGGTGGGTCGAACACTACTGATGTCGAGCCAGGAAATGAGTACCGGTACGATGTCGAAACTGATCCGGACGGAGACACCGGAGACACGCTCGACGACCGAGGGACATTCATTGTAGTCGATGAGGCACCGACGTTCGCTATCGACGATGTCAGCTTCAATGGGCCGCTCAAGCCAGGAGACACACTGACAGCTGACGTCCAAATTACAAACGAAGGCCCAATCGCTGACCAGCAGTTCGTCAGACTCGAGGGATTCAATGAGAACCCGGTTGATATTGGCACAATCGAACTTGATGAGGGGGAAAGCGAGACAATAGAACTCGAATGGGGCGCTGTTGACGTTCCAGAACCGAACGATCAGATAACGGTTGAAACGGACACGGATAGCCATACGACAGATGTTGACAATCTGGTCAATTTCGTCGAATTAAAAGATGTCAGTATCGACGGACCGATTGAGCAGGGCCAGACTGCAGATATCGAAGCCGATGTTGAAACAGTCAGTGGGGATTCTGATAACTACGTCGCTCGATTAGCAGACCCAGACGGCGACGAGATCAATACTGTCGAGTATGGAATCAATGACTGGAGCGGTGGAACAGTAGATTTCGAGTATGAGACTGACGACGACGAGATCACTCACCGGGTTACGGTCGAGATCTACGACGAGGCAAACGGTGTCGTGGACGACGAGATGGAAGCTGTCGTTGTACTCGAGCGCGACGGTCCCGTTTGCAGTGAGGTCAGCTACGAGGGAAGCGGTACGAGCGATGATCCGTACAATGTGAGCAATATTGACGAACTCCAGTGCATCAACGACGACCTATACGCTCACTATGAACTCGTCGACGATATCGACGCTCACGGAACAGAGTTCTGGAACGGTGGTGCCGGCTTCGAACCGATCGGTCAAGACGGTAATGCATACGCTTCTCAGTGGCTTCAAGGCTCTTCTAGTGGCTCGTTTGATGGGACGTTCGATGGTAACGGCAATCTGATCGAAGGGTTGTACATTGACCGTCCGGACGAGCGGTTCGTCGGGCTGTTCGGTGCAACTGGTCACACCACGAACATTGATCCGGTCGGTTCCGGCTCGACGATTGAGAACGTCAGACTCGCCGACGTAGACGTTCACGGACAACAACACGTTGGTGCACTCGTTGGACAGGCTGGCGGCAAAGTGATCCAATCACGGAGTGAAGGCAGAGTCGAGGCCGAGGAGCAACTTGTCGGTGGGTTGGTTGGTGACGGCGTCCACGCCAGTCTCGACAACGAACTCGTCGCGGAAGGGACTGTCATCGGTGGACCGAACAGGGACGGCATGAACGGTGAAGGGATTGGTGGCCTAGTCGGTCGATCGACGTTCCAGACTGAAGTGTCAGTCGGATATACACAGAATATGATGGTGATCGCCGACGGGGAGAAGTATACCCAGTTTGGAAGTTCGCCGGACCGGAGCCATGCAGGTGGGCTCATCGGGACGTCGTCCTATCGGGACTCCACGTTCGAACAAATGTATACGATCACCAACGCGGAGGGATTCGACGGTGCGACTGGTGCAGTCGTTGGAACGATCCTCGGCGGCGCATCTGTGAGCCACCAAGGCGATACGTTCGCCAAGAGTGTCTACTGGCGCAACACCGAAGAGCCATACGGCGTCAACGATGTCGATCGATTGGCACCAGACCCTACGCTCGGCTGGAACGGGCGGAGCAAAGACGTAATGACTGGCGTCGACGTGAACCAGGACGGTCGGATGGGAAACCTTGAATTCGAAGAAGAGGGTGGTCCCTGGGTTGCGATTCCAGACGATTATCCGCGGTTCATCTGGGAACTTGAAGCAGAGGGTATCTTCGAGGTGGAGATCGACGACATCGAGGAGAACGTGACTGCTGGGGAAGACGCAACAGTCACTGCAACGATCACGAGCCTATATCAGGACAGACATAATCAGAACGAGACACAAACGATCGTTCTCACGGCTGACGACCGTCCGGTCGACACGAAAGAGGTAACGCTCGATAGCCTCCTCGAGACAGAGGATAGCGAGCAAATCACACTCGAATGGGCTACCAGTTTCTCCGACGATGGAACCAGTGAACTCACCGTTCAGAGCGAAGACAGGGAAGATTCGGTGGATATTAAAATCGAGGAAGCAGATCTTGAGGAAGATCGGTTCGGAGGGTCGAATAGTTCAGCTGATGACGTTATAGGAGATACAAATATTGGTATTGCTGTCGACGCTGTTAGCGTAGACTAATCCGGACTGTCGGCTAACCCCTTCGGTACCTATCTCGAGCCCCACCACGAATCGAACATCCCTCGAGACCAACCCGAACGCCTTTTTAGGCCCGAACGCGGACATCGAGCCATGTCGACCGAATCGATCAGTGACCGACGCGAGCACATTCGCTCGATCAGCGTGACGGCACTGTCAGCGCTGCTCGGCGTCGCCGCGGCATTCGCCTCGATGTCCATTACGGGCGATGTCGGCCCGGCGGACGCGGCTGGAGACACGCGAGCGCTCATGCTCGTCGCAGGGGCGATCCTCGCGCAGTTTCTGCTCTACGATTTCACCGGGATTTACGGTGAGGACGAGTTCGGGGTGAAACACTACCTGTTCATCACGTTCATGACGTTCTCGCTGTGGTTCGTGACGTGGGGGATCCTGCTGACGGCGGAGGCCACGATCTAACGATGGCCGACGACAGTATCGCCGTGGTCGATCTGGATCGGTGCCAGCCCGACCGCTGTAGCTACGAGTGTAAGAACTACTGCCCGCCGAACCGAACGGGCAAGGAGTGTATCACCCTGCGTGGCGAGGAGACCACCGAGGGCCAACCCGAACAGATCCACATCTCCGAGGAGATCTGTCTCGGCGAGACCTGCGGGATCTGTGTCGAGAAATGCCCCTTCGACGCGATCGAGATCATCAACCTCCCGAAGGAACTGCAGGACGATCCAGTCCACCGCTACGGCGAGAACGCGTTCTCGCTGTACGGACTCCCCGCGCCACAGGACGGGCAGGTCACGGGGATTCTCGGGCCGAACGGGATCGGGAAGACGACCGCCGTTCGCATTCTCGCGGGCGAACTCGAGCCCAATCTGGGCCGTCACGACGAGTCACCTGGCTGGGACGAAGTGCTCGAGGCCTACCGCGGGACGGAGCTACAAGACTACATCGCGGACGTTCGGGACGGCGAGATCACCGTCGCCCGAAAGCCCCAGTACGTCGACCAGATTCCGAACAGTTTCGACGGCAACACCCGCGAGTTGCTCGAGCGCACGAACGAGCGTGACGCACTGGAATACCTCGTCGAGCGCCTCGAGATCGGCCCCGTCATGGACCAGGCGATCGACGACCTCTCGGGCGGTGAACTCCAGCGGGTCGCACTTGCGGCGACGCTGGCACGAGACACGGATTTCTATTTCCTGGACGAAATTACACCGTATCTCGACATGAGCCAGCGGGTCACCGCAGCGCGGCTGATTCGCGAACTCGCCGAGGAAGAAGACAAGTCGGTGCTCGTCGTCGAGCACGACCTCGCGATCCTGGATCTGCTCGCGGACACACTCCACGTCGCCTACGGTGAGCCGGGGGCCTACGGTGTCATCACGTCGCCGAAATCCGTCCGAAACGGGATCAACGAGTATCTCTCGGGCTATCTCGACAACGAGAACATGCGGATTCGGCCGAACCCGATCGAGTTCGAAGAACACGCTCCGCGTACGGAATCTCGCGGCGACACGCTCGTCGAGTACCCCGACCTCACCAAAAGCTACGGCGACGGTGAGTTCACCCTCGAAGTCGAAGGCGGTGCGATTCGGGAGAACGAAGTGCTCGGAATCGTCGGCCCGAACGGGATCGGGAAATCGACGTTCGCAAAGCTGTTGACGGGTAACCTCGAGTCGGATGCCGGCGACACGGACTTGGATCTGGACATCTCCTACAAGCCCCAGTACGTCACCATCGATCAGCCGATGCGGGTCGACGCCTTCCTCTCGTCGATTACGGACCAGTTTGGCTCGTCATACTGGAACACAGAAATCGCCCAGCCGCTCCAACTCGAGCGAATTATGGAGCAGAATCTCTCTGATCTCTCCGGTGGTGAGCGCCAGCGGGTCGCCATCGCGGCCTGTCTCTCCGACTCCGCCGACCTCTACCTGCTCGACGAGCCGTCCGCCCACCTCGACGTCGAACAGCGTGTGCAGGCGACGAGCGCGATTCGGCGGTATGCCGAACAGCAGGACGCGACCGTGATGGTCATCGACCACGACATCTACACGATCGACCTGCTTGCCGACCGACTGATGGTCTTCGACGGCGAGCCAGCCGTGTCCGGTCGTGCTGGCCAGCCACAGCCGATGCGCGATGGAATGAACGAGTTCCTGGCAAACCTCGACGTGACGTTCCGCCGGGACGAGCGGACGTCACGCCCGCGGATCAACAAACCCGACTCGCAGCTGGATCGCCAGCAGAAAAGCGAGGGCGAGTACTACTACGCACCCTGATCGAACGGTCGATTCGGGATTCAACGGCGAATGCGCGTCAGCTGATCGATTTCTGCGATCTCAAACTACGACTCATCGAGGAGGATCGCGAGTCCGAACCACGCGAGCACGAGCCCCGGCAGCGCATACCCGAGCACGGCACTCGAGACGACGAGCCCGCCCGTCGCCCCGAAGACGGCACCCGCCGCGGCGACGAGGCTGCCGAGGACGATCAGTCCGGCGGCGACGACGCGCGTCGCAGCCGCTGTGGAGTCGTCGTCTCCACTCGAGGGACGCTCGAGTGGATCGACCAGCCGCCACTCGGGAGAGTGGGTTTCCTCGAGTCGGTACCGATCGCCCATCAGTGAGGCGACGACGGCGTCGCCGGCGCGTCGAGTCAGCGGTGTCCACCACGCATCCTCGTCGGCCCGTGTATCACGGTCTATCCGGGCCAGATACACCGACTCCCCGACGAGATGACCGATCGATGCGGCGTCGTAGCCGACGTCCTCGACGATTCGCGCGAGGAGATACTGCTCGGACCAGGGGATCGGCTTCTCGAGCGTGAAGACGGCGACCTCGTCGTGGGGCAGGGTGACCTCGAGTCGGACCGTTCGTTCGTCCACCGATTCGAGGCCCGTTACGCGTCCCTCGACGTAGCCATCCGGCGTCGTCAGCAGGTCGATTCGACCGAGTTCGTCCTCGAGGGCTCGCTCGGGAGCGGTGGCGTCGACCGCGTCCGACGCAGGTGGTCGCTCGTCATCGTGGGTCGATCGATCCGCCGTCGACGACCGTGTCTCGCGTTCGATTTCGATCTCGATTTCGTCGTCGGTCGAGTCGGTCACTGGCTCCACCCCCAGCATCGACATCGCCGATGGTGACGAGCGTCCTGACTGGTCGAGGGTCGCGCGTCGGTCGGCAAGGACTGGGTGTGCGGTGACACGGTGATTCGGATAGTCGCGTTAGGCGGTCGAGAAATAAATCGTTGTTCCGCGATCGATCGAACCGTCGAACGCGTCGTGACACATCGACCTCGCTTGAGCGCGGTGTACTCGCCACGAAACGTTGCTGGTCGCGAGCCGGTCATCGTCGTCAGGCCCTGCGTCAAACGGGCTGACAGCCCACACTGTAGGGGAACGAGACGGTTCGAGAACGCCACTCGAGTGTCAGCTAATCAGTCGTTGACAGCTTCCACAGAGGTTCTCCTCTTTGATGTCGACCTCGCGAACGGTCGGCGAGAAGTTCATAACACAGCGGTTGTTGTCACAGTGTTCGAGACCGTAGGTGTGGCCGATCTCGTGGACGATCTCCTTGCGGACGCGGTCCTCGAAGATGTCGGCTGCGCTCTGGTTCGAGAAGCCGCCGTCGCTCGAGGTCTGGAGTCGGTAGGTCGAGACGACGCTACCGCTGCCGTCGAGGTAGGCCAAGCCGAAGACGTAGTTGCGACGGCGGTAGAAGAGATCGTGTGGCGTGATGGCGATATTTTTGTCTCCTCGGCCGACCCGTTCAGCGAGTTGGATGAACGTTTCGGCGGTGTACTGGTTCCGGTCAGCGTCGTATGCGCCGTTCGGGACCGACTGAGCGTCGTTGACCGTAACGTCGCAGTCGTAGACCGATCGCAATGCGGTCGAAGCCGCCCGCTTGACGTTCGCGGAGACATTGCCGACCGGCACGATATCGACGAGCATGGCAAGGGCTATGGCCGCGGATGGCATAAACGTCCCGCCGTGGCACACTCTCGCCGGAACCTGGAGCCGTTGCTCGACACCCTGTCGATCTACGATCGAGTTATCGAGGTCGGAATCGGTCGACGAACCGACATGGCGGCGGCACTCGTCGACGAAGACGTGTCCGTCACCGCAACCGACGTTCACGACCGCGACGTTCCCGATGGGGTTCGATTCGTCCGCGACGATATCGTCGACCCCGACTCGTCAATCTACGCCGATGCGGACGCGATTTACGCGCTCAACCTCCCTCCAGAACTCCACCGCCCAACACTCGAGGTCGCTCGCACAGCCGACGCGGTGTTTCTGTTTACGACCCTCGGTGGCGACCAACCCGCGGTGCCGGTCGAACGCCGGACAATCGAGACAGGGACGCTGTACGTCGCCCAGCCAATGGGTCGATGACGCGACCAGCGCAGTCATACTGCCGGACACAGCTCTGTTTCAAGAGTCGAAGGTATTACGAACGGTCACGATAGTTGAGTGATCGATGCCCGTCGATGTCGTCCTCCCTGTCGTTGCGCTCGTCTTCGCACTTGCCGTTCTCGCGACCGCGATCATCGGCATCGGGACGCTCTGCTGGTTCGGGTTGCAACTGCTTACAGTTCCGGGGGTCGTCGTCCACGAGTTCGCCCACAAGCAGGCCTGCCATCTCGTCGGCGTCCCCGTTCTCGAGGTCGCGTACTTCAGATTCGGCGACCCGTCGGGCTACGTGCGCCACGCACAGCCGGATCGGTACCGCAAGTCGTTCGTCATCAGTGTGGCGCCGTTTCTGGTCAACACTGTCGTCTCGCTGGCGGCGTTTCTCGGCGTTGCCATCCTCGTGACCTCCGTCGTCGGGAGTCCGCTCTCACTCGAGTTGCTCGCCGACCTTCGGACAGTCTCGAGCGAGGTGCTCGTCCTTGCCGCCGTGCTCGGCTGGCTGGGACTGTCCGTTGGCATGCAGGCGTTTCCGAGCACCGGCGATGCGAACACGCTCTGGGTCCGGTCGCGAGCAGAGTGGCGGCGATCACCGGTCGTTCTCCTCGGTGTGCCGGTTGTGCTTGTCATCTACGTCGTGAACCTGCTCTCGTGGCTGTGGGCAGACGTGGTCTACGCTATCGGGTTGGCCATCATCGCGTTCTATGCGGTCGGCTCGGTGGGCCTCTGAAACCCCTCAAAAGAGACGCACTGAGGGCGACTGCCGTTTTCATACAGCTTCCGAGCGACAGTAACGACAGTCGGTGTGGCTCATCGATGGTGGGACTCGAGCCAGCTACGGTTCGTCTATCGGCTCTGTTTCGATCGGTTCCTCATCCGGTGGCTGTGCTCCGGGATCAGGTCCGACCGGGTCGTCAGGTCCGAACTCGCCCGTCGTCTCTCCGGAGACGAGGAACTCGGCGACGTTGCCGATGAGGATGTTGTTATCGGCCCGATGGGCGTTTTCCGGAGCCAGGAAACTCGAGTCACCGATCACCGCGAGATCACCGTAGTGGGCACCGACGGCGTAGCTGTCTGCCTCGCGGGTAGTCGAGAGCCGCGTGTCGGCGCTCGTCTTCATCGTGGTCGTCCCCTGTGCGGTTCCGACTGCGGCTGCACTCCGAAGAACGACCTCGTCGACACCCGTGGTCAGCGGCGAGTCACCTGCCGGCTCGGCGTACAGACTGAGGTAGCTGTTGTCGTTCTCGGCGAGGTTGTAGAGATACCCCGATTCGGTGTACATACCGGCCGACGAGCCGAGTTCGATGACGCTGTCGGAGTTGCCTGGATCCGCGGCGATCACGACGCGGCCGCCAGCGTCGACGAACTCGTCGATCTGGTCGCGCTCAGCACTCGAGAGCTGTTCCGGCGCGGTCGTCACGAACGCGTCGGCGTCGGCAAGTGTCTGCTCGAGTGGCTCGTCCTCGAACTCGTCGGCGTAGAACTCGACACCGTGGCCGTTCGAGACGAGTGTCGTGGCGAGTGGGCCGACATCGCGTTCCGGACCGCCGGTGGAGCCGGTCGACAGTTCGCGATCGCTGCCGTCTTCGGCCATCATCAGCAGCCCTCCACTTGGCATCCCGGTTCCGGTGTGGATTACCACATCGTTTGCCGGTTCGGCACTGTCCATCGGGATCTCTCCACCGTCAGCCGTTTCCTCTGGAAGTGCGTTCTCGGGCTGGAAGTGGTCTGTTTCGACGGCTGGCTGCTCGGGTGTCCCTTCCTCGAGCGCCAGCGTTCCAAGTGAAACGACGCCGACTGTCAGCACGAATACGGCGACAAAGGCAGCGACCAGGGTTTTCCCGCGGCCGCTCATTCGATCTCACCTCCGTTTTCGACCGCCGTCTCCTGTGGGTCGGTTGTCGCGTTGTCGTCAGTGTTTTCGACCGCGTTATGCCATACCTCAGGAGCGACTAGCTGGGGCTGGTGGGGGTTGAGGCCCTCACCTGATCGGTCGATGACATCGTGGTCGTCTTCCGCAGCGTCGAATCCGATCGGCATCCCAGCGTTAGTTTCTGAACGGTGTGTGACGACGTCGTACGACCCCATGCCGGCGTCAGTTGCGGCGTCGTGAATCGCGTCGTCGACCGTTCCGATCTCGTCTGCGATTCCGTTGTCGACGGCTTCGGTGCCGAAGTAGATCCGTGCGTGTGCGACTTCCTCTCGGGTGAGCTCGAGTTCGTCTCCTCGCTGTTCGAACACGCTTTCGAGGAACGTCTGCTTGATGAGTTCGGTATCCGACCGAGTATCGTCGGGATGTGAGGTTCCCTTATCCGGTGCCGTTGTGCCCTCGCTTGGTCCCGCCGGCGTTGGCGCAGGCCCCATCACACCGACGCTTCCGACGGTCGAGGACGATGTCACGTATATCTCGTCGGCTGGAAGCATCGCGTAGTAGCCACCGGACGCACCCATCTGGTCGACAGCCGCGATCACCGGCATCTCAGCCGACGTGCGTTCGACTGCCGTGTACATCCGTTCGCTCGAGGCGGGCTGGCCACCGGGGCTGTCGACATCAAGCACGACGGCGCCGACCGACTCGTTGTGTCGAGCCTCTCGGAGCTGGTCTTCGAACTCCTGTGCGGTGTTCGAGTCGATCGCCCCGTTGATTTCGATTACTGCAACGGTTTCATCCGATCCATTCGCCTGGGCATAAACCTGTGGCGCTGCGAGTGCACCCGCCGCGATTGCGACGAGCACGACTGCAGCGACCTGTTGTCGGCGTGTGAGACGCCGCCACGGACGTAATTCCATGTCGTTGCACCGTTCTCAGATCGGACATGTATGAATACGAGTGTGTTTTCTCAACGAGAATGTTGTCGTTCGTATTTATATATCTTCTCCCGGAACCATCGGCTAATGGTCTCAAGACGGTCGCTCGCTCGGAACGCGTTGGCCCTCGTCTGTGGTGGCTTCCTGTCAACCGGTGTTGGGACGGCGGCGCGATCGCGGTCGATCCCGACGGCAGGTCGGTACGATGCCAGTGCCGTCGCTGATGCCGCGACGACGGCGGTCGCAGCAGTCGATTCAGCGGTCGTGGAGAGTGTCGGCGTTCCCGACCCGATCGACTCGGTACTGACAGACGTACGTGCTCGGGCGCGCTCGGTTTCGGTCGACGACATCGAGTCCATCCACGGAAGCGTCGCCATCGATGGCAACGCTGTCGCCGGTGGCTGTGCCGCCGCAGTCGGCTCGTTCGACACCCAGGCCGTCGAATCCGAACTCCGCAACCACGAGCTCGAGTTTACCAGACCCAGCGCCCGCCGATCCGACGGCGTTGCCCAGTTCGTCGCCGCCGACGGGCCGTACGCGGTTGCACTCGAGCCGTCAACGCTTCGGGTAGGGTACGGACGGACTCGAGAGCGTGCCGTGAGCCATCTCGACGCAGCGCTCGCAGATGGATCTCGAGGACAGACTCGAGCGCACACGCCGACCGCCAGCTACGGCTCGCTCCCGTCGCTACTCGACGGCGACGCTGTCGCGTATGCCGATCTCGGCTCGAAAACTCGGTCGCAGCTCGTCGACAGCGCAGCCGACCGCTCCGAGTCACTCGCGGCGGTTGTCGAGACCGCCAGCGCGATCGGCTGCTCGCTTCAGGTGGGGTCGACCCGCTCACGGATCCGGTACGGCCTCGTCACCGGCCCATCTCGCCTCTCGAGAGCGTCGATCGACGCACTCGTCGACGAAGCCACGACGGGCGACCACGCTCTGACGGAGCCGACGATCCACCGCTCTGGACGGACGGTCGTCGTCGATGCCGCGGTCGAGACGCCGTCGCTGTGGGCCGTCCACGAACAGTTCGCCGTGGACTCGCCCCAGCCGTCCACGTCGATCGACTGACTCCGAGCGGGTCGTGATCGTGTCCATCCCTCGAGCGTGCCGATCCGTCTCTGTGCGTCGTTGCTCGAGCGCTTCGATCCGTCGCCCTTTATTCGCAGTAGTCCGTTAGCCCGCGTATGACCATCCGTGCCGATGCCGTCGTCCTCGATATCGATGGCGTACTCGTCGACGTCGCCGACTCCTATCGCCGCGCAATCGTCGAGTCCATCGATCGCGTCTACGACCGAACGATCCGCAAAGCCGACATCCAGCTATTCAAAGACGCTGGCGGCTTCAACAACGACTGGGAGTTGACGTACGCGGCTGCGATGTATATCCTCGCGACGGCCGAGGGCTACAGTGCGTCTATCGAGACGTTCACCGATGCGATCGCCGAACACGGTGGCGGTCTCGAGGCAGCCAAGGCCGCGGTCCGAGACGACCTCGGTGCGCGGGCGACCCAGCGCGTGACCGATCGCTTAGATTGCGACCGCCTCCGTGACGTCTTCCAGCAGTTGTATCTCGGTGCTGAACTCTATCGTGGGCTCGAGGGCGGCGAACCCGACATCGAGAGTCGAGGGTTCATCCACGACGAACCCCTGTTGCTGGACGACGAGACACGCGCGGCGTTGCTCGAGGGCTACGATGTCGGCGTCGTGACCGGCCGGCCGGAAGCCGAAGCCGAGATCGCCCTCGAGCGCGTCGGCCTCGAGGACGCGATTCCCGTCGACCACCGGTTTACGATGGACGACTGGGAAGAGGGGAAACCACATCCGAAAGCGCTGCTGACGCTTGCCGAACGGTTCGACGCTGACACCATCGTCTTCGTCGGCGACACCTTAGACGACATCCGAACGGCCACCAACGCTGACGAGACAGATCCTGATCGCGAGTATCACGGTGTTGGCGTGCTCACTGGTGGGCTCACCGGCGAAGAGGGACGACAGAAGTACGACGATGCGAACGCGTCGGCTGTCCTCGAGTCGATCACCGAGTTGCCGGCATTGCTCGAGGAGTAAGCTCGTCACACGAGCTCAGTGGCTACGATAACTTACGCGCCGTCGCCGTCGCCAGGGAGTCGAACGAACGTCAGCCAGAACTCTTCGAACGAGCGAACGAGTTCGACGAACTCCTCGGGATCGACCGGCTTCTGGAGGTAGGCGTTCGCGTGGAGATCGTATGACCGAGCGATATCTTCCTCAGAATCCGAACTCGTCAGCACGATCACGGGGATCGACCGCAGGGACGGCTCGGATTTGAGCTCCGACAGGACGGCTTCGCCGCTCGTGCCCGGAAGCTGGAAATCAAGCAGGATAAGATCTGGTCTGAGAGTGTCGGCGTACTCGCCACGCTGGTGGACGAACTCGAGTGCCGCTTCACCGTTGGTAACGGTGTGGACGTCGCTTGCGATGCTCGCATCCGCGAACGACTCGGTAAACAACCTCGCATCCCCAGGGTTCGGCTCGACCAGCAGTATCGCGATCGTATTCTCAGCCGGTGGTGTCATACGCTCGTTACGGCCGTGTTGAAAATGAATGGCGTGGTGGCCCACCTGTACTCACTGTGCAGCCTGTCCCACGTTCACCGACGGCTCAGTCCACCGATACTCGTATCACAGCGTGTGCGACCTTCCAGCCGCCCAGCCCTTTTTGTCCACTCCTGCTGTAGCTCGCCGCAGTTCCTATGGCCGAGTGTTTCCCCAGCGACCTTCCCGGCGAACCGACTTCGTTCTGGCTTGCGAGCACGCTCGAGTCCGATCACGACGACCTCGAAGATGACCGACCGGAGACGGCCACACACGACGGGACGCTCACGTCCGATCGAACAGTCGACGTTGCCGTCATCGGCGGCGGAATCGCCGGTCTCTCGACGGCGATCACGCTTCGTGAGCGTGGTGAGACGGTCGCCGTCCTCGAGCGGGATCGTGTGGCGACGGGGACAACGGGGAAGTCGACGGCGAAGCTGACGAGTCAACACGGGGCGATCTACGATCACCTGCGCCGGGAGTTTGGTCGCCGGCAAGCGACCCAGTATGCACGACTCCAGGAGAACGCAATCGACGAAGTCGAACGGCGGATCGACGAACTGGATATCGACTGCGGGTTCGAACGCCACCCCTCGTATCTCTACAGCAACGAGCCGGACGAGATACAGCGCGAGACTGACGCTGCACAGGCTGCGGGACTCGCCGCGAGCTACGTGACCTCCGTGCCGCCGTTCGAGCGGGCGCAAGCGGCGGTCAGATTCGACGAGCAGGCGTGGTTTCACCCGCGACAGTACCTCCTCGGAGTCGCGGCCGAACTCGGAGGCGATGACGGCGCGGCTATCTACGAACACACCCGCGTGACAGACGTCGAGCCGGGGCAGCCGTGTCGCGTCCGGACCCGCGAAGCGACGGTGACGGCCGGACGGGTCGTCCTCGCGACCGGCTTTCCCATCCTCGATCGGGCGGGCTACTTCGCCCGAATGCATCCGAAACGCTCCTACGTACTCGGGATTCGCCTCGATGGCGATCCACCCGAAGGGATGTACTACCGGTCGGGAGACAACTACCGCTCGGTGCGAACCCACCGCGATTCGGACGGCGACCTCCTGCTCGTCGGCGGTGAGAACCACAAGACGGGACAGGGTGGCTCGACTGCCGACCGCTATCGACGACTCGAGCGCTGGGCACGCGAGCGGTTCTCAGTCGAGTCGATCGACTACCGGTGGTCGACCCAGGACTACCAGACGGTCGACAAGGTTCCGTTCGTTGGCCGAGTCGGCCCTGGCGGTGAGAACGTCTTCGTTGCGACCGGCTTTCGCGGCTGGGGGATGACAAACGGTGTCGCTGCCGGACGCCTGCTTGCCGACCTCATTACGGGCGAACACCCGCGAGAACGCGACCTCTTCTCCCCACTTCGGTTCACGCCGAAAACCTCACTCGGCACGACGCTCACCGAGAACGCCGACGCGGCGAGTCAGTTTGCGACTGACTGGGCGCGAACCCTCTTGACGCCCACGCTCGATGCGCTCGGGCCCGGCGAGGGACGGGTCGTCCGCCGCGGCGGGAAACCGATCGCCCGTGCACGCGACGACGACGGTGTCCTCCACACCACGTCGGCGGTCTGCCCCCATCTCTCCTGTCTCGTCCAGTGGAACGATGCCGAACAGAGCTGGGACTGCCCCTGCCACGGCTCGCGGTTTGGACTCGACGGCGAGCTCCTCGAGGGGCCGGCGACGGAGGATTTGCCGACGCGACGGCCAGGAGCCGATCCGAATCCGGACCAGGAGTGACTCAGCGAACGCTCGAGGGCACACCCAGTCCCGGATAGTCGGCGATGATCCCGTCGACGCCTGCGGCTGCCAGCTGGTCGAACTGGTGCCAGTTCGTCACTGTCCAGACGTTGACCGTCCGTCCCTCCGCATGAGCTGTCTCGAGGATGTCAATGTCGGGCGCTGCGTCGGAGAACCCGGCGTATGATGTCGTTGCCAGCCCCGTCCCGACGATCACGTTTCGCGGTGGATGGATCGCCTCACAGTCGTAGCGACGGGCGATCTCGAGACCTGCCTCGAGGTCGTCGAAAACGAGCGGGGCGGCAGCGTATTCGGGTGCGATATCTCGGATAGCCGCGAGTGCACCCTCACAGAACGACGAAAAGAGGAGTTCGCCGTCGAAGCCCGCACACACGTCGACGACACGCTCGACGAACGGCGTCCAGACCTCGCGGCGCTCGGCTCGCACGCTATCGCTGAGGGACTCGGCGAATCGCAAGTCGGTCGTTCCCGGATTCTTCAACTCGACGTTGACGCCCACCGTTTCGGGAATCGCCTCGAGGAACTCGGTGAGCGTCGGGACCGTCTCATCGGTACCGAGAACACGGGCTAACTGGAGGGTCTCGAGGCTCGTTTCCCAGACGAGTCCCGACGCGTCGGTGAGCGGGCGACCATTGCGACGCCCCTCGAGTCGTTCATCGTGGAGTACGACCGGTGTGCCACAGGCTGCTGGCTGGACGTCGATCTCGAGCATCGTCGTCTCGCCGTCCTCGGCGGCGCGGATGGCCGCAGCGACGGTGTTTTCGGGAGCGACGCCGGCGTAGCCACGGTGGGCGATCACGGTAGCCATACTCGAGCGACGACGGCAGGGCTATAGTAGCCACTGAAAATCAGTGCGCACCCGATCGCACGACAGCTGTGCGGTCGGTGTGCAAACCGTTTCAGTTGTTACTATAATGGAGCCTGTGTTCGCCAGTGTGGCGACCGTCGAACGTGGCGAGTGACGGGGTCGTGTTGATGACACTGGTCGTAAAACGGATGCCTATGACCGATACCACGCTCGAGGACGTCGAACACACGCTCGACCGCGCGACTGATCTCGAGGCCGAGGCCGCCGTCGACGAGCTACGGACGGCCAAAGGTGAACTCGAGGCGCTCGAGTATGATTCGGACATCGACCAAGACCGCCGCCAGGAACTCGCAACGACGCTCGAGCAACGGATCCGCGAGGTGAAAAACCGTGAGGCCTACGACAGCGCGTTCGGTGCGGCGATGAATCCGGACGACGAGGACGCACCGTAGGCTGTCTGCTGGGAGCCCCAACGAAAACCCGGCGAGATCGGCCGCGCTCCACCCCTTTTATTCGGCTGCCGTCCCGAGTGTCGGACATGCGAATCGCACTACTCGGCGGAACCGGCGACATCGGACAGGGACTGGCCCTGCGTTTTGCGCGCGACACGGACCACGAGGTCCTCATCGGCTCTCGAGACCCCGAAAAGGCCCGCGAGGCAGTCGACGACTACGAGGCCGAACTCGAAGCGCGCGGTGTCGACGCGAACATCAAGGGCTTCAAAAACGGGATGGCGGCCGACCGTTCCGATATCGTCGTCCTCAGCGTCCCGCCGTATCACGTCGGCGACACCATCGAATCGGTCGAAGACAGCCTCGACGCGGAGACGATCCTGGTCACCCCCGCAGTCGGAATGAAAGGCGACGAGGACGGCCTCCATTACCATCCCCCAGGAACCGGCAGCGTCACCGAACTGGTCGCTGAGCGAGCCCCCGACGAGGTGCCGGTCGTCGGTGCGTTCCACAACCTCGCGGCCGACGCGCTCTCAAACCTCGACACCGATCTCGACCTCGACACGCTGTTGGTCGCAGACGACGACGATGCCAAAGAAACCCTCCGCAACCTCACGAACGAGATCGAAGGACTCCGCGCACTCGACGTCGGCCCACTCGCAAACGCCGCTGAGGTCGAGAGCGTCACGCCGCTGGTCATCAACATCGCCAAGTACAACACAGATCTCCACGACGTCGGCGTCAAATTCCAGTAGCCGCGTTTCGGCGTTCGTTCGCTCGAGACACTCCACGTAAGCGGCGCGCGCTGTCGACGCACTCTCGTGGCGCTCGAGCGCGTCGACGACACCGCGCGAGGTAAGTGAACGACCGACAGGAGTGAACGAATCGGCTGGGGAGGTCATGGCAATCAGTGGTGCCAGTCTGAGCAGTTCGCTCGAGTGAGGAACTCGAGTCTGTTACTCGAAATCGTACTCGGGTCCTCATCAGTAGTTCTCAGTTCGATCAGACCGACTCGAGGGTGACCTCGAGCCGGCTGTTTTTGCCCGTCCGCTCCCTACGACCCTCCATGCGAATCGTTACGACGCTTCCCTCGGCAACCGAAACCGTCGCCGCCCTCGACCTCGAGCCGGCGGCCGTCTCCCACGAGTGTGACCACCCGCCTGGCGTCGAGACACTCCCGTCGGTTACGGCCTCGAGAATCGACACCGATGGCTCGAGTGCCGAGATCGACCAACAAGTCCTCGAGACCGCCGACGACGGGGGCGTCTACGACGTCGATACCGACCTGCTCGCGGAGATCGACCCCGAGTTGATCGTCACCCAGGGAATGTGTGACGTCTGTGCAGTCGACGAGACGGTTATCACCGAGGCCGTAGACACGCTCGAATCGAACCCGGAAATTCTGACGACCGACCCCCACAGCGTCGGCGATGTCCTCGACGACCTCGAGCGAGTCGGCCACGCGACGGGCTCCGAGAACCGGGCCAGCGAGGTCCGGGCCGCCCTCGAGTCGCGAATAGCGGGCATTCGAACCCAGACCGCCGATCTCGACCCCAACGACCGTCCGCGCGTCGCCATCTTCGACTGGACCGACCCCGCCATGATCGCAGGCCACTGGACGGCCGAACTCGTCGAGTGGGCCGGCGGCACGTACGGGCTAGCCGACGTCGGCGAGCGCTCGCGGCCCCGCGAGTGGGGGGATATTCGCGCCTACGACCCCGAACTCGTGATCGTCGCGCCCTGTGGCTTTGGCCTCGAGCAGATCGCCGCCAACGCGGCAGACCTCACCGAGCGTGAGGGCTGGGACGAGCTTACCGCAGTCGAGAACGGTCGCGTCTGGGCGATGGACGGCGATCACTACCTCAACCGGCCCGGCCCGCGGCTGGTCGACACGCTCGAGGCGTTAGCACCGATCGTCCAGCCCGACATCTTCGACGAGGAGACGCCGTCGAAACCGCTTGCGGAGATCGCGGTTCCGTTCGAGACGCTTTCGGCGCGACTCGAGGCGGACGCCTAACCAGCTGATGACCGCTGATCCCGAACTCGTCGTTCCGATCGCGATCCGTGACGCGATCCTCGAGCGCGCCCGCGACGGCCACCCCGAGGAGGTCTGTGGGGTCTTTGGTGGCGGATACGACCCCGACGGGCGAAGTCGCGTTCACTCGCAGTACCCCGCCGACAACGTCGCTGAGACGCCACGAACGCGCTATCGAATTGACCCGGAGGCCCAACTCGAGCTTTTCGATCGGCTCGAAGAGCGCGGGGAGGAAATCGTCGGCTTCTATCACACCCATCCCCGCGGCCCACCGCGACCGAGCGACACCGACGTCGCGCGGGCGACCTGGCCGGATCGCTCGTATCTGATCGTCTCACTCGAGCCACACGAGATTGGCTCATGGCGCTGGCGGGCCGACGACGAGCGGTTCGAACGCGAGGCCGTCGTGTTCGAGTGACGGATATCGTGTGGCTCAGTCCTCGTTTGCGGCTCGGAGCACGTCCGGCACCCACCCCTGATTCGGGTCGTCCGTTTTTTTCATCCACCCGATGAGTCGCTCTCGCAGTTCCCGTCGAACGTCCGTATAGCCCGGATGGTCGATCAGGTTCTGGAGTTCGGCAGGATCGGCCTCGAGATCGTACAGTTCGTCGATATCCGGCCCGTTGTAGACGTACTTGTATCGCGCCGTGCGGACCATTCGCTGGGTGTAGAGGCCAAACTCGTCGCCGTGATACTGAGCGAACACGGATCTGGGCCACGTCGCCGGCACTCCCTCGGGGTCGCCGCCGGACTCGATCAAGGGGACGATGCTCCGAGCGTCGAAGGCGTCCGGGACCGCGACGTCGCCGATTTCGAGGAACGTCGCCGCGAGGTCGTGGAGGTGAACGGGAGCGTCACAGACCGATCCCGGGTCGGTGACGCCGGGCCAGCGAACCTGCAGTGGGATTCGATAGGTATCGTCGTACATCACCGGCCCTTTGTTGAACTGGCGGTGACCGCCGGCGAAATCGCCGTGGTCCGAGGCGTGGACGACGACCGTCTCCTCGGCGAGCCCGTGGCGCTCGAGCGCCTCGAGCACGCGCTCGAGTTGGTCGTCGAGCATCGTCACGAAGCCCCAGTACTTCGCGATGGCTTCGGCCCAAATGTCCCAGTCGAACCCGGCGACACCACGATACGAGAGGTAGTTTTCTTGCGCCCGTGGTTTCCCGTCGTAGGTCTCGGCGTAGCTTTCGGGCCGCTCGATCTCGTCGGGATCGTACATCGAGGCGTACGGCTCGGGGACGACGTAGGGATGGTGCGGCCCATAGAAATCGGCTCGGTGGAAAAACGGCTCGTCTCGGTCGCGCTCGGCGTGGGCGTCGATCGCCTCGATCGTTTTCTCGGCGAGAAACCAGGCACGGGTCTCTTCGACGTCGATCGGTGTTTTCGCTGCGACGAACGTTCCCTCGGTACTGTCTCGAGGATTCGTCCCCGTGTAGATCTCGTCCTCGAGTTCGACCGCTTTGATGGGCTCACCGCGCTCGCGGCGATACTCGCGGAACGCGTCGTCGATGTCGTCGTGGTGGACGTCACTGCCGCCGAGATACGAGAAACCGAACTCCTCGGGCGTCTGGTCGCGGCCGACGTGCCATTTGCCGACGTAGCTCAGATCGTAGCCGTGTTCGGCCAACTGTTCAGAAAACGTGGGATGCTCAGAGGGCAGGTTCGGCTGAATCGAGTCGGCCTCGTGGCTGTTGTTCAACATTCCATGACTGTGCGGATACCGGCCGGTCAGCAACGATGCGCGAGCGCTCGTGCAGATACTGATCGGCGTGAACGCGTGTACAAAGCGCATTCCCTCACTCGAGAGCCGGTCCATCGTCGGCGTCTCGACGGGCGGCCCCTCGGGCGCGCTGCAGTCGTATCGCTCCTGATCGGTGAGGACAAAGAGGACGTTCGGGCGATCGGCGTCGACCATCGAGGGTCGTACACCGAGAGCGTAGTTAATGCTGGGGCCTGCTGTGGATTCGACGCGACCGGTCAGTCAGTTCCTGATGGCTGCGACTCGAGCGCCGTCTCGATTCCCTGGCCGTCCTCGACGAGTTCTTTCAGCCGCTGGACGAACCGCGCGGCCGGCGCACCGTCGACGACGTCGTGGTCGACCGTCACTGTGAGATTAAGGAACTCGCGGGGCTCGATGGTCCCGTCGACGATACCCGGTTTTCGTTCGATGCCACCGACTGTCAGCTGCAACGAGTAGTTCGTCGGACTGATCCCCCAGCCACCGCCCGTTCCGAACATCCCGACGGACGTTACGGCAACGGTCCCCGCAATCCGTTTCCAGCGTCGCGGAAAGAACTGTGGCAACCGCCAGAACAGCCGTCGAATGGGGGCTGGGAGTCGAAGGCCCAGAGATGCCAATTTGGGTTGCCGGCCCTCGTTGGGGTCGCGTTGGGCGGTGCGAATCTCATCGTGGATCGATCGCAACGATCGCCGATTTGCCGCCCTGATCACGTGTGGGACACCGGTTTGTGCGCCGTCGACCTGCGTTTCGACGATGACCATCGCGTCTACGTCGTCGAACCGAACGATTCGTCCTCGCCAGTTGCGGTACGACTGGAGCGTGGGGTGGTCCTCGAGGGCTTGCGCCAGACAGGACACGAGAAACGCCGTGAACGACAGCTGTGCTCCGCGCTCGGTTTCTCCGTTCCGGATGCGACGCCGCACGTCGGTGACGTCGAACTCGACGAGTCCGTGGACGACGCTCCGTCTGCCGGCCGCTCGCATGTAGTCGACGGTTCCGCGGCGCTGAATCGGGAACGACTCGACTGTCTCTCCTCGGTCGGCCATGGGCGCTGTAGTCTAACGAGGGGGGAAACGTCTTTGCCTGCAACGGATCGCTCGAGGCCGTCAAAACGAGACTCCCTACTCGAGGTCGTCGAACGTCGGTCGCTCGAGATCGCCTGGGAACGAGTCAACTGGAACCTGCGTCTGGTCGCCCGATTCCATGTCTTTGATCGTCACTTCGTCGTTCTCCAAATCCTGCTCGCCGACGATGACGACCGTCTCGGCGTTGATCGAGTCAGCGTAGTTCAGTTGCGCGCCAAAGGAACGGCCCGCGACGTCGGTTTCGACGACGTGACCGCGGTCGCGGAGGTCGCGGACGATCCGGGCCGCCTCGGATCGCGTGTCGCCGATCTGGAGGACGTAGTAGTCCGTCGTCACTTCCTCCTCGGGCCAGACGCCTGCGCGCTGCATCAGGAGGGGCAGCGTTGCGTGGCCCGGGGCGACGCCGACCGCGGGCGTGGGCTGGCCGCCGAACCCTTCGATGAGGTCGTCGTAGCGGCCGCCGCCGAAGATCGACCGCGAAACCTCGCCTGCGGAGTCGAAACACTCGAAGACGACGCCGGTGTAGTAATCGAGGCCGCGCGCGGTCTCGAGCGAGATCGTACAGTACTCGCGCGCGCCGAAGTCCTCGGCGGCCTCGAGGACGTTCTGGAGGTTCTCGACGGCTGCCGTGACGCGCTCGGTGTCGGCGAACGCCTTGACTGCCTCGAGGTTACCGCCGGCGATGAGGTCACCGAACTCGGCGGCCTGGTCTGCCGTTAGGCCGGCCCCGATCAGCAGGTCGTGGTACTCGACCTGTGAGATCTTATCGGACTTGTCGACGGCCCGAATCGCCGCGTCGGTGTCAACGTCGGCCTCGTAGCTCTCGAGGACACCCTCGAGAATGTCTCGGTGGGAGATTCGGAACTCGAAGTGCTCGCCGGTCAGTCCCAGCCCGGTCAGTGCGTCGGCGGCCCAGGCGAGGATTTCGGCATCAGCCTCGGGCTCGCTCGAGCCGAAGATGTCGACGTTGGTCTGGTAGAACTCGCGCTGGCGGCCCTGCTGGACCTGTTCGTAGCGCCAGAACGGCCGCGTCGAGAACCACTTGATCGGCTTCGAAAGTGCCTGTTGTTTGGCGACGACCATCCGTGCGACCGTCGGCGTCAGCTCCGGAGTGAGCGTGACGTGTCGTCCGCCCTGATCCTCGAAGGAATAGAGTTCGTCGACGATGTCGTCGCCGCTTTTGTCAGTCCACATCTCTGCGCGCTCGAGTGCGGGGGTGCCGATCTCGCGGAAGCCGTAGCTGCGGGCAGTGTCCTCTAAGGTGTCGATGGTCGCCCGTCTGGCGGCCATCTCGCCGGGATAGAAATCACGAAAACCCTTGATGCCGTCGTACATGCCCCGGTATTAGGGCACGGCGAACTTCTATCCTGTTATTTAGTGATTGCTCGTTTGCCGTCGGCACGCGGCGGTCGCTGCCAGCTCTTAGCCGCGGTGGACGCCGGTCACGTACGTCTGGTCGTGTTCCGGGAACAGCTCTCTGATCGCCGCGTGCCCGTCTTCGTCGGCGATGAGCGCTCGCAGTTCTGCCTCGTAGTCGGCCCGAGTAATCTCCTCGCTCGGTCCGGCGATCACCTCGAGTCGATCCTCGACTACCCGATCGACGGCGGTGCGGCCAAAGCCAGACAGCGGCGCAATGTAGTCGACGTCGTGACGATCCTCGAGGCTCTGGGCCTGCGCCCGAGAGACCGTCGGGACGCGGTCGTCACGCCGGGTGCCGTCGGCGATGGCGTCGAACTCCTGTCGGGCCAGCCGCTCGAGGGCGTGCTGATGGATTTGCTGGATGCCGTTTCGAGGGAAGCCGTCAGCCCGAATCTGGGCGACGGCGTCGTGGGCGACCGCGGGATCGAGTTCGAGCCGGTCGAACGCGAAGCCGATGGCGTCGGCAGTCTCGCGGGCGTGTTTCCAGTCGTCGCTGATGCCAAAGTGGGCCGTGACGAGCGTCACGTCGTAGAACTCTTCCAAGAGAAGGGCCGCGAGCGTCGAATCTTTGCCACCGCTGTAGAGGACGCCGAGCTCCATTAGCGGCGCTTGATGTCGAAGCTCTTCGAGTCGGGCTTGAGCTCTTGGAGGAGCTGTTTCATCTTGTCGTCGTCGATCTTCCCCTGAAGGCGACCGCTGCGGGCGAGCGTGACGACCTGTCGTTCGACCTGTTCGCCGAACTGCGGCTTGCTCATCTTGACGGTGTTGAGCCGCTTGCGAGCCTCGTCGGTCAGGTGCTGGCGCAGGACGGCTTTTTTCTGGGCTTCAGCCTGTTGCTGGGCCGCCTCCTGGGAGGCACCGCCTTGCTGACCCTCTGCCTGTTCTTGGAGCTGTTCCATCTTCTTCTGACGGAGTTCCTCGAGTTTCTCCTCGTCGGGTGAACCACTCATAGCTACACACATCTACCGTCGCACGGCGGAAAATGATTACGGACGACAGTGAGCTACTGACGGCTCTCTGCGGTTGTGTCGGCGAGAAAACTGGATTTGTCGTCTACGCGTAGCGCTCGAGTTCCGGACGGTCGAGCTCTTCGAGAACGGCGCCGGCGGTGTCGTCAAGCAGGCTGCGTCCCTCGGGCGTGATACGGCGACCCTGGCCCTCTGCGGTCTCGACGAGGTCTTCCTCTTCGAGCTGCTGGAGGATCGTTCGAATGAGGTTCTTCGAGCCGTCTGCGCGCTTGTCGGGAGCGACCTGATACCGGTTCGAGCCGTTCTTGCCGCCGCCGTACTCCGTCGAGAGTCGCTCGACGCCGATAGGGCCGCGGTCAGCGACCTTGCGCAGGAGACTTGCGGCACGCGTTGCCCAGAAGTCTTCCTGTTCCGGTGGGAGTTCGCGGTCGACACCAGTCTTTGCGAATTTGCCCCAATCGGGTTCGTCGAGTCGGTCCTCGAGGTCGTCGGCGAGCGCCTCGATGAGGTCGTCCGCCGGAACGTCGTACATCGTAGCCATTGGCGTGTGGTTCCCGTCCGCGGCATTTAAGAGCATCGTATCGCCGTCGGAATCGTGTCGCTCACACACATCCGCCGCCGGCCCGCATCGCTTTTCGCCCTCGAGTCGAAACGGAGTGCATGGACGAACGCGCCGCCCTGGCGCTCTTAGCGCGAGAACTCGAGTTTGCCGGCGACGACGCCGCCATCATCGACGGGCTCGTGATCACGACGGACATGCTCCACGACCGGACGGACTTTCCCGACGGCACGACCCGCTACACAGCAGGCTGGCGAGCCGTCGGCGCATCGCTGTCGGACGTAGCTGCAATGGGGGCGGAGGCGACCGCGGCCGTCGCCGCCTACGCTGCCCCCGAGTTCGATCCCGAGGAACTGCTCGGCTTCGTCCGTGGCGCACGCGATGTCTGTGAACGCGTCGACGCAAAATACGTCGGCGGCGATCTCGATGGTCACGACGAGTTTACCGTGACGACGACGGCCATCGGCCACACCGATGACCCCGTTCCGCGCAGCGGCGCTCGAGCCGGTGATCTCGTCTGTGTTACCGGGACGCTTGGCCGCAGCGCCGCTGCACTCGAGTTCTTCGAACGCGGCGACGACGCCGCACTCGACCGCGCAAACGAGCTGTTCCGCTTTGAGCCACGCGTCGCGGCCGGGCGGGCGCTTGCTCCCCACGCGACGGCGATGATGGACTCGAGTGATGGCCTCGCCCGGTCGTTGCACCAGCTCGCCGACGCCAGCGACTGCGGCTTTGCGATCGAGTCCGACCCGGTGCCGATCGCCGACGCCTTGCTGGAGGTGGCTGCCGACGATGACGTTCTCGAGCGTGCAACGACGTTCGGCGAGGACTTCGAACTCGTCGTTACGCTGCCCGAATCGGCACTCGAGGCCGTACAGGCAGCGATCGGTGTCGATCTCACAGTACTCGGGCACGCCACAGCCGCCGACCACGGAATTACACTCGACGGCGAGCCACTTGCGGACCAGGGCTTCACTCACGGTGGGTAGCTCCAGTGTGTTCGTTACTGGATGACCTCGAGTGGCACCGGCATGAAACAGAGCAGCCCGAGACCGAACGTTACGATGCCGACAACGACTCGCCACGTTCCCAGTCGCTCTTCGGCGACCGGGTGTGCTGCGCCTGCGGATGCGAGCACCATCGTCAACAGTCCCCAGAAGACCCAGATGAACACTGTTTGGAGGCCGTAGCCACCGATGTAGTAGAGGTAGGCTGCGAGACCGAACAGCACGGCCGGAACGAGTGCGCCGATCGTCTCGTGGAACTCACCCGCCATCGCTCGCAGGATGTGGCCGCCATCGAGCTGGCCAACAGGGATCAGATTGAGGAACGTGACGAACATCCCGACCCAGGCACCGATAACGACAGGATTGATGTTTCGCGTTGGGTCGTCACCGTACAGCGGCTGGTCGACCGCCGTCGCGAGTAACTCGAGCAACGGCGGGATCCCGAGTCGAACCCCGCCCGTGTTGGACTCCTGGACGAGTGACTCCGGAACGGTCACCGGCGGTAAGTGAAGCCCGATCACGGCGACGATGATCGTTGCGACCAGTCCGGCAAGCGGGCCGGCGACGCCGATATCGAACAGCGCCTTCCGGTTTGGCATCCGCCCGTTCAGTTTGATGACTGCACCCATCGTCCCGATGATCGTCGGGACGGGAAGGAAATACGGCAACGAGGCGTCGACCTCGTGATACCGGCTCATCACGTAGTGACCCAGTTCGTGGATCCCCAGTACCGAGAGGATTGCGACCGAAAACGGCCAGGCGTGAACGATCTCGAGTGGATTGGCGAACGGATCGATCGATGGATACCACCACAGCGCACCGACGAGCAGTGTCGAGAAGACTGTCGCCACAAACAGGATAATGTTCGTCCACGGAATCCCGTTGATGCCGAGACTGACCGGTTTGGCGACGATGACATACTCTCCGTACTTGGTCGTCAGCTGTGGCTCGTATCCCGCCTTCCGAAACGCGGGCCACAGCTCTTGCATCGCCTGCTCGGGATGGACCCGCGGATCGCCGTAGTACACCAGCTGCTCGTCCTCGATTCGGACCTCGTAGATCGAAAACACCGATTCGATCTGCTCGAGTGGTGGGCCGTCCGTGACTGACGGCCGCTCCGCCCGCGATGATCCGAACCCGGGCGATTCGACGTCATCCATTGCTCGCTACTCAGGGACCATGCCGTATAAATCGACTGCGTCCACAGGGCCGACCGACCGCTGCCGTCGGTGACCGCGCTTTCGTCTGGTCGTCAACAAACAGTAGAACATCGGTACGAACTGTGCCGGATGGCGGTTTCAAACGCGCCGGCACGACGGGGACCGATCACGCTGGTTCGACGCGCCACGTGGTTGCGCTCGTGTACGACCACTTCTCGATCTCGAGTTCGGTCGCCGACTCCGAGAGCTTGACCATCAACGCGCCGATCTCTTTCGGGGACATCCCGACTTCGTCTGCGATGAACTTGCCTTTGAAGTACAGTTCACCGTCCTCTGCGCGATTGCGCAGGTAGCGCTTCAGACGGTGTTCCTTGCTTTCCGTGGAGGGTTGGGCTGTGGTGCTCATCGACAGTTACCCGTTGTGGGGGAGATCTGTTATAAAGGATGGTTGGTTAGCGGCGTTTCGTTTGTGTTCAATTATCTGGGGAGTAATCATCGTTTTACCCGTGTTTACAGGACTCTTCAGTAAACGACGAGAAGCGTCTAGACGTTTTATAGCCTGCTCTAATCTATTATCGCTGCGCAAATATTCATGGCCGATAGACAGTCATTTCTCAAGACAATCGACCTATTTTGAACAGTATCCCGGTGAATATATCTCTTAGGATTGATCGTGAACCCAGAACTCGTCGTCGACTGTGACCTCCTTTTTGAACAGCGGAACTTCGTCTTTCAGACGATTGATTCCGTCTTCGACGGTTCGAAACGCCTCCTCGCGGTGGCCGGCGAGGATGACGACGAAGACGATATCTTCGCCGTCGGCGACGACGCCGGTCCGGTGGTAGAGTTCGACCTCGAACACGCCGTCACGTGCCTCGAGATCCGTCTCGAGAGCGGCCATCCGTTCGTCTGCGACGCCCTCGTACTTCTCGAACTCGAGATACTGGGTGCGCGCGTCGTCCGCGTCGTCTTTCGCGCGAACCCGGCCGGTGAAGGTCGCGATCGCCCCCGATCGATCCGCCTGCGGCGAGCGTTTGACCCGGTCGACCAGCGACTCGAGCGTCTCGTGGGGCTCTGTCGCCTCGAGGGCGGTGATGATGGCGTCGACGTCGAGTTCGTTGGGCGTGTCGACGGCAGCGATGACGCCATCGGCCTCGTCATCGCTCGAGCCAACGACGAGTTTCGGGTATCGAAGGTCGTCGACGCCGACGACGACCGCGTAGTCACAGGTTGGCGTCAGTTGATCGAGCGCGTCCGCGACGTCCATCCCCGTTCCAGTGGCAGTCCAGTCGCCGTCGGCCCCGAGATCGTAGATGACGTCGCCGCCGACGGCCGTGGGTTCGTGGGCGTGCATCCCGTCTGCGATCGTCGCATCGTATCTGATGACGCCGACGCGTCCCTCCTGTGTGAGTCGATCGACGGTTCGGTCAACGATTCGATCGAGTCTGTCGCCGCTCGCGCCGTGGTCGAGGATACCGAGTACGTGCATGACTGAGATATGGTGACGTTGGACTTTGTAGCTGTCGACGTCCAGAACCGTTCGCCGTGTCGCAATCGCTGGTGGGGGATTTTGCGCCTGGGTCGTGACGGTTCAGCCATGGCGTGGCACATCGGCTTTACCGGCGATGTCATGCTCGGTCGACTGGTAAACGAGCGACAGCGCCAGAAATCCGTCGACGCCGTCTGGGGGTCTGTCCTCGAGCGGCTCTGTGAACTCGATGGCCTCGTGATCAACCTCGAGTGTTGTCTCTCGACTCGCGGCCGACAGTGGCAACGGACCTATCGCCCGTTTCATTTCCGTGCCGATCCAGAGTGGGCGATTCCCGCGCTCGAGCGTGCTGGTGTCGACTGCTGTGCGCTCGCGAACAACCACGTTCTCGACTACGAGGAGGTCGCCTTGCGCGATACCCTCGAGCACCTCGATTCGGCCGGGATTGCCCACACCGGGGCCGGCGAAACGATCGACGAGGCACTCGAGCCGGCGGTCGTCTCGATCGACGGTCTTGAGGTCGCCATCGTCGCGTTTACCGACAACACGCCGGAGTACGCAGCCGACGAGGACTCACCGGGAACGGCCTGGATCGAGGTCGACGACTGGCAACGCGACTCGAGCACTCGGACTGCGTCCGGCGACGGTGTCGAACACGAAGCGACACGCCAGCGCGTCCGGGAGGCACTCGAGCGAGCACGCGCGCACAATCCCGACCTACTGGTTGCCTCGCTCCACTTGGGGCCGAACATGGTCACGGAGCCACCCGACGCCTTCCGGGCGTTTGCCCACTGGCTGGTCGAGGCAGGCGTCGATCTGATCCACGGCCATAGCGCCCACGTCTTTCAGGGAGTCGAGGTCTACGCGGGAGTGCCCATCATCTACGATGCGGGTGATTTCGTCGACGATTATTCGGTCGACGACGAGTTGCGCAACGACCGCGGATTTCTGTTCGAGCTGACGGTGACAGCCGACCGAACGCCGACAGAACTGCGACTGCATCCGACCGAAATCAGCGACTGTGCAGTCCACGAGGCAAGTCCGGGTGCAGCCGAGTGGTCCCGCGAGCGGATGCGAGAACTGTCCGAACCGTTCGGAACCGAGTTCGAACGTGACGGTGATGGGCTCGTTCTCTCGCTCGAGTCGTAGCCACGTCCAACACTCGAGCTGTCACGTCGCCTCTCTTGGATCGCGAGGGAACGCCGTCGCGACGGATCCCCGAGAACTGGTCCCATGGTGGTGTAAGACTCGCGTAGTGCCGGACAGTTGGCAACCCTTAAGATTGGCTCGCGGTTACACCGCTGTAGTATGAAAGTGGTCGTCTCTATCGGCGGAAGCGTACTCGTGCCTGAACCCGGGGCGGATCGGGTCGCCGAACACGCTGCCGTCGTCGAAGACCTCGTCGAGGACGGCTGTCGTGTCGGTGCTGTCGTCGGTGGCGGCGGCGTCGCGCGTGAGTATATCGGTGCCGCTCGCAATCTGGGAGCAAACGAGATCGAACTCGATCAGCTCGGGATCGATGTCACCCGGCTCAACGCACGCCTGTTGATCACCGCACTCAGCGAGGATTCGGTGACTGCACCGGCAAAAAACTACGACGAAGCCGGCGAGGCGCTTCGCAGAGGTGACATCTGTGTCATGGGCGGTGTTGCCCCAGCACAGACGACCGACGCCGTCGGTGCGGCCCTTGCAGAGTACGTCGACGCCGACTTGCTCGTCTATGCGACGAGCGTTCCCGGTGTCTACAGCGACGATCCGAACGAGAACGACGACGCGACGAAGTTCATGGAGCTTTCGGCCGCAGAGCTCGTCGACGTGATCGCCGACCTCGAGATGAACGCCGGTGCGTCCTCGCCTGTCGATTTGCTGGCGGCAAAGATCATTCAGCGCTCGGGAATGCGAACGATCGTTCTCGACGGCACCGATCCGGACCGGATCGCGCGTGCAGTTCGGTTTGGCGATCACGAAGGGACGGACATTCTTCCCGAAGGTGCCGGCGAAGAACCGACCTACTGGGCACAGAACGAACGATGAGCGGCGACGACGCTCCTGACTCCGCAGCCGAACGGGACGTCGAGAGTCCCTACACCCTTCAGCGCGAAGATGGCGATGACACACGCCATGCCTTCTGGGCGGATACCGTCGCGGATCGAGTAGCGAACCGAGAACCCGACGAGCCGATCGTCGTCAAAGGCGGCATCTCGCCGTCGGGCGTCCCGCACCTCGGCAACGTCAACGAGATTATGCGTGGCTACTACGTCGCCGAAGCCCTGCGCGAGCGCGGCCACGAGGTCCGACAGGTCTTCACCGCTGACGACCGCGACCCGCTGCGTGGGCTTCCGCGAACGCTCTGTGATCTCGAGGGGAACCTCGTCGATCTCGGCGAGGTCGATGCAGGTGCGCTCGGACGCAATCTCGGCGCGCCCTACACCGACATTCCGGATCCCTTCGGCTGCTGTGACTCGTATGGCGACCACTTCTCGACGATCATCCAGGACAGCGCCGACGCGCTCAACGTTCCGATCGAACTGATCTCGAACACGGAACTGTACGAGAACGGCGATCTCGAAGACGTCACCCGTTACGTGCTCGAGAATCAGGATCGCGCACGCGAGGTCCTGGCTGCCTACCAGGACAAAGTCGACGAAGACTACGTCCCGTTCAACCCGATCTGTGCGGAGTGTGGCAAGGTGACCGAGACCGTTACGAGCGTCGATCTCGAGGGCGAGACACCGACCGTCGACTACCGCTGTACCGACATGGATGCCGGCGATCAGACGATCGATGGCTGTGGCCATGAGGGGACGGCGACCCTGCGCGAAGGGAAGATGCCCTGGCGCTTCGAGTGGCCCGCCCAGTGGCAGGTCCTCGGTGTCGACTTCGAGCCCTTCGGCAAGGACCACGCCGAAGGCTCCTGGCCAAGCGGCCAGGACGTCGCGCGCAACGTCCTCGAGATCGAGCCGCCCGTCCCGATGGTCTACGAGTGGTTCACCCTCGACGGTGAGCCCTTCTCGTCGTCGGCTGGCAACGTCATCCTCGTCTCGGACGTGCTCGAGTTGTTAGAGCCCGAGGTGCTGCGCTATTTCTTCGCGAAAGACCCCTCGAAGGCGCGAGACTTCAGCATCGAGCGCCTCGATCAGCTGGTCGACGAGTTCGACCGCCTCGAGGCGATCTACTTCGATGAGATCGATGCGAGCGAGGACGAACAAGCGTTCGCCGATCGCGTCTACCCGCTCGTGGTCGAAGAGCCGCGAGAAGATCGCATTCGACTGCCGTACACCTTCGCGGCGGTGCTTGGAATGACCGACGATCCCGACCTGCGCGAGGAGATCGCTCGGCGAGAGGGGCACATCCCTGACGACGCTCCCGAGTGGGCGATCGACGGGGCACTCAAGCGCGTCGAACAGGCCCGCAACTGGGCCCGACGAACTGAAAACGAGTTCGACTACGAACTCAAGCGCTCGGCCATTCCGGACCACGAGTTCGACGACGCGACCGAAGACGCACTCGCAGACCTCGCAGAGTTCATCGAGGAGGGCCACGAACCAGACGAGATTCAGGGCGAAATCTACGAGACGGCGCGACGTCACGACGTCGACGTCGGTGAGTTCTTCAGTGCCGGCTATCGGCTCTTCTTCGACGAGTCTCAGGGGCCAAAGCTCGGCTCGTTCCTTGCGAAAGTCGACCGTGAATTCGTCGTCGCCCGACTCCGCCGAGAACGGTAACACAGACGACTGGTCGGTCATCTGACCGACTTGATAGACAAAAGCCCTTTGAGAACGCCGCTCGGACATACGATCGATGGATCACGGTTCCCCCGCTGTCGTCTCGGTTCCCGAACTCTTCGGCTCTGAGCTGGCGACGTGGACTCTCATCGGCCTGCTCATCTACTGGCTTGGCGTTATTGCACTCCGAAGAGCTGATCTCTTGCCGGAGTACGTCGGGACCCAGGGTCCGATTCTTACGTTCCACACCAAACGCGGTCGGGAGTTTCTCGACCGACTCTCGGGTCCGAAACGGTTCTGGCGTGCGTGGGCAAACGTTGGCGTCGGCATCGCAATCGTCGTGATGGTGGCCATGTTCGTTCTCCTCCTCCTTGCAGCGATCTCTGCAGTCACGTCACCACAGCCAACTGGTTCCGGCGTCCAACAGCCCCGTAACGTGACGCCGATTCCCGGTGTTAACGACTTCCTCCCGCTGTCTGCAACGCCCGGGATCGTCGTCGGACTCCTCGTTGGACTGGTCGTCCACGAGGGCGGCCACGGCCTGCTCTGTCGCGTCGAGGATATCGGCATCAACTCGATGGGCGTCGCGATGCTTGCGATCATCCCATTCGGTGCGTTCGTCGAACCCGACCAGGAGAGCAGCCGAAAGGCCTCGAGGGGCGGGCAGACTCGTATGTTTGCGGCGGGCGTCACCAACAACTTCGCGGTCTCGTTGCTCGTCTTCGCACTTCTCTTTGGGCCGATTGCCGGCGCGATTGCCGTCGCCCCCGGCGCTTCAGTCGGCGGCGTTGCGCCCGACTCGTCTGCTGATGCCGCAGGGATCGAACCTAACGACCGGATCACCGCCGTCGATGGCGAGGCCGTCGAGACGAACGACGACCTTGCCGACCGCCTCGAGGCCGCGGCTGGTGACCAGATCACGATCGAACTCAACGGCGAGGAAACCGTTACTGTCGATCGCTCGTTGCTCGTCACCACTGCAATGGAGAACGGGCCGGCAGATGTCTCGGCTGGTGACACGATCATCGCCGTCAACGGCCAGCAGGTGGCAACCGAAAGCGGCTTTTTTGATGCTGTCGGCGACGACGAACGCGTCACGCTGACGACCGAAAACGCAGCCGGCGAGCAGGACGAACGCGAGGTGGCGATCGGTGCCGCCGTCGAAGTCAGTGACGATGGGCCACTTGCGGCTGCAACTGGCCAAACTGACGAGACGTTCGTCATCACCGAATTCGACGGCGAGCGAACACACTCGTATGCGGAACTCGGCTCGCTGCTCGAGGAGAGCGAGCCCGGTGACGAGGTCTCGGTCGTGGGCTACTTCGGCGACGACCGCGAGGAGCACGAAGTCACACTCGACGACCATCCGCGTGAAGACAGCGGCTTCCTCGGGATCTTCGCGAATCAGGGCATCTCCGGCTTCGAGGTCAGCGATATCGGCGTCCAGCTCTACCCTGCAGAGGAGTACCTGTCGATCCTCGGCGGGAACGGCGGCGACGGTGGCGCGACGGACTCCTTTTTCGGCAAGATCGGGCTGGCGATCTTCCTGCCAGTGATCGGTGTGATCGGGCTTCTCCCGTTCAACTTCGCTGGCTTCACTGGCGGTGTCGAAAACTTCTATGAGGTGCAGGGCTCGCTGGCCGCACTCGGCGACAGCACCGTCTTTATCGTCGCGAACCTGCTGTTCTGGACCGGCTGGATCAACGTCCAACTCGGCTTTTTCAACTGCATTCCGGCGTTCCCACTCGACGGCGGCCACATCTTGCGGACGAGCACCGAGGCCGTCGTCTCGAGACTGCCCATCGAGGCGACCCGTGGCCACGTGCGGACGGTGACGACGACGATCGGGCTAACGATGCTCGTCAGCTTCCTGACGATGCTGTTCCTGCCCTTCCTGCTCTAGGCGTTCTAGGTTTCGGTCTGTTTGCTTTCGCGTGAGCATCGTGATCCTCGAGCCAGTCGTGCTCTCGACTCGGAGCGATAGGCCCCGGGTTCGAGGGGTGCTGGGAAGAAGCAGTTCCTTCTTGTCGGTTGCCTTCTAACCGTCGACTATGGAACGACGGACACCACCGCGAACGAAAGAGGGCTGGTACATCCTACACGACTTCCGAACGGTCGACTGGGACGCGTGGCGGGATGCACCTGATCACGTCCGTGAACGGGCACTCGAGGAGGGCGCGGCGTTTCTCGCCGACTGCGAGGACGTCACGGACGCCGAAGACGGCGATTCGGGGCTGTTCGCCATGCTCGGCCACGAGACCGACCTGCTGTGTATGCACATTCGACCGACGATGGCCGACGTCGAACAACTCGAGCGGCGGTTCAACCAGACCGCGTTTGCCGAGTTTACCGAGCAGACTGATTCGTACGTTTCGGTTGCGGAGGTCTCCGACTACGTCACCGACGCCTACTTCGAGGAAGACGAGGAGGTCGAAAGTGCTGGCCTCTCCCGATACTTAGAGCAGAAGCTCTACCCACAGATTCCCGACGCGGAGTACGTCAACTTCTATCCGATGGAAAAGCGCCGCCAGCCCGAACACAACTGGTACGACCTGCCGTTCGAGCAGCGCTCGGAGCATATGAGCTCCCATGGCGACATCGGCCGCAGCTACGGTGGGAAAGTCAGCCAGATCACCGCCGGGAGCATCGGCTTCGACGACTACGAGTGGAGTGTCTCCCTGTTTGCGGACGACCCCGCGAACATCAAGAATCTGCTCGCCGAGATGCGCTTTGATCCATCGACATCGAAGTACGCCGAGTTCGGTCGGTTCTACGTCGGCCGACGATTCGAACCCGCCGACCTCGACGCGTACATGGCCGGTGATGCCGTCCCGGCCGAAGCGGATGCAGACGACACGAGCGCCCACCCACACGCCGAGGGACACCACGGCGACGCCGATAGTGAGGGCCACGGCCATGGCAGCGGCGACGGCCATGCGGGCGGCTCGAAGCGTGCAGACGACGAAGAGGTCCGCAGCGAACTCGAGGACCTGGGCGTCTATGCAGGCAAACCACACGGCGAGGACGTCCACGCGGTCGTCCTCTACTCGGCGGCGGACCCAGACGAGCTGTTCGAGGAGGTCGATGGACTGCGGACGAACTTCGACCACTACGATACACACGTCAAGACCGCGGTCTACGAGTCCGAATCGGGAGCCGACGACGCCGAGACGGCGATCGTCAGTCTCTGGGAAACCGAACGCGCCGCGAACACGGCAGCCGGCTTCCTTGCAGATCTCCCCGAAATCGTCCGACAGGCGGGCGACGACGAGGACGACTCCTGGGGGACGATGGGGATGTTCTACACCGTCAAGCCGGACCACCGCGAGGACTTCACTGGCGTCTTCGAGGATGCGGCCACACTCCTCGCCGACATGGACGGCCACCGCAAGACCGACCTGCTGGCAAACCGTGAAGACGAAAACGACATGTTCATCGCCAGTCGGTGGGACTCCCGTGAGGACGCCATGCAGTTCTTCCGCAGCGATGCGTTCTCGGAGGCCGTCGAGTTCGGTCGCGACATCCTGACCGACCGGCCACGACACGTCTTCCTCGCCTGAGACAGCGTCGACGCGTCGCTGTTCGACCGTTCTCGGTCGTATTTTTTCAGCGACTCACCGCTCGAGTGATCGTCTCGCTCTTATCGCTCGTCGTAGAAAAAGTAGCCAGCAACGCCCGCAAGCCCCAGCACGAGCGTAATATACGGCCAGTTGCCGGCGTCGTGGTCGGTCAGTGCGGCGTGTGCGGTGACGAAGATCGCAAAGCCGATGTGTGCGACGAGCGTCGCGGCGAGAAACGCAGCGAGATCCATCACCCGGAAGATTCGACGTGCCGGTAATAGCCGTTTCGGACCGGGCTGGCGAAAGGTACTCCAAAGCACTCCACGAACATTTCGACAGTGAAACGACGTGCGTTCCTCGCAGCCGCAACGTCGATTGCGCTCGCTGGCTGTGCGACCCGTCTCGGGCTCGCCGACCGCGTCGAGATCGATCAGCAGACCGTTCGTGGATACCCCGCGGACGAAGCCGACCCGATCGATGTGGCTGTGAGACGATACGACCCTGCTGACGGGCCGTACTATGAGGATGCGCTCCACGAGTTGCTGGCCGACGACCTCGATGCAGACGACCCACTCGAAATTTCGGACCGACTCGCAGCGCGTCTCGAGTCCGAGTTCGAAAGTGTCGAGTACAGGATCCGTGGCTGTGACGTCGACGGCGGCGACTGTCGACAGACGACGCTCGTCCGATCGGATTTCAACGATCTCGAGGCCGGAGATATCGCTGACCTCGTCGTTCGAAGCTCCGGTGCAGGGCTGCTCTCCGTCCACGAGTCACATGAGCAGCGTCGCTGATCAGTATGCTGTCCGCGTGTTGTGGATAACTCGAACAGTGGGCCTTAGAAGTCGTGATCCGGATCGTCTTCGACCTTCCGTTTCATCGACTCACGACGGGACTTGGCGTCACGGCCGGTCGCCTCGAGCAGGAAGCTGTTTTTCGCGTCGACGGCCTCACCGGCGGCCTCGAGTTCGTCGGGGCCGAGTTCGGTTGGGTCGCGTTCGTAGAACTCGACGCCGAGTTTGTCCTTCTTGCCGGAGTACTCGACGGCGCCGACGACGACCTTTTCGAAGACGGGGTTGTCGGGTTCGCCGATGACGTAGAGATCGCTCCCCTTGAACTCCTCAGTCCCAGTGATCGGACCGAAGTAGTCCTCGACTGTCGCTTCCATGTCGGGGATTCGCTCCTCGAGATACTCTCCGCGGCGCATCTTGTACTCTTTCATGGATTGGAGATACACGGCGGACTGTTTACCTCTTTTCATAGCCGGCGTCGCGAAGGTCGAGTTTTGCCGGCAGTGAAGGCCGGGATGCCAACTAGCGACGTTCCCGTTCGCTGAGATATCCCTTTCGGCACTCGGGACAGATGTCGCCAGTCCGAAGCGAACTACGGGTGCCGGGCGCGACGAACGCACACTGTGGACAGTAGAATTCAGTTGGAACGCCCTCGCGCGCTGTCCCGCCGCTTTCACCGGGAGCCGGTGCCGACGTCGCTCGCTTGATACCGCTTCCAGCATCGGCTTCCGGGTGCTCGTCGTCGACCTCGGACTGTGTGTCGGCCGCTGGTGGCTCCGTTGTCGCCGTTCTGGCGTCTGCTGCGGCGGCTGATTCAGCGCCTACACCACCGGCTTCGTGATCGGAGTCATCCTCGAGAACGATTGCATCGTCCGTCACCTCGGTATCCATGGAGTCGACCGTCGAATCGGTGGCCGTGGCAGCCTCGTCGGTGTCCGACTCGTCATCTGGCCACCCCGCCGGAGTCGTCTCAGAACCGACTGGTGGGCCGACGTCTTCCGATTCCGGCCACGCTCCGTGTTCGCGATCACGGTCCGGGTCCGTCTCATCGGTCTCCTCGAGGATTTCGCCGTCGTCGGTCACCGGCTCGCCGTGTTCGTCGGTTGGCACGTCGAACCCATCGTCAGCCTCGCTTGCGTCGGCGTCAGACGGTGGTGTCGTCGACTCGGCGGCCTCGGCCTCGTCGTGGATGAACTCGGCGTCGTCCTCGCTTGCGTCGGCGTCGATGAACTCGGCAGCATCGTCTTCGTCGTCGATCAACGCCGTCGCATCGGTTTCGGTGGCCACATCGGGTGGTGTTTCGACACTGTCGGCAGCTTCGGTGTCTGCCGCTGCAGCCGTGTCTGGCTCGGGTTCGGGCTCGGTGGGAAGCGAGTCGGCGTCCGCCTGTAAGGAGAGACTCGTTATCTCGGTGTTCTCGCTGATGACGTTTCGTTCGCCACAGCGGACACACTCTTCGTACTCCTGGACGGTTACGACGACCTCACTGCCCCGTTCTTCGCGCTCGCGTTCGACTTCGGTCTCACCGTAGTCGTGTCCGAGCAGCGAACATCGCAGGACCATTGTCCCACCGTTCCCAGTCATGGCATAAAAAACGTACTGCCTGTCGGAACGTATTCTGCACAGGAGACTGTTTCACATTCTGCAACCGACACCAGCGGCCCCTCGAGTTGGCTCGAGAGCGTCAGATGCTGGAAAAACAACAAACGTCAAATCCCCGGTCGTCGAATACAGAAACGGATGAGAGCAAAGCGGGAGTACCGAGACCGTGAGCCGACCGAGGTAGCGGTACTCGACGAACTCGTCGATCGGACCGACGACGGCATGACCGTCTTCGAACTCCGTGCTGCTGTCGAGGTGGATATCGACGACCTCGAGCGCGCCCTCTCGACGCTCAAAGAAGACAACTTGATCGTCGTCGAGTCCACTCACAACGAGACGGTGATCAAGCCGGACGAACGGGTTGTCCCCGAAATCCCGACCGACGAGGACGACGAACAGTCGATCGGCGAGTGGCTCCGCGAACGGTTTCCTTTTTGAACCGAAACGCCTGATACGTTCAGGCCCCTGAGAGTAGGCATGAGCGTCATCGAGTCTATTCATACTGACCACGGGGCGACGTTCGGCGAGCGTGACGGGCGAACGATCGTCGAACACTTCGGGCGACCTGAGCGCACGCATCGTGCGGTTCGCAACGTCGTCGGCTTGCTCGAGATGGCCTACGGCGTGGTCGTCGTCGAGGGAGCGGATCGCCTCGAGTACGTCGACAACGTCGTCTCGAATCGCGTCCCGGACGAAGACGGGCAAGGCTGTTATGCACTCGTTCTCGATCCACAGGGCGGGATCGACGTCGACCTCTATATCTACAACGCGGGCGAGCGACTCCTTCTCTTTACGCCGCCGGCCGAAGCCCAACCGCTGGCCGAAGAGTGGGCCGAGAAAGTCTTCATTCAGGACGTCGAGATCCGAGTCGCAACCGACGACTACGCAATCTTTGGCATTCACGGCCCCAAAGCGACGGAAAAGATCGCGAGCGTCCTCAACGGGGCCGCCTCGCCCGACAAGCGCTACTCGTTCGTTCGCGGCACGATGGGCGACGAGGGCGTCTCCGTCATCCGCACCGACGCCCTCACCGGCGAGGAGAGCTACGAGGTCATCTGCGCAGCCGACGACGCCGAGGGCGTCTACGATACCCTCCTCAATCACGGCCTGAACGCCGCACCCTTCGGCTACCGAACCTTCGAGAGTCTCGCCCTCGAGGCCGGCTCGCCACTTTTCGAGACCGAACTCGAGGGAACGCTCCCGAACGTCCTCGGTCTGCGAACCGCGCTGGACTTCGAGAAAGGCTGTTACGTCGGCCAAGAGGTCGTCTCCCGCGTCGAAAATCGCGGCCAACCCAGCCGGAAACTCGTCGGGCTAACCCTCGACGGCGAGTCCGTTCCCGAAGCCGGTGGGGCCGTCTTCGACGGCGATGCAGCCGTCGGCGAGATTACACGGGCGGGCGAGAGCCCGCTGCTCGAGTCGGTCATCGCACTCGCGCTCGTCGACTACACCCTCGAGAGTGAGACGCTGACGGTCCGTGTCGGTGGCGAAGAAGTCTCCGCGACGGTCACCGCGCTGCCGTTCGTCGAGGGGTCGGATCAGTCGGCTCGACTGCCAGCATACCAGTAGCCCCACAGCGACTGGGCCAGCCGACACACAACCGCGCCGTCCCGCCCGCAGTATTATTGCGGACTCCATGGTCGGTCCTGTATGCGCTATCTCGAGGTGACGGTCCCCAAGGGGAAACGAGCGGCCGTCATCGACATTCTCGAGGACGAAGGCATCGAGTACGTCGTCAGCGACGAAACCAGCGGTCGGGGGTACACCGCTGTCGTCCGATTTCCCATTCCGACACGGGCCGTCGAACCGGTGCTCGACCGCCTCAGACAGGCCGGAATCAGCGAGGATGCGAGTGTCGTCGTTATCGACGCCGAGACAGTGATCTCCGAGGAGTTTTCGACGCTTCGAGAACAGTACAGCCACGGTGGGCAGGCTGGTTCGCGAACCTCGAGGCAGGTCCTGCGGACGAAAGCCGACGAACTCACGCCGCCGTTTACGATCTACGCCGTCATGTTGCTCATCAGCGCCGTCGTCGCCACTGCTGGGTTGCTCGCCGACTCGCCGGCGGTCGTGATCGGTGCGATGGTGATTGCGCCGCTGCTCGGGCCGGCACTCGCCGCGAACGTCGGCATCGTCACCGGCGACAGCCGGCTCAAATCGACCGGGTTCAGCTATCAGATCGTCGGCGTCGCGATAGTCATCGGCGCCTCGATCGGACTCGCGACGCTCGCTCGGCTTGCGGGGCTCGAGCCGGCGGGCGTCGATATCGTCGTCGCCACCGAACTCCAGGAGCGCGTTGCGCCGAATCTCTTCTCGCTTGCGGTGGCGCTTGGGGCAGGAATCGCAGGCATCTTGAGTCTCACACGAGGCTTTTCGGAAGCCATCGTCGGCGTGATGATCGCCGCCGCATTGATCCCGCCGTCGGCCGCGGTCGGGATCACGGTCGCCTGGGGGATGTACGGTGCGGCAACCGGGGCCGCCGTGCTCGTGATCGTCAACGTGCTGTCGATCAACCTTGCCGCACTGGCGACCCTGTGGATCGCTGGCTACCGCCCGCAGGGGCTGTTCGAGGTGTCACCGACCCGGACGCCAACGTACACCTACGCGGCGATCTTCGGGATCGCCCTGTTGGTGTTGGCGGCCCCGCTTGCTGGGATCACCCTGCTCGATTTCCACACGACCGAACTCGAGTCGGTCGCCACGGACGAAGCCGAGACGGTGCTCGAAGAGCCACAGTATGCTGACCGAGAGGTCGACGATGTCACGGTCGAACTCGATGGCAACTACCCGATCCAGTCGGTCGACCGGATCGTCATCACAGTCACTGGACAGACACCGGGGCCGGAGCCGGGGCTCGCCGAGCGACTCCACGCGGCGATCAGCCAGCACAGCGACGAATCGCTGGTCGTCGAGGTCCAGTACGTCGTCGCCGAAGAACACGGCGACGTCGGTGATTGATCCCGATCCGTCGCGCGCTCGTCACGTCGATGCGGTGGACCGTCACGTCTGCAGTAAAACTGGTTTATCGTCACTGTCGGCATAACTAATCTCATGGCACAAGTTGGCAAACATCCGGGCGAGAAAGCGCTCGCCGAGCTCCCGGGCGGTGCGGTCCGGTCGTTCGAAACAGGGGTTAGCGGCGACGTGATCTTTCCAGCAGATCCGGAGTACGAACGGGAGCGACAGGTCTGGAACGGCATGATCGACAGATACCCGGCGATCATTGCCCGCTGTGCCGGCACTGCAGACGTCGTTTCGGCGGTGACGTTCGCCCGCGAGCAGGACCTGCCGCTCGCGGTTCGATGTGGCGGCCACAACGTCGCCGGCACCGCCGTCTGCGACGGCGGGCTCGTCGTCGACCTCTCGCCGATGCGCGGCGTGCGCGTCGACCACGAGAACCAAACCGTCCGCGTCGGCGGCGGCGCGACCCTTGGCGATGTCGACCGCGAAACACAGCTGTTCGGGCTGGCGACGGCGCTCGGTGCCGTCTCGGAGACAGGTGTCGCGGGGCTCACACTCAACGGCGGCTACGGTCACCTGAGTCGCCAGTACGGGCTCGCAATGGACAACCTGCGAAGCGTTGACGTCGTGACCGCAGACGGGCAGGTTCACACCGCCAGCGCCGACCGCAACGAAGAGCTGTTCTGGGGCGTTCGCGGTGGCGGCGGCACACTCGGTGTTGTCACGTCCTTCGAGTTCGAACTTCACGAGGTCGGCCCCGAAGTGGATGCCTTCTTTGTGTGGTTCCATACCGACGACATGGCCGACGTGATGGCCCGATTCCTCGAGTGGACCGACGACGCGCCACGGGAGGCGGGCGTGCTCGTCTTCACCGCACACGTCCCCGACCTCGAGGAGTTCCCCGAAGAGGCGTGGAGCGAGCCAGCCGTTGCGATGCTCGGGACGGCTCGTGGCGACCTCGAGGCCGACGACGTCTTCGAGCCGCTGCGCTCGAGTGCAACGCCGATCGCCGACCTTAGCGGGCCGATGGCGTACGCCGATCTGCAGTCGATGCTCGACGAGGACTACCCCGACGGACTGCGCTACTACTGGAAGTCCATCTTCCTGACCGACGTTACCGACGAGGTCGTCGAGATCATGGCCCGGTACACCGAGTCGGCTCCCTCGACGCTTTCGACGGTCGATCTCTGGCATCTGGGTGATGCGGTCGCTGACGTGCCACAGGACGCGACCGCGTTCTGGCACCGGGATAAGCCGTACATGCTCAACTTCGAGGCCAACTGGGAGGACGAAGCCGACGACGATGCGAACGTCGCCTGGGGACGTGACGGAATCGCCGAAGCGGCGGAACTGGCGGTTGCGTCGGGAAGCTACGGCAACTTCCCGGGCATGAACGAAGATCCCGCCAAACTGCGCTTTGGCGACAACTACGAGCGACTGCTCGAGGTAAAGTCGACCTACGATCCGGAGAACCTGTTCGGCGCGATCGTCCCTTCAGCCGGCAACAGCGCCGACAGCTGAACCCGTCAGCCTCCGTGAGCCGCCGTCAGTCGCCCTCCGGCGCTGGCCGATACCGCCGACTCACGGCTTTCCAGCGGCCTCGCCGGAACAGCCAGTAGTTGATCCCGCCGGGGATGGCTGTCTCGAGCACCAAAGCGAGATAGAGGCCGCCGATTCCGAGCGGGGTGACCAGTCCCAGCGCGGCTGCCGGGAGCGCGAAGGCGTACCGACCGACGAGCGAGGCGACGAAGGGCAGGCGCGTGTCACCAGCACCCAGCAGCGCTCCCGTGGCCGCGCCATCGATCCCAAAGCCGATCGAACTGACCGCACCGACGGCGACGAACGTGGCCGCCAGCGCGAGTTCCTCGCTTCCGGAGACGAACAGGCTCGCAATCGGCTCCGCAAAGACGACGACCAGAATAGCCAGTCCGGTGTAACACACGGCTGAGAGTCGAATAATCGCTGCGCCGTACGCGCCGGCTTCGTCCTCGTCGTTCGCACCGAGATGTTGGCCGACGAGCGAACTCGAGGCCAGTGAGAGCCCCCAGTTGACGCTGTTGATCAGACTCCGCACCCGGCGGCCGACCTCGAGGGCGGTGACGACCACCGGGCCGAAGGTGGCTGCGATCCACAACAGCGGGAAGACAGCGACTCCCTGTGCGAGTCGGCGGCCGATCTCCGGCGTCGAAATCTCGATGACCTGCCAGAGAAGCGCTGGCTCGAGCCACGATCCCGAAAGCGTCACTGGAACTGGGCTGGGTTCCATCCCGAGAATGCCGTAGGATCGGCCGGTCATGCCCCACGCGAGGACGAGCGTGACGAAGCCCGTCGAGACGGAGGTCCCGATCGCTGCGCCGGCGACGCCGAGCCCGAAGCCGAAGATGAGGACGGCGCTGAGAGCGATGTTGAGCACGGCCCCGCTGGCGCGGGCGACCATCTCCGTGAACGTGTCGCCGACGCCTGTATAGGTTCGACTGGCGATCAGATTGAGCAGCTCGAACAGGACGGCTGGCGCGACGAGAACGAGATAGGTGCGCCCGTGGGCGAGCGACTCCGGGCCGGCACCGAACAGCCCGATCAGCGACTCGGCAAAGAGGACGAAGCCGACCGCGATCGGCACCGCGAGCGCCACAGTGAGCAGGATGCTCTGTTTCACGACGAGCGTGGCCCGATCGGTCTGCTCGCCACCGTAGTTCTGTGAGACGAGACTGACGGTCCCACCGGCCAGTCCGAGCCCGAGCATCGTCACGATCTCCCAGAACGCGAGCGCAAAGGCCAGTCCCGCCGTCCCGGCCGTCCCGACGGCGATGCCGACCATCGCGAGGTCGGCCGTCTGCTTGGACATGATCGCAAACCCGGTGACGATTCGGGGCCACGCGAGGTCGACCGTCGGCCGAAACCGCTCGCTGTCGATGATGCCGAGTCGCTCGAGTGTCTCGGCGAGAAACGCGACGGCTGCTGCCTGCCGGCCTGTCATCGACCGGGCGTTTCGGGTGCGGCGGCTTCGGTCTGTCGGCTGCGCTCAGCTATCGCGATGGTCGCAGCCTCGAGAGCATCGCCTTGAGATGGGACGGCGAGACGAGTGAGGTTGGCCGGTCCATGTGGACGCCGATTTCGCCCGACAGCGCGTTGAGGCCGACTCGCTGGACGGGTTCGGGAAACGAGTACGCCCGCCGGAGGGAGTGGCCGAGCTCCATCTCACGCTCCAGGTCGTCACGCCAGGCGCGTTCGTAGGCGGCGAGTGTGGCGGGCCGGTCGGGGTTGATCTCGCGGGCAGCGTGGTCAGCACAGGTCATGCCATAGAGGATGCCGCCGCCGGTGAACGGTTTCGTCTGGGCGGCCGCATCGCCGATGAGAAACGCACGACGGCTCGTGACGCGGCTGGGTGGCCCAATCGGGATCGCGCCCGAGCAGCGATGGGCAACGTCGATCTCGTAGCCGTCGATCAGTTCCTCGAAATGTTTGGTGACCTGCACGCCCGGCGGGGCTGCGAGCCCGTACTCGACGCCGGCCTCGCCGCGGGGGATTCGCCACGCAAAAAACGTCGGCGCGGTCAGGTGGACGTCGACGAAGTTCTCGTGGTCGACCTCATCGGAGAAGGCGAGCACACCGTGAAGGAGTTCGTCGGGTTCTGGCAGCGACAGCGCCTCGCGGACGCGCGATCGAGGACCGTCACAGCCGGCCAACATTTTCCCTTCGAACTCGAGGGTACCGTCGGGGCCGTTGACGACAACGGTGACGTGATCGTCGTGTTCGGTCACCTCCGTAACGGTATGCGATTCGCGGACGTCTGCGCCCGCCTCCCGTGCGAGATCCGCGAGATGGCGATCCAGTCCGACACGGTCGATGACGTTCGAAGCGACGTCGTCTTTATAAAAAGGGTAGGCAGTGCTGTGTGGCCCGCCGACATGAAAGCGCGCGCCGTAGATCTCGTTCTGGAACAGTTCCTCACGCGCTCGCTCGCCAGTAAACGCCCAGATGTCCGTGCTCACGTGGCCCGAACAGGCCAGTGGTGTCCCTACCGTCCCCTTCTCGAGTGCGAGCACGTCGTACCCCTGTTCGGCGGCCCGTCGCGAAAAGCGCGCCCCGGCTGGGCCGACCCCCACGACGACGAAATCGTACATGTCCGTCACGTACTCGGCGGGCAGTAAATAGTTTCTCGAGATTCTCTCACCAGCTTCCGGCCACCGTCGACACTAAAACGGGCACCTCTGTGAACAGGTATTATTTTGTGAATTGTCCGTCCTCGATGAAGTGTGAACGCGAGATCTGTAGCGTCCGTGGTGGATGGTGTGAGATGATCGCCGGCGTGTCGACCGGCGCGCTGGTCGTTTTCGGACTCATCGCCGTCGCGCTCCTCCTGTTCGTTACCGAAGCGATCCCAACCGACGTGACGGCAATCGGGATCATCGTCGCGCTGGCCGCCCTCGAGCCAGTGACCGGCGTCGGCTACCGAGCAGCGATTTCGGGCTTTGCGAGCACCGCGACCATCACGATTGTCGCCATGTACATGCTCAGCGCAGGGATCCAGCAGACTGGGCTGGTCCAGCGACTCGGCCTCTGGCTCGCTCGGTTTACTCGCGGCAGCGAGACGCGAGCGTTAGCGGCGACGATCGCCACGACAGGGCCGCTTGCGGGCGTTATCAACAACACGCCCGTGGTCGCGGTCTTCATCCCGATGATCTCCGAACTCGCCGAGAAGACGGGCATCTCGCCGTCGAAACTGCTCTTGCCACTTTCGTATGCGGCGATCCTCGGTGGTACCCTGACGCTCATCGGGACGTCGACGAACCTGCTCGCCAGCGAGTTCGCCGTCGACCTCCTCGGGCGGGATCCGATCGGCATGTTCGAGTTCACGCTTCTCGGGCTCGTCATCCTGTCCGTCGGCTTAGCGTATCTCATGACCGTCGGCCGGTGGCTGACGCCCGCACGAATCCCTGCCGACGCGGATCTCGTCGAGGAGTTCGACCTCGAGGACCACCTCACCCACGTTCGTGTCGGCTCGAACTCGGCGGCGGTTGGCAACACTGTCGGCGACCTCGAGGAACGAACTGAGGCAAACGTTCGGATTCTGCAGCTTCGCCGCGAATCCGACCTCGAGACGGATGAGACAGCACAACTCCTCGAGTACGACGCAGACGACATCGACGCAGCTGCCGGCCCAAGCACTCGAGAGCAGCAGCTACAGGAAGTCAACGGCCTCGAGTCCGAGCCTGTCGATCCCGACGTCATCGATACACCCGACGACGACCAGCGCGACGCCGAGGACGAATCGTACGTCGCGGTCAGAACTGACCAGCGAATTCGCGAGGATGACGTGCTTACGGTCCACGGCACCCTACAGGCAGTCAACCAGTTCGTCGCGAATCAGGGACTCCACCAGCTCGTCCGCAAGCCAGTGACCGACGAGACGTTCGACGAGTCGACCAGCGAGGATCTGCTCGCGAAGGCGATCGTGCCCGACAAATCCTCGTTCGTGGGCGAAACCCTCGCCGAAACCCGTCTTCGTGAGCTCTACGGGACGACCGTGCTCGCGATCCGTCACGACGGCGAGTTGCTCCGGACCGATCTCGGCGACCATCGGCTCGAGGCTGGTGACGTCCTTCTGGTTCAGACGATCCCCAGTTCGATCCGCCATTTCACCGACTCGAGCGACCTCGTCGTCATCGAAGAGGACGCCTTCGACTGGCTGCTCGAGGACGATGTCGACGACCTCGCGCCGCTGTCGCCGAAGACCCCAATCATGATCGCAGTCATGGCAGGGGTGGTCGGGACGGCCGCACTCGGGGGTGCCCCCATCGTGATCAGCGCACTCGCTGGCGTCTTCCTCATGGTCGTCACCGGCTGTCTCTCGATCGGCGACGCCTACGACGCCGTCTCCTGGAACGTCATCTTCCTGCTCGCCGGCGTGATCCCGCTCGGTGTCGCCCTCGAGGCCACCGGCGGCTCACAGCTCATCGCCGCCGGGCTGGTGTCGACGGCGAGCTACCTCCCGCTCGTCCTCGTCCTGTTGTTGTTTTCGATCGTGACAGGACTGCTCGCCAACGTCATCACGCCAGTCGCGACGGTGGTGTTGATGAGCCCCATCGCGATCAACGCCGCGACGAGTCTGGACGCCTCGGCGTTTTCGTTCCTGCTCGCGGTGATGTTCGCCTCCGCGACGTCGTTTATGACGCCCGTGGGCTACCAGACGAATCTGATGGTGTACGGCCCCGGTGGCTACGAGTTCACGGACTTCCTGCGCGTCGGTGGCCCGCTTCAGTTCCTGCTGGCGGGTGTCACGACGGCCGGCATCGTCCTCATCTGGGGGCTGTAGCGACGGCCGGACGATTTCGGTCACCAGTGCCGGTACTCGAGGGGTTTACACGCCACAGCCGCTAGCTTCGCTATGATCCTGTTCTGGCATCGCCGCGACCGACGGCTCGCGGACAATCGCGGACTGGCCGCAGCAGCCGACGCCGACGAGAGGCCGGTCGTCCCCGTCTACGTCTTCGATCCTGCTGTCACCGAGCAGATGGGTGAGCGGAAACGCGCGTTCGTCGAGCGCACCGTCGACGCGCTCAGACGCCAGTATCGCGCGTTGGGACGCGAGCTGCTCGTTCGACACGGCCCCGCAGCTGATGTCCTCACTGCTCTCAGTGGCGAGTACGATGTCGAGCGGCTCGTCTACAACGACTGCACCGACGCCGCCCGCCAAGCGCAGACCGATGCCGTCGAGGCCGCCCTCGAGATCCCACTCGAGTCCCACGTCGATTCGGTGCTCGTCGATCCCGCCAGCCTCGAGCCGTCGTATCCGACGTATTCGCAGTTCGCTGCCGACTGGGAGACACACACGAACGCACCGCCGGCACCCGAACCCACCCCCGACGCGCTCGCCGACATCACGGACACCGAATCGATCCCGACGACCGCGACGGACATCGAGCTTCCGACGGCGGGATACGACGCCGCAAGCGCCCGTCTCGAGTCGTTCTGTGCGTCGGGAATAGTCCACTATCGTGAGACACGGGACGACCTCGCGCGGGCCGTCGACGAGCCGACACAGGCCGTCTCTCGGCTCTCACCGTATCTGGCCGTCGGCGCGATCGGGATTCGGGAAGTCTGGCAGCGAGTCACGGACGTCCTCGAGACAGTCGACGGCCGCGACCGGCGAAACGTCGAGAAGTACGCCGACGAACTCACCTGGCGCGAACACAACTATCATCTGCTCTCCGACACGCCCACCCTCGAGACCGAGAACTACGACGATCCACCGAACGAGATCGCCTGGCGAAACGACGCCGACGAGTTCGCGGCCTGGAAACGCGGCGAGACGGGGTATCCACTCGTCGACGCCGGAATGCGCCAACTCGAGTGCGAGGGGTACATTCACAATCGGCCGCGACAGGTCGTCGCGAGTTTCCTGACCAAACACCTCCTGATCGACTGGCGACGCGGCGCGGCCCACTTCAGGGACCGACTGCTCGATCACGACCCAGCAGTCAACGCCGGCAACTGGCAGTGGATCGCCTCGACGGGCACCGACTCCGTCGACGTACGGATCTTCGACCCGGTCGCACAGCTCGCAAAATACGACGCCGACGCCACGTTCGTCCGCGAGTACGTCCCCGAACTCGAGTCGGTGCCCGCCGAACACATCGTCGAGTGGCCGACGCTCTCGAGTGAGCGTCGACAGGCGCTTGCACCCGGCTACCCGGCCCCGATCGTCGATCGAAACGGAGCCTACGAACGAGCCCAGCGGGTCTTCGAGCGAGCGCTCGGAAAACGAGACTGACGGCGTTCGGCGGGCTACTCGAGCACGTCCCAAAACCGCTCCGTGTCGCCCTCAAATCGCTCGAGCAGGGCACGCATCTCCGCACGGTGGTCGTCGGTGACTTTCACGTGGACCATCCCCTCGTCGGGCTGGCCGTAGACGACGCTCGCTCCTTCAGGAGCGGCGACGATCGCCGGCAGCGCGACCAGATCCTCCTCGCCGTCGACGAGGATCGTCGTCGGCTTCTCGCGATCGAAGGCGTCGACAAGCGTTTCGATCATCTCCGCAGAGAGCGCGCCAGGCGGGTTCGTGGCCTCGAGCGTTGTCTCTTCGGTGACGGTCGCGCGGATCTCCTCGTCGACAGCCTCCCGTTTGGTCCGTTCGTCGACGACGGCGACATCCGGCGGCCGTCCGGCCTCGAGGAAGTGATAGGTAACGACGTCGCCGACGGCGATCAGTGGGCCGTCGACGGCCTCGAGCAGCCGGTCGGCATCGGTTTCGATCGGGCCCATCGGCTCTTTGAGTTCATGTCGGAGCGCGTCGGGAAGAACTAGCAGTTGCTCGTCGCTGTCGGCGGACGCCGAACGGTCGTCCTCGCCAGGCACGGCTACCGGACCTTCAGTGCGTACGCGCCGGGTTCGGTCACCTGCATCTCGGTCGCGATTTCGCTCTCCTCGGGGTGGGCGATGACGACGTAGCCGGCCCAGTCTTCGGTCAGCGACGAGGAGTTACAGGCGTCGCAGGTTTCGTTGTCCGGATCGTTGACCCGGTGACACTCACGACAGACGAGACGGTCAGCGGCCATGGTTATTCACCCGCTGGCGCTTCGCGTTTCTCGTGTTCTTCCTCGAGCCAGCCGTGTTTGCCGAGACCGGGCTGTTTCGCCGTCAGGCCGATCTTCGAGTCACGCGGGTTGCGCTCGTCGATGCTCTTGGTGACGATACGAGCGCGGACGGCGTCCTCGACGCCGAGTGTTTGGTTGGATTCGCTCGAGGCGAGTTGCTGGTTCTCGCCGTCGAACGCGAGGTACTCGTCGCTGATCTGTGAGACGTGGAGCAGGCCGTCGACGGGGCCGATGCCGACGAAAGCGCCGAACTCGACGACTTCGACGACGGTGCCGTCGACGACTTCCTGCATCTGTGGATCGAAGGTGACGGCGTCGAAGTCGGCTTCGTAGTAGACGCCCGGTTGGTTGGGCAGCACCGTCCCCTCACCGATGTCGTGGACTTCGGTGACCGAGACGACGCTTCCGACCTCTTCGTCCATGCGGCCTTCGAGTTTGTCCTGCAGCAGTCGCTTCACGAGGTCCGGCGAGACGTCGCCGAGTTCCTCCGGTGGTACTTCTACCGTGTCTTTTAGTCTGACCCGTTTGTACATCTATGGTTGAGTGATCGCTAACTTGTTTCTCCCGCGTAATGCAATTACCGGTACACGCGCTTCGAGTACCCGGTCGCCCAGCGGGCGGTCGTTCGTGACGACGTAGTCGACGACACCCTCGCGGGCGAGTTCGACCAGCGCGTCGTCAGCGTACGATGCGTCCGTGTCGACGACGAGACAGCGCTCGGTCGCGAGATCGTGACCGACGTTTGCTGCCGTCCCCTCGCAGCCGCCCTTCTCCGAGAGTCGACGGAGCTCTTCGATGACGGCCTGAGGGGCCATCAGTTCGTATCCATCGAGCACTCGGTCAAGCTCGTCGAACAGTCGAACGTCGAGTTCGACCGGCATCATGAGCGCGCTCGTATCGAGGGCGACCTGCGTCGGGGAAGTCATGCTCGTCGCTGTCGTTATTCTTTGAGCGTTCCGAGTCCAATCAGCCGCCAACGAGCGCCGATGCGGCGGTTGATCGCGATCTTTGCGCCTGGTTCAGCGGCAACGGGCCGTTTGAGATTGACCTCGCATTCGCCCTCACGGGCACTGGTCACGGCACCGACTGTCGTCGCAGTTCCAACGGTCATCATCAGCGGCTCGCCAGTGCTGATCTCGTCGACGGTCTCGCCGTGTTCGGCCCCGACGATACGATCAAGCAGGTCGACGTCCATAGTGAACTCCTGCCAGGTCGGCGGCAGCGTCCCCGGTGGGCCTGCCAGTCGACCGGCGAGGGCGTCGCCTTTCGTCAGTGCGGGGTCGAGTCCGGTGCCGACGCCGAGGAGGCCACCCGGTGTGACTGTCTCCGCGGACTCGCCGCCAGCCTGCAGCGAGCGAATCGACGTCTCGATCGGGACGTACTCGGTCTGGCCACCTTCCTCGATTTCGCGGCCGGGACGGATCTCGATCTCGTCGTCGACCTCGAGTTCACCCTGGACGAGGCTGCCGCCGAGGACGCCGCCGGCGAGGTTTTCGTGGGTGGTTCCCGGTTTGTTGATGTCGAAACTGCGGGCGACGTGCATCCGTGGGTCGGCGTCGGGATCCCGGTCGGGTGTGGGGATCTCCTCTTCGATCGCCTGCATCAGTAGGTCGAGGTTGACTTCCTGGCCAGCCGAAACCGGGACAACGGGTGCGTCTTCGGCAACGGTTCCCTCGACGAACTCCTGAATCTCCTCGTAGTTCTGTCGGGCCTGATCGCCGCTGACGAGGTCGACCTTGTTCTGGGCGATGACGATGTTGTCGATGCCGATGATGTCGAGCGCCATCAGGTGCTCTTCGGTCTGGGGCTGTGGGACGGATTCGCTGGCACTGATGACCAACACGGCACCGTCCATCAGCGATGCGCCAGAGAGCATCGTTGCCATCAGCGTCTCGTGACCTGGGGCGTCGACGAACGAAACGGTCCGCAGCGGCTCACTCGGCGAGCCGTCCGGACACTCCTCTTCGACGGTGTAACATTCGGGTTCGTCAAGCTCCGCACAGTGGCGGAACGTGGCGTCGGCGTAGCCAAGCCTGATGGAGATTCCGCGTTTCATCTCCTCACTGTGCTGGTCAGTCCACGAGCCGCTGAGGGCCTGTACCAGCGTGGTCTTGCCATGGTCGACGTGACCGACGAGCCCGATGTTCACCTCCGGTTGTTGATTTCCTGCCATAAGACGGTGAGTAATCTTAGATAAGGGTTCCGTCGTGCGCTTGATAAACCTACTGTTCTGAGGGCGGTTCAGCCCTGGTGATTACCATCATCTCGGCGACTGTCACGCACAGTAGGACCGTCTGCGGACGGACGCTGGTCCGATCAGTGCTACGGATCGACGACGAACATGGTGCCAGTGACCTCCTCGACGTCGGGTGACGAGTAGCCGATCACGTACTTCCCTTCGAACGGGAACGTCCACGAATGGCTGGTTCCGCCGTCGCTGCCGGACCACTGACACGGGCTATGCATCTCGACCGGTTCGATCTCGCCGGCACTATCACTCCACCGCCAGGTCACCTCCGTATTCGAGTCGACCATAACAGGATCCGGATCGAACGCGGGCTCACTGCCCGGCGAGATCTGTATCTCGATCTCCGACTCACCGGTTCGATCGACCGGATCGTAGTCATCGATCTCGTCGAGTTTCGGATCGTAGCCGTTGTCCTCCTCCTCGTCAGCCTCATCTTCGTCGCCCTCGAGACAGCCTGCTAACAGGGCTGTCGCACAGGCCGCTCCGACGACCGTCCGTCGTGTCCACATATACGTCGCTCTATGGAATCACCGGGGATAACAGTTCGTCCATATTCGACTGTCGTACCACGGTCGTGGCGTCCCGCGGGGTGTTTCGACGGTCAGACGGCATCCGGCACCGTCAGCGAACCGCATCGAGATCAACGACGGCGCCGATGTCGGCCGACAGCCAGGTGGTAAGTCGTTCCGTCTCGGAACACTCACGCGGTGTGATCGTACAGCGATCGGGCCGGTCCTGATAATGGACGACGACGCACTCGAGTGGTGGTGGCTGTTCCGAACTCGCTGCAGCCGCGGCTAATCGCTTCCGAACGGAGTGGTCGTCGTGGCCGGTTGCAGAGCCGCTCATGGATTGATTCCCTCGAACACTATCACTAACGTGGGTGGAGACAATCAAAACCGCTTCTAGTTGGCGTATTGAGCACTCAGTATCCACGCTGGGGTGACAGTACCAAACCGGAGATGGGCGACCCGCGGTCGTCGGCGTCTTGACACACAACCGCGCTCGACGCGTCGTCCGCGAGTGAGCTGCAGTCAGGCAGCCAAAATATATAGCCCACCGGTCCGCACACAGCCGTCTATAGCTCTCGGCAGAGCTATTAGCGAGCTTTAGGAGGGCTGCGTGGCCAACAGCTGATGCCGTGTGTTTATCGACGCCTACCCCCACGCTCGAGTCAGCACGAGACGCCCTCGAACGAGAGTGCACACAGTTGACAGACGAACGACGGGCGTTCGACCGGTTTCGGAGGCGTGTTCGGCGGCTCGAGGCGACACCGCTCGAACCACCACGACGCAGTGTTGGCTCCCAGCCAGCCGGACAGGTTCTCCAGCAAGCGTCACTCAGCGCGGCGTCGCGCCGACCCGATCCAACTCGAGATGCGCTTGCGACCGTCCGAACCGCCTATCGTGAGACGGTGATGGCTGTCCCACACTACGATGATGTCTACGGCGAGTCCCGGCAGGAACACATGGCGGGAGAACTCGGCTTGGAGGTCACAACGGCGGTCACACAGGGCACCTGGAATCTGGAGCTGAAACGATGGCTCCTCGAGTCGATCGACCACGCACTGACCGTTCGGACACAGCTTCTCCAAGCGATCGACGACGATGCCGATGCGATCGAGACATTCGAGCGCGAGGTCACCGCGTTCCTTTCGACCCTCGAATCGCTGCTCGCCCAGCCACTTGCTCGGCTCGAGTTCAACGCGCTTCGGCTCACACGCGACAGAATTCTGTCCTTACAGACGGACTGTGACGACCTCGTCGAACGGCGTCAGGCACAGATCAGCCGGCGTCGGCGACTCACCATCGCCGAGGTTGGCTTTTTCGAACAGTACTGCTACCGAGACTGTGATGGTACGTATCCGATACTCGACCTGCTTGCGACCTGTGGCACTCTCCTACAGCGAGCCTGCTCGCGTGTCGAGCGATATCTGGCCGCTGCGCCGTAGCAATCGGGTTTTTAGCTGTGAACCGATCACTGTCGCTGTTCTCGTGCTGACTGCATGAACGTCTCGTGGGCGTTGATACGCGAGTCGTCAGTCGACGGCTGGCACCGATCGTAGCTTCCGTCCGCATTCATCGTCCACCTGTTTGTGGTATCCTGGAGCAACGTCTCGAGGATCTCCCGGAGCCGGGTCTGGAGTCGATCCTCGTTGATCGGCGTCACCGCCTCGACGCGGCTGTCGAGATTGCGGGTCATCCAGTCGGCCGACCCAATGTAGTACCGGCCGTCGCCACCGTCCCGGAAGTAGAACATTCGAGAGTGCTCGAGAAACCGGCCAACGACACTGTGAACCGTGATCGTCTCGCTGATGCCCTCGAGTCCCGGGCGGAGCCGGCAGATGTCACGCACGATAAGATCGATCTCGACGCCGGCCATCGACGCCCGATAGAGTTCGCGGACGATATCCGGGTCCTCCAAGCGGTTCATTTTGGCGACGATTCGGGCGTCCTCACCCGCTCGCGCCCGCTCGGCTTCGGCTCGAATCAGGTCGGTAAAGCGCTCGCGCATGTTCCCCGGCGCGATGAGCAGTTTCCGGTACTCGCGGTGCATCGAGTGGCCGGTGAAGTAATTAAAGAGTCTGACGAGATCCTGCCCGATATCTCGATTGGCTGTCAGCAGGCCGAGGTCCTCGTAGTGTTTTGCGGTCTCGGAGTGGTAGTTACCGGTCCCGATGTGCGAGTAGAGGCGGACGGCGTCGTCCTCTCTGCGGACGACCAGTGACGTTTTCGTGTGGGTCTTGTAGCCGACCGTGCCGTAGGCGACGTGAATCCCTTCCTCCTCGAGACGGTTCGCCCACTCGAGGTTGTTCTGCTCGTCGAAGCGAGCCTTGAGTTCGACCATGACGGCGACCTGCTTGCCGTTCTGGGCGGCCTCGATTAGGCTCTCGATGATCTGCGAATCGCTGGCCGTCCGGTAGATTGCTGCCTTGATCGCCAACACGTCGGGATCGTTCGCTGCCGTCTCGAGAAAACGCTGGACGGTCCCCTCGAACGCGTGATAGGGGTGGTGGACGAGCACGTCCTGCTCGCGGACGCTGTCAAAGATGTTCGTCTCCTCAGCTCCGCCAAGCCGTGGGTGGGGTTGTGGTGTCCAGTCGGCCACCTGTAGCTCGGGCCGCTCTAGCGCCGTGAGCTCGAGGAGATCCCGGTACTCGAGGGGTGCATCCAGCTCGAACACCTCCCGGTCGTCGAGCTCGAGCTCTCGAGTGAGAACGTCACGGATCGCGTCCGGCGCGTCACGTTCGATCTCGAGGCGAACGACAGTTGCAAAGCGGCGTTCCTCGATCACCTCTTCGATCATCTCGATCAAGTCCTCGGCGACGTCCTCGTCGCGTCGAACCTCGGCGTTGCGCGTTACCCGAAACAGCGCCGTGTCGACGATTTCGACGTCTGGAAAGAGTAACTCGAGGTTCGACCGAACGACGTCCTCGAGCGGGACGTATCGTGTCTCGTCGCCGATCTGAACGAACCGACGCTGATTGCGGGGGATCTTCACTCGTGAAAACGTGACCTCGGCGTCGGCGCGTTCACGTGTCAGGACAGCAAGTGAAAGGCTCTGGTTCGAGATGAACGGGAACGGGTGAGCCGGATCGAACGTCAGTGGGGTCAGAGTCGGCAGAATCGAACTCTCGAAGTGCTCACAAAGCCGCGTCTGTTCGGCCGCCGAAAGCGTGTCGTAGTCGACGATTCGGATGTCGTTCGCCGCGAGTGCGGGATGAATCTCTTCCCGATAACAGCGACTCTGTCGTTCGAACAGCAATTGGGCCTCCTCGAGGGCGGCTTCCCACTGCTCGGTTGGTGTTCGACCGTCGGGTGTCTGCTCGGCGATTCCCGCGGCGATCTGTTGTTTCAGGCCGCCGATCCGCTTGCGGAAGAACTCATCCATGTTCGTCGTGAGGATTGCGAGGAACTTCGTCCGCTCTAACAGTGGCTGCTCGTCGTCGAGGACTTCATGTAGGACACGGCGCTGGAAGGCGAGTTCGCTAAGCTCTCGGTTGAGGTAGTACGCCGAATCGTCGAGATCGATCGCCGACGCATCACCCTCGTCAGTGTCGGACACCGACTCGACCCCGTTCGGTGGGGTGACGATCTTTTCGTCCGACCGCTCTTTGTGGCCGCTCGTAGAGACGCTGATGAACCGGTCTCTGCGGACGTCGTACGCCGTGAGGCTGCCGCCGTACACACAGCCCGTATCGAGCCCGATCGCCCACTCGCTCTCGAGCGGGTCCTCGAGGACCGTGTGGCCGAAAAAGACCCGCGGTGGCCCCTCGTACGTCTCGAACCAGAACGGACCGTCGTAGCCGTCGCCGCCGGGCGCTCGCATCGTGAGCACCTCCTCGTTCGAGTGTGCCGACAGCGATCGACCGGGTTCGACGCCGCCGTGGACGACGAGACCACCGTCCCAGGAGATCGCGGTCGGGAGCGATTCGAGATACTCGTGGGCGCGCTCATCGAGTGACTCGAGCGTGACATCTCCGTCGAGGACTTTCTGTTCGTTGTTCCCTCGGACGGACAGCAGCTGTGAGGTCGTTCGAACGCGCTCGAGGACGGCGTCGCTTGCCGGCCCCTTCCGAACCAGATCGCCCACGAAAATGCCGAGATCGTTCGGGCCGAGCTCGAGTCTCGAGAGCAACGTCTCGAGGGTCTCGAGACAGCCGTGGACGTCGCCAATGACGTAGACGTCGTCGTAGTTCTCGAGGTCGAGTCGACGATGACCGAAATCGGCTGGGGAATCGGACGCAGGGTTGGCGATTGTCACAGTGGTCAGTATATTCGTGAACGAAGACGGGATAAGCCGTTTATATGTGCCTTCTGGACGGCTATATAGGCGCATATAGCTGGATATGATACTGGTTCCGCTCGATCGCAGCCGGGCGACTCGCGATCGGCGGTCAGCGAGTCCAGAGAACCGTCTCAGTTGTCGAGTCCCGACTCCGTCGTCGTCTCGGCGATCCGTATTCCGCTGGCGGCCGTCTGGCGGAGCTGTTCGAGCACCGAACCGTACAGATAGATGTTAGGATCGGCACAGTCTGACAGCTGTTCGTCGAGTCCTGCAGTCACGTCGCGAACGGTATGCTCCGTTTCGAGAGCAGCGCTGTGCTCGCCGGCGAGTGCCTGTTCGACGACGCGGCGCGTGTCGGCTGCGATCGACTCGAGTTGCGCGCCGAGCGCCTCGTCCGGCGGTCCGGACTGGCGCTGTGCAACCGCTGCGATTCGCCCCGTGTGGTCCGTGATCCGCTCGAGCTGGCGGGCGATCCGATACTCGCGAAACGCGGTCGTTCGGTCCGTCCCCAGCCGGGTGATCTCGTGGACGTCCTCGAGGCCGCGGTGAACGCCGCGGCTGACGAACGCGAACAGTCGCGTGACGTCTCTCTCCCGGCTCTGAACTTGTCGTGCCAGCTCGTGGTCGTTCGTTACCACGGCATCGACCGCGTCAGCGTGGTGCTCGAGTGTGAGCTGGCGGGCCTGTGTGACCGTCTGGGACAGTGAGATCTCGCTTGCATCGAGCACGTCGGCGATCGTGATCTGCTCGTCGGTCATCTCCTGAATCTCGAGGCCGATGAGTCGACTGACCGTCCGCTCGAGTGCTCGCCGTTGCTCGGCGTCGAGACCCGTGACATCGGTGACGGTAATTCGATCGTATCCCGCGGCGTACGCCGCTCGAGCCTGTCGTTCCACGCCGTCGCTGGTGTCCGACCGTGCGTCGATCGTCACCGCCCGCTCCTGCGTCGAGACGCGCTCCGGTGCAGCGACGACTCGGTCGTCGGCCGGATACAGATACATCGACATCCCGGACTCGAGGTTCTGTGCCGTCGCCCACGCTTTCGGGAGCGAGACGACGAACGTGGAGTTGCCGGTCAGCTGGAGCTTGCGTTCGACGGGAACGGTCGCGTCGTCGGCCGAGCGTCGTTGACTCATCTCAGTAGATCAGTTCGTCGTCGTTTTCGACCATGTACAGCGTTCGGGCAGCGATGTTCACGGCGTGATCGCCCACCCGCTCGAGATCACGGATGGTCAACAGCATCCGCGAGACGTCCTCGAGCAGCGCGTCATCGGTCAGCTCGTCGATCGACGTCGTCTCGGCCTCGAGGAGGTCTCGAACGACGACTTCACTTGCGCCCTCACAGAGCGTGTCGATCTCGTCGTCGGTCGCCGCGATCTCGTGGGTCGCCGCCGCGTCGTCGGCTGCGTACGCCTCGACTGCCATCTCGACCATTTCGACGGTCTGTGTCCCGATGTAGTCGATGTCGATCTCGGAGTAGCGCTCCCGTTCGGCCTGCTTGGTGTACTCCGCCAGATTGACCGCGAGGTCGCCGATCCGCTCGAGGTCGGTGATGATCTTGAACGAGGCCGCGATGAATCGCAGATCGCCCGCGACGGGCTGTTGCAGGGCGAGCAGTTCGATACATCGCTGCTCGAGATCGAGATAGAGCTGGTTGATCTCGTGGTCGCCCGTGATGATCCCCTCGGCGAGGTCGGTGTCTTTGGTCTCGAGGGCTTCGAGCGCCCGGCGAAGCCGCTGGCAGACGAGGGCGCTCATCTCGAGGACGTCCTCGCGCAGTTGCTCGAGTTGCTGTTGGTAGTCGGTTCGTGCCATGGTTATCCGAACTTGCCGGTGATGTAGTCCTCGACACGGTCGTCGTCGGGGTCTTCGAAGATGTTTGCCGTCTCGTCGAACTCGACGAGTTCGCCGCCGGTGAGGAAGACGGCGGTTTGATCGGAGATCCGGGCGGCCTGTTGCATGTTGTGGGTGACGATGATGACCGTGTACTCTTCGACGAGTTCGTCGATCAGGTCCTCGATCTTCGAGGCCGCGACGGGGTCGAGCGCCGAGGTCGGTTCGTCCATCAGGATGACCTCTGGGTCGGGTGCGATCGCGCGGGCGATACACAGGCGCTGCTGTTGGCCGCCGGAGAGATCGAGTCCCGAGGAGTCGAGTTTGTCCTTGACTTCGTCCCACAGAGCTGCCCCGCGAAGGGCGCGCTCGACGGCGTCGTCGAGATCGACCTCGTCGTCTTTCCCCTGGATACGCAGCCCGTAGGCGACGTTGTCGTAGATCGACTTGGGGAAGGGGTTCGGTTTCTGGAAGACCTGCCCAACCTTTCGGCGCAAGGCGACGGGGTCGACGTCCTCGTCGTAGACGTTCTTCCCGTGAAAGGAGAGATCGCCGTCGACGCGACAGACGTCGATCTGGTCGTTCATCCGGTTGATCGAGCGCAGGAACGTCGACTTCCCACAGCCCGAGGGGCCGATAATCGCGGTGACCTCGTGTTCGGGGATCGCCATCGAGACGTCTGAAATCGCCTGCTCGTCGCCGTAGTAGACGTCGAGATTTCGGGCTTTCACGACGGTGTCGTGTGAGCGGTCGGTTCGGTCTCTGGCTCCGGTCTGTACGTCGGTCGTGATCAGCGATTGATCTGTGTCTTTCGTGGACATGTTATACCTCCGTCTCGTACTTGTGTCGGATGTACATCGCGACCGCGTTCATCACGAACAGGAACGTGAGCAACACGACGATGCCGACCGCAGCGAGGTGGATGAAGTGCTGGCTCGGTTCGTTCGCCCAGTTGTAGATCGTCGTCGGCATCGCGCTGAAGCGGTCGAACGGCCCGTAGGGCATCCGGTTGATGAAGACCGCCCCGACCATGATCAGCGGGGCCGTCTCTCCGATCGCGCGTGCGAGTGCGAGAATCGTTCCCGTCATGATCCCGGGGATCGCCGCGGGCAGGACGACCCGCCGGATCGTCTGCCACTTCGTCGCTCCCGTCGCGTACGAGCCGTTACGGACGCCGTCGGGGACCGACCGCAGCGCCTCCTGTGCGGAGACGATAATGATCGGCATGACGAGCAAGGCAAGGGCGATGGATCCGGCGAGCAGGATCGGGCCCATCCCGATCCCGTTGACGAACGCCGCCAGTCCGAGCAAGCCGTAGACGATCGACGGGACACCCGCGAGGTTCGCCAGGTTCGCCTCGATGAGGCGGGTGATTCGGTTGTCTGGGGCGTACTCCTCTAGGTAGATCGCCGAGCCGACGCCGACGAAAAACGACAGGATCGTGACGAGGACCATCAGCATGATCGAGGCGACGATCGCTCCTCTGAACCCAGAGAGTTCCTCACGTCGGGAGCCGTCCCGGGTAAAGAAATCGACCAGACTGATGTTGTACTCGGTCAGGCCGACGTAGAAGTCGGTGGCGACGTCGAACAGCAGGAGTGCGAGCATGACGACGCCGAACATCGACGCGGCGAAGATGACCCAGAGGAAGAGTCGGTTCTTCAGGTGCTCCCAGCCGAGGTCGATGTCGCTGAACAGATCGGTGTCGGTTTCGGTACTCATCGGTACTCCTCCTGGAAGCGGCGTTTGAACCAGTCGTTAAGCAGATTCATCGTGAGTGTCATGACGAACAGCAGTAAGCCGACGGCGAACAGCGACTGATACTCGACGGTGCCCACCGCGGTCGTCCCGCGTGCCATCTTCACCATGTACGCCGTCATCGTCATGATCTCGTTGAAGGGGTTGGCGGTGAGGTTCGCGGTGAACCCGGCCGCGAGGGTGACCGCCATCGTCTCACCGATCGCTCGAGAGACGGCGAGGATGTACGACGCGAAGACGCCCGAGATCGACGCCGGAAGCACGATCCGCGTCGAGACGTTGAACTTCGTCGCGCCGAGGGCGTAGGCGCCGTTTCTGAGCTCGTCCGGGACGGCCGACATGGCGTCCTCGCTGATCGAGGAGACCATCGGGATCGTCATGATGCCGACGACCAACATTCCCGAGAGTAGGCTGTATCGGCCCATGTTGATGCCGAACAGCGCGGACGCGATCGGGGCGACGAGAACCGGGTTGATGAAGGCAATCGCGAAGTAGCCGTACACGATCGTTGGGATCCCGGCGAGAATTTCGAGTGTCGGTTTGAGTTTCGAGCGGACGCTGTCGGGAGCGTACTCCGAGAGATAGATCGCGGTCGCCGTCCCGATCGGGATCGAGACGAACGCCGCGCCGACCGTGATCGCGAGAGTCCCGAAGATGATCGGGATCGCGCCGTGAGCCGGCGTCGCGTGGTCGGGTGCCCACCGCGTTCCGGTGAAGAACTCGGTGAACGTCACCGTCTGCTCGGGGCTTGCTCCCATGAGCATCTCGGTCAACTTCGCGCCGAAGAAGTAACTCGCCGCGTTGTCGATCAGGACGAAAAAGATCGCAAGCGTGGTCAGGACTGTGATCGTCGCACAGCCAAACAGGATTCGGCGAGCACGACGGTTGGCCTCGTTGTCGGCCTGCACGGGTCCATCGCCGCTGATCCCAGCCCCTGACTCGTGGTGTGATTCGGTGCTCATTGGATGTCTCGAGGCTTATGCGCGCTGTACGGTGAGGTCGTCAGGCGACGAGCCGACCTCCTCGAGCCACTCGTCGATCTTCTCGTGGTTCTCTTCGGTCACCTCGTCCGGGGCGGCATAGAAGCCCTCATCGCGGGCGAACTCTTGGGCATCGTTGGTGTAAAAGCGGGCGAACGAGCCGATGAGATCGGTTCGTTCCTCGAGGCTCGCGAGGTTGACGAAGGCGAACAGCGGACGGGCGAGTGGCGAGTAGAGCCCTTCTTCGATGTTTTCCTGCGTCGGAACGTAGAACTCACCGTCGGCGTCGCTTTCAACCGGAACGGCTTCGATCGGCTCATCGTCTTCGATCTCGCGCAGATAGCCCAGTCCACCCCAGCCGAAGCCGTGTTCGTTGTCCGCGACTGCGGCCATGATCTCGTTAGTCTGGCTGGTCGCCGAATAGTCGTCTCGGATGTTCCCGATCTCGCCGTTGATCTCGCGCGTGAAGTAATCGAACGTTCCTGAGGCGCTGTCACGGGCGTGGAGTTGCATCTCCTCGTCGGGCCACTCGTCACGAACGTCGCTCCAGAGCGTGACTTCGCCGGTCGCCTCGAACTCCCAGACGCGCTGGAGTTCCTCGAGCGTAATCTCGTCGACCCAGTCGTTCTCGGAGTTTTTCACGACCGAGAGCCCGTCGAGGCCGACCTCGAGGAAGCCGTAGTCGACGTCATTTTCGTCACAGAGTTCGATCTCGTCGTCGGTGATCTGTCGACTTGCGCTCTGATAATCGGAGTTGGCCCGGCAGAACTCCTGAAAGCCGGCTCCGGTTCCTTCTGGTGCGACGTCGACCAAGACGCCCGAGAACTCGTTTTCGAAGTTCTCGCCGGCCCACGAGGTGATCGGTGCGACCGTGTTCGATCCGGAGGCATCGATCGTTCCGGACAGATCGCTATCATCACCGCCCATACAGCCCGCGATTGCGGTCAGCCCCGCCATGCTAGCGCCGGCGAGGAATGTTCGTCGCGATGCAAACCCGGTCAGGTCACCCTCGGACGTGTTGTCCGTCATCACCCGATCGATTGGGGCAGTCATATAAAGAGAGTGCTAATATCTATATATCTCGTCCCATACATCAATATATTTCTATGTATACAACTATAGACCAACTGGTATCGCCAGAGAACGGCAAATAGAACGTCTGATAGGCCGGTTTGAACTGCTCGAGTCCGATTCAACAACCACTTCGAACCGTCTCAGAAGCCGTTTTTATCGATGTCTCGGTGAATTTGACGGCTCACTAGCCACGCCCATACAGTAATATATAGTACTATGAGATACTACTAATTACACCATATATCTATATTTGCCTCCATCCACAATACCAGCTTCTACACCTTTTTGAGCCGCTAATAGCACCCTCTGGAAATGGCTCTATAGATTCGAGTAGATTTATATTCCTGCCATCGAAACCGCGCCCTATGGAGACACGCAAGGTCCAGGTGACCGGTGGCTCGACGTACACCGTCTCACTTCCGAAGACGTGGGCCATCGATAACGATATTAGCAGTGGTGCAACCGTCGAAATCTATGCTGAAGACGATATGTTGCTCGTCACGCCACAACGTGAGACCGACCATCAAGAAGGCCACCTCGATGTCTCCACTCTCGAGGACGAGCAACTCACTCGTGCCGTCCTGACGATGTACGTCAGCGGGTTCGATATCATCCGCCTCGAGGCCGGCCGGATCACAACGGCACAACGGCGGGCGATCCGCAGTGCGATTCAGGGGCTGATCGGCGTCGAAGTCGTCGAGGAGTCGGCCGACTGCGTCGTCGTCCAGGACCTGCTGGACTCCTCGGAGCTGTCGATCGTCAACGCCGTTACGCGAATGCGCCTGATCGCGACCTCGATGCTCGAGGACGCCATCCACGCGCTCGTGGAGAACGACGACGAACGCGCCATCGACGTGGTCGAACGCGACGACGACGTCGACCGACTCTGGCTCGTCGTCTCGCGGATCTTCCGGGCGACGCTGCGCTCGCCACGGGCCGCGGAGTCGCTCGGCGTCTCCCGCGAGGACTGTTTCGATTATCACTCGAGTGCCCGCCAGCTCGAGCGGGTCGCCGACCACGCCGTCAAGATCAGCCAACTCGCGCGCAAACTCGGCGACGTTCCCGAAGACGTCGCCGACGCGTTGCTCGAACTCCACGCCGATACGGCGACGATCCTCGAAAAATCCCTCGATGCGCTGTTCGCCGACGACAGCGCCGAGGCGACCGACCTGAGCCACGACGCCCTCGAGTCGGTGCTGGATATCGACGAGCACACCCGAACCATCGACGATATGCTCCGTGAACTCGACCCCGTACAGGCCCAGTCGCTGGGGCTGATCCTCGACTCGCTCTCCCGAAGCGCCGACTACGGCGGCAATATCGCCGAGACGGCGCTGCAGAAGGCAGCACCACGGCCGTAGACGTTCGATTAATTCGGTTCAGATGGACGTCCGCGATAGCAACTGAACCTACGGTTGTCCCGCTTTTCGATCACGTCTCGCTTTTAGCTAAGAGAGAAACCGCGTGATAGCAGCGGTTATTGAGGCGGCTTTCTGAAACGAATGAGGAATCCGAGTTTGTAGACGATAACCTGCCACCACGAGTGAGTAGGCGGGGGTAGTTCACAAGCGAATCAATCTTGGAGTTCAACGGAATCCTGTCCACGAAACCGCTCGGACACCGCGGACAGTCAGTACTCTAACAAGCGTATGAGCCGTACATTTTTCTCCGGATTTCTCCCGAGAGAGACGTCGAAACACGTGGCTGTCTATCCATCTCATAGCAACCTTCACTTTTGGAACGGCAGCAGGGATGATTGTACAATGGACAAAAACGTCAATTCAGATACTGTACCGCTCTCGCGGCGGCGATTTGTTATGGCTGGTGGCGCGTTTGGGATCGCATCTCTTGCGGGCTGTGTCTCCGATAGCGACGACGGAAACGGAGGGGCAGGCAGCAGCAACGCTATCGAATTTCAGGACTTCGATACAGACAATCCTCACGAGACGCTTCCACAACCGACCGATGTCCTGTTTGATCACGGCTTCAACGAAGGGGACGAACAGGCACTCGCGAACTTCGAGCCCCGTGACCAACCCCACTACGGCAACCCGGTAATGGAGCTTGGATCAAGCGATTCGTATCTCGACCCGGATACGATCAACTTCGCGTTCGGATCGGGGGAGTCGGCCGCGACGATTTACGCCGACGCGATGGATCCACTCGTCGAGAACATCGAAGCCGAAACCGGCCGTAATGTCGATTTCACCGTCCTCGATAGCAGTGCAGCGCAAGTAGAGGCAATGCGGTCCGACAGACTGCATCTCTCGACGTTCAGTGCGGGGACGGTTCCCTACGCCGTCAATATTGCCGGAGCCGTCCCGTTCGGGATGTTGGTCAAAGAGGGGACGTTCGGCTATCGGCTGTGGGTCTGTGCCCAGCGAGACAACGAAGAGATTACCGAACTGGATGATTTGCGTGGCAAGGTCGTCGCGCACGCCCATGACACCTCGAACTCGGGCCATCTTGCACCGATGGCACTGATGCCCGAGGAAGGAATTATCCCCGGCGAAGACTACGAGATTCAGTTTTCCGGTGATCACAACAACAGCGTCCGTGGCGTTGACATCGGCGACTACGACGCGGGGATGATCGCGAGTAGTTCGTACGGTGACTTCGTTACGTCGGGGAACTTCGATCCGACACGACTTCGGTGTATTTGGATGAGTCCACCGTTTGCCTCCCAACCGTCCTGTTATCACTATCGGCTTCACCCCGACCTTGTCGAGGGAATCAAAGCCGCCCACCTCGAGTACGATTACTCCGGGACATCGATCGAAACCCAGACCGAGCAAAACGAGTTTATCGAGTTCGACTACGCTACGCACCACCATCCAGTCCTGCAGATTCACGAAGCGAACGATATCGAGTACAACATCGGTGACCTATAGCACAGTCTTCGCCACTGTTTCTCGGCAGGCATTCGCGTAAACGTCTCTCGACGTTCCATCCGACCTGAACAGCGACCGACTCAACACACAGCAGCAAATTCAGCCCCCCTCAAGACACAAATGAAAACGGATACAGAGGCGTCGTCTCCGACCGATTGGGATCGTCCCACGATATTCTACAACGAATATGTGAAGTGGACTGTCTATCTACTGATCGTGCTGTTTGCGGCGTGGAGTTACTGGGAGATCCGCATCACTCCCGGCCGTCTTCTCGTCGGACTCGAGCAGTCCAGTCAGCTGATGGCTAACGCGTGGCCGCCTGACTTCACGCCTGAAAGGCGAGAAATGATCTGGCGTGATATTCTGGAAACCCTCGCAATGGCCGTCATCGCGACTATCGGTGGTATTATCCTCTCCGTTCCAGTCGCCATCCTCGGGTCGAGAAACCTCGTCTCCGAGCGAGTGTTCTGGATTGGCCGGACTATTATCGCGACTTCACGCGCGTTTCACGCGCTGATAATCGCGATTATCGTCGTCAAAGCCGTTGGGTTCGGCCCGCTGGCCGGGATCATCACGCTGATGATCAAGACCGTCGGTTTCTTTGGGAAACTGCTTGCCGAGGAGATTGAAGATATTGATCCGACACAGCTCGAGGCGATCGAGGCGACGGGTGCGGGCCGATTCCAGACGTACTTTTACGCCGTCGTTCCGCAGATCACACAGCGATTCGTCGCGCTCTCGATCTACCGCTGGGATATCAACCTTCGAAGCAGTGCCATCGTTGGCATCGTCGGTGCGGGTGGGATCGGCCAGACACTGGTCGCATCATTCGACCGCTTCGAGTACGACTTCTCGGCTGCGATCATCCTGGTCATCATCGCGCTGGTTTTGTTAGGCGAAGCTGTGAGTGCCGTAGCCCGAAAGCGAATCGCGACTGGAGCTGCGGGTGTAGAGACAACTCCCACGAGAGATGCCGGCAGGCGCACCTGGAATCGGTTTACGAGAGGCCAACAGCTACTGCGGTACGGTTCCGTTGCCCTTGTCGCTGGTGTCATCGTCATCTCCTGGCGTCATCTCGAGATGGGCATCGGCGTTGTTCGAACCGCTCCCGCAGAGCTATACGACCTCTGGACCCGAATGTGGCCGCCGTCGACTGGGATCGTCGCGGAGATGGTTGATCCGCTGTTGACATCATTGCATATCGCCATCCTCGGAACCGTGCTCGCAATCGCCCTGTCGATCCCGACGGCGCTTATCGCGGCCGATACAACAACGCCAAACAGAGTTACGTACACACTCGGGAAATTGATCGTCACCACGACGCGCTCTGTGAACGTCATTATCTGGGTCCTCGTGCTCGTTTTGCTGCTCGGACCCGGCGCGCTTGCGGGCGTCGTCGCTATCGGTATCCGGTCGGTTGGGTTCATCGGGAAACTCCTCGCAGAGGCCATCGAAGAGATCGATATGACCCAAGTCGAGGCGATGACCGCGACTGGGGCGAGTCGCCTCGAAACAGCTGTGTATGCCATTGTTCCGCAAGTGAAGCCGGCGTTTATCGGCATCGCGACGTACCGATGGGACTCGAACGTTCGTGCATCGACCGTGATCGGATTCGTTGGTGGTGGTGGGATCGGTAGCCTGCTCATGTCACAAATAAACCAGTTCCAGTGGGCAAACGCGATGACGATCCTGATCGCAATCCTCGGTATCGTTCTCTTCAGCGAAGTCGTCTCTGCGTACGCACGAAAAAAGGTGATGTGACGATCAGTCGGTAGCCCACGCAACGAGGACACTGTATCGCCTTTCGAACACAACGCTTGCAAATAAACAATGTTAGAAACAAAAAACTTGGAGAAGGTGTATCAGACTGGTGACCGCGCGCTGGACGACGTGTCTGTCACACTCGATGGAACCGAGGTCGTCGCGATGATTGGGCCGAGCGGTGCCGGCAAGAGTACGTTCATCAGGTGTATCAACCGACTGGTTGAACCGACCAGCGGTGACGTCTGGCTTGACGACGTCGAACTCACCGCACTCTCGAAGCCGGAACTTCAGCGAGAGCGTCGGAACATCGGAATGGTGTTTCAGGAGTACGGACTCGTCGAGCGTCTGACCGTCATGGAGAACGTCCTCTCAGGGCGGCTCGGCTACGTTGGCTTTTGGCAGTCGCTCCGGCGGAAATTCCCCCCTGATGCTATTGAACACGCCTACGAGACCCTCGAGCGCGTCGGTCTTCGTGGCTACGAGAACAAGCGTGTCGACGCGCTCTCGGGTGGCCAACGCCAACGTGTCGGGATCGCACGAGCAGTGCTCCAGCGACCGAAACTGTTGCTTGTCGACGAACCGACGAGCAGCCTCGATCCGGAAACCTCACACGCGGTGATGGAACTCCTGGCCGAAATCGCGGTCGATACCGATGTTCCAGTCGTGATCAACATCCACGAAGTCCATCTGGCAGAGGAGTTCGCGGATCGGATTCTCGGTCTTTCAGACGGCAGTCTCGTCTTCGATGGACCACCTGCCGAGCTCGATGAGGCGGCGAAAACGCGGGTGTATCAGGGCGCGACCGACAGCGTCGGAGCGTCTCGGTCAACAGGCGAGTCAGCTGACAATCAGCTCAGTCAAGATGAACTGCTGACGAAAAACGGCTAACGGCCGACGGGACGTTCATCCCGGCACTACGTCCAAAAGCGGTACCCTCATCGGACTCGCCCGAATCATCTCTCCGTCACTCGATTTGAGAGGGACTATCGGAGCGCCTCGAGATGTGCGGTGTCGTTTACGCGTTCGAGTGTCCAACTGCCGTTGTACTCGAGGACGTTGAGTGCGGTGTTGTTCTGTGCGATTCGATGACCCCACATACAATCCCCGCTCGTGAGGGCGGCGAGCAGTGTCTTGTTGACGCCGCTGTGAGCAACGATCATGACTACCTCACCACGGTGCTCGTCGATGAGCCGTTCGACAAACGGCACAACTCGATCTGCGACGTCTTGTCTGGTCTCACCACCGGGTGGACACCATTCGCTTCGATTCACGTTCGTCTCGGCCCTACTGCGCTCGACAGCGGGTTTGTGACGCTCTTCGAGTCGACCGAAGCTGCGTTCACAGAGCGTGTCGACCGTCGTGATGTCGATCCCGTGTGGTTCGCTCGCGATCGTCGCTGTCTCCAGCGCACGACTGAGCGAACTCGAGTACACGGTATCGAGCTCCGTGTCTCGGAACCGTTCGGCGAGCGCTTTGGCCTGCCGTTTGCCGCGAGCATTGAGTTCGACATCAGTGCGTCCAGCAAGTCGGTTCTGCTCGTTGTAGATCGATTCGCCATGCCTGACGAGTAACAGTCGAAGGTCGTCGTCTGTATTCGGATGGTCTGCCTGAGTCACGTCTCTCGGTACTGAGCCTGCGCTTGATCGGGTTAACCGATTATATGTGCTCTCGATACGGCACGGTCGTGCTCCGGTCCGCTATAGAGGCATCCGTCCCACAGTCGGGCATCGTTTCCACTCGAGTCCGTTCCGGTTCCAACCTGCTTATGCCGGTCGCTCTCGTTCCTGTAACCGTGTCCGAGTTCGCGTTCGAACTCGAGTTGTGTGCCCACCTCGAGAACCACCAGCCGGGCATCGTCGCCCGCCAGCTTGGAGCCAGCGTCGCCGAGCCCGGTGGCCGAATCCTCGACGTCGTCTGTGTCGAACCTGGCCCAGCTTTCGAGGAGCGACTCGAACTGACGAGCGCGTCCATTCCGGCGGCGGCGATCGAGTCGGCCGTCGGCACCGGCCGCGCACGCTACTGGAAAGACGCCTTCGACTGCCATCCTGATCGTGCTCGTCGAGCTACGGAGCGAGCCTGTGAGATCGGCTTTTTCGAACGCGACCGACGCAAGGGCCGCGAGTACGTCAGGCAGGTCGCGCGCTATCCGGAGTGGGACGGTCGCCTCGTCGGCATCGAGAACAAACCCGACCTCGAGCGGCCGGGCGACCTCGAGGCCCAACTCCGAACGGACGTCAGCCTCGCGCTGGTCGACGAGATCGTCCTCGCGACCGAGAGCTACGTCACGGGAGCGCATCTGCACCGCATTCCCGAAGCGGTCGGCGTCTGGCGGGTCCACCGCGACGGCGACGGCGACGCATCGACACTCGAGATCGAGGTCGTTCGCGAACCGACGCCGCTTGCCGCCGCCGAGCCAGGGATCGAGCCGCTCGAGTACCAGCCGGGGCGGACCGAGATCGCCGTCGTCTCGCCCGAGGCGAAAGCCCGGCGGCGGCGACGCATCGCCGAACGCGCCTACGGCAAGGGGTGGCGAACGTACGGATTTCCCGACTGTGGGGCCTGTCGAGCCGACGACTCGAGCGGCGCGACGCTGCCCTACTGTGAGCAGTACGACCGCGTCGTTGACGCCAGCGTGGAGTGTGGGCCGTCGTGTCCGGGCTACGACTCCGCAGCGGCCCTCGAGGTAGATCTCGAGGCAGAGCGTGACCGTCGAACGCCCTGGGTGGCGGCGCCAGCGGGCAAACGTCGCCAGCAATCGGGGCTGGATCAGTTCGGCTGAACAGCGGGCGATAAGTTGTGCGTTCCAGTCAGAGGTCGTACTGCTCGCCGTCGACCGCCAGTGGCTCCTCGAACGCCTCGTCGGCCGGGTAGTAGTGGGCGAGATGGACCAGTCGCGTCTGCTCAGCGTTCAACTCGTCGGCGAGATCGAGCGCGCCCTCTCGCGTCATGTGTTTCGTCCCGAACGTCCGGGGGACGCCGTCGTTGTTCTCGTGGCGACCGCCCATCGGATGGTACTCACAGAGATGGGCAGGGACGATCGCGTCCGCGAGCAACAGATCGGGATCGGCGAGCACCGTCCGGGAGGGATCGGGAATGTCGTAGCTTGTATCGCCGGATAGCGACAGCTTCGCGCCCGTTTCTGGATCCTCGATCGCGACGCCGTAACAGATCAGCGGGGGATGGTCGACCGGCACCAGCGTCACGTCGAACCCACAGATTTCCACTGGCTCGAGCGGCGTCGTCGGATGGACCTCGAGCATCTCGAGGTAGTGGTAGTCCTCACGGACCGTCTCGGCGACGCTGTTGCCTGTCTTGGGATCGGTTTCGTTTGCCGCGTAGAGGTCGAGTGCGTCGAAGACACGAAAGACGTTGCCTAGCCCGTCGAGATGGTCGAAATGAATGTGAGTCACGATGGCGGCATCCGGCAGCGAGACACCATCGCGCAGAAACTGGGTCCGAAAGTCCGGACTGAAATCGATCAGTAGCGACTCACCCGTGCGTTCGTTCTCGACGTGGACCGAAAACCGGGTGCGCTCGATACCGCGCTCGCGGGCCGTCTCGCAGGTGTCACAGTCACAGCCAACAGTGGGCGTCCCAGTCGTGTCACCGGTTCCGAGCAGCGTCACCCGCATCGTCACGTCACCCCTCCGACCGCGCCAGCGAGGTTGCTCATTGCGATGTGATAGGTAGCCGTCGCATAAAGGGTGTTTCCCACGACCAAGACGAACCGTCTCCCGCCGACAGGCGACGCGGCCAGAAACGGTATGTCTCTCCCCGCCTGGCAGGGCTTGTCGGGTGGCTTTTTCAATACGGGGCACGCATCACCGCGTATGGACGACAGCGAGCCGTTTACCGTCGATACTGTTCTCGCCCCGGTCGACGGAAGCGAAGAGTCTGCAACTGCCGTCGAGTACGCCGTTGCCGTCGCCGACCGCTATGATGCGACGGTCCACGTCCTGTTCGTACTCGGTCGCGGCGTCGTTCGTGGGCTGAACGCCGGCACCGTCGATGAAGAGACCGTCGCAACGGATACGCAGGGCTTTTTCGACGAAATACAGGCTGTCGCAGATGCAGCAGACGTGCCACTCGTGACCGCCGTCGACGACGGCTTCTCACAGACACGAAAGACACGCCACCCCGGCAACGTCACGCTCGACACTGCCGATGCGATCGACGCCGACTTCATCGTCTTGCCTAGAGAACCGGTTACCGACACCGCCACATCAGAGGTCCTCGAGAAAGCTGCCGAATACGTGCTCGCGTACGCGAGTCAGCCAGTTCTCTCGGTGTAGCTCCCGTCTCAGTTCACTCGAGTCGGATCGCCATCTCCTGTTCGAAGCTTTCGGTGCCGGTCGACTCGAAGCCGACACGTTCGTAGAGGGCGATCGCCGGATTGTTCCAGCGCTCGACGGTCAACCACACCCGTTCGATGCCGCTGTCGCTCGCGTGCCCGAGCAGATGCTCGAGGAGTTTCGTCCCGATCCCGGCCCGCTGGTAGTCCTGTAAGACGAAGATCGCGAGTTCCCACTCGATGTCGCCTTTGTCGGCGATCGATTCCGGATCATCAGTGTCGGGGACAAGCGTTGCGTGTGCGACGACGTCCTCACCGTGGCGGGCAACGACGTTGACGCTCTCGTCGGCGATCGTCTCGAGCCAGTTGCGGATACGGGATTCGCCCGTCGGTGGAATCCCCTGTGCCCGGTCGGTGGGATCAAACTGGTCGTACATCTCGACGACGTCTTCGAGTACCTCCCCGAAGTCGGCCTCGGCACTGATCTCGATGGGGCGTCCCTCCCGGTCCTCGAGAACCGTGGTCGGCGAGGGGAACGGTCCGGCCGGCTCGTCGGGGTACGGTCGCGTTCCAGCCATTGTTATCGCACCAGTTTGACCGTCGTCGGTGCGTTCAACAGGACGAACTCGGTGATGGGGCCGAGCTGAATCTTCCCCATCGGGCTCAGAGTTCCGCCGCCGATCACGAGCTGATCGTACTCTCCCTGTTCGGCATAATCGACCAGGGAACTGCCCGGATCGCCCTCGAGGATGACGATCTCTGCGTCGATGTTCGCTTCGGTGAGGAGTTTTTCGGCTTGCATCTTCATCTCCTCCTGTGAGCGTTTCGCCTCGGGTTTGTCGACGATGGCGACGGTGAGATCGTCGCCCATCTCGCGAGTCCGATCGATCGTCCGCCGAAGCGTTTTGATCGATTCGTCGCTTCCAACGAGACCCACTAGGACGTTCATACCCATGCGTGTGCACCGGTGGACGAAAACCGTTGTGCCGCAACCCCTCTGAAATCTCCTCAAGCCGGCATCCGGCCAGCGCTTTCGATAACCGTGATGAATACTCGCGTGTGAGTGCGGGTCACTTGCAGGCGTTGCGTATGACGACGATGTTAAGACCGTGTGGTGAATACGTTGACGGAATGAGTGACGCGGCGCTCGATGTCGTGGAGTTTCTGCTCACGACGAGCGTGTATTCGGACGATCGGACACTGGATGAGAACGATCTCCCACCGTCGTTCCGTCGGGTATATTGGACCGGCGGCGTCGATAACGACAGCGACGATGGGGACGGTCGCAAACACGCCGGCATCAGTCGGCCGCTCTCAGCCACGAACAGTACTGCCCGTGAGGCGACGGGTGTCAACCAACCCTGGGAGGCCGTCTCGGAGCTGATGTTTACCGATCGCGACGAGTTCTCGGGGACTATTACCCTCGTCCAGGAAGCAATGGCCGAACAGTGGTTCGCTGAACGCGTCGACGACGATCGACTGCGTGAGAACCCGACCCTGGCCAAACACTTCACGACCCACGAGGAGTTCGTCGACATGTTCGACGTTACCCACGAGGAAGCTCGAGAGCAAAACCGCCCGATTCAGGCCGATCGGGTCTGGATCGACGGGCTGCTCGAGGAGTACTTCGACGAAGAAGACGACGAGGAGATGCTCGATCTCGTCGAGGTCCGCGCGCCGGAAGAGGTCGACATGTCCTTGGACGAGCTCGTCCTCACGGACGATCAGGAAAACGAACTCGACAAGATCGCCAAAGCGATCGAACACCGCGACTACCTCGCGAATATTGGCTTGCGCGAGATCGGGAAACTGCTGTTCGTCGGCCCACCGGGGACCGGCAAGACGTCGACGGCACAGGCACTCGCCCAAGACATGGATCTGCCGTTTGTCGAAGTCAAGCTCTCGATGATCACGAGCCAGTATCTCGGTGAGACGGCGAAAAACGTCGACAAAACGTTCGAGGTCGCCAAACGGCTCTCGCCGTGTATTCTCTTTATCGACGAGTTCGACTTCGTCGCCAAAACCCGTCGCAGCGACGAACACGCCGCGCTCAAACGCGCCGTCAACACCCTGCTCAAGAGCATCGACAACATCTCGCTGATCGATGACGACGTCTTGCTCATCGGCGCGACGAACCACCCGGACCAGCTCGACGACGCCGCCTGGCGGCGCTTCGACGAGATTATCAACTTCCCCAAGCCCGATCACGGTATGCGGGCAGATATTCTCGGCGTCATCACGCGGACGATGGACATCGAAGAGTTCGATCCGCAGCTTATCGCCGAGGTTACCCAGGGACTAACTGGTAGTGACCTCCGGATGGTCCTCCGAGAAGCCGTCCTCGAGGCCCTGACCGAGGACCGGATGACGCTGACCCAGCAGGATCTGTTGAACGCCGTCGAAGAGTTCGAAGAGCGAGACACGCTGAAAAACATGGATATGATGGGTGGCGACCACGATGCCCTCGTCGCGGGCGGCGACCTCGGCAGCGATGGCAGTGGTCATTCACACGACCACGATCACGATCACGACCACGACCACGACCACGATCACGATCATAGCCACTGAACTGTCTGCTGTCCCGGTGGCCTCGCACGCGTCGCGGGTACACCGGCACTGACGGACCGGTGTCCGTATACGGCGTCAACGTGGGTTCACGGGCGAAACGCCCAACTGTCAGCCCGGTGTCGTCGTCGTATGCACGATTTCCATACGCATACGAACTACTCCGACGGGGGGTTTCTCGAGGGCATGGTGCAGGCCGCCGATGCAGCCGGACTCGAGGGGATTGGGCTGACTGACCACTGTACGATCTCGGCTCGCGGCGGGCCGGCGGCCGTCCGCAGCGTCTATGGCTTTAATCTGGATCTGACCTACGAGCGACGGCGACAGGCGATCGAAGCCCTCCGTGATCGGACGACCGTCTCACTCGAGATCTACGATGGGGTCGAGATGGATTACGACCCCCGGGACGAGCGCGCGATTCGTGAGTTTCTCGACGATGCAGAGTTCGAGTACACGATCGGGAGCGTCCACGTCATCAACGGACAGAACGTGCAGGTGTCGAGCAATTTCACGGCATCGAGCGAGACGACGCGTGATGCGATCGTCGACGACTATTTCGAAGCGCTCGTCTCGTTGATCGAGTCGGAGTTGTTCGACGTCGCGGCCCATCTCGACCTGATCGAACGGACCCCACCGTTACGAGGCCGTGCCACAACAGCTCACTACGAGCGCGTCGCCCGAGCACTGGCCAACTCGCGGACGGTTCCCGAGATCAACGTCGGACGTGCGACCGCCGACGCAGCGATCGTCCACCCGAGCGATTCGTTTCTCGAACTGCTCCGGGAGTATGACGTCGCCGTCACCGTCGGCTCAGACTCTCATCGCCCAGCCGAGATCGGCGACCGAGCCGCGTTTCTCGAGACATATCTCGAGTCACGGGCACTCGAACCGGTCAAACCACCCGGGCTCGAGTGAGGTCTGAGACAGCCTGCTGTACCGAGATCACGGCGTCGCCGACAGCGCCAGAAGCCAGGCGCGTCGAAGAGGCGCCGGTATTTAAGCCACCCCAGTCGTAACTACGACATATGTTCGATACGGTTGTCGTCGCCACTGATGGCTCCGAGAGCGTCAAACGAGCCGTCGACGTTGCACTCGATCTCGCGGATCGTTTCGATGCCGACATCCATGCGCTCTCGGTCGTCGATGCCAGCGAGGTCGATGCCTCGCCCCAACAGCTCCGGGACGAACTCCGGACCGCCCTCGAGACGACCGCTGACGCCGCACTTGCGACCGTCGAGGATCGGGCGGACGAGGACGTCGAGATTACGGCTGCCGTCCGCGAGGGACGCCCCGCAGCCGAAATCTGTGAGTACGCCCGCGAGATCGATGCCGATCTGGTTGCGACCGGGACCCGTGGCCGTCACGGCGAGAACCGCCTCCTGCTTGGCAGCGTCGCAGAACGCATCGTTCGCACCTCACCCGTTCCCGTTCTCTCCGTTCGACAGCTCGATCCGGTGGCTGAAGACGAGGCCGACGACGCGCCAGCCCAGTAGCGCCACGCCAGAGGGGAAGTCACTTCCCCGCCCGTCCCGCAGGACGAACCATGTACGACGAACTTATCGACAGTGGCGATCTGCCGCTCGCCCGAAAGTCGGTCCTGCCGGGCACTGGCTTTTTCCTGCCTGATACCCTCGAAGACGATCTCGAAGACGAGCAGACGGCTGCCGCCCTCGAGGGGGCCGACGTCGCCGTCATCGCCGACCCCGACGCCGACGGCCTCGCCTGCGTCGCGCTGATTCGGGAGGCCTACGACGACGTCCAGAACGTCCCGGAGCCTGACGACGATGACGACCCCGTCGACGAGCGAACCGACGCGGCGGATGCCGTCGACGACGCCGCCGACCCCGTCATCGCTGGCGACGTCGACGAGCCACTCGAGGAACCCGAACCGACACCACATAGCGTCGCCCTGATCCCCGCAAGCCCCCACGACGTCGAGGACGCACTCGCCCGTGTCGCCGAGTTCGGCGACGAGGGCATCGACATCTTCGTCTGTGACCTCGCGCCGGATCGCTACGAGTACGTCGAAGACGAACTCGAGGCCGCCCTCGAGACCGGAGCCAGCGTCGAGTGGTACGACCACCACCAGTGGGACGACGACGTCGCCGCGTCGGTGCGCGACGCCGGGGCAACGTTGGTCGTTGGCGACTCCGACGAAGAGTGCAGTGCTGACGTCGTTTACCGCTCGCTCGAGTACGAGTTCGGGCCGATGTATGAGGAGTTGGCGACCGTCACGCGTGATCACGACCTCTGGCTGCGCGAGGACCCACGCAGCGACGACCTCGCGGATTACGCCTACTGGACCGACCCCGCCGAGTACGTCGAGGTCGTCCGTGAGTACGGCGTCGACCTGCCCGAGTGGGTTGGTGAGTTCCTCGAGGAGCGCCGCGTTGAGAAGGAAGCGCTCATCGAACAGGCGGTCGGTCGCTCGGAGTTCCGCGAAATCGGTGGCTACACGGTGGGGATCACCTACGGCCGCTGTTCACAGAACGAGGTCGCCGAAGCGATGCGCGAGCAGGGGGCCGACGCCTCAGTCGTCGTCAAACCCGCCGGCTCGGCCTCGATTCGAGGCACCGACGAGTTTCAGCTGTGTCACGAGGTCGCGGGCAAAGTCAACGGCGGTGGCCACCCGAAGGCTGCGGGCTGTAAACCCGACATCTACGACGACATGCTCGATTACGCCAACCACTGGACGACCCGCGGCGCGGTGACGAAACAGGTCATCCTCGATGCGTTCCGCGACGTCGTCGCCGAGGCTGACGCGGCGGACGACGAACAGGCCGACGAGTAGCTGACTCACCACCCCAAATCGAACTGCGAACTGTCGTAACAACTGAACCGATTTATACACTGATCGCACAGCTGTCGTGCAATCAGGTGCAGTGACTTGCAGTGGCTACTATGCCCTCGAGCGCTCGAGGGGAGACGTCGACACCGACTTAGTCCTGAGAGAGGACGTATCGCATCACGAGCTGGAGGACGTGGACGAAGACACCAGCGACGGCGATGTAGACGCCGATCGTCTGCAGAGCAACGGAGGCGTTGCGCTGATCACGAACCTGCCAGATCTCATAGCCCAGTCGAAGCAGAAAGCCCAGGAAGATGAGGACGAAGCCGACCAGCAACAGCACCTGCAGGACGAACGTGCCGACGAGGATCACGCCGACACCGCCGAGGAAAGCGTAGTTCGCGAATCGACCCCAGTGTTCGAACGTCGTCGAGCGTGCGTAGATGTAGCCCGAAATCAGCGCCGTCAGCAGTGCGGTGACCACCGCTGTAATGCCAAGCACCAGCAGCTGTGTCTCTTGGGGGACAAACGAGATAATTCCGGCACCGAAGATTCCGAAGGCCAGTTGCAAGACGACCATGCCGATGAACGCCACCCCCATGTCGCCGTTCGTGACCCCGCGCTCGGCGATCAGCTCCCCGCCCATGATCGCCGCCCCGTAGACGAGCACGCCGACGATTGGGAACGCAAAGAGGTAGTCGTTGACGACCGCAAGCGGTGTCGCCGCAAAGACGTACATCAGCGCGACGGTGATCGTCATCAGCCCGGTCGCGCCGCCGATCACCTGTACCTCTCGACTCGAGAGGCCGAAGCCACGGCCTGTCTCGTGTGGAGTTTCGAAAGAACTCATGACTCGAGTGTACGCCGTCCGGTCGCAAAAGAATGGTCTTTGCGCCCGACCAGTGTCCGCGCCGCTGTTTCGACCCGCCGCTTACGCGTCGGCGGGGTTCCAGCGGTCCGAGTACGCCGTTCCACACGTACACTGCGCGTACGCGTGAATCACATCGCCCTCGGCGTAGATGCCGCCGACGTCTTCGTTCTGTTCTTCGGCGAAAGCGAAGATGAACTGGACCTCGTGGTCGCCGTCACCCGGCGTCTCCGGACAGGTGCCGCCAGTGAGATCCGCGTCGATGATCCCCTCGAGATCCATCGCGGATTTGGCGAACTGCATCGCCTCCATCCCGGTTGCAGCCTGAAACGCGTTCCGGCCGCGCTCGCCGTCGACGACGATCAACACGCCGTCATCGACGGGCTCGCCGAACTCCGCCAAGCGGTCGTCGGAGACGTACGAGTCGGCCAGAAACAACGCGACATCGTCCGGTCGCTCGCCGGCTAGAAACTCCTCGCGTGGGTCAGTCATACCCCTGTATTTCCGCTCGAGGTGGAAAAAAGGCGCTATACTGGTTCCCGACGGCCGGCCGCTGTCGGCGGTCGAACACCCGTTGCTACCGGTGGCGTCGCCTCTCGAACCCGCGGGCGGATCACTGCTCTTCGAGATCCGACGCGATATCCTGCAGACTGCTACTTGGGGGTTCTCGAGCGTCGTAGTAGACGGTCTCTCCAGGAGAGCGAAGTCCGTAGAGGAACTCGGGCTCGATGACGTCGATCAGGACCGAGCCACCCATCGAGACGCTGTGGCCGTCGATCCAGTCGACGAGTCGATCCGTCGCGCCAGTTGGGTCACGGGCCTCGTCCGGCGTTTCGTAGATGCCGGGGACCGAGAGGTCGTCACCGGTTAGCGCTCGTTCGACCCGTGCGAAACACTCGTCGCCGTCGAGGACGACTCGGACGACCTCGTCGGTCGTGAACGCATCGCGATCGTCGGCCGGTACCTCGAGACGGACACCGGTTGCCGTCTCTGTACACGTCGACCGGACCGTCTGCACTGACGGGTGGTCGCTCGAAATTCGGTCTGCCATTGACGAACTGAAAATTCGGCTATGAGTTATTCGTCGGCGTCTTCGCCGTCGCCAAGAAGCGTGTCGATGTCGGTGCTGCCGGACTCGACGACCGTGGCGTTGATCTGTGCGACGACGTCGGAGACTTCACGACCTCGAACTGTGATGCGGCGACGCTCGCCGTCACGCGATGGCTTGTAGCCCGTCTGTCGCTCTTTCATCAGCACTTCCTGCAGGTTCGAGCCAGCGACTTCCGGGTTGAGTGGTCGCCCGGCTTCGTCTGAGCCACCGGTGATCTCGAGTGTGTAGCCGTCGAGGCCGACTGCCCCGCCGTCGACTTCCTCGCCGATCGACTTGCCGATAAACCGGTTTGCGTCCTGTTCTTCCGCCTCAAGCTGGTAGGACGACCCGGAATCGGGATCGCCGACGACGACAGTGAAACTTGCCATGTTCGACGGAAGACGGCCGTTGCTCAAAAGAACATCGATACGACCTACAACTGTCTGCTGTGATCGGCTTCGGTCCCGGCCGTTGACGGTGTTCGGGGCTCGAACAGTCAAGTGCGTTGCCCGCCTACGCCCACTCGTGTTCATCGATCCCGAACGACTCGAGAGTCGTCTGTGTGAGGAGTTTGGCGGGACGACGGGAGAGTCTCGTGTCGTCGTTCGCCAGGCCGTCGACCTCGCAGACTCCGGCCAGTATCAGGCTGACGTCGGTGCGACACTGACGACCGACGCCGTCATCGAGGAGCTGTCGGATGCACCCGACGGTACCCCGCCGGAGCGGTGGAACTGGTGGATCGGCTCGCTCGAACTCGCCTATGGTGGCTACGGGCAGTTCGGGATTCGACAGTACCGGGACCACGACTGAGACAAACCGTTGCCCGTCAGGTCCGACGCGAGCGCGACTCGTCCCTGCGGCCACGCCGATGATCGGGACAGCAGTCCGTCTGAGACCGAAACAGCTTTTCCGGCGCTGACTGACTAATCAGTCAGTGACCGATCCCGACGTCCGCGATGCGATCATGACCGCCACCTATGAAGCGCTCTGCGAGAAAGGGTATAGCGACCTCACAGCCCAGTCGATCGCCGATCGGACCGACCGAAGCAAGTCCGCGCTGTTCTATCACTACGACTCCAGAGAAGCGCTCGTCGCCGAACTCATCGAGTACCTGATCGAGGGGTTCGAATCGCGCGTCGCCAAAACTCGCGACCAACCGGCACTCGAGCGACTCGTTGCGTTTATCGACTGGTTTCTCTCTGCACCGGACGACGACGAGCGGGCGTTTCACACCGCGTTGCTCGAACTTCGGGCACAGGCACCCTACAACGACGTATTCCGTGAGAGACTCCGAGAGAGTGACGCCCACCTTCGCCATGCCCTCGTGGAGATCCTCGAGGACGGAATCGAGGAGGGTGTCTTTTGCGACCACGACCCGGACGCCATCGCGACACTCCTGCTTGCGGCGTTCGACGGCGCACGGATCCGCCAGGTTACGCTCGACAGAAACGAGTATCTCGAGACGATCAGCACGGGCGTGGTCGACCACATTCTCGCAGACGTGCTTGACCCGGACGCCGAGTTGCCAGCTGAAGCGAGTTTCGCGTTCCCACGTGATGAACGACTGCGAAACGATGAGAAGTCACCGGTCGAGACCGCAACTGACGATGCCGAACCCCGTGACACGGACGAATGAGTGAACTAAGACGACGCATCGCCCGCTCGAGCATTGCCGATCAGAACGCCGGACTGGCACCGCCAGTCGACGCGGTCGTCGACGACGCACTATCACCACCCGACCAGTCGCTCCCGGTCGCACTGTGTACCGTCGCCGGTGAGTTCGCCTCCGACGACGTCGACCATGGACAGGGACTGGACCCGGATACTCTCGAGTGTGTCCTCGAGCCGGTCTGTGGTGCAGTCAGGCTGCTCGAGGGATATGTTCGGCTTCGGCTGGCGCTAGCTGGCAGTGACCGAACGACCGCCGAAACCGATCCCGTCGCCGACTGGCTCGAGGGGCAATCGATCGATCGGGACACAGCGCTGCTCGCGAGCGATCATCTGCACGCCAGCGCCTACGTAACGGTTGCCGAGACACCGGTTTCCGATGCCCAACTCCTCGAGTTGCTCGAGCTCGTGATCCAGGGGTCGACGGCGCTGGCTCAGCAGACAGTCCCAGCTTCCAGCACGGACGAGACAGCCGACGACCGGGTCCCCGTAGAGGCGACGCTTGCCGGTCTGGCCGGCGCACTCGGCGTGACAGCTGTCGGTGGATCGACCGAAACACGCGAGACGCTGCGACGCTATGGACACGAATTGGTGACTGCACTCGCGTCCCAGTCGGCGGTTACGAGCGCCGACCCTGCGCCTCGAGCGACTGCCGTTGGCGTCCTGTTCGATGGCCAGTCCCGACGAGTCGTGGGCGAACAGAGCTCCATCGAACGCTGTTCTCCCTCCGTTCGAAACGCTCTCGAGCACGCACGGTCGGCCCTCGAGTCGCTTGCGGCGGGCGAGGTCTCTTCGGAGTCGGAGTGGCCGCCCGGCGACACACTGCCACCGCTTGTCCGCCTCGAACAAGCAACACGACTACCATTTCAAAACAGTTGAATTTCGGGGGACGGTGGCGTCCCACTCGAGCAGTTCATACGGTCTACTGTCCCGATCCCTAGCGACGGGGTCGGTGGATGACGGAAATTGAGACCGCAGTCCGTATCAGTCGTCGTTGAACGTGTTGACTCTGTTCACCACTTCTTCGGATGTCTCGACCGGCTCATCGCCCGAAAAGGCATAGAGGACGACACCGAGGACACACCAGCCGAGAACGATCAGCCACTCGTAGGGCCAGAGCAGTGCGGATTGGCCGCCTGGCAGATAGAGCGAGATGAAGATCGCGGTCAGAACGAACGCGACGATGCCGACAACCGAGCCGCCCGGAACCTTGTATGGGCGGTCCATCTCGGGTTCGCGGTAGCGCAAAACCAGGAAGGAGACGACGACGAGGAACCAGGCGACGACGATGCCGAGTCCGCCGGCGTTGACGATCCAGCCGAGCATCTGTTCGCCGAAGAACGGGGCGAGCACGGAGAGACCTCCGATCAGCAAGATCGCGTTGCTCGGCGTGTTGTACTCTGGGTGGACCTTCGCGAGTGATTTCGGCAGCATCCCCGACTGAGCGAGTGCGAAGAGTGCGCGACTGCCGCCGATGATAAACGCGTTCCAGCTGGTCATAATCCCCGCAACACCTGCGAGTGCCATCAGCTGACCCGCAGCCGTGCTGCTGAACAGGACCTCCATTGCCTCTGCTGCTGGCAGTGGGCTGTCGACGAGCGCTGCACCCGAAAGTGCGCGGCTCGAGCCCCAGATGACGGCCATGTAGAACATCGATGCCAGTCCAACCGACAGCAAGATCAAAAGCCCCAGTGTCCGGGCTGGAATGTCAGCTTCCTCTGCTGACTGTGGGATAACGTCGAACCCGACGAACATGAACGGAGTCATCAACACGACGGCAAAGATACCGGCCGTTCCGGCCCCGAAGGAGGGGTCTGGTGATGGCTGCCCGCTAGTGATCGCGCCGGAGATCAACACGACGCCGGCGAACGCGATGACGACAGTCATGATGATCTGGAACTGCGCGGCGATTCGAATGCCGATGTAGTTCAAATATGTGACGCCGATCGTTCCCAGAACGCCAACGAGGACCCAGGTGCCGTAAACCGGCTCTCCAGCGACTTCCCAGAGCGGGATCGCATTGAATCCTGGAATGATAAACGCCATTGCGGACGGAAGCGCAACCGCCTCGAAGGCAGCGACAGTGACGTATCCAAAAATGATCGCCCAGGTACAGACGAACGAACCGATCGGGCCCAGCGCACGAAGACTGTACACGTGCTCGCCGCCGACTAACGGCATCGACGAAGCCAGTTCACTGTAGATAATTGCGACGATACTGACGACAATCCCCCCTGCAATGAACGCGGCAATCGCACCCATTGGACCTCCTTCGTTGATCCAATCTCCGGCGAGGATAATCCACCCCCAGCCGATCATTGCCCCAAACGACAAAATCAACATCTCCTTGGTACCCAACGCCTTTTCTAAGCCACTTTGTGTTGTATCTGACATGAGTATCGTGCCTGAGTTTCGTTACCGTATGGGCCATAAATACGACACCTAATGTATCTTTCGTAGATATTGTATTACGAGCAAATATTGTACTATATCATGGTTCAAATCCAATATCGGGCCATTCTGTTGTGGGAGAGCCAGTGATTTTGGAAACATCCTATAAAATTCATCCTTCATAGACAAACGTTAAACTAATCCATGTGTGAAGTTGTCACTAATTGGACGCACGAACCGGCCGTATTATTGGTTACTTGACTGTTTCACTGACCAACTGTCCCCGACCACTGTCCAACAGAATGCGCCGATCTCACAGCGTCCACCTACTGTCCAGCGCGACAATGTTGGATGAAATCCAATACCGATAGTACTTCTTAGATTATTGCTGTCTAACGCAATCCATGTGAGATTTCGCATCAAATATATATGCGATGATGGAAATAGTATACTATGGCAGTAGGCCCGTCAATCGAAGACCTTCATTTCGCGATGGAACCATCCGTTGATGAGATTCCAGGACCGAACTCACAGAAACTCCTTGAGCGTCAACAGGAAGTCGACAGTAGCGCCGTTGCGTATCCGAAACGAATTCCAATCGCACTCGAGGAGGCACGCGGGGCAACGGTTCGTGACGTCGACGGCAACACGTTCCTCGACTTCTTCGCCGGGATCGGCGTGCTGAACGTCGGCCACTCGAATCCGTACGTCCTCGAGGGGACACAAGAACAACTCGAGTCGGTTGCGCACACGATCGACTTCCCGACTGAAGCGCGAATCGACCTCATCGATAAGCTTCGAGAGATCGCCCCCGGCGGACTGGCTGGTTCGAGTAACGTCGTCTTCGGCGGCCCGAGCGGGAGCGACGCGATCGAAGGCTCGATCAAACTCGCCAAACACAACACAGGTCGACACGGCCTGCTTGCCTTCGAAGGCTCCTACCACGGCACGACTGCCGGTGCGCTTAGCCTCACTGCGGGCAAAAAGTACAAGAAAGGCTATGCGCCGCTGCTTGCGGACACCGTCCACGTGCCCTACCCCTACCCCGCCCAGGATCCCGACACCGGCGACGCTGGCGCACTCTGTCCGGCCGACGACTGCTGCATGGACGCCGGCTGTGCCCGCGCACTCGACGCCGTCAAACGGAAGTTCGAGGCACCTTACGGCGGCCACGAGACGCCGGCTGGCATCTGGGTCGAACCGATTCAGGGCGAGGGCGGCGTCATCGTCCCGCCGAAGGGCTTCCTGCAGGGGCTTCGTGACATCGCAGACGACAACGACGCGATGTTGATCGTCGACGAGATCCAGACCGGACTGGGCCGAACCGGCGAGTGGTTCGCCACGGACCATTTCGACGTGACGCCGGACGCGATCACGATGGCGAAAGCGCTCGGCGGCACCGGCCTCCCGATCGGGGCGATGCTCTACCACGAGAAGTTCGACACCTGGGGTCCAGGTGGCCACGTCGGCACGTTCCGCGGCAACGCGCCCGCGATGGTCGGCGGCCTCCGTGCGATCGAGTACATCGAATCCCACAACCTGCTCGCACACGCGACGGAACTCGGCAGCTACCTCCGAGATCGGATCAGCGAAGTCGCGGAGACGACCCCGGAGATCGTCGACGTGCGCGGGAAAGGGCTGTTCGTCGGTGTCGAGTTCGAAGACGCCGACGGCAACCCAGACGCCGACATCGTCAAAGCGATCCAGACCCATTGCTACGAGAACGGCGTGCTCGTCTGGAGCGCCGGCCGACACGGGAACGTACTGCGGCTCATCCCGCCGCTCGTGCTCACCCACGAACAGGCCGCGTTCGGCATGGACGTCCTCGGCGAGGCCGTTCGTGCAGTGACCACGGAGGCACACTGATGCTCGACTATCTCGGCCTCGAGGAAGACATCACCGACGAGGAACGACTGATCCGCGATACGGCACGCGAGTTCGTCGACGAACAGGTTCGCCCGGATATCGGCGAGCACTTCGAAAACGGGACGTTCCCAAAAGAGCTGATTCCCGAGATGGGCGAGATGGGCTTTTACGCTCCCAACCTCGAGGGATACGGCTCGCCGAACGTCTCCGAGACGGCCTACGGGCTGTTGATGCAGGAACTCGAGGCCTGTGACTCTGGTCTGCGCTCGATGGCCTCAGTCCAGGGCGCACTCGTCATGTATCCGATCCACGCCTACGGCAGCGAGGAACAGAAAGAAGAGTGGCTCCCGAAACTCGGGGCCGGCGACGCAGTGGGCTGTTTCGGTCTGACAGAGCCCGAACACGGCTCGAACCCGACGGCGATGGAGACGTACGCCGAACGCGACGCCGACGGCTACGTGCTGAACGGCTCGAAGACGTGGATCACGAACTCCCCGATTGCCGACGTCGCGATCGTCTGGGCGCGTGATCGCTCGAGCGACGACACGCCCGTTCGTGGCTTCCTCGTCGAGACCGACCGCGACGGCGTCAGCACGAACAAAATCACCGAAAAGCTCTCGCTTCGCGCCTCGATCACGGGAGAGATCGGGCTCAACGACGTTCACGTCCCCGAGGAGAACGTGCTGCCCGGCGTCTCCGGCATGAAGGGGCCGCTGTCCTGTCTCACGCAGGCACGCTTTGGCATCGCCTGGGGCGCCGTTGGCGCGGCTCGAGACTGTTTCGAGACGGCCCGTCAGTATGCGACGGACCGCGAGCAGTTCGGCGGCCCGATCGGTCGCTTCCAGCTCCAACAGGAGAAACTCGCTGAGATGGCAACCCAGATCTCGCTTGCACAGCTGCTCGTCTATCGCTTGACGGAGCTCAAAGAGCGCAGCGACCTGCGTCCACAGCACGTTTCGATGGCCAAACGAAACAACGTCCGCATGGCCCGCGAGCAGTCGAAAGTCGCCCGGGAGATGCTCGGCGGCAACGGCATCACGACTGATTACTCGCCAATGCGTCACCTGTCGAACATGGAAACGGTCTACACCTACGAAGGCACCCACGACATCCACACGCTAATTCTCGGTGAGGATCTGACCGGGATCGCCGCCTACGAGTAGGTCGCTCCCCGTTTTTCGTTATTCGCCGCTGGACAGCTCGTGAGAGGCGAGCAGCGACTCCTGACTGTAATCGCGCAGCGTGCCGATCCCCGTGTTCGTCTTGATCGTCGAGATGACGAACTTCGAGCTCGTCCGGCGGATCTCGTCGATCGACTCGTAGTCGTCGACGAGCTCTTCGACCATGTCCCGCGAGGTGAGCCGCCCGATGACGACGAAGTCCGTATCACCCATCGTGAAATAGACCTGATTGACACCCTCGATATCGGCGAGCTGTTCGCCGACCCGCTCGTGATACCCCTCGCCGAACTCAGCCCAGATTTCGGAGATGATCGTGATCCCGAGGCCGACCTTTTCGAGGTCGAGTTCGTACAGTTCGTTGGTGATGACACCGTCTTCTTTGAGACTCTGCAGCCGGTAGTGCACTGTTGATTTCGGAATGCCGGTCTGTTCGTGGATGACTTCCGTGTTGTCGGTCTCCTGTTCTGCGATTGCGAAGATGATCTTGATGTCCCGCTCGTCCAGTGTGGCGCTCATCTATGTGTCCGTTTGACGTAGCCCCCCCTATTCCTTTTCGGTGACTGGATGTCATCGGACATCTGTGTCTGCGTTCGACGGGCAAACGAACGGAAGCGATGGATGAAAACGGCTCGAGAACCCAGCGACGGTAATGGATATCCGATTTCTCGGTGGCGCTCGCGAGGTCGGGCGCAGCGCGATTCTCGTCAACGACGCGCTGTTGCTCGATTTCGGGATGCTGACCGCCAACCCGCCCCAGTTTCCCCTCGAGACGCCCGACCCCGAGGCGGTCGTCGTCTCACACGGCCATCTCGACCACGTCGGGACGATTCCGACCCTCCTCTCGGGTGATGAACGGCCGCCGATCCACTGGACCCCGCCAACGGCCGAACTCGCGCGCACGCTCGCTCGAGACACGCTGAAACTGCACGGCGGCTCGTACAACTGTCCGTTTACCGAGCCCGATCTCAAACGCGTCACGCAGGTCTCGGAGACCCACGGTTATCGAGCGCCGTTCGAGGCCGCCGGCCACGAGATCACGTTCTACAACGCTGGCCACATTCCGGGCAGCGCTCACGTGCTCGTCGACGACGGGGAGACGCGGCTGCTCTATACGGGCGATTTCCACATCGACGCTGCCTCGAGCGAGGCAAACAGACACGCCGATCCTGTGGTCGGACAGCGACTGGTCGAAGGGACGACGGCGCGTCCGGACGCCGATATCGTCCTCTGTGAGAGTACGTACTCCGACGTCGACCACGAGCCTCGAGCCACCGTCGAAGAGCGCTTCGTCGAAAGCGTCGAGACGACACTGTGGGATGGTGGCACGGTCGTCGTCCCGGCGTTCGCGATCGGCCGAACACAGGAACTAATGCTCGTCTGTGCGGCCCACGACATCCCGTGTTACGTCGATGGGATGGGGACACAGGTCACCGAGATGTTGCGCCAGTATCCCAGCTACGTCCGCGATGGGGAGGCGTTTCGACGGGCGATCTCACACGCCCGATTCGTCACCGGCCGGGACGGCCAGCGCAAGCGGATCGTCGACCAGAAAGCCGTGATCATCACCACCAGCGGGATGCTCTCGGGCGGGCCGGCGATGACCTACATCCCCGAAATCCGGCGAAATCCGGCGAACAAGATCACCATGACGGGGTATCAGGTTGAGGGGACGCCCGGCCGTGATCTGCTCGAGACCGGCAGCGCCGAGATCGACGGCCGAGTGATGCCCGTCAGCGCGCAGGTCGAGCAGTACGATTTTTCTGCCCACGCGGACCGAGACGGCCTCCTCGAGTTCCTTGCATCCTACCGCGACAGTTCGGTCTTGATCAACCACGGCGATCGCTGTGGGGCGTTCGCCGAGGAGTTGCGAGGCGATGGATTCGACGCGAGTGCACCCGAACTCGGCGACGTCGTCTCCGTGTGATCGTCGGCGGAACGCATCGTGAATGTGTGACGGGAGGCGAACCGCGGGGGAGTCAGCTGGCCTCTCCTCGACGTTCTGCGAGCCGACCACCGACGTACCCGCCGAGAGCGCCGAGGCCGGCACCGACGGTTGCGATGAGCAGTCCCGAAAAGAGTAGTGTGGCTCCGATGACGACCGCGTTTCCGGCCTGCCCGATGGCGAGTAGTCCGGACAGTAGACCGCCAAACACGAACAGGAGAATCAGCAGGAGTGGGAGCATGGGCAAGAGCCCTGCGAGCGCTCCGACGCTGACCGTCCGATCAGACTCGCCCCGCTCGAGGTAGCCTGCAAGTGCGCCGCCAAACGCGGGCGAGACGGGAACGAACGAGAGAACGACAGTGGTCACGGCACCGAGAACGGCAACCGTGCCAAACGAGGTGACGGACTCGCCTGTCCGGGCTCGACGGTGAGCGCGGTGTCTCAGGATGACGTATCCGATCGCGAACAGAACCAGCCCGCCGCCGGTCAGGAGCAGTCCCGGTCCCAGCCACGAGACGACAGCGTCGGCGACCGTCAGCGACTCGGCGTCGGTGAGTTCGGTTGTGCCGACAGTGACCGTGATACTTTCCTCTTCGATCCCCTCCGCGAGAAGCGCTCTGTCGACGAGGAACACGAGCACGCTTCCGCCGACGACCAGGAGCAATCCGCTCAGCGCGATGATGGCCCCGAACAGCCAGTCGACGAACTCCGGGAGCGGACGCCCGTCAACAAGGTGTCCCTCCGCGCTCGTTCCTTCGGTCGATGTACTCCCCATAGCACTGTGTGCTGGCGTGGTTCACCTATGTTAAACCACAGCCTCGACCCACTCTGCAGTGACGAACTTATGACGACATCCTTCACAGAGCGAAAACTCGACGACTTGGCCTGTGGACAGATGGACGTGATAGCGTTCGACTGGGTACGCCGTCGCGCCGCAGTTGGTGCATGTCACGGGTTGTCACTTCCGCCGGATACACCACCTACGGCTACGACCGACATAATTCCCACGTGGGTGCAGTGATGATCGCCACTGGCGGTCACTGCATGTCCGCTCACACGCCGACACGCGATCGGTGTGCTATCCGGTCGTATCGACCCATATAGCAACCTACTCGGTGTGCCAGCACACACTCCGCTGCATGGGTCATGGTACCGGTGGTCACCGACAGGCGTACGCTCTCGTCGTCCTCGCCGCGGGGAGCTACACCTGCCTCATGTTCGTCTGGTTCTCGCTGCCGGCGTTTCTCTCGACGATTATTGCGGATCTCGACCTCTCGAGTACACAGGCTGGTGTGCTTGCCGGAGCCGTGCCGCTGACGTACATCCCGCTTGCGCTGTTTTCCGGGCTCGCCGTCGACCGAGTCGGACCCGGTCGAAGCCTCGCTGCCGGGGTGTTGATATACGGCGTCGCACAGATCGTTCGAAGCACGGCCGGCGACTTTCCGTCGCTGCTTGCCGCGACGCTCCTGCTTGGTGTCGGCGCGACCGCCATTACGTTCGGCCTCCCGAAGTTGGTCGGCGTGTTGTTCCCGCCCGAGGCGACCGGTCGCCCGTCGGCGATCTATCTCATCGGGGCTTCAGCGGGCTCTGCGCTCGTCTTCGCGGTCGGACGCCCGGTGCTGGGGCCGTGGCTCGGCGGCTGGCGACCGCTGTTCTTTTGGAGTGGCGTCGTCGCCGTCGGCTACGGCCTCTGCTGGCTGCTTGTTACGTGGCGCGTCGACATCGACGGCCGAATGGCTGCCACCGACTCGTTTTCCCTCGAGTCGGTCGTCGACGACCTGCGGCTGGTGCTTTCCCACCGTGAGCTCCGGCTGGTCGTCGTCATCGGGACGATGTACCTGCTGTTGCACCACGGCCTGCAAGGGTGGTTGCCGACAGTGCTCGAGTCACGCGGGTTCTCGGCTGCCGTGGCCGGGCAGGCCACGAGCCTGCTGATCGGTGCCTACGTCGTCGGCGTGTTGGTCGTGCCCACACTGGCCGATCGGTTCACTGCTCGGCGACTCGCGCTGATGAGCTGTGGCAGCATCGCGTTTCTCGGCGTTGTCGGGATGATCATGGGTGGAGTAGGCGGGGCCGTTGCTGTCGGAATCGTCTTCGCCGGGTTCGGGATCGGCGGCGTCTCACCGCTCGTCCGGGCGATTCCGCCGGCACTCGAGGGGATCGGGGCGCGGTTGACCGGGACGGCGGTCGGCTTCATTTTCGCCGTCGGCGAGATCGGCGGCTTCTTTGGCCCGATGCTGATCGGCGTCTTTCACGACGTGACGGGGTCGTTCATCCCCGGGCTGGTCATGCTGTCGGCCGGTGCACTCGTCGTTGTGCTCGCCGGGGCTATGCTTCGATACGAGCGCCGGTAAGTGCCCGCAGTCGCCGAGATGTCCCACTCGAGGCTGGCGAACCGACGAGCGGACTAACTAGCCGACGGTGCTGACTCACCGCGAAGCTTTATTGACGTTCTGCTGGTCCGTCGCCTATGCCGACCACTCCCCGCAGCAACCGGCTTCGACAACCCCTCGAGGACGACGCCGTCGCTCTCGGCATCCTCGAGAACACGTACAATCCAACGCTCGTCGAGTTCTACGGCGAGCTCGGGCTGGATTTCGTCTGGATCGACCTCGAGCACGCCGGCCCGAGTCCGTGGGACGGCGACCGACTCGAGGCCCTGCTTCGGGCCGCGGACGTAACCGAGACGGAACTGCTCGTTCGCCTGCCCGAACCCGATCCGGGAATGATCCGAAAAGCGCTCGACGCCGGCGTCCGCTCGCTGTTCGTCTCGCGGATCGAGACGGCCGACGAAGTCCGGCAGGCGCTCGAGGCCTCCCGGTTCGAGTACGACGGCGACCCCGGAAGACGCGGCTTTGCAAGCCCCCGTGCGAGCCGCTGGGGGACGGCCGACGACTACGCCGGCACCGAAGACGACGAAATCGTCCTCGGCGTGACGATCGAGAATCCGACGGCGGTCGACAACATCGACGACATCCTCGCAGTGCCCGAACTGGGCTTCGTCTTCGCCGGTCCGCTCGATCTCGCTGTGTCAACGGGCCATCCTGGGGAGCCGACCCACGAGGACGTCGAGCAACACGTTGACCGGATTCGAGAGGCAGCGCTCGAGGCCGACGTCCCGCTCGGCGGGCTCGGCTTCGGAATGGACGACGTCAACGAGAAGGCCGAAGCGGGCTACCAAATCCTGAATATAGGGAGTACTACCGGTGCCCTGCAGGGGACGGTACAGTCGTGGCTCGACGAGTACGGCAGTGGCTAACAGGCCAGAGCAGGCGTGCGATAGGGCGGCTGGGTCGCATATAGGTCTCAGCGGCTCCCGCTGCCGTCCGACTCTCGCCTCGCCGGCGGCGTCTTCGAGACGAGTTGGCCCCACGTCTCGCGGTTGTCTGCCACCTCCCGGTAAGCCCACTCGCGGACGCGTTCGTACTCCTCGAAGTGACGGCCGAACTCGATGACATCGCGAACGGTGCTGTTGGTGGTCGTCCGACGGAGTGCCTCCTCGATCGACGCCCCACAGGAGTAGACCGCGTCGTCGGTTACGAGATGCGAACACTGCTCGTAGTGAGTCGGCAGCCGCTCGCGAAGCTCGGGTTCCGCCGACAGGTCGCTGAAGCCGACGATACGCAGTTCGCCGTGTCGATCGACGTAGTCCGCCCACCACGTACAGAACCCGCAGTCGTCGTCGTAGACAAGCGTCGGTTCGATCATACGCGAGTGAACGGACTCGAGGCACAAACGCCTGTCCTCAACCTCGAGGCAATGCTCGGAGTGGGGAGGCCGACGTGTCAGCAATCCGCTCGAGCGCTCGGCTCGTGTGGTCACCAGACCGCAACCGTCGTCGGGCGTGACTCATCACGCTGTTTCTGATCCTGTAACTGGATGTGACCCTCTTTATTTGTGCGCGAGAATATTCAGTCGAAATGCCATCTGCAGCTCGTTCAAGCCGCGAGCGTAGCTATTCAGTCGCCAGTCTCGTTGGCGTCGTCGCCAAGCGACAGACGTACAAAAACCTCTGCTATCTGGCTGTGGCGTTTCCACTCGGAATGGTGTACTCGGTGGTGTTTCTCGTCGGCTTCGGGTTCGGAACCATCCTCTCTGCGCTCGGCATCGGCATCCTGCTGTTGCTCGGTACCGTCATCGGCTCGCGACTGCTTGCGCGGTTCGAACGATGGCTCGCAAACGCGTTGCTGTCGGTCACTCTCGAGACGACTGACGACGTTCGGTCCTCGTCGGCCGGACTGCTGGCGACGGTGAGACGATATTTCGACGCTCCCTCGACCTGGCGCGGACTGGGCTTTCTCATGGTGAAGTTCTGGTTCGGGTTCGTCGCGATCGTATTGCTCGTCGTGTTCGTCACCGCGCTCTCGTTTCTCACCGTCCCGTTCCGATATCCACACACGGAAGAGCTGTTCAGGATCAACGACGAGCCGATCACCTGGACGATCGACACGCTCCCGGAAGCAGCCCTCGCAGTGGTGCTCGGTGCTGTTCTCGGACTCGCGTTCTTCCATCTTTCGAACGCCTTTGCGTACGTCGCTGGCCGAATCGCGGTTGCCCTGCTCGATGACTCGAGCGGGGCGGAGGCGGCACCGACCGAGCCGACGGACTGAGCCGGTCCTCGAGCCGAGTCCACTCAAACGGTGGCGTCCGGCCCGATCCAGCAGGCTGCCAGAACATTCTTGATCGTTGTCCCGAATCGAGAGACATGAGCAGCGCGGCACGGCCGCTGTCGGAACCACAGGTGCTGGCCCACACCAAGCGACGGCTCTTTCCGAGTCAGACCGACGACGACTCGCCCGCGTACGTGGTCGCCGACACGCAGTTCTCTCAAGCCGAGTGGCTCCCCGGCCACCCCGTCGATCCGGACGTTCGAGACTGTCTCGCCCCGTTCAATCACGTCCGGATCGGCGGCGGCTACCCGGATCTCGTCGGCGTACGCACGCTCGAGTCCGACCTGCTGGCCGTCGACCGACTCGGTGACGAGCCGCCGCTGATCGCCATCGAGGCGAAAGGGGAGACGAGCGGCGGCGTCGACACCCAACGCGGAATCGTCCAAGCCTACGACCGACTCCACGAGGCGAACGCGGCGTATCTCGCCGCGCCGGCGACCGCGATCTCGGAAACCGACCGCACGCTCGCGCGGGAGTTGAACGTCGGCGTCCTCGGCGTCGCCGAGTCGGGGACGGTCGACATCCTCGAGGTCCCCCGAGTCGTCGGCAATCGGACCTCGAGCGAGGCGACGGCGCTGCGATTTCAGGCTGGTGCACAGGGTGTCACCGACGCCTCGTTCGGCCTGAACCATCCGAAGAACTATCTGGGCTATCCGCTCGCACAGTACGCAGATGGGGACACCGAAACGCTGCTTTCGGCGTACAAGGTCGTTGGTGCGGCCGACGATGCCAGACGCGGCGCTGCGTTCCTTGGATTGATCGAGCCCGGCCCCGCCTCGGAGTTAACGTCACTTGGGCAGGAGGTCGTTCGATTTGCGACGGCACAGTACGGCTCCGTCGAAGCAGCACTCGCCGAGTTCGAAAACTGGTACCGGTCGTCGAAACGGTTCGTCGACGTCGCGCCAGCGTGGGGGCGACTGGCTCGCCGCGTCCTGTTCGAGTATCCGGCGACGGAACTGCTCGTGACGGAACTCCAGACCATGCACGATGACTGGAGCCCGGAACCGTCGCTCGTCGATCTGGTCGTCCACATGCACGAACTCCATCCGACTTTTACCGTCGAACTGTTCGTCCGCGGCGACGAGGCGGTTCGACGACGAGTCCTGACCGAAGACGGCGACCTTCAGCGCTCAGCGCTCGAGGACGGCACCGTCTATCACTCGCCGACGGTCTTCCAGCTGAAGGCGATGCTGTACCACGCTGGGATTCTGACTGCTCGAGGGGCAGAGCCACATCGCCTCGAGCCGACCGAGGACGTCTGGGCGCTTCGGGAAGTCGTGTAAGCCTCAGCGCCCGCGCACGACCGCAAGCGCGACGATTCCGAGCATGGCCGCCGTCGCCGCTGCGCCGAATACCCCGCGAACGCCGAACAGCGGGACCAGCGGGCCGAACAACACCGGGGAGAGAAACTGGCCCGTATAGCCCGCCGACGCGAGATACGAGCTGAACTGCCCCTGCCGACCGGCGGGCGCGAGCGCTTCGATCCAGGCAAAGGCCGATGGGAAGACCAGCCCGAGCCCAAGCCCGAACGCAACCACTGACGGGACGGCCGTCAGCGCCGACCCCGCGACGGTTGCACCCGCGAACGAGACGAGCCAAAGGCCAAGCGCCGCCGCGACGAGCGCGTGGCGACTCGTTCGTTCGATAAGGCGGTCGTAGACTGCCGCCGAGACGCCGCCGGCGAGTCCGTTGGCGGCAAGATAGAGGCTGATCGACAGCGAGGAAGTGATCCCCAGCCCCGCAAGCAGTTGGGGGTAGAAGATGACGATGCTGTAGAGCAAGACGTTCGCCCCGAAGTACAGCAGGTACACCGACAGGAGCCCGGGTCGGCGTCGAAAGACGGCAAGAACCCCGGCAAGGCCGCTTTTCGCGTCCGTTCGGCTGCTGGCTCCGCGGATTCCCGTCTCGGGGATGGTCGCAACCGCGAGGAGCCCGAGCGGGAGCGCGACCAGATAGACGCCGAAGGGTGCCTGCCACGAGAGGGTGCCGAGCGCACCACCGACCAGCGGCCAGATCACCGCGCCGACGCTGTTGGCGCTGCTTCGCAACCCCAGTGCCCGCTCCATCCGCTGGCCCTCGTAGAGTTGGTAGATGAGCACCGTGATCCCGGTGTAGACGAATGCGACGCCAACGCCCAATACCGCTCTCGAGGCAAGCAACGGCCCGAACGAGTCGACGACGAGTCCAGCCCCGCCGCCGGCCGCGTACAACAGCAGACCGAAAATAAACGGACGGCGAGGACCGACGCGATCGATGAGCGCTCCCGCGATCGGACTGACGAGAACGATTAGCGCGCCGTGGGTCGTGATGATGAGGCCGGCGTTTGACTCCGACACCCCGAGGCCCGACTGGATCGCCGGTACGATCGGCCCGAGGATCGCCCCGGCCATCACCGTCAGCGTTGCCGACGCCAGAATCACCCACAGCGTCGTCCGTCTTTCCGGCGCATCCGTCATCGAGTCCTACTCACGAGAGCAGCGCCAACACGGTTGTGGTTTTCACGGTACACGTCACTCGCTGCACCGTCGCTGCGGCGCGACAAGCTCGTCGAACCCGTGGCGGTCACGATGTGTCGGTTCCGTCGTCGCTCGTGGCCCCTCGTGGCCCGCGCGGTCGATTCCATCCAAGAAGCGATCTGTGAGTCGGTCAGCGACACCCGTCGGATCGGTTCCGTTTCGTGCGAGAGAACAAGTCGTGTCGTAGACCAGCAAGCGTCCCAACTGCAGTACGGGAAGCCTTGGCCGGTTATCGCGAGGAGGATGTCACGCCGATGGCTCGGAGTCAGCGATTCCGTGAGTGTTCTCGGCACTGATCGTGACCGGCTCGAGTGAGAGTTCGACGCCACTGTCGACCGGTTCGACGACGACAGTGTGTCCCACATACTCGAACTCGATGGAAGAAAAACTGGCGTCGGGTGTACAGAGCGAGTCGAGGGCTTCGGGATCAATCGCGTTGTAGAGTGGCTCGAGATCGACTGGATCGGTATTGGTTACCGCTGCAACGAGAGAAACGAGCGCCATGCTCGGCCGCTGCTCGTCTACAGCCGTCACTGTCGTCGAGTGATGAGAGTGCATCAATGGTGTTGTCGAGGCCGGGAATAAAGAAAATAACCCAATATTCCGAGGGGGCATCTGCAAACAGAATTACAGTCCAACTGAGTGACAACCGCACCGAACGTGGGCCCAGAACCCAGATTCGGGTTAGAACCACGTCCAACTGTTGGGTTGGTCTTGTATGATCTGTTCACACACTCGTCGTTCTCTGCCGTGTGTGACTGGGGCTTGTTACTCCCGACGCGGGACCTCGTGGCGGCCAAAGCCGTACCGGAGTCGGTTTGCCAGCCGCCGCGAGAAGCGACCGTCGTCGGCTCGAGAGCTGAACCGTTCGCCAAGCGCGGTGTAGATCAACGGCAGCGGCACTTCCTGCTCGAGGCCTTCCTGGACGGTCCAGGTGCCCGTCGAGCCGCCTTCGATGCGGTCCGCGACGTCGCCCAGATCGGTTCCTTCCTCGCGGAACGCCTCCTCACAGAGTTCGAGCAGCCACGAGCGGATCACCGCGCCGTTGTTCCAGACCGAGGCGACGTTCTCGAGGTCTAAGTCGTAGCGCCCCTCGTGGAGCAGTTCGAACCCTTCGCCGTAGGTCTGCATCAGCGCGTACTCGACGCCGTTGTGGACCATCTTCACGTAGTGGCCCGACCCTGCCGGCCCCATCCGCTCGTGGCCGTCGGGGCCGGTCGCGACGGCGTCGAAGACGGGGACGAGTTCGTCGTAGGCCCACTCGGGGCCGCCGACCATCAGCGAGAAGCCCAGATGCGCGCCCGCGGGGCCACCCGAGGTCCCACAGTCGAGATACGCCGCAGGGCAGGACTCGGCTCGCCGAACGGAGTCCTCGAAATAGGAGTTGCCGCCGTCGACGACCACGTCGTCTTCGTCGAGTTGGCCCTCGAGTTCCTCGAGCGTCGCGTCGACGGCCCCGCCTGCCGGGACCATCAGCCAAATGCGTTTGTCGTCGCTGAGTCGGTCAACGAGGTCGGCAACCGAGTCAGCCGGCTCCGCACCCGCGTCGGCAGCCGTCGCGACGGCCTCCGGCTCGAGGTCGAAGGCGACGACGTCGTGGCCCGCCTCGAGGGTGCGGTCGACGACGATCTGTCCCATGCGTCCGAGTCCGATTACGCCTAGTTCCATGGGCGTCACTCTGCGGGGGTGAAAAGTAGTGGTTGTGATTTGTGGCTCACGCTGACTGTGGGAGCGTCAACTCCGTTATAACAGACGAGTCACAGTGGTAGTGGCCAAATCAGGCAGTTCGAGGGCCATGTGTCGAGGCTACTGAAGCGGCTCCTCGAGTCGCGCCCAGCCGATCGCATCGAGAACGACGATTCGGTCGCCAGAGTGGACGTAGACGCCGTTGTACTCGGTTTGGTCGCCGTCGTGGTACGGCAGCGAGCCACGGATGGAGTCGACGACGGACCAGGCACCATCGTGCTCGATGGTGACGTGTTCCCACTCGTCGTGGGCTTTGTTGCGGACGGCGCGGTCGATCGCACGCCGTGCACCGGGGATATCGTGCAGTCGGCGAGAGGCGCCGTCGACGATGGTGGCCTCCGCTGGGACCTCGTCGTGGTCGACGATCCGTGCGCCGAGGTCGGCCTTCGACCGTGAGGTGTGGTCGACCTGCTGGCTCGAGCGAAGCGCGTAGCCGACAACTGCGGCCGCACCGACTGCAAGTGCCGACAGCGCGAGTTCTTTTCCCCTGATCATCATGGGAGTACGTTACAGTAACTGACTAAGTATCTTTCGTAAGAATGTGCGCTTCCAAAATGTCAGTCGGGAGACTGAATCAGGGGTGGTGGCTGGCCTACAGGAGCCGCGCGACGTTCGACGTGATCAGGCCAGCAACGACGAGCAACGCGATGGAGACGACCGCTGCTGCTCGGTACAGTGGTAAGGCATCGCTTGCCGGCTCACGCAGTTTCTTCCCGTTGAGTCCTGCTTCGAATCGCTTCGCACCGACCTCGATGAGCCCAGCCAGCATGGCCCAGAGGACGACCATCACGAGCACGAGTTGTCCGTTGAGCGTATTGAACAGGCCCTCAGGGGAGTATCCCGTGCCCGCGAGATGCCCCCCAGTCACCAGCAAGAGGAACGCGCTCACACGCGAGAGCATCGTGAGCTTCCCCGAGATGACCTCGAGTGGCTTTGTCGTGTTGAACGCGCCATCGCGGGCGAGTGGCAATACGACCGCTGCGACGTAACAGACGCTGCCAGCCCAGAGGGCAGCGAATATCAGATGGATCGTCTGAGCGACGAACGTATCAACCATACCGAGTCCCTTGGAGAGGTGGAGTATCAGCGTTCCGACTCACCGCCGCGGCCGATCACTCGAGCCAGTCGGGAACCCACGCGACCAGCTCCCGGCGGACGAGTGCGTACACGAGCGACACGGCGACGCCGCCGAGGACGACGGCGCTGATCCAGTCATCGAAAACGAGAACCGCGGGGATGGCGAGGACGACCGCGAGCGCGGCGTCTTCGGGCGCGCCGTCGTAGCGAATCCAGCGCCGCGGCCGAATCCACCGCCCGCGAACGTGGTCGTAAACGGCTCGCTCGCTCCGGTCGTTCCACGGGTCCATCTCGGGGCCGCCGCCGATGGCGTCGCTTGCGGCGTGGAGCCAGGCGGCGACAGCGAACGCCGCAAACCCAACGGTGGCACTCGAGGGAACACTGACCGCGATGCCGACCGCTGGGACGACCACCGCGAGCCCACTGAGCGGGAAATGAAGCGTCCGCCGATGGACAGCGACGAGATCGAAATCCGGGGCGAGCCCGCCGAGGATCGCGCCGACTGCAAGCGCTATTGCAAACTCGGGGGCGGCGTAGGCGATCGGGGCAACGACAGCGAGCCCGGCGAAGACGTGTGTGGTCGCCATCATCGTTCGAACGTCCGACGGGAACGACCAAAACAGTACGCGACCCGGTGGTTCGTAGGACTACTCGAGGTTTTCGCCCTGATAACTACCGTCATAGACGTCCTCGTGGTTGGCCTCAGCGAAGACCAGTTGAGCGATTCTGGCGCCGCGTTCGATCTCGATGTCGTGGTGGACCTGTAACAGCCCCTCGCCACGACCCTCGTAGCCCGCGTCCCAGACGGCCGTATTCAGCATACACGAGTTCCGCATCAGCGACGAGCGCGGGTAGACGAAGCCAATGTGACCCTCAGGAATCCGAATCCGCTCATCGTAGCGGGCGACGTAGGCCCCTTCGGGCAGATAGAAGGTATCGGGGTCTTTCTGCTCGAGTTCCTCGAGTGGGCGCGCGATACGGTCGCCGATCTCTTTGCCGTCGCGACCGATACGACCCGGCTCGAGTTGCTCGAAGACGACGTCTAACGTGAGGTCGACGCCGTTTGGCTGTACCTGTTCGACAGCCGTCGGCGAAACGTGGTCGGCAACGAACGCACCGGAACGGAACATACAGTGACAACGCTCCGGGGCAGAGAAAAGGGTATCCGTTCATCACGGCCCGTTCGGGACGTGTACACGGCACAATCCATCACGGTCGAGTCGACGAACGATCAGTTTTCCCGACTCGTCGAGCGGAGTCGCTGCTTCTCGGACAGCCGTCCATGCCGATGGCAATAATTTCTCGAAACACGAAGCCGTTTCCGTTGGGACGCTCGAAACGGCCGCTTCCTCACAGAAACACGCTGGATTTATCAGGACGGACAGCGCATTTCGTAGTGCTATGGGACAGACTCTCACCGAGAAGATTCTCGACGATCACCTCGTCGAGGGCGAACTCGAGACCGGCGAGGAGATCGGGATCGAGATCGACCAGGTACTTACCCAGGACACGACCGGGACGATGGTCTGGCTCCAGTTCGAAGCGATGGGACTGGACGAAGTCCAGACTGAGATCGCCGCCCAGTACTGTGACCACCAGACCTACCAGTTCGACTTCAAGAACACGGACGACCACCGTTTCCTCCGCTCCGCTGCCGGCACATATGGCGCTCATTTCTCTCGCCCCGGCAACGGTATCTGTCACAACGTCCACCGCGAGAACTTCGCAGCCCCCGGGAAGACGCTGCTTGGCTCTGACAGCCACACCCCAACGCCCGGTGGAATCGGCGAACTCGCCATCGGTTCCGGCGGGATCGACGTCACCGTTGCGATGGGTGGCGCACCCTACTACATCGAGATGCCCGAAATCGTCAGCGTCCGTCTCGAGGGCGAACTCCCCGAGTGGGCCACCGCGAAAGACGTCATCTTGGAACTGCTCCGTCGCCTCTCCGTCAAAGGCGGCGTCGGCAAGATCCTCGAGTACACCGGCCCCGGCGTCGAGTCGCTCACCGCCCCCGAGCGGATGACGATCACCAACATGGGAACGGAACTCGGCGCGACGACGTCGATCTTCCCAACCGACGAGCAGACCAAAGACTACCTCGAGCGCGTCAACCGCGGCGAGGAGTACGTCGAGCTCCAGCCCGACGACGACGCCGAGTACGACGACGAGATCGTCGTCGACCTTTCGGATCTCGAGCCGCTGATCGCACAGCCCTCGATGCCGGACAAGGTCGTTCCCGTCAGCGAAGTCGAAGGCGAATCCGTCGAGCAGGTCATCGTTGGCTCCTGTACGAACGGTGGCTACGAGGACATCCTCCCCGTCGCCAAGATGCTCGAGGGCCGCGAGACCTCGATGGAGACCGAGACGATCGTCGCCCCCGGCTCCAAGCAGGCCTCTGAGATGCTCGCCCGTGAGGGCTGGGTCGCGGAGATGATGGCTGCTGGCGTCAACTTCTCGGAAGCCACGTGTGGTGCCTGTATCGGTATTGGCCACGTGCCTGCCTCCGATTCGGTCTCGCTGCGAACCTTCAACCGTAACTTCGAGGGTCGCTCGGGTATCGAAGACGACAACGTCTACCTCTGTTCGCCGGAGGTCGCGGCCGCAGCCGCGCTCAAGGGAGAAATCATCGATCCGCGCAACCTCGCCGACGAGCTTGGAGACCTCGAGGCACCCGGCGTCGAGCTTCCTGACGAGTACGACGGCTCCAAGACGGACCTCATCGCCCCTGACGAGGCCGTCGACGACGAGCTCATCAAAGGTCCGAACATCGGCGACGTCCCGCTGAAAGACCAGCTCGGAACCGACATCTCCGGCGAGGCCCTGCTCAAGATGGAAGACAACATCACGACCGACCACATCATTCCTGCAACGCAGGACATCCTGATGTACCGGTCGAACGTCCCCAAACTGAGCGAGTTCACGCTCTCGCGTGTCGACGACACCTTCGCACAGCGCGCACTCGACGCCGACGGTGGCTTCCTCGTCGCTGGCGAGAACTACGGCCAGGGCTCCTCGCGAGAACACGCCGCGCTTTGTCCGATGTATCTCGGCATCGAGGGCGTCCTCGCACAGAGCTTCGCCCGCATCCACCGTGCGAACCTCTTTAACTTCGGGATCATCCCGCTGACGATCGACGAGGAGACCTACGAGTCGATCGACCAGGGCGACGAGATCGAGATCGTCGACGACGTCTACGAGGCCGTCACGAGCGGGCAAGAAGAGTTCACGGTCCGCGTCGGTGACGAGGAGTACACCGCCACGCTGGACGCCTCCGAGCGCGAGCGCGACATCCTCGCCGCCGGTGGCAAACTCGCCTGGACGAAAGAGCAGGCCGAAGGCGGCAGCGGTGCCGCACCCGCCGACGACTGATCGCGATCCGTTGACCTCCGTTTTTTGCCGTTGATCCTCGAGGAGTGACGACGCGCGCTCCATACTCTCAGCAGTTCACTCGACAGCCACCATCAGGCTCACCGTGGGCGCACGGTTGCGGTCGGCTTCACGGGATGTCTGGAGGGGAGCGACACGCTCTCAGCCGGGACAGCCGGCAACGCTGACTCGAGGATATGGCGCGAGCGCTGAACGAGCACGACCACACGTGGGTAGGCCGTCGAAAGCACCCAGAGCGTGTAAAACTGCGGCCAGAAACGGTGATCAGCTCTCGAAGTAGCGGCTGAGCAGTGCCGCCACCACCATGATGACGACGAGAACCGTCGAGAGCGCGTTGATCGTCGGCGTCAATCCGGTTCGAAGCATGGTGTAGATCTCGACCGGGACGGTACTCGAGGCCGGTGAGATGAGAAACTGCGTCGCGGTGAACTCGCCGAAGGAGACGACGAAGGCGACGAAAAAGCCCGCCAGCAGCGCCGGCGAGATGATCGGCGCGGTGACGTTCAGGAACGTCACCGTCGAGTCAGCACCGAGCACGCGAGAGGCCTGCTCTAGGTCCTCATCGAAGGTTACCAGCTGTGACCGGACGAGCAAGAAGACGTACGGCACCGTCAGGATCGAGTGGCCGACGATCAGCGCCGGGTAGCCACTCGAGACGTCGACCATCCCGAAGTAGCGGATCAGCGCGATCCCGGTGATAACGGGCGAGATGATCATCGGCAGCAGCATGATCGTCGAGAGCTGCTGTTTGTACGGGAACTCGGCGCGAACGAAGCCGACCGCGGCGGCAGTGCCAAAGGCGACGGCCAGCAGCGACGCCGCTGTCGCAACGATGAAACTCGTCACCAGCGCGCCCAAGAGTTGACTGTCGGTCAGTAACTCCGTGTACCACTGGAGGCTGATACCGTCGTAGGGGATCGCCGGGAACGTCTGGCCGGTAAAGGACGTGAGGACGACGATCGCCACCGGCACGAGCAAGAACGCATAGATGAGCAACAGGACGAATAGCAACGTGCCCTGTCGTACCAGGCTGGCCCGACGAATCGAGGAGGTCACGCTCATAGGTTACCGAGCGCCTCCTGAAGGTTGAAGACGGCGTTGAACGCCGCGATGAACGCGACGAGCAAGACGGTGTAGATCACCGCCAGCGCCGATGCCAGCTGAATGTTGTACGCCTCGAGGAACGTGCGCGCGATCTCGTTTGCGATCATCGATTGGTTCGGTCCACCGAGAACTGCAGGCCCGAGGAACGACCCGGTCGCAAGGATGAACACGATAACACCTGCGGCGACGATCCCTGGCATGGATAACGGCAACACGACTTCGCGGATCGTTCGGAACTGCCCGGCGCCGAGCACTCGAGATGCATTGATCGTCTCGTGGTGGATCGCGTTCAGTGAGTTGTAGATCGGCAGTACGGCGAACGGAAGGTACGCGTTAGTCAACCCGAGAACGACGGCTGTCGAGGTAAACAACAGGTCAATCTCGAGGCCGGTGACCTGTGCAAGCGGTCCCGTCGGTGAGAAAAACAACATCAAGCCGAAGTAGCGGATGATGTAGGCGATCCACAGCGGGACGACGACCAGCGTCAACAGGAGTCGAACGCGCTTGCTCGCGAAGACGAGGTAGTACGCGAGCACGTACGCGAACACGAGTGTGAGTACGGTCGTTACGAACCCGTAGATGAACGACCGAACGAACGCACTGACGTAGACGCCGCCGGTCGCCCGGTGGTAGGCCTGGAAGAGGCTGCCGTCGCCGAAATTAAGACTCTCGACGACCAGAAACAGGATCGGGAACACGAAAAAGAGCGTGACCCAGCCGATGCCGATTGCCACGAGGTGGCGATTACTGATGCGCTCGGTGAGCCAACTGGGGACCGGACTCCGGTCAACGACGACGCTCATACCACGACCACCGACTCGGGGTCGAACGTAACCGTCACCGCATCACCGACTGCGATGTCCGGGAACCGAGGCGTGTTCGCCATCGCCGTTTCGCCGCTCTCGAGTGTGACGGTGACCTCGGTCCGATTGCCGAGGTTGGAGACCTTTTCGACGGTGCCGGGGAACGCGTTGTCGGCGGTCGCTGCTGCGGTCGGTGCCGCCGACCCCGTTTGTGAGACGGTTGTGCCACCGTCCGCGGTCGCCGAAACGGGTTCGACGTCGACGTCTTCGGGGCGAACGAACAGACTGACGTCCTCGCCGTCGTCGTGGTCGCCGGTGACGGTGACGCGAGTTGCGTCGGTCTCGACGGTCGGCTGCTCGTCGACGGTCGTGACAGTCCCACCAAACGTAGTGGATTTCCCGACGAATGTGGCGACGAACTCGTTGGCCGGCTCCTCGTAGATCGTTTCGGGATGGGCTGCCTGCTGTTTCTGCCCGTCGTCGAGGACGACCACCTTGTCAGACATCGAGAGCGCGTCCTCCTGATCGTGTGTGACGTACAGCGATGTGACGCCGAGTTCGCGCTGCAGTGTCATCAGCCACTCGCGCATCTCCTCGCGAAGGACGCGGTCCAGTCCCGTCAACGGCTCGTCCAGCAACAGGATGTCGGGTTCGTATGCGAGCGCTCGAGCGAGCGAGACGCGTTGTTGCTGTCCACCCGAGAGTTCGTCCGGGCGATGATCGCCGTGGTCGGGAAGATCGACGAGTTCCAAGAACTCTTGGACCTGCGCATCGCGTTCCTCGGCATCGTAGCCGTGCATTCGGAGGCCGTAGGCGATGTTCTCTCGGACCGTCATGTGGGGGAACAGTGCCGTACTCTGGAACGCCATTCCGATATTGCGGTCCTCAGGTGCCAGGTCGGTGACGTCCTCGCCGCGGAGTTTGACCTGGCCGTCGGTTGGCTCACGGAGTCCGGCGATCATATGCAACAGCGTCGTCTTCCCACAGCCAGACGGTCCGAGCAGTGTGACGAAGTCGCCTTCGTCGATTCGGAAACTGACGTCGTCGACGGCGAGCAGCTCTCCGTAGTACTTCGTGAGTCCGGTGACTTCGAGCATCGTTAGTTATGTCTGTTTGACTTCCTGGAACTGTTCGGACCACTCGTCTTGCAGCGGCAGGATCTTCGACCAGTCGCGGAAGGCGAGATCCTCGACGGGCGCGTAGTCCGGGAGGTCAGTCATCTCCTCGGGTGGATCCTCGATCTGTACCGTGTAGTTCATTGCATCCGACATGTCGATCAGATTCTCTCGCTCGTAGGTGAAGTCCAGCAGCTCGTGAACGGTCTCTCGGTTCTCAGTGCCGTCGACAACCGCGAGCGTGTCGGTCCAGGCCATCGCTCCCTCCTCGGGCATGACGTACTCGATGTGGTCATAGCCGTCCTCCTGGAGTGCGAGGACGCGGCCACCCCACGCCTCACAGACTGTCGCGTTCTCCTGGCGCAAGTACTGGATCGACGTCGCGCCGTCGGACCAGTAGCTAAAGCAGTTCTCGTTCTGTTCTTCGGCCTCGTCGATCACGTCCTCGAATAGGTCCTCGTCGTCAGCGGCGTCGTTGATGTCGGCGTCGATCGCAACCGCGCAGTTCGAAAACCGGTCGACTGCCCGGTCGAGCAAGGCGAGTTCGCCGTCGAACTCGTCGTCTTTGATGTCGTCCCACGAGGTGAGCTCGCGGTCGACGAGCTCGGTGTTGTACGCGTAGCCCGTCGCACCGTTCTCTCGGATCAGCCCGATCGTGTCGCCGTCCTCGACGAGGAACGTCAGGTCCTGGGCCCCATCGCGGATGTTGTCGGTGTAGTTCGGGACGTCGTCGACGTCGATCGGCTCGAGGATGGGCTCGTCCTCGGCCGCTGCCTGCGCCATCCCCGTGTCGTTGAGCGCGACGATGTCGAACTCGCCGGGGTTTTGCTGGATCATCGAAATCATCTCCGTGGTCCCACCGGCCGACGTCCCCTCGATTTCGTACTCCGAGTCGTCGGCCCAGCGTTCGAAGATCTCCATCTGAGACTCCTGCGTGTTGCCACCGAACCCGAGGAATCGGAGTGTACTCGAGCTGCCTCCGAGACAGCCCGCAACACCCGCGAGTGATCCTGCACCGATCGTCGCCAGCGCCTTCCGCCTTGTTACCATGTTACGGTCAGTCATGGGTCTGACAACTGGTATGATAAGGAGCTATATAATTCTAACGCCGACTCCGAATTAGAAACGGGATTTTAAGAAAACCTCCGAAATAGCTAAGTGAGTTAGGAGAAATTATGACTAGTAACTCTCTCGCTACGGACGAGGGAAAACGAGAACAATGGACTGCACTGATGATCGAGGAGTGGACACTGTCGAACCGACAGCGACTGATGCCGTGGAGTACGACCTCGACGGCGACGTCGCCACAGTCACGTTGACACGCCCGGATCGGCTCAACGCCGTGACGAAGGAACTGTACGCAGGCGTCCTTGGTGCACTCGAGCGAGCGAGTGACGAGGATGCACGCGTCATCGTTATCCAGGGAGCTGGCCGGGCATTCTGCGTCGGCGCGGACATGAAAGCCCACGGCGAGCGTGAGCGAACCGCCGGCGAGAAGCGCGAGTACGCCTGGGCCGCCCAGCGCGCCTGTCGGGCGCTTCAGACCCACGAGCGACCCGTCGTCGCAAAGGTACAGGGGTACGCGATTGGTGCCGGCGCCGAACTGGCACTCAGCGCGGATCTGATCGTGATGGCCGACGACGCAGAGATGCGATTTCCCGAGACCGGGATCGGAACCTACGTCGGCGGCGGTGTCACCTATCGGCTTCCCGATCGTGTCGGCACTGCGACGGCAAAGCGACTGTTGCTCACTGCAGCCAGCGTCGACGGCGACGAGGCCGCGGCGATCGGGCTCGTCGACGAGACTGTCCCTCCCGACGAGTTGAACGCTGCCGTCGACGATCTCGCGGGCGAGATTGCCGGCAACGCGCCGATCCCAGTCGCGTTCGCGAAAGAACAACTGGACCGGCGGCCGGACGATCCCCAGCTCGCGTTGACCGCGGAAGTCGACGCGCTGCTTACCTGCATGGAAACTGACGACTGGCAGGAGGGTGTCGATGCGTTCGCCGAGGACCGCGAACCGATCTTCGAGGGGCAGTAATCATGCGTGATCCGATCGATCGCATCTTAGAGCCGTCGTCGATCGCCGTCGTCGGTGCCTCGTCCGATCCGTCCAAACGCGGCTACCAGGCCATCAAGACCCTCCAGGCGGGTGGCTTCGAGGGCACGATCTACCCGGTCAACCCGTCGGCCGACGAGATCCGCGGCCTCGAGGTCTTCGCCTCGATCGCCGACGTCCCCGAGCCGGTCGACCTCGCGTTGATCGTCGTTCCGGGACCGATCGTCCCGTCCGTGCTCGAAGACTGCGGCGAGATCGACGTCGGTGGCGCAGTCGTCATCGCCGTCGGCTTCGGCGAGACCGACGAGAAAGGCGAAGCCCTCGAGGAGGAAATCGTCTCGATTGCGGCCGAGAACGATGTCAGACTCGTCGGGCCGAACACGTCCGGGCTGATCAACGTCAGCGACGGGGCGAACCTCGTCGGTGCTGACGGCGTTCCCGAGGGTGACCTCGGACTGCTGTGTCAGAGCGGGAACCTCGCTATCGCGCTCTTTACCGAAGCCGCCGGCCGGGAAGGCGTCGGCTTCAGCCACTACGTTGGCGTCGGCAACGAGGCTGACCTCCAGTTCGACGAGTATCTCCCCTACTTCGAGCGAACCGACGAAACCGACGCCGTCGTCTGTTACGTCGAAGGCTTCTCCGACGGTCGCGCGTTCCTCGAGCAAGCTCGCGAAACTGGAGCGAAGACGCCGATCGTCGTCTGCAAGAGCGGCCGCTCGGACGTCGGCAAGCAGTCGGCGAGTTCCCATACGGGGTCGCTTGCGGGCGATGCAGCAGTCGCGGACGCCGTCTTCCAGCAGGCGGGCGTCGTCAGCGCCGATCGATCCGACGAACTGCTGGCGGCAGCCGACGCGCTGGCCTCCCAGCCACCCGTCGATGGCGGGAACGTCGCGGTCCTCGCCGACGGCGGCGGCCACGCGACGCTGGCAGCCGACGCCCTCGCCGAGCGTGGCCTCTCGGTGCCGCAGCTGGCAGCCGACACCCAGCGCCGACTCGAGAGCGTCCTTCCCGACGCGGCGAGCGTCCGAAACCCAGTGGACGTCGCCGGCGGGACCGACGATGATCCCTCGGTGTTCGCCGACTGTGCGCTGGCGCTGTTCGACGATCCGAACGTCGACGCCGTGTTGCTCTCGGGACTGTTCGGCGGCTACGGCCAGCGCTTTACCGACGACCTCGCGCCGATCGAGCAGGCCGCCGCAGCGGAGATCGCCGACGCCGCCGCGGCGACTGAGACGCCGCTGGTCATCCAGAGCGCCTACGAGAGCACCGAGCCCGAAACCCACACCATCCTCCGAGAGCACGACGTTCCGGTGTACGAGTCGCTGGACATTTCTGTCGCCTGCCTCGATGCGCTGTCGACGTACGGCACGCACCTGCAGGTCGCCGACCAAAAGAGTTCGTTCGAGCTCGATTCCGAGTCCGCCGACGGCCCCGACGGCGTTCGAGCGCTCGAGGACCGTGCCACCGACGGCACCCTCTCGGAGTACGACGCCAAAGCGCTCCTCGAGGAGTACGGCGCGCCGGTGACGCCGTACGCGCTCGCCGAAACGGCGGCTGACGCCGAACGCATTGCCGCCGAGTTCGACGGCCCCGTTGCGATGAAGGTCGTCTCGCCGGATATCATTCACAAAACCGAAGCCGACGCCATCGCACTAGACGTCGCGGACGAGTCAGTTCGATCGACACACGAGAGCGTGCTCGAGAACGCTCGAGCCTACGATCCAGACGCCGCGATCGACGGCGTGCTCGTTTCGCCGATGCGGACCGACGGCGTCGAGGTGATCGTCGGTGCGACCCACGACGAGCAGTTCGGCCCCGTCGTCATGTTCGGCCTCGGTGGGGTCTTCGTCGAGGTGCTCGAGGACGTTGCCTTCCGTGCCGCGCCACTGACCGAACACGACGCGCGGGCGATGCTCGGCGACATCGACGCACAGGACGTTCTCGAGGGCGCTCGCGGCGATCCGCCGGTTGACCGTGACGCGCTCGTCGACGTCCTCCTGTCGGTCTCCCAGCTCGTCGCCGACCACCCCGAAATCGCGGAGATCGACCTGAATCCGGTGCTCGCGGGCGAGGACGGTGCCGAGATCCTCGACGCGAGTATCGTCCTCGAGTCAGGCGATGGCGACGACGACCCCGACAGGCAGACACAGGAGCCAGATGCGGTCCCCGATGGAGGTGTCGATGAATGACAGATCCCACTGAAACCGAGACCGACGAACCGCCCGTCCGCGTCGACCGTCCCCGCGAGCACGTCGCTCGCCTCACACTCGACCGCCCGGATGCGATGAACGCCTACGACGAGTCACTCTTGCGGACGCTCGTTGCCCGCCTCGAGGAACTCGACTCGGACGACGACGTTCGCGCCATCATCCTGACCGGCGCAGGTGATCGGGCCTTCTGCAGCGGCGTCGACCTCGAGAACATGCCGCTGACCCCCGAGATGGAGTTTGCCGACTACGAGGCGGGACTCGGCCTGTTCCAGAACGTCGTTCGCACCCTGCGGACGATTCAGACGCCGGTCGTCGGCGCACTCAACGGCTACGCGCTCGGGGCCGGCTGTGATACGGCACTCGCCTGTGACATCCGCATCGTCAGCGAGAACGCGGCCATCGGCGAGACGTTCATCGACGTCGGCTTCGTCCCCGGCGACGGCGGCGCATACCTCCTGCCGCGACTGATCGGCGAAGCCCGCGCGAAAGAGCTGATCTTCACCGGCCGCCACCTCGAGGGCGAAGAGATCGTCGACTGGGGCCTCGCCCGTGAGTGTGTCCCCGCCGACGAGTTGCTCGAGACAGCCGAGTCGTTCGCCGCCGAACTCGCCACCCAGCCGCCGATCGCACTCGGCTTCAGCAAGTCGCTAGTCAACGAGAGCGCCGACGTCGACCTCGAGACGGCGTTCGAACACGCCACGCGCGCTCAGCGGATCTGTGCCCAGACCGACGATCACGCGGAAGCGGTCGATGCGTTCGCCGAAAACCGCGAACCGGAGTTTACGGGCGAATGAGCCTCGACACCGTTGCACTCGTCCAGTTCGATCCCACGCTCGGCCCGGCCGACGACGGCACCACAGCGCGACTCTGCGATCGGATTCGAGAGACCGCAGCCGAGGCGGACCCGGATCTGATCGTCTTTCCCGAACTCGCGACGACCGGCTACTCGATCTTTGATCAGATCGATGCCTGTGCAGAGCCGATTCCAGGGCCGACGACACGGGCCATCGGCGAGGCGGCCGCTGCCGTCGAGTCACACGTCCTCGTTGGAATGGCGGTCCGCGACGAGCGTGGTGTTCGAAACAGCGCCGTCTGGATCGATCGGAGAGGGGCGGTCCGGGCCCGCTACAACAAGCGAAACCCGTGGGGTGACGAACGCGACGTCTTCGTTCCCGGCGACGACATCCTCGTCCTCGAGTGTGAGGGCCGAACGCTCGGCATCCAGATCTGTTACGATCTGAACTTTCCTGCACAGAGCGCGGCGTTTGCACGGGACGCCGTCGACGCGATCATCAACATCTCCGCGTGGTCGGTTCCGATGGCAGGCGACTGGGATCGGCTGCTCCCCGCTCGAGCACTCGAGAACGGGGCGTACGTCTTTGGCTGCAACCGGGCCGGATCCGAGGGAGCGCTGTCGTTTTACGGCCACACCACGGCCTACGAGCCCGATGGCTCGATCGCAAAACGACTCGACGACCAGTCCGGCACGCTCGTCTCTCAGATCACCCACGAGACACTCCACGACGAACGGGAGCGAAACCCGATGCGACGCGACCGACGCGCCGATCAACCAACGACGAATCGAGTTTCAATCGGTTCTGGGGGTGGGAAGCACTGACATGTCCCCCAGCGGGATGTTTGGTGCATGATTCAGGGGTTTCGACGACATTTCAAGGAGTAGCAACAACCTAGTACTATGGCCGAAATCACACTCGACGAAACCGACTTCCGCTTGCTCAGAGAGCTAGATGAGAACGGAGAGATCGATGCCGACGAGATCGCTGAAGAACTCGACGTCAGCCAGTCGACAGTCTACTATCGACTCGAAAAATACCGCGAACAGGGGATCCTGACGGGAACGATCTCCCATCTCGATCGACACAAACTCGGCCTCGGTATGACGGCAATTTCTGAGATCAAGACCGTCTACGGCCCTGAAGCGAAGGAGGTCGGTGAACGACTCGCACAGCTTTCGGGCGTTCAACAGGTGTATTCGATGATCGGGGAGATGTCGTTCTACGTCATCTCTCACGTTCGCGATCACGACCACCTGCAGTCACTCATCGAGGAAATTATTGAAACCGACGGTGTCGAAAACTCCGCGACGCACATCGTTCTTCGGACGTTCAAAGAGGAGTCGCGACTGCTGGTCAACTACGATGACGAGGATTTAGAACAGCTGTTCAACAGCTGAGACCGACCACGTGTCGACAGCGGGATACCGGCGGCTGCGCTCAAGACCGACTCGACAACGAGAGACGGGACACCGTCAGCCCAACACGGAAACGGCAACGACTGGGTCGCCTACTCGAAGCAGGCGACTGGGTCGCCGGCGTCTCGAGGATCCGGGTCGAACGATGGCTCATCCGCGAGTCCGCCGCGGTATCGTGCCCGGAGCACGACGTTCTCATCGACGTAGTAGGTAACGCGAGTGTCTCGTTCGGTTGATGCGTCGGTCTGGCGTGTCGACGTCGTCAGATCGTACACGATCGAAGCCAGTACAGCCTCCATCTCAGTGTCCGATTCGATACCATCGATCTGTCGTTCCTGAAACCTGAACTCGAACTGGTCCGCCTCCGAGCCGTACGTCTCGAGAAACGTGTTTCGTCGATAGGCCTGCTCGAACTCGAGGACGTACTGATCAGCGCCGTCGGACACCGACGACGGCGGTGAGGGATACGGCGCTGGTTCGACGTCGTCTGCGTGAGACAGCGTCTCTGGATCGGGGCGGTCACTGTCGGCGCAGTCGTATCTGTCCGGGGGAACGATTCCAGGGTCGGTCGGCTCGTCGTGGCTCGTGAATTCCCTCTCGAAACAGCCCGCAAGCGCCACCGCAGACGGTATCGCAGCGGCGAGGAGGGAACGACGGGAGCGGGGAGGGCGCATAGTGTAATGTCAGCAATACATTATATATGGTTTTCGAACTCGTTACAGCTGACTGGCGTTTTGACACCGGCATCAAAAATAGCGTCGCGTCCTCAAGTGTGCGCTGTGAGCAACCGAACAGGGCAGTGACGTTACTCGTCTGCGAGCAGTCGGTCGACCATCTCGTCGGGGTCGAACCGCTCTAGGTCGTCGTAACCCTGTCCGACGCCAAGGAAGAGAATCGGCTTTCCGGTGACGTGGGCGACGGAGATTGCCGCACCGCCGTTGGAATCCGCGTCGGCTTTCGTCAAGATCGCTCCGTCGATCGCGGCCGCATTGTTGAACTCGCGGGCGCGATTGACTGCGTCCTGTCCCGCAACGGCTTCGTCGACGAACAACGTCATATCGGGGCCGACAACCCGATCGATCTTCTCGAGTTGATCCATCAGCCCCTCGTCAGTGTGGAGTCGGCCCGCGGTATCACCGAGCACGACGTCGATGTCGTTTGCCTCGGCGTACTCGACGGCGTCGTACAACACGGCTGCGGGGTCGCCGCCCTGCTCGTGGGCGATGAGCTTCGTATCCAGTGCGTCGGCGTGTTCCTGGATCTGCTCGTTGGCACCCGCACGGTAGGTGTCGCCGTTTGCCATCACCGTCGAGTAGCCACGCTCCTCGAAGTAGCGGCTCAGTTTCGCGATCGATGTCGTCTTGCCGACACCGTTGACGCCGGTGAAAACAATGGTGACGGGTTTGTCTTCGATCGCGATCCGCTCGTCGAAGTCGAACTGTCCGACGCTGATCACGTCGTAGATCGCATCGCGCAGTGCGTCTTCGACGACCTCGCCCGTCGAGGTCGTAAACGTCCGCGTCTCGCCAACCAGTTCCTCGCGAATGTTGTCGAGGATTTCCTCGGCAACGCCCATCTCGACGTCGCTCGAGAGCAACGCCATCTCGAGTTCGTGTAATGGGCCCTCGAGGTCTTCTTCCTCGATGACGAACTTCCCCTTGACGAGGGATCTGGCTTTGGCACCGAAACCGGTCGAGTTGTTGTCCTCGTCGGCCGTATCGTCTTCGGCCGTATCGTCTTCAGCTTCGGCGTCGGCGTCGGCCGCATCGTCGCCGTCATCTGCCTCGACAGCCGTCTCTGCGTCCAGCTCGTCGGGTTCAGTCTCGGGGACAGATTCGGGCTCGGTGTCGACCGATGGCTCCTGAGCGGCGGTGCCATCAGCGGCCGAGGTATCCTCTGTCGCCGGGGTCGCCGTTGCAGTCTCGACCTCGCGGTCGCTCTCGGATAGCGACTCAGCCTCGGCTTCACCATCGCCGTCGGCCTCGTCAGGGATCGTCTCTGGGGCTTCCGATGCCGCGTCCACGTCGGCTTCGGCCGTCGCCTCGGAGTCAGCTGACTCTTCGAGTTCGTCTTCGTCGACTTCTTCGACGTTCTCTTCGGCGGCTTCTTCCGCGTCTTTCCGGAAGCTCCCGAGTTTCTTCTTCAGGTTATCGAACATGCTAACGGTAGAAAACCGACGTTACTCGTCGCCCTGGCCCATCTGCTGCATCTGCTGTTGCATGGCCTGCTGCTGGAGCTGCTGGGCCTGCTGCTCGAGTTCCGTGCTCTCGGCCTCGAGTTCGGCGATTTCGGCGTTGACCTCGTCGATGCGGTCGTCGAGGTTGTCCTTTTTGTTCTTGAGCGTCTCGACAGCGTCGGTCTGCTCAAACTCGCCGGCGTAGTCTGCACCGAGCTCGACGATCACTTCGTCGATATCCTCGACGTTCGCGCGGAGGTAGGCCCCGCCACCGAGTGGGACCTGAACGGTCGAGTCCGTCTCGAGGGTCTCGAGCGCTTCGATGGCCTCGTCGGTTTCAGTCTTCTGCTGCTGGATTGCCTCGACGTCTGCTTCGAGCTCTTCGATCTCGGCTTCGATCTGCTGGATTTCCTGAGAGAGCTGCTGGAGTTGCTGCTGACCCATTATGCGCTCACCTCGTCGAGTTCGATTTCGCTGCGCTTCAGTCCGTGCTGGCTCCCAAGCTGAGAGTAGACGTGTTCGCGGGCGACGTTTTCGTTTTCGGCATCGATCGTCGTTTCGAACGGCGAGTAGCCGTCGCGGCTCTTGAACTGGCCAGTGACCGTAAATTGACTCATGACTACCCCTCCGGCAGGCAGTCGGAAGAATCTTCCCTTCTGTCGGAGCCAGCCCGGACCGGAACGACGGCCAGATCGGGGGGCGATACTGGTGTTCCCGGCAGACAAGCGACCATGCGAGAGAGAAGCCGTGGAACTCGAGCGAACGCCGTCAGATCTGTCCAGGCTGTTGGCCCGGCGGGCCACTCGAGAGCGCACTCGAGCCGCGTTTTGGTTTCACGATCTGGTCGGGATCGATACCGTCGAACTCGGGTGGCAACTCGCCGTCGGTTGCATACTGGTACAGTGCCGTCTTCGCGATCGCCGTCGCGGCGATGTGGACGACGACGAGTCCGCCCAGCGCCACCACAGTTGGGATGACTGTGAACACGAGCACTGACTGAGGGTTTGCGACCAGCAACAGTGGTGCGCCGATCCCACCAGCAACGACGAGCGCGCCCAACAGCACAGTCACTAGCCCCACCCCGAGGCTGACTCCACCGGCCTCACCCCAGGTGTCGCGAAAGAGGCTCACGCTGTCGCGCAACGACTCCCGAACGCCACCGTCTTGGAAGACGATTACGGGGACGATGAAGAACGTCATCATGAACCATGCCGCACCGGCGATCGCTCTGACGATCTGGGCACCCCACCCCTCCTGACTCTCGAGAGCCTGAAAAATCAGGCCAACGACGGCGCCGACGACACCCCACATGAGGATCGTCCGTTTGGACTCCCAGGCACCAGCGAGGCCATCGCGAAGACTCGTTGGCTCACCGTGGAACAGGTTGCCGACCGAGTGGACGAGGGCGGCGCTGAAAAAGGTTGCAATCGCCGTCGCGGCGAACATAACGAGAAACGAGGCGATGACGCCAAGGACGGTCATCGCCGTCTCGCCGCCACCATCGGGGAGAGCACCGGCCTGCTCGATGGCCGCCAGTCCGAACGTGGTTCCAAAGAGGGCCACAGCGAGACCAACGACGAGAACGACCAGCCCTGTAATCCACGTCAGTCCGTACAGCAACGGAAACGTCAGTAGCCACGTCTCGCGCCGAAGCACGCCGAACGACGCTTTCGCGATCGCAAGCCCGTTTCGAAACCGGGCGAACACTGATTGGAGGGACATGAGTGAGGTATCAGCAGCTGCGAATATAAGTTTTGACGACTGATTGCAGCGCTGACAGCCAGCCAAGTTTGGCCAAACGGTTTTGTCCAGCGAGTCGTACGCTCCGGTATGAGCGAACTCGAGCCAAGTGAACTGTTGCCAAGTGAACGGATGCAAACCCAGGTCCTCGAGGGCGAGGTCACCCAGATCCATCGTGGTCATAAGTATGCCGACGTGGGCGATACGTTCACGATCGACGAGACGACGTTCGAAGTTACCGATGTCACCGAGCGCACGCTCGGGGATTTGACCGACGAGGACGCCCAGGCTGAAGGAATGGCAGACCTCGAGGCCTACCGCAAGCTGCTCGAGCGAGCGCACGATAATTTCGAGTGGGATGACGACAGCGAGGTCGTCTTACACCGGTTTAAAACGCAGTAGACGGGATGAAAAACGGCTGGGCAACCAGAAACGAGACGCGACCGACCGCGATCAGTCTAGATAGCCCAGGGCGTCTTCGATCCGGCCCAGTTCTGGCCCGGTGGTATCCGATCCGACAACGTAGCCGGCGTCGTTGGCGATCAGTCCGGAGCCGACGAGTGGGGCCCCGTAGTTGACAGTGCCGACGTCGGCACGGACGTCGAGGGCGTCCTCGAGGACGTCCAGTTCCTCGTCGGTCGCTTTGGGGTGACAGAGCACACCAGCGTTCGTCGCGACCGCGGCCGTGCCGACGGTTCGGACACCCGCGAGGTCGCCGCGTTCGACGGGGACCTCGAGCGTGTCTTTGACGATCTGAATCGCCTCTCGTGGGAGGTCGGGGTGGACGTACGCGCCGTAATCGTTGGCGAGCACGACGTTCCCCGCGGCGTTGATGTTCCCCGGGAGTTCCGCAACGGGGAGGTCAACGTCCTCCTCGAGTCGTTCGCGTTCGTACTCGAGCACACGAGCGCTGACGAGCAGTCCGTTCTCGTTGCCCGTCGCTAACGCGCCGACCGTCGAGGAACCGCCGACGGTCGTCCCGATTACGGGCACCTCGAGTTCGTCGGTCAGGTCAGCGATGACGTCGTCGTCGACGTCTGGGCGGACGAGCACGCACGAGTCGGTCGCGCGGGCGAAGACGCCGACGTAAGCCGACCCGGCGAAAGCGAGACGCTTCAAATTTACTCGGCGACCTCGGCCTCGACGACGGCTTCTCCGTCTTCGTCGAAGCGAGCAGCGCGAACACGGAGTTTCCGTGGCGGGTTGGATCGGCCCTGCGACCAGACCGTCTCGTTGATCGAGGGGTCCAGACGGATGGCGTCCTCGTCGACCGCGAAGTGTTTCGCAAGGTGCTCGCGGATGAGTCGCATCGCGTAGTCGGCGGCCTCGTGGTTGGCTCCTTTCTTGACGTCGCGCAGTGGAACGGTTACAACGCGTTCCTCGAAATCACTTGCACTCATTGTTATTCGTCAGTGTCGTTGCGCCGCCAGTTGCGTCGCTTCGGGTTTCGCTGCACTTCCATGTTGGTCTTCATCATGACCCAGGCCGGAACGCGGCTGTTCTGGTTCTCGAGTTTGGCAAGACGCTTTTTCTTGCCCTTCGATTTCTTACCCATAGTAGCCGGACGTAGCCCGCGGTGGCTTAAAATCTTGTCCATCTCGAAGACACGCACACCGTACTGTCAGCGACACAGTCAGTGGTATCATAGCCATTCCCACTCACCGCCCACCTGCTCGTGCTTGTGCGATCACTGCATCAATCAGCTCAGTGGGTTCGATCGACGAGTTGCTCGAGCGTGCGCGTGACGGCCTCGAGAGTGGCTTCGCTGAGAGACGTCGTGTACGACCAGTTGTCGACACCCTCGTAGCCGTCGTGGTGGTGGAAATCGTCGTGATTGCCACAGCCACGTCCGTGCCAGCGAGTCCCACCACCGATCTCGTCCGGCCCGGCGTAGGCGGTCGCCATCGGTGACACACGCATCGTGTCGTCGTCGGTTCGTACCGCAGTCCCGAGGGAGTGATCGCAGCCAGAGCCGCCGACTGTCTCGGCAACGCTGGACGAGATGAACGTGTGTAGCGTCTCGTGAATCGCCATATTCCGTGTCACCGCCCGCGAGTCCCAGAACTCGGTTGCGCCGAGGTTTGCGACGGTTCCGGCGTCTCCGGTAGTTCCTTCGGTGTCGTTTCCGACCAGTGCGTTCGGTGACAGCGTCCCGCCGTAGCCGAGCCGGTAATTAAACGGTGCCCAGCACAACAGCAGATGGCAGGTCGATCCAGTGAGAGCGTTTCGCTCCCGGAGGCGATCGTCGAAGACCTCGAGGACCGTCTCGAGTGACGGGAAGAGTGCCTCCGACGACCGTGGCGTCGCCGAGAACGGAAAGCGAACCAGCGTGCCGCGGTCGATGCGTGCCTCGAGTCCCTCGAGTCGCGAGCGCTCGTGGGCGTACGCGAGGATCTGGTCGAACGCATCCTCGATCGCCGAACGAGCATCTCGAAACGGTGGCGGCCAGTCGTCTCGGATGCCGTCGAACCCGTATCGGACCCAGGCTCGAAGCGCCACTGGGCCGGGATAGACGCGGACGTGAATCGGTGTGCCGTCGACGGCTTGCTCGTCGAAACGGTGGGTCAGCGTCGAGAACGCAGCTGCACCGCCGACCGATGTAAGCAGCTCTCGACGAGAGACGATTCGTCTCGCCCTATCCGCGGAGCGGTGGGTTCGAAGCGAGGGAGTCACGGCTGATCGCTGCGCGGTCCAGTCGCCATCGTTCCGTAGACACTACACCAGTGACCAGAATGGGAGTTTGACTTGCAGGTGCCGCCCGAGTCAAGTCGGGACGGCCGTGGTAGACTCGAGCGAGTCGGCAGTCAGTGCTCGCCCGCGACCGAGACAGCTACTCGAGCGGGAACGAGTCGACCGTCGAGTACACCGGCCCTTCATCCGTGAGGGTGCTCTCGGTCAGCTGAATCGCGTCGACACGCGCTTTACCGATCGTTGGATCACGTTCTCGAACGAGGTCCTGTACCAGCTCCTTCCCGCCTGCATGCTGCATGCGTGCGAGCGTGACGTGGGGCGTAAACTCGTGTGACTCCGGATCGAACCCCAGAGCCGTCATTCGGCTCTCGATCGCGTCGTGGAGTCGTGTGAGTTCCTCGCCACCCGTTTCGGTACCGACCCAGACGACGCTGATGTACTCGAGGTCGGGAAAGACCCCCAGGCCACCGTACCGGACGGTGAACGGATCGACGTCGGCGTCGGCGACAGCGGCCTCGAGTTCGCGCTCGAGGGCCGGGAGCTGATCCGCATCTACGTCGCCGAGAAACTTCAGCGTCACATGGGTCTGTTCGGGATCGGTGAAGTTGAGCCCACTTGCGTCTTCGAACTCGGCTTGCAGGTCGGCGACCGCTTCTGTGAGGTCGTCTGGGAGGTCGACACTGACGAACAGTCGCATACTCGAGCCATCGCTGGCGGTGTACTCAATGGTGACGGTGGGGGCGACCACGGCCATCGGGGTCGGTTAACAGGTGTCGGGACCGAATAGCTGTATGCTGTCCGGAGGGAACTCGACCCAGAGCGTCTCGCCAGTTTCGTTCGGGGGTTCGGACTGCTCGACGACGAGTTCGTCACCCGTTATGGACTGCACGGTCACGTCGTACCGACGGCCGATATCCGCGATATGGACGACTTCACACGGCAGCGACGGCGTCGTCCCGGGGGTCGCAGAGTGCCGAAGCGAGAGGTCTTTCGGGCGAATATGACACGTGACCGGCGTTCCCGCTGACAGCTCACGCGCTGTGTTGTCGAGTCTGATCTCGTGTGTCCCCAGTGCGATCGTAAGTGGGTGTTGGTCGACGACGGTCGCCGCGAGCGTGTTCGAGCGGCCGAGAAACGACGCCACGAAGGGGGTTGGTGGCGACTCGTAGAGCGTTCGTGGCTGCCCAACGCCAGCAACCTGCCCGTCGTTCATCACCACGAGCCGATCCGCAAGCGCCATCGCCTCCTCCTGATCGTGAGTAACGAAGAGTGTCGTAACTCCGGTTTCGCGCTGGATACGTGCGATCTCATCTCGAAGCTGTTCACGTAACGTTCGGTCGAGCGCCGACAGCGGCTCGTCGAGGACGAGGACGTCCGGCTGTGGCGCCAGCGCTCGAGCCAACTCCACGCGGCGCTGTTGGCCACCGCTCAGTTCCGAGGGAGCGGCGGTCCGCTGGTCGTGGAGATCGACCAGCTCGAGGTAGTCGGCCACGAGTTCGTCACGCCGAGCAGGTTCGATATCGCGTGCGTTGAGTCCGTATGCGACGTTCTCACTGACAGTCATATGTGGGTACAGCGTCGGTTGCTGGAAGACGATGCCGACGCGGCGTGTCTCGGGTGGGGTGTCGGTGACGTCTTCGCCGCGAAGCACCACTCGGCCCGTTGTCGGTCGAACGTGGCCGGCGATCGCCTGAACGATCGTCGTCTTTCCACAGCCACTCGGGCCGAGCAGTGCGACCAGTTCTCCCGACTCGAGGCCGAACGAGACGTCGTCGACGGCCAGTTCGGTGCCGTATCGGTGCGAGAGCTGCTCAAGTTCGAGGATCATTCGTCGACCACCGTCGGGACCCGTCCAAGTCGCTGGACTGCTGCGAGGACGACGAGCGTAATGGCGAGGAGTGCAAGCCCCAGCGGGACGATAGCGTCGATCCCGCCGGCGATGAAGTCAACCCAAATACGGGTTGGCATCGTTCGTGGGTTGTAGGCGACCATCATCGTCGCACCGAACTCCCCGATCGCCCGTGCGAACGTCAGGACGATCCCCGCGACGATCGCACCACGAGCCATCGGAATCGAGACGTTCCAAAACGTCGAGAGCGGCCCGTATCCCAGCGACCGTGAGGCCTGTTCCAACCGCTCGTCGATGGCACCGAAGCCAGCTCTGGCGGTGATGATGACGAACGGCGCGGCGACGAACGTCTGTGCGAGGATGACACCGAGGAGACTGTCTGTAAGCGAGATCCCGACGGCAGCAGCAGCCGCGCCGATCGGTGTAAACCGGCCAACGGCCGTCAGCAACATCGCACCGCCGACGACCGGTGGGATGATCAGCGGCAACACGACCAGTGCCTCCACGAGACGCTTACCCACGAACGACGTGCGAGCGAGTACGTACGCGAGCGGGACGCCGAACACGGTCGCGATTGCCGTCGAGATGGGGGCCGTAAGCAGCGAGTTCCGGATCGCCACCTGCGCTTCCGGCGTCGACAGTCCAGCGACGACGTTTGATATCCCGGTCCGGGACAGGAACGCGACGAACGGAATCGCAAAGTAGAGCAGAATCACCCCACCGAGGACGGCTGGGAGCAGGAGCTCCGGCATTCGCCGAGAGTAGCCGGACAGGGGCGGCCGAGAGAGGCTCATACGTCGATTACCTCCGGAAGCGCCCCCTCCGGACGCGGGAGGCTCTCGCTAACAGTGAGTCCTGCATCGACGAGCAGGTTCGGGTTGTCGATGAGAAACTGGACGAGCTGGTGGCCCGCATCGGGGTCGTCTGCCTCGTCGTTGACCGTGGCGTTGTACAGTATTGGCCGCCCTTCAGCAGTGTATCCCTCCTCATCCGTCGTGAACTCGACTGTCGCGTAGTGGGCTTCCAGTTCGGGGTTTGCGAAATTGTACGCGTCGGGAAACTCGAGAAACGGCATCTCGTGATCGACCGCCATATTGTGATAGACGACCGACGCCGCTCGAGACCCGCTTTCGACGCCCGCCATCATCTGTGGCTCTTCGGGCTCCTCGTAGACGCGCTCCAGTAGTTCGTCTTGGAGCCCCTCGAGGCCGTGTTCGGCCTCCGCAAGCTCGAACGCCTGGACGGCGCGATAGCCGAGCGGGTCGAGATCCGGATCACCGATCGAGAGATCGCCGTCGTCACTCTCGAGGGCTAGCTCGTACCACGGGATACCGTCCTCGAGGTCCTGTCCAAACGCCGTCTCCGGGTTGTATCCGATCCCGAGACTGTTGGTCGCAAACTCGACGTCCCAGTCGGTGAACTCGCCGTACAAACGATCACGGAGCAGCGTCGAATCGGCGCTCACGATGACGTCGGGCTGTTTGGTTCGGTCTTCGACCATCCGCATCACCGCGTTGGCCCCATAGTACTCTCCGTGAACCGAGATTCCAGTTTCGTCCTCGAACGCCGGGCCGATGTGGGATTCGAACGTCTGTGCGAGACTGCCAGCCGAAAGCACACGTACCGAGTTCGTCCCAGTTCCCAAACAGCCAGCGACACCGATGCCGACGAGGCTACCCGCTGTGGCGAGAGCTGTACGGCGGCTGACGCCGTCCCCATCATAATCGCCACCAAGATCCATATGACACAGTTTGGTTTCCTCGTTCATATAACCATATCCAATTTCTAATTCCTACTAATGTAACCACAAACAATTACTTATTCAGCGAGAGTGAGCATATGTCACAACCGGGTGAGCCCGCTGGACGGACGGTTCGTGTCGCCAACGCTGCCGTGCCGAGCGCCGACCGTCTGGCATTCGGTTACCGGTGACGGTTACGTGAAGGCTGTTAGGGCCGACGATTATATTGATACGACACTTGCATACGATGATGACCGACGTTGTCGTACTTGGCGGTGGGATCGGCGGCCTCACCACGGCGCACGAACTCGCCGAGCGCGGGTTCGACGTCACCGTCGTCGAGGCCAACGACCGCTTCGGTGGAAAGGCCCGATCGGTACCGATCACGGACGATCCGAAGGCGCTACACGGTGAGCACGGCTTTCGGTTCTTCCCAGCGTTCTACCAGCACGTCATCGAGACGATGGATCGAATCCCCGACGGAACCGGGACCGTCGCCGAAAACCTCGTCGAGACCGAAGCGACACTCATCGCGAACGCCGACAGCCCGGGCCGGATCGCCGAGACGCGGACCCCCAACTCGCTGCGTGGGTGGCTCGAGGCACTGCGTCCGGCCTTTGCCGAGGACTTGCCCGACGACGACGTTCGCTTTCTGCTCGAACGACTCCTGTATCTGCTGACAGCCTGTGACGAGCGACGTGAGGGCGAGCTCGACGACATCTCCTGGTGGGAGTTCATCGATGCCGACAACCGCTCACAGGAGTTTCGTGATCGCCTCGCCTACGCGACCCAGTCACTCGTTGCGCTCCGACCCCAGGTCGGGAGCACCCGGACGATCGGCACTATCTATCTGCAGCTCCTGTTCGGCCAGCTCGATCCCACCCAGCCGACCGAACGCGTCCTGAACGGACCGACCAGCGAGGCCTGGATCAAGCCATGGGTCCGCCATCTCGAGGCGCTCGACGTCGACCTCCGACCGGCCACGCCAGCGACGCAACTCGAGTTCGATGGCCGCCGGATCACCGGCGTCACGTTGGCCAACGGGGAGACGATCACAGCCGACGAGTACGTCCTCGCTGTTCCAGTCGAGATCGCCACCGAGTTCCTCACACGAAAGATGAGGCGTCTCGCACCCGAACTCGAGCGGATCAGTCAACTCGAGACGGCGTGGATGAACGGGATCCAGTTCTACCTGACCGAAGACGTCGAGTTGACGCGGGGCCACCAGGTCTACGCCGACGCGCCGTGGGCGCTGACATCGATCTCACAGCGACAGTTCTGGACAGGGTACAACGTCGCGGATCACGGTCCCGACGCGGTCGAAGGTGTCCTCTCGGTGATCGCCTCCGACTGGGATACACCCGGCATGCTCCACGAGAAGCCAGCCAGATCGTGTACGCGCGACGAGATTGCAACGGAGATCTGGGCACAGCTGAAAGCCCACCTGAACGTGACCGAGACGACGCTGGACGACGACATGCTCGTCGACTGGTTCCTCGATCCGGCGATCGTCGAACGCGACGACGGCGGCGTCGAGAACCGCTCACCACTGCTAATCAACACCGTCGGCGCGTTAGCGAACCGACCATCGGCCGACCCGGCGATCGACAATCTCACACTCGCAAGCGACTACGTGCGGACGAACTCGGATCTGGCCTCGATGGAGTCGGCCAACGAAGCCGGCCGCCGCGCAGCGAACGCGATCCTCGAGCGACACGGACGGAAGGCAACGGTCGCGACCTGGGAGCTTACGGAGCCAGCCGTATTCGAGCCGTTCAAGCGACAGGACCGGTTTCGGTATCGGCTCGGCCTCCCGCATCCCGGTGACGTGACCCACTCGATTCGAGGCGCAACCAGACGGCTCAGCAGCCGGCTCTGAAGCGTCTCTCAGGCACAGAGCCGATACCGGGTCGCAGCCCTTAACAGTCGTCGTCGCCAACGTCTGGCAATGACTGATCGAGAGGGCAATCGCGACCACCAGTTCTCCGAAGGAGAGGGCTTCGAGGACACCTACGACGAGTTCGATCTGGATCCACCGGAACTGAACGTCGATCCGTCGAAGGTCGACCCGGTCGACTCCCGCGTCCTCGCCGACACGCTCGATGCGCGGACCATCAATCAGGACGAAGTCGATGCGAGCGAGTTGCTCGACGTCGGGCTGAACTACATGCAGATCAACCGCTACGAACAGGCCACCGAGGCCTTCGAGCGGACCGCCCGCTTCGCCGAGGATGACGGTCTCGCACAGGAGGCCTGGGTCAACAAAGGTGTCGCCCACGCCGAACTCGAGGAGTACGACGAGGCGATCGGTGCCCACCGCGAGGCGATTCGAATCGACGGCGAGAGCGAACACGCCGCGACGGCCGAGACGAATCTCGCTTACGCACTCTGGGAGTTCGGCGAGACGACACAGGCTCTCGAGCACGCCGAACGCGCCGTCGAGATCGACGAGCGCTTCGCCGAAGGCTGGTTCAATCGCGCCTTTTTCCTCTCAGAGCGTGGCCTGGCCGAGGAGGCACTCCACTGTATCGACAACGCCATTCGGCTGGGACTGCGCAACGCCAAAGTCCTCGAGGAGAAAGCCGAGATTCTCGAGGAACTGGGCGAGTACGACGAAGCCGAGGAGATCGCCGAGGAAGCAAACGAGATGCGTGAAGAAGCCGAACAGCGCATGATCGAACAGCGAAAGGAGATGCAAGGTCACACCCCTCCCGACGTCGATGAGCAGTCCGAGCGACAACAGGGCGGGGTCGATATCACGGATCCGGGGCGCGCATCCGATCGCGATGGCGAGTGGGAACTCGAGTAACGACGGATGATCGTCAACGAACGACAGACACCAGAAGGGCTGTTGGTCGCCGTCTGTGACGAGGCCGTCCTCGGCGAGACCTTCGAGGGCGAGGGAATCTCGCTGGCCGTCACCGAGGAGTTCTACGGCGGCGAGACAGTCGACGAAGACGTCGTCGTCGACAGCCTCGCTCGAGCGACTGTCGCCAACATCGTCGGCACGGAAGCTGTCGAACTCGCCGTCGAGAACGGGTTCGTCGACGAGGCGAACGTCCTCGAGGTTGGGCCGACGCTGCACGCGCAGTTGCTGTGGCTGTAGCCGGCGACACCGAAGGCAGCGCGGAGCTATAGATCAGTGTTTCTGAACCGATAGTAGCCGACGGCGACGGGGACGACGAGCCAGAACAGCAAGACGACGACGCCAAACCAGTCTTGCAGATAGAACGGCGCGTCACCTGCGTACCGTTCGGCCGGCGTCAGCTGGCTCGCCTCGAAATCCTCGAGTCCGTACTGAAACGTAAAGGGGAATACCTCGCCTTCGATAGCGTTGCTCGAAAGCGTCGTGTAGGCGGACATCGGGTTGAACTGCTCGAGGACGAGATACCACGTTTCGGCTTCGACCGGCGGCCCTTCGTCGTAGAGCAGGTAGTACGGCCCGGCAGTGACGAGTTCCCAGAGTGCGACAAAGAGCATGTAGAGGCCGACGACGAGCGCCATCGATTTGCCTCGTGTCGAAACACCAGCGGAGACGCCGACTGCGAGGCCCGCGAAGGCGACGCCGAACAGGAGCGTGATTGCGCCAAAGGCGACCCAATCGGCAAGCGGCACCGAGCCGAAAAAGGCCGCGCCCAACACGAGCGCGACGAGGAAGGCGAGGACGACGGCCGTGCCGACGACAGCCATCCGTCCGAGCAGTTTGCCGAAGACGACGTCGGTGCGGTTCGGCGGCAAGCCAAGCAGGAGTTTGATACTGCCCGAGCGACGCTCGCCGACGACGGCCATGTAGCCGGCGATCAGCGCGGCGATCGGCACGATCGTCTGCAGTGGGAAGCCAAGGAAGCCAAGCACCTCGGCCGCCGTCGCGTCGTCGGCCGTATACCAGATCGCCGTATAGCCGATGACAACGATCCCGACGAGCAGGCCGATCAGCGACCAGAGCAGTTTCGATCGGCCGGCGTCCTCGAACTCCTTGCGGGCAACAGTCGTGATCTGTGCGGTCATTGGTCCACCTCCGTGGCCACAGCCTCGGGAGCCGCTGTGTCGTCAGTTGCCTGCACCCCAGCGTCCCCCTCACCGTTGGTGAGTGTGGTAAACAGCGACTCGAGCGAGACGTCGTCGATTCGAAGGTCCTGAATCGTTGCGCCTGCGGCGTCGAGCGCAGTCACGATGGTCGCTTTCGCCGCCGGATCGGCGATCGAACACTCGAGCGTCTGTCCAGCGGCGGCGACGGCAGTGATTCCAGCAACGCCACGAGCGGTCTCGAGATGGCCATCGGCAGCGTCGGCAAGTGTGAGTTCCATCGTCGCCCCGTCACCAAGCGACTCTCGGAGCCCCTCAATGGTGTCGACGGCGACGAGCGTACCCTCATTCAATACGCCGATACGATCACAGACTGCTTCGACGTGCTCTAAGATGTGACTCGAGAAGAAGACGGTCGTCCCGCGGTCGGCCTCCGCGCGGACGAGGTCTTGCATCTCACGGATCCCGTGGGGATCGAGCCCGGAGGAGGGCTCGTCCATAATCAGCAGGTCGGGGTCGCCGACCAGCGCCATCCCAGTCGCGAGGCGCTGGCGCATCCCCTTGGAGTAGTCGCCAGCCGGCCGCGCGGCGTCCTCGACCGAGAGGCCGACGCGCTCGAGGATCGCCTCGGGGTCGTTCGTGGCGTCTTTGGTGTCGATTGCGAACTCGATATGTCGACGGCCAGAGAGTCGCGGGTAGATGTCGAACCCCTCCGGCAGGACACCGACACGGGGGCTGATCTCGTCTGCCTCGTCCTGAGCGTCGTAGCCGAGCACTGTCGCCGATCCCGATGTCGGGCGAGCGAAGTCGAGTAACATGTTGATGGTGGTCGACTTCCCCGCCCCGTTTGGGCCCAGAAAGCCGAACACTTCGCCGTCTTCGATCGTCAGATCGAGGTCGTCGACGGCGGTCAACTCACCGTAGGTTTTCGTCAACCCAGTCGTTTCGATCGCGGTCATCTTGTTGGTACATACACAGGAATTGCATATAATCGACGGGCCGCAGTTTCAGGTACGGAAACTCCTTCAACACCCCCAAAGTGTGCGTTTTCGCCATAGCCAGCATCGTCGCCACTGGTACCCTCGAATCGACGGCGAGATCCCACAGCTTGCAGGTCGAGAGTGGACGATTCCATCCGTCTAGATGCCCGAGACCGAAGGAGTGTTTTGTCTGCGATACCTCTGGCTACATAATGAGTCAGCAGAACCTCGAGCCGCTGGATGTCGAGGCGATTCGTGAGGAGTTCCCCATTCTCGAGCGGGAGTTCGACGGCCAGCAGGTCGTCTACCTCGACAACGCGGCGACGACCCAGACCCCCGATGCGGTCGTCGACGCGATGAGCGACTACTACCGTGAGTCCAATGCGAACGTCCACCGGGGCATCCACCACCTGAGCCAGGAGGCCTCGATCGCGTATGAGGAGGCCCACGACCGCGTCGCCGAGTTCATCGGCGCTGCGGGGCGCGAGGAAGTCATCTTCACGAAAAACACGACCGAAAGCGAGAATCTAGTCGCCTACTCGTGGGGTCTGCACGAACTCGAGCCCGGTGACGACGTCATCCTCACGGAGATGGAACACCACGCTTCGCTGGTCACGTGGCAACAGCTCGCCAAGCGAACGGGTGCAAACGTCGAGTACATCCGCGTCGACGACACCGGTCGGCTAGATATGGACCATGCCCGCGAACTGATCAGCGACGATACCGCGATGGTCTCGGCCGTGCACGTCTCGAACACGCTGGGGACGGTCAACCCCGTCTCTGAACTCACCGATCTCGCCCACGAACACGGTGCGCTCTCGTTTATCGACGGCGCACAGGCAGTCCCGAACCGTCCCGTCGACGTCGCAGAGATCGACGCCGACTTTTATGCCTTCTCGGGGCACAAGATGGCTGGCCCCACCGGCATCGGTGTTCTCTACGGCAAGCAAGCCCTGCTCGAGGACCTCGAGCCCTACCTCTACGGCGGCGGCATGATCCGTAAGGTCACGTTCGAGGACTCGAGTTGGGGCGAGCTCCCCTGGAAGTTCGAACCCGGGACGCCGCCAATCGCCGAAGCCGTTGGGCTCCACGCCGCGATCGACTGGCTCGAGGACCTTGGTATGGAGCGCGTACAGGCCCACGAGGAAGAGCTCGCAGCTTACGCCTACGACCAGCTCGAGGCTGAAGGCGACGTCGAGATCTACGGTCCCGAAGGCGGTCCCGACCGCGGCGGACTGGTCAGTTTCAATCTCGAGGGCGTCCATGCCCACGACCTGACCTCAATCCTGAACGATCACACGGTCGCCGTGCGAGCGGGCGATCACTGTACGCAGCCGCTACACGACAAACTGGGCGTGCCGGCATCGACTCGAGCGTCGTTTTATGTCTACAATACACGCGACGAAGTCGACACACTGATCGCCGCGTTGGACGACGCACGACAGCTGTTCGCATAGCAACGCCGTCTACACTGCGTTTTCGCGATCCGTTCGTTTAGTATCCGTCGCCAGAACACGACGTCATGCTCGAGGCAGTCCGCACTCAGGCCCGCCCGTATTTCGACGACGCTCCACCGGCACACGACTGGCACCACGTCAGGCGTGTCGAGACGCTCGCGGAGACACTGCTCGAGCGCCACCCACAGTCGGCGTCGATAGACGACCGCGTCGTTCGCCTTGCGGTCGTACTCCACGATATCGGCCGCGAGCGGGAAGACCGTGGCGAGATCGACGACCATGCGATCTGGGGCAGTAAGGAGGCGGGCCGGATTCTCGAGGGCGTTGGCGCGGACGCAGAAACGATCGAGCACGTAAAACACTGTGTGCGTTCACATCGGTACTCGAACGAGATCGATCCGGAGACGCTCGAGGCAAAACTCCTCAGTGACGCGGACAACCTCGATGCCCTTGGTGCGGTCGGTATCGCTCGCGTCTTCGCCCACGGGGGTGCGCTCGGAACCTCGCTGTACGATCCCGACGTGCCGGTTGCCGATGACGATACGTCGGCCGGCCAGACGCAGTACAACCACCTCCACAAGAAGATCCTCGACCTTCCGGATCGGATGTACACCGACGTCGGCCGGGCCGTTGCGGAGCGTCGAGGCCGGTTCGTCCGCGAGTATACAGAACAGTTCGAGGGAGAACTGTCCGGGGAGCGATAGCAGCCCTCGGCCTCTTGAAGAGAGACCGCCGCGCAATTGTAATGAACAACAAACTCACACAGGATTTTTGGGCTCGCCAGTTGTACATGGGAGTGCCGAGGTGAGAATAATGTACGAGAAACCGATTAGTCGTCCCAAGCGGGACCCGTTCGACGCACTGGTTGACGTTCTCGCCGCGGCAACCCGGTACGATCTTCATCTCGTGATCGTCCCGGTTGCGTTTGCGGTTGCACTGGTCGCGGCGAGTGTACTGGGCGTATCGATAGTGCAGGCGATGCTCATCGCAGCACCGATCGGTGTGTTCGTCATCATCGATGCCTGCTATCTCAACCCCCCAGTCGATCAGGGGTCGCCGTAGCAGCATCGGCCAGCAACCGTTCGACGTGTCGACAGCGTGTTCTCACAGTGGAGATCCATACCTGATTGTCTCCACAGAGAACCGCTTATCATTTCGTACGGCGAAGTTGCGTAACCATTCGTGGTAACGAGATACTGTGTGCCCCGGAACCCTTTTACAACTCTCAGTGCTACTCGAGGATACCAATGGGACTGGGCTCGGATATGTACAGACAGCAGATCCTCGACCACTACAAGAACCCGCGGAACTACGGGGAACTCGAGGATCCGACGTTTACCCACATCGGCGAAAACCCGATGTGCGGCGACGAGATTCGTATGGACGTCAAACTCGCTGACGACGAAGAGACGATTGAGCAGGTTGCGTTTTCGGGCGACGGCTGTGCGATCAGCCAGGCCTCTGCGAGTATGCTCTCGACGAAGCTTCGTGGCAAAACGGTCGAGGAGTTACTCGAGATGGACCGTGACGACGTGGTCGATATGCTCGGTGTCGATATCTCGCCAATGCGAGTCAAGTGTGCCGTTCTGGCCGAAAAGGTTGCCCAGGACGGCGCGGAGATCTATCAGGGCGAACTCGATGTCGAGAAGACGACGACCGAAGACTGATCCTGTCGAAAAAACGGAGTGACGGATACGCACTCCGGAATCGGTCGCGGATTCGCGGCCGTCATACTGACCGACAGCCCACGAGAGCGGCCGATCAAACGTTTTCAGCTAGCTCCCTGAGACCGACAGCAACGGTGTCCGAACCCAACTGTGTCGTGGTGACCGACTCGTCCACAGACGGCTTTGCCAGCCAGTGTGACCACTGCCCCGTTCAGAGATAGGTTTTTGCTAACTCGAGACATACGATGTTCGATGAGTAGCACCGGTTCGTCGAAACGGGACGGCAACCGTGACTCGGTCACCGACGCAATCGTCACAGCAGTCGCCGACGCGGAAGGTGTCGACGTCCTCGAGTTACCGCCGCTGTGGGACGTGGTCAATCCTGACGCACTCGAGACGGCGTTTTCGCCGTCGAAACGTGATCGGTCAGTAAACCGAGCCGGTCAGATCGCCTTCATCTACTGTGGCTACAGGGTGCTCGTCGAGTACGGCGATTCAGTCACGGTCTCACTCGAGTCGTAAAAACGGGCAGTCGTTACTCCGGCTTCAGTCCGCCGTCTTCGACGCGCATGACGGCCTCGCCGTCGGCGAGGTTCGGGGCGTCGACCAGTCGAACGATCCGTTTGTTACCTTTGGATTTACGCAGATAGATCCGAAACGTCGATTTGTGTCCGAGGATGTTCCCACCGATCGGCTGGGTTGGGTCGCCGAAGTAGGAGTCGGGGTTCGAGGCAACCTGATTGGTGACGATAACGGCGCAGTTGTAGAGGTTACCGACCTTGTCGATATCGTGGAGGTGTTTGTTGAGCTTCTGCTGTCGGTCCGCAAGTTCGCCACGACCAACGTACTCCGCACGGAAGTGTGCCGTAAGCGAGTCGACCGCCAGCAGTCGAACGGGGTAGTCGGAGTCTTCGTGCTCACCGGCCAGTTCCTTCGCCTTCTCGGCTAGCAGCATCTGGTGGTTGGAGTTGAACGCCTTCGCGACGTGGATCTTATCGAGGATGTCGTCGACGAGTTCATCGACTGCCTCCTCATCAGCCGCAGTGCCCTCGATCTCGCGATCCTCGAGCGTTGCGTTGATGACCTCATCCTCGAGGCCGCGGACCATGTCGTCGATCCGTTCCGGACGGAACGTGTCCTCACTGTCGACGAAAATCGCACAGCCGTGAAGGCCGCCGACTTCCTTGGGAAGCTGGACGTTGACGGCCATCTGGTGGGTGACCTGCGATTTCCCGGAGCCGAACTCACCGTAGACTTCGGTGATCGACTGGGTTTCCATACCGCCACCGAGCAGGTCGTCGACTTCGTCGATGTGCCAGCTCAGCTTGCCGATCTCGTTTCGTCGTTCGAGAACAGTCGAACCGGTCTCGAAGCCACCGATATCAGCTGCGTCACGAGCGGCGCGAACGATGTCCGCTGCGGTCGACTCGCCGACGTCGGCTGTGTTCGACAGTTCAGAGGGAGAGGCGACGGCGAGACTCTGGAACGAGTCGAAACCAGCGTCATGAAGCTTGTCTGCGGTTGCGGGTCCAACACCGGGGAGGGTCTCGAGGTCTGCGTCTGGCATACTCAGTCGTTGTGCCGGACCCTGTATAAACCCTCGTTAACAGGAGAGTGAAAGTGAAAGTGCACGACTGCGACGCGGTACTCGAGCTGGTCGTCCACGAATTTATCTAGAATGGCGCAGTTGTCAACTCCAGTCAGGGCGTGCGGTCACCGGACTGCCACTCAAGGCAGGTGAGTTGCTCGTCGCTGCCGACGTACAGTTGGCCGTCGCCAACTGCAGGCGTACTCGTTACCGCTCCCTCGAGCCCGTGGTGCCAGCACAGGTCACAGTCATCGGAGACGTCGATCCCGTACAGTGAGCCGGTCGAATCGCCGATACAGAGGATATCACCGACGATCACGGGACTGGAGGTGACCGGGCCATCGAGGGCGACGCCCTTCTTCGAAAACAGCCAGCCCCGCAGTTTCCGGCGGCCGAACGTCGTGTCGGTGACGTGGAGATAGCCGTCTGCGGCACCGACGTACGTCGAGTCGATTGCGTCGAGGACGGTCGGCGAGGATGTAAACGAGCCCTGTATCTCGTAGGTGAACCACGACTGCCCGCTGCTGGTGTGAAACGCGATCAGCGTCCCGTCGTCGTCGGCGACGTACACCCGGTCGTTGACGACTGTCGGCCCGTCGACGACTGTGCCGCTGGTCGGGGCATCCCAGCATGGTTCACCAGTCGTCGCCTCGAGGGCCAGAACCGTCCCATCAGCGGTGCCGACGTGAACCTGGTTCCTGTCGTGTGTCTGGTCGCCATCCGCGTCCATCTGGGCATCATCGAGCGACAGCAGGTCGATCTCTTGGTCGGGGTCCGAGCGCTGTCCCCAGCCCCCCTGTCGGTCGCGGTCCTCGTCGCTATCGACGGCCGGCGCGCCGACGACAGGTGTGTCGGTCTCGTGTGTCCAGACGAGTTCGCCGCTGTCAGCCTCGAGTGCCGAGAGTCCGGCCGTATGGCTGGCATAGAGCACCGTTCCCGACAGCGCAAGTGCAGAGTCGAGTGTGCCTGGAAGTTCGGCCGTCCATCGCTGCTCGCCAGTCGCGGGCTCGAGGGCGTAGACGACGCCCTCGCCTGTCGCGAGATACAGGTGGTCGTGTGTGACGATTGGTGCCGTGTCGGTCGCCGCAGTCGTCTCGAACACCCAGCGCCGGCGCCCGGTTTCGCGTTCGAAAGCGTAACAATTCCCGTGGCTCGTCCCGACGAAGACGGTATCGCGGTCGAGTACCGGTGATCCAGCCGCGCCGACGAGGTCGGCCGTCCAGCACTCTGCGATCCGCTGGGGACCCTCGAGATCACGCCGTAGCCCCGAGTGCTGGGGATCGCCTTTGAATTGGTTCCAGTCTGTCACTGGATGGAGATACCGAACGGATCGGTATAATGGATGCGACACCGGATGACGGGCGAGAACGCTCGTTCGTCGGCTGGTATTGCCACTCTGATCACACACTTGACGACTCAGTGACTGGACGGAACGAAACGGCCCGGCAGGAAAGGGGGGGGCAACAACTGGTGTATGGCGCAGTTGATGATGATAGGGGGTTCCTGCCGTACAATCTTGTATGGAGTCAGAACTAATACCGGTGATGCCAACAGAATTTGGTATCGGCACTCATTGCGGTGCAGTTGGCCCGCTGGCGGTTCACTCCCAGGGATGGGTCCCGCCCGAACTCGGCCACAACGGGTACCAGTACTCTTTCTCGCGTTCGATCTCGAGTTCGCCATCCAGCGTCGACTCGAGTGTGAACTCCGCGCTCGAGTCGCGCTCGCGGCCGGGTCGGGGCGCGAAGGGGTAGTATGCCCCGCGACGGAACGAGTAGATCCAGTAGGCCGGCCCGTCGCGGTCTTCATACGCGAAGACGGCCGCAAGCAGCCGCGAGCCATAGCCGTGCTCGATGAACGTGTCCGCAGCGAAATGCATGCTCGTAATGAGATCCTCGGGGTTGTCGTCCTCGAGGACGACCCAGTGGTAGCCGTGGTCGTCGCTGCTCACGGAGAACTCGGTGCCGGTTTCCTCGCGGCCCGCCTCGAGGATGGCTTCGACCTCGTCGACGGCGTCTCGAAAGCTCCTCGAGTCGACACCGGAGAAACAGAGCGCGCCGACGTCCGCCGAGTCGTAGCCGAGGTCGGCCTCCATCGTCAGATAGGCGGTACTCATCCCGAAGAGATCGTCCGGATCGGCGTCGCGTCTGGCGTCCGTCTCGGCGCGCAAGCCGAGGACGGCGCGGAGTCCATCGAGCAGTCCCATACGATGACAGAGGATAGCGACCCCTTAGAACGATTGCATCTCGCGCTCGAGGTCGCGCAGTTGTTCGACCCGTCGCTCTGTCGGCGGATGGGTGCTAAAGAGGCGACCGACGACGCCGGACTTGATCGGGATGATGAAGAAGGCGTTCATCTCGGCCTCCTCGCGCATGTCCTCCTTGGGGACCTTGTCCATCTGGCCGGAGATCTTCATGAGTGCCGACGCCAGCGCCGAGGGGTTACCCGTGATCGCCGCCGCCCCGCGGTCGGCGGAGTACTCGCGGTACCGCGAGAGCGCCCGAATGAGCAGGTAGCTGATGATCCAGACGATCAGGGAGACGAGGATGGCGACCATGATGCCGCCGCCCCCTTTGCCCCCGCGACTCTGACCGCCGCCGAAGAACGCGCCCCAGCGGACGATCATGAACGCGATGGTCGCGAGCAGCGAGGCGAACGTCATCACCATCATGTCCCGGTTTTTGACGTGGGCGAGTTCGTGAGCGAGAACCCCATCGAGTTCGTCCTGATTGAGCGTGCGCATGAGTCCCGTCGTCACCGCGACGGCGGCGTTTTTTTGGTTCCGGCCGGTCGCAAAGGCGTTGGGAACGTCCGAGTCGATGACCGCAATCTTCGGCTTGGGGAGGTCAGCCTGCTGGGAGAGCCGCTCGACCGAGCCATGCAGTTGTGGGTACTCGTTGGCCGAAACCGTCTTCGCACCCATGCTCTTGAGCGTGAGTGTGTCGCTGAAGTAGTACTGGACCAGCGACATGCCGCCGAACAGGAACGCGAAGACCATCAGTCCGCCACCCATGTAGGTGGTGATCACCCCAGCAAAGACGATGTACAGCGCAAACAACAGAAACATCGTCAGGAACATTCGAAACCGAAGCCCCCAGTCTGCCTGCCAGTTCATATCTCGAATGAAGTGGGCTGGACGAATAAGTGTCACCGACACGACCGCCACGGAACATGACGGGCTGAAATCACATTTGCAAACCGTGTGCGCAACCCCTTCGTTTCACATGGAGACCACTGGACATGGCGTCGTCTGACACGATTAGAAAGCAAAATTATCAGTAAACAATGAGTGGAGTCGTGCGCTTTCGCCCTCCATCTCTGTGACACGACTGTGTGAGCACTGGCGACTCGAGTATGAGACTAACTGGGTGAGAGCCCAGCCGGATTTGGCGGCGAGTGGAACACGCCGTTTAACTCCGTGAGCCACTAACTGGGAACAATGAAAGAATCGCGTGCGTTCTGTCCCCGATGTGGGGACACGGTACCTGAGCGGTCGGAGAGCGACGCGAACGACGAGTCTGCGGCGGATCCCCTTCGACCCGGTGCGGAGGTCGAACTCTGCGATGCGTGTTATTTCGAGGATTTCGACTTCGTGGATGCGCCGGATCGGATCGACGTTCGCGTCTGTGCCCAGTGTGGGGCCGTCTATCGCGGCAATCGATGGGTCGACGTCGGTGCGGAAGATTACACCGATATCGCCATCGAAGAGGTCAGCGAAGCGCTAGCCGTTCACGTCGACGTCGAAGACGTCGCCTGGCAGGTCGAACCCGAACAGATCGACCCGAACACGATTCGGATGCACTGTTATTTCACGGGTGTCGTCCGTGGAACGCCGGTCGAAGAGCAGGTGATGGTCCCAGTCAGGATGGCTCGCCAGACCTGCACCCGCTGTGGCCGGATCTCCGGCGACTACTACGCGAGTATCGTCCAGATTCGCGCTGAGGACCGGACCCCGACGAGCGAGGAAACCGAGCGAGCCAAGGAGATCGCCAATCAGATCGTCGCGGAGATGGAGGCGACAGGTGATCGAAACGCCTTCGTCACCGAGGTCAGCGAGGTCGACGACGGTCTGAACATCAAGATCTCGACCAACAAGATCGGCAAGAAGATCTCGAACAAGATGGTTGAGGAGTTCGGCGGCACCGTCAACGACGCCGAAACGCTCGTCACCGAAGACTCCGACGGTAACGAGGTCTATCGGGTGACGTTCGCCGTCCGCCTGCCGCCGTACCCGCCGGGCGACGTCATCGACCTCGCGGACGACGACAAGGGACCGGTGCTCGTCCGCAGCGCTCGAGGCAACCTCAAAGGCGTCCGGCTGACGACCGGCGAGCGCTACGAAGCGAGCTACGAAGAAGGGGACTCGCCCGACGCGCGCAAACTCGGCGAGGCCGACGATGCCGTCGACGCCACGGTCGTCACCGTCGAGGACGACAACGCCGTCCAGGTGCTCGACCCCGAAAGCTATCGGGCAAAAACCATCGCGCGTCCGGATTACTTCGATCCCAACGCCGAAACGGTGCCTGTGCTGAAGAGCCGCGCTGGATTGCACATCCTTCCCGACGAAACCGATGCGTGAGAACGACGGCGACCCAGCGTTGCCGACCGACGGCCCGGTCGACGACGTCCTCGAGCACGTCGGCGCGGAGACCGACGCACCGCTTGCTGCGATCGTCGCAAAGCCACGCACCGAAACAGCCATGCAGTCGCTTCGCGCCGAGGGCGTCTACGACGACTCGAGGCGGGTTCGCGAGGACGGCCCGGAGCGGGTCGCCCTCCCCGTGACGGCGCCGCCGACCGACACGCGCGTCCTCGAGGTGGTGCGCCAACTCGAGCCCGAAATCCGGAATCCAGATCTCGAGGGCATGCTGGCCGACCGAGGGTGGAACGATGACGCGCTCGAGTCGGTTCCGGGTTCGTGGGCCGTCATCGGCTCGGTGATCCTCCTAACGGTGCCCGACGACTGTCACGACGAGACGGCGCTGGCCGAAGCCTTGCTCGAGATCCACGGCGAAGCCGACAGCGTGCTGGCAGACGAAGGGATCGCAAACAACGGCGACGCTGGCACCTATCGCGAGCCACGCACGCGTCTGCTTGCTGGCGCGCGAGATACCGAGACGATCCACACGGAACACGGAACGCGCTATGGGCTCGACCCCGCGAAAGTCATGTTCTCACCGGGGAATCAGGCCGAACGCGCTCGAATGGGCGAGCACGTCGAGCCAGACGAGCACGTCTTCGACATGTTCGCTGGCATCGGCTACTTCACCCTCCCGATGGCACGGGCCGGCGCGCGAGTGACGGCAACCGAACTCAATTCCACGGCCTTTCGCTACCTGCTCGAGAACGCCATGTTGAACGACGTTACCGAGCGGGTCGACGCCTATATGACCGACTGCCGCGAGATCGCCGGCGAGGTCGACGCCGATCGGGTCGTGATGGGGTACTATGGTCGTGCGGACGAGTCGGACGACGACGCCCACGGGACCAGGACCGACGAGGCCCACGAGTTCCTGCCGAGTGCGCTCGAGGCGCTCGTCCCCGGCGGCGTCGTCCACTACCACGAGGCGACGCCGGAGCCGCAGCTCTGGGATCGCCCGATAGCGCGCCTCGAGGCGGCGGGCGAGGCGGCTGGCAGGGACCTCGAAATCCTCGAGAAACGCCGTGTCAAGAGTCACAGCGCTGGCGTGGAACACGTCGTCGTCGACGCCCGATTCGAGTAGCGCCGACGCTGTTATAGTAGCCACTGAAACGATTTACACACGCCTCGCACAGCCATCGTGCGATGCGGTGTGCATTGATTTTCAGTTGTTACTATAGGTGCCGACTGGCGGCCGAACGTCGTGACATTCATGCTGGCGGAGTGAGTGATACCACGTATGGACAGAAACCAGTTCATCGCCCTGACGTTCGCGTTCCTGATGGTCTCTTCGATGGTCGCCTGGGGCGCGCTCGCGGCGTTCTGAATCGGTTTTCGACCATCGACCGCTCTTGGGGAGCGACAGCTCACCGCCACGAGACTCGTGTTTCTTTCGAAATTCAGACCGCTCGATCAGCCGTCCGTATCCCAGACGTCGGCCAGCGGACTCGAGGACGACGACCGTCCCGACCGCCGAGAGCGCGAGCGCGTCCGTCGCGAGCGCCCCGTTTGCTCGCCACCGCTGTCTCCTCGAGTCCCACCACTGTCGCCAGCGATCGCTGCGGACGGGTCGAACGCTGGCAGATCCGGCTGCCCCATTCGGTCGACCTGCACCGCGAACCAGTCGGGCATGTCCGTTCGTGCACGTTCGAACAGATCGAGGAGGCTCGAGTCGGCGAGATACGTCGCCCCATAATCGTCGGGCGCACGGACAACGCGGCCGCAGGCCTGAATGACGGTCCGCAGCGCGGTTCGGTAGTACCACGCCCACTGGCCGTCCTCGAGTCGGTGTGCGACCCGGGAGTCGCCGGTGTTGAGAAACGGGGCCTTACAGAGCACTTGCCAGCGACAGAGTTCGCCTTTGAGATCGAGCGCTTCCTCCATCTTTACCGAGAGAAAGACGTCGGAGCCGTCGCTGGCTTTCCACTCCTCGAGGGCGGCATCGCGGCCGTCGCGATCGTGTGTCCGCACGCGGTCGCCAACGCCGAAGTCGGTGAGTAACTCGGCGAGTCGCTCCTGAATGCTGTAGGAGTGGGCGTGAATCAATCCCTTCTCGTCGGGGTGGTGTTGCATGAGTCGGACGATCGTGCGAGCGATCTTCGGCGTCGTCTCGGATCGCTGGTCATAGGTCATCTTCCCCTGCGTGACGTCGTACAGCGGCCGGTTCTCGACGGGGAAGGTGTGTTCGACGTCGACCAGCGCGACGGTCGCGGGGTCGAGGCCGACCTGTCGGCAGAACGCATCTTTGTTGAGGATCGTCGCCGACAGCAACGCGAACGTGTTGCCTCGGTCCCAGACGGTGTGTTGGAGATACTTTTCGGGGCTCATCGGCTTGATCGTCAGCGGCCCGCCCGCGGGGTCGTCGTCCTCGTCGCGACTCGCCGCACGCGCGCTCGAGGGGTCGGATTGGTCGACCAGCCACGTCGTCGGACTCTGTGGGTCGCGATAATCCGAGACGAACCACTCGAGTTCGCCGATGAGTTCCTGCAGTCGATCGCGCGTGCGGACCTCGGCCGCCGAGAGCGACTCCTGGGCGAGCAGGTCGTCTTTCCGACGCGTGCAGATCTGGGCGACGTTTTCGGCGTACTGGACGGCGCGCTCGAGATCGTCGACGACCGGGACGCGGAGGTCGTCCCAGAACGGCACTGTTCGCGGGCCGAGCTGGATCGTCGCGTACATCTCGGCCCACTCAGCGAGGCCGTGGGCCTCGTCGACGACGACGACGTCGCGCTTGCGAAACACCTCGCTGCCGGCGGTCTGCATGAAGTAGGCGAGCGTCATCGCTGCAATATCTCGGTTCGAAGCGATCGCCCGGTCGGAGAAGTACGGACAGCGGTGCTTGACCGAACAGTCGTAGCCGCGCTCGCGGACACAGGGTGCCTGGTTGACCGGCGTCTCCCGCTCGTCGGGGAGAATGCAGGTGTAGTTCGACTTCCCACGGATGACGTTCAGATCGGCGAGCAGGTCGTCGGCCGCGACGTCGTCGAGCTGTGAGACCTGCGGGGTCGTGTAGTAGGCCCCGGTGGCATCGCTAGGGTCGGCCTCGTCGACGCGACGGGCACAGCCGGCGACGGCGCGGGCGAGCAGGGACTTGCCGCTACCCGTTGGAGCCCGCACAAGCACGACGTCGTTGCCGGCCGCGAAGGCATCACGAATGTCGCGGAGGGCCTGTTCCTGAGTCCCGCGGTAGCTCGGTGCGGGAAACTCCTCGAAGATCCGCTCGGGATTCACCGTTCGTTCCACGGCGCGGCCGCATCCTAAAGGCTACGGACCGTTGCCCACGATGAACTGTCACGGTCCGCGAACGGTCCTCGAAGTCGATCGTAGGTGGTGTTTACCTGCGGGTAGTCAGCCGATTACAAATACGGAATCCGTCCTCGCATACAGATGCGGAAGGGTCGCTCAGCGGTAGAGCACCGCGGTGTCACATGACCCGCGGCGGCATTATGCCTCGTGGCGTTCAAATCCCACCCCTTCCGCTTTCACCGTTTTCACCACAGACAACTGGCACACAGCGTCGAGCCCGTTCTTACTGTGTCCTAAGCTGTGAGGTCTCCTCGTCGACCTGCTCGAGGCGGTCGATATCTGCAGCGGTCGGCTCCCCCTCATCGGGCAGCGCCTCGATACAGGGATAACACAGCAGATGCGTCGTCCCGTCTGCGAGTTCCAGCGTCATCGCGGTCCCCTCGCTGCCGTCGCCAAACGTCCAGAGGTTGGCGATGCCGCCAGTGACCGTGACCTGTCGACCACAGCCATCACAGGAGTCCGTTGCCATGCGTGTATATGGATGGCGGGCGCTGAAAGTCGTTCCCCCCTACCGACAGTATATATACGGTGTCGTGGTAGCGCTGCGCATGGAGGTGAACTGCGAGGGCTGTGCGGGCTGCTGTCTGAACTGGAAGCCGTTAGTTGAGGCGGAACTCGCGGAGACGACACACAAGCGCCGGCAGACGCCGTTTAGCGCCACGGGTGACGCTCCACGAGCATCGCTCGATGACGACACCAACTTCGTCCCGTTGACCCGTGACGAGATTCGAGCGTTTCTCGAGGCAGGGCTAGCGGCCGCACTGACGCCGCGATTCTGGCACGCTCGCGACGGACGCGAGGGATCACGTTCCTCGGACTCCTCGAGCGGAGAGACACCGCAAGCGTCCGAGGGCGTCGAGATCGACGGCCACTCGATCGCAGCCGTTGCCGGTCGACCCGTGTTTTTTGTGGGGTTGCGAAAGCCACCGAAGCCGGTCGCGCCCATCGGTCGCGAGGAGCCGGCGTGGCTCCCGACCTGTGTCTTTCTCGACCCGACGACGCTACAGTGTCGCGTCCACGGCGGCGATCACTTTCCCGACGAGTGTGGCGCGTATCCAGCGTACAACATCGAACTCGAGCAGGAGACGGAGTGTGAACGCGTCGAGGCTGCCGGCGGTGGCGAACGCCTGCTCGATGTGGCCGTCGACGACGACCTCGACGGCCTCCTGTTGGGCTCGCAGGCACTCGGTGCGAAGCTGTTCGCTCATCCCCGGCCGGACGCACTCGAGGGAATCATCGGTCGAGCTGCGAATGAAGCACTTACAACCGCAGACCGCGCGGAGTGTCTCGCCGTCGCTGCGGCCTCGAGTCCCGGCACGCTCGCGACCTCGGAGTATCACTACGAGCAGGCAAAGACACGGATACTCGAGGGAGACAGCGACCACGACGGTGGCAGTGAGCAGGCGGAGGGCGAGTCCGAAGACTCGTGGGTCGGACCAGCGATTCGCGAGTGGCAGCGCCGACGAGAGACGAGCGAGACAGTCCCGTCACCGAGCGTTGCCGAACGCGTTGAGGACGCTCGCGGCGCACCCGACACGCCGGGCTGGGATGCCCTCGAGTGAACCCAACCCCGACAGCGTGGGCGACTGTTAAGCCCGTTCCGGCCGAAAGAACGCTATGAACGTACTCGTGACGGGGGCAACCGGGTTCGTGGGTCGACAGCTCGTCGACGCCATGCTCACAGAAACGGACCACGACGTGACCGTCCTCGTCAGAGACGCCACCGCCTACGAACCACCCGGCGACGTCACCGTCGTCGAGGGAAACGTCCTCGAGCCGGGCGGGTTCGAGGCGAGTCTCGAACAGATCGACGTCGCGTACTACCTGATTCACGCGATGGACGCACGCGGTGATTTCGCCGAGCGAGATCGGCGAGGCGCACGAAACTTCGCACTGGCGGCCAACGCTGCCGGGGTCGAGCGGATCATCTATCTCAGCGGGCTCGGCAGCGACGCCGACAAACTCTCGAGCCATCTCGCCTCTCGCCGGGAAGTCGAGTCGATTCTGGCGACGGGTGACGCCGAGGTGACGGTTCTCAGGGCAGCCGTCATCATCGGCGACGGCAGCGCAAGCTTTCGAATGATCCGCCAGCTTGCGACGCGGCTTCCGGTGATGGTGACCCCACAGTGGATCCGAACACCCTGCCAGCCCATCGCGATCGACGACGTCGTCGCATACTGTCTCGCCGTCCTCGAGCGACCGGAGACAGCGGGCGAAACCTACGAAATCGGCGGCCCAGATAGACTCACCTACCGGGAGATGCTGCTGAAAACAGCCGAGATCATCACCGGTCGACGACCGCTGATTATTCCGGTACCGATCCTGAGTCCACGGCTCTCGGCGTACTGGGTTGGGCTCGTCACAGATGTGCCAAAAGAGCTCGCCTATCCGTTGATCGGTGGCGTTCGTAACCCAGTGATCGTCACCGACGACCGACTGGCACAACTCGTCGACGTCGAGCCGACGCCGTTCGAGGTTGCTGTCCGGCGTGCTGTCAGTACCGAGGTCGGAACAGACGAGCGTCTCGAGGCCGTGACTCGGCCGGGTCGGGACGCCGAATGACGTCATCGCCGGAGTACGGCGAGACGTGGGTGTACGAAAGCCTCGTCGGGACGGTTCCCGGGCTCAACGTATCGGCTCGAATGGCAGTCGGCATCCAGTTTGTCGGGTTCGAAGCCGCAATCCTCGTTATCGCAGCCGTCTACGACCTCCAGGCAGCCGTGCTTCCTGGAACGGTCGCCGTCGTCGTTGCGACGATCGGGAGCTGGCTTATGGTGCAGTTCAGTCGCTCCGTCCGAGAGCTTCCGACGCCGGAGCCGTATCGCCGGCTGCTGTTTGGCTCGAGCATCGACGTCGTCCTCGGCGTGTTCGCGTTCGTCACACTGGTCACCTACTTGTTCGTGGCTGATCCGGGATGGAGCGAGCAGCCGCTCGTGACCGACCTGTTCGGGGCCGATCCGCCAGTCGTCGCAATCTGGCTGGCACTGCTCGTTCTCTGGGACGTCGTCTACCGGATCGGCACCTGCTGGTGGGCGAGTCTCGTCGGGCTCTGGCGGGCGCTCGTCTACGAGTTCGATCCGGAGGTGACACGGCGGTACCGTCGGGCCGACATGATAAACGTCGGCTTCGCCGTGGTGCAGCTCCTGTTGGTTCCGTTCGTGATTGGCTACCCGCTCTTACTTGCTATCCTCAGCGGCCACGTCGTCGCCGTCGTCACTGTGACGGCGCTCTCGAGACGGCTCCAGTAATCCAGAAAACAAAGTTGCGGGTAGTCGACACTACTTCGACTTGATCTGCTCGAACTGGTCTAGCAACTCCTCGGCTGAGTCACCGGAGTCGTACTCGACTTCCCCATGATAGATCGTTCGCTCGTCGTCGAAATCGGCGTCGACCCTCGAGGCTTGCCGCTCGCGTCGCTCGTGTTCGTCTTCGTCATAGGCACCCATTGACATGGCGAGTGTATTCATGTTATACGGTGTCGTATATCAATGTAACGGTCACACACACTACAGGATGGACGTAACATGTATGGCTTCCCACGGCGTAGTACCGATGTGGCACGGCCGCTTCGCTTTCGTTATTCGCCCACGTCTTGGAGCGAACAGCGAGTTCGACAGGAAATTCTCCAGCCGCTCCGTTCGAATATCGGGGCCCGCGCGGTGACACCGCGGTTCGATATCGGCGCGAATTGGGAGACACACCGCTTCGAGATGCAAAACGGCGATATCGCTCTCTTTGCGCGAACTGACGAGGAAGCCTACTGGATGGGCAACACCGAAACGCCCTCGTCGCTATGGCGGACTGATAAGTTCGGCTGGCAATCGGTTCCCCATCACGTCGCCCGCTGGAGCAAGCGCGAACTGCTTGCGACCCTTCACGATGAAGACCCGTGGCTCGCGGACTATCCATACATTTCGTGGTTTTTCCTCCCCGTCTTCATGTCAAAAGACGGCCGCGAGTCGACACGGGCGTTCTTTCGTGAACACGCCGCCGGCTTCCCCGATGCTGGCCGACGCGAGACGACCCGCTTTTTCGAGGAGTTCTTCGAAACCGGTGTTCTCGACGACTACCGACACGTCATGTCCGGCAAACTGGGGACCAGCGACCACGTCGATCGCGTCCGCATGAGCGCCGCGATGGGTGAGTTCATCGCCGCCAAAATCCTCACCGACGCCGGCTACGAGGTCGTCCCCGAGATCGAGGTCACAACCGGCCATTCGCTGGATTTCCGCGCCAAAGACGACGAGACAAACGTCTTAGTCGAGGTCACTCGACCACAGCCGCCAGCCAACCGTGCGGCAGCCGGTCCCGTCGCCGCCGTCCGCGACACCGCAGAGACGAAAGTCAACGGCCAATTGGCCGAACACGGCGGCGGTGCCGTCCTCTTCGTCGACTGCTCGAGTTTCCGTGACGATACCTGGAACGCCGTCCGTGGGGAACAGCCTGACGTGCGTCACCGTCCCGCCGTGGTCTATCGCGCCCGTCCGGACGGGCGGGTCGAAGGCTACCGGAAAGGATCGGTGCCGCTCGAGTTTGCAGACGCAATCGAGCTACTGGACTGAGTTTTTCGGCGGTTTCTCGGGTGCACGACTGGTAGTCAGCTCCCCCCACGAGAGTTCCGCTTCGCATATCTATATGATATATGGTGACAATACACCTAGTATGCGTGCAGCAGTCCTCGAGGAACATGGCGAACCGCTATCGATCAAAGACGTCGAAGCGCCCGATCCAGCGCCCGACGGTGCGGTCGTCGAGGTCGAAGCCTGTGGTGTCTGTCGGAGCGACTGGCATGGCTGGCAGGGCGACTGGGAGTGGCTCAACCTCGAAACACAGCCAGGCCAGATTCTAGGCCACGAGCCCGCCGGACACGTTGTTGCCGTCGGAGACGAGGTCGAAGGCGTCGATGAGGGCGACCACGTCGCGATTCCGTTCAACCTCGGCGACGGTGCCTGTCCGCGCTGTCAACGCGGGCATTCGAACATCTGTGAGAACGTTATGCCGCTTGGCTTCGTCGAGCCGGCCCAGGGCGCGTTCGCCGAGCAGGTACACGTCCCCGTCGCCGACCACAATCTCGTCCACCTGCCCGACGGCGTCTCGTCGGTCGATATGGCAGGCCTGGGCTGTCGGTTCATGACGTCGTTTCATGCGCTGGCCCACCGCGCTGACGTCAGCGCTGGCGACTGGATCTCGGTCCACGGCTGTGGCGGGATCGGCCTCTCGGCGGTCCACATCGCCGACGCACTCGGTGCGAACGTCGTTGCGGTCGATCTCACAGACGACAAACTCGAGCACGCGAAAGAGCTCGGTGCTGTCGAAACAGTCAACGCCGCGGACGTCGACGACGTGCCCGGCGAAATCAAGGGAATCACGGACGGCGGCGCGAACGTCTCGATGGACGCGCTGGGTATCGCAACCACGTGTCAGAACTCCGTGCTCAGTCTCGATGCACACGGCCAGCATATCCAGGTCGGGCTGACGACACAGGACGAACAGGGGATGGTCAGCCTCCCGACCGACGCGATGGTCATGCAGGAGATCGAGTTCATCGGCTCGCTTGGTATGCCGCCGACACGCTACGACGAGATCTTCCGGATGGTCTCGACGGGGAAACTCAAACCCGAAAAAGTCGTCTCCGAGACGATCGGTCTCGAGGACGTCAACGACAAACTCGAGGCGATGACCGACTACGAAACGGTCGGCATTCCGGTGATCGACGAGTTCTGAACTGATTCGCCGATCGAAGCCGTCGTTTTCTGACGACCGCGACGAAATCGAAGCCGCTCACAAAAGCAGTCGAAACTACCAGTACAGGCCCGCTAGACGGACGAGTTACTCACTGACTTCGTCGCTGGATCGCAGAAAACAGTCGTCTACCGAGACGTGTTAGAACGACATCGGCTCGGGTGCGTACGGGCTTCCCAGCGGTGTCGGGTCACGGTCGCTGTAGCCGACGCGGCCAATCGCCTTGTTGCTGACAGCACAGGAGAGCGCGAGCCGAACGTCTTCGGGTGTTTCGAACGTTTCAGACTCAAGGCGAGCGAGTACATCGCCGACCGTCTCGGAACCGTTCTGGAGTTCGAGGGTCAGATCGCCGTACTCTTCGATGAGCTCCTCGGTCGTAACGGGATAGTTGCGGTCAGCAGCGAATTCGCCGGAGCCGTTTGGGAACATTACACCTGTTTCTGGGTGAACAATGATTATAAACATTGTGCATGTAGGTTCTCTAGGAGAGCCATACACCTAATATTCCTAGAACAGGGCGAGGCTGTGTGGAACACTGGCTCCGACGGAGAAACGATTTTACGCACATCGGCCTTCGCCTCGAGTGAAATGCCCTACGCCGACCTCCATGTTCACACGACGCGTTCGGATGGGTGCCTCGAACTCGAGGCAGTGCCGGACGCTGCCCGCCGTGCCGGTGTGGCCGTCGTTGCGGTGACAGACCACGACCGATTACAGCCGTTCGATGCGCCGGTGGTCGAACGCGACGGCGTGACGCTCATCAACGGGATTGAACTCCGAGTGTCGACGCCGGCCGGACAGCGCGTCGACCTGCTTGGCTACGGCGTCGACGCGACGCCGGCACTCGAGGGACTCGTCGAGGAGATTCAGCTCAACCGGGTCGAACGCGGGCAAGCGATCGTCGACTGCGTCGAAGACCGACTCGGGATCGATCTCGGTGTCACTGTCGAGGACGGGTTCGGCCGGCCACACGTCGCCAGAGCGATCGACGCCCATCCCGAGACGGCATACGACTACGGTGACGCGTTCGAACAGCTCATCGGCAACGACAACCCCTGTTATGTCCCACGCGATGTGCCGTCGTTCGAGTATGGGTTGGGTGCGCTCACCGCGTCCTGTCGGCTCGTCTCGCTTGCCCATCCGCTGCGGTATCCCGATCCCAAAGAGGCAGTTGCACTGACAGCCGAACCCTCGCTCGAGGCTGTCGAGCGCCACTATGCGTACACGCGTGAGGGAGTCGATCACGGGCTCGTCGATCGAGCAATCGAGCGCTATGGGCTGTTCGTGACCGGCGGGTCCGATGCCCACGACGATGAGCTCGGAATTGCCGGACTGTCACGACACGAGTACGAACAGCTAGGAATCGAAGAGATACCAGAGAAATAGTGTGAATCGTCGCCGATAGCGGAGGGTTCAATGCGACGTAGTCCCAACGGGCGGGCATGAACTGCCACTACTGTGACCGGGAGGCCGCTTTCGCCGCCGAATCGGAAGGCCTCAAAGTCGGTCTCTGTGAGGAACACTTCCGCGAACGGTTACAGGAACTCGCCGAAGCCGACGGTCTCGAGACGTTGAAAGAGAAAGTCGACGTCGACCGCGCAGAGTGACCCGGCACGTGGTGTCGGTGCGTGTCACGCCGGTTCCGAGATCTGACTGAGCGTCTCAGTCCGTGCGGCTGGCGTCGACGTCGATCGCATCAACCGGACAGACGTCGACACAGAGCATACAATCGATACACTGGGCTTCGTGGGTCGGCTCGGCTTTCTTCTCGCTTTCGGGGTGGCCCGGCGTGTCGACCCACTCGAAGACGTCGACGGGACAGTCCTCGAGACAGGCACCGTCGGCGATACAGAGGTCGTAATCGACCGCGACGTGTGTGCCACGAATGCCGAGTTGCTCCGGTTCGTCGACCGGTCCCCAGACGGAAACGCCGTTTTCTTCGCCTACTTTCTCTCGGTTCTCGTTGAACTGTGGATCTATGGCCATTGCTAACAGTCACACGCAGGTGGTGCGCACGTAAAAGTGTGTACGCATCGGTGGGCAGTAGATCGCCGGACAGTGGTGGGATACACGTGCCGGATGCGAAGAGAGTCGCGACGCGTGGCCCACGTCAGTAGCCGAGCGAGAGCGCCCAGTTGATGAGGAGTGCAACGAAGACGACCGCGAGCAACGCGGCGAGGACGCCGAAGGCGACACCCCAGCCGAACAGATCAGCAAGCAGGCCGGTGATGACGGAGCCGAGTGCGCCGATGAAGCCATAGACGCTCCTGATGAGACCGAAGCCAGCCCCGCGTTCGGCCTCGGAGAGAACATCCATGAACCGAGGCAACAGTGCCGCCCCCCAGCCGAGACCAGTCCCCACGAGGACGACTGCGACGAGGATCGCAACGGTCCCTGGGACAGCGATCAGTACGCCGAACCCAGCCGCAGCGAGGACCATACAGCCCGCCGTTGCGAAATCACGGCCGTACCGGTCTGAGATGGCACCTACGCCGACCTGTGTCGTCGCCTGGATCACGAAATACCCCGCAAAGACCGTCCCAGCGAGTTCAGTCGACTGCCCGCGGTGCTCGACGAGGAACGTCGGCAGGAACGACGCCGTCGCCTGCCAGACGAACGCCGCCGCAATCGCGAGACAGATCGGGAACGCAATCTGTGGCCGCAAGAGGAGTTCGACCAGCGGCTCGAGTTCGAGTCGCTCGGCCATCGGCTGGTCGGGCCGGCGTGGCTCTGTCGGCCGGATTCGCCAGGCAAACAGGACGAACACCGGGATCGCCATCGCGGCACCGATGGCAACAGCGGGACGCCAGCCGTACTGCACGCCCACCCAGGCCGCGATCGGTGGGGCGATCAGCCCAGCTGCGGGGCCGCCGCTGTTGTGGACACCGATCGCCGTGCCGATCTCGTCGTAGGTCCGGGTTAGCAGCGTCGTCGCAACGCTGTAGTGGAGACCAGCGACACCCCCAAGCAGGATCGTGCCGATCACGAACAGCCCAAACAGCGGCGCGAGCGCAAGAAACGCACTCGCGATCGCGGTGCCGCCGACGGCGACGAGGATCACCGGCCGCTCACTGAACCGGTCGGCCAGAATCCCACTCGGGAACTGCGCGGCGAAGTAAGCCATCCACATTCCCGTCAGCGCAACCCCGACCACCGAGTTCGAGACGGCGAACTCCTCGAGGATCATCGGGACGACGGGGCTGATCACCAGTCGGCCGGCCATCGTCGCAAAAAAGGCGAGCGTACACAGTGCGAGAACGGTTTCGCGATATCGCCAGCGTCTCATTCGAATTCCATCACCAACGACGACACCTGCCAGTCAGTTCGGGACACCAGTTCGGTCGTCAGTTGCTGGGAGTCAATGAGCGTACTGATTCGATGCCGCTCGAGTCGGCGTATAGACGGCATTCTGGGACAGAATGCTGTTGAATTTCCATACTATTCAGTACTCTTATATTAGTGTGGTTTTTGATAGGCACATAGAATGAGCAAGCAGGCGACACGTGGTCAGTCGATGGATGACAGAGAGGGGTCGAGCGATGAACCGGCGTCACAGCCGCAGGAACGACGGCAACCAGCACCATCCGAGGAGACGGCATCGATCCCGCTGCTCGAGGGTGAGGAGATACTCATCGACGAACGGCCGGCGTGGTCTGCATGGAGCTACCATCTGATCGTTGCCGGACTCGTCTTGCTCGGATCGATCGCGTTCGAAGAATTACTCGTCGGCGTAATCGGGGCCGGCCTTATCGCTGCTTACGTCTGGTACCAGCGAAGCAAAGTCACGTACGTCGTCACGGACCGTCGAATCGTGGTCGTGACGGGCCACTCGTCGAAATCGACGAACGAAACGTGGATGGAAGACGTCCGTGGACTGCAGACCGGTGCCTCCGCAGTCGAGCGACTGCTGGGACACGGTCACATCACGGTCTCACACGCCGTGCTTCCGACCGGCTTTGGCCGGTTCAAAGGGCTCAGACTGGGCGGGGTTCCGAACTACGAAGAGATCGCCGCCGTGATCCGAACGCGCCAGTCAGATCGAAAGGACGGGCGGTACTGATACTGTCGGACAGCAGTCAGTGAAACGTTGGTCGCAAATTCGCGGCCGTCACCTCGAGGACGGCCGCAGTAGCGCGATCGAGCGTTGAATGGTTCTGTTCGACAGTATGACACGAACCCACAACGACACCCCAGCAAACGGCCGCAAAAGCCGGAACACGTTTTCACCGAGCATCGTCGTCGGAGCGGATAGACACTTATCGCGCCGGGTTCACGACCACCGTATGCAGCACGAGATCCGGATCGTCAGCACTGGTGGAACGATCGCAAGCACCTCGAGCGAAGACAGCGACACGGGGAAGACACCCGCGGTCTCCGGCGACGACCTCGTCGAAGCGGTGCCGGAGATCGCCAACCACGCCACAATCGACGTTGACGACGTCTGTCAGGTCTCGGGCTTTCAGGTAGATTTCGAAACCGGCGGGCACATCGTCGATGCAGTCGAACGTGCCGCGAGTAAGGGCGCGGCCGGTGTCGTCGTCACGCACGGCACTGATACGATGGCCGAGTCGGCCTACTATGCGGATGTCGTCCTCGAGGCCGAGTGTCCCGTCGTCTTCACCGGAGCCCAGCGGCCGTTCGACCAGTTGGGAACTGACGGGCCGACGAACCTGTTGCTGGCCGTCCGCGCTGCAGCCGACGAGCGGTTCCGAACAGCGGGTGGCAGCTATCTGGCGTTCAACGACAGCGTCCACGCCGCGCGCTGGGTCGTCAAATCCCACACGAGCAAACTCGAGACGTTCGCCTCACCCGGCAGCGGGCCGATCGCCGAACACACGCCAAATGGGCTGCGAACGCTCCGTGAGCCGGGACGGTACTCGAGGCCAATTCCAGGTGCACGGATCGATCCCGAGGTGCGGGTCGACCTCGTCACGAACGCGATGGGCGTCGACGGTCGCCAGATCGACCGCGCACTCGAGGACGGCGTCGATGCCATCGTCGTCGCAGGGACCGGGCTGGGGAACACGACTGGCGCGCTCGGTGCGACACTCGAGAACGCGATCGATGCGGGCGTGCCGGTCGTGCTCACCTCGCGCTGTCACGCCGGGACGACGGCCGGGCTGTACGGCGGCCCCGGTGGCGGGCAGACGCTGCTCGAGGCCGGGGCGATTTCGGGCGGCGACCTCCCGGCATGGAAAGCACGGCTCCGGGCCGCACTGGCTCTCTCGGCGATCGATGGCGCGAATGCCCACGACCGGATGCAGGAGGCGTTCGCGGGGATCGACTCGGTCGTCTGAGGCGATCGCTGGCGGTCGATTTCTCACCGAGGGGGAAGACATATCAGCGAATACACACATGTATCCAACAGGACACGCACCATGGCTCCCCAAACAGACACACAGACGCGAACCCTGCTCGAGGAAACGCGGCTCTCGCCGGACAGACTCGAGACGCTGTCGAGGCGGATCGAGGGCGACAGCACCGCGGCGATCACCGTTCGCGCGCCGGCGACGGACACGGCAATCGGCTCGATTCCGACCTGCACCGACGCTGACGTCGAACGCGCCGTTTCGCATGCGCGCGACGCCCAGCTGTCGTGGGCTGAGACTCCGGTCGAGGAGCGCAGCGACATCCTCGAGCGCTTTGGTGACCTCGTCCTCGAGCACCGTGGCGAACTGCTCGATCTGCTCCAGCTCGAGACGGGAAAGTCCCGCCAAGACGCCGTCGAAGAGGTGCTCGATATCCCGCTGACCTGCTCGTACTACGCCGACACGGGGCCGAGCGTGCTCGCTGAGAAACGCCGACGGGGCGCGCTGGCACCCGCGACGACCGCCCGTGTCACTCACGAGCCGGTCGGCGTCGTCGGCGTCATCTCGCCGTGGAACTACCCGCTGACACTCTCGCTGACCGACGCCGTTCCAGCCCTCATAGCTGGCAACACCGTCGTGCTCAAACCCGACGAGAAGACGCCGTTTACCGCCCTCGCGCTCGCGGAGCTGCTCGAGCGTGCCGGGCTTCCCGACGGCGTCTTCGAAATCGTCACCGGTCAGGGGCCAGTCGTCGGCCCGGCGCTGATCGGTCGCGTCGACTACGTGGCCTTCACTGGCAGCACCGAGACGGGCCGCGCCGTCGCCGAACAGGCCGGTCGAAACCTGATCGACTGCTCGCTCGAACTCGGCGGGAAGAACCCGCTTGTCGTTCTCGACGATGCCGACGTCGAACAGGCCGCCCGCGGCGCGGTTCAGGCCTGTTTTACCAACGCCGGCCAGCTCTGTCTCGCCGCCGAACAGCTCTACGTCGACGAGTCGGTGTACGACGCCTTTCTCGATGCCTTCGTCGGCGAGACGCGCCGGCTCACACTCGGCACCGGCTTCGATTTCGACGCCGACGTCGGCTCGTTGATCGACGGCGACCAACTCGAGCGCGTCGAGGCCCACGTCGACGACGCCCTCGAGTCGGGCGCGTCGGTGCTGACCGGCGGGAGACGCCGTCCCGATGTCGGCCCGTTCTGTTACGAGCCGACGATCCTGACCGACGTCGACCCCAACGCCGCAGTCGCCTGCGAGGAGACGTTCGGACCCGTCGTTTCCGTCGAGCCAGTGTCGGACACCGAGGCAGCGATCGCGGCCGCGAACGATTCAGACTACGGGCTCAACGCGAGTGTCTGGACCGGCGACCGCGAGCGTGGCGTCGCCGTCGCTCGCCGGATCGACTGCGGCACCGTCTGTGTCAACGACGGCTACGTCTCCGGCTGGGCGGCCGTCGATGCGCCGATGGGCGGAGTCGGTGACTCCGGGCTCGGTCGCCGTCACGGCCGTGCGGGGATCGAACGTTACCTCGAGGCGAAAACGATCGCCACGTCTCGAATCGGCCCGCTCGACGCGCCACCGGGTGTGCCGGCGTCGTGGTACGCTCGCGGCATGGTCGGCCTGACGCGACTGCAACGGTGGTTGCCGTCCGTCTCGAGTCTCGTGGGGCGGCTCCGATGAGCGAGCACACCGCCAGCGGCGGTGCTCGGGAGCCACCGCAGGTCCTGCTCACCGGCTTTCCCGGCTTTCTGGGCTCGGCGCTGGTCGAACGGCTGCTCGAGCGCGGCGACGGTCCGATCGCCTGTCTGATCCAGCCGAAATACCGCGCGCTCGCCGAGCGGCGGGCGAGCGAACTCGCCGGCTCCGACGACGCGATCCGGCTCTACGAGGGCGACATCACCGAGCCCGGAATCGGACTCGACGATGGGACGCTCGAGGCACTCGACTCCGTTACGGAGCTCTATCATCTCGCGGCGATCTACGATCTCGCCGTCGACCCCGAACCGGCCGAGGCGGTAAACGTCCGCGGGACCGAGCACGTCCTCGACGTCGCCGAGGCCCTCGCTGTCGACCGATTCCACTACGTCAGCACGTGTTACGTCAGCGGGCGTTACGACGGGGTCTTCACCGAAGACCACCTCGAGGAGGGACAGTCGTTCAACAACCACTACGAGCGGACGAAGTACGAAGCCGAAGTCGCCGTCCAAGAGCGAATGGCCGACGGGCTGTCGGCGACGATCTACCGCCCCGCGATCGTCGTCGGCGACAGCGAGACCGGCGAGACCGCTAAGTACGACGGCCCGTACTACCTGATCCGGCTGCTGCTCGCCCAGCCAGCGGCCTGCTCGATCATGACGAGCCTCCCCGGCGGTGCCGACAGCGAACTCAACGTCGTCCCACGGGATTTCGTCATCGACGCTATCGAACATCTGAGCGGCCGTGAAGACACTGTCGGTGAGGTGTATCAGCTCTGTGACCCGTCCCCGCTGTCGGTCCCGAACGTTATCGAGGAGATGGGCGATGTGATGGACCATCGCGTCGTCTCGATTCCCGGGTCGAAAGCGCTCACGAAACGGCTACTGGGCACACTCAAGGCGCGTGGCTGGCCCGCCGAGCCGGCGACGCTCGACTACCTCGACCATCCGACGCGATACGCCTGTCCGAACACCCAGCGAGCGCTCGCCGGAACGGGACTCGAGTGTCCGCCGTTCGAGTCCTACGTCGACGCTCTCGTCGCGTTCGTTCGCGACAACCCGGCCGTCGGCGACGAAGCGATGACGTAGCAGCCTGCAGTTCCCGCCTGTCTCTCGAGAGGCCGGGAGAGACGGTCGTGAGCGTGCGGCGTCGAACGCACCGCTTTTGCCCACGCCGTTAGTAACGCCGGTATGAACCTCACACATCGTCCCCGGCGGCTTCGGCAGGACGGGGTTCGCGGGCTCGTCAGCGAGACGAGCCTCGAGCCTGCAGATCTCATCGCCCCGGTGTTTATCGACGCGACGACCGACGAGCGGATTCCGATCGAGTCGATGCCCGGCCACGAACGGGTCCCGATCGACGAGAGCGTCGCCCGCGTCGAGGAGATCCTCGAGACGGGTGTCGAAGCTGTGATGCTGTTTGGCATTCCAATCGCGAAAGACGCCCAGGGCTCGCGTGCGTGGGCAGATGACGGCGTCGTCCAGGAGGCAACCCGACGGATCACAGCCGAAACGGACGCCTACGTCATCACCGACGCCTGTCTCTGTGAGTACACCGACCACGGCCACTGTGGGGCACTCGAGGACGAACTCCGTGGCGAAGCGGGCCACGACCACAGCGAGGGCTGTGCCCACGAGCCGACGATGACGGTCGACAACGACGCGACGCTCGAGAGCCTCGAGCGGATCGCCGTCTCCCACGCCGAGGCGGGCGCGGACATGATCGCGCCGAGTGGCATGATGGACGGGATGGTTGCGGCCATCCGTGAAGGACTCGATCGCGAGGGATTCGAACACGTCCCCATCATGAGCTACGCCGCAAAGTACGAGAGCGCTTTTTATGGACCGTTCCGGGACGCCGCCGACGGCGCGCCCGCGTTTGGCAATCGCCGCCACTACCAGATGGATCCCGCCAACGCCCGCGAGGCGATGCGCGAGGTTCGACTCGACGCCGAACAGGGGGCGGACGTCCTGATGGTCAAACCTGCCCTGCCGTATCTCGACATCGTGAACGACCTTCGACGGGAGTTTGACCACCCCATCGCTGCCTACAACGTCTCCGGCGAGTACGCGATGCTCCACGCAGCGGCCGAGAAGGGCTGGCTCGACCTCGAGGAAGTCGCTCTCGAGTCGTTGCTGTCGATCAAACGCGCTGGCGCGGATCTGATTCTGACGTACTTCGCAGAAGACGTCGCACAGGGGCTGACTGCGGGGCGGTAGCGAGGCAGCGATGGACGCAGCCGACACGTTCGATGTCAGTTGACCGCGGATCGGCTCTTTTGCAGCATTCGGACGAACGTCCAGCCGAGATAGCCGCCGGAGATACCAGTGACAATATCTGCCGCGCGCGAGCGAAAGGCGCGACTGAGCGGCGAAAAATGACGGTATTTGCGTGGATTCCGTGAGTGTTCTCGCGCGTTCGGGTTTACAAACTGAAAATATATAACCAACGATCGAAAAATGCGCAAGATCAGATGCCCTTATATAGATTAAATTGCCTCTAGATTTGTCTGCTTGTCCCTATTACGCCACGATTAGTTGACGAACACCAACGCTAATCCTTATATGGAGTTGTTCCATCCAGCTTAAACGTGATTCAGAAGACAACCATGATCTCGAACGAATCGAGCGTGGACAAACGTCTACAACGCAGCGAGAGCAGAGCGGTATCGATGGAGGGCCAGCGATGATCGAGTCAGTGTTCCTCGAGGTCAGCGCTGGTGACCTCGAGTCGCTTGCGACGGGGATGAACCTGATGTGGGCGCTGACGGTCACGTTCCTGATTTTCTTCATGCACGCCGGCTTCGCGATGCTCGAGGCAGGGCAGGTGCGCTCGAAGAACGTCGCGAACCAGCTGACGAAGAACATGCTGACCTGGGGGGTCGGCATCTTCGTGTTCTTCATCATCGGGATGGGGATCTCGAACAACGTCGGCGCGGCACTCGGTGGCGGCGACTCGAGCCCACTGACGATGTTCGGCGAGGGATCGTTCGACTGGGTGATGTGGCTCTTTAGTGCGGTGTTCGCGATGACCGCGGCCACGATCGTCTCCGGTGCCGTCGCCGGCCGCGCGAAACTCCGCGCGTACGTCACCTACACCTTCTTGCTGGCGGCAGTGATCTACCCCGTCGTCGCGGCGATGGTCTGGTACGCCCCCGGTGGCGAACCGATCCTCGCTGCCTTCGGCTTCGCCGACTTCGCGGGCGGGATGGTCGTCCACGGCGTCGGTGGTATCGCGGGGCTCACCGCAGCCTGGATCCTCGGGGCACGGATGGACAAGTACAACGACGACGGTTCCTCGAACGTCATCCCCGGTCACTCGATGACGTTCGCCGTTCTCGGCACGCTGATCCTCTGTTTCGGCTGGTTCGGCTTCAACGTCGGCACGGCCGCGACCGTGATCGATACCGGCACCTTCGAACTCGCCGACTTCGACTACGTCGGCAGCGTCGCGATGGTCACCGCACTCGGGATGGGGCTTGGAGCGCTCGGTGCCTCGGCAGTCTCTCTCGCGATCAACGGGAAAGTCGATACGCTGTACGTCGCAAACGGCATGCTCGCTGGCCTGGTCGGTGTGACGGGTCCGACTGACCTGATCACGCCAATGGGCGCGATCGCAATCGGCTTCCTGGCTGGCGCACAGCTCCCGATCGTCTTCCGATTCGTCGAACAGAAACTCAAGATCGACGACGTCTGTGCGGTCTTCCCGGTCCACGGGACTGCAGGGATGCTCGGCCTGATTATCTACCCGCTGTGGTCCGTCGAGGGCACGGCAATCGGCGGTGGCCTCATCGCTGGCGGCATCCTCTCGATCGAAGCGAGCGCGTTCGTTCCACAGATCGTCGGCGTCGCCGTCATCACGATCTGGACGGTCGTCGCGACCGCAGCCGTCTGGGGTGCGTTCAAAGCCGTCGGCCAGGCTCGAGTCACCTCCGACCACGAGCGTGATGGACTCGACATCGCCGAACACGGCGTCGACACCTACCCCGAGTTCGGCCAGCCCGACCTCGCAACCGACGGCGGATACACTGATGACGACAGCGTCATCCGAGCCGACGGCGGCGAGCCAAACGACGGCGAGATCAAGATGGTTACCGCGATCGTCCGTCCGGACCGTCTCGGTGCGATCAAGCAGTCACTCGCTGAAATCGGTGCCCCATCGTTGACCGTCACCAACGTCTCCGGACGTGGCTCCCAGCCCGCAAAGAAAGGCCAGTGGCGTGGCGAGGAGTACACTGTCGACCTCCACCAGAAGATCAAAATCGAGTGTGTCGTCGCCGACATCCCCGCTGACGAAGTCGTCGACGCGATCGGAACGGCCGCAAACACCGGCGAGCCGGGTGACGGGAAGATCTTCGTGATTCCCGTCGAGGACGCCTACCAGGTCCGAACCGAGAAGACCGGCCCGGACGCCGTCTGAGCGGAATCAGCTATCAAGTTTTGATCTTCGGCGTTCTTTTTTCGCGACCAGGACACTGTGTGGGACACGTTCAGAGATCAAGGAGCCGTGCCAGCGCACGCCGCTTGACGAGCCCAAAGCCGACCGCAACGACGAGGAATCCGACGATCGTCGTTGACTCGAGTCCTTCGTCGAGAGCCAGCCAGCCGACGAGTGCGGCGAAGACGGGCAGCAGGTAGCTGACGAGGTTGATCTCAACCGACCCGATTCGATCGAGCAGGTCGAAATACAGCAGATATCCCAGTCCACCCGCGATGGGGACGAGATAGACAAGCGCCAGCAGTGCAGCGGGGGTCCAGTCGACCGACTGGGGTTCGCCAAGCGAGAGGCTCGCGGCGTGCAACACCGGCGCACCGGCGAGCATCATCCAGCCCTGGAGTGATGCGACCGGGAGTTCGGTTCTGGTTCGCTGGGTGAGCACTGCGCCGAGTGCGAACGCGATGGCAGCGGCGAAAATAAGCGCGACGCCGAGCGACTCGGCGGTGTACAGCGCCGCCGGGTCCGGGTTGGCGACGATTGCCGTCCCGAGGAATCCAAGGCCGAGGCCGAACACCCCTACCGCACCAAGGGCGGTGCTCGGGAGCAGGAGTCTCGAGAGCGCGGCAGTCAGGATCGGCACCGTTGCGACGACGACTGCGGCGACAGCACTCGTAACGTACTGCTGGCCCGCAAACAACAGCGCATGGTGGAGCGCGATCAGGAACACACCCCCAGCGAGGATGCTGGCCCACTCCCCTCGGGTTGGACGGACACGATAGCCTCGTACAGCAGCGTAGCCGAGGATTAGCAGGGCCGTCGCGTCGAAGCGAAGGGCTGCAAACAGGACTGGCGGGACGACGTCGACCGCGGCGCGAACGGCCGGGAACGTCGTTCCCCAGATTGCACCGACAAGCACGAACAACAGCGGCGTTCGATAGCGCACGGTAGTATCTGACAGGTCAGCAAAGCACCCTTGTAATCGTACCGATCGTCCGATGTGGGCCGAACCCCGGTACTACTTTGCCGTCCCGTTTCCAACCGTGGCGTATGACCGACGAAAATTCGCGCGCGCTGTACGACCGAGCGCTCTCAGTGATGCCCGGCGGCGTCAACTCCGCGGTTCGAGCGGCGATCGAACCCTACCCCTTCTTCGTCCAGAAAGGCGACGGCGGCCACGTCATCGACGCCGACGGTAACCGTTACATCGACTGGGTGATGGGGCTTGGCCCGCTGCTGTTGGGCCACAGCCTGCCCGAACAGGTACAGGCAGCGATCCAGAAACAGGCAAGCGCAGGGCCGATGTACGGCACGCCGACGGAAATCGAAGTCGACCTCGCGGAGTTCGTCGTCCGCCACGTCCCGAGCGTCGAGAAGATCCGCTTCGTGAACTCGGGCACCGAAGCGACCGTCTCCGCAGTTCGCCTCGCTCGCGGGTACACCGGCCGCAACAAGATCGTCGTCATGCAGGGCGGCTACCACGGCGCACAGGAATCGACGCTGGTCGAAGGCGACGCCGAAAACCCAGCGCCCTCCTCGGCGGGGATCCCACAGTCTTTTGCCGAGCACACCCTGCCAGTACCGTTTAACGACGAAGCTGCCGTACGCGAGGTGTTCGACGAACACGGCGACGACATCGCCGCAGTCCTCACCGAACCCATTCTGGCCAACTACGGCATCGTCCACCCCGAAGACGGCTATCACGAGTTCCTCCGAGAGATCACGGCCGAACACGGTTCGCTGCTGATCTTCGACGAAGTGATCACCGGCTTCCGCGTCGGTGGCCTCGGCTGTGCCCAAAGCGAGCTCGGCGTCATACCCGATCTGACGACGTTCGGCAAGATCATCGGCGGTGGGTTCCCCGTTGGCGCGATCGGTGGCCGCGCCGAGATCATCGAGAGCTTTGCCCCCTCCGGACCTGTCTTCCAGGCTGGCACCTTCTCCGGCCATCCCGTCACGATGGCTGCCGGCCTCGAGACCCTGCAGTTTGCCGCCGAAAACGACGTCTACAATCACGTCAACGACCTCGGAGAGCAGCTTCGAAGTGGGCTGACCGATATCGTTGCCGACCAGGCACCCAGCTACACGGTCACCGGCACCGACAGCATGTTCAAGGTGATCTTCACCCGCGATGGACCCGGACCCGACTCGCTCGAGGAACAGTGTAAGACCGGCTGCCGGCAGAATCCGACCTGTCCGCGCTACGACTACTGTCCGAAAAACTCGGCTGACGTCAAAAACGCCGAAACTGAACGCTGGCGGCGGATCTTCTGGGGCAAGATGAAAGCCCAGGACGTGTTCCTCTCACAAAACCAGTTCGAGTGTCAGTTCGTCAGCTACAACCACACCGAAGCAGACGTCGAGAACACGCTCGAGGCGTACAAGAACGCGCTGTAGCTCGGTCGGCCGACAGCAACCACTGGAGCGGTAGACGTATCCAGCCACGCCGAAAATCACTCGCTAGCAGATGGGTCGGAACGAGACACACCACCTCGATGTCGACTGGGCGCGCATGACAGAGCGGCTGCTGTATCTGTTTCCGCCAGTGATTGGCGTCGGTCTCATCGGGATCCTCCGCGAGGCCGATCCCGGTGTCCCCGGCCTCGAGCGCGGGCTCTTACTGGTCGGGAGCTTTGGCTACACGGTTCTGACACTTGGGCTCGCAGTCGCCCTCTTTCTCGATGCCCGCCGGGTTCGAGGCCAGGGTGGCGCAAGCAGTCACTGGAAGCCGAATCCGTTGCTCAACGCCGTGTTCGCACTCATCTGGGCGCCGGCTGCGGGCGTCTACTATCTCTTCCGCCGGCACAAGCGGTTCGGGACGAAACCAGGATGGTCGGGCTGGTGGTTCGTCGTCGCTGTCTCGCTCACAGCAACGCTTTTTGGCGCCATTACAGCCGGTATCGCCGTAATTCTCGTCCTCCCCGGGCTCTTTTTGACCGCGGTCGGACTGGCCGGCGCAATCGCGTTCGGGACGTTCCCAATCGCAATCCACCAGGACGCTGCCTACGTCTGTACTTACGGTGACGGCTGGCGACCGAATCCGGCGTTCTACCTCGGCGTCGCGTTCGTGAGTCTCTTCGTCCCCCCATTACAGCCGATCGTTGCTGGCTACTATCTCACCAGACGGCGACAGGCGGTCCAAACAGTGTGAGCCGGCGACGACAGACGCTTCCGTAGGCGTGGACACTGAATCGCGACGGTTCCAGTCGACACCAGCCGTCGGCTCGGCTGTGAAGCGACGGGGCAGGCTGCTGCAGGCACCGGCACTTCAACGAACCACCCACAACTGACCGGTATCCAACAGTATAGGCTGGTGTCGACAACGGCGATCGGCTCACGACCAACTGCAGAGACAGGACGACAGCCACACACCTTCCCTCGAGTATGAATACAAGCATCGAAGTCGAATACTGGGTTATCGATACCGCCGGCGAACTCACGTCGCCGGGCGAACTCGCGGAGATCTCCGAACGGACCGAACGGGAGTTCGTCGAACCGCTGTTCGAGCTGAAAACACCTCCCTGTGAGACGATCGCAGAGCTTCGGACGTCGTTCGTCGAGCAACTCGATGAGGTCCTGTCGAAAGCCGCGGCAGTGGACAAGCGACTCGTCCCACTGGGAACGCCGATCAACTGCGAGTCGATCGACCGACGGCCAGATGAACGCGGTCGCATCCAGAAGGCAGTTGTCGGTGAGAACTTCGACTACGCGAAGTACTGCGCCGGCACGCACATCCACGTCGAGAAGCGAAACGTCACCGATCAGCTCAACACGCTCATCGCGCTGGATGCAGCGCTTGCACTGGTCAACTCCTCACCCTATTTCCACGGCGAACGGATCGCAAACAGCGCCAGGGCGTACTGCTACCGGAAAAAGAGTTACGCGGAGTATCCCAAACACGGCCAGCTCTGGCACTACGTCGACACCGTCGGGGAGTGGCATCGCCGCCTCGAGGATCGCTACGATGAGTTCAAGCAGGCGGCACTCGAGGAAGGCATCGACGAGCGCGCAGTCGAGGACCAGTTCTCGACTGATGACGTTGTCTGGACACCAATCAGGTTGCGCGACGAGATGCCGACCGTCGAGTGGCGTTCGCCCGATGCAGCCCTGCCGAGCCAACTGCTCCGACTGGCTGATGAACTCGAGACGGTGATGGAACAGCTCCACCACACGAACGTCGAAATCGAAGCGGACAGCGACCCCAGAAACACGGGTCATGTCACGGATGATGGCATCGTCCTCCCCGAGTTCGATGTCGCCTGTGATCTCGCTGAAGCAGCGATGCACGACGGACTCGAGTCGGCCGACGTCGCGAGCTACCTCGAGCGCATGGGGTTTACCGTCGACGACTATCATCCGATCTCGATGCAGATCGACGGCCGCCAGTACGTCCCAACCAGTGACGCCCGAGCGTTGCGCGTAGAGTCCGCGAGGCGACTCGAGGAAGACGTCAAGAGCCTGCGTCAGTCAGTCGAACACTAACCACGCGGCGACATCGATACTGGCGGAGTCGGCTCAGATGAGCCCGAGAATAAACGCCAGTCCCATCCCGATCAGAACGACTGCGGTGACCGTCGGCAGATAGGGCGTCACGCGCTCAATCCGCGCCTGATGGCGTTCATAGCCCGCGATCAACAGCAGCGTTGGGGCGATGATCGCGACGATCACTGCAAGCGAGTAAATAAGCATTAGCTCAAGGCAGAGTCCAGTGCCGGCACCGCTACAGATCGCCAGTATCTGAATCGGCTCCTCGTGGGCGAAGCCGAGCAAGAGCGCTGTCGTTCCGAGAGCGACCAGTCCGCGTTCGGCGTGTTCCTCGGTCAGATGCTGGTGGCCACCACCACCCGGCAGGGCGTTTCGGAGCCGCTCGAGCACGCCTCGATCGTCGTGGTGGTCGTGTGCATGGTGGTCGTGAGTGTGCTGTCCGTGCTCGTCTGTGTGGTGGTCGCTGTGTGCTGTCTGCGTTCCGCCGTCAGTGTGATGAGCGTGATCGTCGTGGTCGTGGTCGTGGCCATGGTCATCGTGGTCGTGACCCTCGAGTCCGTGTCCGTGACCCTCGAGTCCGTGTCCGTGACCACCGTTGCGGTACTCGTGGATGCCGAGGAAAATCAACAAGACACCGGCGACGTAGCCGAGCCATGGGCCATCAGCGAAGTCGGCGAACGTGCTGAACCAGAAGTATGCGAGCACGAGCACGACGCTGCTGATGAGATGGCCGACCCCAAGGATCAACGCCGCGAGAAAGCCATACAGCCAGCGGCGCTGTCGATTGAGTGCGTACGTCGCCGCGATGGGCCAGCCATGATCTGGCAAGACACCGTGGACGAAGCCGATCGCAACGACACCGAGGACGACACCGAGTTCCATACCCAAACGGCATCGGTGCCGAGGTTTACGGGTTGTTATGATTCAACTCGAGGCTGCGTAATACGCCTGTTACAGATTAATAACCCAGTACGCTTCACTGCTAACGCGTGCTCTGAAAACCGTTCAGTTGCCGTCGCCGTACTCGTACTCTTCTTCTGGATCCTCGACGCCCTCGGTTCGAGAGCCAATCCACGCACCAAGCGAGAGGCCATAAACGAGGTGACCAGCATGAAACAGCGCCAGTTCGTCAGCGTCGAGTCGGATATCGAGCAGTTCTTTCAACATGAACTGGGAGCCAAACGCCGACAGTGCCATCCCGTAGACGGATCCCCAGACGAGGCCGCGTTGTTCGGGTTCGATCGACCGTTCTGCATCCTGGAGTGCGAACAGCGCACCGAAGACTGCGCCGGCCTGAATCCCGTAGGCCAGATGTAAAACGAGTCCAGCAACCGGATGCTCTTCCGGATCACCGCCAGTGACGTACTGCGCCCAGAAGTTCGCCGACGGCGGCAGTGACCGCAGGATCGGGAGCCGGAACGCCGTCATGATGAGCGTTGCAATGAGCCCCGCCTGGAGTCCGCGGACGGCAGCGGACACGGTATGTTCCATGCGAGACTGCGTCTCGTCTGTGTCTGGTCCTTCGCGTGGCTCGCTCGTCGATTGCAGCCGTCGGAAATGATCGGAGACGGACATACTGATCACACAACAGCATCCCACGGGCAGTCCCTTAACGCTCTGGCGCGCGGCTGACGGCCCTGCCGGACGGTGTCGCCCAGCACAACGTCCTCATATCACCCGTTGTGATGGCCTCGCTGCTGACCACCGCTCGACGGCTGCTCGGTGTCGAGTCGCGTTCCGACGCCACCGGTCGACAGTCCGATTTCGATATCGTATGGATTTAGCCGCAGGAAACCGACGGTTTGCCAAAATACAGTCTGATTCAGTATTCCTAACCCACCATTAGCGCAGTTTCTGGACCAACGTCCGAGAATATTGCACATTCCGATACGGACGTGGGGGTCGGGTTGGTATAGGTCGGTAATGGACGCCGACGCACCGCGCGCGTGGAACAGAGAAGCGTGTCGGACATACACGCCGGCCGATAGCGACCGGGAGCTACAGTATCGGACGTATCGCCACGAATCAGGTGACTTGCGGTTGAAAGTCGCACCAGCGTCGCTCGACGGCGAGGACCACCCCGGATACGCGCTGACCGTAACGACGTATCCCGGGCTCGACCTCTCCGAGACGCTTCGTATCAGGACCGTCCTCACGTTCGACCGCTGTGACCGAATCGCCACCCAGTTTATGGATCTCTTTTCAGCCAGCTACGACGGCCCCGGCTCACTCGAGGACGCCCTCGAGTACGCCTCCCACCGAACGCGAGAACATCGATGACGAACAGCCCTACCGGGAGGAACTGATTGCAACGGATTCGACGCCGTGTTCTCGCGTTCGGTGGAACGGATCGTCGATTGTGGAGTGTTCACGCCAGCCGGGAGACGGCTACCCAGTACAGGACATACCGTGAGATGGTTCCTCGATAACAATTGTTGGTTTATAATTCCACAATTATATCTGCGAAAATATAAACGTGCTAGGCTCGAAGCCGTTCGTATGGCAGCAATAGAACCAACCGAGCCGACGGATACCGACACGACCGACCAGACCGATGTACCGGTTTATCTCCCCGGAACGCCGACGCTCGGATTTACGAGTCGCCTCGAGCAACTGTTCGATACGCTGGTTCGCTGATTCGGCGAACGAGATGCCGGAGACGGGTTCGCGACCAGAATCGGACGTTCGGTACCCAGGCTGTTCTCTGTTGGGATAGTGAGTAGACACCACATCGTGCGGCAGTTGCAATGGTGTGTGAGCCATTGCAGCCAGTAGGGTAGCAGTGTCAGCGTGGAACGCCACAGATCAGACAGCGTGACCGATCACTCCCGTCCGACCCACTTGAGGATCAGCAACGTCCCCTCGAACAGCAGAATCATCGTGATCGCGACGAGGATGGGAGCCATCATCGTCGGGTCCATCGTGAACATGAACGACAGCCCCGCGAAGGCAGCCCAGAAGTAGAGTCGTTTCTGGGCCAGCCAGCGGCGGGTCGTCACGCCCATCATGATCGCGAGCATGATGAACAGCGGGATCTGGAAGACGATCGCGAGGAAGCCGATCAGCGTAATAACCAGATTGAACGTCTCACCGAGCGCGTAGGCGATCTCTGCGCTCCCTTCGGCATAGAACGTAAAGTACTGAAACAACACCGGCAACACGAGCAGATACGAAAACAGCATCCCCAGTCCCGCAAGGATGACACTCGAGGGGACGGCTGCGAGGTAGTACTTTCGCTCGTGGGGGTACAGCCCCGGCTTCATGAACAGGTAACACTGGTAGACGAACATCGGCAGCGCCACCATGATGCCAAGCAGCGCGGAGACTTTGATCCGGGTCAGCCACAGCTCGAGTGGGTGATAGATGTGTGGCGGTGGAACCTCTTCGACCGTGTAGGGGAAGACGTTGAGCCAGATGTGCTCGATGGCCTGTGAGGCCCACAGCAATCCGATCGCGGTCCCGGCCGAACCAACCAGTAAGACAACTGCAAGCCGAAGCACCATCTCCTCGATGTGGTCGGCCAGCGGCATCTCCTCGTCATCCGGTGGTGTCGAGATGCCACCGACGTCGTCGTCGGGGTCAGGATAGGCAGGCTCGCCGCCCTGTTCGTGGTGGTCGCCGACAACGCCTTCGCCGTCGGTTTCGACCGGACGATCGGATCCGTCGTCAGACTCGTCTGCGGTCGGCATCCGCTCGTCGGATGACTCCTGGGGCATTTCAGGCGCATTGACGGGGTCCTCGGCGTCACCACCGTCCGCCGGATCGTCCGACATCTATCGGGATATCAAAAGGCCAGCGGTTATAGGCCTTTTTCTTACGAACACTGGTGGAGAGCGACAAGATCCGAAATCGACGGGTTCGGTCTACTCACTCGAAAGGTTGATAACTGGATGTCAGTTACCAACAGCCAGTAAATGAGTTCTGCCGTCGGAGAAGATACAGCCAAAGCGATCACCACTGGCCGGGAGACGATCGGCGCACTACTCTCCAGCGCGCAGACGCATCTCCAGAAGGTGTTTATCGTCTTCGTGCTCGGGTTCATCGGCTCTTTTTATGCACTGCGGGTCTTCATCTGGGACTTCCTCGAGGCGACGGCGAAAGCCGAGATGGGCCAGGAAGTCGCGCAGGCGACCGACATCATTACCAGAACGCCGTTCGAGGTGATTCTCTTACAGGCGAAGATCGGAATGCTGGTCGGCGTGATCGTTGCGCTGCCAGCGTTGCTCTACTACTCACGGGATGCACTCCGAGAGCGCGGCGTTCAGTCGGTTGTCCCAATCTCCAAGGGGTATCTGGCCGGACTCGCCACGGCCTCGTTTGTTCTGTTCTGGGTCGGTGTTACCTACGCCTATGTGATCTTCTTCCCGTATGCGTTCGACTTCCTCGGTGCCGTTGCCTTCGACGCCGGTGTCAACCCGAGTTGGGGGATCACGGAGTTCACCGAGTTCGTCGCCCTGTTGACGCTCTCGTTCGGTCTTGCAGCACAGCTGCCGCTGTTGATGAGCGTGCTGTCGTACACCGAGATCGTCTCCTACGAGACGTTCCGGGACAAATGGCGCCACGCGATCGTCGCCATCACGGTCTTCGGCGCGATGTTCTCACCACCGGACCCGTTCACGCTGGTCATGTGGGCGCTGCCACTGGTTGCACTCTACGTGTTCAGTCTCGGCCTCGCAAAGGTCGTCGCCAACATCAGGCGACGCGGCTCGGCCGAACTCGACACGGGTACGGGGCTGATGAAACGACGCGTCTTCCAGTTCGTCGGCGGGCTGGCAGGTGTCGGCGTCCTGACGGCAGCGTTCGTCAACCAGGGCGGGTTCGACCAGCTCGAGGAGGCCGTCTACCCGCTGCTTCCCGCCGGCTACCGCCCCGAGGGAACGTTCGGTCTCGAGGCCATCGCGGTCGAACACGGGCTGCTCGGCGACGTTGCTGTTGGAGCAATCGTCGCCGCGGTCGTCGGCCTGCTCGTCCTCATCGGCTACACGACGATGGTGCTTCGCTCCCCAGTCTACCCGCGAGAGGGAGATATCCGAACTGCAGACGAGCCTGACGACGTCGATTTCGAGACGCTTGCGGCCGAGGACATCGCGGACATCCCGGCACCGGTCTTCCTCAAGATGAGCGAAGACGACGCCCTCGAGTACTCCCGACAGGCGATGTACGACGACAATCGGGAGAAAGCCGAAGCGATCCTCAATCGGTTCGATACGCTGCAAGAACAGCAACAGGCTGGCGATGGGAAAGACGCTGCAAGCAGTGGCGGCACCGCGGCAGGCGCCACAGCCGCGTCGGAAGGCAGCGATGAGGAGGGAGGCCTCTTCTCGAGCACTGCTGCTGGGATGCTCGACCCATTTACGGAAGACGAGACGACCGAAGACGACATCGGTGGCTACGCCTACGACCTCGCGTTTATCGTCGACAGTCTCACCTCGAAAACGATCTACATCGTGGGTGTCTTCATGGCCGTGCTCGGTGGTTCCTTTATCGCGCTCTATCAGGGCGGGTTCGGGGTCATCCTCACGCAGTTCGTCGACCGGGTGCCACCCGAAGTCCTCGACGAAGTCACCGAGGAGCCGATGACGTCGGACGAGGTGACGACGGAAGTGATCGGCGACCTGGGGCTCGTTATCGCGCTCCACCCCGTGGAAGTCCTGATCTTCATGGTGAAGGTCAGTACGATCCTCGCGTTCATCGCCGTCTTACCGATGCTCTTCTACTGGGGCTGGCCGGCGGCCAAAGAACGTGGGCTCGTTCGCGGAGACCAGCGCGTGTTCCTCATCTGGGGCGGCGCGCTGTTCGCCGGCTTCGGGCTTGGGTTGTTCCTCGGGTTTTACTGGATCGCCCCGGCGGTCATCTCGTATCTCATCACCGACGCCGTTCAGAACGGGATGGATGTTACCTACCGGATCAACAGCTTCTCGTGGCTCGTGATCTACACGACCCTCGGCGTCGGATTCCTGTTCAACATCATCGTCACGATGGCACTGTTCCACGTCGGCGGGATCATCAGCTACCGGACGATGCTCGCTCGCTGGCGGCCAGTCGTCGTCGGCATCTTCACGATCGCCGCCTTCGCCAGCCCGAAAGGCATCCTGACGATGCTGTTGTTTGCCATCCCGATCGCGCTGACCTACATGCTAGGACTTGCCATCCTCTACGTGTTCACCGGTGGCGGACGACTGTTCGGCGGGGGCGGCGACAGCGGCGAGACCGCATCGGAACCGGAGCCAGACTCCGGTGCCGTCGCCAAATAGTCCGACAGTATAAGAGACTCCCCTTCGAACGACCACGCAGACTGATGCCAAAGATCAGCGTCGAAGTCCCACAGGAACTCCTCGAAGATCTCGATGAACACGTCGGTGACGACGGCAAGTTCGTCAATCGAAGCGATGCAATCCGTGCCTCAATTCGGAAAACACTCGACATCTTAGACGAGATCGACGACCGCCACGACCGCCTCGAGACCGACGAGTAACCCGTCACGACACCGGCTTTCATTGCTGTACCGAGTTCCCGGCGCGACCACAGGACAGGTCGTGGTCGTGTCGGAACTGACGGACAACGGTCCGTACCAGAGCCGTGCGCTCGACACAGCGGTCAACCACGACGGCGCTTCTGCCGTCGGTCGTGAACTCAGTTGTTATCTCCCCATCGAAACCAACGTGTTCCGATAGCAGCCGAAAGCCGCTGGGAAACCACTTCAAATCGCTCGTCTCGCGGACCGTCTCGAGCCACAGTAATAATTATATACTCACAGTTAATATCTTCTTCCCAACAGCACGAGTCAGCCACTGGTCGGAACGATCGAACGCCAGCAAACCCTCGTCTGAGGGTGCCGATAATCGGATAACAGTTTTTGGTCGTATTTCCAATCTTTGTTTCCGTTGCTTATTATGAAAGGTATTATGTGGGATGGAAGCCGTCTCGTACGGCATGACACCATCGGCTTCAGAGAGCATGGACGAGACCGAAATTCGGACGGTCAAGCTCCCAACAACAGCGACGACACAACGTGCGCTCCACGAGGCGGTCGGGCACCTCTACGACGAACTGGCAATCGCCCACGAAGACACTGGCGAACTCGACCACGAAGACACTGGCGAACTCGACCACGCGACGGAACTGTTCGAACAACTAGAGACACTCTACGTCGCGACTGCAGAAGAGTCGACGACGGATATCGAACTCACGTATCGCCTCGAGAACGGACACGGGCCGCAGTAACGGCTTACTCGTCGTCGACCGGCGCTGCAAACCCGAAGTTCGGTTTGACGTCCTCGACACGAACTGTCAGTTTATCACCAGTTTCAGCCCCGGAGACAAACAGTCGGTAGCCGTCGATGGAGGCGATACCGTCACCTTCGGAGCCGACGTCGATGATCTCGACCTCGAGTTCGTCGCCCGGTCGCACCGGGGCAGTGAGTCGACCCTTGGCAATGAAGTAGATCTCGGACGACTCCTCACGGCTGGCTTTCGGCGAGGTGACACGAACGTACTGGAACTCGTCTTCGACGTCGGCACGGAAGTCGTCAACGTCCGGCCCCTCGAAGATCTTGACGACGAAGTTGCCGCCGGTGTCGAGAATCTCGAGTGCGGTCTCGAACGCCTGTCGGGCGAGATACAATGACCGAGCCTGGTCCAGTGAGTACTCGCCGGACATGTTGGGTGCCATGTCCGAGACGACGGCGTCGACGGGGCCACCTGCGGCGTCGATAACGCGCTCACGGGTTTTGTCTTCGGTCATGTCGCCACGGAGCGTTTCGACCCGGTCGTTGAGCGTCGAATCCTCGAGATCCTTGATTCGCTGGAGGTCGACACCGATAACCGATCCCGGTGGGCCGACCTTCTCGGCGGCGACCTGAAGCCAGCCACCGGGTGCAGCCCCGAGGTCGACGACCGTATCGCCGCCAGAGATGACGTTCTCGAGATCGTCGAGCTGTTTGAGCTTGTAGGCTGCGCGACTCCGATATCCTTCCTGCTTCGATTTGTTGTAGTACTGATCGCGTCGTGTCATGAGCTGTCTCCGGTAACGATTTGCTGCCGAAGCCGGACCAACGAGTGGCCGACAGCATCGGCACGACCGATGTTACCAGTCGGATCGAGGACGCTCGATCTGATTCGTACCCACGGTATGGGCCAGAAGCGGAAAGACCTGCTGATACGGGCCGCCGACACGAAAAACGCGAGCCGAACAGCCGCTTTGAGTGCGATATCGACCTTGCGCTGGCCACGCGCAAAGGGTGCCTTTTTATGGCAACCGTTCGTACCCAGAGCTATATGTTCAAGGCCATCGTGAGCGCGGAAACGCTCACCAGCGCGCTCGATTCGGTAAGTGTGCTGGTCGACGAGTGCAAAATCCACCTCGAGGAAGACGGCCTCGAAATCCGGGCCGTCGATCCGGCCAACGTCGGGATGGTCGACCTCTCGCTCGATGCGGCTGCGTTTGAATCCTACGAAGCCGACGGCGGGCTCATCGGTGTCGACCTCTCCCGACTCGAGGACATCGCAGGCATGGCCGAATCCGGCCAGCTCATCCAGCTCGAACTCGACGAAGAGACGCGTAAACTCCAGATCCAGATCGACGGGCTCGAGTACACGCTTGCGCTCATCGACCCCGACTCCATCCGACAGGAGCCGGACATTCCGGATCTCGATCTTCCCGCAGAGGTCATCCTCGAGGGCAAAGACGTCAACCGGTCGGTCAAAGCCGCCGACATGGTCTCCGACCACATCGCACTTGGCGTCGACGAGACCGAGGAGTACTTTTATGTCAATGCAGAGGGCGACACTGACGATGTCCACCTCGAGTTGACTCAGGATGACCTGATCGATCTCCAGGTCGGTCCGGCACACTCGCTGTTCTCGCTCGATTATCTCAAGGATATGAACAAGGCGATCCCCTCGACGACCGAGGTCACGCTCGCACTCGGCGAGGAGTTCCCGGTCAAGATCTACTTTGGCTTCGGCGAGGGACAGGGACAGGTCACCTACATGCTCGCCCCGCGCATCCAGAGCGAGTGAACAGCCGCATTTAAAAGTCGAACATAGGAAGGAGACTGCCTACCAGTCTTTCTCCAGTATAAGACAGTAATGCCCTCCAGAGACGACGCCACAGACACACCAGCAACTGGTGAGCCACGATGTGTAACGACGTTCGATCCGGACGCCGGTGAGCAGGCGAGTGACGCGATCATCACGGCGGTCGCAACACTGCTCGAGACCAGCCAGCTCGAGCTGACGCCGCTTTATGAGGCCGTCGAGCCAGATGCGCTCGACTCGCTGGTCGCGCACGCTCGACGAGTCGACGACGCTGGCACCCACCAACTACAGTTTATTTACGAGGGGTTCGACATCGGCGTTCGAACCGACGGGCAGATTCGAATCCACGACGCACCCGCCGCGAGGAGTTCAAACGGGACATAGCGGCTGGCAGCCGCCACGTCCGATCACTCGTGTTCGTCGAGAAACGCCAGCAACTCCTCGTTGACTCGGTCGGCGTCTTCGATGAAAAACAGGTGTGAGCCACCTTCGATCCGCTCGAGTCGCGCATCCGGGATTGCTTCTTTCAACAGTCGACCGTTCACGGCAGGAACGACCTGATCGTCAGTGCCGTGGAGGATCAGCGTCGGCACTCGCAGTCTGCTGAGCCGATCGCTCACATCGAAGTCCAGGACGGCAGCAGCCTGGGCCTCCCGTGCCGGCTCGGTGGCATCCTGCTCGAGTCGCCACTCGATGATCCGGTCCATCAGATGCGGGTTGCGGTTCGTAAAGCGTTCGTTGAACGCAGGTCGCATCCGATGGCGCAGCGTCTCACGTTCGCTTGCCCCCTTTGGAACGTCGAAGATGAACTCTTGGGTCTCCTCGGGGACCGGCGCGGCGTCGGGACCGCCGTGGCTCGTACAACAGAGCGTCAACGTCTTCGCCCGGGTGTACTCGAGGGCGTAGCGCTGGGCGATCATCCCACCCATGCTCGCGCCGACGATGTGTGCCTCGCGAACGCCGGCATCGTCGAGGACGGCCTCGAGATCAGCCGCGAGCCCACCGATCGAGTAGCCCGCCAGTTTGAAGATGAGCAGTGCGCGGAGTTTGCGCGGCAATCGCGGGACGAGCGGCGGAAGACCGGCATCCGACTGGCCCGTCCCGCGGTTGTCCGGGGCAACTACGTCGAAGGCGTCTCGAACAGCCTCCCGCTGCCAGCGCCACATCCATCGACCGTAGCCCAGTCCCTGCACGAAGACGACCGGCGTGCCGCCGTCTTCACTCTCGTCGTACCCGTAGTAAATCGACACGCCGTCTCGTATCGCCCGTGACATACTCGACGTGACGTATCGGATCCCCTTGAAGTCGACCCTCGAGGATCGGCGCACAATCAGCGGCTTTAACCCCGCGCAGTAACATCGGATTACCGATGCAGCGACTGCACGCCCGGTACCCGTTTCTCGAGGCAGCCCGCGACGCTGTGGCGACTGAGGCCGTCGATCTGGCCACCGTCGTCGAACAGGACCGGGCAGTCGTCGACCGCGCCCGCGAGCGCGTTGTCGCGGCACTCGAGGACGGCGAGACCGGCGACCCACACCGAGAGCCACGTGTCGAGTTGCTCTCGTACCCCGTTGCGCGCGTTCTCGTTTCGATGGTTGACGAGCGCATTCTCGTGCGCAAGTACGCCCGTGCCGAGGCCGCGACCGCGTACGACCGGTTCACCGCCGATTTCGAGACGACAACCGAACTCAAAAGCGTCGACTCGACGGGACTGGATTTCGAGACCGTGCTCTCGGAGTTCGACCTCCAGGCTGTCGTTCGAGAAACCACTGACGGGTATCGGATCGACGTCGGTACTTATCTCCCACTGGCGGAGGACCTCTGGGAAGACGAGTGGCATCTGGTCAATCGTGCGCTGGCCGACGGCGAGGTGCCAGTGACAGAGGCTGAACTGCTGACACTCCTGCAAGAAGCCGTTCGGAGCCGTATCGAGGATGGACTACCGTTCGACGTTCCCGACGTGATCGAGGCCGCACTCGAGGACGACGTCGCCGAGATCCGGGAGGTACTGGCGGACCTCGAGTTGACTCGCGAGATAGATACGGTCGTCCCGGAGCTGTTCCCGCCGTGTATGAAAGCCCTGCTCGATGGGATCCAGAAGGGTGAACATCTGCCACACCACTCCCGGTTTGCGATCACCGCGTTCCTATCGAACATCGGGATGGAGACCGACGAGATCGTCGATCTCTACCGGGTCAACTCGTCGTTTGGCGAGGAGATGACCCGCTACCAGACCGACCATATCCGAGGTGACTCTTCGCCTACGGAGTACTCGGCCCCATCGTGTGCGACGATGCAATCCTACGGCGACTGCGTGAACAAAGACGACCTCTGTGAACGAATTCCGCACCCGATGGCCTACTACGAGGAGCGGATCGACGACGCCGACGACGACGAGGTCGAAGACTGGCGCGACGAAGAGAGCGACGGCGAGTCCGCAAGCGGCGACTAGCCGAGCGTCACACCCAGGTCGTCAAAGGGCTACGATTCGTGATCTCTAGACAGTTCGTCGGCCTGTTCTTGGATCTCCTGGAGCGCACGTTCTTGCTCACCACGGGCGAGACCACCTGATTCGACGTGTCGACCCCCATACTGCCAGGATGGGATCGCGTTCCAGACGTCGGAGTCGTCGTCCTCGTGTTCGTCATCCGCCGTCGCCGTCCGAGAGCGTCTCCACACGAGTCCAGCGGCGACTCCAGCAAGGACCACACCAGCGGCGGCTGGATCGATCACGGACGTCGATCTGACGAACAGTGACGATCCGAGCAACACGGCGACAGCGACAACGAGTCCCCGAAGTCGCGAGGGCGACTGAGTCGTTGACTCTGAGTTGTCCATACATCATGTTATCGAGACGACGTGAAAACGCTGCTGCCGTTTTTATGCCGCGCTCTGGGCGTCCGGATCGTCGTCCGTCTCGAGTCCGTCTTCGGGCTCGTTCAAAAGAAACGCCAGAACGAGGCCGACAGCGGTCAGCAGGAAGATAAAGCCAATGATCGCACCGACGAGTAACTCGCCCCCTTCAGGCGACAGAGTACCGTTGTCGGCCCCGTATTCGGAACCGATACCGATCATGACGCCAAGCATCAGGATGACAGAGGCGACGGCGACGACGATTTCAATGATTCGCTCACGCTCGAGCATTATGGAATCGATTCCGTCGGCCGGGTCAAAAGCGCTTCGAAGGCCGCGCCGACGCACCGCCACGAGAAACGCGCCGAGATGATCGAGCACAGGCGACTACTATCATAACAACTGAAACGGGTTACACACCGATCGGACAGCTGTCGTGCGACCGGGTGTGCACTGACTTTCAGTGGCTACTGTACCCACGGTCACGAGGGCGCGCCCTCGCGCTGAAGCGGTCATATAAAGCGGGAGCTTGCAGCTGCCGGCGAGTTCGTTATCACTCTCGAGTGCCTACTATCTTCGAATAGCTAGCCGACCAACTGCGAGCCGATCAGTCGTGATCGGCACCCTTGACGCATCATGAACACAACAGCGTCACCGAAAACACCACTGCCAGTACCGTCAGGCGACCGCCTCGAGGGGCGCTCGCGCCGTGCCCGCACCGAACCGATGTCGGTGCTCCCGCTCGGCGACGGGCTGTACGAAGTCGAATCAGCCAGCGAACAGACCTATCTCGTCGATCTCGAAGGGGGTCGCTGTACCTGTCCGGATCACGTCTTCCGTGGGGTTCGGTGTAAACACATCCGACGAATCGCCATCGAGATTACCGACGGGCGGACGCCACCGCCGGGCGAGATCACCGTTCCGTGTCACGACTGCAAGACGACGGTGTTCGTCGACGAAACCGATCCCGGGCCGTTCTACTGCGAGACGCACACGATCTGGCCGGGAGATACCGTCGTCGACCGCGAGACCGGCGACCGGCTCACCGTCGTCGACGTCTCTGTGCTGCGAGCCGACGCCGTCCGCATTGGCGCGGCCGACTGCACCGTCGCCGAGTACGGCACAAACGAGAGCTACAATCCAGACGTGCCTGTCGTCGGTGCGGTCTATCCCCACGCCACCGTGGCCCGTCACGGCGTCGTCCCCGAGTCGCTGAAGGTGTACGTCTTCCCACGGACGCGACTCGAGAAGCAGCCGGCTCGTCTCGGTTCCTCGTGACGAACCCGGCTGCTGGTCGCCGACAACGCACACCAACGGCGGAATCGTTGCTTCACTCCTGTTTTATTGTGATTCGACAACAATAGCCATGACATGCACTCGAGCATCGACTACGGACAGTTCGATGAGGGACGGGCCATCAGTTACTGGGACCTCGACCACACGCTCGAGCGCGAGCTCCGGCGAATCTACACCGCTGCGGAGTTCGAGTGGGCAGCGCCACGACTCGCCGAGTTCGGCCACGCCGTCGGCCATACGATCGCAGACAACGCCGACTACATCGACGACCACGGGCCGGAACTCGAGCCCTACGACAAACACGGCGAGAGACAGAACCGAGTTCGGTATCCGGCCGAACAACTCGAGAACGAGCGGCTGGCTTACGAGCTGGGCATCGTCGCAGACGCGTTCGAGGCGCCGCCGGGGCGGGACGAACCGATGCCGTTGTCACACAACCTCGCGATGCAGTATCTACTGAGCTACGCAGACCCCGGTTTCGACTGCCCCGTCGCGATGACCGCAGGTGCGGCGCTCGTCTTGGAGAAGTTCGACGACGGCTCGCTCAGCGAGTACTACGAGGGGCTGACGAGCCGCAGCTACGACGCTCTCATCGAGGGGGCGATGTTTCTCACCGAAAAACAGGGCGGCAGCGACGTCGGTGCGAACGAGACACGAGCCGAGTGGGACGCGGACGAGGGGTGCTGGCGGCTCACCGGCGAGAAGTGGTTCTGCTCGAACATCGACGCCGAAGGCACGCTCGCACTCGCCCGGACTGACGATGCCCCCGACGGGACGGACGGTCTCTCGATGTTTCTCGTTCCCCACGCTGATCCGGACCTCGAGAGCAGTCCGTACACCAAAGGCGACCGCCTCGAGGCTGGCCCACTCTCGCCCGAGGACGTCAACGACCAGTTATATCGCCGGCTCAAGGACAAACTCGGCACCATCGCCGTTCCGACGGGCGAGGTCGAGTTCACCGGCGCGAAAGCACACCTCGTCGGCGAACAAGAACGCGGGTTCAAGCAGATGACCGAAATGCTCAATCTCGAGCGACTGTCGAACGCCGCGGCCTCTTGTGGCATCATCGGCCGGGTGGTACTCGAGAGCAAGATCTATGCTGCCAACCGCGAGGCATTCGGCGAGACGATCGACCAGTATCCGTTGATGCGGGCAGATCTGGTCGATATGGCCGTCGACCACGAGGCTGCGGTGGCGTACGTCTTCGAGACAGCGCGGCTGTTTTCGGCACGCGAACAGGCGCAGCGAGCGGGTGACACTGCCGACGAAGCCTCCCGGCTGATGCGACTGTTGATTCCGATCGCGAAGCTGCGAACGGCCCGGATGGCCGTCGAAACGGCTTCCTACGGCATGGAGATCCACGGCGGCAACGGCTACGTCGACGACTTCGTCACGAACCGCTTGCTCCGGGATGCACAGGTGTTGCCGATCTGGGAGGGCACCGAAAACATCCTCTCACTGGACGTGCTTCGCGCACTCGAGCGTGAGAACGCCCACGAACCGCTGTTCGGGGCGATCGAGGGCCGCCTCGAGAACGTTTCACATCCGGCCCTCACAGCGACCGCCGAGACGGTCGAAGCCGAGTCTCACGATCTTGCAAGCGCGCTCGCGACGCTGGCCGGTGCAGACACCGAGTACGCACAGCTCTCGGCCAAGCGACTCGCCCACTACATCTTCGACGTCTTTACGGCCGCGTTGTTGCTCGAGCAAGCCCAAACGGGTCTCGAGGACGGGAACGGCCGGCTGGCGCTGGTCGCACAGCGTTTCGTTGCGACCGAACTCGAGACGCCGTCGGCACGCGGGATCACGGGCGGTGATCGGCTGGCGCTCGAGGCGTTCGACTCGATCGTTCGGTACGCGCCGGTCGACCTCGAAACGCTCGAGCGGTGACTGCTCGATGGTGGCCGCTTCTCGTCACGTCCTGCGGCGATCGGAACGATCCTCGTCGTCCTCGAGACGACTGTACCCCCACGAGTCGGTTTCGGTGTCGTCGCTGGCACGCCCGCTTGCGTCCGCGCTCGGGCCATCTCGACCGTCGACATTTCGATCCCGGCCGCGGGTTCCGAGCCCGCCCTGTGCTTTCGCCTCGCGTTCAGCGGTTTCGCGGTCGACGAGGGTCGGGTTCGCGGTTTCGTTGCTGATCAGGAGATAGAGGGCGAGTGGGACCAGTACCGACAGGAGGAGCACGAATACGAGTAAGGCGGCGACCATGGTTCCACGTTCGACATCACCCGACAATAAAGTATTCAACGAGCCATCACGAACGGCGAGTATGGTCTCCGATAGCGATCAGGGCTGTCCGAAGTGTGGCCACACCGAGACGGAAGTCGACGACATCGCCACCTCCGGCACCGGGCTCTCGAAACTCTTCGACGTTCAGAACCGACGGTTCCGAGTCGTCTCGTGTGCCAACTGCGGCTACTCGGAACTGTACCGTGGCGACTCGAGCAACAACATGATCGATCTCTTTCTCGGCTAAGTCGGCGCGGACTCAGCCGGTGCTAGGAAATCCGACTCGCTCACTCGAGCAATGTCGCAGCTTCCTCGATCTCCATGACGCCCTGTTCGACGGCGTTCAAGACGCGAAGGATGTCTTCATCCGGGCCGTCGTCGCCGCTGTCGCCGACTTCCTCGAGGGTGACTTTCTCCGAGCGGCCGACGAACTCGGCGAAGTCGGTGCCATCGGCGATGGCGGTTTCCTTTTTTACCCGGTAGTTGCCGCCGTCGGTGACGTAGAGGTCGGCAGGGTGGAAAAAGTACCAGTCCTCGCGGTCGAAGCGAACGCCAATACGGGGTTTCGCACCGAAGTTTTGGGCGAAGTAGATCAGCGCCTCGACCTCTTCACCGGTGAGATAGATCGGGTCGCCGGCGCTGGATTTGGCCTCGATTGCGTAGAACTGCTCGCCATCACCGGCGAGCACGTCAGGGAGTTCGCGTTCCGTTGCGGAGCCGCTTGCGGGGGCGCGCATCACCGCGAAGCCAGCGTTGTCGAGTTCGTTGACGAGTTCCCGTTCGCGGCGGTCACCCTTCGCCTGAGACATACCTCTCTCTCACCAGCGGGCACTAATAAAAGAACGGACGGCGACGCGGACGTGGTGACGACGAAACGGTAACCGAGAACGAGCGCTACAGCGGAACGGCCGCGACGGCGTCGAACAACACCGAAGGCGCTGTCTGGGCTTCCTCGAGGTCGTACTCGATTGCGAGGTACAGAACGCCGAACTGGAAGGCGTTGAGCGCGGCGTGAGAGGCGGTCGGTACGAGGAGGTTATCGGTTTTCGCGTAGAGGTAGCCGAAAATAACCGAGCCGCCGAACATGATTGCAAGCGAGGAGACGGTCGCCAGCGTCGATTCGGCGAGGGTAAGGTACATCGGGAGGTGAACGAGCGCGAAGATTGTACTCGCGAGAAGGATCGACTGGAGCCGCGTAAAGGCGTCGTAGAGCCGTTTCTGGATGACGTTTCGGAAGAGGAACTCCTCGGCAGGTGCGTTGAAGAAAAAGACGATGACGATCATGATCAGGATCATCGTCTGGTCCTGGCCGACGACTTCGACGACCTCGCTCTCTGCGGCTGGCACGGAAAAGAGCTGAAGCAGGATGTTGACAGCGAACAGGAAGGCAATGCTGGCGATGATGCCACCGAGGACGTACCACCAGCCGGTCTTCGTTGGCATCCGAATGTCGACATACGACCAGCCACGGCCGGTCGCAGCCAGATAGATCGCCCCTGCCAGTGCCATCCCGACGAAGTTCAGGATCATATACAGGGTTCGGCTCTCGATCGAGGCATCAGCCATCCCCTCGAGGAGTGCTGGATCAGCGACAATCGCTGGAACGGTTGCGATGCTGGCCCCAACCAGTCCGAAAATTGTCAGTCCAACAGCGACGAGCGCCGATCGAAGCGGCGCACCATCGCGATGATCGGAGGACGTTTCCATACGACAGTCTATGTGGGCCCCATTCTTGGGTGTTCCTTTCTCGAGAGTCGTACTGCCAACTGCATACTGAGTGGCGTTCGACCGTCAGTGCAGTCGAACGCACGCCACTGGTCTCACTGCTCTTCGGTGAGTGAGAGTGTCGTGTCCCCGAACAACTGTTCGAGGAGTCGTTGTTGTCCGATGCGGAGATGTCGGTTGACCGTCGGCTGTGTCACCTCGAGCAGTTCGGCGATCTCCTCACCGGTGCTCTCGCGTGGCCACTCGAAAAAGCCGGCCAGATACGCGGTTCGAAGGACCTCGAGTTGTCGATCAGTCAGTTCGTCGAACAGCGACGTCACCAGTTCCTGTCTGGTGTGGGTCGTCCGCTGGACGTGACGCCGAGCGGTGAGGTCGACGCTGGTGTAGTGATCTTCAAGCATCTCGACGAACTCACGAACGTCAGTCGTCGTCGGCACATCGACGGTGACGTCGAGGCCCGCGCTGGTCGCCTGAATCGTTCTCGGGCTTGCGCCGTGGCGGACCAGCCGCGAGGCGATAACATCGCCCGAAACGGTCGCCTCGAAGAAACAGGAGTCATCCGACTCGGAGATGAGTCGATACTCCGTGACGGAGACGAGCGTCTCGAGGGCAGCCGTGACGTCGGCTGACGGCACCCCACTGGTCTCGAAAAAGAGGACCGTCTCCGATCCAGAGTGTGTTCCAAGCCCCTCGTAGACGACGCGTGCACCAGTCTTGGATGCGATTCGAGACAGGATATCATCGTCCGCCTCGAGTGCAAGCGAGAGTTCGACAAGCGTCTCGGCGTGTAACGCCTCCTGGGTTTTCGCCGCGTTGATCGCGCTCGCGATCCCTTCACCGAGTTCGGCAAACACCGTTCGCTCGAGGTCGGTGAAGGCGTCCGGCTCGGTGGCGTACACCGACAGGACGCCGTACCCATACTCCTCGAACGAAAGCGGGACGGAGATGACCGACTGGAATCCTGCGTCGAGTGCACTCCGTCGCCACGGCTCGCGCTTGAGCCCCTCGACGACGTTTTCGACGAGCATCGGCGTTTCTGACCGAATCGTCTGGAGCGCAGGCTCACCGGAATCGCCCTCGACGTCGAGCGACAGCGCGTCCAGATACTCCGGTTCGCTACCAGCCCAGGTTCGTGGCTCGAGCGTCGTCCCGCTTGCATCGAGGGCGCCAATCCAGGCAAACGAGACGTTGTCGGCCTCGAGCAACCGTTCGGGAACGGTTCGTTCGATCTCACCGCGGCTATCGGCACCGATGAGTGATCTGTCGATCTCTCTGATGATGTTGGTGATCTGGATCTGGCGTCGAAGGCGGCTGTTCTGGGCTTCCAGCTCCGCATCGCGTTCTCGCACGTTCGCCTCGCTCTCGAGGCGGTCGAACGCCGCCTCCGTCGTCGCGACGAGCGTTTCGACGAGCTGTCGGGTCTCGTCGTCGATCGTCGCCGGCGAAGCAACCAGAACGAACACGCCGTGGTTGCCGATCGGAACGAGCAGCCCTCCCGGCATATCGTCGCCAAACAGCGGCGATCGGGCACCGATGTCGGGGTCGTCGACGACCGTCTGTGTTCCCGTCACATAGGTGTTCCAGAGAACGGAATCACCGTCACCGGCCCTGATCGACGGTGCACCACCGGATTGGTCGACGAAGTCGGTCGTCGACGCGGCTGGCTCGAACCGGTTCGTCTCGGCATCGAGCAGATAGACGCTTGCAGTTCCTGACTCGAGTAACTCCGCGGCTGTCTCGACGACGAGATCGGCAACGGCTGGTGTCGTCTCTGCATTGAGCAGCTCACGGGCGGTGTCGTGAAGTGACTCGAGGGCCAGTTCCCGTCGCTTCTGGTCGGAGATGTCCTTGACCGTGCCACGATACCTGTCGAGATTGCCGTCATCGTCGTGGATGGGTTCACTGATCGCGCGCACCCATCTGACGTCTCCGTCGTCGGACTGGAGCCGCGCTTCGAGGTCGTACCCCGTCTCGGTTTCGATCGCTGTCTCGAGCTGTTTGCGGACGAACTGGCGGTCGTCGGGGTGGTAGCACTCGATCGTCCGTTCGAGATCGGGTGTGACCCCGTGGGGGAGGTCGTGGAGCCGGTACATCTCGTCGGTCCAGATCGCCGTCCGTGGCGTTGCGTCGACGTCTAACTCCCAGCCACCGACTTTCGCCATCCGCTGGACACGCTCGAGCAGGTCCCGCGTCCGCTCGAGTTCGCGTTCGCGTTCTTTTCGCTCAGTGATATCGCGGATGACGCCCGCGGTCCCGGTGAACTCGCCATTATCCATCGGTAACAGTGCGACGTGTGTCTCCGTCTCGATCATGTCTCCGTTCGCGGTGACGATATCGCCTTCGTAGGCCTCGTACGGCGTTCCCTCACGGAGGAGGTCACGGACCAGTTCCCTAGCCGTTTCGAGGTCGTCCGGTGGCAGGAGGTCGGAGACATCGGCACCGATCAGGTTCGACGGCTCGTAGCCCGCGAGCGTTTCGATCGCGTCGTTGACGAACTGGAACTCGCCTTCGGCATCGAGTGTGTAGACTGGGTCACCGAGTGCCTGAATAATCGTCTCGTAGCGCTCGAGTTCGCGTTCGCGCGCCTTGCGCTCGGTGATGTCACGGAAATACACCGATAGCCCGCTCTCGGAGGGGTAGGCGTTCACCTCGACCCAGGCGTCGACGACCGGCGAGTACTCTTCGAACGTGACTGCTTCCTGTGTCTGCATCGCGCGGCGATACTCCTCCTCGAACCGAGAGTCGACGGCACTGGGGAACTCCTCCCAGATCGAGTTCCCGATCAGGTCGCGGTCTTCTGCACCGAGTAACTCCTTGGCCTGTGTGTTGACGTAGGTAAAGTTCCACTCCGTATCCATTGCATGGAACGCGTCGCTGATCCGGTCGAGCGTGCGCTCGAGTTCGTTCTCGAGGCGCTTGCGTTCGGTGATGTCGTTGTTGATCCCGACCACCCGCCGCGTGCCGTCGTCGTCGACCACCAGCCGGCCGCGGCCGCCAACCCAGATCCAGTCGCCGTTCTCGTGTCTGATCCGGAACCCGTCCCGGTACAGTTCGTCGTTCTCGATGGCTCGCTCGAGTGCGGCCTCGATTCGGGGAACGTCCTCCGGATGGACGCGTTCGATGAACTCTTCGTACGTTCCCTCGAACTCGCCGGGCTCGAGGCCGACGATCTGCTGTAAGGTGTCGTTCCAGTCGAGGTCGTTCGTTTCGACGTTCAACTCCCAGATTCCCGTGTTCGTCCCCTCGAGTGCGAGCTCGAGTCGTCGTTTCGTCTCGCGTAAGTCCCGTTCACGACGCTTTCGCTCGGTGATGTCCTGTATTGACCCCTGGAGTTTGACGATCTCGCCGTTCTCCCGAACGGGTTCGCCAATAGTCCGGACCCAGCGCCGGTCGGCGTCCTCGCCGGCCGGATCGAGCCGGAGTTCGAGCTCGTACGGCTCACCCGTTTCGATCGCCCGTTCGATCGCCAGCCGGAGCGCACGCTGGTCCTCCGGATGATAGGACTCGAGTGACTTGGCCAGACCGACGTCAGGGCTGGGTTCGAGGCCGTAGATCCGGGCGACCTCGTCGGTCCACCGGAGATCGTACGGCTCCTCGCGAACGTCGAGTTCCCAGGCCCCGATGTTTGCCAGCCGCTGGGACTGCTCCAGGAGGCGGGTCGTGCGCTCGAGTTCCTGTTCGTTCTCGACCCGCTCGGTAATATCGGTGATGACGCCTTCTAATGCCTCGAGTGAGCCGTCGTCGGCGAAGACGCCGCGGCCGCGTTCGGTGACCCAGCGGCGTTCGCCGTCGGCTGTTTCGATCGGAAACGTCACGTGGTACGGTTCCCGGTCGTCGACGGATTGCTGTACCGTCTCCCAGAGCTCGTCGTGATGGTCGAGAATGATGTCCGACGACCAGTTGACAGCACCGCTCACGAGGTCGTCAGGATCGTAGCCAGTGAGTTCGAGACAGCCGTCACTGACGAACTCGAACAGCCATTCAGGCTCGTTTCGACAGCGATAGACCATCCCGGGGACGTTGCTCATCAGCGTGGTCAGCTGGCGGTCACGCTCACGAAGAGTCCGTTCGCGTTCCTTCCGGTCGGTGATGTCTCGACTGATCACGAGAAACCGATCCTTCTCAACGAGGTCGATCCTGATCAGGTGGATCTCGACGGGGAACGTCGAGCCGTCGTGACGTTGATACTGACCTTCGAACTTCCGGCGATCGCCGATGGAGACGCCTTCAAGAAGGGTCTGGACCTCGGCTGCATCGAACGACTGATCGTACTCCCAGATCTTCGTCCCGAGCAGTTCGGCTTCGGTATACCCCAGTTCGTCACAGAATCGCTGGTTCACCTCGACGAGGGTCCCTTCGGTGTCGAGGACGTCGATCATGTCGGGTGAGCGTTCGAACAATGCCTCGAGTCGCGCGCTCGTCGTCTGGAGTTTCTGTTCCCGCGCAGTGAACTCGCGTTCCCGGTCGACCACCGCCGTCGTCAGGTCGTCGATCGCCGTTACGAGCCGGTCGAAATCATCGGTTCGCTCGTGTTCGGTATCGACGGCCGCAGTTGCCTCCTGAATGCGATCGACCCGGTCTCGTGGCGACTGTTCGGACGCCTCGTGCTCGCCGGTGCGGACCGTCGCGACGAACGATTCGAGTTCGGTCACGAGTCGCTCGAGAGCGCCGTCCCGGTTGGAGTCGCCGTGGGCAGCAAGGCCAAACAGGACGATGGGGACTGGCAACGAGTCAGGTCCCACGAACTCCACGGCCGGTGTCACACCGAGCCACGAGCCAGAGACGAGTACGACCGCGGTGGCGACAAACAGCGCAAGCAGGCGATCGGTAGCCCACTCACCAGATCCGCTCCAGACCGAAGACACAGCCATGGGGTGGCTACACAACGAGCGTAAATGATAGGTGCGGTTTTTCTAATCGATGAATATACAAAATACAATTGTACTCAACCACAATATTGTGGCAAGTCCGACGGTGAGCGTCGCACGCGTGCCGATGCAGACCCACGCAGTCGTTCGATTCCGGCACACCTTCTATACATGTAGTGTCCGACAACCGACGAGATTACGTGTATAATGGATAGCCAAATACCCATCCCTGGCATTGCTACGGATATCATGCCTGAAACGACGCTCGACTATCACAACGATTCGATCAGTCTCTCCGTCGTCGAGGCCCTCGCTGACAGCCTCGACACCGATCCCGTCGAACTCGAGCCGCTGTACCACGCTATCGACCCCGAGGCACTCGACCAGCTCTTTCAGGAAAGCACGCCAATAAGTGCGCGGGTAGAGTTTACGTACGGTGGGCATACCGTCGAGGTGCAGGGCGATGGAGCCATTCTCATCGATGGAACGGTCCACACGCGGTCGTAACGACCTCGGATCGATGCAGTCGAGACAAAAAGAGGTACACCGATGACTGTCCCACCACTGCAAACGGTCGTCCGGACCAGTTCGTCGGCTAGCGACTCGATTACGGCACTCGTCGTCGCCGACGACCGCCAGTATCGAACCCAGGTCGAAACGACCCTCGAGGACGATGCGCTGACGGTCCGAACGGCGACGTCACTTCCCGACGCGTTGGGGGCGCTCGACGACATTGACTGTCTCGTCAGCGACTGTCCGACGGCTCGAGACGAAACCGTTGACGACTTCCTCGAGCGAGTCAGACAGCGAGCTCCAAACCTCCCGGTTTTGCTCCTTCTGGATCAACTCGCCGACCCAGCGGCGGCCATCGACAGGGTCCAGTCCTCGCAGTGGGTCGACTACATGATTCAGGGCCACTCAACGACCGCCGTCGAGCGATTGCGCCATCGAATTCGAACACTCGTCGAGCGACGACGGCTCGAATCGCTCTCGCAGCGCTCGTTGGCCAGCGTCGAACTCGCCAACGACGCGATCGCGACCGCCGCTCCTGACGGCGATCTCGAGTTCGCGAATCGCTCGTATGCGGTCCAGTTCGGCTACGACCGGGACGAACTCGTCGGAACGGCGTGGCAGGCGCTGTTCACCGCCGACAGCGTCGAACGGCTCGAAACGGCCGCAATTCCGACTGTCGCGGACGGCTGGCGCTGGACCGGCAGCTGTACCGGCCAACGAAAGACCGGCGAGACGTTTCCCGTCAGCATTCGGCTCGGCAGTCTCGAGGACGATAGTTTAGTGTTCATAGTCGAGACGGTCCCGACCGACGCAGACAAAGAGCTGAGCTGAGCGTTACTTCGAGACACGCAGTGCAAACCGATCAGCAGGTCCGTTCCGACAGCGTTCCGTTCCGAACCGCACCACTGGAGCGCAGTGGCGCTTATGTGCCGTGGTCCCAGGAGCCCATGTACTCGCGTTGGGTCTCCGTAAGCGAATCGAACGCAACGCCTTCGGCCTCGAGTTTGATCTCGGCGATCTCTTTGTCGAGTTCGTCGGGGACGTCGTGGACGCCCGCATCGTAGGACTCACCGTTTTCGACCAGTTCACGCACACAGGCTGCCTGCACGCCGAAGCTCTGATCCATCACTTCGACGGGGTGGCCAAGCGAGACGGGCGCGGCGAGGTTGACGAGACGGCCTTCGGCGACGACGTTGAGTCGGCGACCGTCCTCGAGTTCGTAGGCTTCGACGCCGTCACGGGCTTCGTAGCGGTCGGCTGCGAGGTCGTCGAGCGCCTCGAGGTCGATCTCGATGTCGAAGTGGCCCGCGTTCGCGAGCAACACACCGTCTTGCATCTTCTCGAAGTGCTCGCGAACGATGACGTCGCGGTTGCCCGTCGTCGTGAGGAAGACGTCGCCGACCTCGGCGGCCTCGGCCATCGGCATCACGTCGTAGCCTTCCATATGGGCCTCGAGGGCGCGGCGTGGCTCGACTTCGGTGACGATGACGTTGGCGTTCTGGCCAGCGGCCTTTTTCGCGACGCCTTTGCCACAGTAGCCAAAGCCGGAAACGACGACGTTCTTGCTGGCCCACGAGAGGTTCGTGGTCATCGCAATCGACGCCAGCGAGGATTCGCCGGTACCGTGGACGTTGTCGAACAGACGCTTCATCGGCGTGTCGTTGACTGCGAAGACGGGGTAGTCAAGCGCCCCGTCGTCGTCCATCGCGCGCAGTCGGTGGACGCCCGTCGTGGTCTCTTCTGCGCCGCCGATGATGCTCTCGATGAGTTCAGGGTAGTCCTCGTGGATCGCGGCGACGAGGTCCATCCCGTCGTCGACGGTGATCGTCGGCTCGTGGGCGATGACAGCCTCGATGGCGTCGTAGTACCCTTGGTCGTCGACGCCGCGTTTGGCGTAGCTGGTGATGTTCTCGTGGGTGTCGAGCGCCGCGCTCACGTCGTCGTGAGTCGACAGCGGGTTACAACCCGTCACCGCAACTTCTGCGCCACCCTCTGCGAGCGTCTCGACGAGGATAGCCGTCTTCGCTTCAACGTGCATCGCCATTGCGATGCGTTCGCCGTCGAACGGTTTGTCGGCGACGAACTCCTCGCGGACGTGCTCGAGGATCGGCATATGCTGGGCGGCCCAGTCCATCTTCCGACGACCCTCCTCCTGTGCGGCGTCAAGCTCCGCCAACTGATCGCTGATCGGCGGATACGCAGATTCGGTCATATCTCGACAGAAGGACAGCGGAGGCAAAACGCTACCGAAGCAGTGACGACAGTCCGCCACACCGCTGACTGCTTGTAGTAACAACTGCACCGATTCACACACTGATCGCACAGCAATCGTTCGATCAGGTGTGCAGTGACGTTCAGTGGCTACGATAGTGGCGATCGACTCGAGCACAAAAAACAGTGGTTCGAACGGGTCACAATCGGTTGTGCCGATCAGCCACGCCAGCGTCGCGCGCCCGATCGAGCCGAACACCGGCGACGGGATCGTGCCTCTGACACGACGAAACCGCCGCCGTCGACCGGAGTCCGGCGCTCAGGTCGTTAGTTAGGGCCAGCGTGGGACGGCGGTCCGCCGCCGTTACCCTGGCTGGAGTTGTCGTCTTCGTCGGTTTCAGCATCCTCGTCGGCTTCTTCAGCGTCTACGTCTTCCTCACCTGGTGGGCCACCAGCGTGTTCCGGTGGGCCCTGATTGTCTGTCTCCTCGTCACCGTCACCTGATGGACCAGCGTGGCTTGGCGGGCCAGCGTGGTCGGGTGCGTTACCCGGGTTGTGCTCGAGGACGAAGTTCGCAACCGTCAGTCCGAGCGGCCCGTCGGAGTCGTCCTGTGCGTTCCCGACGAACGCGGAGACGAGCGAGCCGAAGGTGTCGTACTCGGCGGGCTCGAGCGTCTTCGTCGTCTCGACGGATTCGTTGTCGACCGTCGTGTTGAAGGCGACCTCAACGCTCTCGTTACCGAACGGTGCGTCCAGGCCCACCGTGCCGTTATCGCCCGTCGTGTACGTTCCCTCGTCGGCGTACGACGCGTTCTCGTCGACCGTCGAGACGTCGACGGTGGCGTTCGAGACGGCAGTCTCGTTGTCCGTCACCGTCACGACGACGTCACCGTTTTGCTCGACGGAGATCTCGAGGCCTTTCGGTTCTGGCTCGAGTGTTTCTTCCGTCTTATCGGTGAGTTCCTCACCCGATGCGTTCTCATACGACGCGTTGACGGTCACGTTGACCGTCTCCTCGGGTTCGGGAAGGTCGACCGTGCCATCGGCGTCAGTCATGTTATCAACCGCGTACGGCGTGTCCTCATCGGTCGAGGTCACGTTGACAGTCGCGTTCTCGACCGCAGTTTCGTTCGATGTGACCGTTACGACAGTGTCGTCGACGGCCACAGTTATTTCATCGATCACTTCATCATCGCCTGTTTCCGCCGTGGCTGCCCCCACCGGGGCCAGCACGGACAGCATCATAACGGCAGCCAGTGCCACCACGAACAGTCGGTTTCGATTCATCTCAATCGAGACATTCAGGAGTTTATGAATAAACCCACCCGGCGGTTTTGGACGGTTTCGGGTCGTTGAAACCGTCCGAGAATAGTTTTGAGCGTTTATAACGACCGCTGAACGTTCGGTTTTCGTTCAGCCGGCTTGAGGGAAACCCGGTCAGTCCTCGGCACGAGCAACCAGCGTCTCGGCCGCCTCACTTGCCCGCGCTCGAACGGCCGCCTCGTCGAGCGTCAGGACCTCCCGGTCGCGCATGAGCACCTGCCCATCACAGACCGTATGGCGGACGTCCGACGCCGCGGCAGCGTAGGCGAGATGACTGACGAGGTCGTGTCGTGGGGTCAGATGTGGCTGCTCGAGGTCGATCACGGCGAGATCGGCGGGTTTACCGGCTTCGATGCGGCCGGTGTCGAGCCCAATCGCATCAGCGCTGCCCTGGGTTGCCATCGTCACAACGGCTTCGGCGGGTACCGCGCTCGCATCGTCGGCAGCGAGTTTGCCGAGCATGGCTGCGTCGCGGGCCTCATCCAGCATCGAGAGATCGTTGTTCGAGGCCGCGCCGTCGGTTCCCAGCCCGACCGTGACGCCCGCCTCGAGCAGCCGTTGGACGGGTGCCATCCCGCTGGCCAGTTTCATGTTCGAGGCCGGACAGTGGATCACACTCGTCTCTGCCTCCGCGAGCAGGCCGATCTCGCTTTCGTCTACGTGGACGCCGTGTGCGATGAAGTCCTCAGACTCGAGCATCCCCTTCTCGGCGGCGTAGGCGAGCGGCCGGACGCCGTGGTTCTCGACGATCGGCGTCACTTCGTCTTTGGTTTCGTTCGCGTGGTAGTGAACCGGCACGCCGAGCTCACGCGCCTTTGGGACGTACTCCGAGAGGTACTGGCCATCGACGGTCGTCAGCGAGTGGGGCATAAACGCCGACGTGATCCGGCCGTCAGCCATGCCGTCGATCTCTGCAGCGACCTCGAGGCCTTCCTGGGCGTCCTCGTGGACTGCTGCCTCGTCTTTCCCGACGGAGATCACGCCGTGGCCAAGGCGAGCACGCAGTCCCGCTTCGTCGACGACGTCGGCGATCGTCGGCACGAAGAAGTACATGTCCGCAAACGACGTCGTCCCGGATTTGATCATCTCGAGGGTGCCGAGTTCGGTGCCAGCGCGAACGGTCTCAGCCGTTAGTTCGGCCTCGACGGGCCAGATATCCTCCTGCAGCCACGCATCGAGGGGTTTGTCGTCGGCGTAGCCACGGAGCAACGTCATGGCGACGTGACAGTGACCGTTGACGAAGCCGGGTGTGACCAGCGACGCCGACGCGTCGAGAGTCTCGTCGGCCTCGCCAGCGAGATCGTCGCCGATCTCGAGGATCTCGCCGCCGTCCTGATCGACCAGTACGTCCGCACGTGTCACCGTGATGTCGGGCAACAGCACGTGCCCACCGGTGATCGCCAGTGTCGTCATTGGCCGACGTTTCTCGTCGGGTGGCGTTATACTGTCGATCCCGGCGATCGACCGGGGTCGGATCGTCAGCGACGGCGAGAACGGCTGCTCGAGACACAGCGACACAGTGTGTCACAGTCGGCGGGTTTAACCGTCGTTTTGTCACACATTCCACTATGAACGGAAACAGAGACGAGCACGATGGACAACCCACAAGAGCGTCCGAGCGCGACGGGTCACCGGCTGCCGACCGCTCCGACAGCGACAGTCTCGGTCGCGGTCGCGACGAGTCGACCGCCGAACAGCCGACGGTCGATCCCCGAGACACCGAGGGTGCACCCTCGAGCCCCGAGCCACACACGGATCGCGGCATCGGCCCATCGGAGCCGCCGGATTCGGGAACCATCCGTAACTGGACCGGACTCACGGTCGCGCTCGCGATAATCGCGTTCGCAACCGCCGCAACGATTCTCGCCGCCTACGACGCAGCAACGGCGGCTGCCGGGGCGGCCGTCCTCGGTGCTGGGTTGGGTGCGATCGCACTCGCCGGCCGAGCGAGACCATCCGTCTTCGGGGTTCTCGACGACGCCTGGGCCGAACACCGGCTATACACCTGGTTTTCGGCTGGGCTGTTCGTCTTCGGAGCCGCCGTCGGGGCAGCGCTCTACGCTGCTGGCATCGATCTGACCGAACTGTTCCTCGAGATGATCATGGAGGAGTTCGGCGAGGACGAACTGCCCGGCGACGGTGAGGCGAGTTTCGATCTCTCGGCGACGTTTTTCATCGTCAACAACACGCCGCCGTTTCTGGCGGCGATCGCCGGCGCGCTGACGCTTGGCTTCGTGACGCTGCTCATTATGGTGTTTAACGGTGTTCTCGTCGGTAATCTCGTGGCAGTCACCGGCACAGAGGTCGGCGTGGGCGTCATTATCGCACTGATTGTGCCCCACGGGATCTTCGAGCTGCCGGCGCTGTTCATCGCTGCCGGTGTCGGATTTCGGTTCCTGCACCGTGTTGGCGAGCGAATTGCCGGCTCACGGAGCGCGCTGTTTACAAAAGCGTATCTCGTTCGAACGACCGCGCTGGTTGGCTTCGCGTGGCTGATTCTGGTGCTCGCAGCGTTCGTCGAGGCCTACATTACGTTCCTCATCGCGGACGCACTGTTTGCGATCTGAAACCGTCTCCAGCCAGATCGCCACACTATCGTCGAAGCCATTCGAGTGGTTTCAAAATCGCGAGCTGGTAATCCTCGTGCGGATCGTAGGTCGCAAACGAGAGGCTGTTTGCCATCACGCTCACGCTCGAGGCAGCCATCGCCAACCCGGCAAGCGCCGGGTTCAGGAGACCAAGCGAGGCGATCGGGATCAGCGTGGAGTTGTAGACGAACGCCCAGAAGAGGTTCTGGCGCACCTTCGAGATGGTCGCCTCGGAGATGCGGATGGCTTTGAGGACGTCCGCGGGATCGTCACGCATCAAGGTCACGTCGGCGCTCTCGAGAGCGACATCGGTTCCCGAGCCGATGGCGACGCCGACCTGTGCCGTGGTCAGCGCGGGCGCGTCGTTGACGCCGTCGCCGACCATCATCACGCGGGAGCCGTCTTTCTGGAGCGCCTCGATGTGATCTGCCTTGTCCTCGGGGAGGACTTCCGCGCGCACGTTCTCGGGATCGATCCCGACCTGCTCGGCGACCGCCAGCGCGGTGCGTTCGTTGTCGCCGGTGAGCATCACGACCTCCGTGCCTCGTTCGTGCAGGGCCTCGACGGTCTCTGTTGCGCTCTCGCGAACGTCGTCAGCCACTGCGAGTGCGCCACGCAACACGCCGTCGACGGCAACTGGCATTGCCGTCTTCCCCTCGCGCTCGAGTCGAGTCAGTGTCTCCTCGACGGGTTCGGTGTCGATAGCTGCGTCCTCGAGGAGTTTCCGGCGACCGATCAGGACGGTTCCGCGGTCGGTCTCGGCCCGAATGCCGTGGCCGGGGACGTTCTCGAACGCGCTGACCTCGCCGAGTTCGACGCCGCGCTCGTCGGCTCCGTCGACGATTGCCTGGGCGATCGGGTGTTCGGAGCCGGATTCAGCCGTCGCGGCCGCCCCCAGCATGTACGACTCGGGGGATTCAGTCCGACCCGCAAGCGCGCCGCCGTCGGGAGCCGCCCCCTCGTCGACGAGTTCGACGTCCGTCAACACCATCTCGCCGTGGGTCAGCGTCCCCGTCTTATCGAAGACGATCGTGTCGATCCCACGGACCTGCTCGAGTACGTCTCCACCCTTGAAGAGGACGCCGTTGGTCGCGCTAAGCGTCGAGCCAACCATCGTTGCGGCCGGCGTCGCAAGCCCCAGCGCACAGGGACAGGCGATGAGCAGCGCGGAGGCGAGGACGATCACCGAGAACTCGAGGATGGGGACGCCCACTCCACCGACGGCAGCGACCTCGGGACCGCCACCGACTGGCCCCCACAGCGGCAGCCAGTCGACGACCGCGGCCAACGGTTCGGGAAAGAGAAACCAGAGCGTCGCCCAGAGGACGGCGTTTGCGATGACTGCCGGGACGAAGTAGGCGCTCACTGTGTCGACCAGTCGCTGGATCTCGGGCTGGCGCGACTGGGCTTCTTTGACTCGGTCGACGATCTGCTGGATCGCCGTCTCGGAGCCGACTTTCGTCGTTTCCACGAGGAGCACGCCGTTCTCGTTGATCGTCGAGCCGACGACCTCATCGCCCTCGCCTTTCTCGACAGGGACCGACTCGCCGGTCAGCATGGACTCGTCGACTGCGCTCTGGCCGTCGACGACGACACCGTCGGTCGGAATCTTCTCACCCGGCCGGACTTTCAGCACGTCGCCGACCGCGACGTCCTCGAGTGGCACCTGCCGTTCCTCGCCGTCTTCGATTATGGTGGCTTCGTCGGCCTCCATCTCGAGCAGTTCCCGCAGCGCGCTGCCCGCACGGGCTTTCGAGCGGACCTCGAGCCAGTTGCCCAGCGTAATGAACCAGAGGATGAAGGCGACAGCCTCGAAATAGAGGCCAGCACCCGCGATGAGTCCGAGCAGGACGGCTATGCTGTAGACGTAGCCTGTCGAGGTCCCCATCGCGACCAGCGTGTCCATGTTGGCCCGTCGATCGTTCGAGAACGCCCGGTAGGCTCCGACGAGGAACTCCTTGCCGAGCGTCGCCATCAGCGCCGTCGCGAGGACGAACTCGAGGGCGTCAACCCACACCATCTCGATGCCGAGCAGCTCGTGAGGTGGTGGAGCGAGCCCGAGCATCGCGAGCATGATCGGCACGAACGGCAGTGTGAGGATGCCACCACCGATCACGAGCCGACGCTGTCGGCGCAGTTCTTTCTCGACAGCGCGTTCGCGCTGGCTCGTCTCTCGGGCAGTGTCTCCCGCATCACGGACGGGCTCGTAGCCAGCATCTTCGATGGCTCGATAGATCTCAGCGAGCGAGACGTCGCTGGGGTTGTACTCGACGCGGGCTTCGTCCGAGGCGAAGTTCACGTCCGCCCGGAGCACTCCTGGCAGGGCTTCAGCCGCGTCGCCGACTGCTTCCGAGCAGGTCGAACACGACATCCCCATGACGGTGATCGTGTCTGTCTCCCCGGCTGCCTCGTAGCCAGCGTCGTCGATCGCGTCGTAGATCTCTGCCAGCGAGATCTCCTCGGGGTCGTATGCGACCGTCCCCTCGTCGGTCGCGTAATTGGCGCTCACCGACTCGACACCATCGAGATCACGGACAGCGTCCTCGACGGACCCTGAACACGTCGAACAGGACATGCCTGTAATCTCGAGATGCGCTCGTCTCGTACTCATAGAAGTAAGTATGAACTACACGTTCAAGCCGGTTTGGGATTGTAAATAGCTATTATTTCAAATATGAGGTTTTGAATGTAAACTAGAAGGGGGAAGAGTTTTAATGAAAAGTTAGGTCGTGTCGCCGAGCAGCGAGTTTACTCCTCGTCGTCCGAGCGGAGCCACCAGAGAACAGCAGCCAACACGAGGACGACACCAACCACTTTGAGGAGTGTGACGACCGTCCGTGAGTCGTCGGATGCCGTCTCCGTGTCGGGTTCGGCTTCGCTTACGGCTGTCTCGTCCTCGCGTTCGGTCGATTCCGTATCGGCTTCGTTCTCAGTCTCGTCCTCGCGTTCGGTCGGTTCCGTCTCGGCTTCGTTCTCTGCCTCATCCTCGTGTTCGGTCGTTTCCGCATCGGTCTCGTCTTCAGCCGTCTCCGCATCTGTCGACTGCGTGCTTGCCATGTGAGTTCGTTACACTCGTCATGAATATAAGAGGTGTGGATGATTCGTGCTCGCTGTGAATCGATTCCATGCGAGACAGCGCCGAGTACGCAGCGACGTTTATACTAACAACTGAACCGATGTCCACACGCATCGCACAGCCGTCGTGCGCTGCGGTGTGCAGTGACGTTCAGTGGCTACTATAGTTGCGGCCCCACAGCGTCGTGAGTTCGCCGACGATCTCGGGGTTTCGAAGCGGTTCGCTGTCCTCGAGCGGGGCATCGTCGACGATCCCCTCGAGCACTCGATACATCGTCTTCCCGGTGTGCGTTTCCGGCAGCTCCGGCGTGAACACGACGGCTGCCGGGCTGGCAAAGCGGCCGATTCGGTCGACGATCGCGTCGCTGATCGATTCGCGAAGCGCCTCGCACCCCGTCCGATCCTGTTCGGCCGTTGCAAAAACGTAGAGATCGGTGTCGCCGTCGGCGCTACCGGCGACCGCGGCGGCTTCGGTCACGCCATCGACAGCGGTGATCGCGGCCTCGAGTTCGGCTGTCCCGAGCCGGCGGTTGCCGATCGTGACGACGTCGTCGTTGCGGCCGATGATGGTGAGATAGCCGTCGTCATCGACGACAGCATGATCACCGGTGGCGTACTCCCAGGTGTCGGCGCGCCGATCCGAGAACTGTTGCCAGTACTCTGCGAGGACCCAGTAGCGATCGCTCTCGAGCGGGGTGATCATCGACGGCCACGGTTTCGTGATCGTCAGAGAGCCCGATTCACCTGGTGGCAGTTCCCTGCCGTTCTCGTCGACGACGCGGGCCTCGATCCCGGGTAGCGGCGGGCCGACGGCGCCCGGTTTCATCTCCGAGACGCCGGGGAGCGTCGACAGCAGGATACTGCCGGTTTCGGTCTGCCACCAGGTGTCGACGATCGGACACCGTTCCTCGCCGACGTGGGTGTAGTACCACTCCCAGGTATCGGGACCGATCGGCTCGCCAACCGTGCCGAGCAGTCGGAGCGACGAGCGGTCGTGAGCGGCCGGGAACGACTCGCCCCACTTCATGAACGTCCGAACGACGCCGGGGGTCGTGTAGAACACGTTGACAGCGTTGCGTTCGATCACTTCCCACGGACGGTGGCGATCCGGATACCGGAGACTCCCCTCCGTGAGAACGACCGTCGCACCGCGTGCGAGTGGCCCGTAGACGACATACGAGTGGCCAGTAATCCAGCCCATATCCGCTGTACACCAGTAGGTATCTCCCGGCGAGAGGTCGAAGACGGCCCGCGTCGTCCAGGTGGTGCCGGCGAGATACCCGCCAGTTGCGTGGGTCATCCGCTGGGGCTCGCCCGTCGTCCCGGATGTGTGGATATGAAAGAGCGGGTCGGTCGCCGCTCGAGAAACCGGTGGGACGGTCGCTCCCTCGAAGCGATCGACCAGCGCGCTGTACGCGTACTGGTCCGGGCCGAGTTGTGTGTCGTGGTCCGCACCGAGTCGATCGACCACGATCGTCGGAATCGTCGACTCGAGGGCAGCCAGTGCCGCGTCGGCCTTTCGCTTCTGGCCGACTGCCGTCCCCTCGTGGAAGTAGCCATCGCACGTGACGAGCACGCTCGAGTCGTCTTGCTCCATGCGACCGAGGAGCGCATCGGGGGCAAAGCCCGCAAAAACCACGTTGTGTAAGGCCCCGATTCGGGCACAGGCGAGCATCGTAATCGGCAACTCGGGAACGGTCGGCAAGTAGAGCGTGACGACGTCGTCGGCTTCGACACCGAACTCTCGAAGCGCAGCGGCGACAGCCGTTACCTCCCGGTGTAAGTCGTGGTAGGTGTACGTTCGCCGCTCGCCGCGTTTGCCTTCCCACCGAATCGCGACCTGATTCTTCCGGCCGGCCTCGAGATGGCGGTCGATACAGTTTTCGGCCGCGTTCAGGCGACCGCCGACGAACCATCGATAAAACGGCGCATCGTCGGCATCGAGGACCTCGTCGTAGGGCTCGTCCCACTCGAGCAACGCAGCGGCGTCAGCCCAGCAGTCTGGCCACTCTCGATCGAAGCGTTCGTAGACGCCCGTGTCGGTGACAGTTGTGTCTCGAGCGAACGTCGACGGCGGACGACGTGCTGTCGCAGCGTCGCCGGGGACAGGGTCCAGCGAATCCTCGACCATAGATCGAGGCCTACAAGATCGGTACACCTGAGTATTGTGGTCATAGTGAACGGTTGACACACCATGTGGCGACTGCTTTCTGAATGAAAAGACAGTTGCCCCCTCGTCGCTAACGCGTTGACAATGCGAATCGCCGTTCCTAACAAGGGCCGCCTGCACGAGCCGACGATTGACCTCTTAGAGCGGGCGGGCCTCCATCTCGAGAACGGTGCCGACCGGAAACTCTACGCCGACACCGTCGACCCCGACGTCTCCGTGCTCTTTGCCCGTGCAGCGGACATCCCGGAGTACGTCGCCGACGGCGCGGCCGATCTCGGGATCACCGGCTACGACCAGGTCTGTGAGGCCCGCGTCGACAACGTCGAAGAACTGCTCGACCTCGAGTTCGGGCGCTGCCGGCTCGTTCTTGCCGCGCCGGAAGACGGTGCCCTCGAGACTGTCGCCGACATGGCCGGCAAGACCGTCGCCACGGAGTTTCCGAACATCACCGCGGACTTCTTCGCTGACACTGGCGTCGATCCCGACATCGTCGAAGTCACTGGGGCGACGGAGCTAACGCCCCACGTGGAGATGGCTGACGCCATCGTCGACATCACGAGTACGGGGACGACGCTCAAGATGAACCGACTGGCCGTCGTCGACGACGTCCTCTCGAGTTCCGTGCGGCTGTTCGGCCGCGACGACGTCCTCGAGAATCCGAAAGTCGAAGAGGTTCGGACGGCGCTGGCCTCGGTCAAACAGGCAGAAGGAAAGCGCTACCTGATGATGAACGTCCCAACAGCGAAACTCGACGACGTCCGTAATGTCATCCCCGGGCTTGGCGGCCCGACAGTGATGAACATCGCTGGCGAGGACGACGGCGACGACGCGGCGGTTGCCGTCCACGCTGTCGTCAACGAGCGTGACGTCTTCGAGACGATCACGGAGGTCAAAAATGCCGGGGCAAGCGATATTCTGGTGACCGAAATCGAGCGGCTGGTCGAGTAGCTGTCGCTACTCGAGTACCGATTCGAACACCGGGAGCGCCACATCCGGGAAGACGTGACCATGGTCCCGGTCGTACGTGAGAATGTGGTGTTTTTCGAGCAGCGGAAGGTGTGTCTGGCACAGCGAGACGTGGATTCGCTGACGGAGATCGAGCAGCGGCGTCACGGCTGTCGGATCGTGCTCGGTGTCAGCGATCCGGGCGACCAGTGTGCGGACTTCGAGTGGCCCCTCCTCGGTGAGTAGACAGCGAAGTACCTCGCGGCGACGATCGTTGTCGAGCACCCGCTGGGCCGCCACGCGTGGGATGGAGCCATCGAGCGCAAGTGACGTCTCGAGAGAATCGCCACCGCCAGACGCGCGGCGATCCAGGGCGGTCGTCAGTCTGTCTGTGTGGATCGTCATCGATAACTGAATCTCAGTAACAAGGGCGATAAACGCGACCAGTCGTTCGGCTCGCTCAGGCCCAATTCAGCCCAGTATGAACCGTTCGAACTGGAATAAACAGTCGAAAACCCAGCCAAAGAAACGAGTGAGCGGGTAAACCGTCTCGTCTGAGACAACTATCGTCGCTACTGATAGGTACCGTCTGTCACACTGTGCGGCCGCTGTGTGTCGTCTGTGCCTATCAGTTCAGTTGAGACGGGAACGACGGCGAGAAGCGATCGATCGAAAACAGATGATGTTACTCGAGCAAGCCGAGATCTTCGAGTCGAGAGACGATTTTGTCGACGGCGTGTTCGGCATCTTTCGGTTTTTTACCGCCAGTAATCACGAGTTTCCCGGAGCCAAACAGCAGGGCGACGACTTCGGGTTCGTCGAGTCGGTAGACCAACCCAGGGAACTGCTCGGGTTCGTACTCGATGTTCTCGAGGCCGAGCCCGATTGCGATCGCGTTCAGGTTGAGATTTCGGCCGAGGTCGGCGCTGGTGACGATGTTCTGGACGACGATCTCGGGATCTTCGTTCACCTGAATCTGGAGTTCACGGAGTTTGTCGAAGACGATACGCAGACTCTCGTGTACGTCGTCGGTGCTTTTCGCGCCGGTACAGACGATCTTCCCCGACCGGAAGATCAGGGCGGCGGATTTTGGATTCTGCGTGCGGTAGACGAGACCGGGGAACTGCTCGGGATCGTAGTCGGCCCCCTCAAGATCCATCGCAACGCTCTGGAGGTCGAGTTCCTGTCCGATGCCGGTCGACGCCACCACGTTTTCGATGTTGATGGTGTCCTTCGGGTCGGTCATAAGTCGCTTAAAAAGACGTATTTAAGATTTATAAAGGTTAGTACCGCCACGTGATATGTCCGGTATATACGTCGGCTGCGTCCGTCAGTTACAACCCGATTCCGTGATGTACAGCAGCTGACAGGCCGGTTCACGAACACTGGTTTGTGGACAGCAGTCGCGAAAAACGGTAGGCTCATGGCCAGCCCACGGTGACACGTAGCCGTGTACGTACTCGAGCTTGGCGGCGAGGACGATGCGTTTGCAGCCCGCGAAGCAGCCAGTGGCGCGGCCGACGTCCGTCGGATCGCCCCCGGGCTCGCAATCGCGAACGCCATTGCACCCGAACGCATCCGTGGATTGGCATACACCCATCGAGCGAGCGACCTGCTCGGCCGTACCGACGCCGACCTCGCAAGCGCCCGTGTGTTACTCGAGACGGCGCCGATCGATCGCGAGGGGACCGTTGCAGTGCGAGCGACCGATATCCACGGCTCGAGCGGCGTCGATACCGAGCGTGCCGAGCGCGAACTCGGTGGGATTCTGGTCGATCGCGGCTTTGCGGTCGACCTCGACGATCCGGACCACGTGCTGCGGGCGACGTTCTCTGCGGGCGTCCTCAAGCGTGGTGGGCGGCTCGAGGCAGCGAGCGCCACTGGCGCGCTGTCTGCATCCACGGCGGAACTCGCCGGCGACGTGTCTCTCGGGGACGAGGTCTCCGTCTGTACGCTCGGCTGGCTCGAAGCCGAGAGCGTCCGGGACTTCGGGACTCGCGCACCGACGGACAAACCCTTCTTCCAGCCCGGGAGCATGGACCCGCTGCTCGCCCGCGCCGTCTCGAACATCGCCGGCGCTCGTCCCGGGGCGACGATCCTCGATCCGATGTGTGGCACCGGCGGCGTGCTCGTCGAAGCCGGCCTCGTCGGCGCAGACGTCGTCGGGACCGACGCCCAAGACAAGATGGTTGCGGGCGCACGGGAGAACCTCCAGCACTTCCTCGAGTCCGACGAGCCCGCCCCAACTGGTGTCGATCGCGGCTCGTGGCACGTCGGCCGCGGCGACGGCACCCGACTCCCGCTGGTCGACGACGCCGTCGATGGCGTTGTCTTCGACGCGCCCTACGGCCGCCAGTCGAAGATCGAATCCCATCGCCTCGAGGACCTCGTCTCGGGTGCCCTCGCCGAAGCGCACCGAGTCGCCCGGCGGGCCGTCGTCGTTGCAGATCGCTCGTGGGCGAGCGAAGCCCGTGCAGCCGGGTGGGAACTCGAGGCTGCGTTCGAACGACGCGTCCACCGGTCGTTGACGCGGTACGTGCTCGTGCTCGAGCGCCGTTCCGAATAGTCACCGCCGTCGAGCCACAGCACAACGGAGGCCGTTTACGGCGTTATGCAGCTCATAATTCCGGCGCTGTCCCACTCTTTTCGAGATAGACCATCGGCGTCTTCGCAACGAGAAACGACTCGTCTTCGGCCGCATCGACGGCGTCCCAGTAATCCCGCGGCTCGGTGTCACAGCACTCTCGGATGTCCGCACTCGAGAGGACGTTCTCGCCGGCAAGGACGAGGTCGAACGCCTCGCGTCGCCGGCCCTCAAGCCACTGATCGAACCGGGCCGGACACTCTGGGTCGGGGTAGTTGATGACGAGATAGCCACCGTCTGCGACGTGTGCATAGAGGTCAGCGACGGCCGCGGCGGTGTCGGGGACGAAAAACAGCGTCGCCGCAGAGTAGACCAGGTCGAAGCGCTCGTCGGTCTCGAGCGCGGGGAGTGCGTCGACGGCGAAGGTGAGGTTCTCGAGGCCGCGTTCGGCCGCGCGCTCGCGGTTGTCGGCGACGACCTGCTCGGAGATATCGATCCCGTGAAACTCGGTGTCGGGATAGCGACTCGCGAGGGCAAAAAGGACGCCGCCGGGGCCACAGCCGACCGACGCGACGCGCTCGAACGGGCCAAAGCGCTCGAGAAAGCGCTCGAGGTAGTCGACCATCGCCTCGCCCCGGAGGTAGATACAGCGGTCGTAGTCGGCGTTTCGGTAGAACTCGTCCCAGTCCATGTCGTCTCGTCTCACTGGACACGAACTTAACAGGTTCGAGTGCCGTGTCCACACGGACCGCAACGTTTTTCTGCCGACCACAAGTCCCTCGAACTATGGCACCCGAATCCCGCGTCAGTGCCGGTATCGACGACCAGTCAGACCGTCCACAGTCGGGATTCGGTTTCTTCTTTGCCCGGTAATCCGGGCCGGTGGAGCCGCGCTCGCCCACGCCGGGCGGGCGCGTCGAAACCGACCGCGCCGTCGACAGCGCTCGAGTTCAGACTCGAGCCGAGTCGGAACCGCTAACTGACACCCACGCAGCCATACGAACAAGCGAATGCAACTTCCAGCACAACAGGTTGCGGTCTTAGAGGCCGCAACCGCGGACGATGCAACGTCCGTCGACGCCCTCGCCGCGGCGACCGACCTGCCACCGGAGACCGTCACCGGAGCAGTGTTCGAACTCGAGGCCGAGGAACTGGTCGCCGTCACCGAACGCGTCGACGAAACCGTCTCACTCACCGACGAAGGGCGGGAGTACGCCACCGATGAACTCCCCGAAGTCCGGCTCTACGAGGCCGCACTCGAGGCCGGGGCTGGCGACGAGCCGGTCCAGATGGGCCGCGTGATCGGGACCTCGGGACTCGAGGGGCCACAGGTCGATATCGCGCTCTCGAACTACGCGCGCAAGGGCTACGGCAGCATCGACAGCGGCGAGATCACGGCCGATCCCGACGCCGAGCCAGCTTCGGATGCGGAGGCGAACGCACTCGCCGAACTCGCCGACGCGGACGACACACCGGTCGAGGGCGTCGACGTCGACGCGGACACCCTCGAGGAACTCGAGCGACGGGGCTTACTCGAGCGAGCGGAGTCGACTGTCCGCGAAGTGACGCTGACCGACGCTGCCGTCACGGAGCTGATGGCAGGGCTCGAAACCGCTGAAACGGTCGGCCAGGTCACGCCTGAACTCCTGACGAGTGGGGAGTGGGAGGACGTCGAGTTCGCCGAGTACAACGTCGAGGCCGACGCCGAGACCGTCGAGGGCGGGAAGGTCCACATCCTGCGCCAGATGTCCGAGCGCGTCAAAGACGTGCTCGTCGGCATGGGTTTTCAGGAGATGGACGGCCCCCACGCCGACGCGGACTTCTGGATCAACGACTGTCTGTTCATGCCACAGGACCATCCCGCACGCACGCACTGGGATCGGTTCGCCCTGGAGCAGCCGACCCACATCGACGAGTTGCCCGAAGACCTCGTCGAGCGCGTCGAACGCGCCCACCGCGAGGGCGTCGGCGAGGACAGCGAAGGCTACCACTCGCCGTGGGACGAGGACTTCGCCCGTGCGCTCGCGCTTCGGGGCCACACGACCTCGCTGTCGACCCGCTATCTCTCCGGCACCGAAATCGGCGAGATCGAACCCCCAGCGCGCTTTTTCAGCGTCGAAAAGGCCTACCGCAACGACACGCTCGACGCAACCCACCTCCTCGAGTTCTACCAGATCGAGGGCTGGGTGATGGCCGAAGACCTCTCGGTGCGCGATCTGATGGGCACGTTCGAGGAGTTCTACGCCCAGTTCGGCATCACCGACATCCAGTTCAAACCCCACTACAACCCCTACACGGAGCCGTCGTTCGAACTGTTCGGCACCCACCCCACCACGGGCGAACTGATCGAGATCGGTAACTCGGGCATCTTCCGCGAGGAGATGCTCGAGCCACTCGGCGTCGACTGTGACGTCATGGCCTGGGGACTGGCCTTAGAGCGACTCGCCATGCTCACGACCGGCGCGGAGGATATCCGCGACCTGCACGGCACGCTCGCCGACCTCGAGTTCCTGCGGAACGCGGAGGTGACTTACTGATGCCCACTGTCGATATCGACCCCGACGAACTGCGCGAATTGACCGGCCACGAGGAGACGAGCGACGACGACCTCATCGATGACCTGTTCGGACTCGGCCTCGAGTTCGAAGGCCGAACCGAAGACGGCGAGTTCGAACTCGAGTTCGCCCCCGACCGTCTCGACCGGCTCTCGGTCGAAGGCGTCGCGCGCTCGCTGCGCTACCAGTACGGCGACGCCCGCGGCGTCCACGTCCCGTCGCCGAACGCGGCGGAGTGGACGATCGAGGTCGACGAGTCGGTTCCCGACGAACGGCCGTACGTCACGGGCGCAGTAGTCCGTGATGTGAATCTCGACGAGGATGCCCTCGATTCGCTCATTCAGCTGCAAGAAAAGCTCCACGCGACGATGGGGCGCAAGCGCGCGAAGGGCGCGATCGGGATTCACGACCTGACGATGCTCAAAGGACGGGACGCCATGGACGATGGCACGCCGTCGATCAAGTACGTCGGCGTCGAACCCGACGGCGACCGCTTCGTCCCACTCGATTCCGACGCGGAGATGACGCCCGCGCAGGTGCTCGAGGACCACCAGACGGGACAGACCTACGCCGACCTCGTCAGCGGCTACGACCGCTACCCCGCGATCTACGACGATATCGGCCTGTTCTCGTTCCCGCCGGTGATCAACGGCCGCCGGACCGAGGTGTCGACTGACTCGAGAGACCTGTTCGTCGAGATGACCGGCACCGACCAGTGGACGATCGACAAGATGCTCAACATCGTCTGCTATGCGCTGTCGGCACGCGGCGCGACGATCGAGGAGGTAACGGTCGAGTATCTAGATCACGAGATCGTCCGCCCGGATCTCTCGACGAAGACGAAGACCGTTTCCCACGCTCGCATTGAGACCATTCTCGGCATCGACCTCGACCCCCGCGAAGTGCTCGATCTGGCCGAACGATCGGGACTCGAGGCGGAAAAAACGGAAAGCGACGACGGCAATCTCGTCTACGAGGTGACGGTCCCACCGTACCGCGTCGACGTCCTCCATCCACTCGACATCATCGACGATCTCGGGCGCGCCTACGGCTTCAACGAACTCGAGCCGACCTACCCCGACGTGGGGACCGTCGGCGGCCGTCACGAGCGCTCTCGTCTCGAGCGCGCCGCGCGCACCCAACTCGTTGGCCTCGGCTTCGAGGATCTGCTGAACTTCCATATGATCAACGAGGAAGAAAACTACGATCGCCTCGAGCTGTCGCCTGACACGGACGCCTACGGCGCTGGCGAGCCCGCGACGATCAAAGAGCCCTACAGCGAGGATTACACCATGCTCCGGACGTGGGTTATGCCCTCGCTCATGACGGTCCTCGAGCGAAACACCCACCGCTCGTATCCACAGCATCTCTCCGAGATCGGCTTCCGTGCGGCGCTCGACGACAGCGAAAACACTGGCGTCGGCGAGAGTCGCCACGTCGGAGCCGTCCTCGCGAGCCACGACGCCGGCTACGAGGACGCCAAAGCACGCCTGCAGACGCTCGCGCGCAACTTCGACGTCGATCTCGAGACGCCACCAACCGACCACCCGGCCTTCATTTCGGGTCGAACCGCCGCGGTCGTCATCGACGGCGAAGACGTCGGCGTGATCGGCGAGGTTCACCCAACGGTGCTGATCGAGTACGATCTCGAGGTGCCCGTGGCAGCCTTCGAGTTCGACCTGGCGGCGCTGCAGTAGTCGGCTGTCGGTCTTCCCTCTCGAGTGTAGAGGTCGGTCTGCTGTCGCGGTTCAATCGATTGTACCGCGAGCGAACGAAAGCGCGGCGCATCGCGCCGCGGAATGACGAACGGTCGAAGGCCGTGAGTCAGGGAGCGAGCGGGCCGACGACTGGCGCGGAGAGCGCGGCGCAAAGCGCCGTGAATAGGCGAGCGGCGAAGCCGCGAGCCGAAAGGAGTGCTTTTGATCGATATTTCGCCGAGTGCCAGCGCACCGTACGGCAGCTACGCTGCCGTCAGCGTGAAACAAACGCAGCGTAAACGGTGGTTTTAGAACTCGTGTTCGACCTCGTCCTCGTCGGCTTTCTGGATGATGATCTTCCCGTCCCGGACTCGGACGAAGACTTCGTCGCCGATATCCATACCCGCGACTGCGAGCTCGTCCTCGTGGAGGTTGAGGTGGACGTTGTGATAGTTGCCATCTTCGTCTTTCGCACCGCTTGGACTCAGCTTCTTTTTCCGTACCATCGCGGGATTCTATGACGAACTTCGCCGCAGGATATACTTAAGTGTTTTCGACGACCGAACCCATGCCTCTAGTACGCATGGATACCGAGAGATCGACACTGAATCTCATCGTCAAACGGGTTGATTCCAAAAGGTGGCGTGGCCGATTCACTTAAAGATACCGACGCAGTCGGTCGGTTTTCGGGGATATCTTTATGTCGAGTCGTGTGCTGAGTTGACACGGAGGCTAAAACCATGGTACGTGAAGATGGTAAACGAAACTTTGCACTGCGCGAGTCGGGCGGCGACGAGTCGAGCGTCTTCTCGGGGAACACCCCCCGCCAGGCTGCCCTGAAAGCAGCCCGGCGACTCGAGCCCGGCTCGAGTGAGGACGAGGCAGAGCGTGTCGAACTCAAACTTCGAGAGAAAGGCACGGACAAGGTCCACATCTACGACGGCTGGGCGTGGGAGGAGACCGCACCCGACGACAAGCCGGACTGGATGCCAAACGAGATTACGGAGGCAAACGTCTCGAAGAAAGGAATCGACCACCTAGAGGAGTGACGTGCCGTTGAAGCGGAGTTTCGTTCGATACTATTTGAGTGGGTGCTGTAGCACACACTGTATACAGAAACAGCGTTTTATCCGGCGATCGGTTGGCAGCCATCAGCGACGGTGCTCGAGTGTCAGTGTTCGAGATCGAGCACACTCATAGTACGGCGACAGTCACTGCCGTAGCCAACTACGCATTTTGCCGCCCCTCGTGACTGGATTGATATGCCGTTTCGACCACCGACCAGAGACGATCTCCGCGAGCTCGGCCGCTCACTGTTTCTCGAGCTCACCGACGACGAACTCGACTGCTTCCTCGAGATGGCCGAGCGACGAGCCGACGCCTACGATACGGTTCGGTCGTACAACCCCGAGCCACGACTCGGAGGCCGTAAACGCCGCGAGCGAACGTCCGGCGTTCGTCCAGCCGACACGGCGGATCCACACAATGCGTGGGTGAGTCGGTGTCAGATCGCTGGTGACGATGGCGGCAAACTGGACGGGATGGACGTCGCGATCAAGGACAACATCTGCGTCGCCGGCGTGGAAATGACCTGCGGATCTCACGTCGTCGAGGGGTATGTGCCCGACGTCGATGCGACGATCGTCACCCGGCTGCTCGAGGCCGGCGCAGACATCATCGGCAAGACGAACATGGACGACTTCGCCATGACGAGGACAGGCTACAGCGCCTTCGGACCGATCACAAACCCACACGACGACGCGTTTCTCGCAGGTGGCTCAAGCGGCGGCAGTGCAGTCGTCGTCGCGACTGGCGAGGCCGACGCGGCTATCGGCTCCGATCAGGGTGGCAGCGTCCGGATTCCAGCGTCTCTGTGTGGTGTCGTCGGGCACAAGCCAACCTATGGACTGGTCCCCTACACAGGCTGTATCGGCCTCGCCCACTCGATCGACCATCCGGGGCCGATTGGACAGGACGTTGAGACAGTCGCGCGAGTTCTTTCGGTGATCGCCGGCAGCAACGAACGCGACCTGCGAGAGCCGGCGCCCGTTCCGACCGAGTCGTACCACGAACAGCTCGATGGCGACGCCGCCGACCTCTCGATCGGCGTCCTGCAGGAGGGGTTCGACCATCCCGGGGCCGATGCTGGCGTTGTCAAGTGCGTTCGAAACGCCCTCGAGCGACTCGAAGCGAATGGAGCTTCGCTCGAGGAGGTCGCCGAGCCGATGCATCTCGACGCGAGCGATATTCAGGCCGTCTGCACGGCGGAAGGCTTGCTCGATGCGATGATCGGTGAGGGACTGGGCCATGGCTGGAAGGGGTGGTACAACACGTCCTGGATCGAGTTCTTCGGCTCGGCACGACGCGTCCAGGCGAACGACTTCCCGGCGTCACTGAAACTGTCCTTGCTCGTCGGTGCCTACGCAAACGAGAACTACCACTCGAGATACTACGCCGACGGGATGAACCTCGTCGTCGAACTCACCGAACGGTACGACACGCTACTGGCAGATCACGATCTGCTCGCGATGCCGACGACGCTGGGGACGGCACCCGAACACGACCCCGAACGGAACCAGTACGACCGGCTGCAGGAAACGCTCGTCGTCGCAAACACGGCCCCGTTCAACCGGACCGGCCACCCCGCGGTCAGCGTCCCTGTCGGTGAGATCGATGGACTTCCGGTCGGACTCATGCTCGTCGGCTCACGGTTCGACGATGCAACCGTTCTCGACGCCGCCAGCACGGTCGAGTCAGTCGTCGACGGTGTGGGGGTGCGTAGTTGAGTCAGCGACGATCGAGGCGAAGTTCTCGACGATCTGGGTCGCGTTGACGGCGTCGAACCCGTGCTCACCATCGGTCCAGTCGAAGTCGGCCTCGAGTCGCTCGCGGTGTGTGCTCGTAAATTCCGGGTGGAACTGAACCGTCCAGAGCGGGGCAGTTCGATGCCGCGTCGCGAACGCGTGGTAGTAGTCAGTCGTCGCGATGACGTCCATTTCGTCGCCGGGCTGGGTGACGACGTCGCCGTGAGCGACGGGAACGACCGGCGCCACGCCGTCGAAAAGCGGGTCAGCAGCGAGGTCGACGTCGACAGGTCGACAAGTCGTGCCGACGTGTTCGACAGTGCCACCGAGTGCTGCGTTGGCGACCTGATGGCCGAAACAGACTCCGAGCGTCGGAATCTCGCGCTCGACTAGCTCGCGAACAAGTCGCTGCTGGTCGGTGATCCACGGCCGATCAGCAGCCTCGTAGACGCCTGCCGTACTGCCCGTCAGAACCACGCCGTCAGCATGCTCGAGATCAGGACGCTCGCCCGCGGGGTAATCAACTGCCGTCGCGTTCGGAACGTATCCCTCGAGGGCGTCGCAGTGATATTCACACGACGGATCGACCTCATTTCGAACAACAGCAATCGTCGGCACCCTCATGTACACAGTAGTGGTCCAATATCGACAAAACAGTATCGGAAAGACAAGTAATTGCGTCAGTATGGTAAGACTGTGGGTTTGAGCCTGACAGAACCCGTCAGTTTCTCAGAGACTACGGGGTGGAACTCGAGCCCGAGCGGCCACCACGAACCAGTTTGAGGACACCCTGGGCAGCCAGTCCGAGTATTGCCCACTTCCAGGCGAGGGCGGCGAGGCCGAGCAGCAAGATGCCGCGAGTCCGCTTCCCTCGACTGAACGCCGTTTTCGCTTCCGAAAGCACAGAGAGAACGGTCAGCGACCGCGTCGCTGTCGATCCGAGGAGTTTCTTGAGTACCATACCTCTCATTAGGGCTCCGACCGGATAACGAACGCCCCGTCTCGCGCAAGTCACAATCGATGTCATCGACACCCTTCCCCGATCACTGTCAACAGGTGTCGCAGCAATCCGAAACCCGGGCGGGAACTTTTTCTCACTCCGGTTTGATACGCTGCTCACGAAGCATGGATCTCGAGTCGATTCCGGGTGTCGGCGAGAAGACCGCACGAGCGCTCACAGCGCTCGACGAGCCCGAGCGCGCGCTGCGACGTGGTGACGTCGCGACGATCGCGACCGCCCCAGGGATTAGCCAGGGCCGGGCTGCTCGGATCGCACGCGGTGCGATCCGGCTGGAACACGACGATCCTGGCGGCTTTCTCGCGACCGACCGCGCTCGTGAGGTGTACCGAAACGTGCTCGCCTTGCTCAAATCGCGGACGGTCACCGATTACGCCGCCCAGCGACTCGAGACGATCTATCCCAGTCCGCGTCGCTCGCGGATCGAGGACGTCCAGGCGTTCGCTCGCGATGCACTCGAGCGCGAGTACGACGAGACCGTGCTCACGGCACTCGAGGGCGTTGAACCGCTCGAGAAGCCGGGCGATATCCGGGTTCGTGAGCGCTGTCTGGCGACGGCCGACGCCGAACGCTACAGCGAGGCCCGAGACGCGATCCCGGAGCTCTCAGTCGAAATCGTCGAGGACACACAGGGATTGGCCGAACTCGCGCGCGGATACTCCACAGTGGTTGCACTCGATGAGTCGTTTGCCGGTGTCACGATCGACGGCGACGTCCAAGTCAGGCCCGATGCACTCGAGACGCCGGCCGAAATCGTCCCGGAACGGCCCCTGTCGTTTTTCGCGCGCAATCGGAGCCGGCTTCAGGCAGCTATCGACGTCCACCGGGCTGGCGACCTCGAGGCCGCCTGCGATCTCGAGGCACTCGAGGACGGCCTGTCACGTCTCGACGAAGATGGGACGGTCGCAGGCGACGACGAACTCGATCGGCTGACGACGGCGATCAACGACCTCGAGACAGCAGCAGGCACAGCCGAAAGCGTCGCCAACGATCATCTTCGGGAAGCGATCCGCGAGGAGGACGTCACGATCGAGGGGTCGGATCTGCTTTCGCTGGTCGAGCGTGGCGCTGGTGTCGACTCGTTGCTCTCGCGGGAGCTCGCCGACGAGTACGCTGCAGCCGTCGAAACGGCTCGGGAGCACCTGATCGACGCACTCGATCTCGATCAGGGCGAGGCCGAACTCGCCCGTCGGGCGTTCAGCGACGAACCGACGTTCCCGGTCGAGCGCGACGGCGACGTCGTGTCACGGCTGCGTGAGGAGCTCACAGCGGCCAAAGAGCGTCGTGCGGGCCGACTCAAACGCGAGCTTGCAGCCGACCTCGCCGACCAGCGCGAGGGGGCCCGCCAGCTCGTTCGGGATGCTCTCGAGCTCGATGTCGAACTCGCGATCGCCCGGTTCGGACGGGAGTTCGAGTGTACGATGCCGGAGTTCGTCGACGGCGATGCACAGAGCGCCTCGGCAGCGAGCAGTGAGCGGTCGGCTCGCGACGAACAGGTCGGCTTCGCGATCGACGGTGGTCGTTCGCCGCTGCTCGACGAACCGCTCGAGGCGATCGATCCCGTCGACTACGAGGTGACAGGCGTTGCGTTGCTGTCGGGTGTCAACAGCGGTGGGAAGACGTCGACGCTCGATCTGGTTGCAAGCGTCGTCGTGCTGGCACACATGGGTCTCCCGGTTCCCGCCGAGCGGGTGCGTCTACAGCGATTCGACGATCTGCACTATCACGCCAAAACACAGGGAACGCTGGATGCGGGCGCGTTCGAGTCCACCGTCAGGGAGTTCGCCGATCTCGCCCAGGGCGGCGAGGGATCGCTTGTCCTCGTCGACGAACTCGAGAGCATCACCGAGCCCGGCGCGTCGGCAAAGATCATCGCCGGCATTCTGGAAGCGCTGTCTGAAAACGGCGCGACGGGCGTGTTCGTCTCCCACCTGGCAGGCGAGATCCGCGAGATGGCCGACTACGACGTGACCGTCGATGGTATCGAAGCGATGGGGCTCGTGGATGGGGAGCTCGAGGTGAACCGCTCGCCGGTCAAAGACCATCTGGCGCGGTCGACACCGGAGCTGATCGTCGAGAAACTGGCCGACGAGGTCCGAGAGCCGGCGACAAACGGTGGGAACGTTCCTGACGGGACGGGGCCGGATTTCTACGATCGGCTCCTCGAGAAGTTCGACTAACTCCGGACTGATCGCTCAGTTGGAGTGTTCGATTCGAAAACGGTATCCCGGCGCTCGGATACGTGTGACACATGGACCCACGTATCCGCAAACACGCCGAGATCATCGCGAACCACTCGGTCAACCTCCAGGAAGGGGACAACGTCGTCGTCGACGCCCATCCCGTCGCCGAAGACCTCGTGGTTGCTCTCCACGAAGTAATCGGCGAGATCGGTGCGAATCCGTTCACGACGAGCCAGCGGACGGGCGCACGCCAGCGCCGGGCGTATCTCCGCGCGGGTGACGACGAGTACGAGACGCCCGCCCACGAACTCGCACTCATCGAGGAGACGGACGTCTACATCGCCATCCGGGCCAGCGACAACGTCACCCAGACTAGCGACGTCGACCCCGAGACCAGTGCGGCCCACCAGCAGGCCCACCAACCCATTCTCGAGGAACGGCTCTCGACGCGCTGGTGTCTCACGCAGTTCCCCGCGCCAGCAAACGCCCAGCTCGCCGAGATGTCGACGGAAGGCTACGAGGAGTTCGTCTGGGATGCCGTCAACAAAGACTGGGACGAACAGCGTGACCACCAGGCGAACATGGTCGAGCTCATGGATCCCGCCGACGAGATTCGGATCAGAAGTGGCGACACGACCGACGTGACGATGTCAATCGACGGGAATCCGACGCGCAACGACTACGGCGAGCACAACCTCCCCGGCGGCGAGGTCTTCACCGCACCCGTCCCCGACAGCGTCGAGGGTGAGGTGCTGTTCGATATGCCGCTCTATCATCAGGGCCGGGAGATCACGGACGTCTACCTCGAGTTTGAGGGCGGCGAGGTCGTTTCCCATTCGGCGGCGAAAAACGAGGAGCTGCTGACGGAGGTTCTGAACACGGACGATGGCGCACGCCGACTCGGCGAACTCGGGATCGGGATGAACCGCGATATCGACCAGTTCACCTACAACATGCTGTTCGACGAGAAGATGGGCGACACCGTCCACATGGCCATCGGCCGCGCCTACGACGACACCGTCAGCGAGGACAACGAGCAGAACGATTCGGCGGTCCACGTCGACATGATCGTCGATATGAGCGAGGACTCGCTGATCGAAATCGACGGCGAGGTCGTCCAGCGTGATGGGACGTTTGTCTTCGAGGACGGGTTCGAGCAGTAAGACCGCGAACGACCAGCGGAAGTGAGCGGCTTTTTCATCGACGGTTTCGCGCGAGTGAGTGCTCGAAGTACCCCGAGCGGAAAACGTTCGGAGTGACTCGCTGATCAAGATCGACGGCGAGGTCTGAGCCTGCAAAGCCCGCGAACGGCTCCTCGACGACCGAAAACCGCCCGCCGGGCCGTCATCGGCTGGCTTTATACATCCGGACTCAGTAGCGATCGTATGGCAGTCCTCGTAGCGTACGATGGGTCGGCGCCCGCACGCAAGGCAGTGGAACACGCCTTTGAGACGCACTCGGACGAGGAGATCATCCTGCTGCGCGTCGTCGAGGCAGCAGAGGGCTCGACGGGAGCGGGAATCGAACTCCTGAAAGACATGTTCCGGGACCGCGAGGCAGAGATTTCCGAGGGATTCGGTGACGAGGTCTCGGACATCGTCAGCACCGATGACGTCGACTTCCGCACGGAGACAGCCGTCGGCCAGCCCGCTCGAGAGGTCGTCGCGTTCGCGGACGAGAACGACGAAATCGAGCACATCATCATCGGCAGTCACGGGCGAAAAGGTGTCTCGCGCGTGCTGCTTGGCAGCGTCGCCGAAAACATCGTCCGACGGTCACCTGTTCCCGTGACCGTCGTCCGGTAACTACTGCGAGTTCGTCATCCCGCCGTCGACGACGAGCGATTCGCCGTTGACGTAATCCGAGAGATCGCTCGCGAGATACAGCGCCGCGTCCGCGACGTCCTCGGGTTGGCCCGCACGTCGCGACGGGATCGCCTCCAAGAACTCCGATTCGGCGTCGGTACCCATAATCGGGAAGTCGTCGGTCGTCATCGTCGTCTCGATCAGACCGGGGTGGATGGCGTTCACTCGCACTCCATCGGGACCCAGCTTTGCAGCCATCGAGTACGTGAACAGCCGCACGGCACCTTTCGTCCCACAGTAGGTGACGAACTCACCCGATCCCTCGAGGCCGGCGACCGACGAGAGATTGATAATGCTCCCGCCATCGGCTTCGACCATCCGTTTTGCTGCCGCTTGCGCGCCAAAGAAGACGCCTTTGACGTTGATATCCATCATCCGACCGAACCCGTCCTCGTCGACCTCGAGGAACTCCTCGCCGTGGAAGATCCCCGCGTTGTTGACCATTACAGTGACGCCGCCGAACTCCTCGGCGGCTTCGACAGCCGACTCGAGGTCGTCGACGTTCGTGACGTCACATTCGACGAACGTCGCGTTCGCGTCCGTCTCGTCCTCGATCAGTTCGTGGGTCGGCTCACCGCCCTCTCGAGGCGACTCCTGAATATCCGCGACGACGATGTCGGCCCCTTCCGCGGCGAATCGCCGGGCGATCGCGCGTCCGTTTCCGCTCGAACCGCCTGTAACAACTGCGACGTCGTCTGTGAGCATTGGTGACATTGCACTGTGAACTATGTAGTGAGTATCGATAACGTTTACCTCGATTTACAGCCCGTAAGAACGAGTTCTAAACGGAAAGCAGCGCGAGTTCCCCGCCCCACCGTGGGCAGGGGTGAAGCGCGTACACTCGGTTGCGTCCCTGTTTTTAACTATCGGGACGCCCCACTTCAGTATGGAACCACGTTATCGGCCTCGCAAAATCCGCGCACCCACTTCGGGATAAGACGCGGTGCGCCGGGCCTGTGTCGCGCCCTCGTGAAGGGGCGGACGCCCACGGACACACCCGCCACGGCAGCAACAGACGACCTCTGTTGCGGTGGCAGTTCCGGTGTGTTCGAGTGTTACCGGTTCCACGCAAGTCCCCGCAGGGACGAGCGCGGGTGGAATTAAATTTGCCATCGGTCGTTCCGCTGGCTTTGTGCCAGAGACCACGGCGAAGCCACGGACCACCGTGCCCGTGGTACTTCACACGTGTGGGACCGTCTCGTGCCTACCGATGGTGACCATTGCTAGCCGTCGAGCACGCGAACAGCACCGATCTGGCCCACCTGCTGGTACTCACAGAGGTAGTTCTCCATCTCGGGGGTGGCTTCGAACTCGAGCGTTTCGACCTCACCGACGGTTTCGTTGCCCGCGGTGGTGTACTCATCGACGACGTCGCGATTCGCGTCCCAGAACGCGATGTTGTGGTGGACACCATCCATGTTCTCCCAGGTAATCTCGTACTTCTGGCCCGCGACGAGCACGAGTGTAGGGTTTTCGACGCGGTCGATCGCAGACGGCGCGGCACCGACCCAGCCGCCGACGTAGCCGTCGAACCGAATCTCCTCCACAGCTCTCCACGCGTCGGGATCAGTGTTACCCACAAGTGAGTCCGCCGCGTCGACGACGGGTTCAGGCTCGTCACCGTTGTCACTCGCGTCGCCATCCAGACAGCCGGCGACGGACACGGCTGTAAGCGACCCAGCCACTGCCGAGAGAAACGTCCGCCTGCCCGTGCTGTTCGGATTCATTGTAGATCGTATGCGATCAAGTGGCATAAGCGCCAGCCCGACGAGTGCACGAGCGTTGCCGAGAGTGACTGTCGTCCGATCTACCCGGACAGTTCAATCCTCGAGGAGGTCCGCGACCATTCCCGAGACGGTTTGGAGTTCGTCCTCGTTGACGCCGTGGACCATCCCCTCGTACAGTCGTTTCGTGACGTCGGCAGCCATCGATTCGAAGACGGCGGCCGTCTCGTGGACGCGTGTTTCGGGAATGTGTGGGTCGACGTCGCTACAGCCGAGGAAGACGGGAGTCTCCTCGAGGGTGCCGGGATACGTCTCGTCGAGGTCCTCACCGATGAGGCCGCCGCTCAGGGCGGCGAGCCCGCCGTAGCGGTGCGGATTGCGAGCGAGGAACTCGCTGGCGAGACAGGCACCCTGCGAGAAGCCGACCAGCATGACGCGGTCGGTCGGGATACCGGCATCGTTGGCCTCGTCGATCGCGTCCGCGATCGCCTGCAGTCCCGACGTTCGGCCCGGCTCGTTCGCCTCGACGGGTGCGAGAAACGAGTTCGGATACCACGTCTTGCCAGCGGCCTGCGGGGCGAGCAAGGCGACGCCATCGTGGTGGATCTCGGTTGCGAGGTCGAGCATCCCCTGTGCGGTCGCTCCGCGCCCGTGGGTGAGCACGAGCGCAGCAGACGCCTCCTCGAGCGACGTGCCGCCGGTGACGAGCGGTTGTCCCTGATGGGGGCCGTCCACGTCGTCACCCGCGCTCATTCAACACCACCGACGCCCGCACTCGCCTCGGGCAGGTCGTGCTTGACGACCTCGAGGCCGAGTGCTTCGATCGCGCCGCGGAGGTGTTCGTCCTTGGCGTACTCGGCACCGTCGGCCTCGCGGAGTTCCTGGGCTTTCGCCAGAATCTCGCCGCGGCGGTCGTTCGGAATCTCGTACTTGTCCGCCGAGAGTTCGATGACCAGCCCGTTGTTGTCCGTCGTGTAGATCGAGTGGAAGATACCCCGATCGAAGACGTTGTACCGGTGACCTGCATCCTCGAGTGCCTGCATCGTCTCCTCGTACTCGTCGGGGTCGACGCTGAAACAGAGGTGGTGGACAGCGCCGACGCCGCCGCGCTGGCCTCGCTGGTTCGATGGCCGATCATCGCTCACGAAGAACGTGAGGATGCGGCCGTCGCCCGTGTCGAAGAACAGGTGTGTCTGGGACGGGTCGTCGAGGTTGGGCTGGCGAAGAACCAGGGACATGCCGAGGAGGTCTCGATAAAACTCGATCGTATCGGCCTCGTTGCTTCCCCAGATGGTGATATGGTCGGTCCCCGTCATGTGGACGGGGCTGTCGGGCAGTTCGGGCGTGACTGGGTTTTGAGGGTTGTTGGACATGGGTTTCACTCCGCAACGAGGTCGCCGAAGACGCGCTCGGCGTCTGCAGGGACGTCGAAATCGTGGTAGTACTCTCCCTTGACGGACGAGAGGATGTTCAGTGCTGCGGCCGCACCGTCGCCGACGGCGATGGCGGCCTGCCACTCCTCCGGACGGACCATTGCGCCCGTCGCGTAGACGCCGTCGATGCTCGTCTCCATGTTGACGCCGACATCGACGATCTCCTCGTCGGTGAACGCACAGCCCAACTCGTCGGCCAGGTCGCGGTTGGCACCCGTCGCGAGGACGACGTAGTCGGCTTCGTACTCACCCGCATCGGTCTCGATGGTGAAGCCATCCTCGGTCTCGCTGACCGCAGTTACCGGTTCGTCCTGTCGGCGGTCGACACCGAAGTCGTCGACCTGCTGGCGTGCCGTCGCCATGAACTCGCTGCCACCGACGGAGCCAATGCCGAGATAGTTGAACAGGTGGGCCTTGTGCATCCACGTTCCGTCGGTGTCGAAGACAGTCGTCTCGAGGCCGTTTTTCGCCGTAAACAGGGCTGCGCTCAATCCTGCCGGGCCGCCGCCGACGACGGTCACGGTGGGCGTTCGAGTCGAGTCAGCGGAGTCAGCCGACGTATCAGTGTCGCTCATATGTAGTTACACAATGTTACTGCAGGGGTATGAACCCAGCAGAGACGTCAGAACAACCACGTGACATGAGTGTTACTACTGTCGTCGAGTGGTCACCAGGCCGTCAGCCAGCTGTCTGCCCGTCATTTCGTGGCGTGTAACTCTCTCGGTAACAGCTGCCTACAGTCGCTGTAGTCGGTTGCTACGATCTACCATGCACTTGCGCATGAAAGCTCAACGGGTACACGTGGAACCGACCTCCCTCAAGACACAGAAACAATCAGTCGAACGGCGGGACTGCGTTTGGTGACGCCGTCGACGTTGGGCCCGGTGACAGCGCACTCGAGGGCCATCAGCTGCTCACAGCCTACCGGAGACATCCATGAAAACTAGCCTTGAAATAGAGTACTGGGTCATCGACGACGCTGGTGACCTGGTCGCTCCCGGATCGTTGCTCGACGCCTCGCCACAGTTCGATCCCGAGTTCGTCGAGCCGATGCTCGAGATTAAAACGACGCCGTGCTCGTCGATGGTCGAACTCCGCGAGGAGTTCGTAGACCGCATCGGAACCGCCGTCGACGCCGCACGCGATCAGGGGAAACGGCTCGTCCCACTGGCGACACCCCTCCACGCGAATCCGGCGGAGATCCCCTATCGCGGGAAGGAGAGTACCGACCTCCAGCGCCGGATCGTCGGTCGATCGTTCGACGACGCCCGCGTCTGTGCCGGGACGCACATCCACTTCGAGCAATCGAACGTCGTCGACCAGTTGAACACGCTGACCGCGCTCGATCCTGCATTCGCGCTCGTCGCCAGTTCCGCCCACTACCGCGGCGAACGCATCCTCGAGTGTGCCCGGCCGTTCCTCTACCGGCGCTCGTGTTACGAACAGTGTCCCGAGCAGGGCCAGCTCTGGCCCTACGTCGACAGCGTCGCCGAGTGGGAGGGCCAGCTCGAGGACGCCTACGAGGGCTTTCGCGAGCGCGCGATCGAACGCGGAGTCGGCCCGCAGACGTTCGACGACGCGTTCGATCCCTACGACGCAGTCTGGAACCCGATCCGGCTACGAAAAGCGATGCCGACAGTCGAGTGGCGCTCGCCCGACGCCACCCTCCCGAGTCAGATCCTCCAGCTCACGGAAGCGGTCCGCTCGATCGTCACCCACGCCGACGCTCGCGGCACCACCATCGGCGCTGAGTCGGCCACCGGCGCGGTCACCCTGCCCGCGTTCGATACCGTCGAAGCAGTGACCGACACCGCAATTCACGACGGCCTCGAAAGTCCGGCTGTAACAAGCTATCTCGATGACCTCGGATTTACCCCGTCGGCATACGACCCGCTGGCGACTCGGCTTCCCGAGACACACCTCTCGAAACGACGGGCGAAGCAGTTGCGACTCGAGGCCGCAAAACAACTCGAGGCCGACCTCGAACAACGCCGTGTTCGAGCCTGAACACGATTCTCCGTACTGACACAGCAGCGACGGCCGGACGTTACCGCAGTCGCTCGAGCCATCGCTGTCCCGTCCGGAGGTCGGTCGGAATCTCGTCGCCAAAGACACACCGCGTGCGCTCCAGTGTGCAAGGGTTGCCCGTCGCGATATCGATCACCGGGGAGCCACCTTCGAACACGGCTGCACTCGCGGTCGTTAACTGGCCAAAGGCGTGGGGTTCGTCCGTCTCGGGCTCCGGATGGCGACAGATCGAGTCGTCGCCGGGGCCGTTCTCGTGATCCTGTGCGATCGCCCACAGCTCGTCACGATCGATTCCGTCGACACCGTTGAGTAACTCGAGAGCCCGCTGTCGCCGCGTCGTCGAACTCGCCGTCTCGGTCGACGCCGAGCACACGAAGTGGTTCGTTCGCGTAACAATGGGATCGTCGTCGACGGCGATTCGTGCGTCTGCTGGATCGATCTCGAGCAAGACACCCTCGGTTCTGTCAGCCAGAAACAGCGTCTGGCTCATCAGCTGCCGGATCGGATGTGACTCGAGAAGAGAGCGTGCCTCCGCGACGGTTGCACACTCCTCGAGGAGCATGCGAATGACGGTGCCGTTTCGAAGCTGATTTTCTGGGTCGACGTCGTCGCGGTTGCTATCGATGTACGTATTGGCCGCAACTAGTCCCCGCTCATTGACGCCCTTATAGATCGAAATCGTCCCGCAGGTGTCGACCGTCAGAAAGCCGTAGTAGTCGTCGATCGGCGGCTGCTCGATGATCGACTTCGGTCGGGTGCCACGCCCCGAAATGTCTCGGTTTTTGAGCACGAGTGGGCCGGTATCGGGTGTTTCCCCACCGTTCGACTCGAGTCGCGATGGGATCACGAGCGCGTTCGTACATCCCTGCGGATGCTTCTCGGACCGGCCCTCCTCACCGGCCAGTTCCTCGCAGAGTTCCGCGTACGCGAAGACGTACACTTCGTAGACGTCCGAGTCGACATCGAACACCTCAGCCATCGCCTCGTAGGCCCGCCGATGCCGCTCCGGTAGACTGGCTCGGCTTCGGCGAGCGTACTCGAGTAACGGCCCGAGGACGACGTTCTGGGCGGTGATTTCCGACTCGAGTTCGTCGATCGCCCACTCGACGGCCTCGCGTTCGAGTTCGGCGCGTCGGCGTGCCCGATCGGCGAACGTCTCCGAGTCGGCGATCACGTCGCTGTATGCAGTGGTGTCGCCGTCCGGCTCGTTCATGTTTTGAGGAGGGGCTCGAGGGGGTTGTATCGTTGGCTTGAAAACGTCTGGCTCCGGCGGTGACTGGCGGCTGGTACTACGCCGTCGTCTCCAAGACCCACAGTCTCAGTGGGCCGACGGTGCTAAGGCTATAGTAGCTACTGAATGTCACTGCATATCTGATCGTACGATAGCTGTACGATCAGTGTGTAACTAGTTGCAGTTGTTACTGTACGACGAGCCACGCGAGACGTCCATGGTGGAACTGGCATCGCTGCTCGATCTCTCGCCGACAGCAGTCGGCGGCCAACTCAGACGTGGCTCCGCTCGACTCATCGAGGACGTTCTTCTCGACGACGACCGGGAGTGACTCGACAGGACTGGGTTGTGTGAGCGATCGCAAACGTCCTTAGTCATGAGATACCATGATAGTACTGACAGTTCTTATGCCATACGTCCCCATGCCGGAATTCTTATGTTATTAAGGGTCAACCACACGATATGAGCTCGGACCGATCGAAGACCGACGATCCACATATCCCGAATTTCTACCTACCAGCGACAGCCCCGACAGCGAAACAGCTCGGTCGAATTGGGAAGACCCTCGCCTCGCTCTTTCGCCGCCGGGGCGGGATTCGAGCCGATCGGCGATCCAACCGAACGGATCGATAACTGCCTTGGCCGACCGGCGGTACCGATGGACAACAGTCCGCCTCAGACACTGTTTTCGGCACATTGATCGGCAGCCCAAACGACGTTGTGAGCCACCATCGCGAGCGTCACCGGCCCGACAGCCGGGAACTTGCGTGATCGCGCTGGCCGTCGCCTGCGGGCTGGCGATCGTGGCGCTCTGGGCGTTTGCGACGAGGCGACACATGCTCGTGGGGACGAGTGTTCTGTTCGTGAGCTTCAGTCTGTATTTCAGAGAAACACGAACGTAGTCACGGATCGTCAGCAAAATTGGGAATAACTGTAAAATATAATAAATTACTTGCAGTTGACGGTCGAATACTCGTTCTGAGACCGAAGATGTACGAGACAATTCTCATTCCGACTGACGGGAGCACGCCGGCGCGGAAGGCTGTCGACCACGGTATCGGACTCGCTAACGCGTTCGATGCGACCGTCCACGCCCTCTACGTGATCGAGACCAAAGCCCACTACGTTTTCACAGCTGCGGGACACGATCCCGGGGAGATGGACGAGTACCGCACCTACGGCGAGGAACTCGTCGAGCGCGTCGTCGACAAGGCCGTTGAGAACGGACTCGACGGCGAGGGTGCAGTCAGGACCGGTAGCGTCGCACAGGAAATCGTCAGCTACGCAGACGACAAAGACATCGACGGCATCGTCATGGGTGCACAGGGACGGAGCGGGATCGACGACTATCTCGTCGGGAGCACAACCGAAAAAGTCGTTCGGACGGCGAACATGCCGGTGACGACGATACGTCACCGTAAAAACGAGCCGATCGTGCGGTAATCGAACACAGCGATCCGTTCCGTCGAACCGACACCCGAAAACCGGTTCGACGCATCAGTGCAGGCGTGGGACGTCACTAGTCGTCTTCGGCGGTCCCACCTCGTCCACTCCCGGTATCTCGAATGTTCGTTACCACGCCAGAACCGGATTTTTTTACGACGACGCCTTGTTCGTCCTCGATCTTCTCGATCCACTCGGCGAACTCATCGGACTCGAGCGTCCGATACTCCTTCGAGAGCCCTAGATAGAGGCTATAACACAGGAAAACGAGGACAAGCGCGAACGGGAGCCCGGCCGTGATCACCGCCGTCTGTAACGCACCGAGACCGCCACCGATCAGGAGCACGGATGCGACGATCCCCTCGGCGAGTGCCCAGGCGATCCGCTGGTTTCGGGGGGCGTCGTGTTTCCCGCCTGAGGACAGGTGCCCAAGGACCAGCGAGCCGGAGTCAGACGACGTCACGAAGAACGTCGTTACCAGGATGATCGCCAGTGTGGAGAGTAGAATTGTAAACGGTAGCAGGGTAAACAGTTCGAACATAGCGACTTCCTCACCGACGTCGAAGACCGTTCCCATAATGCCCTGCTCGGTGAACAGTTCGAAATGCAGTGCCGTGCCGCCGAAGACTGACATCCAGAAAAAGGAGAAGATTGCTGGGATGATCAAGACGCCGCCGATGAACTCACGGACCGTTCGACCACGGGAAATGCGGGCGATAAACAGCCCGACAAACGGCGACCACGCGATCCACCAGCCCCAGTAGAAGATAGTCCAGTCGTTCATCCAGCCCGCGTATGGAGCGTTATCGAAGCTATCAGACCACAGTGCCAACTCAGGAAAGTTCGACAGATATGTTCCCAGTGCCTGGGGGAACAGTCCGAGGACGAACACTGTCGGCCCGACGATCAGAACCGTAACCATGATTGTGAGCATCAGGCCGACGTTGATAGTACTGAGTCGGCGAATGCCTTTGTCCAGTCCGGCACCAACCGACACGAGTGCGATCGCCGTAATAACCGCGATGATACCGACTTGCATCCCCGTCCCCGTAGGGACTGCTGTCCCGACGACCTCGTTGCCCATAAACGAGAGCCCAGCCGAGATCTGGAGCGCGCCGAGCCCGAGTGATGTCGCGATCCCGAACAACGTCGCGAAGACAGTCAGGATGTCGATAACGTGGCCCGGCCAGCCGTAGATCCGATCGCCCAGAACCGGCCAGAACACCGATCGAAAGGTGAGCGGGAGCCCACGGTTGAACGAGAAAAAGGCGAGGCCGAGCCCGACCAGTCCGTAGATCGCCCACGGGTGAAAGCCCCAGTGGAAGTAGGTGGTGGCCATGCCGACTTCGGCTCCAGCGGCCGTCTCGCCTTCAGCGCCGAGCAACGGATCGGCGAAGTGAAACAGCGGTTCGCCGACGCTCCAGAACATGAGTCCGATCCCCATCCCTGCGCTAAACAGCATGGCGACCCACGAGAGATCGCTGAATTCCTTTTCTGCGCCGACGCCGCCGAGTCTAATCTTTCCGAACCTGCTGAGCGCAAAGAACAGTACCACGAGAATAAACAGGTTTACTGCGAGAATGTACAGCCAGCTAAAGTGTCCGACGATACCGCCCTGTATCCAGCCAAAGGCCCCCTCTGGAGAGGCGAACGTCTCGCCGAAGGCGTTTGCCATCAGCTCACCCGGATAGAACAACGTCAGCAGGATGAACGCGATGATGACACCGATCGAGATGAAAAAGACGTGAGGCTGGACGTCCAGTCCAGCCACCTGTATGTTCGTATCGCCCGGTTCCACGTCAGTATCCGCCTCGAACCAGTCATCCGTCAACCGATCGTCCCATGGCTTGCTGTCATCTACCATATCTACCACCTCCGTTGACCCGTTCGGTGAATCGTCGTCTGACCATGGTCAGAGGTGTACGAACGGCCAGCCGTTCAACGCCGTCAGACCTGCGTATATGTGTCCAACATACCACACGGGACGGACCCCACGGAGTGGCTTTGTTGTTTCCCCGGAACAAGAAATCGAATTAGTTCATAATGGCCATAATTAAATACTCTTCCGCCGGACTATTCGTATTATCAGTATTAAAACATTTACTGGAAGAGGAATCAGCCGATCCCGATCGCTATCCGGTAGCCCGTACCCCGCGGATCGACCCACAGTGGGGACACACTGTCTTGTCACCGCGGATGTCGCCGCCACAGCGGCAACAGTGGCGCTCGCGACCGAGTTTTCACTCGGACTGGGATAGCACACACGCGTCCGAACGTACCAGAACAACACGGGCACAACAACCACCACAGGGCGGGGAGGATGTCAAAGCGCAGTAACGCGTCGTATCAATTGGAATCGCCAGACAGAGTCGACTGCCGTAATGCAGGATAGCGATATCACCACGGTTCGAGGGTAAAATTCAGACAGAACCCCAAGCAGTCTGGCATATCTGACCGTGATTTGTGGTAGCGGGCACGATGGGATTTGAACCACGCCCGAGAACCTGCGCTTCGCGCAGAACCTCGGCCTAATTCAACTCCCCGGTGCCGTTACTGCTCACGTTGTTCGCAGATAACGGGCACGATGGGATTTGAACCCACGACCGTCGGATTAGAAGTCCGACGCTCTTTCCGGACTGAGCTACGTGCCCTCGAGTACGAATCAACGGCGGATTGGCATAAACAGTGTGGATTCATTCAGCCGTGAAAGCGGTACAGCGACGTGACGAACGGCAGTCGGTTGATCATCCAGATGGCAATCGGAAGGCCGATGATCGTCACCGCAAGCAAGGCTGCGAGGTTGGCCCAGAAGAAACTCAGCCACCAGCCGATGACGACGAAATACAGCGCCCGAACCACCAGCGAGTGCTGGCCCCGAGCCAGCTCGGGGTTCGTGAACGTCCGTGGTTCGGCCAGCGTCAACACTGTTGGGACGAGGTTGATCAGCTTGATCCCGATTGGGGCGAGGACGACCGTGACGGTCAGCAGCCACGCGAAATTGATGACGATCGGCGTCGCCCACCAGCCAATGGCCAGAAACCAGAGCGCACGCACGAGCAGCGATCGTTGAGTCACAGCGAACTGTACGACAGAACGGAAGATAACCACAGCGATTAACTCCACGCATGGGACTGTTCACCGGTTCCAACAGTCGGCGTGCTCTCGAGTCGTGGCTGAAACGGGTTCCACGTCACAGAGTCGTCTCGCGATCGGGTTGCAGTGCCGTGTGGCGGCTGGTATAGCTGCGTCGCTTGAAAAAGAGAGTCCCCTGGGTGTTACTCGCCGGGCTTAGTCGTCTTCGTCGTCCAACTCGTCTTCGTCGTCTACGTCATCGTCTTCATCGTCGAACTCATCGTCTTCGAACTCGTCGTCGTCATCCTCATCGCCAAACGCGTCGTCATCATCCTCGTCTTCAAACTCGTCATCGTCGTCTTCATCGCCGAACTCGTCGTCGTCATCCTCGTCTTCGAACTCGTCATCGTCGCCCTCATCGCCCAGCTCATCGTCTCCGTTATCGTCAACTCCGAGGTCGTCTCCGTCGTCGTCGATCTCCTCATCGGTACCGTATTCATCGTCGTCCATACAGCCGGCCACTGCCGCGATCATGCCAACACCGACGACTTTGGTGAATCGGCGCCGGTTGAGTCGTGATTCTGTCATAGCGTGCATTTATTCCAGCGAGCGACTGCAAGATAATACGGAGAGTCCGTTTTGATTATCAGTCCCGCTTCAGACGGATTATCGATAATTCAGTCGTGACGAACAGACCGTTGCAGCCGTGACTGCTGTTGATCGTTGTGCAACCAACCGTCGCCCCAGACAACACCGTATTGACAGTCCAGTTCCGTTTACTACGACAGTTGCTCGAGTCCCTATCTGACAGTTGTCCCGTATCACACGGGGGTACACCCGTCCTAACGTTGTTTCGAGAGCTGCAATTGGGCTGGCAGGGAGCCAGCACTGATGCGATCACCGCGGCGACGAACACAGCGTTTATGCACGTCTCGCCGGTATGATCGCTCGATGCACGTCATCGGAACAGTGGGACTCCCCGGCAGCGGGAAAAGCGAGGCTGCCACCGTCGCACGCGAGAACGGAATCCCGGTGGTGACGATGGGCGACGTCGTCCGCCAGGAGACGGCCGATCGTGGCCTGGATCCGACGAAAGACCATGGAAGCGTCGCGCAGGCGCTTCGCGACGAGAACGGGCCAACGGCGATCGCCGAGCGCTCACTGCCGATGATCGAGGATCGTCTCGAGCGCCACGAGATCGTGGTGGTCGATGGGATCCGCTCGGACGCCGAAGTCGACATCTTCGAAGACCGCTTCGGGGAGACGTTTACACTCGTCAGTATCGAAGCGCCGTTCGAGCTGCGAGCCGAACGTATTGATGCTCGCGGCCGGGACGCAACCGAAGCAGACGGCGGCGAAGGACTGGCTGCCCGCGACGAGCGCGAGCGCAGCTTTGGAATGGACGACGCGATGGAGCGTGCCGACGTGGTCATCGAGAACACCGACACACTCGAGACATTTCACGAGCGAGTCGAAACAGTCGTCCAAGAAAAAGCTGGAGCGGCCGTCGCCGACGGCTTCGAATCGGAACCAACACCTGAGTCCGGATCGAACACGGAACGAAATCAGCCATGACCGACATCTACAGCGTCGACGTCGAAATCACGGCTCCAGTCTACGACACGGAGGTCACCAGCCGAGTTGCCGACGCCGTGTCGAACATCTTTCCCAACGCCGAACTCGAGGAAGAGTTTGGCGAAATCAGGGCAGACGCCCACACGATGGACCATTTCTCCGAGTTGCTCCATCGTCAAGAAATTCTCGACACGGCCCGTGGCGAGTTCTTTTCGAACCAAGAGGGAGATGGGTTCTCGTTTGCACTTAAAAAACAGGCTGCCTTCGAAGATCGTGTGAACTTCTCAGTCGGCGAGCCGGACGAACTCGGCGAAATCAGCGTTCGAGTGCGCGTCACTGAGCCAACTGTCGAAGAGTACATCGACCACATCGCGCCGCCGACGGAAGACGGCCGGCCGATCGACGGCTGATCAAGCCCGCTCACCGACGCTGTCGAAAATCGGCGAAACGCAGGCGGTCGAATATGAGGGTGCCGGAACCACGACGTTGATACTTCGTCTACGCTAGATTACGCCTATGGCGACCGATCAGTCCCAAAGCGACGGGACGTCAGCGGAGACGTACAGCGAGTTCGAAACACGCGTTCGACGGATCTCGAACGTATCGAACGCGGCTGGGATCCTCAAGTGGGACCAGGAAGTCGTGATGCCCGACGAGGGGACACCAGCCCGGGCCCAGCAGCTCTCGACGCTCTCTTCGATCGGTCACGAACTGCTGACAGCCGACGAAACCGGCGAGCAACTCGAGGAACTCGAGTCGATGGATCTCTCCGACGAACGGGCTGCCGTCGTCCGAGAGGTCAGCCGGCGGTACGACCGCGAGACCAGCGTTCCACAGGAACTCGTCGAAGAGATCTCCGAGACGACTGCGAACGCCCATCCGAAATGGAAGCAGGCCAAGGCAGAAGACGACTTCGAGGCGTTTGCTCCGACTCTCGAGAAACTGGTCGAACTCAAACGGGAGTATGCCAACCACATCGACCCCGACGCCGACCCCTACGAGGTGCTGTTTTCGGACTACGAGCCGTACATCGACCTCGAGACCGCAGAGGGAGTGCTCGAGCGCCTGCGCGACGAACTGGTTCCACTGATCGAGGCAATCGACGACAGTGACGCGGAACTGACCACGGACGCCTTCGCGGGGGAGTTCGATGACGACGATCAGGAAGCGCTTGCACGTGACGTCCTCGAGTCGCTCGGCTACGACTGGGCTCGCGGCCGACTCGACACCGCACCACATCCGTTCTCCTCCGGCACGCAGTTCGACGCCCGCGTGACGACCCGGTTTGAAGAAGACGACCTACTCGGCTCGATCACCTCGACGATCCACGAGTTCGGCCACGCAAACTACACGCTCGGGCTGCCCGACGAGGGGTATGGCACCCCGCTGGGCGAGGCTCGAGACCTCTCGGTTCACGAATCACAGTCGCGGCTCTGGGAGAACCACGTCGGCCGCTCGCGGCCGTTCTGGGAAGAATTTCTCCCCATTGCGCGAGAACGGTTCCCCTCCCTCAAGGACGTCTCTCCCGAGGCGGCCTACGAGTCCGCAAATCAGGTCTACGACGACAACCTGATTCGCGTCGAGGCGGACGAACTTACTTACCACCTCCACATCGTGATCCGTTTCGAGATCGAACGAGACCTGATTTCGGGCGACCTCGCGGTCGAGGACGTCCCCGAGGTCTGGAACGACAAGTACGAAGCGTACCTTGGCGTGCGTCCCGAAACCGACGCGGAGGGCTGTCTGCAGGACATCCACTGGTCCCACGGCTCCTTTGGTTACTTCCCGACCTACTCGCTCGGATCGGTGCTTGCCACCCAGCTGTACGCGGCCGCCGAGGAGGGACTCGGCGACCTCGACGACGACATCCGCGAGGGCAACTTCGACGATCTGAACGGCTGGCTCCGTGCAAACGTCCACCAGCACGGCAAGCAGTACACGACACAAGACCTGATCGAACGGGCGACCGGTGAGGCGCTCACCGCCGACTACTTCCTCGAGTACGTCACGTCGAAATACGGTGAACTGTACGACCTCGAGGCGTACTGAGACAGTCTGCTGTCCCGGTCTCCCGATGGCCTCCCAGAGGGGGTCGTGGATGCCCCGGCACTAACGGACAGCGGTCCGTATAAAAGAGAACACCGAGCAACACCATCGCTCCAGATCAGCACATCACTGTCCCCGGAGCGCACGATTCGAAGACAAAGACGCAGTCGGGTTCCGAAAACCCGGTCTTTTAGGGCACCGTAGCCGTCGCTCAGGTATGACAGCAAACGCACTCGAGAGGAAGACGGCGATCGTCACGGGCGCAAGCACGGGTATCGGAGCGGCGACCTGCCGGGCGCTCGCAGCCGAGGGCGCGACCGTCGTCCTCGCGGCTCGCAGCGAAGACAAACTGGAAGCCCTTGCCGAGAGTCTCGAGGAAACCCACGACGTCAAGACGCTGGTCGTCCCGACAGACGTCCGTAATGAGGATGACGTTGACGCGCTCATTGAGGACACTGTCGGCGCGTTCGGCGGGTTCGACGTGCTGGTAAACAACGCAGGGCTGTCGCGAGGCAGCGATGTCGAATCGATGGCGACCGACGACTACGAGACGATCCAAGAGACCAACGTCGACGGCGTCTTTTATGCGACGCGGGCAGCGATCCCTCACGTTCGCGAACGCGGCGGCCACCTGATCTTTGTCGGGAGCTTTGCGGGCCAGTACCCCCGGTCGTTCAATCCCGTCTACGCTGCGTCGAAGTGGTGGGTCCGCGGGTTCGCCAAGAGCGTCGCGGCCCAGGTCGGCGACGACGACGTCGGTGTCTCGATCATCAACCCCGCCGAAGTTCGATCGGAGTTCGAGGCGACCGATGGGAAAACCTTCGAGGAACACTTCGCAGAAGGAGAAGCCAGCGAACCCGAAGAGGTCGCCGAGGCCATCGTCTTCGCCGCCACCCGCGAGGGCTCGAGCGTCAGCGAGATTGACATCAACCGTCGGGACAAGTTTGCCGACGGCTTCTGATACGGACCGCTGTCTGTCTGTGCCAGCGCAACCGCGAGCCGTCGTCGGTCGCATACGGGATGCGGTCCCGAATCCCGGCGCGACCGACGACGGCTGGTCACCGGCTCTGGATCTCTGTATAAAACGAGGGTGGAACTGCCGGGTGTATACTCACCAGTGGTGGGCGTCATCTCTCGAGTATGCGTCTCTCCATTCCAGGCATCCCCGGCGTCTACTACGACACCGATTCGGGAACGACAGCCATCAGCGTCGCACTGACGGCTGCGGGCCGTAAGGCACCGAAACCGAACGGATACGCCATCCAGCTCCTGCCGTATCTCTGGTCGTTCGACGTGGATCTCCGCGAGGTGCCGACCGATCACCCGATCCAGTATCTCCATCCCGAGGGTGCACAGAGTCTCGGCGAACGCTCGCCCGAACGCGGCATCCGACAGGCCGGCACCGAACTCGAGGCCGTCTTTCGATTCGTCTGGGAGGTCAACCGAGAGCTCGAGTCGGCGACGAACCAGCTAATCGGCCGCGCTCCGGAGCGTGACGGAGTCGTTATCGAAATTCAAGACGGGAGCGTCGGCGTCGACGGGCAGGAACTCGAGACCGACGAGTTCGATCTCGACGACGAGTCCGCGACCGAAACGTTTGGTGCCAGCGAGGAGCCAGCAGCCGACGAGTTCGACACTGACGACATCGATCCAGATGAGCCGTAACTGCGGTCACTGATACGGTTTGTTGTCCCGGTGTCCCTGCGTAACCGCGACCCGTCAGCGGTCGCGCCGACACTGACTGACAGCAGTCCGTATGAGGGGGTGTCGGTTTTGAGAGGGCCGTTGCTCACCAGCGTTGGGACAGCATAAAAACGACACCGACTCGAACGTTTGCTCGTCGCTTACGCGCCAGCCGACTCGAGGGCGTCCTCGATGTCCTCACGCTGGGTGACACCAACGAACCGCTCGACGATGCCGTCGTCGTTCTCGATAACGAGCGTCGGCAGCGAGCGAACCTGGTACTCGTTGGCGATATCCTGTTGTTCGTCGACGTTTACTTTCTCGACTTCGAATCGGCCCTCCCAGTCATCCTCGAGCTCCTCGAGGATCGGATCCTGGGTCTTGCAGGGGCCACACCAGTCAGCGTAGAAGTCCTTAAGTGTGACAGTCATACGGTCCAGTGATAGTTCCCACGCAGCGCGCATAAGGGTTTCCCACTGCGGGCCAGCCAGCGGCGACACAGAGCAGACAGCGAACTGCTGAGCGGCCGCAATAATTGCGAAGCTGAGCTGTGCGTTCGTCTCGAGAGATGGCGCGTGGAGACGGGCCATCGCAGCAGGGCAGTCACGTCGTGCTGACGGCCGAAGGAGCTGTGACGACGTTCGGTGTTGTTAAAACTGTGGGGTTGAATAACAACAGTTGTGAGAAATGACGACTGAGGCTGCGACCGTCACGATCGTCGGTGGCGGCGTCCACGGCGTCCACCTCGCAACGAGACTGCTCGACACGGGGATCGTCGAGCACAGCGAGTTGCGAGTCGTCGATCCAAACGGGCTACTCGGTGGGTTTCGCCAGAAATGCCGCCAGTGTGGCATGCGCGAGCTTCGGTCGCCGTTCGTTCATCACGTCAGTAGCGACCCGTTTTGTTTGCGGGACTTCGCGCGAGCGCGAGGTCGCGAAGACGAACTGATCGCAAGCGACATCGGCGCAGAGCGACCGACTGTGTCGTTGTTCTTCGATCACGCCGACTGGGTCTGTGACCAGTACGGGCTCGAGTCCGTCCACGTAGATGCGGCGGCAACGACTCTCGTAGACAACGGCAAGTCCGTAGACGTCGTGACCACGGCTGGCCAGTTCACAACGGAGTGGTGTCTCCTCGCCATCGGGAACGGAACGGCCTACAGCTACCCGAAGTGGGCACGCGAGCTATCGGCGACAGCCCCAGTGACACACGTCTGGGAACCGGGGTTCGACCTCGAGTCGACCGGAGAGACGGCCGCAGTCGGCATCGTTGGTGGCGGCATTACGGCGGGTCAGCTCGCGACGGCGCTCGCCCAGCCCGGACGGACGGTGACGCTGTTTGCTCGCAGCCCGTTTCGTGTCGAATCGCTCGAGGCAAGCACCGACTGGATGCATTTTTCCGATGTCGTCGACGACCTCCACGACCTCCCGTCAGCATCGCGTGCCCGGGCACGGACCGTTGCCGACGCACGGTACGACGGAACGATCCCACCGCACGTCTTTCGCCGGCTTCGCCGAGCGCTCGATCGAGAATCGCTCACACTCGAGCAAACGGAGATCACTGTCGCGACCGAAGCCGGCGGCACCGTGGTCGTCACGTGTCGAGATGGCACGGCGAAATGTCTCGACACGATTATCTGTGCGACCGGATTCGACTCGCCGTACGAGGGATCGCTGTTTCAACGGCTTCGGAGTGAGTCGTCGCTCCAGACGGGGTATCGCGGCGCGCCGGTGCTCGACGACGAGTCGTTGCAGTGGGTGCGTGAGGACGGCACACGCTCGCGGGTCGTTGTCTCGGGCGTCGCTGCACAGCACGTGCTCGGCCCGTTTGCCCGCAATATCATCGGCGCACGACGGGCTGGAGACCGTATCGTCGAAACACTCGAGGGCGAACTGGCGGCCACCGCGCGTGAGTCGGTCAGGGTGTAAGCCGAGACACCGCAAGCAGCCGTTCCGGAGCGAGTCAGTCGGAGACGCCGTCGCCCTGTACGTGTCGGGGCAGGTGAGGCGTTCGATCACAGACGGTACGATCCTCGATAGCCCGCGTAATTCGGTCGGCAGCACGTCTTGCGCCCGGGATGTTGGGTGCATACGGACCGACGGTTCCAAGCGCGAGGGCACCAGAGACGTACAACGGCGTCGACGTACCGTCGCTGCGTTGCCACGCCAGCGTGTCGTCTTCGAGGATCGGCATCCCCCAATAGCCACGAGCTAACTCGAGTTCGGTGGCAACGCGATCGACGAACGGATGCTCGAACACCGGTTCGAAGCCGGTTGCGAGGACGACACGGTCGGCAGTGATCTCCCTGTCGTGTTCGACGGCGATCCGAACAGTGCCGTTTGTCGACCGAGCAGATGCGATCTCGTCTTGGACGATGGTGAGTGTTCCTGCCTCGAGCCGACTGTCGAGCCGGCGATAGAGAGACGGCGGGATCGTCGCCGCATTCCGAGCCGTCGTAACGGTGTCGAATCGCTCGCTCGAGCCCGGCGGATGGACGTGAAGCTGTCGCTCGATGTGTGGCCAGTTGATCCACGGAGGAGCAGCCTCGGAAACCTCCCACTCGAGTGGGTGACGAGCAAGCAGCGTCACCGACTGCGTCTCGCTCAACGTACACGCGAGCTGACCCGCCGTGATCCCGCCACCGACGACGATCGTACTGTCGACATCGGCGTCCGGATCGACAGCATCCCAGATGTGTTCAACACCATCGAGCGTCGATGCCCAGTCGGGCCACCGGTACCGACCACCGTGTCCGATCGCTAGCACACAGCTCCGTGCCTCGAGCGGGCCTGCAGTCGTCTCGACGCGAACACCGCTCCCATCGGGAGCCGCACGAATCGTTTCGACGGTCGCCTGCAGGTGAAGCGAGTCGAGTTCGGCCGTGTCGATGACGTGTGTAGCGTGGTCGAGGAACAACTCGAGCGTTGGCCGGGGTGGGTAGTCGACTGTCGGCACGAGTTCGTCTTCCCGTCCGGTCCGCTCAGCGAACGCCTCGAGGGCGAACGGCTCCGCGCCGATGTGGTGGACGAACGTCGACCGAAGCACGTCCATTCCACAGGCCCGTGTCTTTTCGCGAAACGATGCGAGCAGCCGTTCGTGTGGGTCGACGATCGAGATCGCCGTTCGATCGAGCGACGTCTCCTCGAGGAGTCGGCGAGCGAGAACCGTACCGTGGATGCCACCGCCAACGATGACGCAGTCGAGTTCGCGGGCTTGTGATGTGGAGCTCATACGAGAGACAGCACTGCCGTTGTCGCTTGCAGTCGCTGCTGAGTAATAAGAATAGTGCTACAAATAGTAACAATCAATACTATACTGCCCTATATTACTAAAGCAGGAGTAAGCCACGTCTCGGGCATCGAAACCGCCATTTAGCACCGACCGTGGACGGGCGACTAACACCTCGAGAACCATATTTATTAAATTGTATGGTCCAAACTAACCGATTTCCTAGTAACCTTTTTTAAGCAACCTCGCCTGCGTTGTTATTGTATGGGATACACCTGCTCCAACTGCGACGAAGAGTTCCAATCAGCCGCTGGTGTCACACAGCACGTCGCACTTCATCACAACACCTGTGCAGAGTGTGACGAGACGTTCGACGAGGTCGACGGCCTCCGTAATCATATCCACGAAAACCACTGATTGCCCCCGATTGCGAGTGAACTGCAGTTTTTCGACGACAGTGCGTGGCGATAGTAACAGCCAAATCCGTTGTTGTACCCATCGCAGGGCTGTTGTGCGATGAGGTGTGTGCTGACGATCAATGGCTTCAACACACACTCGAGCAGACAGCATCGGCTCAGATCGATGCCCGTCTGAGCGACCAACTCGAGGGCGGTGTCCGAAACTAGCGTTCACCGTCGCCAGGCGTTACGGACTAACTCCCTCGAGCCACCGGCAGACAACGAAACTATAGTTAATAATATGGCCCCACTAGTTAGCAAAGTATTTGATTCTCCGGGTCCGTATCCAAAACAGATGCGTCGGCGTGCAGGACCGTGCGGCCGAAACCGTCGATCAAACTGAGTATAAGAATGACCGAAGCTGACGACAGCAACGAGGCGGCGGAAGAGACTGGACAGACTCGCGTTTGCCGAGCGACCGGACGCGAGCAGGGACTGGTCGGCAAGTACGACATCTGGCTCTGTCGCCAGTCGTTCCGTGAGATGGCCCGCGATATGGGGTTCCGAAAATACGACTGAGGCCGGCGCCAAAACCGCGCGATCCACCGGCGAGACATCTCTTCGCCGCGCGGGTCGCGTCTTCCGTTCGCCGAACAGCCAGGGACGAAAGCTTTAGTTTGACCCAGTCGTAGTAACCAGTATGGACAAAGGACAAAATTCCGGTGGGCTGATGTCCAGTGCCGGACTCGTCCGGTACTTCGACGCAGAGGACTCAAACGCGATCCTGATGGATCCAAAAACGGTCATCGCGACCGGCGTCATGGTCGGCGTACTCGTACAGCTCCTGACGTTCGTCTCGTAGACGGCGTTTCCACCGTTTATCGCGATCATCACACCGCCAGCGCCGTCGCCGGGCGTCTCGAGTCCGAGACGGCTGTCGACGGTCTGGCGCGACCTTTTTGACCCCATCTTGCCTACCCGCGAGCATGTCACTGACCGCTGGTGTCGTCGCCGTCCAAGGCGACGTTGAAGAACATGCAGCCGCGATCGAACGGGCCGCCCAGGCACACGGCCGCGAGGTTACCGTCCACGAGATTCGCAACGCGGGGCTCGTCCCAGACTGTGATCTGCTCGCAATGCCCGGCGGCGAGTCGACCACCATCTCTCGACTGCTCCACAGCGAAGGGATCGCCGCCGAAATTCAGGCCCACGTCGAGGCCGGCAAACCACTGTTGGCGACCTGTGCTGGACTGATCGTTGCCTCGAGTGACCCGAACGACGACCGCGTCGACGAACTCAGCCTCCTCGATGTCACTGTCGAACGAAACGCCTTCGGACGGCAGAAAGACAGTTTCGAGGCTCCCCTCGACGTGGCGGGACTCGACGAACCGTATCCGGCGGTGTTCATTCGTGCGCCGGCGATCGACGACGTGAGCGACGGCAACGCAGCGGTGCTCGCTTCGTGGGACGGCCGGCCAGTTGCAGTCCAGCAAGGACCGATCGTCGGCACCGCGTTTCACCCTGAACTCACTCCCGACAGCCGCATCCATGGGCTGGCCTTCTTCGAAAACGACGACGCGACGGTGCCAGCGCTCGAGAACACGTCGTAGCGACGGGAACGCCGGGCGATCCAGACTGGCGCCCATGCATTTGCGACCGGACGTGTTTTCTCCATGGCACGCAATACGCATGGTATGCAGGCTTCTATCGACGCAGTCCGCGTCGCGGGGACTCCACAGGGGCCGGTTCCGGTGGTCGTCCTCAGTGTCGACGGCGAAGACGACGTCGTGCCCATCTTCATCGGGTTTGAGGAGGCGACGAGCATCGCCCGCGGCTTAGCGGCCGAAGACATCGGCCGGCCGATGACACACGATCTGTTGCTCGATGTCATGGAGGAACTGGGAAGCCGAATCGACCACATCGTCGTCAGCGAGATCGAAGAACGCGACGACGGACAGGGTGGGACCTACATCGCGGATCTCCACGTCCAGACGCCCCGCGGCGAGACGGTTATCGATGCCCGCCCGAGCGATTCGCTCGCGCTTGCGGCCCGGACGAACGCTCCGATCGAAGTCACCGAAGCCGTCTTCGAAGGCGGACGAGACGACACCGAAAAGTTCGAGCAACTCGAAGATATCCGTAACGTGTCGGGTGAAATGTAAATGGAGGAGACGCTCGAGGAACTGTTCGCCGTCATCGAAGATCGAAAAGAAACGCTACCCGAAGGGTCCTACACCGCTTCGCTGTTCACGCATGAAAAAGGCGAGAACGCAGTGTTGGAGAAACTCGGCGAGGAAACGACCGAACTCGTGCTCGCAGCCAAAGACGACGACCACGACGAAATCGCCTACGAGGCCGCTGATATCGTCTACCATCTGCTCGTGCTCCTCTCGATGAAAGAGATGGATCTCGAGGAACTCGAGGCAGAACTCGAGTCTCGGCGCTGAAAACAGCGGGCTGTCGTCGAAAAGCACGTGTTGGCGGTGCTCGCGCTGTGTTGCCTTGCAGGCGCTCGTCACAGCTTGATGATCGTTCCGCCCATCACTGGGTTTGATGGCGCTCCAACAACTCGAGCACGCGGATGACCACATGCAGGAGTGTATCGACAACTGTCTGGAAGCCGCACAGGTCTGTGAGTGGTGTGCCGACGCCTGTGTCGACGAAGGCGAAGAGATGGCCCGGTGTATCCGGCTCTGTCGGGACGTCGCGGACATCACGACGTTACATGCTCGCTGGATGGCTCGTGATTCGGGCTTCCACCGAGAGCTGGCGGCAGTCTGTGCGGACCTTTGTGAGGAATGTGCCGAAGAGTGTGCACAGCACGACCACGACCACTGCCAGGCCTGTGCGGAGCTCCTGCCCGACTGCGCCGAGAGCTGTCGCGAGATGGCGTCGGCCTGAACACGGGACCACAGCAGTCGTCCACGCCCGAATTCGAGACCAGCGGTGTCACATCGAACAGTCGACTATCGGTACGGGTCGCGTCCGCTCCGACCGGGACGGTCAGGGTTGAGTACGCCACCGAGCGCGCCGGCGATGGCGCTCTCGAGAGCCATCACAAACGAGATGAAGATAGCGAGAGCGAGGATTCCAAACCCGGCAGCGCCGGAGATGAGGCCGCCGACGGGGCCTAGCGTCCAGCCCGCAAGTCCCACGACGATGGCGACGAGGAGGCCGCCGACGATTCCACCAAGGGCGCCCGCGAGCAGCCCGTGCCAGAAGCCGCGACCGAGGCCGCCGCCAGCGAGGTAGCCGGCGACGAACCCGCCGACCAGGCCCGCTGCAAGCTGGCCCAGTCCCGGCAGAACGAGCCCGAACAGTCCAAGCACCGTCGCTATGAGAAAACCGATGATCACGGCACGCCAGTTCGTCATACAACACGTAGGCACTGGGGGAGAATAAGCCCTCGCCGCATAACGAACGACCTTTTAAGACCGCGTGTCTTACGTCAGGGTATGATTTTCGAAGACCTTCCGACGACGCCCACGTCGGAAGAGCTGATCGACAAGGCGTTTTCGCGGGCAGCGCGGGCCGGCAAGGCCAAAGGCGGCCTCGAGGCCCAGCAGTCGATGCTCCAGACAGCGGCGAACATCATCTCGGACAACTTGGAAAACGTGGTCACGGCATGGCCGGATTTCGAGTACGAAGACGACGTCCATCCGTTCTACTACGAACTTGCGGATGCGATCGTCGACGTCGACAAACTCCGCCAGAGCCTTTCGGAGGTGATGTGGGCCAGCCGGAAAGCCCGCGAGATCCACGAGGAGTACCAGCCAAAGCTCCGCAAAACCGACGTCGATACGGCTCGCAAGCACCGAAAGCAGGCCTTTGCACGGCTTGCAGACATCGTCGAGCAGGTCGACGACGAACTCATCTACATCAACAAATCTCGCAACGATCTGCGAGACCTGCCCGAGATCAACCCTGACGAGCCGACGATCGTCGTCGCTGGCTATCCCAACGTCGGCAAATCGTCGTTCGTCAACGACGTCACCAACGCCCGCGGTGAGACGGCATCGTACCCCTTCACGACCAGAGGAATCGGCCTCGGCCACTTCGAACGCGATCATATCCGGTACCAGATCGTCGACACGCCCGGGCTGCTCGACCGACCCCCAGCAGAGCGCAACGAGATCGAGTCCCAGGCAGTCAGCGCCATCGAGCATCTCGCCGACTGTATGCTCGTCATGATCGACCCGAGCGCCGAGTGTGGCTACCCACTCGCGTCCCAACTCGAACTTCGTGACTCGATCGCTGCCCAGTTCGAAGAGGTACCCGTCCTCACGATCGCGAACAAGGTCGACCGGAAGGACGTCTGGGACGAGTCACTTACAGACGAACTGGACGCCGACTACACGATGAGCGTCGAAACCGGCGAGGACGTCGAGACGGTGCTCGAGGCAGCCGTCGAGGCAGTCGACTACGAGCCGAAACTCCCCTTCGAAGGGTGACAGTGCACGCGACTGACCGAGATCGAGTTCAGCACCCAACACGGAACCGACCATGAAAGGGCCAGGAATCCTCTGGATGCTCCAGACCGCCGCCGGCATGTCGATGGCCGGGCCGATGTTCGTTGTCGGAATCGAGTTTCTTCGGACTGGCCGGCCCATTGGCGGCGTTGCCTTCCTTGCACTCGGCGCTGTCGCGCTGTACTTTCCCACGTATCTGATCAACCGAATCGGCGGGCCACGAACGTGGCTTCGCCGACGGCTCGGCCGCGAGGAGTCGGCACCCAGCAGCGACGCTGAGGCCACGAGTGAGGCCGACGACACCGGCAGACAGGCGACATTTCTCGATCGGTTTCGGCGATAACAGCCGCGTCTAGCCACGTCGAGAGCGTGAGAGACGCTACAAGTCAGTGACAGACACGAGATGAGCGGTCCGAACGCGCTCGACCACTCAGCGCTCGACGAGTCCGACGGTCCTGATCTCGACGCTGACCGTCTCATCCGTATGTTGATTGATCCGTTCGTGTAACTGATCGGCTAGCTCTGGTGGGATCTCTCCCTGTGGCCCCCAATGGTGACGGTCACCTGCTCCGGACTGACGAACGGATAGTTATCGTCCATGATGACCTCGAACTCGAGCAGCTGATACGTTTCGAACTCGCTCTCCGAGAGCGTCATCTCGACCTCACCGCGAGCGTTCTCCTCGAAGTTCGAGACGACGAACGAGGAGTAGGTGATGGCCCCCAGAAAGACCGCGAAAACGAGGACGATCACGGCCAGTCCAAACACCCGTCGTCGAACGCGTTGTTGTGTTTTGTCGAGCGAGAACAGGTTCTCCGGTCGGTAACCGACGTACCACAGTGTCAGGAGGCCGGCGAGGTTCACCGAGAGGACGTTGACCAACACGAGCGCGGTCGACCCGATCGCGGCCGAGGGCTGGCCCCACGCGATCGCGATCCCGGCCGCTGCGGCGGGTGGAATCAACGCCGCCGCGATCATGACGCCGACGAGCGCGACGGAGGTTCCGGTCGCGATGCTGATGATTCCTGCAATGCCGGCACCGAGCGCGATCGCAAGCGACAGGAGATCAGGTGCAAGGCGTTCGGAAATCTCGTCGACGCCGGTGATATCCAGTCCGGGCGGGACGATGTTCATCGTCCTGACCGACCACGCAAAGACGGCCGCTGCCACGATCGCGAGGACGACCCCTACCACCTGATAGCTCACACTGTGTCTGAACAGTTCCTCGTCGTCGATCACCGAGCCGACGCTCGCGCCGAGTGCCGGCCCGATCAGTGGCGCGATCACCATCGAACCGACGACGACAGCCGGGGAGTCGAGCAACAGCCCCGCCGTCGCGACGACGGCACTGATGATCGTCATCACCGAGTAGACGCTAAACGTCGGCGTGAGCGAGTCGGCCTCCGCCTGGAGTTCTTGTCTCGAGATTCGATCCGTCTCGACGTCGCCGTTCTCGTATTCCTCGCGTAACGCCTCGAAGCGCCGAGAGACGACCGTCTCCGCGTCGACGACGACCGTGTAGGCGTCGTCGTCGATCCCCGCGTCCTGAATCTCGTCGAGGACCGGCTCGACTGCAGACGCCGGGAGCGGGAAGTAGACGACCGCAGTGTACTTCCGGTCACTATTCTCGTCAGTCATGACGTAATCGATCCCACGCTCGTCGAGGGTCTCGAGAATCGTCTGGCGCTTACCCGTCGGAATCGTCAGCTGTACGAGCCGCACGTGTGCCGACAAGACCACCCAGGGTCATAACTTGGGACACTTTGGTCGGACAACCGATGGGTTTCGGGGCGCGTGCATCGCGCCGACGCGGTGCGTATAAACCCGTGACGTGCCTACGACGGCGTATGTTCGAAACCCGTCCCGACCGCGAGGCCGAAGTCGCCCTCGTCGGTCGCTCGAACGTCGGCAAATCGACGCTGATGCGCGAGTTGACCGGCCACAGCTTCGACACCGGCGGCAGTCCCGGCGTCACCCGCGAGCCGAATCACTACGACTGGGCACCCGAGGACTTCGTTATCAGCGATCTGCCCGGCTTCGGCTTTATGAGCGGCGTCCACGAAGACCACCGTGAACAGATCAAGACCGATATCGTCCACTATCTCGAGGAGTACGCCGACAACATCCTCGTCGCAGTGCTGGTCGTCGACGGCAAGAGCGTCATCGACATCATCGACCGCCACTCGGGGCCAGACGAGATCCCCTACGACGTCGAGATGTTCCACTTCCTGCGGGAACTCGACGTCCCGACCGTCGTTGCGGTCAACAAGATGGACAAAGTCGATGACGAAGACGAACGCCTCGACGAACTCTGTGATCGACTCGGCCTGCTCCCGCCGTGGAAACAGTGGCAGGAGATTATCGCCCCAATCACGGCCAAACGCGGTCAGATCGATCCGCTGAACGAGGCCGTCCGCGAGCACCTCCACGAACAGAACCGGGACGACCTGTTCAAGTTCTTCTAAACCGAGATCCCGTCTCAGACGACGCGGTTGTGAAACGCCTCGCCAGACTCGAGTCGATCGACGTTTTCACGGACGATCTCACCGACGTCCCGGAAGTAGTCGCGCGTGAAGGCCCCGCAGTGTGGTGTGACGATGACGTCCTCGAGGTCCCACAGCGGCGACTCCTCGGGCAGCGGTTCCTTTTCGAAGACGTCCAGTGCCGCACCCGCGATCGAGTCCGACTCGAGAGCGTCGATCAGCGCCGCTTCGTCGACGACGGCGCCGCGGGCGACGTTGACGAAGTAGGCGTCTTCACGCATGGCGTCGAACGCCGCGGCGTCGAACAGTCCCTCGGTGTCATCGGTCAACGGCACGGTGGCGATGACGAAGTCGGCGTCGCTGATCGCCTCGAGCAGGTGAGTGTTTGCGTACACTTCCTCGAAGCCGGGGACGGCCTCACCCGAGCGCCGAACGCCGGTCATTCGCACACCAAGCGCGCCGAGTGTGTCTGCGACACCACGGCCGAGCGTACCGGTGCCGACGACACAGGCCGTCGTTCCGGGGAGCGTAAACGCTTCGTCCCACTCGGGGCGGTCCCACCGGCGGTCTTGCTGGGCGGCGACGTAGGTGTGCAGCCGTCGAGAGAACGAAAGCAGGTAGCCCGCAACCGTCTCGCCGATCGTTCGGTCGTGGATACCAGTGCTGTTGGTCAACACGACGTCGTTGGCCTCGAGTTCGTCGAACGGAAACCGGTCGACGCCCGCCTGAACGGAGTGAATCCACGAACACTCGAGAAAGTCCTCGTGATACTCGAGGGTGACGACAGCGTCACAGGCATCGATTCCGCCGTCGCTGATCACATCAACAGGAACTGGAAGATCAGCGAAGAAGTCGGCGAGTTCCGACGGCGGAAACACCGCGTCGACCGAGTCGTGAACACCGAGTCGCTCGAGAGCAAATTGCATAGCCGCCAGTACGGACGAGCCGACGTTCAAGCTTTGCACCGACGATGCAGGCGCTGTGCGGTGTCATACGGTTTCCTGTAGTCACGTCTCGTCGATCGCCGACCCGTGCTGGCGATCGGTGGGACATCGGTACGGCAATCCGCATCAGTATCGAAAGGCGGCTCGGGAAAAAGCCTCGTCACAAGGGGCTCGGAGGGGGTAACAGTTCGTCACGGCCGCCAGTCGACTGTACTCGCTCGAAGGGTTTCGGTCTGTCGCTTCTGGCTACCGGTCGGTCCACCCCTCGAACGCCCGCAACTCGGCGACGACGTCGTCGATTTCAGTGGGCTCGAGCACGCCACGTTCGGTCACAAAGCCGTCGATGCAGTCGGCTGGCGTCACGTCGAACGTCGGGTTCAGAACGTCGAGGTCGGCGTCCCCGTCGTACACCGCCGATCGGTCGCCGGACTCGAGGTTGACGGCCTCGCGCGTCGAGATTTTATCGGTGGCGGCGACGACCGACACCGGGATTCCCTCGCGAGCGGCGGCGAGCGCCAGTGTGCGTGTGCCGGTCTTGTTCACCACCGAGCCGTCGGGGCGGATCGTATCCGCGCCGACGACGACCCGATCGACGGCTTCACTCGAGAGCACGTGGGCCGCGGCCGCGTCGGTGTGGACCGTCACGGGACAGTCGAGGTCGTCGGCTGCGGCCACGTCCTCGGCGACGTCGATCCCCTCCCGTGCGGGTCGGGATTCGGCGACGAACACGCGCGATGGATCGCCGCCTCGAATCGCCTCGAGGACGGTATCCGACCGCGACAGGGTCGCGACGGCACCGTCGATGTGCTCGCTCGCGGTCGCCGCGGCGTCGTCATCGGCTGCAAGCGCGCGCTCGAGTCCTGCGAGGGTCGCATCGAGAATGGCCGGCGCACCGGTGGCGTCCGGATCGGCGTCGACTGCCCTGGACATCGCCCGGTTGACCCGGTTGCGAAGGACGGCCATCGAGGGTCGAGTCTCGAGCAGTCGGCCGGCGAGTTCGGCGAGTTCGTCCCACTCGCCGTCGGGATCGGTGCCGAACTCGGCTCGCTCGGCCGTCGCGACCGCCGCCCGATCGCGAAGCACCTCGAGCGCGCGACTCGACAAATATGCCGCGCCGTGCTCGCCGTCGGCCGTGATCGAACGGACCGTCGGAGCCACACGCTCGTACGCCGTCCACAGCTCCGGCACCGGCTCGCGGTCGTCGTCGGGATCGAGGATCACCGTCGGCGAGGCCCACTCGAAGGCGTCGTGTTCTGCGCTCAGGTCGATATCGCGCGTCTCGCAGTCGAACAGATACGGATGGACGACCCACTCGCGCTCGAGGGTGGCGTCCTCGAATCGGACAGGCTGTCCGCTCCGGGTGAGCGAGACGTCGTCGCCGGCCTCGAGGCCGGTTTCCTCGCGGATCTCGGTGCGAACCTGTGTGTCTGGATCGCCTGCTGCGAAGCCGGAGACGCCGCCCCACTGGCCGGTATAAGTGCCGACAGCGTCGCTGCGGCGGAGCATCAGTATCTCACCACGGTTGCGGAGGAATGCGGTTACGACGTGTGTCTGCTCGTCACCACTCGAGTCGTACATACGCAACCCAACGGGTCCCGGTGGGGTGGACGTTTCGGAGTACTCGAGACGTTCCTACCGGTACAGCTCATAAAAGAGGCGAACATGTTCAAGGTGTATGAATAGATAGATACTCATTAAATTGTTCGGCAATAAGAACTATTAGCTCTGCTCATAACCACTGTTTATGTCAGCAATAGTACTTATTTGAGGTGCTATTGGAGGAATATACATCAATGACGAAGAATACAAATAAGTCTGATAGCAGTGGATCGAATCGGCGAACGTTTCTGGCTGCAACGGCAGTCGGCAGTACTCTTCTAGCTGGCTGTCTGAGCAGTGACGACGGTGGGGACGACGGTGGCGACAACAACGACGAGCCGACAGCCGAACTCCACGAACGGTACGGCTATCCGACGACGGAAGGCGAAGAGCCGCCAGTCGAGCCGGACCACGAGGTTGATCTGCTGATGGACCAGCCTGAGCAGGGGCCACCTGTATTTTATTTCGAACCAGTCGGACTCGCGGTCGAGTCAGGTGACGTCGTCCAGTTCAACTTCAATTCACCCGACCACGCGGTCACGACGTTCCACGAAGCGTTCGGCCGGAGCCACCGTGCGCCGGAAGGCGCCGAGGCGCTGTCCTCGCCGATGATGGCCGTCGGCACGAACTGGCTGGCCGAGTTCGAGGCGGAAGGCATCTGGGACCTGTACTGTCCACCCCACGAGTCGATGGGGATGGGAATGCGAATCGTCGTCGATGAGACGACGGGTCCGGCGACGGAACCCGCAGGCGAGATGGAGTACGTGCCCGGCGAGTCGCTGCCGCCCGAAGAACAACTCGCAAAGACGTACGACAACGAGGCCCTCGAGCCCGAAACCATCCTTGAGGAAGGGAGCGTCGCCTGGGACGACCTCGAGTAACGTCCGCTCCGCGTAACTAATCGAGCATGTGCGAGCGGTGACCGAGCCACACGCCCGGTCAATTTTCGAAGATAGACGTCGTCGGTTCCAGTATGTCACGAGTTGCCATCGTGTCCGATACGCACATTCCGTCGCGAGCCAGTCGCGTTCCGGACTGGATCGTCGACGAGATCGAGCGAGCCGACCACACGATTCACGCGGGCGATTTCGACTCGAGACGAGCCTACGACCGGATCGCCGACCTCGCTGGCGGCGAGTTGACGGCAGTGCGTGGAAATACGGATCCCGCAACGCTGCCCGTTCCGACGACGGCGACTGTCGAACTCGGTGGCGTGACGTTCGTCGTCACCCACGGGACCGGCTCGTCTGCCGGCTGGCACCAGCGAATCGTCGCCACTGTTCGTGAGGCGGCCGAGCCGGACACCGACCCGGTCGCTGTCGCCGGACACACCCACGAGGTGGTCGAAACGACCGTCGACGGCGTGTGCGTGCTCAATCCCGGCAGCGCGACGGCTGCCAGTCCAGCCGATCGCGAGACGATGCTCGTCGCAACCGTCGACGGCGGGTCGCTCGAGGTCGACCAGCGAACGATGTAGCGCACAGCCGTCAGGAGTGCGTGAATTTATACGTTCCTTGCGTCCTACTTACACCCATGACACAGCGCGTCACTGTATCGCTCGACGATGACTCGAGTGCGGCACTCGAGCGGCTGCTCGCCGAGACGGGAAACGGCCAGAGTGAAATCGTTCGGCAAGCGCTTGCCTTCTACGCGGCGAACTTCGAGGCCGCGAGCGGACGGCCAAGCGACAACTTAGAACAGTACTATCAGATGCTCACGTCGGGCGAGCACGTCCTCCTTGACGTCGACTTCTTACACGCTTTTCTCGAGCACTGCCACGCGGGCGGCGACCCCGATCCGGCGTTCGTCGAGGCGGCCGACCGCGTCTCAGACTATCACGCCCGCGAGTACGCGGCCCGGTTCGAGGAAGTCGGCGAACTGCTCGAGTGGCTCTCCTTTTGTGGCTTTCTCGAGGTTCGCTGTGAGGGAGATGGCGTCTACCATATCGTCTTTCCGTCGGAGGCAATCCGCTGGTTTATGACGCGGTTCATCGAGCGGAGCACGGTCGATCTGCCGACGGAGATTACGATCGAACAGGGCGTTTCGAAAGTGATTATCGCTGAGGATGAATACGACGAACGAACGCGCTGAGCGCTTTCTGTCGAGCGTTCATACTACTTCATACATTTTCACACAACATGTGTGTCGATTCAGCCGACAGTGAGTGTGGTATGTACACCGCTTAACAACCCTTTTGTCTCTCTCAGAAAGGGGTTCATGTGGACACATATCATGGGAGTTATTGACCGACTCAAGGCGATCGGACCGGGCGCGCTCGTTGCAGCAGCGTTCGTCGGTCCGGGAACGGTAACGACGGCAAGCGTGATCGGCGCAGAGTACGCGTACCTGCTCGTGTGGACGATCGCGTTTTCGATTCTGGCGACGATCGTGCTCCAGGAGATGAGTGCGCGACTCGGACTGGTCTCGAAGGAAGGACTCGGCGAAGCGTTCCGAGATGAGTTCTCGAACCCGCTGGCGAAGGGCATAACCGTCGCGCTCGTCGTGAGCGCAATCGGGATCGGGACGGCGGCGTTCCAGACGGGGAACATCGTCGGCGGTGCAGCCGGCCTGTCGACGATCACCGGCATTAGCGAGAACATCTGGGGACCAGTGATCGGGTTGGTTGCCGCCAGCCTGCTGTGGACGGCCAACTACAAGCTGATCGAGCGGGTTTTCATCGGCCTCGTGATCGTCATGGGGCTTGCGTTCGTGATCAACGCTGCTGTCGTCCGACCGGATCTGGGCGCGCTCGGCGGCGGGCTCGTGCCGACGGTTCCCGAGGGCTCGGCGTACCTGATCGCCGGCCTCATCGGAACGACCGTCGTCGGCTACAACCTGTTCTTGCACGCGAGTACCGTCCAAGAGCGCTGGGATGGCGCGAGTGACCTCGCGGAATGTCGGACGGACACGGTCGCGATGATCGCCATCGGCGGCCTCATCACGACCTCGATCGTCGTCACGGCAGCCGCGGTGTTCCCCGAGGGGACCCAGATCGCTGACGTCGGCGCGATGGCCGACCAACTCGAGCCCGTCTTCGGCGGCTACGCGCTCACGTTCTTCGCGATCGGTCTCTTTGCGGCCGGCTTTACCAGCGCGATGAGCGCTCCGCTTGCGGGGGCCTACGCCACCGCAGGCGCACTCGGCTGGGAACGCGACCTGAAATCGACGCGCTTCCGTGCGATCTGGATGACGATCCTCGGTACCGGGATCGTCTTCTCGGCGCTGGATTACAACCCCGTCGAGGTGATCGTCTTCGCACAGGTCGCAAACGGACTCCTCTTGCCGATTCTGGCCGTCTTCCTCATCTACGCGATGAACAACGACGACCTGCTGGGCGAACACACCAACACGACGCTCCAGAACGTCCTCGGTGGTATCGTGACGCTGGTCGTCATCGGTATCGGTATTCGAACGCTCTACGACGTTTTGATTCTCTAAGTACATGGCAGATTCAGAGACACACGACACGGCGACGGACGTATCGAACGACAGCACCGCAACCACCAGCGACGAGGCCACGCGAATCGGCGTCGACGTTGGCGGGACGTTCACCGACGTCGCGCTCTCGGTCGACGACCGACTCGTCACCGCGAAGGTGCCCTCGACCGATCCCCAGCATCTGGGCGTCCTCGAGGGCCTGTACAAAGCCTGTGAGCGAGCGGACATCGATCCCAGCGAGATCGACGAGTTCGCCCACGCGATGACCGTCTCGGTCAACGCCCTGCTCGAGCGCGGCGGCGCGAAGACCGCCCTCGTGACGACCGAGGGGTTCCGCGACGTACTCGAGATCGGTCGCCAGGATCGGCCGGATCTCTACGACCTCGAGGCCGAGAAACCCGAACCCGTCGTCCCACGGGAACGGCGCTTCGAGATCGACGAGCGGACGACGCCAGCGGGCGTCGAAACGCCGGTCGACCCCGAAGACGTCCGCGACCTCGCGGCGACGCTGCGCGACCGCGACGTCGAGGCGGTCGCGATCTGTCTATTGCATGCCTACGCCGACCCCGAGAACGAACAGCTCGTCGCGGAGACGCTGCGCGAGGAACTCGAGGTCCCCGTTTCGGCCTCGAACGAGGTGCTCGCGGAGTTCCGTGAGTTCGAGCGCACGTCGACGACGGCCGTCGACGCCTACGTCCGGCCCGCGATCGACACCTACGTCGGCCGGCTGGTCGAGGAAGCCGAAGATGCCGGGGTGCCGGCACCGCAGATCATGCAGGCAAACGGTGGGATCGCCGACCCCGAGACAGTGCGCGAACACGCCGTCACGACGACGATGTCCGGCCCCGCCGCGGGCGTCGTGGGCGCTGCAGCGACCGTTGACGACGACGACACCGAAGGGCTCGTCACCTTCGACATGGGCGGCACCTCGAGCGACGTGAGCCTCGTTCGGGACGGACAGGCAGCCCGGACTACCGACGCCGAGATTGCCGGCCTCCCGATCCGAACGCCGATGGTCGACGTCAACACCGTCGGCGCGGGCGGGGGCTCGATCGCGTGGGTCGACGCTGGCGGCGCGCTTCGCGTCGGCCCGCAGTCGTCGGGTGCCGACCCCGGCCCGGCCTGCTACGGCCGCGGCGGAACCGACCCAACTGTCACGGACGCCAACGTCGTCCTGGGCTACATCGGCCCCGAGACGGCACTCGGCGGCGAGATGACCCTCGATGTCGAGGCAGCCCACGACGCCCTCGAGCGACTGGCCGACGAGGCCGGCCTCGAGAGCGCACTCGAGGCGGCCCGCGGCGTCTACCGCGTGGCCAACGCGACGATGACTCGGACGATCCGATCGGTGACGGTCGAACGCGGCCACGACCCCCGCGAGTTCGCACTCGTCGCCTTCGGCGGCGCGGGTCCGATGCACGCGACGGCGCTCGCCGACTCACTCGAGGTCAATCGCGTCGTCGTCCCACGACCGGGTGGAGTGCTCTCGGCGTTCGGGCTGCTCGCAGCCGATGAAAGCTATGACGCCGTGCGAACGGTCGGCGTTGGACTCGACGGCGCAGAAACGACCCGACTGGAGGACGTCTACGACGACCTCGTCGAGGACGTGCTCGCGGACGCCTCCGACCGCGAGGCGGCACGCGTCGAACGCGCGGCCGACTGTCGGTATGCGGGCCAGAGCTTCGAGCTGACCGTCCCCGTCGACGAGTCGGTCGACCCTGAGGCGGTCGCAACGCGGTTCCACGAGGCCCACGAGCAGGCCTACGGCTACGCGATGGCGGAATCGATCGAGATCGTCAACCTCCGGGCGACGGCAACCGTTCCCGGCACTGACCCCGTCGTTCGCCACGACGGCGCGGGCGACGCGCTCGTCGGCACCCGGGAGGCGCACTTCCCCGGGATCGGCACCGAGCCGCGAAAGGCGACCGTCTACGCGCGCGACCGCCTCGAGGCTGGCGCAACGATTTCCGGGCCAGCGGTTCTCGAACAGGCCGAAAGTACGACCGTCGTCCCGCCGACCTGGGCGGGCGAGATCGAAGCGGATGGAACCCTCGTGCTGACTCGAGAGGGGGTGGACAACTGATGACGACGAACCAACTGCAGCCGACCGCCGACAGTATCGATCCCGTGACCCTCGAGGTCCTGCGCAACCAACTCGAGAGCGTCGCCGAGGAGATGGGCCAGACCCTGATCCGCGGTGCGTACTCGCCGAACATCAAGGAACGCCGTGACTGCTCGACGGCGCTGTTCGACGCCGAGGGGCGGATGATCGCCCAGGCCGAACACATCCCGGTCCACCTCGGCGCGATGCCCGCATCCGTCGACGCCGTCCGCGAGTACGACCCCAAGCCGGGCGACGTCTTCGTGCTCAACGACCCGTTCAGGGGTGGGACACACCTTCCCGACGTGACGATGGTCTCGCCGCTTGCGCCGCCCAACGGCGACGGCGAGGGCGAAATCGTCGGCTACGCGGTCTCTCGAGCCCACCACGCCGACGTCGGTGGGATGACGCCAGGGAGCATGCCCGCTGGTGCACGGGAGATCTATCAGGAGGGGCTTCGACTCCCACCAACGCGGCTCGTCGACGGCGGCGAACCCCGCGAAGACGTCCGTGCGCTGATCCTCGCGAACGTCCGCAACGCCACCGAGCGCCGCGCCGACCTTCGCGCCCAGCTCGCGGCCAACGAACGCGCTGAGGATCGACTCGCCGCGCTGTTCAACGAACACGGCCGTGAGACCGTCCTCGCCGGCTTCGACGCCGTCATCGACTACTCCCACGAGCGGATCGCCGACGAGATCGACGCCCTGCCCGACGGCAGCTATCAGGCGAGCGATGTCCTCGAGGGCGACGGCATCACCGACGACGATATCGAAATCTGCGTTACCGTGACCATCGACGGCGAGTCGATCGACGTCGACTTCTCGGGGACCGACGACCAACTCGAGGGGAATCTGAACGCGCCGCTGGCGGTCGCCAAGAGCGCGACCTACTTCGTCGTTCGCTGTGTGACCGACCCGGAAATTCCGCCGAACCACGGCTGTTACGGGCCGGTAAGTGTCCACGCACCCGAAGGCTCACTGCTGAATCCGGAGGTCCCCGCGGCGGTCGTCGGCGGCAACGTCGAGACCAGCCAGCGAGTCACGGACGTCGTCTTCACCGCACTCGCCGAAGCCACGCCCGAGCGTGTCCCCGCCCAGAGTCAGGGGACGATGAACAACCTGACCATCGGCGGCCGGGATAGTTCCTTTACGTACTACGAGACGATCGCCGGCGGCTTCGGCGCGCGCGCCGACCGCGACGGGATGGACGGCGTGCAGGTCGGGATGACGAACACGCTCAACACGCCCATCGAGTCACTCGAGACCGAGTACCCGCTTCGCATCGATCGCTACGCGTTCCGGGCCGACAGCGGCGGTCGTGGCAAGTTCCGCGGCGGCCTCGGCCTCGAGCGAACGGTCACCGTCGAGACGGATGCGACGGTCTCGCTGCTGACCGAACGCCGTCGCCACGCGCCACGGGGTGTCGCCGGCGGCGAGAACGGTGCCACCGGGGAGAATCTGATCGACGGCGAGCCTGTCGCGGCGAAGACCACTGTCGACGTCGACGCCGGGACCACGGTGACGGTGCGAACGCCCGGCGGCGGCGGCCACGGCGACCCCGACGAGCGCGACCCCGACGCGCTCGAGGCCGACCGCGCTGCCGGCAAGCGAACCGAGTCCGACGAGGAGGCGTGACCACGATGGACCCCGACGCCGACGCGAGCGGCCGACTGGGGCTGGTTGTCCCCTCCTCGAACACGACGGCTGAACCGGAGTTTCGCCACGCCTTGCCCGACGACATCACCGTCCACGGCGCGCGCATGGCACTCGAGTCCGTGACCGTCGACGCGCTCGACGCGATGAGCGACGACGCGGCGCGGGCAGCCGAGTTGCTGGGTCACGCCGACGTCGACGCGGTCGCCTACGCCTGTACCACCGGCAGCCTACTCCACGGGCCGGGGTTCGACGCCGAACTCGAGACCCGACTGCAGGAGGCGGCCGGCGTGCCGGCGGTCGCGACGGCTCGGTCGGTCGTCCGCGCCCTCGAGGCACTCGACGCCGACCGGATCGCGGTGCTGACGCCGTACACCGCTGATCTCGACGCGAAAGAACGCGCGTTCCTCGAGGCCGCCGGGTTCGAAGTGGCGACGATCGAGGGTCGTGGAATCGAGGCGAACACCGAGATCGGCGCGTTGACACCAGCGGACGCGACCCGACAGGTGGAAACGAGCCTCGGAGATGCGGCCATCGGCGACGACGTCGACGCCGTCTTCGTCTCCTGTACGAACTACCGCTCGCTCGCCGCCGTTTCGGGCCTCGAGGCGACACTCGAGGTGCCGGTAATCACGAGCAACGGGGCGACGCTGTGGGATGTCTGTGGGGTCGCCGGCGTCGACTGCGACGGGCCGGGTGTGCTGTTCAACCGCGAACCGTAAGCTCGGCGAACGCCGTCCCGAAACAGTGACTCCATTCTCCGGTGACGGTGCGCTTTTGACGCCGGTGTCCTACCCATCGAGTATGGAACTCACCCCAGTGACGGATCTGCCCGAGATCCGTCCCGGCGACGACATCGCAGCCCTCGTCGCGGATCGGGCCGATCTCGAGGCCGGTGACGTCCTCACGGTCGCGAGCACGATCGTCTCGAAGGCTGAGGGGCGAATGGCGGATCTCGAGGACTACCCTGTCAGCGGCCGTGCCGAGGAGATTGCCGACCGACTCGAGGAGCTCACCGGCGAGGAGAAAGACCCGCGGTTCGCACAGGCCGTCTTGGAGGAGAGCACGGAGTTGCTGATCGACGCCCCCTTCCTGCTGACCGAGACCCGGTTCGGGCATATCAGCGTCAACGCGGGCATCGATCGCTCGAACGTGCCGAATCACGACATCTTGCTCCTGCCGAAGAAGCCGACCGAGAGCGCCGAGCGGATTCGGTCGGGGCTCGCGGCCCGCAGAATCGAGGACGTCGCCGTGATCGTCACCGACACCTGCGGCCGTCCGTTCCGTCACGGCCAACGTGGCGTTGCACTCGGCTGGGCGGGGATGCCCGCGAGCCGGGACTGGCGTGGCGAACTCGACCGCGACGGCCACGAACTCGGCGTCACCGTCCAGTCCGTGGTCGACGAACTCGCATCGGCGGCGAACCTCGTCACTGGGGAGGGTGCCGGCGGGACGCCCGCGGTCGTCGTCCGCGACTGGGCGTTCGGCGACCACGCGGGCAGCGACGAACTGTTCCGATCGGTCGAAGACGACCTCGTTCGACAGGCGCTACGGGAGTGGAGTATCGACGACTGAGCACGATTTTGACTGTACTTATGACAGACAACACGACGACCGACGAGCCGACCTGGGGTATCGAACTGACGCCGGAGCATCCGCCGGAGCGCATCGCCGAGCTGGCGGCACTGGCCGAAAACGAGGGCTACGACGTCGCCTTCACGAGCAGCCACTACTTCAACCGCGACCCGTTCGTGACGCTCTCGCGAATGGTCGAGGCCACCGACGAGATCAGACTCGGACCGGGCATCGTCAACCCCTACGAGACCCACCCCGTCCGACTGGCCGCCCAGACGGCGACGATCGACGAGCTCAGCGACGGCCGCGCCGTTTTCGGCGTCGGTGCTGGCGACCGCTCTTCGCTTGCCAACCTCGGCATCGAGCGCGACAGCCCGCTGCGGCGCGTCCTCGAGACGTTCGACGTCGCTCGTGACCTCTGGGCGGGCGAGACCGTCACCCACGAGGGGACGTTCACCGCTCGCGACGCCTCGCTCAACCTCGAGTCCTGTGAGATTCCGACCTACGTCGGCGCACAGGGCCCACACATGCTCCGGATGAGCGCGAAACACGCCGACGGCGTTCTGATCAACGCCGCGCATCCGAAAGACCTCGAGTGGTCGGCCGGCCAACTCGAGCAGGGACTTGCGGACCGACCCGACGAGTATGGCGAGTTCGAGGCGCTCGCGTTCGCAAGCGTCAGCGTCGCTGCAGACGAAACTGAGGCGCGCGAGGCCGCCCGTCCACCCGTGGCGTTCATCGTTGGCGGCGCAGCCGACCCCGTGTTGGCACGCCACGATATCGACCGCGAGGCCGCCAGCGACGTCAGTGCAGCCTTAGAACGGGGCGACCTGACCGACGCCTTCGGGCACGTCACCGATGACATGATCGACGCCTTCTGTATCGCCGGCACGACCGAGACCGTCGCCGACCGGTTCGAGGCGGCACTCGAGCACGTCGACGGGATCGTCGTCGGCTCGCCACTGGGGCCGGATCTCGAGGACGCTGTCGTCCGCGCGAGCGAAGCGCTGGAACAGGCGACAGCGCGCACAGAGAAATAACACTCCGCTGGAAAGTCGAGTTAACTCGAGCTCGAGGAAAAGAGGCTACCGATCGCACCGAGAGTCAGCAGGCCGAAGACGCCGAGCGTGAAGGCGACTAGAATCGTGCCGATCAGGACGAGCAGCGGCGCAAGCCCCTCACCCATCGCGACATCGGCGAAATACTCGTTCATCTCGATGATGTTATCCACGATCACGTTCATTGGTGTGACGGTATCCATGTGCGGGGGTTGTCACCGATGCTACTTGGCGATGCCGGTCCAGCGTCGTCGCGAGATGGAACCGAGGGAACTGACCGGGCACTGATCGCATAGTTTGTCGTGCGAGCGGGCATGTGGTCGATGACGACGGTCGCTACAGCGACCAACACAGCCCACGCGGTCGGAGCGACTATACGCTCGATGCTCGTAGATGCCACCGTGACCGACGACGCGACACTCTCGGAATTCGGTTCACCCACGGAGTCCGACGATCCCGTCGAACAGGCATCAGCCTCGAGTGGGGACGACGCGGATGCTCCGGACGGAGCCGACAGCGGGCTCTCGACGTACGCGTGGGGAACGTATCGTTGTCAGCAGTGTGACGCCGAAACGGAGCGCGTCTGGCGTGCAGACGGACAGCTCGTCTGTCCAACCTGCAAGCGCTGGTAAGTACGTTTCAACGATCCAAACGGGAACTCGCGCTTGCCCATCGACAAATACCCCCGAAGGTTTATATCTCAGTCAGGGGTTTGTACACATGCAATGGCGAAAGGTACGGTCGACTTCTTCAACGACACTGGCGGCTATGGCTTCATCGAAACTGACGACGCAGACGACGACGTGTTCTTCCACATGGAAGACGTCGGCGGTCCTGACCTCGAGGAGGGGCAGGAAGTCGAGTTCGACATCGAGCAGGCCGACAAGGGCCCGCGTGCGACGAACGTCACACGCCTATAAAACGGTCCAGTCGTAGTGGTATCGTTCTCTGACTGCTACTCGAACAGCGACGGGTACGTGGTTCGACACAAAACATATGTTCGGAAGTCGCTTTTGACGTACGCATGAGAGGTTCGATCGGGTCCTCGCGTCGATATGTGTTCGAGCCATGACCGATGCCAATCCGCCGCCCGAAAGCGAGAGCAGGCCACCAACTGAGACAGTTACCGTCTCACAGGTTGCCGATCTCTGTGCCGAAATCGAAACCAACGTCGCCGACGTCATCGTCGGCCACGACGACGCGATCGAACACGTCGTCACCGCCATGCTCGCCCGGGGCCACGTCCTGCTCGAGGACGTTCCCGGCGTCGGCAAGACGATGCTCGCCCGGTCGATTGCGACGTCCGTCGACTGCCCGTTCAGTCGCGTCCAGTTCACCCCCGATCTCCTTCCGGCCGACGTCACCGGGGTGAACGTCTTTAATCAGAAGACACGAGAGTTCGAGTTCCAGTCCGGGCCCATCTTCGCCAACGTCGTGCTGGGTGACGAGATCAACCGCGCACCGCCGAAAACGCAGTCGGCGCTGCTCGAGGCCATGGAAGAACAACAGGTGACTGTCGACGGAGACACCCGTGAGCTGCCCGATCCGTTTACCGTCATCGCGACCCAGAACACCACTGAACCCAACCGAACCTACGACCTCCCGTTTGCCGAACTCGACCGCTTTATGAAGAAACTCGAGCTCGGCTACCCCAATCCCGAGGAGGAAGCCGAGTTGCTTGGTCGGACAGTCGGTCACCACCCCATCGACTCACTCGAGCCGGTAACCGACCGCGAGACGCTCGTGGCCGCTCGCGAGACCGTTGCTAACGTGCGAGTCGAGACGCCGGTTCGGGAGTACGCCACCCGACTGGTCGGCGACACCCGCGAACACGCCCACATCGGCGTCAGTCCCCGAGGGACGATCGCACTCCTACGTGCAGCCCAGGCTCGAGCCGTCGTCAACGGCCGCGAGTACGTCCTCCCCGACGACGTCCAGACCGAAGCCCCCGTTGTCCTTCCACATCGCATCAAGACGGCCGGCCGCGACCGCGACGGAGCCACACTCGTCGAAGACGCACTCGAGCGCGTCCCCGTGGAGTAACCATGCGACTGACCATCCGCGGCTGGGCTGTCGTCGTCGTCGTGCTCGCTTCAGTTGTGATGGCCTGGCAGTATGGCCCACGGGCGCTGAACGCCGTCGTCACGCCACTGCTGGTCGTGCTGGTCGCCGGGCTGGTCGTGACTGCCCGGGCAGACCGTCCCGAGATCAGCCGTCCGCCGGTCGATGACGGATTCGTTGGCGACCAGCGAACGGTCGACCTCGAGATCGAAACCAACGCGACCGTCGCAGCGACCATCCACGAACCCGTCGACGATGGGCTCTCGATCGATAGAACCGACGCGGACACCGCGGACGACAGCAGCGACGCGGGTCGGAGCCTCGTCCTCGAGACGATCCTCGAGGGCGACGATCGGTTCAGCTACGAGATTCGGCTCACCGACCGCGGCGAAAGGCAGACCGGCCCGCTCACGATCACTATCAGCGACGTGTTTGGCCTGGTTGAGCGTCGGTTCAGCGACGAGCAGCGGACGTCGGTGCTCGTCTATCCACGCGTCCACGAGCTGGCTGGCGCTGCCGGAACCGATTTCCAGACGCTCGTCGAAACGACCGATAGACGGGCACGAGACGAGTTCGATCATCTGCGGGAGTACCGGCGTGGAGACGCGCTGAGTGACGTCAACTGGAAAGCCGCCGCCAAACGACCCGACGGCGACCTCGTCGTCACGGAGTACGCCAGAGACGAGAACGTCGGCTCCGCACTGATTGCCGCCGACTGCCCACCCGGCTGGGCTAACGAACTGGCAACGGCCGTCGCAAGCGTCACGACGCACTTGCTCGAGGGCGGCGTCAACGTCGGCCTGAACGTGCCAGACGGCGACTACGAACCGGACTCGGGAGCAGCCCACTACCGCGAACTCCTCGCCCAACTCGCCACGCTCGAGGCTGGCGAACTCGAGGAGCGACAGCGCCAGCAGGCAGACGTGCTGGTCCAAGCCGACGCCGACGGGACGCGGGTCGTGGTGAATGGGCGCGTCCTCCCGTTCGATCAGCTGACAGAACGAGACGGAACGGGATGGAACGAGCCCGCCGATCACGAACGGGACAGCGGGAGCGAGTCGGGGGTGGCCACATGAGTACCGACTCACGCTCACACACCGGCGATCGAACGGCTCGTCTCGATCTCGAAGAGCCGATCGGTTCCACCCTGTTTCGACTGCTCGCGTGTGGGAGTATTCTGGTTCTGACGGCGTCGTACGTCCACGTCCTCCACGAGGTAACTCAGGTCGTCGGCGGGACACAGGCGCTGTTCGCCCTCGTCGGCGCAATGCTCGTGGCGGCGACAGCCCTCGCGTGGCTAATCCGGCCCCGGACGGCGACGGTCGGTGCAGTCGCTGCCGGAATCATCGGCTTTGCCTACTATCTCGAGCGCAGCGGCGTCGGTATCGGTATCGTCCGCACGGCAAGTGACACAGTGCTCTCCGATACAGCCGCGCTCGCGGCTGGGCTTCCGCTGCTCCGGATGGTCGAAGCAGGGATCTGGTCACTCGCGTTCGTCCCCGCACCCGTCTTCCTCTCGTGGTATCTCGCTGTTCGGGGCCGGTACGCGCTCAGTGTGCTTCCTGGCGGCTTCGCGCTCATCTTCCTCGTGTTGACCGGCGACGCGGGGACGATCGTTACCCTGGTCGGCACGCTCGCTGCTGTCGGGGCCATCGCCTTCGGCGAACTCGAGCGGCGAGGCGGCTCGATCGCGCAGGCGGACTTGCTCGCCGTTCTCTTTGCGCTGATCGTCGTCCTCTCGCTGTCAGTGACGTTCGTTCCCGACGGCTCCGGGACGACAGAACAGTTCGCCGGGAGCGATCCAGGCACGCTCGAGGGAACGATGGACTTCGCCTCCGATCAGTCCCAGATCGGCGGTCCGGTCGAGCTTTCGCCAGAAGTGCGGTTTACCGTCGAAGCTGAACAGGCATCCTACTGGCGAACGGGTGTGTACGATCGATACACCGGCGACGGCTGGATTCGAACCGGTGAGAACAGGGCGTACGACGATCAACTGCCGGAACCGCCCGGGCAGTACGAACGCGTCTCACAGGTCGTTACCGCCGAAACCACGCTCGGTGTGATGCCGACGGCACCCCAGCCACTCGCCATCGACGGCGATCTCGCCCAGCACGCCGAACTCTCTCGACACGGACAGGTCCACCCCGAATCCCCAATCCTCGAGGGCGATCAGTACGCCGTCGAGAGTGCGATCGTCGACCCCGAGCCGGAACAGCTCCGGGCGGCGGGAACGGACTATCCCGAGCCGATCATCGACGGCTTCGACTACCTGCAGACGCCCGAAGGGACCTCGAGTGAGTTCGAGGCCGAGACCGCATCGATCACCGCCGACGCCGAGACGCCGTACGACAAGGCAGTTGCCATCGAACACCATCTCCGGTCGTCGAAAGGCTACTCGCTCGACGTCGAGCGCCCCGACGGCAACGTCGCTGAGGCGTTCTTGTTCGAGATGGACGAGGGCTACTGTGTCTACTTCGCGACGACGATGGTCCAGATGCTGCGGACCGAGGATATTCCGGCTCGGTACGTCACTGGCTACACGAGCGGCCAGCAGGTCGCTGATGACGAACACGTCGTTCGCGGAACGGACGCCCACGCCTGGGTCGAGGTCTACTTCCCCGATCACGGCTGGGTTGCCTTCGAGCCAACACCCGGCGACTCTCGCGATGCAGTCCACAGTGACCGCGTCGAACAGGCCCGCGAGGACGGCGACGAAAGCGTCGACACCGAAACGAGCGCCGACGACCCCGTCTCTGACACCGAACCCGACGAGATCGAACAGCCCGACGCCGACAACGGGATCGAAGAACCAGCGGACGGCCAGCCCGACTCCACCGACGAAAACGAAACGGTGACAGACGACCGCGAGTCGGGAGACACCGAGTCCGAGGCAGACTCCAACGCGAGTGTCGACGACGATGACGAGCTGTGGAACAGCCTGCTATCACTGGTGACCGTCTCGCGTGAAACAGCTACAATCGTGCTACTCACGCTTGTCGGGCTGGTCGCCGGCGCCCATCGAACCGGGGCAAGCGCCACTGCCCGCCGGGAACTCGGCCTCTACTGGCAACGCCCTCGAGACGACCCCAACCAGGATGCAGAGCGGGCCTACCAGCGCCTCGAGCAGCTGTTCGCCCGCGAGTATCGGCCACGAGAGCGGTCGGAGTCGGCCCGACAGTATCTGGATGCCCTCGCGGCGGACGAGCACTCGATCGATCCACGGGCAAAAACAGTTCTCGAACGGTATGAACAGGCCGTATACGGCGGCGGCGTCAGTCAGGCAGTCGCCGACGAATCGGTAGCGATCGTCGACGATCTCACTCGAGCGCGGCTCCCAGCGCTCGGCAGACGGCGCTGATAATTCATCACACGCTCAAAAAGAATCACGCGACGGGATGCGGGTCCCGATAGTGTTTAATATGGCCGTTTCGTACCATCGACCGTAATGTCGGAAGTCTGCTCGACGTGCGGGCTGCCCGAGGAACTTTGCGTCTGCGAAGACGTGGCCAAGGGACAACAGCAACTCAATATCCGCATTGACGAGCGCAGATACGGAAAAGAGGTAACGATCGTCGAAGGATTCGATCCGAAGGATGTCGACTTAGACAGTCTCTCGTCGGATCTCAAGTCCAAATTCGCTTGTGGTGGGACTGTCGAAGACGACCACATCGAACTCCAGGGGAACCATACCGGCCGCATCGAGGATTTCCTTCGGGACCGCGGCTTCAACGTCGCCTGATGCCCGCGATGGTCTGAGACGACTTCCGAACCCCACGGCCGTCTCGCGTACCGCCTCTTCACTAACTGCGTTTTTTACACGACACGGACGTCCAGACAACCAGTAGCGACAGCCTGGTCAAAAGGGAGATTCAGCGTTCGCGGATTCGTCAGTGTCATCGGCGTCGTCTGACTCGCTGACGAGTCCGAACTTCAGACCATACTTATCCAGCCCGCCCTCCATGCTCTCGACACGGGCGTCCGCAGTACCCTCGTAGGAGCTGATGAGTCGGGCTGCCTGAATACTCGATTGGCCGTGTGGGCAGACGGTCACGATGTGGTCTTCGCCTTCGAGTTCTTCGATCCGCCTCGAGAGTTCGTGAAACGGAACGTTTTCGCTGTCAGGAATGCGGCTGTGTGCAAAGCTCCGCGCATCACGAATATCGACGATGCACACGTCGGCATCGTCCTCGAGAAGGTCGTGGACTTCATTGGGAGAGATTTCGCCGTCCATCACATCCGGCTTGGGACGCCTGCAGAATAAGGCCACGGGTCAACTCCGACGCACAACTCCCCTCGCAGGCTGCCCGGAGCGCCACTCGAGGACCTACTTCCGTCGAAGGAGTTCCGAGAAACCATCTAAAACACTGACAGTCCAGTGGGTCGTCTATCCCGGTTATCTACGTTGGCGTCATTTGGTACCATATGAACAGAGAATTACTGACCTTCGAGGCCCTGTTCGTCGGCCAACTCATCGGTTCGATCATCCTCGTCGTCGGGCTGTTTCTCGGTGGTCTGACGACACTGACAGCCGTCGGCGGCGCGATCATCCTGTGTTGTATCGTAGGGCTGGCAGTCATGGCAACGTTCGACGAGACGCATGATCGAACGGTCGAGACACCCGGCGGCAGTGGTCGACTCCGCTCGCTCCTGAGTCGCAGTTCGAAGTAACCAGCAGCCCGAACTGACGCCAACTCAGATCAATCCGTCTTCTTTCGCCAACAGCAACGAGGTCAGTGTCGAGTCGTTCGCCGGCTGCTCGCGTGCACGCTCGAGCGCCGACTCGATCGGCACCGTCGCCACCTCGAGAAACTCGTTGTTGTCGAGTTCGCGCTCGCCAGGTACGAGTCCCTCGGCGTAGACGACTCCCCGATCGTGACGAAGTACACCGGTTGCGACCGCGTACTCCTGCAAGAGCGCAGTGCTCGATGGCTTGAAACCAGTCTCTTCCTCGAGCTCGCGGGCTGCGGCGTGCGTGTAGGATTCTCCATCTTCGACGATTCCGGCTGGAAGTTCGAGATGCGTTTCCCGGATCGTCGGCCGATACTGCTCGACGAACAGCAGGTGATCTCCATCAGTTCCGTCGACGGACTCGAGAACGTCGGCGCTGATTCGGGCAACCACAACCACTGCCGGCGGCAGGTCCGCCCAGTAGTACCGTTTCTCGGTGCCGTCAGGTTGCTCGAGCAAGTCGTACCCACCGTCGTACCACGGCGTCTCGTACTCGGTGACTTCCTCGTGGAGGTCCCACTCGTCAGGTGTCGTCATTACCACGGAGTGTTGGTCTCAAGGCCGTAATAGATGCCGTTTCGTCGGTTCCGATGACTGTGTGATCAGACCCGCTCTCGATACAGCCGGCCAAACGCCTGCCGTCGAAGCGTCGCAACCGCTGCATCCTCTTCGTTCTGGAACGTGGCGGCAACGGCCTCGTCGCCAGGACCGGCATGCCAGACGACACGGTCGACGTTCTCGTGGCCAACGACCGTGACGTCGCCGTCATACGAGTCCTGCCAATCGTCGAACGCCTCGCGACTCCCGACGTTGACCTCGAGCAGGCTTGCAAACAGTGCATCCCGTGCTGTCTCGACGACGTCGCCCGTGACACGGTCATCGTACTCCTCGCGGTCGAACTCCATGGCCTTTGCAACCTCGCGAACGACGGTCTGTGCCGCCGGCCCGATATCTTCGTAGTACTCACGCGCTTCCTCGATCGACGCGGGCGAAACCGTCCCGACAGTGTGCATACCTCGACGTGCTTGGGGCATCAAGTTACCAGTTACGCGTTTGGCCTACGTCCTCGAGTCGTCCGTCGACTCCGCTGCAGCCGTGGTCCCGTCGACAGACCCGTCATCGTCACCATCAGACGCCATCTGCTGGGTCAGTTCCCTTGCCTCTTCGAGGACGCTTTCGGCTTCAGCAGACAGTGCCCCGCGGCCGGGCTGGCGACTCTGCCGGGCAAGTCCTTCCTCAAGTGATTCTGGACGGCCATGATCGTGTCCGTGGCTCGACGCCTCGGCTCCAGATGTATCGATCTCAGGAGCGTACCGGCTGACAATCTCGCCCAGCTCCGCGGGTGTACACTCACTCCACTCGGGGGCGTGCTCAGCGAGCCACTCGCTGTGGTCTTGCCGGCCAAGCGAGGCGGTGATCGCGAGGTGATTCGCGAGATGGACGGCGTCTGCCTGTTCGGTGTCACAGACGGGGCAGGCGTAGCTCATGCTCGTCACTAGGAGCGCCGACAGTAAAACGCCACGCCCGACGGCGCTCGACGAGACAGCTCACACGAGTCGAACAGTTACTCGAGTTTCCGAATCATCACGATTGCGTCCTCGCCGTCCTCGTAGTAGCCCGGAGCGAGCCGAAGCGGCTCGAAACCGAACTCTCGGTAGAGCCGCTTCGCGCCGTCGTTCGAGCATCGAACCTCGAGTTTGACTGTCTCGGCACCGTGGGCCGCAAGCACAGCAAGTGCCTGTGTAAGAAGTGCGGTGCCGACGCCCGTTCCACGGCGGTCGGGATAGACGGCGATATCCTTGACGTGGCCGAGTCGCTGTCCGAAGTTCTGCGTGACATCGGCAACGATGTAGCCGACGATCGCATCGGCTCCATCGAGCGCGACGAGAAAGCCAGGCTCACCGAGAAACCGTTCGAAAGCGTTGTAGGGCCATGGCTGGGCGAACGACTCGTTCTCGATACGGGCGACAGCGAGGAGATCGGCCCGCTCAGCGGCCCGAATCGAGAGCCCGCCGCCATCGCCGATCCCGGGTGCCTGCGTTGTCACGCTCGAAGATAGCGCGTCGAGTACCAAAAATAGTACTGGCACCCAATCTTCTCACTTCAGACGGCCTGCTGTACCGGTGCGACCCAGGACTGCTCGCGGTCGTGCCAGAAACAACGCACAGCAGACCATATCAGTCGTTCATTCTCGAAGGGTGCCTCACTTACCAGAATATTTTGCCGTAAACATCAAATGACACGACAGCGCGAACGGAGTCGCACCCTGACGTGCCGGGGTGTACAGCCTCAGCGCTGACCAAGCCAACACGAGGTGTCCGGGATAGCGGCATCACTAACCGATAGGCCCAAGCAGGGGTATCGCTTGCAGCCGAAGCCGTACTTATGCACCCGCCGTTCGAAGGCGTATCCATGACTGATACGGCCGAATGTAAACCAACGCCGATCTCCCACGAACACGAAGACGATGAACGGGACGACGCTCATCTCGACGACATCGAAGAAGGAGCAGGGTGCACAGAGATCTGGGAGCACCTCGCCGAGAAACGCGGTGAATAAGCTGCTGGCACAGGTAGCGACATTTTTCCCCCTAAGTCTCCTACTGAAAGACCATGACTGATAATCGACCCGGCACACACCGCCGTCGTGACGACGACCGCTCGATCCCGACGGACCGCGAGTCGCCCGTCGGTGCACCAGTTATCCGGGGCGACGAATCGGTCACCGGTACTCGTGCTCGCGACGCTGTTCAGTTCAATCCTGACGATCCCAACAGTCTCGCTGACGCCGCCGAGACCGTCCGCCAGTTCGCCAACGGCGAAATCAACGACGATCACCTCTACATGCTTCGCGGTGCCGCTGCCTGTGCTGCTCTCGTTCGTGGTGAAGGGTCGTACAAGGCTGCAGCCGAACGTGCCGGCGGCGACACAACCGTCTCGTTCATTCGAAAGTGGGCTCGTGTCCACGACCTCCCCCGATCGGTCCGTAAACAGGTTGCACTCGGCCGTATCGCACCCACAGCCGCCAAACACATCGCCCGCGTCGGCGGCGAAGCGCGACTCCTCCTTGCATGGGCCACCCTCGACGGACCCCTTACCGTCCGCGAGGTCCGCAGCATTGCAAGCGCTGTCAACAACGACACCCCGATCGAACACGCACTCGCCGAACACGGCGTAACGCTTGGTCAACTCGAGCTTACGCTCTCGCCACCAACCTACCGTGATCTCCGCCGCCAAGCCTCGATCAATGGCGTCGAACCCGGGACGATCGTTAGCGACGCACTCGAGGAGTACTTCGAGTGACGGTCACAGCACGCATGTCTGCTTTTCACACGATTGTGCACCCTCGAGACCGTCCGCTGGCCGATGAAGAAAGAAACGTTTAACCACATAACCCCAAAAGTAGGATGTACAGGGCCGGTAGCTCAGTCTGGCAGAGCGTCTGGCTTTTAACCAGACGGTCGCGTGTTCAAATCGCGCCCGGCCCGCTTTTGCTCCGAGCAATTACGCGAAGAGCAAAGCGGCTAGAGCGATTTGAAGTGGACGAATCGCAGTCCGTGAGCGAGCGCAGCGAGCGAACTGGAACGTTTCGGCGTAGTTCACAATCGTGCCCGGCCTGCTACTCTACTGCGAACAAATACGTGTGGAGCAGTTCGCGTATCCGAAGCGATTTGAACGAGACCAGAAAGACACAGCGAAGTTGTTCCGTGATGACGGGAGCGCCTTGTGCTCTCGAACCACGAGCATTTCTGGGGGAGTTCATAATCGCGCCCGACCCGCTTTTACGACGAACAACTCCGTGAGCGACAGGTGGCAACAGTTGATCCAAACCAGAAAGCCCGGATTGTCCGGCCATCCCAGCGACGGACCGCTCTAACGAGTGCTGGCTTGTATTGATGGGCTGTCTTTTCGATCCGAAATCACACACCACCTCGTCACCGCGGTTAGACTTGAGGTCGAACACGACGCTCATCAGAACCAGCCCGGACATACGCTGCTGTAACTCCCGGATCACGATCACACTGTGCGTCGAGTTCGAGCTTCATAACTGTGGGCGCAGGATATGGCGAGTGACACAGCCGAAGCTTGAACCGACCGCTCGAGCGTAGTAACACGTCTGTCGGCGTTGGAGTATCGTAAAAAAGCCAAGGGCCGGATTTGAACCGGCGGTGGGCGGCTCTGCAGGCCGCTGCGTTCGGCCGGACTCTGCCACCTTGGCGCACCTGATTATTGTTGTTGCGTTCGTTTAAGCATAGCGGTACGGCACGAGCGGTGTGTCATGACCACGCAACCCATAAATACGAAAACCCCCAGCGAGCCGGAGCTGTGGCTCACTGAGGGTGAAGTATGAATGGAGGCGGCGAAACGGATTTCCCAGAGGCTCGCGCACTCCAGTACTCGCCGGAACGCAGGCAGGCTTATCTTCCGTGTTCGGGATGGGTACGGGAGGAACCCCGCCGCTGTGGCCGCCGTAACGCCGATCAACGGAATCGAACCGTCGTCAAACCGTAATCGGTGGTCTCTCTGACCGAGTGTATGTGTAGTCCAGTTTGCGTCCGGACCCGTTCTCGCGTCACGGATCCAATGCGATGTAATATGAATGTGTGGCTTGGCCGATTAGTGCTCGCGGACTCAACGCCTCGTTGCCTTGGCGCGTACATCCCGAGTCTATCGATCTCGTCTTCTACGAGTGGCCTCAGTGGTATCTCTTTTCCAGGTGGGTTTCGAGCTTAGATGCGTTCAGCTCTTACCCCGTGGTGCGTGGCTGCCCGGCACGTGCTCTTTCGAACAACCGGTACACCAGTGGCACCCATTCGTAGTTCCTCTCGTACTATACGAACGTTCCCGTCAGATACCTCACACCCCCAATAGATAGCAGCCGACCTGTCTCACGACGGTCTAAACCCAGCTCACGACCTCCTTTAATAGGCGAACAACCTCACCCTTGCCCGCTTCTGCACGGGCAGGATGGAGGGAACCGACATCGAGGTAGCAAGCCACCCGGTCGATATGTGCTCTTGCGGGTGACGACTCTGTTATCCCTAAGGTAGCTTTTTTGTCAGCAATTGGCCGCATCAAGCAGCCTAATTGGTTCGCTAGACCACGCTTTCGCGTCAGCGTCCGTCGTTGTGCCGGACACTGTCAGACTTCCTTATGCTCTTGCGCTCTTTCTCGGGTCTCCGACCCGAGTGAGGAAATCTTGGGGCGCGCTCGATATCTTTTCAAGCGCGTACCGCCCCAGTCAAACTGCCCGGCTACCAGTGTCCTCCGCCAGGAGTGAGAGTCGCAGTCACCATCGGGTAGTATTTCAATGCTGCCTCGGTGGCCCGCTAGCGCGGGTACCTGTGTAACGGCTCCTACCTATGCTGCACAATGGCGACCACGTCTCAGTGACAGCCTGCAGTAAAGCTCTATAGGGTCTTCGCTTCCCCTTGGGGGTCTCCAGACTCCGCACTGGAACGTACAGTTCACCGGGCCCAACGTTGGGACAGTGGCGCTCTCGTTGATCCATTCATGCAAGCCGCTACTAAAGCGGCAAGGTACTACGCTACCTTAAGAGGGTCATAGTTACCCCCGCCGTTAACGGGTCCTTCGTCCCCTTGTAAGGGGTGTTCAGATACCCGCACTGGGCAGGATTCAGTGACCGTACGAGTCCTTTCGGATTTGCGGTCACCTATGTTGTTACTAGACAGTCGGAGCGCCCGAGTCACTGCGACCTGCCTCTTCGCGAGGCAGGCATCCCTTATTGCGAACGTACGGGACTAACTTGCCGAATTCCCTAACGTCGGTTGCTCCCGACAGACCTTGGCTTTCGCCGCCACGAGTACCTGTGTCGGATCTCGGTACGGACAGTGTGCTTGCCTTTTCACGGGCTCTGGGTTGACCTGACTTGCGCTATCCTGCCGTTCGCTCGCTTCGTGCCATTACGGCTTCCACGAACTTTGACAGTTCGACTGGGCGAAAGCCCAGCTCAGGCGGCCCCAAAGCGTTGGCTTTGGATGCACACTGGCATAGGAATATTAACCTATTTCCCTGTTGTCAGCTTCGACTTACGGGCTGACTTAGGACCGGCTAACCCTCAGCTGATCAGCATTGCTGAGGAACCCTTACTCGTTCGGCCGTCGGGGTTCTAACCCGACTAACGCTGCTACTATGACCAGGATTTTCGTTACTGAACGGTCCACACGACCTCTCGGCCGTGCTTCCGCCCGAACAGAACGCCAACCTACGGGATCATCCGATCAAGGATGCCGCTAGGTCTCGGTGGTGGACTTGAGCCCCGATCATTTTGGGCGCCTCAAACCTCGGCCGGTAAGCTGTTACGCTTTTCTTAGAGGGTAGCTGCTTCTAAGCTCACCTCCCGGCTGTCTAGGGCTTGAGACCACCTTCGATCGCACTTAGTCCACACTTGGGGACCTTAACCCAGCTCTGGGTTGTCTCCCTCACGGTACACAGGCTTACCCCGCGCACCGGACTCCCTGCGTCAAACGGCGTTCGTAGGTTCGGAGTTGGACAGGGGGGCGCACTCCTCTCGGAGTGCGGTCCCCCAATCCGTTGCTCTACCCCACGAACTACCTCGGCAGAGGTCATGCTTCGACATGTTTCGGTTGGAACCAGCTGTTTCCGGACTCGATGGGCCTTTCACCCCTAGACGTAGATCACGAGAGGGTATTGTAGGACACCAACTCTAACAGGCCTCCACGTGCCTTTCGGCACGCTTCACCTTGTCCACGCCTAGATCGTCCGGTTTCGGGTCGTGCCCGTTTGACTCCCCGCGCTTGAACACGGTGACCCTGGTGCAAAGCACTGCGGTCATATCGGTTTCCCTACGCCTTCCCTGATGATCAGGTTAGACTCGTCAAACAGGCACACTCCCTGGTTCGTTTTTCAAAACGTACGACAGAACACCGGCTTCCCGTACGGCTTACTACAGGCTCGCGCCTGATTCATTTGATACGGGACCTTTTGTGCCCTGTCGCTCTATCGCCAACTGAGTTCACGCCCTATTGCACCTCCCTTTGTGGGGTGCTTTTCAGCGTTCGTTCACACTACTTGTTCGCTATCGGTCTTGAGGAGTGTTTAGTCTTCGCGGTCGATGCCCGCGATATTCACGAGGGATATCCAACCCCCGATACTCTGGAGCTGACTCGTTCCGTACTCAACGACACTACGGGACTGTCACCCTGTTTCGTGCTCTATTCCAAGAGACTTCCTGTCGTCTTTCGAGAAGTGATCGTCAGTCCGAACACCACATTGCCCGAAGGCTTCGGTTTGGACTGTGTCGCGTTCATTCGCCATTACTAACGACATCACGTTCGTTTTCTTTTCCTGTCGATACTAAGATGTTTCAATTCTCGACGTTCCCCATTGCGCGAAGCAATTGCGGTGGGGATTCCCATTCGGAGATCCCAAGTTCTTTGCCTCCGTGCGGCTCCCTTGGGCTTATCGCAGCTTGGCACGTCCTTCTTCAGCTCTCAAGCCGAGCGATCCACCAGCTGGCACAGTAGCCACGTTCATCGGATCGGCGTTGCGACAAAGTCGCAACGTATAGTGACCCGGGAACGGGTCCAGTGGACGCCTGGACTACACGTACACACGGTCTCATCTGCACGCCGGTAGACGGCCGGCCTGCATTGACCCTTCCCACCCACACTTACGCGGGGTGGTGCATCAGTTCAGTCGTACTCAATCACAATCCCGTCGCCCACTTAAGGGCACGGATCTGTGACCGGTACGAGTCATGGACCCACAGGGATTCGAACCCTGGGCATCCTCCTTGCAAAGGAGGCACTCTACCACTGAGCTATGGGCCCACGTCCGCCCAGACGGGCGGACAGAGATATACGTGTTAGCCTCGGTAGTTCTAAGGTGCCCGATCGGCCCAGCGATGGGTCAATCGAACGTGAACCGCGTAGCGCAAAACGCTACGACTTGTGGGCTGGGGCGTCGCCCCAGTCCCGGTCTGTGGAGGTGATCCAGCCGCAGATTCCCCTACGGCTACCTTGTTACGACTTAAGCCCCCTTGCGAAGCCCAGATTCGACCGCCGTTGCGGCGGCCTCATCCGGACCTCACTCGGGTGCTTTGACGGGCGGTGTGTGCAAGGAGCAGGGACGTATTCACCGCGCCCTTCTGAGGCGCGATTACTACCGAATCCAGCTTCATGAGGGCGAGTTTCAGCCCTCAATCCGAACTACGACCACGTTTCGGAGATTAGCGTCCCCTTTCGGGGTTGCATCCCACTGTCGTGGCCATTGTAGCCCGCGTGTCGCCCAGCACATTCGGGGCATACTGACCTACCGTTGCCCGTTCCTTCCTCCAGTTTGGCACTGGCAGTCTACCTAATGTACCCAGCTACCACAAGGGTACTGCTGGCAATTAGGCATGCGGGTCTCGCTCGTTGCCTGACTTAACAGGACGCCTCACGGTACGAGCTGACGGCGGCCATGCACCTCCTCTCAATGGCTCAGGTAAGCTCATCACACTGACCGTCACTGCACATTGTCGATGCTGGTGAGATGTCCGGCGTTGAGTCCAATTAAACCGCAGGCTCCTCCGGTTGTAGTGCTCCCCCGCCAATTCCTTTAAGTTTCATCCTTGCGGACGTACTTCCCAGGCGGTCTGCTTCACGGCTTCCCTACGGCACAACGCAAACTCGTAGTTTGCGTCACACCTAGCAGACATCGTTTACAGCTCGGACTACCCGGGTATCTAATCCGGTTCGTGACCCGAGCTTTCGTCCCTCACCGTCGGATCCGTCTTCCAGAGGCGCTTTCGCCACCGGTGGTCCGTCCAGGATTACGGGATTTCACTCCTACCCCAGACGTACCCCTCTGGTCTTCCGGTCCCAAGCCGAGCAGTTTCCACCGGACGCCTGTGTGTTAGGCACACAGATTTCCCGATAGACTTGCACGGCCAGCTACGGACGCTTTAGGCCCAATAATAGCGGTCATCACTCGTGCTGCCGGTATTACCGCGGCGGCTGGCACCGGTCTTGCCCAGCACTTATTCTACCACCTCCTTACGGTGGTGAAAAGCGAGGACTATATGCCCTCGCACTCGGAGTCCCCTTATCGCACTGGCGTGCAGTGTAAAGGTTTCGCGCCTGCTGCGCCCCGTAGGGCCCGGTATCTTGTCTCAGATACCGTCTCCGGGCTCTTGCTCTCACAACCCGTACCGATTATTGGCACGGTGGGCCGTTACCCCACCGTCTACCTAATCGGCCGCAGCCACATCCTATGGCGCCTGAGCGTTTCGGATTCCCAGCAGTTCCAGCTTGGGAATCGTATTCCGGATTGGCCTCAGTTTCCCGAGGTTATCCGGATCCATAGGGTAGTTTGGCCACGTGTTACTGAGCTATCTGCTACGAGTCTAAACTCGTACAACTAGCATGGCTAAATCGGACTCCAATAGCAATGACCTCCGGCAGGATCAACCGGAATGCTATCTACTCCCAACCACTGTTGGGAGGGTTCATTTGGCGGTGAATGTTCGAATACACACTCACACATAAATGGGTCCACGTTCGGTGACCGCGATCGACGACCGATCAGGCGTCACCGAACTACCAAGGCTAACATCAGATCCCATCTGTACGGCGGACCGCAGGGGTAGGATCCTCATTTCCTTCGGACCTATTCGTAGGTTGTCTGGGGTACATAACCCCTTCGAACTCGAGTGGTCCGAGATGACGAAACGGATTGAACGCTTCGTCGATCACATCTTCTTTGCATTCACATCCGAGTTGTCTTGTACACTTAAGGGCGTCGGATCGGACCTCGCCGGAAGCCGCATCCGCCAAGGTGTTTTCGATCCAGCGCGATCGCCCAGCAACGTATAAAGGCAGTGAACAGTCGCGGTCGGCGAGACCGACTGCGAACTGATCTGGACTGCCCAGATACGTTAACCGTCGGAGCAATCCGACGGATCGTGTACGAGGATGGATGATGTATTTCGCCCGTGCCGGAACACGGCCGGAGGACGTGGCGATGTACGCCACGACGTTTGCATTAGCATCGAATGGCTGGTTCATGTATAAGGCCGTCGAAAGAACTGTCAATCGAAACTCGGTACCATGATAGGGAGTCCCATCAGTTACACAGCTCGATCACAGCGGCAAACACGGTAGACACTCGAGGCGTGAGTTCACGGACAGAATGTCACGCGGGCGGAGGTCGGTCGATCATCCCACCCTTGTAGACGCGGTCGGACCGAATGAGACCCGCGTGGAATGCAGTTGAGCGTGCACGTGCAAGAAAGCTTCGTGACTCGATCAGTAGGAATGCGTCGAGAGCGTGTTGGTATCGACAGCAGGAGGAACAAACGCATCGATGCCGATAAACCGCGTGCGTTGTAAGGGTAGAACGAATGGTCCGGGACCCGATTGCTTCGGAGTCAACGCCGTCAGCAGAGGAGATCTGCTCTGCACTCGACGATCCCGACTGCCGTGAAATCATCCGGAACCTCGAGGAGCCCATGACAGCCGCTGAATTAACGAATCAGTGTGAGATTCCACAGTCAACGCTATATCGGAAGCTGGAACTGCTAACCGAGTCGACATTGCTTGAAGAGTCGACAGAAATCCGTCAGGACGGCCACCACGCGAGCAAGTACGCAGTCGCGTTCGACGAGATCACGCTCGTGTTAGATGAAGATCGAACGCTAGCTGTCCAGATCGAGCGCCCGGCTCGGACGGCAGACGAGCGGTTGGCCGAGCTGTGGTCGGAGGTGCGAAAGGAGACATGAGTCCACACCAGACTGGCACGGCCGAAATTGCACTCGCGCTTGCGGTTGTCAAAACACTCGTTCTCGTGGTTGGAGGCGTCATCACGTATTTTGCGTTCAAAGCATACCGGCGGACACGCCAACAGGCGCTTGGCTATCTTACGATCGGGTTCGGACTCGTAACACTCGGACTCGTGCTTGCCGGACTACTGTATGAGCTGCTCGGTGTCGGACTCGCGATGGGTGTTTTACTCGAGAGTCTGCTCGTGCTGGCTGGCTTTCTCGTGATTGCGTACTCGCTGTACGTCCAGTAAGTGTCGAAATTGGGACGGGACTGCCCGTGATCGCTCAACAGCTTGACTTGCGTTGTTGCTTGAGTATTAGCTCGCGGTGGAGAAAGCTCTCAATCATGATGTGGTGGGTCGGAGAGCGGCGAATCGAATCAGTTTCGGGTCGAAGCTGGTCCGAACTCTCTCGAGTTCGGACAGCGAATGCGAGACGAGTGTCGCTTCGATGCGGGGACGACTCCGGAAGTGGACTGGAGAGTCAGCGATTCAGCGTGTGAATCGCGTGGCCGAGCGCGTTCTCGGCGGCTTCCATCACCGATTCAGAGAGTGTCGGGTGGGCGTGGACTGTCGAGGCGACGTCCTCGAGGGTCGCACCCAACTCGACTGCCAGACCGAGTTCGGCGATGAGTTCGGAGGCTTCGGGGCCGACGATCGAGGCGCCGAGGACGTAGCCGTCGGACTCCTCGGCGACGATTTTGACGAACCCGTCGGTGTCGCCAGTCGTCAGCGCCCGGCCGCTGGCACGGAACGGGAACGTGCCGACGACAGTCTCGAAGCCGTCATCTTCGGCTGCTGATTCGGTCATCCCGACGGTCGCGATTTCGGGGTCAGTGAAGACGACTGCGGGCATCGCCTGATGGTCGATCGCCGACGGCTCGCCGGCGATGACCTCGGCGGCGACTTTCCCCTCCATGCTGCCTTTGTGGGCGAGCATCGGCTCACCTGCCACGTCGCCGGCAGCGAAGATGTGCTCGGCAGACGTCCGCCCGCGCGAGTCGGTTTCGATAATGCCACGATCATCCGTCTCGATGCCGGCCTCCTCGAGGGCGAGCGTGTCCGAAACGGGCTGGCGACCGACGGCGACGAGGACTTTCTCGGCGTCGAGTTCGAGTCGGTCATCGTCACTATCGTCGGCCGCTGGGTTGGCGATGACCTGTATGCCGTCGTCGCGATCGTGCCACTCCGAGGCGGTGTAGCCGAACTCGAACTCGATGCCGAGGTCGTTCGCTCGCTGTTTGACGGGACGTCTCAGATCGTCGTCGTAGCCCGGCAGGATCGAGTCGAGCATCTCGATGACAGTCACGTCAGTTCCCAGCTTGGCGAACACACCCGCCAGTTCCATCCCGATGTAGCCTGCGCCGACGATGACCATCGAGTCGGGGACAGAGTCGAGCGCGAGCGCCTGTTTCGAGTTCAGTACTGGCTCGTCGCCGTACTCGAAGTTCGGGATCTCGATGGGGCGCGAGCCGGTTGCGACGATGGCATTTTCGAACTCGAGAGTCTCTGAGCCCTGTCCCTCGCCGCTGTGAGAGACGCGGACGGTGTGTTCGTCGACGAACGTGGCCGTGCCCTCAAGCAGGGTGACTTGGTTCGCTTTACAGAGTTTCTCGACGCCGCTTGTGAGCTGGTCGACGACGCCGTCTTTCCACTCGACCATCCCTGCGAGGTCGATCGCTGGATCGGCGTGAATGCCCATCGCCTCGGCGTTGCCGGCCTCATGGGCGATATCGGTCGCCGTGATCAGCGCTTTCGAGGGGATACAGCCGTAGTTCAGGCAGGTACCGCCGTAGGCGTCTTTTTCGACGAGTGTGACGTCCAGCTCGAGCTGGCCGGCGCGGATCGCGGCCACGTAGCCGGCCGGTCCGGCTCCGATGATCAAAAGGTCCGTCCCGGTGGTGACGTCTCCGACGACCATCAGTGCAGCTCCTCCGTGTTCGATGAGTTCGCGTTCATGGTGTGTGTTTGGCTACGCTCACTCGAGCAATAGTAGGCTGGGGTTCTCGAGGTACTCCATAACTGTGTTCGTAAACTGGGCGCCGACCGCGCCGTCGATCAGTCGGTGGTCGAACGACAGCGACAGCGTCAGGACGGATCGGGGTTCGATCGACTCCGCTCCCTCGTCGTCGGTCACCACGCGCGGTTTGCGCTTGATCTCGCCGATCGCCAAAATGCCGGCTTCGGGGTAGTTGATGACCGGCGTGGCGTACTCGCCGCCGATGCCGCCGACGTTGGTGATTGTAAACGTCGATCCCTGGAGTTCGTCGGGGCTGATCGTCCGCTCGCGGGCTTTCTGGACGAGTTCGTTCATCTCCGAAGAGAGCTGTAACAGCCCCTTCTCATCGGCGTCCTCGAGGACGGGCACCATCAGGCCGACGTCGGTCGCGGTGGCGACGCCGATATTGTAGTAATCGCGGTAGACGATTTCCTCGGCGTCTTCGTCGATGACCGCGTTCATCTCGGGATGCTCCTGGAGCGCCGCGACGACGGCTTTCATAATAAACGGCATGTACGTCAGTCGAATGCCTTGCTCCTCAGCGCGCGCTTTGAGTTCTTCGCGGGTTGCGACGAGTGCGGTCACGTCCACCTCGTCGTGGTGGGTGACGTGGGGTGCGCTGTATTTCGACTCGACCATCGCATCGGCAATCGTCTTACGGACGCCCCGGAACGGTTCGCGACGCTCGCGTTTGCCGGGAGCGAACTCGGCTTCGCTCGTTCCGACCGGGTCGCCCGCCGCTATGGCCTCCCTGTCGGCTTCCTGTGCCTGTCGCTGGGCGTCGGCGTACTCCCGGACCGCTTCAGGGGTAACGAACGCCTCGCCGTCGCGCTCCTCGGTCGCGGGGACGGCGTCGATGTCGACACCTTCCTCCTGTGCGATTCGACGGGTTGCCGGCGCGGCGAGAGTCGTCTCGCGGTCAGCAGAGTCGGTCCCTGCTTGCGGTTCGGTCGTCGTCTCGACCGGGCTGGTGGACTCGGCCGGTTGTCCCGACCCGCCGGCAGCCGCGGCGTCCGCAGCGCTCGAGTCCCCGGTTGGCGTTGGTTCCGCTACCGGCGCCTGTTCGTCCCTGGCGGGACCACCGCGGGCGGCGGCCCGAACGTCGGCTGCGGTGAGTCGGCCGCCCGGCCCGCTACTCTCTATACTCGAGAGATCGAGTCCCTCCTCGCGTGCCATGCGTCGCACGCGCGGGGGCGCGAAGACTCGGTCATCGAGTGTCTCGATTTCGTCGCCCTCGGTTCCGGTCGCATCGGGGCTGCCAGCGCCAGCGGTCTCCTCGGTGGCTTCACTGGCAGTGTCGTCGCTGGCGTCGGAGTCGCTCGCGGTTTCACCGCTCGGCGACTCCGAGGCGTGTGGCGCCTCGCCGTCGACGTTGAACGAGATGATGACCGTTCCAACGGGAACGACCGCGCCTTCTTCGACGTGCAACTCGCGGACGGTACCGTTGACCGGCGAGGGGATCTCGACGAGGGCCTTGTCGGTTTCGACCTCTGCAACTGGCTGGTCCTCCGAGACCGCATCGCCCTGCTCGACCAGCCACGAAACTAGTTCACCCTCTGCGACCCCTTCACCGACGTCGGGGAGTTCGAACTCTCTGACCATGTTAGAACTCCATCGCGTCTCGAATGCCGTCTTCGATTCGAGCCGGTTCCGGCAGGTAGTAGTCCTCGAGTGCATACAGCGGGAACGGCGTGTCAAAGCCCGTGATGCGCTCGATTGGCGCTTCCTGGTACAACAGCGCCTCCTCCTGTAAGGTCGCGGCGATCTCCGCTCCGAGCCCGCCTGTTTTCGGGGCCTCATGGACGACCGCGGCCCGTCCCGTCTTTTTGAACGACTCGACGATCGTTGCCTCATCGAGCGGTGACAGCGTCCGCAGGTCGATCACCTCGACGTCGATCGTTCCCTCGAGGGTGTCTGCAGCCTCGATCGTCGGTCGGGTCATCGCACCCCAGGTGTAGACCGAGATATCGCTTCCCTCGCGGCGGACGGCCGCCTCGCCGAGTGGCACCTCATAAGTGTCGCTGGGGACCGCTTCGCGGAACGCCCGGTAGATGAGTTTCGGCTCGAGGAAGACTACTGGATCCGGTGAACGGATCGCACTCGCTAACAGCCCCTTGGCATCGTGGGGTGTCGAGGGGATGACGACCTTGAGTCCGGGCTGGTGGACGAACATCGCCTCTGTCGACTCGGAGTGGTGTTCGGGGGCGCGGATGCCACCGCCGTAGGGTGCCCGGATGACCATCGGACATGTATACCGTCCGCGCGAGCGCGATCGCAGGCGCGCGGCGTGAGAGACGATCTGATCGAACGCGGGGTAGATGAACCCCAGAAACTGGATCTCCGGCACCGGCCGCATCCCGTAGGCGGCCATCCCGATCGCCGTCCCGATAATACCGGATTCGGCCAGCGGGGTGTCGATGACTCGGTTCTCGCCGAACTCGTCGTACAGGCCTTCCGTCGCGCGGAAGACGCCGCCGTTTTTCCCGACGTCTTCGCCCATGACGATGACGTCGTCGTCGCGTTCCATCTCCGTCTGTAATCCGTCTCGTACCGCCTGTACGAGCGTGAGGTTCTCCGATCGTGCGTCTGATTCTGCAGTCATATTATTCTAGAAGTTCGTCGTCGCCGTGGCGTTCGCGAAGCGATTCGAAGTACTCGAGTTGTCGCTGCAGGCGTCGAGGCATTCCTTCGTACACCTGCGCGAAGATTTCTTCTGGGTCGGGCCGTTCGTACGACTCCGCGGCATCGATTGCGTCGGCCACGTCCGCCGTGATTCGGGATTCAATCGCGTCGACGCGTTCGTCGTCGAGGATCCCCTCGTTTCGAAGATACATCTCGAGGCGCGGAATCGGGTCCTTGTCACGCCAACGCTCGACTTCGTCGTCGTCCCGGTAGACGGAGGGGTCGTCTGCTGTCGTGTGCGCCCCGAAGCGGTACTGCACCGCCTCGATCATCGTCGGACGGAGTTCGTCATTATCCGGGTTCTTCGCCTTCTCGACGGCGTCGTGGGTGACCTTGTACACTGCGAGCGGGTCCATCCCATCGACCTGCACCCCTTCGAAGCCGTAGGCTTCGGCCTTCTGGGCCAGCGTGGCGCTTGCCGTCTGGCGCTCTCGTGGGACTGAAATCGCCCACTGGTTGTTGTTACAGAAGAAGACGTTCGGCGTGTCGAAGACGCCAGCGAAGTTGAGCCCTTCGTGGAAGTCGCCTTCGGAGGTCGCCCCGTCGCCGAAATAACAGATGAACGCGTTCGCTTCGCCTTTGAGTTGCGACGCCCAGGCGGCCCCCGTCGCGTGGGGGATCTGGGTCGCGATGGGGACCGCGACGGTGAAGATGTTTGCGTCCTCGGGGATGAAGTTGCCCTGTTCGTGGCCCATCCAGTAGAGCAAGGTTCGCTCGAGAGAGAGCCCACGAACCAGCCCGACGCCGTGTTCGCGATAGCTGGGGAACACCCAGTCGTCGTCATCGAGGGCGTGAGCACTGCCGATCTGGGCGGCCTCCTGACCCGATAGCGGGGGATATGTTCCCATCCGGCCCTGTCGCTGGAGGCTCACTGCTCGTTCGTCGAAATGGCGAACCAACCGCATCTGCTCGTAGATTTCGACGAGTTCCGCCTCGGAGAGGTCGGGCACCTCGGCGTCCTCGAGAACCTGCCCGGAGTCGTCGAGTATCTGTACTCGCTCGCGGGGATCGCGCTGTATCGTGCTCACGGGGAGTCCCACCTGTCCATACCTAAACGAACTATCGCTCAGGATAAAGGAGTTTCCCAAAATAGTTTACTATTTACGAGATTCTTGCCACCCAATCGAAGAATTTCGTCCGTCAGTGGCTCTTTGTGGACATCGATGGGGCGAGAGCGACATTTCAACTCGTTTGTCCAGCACGAGCGCCGTGCCGAGAGGATACTGAACGAATACACGGTTCGAACGCGGAAAAGCGGTGAAATCGCGTGTCGGCGTCGATCGAGCGCTGTCGCAGCCGATCAGGACTCAGTCTGCGGTGACTGTTGGCGGCGCGCATCGGCTCTGGCCGTCTCGACGTCTTTGCCCTCACGCAGGATGGCATCGACGAACAGCTCACCCGCTTTGTACGACGATCGGACCATCGGGCCGCTCGCACAGTACAGGAATCCGAGTTCCTCCTCGGCGACGCGACGCCACGTCTCGTACTTATCCGGGTGGTCGTAGTGTTGCACCTCGAGGTGGTCCATCGAGGGGCGGAGATACTGGCCGAGGGTGACGATGTCGACCCCGCGTTCGCGGAGATCCGCCATCGTCTGGTAGATTTCGTGGTCGTACTCGCCGTGGCCCAGCATGATCGAGGTTTTCGTATAAATATCGGACTTGCGCTCGACTTGCTCGAGGACGCTCAGGCTCTGTTCGTAGCCCGCCCGTCGGTCTCGCACGGGGAACTGCAGGCGGGAGACGGTTTCGACGTTGTGGGCGATCACGTCCGGATCGGCGTCGATGATCTTCCGCACGAGGCGCTCCTCGCCCTGAAAGTCGGGAATGAGCACTTCGACGAGAATGCCGGGGTGGCGAGCCTTGATCTCGCGAATCGTCTCCGCGAAATGGCCCGCGCCCTGATCCGGCAGGTCGTCCCGGTCGACCGACGTGAGGACGACGTAATCCAACCCGATCTCAGCGATGGCGTCGGCGACGTTTGCGGGTTCGTCGGGATCGAGCGGCTCCATCCCCCCGGTCTGGACGTCACAGAAGTTACAGGCTCGAGAGCAGCGATCGCCCATCAACATGAACGTGGCTGTCCCACCTTCGCCCTCGCCGGTGCCGGCGCCGCCGGACCAGCATTCGCCAAGGTTCGGACAGTTGGCCTCTTCACAGACGGTATGCAGGTTCCGCTCGCGCAGCGTCTCCCGGATGCCGGCGAACTCACGACCCGACGGCGGCCGCATCTTCAACCAGTCGGGCTTGCGTGCGCTGCTCATACTCACACAACGGGTTGCGCAGTCAAAATCATGGTGGTTACGGCGGTCGAGACACCACGCCGTGTCCATCGAGTGCCGATCTCGAGGGATGTATGCCGCGGTTACCGAGGGTAGCCACCTGATAGCTTTAGGCTGGGCGCGCACCTAGACGAGAACAGATGGCGTTTGGCACGACCCCCGACTGGTTTCATATCAGCGACGACGAGGACGTCGTCTGGGAGAGTCGTCCCCACCCGATTACGATGGGGCTTGGCCTCCCTGTCGGGGTTGGCATCGCACTCGTTGGCCTCATCCTCACCGGCTGGACCGCAACCGACAGTGCCGGGCTCTTGACGATCGTCGGCCTCCTTATAGCGGTCGCGGGCATCGGCCTCGCGTTCGCCCGATATCTCGTCTGGACGAACACCCGCTACGTGATCACGAGCTCGGAGCTGTACAAAAAACACGGCGTCGTCTCGAGAGACGTTACCCAGTTTCGCCTCGACCGCGTCCAGAACACGAGCCTGAGCCAAAGCGCTGTCGGCCGTGCGCTCGGCTACGGCGATCTGACCGTCTACACCGCCGGTTCGGGCGATCCTGAACTCGTCTTTGAACGGGTCGCCAACCCCGAACGCGCCTCGAGACTGTTGAGCGACCAGCTTGAGGCAGCAACGACCGACGAGTCAGTGGTCTGACCGACCTCGAGGCCCGTTTCAAACTAGGTAGCGAGGCGGATTCCCCGCCCCACCGTGGGTGGGGCAGTTGACTACCGCAAACCACAAAGCCCATACGACCGACCCTATTCGAGAGTCGGTACGATGACCGCACAGCGTTCGGCAACAGACGACAGTACCGTATCACGTGGCTCGAGCGTCGCGGCAAGTGCGGGCCTCGGTGTTCTGGCTGCGGCGATTGGGTATCTCGTGACGTACGTGCTGATCGTCAGTGAGGTCCGTGAGGCCGTCGGCGACGACGTCGCCGACTGGAAAGGTGTTGCCTGGTATTTTTATAACGCCCACATGGTCGACGTTGAAGCCAGCGGAGCGTTTGGCTCGTTTGGCGGCGCAAGCACCGTTGATTTCATCTCGCAGTCGAGCAGTAGTGGGGCCAGTCTACTGTACGTGATCCCGCCGCTCGTGTTGCTCACGATCGGTGCGATTCTGGCCGTCCAGTGGGACGTGACAGACATCGGTGAGGCAGTCGTCGTCGGCGCACCGGTGACGATCGGCTATGCGATCGTCATGGGTCTTGGCGCGCTCGTCGCCGAATCCAGCACCGAAGTCGAAGTGTTCGGTATCGAAGCGACCGGGTCGATCGCGCCGGAGTTCGTCCCCGCACTCATCCTTGGCGGACTGCTCTACCCACTCGTGTTCGCGACCGCTGGCTCGGTGCTTGCGGCGGTGTTCAACGCACGGTAGTCGTTCGGCCGTTGCCCGTCTCTGCGAGCGCGAAGGAAACGCCTTTGGCCTGTCACTCCCCGGTTTCGTGTGATGGAGGTCGCCGAGGTTCTCCCCGAGTTCGCCGACGCTTTTGCCTTCGAGGAGTTCAACCGAATGCAACGCGAGGCACTGCCAGGGCTGCTCGAGTCCGACGAAAACGTAGTCGCAAGCGCGCCGACGGCGTCGGGCAAGACTGCCCTCGCCGAACTGGCGATCTGTAAGGCACTTTCCGACGGCGGCACGGCGCTGTTTATCGCCCCGCTACGGGCGCTGACCAACGAGAAAGAAGACGACTGGGAACGGTTCGAGAACCTTGACTACTCGGTGTACGTCGTCACGGGCGAACGGGACTTGAACCCGCGGCGCGCACGCCGCGCGGATATCCTCGTGATGACGCCCGAAAAACTCGATTCGGCGACGCGCAAACACGACTCGCGACGATACGACTTCGTCACCGACATCGACGTCTGTGTGATCGATGAGGTCCACCTGCTCGATGCCGACCGCCGCGGCTCGGTGCTCGAGGTGACGATCTCGCGGCTGCGGCGGCTCTGTGCGCCCCGCGTCGTCGCGCTGTCGGCGACGATGCCGAACGTCGACGACGTCGCGGCGTGGCTCGACGCGCCCGAGGAGACCACCTTCGAGTTCGGCGATAAGTACCGCCCCGTCGACTTACACGCCGGCGTCAAGACCTACACCCACGGCGAAAACTCGTTTGCCGATAAGTATCGCCGCCTCTACCGCGCGCTCGATATCGCAGAGCCCCACCTCCGCGAGGATGGGCAGGCGCTCGTGTTCGTCTCCTCCCGGCAGGATACCGTCCGCGCGGCGGAGAAGGCCAGAGACGAGATTGCCAAGCGGGACGTCCCGATGACAGCGCGACACGATTTCCACGACTACGACTTCCACGACGAGAAGGAGGATCTCGAGAACGAGACGCTATCCAAGTCGGTCACCGACGGCGTCGCGTTCCACCACGCGGGGTTGTCGAAGAACGATCGCGACTTCGTCGAAAAGTGGTTCAAGAAGGGTGCCATCGAACTGCTGTTTTCGACCTCGACGCTCGCGTGGGGTGTCAACCTCCCCGCCCGCTGTGTCGTGATTCGGGACACGAAACACCACGACCCACTCGAGGGCGAAGTCGACATGAGTCCACTCGACGTCCTCCAGATGCTCGGGCGGGCGGGACGGCCCGGCTACGACGACGTCGGCTACGGCTGGGTCGTCTGCGACGGGGCGGACGCGGACAAATACCGCCAACTGCTCCGGGACGGCAAGGAGATCGAGTCACGACTCGCCGAAACGTTAGAAACACACCTCAACGCCGAAATCGCGATGGGGACGATCGCCGATCTCGAGGACGTGATGGACTGGCTCGAGACGACCTTCTACTACGTCCGCGGCCAGTCCAAACCCGACGCGTACGACTTCCCGAACCTCCGCCAGCGGGTTCGAGACTGCCTCGAGGGACTGGTCGATCGTGGCTTCGTCGAGACCGGGCCGGAGCTGTCGATCGAGGCGACACCGCGGGGCGTGCTGGCCTCGAAGTACTACCTGCGCCTCGAGACGGCCGCGACGTTCGCCGAACTGTGTGACCGAGTCGAGGAGGGCGAGAGCCTCGAGCCCGAAGACATCCTTGAGGCAGTCGCGACCGCCGGCGAGTTCGACTCGGTGTCGGCCCGTCAGTCAGAACGCGACGCGATCAACGCCGTCCTCGTCGGGCAGGAGACAGGCGACCTCGAGGCCGGCCAGCGGAAAGTGCTCGCAATCCTTCGCGGGGCGGCCAGCGGCTCGACGCCGTCGGAACTGCGCAGTGACGCCTGGGTGATCCGGCGCAACGCGACGCGACTCATCTCGGCGCTGGGTGCGTTTCTCGACCGACTCGCGGGTCCGCACGCGGCAAACCTCGCTCGGCGGGTCGAAGCTCGAGTCGAAAACGGCGTTGCCGAGGACGCAGTCGGGCTCACGGCTATCGAAGGCGTCGGCCCCGGCCGAGCGAGCAAACTCGCGACGGAGGGTATCTCGACCCCCGAAGCCGTCATGGACGCCGGCCTCGAGGGCCTCGTCGACGCTGGCCTCTCAGAAGGTGTCGCCCAACGAGTCTATGAAGGAGCCCAGTCGCTGCCCGTCCTCGAGATCGACTGGGGGTCGTTCCCCGAGTCGATCGCGATGGGCGAGAACGACGTCCGCGAAGTGACGGTTCGCAACGTCGGCGAACCCGCACGCGCCGGCATCCGCGTCACGGTCAACGGGGTCGAGATGAGCAGTACGAGTACGTATCTTCGCGACACGGAAACGGTCCCTGTCGGCGTCTTCGGGGCCGACGAGGACGACCTCGAGTTTACTATCAGCGTCGCCTTCCCCGAGGAACCGCTGGTGCCACTCGAGGAGTCCCGAACCGTCGACGTCGTCTGAGGCTGCTCGCTTTCTCTCCCGCTGTCAGTCGGTGTACTGTGTTGCCGGATCAGTCTCGACAGCCTCGAGAATCGTCTCTCGAAGCTCGGCAGGCGAATCAACGACGACGTCGGCCGCAGAGAGGTCGAGGTCGTCGTGAGCGTCAATCCGGTAGGCGACGACCGTAGTGTTGGCGCGTGCGGCTGCCGTAACCCCGTTTTCCGAATCTTCGACGACGAGACACGCCTCGGGTGCGACGCCGACCTCGGCAGCAGCGTACTCGAAGACGTCGGGTTCGGGCTTGCTCGCTCCGTCGATGTCGTCGGCACTGATTACGTGATCGAACGCGTCCACGAGCTCGAAGCGCTCGAGGACGATGCCGATCCAGTCGTGGGGCGACGAGGAGACGACCGCCGTCTCGACACCTCGGTCCTCGAGTTCCGCGAGCAGTTCTGGGAGGCCGTCCAGCAGGTCGACGTGCTCGGTGTAGATTTCCTCGGCAGCATCAGCAAAGCGGTCGACGAACGTCTCACGGGAGATGTCGGTGCCGTACTCGGCCTCGAGGTAGTCGTAGATTTCGTGGTAGTTCATCCCGGTAACCTCAGCGACGTCGACGTTTGCGTCAGGCACGGCTGCGGGGAGGATCTCCTCGCGCTGGAACTCGACCCAGTAGTCCTCGCTGTTGACGATGACGCCGTCCATATCGAACAACACTGCGTGCATGTGAGCGGCCTACCCGGTCGTCACGGATAGCCGTTTGGCATGGGACAGTGGGATTCGGTCGGTCGGACTCTCGGCGATGGCGCACGCTATCGGCCGGCCGAGTGAGAGCGAGGACGGCCGATGAACACGTGCGAGGGATGAGCGAGCCTCGCGAGCGAATCGGTTGGGGAGGACGTGGAACTCATCGCCGCCAGCGGGAAGCGTCCTCGAATTCAGGGCATCGCCTTCGAAAAAGAGCCCGCGCAGTGAACGCGGCGAGAGCGCGACTTGTGCGAGCCCTCGAGACGGCTCCGACTAGCCAAACACCTCGCCGCGGCGCTCGTGGACCATCAGGTCGGCGACTTCGGTCGCGATATCCGCGCCGAACTCCCGTTCGACGAGCCACAGCGCCAGATCGATGCCGGAGGTGACCCCGCCCGCGGACAGCACGTCGCCGTCGTCGACGACTCGCTCGTCGACCACCCGTCCGGCGTGGGCCTCGAGGTCGTCCACGGCGACGGGATGGGTTGCAGCAGGTCGACCCTCGAGCAGCCCCGCTTCGGCAAGGATCATCGCACCGGTACAGACCGACGCGACTGTCGCCCCTTCGGTATAGCAGTTATCGACCGCATCGGGTAAGACACCGTCCTCGACAGCCGCTCGAGCACCCTCCGTCGGCGTCGTCCAGCCGCCGCCGGGGACGAGCAGGATGTCAGGCTCGCCGAGCGTTCCCTGCGGTTCGACGCGCAGGTCGTGGCTGGCAGTGACGAGATCGGTTTCCTCGAGCGTGACCAGAAACGTCTCGAGGGACGCGCCGAACTGGGCTGCGTTTTCGAACACTTCGTAGGGACCGATGGCATCGAGTTCGTCGAAGCCGTCGAACAGCACGATTTCCGCAGTCGTCTCGACCATGTTCGGTTGTCACGGGCGGTGGGGAAATTCGTTGTGCTTAGTTATCTCGTGCCACGGACGACTACCATCGTGGTGGCGAGCGCGCCCGCGGTGGATCACCGACGGTCGTCGCGACGGCGTGGCACACCGGTTCGATCCCGTTCCAACCGTGTCAAACGGGAGCCAAAGCAACGAAAACGTCCCGAGAAACGGATGCAAACCGTCGAAAACCGCGTTCACGGCATCCCCCCTTCAAGTCGGTCGAGCCACCCAGGATCGGATGCACGCTATGAACCGAACAACGCTCATCGCAGCCGTCTTCGCGGTACTGATCGTGGCGACCGGATTCGTCGCCGCCGCACCAGGAAACGCACCCGTGTCCGTGGACGCAGACGCGGACAGTGCCGACGACTCACAGGCCGAGTACGCAAACGAACACGCAGCCGACGCTGAGAACGCGAACGAACGCGACGCTAATAACGCAAACGAGGCCGCTGACAACAGCGCCGCCGACGAACGGAACGGACAGGGACCGAACGTCGATCTCCCTGACCAGGTTCCCGATCACGTCTCCGCGATCCACGAGCGGATTTCCTCGTTCCTGAGCGGTGCTCTCGAGAGCCCGCTCGGTGACGCGGTTAGCGAAGTGACGCCGGACGACGAGAGCGCTGACGACAGCGACGAGGCTGTTGACGGTGACGACGGCGCCGACGAGGCTGTTGACGGTGACGACGGCGCCGACGAGGCTGACGACGCTAGCGAAGCTGACGACGACAACGACGACTCGCAGGCGACCGAAGACGCTGACGACGACGGAGACGAATCGGACAACGACGAATAACCTGACACGTTCCTGACCACCTCATTCTCCCGACTCGCTTCGCTGACAGCAATCGGCTTCGAGGAGCGACTGCTAACGGTCGCCGTGAGCTTGGTGATCGGCGGTATCGATCTCCACGCCGGCACCGTCGCCGTCTCGAGCGCTCGAGACTATGCCCACGCAGTGTTGACCGCGCTGCTCGGGGCACTGGTCTGGGCGCTCCTCGAGCCGATACCGCTTGTCAGCGGCGTGCTAGCACTCGTGGCGTGGATCGCCGCCGTAAAATGGCGCTACCGACTCGGCTGGTTTCGGTCCGGTGCGGTCTGAATCATCGCCTAGGCGGCCGCTGTAGTCGTCCTCACAGCTCTCGAGTTAGCACCGGCCCAGTCTCGGCACTCGGCGTGCCGGGTACCTGAGTCGCGTCCGCGCCGACGACTTTTGCCACTGACACCGCTCCCGCTGACGTCACCACGCACCTGCTGAAACGATCCTGACAATTCTGAAGACGATAGGTGATCGTCGGGTTTCACGGTGCATGTCGGTCCCCGATTGCTCGAAAACGACCACTATCCGGCGCAAACCGGCGCAATTTCGGTTGATTAACTGACTGGTTAATGTGGGTGAATGTCCTCCATCTATTCGTGATGAAGAAACGAACGATACTCACGATCGCGGTTGCGATTGCGCTGCTCGTCAGTGCAACAGGTACTGTGGCGGCACAGCCAGCCGACGGCCCACCGAACGACCTTCCAGAGCCAGTGCCGGAGTTCGTCTCCGACATCCTCGGAGCGATCGCCGACTTCGTCGGCGGGGCGCTCGAGGCACTCGGTGAGACCGTCCGGGGCCTCACCCCCAGTAGTGGCGCGGCCGGGTTGAACGCCAGCGGGAGCTGAAAGTCATCCAACATGTTTTTACTAGATGTCGATCATAGAGCCGAGAGAGTCGTTATAAACGCGTTCTATGGGTTTCGCATATTTTAATGGGGGTGGCAGATACTGACTCGTATGAACGTTCGCGTCGGCTTGACAGTCGTCGTCGCGGTACTTCTGGTCGGGATGGGGCCGATTGCAGCCGCAAGTGGACCCACAGCCGTCGATCAGGACCAGTCAACGCCGTTTTCACTCCAGCAGGATCAGCTCGACGCGGACGAGATCCGAATGGACGTCACACTCCGGGAAAACGGGACCGCCGAGTGGACCCTCGAGTTCTGGGTTCGGCTGGACGACGAGGAGAGCACGACGGCGTTCGAATCGCTCGAAGAGGACATTCAGAACGACCCCGACAGCCACATGCAGTCGTTCGCCGACCGGATGGACGAGACGGTCGTCGCGGCGAGCGACACCACGGGTCGTGAGATGTCCGCCGAGGGGTACAGCGTGACCACCGAGCGCCAGTCGTTCGCACGCGAGTACGGCGTCGTCAGATACACGTTCCACTGGCACGGGTTCGGCGCCGTCGATGGCGACGAGATCCACGCGGGCGACGCCATTGAGGGCATCTACATCGACGACGGGACGCGGTTGTTGGTCGCGTGGCCGGAGGACTACGAACTGCAGTCGGCCACGCCCGACCCAGATGAGGAACGCGAGCACGCAGTGATCTGGCGCGGCGGCGAGACCGACTTCATCGCCGGAGAGCCGCAGGTCGTCATCACTGCTGGAAGCGGCCCGAACGCGACGATAATCGCGGGTGCCGCGGTCGTCGCACTCGGGCTCGGCGCCGTCGGTGTCTGGTGGTACCGAACCCGCGATCCGACGGCGGATCGGCCGGCCGGCGGAGACGAGAATTCGGGCACTGAGTCGGGAGCTGCCCCCGCAGCCAGCGCGGAGACCGCGACCACGACGGCCTCGAGTACGACCGACGAGTCGGCGGCCTCGAGTGGGACCGAACCCGCCGAAATGGAACTACTCAGCAACGAAGAACAGGTCCTCCGACTCGTCAGGGACAACGGCGGGCGGATGAAACAGCAAACGGTCGTCGAGGAACTCGGCTGGACCGACGCGAAAACCAGCAAGGTCGTCAGCGGACTGCGCGAGGAGGGTGACCTCGAGTCGTTCCGCCTTGGCCGCGAGAACGTGCTCTCGCTGCCCGACGCGGACGACGAAGTGACGGCGGAGACCATGGAATGACAGCCACAATACCGGTCTGCAACGGATTCAATCGGACGAGCGCCAACGGCCGGGTCAAACCGACGAAATCAACAGACAAAGGCGGATCGAAAACGGCGTTGAATCGCGTTAACGGTCGTTGAACCGGAGCCATCGTCTCGAGGATATATCACGAAACAAATACAACATCCACCAATGAATCAAACCACGTCGATCACGCTGGCCGTGATACTCGTCGCCGCGACGATCGCGGTTCCACTCGCTGCGGCGAGTGCTGTCCCGAGTAGTAGTGTCCAATCCGAATCCGACGCGGGGAACGAATCGATCGCCCCCGGCGAGCGGTTCGCCGCCGTTGTCGGTGTCCAGAACGCCGAAGTCAACGGCGACGTCTCGGAACGGACCTTCGAAGCCAAAGTCGCGAACGCAACGTCTCCCGAAGCGAAAGCGGCCGTCGTCGCCGAACAGTTCGAAGCGAGCGAAACGCGCCAGACGGAACTCGAGGACCGACTCACGGAGTTGAACGAGTCCCGCAACGCCGGTGACCTCAGTGAGGGCCGCTATCAGGCGGAAGTCGCGACAACCGTCGCCGAGATGCAGACCGTCGAACGACAGGCTACCGCAGCTGAGACGGCTACAGCTGAACTCTCCGAAGACGTACTCGAGGAACAGGACGTCGACGTCGAGGCGATCCGTGCGCTCAGAGACCGCGCCGGCGAACACGGCGGGCCAGAGACTGCAGCGATCGCTCGCTCGGTTGCTGGCGAGGACGTCGATCGATCGACGACCGATGACCGGACACCCGCTGAATCGACTACGCCCCCCGGAGAGGAGCAGGTCGACGACCGGGACGATAGCGAGCGTGAAACCGTCGCGACGTCGGACGAGAACTGAACAGCGGCCGCGATCGCACGTCCGTTTTTGCCCATTGGTACCGTAACGCAATGAGATGGTCCACGCGTATGCGACGATCGACACGGCAACTGGAACCGCCGAAGGCATCTGTCAGACCCTGCGGGATACCGACGGCGTCGTCGAAGCGCACGTCATCGCCGGCGATTTCGACGTCATGGTCGAGTTCGCAGGCGAAAACACCCAAGAGATTCTCGCGACGATCACTGAGTCCGTCCGACCCCTCGAGGGTGTCGGGGCGACGCGAACGTACGTCTGTCTCGACTGAGCTCCCGGTCGGCACGTCCTCGAGCAGCCGCGGGTTTACATACGAAAGCGCGCCCAAACGAGCTATGATCGACGACGCGATCCGCGTGCTCGCGGGTGACTGTACCGTTATTACCGACGGCGCCGACCGCACGGAGTATCGCGGTCGGGTAACGACGATCGTCAAGCCCGACAACACCGTTCTCGTCCACGATATCGACGGCTACCAACCCGTGGCGTGGCTGACTCGAGCCGACAGCGTCTCGAGCGATCGTGCGAACGATTTCACCCTCGTCGCCAAAAAGGACACCCAGACGCTGCGGATCGCCGCCCACGACCAGGACGGCTTCGCCCACTACCCGGCGTCGGCAGCGGGCACGCCCGTCGGCGAGTGCCCGGAGTGTGGTGGCACGCTCATCCGCTCGGGTGACGTCCACTGTATCGACTGCGGGAACCGCTACGGTATCCCTGCCGACGCAACGATCCGTGACGAACAGTGTGACTGTGACTGCGGGCTGCCGCGGATGCGCGTCGAGCGCGGCCTCGCATTCGACGTCTGCATCGATCGGAGCTGTGAGTCACTCGACGACGCGGTCCGCGAAGCGTTCGACCGCGAGTGGGACTGCCCGGAGCCGGGCTGTGACGGCGACCTGCGAATCCTCCGGCGTGGCGGGCTCATCGCGGGCTGCGAGCACTACCCCGAGTGCGATACCGGGTTCGCGATCCCTGCCGGCATCGTCACCGGCGACTGCGGCTGTGGGCTCCCCACCTTCGAAACGAAAAGCGGCACCCGCTGTCTCGATGCGACCTGCGAGCGAGCGCTCGAGGGGACACTCGAGGCCGAGTCCGCGGCAGACGACTGACGACCCATACAGCTGATCCAGAAATCCGCGAGTCCCAAACCGACTGGGAATCGATCCGCAGCCACTTAGTCACGGCCGGCCAACGCCCGGGTATGACACTCGAGGGGCGGTTCGACGAAGCGGTGGGCGTCATCCGCGTGGGCGGGGACGCACGCCAGCGCTATCACGATTCGCGGGGGTATGGCTATCCACTCGAGGGCAACGAGATCGCACTGGCACCCGTCGAGGCGGCCCACCTGCTCTATCGGGGCGACCTCGGCGCGGTCGTCACCGAGTCGGGCGAGCGACTCGAGTTCCGGTCGTTTATGGCCCGCGAACCCGGCGCAAAGTTCGGCGTCAGATTCCTCGTCTACGCCGATCTGCGAGAGCGCGGCTTCTATCTCTCGCCGGCCCGCGAGCCGTGGGTCGACCCGCCGGACGGGGAGGTGGATTTCGCGGTGTTCCCACGCGGGAAAGGCCCCGGCGACGGCGAGATCGAGTACGCCCTGCGCGTGCTCGGCGAGCGAACCGACGTGCCGTCGGCCGAACTCGAGGCCGGCGTGCTCGCAATCGTCGACGAAGAGAGCGAGATTACCTACTTTGAGGTCTCGGAGCGCGATCCTTCGGGTTCGTCGACGGCGGCACTACCCGAGGGCTGTGACGCGGACTTACTCGAGGACCGGGTCGTCGTCTGGGAGCCACCGCTCGAACTCTACGAACGCGGCTTCTACGGCCAGCCACTCGAGGGCCGGGAGTACGACGAGCCGACGCTGCAGTGTTCGCTGCTCGAGGCGGCGTCGCTCGCCGAACGCGGCGTGATCGACCTCAAGCCGGAGACGGTCCGAAAGCGGGGCCGCGAGGTCGAAGGCGAACGGTTCGTCCGCCGGCTTGCGGTCTACACCGCCCTGCGCGAGCGCGACGTCGTCCCCAAGACGGGCTACAAGTTCGGCGCGGACTTCCGAACGTACGCCGACGTCGAGTCCGTCGAGAACCTCGGCCACTCCGAGTTGCTGATCCGGGTCCATCCCGCCGATCACGTTTTCGAGCCGCGCGACCTCGCCCTCGACGTGCGCCTGGCCCACGGCGTGCGCAAGACGATGGTGTTTGCACTCGTTTCCGACGACGGCACGATCGACTGGTGGTCGATCGAGCGGCTGACGCCCTGACGACCCCCGTACTACCGTCGGATCGGCTTCGTCCCGCTCCCTCGTGAACGGAATTATATAAGTCTCCACGGACGAGGGTTCCAGCATGCAACTCGAGGTAGTCGGACTCGGCGGCGCGGGCTGTCGGCTCGCCGACGCGATTCGGGCCGCAGCGCCGGCAGACCATGCGTTTCTCACTGACGTCTTTGCCTTCGATACGGACGAGTCGACCCTTCAGGGAACCGTGATTCCGGAATCACACCGTGCCCAGTACGGCCAGGGAACCGCCCTCGAAGGGTCGAATGGGCTCGACAGTGATCTCGAGCCGGGCTTCGAGGCTGGCCAAGCGGTCGTCGACGACCTCCTCGCGGTACGCGAACGAAGCGGGTCGACGGCGGCGGATGCGATTCTCGTCACGGTCGGCCTCGGCGGCACGACCGGCGGGCCGACGGCACCCGCACTTGTCGCCGCACTCCAGCGGACTGTCGACGCGCCGGTGTACGTCCTCGCGACGCTACCGGCCGATCAGGAGTTCGATCCCGACGCCGGAGCGGCCGACCGTGGGCCACATTCGGGAGTGACGACGAGAGCTGAAACCGACGAGCCACCGCGGCCAGCCGCGGCGTCACACGCGGTTCGGACGCTCGAGACCCTCGACGGACTCGCGAGCGCAATCGTGCTGTTCGACAACGAGACGTGGCTTCGTCCCGGCGAGACGATCGCTGACGCACGCGATCGGTGTAACCGCGAGCTGGCGACTCGAGTTGCAGCCATCTTCGCCGGCAGTGACACGAACGGCGCCGTCGCCCAGAACGTCGTTGACGCGAGCGACATCGATCGAACTCTCGGCAGCGAGTCGGCCATCGTCAGCCTCGGCTACGGCGAGCAGACGGTCGAGACGACCAGTTCGCGGTTCGGGCTTGGCCTCCTGTCGACTGATCGGGACGTCGAGACGAGTGAGGCCGTCAGCGCCGTCGAAACCGTCGTCAGAAAAGGGGTTCACGGAAAGCTCTCCCTCGAGTGCGAGCCCGAAACGGCAGCGCGGGGGCTGCTGATCGTCGGTGGACCACCGGCCTGGCTCAACCGACAGGCGATCGCAGAGAGCCGGCGGATGCTCCAGTCGACTGTCGGCGGCAACGGTGTCCTGGGTGGTGACGCGCCACGATCCGACGGTGAGACCGTCTTCGCAGCGGTCGTGCTGGCTGGCGTCGAATCGGCTCGAGTTGACGGATTGCGGGCGATGGTCGACTGAGACTGCCAGCTTACCTGACAGACGTCTGTGTGAAAGACGGTTCGAGTCACTCCGTCGACTCGTCAGTCGTCGCTCGACGACGGAGCCACTCGAGCGTGAGTCCGCCACCGACGAGTCCAGCGCCGGTGGTGAAGCCGGGGACGCTATCGTTTTCATCTGTGGTGCCGGCTGACTCGCTCTGGTTCGCGGTCCCGGTCGATTCACTCTCGTTGGCAGCTTCCGTTTCGGAGCTATTTTCCGGATCGTCCGTTCCGAGGTCTGCGTCCGTTTCGTCGCTGTCACGGTCGGCTTCGCTATCGCGTTCGTCTACCGACGTTTCGTCGGCGGTTTCATCTTCCGTCTCACCGTCTTGTGATTCATCAGCGGTGCTCGCATCGGAATCAGTCTCTCCGTCGGCGACAGCGTCGGACGATCGAACGGCGATGAGTCTCTCGGCGTTGAGATAGAGGGCGTCTTCACTAACGACGTATGGGAACTCATCACCGGCGATGTCGAAGCCCTCGAGATCCGTGTAGGGGATCGCCCATCGCTTAGAGCCGTCGGTCAGATCGACCCCGATGATCGCCGGTTCTGTTCCGAACACTTCAAGAGCCGATGATTCGGTTCCGGACCCGTCGATGACCGCCTCTTGCTCGTCGTCAGACATCGAGGGTGGATGGTAGGAGACGATGGCTGTGTCACCAGCGATTGCTGGCCACTGAAAGAGTTGGAGTTCGGAGAGATACTCGTACGTCCACCGGAACTCGTCGCGCTCGTTGTCCCACGCCTTGAGGTGTCGTCCATCTTCAGTGATGACGATCCGCACCGCATCCGATGTTGCGAAGGCATTAGATTCCGTGAACGGATCCGCGAACTCCTGACGTCTCGAGGGACCAACGTCCTCCGGTTCATCTTCGTATGCCGTCTGATACGCCTCGCCGGCCATGTGGCCCGCTTCGAAGCGGTCCACGTAGACGCCATCCGCTGTCGGGAGAACGAGATTGCCACCCGTTTGCAGATCCGTCGTCCACAACGTGTCGCCCGAGGCGGCATCAAGGGCGACGAATCCCGACGGCGAGATGGGGGCGTAAACGGCGCCATTAGCGACGGCGACGGGGTCCGCCGCAAACGAACGGACCGCTGTGGCGTCGTCTTCGGTCTCGTCGTAGACGCCGAGTTCAATGGTGTCGTGCTGCCAGACAGTCGATCCATCGGTAGCGTCGACCGCGTAGAGCGATCCGCCGGCGACGACGTAAACCATCTCGTCTGCAACCGTCGGACTCGCTACTGACTCGCTCTCATCGAACGGCATCTCCCACAGCACGTCGCCGGTGGCGCCGTCGAGTGCGGTCAACTGATCCCCGGCGACGTACACCGCTCCGTCGGCGACTGCAGGGGTCCCCGTGGCGTTGCCCTCGGCGTGTTTCCACTCGCGGTTGCCGTCAATCGCGTCGAGTGCGTGGACCTCCCCGTCGTCGGTCCGCACGTAGACCAAGTCGTCGACGGCGGCGAGCGCACCGGTTCGTTCGTACTCCCAGGCGATCGTCTCCAGTTGTGGGAACGCGTCAGTCTCGACGTGTGCGGTATTCGCTGGCGTTCCCCGATGGGACGACCAGCCGTTCGCATCCATCGGTGCTGGTGGACAGGGACACTGCTCGTCGGCACTGCTCGTCCCAACCGTGGTGAGTACCCCGCCCGTCAGCGCTGCTGCCCCGATGGCCAGCATCGATCGTCTGGTACGTTCGACCATATGCACCCTGTCACTGGACGATAATATTCTTATGTGCGTACTATCTCGATTTCGTCTGCACGAACAGTTACGATAACGGAGCGTTCAGTCGAGCGGGAGACTGCTATAGTAACAACTGCAACTATAATTCCGAGTCGGGCTACCACAACGAAGCCGAAGCCTTTTGCGCGCTGGCGCGCCAAGGCAGTCAGTAATGACTGGAGACGATCCACTCGAGGAGTCAGCGCAAGGGGAACCGTTGCCCGACGGCGGGGCCGCAGGTGCAGATGATGTCGCGCTCGACCCCTGGGGCTCTTCGAGCGTCTCCGACTACCGCAAACTGTTCGAGGAGTTCGGCATCGAAGAGTTCGACGAGGTGCTCGAGGAGGTGCCGAACCCCCACTACCTGATGCGTCGGGGTGTGATCTTCGGCCATCGAGATTATCGGCCGGTCGCACGGGCGCTCCAGAACGACGAGCCCGCAGCGGTCCTCTCGGGCTTTATGCCGACGGGCGACCCCCACATCGGCCACAAACTCGTCTTCGACGAGATCATCTGGCATCAACAGCAGGGCGCCGACGCCTACGCGCTGATCGCCGACCTCGAGGCCAACTCCGCCCGCGGGATGAGTTGGGACGAGATCGACGAGCACGCGCGCAACTATCTCCTCTCGCTGTTGGCACTCGGCTTCGACCCCGAAGCAGGTGAGCTCTACCGACAGTCGGCACACCGCGAGGTGCAAGACCTCGCCTTCGACCTCGGCGCCGAAGCCAACTTCTCGGAGCTACAGGCGATCTACGGCTTCGACGGCGAGACAGACGTCTCACATATGCAGTCGGTCGTCACCCAGATGGCCGACATCCTCTACCCGCAACTCGAGGAGCCAAAGCCGACCGTCATCCCCGTCGGTCCGGACCAAGATCCCCACGTTCGGCTGGCTCGAGATCTCGCCGAACGGATGCGGTTTTTCAAGGTCTCGGAGGCCTACGCCAGCTTCGAGCTCGAACCCGTCGAACGCGACCTCGTCGCGGAGTTCTACGAACGACTCGACCCGGCCGAGTTCGACGACGATACGCTGCGCTGTGTGCACGTCGCTGAGGCGCTCGAGGAGGCGCCGCTGTCGGAACTCGGCGTCGCCGCGGACATCCTGCGTTCAGTGTTGACGAAGCTGAACGAGGCCGGGATGGAGCCGATTCGGCCACGGACGCGGTTTTCCGACCGCCGAGCGACTGAGAAAGCGTTCGACGCGCTCATCGACGCCATCGAGGGCGAAAAACGCGTCTACGAGAACCACGTCGACGCGTTCGAGATCGACCGCGACGAGGCCGAAGAACTCGCCCGACAGGTCGAAGTCGACACCGGCGGCTACGGCTTCCGCCCGCCGTCGTCGATCTACCACCGATTCATGACCGGGCTGACCGGCGGCAAGATGTCCTCCTCGATTCCGGCGAGCCACATCTCCCTGCTCGACGACCCCGAGGACGGCTACAACAAGGTGAAATCGGCGACGACGGGCGGTCGTGAGACGGCAGAGGAACAGCGCCAAAAAGGCGGGAAAGCCGACGAGTGTCCCGTCTACGAACTGTACGCCTATCTGCTGTCCGGCGACGACGACGAGTTCGCCAAGCGTGTCTACGACGAGTGTGTCGGCGGCGAACGACTCTGTGGCGACTGCAAGGAGCAAGCGGCGCAGCTAATGCGGGAGTTCCTCGAGGATCACCAGGAGAAACGCGACGAGGTCGAGGAGTTACTCGAGGCAGCCGAGATCGAACTCGAGTCGCCGCGGCGGCGATAACACGAGCGGCTGTTTTTTACAGGCGAACTCGCGACATGATCGATCTCACCAGGAGAAGCGAGTACTAGAGAGCTGAAACGCCAACGACACGCTTGTCGTCGGTCTCAGACAGTGGTCTCGTCGACGAGTGACTGTAGTTCCTGTGCAACGGCTGGCGGAACAACGATCCGGCGCGGACCGGCGACGTACTGGCCATCCGGCTGGGCGTACTCGAGTGTCAGAATCGTTGCATCGCCCAACTGGCGCGTCGAGATTGCATTGATCACCTCGAGATCGATCGCCTGGTCCGGATCGTAGAGATAGATCGTTCGTTCCTCGCGGTCGAGTGCGCCGACGGATCGGAGAAACGAGGCGAAAACGAGCGCGACGAGTGCAAGCGGGATCGTCAGCGCGGCCAGTCCGGTAAACGGGCCGGCACCGACCTCCAACAGTTCCCGTTGGGAGACGATCCGGCCGGCGATCATCAGCGACCCGATGACGATCATCATCACGACGGTTCCGATGACAGCGTCAGCGCCGCGCTCGAGGCCTCTCCCTGTAGGCAGGTCGACCGGGAGTCGGCGGGAGAGAGCCGCGACTCGTTGTTCGGTGTTGCTGGTCACGGCGAATGCGAACGCGGTCACGATGAGTGCAGCGAAGAAGGCAGCGACAGTTGCCTCAGCGAGCCTGCCGATCTGGCCCGCGATATCAAACAGGCGCCAGAAGACGATGATTCCGATTGCAGCGAAGAACGTGCCGACGCCGAGCGACCACAGGAGGCGAACGGTCCGGGACGTCGACGCGTCGCGTCGCCACTGGATCATCTCGGTGTCGGGTGAATTCGCGGCGTCCTCGTCCATAGATTGACTCACGACGCGTGGTGTAAAGCCTGTTCGATGTCGAACAGACCCACAAACCAGCTGTGGGCGCTCGAGGAGGGTCTATCCCAGGACGGCGAAAATCACGATGTAGCCGACGTAGGAAATGACAACCGAGCCGACGAGCGATGCGACCCATGCGAGGACAGTATACCCCATCTTACGGGCGCTGACACCACCACCAGCGCCGGCTGCAGCGTACCCGCTGCCGATGATCGCACTGACGATAATTTCGTTAAACGAAACCGGAATGCCGTACAGCACTGCCGTCTGTGCGATCATAAACGAGGGAATAAGTGCGGCGATCGACCGGCGTGGTCCAAGCGAGGAGTAGTCCTGTGAGATCGCCTTGATCATCCGCGGCGCGCCGGTCCACGACCCCAGCAAGAGCCCGAAGCCGCCACCAACGAGCAGGGCAAGGAGTGGCAGGCCAACGTCACCCGACAGCGGGATCAGCGGGCCAACTGCCAGTCCGACCTGACTCCCACCCGCGGAGAACGCGACCAGTCCGCCGAGGACGAGCAGGAAGTGGCGTTCACCGCGTTCGATATCGCCTCGCAAGTCGAACCCAGTCACCCCCGCCCAGAGCGCCGCGATGACGACCGTCACTGCGGCGACACCAGCGATATCGGGGCCGGGAAGCCAGCCACTCGAGGCCTCGGCGATCGACGCCCCGCCGCCAGCTCCGGAGCCGAGGATCGCGAACTCGATGTTGGCGACGACGATGCCGATCAGCGCTGCGAGCATCATGATGAGATACTCTTCGGCGATCGGTTTACTCCGCAGCAGGCGGGCGATCCCGTAGGCGAGTCCGCCGCCGACGAACGGCGTCAGAATCCAGAGGGTGGCGATCTCCTGATATTTCGCCCATGCTGGATCGCCGCCCATCGCGAGCCCAACGCCGATCACCGCTCCGGTAACGGTAAAGGCAGTCGCGATCGGATACCCCGCGAAGACGCCGATCGCGACCAGTCCGGCTGCGATAATCAGGGCGATCGTCGCCGCCATCGGCGACAGCGTCACGCCGCCGATCAGGTCGGCACCGACGGCCTCGGAGACGTTTGCACCCTGCAAAACGGCCCCAGCAAAGCCGAGAATACCAACGAGAAATCCAGCCCGCATCACCGATATCGCGTTCGCACCAACGGCCGGTGCAAACGGAGTCGACCCGCTCGAGCCAGCACCGATCGCCCAGGCCATGAACAGACTGGCCACTGCAGCCACCAGAAACGTCCCGATCGTCACGAGCTCGACCATCTATTCCGCCTTTCCAGCTAGCCCTACAAGTGTGTGCCGACCTTCGACTGTCGTGTCGGGTGCCGACCTTCGACTGTCGTGTCGGATACCGACCACTCGACGTGGGATCATGAGCCGCGACCGGGGGCGATCAGTATCCACACCACACCCGCAGTGTGGGCGTGGACTGTCACTCAGTTCGTCGTCGATTTCGAGTTGTCGTCGGGTTTCGGCGGCGGTTCGGCACCCTCGATCGCTTCGGCCGCGTCGGTGTCTTTCTCGACTTCGACGTGCCAGCGGTCGATCTCCTCGTCCATTTCGGCGAGTCGATCGGAAACATCGTCTTTGAGGACGTCGTCGTTGACGTTGACCTCGAAGACGAACTGCTCGCCGTTGTCGGCGCCGCGAGCCGACTGCTGAATGTTCGCACTGATCAGTTCGTTGTCGAAGTAGTACGGTGCAAGCTGGGTCATCACGTTCTGGTAAACCGTGTCTTCAACCCGGCGTAAGGCCTTGCGTCCGGCGGAGTCAGCCGCCCGCGCGACGTAGTCGATCGACTCCTTCCAGTTGTCCACCGCGGCCCCCGGCTCGTCCTCCTCGAGTTGCTCGTACGACTCCGAGAGTTTCTCGCCGGCAGTCTTGATGTCCTCATCGGGCCCTTTGCCGGCCTTTTCGCCTTTTCCCTCCTCGACACTTGCTTGGTCGGCCGTCTTCTCGCTGACGTCCGACTCGAGGGTTTCGTGGGCTTTCGGCCGCCACTCCTCCCAGTCATTGAACGCGCGGGTCAGGCTCGCACCGTAATCGTGTGCTGGATCGTGGACGCCCGCGTCTCGGAGCGCGCGCGTGATTCGTTCGCCGTGTTCGACGACGTCGCCCCAGTCACCGCGAACTTTGAATCCTGAGATGCTCTCTTCCATTCGGCTGGGCGAGTCATAGGCGTGGCCCAATATAAACTTCTTCGCCGTCGGACGACTGCAGTTAGGGTTGCCGTCGTCAACCGGAGATTCTGAGAACCGGCCTTCGGCGGTGTATTTCAGTTCTTCGTCAGAAACCGATGAACTCCGACGAGCATCCCTAACTGCAAGACGTCGGCGACGGGTGGGGTGTCGAGTCCCGATGGCAAGCCGTTCACACAGTCGACGCTGATCGATAAGGTGAACTATCCGGCGCAAGCCCGTACAGATATGCCGATCGAAGACCGGGACAACGCACATCTCATCACCCACGCACTGGCAAAAGACACGCTCTCGCGGCTTCGGGATGTCGAAACCGAGCAGGTCAGCTTCCGGAAAGGGCTGGTAAAGCTCGGGCGCATCAGTGGCTACGAGATCATCGACGGCCGGATGGAAACCGAGTACGTCGAGATCGAAACCCCACTCGAGCCGACGATGGGCGAGCGCGTCCGCGGTCTCGACGATGTCGTCATCATCAACGTCTTGCGCGCGGCGACACCCTTTGTCGAAGGCCTGCTGAAGGCGTTCCCCCGCGCCCGACAGGGCGTCATCAGCGCGAGCCGCGACGAGGAGGCGGGCCGCGACGAGGACGGCTCGTTCCCGATCACCGTCGACTACGTGAAACTACCCGAGATTACCGAGGACGACACCGTCATCATCGCTGATCCGATGCTCGCGACTGGGAGTACGATGTGTACCGTCCTCGAGCACGTCATCGAGAACTCGCCCGAACCCGAGAACCTGATCGTCCTCTCTGCGGTGTCGGCACCCGAAGGCCTGCTCCGTGTCGGCGAGGAACATCCCGAGGCCGACCTGTTGACGGTCTCGATCGACGACCGACTCGACGACAACGGCTTCATCGTCCCTGGGCTGGGCGACGCCGGCGACCGAGCGTTCCGAACGACCTGAACTCGACGGTTTCGGCTATTGCACTGTGACGGGGCTGACAGAGCGGCAGAAACGAGCGCTCTAACCATTCGATCTCGATTCCGGTAGCCGCCCGGGCAGCACGGTTCCGAGCGAAGTCCGTCGTACGCGACCGACGCCACCGAGTGCGTTTCCACGGACGAGCGAGCGGACACGCATCACGTTGTGCGATACGCAGACAACCCCCTTGTTTCCGGTCGAACCCGACTCTCGCACCCGTACTCGAGCGGTCTGATGTCTGCAGGTCCACCGGAAACGGTCCAGCAATGGACACAGAGTTGTTTGCAGGTAGTTATCAAGACGCGTTTGAGCAGAGACATCGATAATCTATGCTGTAGTAAGCATATCTCAGATGAAATCAGTGACTTGTTCACATTGATAAGGGAGATCGAAACAGCTATTAACATACTATGAATAAAAAGCGGGTATGGTTGGACATATCAAGAGACGCAATTTCATCGCACTGAGCGGCGCTGCTGGACTGGCTGGACTCGCTGGCTGTCTCGGTGGCGACGGCGATGATAACGGCAACGAGCTGTCGTGGCACGCTGGCGGTCAGGGCGGAACCTACTACCCACTGTCCGGGGACTTCAAATCAATCGTCGACGGGGAGACGGAGTACACGCTCCAGGTCCAGTCGACCGGCGCGAGCACCGCAAACGTCGGCAGCCTCCACCGCGAGGAGGCCGACTTCGCGCTGATTCAAAACGACATTGCCCACTTCGCCTACACCGGCACCGGCATCGAAGAGCTCGAAGACGCCGAGATGACGAACCTTCGTGGGGTCGCGTCGCTGTACCCCGAGACGATTCACGTCATCACGCAGGCCGACTCGGGTATCGAAACGATCGAAGACCTCGAGGGGCAGACGGTCAACACCGGCGACGCCGGCAGTGGCACGCAGGTCAACGCCCTGCAGATTCTCGAGAGCGCCGGCATCGACGAAGACGACTTCGACGAGCAGAACACCGACTTCGACACCGCAACGGACCAGATCAGTGACGGTGACGTCGACGCGGCGTTCGTCGTTGCTGGCTGGCCAGCCGGCTCCGTCGAGAACCTCGCGACGAGCAACGATATCTCGCTGGTCGAGGTCAGCGGCGACACGCGCGAGGCAGTCATGGGCGACGCCGAGTGGTTCGCCGAGGACACGATCCCCGCAGACACCTACGACGGCGTCGACGAGGACGTCGAGACGGTCTCGGTGCAGGCGATGATCGCCACGCACGACGGTGTCGACGACGCCGTCGTCGAGGCAGTGACGGAAGCGATCTTCGAGAACCTCGATAGCGTCTCCCAGAAGGCCGACTTCATCGACCTCGAGACGGCCCAGGACGGGATGCCGATCGACCTCCACGCCGGCGCTGCAGCGTACTTCAACTAATCTTCGGCTCGCGACAGCCGACGGCTTTCAGTCGTGCACCAACCGACTCACCGGTATATTGCCGTTGTCGTTCTCGCCGTTCTGCTAGCAACAGCAGCCGTCGTGGCTGCGGTCCCATCGGAGCGGACGCTTGTCGTTACCGACGCCGACACCGGGGAGCAACTGCTTGAACAACCGGTCGACGAGGGCACGGAAGTGACACTCGCGTACACACACAGCGTCGAGAAGACGCCGGTCGAAGATATCTACGTTGTCGACGGGACGACGCTGGAACTGGATCGGATGGTGTTTCACTCACACGGAGCAGGACTTCCAACAGCAGGGGGGATCGAAAAAACGGATGACGGATTCGTACTCCCGTTAAACGAGTCCTACGAGGAGGTCGTGGTCGCGCCGCGAACAGTCCCCGGTCACGAACTCGTCGTCGGTGAGAAGCGACACGATCTGGTCGCGCTGACTGACGGATCGGTCGTCATTACAGTGGCCGAACAGCGACTCACTGACCAGGTACCCCTACAACTACCGTTCGACGATCGATCCGCACAACTGATTCACTGATTGAGCTATGAGCGTAGATAACCGCGATACAGAGGCACATTCGGACGAAGAACAAGATGACCTATTAGAGACGATCGAACGGAGCCGAAGCCACCGCGGCGCAGCGGCCGCACTCGTCACACTGATTGCGATCACGTTTTCGACGTTCCAGCTGTGGATCGCCGCCCGCAGCTACAGCTTCGGCTGGCTCGGTTCGCTCCAGCAGCTGCAGGTCAACACGATTCACGTGACGTTTGCGCTGGTGCTTGCGTTTCTCCTGTTTCCGGCGAGCCGGGGCGAAGGCTTCGTCGCCAGCCAGTTCGGGGCGATCGAGCCCGCCGCACGCAAGCGGTTCGGTCCCGAAAGCGGCCTGACCCGGCTCGTCGAGCGACTCGGTGACGGCGTTCGCTGGGCGGCTGTCGACCGCAATCTGGCACAGGTGACACCGTTAGACGTCGTGCTGATCGCGCTCTCGTTGCTTCCCGCCATCTACACCGCTCGGGAGTACAGCGAGATCCAGCAGATGGCCCTCTTTGGCATTCAGGGCGTGCGTCCGATCCACGAGGTGTATCCGACCCTCGAGCCGGTCGTCATGGGAATTGCCGCACTTGGCATCCCGATCGACGACGTTTCTTACGGCTTCCTGCTCGGGATCCTCGGGATCTTGCTGGTGCTCGAGGCAACTCGGCGAACGCTCGGGCTGTTGCTTATGTCGCTTGTGTCGCTGTTCATCGTCTACGCTCGCTGGGGATATCTGGTCCCGAGCGATTCGGCGATCGGGGCGATGTCGATCCCGGCCGAAAGCTGGGGGAACATCGTCTACAACCTCTGGTACACCACCGAAGCCGGGATCATGAGCACACCCGTCACCGTCAGCGTTCGCTTTATCTTTATTTTCATCCTCTTCGGAGCGTTCCTCGAGATGAGCGGCGCTGGCAAGTGGTTCATCGATCTCGCGTACTCGCTGACCGGGACGAAACGCGGTGGGCCGGCCAAAGCGAGCGTCGTCTCGAGTGGCTTCATGGGGATGCTCTCCGGGTCGTCGATCGCGAACACGGTTACGACGGGCGCGTTCACGATCCCGCTGATGAAACGGGCGGGCTACTCCCCCGAGTTCTCGGGTGCTGTTGAGTCGTCGTCATCCTCCGGCGGCCAGATGCTCCCCCCAGTGATGGGGGCTGCCGCGTTCCTCATCGTCGAGTTCACGGGCACGCCGTTTGCGGATGTCATCGTCGCCGCGGCGCTGCCTGCGCTCGCCTTCTTCTTCGGCATGTGGGTGATGGTCCACTTCGAGGCGGTCCGGGGCGGTATCGGTGGCCTCTCGAAAGCAGAGTTGCCGGATCCGATCGAAGAGCTTCGGACCGGGTGGTTCTATCTGCTTCCGATCGTGTTGCTGTTGTACTTCCTCGTGATCGCTCGGTTCTCGATCAACCGAGCCGGCTGGTACACCATCGTTGCAGTCGTCGCCTTACTCGCTGTCGTCGCCGCCTACAACGAACGGACGCGACTGCCGTTGCTCGGGACGATTGCAGCGCTCTATCTAGGGCAGGCCGCAGCTTACGCAACCACTGGCAGCGGTCTCGTCAGTGCCGTCCAAACGCTCGCTGGCACCGGGGCAGCCGCCGACCCGATCCCGATCACGGCAGCGGCAACCGCAGCAGTCTCGGATCTCGGCACGATTGTTATCTTTGTCAGCATCGCGTTCTTGCTCGCACAGCCGCGTGGTGACGCGCCGCTGCTCGAGTTCGCCGACGACGTCGACACGGCCGCCACCCGGAGCGCGACAGCAGTTGGCCGACCCGAACTGGCCTCGAGTCGCGCCTACCAGTATCTGACGTTCGTCGGCAAATCGATGGACTCCGGTGCGCGAACCGCGACGACGGTCGTCGTCGCCGTCGCCGCTGCGGGTGTCGTCCCCGGTGTGATCAGCGTCTCCGGGCTCGGGCCGAACCTCGCGGCACTTATCGACATCGTCAGTGGCGGGTCGATCCTGATCCTGCTCGTCCTGACCGGCTTCGCCTCGATCATCTTCGGGATGGGGATGCCGACGACCGCGATGTACATTATCCTGGTCGCGATGCTCGAGACGCCGATCTCAGATGTCGGCATTGCGATCCTCGCCGGCCACCTCTTTATCCTCTACTTCGGGCTGATGGCAGACGTGACGCCACCAGTCGCTGTCGCCGCCTTCGCCGGGGCCGGCGTCGCCAAAGCCGATGAGCTCAAGACCGCGACGATCGCGTTCTTGCTCTCGCTGAACAAGATCCTGGTGCCGTTCGCGTTCGTCTTCTCGCCCGGGATTCTCCTCCTTCGACAGGGGTCGGACGGGTGGAACGTCATCGGCTGGGCTGACGTCGCTGACGTCGGCTTCTTCGTCCCCGATGTGCTGATCCCCGTGGTCGGGATGTTCCTCGGTGTCTACGCACTCGGCGTGACGATCATTGGCTACCAGTACTCGTCGGTTTCCTCGGTCGGGCGAGCACTCTACTCGGTTGCATCGGTGTTGCTGATGGTGCCGGAGCTTCCATTGCTCGTCGCCGAAGGGCTACTCACAGTCGTCGGCGTAGCGCCTTCGTTGACGACGTTTGAGGTAACCGTCTCGCTGCGAGGGATCGGGCTGGTGATGCTTGCCGGTCTGACCAACCACAACCGTTCACGCGGAAAGAAAGAAAGCGGTGAGAGCGAGCGCGATGAGTCCGCCGTGACCGCCCCGACACCGGGTGAGGCCTGAGCGGCCGCGTCCGGGGAACTATTATTATTCGAGCATAGAGACGGGTAGGTAGTGGCTGTCCGAACTGCACTCACGTCGTTCGATGCAGGTCTCCGCGGGAGTGACGCACCAGACACGGCGTTTCAGCTCGCAACCGCCATCTACGGTGGGACGCTTCTCGCAGGATTCGTAACGACAGCGATCGCGCTGGTCGGATCATCACTGATCGTTCTCGCTGCAACGTCTGCAATCGGCTTCATCAGTGGCTGTCTCGGCGGTCTTATTCTCGCACGAGTCGATCACGAGCTGCCGGCCCGTCTCGGTCGCACGTTCACTCGCCAACTCGCACTCACCGTTCCAGCAGTGCCGCTTGGTGTCGTTGGCGGTAGCACGTGGGTCCTCTCGCTCGAGCCATACGTCGACGTCGTCGCTTTCCCGTCAGCAGTCGTCGTGTTCGCGACAGGCTACGCTCTCTCGAGGCTGGCTGGAGACCGGTACGTCGATACCGTCGTCGGTGACGACCCCATCGACACGTGGCGGTGGCTACCACCAGGCTCCGTCAAACTAGATGGCGTCCTCGTCTTTCTGTACGTGGTTCTCGCAGGCGGAAACGCCATCGTCGAAAACTGGCTGCAAGCGCTCTTGTGGGTCAGTCTTGGCAGCCTCTGGGTCGGCAGCTGTCTCGTCGAGGGACGATGGCGATTCGGACCGAGTGGTGATCGAACCGAGCTGCAGCTCTACGACGCCGGAATCGTCAAACAGCGACCGTACACGCGAACGCTCGTTCACTGGCGCGACGTCGACCACGTCCGCATGCGAAACGGCGGCCTCGTCTTCGATTGCGGGCTGCGTAGCGTTCGATTCAACCGCGACGAACTCGAGGAGCCCGACGCTGTCCTCGAGGCAGTTGACCAACAGCTGGCAGCACAAAACGCCTGGTAGTCACCCTGTTCGAAGACGCCAGACGATCACTCGAGAGCAACACGCCCGCTCGTCGCACTGCGGAGCCGATCCCGAAAGGCGTCGGCTTCCTCGAGAGGCACCCGCACATCGAAGGAGACGTCTTCCTGATAGTCGGCTTCGAACTCGTAGCCCTCGCTTTCGACGATGCCACGCACCGTCCCCGAGTCGTCGTACGCGACGGTGATCGAGACGCGCTCGTGGGGCCGTTCGGTGACGACGCCCGCCGCCTCGACGGCGTCTTTGACCGATCGGGAGTAGGCCCGAACGAGACCACCGACACCGAGGTTCGTCCCGCCGTAGTAGCGTGTCACGACGACAGCAACGTTCTCGATGTCCTGCTGGGTGAGGACGTTCAACGCTGGCTTGCCCGCCGAGCCTGAGGGTTCGCCATCGTCACTCGAGTACTCCCGAAGAAACTGACTGTCGGGATCGCTCTCGTCGCCAGTCCGAACCCGATAGGCGGGGACGTTGTGGGTCGCGTCAGCGTACTCCTCGCTGACGGCGTCGATGAACGCCTCGGCTGCCGCGACGGAGTCGACGGGCCGGATATGACCGATGAACTCAGAGCCCTGCACGACAAACTCGGCCGTCGCCGGCTCCGCGACGGTTTGGTAGGTTCGACTCACCGTTTCTCACCCCACACAGCGCATGCGTGACGTCCCACCCAGCGGCGTCGAATGCCCATGCTGGCACTGCGTTCGCCGGTGAAAAGAGCCCATCGGTCCCTCCGACTCGAGCGAAACGGTGTGGGTGTCGAGTTGAAACACGTTGTTTGACCATGGCCCAGCGCTCGAGAAGAAACGGAGAACATGGCACCAAAAAACATAAACAGTGTATGACATCAGCGACAGTATGGATCACGCTACCTGGTTTCTCGCCGCAATCACGTTCCTGTTGGCAGCGGTCGTCTTCGAAATGGGGGACGGAAACACGCCTACAGTGATCGTCGTTCCCGTTCTCATCTTTTTGTACGGAATCCCGGTCTATCTGGTTGGCGCTATCGTGACCGAGTTCGTCAAAGCTGGCAGCGATAGCAACAACTGAAACTGGTTGCACACCGATCGCACAGCTGTCGTGCGATTGGGTGCGCACTGACGATCAGTGGCTACTATAGTGAGCACAGACGCGCTCCGTGCCCCACAGAATGTGAGTCTGTTCAGTTCGTGGGTCGACAGCTGTCTCTCCTCGAGCAACGGCGGCTAAAAATACGGCGACCAGTACGTTATTCACATGGATTGTGGTAGCACCTCATATGGAAGACGAGGCTATCGACCCAGCACTCGCGGAGGAGTTACACAGCGTCTGCCGGACAGCCGTCGGTGACGAACTTCGCAGTATTACCTACTTTACTGAAGACGATGTCGAGCAAGTGTATCTCAGATCGGATCTCGATCGAACGGCCGACCTCGTCGGCTTTGCCGATCATGAACGACTCGGCTTTCACGGCCAGTCGGCGTATCGCAACACCCAACTCGGCGAGTATCAGGCCACGATTCGGATGTTCGAAAACGGCTACCTCTCGCGGGTGATCCGTGGGCCCCACGGCGTCTGGGTGACGACCGATCCCATGTCGATGGAGCGATTCGAAGAGCTCACGAGCGCACTCGCGGTGGTCCTCGACGAGTTTGCAGACGGCGTCGATGCCGACGGCGCGTAGCTACTGAATTTCGATTTTCCGGACGAACTCGAGGTTGCGAATCGCGGTGATCGCCTCGCCAGAGAGTTCCTGATCCGTGATCAGGTAGAGTCGTGGCTCGTCGGTAAACTCCGGGTCCTCGCTGATCGTCTGGCGGATCGAGATCTCGTGCTCTGCGAGCGTGCCGGTGATCGTTGCGACGATGCCAACCTGCTCGGCGTTGTCGACCGCGATCGAAAGAACCGTCAGGTCGAGCACTGGTGCGAGGTCCATCAGGCTCGGCACCTGTGAGATGTTCTGGAAAATCCGCCGCAGTTCGGGGTCCTCGAGGATGACATCGGTCGTCGAGTCGACGACCCGGCGGTCGACACCGATCTCGCGGGCGATTCCCGTGTTCGGGATTTCGATCCCGCCGGAAACGACACGGCCGTCATCGTTGACCGAGAACCCACGCTCCAACAGGAGCCGAATAACCGCCTGCTGGCTCGGCGACCCCTCGAACTTCTCCATGATCTCGTCAAACATTCGTTGTCGAACATATGCGGGCTACCCTATAATGATCGGTGATCGGTCCCGCCGTTCGTCTCGGCGCTGGTCGATCACTGTCGATGCGACAGTATCCTCAACAGTCTGTCTGACGGACGATTTTTGACCGTCCGAACAGTAGCGGCGTCCATGCGCGCACTCCAGACCTGTGATTTCTGTGGCGCCGACGCCGTCGGCACCTTCGAGGTCATCCCGCCCGAACTCAAGCCGACGGATACCGAACAGCGTCGTGTCGTGCTCTGTCCCGACTGCAAAGCCCGCCTCGAGGACCTCCTCGGGCCACTGCTCGCGCGTCTCGATGCCGACAGCGCCGGTGAACCAGCCAAAACAACACCGGAGCGGACCGACGATCACGCGGTGCGATCGATGACTCCAGAGTCGGCTGTCGGTGCTGCCCGTGAAGCCACCACAGTCGAGGAACGTGCCACCGCCACAGCCGACTCGAACGAGAGCGAGAGCCAGACGCCGACGTCATCGAACGACAACGCCGACGACGCGGGCACACACGCCACGCCGGCACTCGAGAGCGGGATCACGTTCGACTCCGCAGGCACACGCGACGACGGGGAGACAAGCGATCCAGCGGAGCCAACAGCTGCGGACGACTCGAGCGACGACACAGCCGAGGAGTCGGTGAGCCAGAAACAGCGGCCGCCAGCGGGCTACGGCAAGGTCATCCGACTGCTCCAGAACCGAGAGTTCCCGATGGCCCGCAGCGCCGTCGAGGGACTGGCCGCCGGGGCCTACGACCTCGAGTCCCACGAGGTCGACGCGATCATCGAGCATGCGCTCGAGGACGGCGAGTTCGTCGAAGAACGCGGCCAACTGCAACGGCCGTAAGGAGGTCGTCGCATCGCTGTGCCCGTACATCGGGAGCGAAACATATTCCTGGTGGTTATTCTATTATTCATGAGTGTTCGGATCAGTTTCACTAGATGCGGGAATAGTGCTCTTCGCCGCGGTGCTCGGCGTTGTGCTCGTGTTGTACGGGCTGTCGGCGCTCTGGTGGCTGTTCGAAGTCGTCGTGTTATCGCGAGGCTGGCGACGCGACAGCGAATTCGAGTGGGGGCTCGAGGACGTGCAGATACGGATCCTTACGGTCGACGCCGAACAGGTCGTTCAGGGAACCGTCGATACAGTTCCCGACGCAATCGACGACGTGCGTGTCATCGCCGAAAAACCGATGCAGATCGACGGCGCGACGGTCCACGTCGTCCCGGACTCGTTCGAGTGTGCGGCGACGAACAAGGGCCGTGCACTCGAGTGGGCCAGTCGAACGCTCTCCTGTGAGCGTGAGTACGTCTGTTATCTCGACGAGGACACGCTGGTAACCGAGTTCACCGGAGTGCCCGATGCGGACATCGTGCAGTTCACCGAGCGGCCGGTCTACACCGGCTCGTGGCTCGCCTACTGCTGTGAGGTGTTCCGTGTCGGCTACCAGTTCGAGCAGTTCGGCTTTCACCGGCTCCGGTATCCACTCTACGCGTGGGGTGGCGGCGTGGCCATCCGGTCCAGCCTCGAAGACCAACTCGGCTGGGACGTCGAGACGATTACGGAGGACACCAACTTCGTGTGGCGAGCTGCCCGCAAATACGACGTGACGTTTCGAGTCGTCGACACGCGCTTTCGGAACCAGGCACCACCGTCACTGAAAGCGATGTTCAGACAGCGACGCCGCTGGATTTCCGGCTCACTACGAGATGACGGTATTCTCCCGCTGTCCTATCGGCCGCTGTATTTTACTCGAGTGTTCGCCTGGGCCTGCTCGCCGGCAATTCCGATAGCGCTGCTTGTGAGCCCGTTCATGCCCGGCACAGTGGCTCTTCCGTCCGTCCTCGATCCGTTGTCGATACTGCTCGGCGTGGTGCTCGTCGTCTACATATGCTGTGGGCTCTGGGCGTATCGGATGCGGCCGCTTCTGTGGCCAGTCTTTATGCTCGCAACGCCGATCGCGGTCGTCCTCCATGCCGTTGGGGCGGCCTGGGGCGTTCTCTCGCCGGTCGATGAGTTCGAGGTCACGGAAAAAGTCACTCCGACGACGCTCGAATCAGTGCATCCGTCCCTCGAGAACGGTGACATCGCGGCCCACAACGGTACCGAGCGGCTGTTAGGTGACAGGGAATCGCGTTCCGACGAAGCCGACATCGAGCAGCCACTGGTCCAAAAGTAGCGCCACCACGCAACTCGACGAGCGAACTACAGCGTGCCTTTCGTACTCGGCGTATCCGTCCGTCGCTCGTCGACCTGGGTCGCGTCGTCGAGCGTCCGGGCAAGCGTTTTGAACAGCGCCTCGACCTCGTGATGGGCGTTCTCACCGGTGACCTCGAGATGAACCGTCAGCCCGGCGTGCATCGCCAGCGACTCGACGAAGTGACGGGCCATATCACTCGTGAACTCGCCGATCTGTTCCTGTGAGAATTCGCCGTCGAAGTAGAATCGAGGCCGCCCGCTGACGTCGACGACCGCGCCGGCGACGGCTTCGTCCAGTGGCACCTGCCGATCGGCGTAGCGGACGATGCCCGCCCGGTCGCCGAGCGCGTCGTCGATTGCCTCCCCGAGGACGATGGCGACGTCCTCGACCGTGTGATGGTCGTCGATCTCGAGGTCCCCATCACAGTCCACAGTGAGATCGAACAGTCCGTGTTTGGCAAACGCCGTCAACATGTGATCGAAAAAGCCGATCCCAGTATCGACGTCGGCAACGCCGTTGCCGTCGATTGCGACCGTGCACTCGATCGACGTCTCGCCCGTCTCGCGCGTGACAGTCGCGACTCGTTCGCTCATGTCGGATCGATGTCGCCGCCGGTACAAGGCGATTGCGCTCGCCGCCACGGCACCACCTGTGGGCGCAACGCGACCGCATCGTCCGCCAGCGGACCTGTAGCTGTGTTAGTAGTTCAATATGGAGATACTGTCTGAAAATCGTGTATAAAATTTTTAACGATCTCTCGAGCCGTTTCGAAAGATCGTCTCGAGAGCAAACGCGGGTCTAAAACGGACCGAAACGGAGCTAATGTTCGCCCCTTTATATGACGTGTGGGGAGAGTGTCTTGTGTACGAAGAGGAGACCTGAATCGATGTCCAATCACACCCCGCTTTCGAACGAATCGGTCACACCGTCTAGCCCCGAGGCAGACCGAAACGAGGAGCGGCGCTCTCACCGCGCCGTCCGCTCACTCAAAAGGCCACTGCAGTTCGTCTCCTTTTGGGTTGCAATCGCCCTTCCGTTTGTCTACCTGCCGCTTCTCACACGAGGGCTTGGCGATCCACAGGTAACCTTCAGCTTCCTCATGCTGCTTGCACTCAACGTCTTCGCACTCTACATCGGTCACGGCTACGGGGAGTGACGGCACAATTGGGGACGATCGACAGTCGTTGATCGACTATTTTGATTCTCTGGCTTTCGAACCGATTAATGCCTCTCCAATCACAGAGACAGATACGCGATGACAGTACGTGTCGATTGGCGCTCAAGTTGTAGCCTCACTGGGACGGTCCTCAAGTGGCTCGCCGTCCCGCTTGCGGTGCCACTCGTCTTGGCGATACTCGATGGTGACAACCCCTTCCCGTTCGTGGCCGCAGTCGTGGCCACGGTCGCGGTCGGCGTCGCCCTCGAGCGACTAAGCGACGAGCAAGACCTCGAGCAGCGAGAGGCGTTCTTGATGGTTGCGCTGACGTGGCTCGGCGTCGCCGTTATCGGCGCGATTCCGTTCTATCTTACCGGCCTGGGATCCGATCCGAGCTCTGCGTTTGCGGCACCCGTCGGTGGCCTCGTCAACGCCCTCTTCGAGAGTATGAGTGGCCTCACGACGACCGGTGCGACGGTGATGAGCGGTTGGGATTTCGACAACCAGTCGCGTTCGATCTTGCTCTGGCGACAGCTGATCCAGTGGCTCGGCGGCCTGGGTATCCTGATCGTTGCGATTGGTCTGCTCTCGAATCTGATGGTCGGTGGTGCACAGCTGATGGAGACCGAAACCCAGACCAGAAACGTCCGCAAACTCCGGCCGCACCTCGACGAGACGGCTCGACTCATCTGGGGGCTGTACGTCGGCTTGACAGTGCTCGCCGCCGCCACCTTCTACGCCCTCCATCTGCTCGGGCTGGCTCCTAATATGGATCTCTTTAATGCTGTCTCACACGCGCTGACGAGTGTCGCGACTGCGGGCTTCTCGCCGGAGCCCCAGAGCGCTGGTGCGTTCACACCGATCGTCCAGTGGGCCATCATTCCGTTTATGATCCTCGGCGCGACCAACTTCGTCCTGCTCTATTATATCACTCAGGGCGAGTTCCGACAACCGCTCGAATCCGAGGAGCTACGATTTTACCTCAGCGTGCTGGTGAGTTTTAGCGCGATCGTCGCGGCGATCATCTGGATCGATCCGGAGATCGATACAGGCCTCGAGCCGACGCTCAGACACGGGCTGTTCAACGTCGTCTCGCTGGTGACGACGACGGGGTATGCGTCGACCGACTTCGCGCTCTGGTCGTCCGGTGCAACGCACATGCTGTTTCTCAGCATGTTCATCGGCGGGATGGCAGGCTCGACGACCTGTTCGATCAAGTCCTTGCGCTGGCTGGTGACGTTCAAGGCGTTCCGGCGCAACCTCTTTACCTCGATCCATCCGGAAGCAGTTCGGCCACTTCGTCTCGGCGACACCGTGGTCGATGAGGAGACGGTCCGAGATATCTACGCCTACGTTTTGCTGGCGATCATCATCTTCTTCCTGTTGACGATCTTCGTCGTCGTCGACGCCGCCCGCGCCAGCACGGCCGTCACGGAGTTCGAAGCGCTTGGTGCCTCCGCGTCGATCTTTCTCAATATCGGCCCCGCGTTTGGAATGGCCGGCCCGATGGACAACTACGCCGGCTTCCCCACCACCACACGCGCCGTCATGATCGTCATGATGTGGGTCGGCCGCATCGAGATCATTCCCGTCCTCGTCCTGTTGACACCGGCGTTCTGGAAATCATGAGTGTGAAAAACACACGCACAGATCGGCTCGAGGGCGAAAATCCGGTTTCAGTGAGCGAGCGAAAAGACCTCACTTTTTAAAACTGTAGCCCGAGATAGCGACCATGTCACAGACCAAGTACGTCATCGGTCACCAGCAGCCGGACACGGACACGATCATCTCCGCGCTCGCGTGTGCGCGATTAAAACAGGCACAGGGCGAAGACGTCATCGCCGCGCGAGCCGGCGAACTGAACCCAGAAACGCAGTTCGTCCTCGAGCGCTGGGACGTCGAGGAGCCGACGCTGCTCGAAGACGCCACGGACGAACAGCTGATCCTCGTCGACCACAACGAACACAGCCAGACTGTCGAGGGCGCACGAGAGGCAGACGTCGTCGAGATCATCGACCACCACCGAATCGGTGACGTCGAAACGAGCAACCCGATTCGCTTCCGGAACGAGCCAGTCGGCTCGACTGCAACGATCCTTACGGGCCTCTACGACGAGGCCGACGTCGAGATCGACGAGCAGACCGCTGGGCTGCTGCTCAGCGGCCTGCTGAGCGACACCGTCGTCCTCCGCTCACCGACGACCACTGAGACCGACGAAGTCGTCGCCGAACGCCTCGCAGAGATCGCTGGCGTCGACTACGAGGAGTACGGCAAAGAACTGCTCAAACAGAAGAGCAAACTCGGCGAGAAAGAGCCTCGAGAGATGGTGCTTGGCGACTTCAAGGAGTTCGAGTTCGGTAGCTACGACGTCGGCATTGGTCAGATCGAAACCGTCGAACCGGCTCCGGTGCTCGAGCAGCGCGATGCCGTTCTCGAGGCGATGGATGAAGTCGTCGCAGAGCGCGAGTACGACCTCCTCGTCTTGCTCGTCACGGACCTCCTCGAGGAAGAATCCACGGCGCTGATCGCCGGCGACCACACCGACACCGTCGAAGCGGCCCTCGACACCACCGTTGAAGATCGCGAAGCCTTCCTGCCCGGCGTCATGTCCCGGAAAAAGCAGGTCGTCCCGCCGCTCGAGGACGCGTTCTGACGCAGTCGGTTCGAACTCGACTCTCGCGTCGGTCGCGCGATCGTCCGACCGCGTGACGACGACTCGGCTTTGTTTTTATCAGCAGATCGTTGCATGGGCTCATTGTTTAGATTGCCAGTCAAAACCAAGCAGAATGGCTGAAGCGCGCGTGTGCGAACTGATAAATGCCAGAATAGAAAACCAAGATTTTTAACATATATGGCGGATGGTAATAGTATGAGTGTGTTGAAACAATTTTTCACAGATCACGAATGGCATCGGACTCGCGTGCAGAATTTTAAACGATGTGTGGAAGACTGCAATCAGATGGCGCTAATTTCTGAACACGAGGATGGATTCTGTACGGAGCTTGAAATTCTCATTAAACCATCCTACTCTCTTACCGATGAGCTACGGCAAATGCTTCGCACAGACCGTGTGCGAATTTCGGATCTGCGAGTCGAGCAGTCATCCACGACACTCATCATTCACATTTTTTAACTGGCTAATGAGATAGATCGTCTCTACTGCGCGTGGGTTTCACGGCTCACGCTAACCGACGAAACGGTCTCCCCGACTCCGACTACTCGTCGACGGCAGCCTGCGCGTCCTCGAGCGTGAAGTTGCCCTCGTACAGCGCACTGCCGACGACCACCGCCGCCGCGCCGGTCTCCGCGAGCGCACGCACGTCCTCGAGGGTCGCGACACCACCACTCGCGATGACCGGGATGTCGGTCGCCTCGACTAACTCCCGAACCGGTTCCGTTGCGACGCCCTCGAGTTGCCCCTCGACGTCGACGTTCGTAAAGAGGATCGCGGCCGCACCCAGATCCTCGTAGCGCTCGGCGGCCTCGATTGGCGTGATGCCCGCGCCTTCGGTCCAGCCCTCGACGACGACCTCGCCGTCTTTCGCGTCGAGGCTGACGACGACGCTTTCGGGGTGGGTTTCGCTGATTTCGGCGACGATGTCGGGGTTCTCGACGGCCGCTGTCCCGAGGATAACGCGGTCGAGGCCACGCTCGAGGAGGTCAATTGCGCCTTTGGCGGTCCGAATGCCGCCGCCGAGTTGGGTGGGGACGTCGACGGTCTCGAGGACGGCGTCGATGGCGTCCGCATTCTGCCGTTCGCCCTCGAACGCCCCGTCGAGGTCGACGAGATGGAGCGACGACGCACCAGCGTCGATCCATCGCTGTGCGGCTTCGACCGGGTCGCCGTAGGTCTTCTCGGTGCCGCGTTCGCCCTGGACAAGTTGGACGACTTCGCCATCCTGGACGTCGACTGCGGGGATTACCTCGAACCCGTCGTGTGTGTTGGTGCTCATACTCATGTGCGCGCGTCGGACTCGAGTAAAGGCGACGGTTTCACGCAACAACCATCGGCCCAACACTGTTCGAATTCCGTGCAGAATTGTTACATGTTTCGGTACTGTGGACTCGGATGAGAGTGAATGGGAGGAAGTCTGGCGCTCGCCCAGCAGCCGGTGACACAGCCAGCGCTGACAACCGAGATGCTCGTCGTCTTCGGCGTCGTTGCATTTGCGCTCGTGATGTTCGTCACCGAGCGGCTCCCGATCGACGTCACTGCGATCCTGTTGATTGTCATACTGGTCGTCTTAGAGCCCTGGACGGGAATCGATCCGAGCACTGGAATCTCCGGGTTCGCCAACGACGCGACGATCACGGTGCTCGCGATGTTGATCTTGAGCGGCGGTATCGCTCGCACGGGGCTCGTGCAGGAACTCGGCCGACGGATGGCGTCGTATGCGGGCGACAGCATTCACAAACAGCTGTTCGCCACCGTCGTCGCGACGAGTCCCGTCTCCGGCTTTCTGAACAACACGCCTGTCGTCGCGTTGTTGGTGCCGGTCGTCACTGACGTCGCCAACCGCGGGAACACGTCGCCGTCGAAGCTGTTGATCCCGCTGTCCTATGCCTCACAGGTCGGTGGCATGCTCACACTCATCGGGACCTCGACGAACATCCTCGCAAGCGATATCAGCGCTCGACTCGGCGCTGACTACCCCGAGCTCCACCGGTTTTCGATGTTCGAGTTCACGCAACTGGGCGTGATCGTCGTCATCGTCGGTGCACTGTATCTGATCTTCGTCAGCCACTACCTCCTGCCCGAGCGGGTCCCGGCACGGGCGGACTACGTCGAGGAGTACGACGTCGGTGACTACATCGTCGAAGTCGCCGTCGTTCCAGGGTCACCGCACGTCGACTCGAGGGTCGGAGCTGTAACCGAACGCCTCGGCCCCGAAATCGACGTCGTACAGGTCGTCCACGATCGGGATCAATCGGTCGCCCCACGCCAAGAGACACGACTACGCGAGGGCGACGTTCTCGTCATCCGGACGAACAGGGATGCGATTACGATGCTCGAGGGCACCACGGGCGTCGAACTGGTCGGCAACCCCCAGTCCGACGCAGAGCTATCGACCGACGATGAGGCGGGGATCATCACGGAACTGGTCGTCTCGCTCGACTCTCGACTGGTCGGCGAGCGACTCGATCCCGAAGCGTTTCGCGAGGAGTTCAACGCTGCCGTCCTCGGCCTGCGCCACCACGGGTCGCTTGTCAGCGACCGCATCATCGACAGGCGACTCGACGTCGGCGACACCCTCCTCGTTCAGGCCCCGCCGGATACGCTCGATCGACTCTCGCGGCGCGACGACGTGATCGTCGCCCGCGAGCCATCTCTGCCCGAGTACCGGGCCGATAAAGCGCCAATCGCCGTCGCCATCATGATCGGCGTCGTCGCGGTCGCCGCGTTGGATATCTATCCGATCTTGCTCTCGGCGCTTGCCGGTGTCGTTGCGATGGTCGTCAGTGGCGTCCTCGAGCCGAACGAGTTGTACGATGCCGTCGAGTGGGACATCATTTTCCTGTTAGCGGGTGTGATCCCGCTCGGGATTGCACTGGAACAGTCCGGTGCGGCAGCCTACCTCGCGTTTCTGGTCGTTTCGACAGCCGGGTTCCTCCCGACGCTCGTCGTGTTGTGGGTGTTCTACATCATAACAGGGCTGATCACGGAGATGATCAGCAACAATGCGAGCGTCGTCTTGCTGATTCCGGTTGCAGCGGCCGCAGCGGTGGGGATCGGTGCAAACCCGCTCGCGTTCGTCTTCGCGGTCATGTTCGCCGCGAGCACCTCGTTTCTGGGCCCGATCGGCTACCAGACGAATCTATTCGTCTACGGCCCCGGCGGCTACCGCTTTAGCGACTACTTCCGTGTCGGCGCGCCGCTGCAGTTGCTGCTCTCAGTCGTGACCGTGCTTGGGATCGCGTTCTTTTGGGGTGTGTAAGATGGGCGATAGTAAACAGAAGCAGCCGAACAAAAACAGCAACATCTGTCTGCTCACATTCCATAATACACATATAATCTAAGGAACGTATCAAAGCATTCCAGTACTTATTTTACAATTACACCCATATCTTTCAATAATGGTCGAAACCGTTCTACTCGTCGGAGTTATTGCGTCGATTTTCGTTGGCTTCAATATCGGCGGGTCATCGACCGGGATCGCGTGGGGACCAGCCGTGGGGGCCGGTCTCCTTGGAAAAGCCACGGCCGCCGCACTGATGACGTTCTTCGTCTTTCTCGGCGGCTGGACCGTTGGCCGGAATGTGATGGATACCCTCAGCGGCGACATCATCGCGATCGAAATCTCGCTTGCGGCTGGCGTCGCCGTCCTCTTTTTCATCGGGATGGGAATTCTCATCGCGAACGTCTTCGGCGTCCCCGTCCCGACGTCGATGACGACTGTTGGGGCGATCGCGGGACTGGGACTGGCGACGGACACGCTCAACTTCGAGACAATCGGGTGGATCGTCTCGTGGTGGATCGTCACCCCGATCCTCGCGCTCTGGATCGGTGCGACCGTCGGACGGTATATTTATCCCGAACTCAACCGCCGGTTCGAGATCAGTGCCTCGGAGGGCCCGTTGCTCGGGCTGGATCGCAGCGGCTCAGTTCCGAAACCGGCGCTCGGACCGAACACCACGTACCAGGAACTCGGCGGGACGGTAACCGTCCTTGTCATCGGCTGTTACATGGCGTTTAGCGCCGGTGCGAGCAACGTCCCGAACGCGGTCGCCCCGCTGGTCAGCAGCGGCGCACTCGAGATCAACACCGCCATCATCGTCGCGACGGTCGCGATCGGGCTCGGCGGCTTTACCATCGCTCGACGGACGATGGAGTCCGTTGGCAGCGAACTCAGCGATATCCCGCTGCTGGCAGCACTGATCGTCATGATCACCGCCTCGACGATCACGACCGCACTCTCGTGGGCCGGCATTCCGATCAGTCTCGTGATGGCATCGGTGATGACGATCGTCGGCCTGGGCTGGGGACGAGCGACCCGTCCCGTGACGGCTCGAGAGGCCGTTCGTGGGGACGTCGACACGGAGATGACGATGGGGGCACTGAAGGCAGAACCGGACGCGCCAATCACACAGATCGGCGAGGAAGAGTCCGATGAGGCTCTGAGTGCCGATAACCTCTTTAACCCGCGAGCGATCATGAAGTACGTCTCGATGTGGATCATCGGCCCGTCGATGTCGACGTTGCTCGCCTACGGGTTCTTCATTGCAGTCCCGTTCGTCTGAGAGTCCACCGCGTTTATTCACGCCGATGTCGTAACTACCGTATGATTTCACGCGTTCTCGTTCCGATGGACGGCTCCGAAATGAGCGAACACGCCCTCGAGTACGCCCTCGAGGCCTATCCAACAGCCGAGATAACCGTCCTGCGCGTCGTCGGCGAGCCGTCTCCGCTGTGGGGAGAGGCGTCGGGCCTCGCACTTGCCGAGGACTTCGAGGAGGCCGCACAGGACCTTGCAGCGTCGACGTTCGAGCGTGCACGTGAACTCGTCGCCGACGCTGAGGGCGACGCGGACCTCGAGACCATCATCGAACTCGGACATCCCGTCCGAGCGATCGTCAACCGAGCTGACGACTACGATACGGTTGTGGTCGGGAGCCATGGCGGAACCGTCGCAGATAACCTCTACGTCGGCAACGTCGCCAAGAAGGTCGTCCATCAGTCGCCGACTCCGGTCGTGGTCGTTCGATGACCGATGCCGTGAAAGAACAGTGGATTGTCGAACGGTATCGGGACGGTGACACCACATTGGACTGATGCTACCGGGACTATAATCACTCACGCGGACTGGGGTCAGTCAGTGCCAGTGTACCCGCGCCCCGCTCTGCGGGCCACCGGTACAGCAGACTGTCTCAGCTGTCGTCGGTGCGCTCGGTCTTCTCGTCGTCGGTTCGTTCCGCTTGCTCGTTGTCAGCAGATCGGTCAATTAACTCCTCGACTTCGTCCTCTCGAGGACGGCGATCGATCCGCTCGTCGACGGCTTCGACTTCGGCTTGCATTTCGTCGAGGTGTTTGCCAACGGTTCGCTCGACGGCCTCTTCGACGGTTTCGCCGACCTTCTTTTCGACTGTCTCGCTGACCGTCTCCTCGACGGTTTCGCCGACCTTCTCTTCGACCGTCTCCCCAACGCTTTCCTCGACTGTCTCGCCGACCGTCTTCTCGACCGTCTCCCCAACGCTTTCCTCGACTGTCTCGCCGACTGTCTTCTCGACCGTCTCGCTGACGCTCTCCTCGACGGTTTCGCCGACCTTCTCTTCGACCGTTTCGCCCACGCTCTTTTCGACCGTTTCGCCGACCTTCTCTTCGACTGTCTCCCCAACGCTCTTTTCGACCGTTTCGCCGACTTTCTTCTCGACCGTCTCTCCAACGCTCTTTTCAACGGTTTCGCCGACCGTCTTCTCGACTGTTTCGTCCATGCTTTCCTCGACCGATTCCTGGACGGCCTTGGTCATCCAGTCGGGATCGAAGCGCGCCATCTTCCAGACGACGTGGATGACGTACGAGGCGAACACACCGATCCCGAACGCGATCCCGACGTTCGTTCCGACCATCATAATGAGCACGATCGAGAGGGCGATCAACGCCCCATACGCGATGTCGACGGCTGCGTCGACCCGGACCGGGTTCAGCACGGATGACCGCCACCGAAACGCGCAGATTGGACGGTTTGTACGTGTTCATCGACAGGGTCAGTTCCGGCGCACTGGCGTGTCGTTCCAGTTCGCCCCTGACAGTTTCTCGAGACGAGTTTCCAGTCGGAGTACATGATACTGTAATCCAGGGTGTGACTGTTGAAGTCATTTAGGATCGAGCCCTCTCGTGGACGCCCGTCCGGCGGACACGTCTCCGTGACGATCCCGAAGAGACGGCGAGGAACTCGAGCGACGACCGAACCGAACTCGGTCGGCAGTCGTCGCCACAAATAGGCGCGTTTTTACGGATTGAGGATGTGCGTAGTGGTGTGACAGAAGTACTGCTTATTGTGGGGCTTCTCGTTGCGGTGTTCGTTGGCTACAATATCGGCGGCGCAACAACTGGACCCGCGTTCGGGCCGGCCGTTGGTGCCAACGTGATCACGAAACTGATGGCCGCAGCACTGATGTCGATCTTTTTCTTCCTCGGTGCGATCACCATCGGTCCGCAGGTCGTCGACACGCTCGGCCGTGAACTCGTCACCGACACCGACATCTTCACGATGCGTTCGAACGTCGCCGTCCTCTTTTTCATCGGCGGCGCGCTGTTCGTGGGCAACTACGCCGGAGTCCCCGCCTCGACCTCGATGACGGCGGTGGGGGCGATCGCCGCACTCGGCCTCGCGACCGGTGAGCTCAATCTCGCAATCTTGGGCGAGATCGTCATCTGGTGGATCGTGGCCCCGATCATCGGCTTCTGGGTGGCCGGCATCGTCGGCCGTTACTTTTACCCGCGAATCAACGCGTGGGTCGCCATCGAGGGCAACCGAGAGGGACGCGAGATGGTCACGATCGACCGCTCGGGCCTCGTTCCGCGACTCCAGTTTGGCGAGAACGCCGATCGGCGCGAGATTTCGGGTGCGCTCGTCGTCATCGGGATCGGCTGTCTGATGGCCTTTTCGTCGGGGACAAGCAACATCGCCAACGCCATCGCTCCGATCTACGGCACCGGTGATATCGACATGATTCCCCTGATCCTGATCGGCTCTGTGGCCGTTACGATCGGCTGTTTCACGATCGCCCGTCGGACACTCGATACACTCGGGAACGACATCACGAACCTCCCGCTGACCGCGGCGATCGTCGTCGCCGTCATCAGTTCTGGGATCGTTATCGGGCTCTCGTGGATCGGTATTCCCGCGAGTTTCGTCGTCATCGCGACGATGAGCATCATCGGGCTGGGCTGGGGACGAGCAACCCGGACGACGACGCTGTCGGAAGCCAAAGCCGGCGAAGAAACCAGAGTCTCCGTCGGCGCCTTGACCGCCGAAGAGGAGGGCGAACGCTCACCCAGAATCGGTGAGGAAGAACCACAAGACATCCCGCAGGCCTCCGACCTCTTCGATCCCTCGACGACGGCTCGAGTCGTTCTGATGCAAAACGTTGTTCCGATCCTCTCGACGGTCGGTGCCTTTCTCACCTTCCGGTTCGTCCCGATATTCGGCTTCTGAATCGACCGCAAGCGCCGAGTCACACTCGAGGTCGCTCGCACTGCTCATCGACCCCGCCACGGACGATGGTTGCCACCGCTGTCGAAACATCGATCAAGGCGGTTGCCGTGCACATTTGTGCTGGTATTTCCATTTTTCCTACCTTTTTTCGCGCTCTTGTTCGGCAAACGACGACGTTCAATGGTTTAGATATACCAATTTCACCTGAAAGTCAATTTAGGACCGAACAGCAAGCTATACCAGTACGGGACTCGAACCGGGGAGTGATGCCCACGGTAGAATACCTTAACTACGAAGTACTGGACGACCAGGGCTGGGAAATGGACGACGACGACCTCTTCGAGAAGGCTGCTGACGCTGGCCTCGACACCGAGGACTACGACAGCCTCGAAGTCGCCGAAGGCGAGTACATCCTGGAGGCCGCCGAGGCCCAGGGCTACGACTGGCCGTTCTCCTGCCGTGCAGGTGCCTGTGCGAACTGTGCCGCGATCGTCTACGAAGGCGAGATCGAGATGGACATGCAGCAGATCCTCTCGGACGAGGAAGTCGAGGACAAAAACGTCCGTCTGACCTGCATCGGTTCCGCAGAGACCGATGAAGTGCAGATCGTTTACAACGCAAAGCACCTCGACTACCTGCAGAACCGCGTCATTTAAACGACGCAATCCAGATCACATTTTTTATTGCAGCCGTCAGGTAGCCACGGCACTCCTCGAGTTCCGTGAACGGTGGCGACGCGCTCGAGACAGGCTGCCGTCGAGGTCGAAACAATAACGCCGCCGCGCTCGAGAGAGACGCCTGTGACATTCGTAGGCGCGTCGGCGACGGGACCGGATCTGCTGCGACTCGTCGCCGTCCCCGTCTTCGCCTGGGTTGCGGTTCGAGATATCAAGACCAGACGGGTCTCGAGTGGCGTCTGGATTCCACTGGCACTGCTGGGGCTCATCGCTCTCGTCTGGGAGGGGCGACTCGCCTGGGACGCGGGTGGCTTCGCTTGGAGTCACGAGTTTCTCATCCCGACGGCGGTGAGTCTCGGCTTCGTCGTCCCCATCGCGTACCTGTTCTGGTGGTTCGGGGGGTTCGGCGGCGCCGACGCGAAGGCGTTGCTCGTACTCGCGCTCCTGTTTCCGACCTTCCCACAGTATACGGTCGGCTCGTGGACCCTGCCGATGACGACCACCCCCATCGGGACGTTCTCGTTTACGGTGCTGACGAACGCCGTCGTCGTCGGAATGGCCATTCCGATCGTCCTCACGATTCGTAACGCCGCTGCTGGCCGCATCACGCCCGTAATGGTCATCGGCTGGCCAATCTCGTGGGACGATGTGCCCGAAACGCACGGCCGACTCCTCGAGACACTCGAGGGCCGTTCTCGAGGCGGGCTCGACCTCGACGCCCTGCGGATGTATCTGCGCTGGCGGGGCCTCTCGCTGGCCGACGTTCGCACCCACCCTGATCGGTATCGTGATCCCGCAACCCTGCCAGCCGAGCCGAATCCGCCAACCGACGGGGCCGTCACCGCCACCGTTCGTAGCGATGGTGGGGCGACACTCGAGGCTGACAACTCTGATCTGACGGCCGCCACCGACGATCCGTGGGGAGCCGAGGCGTTCCTCGCAGATATCGAAGGGACAGCCTACGGCACCACGCCCGAAGAGCTTCGGGAGGGTCTCGAGGTCCTCGCAGAGAAAGACACCGTCTGGATCTCGCCGGGTGCGCCGTTTCTCGTGCCCGTGTTCGTCGGGCTGGCGATCGCGCTGGTGTACGGCGACCTGCTCATCGGGACGCTCATCTGACAATCACAGCGACCGTTCGTACAGCGGCACCAGCACCGTCCAGAAGACAACGAACGCGGCTCCAAGCCCGATAAGCGCGAGCCACGGGTCGCCCCGGCCGGTCGGCGGGCCACTCGAGAGCAACCCGAGCGTCCCGACGAACAACAGCACACAGACGAGGAGGCTCCCGAGTTCGAGCACCGCAGCGATGGGAACCGCTCGCAACCGGGCGACGAAGTCGGCGATCATACGCGAGGCTCACGCGCGAGCAAGAAAAACGTCACGACGAGGCGTCGACCGACCGACTCGAGTCCCACCAGTTAGGCTCGAGACTCGATATCTGCCGCGATCTCGTCGAGTTCGTCGTCCGAGAGGTCCTCGGTGATCTGATCCAGGTCGTCGACGTTGAACGAGCCGGCGTCGCTGAAAATGCTGTGAATGGGGCCAGCGCCGTCACCTTCGAAGCGGGGGACGATGTGGCAGTGGACGTGTGGCACTTCCTGTCCGGCCGCCTCGCCGTTGTTGAACGCGACGGTCGAGGCGTCGGCGTCGACGCTCTCCTCGACAGCGGGGATCAGCTGGTGGATGGTCGCATAGAGGTCGGTGGCGACATCGTCAGGGACGTCGTTCACTCGCTCGTACTCCTCTTTCGGGATGACCAGCGTGTGTCCCGGTGCCAGTGGGTTAGCATCGAGGAACGCAATCGTCGTCTCGTCTTCGTACACGACCCGTGCGGGGATCTCTCCCTCGACAATCTGAGTGAAGATCGTACTCATACGAGAGTGTGTGTCGGCCCACTGTAAGAAGGTTACCCGCGACAGACATGCCACGCGATTGCGATTGACATAGCTTTCGCGTCGCGCCGTGAGCCGGCGCGTCTCCGCTAAGCAGCGCGGAACTTCGCAGTGGTTACGACCCCATAGCGACTAATAGGCGGACGACAGATGAGTGATTCAAAACCGAGCGGCGGGCTGATTCGAGCGCTGTTGCGCGCTGAACAACGGTTTCACGAGAACGCACCGATCAAAGACAGCTACAGCAAAATCCTCGTCAGATCGATTTTCTGGTTTCTACTCTTTTCAGCCACGTACACCGTCGTAACGACGCTTTTGTGAGCGAATCGGACGGCCAAGCGAGGGGAAAACGGCAGTAGATGCCACAAAAACGGCGGCGTGGGTGTCAGTTGACTCGAGCGAAACTGGTTATCGGCTCTATAGTTAACCAGTGTTGGGTACGTAGTCTATCTGGCGGGGACGGACCACTGTCGTTGCCGACGGTGTCCGGCTCTGAGACATCATCACATCGCCCCGTCGACAAGAGATCATCCCAACGTCACCGGTCTCTACTACCCCTACCCGTTGTTTCATTTCCAAACGGAGAGGGGGGCTCCAATGCCAGCCCTCGGCTGGCGATTTTTACGCACCAGTGGCGACGCGGGAGTCACGCAGTCCTCGAGTACCGGTATCGAAGACCCGTCGGACTGTACAGTGCAGTGGGTCCGGATGTCGTACTGACGACATCGTCGCACTCGAGGCGTGGCAAACACGGCCGCGTTCGACACCGACCGAGCTCCCGGGAACTGACGTACTGATGTGTGATTTAACCAGAGAAATGCGTTTTCAGTAGACAATCACGACATCCAACCCCTGCAAGCTACAACTATTATAGTGCTCGTCGGGATAGACCGGACCATCGTTTAATCGAAGACGACACGGGGCTGGTTTCAGCGGCCGACCATCCGATCCGCCACGGTGTTCGTCGGCACGTCGGGAGAGCAGCGCTCCGTGGCCGAACGGCGGGCCGGTGTCGAGTGCGATCACCCGATTACGTCGATCGGCAACTGTCGCGGTGGTCGCCTGTCTGGCGCCGATGGTTTCGACCTGCCAGCCTGTCAGCGATGTCTCGAGGACGGGACGACTGTCACTTGAGGATCCAAGGCGCAAGCGAGGACTCACACGATGGCAACGATACTGTACGCGATCGAGCGACCGTTCATGCGAAAGACGTTCGAGGCGATCGACCGCCACGTCGATGACGAGTCGGCGTACATCCCGGTTCGAGCAGACGCCCGCGGCTGTAGCGACCGCATCGACGAAATCGAGGTGGACGATCCCGGTTCGGTTGACGAGAATGTCCGGACGATCGACCCCGACGTCGTCGTCTACAACCACCGGTTCGGCCTCGAGCGCTTCACGTTCTACGAGGAGTACCCGCTCGTCCACGTGCGCCACGGCGCGTCGATCGGTCGCGGCGAGAGATCAGTGACGGCGACGACCATCTTAGCGCACGTCAGCGCCGCACTCGCACCCGGCGAGCGGTGGGCACGGGCATACCGGGAGGCTGCCCCGCCGGACGCGCGCGTCAGCGTCGTCGGCATCCCGGAAGCCGACGTGTTGGTCGATTCGCCACCGCCTCGCGAACGGCGAGTACTCTACGCGCCGACCAACTACATGGTCGGTCAGGGCGCGTACGCGAACACGGCCCGCTCGGTGCTCGAGTGTTTCGCCGACACCGAGTACGAACTGTGCTTTCGACCCCATCCAACCGACAGACGCGAGGGGCCGGGACTGGCCGTCACGCAAGCCTGTCGCGACCGGATTGCGGAGCTCCCGAACGTCGTCTTCGATACGGCCGCGACGCCCGCCGAAAGCATGCACCGCTCGGACGTACTCATCTCGGACTACTCGGGATCGATCACCGAGTGGCTCCACACGGGCCGGCCGCTGATCCAGTTGACCGACATCGACGCGCTGGATCGTGAGGTGCCACAGATTGGTGCGACGACGGACACACTCGAGATCGAACTCGTCGACGACCTCTATCACGACGGCGAACCCGAGGCCGTCGCACGCCGACGCGAGGCGTGGCTCGCAGACCTCGGCATCCCGATGGACGGCCGAGCGGGCGAACGCGCCGCCGAGGAGGTGATGCGATGCGCGGCGTGATCTTGGCCGCAGGCGAGGGTAAACGGATGGGACATCACACCAACGACGTCCCGAAAGCCTTCCTCGAGTTCGACGGGCGGACGCTGTACGACCGCCAGCGCAGCTTACTCGATCCACACGTCGACGGCACGAGTATCGTCCTCGGCTATCGTCACGACACGGTTCTCGAGCGGTACGATCCTGACGATCCGATCGTCCTCAAGGACTGGGAGCGGTACGAAAACGCCGCATCGTTGCTCCTCGCACTCAGACGGATCGACGACGACGTCCTGGTCATAAACGGCGACATCCTCGTCGACGAACGCGAACTCGAGCGGTTGGCCGAGCAGTTCGACGCGCTCAGAGGCCGGCTCAACCTCGTCGGCTGTATTCCCGGTCTCCAGCACGAAGCGACCGCGATCCGCTGGGACGAGTCGGGACGTGTGACGGCGTACGGACTCATCGAGGGTCACCAGCACGCCGGCTTCGGCATCGTGAGCCGCGAGCACCGGTCGGCGGCGATGGATATCCTCCGCGACCGACTCGGGGAGTGGTACCCCTATGTTTACCCACAGACGCCGACACAGCCGCTGTTGATCCCGGACACCCGTCACGTCGAGGTCAACCGTCCAGCAGACCTCGAGCGGGCTCGAGCGTGGCTTGCGTCCGAGCGGATCCAGTGTGCTTGATTGACGAATTGCGTGAGGGCTCTCCCGACGGGGACTCGCTACCGATTGTCGGTGCACAGAACAGTACAAAGAACAGTAGATTCTGTACGGTTGACCGATATAGCACGTGAAAAAGAAAATGTTGATGGGGTCTGACTCCCGCGGTCTCGGTAGATGGAGATTATCGGCCATCGTGGCTGTGCAGCGCAGGTTCCGGAGAACACACTCCTCGCAATCCGCGAAGCCGCCCGCCGCCTGCCCGCCGTCGAGGTGGACGTGCGGCGCTGTGGATCGGGTGAACTGGTCGTCGTACACGACGAAACCTTAGCCCGCGTCGCCGACGACGACCGGCGAGTCGCGGAGACGCCGTGGTCCGAGCTTCGTGAGTTCACCGTCCTCGAGTCGGATGAGTCGATTCCGCGCCTCGAGGCGGTGTTGCAGGCCGTTCCGGACGACGTCACCGTCCAACTCGAACTGAAAGAGCGAGAGATCGCGGCGGATACGTTGCAGTTGGCGATGGCGGCCGGCGCGGACGTCCGCGTCTCGTCGTTTCTCCCCGAGGCGATCGCGGAAATCGAGGCGGCCTGTCTCGACGTCCCAAACGGGCTGCTCTTCGGCGAGGAGCCCGGGGCCAACCTCTCGCGAGCCCTCGAGTACGACTGCACGCACGTCTTTCCCCACTACGACCTCTGTGTCGAGACGGATATCGTCCACAACGCGCGCGAACACGATCTGAACGTCATCGCCTGGAAGGCCGCGCGGACGGTCGACGACATCCGCACCCTCCACGAACTCGGCGTCGACGGCGTCACTGCGGATCGCTGGGATATCGCCCCACCCGCGCTCGAGCCGACGGTCACGACACGAAGATAGTCACGAATCGCCGCCCGGACGCACAACTCGAGCACGGCAAGCGCCGCGTGTCCCGCCGGAGGCGTTCACATTCTCCCGGCTCGGAATTGGCCGCTGCTGATCGGCTGGCCCTGCAAAAATCAGTCGCTACTCTCTGAGTACACCCCACTTATCGCCACGCTGGAAGCGTCGGCGCGTCATCCGCCTGCATCGAAAGCCACGCCCCGTCGGCCGAGATGTCTGCGATGACGTATTCCGCACTCGAGTCACTCGAGTCGATCGAACCGACGACGGTGTCGGACGTCACGGTGTGGGGTTCTGCCACCATGTATGTTAGTGACACCCACCCACATATAAACTCGTCGAATTATAGTCCGAATTGAAATGAGTGACACGCACCGTGAGGTCACCGGGAGGGAACCTAGACGCTAGAGTAGACTGGACGTCACTGCACAATACATCGCACGGCAGCTGTGCGATCAGTGCGTCGTTTCAGTTGGTACGATCCCGATCATCGGCTCCGGACAACTGTCCGTTGAAACAACTGATTGGCGGACGGCCGTCGTGGGCGCACGAAACATTGGGTTTATACTTATTTTGGCCGTACCCTGAGGACATGAACGTAGCCGACGCGATGACGCCGCGCGAGGACGTGGTTACCGTCGAACTGCCGGGCACTCGCTCGGACGTCCTCGAGTATCTCCAAGAGCAGTCGTTCTCCTCCGTTCCGGTCATTAAATCGACCGACGACGGCCTGGAGTACCGAGGACTCGTCTCTCGAGACGCGCTGATCGAACAGCCTGACGAGGACCAGCTCGTCATGCTCATGGACGACGTGCCGACGACGACGGCCGAGACGTCGCTCGAGGACGTCGCGCGGACGATGGTCGAAGAAGGGGCGCGGCGCGTGCCAGTCGTCGACGGCGAGTTCGAGGGGATCGTGACGGTGACGGACGTGATTCACGCGATCGCGGCGGGCGACCAGGAGACTGATGGAGTCCTCGAGGACTACGCGAGCGAGAACGTGAACACGACCTACGAAGGCGCACCGCTGCCGGTCGCCGAGCGCGAACTCTACTACGCGAACGTGCCTTACACCATCGCGCTGTCCGACGACGGACGGATGAGCGGCGTCCTCACCGAAGTCGACATCATCGACGTTGCCCGCATCGTCGAAGGCGAGGAGTCGACGGGCGACAACTTCCCGGATCAGGACTCGGAGTGGTCCTGGGAGGGCATCAAAGCCGTCGGCAGCCGCTATCTCCCGACGCGGGACATCGAGCTTCCGACTGGTCCTGTCAGCGATTTCATGACCGACGACGTGGTGACGGTTTCGGCTCAGACGTCCGTTCAGGAGGCCGCACAGCGCATGATCAGCAACGACATCGAACAGATCCCGATGCTCACCGGCGAACAGCTCGTCGGCATCGTCCGAGACATCGATCTGCTGGAGGCTTTGTATGAGTGAACACCAACAGGCGGATGCAGACGAATCGACAGCCGACCACACGAGCGAGAAGCTCGTCGAACTGGCCAAACGCCGCGGCTACTTCTTCCAGTCGTCGGGCTCCTACGGCAGCGTCGGCGGCTTCTATACGTTCGGGCCACAGGGTGCAGCGTTAAAGGGCAACGTCGAAGACGCCTGGCGCGACCGCTTTGCACTCGCCGAAGGCAACATGGAGATCGACGCGCCGACGATCATGCCCGAACCCGTCTTCGAAGCCTCGGGCCACCTCGAGGGGTTCGACGACATGCTGATCGAGTGTCCCGAGTGTGGGACGAGCAGCCGCGCGGACCACCTCGTCGAGGACAACACGATGTACGAGGACGCAGAGAGTCTCCCTATTCCCGAGGTCGAGGAGGTCATCGCCGAGTACGAACTCGCCTGTCCCGAGTGCGGTGCTGGCCTCGCTGACGTCGCCGTCGAGGACTTCAACCTCATGTTCGCGACCAACATCGGCCCCGGTGACTCCCAGCCGGGCTACTTACGGCCCGAGACGGCACAGGGCATCTTCGTCGAGTTCCCACGGCTCAAAGAGTACGCCCGCAACCAGCTTCCCTTCGGTGTCACCCAGATCGGCCGGGCCTACCGTAACGAGATCAGCCCACGGCGATCGATCATCCGCACCCGTGAGTTTACCCAGGCCGAACTCGAGTACTTCATCGATCCCGAAGAGGACGAACCCGATCTGTCGGCGGTCGAAGACGTCGAGGTGACGCTCTACCCGGCAACCGAGCAGAACGACGAGGACGGCGACGAGATCGAGACGACGATCGGCGAGGCCGTCGACAACGACGTGATCGCCAGCCCGTGGGTCGCCTACTTCCTCGGCGTCGCCAAACCGTGGTACGACGCCGTCGGCGTCGACATGGATCGGTTCCGTTTCCGCCAGCATCTCTCGGGCGAACGCGCCCACTACGCGAGTGACTGCTGGGACGCCGAGAGCGAGATCGACGGCAACTGGATCGAGATGGCCGGCTTCGCCTACCGTGGCGACTACGACCTCTCGAAACACAGCGAGCACTCCGGCGACCGCTTTACCGTGTTCAAGCAGTACGACGAGCCCAAAACGGTCGAGCGAGCCACCGTCGACCCCGATATGAGCTATCTCGGTCCCGAGTTCGGCGGCGACGCAGGGGCAGTCGTGGAAGAACTCGAGTCCCTTGCGGGCCGCGATCGAGCGGCGTTCGAGGGCGAGACGGTCGCATTCGAACTCGAGGGCGAGACCCACGAGATTCCCGTCGAGAAAACCGGCTTCGCGGTCGAAGCACAGACCGAATCCGGTGAGCACATCATCCCCCACGTCGTCGAACCCTCCTTCGGTGTCGACCGACTCGTCTACACCGTCCTCCACCACGCCTATCAGGAAGACGAGGTCGACGGCGAAGAGCGAACCTATCTCGAGCTCGAGCCCGAAGTTGCCCCGACGTTCGTCGGCGTCTTCCCGCTCCAGAACGACGCAGAACTCGAGGCCCAGGCCGACGACATCGTCGACGACCTTCGCGAGGCCGGCCTCTCAGTTACCTACGACGATTCGGGTAACATCGGCCGACGCTACCGTCGGCAGGACGAGGTCGGCACGCCGTTCTGTGTGACGGTCGACTACGAAACCGTCGAGGCCGACGAGACGACCGTCACGGTCCGCGAACGGGACTCGACCGACCAGACGCGCCTTCCTGTCGACGAACTCGCGGAGACGCTGGCGGCGATCCGCGACGGCGACCGCGAGTTCGAGGATCTGTAACGCCAGCACGACCGACACCGGTGCCGTTTCGGGGCGATTGTTTTATTTACTGGCCGCGTAGCGTGCGTTCAAATGGCTAGCGAGAACAACGCGGTAGATCACCGGGTACGCGCCGACGACGCTGTTCACAGCGCGTGGGATAACGAACTCGAGCCGGTGTGTACAGTCGAACCAGGCGACGTCGTTCGCTTCGAGTGTCGAGACGCCACAAACGGGCAACTCGGTCCCGACGCGACGGTTGCGGACCTCGCCACGCTCGATATCGATCCCATCCACCCGCTAACCGGCCCCATCGCGGTCGAGGGCGCTCGTCCAGGTGATGTTCTCCAGGTTGATCTCCTCGAGATCGATCACGACGGCTGGGGGTGTACACTGGTGCTCCCGGGAGAGATGGAGCTCGGCCTTCTGGCCGAGGAGTTCCCGGAGCCGGCACTACACGTCTGGGACCTCGAGGACGGCATCGCTCACTTCGTCGACGGAATCGAGATCCCGATCGATCCGTTCCCCGGCGTGGTCGGCGTTGCGCCCGCCGAAGGCGGTGCACACAGCACGTTCCCGCCTCGATCGGTCGGGGGGAACATGGATATCAAACAGCTCACGGCGGGATCGACACTGTCTCTCCCCGTCGCAGTCGACGGCGGGCTGTTCAGTATCGGCGACGGCCACGCTGCACAGGGCGACGGCGAGGTCTGTGGGACCGGCATCGAAGCACCACTCTCTATCACGTGCCGGTTCGACGTGCGATCGGGCCGCTCGATCGACGGGCCGCAGTTCGAAACCACGGGGCCGTTCACTTCGACTGGCCGGGACGAGCGGATGTACGGAACGACGGGCATTGCAGACGATCTCATGGATGCAAGCCGGATGGCCATCCGGCACATGATCGATCACCTCCACGACGAGCGTGGCCTCACCCGAACCGAGGCTTACATGCTGTGTTCGGTTGCCGTCGACCTCAAACCTAATCAGATCGTCAACGACCCGAACTGGACCGTGTCCGCGTACCTCCCAGAACACATCTTTCCGGCGTCGCATCGTCGGTAGACGGCGAAGACGTGACGAGCCAAGTCGGCCGCGTGTCCCCTGAGCAGCCGCGACCGTTCCGATTTATAACCTGTGTAACACATTTATTTGGTGGCGGCCTATCAGCTGTATGAACAACGACCGGCTCGAGGGGACCGTCGACAGTTCCAACGAACAGTGAAACGATGACGGAACCCCAATCAGGTGAGCGTGACGACAGAGCGACCGATCGACGGAATGCTACGCTCGAACACGCGCCGCCCGAAGACCTCGCGCGGCGCATGTTCGACGTGAGTCCGATCAGTACCGTCGTCGTCGACACGACAGGAGCGATCTCCTTTGGGAACAAGCGGGCAGCGCAGACGCTTGGCCTCACGTGTGACGCGCTTACCAGCGGCGCATGCAATATCGCCGACTGGAATCTCTACCGGGACGACGGAACGCCTATCTCCGTGGACGAAAACCCCGTCATGCGTGTCTTTGAAACCGGGGAGCCCGAGTACGGGTTCGAGCACTGGATCGAGCTACCGGACGGCTCCGAGCGATGGCTTTCGAGCAGTTCGTCACCCATCCTGGACGACGGGGGTGCGGTCGAGTACGTCGTCGTCTCGTTCGAGGACGTGACCGCATTGAAACGGCGCGAAGAGCGGCTGACCAGCAATCACGTGCGCCTGCTCGAGTTCTGTACGGATCGATCTGCGGTCCCGCCCACCCTTCGCGTCAACGGCGACGAAACGCGAATCGAGGTCGATTCCGTCGTCCCGCTGCCGGACGGGACGACCGTCCAGTACATGGGAACGGATGATCTCTCCGCGAGTGACTTCGTCACCGCCGTCGAAGAGGTTCCCCACTATCTTGACGCGCGGTTGCTCAGTTCGATCGACGGCTACAGCCGCATCGAAGCCCACGCCGAGTCGACGACGGTGTCCCACGTGTTTCCAACCCTTGGCGGCCGCGCCCGCGCCGTCATCGTCACGCCGGAGGAGGTCAGATTCCTCGGCGAGCTGCCAGGTGACGTCGATCCACGGCTAGCTGCAGACGGGATTCGGGAGTTCCACCCCGAAGTCGAACTGGTGTCCGAGGAACTCGTCTACTCGCCACACCTCCTGTACGATGTCGTCGCCGACGCGCTCACCGATCGACAGCTTGCGGTGCTCGATTCGGCCTACTTCGGCGGCTACTTCGACACACCGCGGACCAGTACCGGCGGCGAACTGGCAGACCGGTTCGGCGTCACGCGCCAGACCCTCAACCAGCACCTTCGCAAAGCCCAACGAACCGTCTTCCGACACCTCTTCGAGAAGTCCGGCGCGGATGCACGCTGACTGGTCAGCGTTCCCTCTTAGTACAACGTCTCGTGTAGTCAGGCCAATGACTGACACAGCCCACTCTGATTCCAGCGCAACGCACCCATTTGGCGAAGATTCCGTCGGCTTCGATCCCACGACAGGGACGTTTCACGCCCGGTTCGACGGCGACCCCAAAACGCTCGTTGTCACGATCGTCGAGGCTGTGGGCTCCGTCACGAACTGTGATCCGGTTTCCATGCCGCCGCTGTTCGAGACGATCAACCCCGAAGCACTCACCAACCTCCTGATCTCGAGTCGAGAGACGGATATCGAGGTGACGTTTGATTACGAAGGCTGTCACGTGACCGCCTCGAGCCACGGCAGCATCGTCGTCGAACCGCTCGAGGAGTGACTGTGCCGAACAGGAGAGGCGGTTAGTCACCGACACTGTCGGCCGGAACTGTTCGTTGAATCTGGCGCTATCAACTGATCCCAACTCGCCAACGGACAGCCGAGGGTGTATCGGCGAACCGACGGACTCAAGGGAGCTTCTTTCGAGGCTTCCGGTGATGGCCGACGAACTGAAACGACGATTGGTCCATGCAAGTGGCTCGGGACTGGTCGCACTCTATCTCCTCGCGAACTACTTCGATTTCGGACTGACGTGGGCGCGGTTCGGCGTCCTGATGGTCGTCCTCTCGCTGGGCGTGATCGGCCTCGAGTTCCTCCGTCTTCGCGTCGGCCTCGAGTGGGTGCTGTACGACAAACTCACTCGAGAGTACGAACAGGACCAGTTCGCCGGCTACGGCTACTACATGCTCAGCATGACGATTGCCGTCCTCGTCTTTCCGCCCGAAATCGCGCTGCCGGCGATGTTGATGCTCGCACTCGGCGACCCGATCAGTGGGGCCGTCTCCGACGACAGCCTCAAGTTCATCAAAGGCCCGAAAGTGCTGGTCACGATGTTCGTCGTCTCAGCGATCATCGCCGCGCCGTTTCTCTACGAGACACCGCTGGCCGTCGTCGCGGCAGCGTTCGGCGCGACCGTCGCCGACGGCATCAAGCTCCGTATCGGGGACTACATCGTCGACGACAACCTGACGATCCCCATTTATGCCGGGGTACTGGCCTGGCTCGCGCTCGAGTTCTTGTAAGATTTTAGCCGTTCAGCCGCCAGAGTTCGTAATTGAGTACTGCAGCGAACGTCACCCACGCCAGATACGGCACGAGCAGCGCCGCCCCACGGCGATCGACGCGGGCGAAAGCGGCGATCGTGGCGACGATTCCCAGCCAGAGGACGACGATGATCCCGAACGCACCACCCAGTGCCTCGAGCGTGAAGAACGCGGGCGTCCACACGACGTTGAACAGCATCTGGACCGCAAACAGTCCAAGTGCGAGGCGGCGACCGGGGGCGTCGCTGCGCCAGACCAGCCACAGCGCGATGCCGAGCAGTGTAAAGAGCGCCGTCCAGACGACCGGAAACGCGATCTCGGGTGGGTAAAACCACGGCTTCTCGAGGCTCCGGAACCACGCACTGTCGGGCGACGAAAGGATGCCGGGGAGCCCACCGATCACGTTGATGGCCACGATGAACGCGGCGACCTGAACGAGGTCGCCACGGTCGGGCAAGCGACGGCTGGCTCGAGTCGTGTCGGCGACCATACGAGTTGTACGACCTTGGTACGGATAGTGCTGCTGCCAGCGACGCGGGAGGCCTGTGTCGGCTCACCGCGGAGACAGCCGTAGTAGGGGTGGGACACTGATGACAAAACCTATACTAATTCTGCACAGACACAATGGCAGATGCGTCCCTCCGCACAGTCCGCCCTCCTCGAGTCGAGCCATCGGTTCCGACGCGCTCTCGAACGGCGTGTTCGAATCGACACCCGAACGCTGGCTGTCTTCCGGGTCCTCGTCGGCGTGCTCATCGTCGCTGATCTGTTTCTCCGTGCGCGGAACTTCTCGTACTTTTATACCGACGACGGCGTCGTTCCGCGCTCGCTTGCACGGGAGTTTACTGCAGAGTATGCACTCTCAGTCTACCATCTAACGACGAGTTCGACGGTCATCGCGGCCCTATTCATCCTCCAGGGGCTGATCGCGCTCCAGTTGATCGTCGGCTACAAGACACGAGTGGCGACCGTGCTCTCGTTTCTGTTCGTCGTCTCGCTGGATCACCACAACCCGTTCGTGTTGAGCTACGCCGACACGCTGTTTCGACTCCTGCTGTTCTGGGCGATCTTCCTCCCGCTTGGCGAGCGCTGGTCCGTCGACGCCGTCCATGCTGGCCACAACCCTCGGCCGTACGTCGCAAACGTCGCCTCTGCACTGATTCTGGGGCAGATGGTCTTCATGTACTTCTCGAACGGGCTGATCAAATCCCAGTCCGCCGTCTGGACCAGCGGCGACGCAGCCCCGCTGGTGTTTGGTCTCGACGAGATGACGTTCCTACTCGGCGATATCGTCCGCGGGTTTCCGACGCTGCTCGAGTACGGTGGCCTCCTCTGGTTCTACATGCTCGTCGGCTCGTGGCTTCTCCTCGTCTTGCGTGGGCGACCACGGATGCTGCTGGTCGGACTGTTCGTCGGCGGCCATCTAGCCTTCGCGCTCACGGTTCGAATCGGTGCGTTTCCGTACGTTGCACTCGCTGGCGTCTTGCTGTTCTTACAGGGGCAGTTCTGGACGGATGCGAACACAGTGGCGAGACGAGTCGGGCTCGACAGGCGGCTGGCCACTCGAGTACCGAGCCTCAGCGTGCATGCAGCGCGGTTCCCGAACTATCGGCTGGGCGGCGAGCGTGTGAGGAACGTGCGAGCATACGCACACACTGCCGGCCTCGGGATCATCGTCGTCACCATCCTGTTCGTGATGGGTCTCTTGCTGTTCAGTGTGGCCCCGATCGCACTCGATAGCGACAGTGAGCGCTCGATAGAAGAACGGGTCGACAGCGCAATCGAGGAGACGATGGACGAGCGAACTGGGGTGACACAGGTCGAGCTGGTCGCCTCGAGTATCGGGATCGACCAACCGATGGGCTGGGGCGTCTTCGCCGGACCCGATCCACGGACGACGGATCGCTACTACGTCTTCCCAGCCGAAACCGAAGACGGCGAACTTGTCGATGCCTACAACGAGCGGCCGTTGACCTACGAGCGACCCCACGACGAGTTACAGAACCAGTACGACACCTACCGAGAGCGCTTCTACATGAACAGCGTTCGCCGCGGCGGGTTCCACAACGACGTTCCGGTCTTGCTGGCCGACCATCTCTGTGCACAGTGGGCCGACGAACACGGCGACGAACTCGTCGCCATCAACATGTATCTAGTCAGTGAGGAGATCACACACGAAACGGTCGACGACCAATCGAACCGAGAGCGAACGTACACCGAGATATACCGACACGGCTGTGGCGACGCCGAGCCGACAGTGCTCGCGCCGCCACCATAATCGACAGCACCGGTCGAATCCGACACCATGGGCTAGCACAGTTTCACTTTCACCGCGGTACGAGAACCCTTATTCACGACGACGGTGAACCACTGGCAATGGCAGCACAGGACGAGGAACCGCCCTCGATCGAGCATCCGCTCCTCGAGCCGAACTTCCTCGAGCGTCGACTCTACCAGCTGAAACTCGCCGGCACTGCGGCGAACGACCACACGCTCGTTTGTCTCCCCACCGGGCTCGGCAAAACCACCGTCAGTCTGCTCGTTACCGCCCGCAGACTCGACGAAGTGGGTGGGACGTCGCTGATGCTCGCGCCGACGAAACCGCTCGTCCAGCAACACGCCGACTTTTATCGCGAAGCACTCCAGATCCCCGACGAGGAGATCGTCGTCTTCACCGGCGACGTCAGCCCGGATGACCGCGCCGAACTGTGGACCGATGCAACGGTCGTGATGGCCACTCCGCAGGTGATCGAAAACGACCTCGTCGGTAGCCGGATCTCGCTGGCCGACGTCTCTCACATCACCTTCGACGAGTGCCACCGCGCAACCGGCGACTACGCCTACAACTACATCGCCGAACGCTATCACGGAGACGCCACTCAGCCGCTCGTGACGGGCATGAGTGCCTCACCCGGCGGCGACGAGGAAGCCATCCTCGAGGTCTGTGAAAACCTCGGAATCCAGGACGTCGAGGTGATGACTGAAGACGACGCCGACGTCTCGAAGTTTACCCACAACACCGACGTCGAGTGGGAGCGCATCGACCTCCCCGATGAGGTCCTCGAGATCCGGGATACACTGAACGACGTGATTAAAAACCGCCTCGAAAAGCTCAAAGAGTTGGGTGTCGCGAGTTCGACCCAACCGGATCAGTCTCAGAAGGATCTGAACCGGATGCGCGCGGAACTCCAGGGGCTGATCAACAACGACCAGTCGAAGGGGTTCAAAGGGATGTCCATCCACGCGGAGGTGATGAAGCTCCGCCAGGCAGTCACGCTCGTCGAAACCCAGAGCGTCGAGGCAGTCTGTCGGTACTTCGACCGCCAGCGCAATCAGGCCCGCTCGTCGGGCGCGTCGAAGGCCAGCCAACGGATGGTCTCCGACCCGCGCGTCCGCGAGGCGATGCGGAAAGCGGAGTCGTTCGACCAACTGCATCCCAAATACCGCAAGACGCGAATGCTGCTGGCCGAGACACTGGGTCTCGAGGGCGGCGAGCGTGTCATCATCTTCACGGAGTCTCGCGACACTGCAGAAGCGCTGACGGAGTTTTTGAGCGAGAGCTTCGATGCCAAGCGATTCGTCGGGCAGGGCGACCGCGAGGGGTCCGATGGAATGACCCAGAAGCAACAACAGGCGGTGCTCGATGACTTCCGTGCGGGGGAGTTCGAAGTGTTGGTCTCGACGTCGGTCGCCGAGGAAGGGCTCGACGTCCCCGAGGTCGATCTCGTCCTCTTTTATGAACCCGTCCCGACGGCGATCCGGTCGATCCAGCGCAAGGGACGAACGGGCCGCCAGTCCGAGGGCCGCGTCGTCGTGCTCATGGCCGAGGACACCCGCGACGAGGCCTACTTCTGGATCTCCCAGCGTCGCGAAAAGGAGATGGAGTCCGAACTGCGCGACCTGAAAGGGGTCGCTGACGACCTCGAGAAAGAACTCGACGACTCCCAGCAGGCGCTGACGGACTTCGACGGAGAGAGCGAAGTGAAAGTAGCTGGGAACGGGGGTAACCCCGACGCAGTCGGCGACTGTTCCAGTGGAACTGAAGGGGTTGGGGCACAGCCCGGACTGACGGATTTCGCGGGGAAAACACCGAGTGAAAACGACGGTGATGACGACGGGACGTCAGTCGAGACCCACGAGCCCCACGCTGAGGGCGACCTGATCGAGATCGTCGCCGACCAGCGCGAGATGGACGCCACCATCGCACGCGAACTCTCGAAGCGAGAACAGATCGAGATCCGCCTCGAGACGCTCGACGTGGGCGACTACGTCCTGTCGGATCGGGTCGTCGTCGAGCGCAAATCCGTCGCCGACTTCGTCGACTCGTTGGTCGACGGCGACCGATCCGTCTTCGAGCAGGTTGGCGCGATGGCCAGACACTACTCGCGGCCTATCGTAGTCGTCGAGGGAGATGGCCTCTACGAACAGCGGGACATCCACCCGAACGCGATTCGGGGCGCGCTCTCGAGTCTCGCCGTCGATTTCGGTGCGAGCGTGCTCCGGACCGAGGGCGAAGACGAGACGAAAGAACTGCTCGCCGTAATCGCAGGCCGAGAACAGGAGACGGCCAACCGCGAGGTGTCGGTCCACGGCGAGAAACAGTCAAAGACGATCGGCGAACAACAGGAGTACGTCGTCTCCTCGATTGCCGAAATCGGCCCCGTCACGGCCCGGTCGCTGCTCGAGGAGTTCGGTACCGTCGAGGCGGTGATGATCGCCAGCGAAGACGAGTTACAGGCGGCCGACGGCGTCGGAAAAGTAACGGCCGAACGGATGCGAGAGGTTATTGGGAGCGACTACACCGGCTGAGTCGGCGCACAGCCTCGGATTCGATTGGGTTAGCGCAGCGTCTCGAGCGTCTCGCTTGCTTCGCGGGCAGCCTCGAGGCACTCTTTGGCGTATCGAGGGTCGTCGGTGGCGGCCGCCTCGGCCGCGAACTTCTCTAAGGCCTGCACGAGCGAGGCGTGGGCAGCCTCGAGGTCGTCGCTGGCGGACGGGGAGGTGGCTGGCGGGCGGCGTGCGGATTGCATGTCACCCGTCGCGGGCGCTGCGGTGTTCCGGTTCGGCGAGTCAGCCTGTGGCTGGGCTCCGGCGGGCGATGGGGCCTCGTCTCGGCCCGCGGCGTCGGTCGTCGCGTCGGCATTCGAGGACGAGTCAGTCGCTCGAGTGTGGCGTTCGTTCGCCGTCGTCTCGGCGGGCCGTTGTGGCTGGTCGTCGCCATTGCGGTCGCTAGCAGCTGCTTCGTCGTCCGCGACACCGGACTCGGCTGCCGGTTCGCGGTCTTCGCTGTGGGCAGGCAGTTCCGTGGCCGCCGGTTGGTCGTCCGTCTCCTCGGCCGGCTGGGCCTCGAGGTCGGTTCCCCGAACGGCGTCGGGATTGCCGTGACAACTCGGACAGAACGTGGTGTCGTCCTGCTGGAAGAGTGGATCGCCACAGGTGCCACAGTGGGAGTTCGTCATCGTCGCGCCCTTGAGCAGTAGGTCGCTCATCCGCTGGGTCGCCTGCCGCTCCTGTTTGTCGCGTTCGTACTTCTCCCGAAGTTTCTCGCGCTCGGCTTCCTTATCGAAGTCGCTCATACCCATCTAGACGCTGTGGAACGTCGAAAAAGCTGCGAAGTCGACAGTGGTCGAACGAGAAGCGACAGGAGGCGATCGCGGGCCAATCAAATCGACGGTGCGTTGGGGGAACTCAGGCATCGATGCGCCCGAGTGTCCGTCCATCCGGGCCGGAGAGGGTGATCGTCGCGGAACGGGGAACGAACGCGCGCGGCCGTTCGAACCCCTGCACCAGGGTGTACTCGAGTCTGTCGGCGTCGGCGAGCGAATCCGGAACCCCGGTCCACGGTCGAGCGTCGGCGTCGGCGGACAGCCCACGCAGCCCTGATCGCTCCGGTCCACCCGGACCGAAGCCGATCGACGCCGCCGTGTCGGCCGGTCGGCTGAGCTGGACGACCAGCAAGGCGTTTCGCTCCCAGTCAGTGTCTGTGATCGCCTCGGCCGCCGGCAGATCGGCTGTGGCGGTGACCTCGTCGGTCGCGTCCGCATCCGAGTAGATCACGCCGGCGCCGACGCCGTCAGCCGGATCGCGATCGCCGAGTCTGATCTCACCGGGGCGATGGAGGGAGCCGACGCCGCCCGACCACACAATCCGATCGACGGTGTCGAGACAGCCGGCGGTGACGCCGAGGGCGGCGACGCATCCGCTGCGGAGGAGGGCTCTGCGGTGCACATGAGGCCGGTTTCAGGCGTGGTATCAAAAATGTTACGTCTCTCCAGCGGCGGCTTCGACGGCGTCGACGGCTGCCTCGGGCGTTGTAACGCTCTCGAGGGCGTCTTCGAGGGCGGGGACGGCGTGGGTTTTGAGGCCGACGACGGGCCGGTCGTAGATGCCGGCAAATCCCAACTCCGAGAGCGTCCCAACGCCGCCAGCGAGCGCGATGACCGCGTCGCCGTTCAGTGGGACGAGCGCGTTCCGCGCGTGGCCCAGCCCGGTTGCGATGGGGATGTCGACGTACTCGTTTGCCTGCTCGCGGCGCTCGCTGGGCAGGATGCCAATCGTCGTGCCGCCTTCGGCTTTCGCTCCGCGGCAGACGGCTTCCATCGTCCCGCCACGACCGCCACAGACGACCGTATGGCCTCGAGTCGCGAGTTCGCGGCCGACGGCCTCGGCGCGGGCTGCCTGCTCGTCGGTGATCACGCCGCCGCCGATAACGCTGACACGCATGGCCGAACATCCGCAAGCAGCGATCATGATCGGTTCGATCTCGAGCCGGCGGGACGTCCTCGAGGACGCAGGATGCGATAACCGGTAGTTCGGCAGCTGTCGAAAACGTCATCGTCACGTCGTGCGAACGAGTGTCATTCCGACGGATTTAACGCATAGGACGGCTGAGGTTTACGTAGTATGACGAAAGTTAGCGTGGTCGGCGCGGCTGGAACGGTCGGAGCCGCTGCGGGCTACAACATCGCGCTTCGGGACATCGCGGATGAACTCGTCTTCGTCGACATTCCGGACCAGGAAGACACGACGATCGGGCAGGCTGCGGACGCCAACCACGGCGCGGCCTACGACTCGAACACGACGATCCGGCAAGGTGGCTACGAGGCGACCGAGGGGTCGGACGTCGTCGTCATCACGGCTGGCATCCCGCGCCAGCCGGGCCAGACCCGAATCGATCTGGCTGGGGACAACGCCCCGATCATGGAGGACATCGGCTCCTCGCTGGCCGAATACAACGACGACTTCGTGACGGTGACAACGTCGAACCCCGTCGACCTACTCAACCGCCATCTCTACGAGGCGGGCGACCGTGCACGTGAGAAGGTAATCGGCTTCGGTGGTCGACTCGACTCCGCGCGTTTCCGGTACGTCATCTCCCAGCGCTACGACGTCCCCGTCCAGAACGTCGAGGCGACCATCCTTGGCGAACACGGCGACGCCCAGGTCCCCGTCTTCTCGAAGGTCCGTGTCAACGGGAAAGACCTCGAGTTCACCGACGAAATAAAAGACGAACTGCTCGAGGAGCTCCAGGCCTCGGCAATGAACGTCATCGAGAAGAAAGGCGCAACGGAGTGGGGCCCGGCGACCGGTGTCGGCCACATGGTCGAGGCCATTCTGCGAGATACAGGCGAAGTACTCCCCGGCAGTATCGTCCTCGACGGCGAGTACGGCCACGAGGATACCGCCTTCGGCGTCCCCGTCAGGCTGGGCTCGAACGGCGTCGAGGAGGTCGTTGAGTGGGACCTCACCGAGTTCGAACGCAACCAGCTCGGCGAGGCCGCAGAGAAGCTCTCCGACCAGTACGACAAAATCGCGTAAGCGATCAACGCCACATCTTTCGTTTTTTCTCGCTCGCTCGAGAGCTGCAGGGCTATCGTCGACGAACTCGCATCTCGACCGGACCGGGGTCGAGCGACACCCTCGGCGTGGGGTCGATCGACTCCGTCACTCGCTCGAGGTCGACGCGTCGAACCATCGTCGCCAGCGACAGCTGTAGTTCGGCCATCGCGAATCGCATCCCGATGCAGTGGCGCGAACCGCCACCGAAGGGGAAGTAGGCGTACTCAGGCCGGTCGTCGCGGTCGGCGACTACGGATCGGCCGTCCTCGTCGTTCGACAGCCATCGATCCGGCCGGAACGCGTCGGGCTCGGACCACCATCGCTCGTCGCGATGGATGCCGTACATATTCAACTGGACCGTCGTCGCTGGCCCGATCCGGTAGCCGGCAAGTGTTGTCGCCTCGTGGGGCTCGCGCTGCAGGAACGGCAGCGGCGGATAGAGCCGCATCGCCTCCCGGCCGACGGCCTCGGTGATCGCCAAGTCGGGCAGGTCCGCAAACGTTGGGTCACGGTCACCGCAGACGGTCGTGACTTCCTGCTCGAGTCGCGACCGGACGTCCTCAACGTCGGCGGCGGCGAGCAGCCAGCAGGCGTAGGTCAGCACGGTCGCCGTCGTCTCGTGGCCGGCCAGCAGGAACAGCTGTAACTGGCCGGTGATCTCCTCAGCCGTCGGCCTCGAGCCGTTGGGGTACTCGCCGGTCGCGAGCAGCGACAGCAGGTCGCCACCCGCTGCGTCGGAGCGGCGACGCTCGGCGACCATCTCCTCGACGAGGGCCTCCACGTCGGCCGTCGCACGCCGGTACTCGCGCTCGGCCCGGCTCGGAAGCCACGTTGGGAGCACGGCACGGATGCCGAAGAATTCGCTGTCGCTGTACGCACCCATGGCCTGAACCCAGCGCTGCACGCAGTCGGCACGGTCGCCACCGAACGATCGCGGGTGTGACCCGCGATTGGGTTCCGAGAAGCGTGGCTCCTTGTACTCCAGATCGAACAGCGATCGCGTCAGTGCCCGCAACGTCAGGGTCGACATGGCCTCCCGGACGTCGACGACCTCGCCGTCCGACCAGTCCTCGACGAGGCGTACGGTTTCGTCGACCATGTCGTCGGCGTAGGACTGGATTCGCGCCGGCGTAAACGCGTTCTGGAGGAGCAGACGCTGGTTTCGCCAGCGTTCGCCCTCCGCAAAGAACAGCCCCTCCACGTCGAGGACCTCGCTGAACTCGTGTTCGAACTCACCGCGCCAGAACTCGTCGTCGCGGGCGACGAGCACCGTCTCAACGAGGCCGGGGTCCGAGACGACCACGAACTCGCGGCCGAACGCCTCGTAGTGGGCGACATCGCCGTACTCGCGAATCGAGGAGAGAAACTCGAGCGGGTCGCGAGCGAACCCGAGAGTGCTGTTGATCACGGGAAGTCCGCGCGGGCCCGGCGGCGGCGTTCCGACCGCTGCTCGCGTCGGTCCAGTTTTCCCCTCCGCGTCGGTCGTCGGTTCTCGGTCGTCCGCTGTCGTACGTCTCTCGTTCATACGCGTTCGTTCGGAGCGAACGAGTGTGGGTGCTCTCCCGAAGCACTGAACTTGTTTAAGTATAACCGTCGAACGACACGTATGCAGTCGGCAGACCTCACTCTCCAACTCCCACCGTCGATGCGACTGCCGTCGCCCGAAGAGCCGCTCGAGTCGTTCCAGCGCGAGGAGGTACTCTCCTGGGAAGTCGACCGGCAATCCGAAACCGTCCGCTTTCTCTCTCTGGTCGTCGGCGACTCCAGCGCTCTCGGGAATCTGGCCGAGAATCTCGAGTCCGTTCACCGATACGACATCACACCCGTCGACGAGGACACGTTCTACGGCTACGTCGAGATGGACCTGCGGGCCGCCGACGCCACCCTGCTGGGAACGTTCGACGTACCCGGGCTGGTAATCGTCCCACCGATGGTCTACACCGGACGAGAGAACGTCCACGTCACCGTCCTCGGCGAACCTGAGGCCATGTCGCGACTGCTCGAGCGCGCCCCCGATGAGGTCGACATCGAGGTCACGCGCGTGAGCGAACACCAGCGACGCTCGGAAACGCTGGCCGGCCGGCTCACGGCCAGACAGTTCGAGGCACTCGAGGTTGCCCGCGACGGAGGGTACTACGAGGTGCCACGGAGTGGCGCCCTGACGACGGTAGCCGAGGAACTCGAGTGTTCCGAAAGTGCGGCGTCGACGCTGCTGCGATCGGCAGAGGCGGAACTGGTCGATGCTGCGTTACTGCGGTAGAAGAGTCAGGGAATCAACTGCTCGCCGTCGTCGTCGTAGATTTTGATCGCGTCGACGGGACACGTTCGAGCGGCGAACTTCGCGTCGAGTTCCGCGTCCTCAGGCACCTCACGAACGAAGACGCCGTCCTCGAGTTCTTCCGAGTCGTTCAGAATTGCTTTCCCTTTCGATTTGTCCTTCTCGAACCCCTCCCACTCGGCGACACACTGAAACATCCCAATACACGTATCCTCGTCGTATTCGATCTTCATGTGCGGTCGTTCGGCGGTCGTCAATAAAGCCCTGACGGGAAGTTTGAGAGAGACGAAGTTCCCCGCCGTGAGGTAAATATCAATACTGACTAGGTTAGATTTAAGCAGCACAAGTAAAATTGTTCTTGTTGGAATGAAGGATAATCAGAATCAGTGCCCGGGGCCACCACGCCATCTGAGCCGACGCCGAGTAATCGGGTTGAGTGGCGGTATAGCGGGTGTGGGTCTGGCAGCGGCCGGGCTCCAACACAGCACGATTGTCTCCGGGACGGACGACGAGACGACCGCGTGGCAACCGATCGACGACGATGGAGACTGTAACATGATGCCGAGTTGGGAAATTACACTCGAGGAAACGACCGCTGACTGGAGCACCCGATCGGACTCGAACAAGTACTGCTCTGTCCCCTGTGGGACGACCGACGACACCGAACTAGAGCTCGGACAACAGGTCCGAATCAGTGCCGGTGAGAGTGAGGACGATGGGTTTCCCGACGCGATCTATACGATTGTTTCGACACACGAGGGGGCGGCCGTTCGGCTGACCCAGAGTGGTCTCGATCGGATCGGTGCGAGCGACTCGTCGACGGCGACCGTCGGTGGACAGGCAGTCCATCCGGAGTACGACACGCGCCGAGCCGGTCAGTATAACGACGAGTACGTCGAGTACGTCGTCGGTGAGGAAGACCAGGAGACTGACGTGTTCGCGATCGCGCCCCACGGGGGGTTCATCGAGTACGGGACTGATTTTCAGGCCGAGCGTGTCGCTGAACAGCGTGACGACGTTGGATGGATCTGTTCCGGATTCAACGATGGCGGCGGTTCGTTCGACCGCTGGCACGTCCCATCGACCGAACTCGACCGTGGCTCGTTCCCGTTGCTCGAGGGACTGTCCGACGAGCCCGCCGACTGGGCAGTTGCGTTTCATGGCTACGCAGACGAGAACATCTTCATCGGCGGCACCGCCAGCGAGTCGGACAGACAGCTCGTCGCTGACGCGATTGACGACCGTGTCGATGGGACCGAGGTCGTGCTGGCGAGCGCTGACGCGACCGACTACGGCGGCGCTGCACCGAGCAACATTCTCAACGAGGTTGCCCCAATCGGGCAGACGATCCAACTCGAGCAGCCGACTGACGTTCGACAGACCCAGTGGATGGCCGTCGCCGACGGCGTCGTTGCCGGCCTCGATGCGATCCTCGAGTAGGAGTGGGCGGCGTCATACAGGATACTGCTCGGTGGAGTAGCGCATCGAAGCAGAGTGCGACACGCTATGACGACCGGCCGAAAGTGCCCGTCAACTGGTGTTCCCAAAGGAACGCTTTTGCCGGCGGTGGCTCAACAGTAGCGGACGGAATGGTCGCACTGTCGTTCGTAGTACTCGTCGGGGCTGCTATCGTCACCTGTCTGTTTATGGCGTGGGTGCTTGGTGCAAACAGCAACTCGCCGCCGTTTGCGCCCGCGATCGGCGCGAACGCGATCTCAACGATGCAGGCCGCGTTCGTCATCGGCCTGCTCGCGGCTGCGGGGGCGCTCATGCAGGGTGGGAGTATCTCCGAGACGGTCGGTGCTGACCTCATCGACGGCGTGACGATTACGCCGCTTGCGGCTACCGCGGGGCTGCTCACTGCGGCGACGTTCATGGCAATTGGTATTTATACGCGGTATCCGATCCCCGCGGCGTTCGCGACAACTGGTGCAATGGTCGGTGTCGGCCTCTCACTGGGCGGCGATCCGGCGATGGCGACCTACCAGCGACTCGGTACGTTCTGGCTACTCGTGCCGTTCATGTCGGGTGGGCTGGCGTATGCGACCGCAGTCACCCTGCGCCGCGACGACATCCCCGAATCGGTCGGCGTGCCGCTACTGGCGGGCATCGTCGGTGCGATCGTCGCAAACATCCGCCTCGGCGTCATCCCCGATCCGACGGCCGACCAGGGCAGTCTCGCGAGTTTCGTCTCTCGTCAGCTCGGTGGTGGCCCACCGCTCGTCGCAGGCGCGGACCTCGGGACCGTGCTCGTGACGATCGCATTCGGTGCGCTCGCCTTCTACTGGGTTCGAAAACGCGTCCTCGTCGATGTCGACGGCGGTATTCGGTCGTTCCTGCTCGTCCTCGGCGGCATCGTCGCCTTCTCCTCCGGTGGCTCGCAGGTCGGGCTGGCAACTGGCCCGCTCGAGAACCTCTTTCGGATCGAACTCGGTCTTCCGGGCATCACGCTGCTCGCGCTGGGTGCGGCCGGCATCCTCGCCGGCGCGTGGATGGGCGCACCGCGACTGTTGCAGGCGACCTCTCGAGAGTACGCCCAACTCGGCGTTCGGCGCTCGATCGCGGCGCTCGTCCCTGGCTTCATCATCGCCCAACTGGCGATCGCGCTCGGGATTCCCATCTCGCTGAACAACATCATCCTCTCGGGGGTCATCGGCGGCGGACTGGCAGCCGGCTCGGCGGGCGTCTCGCGGCGTAAAATCGGCTTCACGATCACGTTCTGGCTGTTGACCCTCGGCAGTTCGATCGTCGTCGGCTACGGCGTCTATCAGCTGTTCGAAGCGGTTATCGGCGGCTGACGCGGCGACTCATTCGAGAACCGTCACCGGCTCGTCGGTGCGATCGACGACAGTCGTGGCGACGTTGCGGCCGAGAAACCGCCGGACGAATCCGGCTGTCGTCGTTCCGTGTCCGTGCATAACCACGTGATCGACATCCTCGTCGTTCGCGTACTGGGGGATGACTGTGCCGGGCCGTCCCTCAAGGACGTCGATCCGAACCCGTTTGCGCGCCGCGTCGCCGTCGACCGACTCGAGCAGTGAGGCTTCGCGCTGGCGTGTCTGCTCGAGGCGGTCCTCGTCTCGCTCGAGCACCCCGCCCTCGCTCAACGGGGCGTCGAGCGGTGTCACAACGGCCAGCAGCGTCACGTCCGCATCGGGAAACGTCTCAAGAGCATAGGCAAGCGCCTCGTCCTCTCGCGGCCTGCCGAGCGTAGGGACGAGGACGTGATCGGGAGCCATACGGCCGTGTTCAGTGGCGAACCCTATCGGTCTATCGGCGGGCGGGTGCAGGGAGCGCGCTTCTCGAGACGATAGTTTAAACCGGGGGACGCGCCAAAGGCGGATAATGAATCTCGAGGAGCTGTCGGGGCTCCCACCCGGTGCCATCGACCACTTCCAGCGCGACGGCATCGAGGAGCTCTACCCGCCACAGGCCGAAGCGGTCAAGGCCGGCGCGACCGACGGTGACAGCCTCGTCGCCGCCGTCCCAACCGCCAGCGGGAAGACGATGATCGCTGCCCTGTCGATGCTGTCGGCGATCGAACGCGGTGGGAAAGCACTCTATATCGTCCCCCTGCGAGCGCTCGCCAGCGAAAAAAAGGCCGAGTTCGAGGCCTACGAGGAGTTCGGCGTCACCGTCGGCGTCACGACTGGCAACTACGAATCGACCAGCGAATGGCTCGCCACGAAAGACATCATCGTCGCGACCAGCGAGAAAGTCGACTCGCTCGTGCGAAACGGCGCTGACTGGCTCTCGGAGCTCACCTGCGTCGTCAGCGACGAGGTCCACCTCATCGACGACCGCAATCGGGGACCGACGCTCGAGGTCACGCTCGCCAAACTCCGGCGACTCAATCCCGGGATGCAGGTCGTCGCCCTCTCGGCGACAGTCGGCAACGCCGACGAGATCGCTGACTGGCTTGATGCCGCGCTCGTCGATACCGACTGGCGACCGATCGACCTGCAGATGGGTGTCCACTACGGCAACGCCCTCAATTTCGACGACGGCTCGACACGTGAGGTGCCCGTCGAAGGGAGCGAAAAGCAAGAGGCTGCGCTCGTCCGGGATATCCTCGAGGAAGGCGGCTCCTCGCTCGTCTTCGTCAACTCCCGGCGTAACGCCGAAGCCGCCGCACGGCGGTTGGGGCAGGTCTCGACTCGTGAGCTCACCAACGACGAGCGCGCCGAACTGACTGAGTTGGCCGAGAAGATCCGCGAGGACAGCGACACCGAGACGAGCACGGATCTGGCCGACTGCGTCGAACAGGGCGCTGCGTTTCACCACGCTGGCCTCTCGAGCACCCAGCGAACCCTCGTCGAGGATGCCTTCCGCGACCGGCTGCTGAAGGTCATTTCGGCGACGCCGACGCTCGCCGCCGGCGTCAACACGCCCGCCCGCCGCGTCATCGTCCGCGACTGGCGACGGTTCGACCCCAGCGCCGGCGGGATGGCCCCGCTCGACGTCCTCGAGGTCCACCAGATGATGGGGCGGGCGGGCCGACCGGGGCTCGACCCCTACGGCGAGGCCGTCTTGCTCGCGAAAAGCCACGAGGACAGTCAGGAGCTGTTCGACCGCTACATCTGGGCCGAACCCGAGGCCGTCCGCTCGAAACTCGCCGCCGAGCCAGCCCTGCGAACCCACGTGCTCGCGACCATCGCTTCCGGCTTCGCCCGCACGCGCGAGGAACTCCTCGAGTTCCTCGAGGCGACCCTGTATGCAAGTCAGTCGACCGAGGCAGGCCGACTCGAGCAGGTGACTGAGACAGTCTTGCAGTATCTCGAGTCAAACGATTTCATCGAACGCGAGGGCGGGACCGAGACGACCGACGACGCCGGCGCGTTCACCTCCGCGGCCGACCTCGCTGCACAGCAGTCTGCACAGACTGACGAACGGCTCGAGGCGACCAGCCTCGGCCACACCGTCTCCCGACTGTATCTCGATCCGATGAGCGCCGCCGAAATCGTCCACGGCCTCGAGGACGCCGACGAGCGCCCGACCGCACTCGGGCTGTACCAACTCGTCTCGCGGACGCCCGACATGTACGAACTCTACCTCCGGTCGGGCGAAGACGACACGTTCGGCGAACTGTTCTACGAACGCGAGGCCGAACTGCTGGGTGACGCGCCAAGCGAGTACGAAGACGACCGTTTCGAGGACTGGCTGGCTGCGCTCAAGACGGGCAAGCTGCTCGCAGACTGGGCCAGCGAGGACGACGAGGAACAACTCACCGAACGGTACAAGATCGGGCCCGGCGACCTCCGGGGAAAAGTCGACACCGCCGAGTGGCTGCTCGGAGCGGCTGAATCACTGGCACGCGAAATCGATAGCGAGTGGACCGTCGCCGTCCGCGAGGCACGCGCGCGCGTTGAACACGGTGTTGGTGAGGAACTGCTCGAACTCGTCTCGGTCGGCGGCGTCGGCCGCAAACGCGCCCGCCGGCTGTACGAGGTCGGCATCGAGGAGCCGGCCGATCTCCGGAGCTCGGACAAGGGGGTCGTGCTGAACGCGCTCAAGGGGGCGAAGACGGCCGAAACCATCCTCGAGAACGCCGGCCGGGAAGACCCCTCGATGGAAGGCATCGAGCCAACGACGTCGGCCAACGGTGGCGAGAGGGCCGACTCGAGTCGCGACACCGAACCGGCATCGAACAGAACCGACACCGACAACAGTCAGTCGAGTCTGGGTGATTTCTAATGGAACTCCTCGAATGCGTACTCGAGATCGACGATATCGACGCGTTCGTCAGCCAGCTCGGCGAGATCGGTAAGCGCCACGACGTGACGATTCAGGCGTTCGACGCCAGCTACGTCGCTGGCCGAGCTCACCTCGAGCGCGCCGTGGAACTGGCCGACCGCGCCATTGCCCGCGGCGAGAACGTCGCCCGAGATCGGGCGGTCGAAATCCTGCTGTACGCCGCTGGCCGCCGACAGATCGACGACGCCCTCGAGATGGGTGTCGGCGAAGGCAGGCAGCGTGCCGTGATTCTGGTCGATGGCGAGGACAGCGACGACGAGACGACCGCCCTCGAGACACTCGTTGAACTGGATGCCGTCGTCAGAACCGAGCCAACACTCGAGCCACAAGATGAGGCGACGCTGTGTGCGTTCTTCGAGATTACCGACGCCGAACGCGAGGCGACCGACGCGTCGCTGGCCGCGCTGGTCCGCGAACGAGTCGTCTTGCTCGAAGTCGACAAATAGTCGGCGTCGACTCCCGCCTTCATACTATCTGCTGTAAGTCAGTTCCGGTGGGACCGGTATCCGTCCTGCGGTCCCACCGGTAAATCGGTACAACAAACCGTATCAGTCGTCAGCAGTTTCCTCGAGCCGACTCTCTCTCGCTTCTCGAAGCCCGTCACAGATCCCACCCTGACTCGACATGTTGACCTGTGCGAGTCGCCCGCGCTGGTGGACGAGCTCGAACGACTCGGAATCGATCGGCTCACCCTCGGGCGTTCGGAACAGGCGGTCGTCAGGGTCCGTCACGAGAGACGTCTCACGGGCTTTCTCGAGATAGCGCTCGAGCGATGTCGCGGGAACTGAAACGGCAAACGAGCGATCAGCGACATAGATGGCGACCGTGTCGTCGTCGGTCGCTGTCTCGGTACGGTCCGGTTGAGTCGTGTTGGGCTCGAGGTCCCGAAGTCGGAGGTCGACGATCGTCTCGGCGTCGAGTCCGGCCTCGAGCAGTGTCTCGACCGCGTCGTACTGTCGTGCGACCCGTGCCTTCTCGTCGAGTTCCCGACGGACGGCCTCGACGTCGCCGTCGGCGTCGGGAAACGCGTCAGCGAACGACAGCCGTTCGTTGACACCACGATTGATCTCCGTCTCGTGCATGTGTTCTGCGAGCGTGATCCGAGCCGTCTCGACCGCTTGCAGCGACTCGACCTCGTCACGAGCGTCGACTGCCATCATCCAGGCAAACGCCGGCGAACACCACGCCGTCGGCAGTGTGAACGTGACGCTGACGCGGCCGCCGTCGATCTCGATCGAATCGATGTACTCGAGGTCGACGATCGACCGGTCGAGTTCCGGATCAGTCACGCGGTCCAGTCGGTCGCGGACGGCGGCTCGAGTCGGGCCGTCGGACGTCTGGGCGCTCATTAGTCGTCCGCCGCGGCGGGCTCTTCGCTCGCGTAGTGGTCCTCGAGCCCGAACTGCTGGCTGATCTCGTCGTCCTGGAACGCCCGGCGTTTCGCCTCGATATCGATGTCGTAGAGTTCGGCAGCGTTCTCGCCCATCACCTTCTTTTTGGTCTCGAGATCCCACTCGACGCCGTACTCTGCGCGGTGTTCCTGGGTGAGTTCGGCCTCGAGAACTTCCTTCACGAGCCAGTCGGGGTTCCACAGCGCATAATCCGACCCGAAGAGGAGTCGATCCTCACCGAGCCACCAGAGGAGTTCGGACATGATTTCGGAGAACTTGCCCGGTCGGTTCTGGGCGAACGGTGCAGCGACCGCGAGCCCACCATAGACGTTCGTCTCCTGGGCGGCGATCCAGCAGAAATCATCGAGTCGAGGTAAGCCGACGTGTTCGACGATGAAGTTGAGTTCCGGGAACGACGAGGCCGCGTCGTCGACATCTTTCACGTCGAACGCGTCACGATTGAGGGGACGGATCGTCGGCCCCTTGTGGGCATGGATGTTCTCGATACCGAGCTCTTGGCACTTCTCCAAGAACTTGAACGCCTCCTCGTCGTCGAGTCGCCAGCCCTTCGACTCGCCGCGCCACTCGGCGGTGTAGAGTTTGACACCAGGAATCTCGTACTTGTCGTGGAGCTTCTCGAGGTACTCGAGGCCGTCCTCGCCGTCACGCGGATCGAACGTCCCGTTGAGGATGAACCGCTCGGGATGTTCGGTCGCGAGTTCGGCGTTCTGTTCGGTGGTATTGAACCCCTCCGTGTAGAAGTCCGTGAGATACGTCGGCTGGAAGATCGCCATATCCGTGGCAGCATTGGCGAACAGGTCCTCGACCATCCGATTAGCGCCGTATTTCCGGTACTCGGAGATATCCCACTGGCGGTCCTCGGGCGTGAACGTCGTGTGGTAGTCGTAAAAACACTGGATAAACTCCTCCCCACCGTCGTGTTTGATGTTGTCCTCCGTCGCGTCCCACAGGTGTACGTGGCCGTCGATGACGAAGATCTCTTCACCGTTATCGCGGTACATTGTATCATGATTATTGTTATCATAAGCCATCAGTCTTTTTCAGATTTTCATGAGTTATAATTTCTGTGTAATGTGTGCAGATAGAGGCGAACCTACTGTCTCAACAGCTATAGATTCACACGGCGCGACGGTTTGGGGGAACGTTTTCTCTTCGTGTGTTGAACTGTGACTTGGTATCATGCAAGCAGCCCGTCTTCACGAGTATACGGACGACATGAGCGAGGCGCTTTCGATCGACGACGTCGACCGACCCACCCTCGAGCGCTCCGATGGCGTACTGATCGAGGTCAAAGGCGCGGGGTGGTGTCAGACTGACAACCACATCATCGAGGGAATGTGGCAAGAGTACGCGCCACAGGACCTGCCGATGACGCTGGGCCACGAGAACGCCGGGATCGTCGCCGAAACTGGCGACGAAGTAACGCTGGTCGAAGAAGGCGATCCGGTCATCTGTCATCCGGTCCAGACCTGTGGCATCTGTCGGCCCTGCCGGCTTGGCGAGGATATGTACTGCGAGAACAGTGCGTTCAACGGCCTCACCACCGACGGCGGCTTCGCCGAATATCTCCAGACCAACGAGCGCGCAGTCATTCCGCTGCCCGACGGCGTCGACCCAACTGAGATCGCTCCCCACGCCGATGCGGGAATTACGGCCTATCACGCCACAAAGAAGGCCGTCCGCGAACTGAACCCCGGCGACACCTGTGTCGTCATCGGCGTCGGCGGCCTCGGCCATATCGGCCTGCAGTGTCTCGACGCGATGAGCGCCGCGGATATCGTTGCCGCCGACATCAAAGACGACGCGCTCGAGTTGGCCACAGACCTCGGCGCACGCCACACCGTCAACTCCGCCGATGAGGACCTCGCCGACATCATCGCGGATCTAACCGACGACGAGGGCGCTCAGCAGGTGATCGACTTCGTCGGCAGAGACGAGACGACCGCGCTGGCACCCGAGATCGTCGCCGCCGGCGGCGACCACCACATCGTCGGCTACGGCGGCCACATCCACGAACCCAGCCAGGCGCTGGTCAACGGCGAGTTCGCCTTCCGTGGCACGCTGGTCGGCAAGTACGCCGAACTCCAGGAACTCGTCGCCCTTGTCGACCGCGGCGACGTCGAACTCCGTACCGAACGCCACGACCTCGGCGAGATCAACACGGTCGCCGAACGCCTCGAGCACAACGAGATCGAAGGTCGTGCGGTCGTCCTCCCACCCTAAGCCGCAGTTCTCTCGAGCCCGCACTACCCCGGCAGGATGAGGTTGATCGCGGCGACGACGACCCCTGCCAGCCCCATCCGAGCCGCGGCGACGTACCATCGCTGTTTCGAGATCGAGGCGAGATAGACGCCGAACGTTGCCAGGATCGCGATACCGACACAGATCGACGCCAGAACGGCCTGTAACATCGTGAAAACGACGCCCTCGAGTGCCAGCGGCGAGAGGGTCACGACGATAGCGAGAATCGGCCCGGTTGCGCTGGCGACAGCGTGGACGATCTGGGCAGCCCGATGTTCGCGCTGGACACGTGTGTCCTCGAGTTCGGTGAGCATCGCCCGCTCGAGTCGTTCCTGTTCGGCCAGTGCCTCCGCGCGCTCGATCTCCCAGACGCTCCAGACACCCGAGGTTCCGAGGCCAACAGCCGCACCGAGGCCGATCATGATCGCGGTGACGCCGTCATCGATCCCAGAGAGGTACGCGCCGACGACGACGCCGATGCTCGTGAGTGTGCCGTCGAAGCCGTTGGCGATGAAATATCGCCGAGAGATCGACCGGACGTCTTCTTTGCCGAGGACGCGACGGAGTCGGGCACGTCGGCCAGCCATCGTCAGCTACCGAACCACGGATCGTCGACCGTTCGCGAGCCACACGCGACCTGATCGACCGAGTGAACCGACGCGCTCAGGTCCTCGATTTCGGCGCGGACTGCCTCGAGGTCGAGATCGTCGCCCTCGAGGGTGACGCGCAGGGTCTTGACGTTCTCGTCGACTTCGACGACCGTCGCGGTGGCCGCGTCGATCCCATCGAGATCGCCGAGTTGCGTCGTGAAGGTGACAACGCTTGGGTCGTGTGGTTTCAACACGTCGAGTACGAGCCGTCGTATCGGGGCCATAGACGCTTGCACAATGGGCGAACGGAAAGGCCTACGGAACTACTGGCTGGCAGTCGACGGCACGCTCTTGTACGGTCCCGTGATACGGCCTGCATGGCCACTCTCGAGGACCCAATCGAGATCGGCGGCGTCACGATCCCAAACCGGCTCTATCGCGCGCCGCTGCTCGAGTGTGCTGGCAACGGTCCCGACGCCGTCGACACGCTGATCGACGACCTCGAACCCGCCGCCGAGTCGGGCGTCGGCCTCATCTGTCAGGGGGCGACGATCGTCAGCGGCGATGGCGGCTGTGCCGCCCCGGGGATGACCCGCGTCCACGACCCCGATTTCGTCGAGCGACTGTCGCGGCTGACCGACCGGATTCACGACCACGGCAGCCGGATCGTCGTCCAACTCGAGCACGGCGGCCTCCGAAGCATGGAAACCTGGCATGCCGAGTACCGCAAAGACCGTCCGGATCTCGAGCAACTCGCTGTCTCCGAGCCGCCATGGCAGTTGCGAGCGCTGGATCGTCTCGGCTTTCTGTCGTACGACCCGCACGTCCTCTCGACCGACGAAGTGTACGAGCTCGCGGCCGATTTCGGCCGATCGGCAGCGTACGCCGCTGACGCGGGCTACGACGGCATCCACCTCGCGGGCGCGAACATGGGCATCGTCCAGCAGTTCCTGTCTCCCTTCTACAACCGCCGGAACGACGAGTTCGGCGGCTCACCCGAGGCCCGACTCGAGTTCCTCGCAGTTGTTCACGACGAGATCCGCGAGCGGGCCGGGGACATACCGCTGCTCACCAAAGTACCGGCAGAAACGCCCGCACCGCCCTCGCCCGTCGTCCGGCGAACGCTCTCGCTCGAGGACGGCGTCGAAATCGCCCGACGACTCGAGAAAATCGGCTACGACGCGGTTGTCCCCGTCCAGACATCAGTCGTCTGGGATATGAGCATCGTTCGCGGAGAGTATCCCGAACGGGCCTGGGAAAACGAGGGGTTACACGACGCGTACGACGCGGTGTTCGGTGGGACAGCGCGCAGGAAACTCGTCGCCGCCGCAAACCGAATCCAGTCGCTACAGTACGATTTCGACCCGGCGTGGAACGAAGCGTTCTGTCGACGGGTCCGCGAACAGGTCTCGATCCCAGTGCTCGCCGAAGGCGGGATTCGCGAACGCGGCCAGATGGATCGACTACTGGGCGGCGACGACAGCGACGAGCCGGCCTGCGATATGGTCGGCATGGCTCGTCCGTTCTACGCCGAACCTCGCCTCGGCGCACGACTCCTCGAGGGCGCCCCCGACGAAACCCGCGTGCTCTGTGAAAGCTGTAACAACTGTACCGTCCCACAGGTGACCGGTGCACCGGGGATGTGTCGAACGCCCGCCGTGTTGCGAAAACGGGGCGACCTCGAGCGCGAGGGTGTCTACGAACGGCGGTGACTGTCTGAGAGATGTGTCCTCGAGTGCGAGTTCGCTGTCAGTGTCTTATTTGTTACCATTCTTTGATAATTCGACCAGCGCGAGTTTCACTCGCGTCTTCGATCCACGTTCTGCGATCCGTCCAGTCGAACAACCCCCTTCGTTTCCACTGGAAAAGCGAAGACTGAGAGCGGATTTCTCTCGAGTTGAAAAGTTGGAAGAAGTAGTCCATCCTGGATTCGAACCAGGGTCGAAGCCCCCAGAAGGCTTCAGGATTGGCCGCTACCCCAATGGACTGATATATTTTCGTCGGCTCCGTTTCCGACGACGTACCTACCAGTAGGGGGTATCCATATTAGAGTGTTACGAACTCGACTGTGAGTGCGAACAAATAGCGATCAGTCGAGCGGTGGGTTATAATGTTCTTTTCGGTGACAGTTCGCACAGAGAACAATACACTTCTCGATCTCAGCCTTGATTCGATCTCTGGAGTATCCAAAAGAGATCATCTTTCCGACAGCCATCTCTTTCTCGTCTTCGTCCACATGGTGAAAGTCGAGACATGCAGGGTCCTGCTCTGCACACCGGTTGCAGCCACCACGCGTTCGCTGAAGTTCGTTTGCCCACGCTCGATGTGCGTTCTGGCGCTGGAGTGACCGCTCGGTATTCCAGTCGGGGTGTTTGTAGTGCCATCGCTGATCTTGAGAGAGGTCCTCCCACTCCATTCCATCCGGCAATTCAACCTTCTCAGGCTTCGGTGCAGTGCGTGTTCCCGTCGACGGTTCCGTTTCGAGGTCGGCTTTCGTTTTCGCCGCGTTCCAGCCACCGACAACCCGCAAGATGGTCGATGCCGACGGCGTCAATCCCAACTCCTCGTACTGTGCTTTCGTCGGCGACTCGCCGAGTCGCGCTGCCGCCTCGCGCAACGACTCGAGACACTCCTGTTCGGACGTCACACACCCGTTGGCCGCCCAATCGTACATAAACTCTCGTCCCCCGCAGCAGCAGAATAGGGACGATGGTGCACAAATCGACACACATTTTCCTCGTGGCTGTGCACATTCGCGTATGTACGTTGGACGATTTGTCGTCGTCGGCCCCGAGGTCGGCGCCTACCGCGTCTCGTCACGCTCGTTCCCGAACCGCAAGCTCACCGCTCGAGAGGACGCGCTCACCGTCGGTCCCACCGACGACGCGCCGGAGACGGACAACCCCTACGTCTCCTACAACTGCCTACGCGTCGTCGACACCCCCACGGGCGAGACGGCCGCGTTCGGTAACGGCTCGCACGTCGATCCGATCGCGGAGAAACTCGAGTTGGGCTACCCTGCCCGCGACGCGCTCGCCGAGAGCCTGCTGGCGCTGGATTACGAGAAAGACGACTACAACACGCCGCGGATCGCGGCGACAATCGGCGACGACGGAGAGGCTATGATCGGCACGGTTCGCAAAGACGCGCTGCTCGTCGAGACCGTCGAGGAACCGACGCTGGTCGCGACCTACGAGAAGAACGCTCCCGAGTCGTTCGAGTTCGAGGCCGACAGCGCCGAGGCCGCCGCGAGTGAGGCGTTCAACTGCGAGTTCGAACACGCTGTCTGTGCGGCCGGTATCGCCCGAACCGACGACGGCTTCGAGACGGCGCTCGAGAACGGCAACTAGCGTCCATTTCAACGACGGTTTTTTACAGTGCGAGCGGTTGCTGTGGTCCCCAATCGGTCCGCGGCGAACGTACAAACCGTTCGAGCGTGTTAGCTTTGGGCATGCGAATCGGACTCGTCTCCGATATCCACGGCAACCGAGTCGCCCTCGAGGCCGTCCTCGAGGAGATGGCCACTGTCGACAAACTACTGTGTGCCGGCGACGTCGTCGGCTACAACCCCTGGCCAGCAGCGTGCGTCGACGAACTCCGCGAGCGGGACGTGCCGACGGTGATGGGCAACCACGACGCCGCAGTCGTCGAAGGGGACGCAAGCGGCTTCAACCGGATGGCGCGTGCGGGCGTCGAACACGCCAGCGAACAACTCGACGACGGCCAGCTCGCGTGGCTCGAGTCGCTGCCGACCGAACGCCTCGCATGCGACGACCGGGTAAAGGTCGTCCACGGCCACCCGGACGATCCGACGCGGTACACGCGCTACACCCGGCCGTCTGAGTTCTCGCCACGGCTGCTCGACGAGGAAGACGTGCTGGTGCTGGGTCACACCCACGTGCAGAGCGTCGAACAGTACGCCGAGGGAATCGTCGTCAATCCGGGTAGTGTCGGCCAGCCACGGGATGGCGATCCACGGGCGGGCTACGCGGTGGTCGATCTCGAGGCGATGACTGTCGATACCTATCGTGTCGAATATGATCTCGAGGCGGTCCAGAACGCCGTCGCGGACGCGGGACTTCCGGACCGAATCGGCCACCGACTGGCCCGCGGGAAGTGAGAGACGGCCACGATATACGAAGACCGAGAAACGAATCTTTTTACACGGACTGCGCTGCTAGGTCCGTTCATGGTATCCACCGGCCACACCGCGTGTACCGACAGCAAGCGACCGCGTCACGCTGTGGCCCGGTGTTGTCGCCCGCCGACTCCGCTGTCGGCACGATCCGGCCAGTATCGTCTCACGACCTCCTACTCGAGCCAACAGACAGATGTTCGGACGCATTCGTGAAGACGCCCGGACGATGTGCGAGCGCGACCCCGCCGCGACGGGCTGTCTCGAGGTCATCCTCGCGTATCCAGGCTTACACGCCGTCTGGGCCCACAGGGGAATCCACTGGCTCTGGAACCGGGGCTTTCGACTCGTCGCGCGGCTGTTGGCACACATCGTGCGCGTGCTCACGGGCGTCGAGATCCACCCCGGCGCGACGATCGGCCGCCGGGTAACGATCGATCACGGGATGGGCGTCGTCATCGGCGAAACGGCCGAAATCGGCGACGACGTTCACATGTACCACGGCATCACGCTCGGGGGCGACGCAAACGAACCCATCAAACGGCATCCAACCGTCGAATCTGGTGTCACGATCGGGACGAACGCGACGCTGCTCGGCGATATTACGATCGGAGAAGACGCCGCCGTCGGCGCCGGATCGGTCGTTACTCGAGATGTCGAACCGGGTGCGACGGTCGTCGGCGTCCCGGCCGAACGTGTCGACTAACACACAGGTAGAGTGATAGTGGTTAGCGTAGCCATCTGGATTTTCGGCCCGCCGGGATTCAACACTGGGTGTCGGTTCCGACGCACGGAAGCGATGCGTTTTGACGCTAGTCGAGGAAACCTCGACAGGCTGTCAGACCAGTCTGACAACGTCGTGGAAGCAAGAAGTCCCTCCACCAACGAGCGAGCACACGCGAGCGAGTAGGGCGGGGTAGTTCGCATGTAGACAGTTTGCCGCTCAATACTCGTCACCGGTTGTAATCCACAGCAATGATGCACAGAGACCACCGACGAGGAGGACGATCGCGAGGAGTCCGAATCCGGCGACACGACCGAACTGAGCGAACGTGAGACCGATGCCGACGGCTCCGATACCGCCGCCGAGATAACAGAGTGATCGTAAGCCGCCGATCATCGCACCCGTCTCGGAATCCGAACACGCCCTCGAGTGGACGTTGACAACGTGATCGCGTGCGGGAAGGACGCTGTTGAGCGCGAGACTAAATACGCCGAGGACGAAAAGTACCCAGAAGAGGCTCGAAACGACCGCGAGAAACGGCACGGCGAGCGCCGCGCCGGCGAAACCGCCGACGAGGATCGGACAGGAACCGATCCGGTCGCGGAGCACGCCGCCGATGAGGGCGGCGACGGCACCGGCACCGAATATGACCCCCGCGTAGAAGTTTCCGACCGTGAGAGAAAGTCCGGTCGTATCGACGACGTACCACGGAAGGATCGCGATTAGCGCGTTCGTCGTTGCCGAAAACGCCGTTCCAAATCCGACGATCAAGAGCGTGATGCGGTCGAAGAGGTGATCGGCAACCGTCGAAACACCGGTTCGAAGCGACGGAGTTTCGACCGGGGTCTTTGTCGTCTCCTGTTGGTAGTGCATGCCGATAGCGAGCGCCCCAATGAGGGGAAGCGGCGTGAGTGCGAGAAATAATGGCATAGTAAAGAGTCCGCCCCGTTCGATCAGCACCGCGACGGTTGCCGGGCCGACGACGTAACTAAACGGTTCGGCGGCCGTGAGTAACCCGAGTGCCTTCCCTTCGTTGTCTTTCGACGCATACGCCGAAATCGCGACCTGGCTGGCCGAGCGAAAACTCCCGATTCCAGCGCCGATGAGGAACAGTGCGCCGAAGACGTGGACGTAACTCCCTGCGACCGACAGGGACGCCAGCGCGACGCAAGCGACGCCTGCGCCACAGAGCAGTACCGTCCGAATGCCGAGTTCGTCAGCCAGCGATCCCGCCGGAAATTGGCTGACTGCGTAGCCGACGAAGAGCGCACCGAACAGCACGGTTGCTTGTGTATACGTCACGCTCGTCAGCGCTATCACGTCCGGGATCGCAACCGAAAACATCACTCGATAAATACTGAAGATGAACCACGTCACGGCGAGTAGCCCAACTAGGGCGAAGACGCGACCCCGTCGACTCAGATACTGATCGGAACCCGATGAAACAACACCCATACAAATTGACACTATCTAATCATATTGTCAACCTTTTGTTTCAATCTCACCGCTCGCGTCGGTGCTTAGTGAACGAAGAGGCGACCGACCGCTTTTACGAAGTCATCAACGCTGCACTCATGTATTCACCTCAATTTTCACGCCCTGCACCGGGTAAAGAAGCCGTATTACCGACTACTGTTATAAAACGAGCCGGACTACTGCTGATCGGTGTCGACCGTGCCGTCCGTGCCTGCCGGCTGCCCTTCAGCCGGGACGCCCTCGTCGGTCGTGACGCTCTCGGCGGAGTGTTCGGCATCCGACGCCGTCGCCTCTGGCTCAGGATCGGACGTATAACCGAGTTCGAACCAGAGTTTCGCCGTACAGTCGAACGCTTCCTCGTCGAGTTTGGTCTCAGATTCTCGTTGGTCGAGATAGCCGTTACAGCGACCGTGTGCGACGACATTCATGAGCGTCGCCGCGGAGCCACACTCCGGACAGTCGATGTAGTAGTTGCCCTCGTCGTTTTGATGCCACGAGTCAGGAGTCAGTTCCGTGTAGGCGGCGTCCTCGCGGGAGTGTTCGCTCATGGCTCTAGCCTACGGGCCAACAGTGGTAAAGAGGAGCCCGGAGCACGCAACCCGCAGCACACACTCGAGTCCCGCCGTCTCGACAACATCAGCACACTGCCGTGGCTCGACCGTTACACCAGCGGCTCGAGCAACGCCTCGCCAGCCTCGAGCAACGCTCCGACGCGTTCTTCGTCTGCAGCTTCCGCGTAGACCCGTAACACGGGCTCGGTCCCGCTGGGACGGATCAACAGCCACGAGCCGTCGGCGAGCTGGAGTTTGAAGCCGTCGGCGGTGTTGACGCCCTCGACATCGGTTCCGGCGACGGTTTCGGGGATTTCGTCCTCGAGATCAGAGAGAACGCGCGCCTTCTCGTGGTCGGGACAGGCGACGCTGATCTTGTCCTGGACGACGGTCCCGTACTCGTCGAGCAGTCGATCCACGCGCTCGTCGATGGGTTCTTCGGCGTGCATCGCGGCCGCGAGCACTGCCATGAGGACGCCGTCTTTCTCACGGACGTGGCCGCGGACGGTGAAGCCGCCGGATTCCTCGCCGCCAACGAGGGCGTCGCCGTCGGCCATCGCTTGTGCGACCCATTTGAAGCCAACGGGGACTTCGTGAACTGACTCGCCGTGGGCGTCGGCGATACGGTCGATCAAGAACGTCGTCGAGACGGTTCGGACGACCGCTCCCGAATCGTCTTCGAGCAGGTAGTCATAGAGCGCAGCGAAAAACAGGTTCTCGTCGAGATAGCCCCGTTCGGGCGTGACGATGGCGATACGATCTGCGTCGCCGTCGTTTGCGATCCCGAGCGTCGGTGCGGTCTCGTCGGCGGTGACGAGGTCGATCAGCGCCTCGAGGTTTTCGGGCGCGGGCTCGGGTGCCCCACCGCCGAATGTCGGATCGCGCTCACAGCGCAGACATTCGAGAGAGACGCCTACGCGATCGAGGATGGCGTCGGTCGTCCCGCGGCCGCTGCCGTGCATAGCGTCGTAGGCGACGGTGAGCGCCGCCGCCGAGAGGTCGCTACTGCCGGTGATCTCCTCGACCAACTCGAGGGCAGCGTCAGCGTGTGGCGTCGTCAGGTCGACCTCTCGGACGGAGCCGTGTTGGGCTTCGGGGAGCGCCTCGGGTTCGGCGAGGCGGTCCGCGATGGCGTCTGTCACTTCGGGCAACGCCGGCGCGCCGTCAGCGGGGATGAACTTCACGCCGTTGTACTCCGGCGGATTATGTGAGGCCGTGATCGCAAACCCACCCACGAACTCACGCTCGACGATGGCGTGGGCGACCAGCGGCGTCGGTCGGTCGCGCGCTGGCATGATGACGTCGAAGCCGTTCGCACACAGCGTCCGGGCCAGTTCTTCGGCAAAGCCACGCGAGGTTTCGCGCGCATCGTAGCCGACGACGACCGTTCCCTCGAGTCCCTCATCCTGTAGATACGTCGCGACGGCCTGTCCGATCATCCGAACCCGCGGCGTTGTGAACTCCTCGAGCGTCGCCCGCCAGCCATCAGTACCGAAGCTGATCGTCTCCATACACGTGCGTCTATGTCACCGGCGAAAAAGGCGACGTTGTCACACGGCAGCTGACACGAGTGGGCTGTTCGGACGGCTGGGCACCCGTCTCAGACGTCGACGGTGTCGAGTCGTTGCTCGAAGAGCCGTTCGCCCGTCTCATCGCAGGTCACGGCGACCACATCGTGTGCACTGCAGCAGGATTCGACGACGTCCTCGCCCATGCTGACCGTGCCGCCGGTTGGACACGTCTCGAGGAACATCCGGAGGCTGTTACAGATCCGACCTTTCGTCTCGGGGTCGTGGTCGTCCCAGACGGGTGTCCACGTCTCGAGAGCACGGCTGGCGGCGACGTCAGCGAGCAACGCAGCGCGGGATGGCCAGCGGCCGGCCACTCCCTGCTCGGAACGGAGGAGATAAGCGTCGTCGTGGCGCTCGAGGTCGAACGCCTCGGGATCAGCGTCGAATCCGAACGCGTCGATGGGGGCTGCAGCGTCGAGTCCCGAGTCGGTCAGGGCTTCGATCTGCTCGAACCACGACTCCTCGAACGACTCGGTGAGACAGAGGTCGTCTTTGTCGGCACACGGCTCGAGGATCTCGTGGTCGAGAAAGTACGTCTCGAGGTCGGTGACGACCGGGTCGGCGTCTGCAGCAGACGTCTCCGCAGCAGCGACGTCCGAGTCGGTGGTGTTGGTCGCTGATGTGGCGGCACCCGCCTCGTCAGCGGACTCTTCGGTCTCTGTAGGAGCCGGGTCACTGTCGGCTGGTTCCGAGCGCTCAGCGCTGTGTGCCAAGCCAGTTTCCCCAGCCCCGAAGCCGCTGGCGAGATCGGGCTCTGGGTCCTTGCCGAACCAGCGCAGGACTTCGGGCGGCAGATACCGTTTCGTCAGCGTCGGCGTTCCGGGAACGAGATAGCCGCGCAGATAGATGAGGACGATAGAGAACCCGACCGCAAGCAGTCCGCCGAGTCTGGACTTGCGTGCGATGAGCGAGCCGACCGCGCCAGCGATGAGGAGGTTCAGTATTGTACACGGTTCACACCGGTTCTCACCGGTGTACGCCGGCTGTTTGAGATCGTCGACGATGTCGATATCCATATGCTACCAAAAAACGTGGTCGAGGAGTATCTGCTTTTTGGACCCATCACTACGCTAATGGGTTCGCTCTCGACGGGCCTCACTCGAGGCCCACAAGTCGCTCCTTTTGCTGGCGTGTGAGTTGCTTGATCTCGTACTCGCGAGACATCGCGGCCGATTTCGAGTCGAACCGCTCGGTGTAGCGGAGTTCGACGGGTGTTCGACCACGGGTGTACTTTGCGCCCTCACCAGCGTTGTGTTCGCCGACCCGTCGCTCGAGGTCGGTCGTATACCCGGTATAGAGCGAGCCATCGGCACACTCGAGTACGTACACGGCATGATCAGACATGTCCTGGCGGACGTACGGCGGAGACAGATTTCGGTCCACCGATTCAGCGATCCGTCACAGGGGCGGCTGTGAGGGGCGCAGGACGATCATACCGAGGCGGGAAAAGCAACACGCAGTGGGGGCACGTGGTGATTGGGTTCGGTTCTCGGGAGGGATCAAGCGCCGCGAGCGCGTTCTTTCGCGGCTTCTGCGATCCCAGCATTGGCCGAGCAACTAACACACGCGCGGATTTCGCCGTTCTGGTCGGCAAACACACGCGCAAAGCGCTCGGAGACGTGCGCGCCGCAGTGGTCACACTTGGGCATTGGACAGTGGTCACACCGGCCGAAGCCGGTACCACAACCTACCCGGTGAATAGGTAAATAAGCTTCTCCAAACAGAGTTTGGCTTTTTGATCTGCCCATAATATTTTCTGGAACCGGCACACGAGTTTCCGTCATGGATGTCACTGTTTCGACAATCGATCAATACTACCGGTATAGGGTACCGAATCCAGTGGCGGCATCGAGAACGCGACACGACTGGTGTCTCGTCGAAAGCGATGTACTCCCGTTCCAGCCGTATCCGCGACCACTCGAGATGGTGACCGATCACCGTCGTGTCGATGAGGGTGACTATCAAGAGGTCATAAACCCAGTCGATGGTGGCGATTACGGCGACGACGCTGCGGGGGTCAAACACAGACGACCGAGCGGCGAAGTGCGCCCGGATCCGACACCGCGCGCGAGCGGGATTCTTCCCGCCGGCAACGGTCAAATCGAGGTCGGTAGCTCATCAAACATATACTTTCCGGTGGTTAGTGCCGTCGAAACAGGCGGGTCAACCGCTGCAGACACCGTATTCCCGAAAGTAACCAGAGCATTTATATTGGGGAAAGAGGAACGCGTACATCGTATGGCAGATCTTATCGTCAAAGCCGCCGTAAAGGAAGCGCTCGATGACAAAAACGTCGCTTCGGACTTCTACGAAGCACTCGACGAGGAAGTCGACGAGCTTCTCGAGGACGCTGCACGACGTGCAGAAGCAAACGACCGGAAGACGGTCCAGCCCCGCGACCTGTAAGGCTCGCTACTCGAGTATTTTTTATTGACGCTACGGTAGCGAGCCGCTGGCTTGGCTGTCGTCGAAAACGGAGTGATACGGATTACTGTACCGGTGTGCGGGTTCGGCCCCAGAACAGGTCGTGGTCGTGCCGGCCTGACTGACAGCGGTCCGTATGAGGGAGTTACTGCTGTCGGCCGTCGAGGTACGTTTTCGTTCGCCCGAGGACGACGTGGTCAGCCGACTGCAACTCCTCGACCGAGGCCGAGCCGGTGACGAACATCGCCGTTCGGAGTTCGAGTTCGAGCGTCTCGAGCAGGTCGACGACAGCCTCGGTTCCCTGCCCCGCTGGACGGAGGAACGGCTTTGCAAGGCCGCCAGCGCGGGCACCGAGCGCGATCGCTTTCGCGATATCCAGTCCCGATCGGACACCGCCGCTGGCGATGACACAGTCGTGGACCGAAGCGGCCTCACGCGTGCTCACTGCCGTTGGGACGCCCCAGGCACGAAAGAGCTGTCCGATCGCTTCCTGACGGTCAGCGCCAACGGCGGCCGCCCGGTAGGACTCGATGCCGGACCACGTCGTGCCGCCCTGTCCGGCGACGTCGATCGCATCGACGCCGGCGTCGGCGAGTCGCGTCGCCGTCTCTCGAGAGATGCCGTTTCCGGTCTCTTTGACGACGATAGGGACTGAGAGGTCGGATGCGATCTGCTCGATTTCGGCCAGACAGCCACGGGCATCGACGTCGCCTTCGGGCTGGACGGCTTCCTGTAAGAAGTTCAGATGGATCGCCATCGCGTCGGCGTCGATCATCTCGACGGCTTGTTCGACGTCGTCGACGTCATACTCGAGCAACTGTGCCGCGCCGACGTTGCCATAGAGGAAGGCGTCGGGGGCGACGTCTCGGACGACTGTGTAGGACTCGAGGAGCGCCTCATCGTCGAGTTCGATGCCGGCACGCTGGCTGCCAACACCCATGGCGACGTTCATCTGCTGGGCGGCTTCAGCGAGATTGCGGTTGATTTTCGTCGTGTTCGGGTGGCCGCCGGTCATGCTTTCGATGACGATTGGGGCCGCTAGCTCGTGGCCGAACAGCGTCGTCGATGTGTCTATCTCGTCGCGATGGATCTCCGGAAGCGCGTCGTGAACGAGCTCGATATCGGCGAACCCCGTTCCCGAGGTTTCGACGTCCTCTTCTTCGATAATTCGGATATGATCGTCTTTTCTGTCGGATGTCTCGGGCATCGAATCGTCTCCAGTGGAAAATAGCATGAGGACGTTGAAAAGGTGTCCATCGACGCGTGTCGAGTGGCGCTGTCTCAGCCGAGACCGACTGGCGTTTTTTCACCCATGCCGGTGTACGACGGATATGCTCCACCCGTTACGATCGTTACTGATCGCGTTCGGAATCGCCGAGATCGCGAAACCACAGCCAGTGATCAACGCATGCGAGCGAATCGGCCTCGAGAACGCCGAGGAAGCAGAGCTCAGACCGTGGGCGCTCTGGGGAGCCCGACTCGAGGGTGCCCTGTTCGTCTGGCTACTCGCTCGACGGGAGTCGGGCTGGACACCCGCCAGCTGGCTGCTTGGGATCGCCGGCGTCGTGCTCGTCGTCCTCCCGAAGCCGATCATCGACTACAGCCAGCAGCTGGTCTACGCGAACGCCGACGACCTCGAGTTGAAACCGGTAGTGAAACCCACGGCCCGCCTGCTCGGCGTGTTGTATCTGTTCGTCGTCGCGCTCTCGGCGTCGGGCACCGAACCCGACGACAGCGAAGACGTGGTCGAGCAGCGTACATGATGCGAGCAGTGGCGAGCAGGTTCGGACTGCTCGAGGTCGCCTACGAGAACCCCGAGGCACTCGAGACGAAATCGTGGGCAATACCGGCAACGCGTCTCCTCGGTACACTCTACGTGGCCACCGGCGTGTTCGCTGGCCGTGGGGCCACGCCGGAAGATGAGCCCCGCACAGCGCAGTCGCCACCAGAACAGTAGCGGTCAGTACTCCCGCACGTCGACGCCGTCGGCCGTCCCGACGTAGGTCTCGTCGGCCAGCCCGACGAACAGGCCGTGTTCGACGACCCCTGGAAGCTGCGAGAGCTGCGTTGCAAGCGTCTCCGGCTTCTCGATCGGGCCGAACGCACAGTCGACAACGAGGTTCCCGTTGTCCGTGACGACCGGCCCGTCTTTGTGTTCGGCGTCGCGAAGCGTCGGCTCGCCGCCGAGGTCGCGAAGTCGATCCGCAACGACGGTGTGGGCGTCGGGAATGAGTTCGACCGGGACCGACCGCTCGAGCACCGACTCGAGTTTCGAGGGGTCGGCAACGACGATAAATCGGTCGGCCGCCGAGTCGACGAGTTTCTCGCGGGTATGTGCAGCGCCGCCGCCCTTGATAAGTGCGCCGTAGCCGTTCGCGTCCGGGTCGTCGGCGACCTGATCCGCACCGTCGATCGCGAGATCGACGCCGTCGACTGCGTCGAGTGTCGTCAACGGAATCCCAGCCTCGAGCGCCCGCCGGCGGGACTGGAACGAGGTCGAAATCCCCTGTACCTCGAGGCCGTCGTCGACGGCTCGTCCGATCGCGTCGATCGCGTAGGCGGCCGTCGAGCCGGTTCCGAGCCCGACGACGAACCCGTCTTCGACGGCTTCGGCTGCGCGTTCACCAGCGCGTCGCTTCGCTGTGTTTGATCCGCCCTCCGTCTTCATGCGTTGTACGGCGCACGGCGACGGGAAAAACGTTGCAATATCGTGGCCGTCCACAGCCACACGGGGTGTGTCCGATCGGAAATTATCAGAAACGATATTACTCCTGTTTGGCTCGAGGTTTTTTCCTCGCGGCTGTATACAAGTCAGTATGGCAACACCCGCAGCCGAGGGAGAACCCGGAACCGGTACAGCAGTCTCCCTCGAGAACGTTCGCAAGATCTACCAGCTCGGCGAGCCGGTCCACGCCTTAGACGGCGTCAGCCTCGAGATTCCACGCGGATCGTATACGGCGATCATGGGTCCGAGCGGGTCGGGGAAATCGACGCTGATGAACCTCGTGGGCTGTCTCGACACGCCGACGGATGGCACTGTCGTCGTCGACGGGCAGGACGTCGCGACACTCGACAGTCGGGAGCGAACCACGCTTCGCGGAACGACAGTCGGCTTCGTCTTCCAGACGTTCAACCTCATGCCCAGACTGACCGCTCTCGAAAACGTCGCTCTCCCCCAGCTGTTTCAGAACGTCGATCGCGCCGAGCGACGCGACCGGGCCCGGGAGTTGCTCGAGCGAGTCGGCCTCGCCGATCGAGCAGACCACCTGCCAAACGAGCTGTCGGGCGGTCAGCGCCAGCGGGTGGCACTCGCTCGCGCGCTGGTCAACGACCCCGCGATCGTGCTTGCTGACGAGCCCTCCGGAAACCTGGATACGGAGACCGAAGCCGACATCCTCGACCTCTTTGCGGAGTTTCACGACGCCGGGACGACGATGGTCGTCGTCACCCACGAACGTCACGTCGCCGAACGTGCCGAACGGATCGTGCACCTCCTTGATGGCAAAATAGAGCGTATCGAGGACCTCGAGGACACGGGTAACGGAGCCTCGAGTCCCGCCGGAAGCGAGGCGAGTTCCTGATGCGGCCACTCGAGAGCCTGCGGCTTTCGTGGCGTTCGATACGCGGGCACAAACTTCGGTCGTCGCTGACGACACTCGGGATCATCATCGGTATCGCGGCAGTGATCACGTTCGTCACGCTGGGGGCGAGCCTGCAGGCAGGCATTATCGGCGACATCAGCCCCGACGATCAGCGCAACAGCTACGGCTGGGCTGCCGAGCCTGATACCGAAGGCGGCCCACTCGCCGGCGCTCAGCCCGTGTTCAGCCAGACTGACCTCGAGACACTGGACGCTGACGACGATATCGAGGCGGCCTACGGCTATATGCCGTTATCGACGCAAGCGCTCATCTACGAGGGGGAGATATCACCCCAGAGTGACGCCCTGGTCGCGGCCGGCCCGCCGTATATCAGGGAGGATACGCTCGAGGAGGGTCGCCAGTTCGAGCAGGGCGAACGCGAGGCGGTCATCAACCCGGCCGTCGCCGGACAGTTCGAGGAGGACGTCGGCGTCGGCGACGAGCTCACCATCGCCTTACAGGGTGGCCAACAGACGACCGTCACTGTCGTCGGAATCACCGACACCTCCGAGGGGCTGAGTCCGTTCGAAGGGTTCGAGCCGTCGCCGCGTGTCTACGTGCCGACGGATCCGTACTACACGGAAGACGCTGCCGGTGCGCTCCCGGGTGGGGTCGGTGGCGAAGACGAGGCCGACACCCCGATGGGTGAGGACGCACTGTTCCTTGCGATCGTCGTCGAAGCCGAATCAGCCGACGAGGCGGCGGTCGACCGCGCCCAGGAGAGTGCGATCGCGTATCTCGAGAGCGACGAGTCGGACGCGAGCGAACTGCTGGGTGATGACCTCGAGATTACGCTGCAGACGAGCGCAGATCTCCTCCAACAGCTCCAGGACGTCCTCGACCTATTACAGAACTTCATCGTCGGGATCGCAGCAATCTCGCTCGTGGTGGGTTCGATCGGCATTGCGAACATCATGCTCGTCTCCGTGACCGAACGGACCCGCGAGATCGGGATTATGAAAGCGATCGGCGCCCAGAATCGAGAGATACTGGGGCTGTTTCTGGCCGAAGCAGTGATTCTCGGCGTGATCGGGGCAGTTCTCGGGACGTTGCTGGGTCTTGTCGCTGGCTATCTGGGCGTGTGGTACATCGACCTGCCGCTGGTCTACCCATACGAGTACGTCGCGCTGGCGATCGCCGTCGGGATTCTCGTCGGGGTCGCCTCGGGGCTGTACCCAGCTTGGAAAGCGGCACGAACGGACCCGATCGACGCACTCAGATACGAGTGAGCTGACGATCCGCGACGGAGCGGAGACATTACCGTTCTCGTTCGGTATCGCGGTCACGACTCGAGCCCTCCGTGTCGAACTGCTCTCCCCCGCGGTCGTGGTCCCCCGGTCGGTCTGACCGCGGTCTCGGCGGTTGCGTCGGCTCGATCGCTCCCGATCGGCCCGTCGATGGCGAGAAGCCGATCGCCCGCCGCGTTCGGACGTGCTGGTCTGGATACTCTCGAGCGAGATATGCGCCGAGATAGCCGCCAAGCAGCGACAGTCCGACCGTATAAACGAACAGGACCGAGACGAACACGAGGATTGCAAGCGCCACAACGGCGAACCCTTCGATCGGAGCCGCAGCGATCCCCATTCCGAACCCGAGGATGCTGAGCCCGATGATTGCAATGCCGGCAAATGGCAGAAACGTGATCGCACCTGCGAGCGCGCCGACAATCGCCCCCTCGCGAACGTCTGGTCCCTCGAGAAAGCCCGCAACGACGCCCCCGATGACAGTCGAGAGCGGGATAAACGAGAGCACGACCCCGACGACGGCACCGATGACGGCGTTAATGAGCGTTTTTGTGGTTGACATACGACATAAACGAGCGGGATGGCGAAAAATGGTGGGGAGACAGCGACCCGATTCAGTCGTCAGCCGGGCGTGAACCGGACTCTTCGGGTTTCGTCATCGTAGTCTCGGTTCCGGCGTGTTCCTCCGGCGGCTCCTCGGGTTCGGCCTCAACAAGGTCACTGAACGTGGCCTCGCCGTTGACCTCGTCAGCGAGGAGATCGACCGCCTCGACGAAGACGGCGACGATCAGCGGGCCGACGACGATCCCGATCGCGCCGAGTGTGAACAGGCCGCCGGTGAAGCCGACGAAATAGAGGCTCCCGGGCAGGCCGGCGGAGCGACGGGCAAGTCGTGGCCGGACGCCGACGTCGGGGAACCAGGCGACGAGCCCAACTCCGAGGACGCCGACGAGAATGGCCGCAGCGAGCTCGCCGACAGCGACGTGATAGATCGCAATCGGGAGAATCAGCAGGCTTGGACCGATGATCGGCACGAACTGCAAGATCGCCGCAACGATCGCGAGCGTAAAGGCCGCTTCGTAGCCGAGCAGCCAGAACAGCGGGTAGCCGATGAGCAGCGTCGCGACCGACGTCGCAAGCTGGAGGACATAGATCGCGTACAGCGTCTCGCGGGCGCGTTTGGCGAGTGCGTAGACGACGTCGCGATACGCGTGTGGGATCGGCGCGATTGCGGCCCGCCCAGCCGCATCACCCTTGAGCAGGATCGCAAACAGCAGGATAACGAAGAGGGCGAACTTGATCGCAAGCACCGGCAGCGCCGAGGCAAACGAGACTGCAATACTGCTCAGCGCGTCGAGTGCGGGTGCCTGAATTTCGGCGACGTCGACCGTGTACGTCATGTCGAACGCCGTGATCGGAACCGATCGAGGGAGATCCTCGATGATGGCCATCACCTGATCGACGCGGAAGTACAGCGTGACGAGAATCGGCGAGAAAACGGCGACGGCGCTGGCAAAGCCGATCAGCGTCGCGGCAGCCGCCGCGGTCCACTCCGAGAGGCCGCGTCTGACCAGCCAGCCCTGCACTGGCAACAGAACGTAGGCGACCGTCAGCGCGAACAGGATCGTGCCGAGTACCTCGAGCAAGATTGCGCCAGTTACGAGCCCGAGTAGCACGACGATCCCCCCGAGCACGTATCGGCGAGTCCGGTCTGCAGTCGCGTTCGGATTCGCTGTCACACCCATGGCTCACACTGCGGCGATAAAACCTTTCTGTGCAACAGAAGGTTGGGAACGAGCCTTATGTCTCGACTGCATACATCCGGTGAATGGACCGCCGGACGGTCGTTCGGACAGTTGGAACTGCAGGCGTAAGCGCAGTGGCTAGCCTCGCTGGCTGTCTCACCCGAAACGGCGATGATGAGCCACCGAACGGCCCCGAAGACGGCGACCCGGAGCCTGATGAGCCAGCGTACGATGGCACGCTCCGAATCGCCACCTACCGATCGATGGTGACGGGACCGAATCCGGCCGGTCCGTGGCTCGAGGAGGCGTTTCTGGAAACGTATCCCGACGCCGACCTCGAGTGGGTCGTCCCGGAGAGGGGTGTCGAACACTACGTTCGACGCGGCGAATACGGTGCTGAGATCGATGTCGACGTCCTCCTCGGATTCACCGTCGGCGATCTCGCACGGATCGACGACAGCCCTGGAGAGGGTGCGTTGCTCCGTGAGCTCAACCTCGATCGGATCGACAGGAGCGAGCGTCTCCGCGATGAGCTCGAGTGGGGCGATCCACACAACCGCGCACTCGCCTACGACACGGGATACGTCAGCCTCGTCTACGACGAGACCGTCGTTGACGCGCCCGAAACGTTCGACGACTTGCTCGAGCCAGCGTCTGCAGAGACGCTGTTAGTCCAACATCCCACCCACTCCATGCCAGGCCAGGCGTTCTTGCTGTGGACGATCGACGCGATGGGAGTGGAAAACGCCCTCGAGTACTGGGAAGAGCTCGTGGCAAACGGCGTCGAGATACGTGACTCCTGGAGCGACGCCTACTACAACGCTTATCTGGACGAGCATCGACCGATGGTCGTCTCTTACTCGACCGATCCCGTCTTTGCGGCGGTCGAAGAGCGCGACCCCGAGCGCCACCAAGTCGCGTTCCTGAACGAGCAAGGGTACGCAGTGCCCGAAGGGATGGGGATTTTCGACGCGACGATGGAGTCCGATCTCGCCTACGCGTTTCTCGAGTTCCTCCTCTCGGATGCGGTCCAGCCCGAACTCGCCCGACGGAACGTCCAGTTTCCGGCCGTCGACGACGTCGGCCCCCGACCACTGTTCGAAGAAGCGGCGCGCGAACCACCAGCGTCGGTTGCAACGAGCTACACCGAACTTCGCGGGCAGATCGACGAGTGGCTCACAGGCTGGACAGATCGATTCGAGGCAGAACGGACCGATGCGACGTAACTGATCGACATGGGTGGGTTGCCAGCACTCGAGCACGACGACTCTGCCTTCCGTCACGAATTCCCTCAAACTGAGAACAGACAGCGTTACTAAAGTGGGAGAGTAGCCGACTGCTCGATAACAACGCTGGTGCTCGAGCGAGCGCCGAGTCGTCCACAATCTGGACACGCCGTCGAGTCAGACGATCCATGAACGAATACAGCCTCCTCATCGCGGTTGCGAACACCGCAACACTGCTCACTGGTGGCGCCGTTGCACTGCTCGCTTACCGAGCCTTTCGACGAACTGGATCAGGGGCGTTACGCGCAGTCGCCGTCGGTTTCGGTTTTATCGTCGTCGGCTCGCTGGGCGGTGCAATCGCCCACCTCTTCGGGGGAAGCGTCGCACTCGGCGTGACGATCCAGAGTTCGTTCACCGCTGGTGGGTTCATGATCTTGTTGTACTCGCTGTATGCCAAGACGACGACAACGACGACAGTGACGTTGCGCCGCTCTGACTGAGACGGCGCCGAAAGCCGCTCGGTCAGGTGAGGACGAGCGGCAAGCAGACGCCTCGAGAGCTGACTACGGCCCCGACTCGAGTCGAGATCGGAACCGCTCGAGGCCGAACTCGAGCATATCGGGACTCACTGTCTGGAACTCGCCGTCGTCGGGCAGATACGACTGCACGGAATCCCAGCTCTCGCGAGCGTACCGCTCGTCCAGCAAGACACGGACGCCGACGTCTTCGGGCGAGCGGATAACGCGGCCGATCGCCTGTCGAGCCTTCCTGACGGCAGGGATCGTCAGCGCATACGTAAAGCCGTCCCCGAACGCGTCGTCGTAGGCTCGTCGCACGGCTTTGGTTCGTGGACTCGAGGTGTTGACGATCGGCACACCACAGATAACGGCCGCCGAGAGCCGGTCGCCGCTGTAATCGACGCCCTCAGTCAGGGTGCCCCGAAGACTCGTAACGAGAACCTTCCCCTCGCCCGCGAAGAACTCGTGTTTGAGCGACTGGGTCGTTTCGTCGTCGCTTGCAGCGTCGAGCAACACCGGTTTCTCGAGGCGGGCCTCGAGTTGGCCGGCGATCCACTCGGCCTCGGCGTAGCTTGGCATCCCGACGAGGACGTTGCCCGGGAGGCGGCCGATTCTCGAGATTGCATCGGTGTACGCCGCTCTGGTTGGGTTTTCCTCACCCGGTCTTCCGCGGTTGTCGTAGGTGAATTTCGGGACGGACACCGCAAAGCTCTCGCGGTTTTCCGCAGGGAAGTGTAACCCGTAGCGTCGCTCGACCACGGGTCTGTCTTCCTCGCGAGCGAGATAGTCGAGACCCGTCACTTCGGTGAACGCGTCCATCGGCTCCAACGTTGCACTCATGAGAATTCCGCCGCCAAAGGACCCAAGCCGGTCACCGATCGCGTCGCTTGGCACGCAGTTGTGCAGAGCGAGTCGGGCGCTGTAAGCCCGCCGCCAGGAGTCGGCTGGCTCGGTTTCGTCCCACGTGCGCTCGAGTTCGAGCTCGCGGAAGTAGTCGGTGTGGTCCCGTCGGTACCACTCCCCGAGGATTCGACCCACCGCGGGGGCTGCGCGGGTTCGGTCTCGCGGGCTTCGCCCGCTCGACTGTTCCGAGGTGCTTCGCACCTCGCTATCCTCCTCTTCAGCCTCGTTCAAAATCCGTTCGACGACGGCTCCGACGGATTCGGCACGAACCCACTCGGCGTCGCTGTGGCCTGCCTCGCGCGCCCACGCAGTGAGTTCGTCTTCTGCCGGCTCGGCCGGGTCTCGAAGCGGAATCTCTGCATCGGAAAGCTCGTGGAGATTCGACCGCCATCCCCCGTGATTTCGGTCGAGATACGCCGTCACCCGACGGTCAAGTTCGTCTCGGAGATCGCGGATGAACTCGAGGGTGCGATTCAGTTCCTCGAAGGAGACATCGCTGTCGTCCAGTTCCGCGCGCACGAGATCGGCGTCAGCCGTCTTCGATCCACCCTCGGCGTGTCGCCCCTCGCGTTCGAACTTAATCGGCTGGATAACCCTCGAGAGTTCGGTTTCGGCGTCGCGCAGCGTCGTATCGGCGACGCCGTCGCTGACGAGATCGCGCACGCGTGGCTCTAACATGTGGGCCTCGTCACAGACGACGAACGTCGAGTCATCGAGCAACGCGCCGGTAAACGAGCCAGTCGTCCGCGGGTCGAACGCGTGATAGTAGTTCCCGAGCACGACCTCGGCGTGGCCGAGGACGGCCCCCATGATCGAGTGGGGACAGCTGCCATGAGCTACTGAGCGCGCGATGAGATCCTCGGGCGTGATCATGCCGGCCTCGGTGAAATCGTAGGGAACCGCCTCGCTCGCGTCGCCGTCACTGCCTTCCTCGGGGAGGTCCTCGAGATACTGTGCATAAAATGGGCAGTACTCTGTTTCGGCACCGACGGGGCCGCCGTCCGAGTAGGTCGGCATCTCCGGGGGGTAGGCAGCCGTCTCGCCGGCAGTCTCGAGAAACCGCCCGCTCGGACCGGAGCGGCCGCTGTCAGCGAGGCCGGTCTGTTGTTGGCGTGCGCTTGCGGCGAGGCTTGCAGCGGTCGTCTCGCCTCCCTCGCCGGTGAGATCACGAGTTCGGTCCCGCAGCGTCTCACAGCGGTCGTAGACGTTGCCGTCGTCGATCCCACCCGCCCCTTCGCGGTTGTACGGACAGACGTCGGCCTTTCCAACGAGGGTGAGCCCCGAAACCGGAGTCCAGTCGTCGGGCAGGTTCTCGTTGATCGTCTCGAGGTCGGCTTCGAACTGGCGCAGTTGCTGTTTAACGCTCGTGAGCACGAACACCCGCTCGTAGTCGGTCTCGGGATCGCGCACGAGGTCGATCCCCGCCGTGAGCGCGATCATCGTCTTTCCGGTGCCACAGGCCCCCTCGACGACGGTGTAGCCGTCGTCTCGAGCGGTGTCGATCGTTGTCTCGATGCCGTCGACTTGCTCGTCGTAGGGCTCGGCGTGGCCGAAGATCGAGCGCCAGTCCGTCATGTCTCCCGTACTCATCGTCGGTCCTGCATAGCGTTGACGGAGTGTGTTGGCCGCGTCATCGGTTATAAACCTTCGTCGGTGTCGGCTTGGTCTCGCGGCTGGGTCAAATTCGGCAGCCGACCGTCGTTACCAACGGGAGCGTGTGTAGGGGTGTCACTTTAATTCGGTGAGCCCCTAGCATAGCTATGAAAGTCCCCAAATCCCTCCAGAACGTCGATGACGGCGGCGCAGTCGTCCGAACCCTCGAGTACGAGGACGGCAGCGTCATCGCGGTCGACTTCGGCACTTCGGCCGCCGATATCGCCGTCGACGTCGTCGGCTCGATAGCGATCATCGTCACCGACGACGAGCAGTTCGAGTTCGAACTGCCGCCGGAAGCCAGCGACGTCTCGGTCCACAACGGCGTGTTGACGATCGAGGACTGACGCCAGTCCTGCCGTCGACACCGGACTGAGACGCAGCCATCAGCACCGACACGCACTCCCGAGTGCGAAATCCGCTCGAGCGAAACACAACGCATTCCCCTGCTGCGACGTTAGGTCCAGTATGAGCGATTCCACTGAAACTGACAGCGATGTCGACGTCGAGCGCTGGCGCGACGAACTCGAGTCGAAACGCGACGAGAAAGACGACTTCTTCGCCGAGCACCCGCAGTCGCCGATCCCACCCGAGGAACGCGACGCGTTCGACGGCCTCGAGTACTTCACGCCGGACCCGGAGTACCGCGTGACCGCGACCGTCGAGGCCCACGACGACCCCGAAGTCGTGTTGATGGAGACGAGCGCGGGCCGAGAGATGCGCTATCTGCGCGTGGCGACCCTCGAGTTCGACTTAGAGCGCGAGGACGAGGCCCTCGAGGACGGCACCCACGAACTCGCGGCGTACCAGCTCGAGAGTCCGAACGAGGAACCGCTGTTTATCCCGTTCCGCGATAAGACGACCGGCCAGCAGAGCTACCAGGGCGGGCGCTACATGGAACTGTCGCCGGATCAGGACCTCGCAGATGGCGACGAACTCGTCGTCGATTTCAACCTGGCGTACTCGCCGTTCTGTGCCTACAGCGAGACGTTCGACTGCCCACTCCCACCGGAGGAAAACTGGCTCGAGGTAACGATTCCGGCCGGCGAGCGATTCGAGTAGAGGGTGGCTTCCACTCGAGTCTCAGCTTGAAAACCCACCGAGGGAGGCGTGACTCGAGTCGAAAGAAAGGGGTTGCCAATCGGCGGGGTGTCCAGTCGAAATCAGGGGGCGACGCCGACGGTAAGCAGCGTGCCGAGTTCGCGGTAGCGTTCGACCATCGCCTCGCGAGCGTCCCAGTCGTCGGTCGGGAACGCATCCGCATCGGGGATCGTGATCTCACGATCCGGAACGTGGTCCTGTTCGGCAACGTAGAGGCCGGCGTCGCGGAACGCCTCTCGGTACTGATCGCGATCCCAGCGAGTCATCTCGATCGAGATGTTCGCTTGCCACTCGTGGGAGTAGCTGTTCTCTTCGTAGTAGTTGACCGCACAGTAGAACGTTCCACCAGGCCGGAGAACTCGGGCGATCTCCTCGAGGGTTTGATGCGGGTCTGCAGCGTAGTAAAAGGCCTCCATCGACCAGACGTGGTCGATCGAGTCGTCGGCGAACGGGAGCGAACCGAAATCGCCGACGACGTAACCGACCTGCGGATCGTCGGTGTAGTCGGCGGCGTTTCGGGTCATCTCGGGGGAGCCATCGAGCCCGTAGACCGCACTCGCATCGTAGGTATCCCGCAGGGCACGGCCGGCGTAGCCGCTACCACAGCCCATATCGAGGACGACGTCGCCGGCTTCGACCGGCATCCGTGCGAGCGCGTGTTTGGCGGTGTGCCAGTGGCGCTCTTCCATTCCCTTGTCCCGTCCTTCCGCAGCCCAGTCGTCGAACTCCTCGCGAACGCTCATATCGGGCGATTCGTCCGCGCGTGACTAAACGGGTTCGACCCTTGGCAGGGAAACCACCGGTACATTCTTTAGGATGGCCTAAAAAGACACGTCTCGAAGGGTTTAGGTCAGCCGAAAACCCGTGGGCAACCGGGTTTCGTCGACCGACTAGCTCCTGCTTCTTTCGCCCTTCACCCACTGAACCGTATATTTTCGGAAGGTATTTATGTTTTAGGTCGGCCTAAAACTAGATATGCCAGAACGCGACGACGCGACGTCCATCGGAAGTTCGACGATCGGCCGACGACGCTTCCTCGCTGCCACGGGCGTTTCCGTGGCAGGGATCTCGGGGCTTGCAGGCTGTCTCGGCGGGGCGAGAGAAGACCCCTTCGACGACTACGGACCACAGAGATCGCCTGTAGAGGCGAGTGCCGTTTCCTGGGACGATCTGGGCGACCTCGAGGGCGAGCTAGTGATCTACTCGGCACGAACCTCGGATCAGATCGATCTGCTCTTCGAAAAGCTCGAGGACGAGTACGACGACTTCACGGTCACCGTCGATTACGACGACGAGGGCGACCAGCTGGCGAGCCTCCTCGAAGAAGGGGAAAACAGTCCTGCGGATCTCTTCTACACCCAGTCCTCTGGTGAGTTGGCACGACTCAAACAGGAAGGGCTCGCCCGCGAGCTCCCGGACGACATCGTCGACGCAGTCGAGGAGAACTACCGCGATAGCGACGGCCAGTGGACGGGTGCGTCCGGCCGTGTCCGTGCCGTCCAGTACAACACGGATCACTTCGACGGCGACGACCTCCCCGAGGACATCTTCGCCTACGCCGAGGACGAGCGGTTCAGAGACGTCATCTCGACCCGGCCGAACTCCGGAACCTTCCGCTCGTTCATCGTGGCGATGATCGAAGAGGAAGGCGAAGAGCGCACCCGCGAGTGGGTCAGGGCGATGGTCGACGACCAGAACGCGACGCTCTACAGCGGTGGAACAGAACAGGCCGAAGCCGTCGCAAACGGCGAGCAGGAGATCGCCCTCGGCAACCAGTACTACGCGGGGCGCATCCTCGAGAACGATCCGGACGCACCGATCGACGTCACCTTCACCAGAAACGACCCCGGTTGTCTGTTCAACGTCTCCGGGATCGCGATCCTCGAGGGTGCACAGACGCCGAACCTCGCCGCAGAGTTTACCCGCCACATCCTCGCCGGGGAAGGACAGGAGTTCTTCGTCGAGGCAAACGGCGAGTACCCCATCCTCGAGGGTGTCGACTACATCGGTGACCTGCCGACGCTCGAGGAGATCAACCCCCTCGAGTTCGATCTGAACAAACTCGGGGACACCGAACACGTCAACGACCTCCTCCGAGAAGAGGGCATGCTTTGAGTGACTCGAGTCGACAGTCCCGATTCCGACAGTAGTTTTTAGGAAAGCCTAAATCCCTCCGAAGTTACCTACCGAGTGAGCGATACCGTGGTATCGAATCGACTCGAAAATCTCGTGAATAGGGACGACAGTCAGTCGTCGACTGCGTTGCTCGTCGTGAGCGGGCTGATCGCCGTGGCAGTCGCGTCACCGGTCGTCTGGATCGCCCTGCGTGCGAGAAGGGTCGATCCGGCGAGAGCGGCGGATCTCATGTTCTCGGCTCGGACCGCCGAAATCCTCCTCAACAGTCTCGGCCTGATGGCCGGGGTGACGTTCCTCTCGATCCTGATCGGGGTCCCACTGGCGGTCTTGACCACGCGAACGGACCTCCCGTACCGTCGCCTGTGGACGATCGTCGCTGCCTTGCCGCTCGTGATCCCGAGTTACATCGGGGCGTTCGCGTTCGTCTCCACCTTCGGGCCCTACGGCGAACTGAACTCCGTCCTCGGCGTGGGACTCCCCGACGTCCGTGGGTTCCCCGGGGCCGTGGTCGTGATCACTCTCTACACCTATCCCTACGTCTTCTTGACGACTCGAGCGGCACTGCTGTCGATGGACGCCTCGCTCGTCGACGCCGCACGGACGCTGAACGCCGACCGACTCGAAGCGTTTCGCCGGGTGACCCTACCACAGATCCGGCCAGCGATCGCCGCCGGGTCGTTACTGGTCGCACTCTATGCGATTTCGGACTTCGGGACGCCGGCGTTCATGCAGGTCGACGTCTTCACGCGGGCGATATACTGGGAGTTTGGCGTGCCCAACGTGGAGTATGCGACGCTGTTGTCGCTACAACTGCTCGCGGTGACCGCCGTCGTCCTCCTCATCGAGGCGAAAGTCGGTCAGCAGGACAACGCGAGCGGAGGCGGTGGACGTGGCGCACAGATCCGACTGGGCAAGTGGAAGTGGCCAGCAATGGGCGGCGTCGCCACTCTCGGCGTCGTGACGCTCGTCGTCCCGATCGCGATCTTCAGTATGTGGCTGCTGCGAGGAACCGGGGGAGAAGCACCGTCGTACGCCTTCGAGTGGGGATATGCGATCAACTCCGTCTACCTCGCCGCCTTGGCGGCGCTCGTCGCAGTCGTGCTCGCTCTTCCCGTGGGATACCTCTCGGCGCGGTCTGACTCGCCACTCGCCCGACTGTTCGAACGGGCGACCTACGTCGGCTTCGCGGTTCCCGGAATCGTCATCGGCCTCGCACTCGTGTTCTTCGGTGCGAACTACGCCTCCTGGATCTATCGGACTGTTCCGCTACTCGTGTTCGCCTACGTCGTGCGCTTTCTCCCACAGGCAGTCGGAACGACACGCGCGTCCGTACTCCAGGTCGACGAGAAGTTGCCCGAAGCCGCACGGACGCTGAACGCAGGGAGAAGAGAGACGTTCCGGCGGGTGACTCTCCCACTGATCGCTCCAGGAGTCGTCGCCGGTGGCGTGCTCGTCTTCCTGACCACGATGAAAGAACTGCCGGCAACCCTGATGCTCCAGCCCATCGGAATGGAGACCCTGGTGACACTCATCTGGAGCGCCCACGGCACCGCCTACTACCGCTACGCCGCACTTCCAGCACTTATCCTCGTGGTGATCTCCGGACTCTCGATGCTGATCTTGCTACGACAGGAGGACAACAATGTCAGCTGACGACCAACAGATCGGACGGTCCCGATCGACGACCGAAGAATCGACCGCAACCACAGACACGAACGCCGGCATCTCGAGTCAGACCATCCTCGAGGTCACAAGTGTCACGAAACGGTTCGGCACCGAGACCGCCGTCTCGGAGCTCTCGCTGTCGGTCCAGGACGGGGAGTTCCTCACCTTCCTCGGGCCCTCCGGCTGTGGGAAGACAACGACATTGCGGCTGATCGCCGGCCTCGAGCAGCCCGATGACGGCGTTGTCGAACTCGACGGCGACCGCGTCGCCGACCCCGAGAGTGGAACGTTCGCCCCGCCCGAAAACCGGGACGTCGGCGTCGTCTTCCAGGATTTCGCGCTGTTCCCGCACATGAGCGTCGCCGAGAACGTCGCCTTCGGTCTCCAGGGGTGGGACGACGACAGCACGGACAACCGCGTCACTGAGTTACTCGAGCTCGTCGGGCTGGCCGACAAAGAGGAGGCCTATCCGGAGACCCTCTCGGGCGGCCAGCAACAGCGCGTCGCACTCGCTCGCTCGCTTGCACCCGAACCCGACGTCCTCTTGCTCGACGAGCCGTTCTCGAACCTCGATGTCGATCTCCGCGTCGAGATGCGCGAGGAAGTACGGCGAATCGTCAAGGAAGCGGGTGTTACGACCATCTCCGTCACCCACGACCAGGAAGAAGCGTTGTCGATCTCCGATCGGGTCGCCGTGATGAGCGATGGCCGACTCCAGCAGGTCGACACCCCTGAAGCGGTGTTCCAGCGGCCGAAATCCCGATTCGTCGCCGAGTTTCTCGGCCACGCGAGCTTTCTGTCCGGCGACGTCGACGGCGACCGCGTCCGAACCACGCTCGGCCCGATCGGTCGGGACCGAATCCACGGGCTCTCAGTCGAATACGACCGAACCGAAATCGACGTTCTGGTCCGCCCTGATGACCTCCTGGCTCGCCCGGCGGCGGACAGTGACGCCGATGGTCAGGTCATCTATCGCCGGTATCTTGGCCCAACCGTCCTCTATCGGGTCGAACTCGAGAGCGGTGAGGTCGTCGAAGCGATGCACAACCACTCCGATCGCCTCGAACTCAACGCGCCGGTGACCGTCGAACTCGCGGCCGACCACGGGTTCGCCTGGTTCCCACTTGAAACAGACGACGCGAGTGTGCACCACCAGCAAGAGCCACACCCGCAATCTTAAGTCAATCCCGAAAGTTGTTCACGCCAATAATGGAGTATTCGCTCGAGATCGACGGCACACCGGACACAGTACCTGGCGGGACAGGCGTTCTGTTGTTGCATCCAAGCACCGGCGAAACCGACCGTATCGACACTGATTTCCTCAAAACCGATACCGACCACTTCCTCGTCGTCTCCACCCGAACAACTGCCCGCGAAGTCAGACAGAAACTCGAGTACTACGACGTCGACGAAGAATGCGCCGAAATTCTCGACACGCTGAGCATCGAACGAGGCTACTCTCGGCGAACGAGTGACACCGTCCACTACGTCGCCGCCCCCGACGACGTCGACGGCATCGTCGAACACATCGATGGCTTCCTCGAGGCCCACGACGGCAAACTTCGACTCAGCTTCGACTCAGTCACCGAACTCGCTTACTACGCCGGCGACGACGAAGCGCTCGACGCCGTCGAACGCATCCTGAACCTGCTCGAAAAACACGACGCTGTCGGGCTCTTCCACGTCTCCGAAGAACCGCACGACGAATCACTCGTCGACGAGTTCCGCACTCGCTTCGACGGCATCATCGATCTGGACGCAGACGGCAGCATCGACGCCGAGTTCTGATCGTCGTCGCAACGCGCCGTCCACCTACTGGTTCAGCCCCAAACTGTAATCGCACAGCGACGGCTGGGTTCGGCCACTCGAGACGAATCACGCCACGATCCAATACGTGGCGCGTACGAACTGCCGTTCGATCCGAAAAAATGCACCCCGAAACGACGGTCGACTCGAAAGAGAGGGGGAGCGGCCACGGTCACACTCGGCACTGATCGCTGCGTGGATTTCAGTCACAGCGAACCGGTACCCGCGGTGGTCACAGACGATGCAAATAACTCGTCTGGCCGTTAGTCAGCGAGCGATTCAAATGTCTTTTCAGCCCACTTGATCCCGTACTCGGGACCGTGGTCCCGGTAGGCGTCGGTGTCAAGCGCCGCAAACGGCGCTGGCAACTCGATTGCGTGTTTGATCGCTGCACACGCGAGCTCTGTCGCGTCCGCAAACTCCGTCTCGCCGCGGGCAACCGCACGCGGCAGCCCCGAAACGCGGTCCTCGAGTCGAGTTCCAGCATCTTGCCAGGCCGCAGCGAGTTCGGGATGATCATCGTGCCAGCCCGCAAAGACGTCCCGTGTCTGGAGGCCGACCCAGCCATCGTACAGCGCTGCTGCCACCTGATACGTGCTACTCGGGCCGAGCGCGACCGCTCGATCGAGTTCGCGGTAGTCAGCCTCGAAAAAGCCGAGGAACTGTTCGGGCACCTCGAGATCGAGTTCAACGAACGCCTCGGCAAGCAGAAAGTCGACGAAGGCGTCTGGCGACCCCTCAACACGAGGTTTTACGATGACGAGTGGCGGATCGGTCTGGCGCGTCCAGACGACACTGCCATCGCCAGGCATCCCGATCGTCAGGTCCGAACTCGCGTAGCGAGCGAGCAGGGTTGGTGCGTCGTCGGGCAGCCACGCTGTCGGATAGCTCGCGGGCTCGAGCGAGTCGACGAGGAGGCCAAGATCCTCCGCCTGTGCAGGCGGCAGCGTCTCGAAATCACGTTCACAGTCGAGTACCTGCACGTCGGGCGCGTAGACGTCCCGAACTGCCTCGACCGGACTCGAGAGCTCGCGGCCGTCGAACATCAGACGAGGACCATCTGCGAGATGACCAGCAGCGACAGCAGTGCCGATGCAGCGATCGTCGTGAGGACGACCTTGGTTGGTGTGCTCATACAGAACCCCACTCAGTCACGTCGCTTAAATCCATCTTTCTCGACCGAAACGGTTTCGAGAAAACACGGGACGGGGAGCCCTTCGACGGGTAGCGATATAAAGTCGTTTCACCAGTTTGTGTGATCGACAGACACACCACCAATTCATCTGGAGCCGAATTTGGCCATGAATACACACGGGAGACGGTGCAATAGAGGGTTACAGTCGAAACAGAGGGGTGTCACTGACGCAGAATTCAGAGCCGTTATGCGCCGTCATCGGCATGCCACGAGTCGGGAACGTCGATGATGTAGCGGCCATCCTCTTGCAGCGAAATAATGTATTCCTCGCGGTTGTACAGCTCCATCAAGTTGAGTTCGTACTGGCCAGGGCTGACGATCTTGATGCTCTCGAACTGCTCGTTGAGTTCCGCCCGAAGCTCTTCGATGGATGGCTGATCGCCCGACGGTTCGCTGACAACCCGGCCATGCTCCGGTGGCTGTGATTCCACGTCACCGACTGGATCAGTCGACGGCGTCGGCTCGCCAGTCGTTGCATCCGGCTCATGCCGAGCGGTGTCGGTGGGCAGATCGGCCGACGAAACCACCTCGCTTCGGGCGTCGGCCTGGGCCGTGTCTTCACTCTCTTCGCGTGTCGAGTGACCAACGTTCGTGTTCGACGGGTCAGACGATGCATCGACGGGAGATGCGGACTCGAAGGTGGCGCGCTCACGCTGGGTGTGGCCAGACTCACCGTTCGGTTCTGTCGATCGGTTCTCGGGTCGACGGGCCGTCTCCGGCCACTTGCTGAACTCCGCTGTCTCGGCGCGCTGGTCGGTTTCGACTGGATTCTCCTGTCCAGGCCAGGAGCCGTCAGGCTGCTCGTGCGGAGTCCTGTCGGCCGAACGGCTCCGGTCGTCGGAGTGAACCTGTTCGTCGGGTTCAGTCGGCGTGGCTGACAGATCGCTATCTGTCACACCGTGGTCGACCGACTGCTCCGACTCCGTCGAAACCCACCCGCGAACAGTCTCTGCGGCGCGTTTGACAGTTCCGGAGGAGTTGCCTGTCCCGGAAGCATCTACGACGTTTTCACCGTTCGAAGCGGCTGATTTCGACGGCGCCGACTCGGTCGACCCACTCGTCGTCCCGGCGGGTGCGAACTGAAACTTGTTCCCACCACAGTTAGGACACCCTGACAGCATCTCTTTGGATCCGTCAGGGAACGTTCGGCCGCAGTTCGTGCATTCGTGTGGCATTAGTCTCGAGACACGAGTGCGCTGATCAGCGTTTCGTCCTTGTGGAGCGTTTCGATCTGGTTAGCTGGACCGATGACGGTCAGCTTCGCCGCTGACTCGTCGCCGCCCATGATGCGGCCAAGCAGCGAGGAGTTGCGCGCCTCCGATTTCGGATACGTCTCGATCTCGATACCGTTGAATTCGTCAGGACTGATCTCAGCCATCGTCACCTCGATGAGTCGGCTCTCTTCGTCCGGAGACAGGCCCTCCTCCAAGATGACGATGTTCCCATCGTGGACGCCATCGAGAATCATCCGGATCTTCTCCATGGTCGCCATTCCATCCATACGTTCGCCACTAATCAGGTCGATCTGGACACCGTCGGACGCGTCCGGGTCATCGGTGTTGGTTGCTTTTGGCATTGACTCTCACCCGAAGTACTCCGCGATGTTTGCGTAGACTTCGTCCATGTTCTCGCCTTCCTTGGCCGACAGCGGCACTGTCTTGTGCTGTGGGAAGGCGTCCTCGATCCGCTTGACACTCGAGTCATCGAGGTCAATCTTGTTCGCGAAGATCAGCACCGGAAGATCACGGGATTCGATAATACCGATCAACATCGTGTTGACCTGCGTGATCGGGTCCTCCGCGCTGTCGAGGACGTAGATGACGCCATCGACGTCCTCACGAAGCCAGTGCATCGCTTCCGCGACGCCTTCGGTGGCTTCGCGAGAACGGCGGATCGCGTCGTCTTTATCCATTTCATCGGTGAACTCCTCGTAGTCGACTTTGGTCGTCACACCGGGCGTGTCGACGATATCAATTGTCACCGATTTTCCATTTCGTTCGATCTCGACGTCCTCTTTTCTTCGCGCGCGACGTGTTTCGTGTGGAACGTGGCTCTCCGCACCGATGGCGTCACCAGTCCAGTCTCGAGCGATTCGATTGGCAAGCGTTGTTTTTCCGGCGTTCGGTGGACCGTAGATACCGATTCGTTTGGGTTCCTCTTCCGCAAACAGGCGGTCCGTAACCCGAGAGATACTATCTTTAAGTTCTGTGAACAGTCCCATCTGTGGGGCCCTCCAGCACCGCGGGGTGCATCTGCGCGTACTACAAACTGAACTCACTTAAGCCTACGTCAGACGTGTAGACTGTTCAATAAGTATGAGTTGTCAGCACTGAGAATACTAGTGATATTAACAGCCATGTCGGCAGGTATTTCATGTCATGGCATGTGGTGACTGTTCAGATCGTCGTCGAAGCAACCCCCACCCCTTCGTTTCGACTGGAGACTGCCAAGAGGGTGGCCCGCCACTGAGGAGTCTTGGACTCATTCCGGGGTGAAAATCGGTCAAAACCTCCAATATCACGGTGGAAACAGGGCTCAGCTGTCCGTATTCGATGTGATCGAGTGTTCTAGTAACTCGAGCTGCTAAGAGGGAGCGTTCTAGGAGTTCCTAGTAATAACAACAACTTCACCTAGTAAGATTCTCGTTTTGCTAGTGCTACGGACCGTGTTTCTCACCCACCCAAATAAAACTTCCCGTTGTAAAGACTCCCCCTCCCCCACCCCCTCTCTCGGAAGGTTCCACCTGAAACGAAGGGGTGGGGGGTTAGGCTACTCTCTGGACTGATCATGCTTGTTGCTAACTCATCATCTCATTATTTCCTTAATTCACATTCATTCTCGTGCCACCTGCATAATACTCTCGTGAAGGACAGCCTTCTTACAATCTCGCTTATGTACAGTCGATACGCTGTCACAGTTACGGACGGCTTGGGCAGTCTGATCGCGTCAATCATCTGAAACGCGCCATCTCTCGGAGTCGGATGCGCTATCAAAACTCACGAGCCCGAGTCACGCTTGATCCAGCGGACCCGAAACGGACGTCTCTCGAGCACCTGTCATTTGGAATAAGCGTCTACTACCACCGAACTGGCCTGTTATGGCCGGTAGACGGCCGAACAACTCTCGGTTCGCTGGTAGCCACTGATTGAAGGGAAGAATTTAATACCGTGCTTTTCCTCTGTTTCGTTTGCATCAACTGGACTCGAGCCAGGAACGCAACAGCGGAGGTCGGCCTCGCTGGGCCATCCCCGTTCCGGTATTCCTGTCTTCGGATCCGAGATTCCACTCGAAACGAGGGGGTATGTATACGACGGATGTCAGACGATGATTCAGAGCCGACGGGGTCCGAGCAAGCCGATATCGACGAGACACGCGGATTTTCGAACCTCGAGGGAACTGATCTCGGCGGTGAGGAGTCGAGTCAGGGACTGTTCGACGACTTACTCAGCGGCGAACCGATCTTTGAGAACAAGGAAGTCCTTCGTCCATCCTATACGCCACACGAACTCCCGCATCGAAGCGACCAGATCAACAAGATGGCGACGATTCTCGTCGCCGCACTGCGTGGTGAAACGCCGTCGAACATCCTGATCTACGGCAAGACCGGAACGGGGAAGACGGCGAGTGCGAAGTTCGTCAGCAAGGAACTCGAGAGCACCTCTCAGAAGTACAGCGTTCCGTGTGATGTCGAGTACATCAACTGTGAGGTCACCGACACGCAGTATCGCGTGCTCGCACAGCTGGCAAACAAGTTCATCGAAAAAAACAAGGCCCGGATCGACGACCGGATCGAAGAACTCGAGGCACTACTCGACGCCGTCGACGAACACGGAGAAGCCACCTCGTCTGATACCACCGCTGGTTCGACTCGAAACGACACTGACGCTCCTTCCGTATCCAGTACCACAGACGAGCCTGCAGCCGACGTGACTGGAGAATCCACATCGACCCACCCCCTCGAGTCGACACCGTTTACCGATCGCAGCGAGATCGACGCGCGCATCGAACACCTCGAGGAAGACAAAGACTCATTCGAGGAGGTGCCGATGACCGGGTGGCCGACCGACCGCGTCTACAGCGTCTTTTTCGATGCCGTCGATTACGACGAGCGCGTCGTCGTCATTATGCTAGACGAGATTGACAAACTCGTCGAGAAAAGCGGCGACGACACGCTCTACAATCTCTCACGGATGAACTCCGAACTCAAGAACTCTCGCGTGTCGATCATCGGTATCTCGAACGACCTGAAGTTCACTGACTTTCTCGATCCGCGTGTCAAGTCCTCGCTGGGCGAAGAGGAGATAGTCTTTCCACCCTACGACGCCAACCAGCTCCGGGACATCCTCGAGCATCGGTCGGAGGTCGCGTTCAAGGAGAGTGCGCTGTCGGACGACGTGATCCCACTGTGTGCGGCGTTCGCTGCCCAGGAACACGGCGACGCGCGTCGCGCGTTGGACCTGCTTCGAACCGCAGGAGAACTGGCCGAACGCTCTCAGACGGAGACGATCGTCGAAGAACACGTCCGGCAGGCTCAGGACAAGATCGAACTCGATCGCGTCGTTGAGGTCGTCCGCACACTGCCGACACAGAGCAAGCTCGTCCTCTTTGCGATCATCCTCCTCGAGAAAAACGGCGTACATAGCATCAACACGGGCGAGGTGTTCAATATCTACAAACGTCTCTGTGAGGAGATCGATGCCGACGTCCTGACCCAGCGACGAGTGACAGATCTCATTAGCGAACTCGACATGCTCGGCATCGTCAACGCTGTCGTCGTCTCGAAGGGCAGATACGGCCGGACGAAAGAGATCAGCCTCTCGGTCCCACTCGAAGAGACGGAGGCCGTTTTGCTCTCGGATTCTCGATTGAGCAGTATCGACGACGTCCAGCCGTTCGTTCAGGCGCGATTCGAAAACTGAACCACCGATTCGAGAGCTGTACCACCGATTTTCCGGATCTAAGCCGACGGGCTGATAGTCCTCGAGTTGTTTCGACTCGATATGAACCGACGGGCAGTACTCGCTAGCACGGCAGGACTCGTCTCGATGGCTGGCTGTCTCTCCGACGACGGCCCCGACCACGAGTACGAGCGCGGCGACATCGAGATCGTGATCGACGGCGACGAGTTCGACCTCTCGGCGGATCGCTTCCAGTCAGAACACGCCGATGACTACTCAATGAACTTCCACCTCCACGAGATGGACGACCACTGGTACAACGACTACCCCGAGAGCGGAGAGCGGATCACGTTCGCTGAGGGGATCGATCTGCTTCCGGAGTTTGCCTACGAAGAAGCCGATGGCGAACACGCCGTCACTATCGACGACACGGAGTACGACGGCCGCGAGGACGACACTGAACTCACGTTTTTCGTCGACGACGAGCAGGTCGATCCGACCGAGCATGCCGTTCGGGACGGGGATTCGCTTCGACTCGAGATTACGACCGGAGCGTAGTCGCTGTGACCAGCGTGACCAGCGAGTAGTCGTTGCGACTGGTGGTTGGCCGGACATGAGCGGTCGCTATAGTCACCACTGAAACGATTTACACACCGATCGCGATGTCGTCCTGCAATCGGGTGTGTACTGATTTCCAGTAGTTACTATACTCAACGCCGTCGTTTCGACTCGAGGACCGATTCGCCGGGAATCATCTCACCGTCAAAATCCAACTACAGGCTGTCGAAATTCAACTGCGGACTGGCGATTTAGCTCCGCCGTCGACCGATAGCGACGGCGACGCTGGCGGTGGCTCCGGCCACTCCGGTCACACCGGCGACGCTAGCCTGGGCCGCGGTTGCACTGGAACCGATGGCTGTTGCCGACGCGCTCCCGATGACCGGAGTCGGGGCGAGCATCCCGCCCAGAATCGCGTCGAACGTCAGCCGAACGTGGCCAAGCCACGGGACGCGGAACATCGCTTTTCCAGTGACCCACTCACTTCTGACGACGTCTGTTTGGGCACCACCCTGATGCTGGTCGTAGCCGCTGTTCGCATCGCCTTTCGTGATGAACCCGTCGTGATTTGCGGGACAGGTCTGGATGTCAGCGCAGGTCGCATCGCCGATGATATCCTCGTTGGCTTTGGTGTCGACCCAGTTCTCGCCCTCTTCGACCCAGAAGTGAGCACGGTGTATCACCGGTGTCTGGCGGTCGTCTCCGTTCGGCCGGAAGACGATGACGTCGCCAGCCTCACCGAACTTCTCGTGTCCGCTTGCTTCGCCATGCTCGAGGGGGACGACACCGGTACCTTCGACGGGATTATCACCGACGTAGCGGTCGTCATCGACGACGAAGATGAGATCGCCCCGGTGCATGTTCGGCTCCATACTGCCGCTTTCGACGGCGACCAGTGGCGGCCAGACTCCGCTGAGGCCAAAGAGAAGCAAGCCGATGACTGCGACGATGGCGACGCTGCTTGCAACGTCTCGAGCGAGGACGACGCTCTCGTTTTCGGATTTCAGAAGCCAGCGGACGACGCCGTCGTCTTCGATCGTTACGCTGTCGGTGCCGGCGGCTTTCTCGGGCGATTCGGATGACGCCTCCGGTGGCGTCCAATCGTCAGTATCGCGTCGGTCCTGCCGGTCACGATCGCGGTCGTTCTGTCGAGTACGATCGTCGGTGGACCGACCACCAGAGTCGTCTGTGGAATCTCCAGAATCGTCAGGTGGGCCACCGGGGCTAGGGCCGCTCATCGTCACCCGTTTTGCTGGGGCTCACAATCAACCTTCTGTTCGCACCACCAGAACTGAAACTGTCCACGAGTGTGCTGTCGGCTCGGCCACCGATCGCCGCATTGCGGTATCCTTTTCTTTTCGCTCACGAATGCGAGAGGTGTGCCACTCGAGGCGTCAGCCCGGATCGTCAGCGAACTCACAAGCCGTGGGTACAACGCTGAACGCGAGGCAGTAACACAGCTCTCGTCGGCAGACGATCCACACGCAGCCCTCGAGCGCGTTATGGAGGCGGTGTCTGATGATACCCTGGTGGTTCGAACCGAACACGTCCAAGCAGCGCTTGCGGCGACTGGTTCGGATGCGAACTCGACGGCTGGCGGCCGGGAACCGTCGCCCGGACACGACGCTGACGACCCCTCCGTTTCGACTGGAACGTCGGCACCGAATCCGGCAGCCACGGATGGTGCGACTCCAGTCGAAACGGGGGGGTCTTCGGACGCCGGACGGTCGGCCAACCCCGACCTCCGATCGCTCGAGATTATCGGTGATATGACCGGCGAAAGCACGGGGACCGGCGAGTATAGCGACTTCGTCTCCGTCTTCCGAGATCGTCTCGAGCGACTCGGCTCGAAACTTCGAGGGCGGATCAACCACCGGCCAGCAACGGCGATACAGAACATGCCCGGTGGCGGTGAGGTCGGGATGGTTGGGTTGGTCAACGATATTCGATCGACCGCGAGCGGCCACTGGCTGGTCGAACTCGAGGACGCGACGGGAACGTTCCCGTGGCTGGTGATGAAAGATCGAGAGTACGCCGATCTGGTCGGCGAGTTGCTCTGCGATGAGGTGTTAGCGATGGAAGGGACGCTCGCTGATGACTCTGGGATCGCCTTCGTCGACTCGATGTACTTTCCCGACATCCCGCGAACGCACGAGCCATCGACGGCTGACCGCCACGTACAGGCGGCGCTGATCAGCGACGTCCACGTCGGCAGCCAGGAGTTCATGCACGACGCCTGGAACCGGTTTACCGACTGGCTGCACACGAAACAGGCCCAACACGTCGAGTATCTGTTGATCGCGGGCGACATGGTCGAGGGCGTCGGGATCTATCCCAATCAGGACGAAGAACTCGACATTATCGACATCTACGAGCAGTACGAGGTGTTCAACGAGTATCTCAAGCAGGTGCCCGGCGACATCGAGATCGTCATGATCCCGGGCAACCACGATGCTGTCCGCCTCGCAGAGCCCCAGCCCGGATTCAACGAGGATCTTCGAACGATCATGTCGGCCCACGATCCACGAATCGTGAGCAACCCCTCGACAGTGACGCTTGAGGGCGTCTCCGTGTTGATGTACCACGGCGTCAGTTTGGACGAGGTCATCGCCGAACTCCCCGAGGAGAAAGCGAGCTACGAGGAGCCACACAAGGCGATGTACCAACTGCTCAAAAAGCGCCACGTCGCTCCCCAGTTCGGGGGCCACACACGACTGGCACCGGAAGAGCAGGATTATCTCATTATGGAAGACGTTCCTGACATCTTTCACACCGGCCACGTCCACAAACTCGGCTTCGGCAAGTACCACAACGTCCTCGCCATCAACTCCGGCTGCTGGCAGTCCCAGACCGACTTCCAGAAAAGCGTCAACATCGATCCTGACGCCGGCTACGCCCCGATCGTCGATCTCGATACGCTCGACGTGACCGTCCAGAAGTTCAGCTAAATCGTTCGAGTCCCACACCGATTCATACGGTCTGCTGTACCGATTTACCGCCGATCACCGGTCCCGTCTCTGGTGATCGGCGGTAACTGACGACAGCAGTCCGTATCAGACTCGAGGGTCTGACTCCGTTCATGTCTCGCCGGTTGCAGTACACCTATCTAACAGCCTCGTGAGCATGGTACACACGACCGCTGTTGTTTCCCATGTCACCCTCCGAGTCACAGACGTCATCCGAGGAGCAATCGGCCGCTTTCACCCCGGCGATCGATGCCCACACGCACCTGTTTCCCCAGCGACTCGCCGCCGCGATTCGTCGGTCGCTCAGTGACGAGGCCGGCTGGGAGTTCTCGAGTCCGACGACGCGTCCGGGTATCGAGACTGTCCTCCGTGCGGCGGGCGTCGAGGCCTACGTCGCCCTCCCGTATGCACACAAGGCCGGCATCGCCCGCGGGTTGAACGACTGGCTGCTCGAGCACGCCGCCGACTCCGACATGATGCTTCCGTTCGCGACGGTTCACCCTGATGACGAGGCTGTCGGCGAAATCGCCAGCGACGCGTTCGACGCGGGCGCTCGAGGCCTGAAAATTCATTGTCCTGTCCAAGAGTGTCGCCCCGCAGACTCACGACTCGAGCCAGCGCTCGAGGTCGCGGCAGCGCACGATCGGCCGATCACCTATCACGGCGGGACGGCACCGATGTTCGAGCGCACCGAGTTCGTCGGTGCCGACGCCTTTGCCGAACTGATCGACTCCTACCCGGATGTGCGAGTCTGCTGTGCGCATATGGGCACCTACGAGGTCGACCGGTTTCTCGCGTTCGCCCGCGAGCACGAGACTGTCTACCTCGATACGACGTTCGCGATGTCGACCTCGGCCGAGGAGACGATGGGCTTCGATCCCTCGACGATCACGGACGACACCCTTACCGAGCTCTCGGACTCCATTATGTACGGCTCGGACTTCCCGAACATTCCCTACCCCTACCGCAACGAACGGGCCGGGTTGCTGGCTCGTGATCTCCCTCGAGAGACGACTCGAGACCTCTTTTATCGGACGGCTGCGGACTACCTCGGACTCGACGTCGAGGGCGGCCTCGAGCTCCCAGTCTGACCGTTCGATGGCGCTGTTGCCCGCTCATACTGCCGGACAACACGATTCACGCACCGATCGTACGCGAACGATCGTCGCCGACGAGCCGTGAGACGCGATCGGGCGGGTACTGCTACTGCCGGACAGAGCTCTTGTGAGAATTCGCCGCATCCGTTCGGCGAATTCTCTTCATTGACTTCTATCCGGCGGTATGACTGTTGTCTGGCAGTATCAGGATATCTTCCAGATGAGGCCCTCGATATCGCCGGTGAGAACGGACTCCCCATTGCTGTTCGTACACTCGACATCGACGGTGACGGCGTAGCGGTCGCCCTGTTCGTCGACGGTGTCGAACGTCCACAGACAGGTGATCTGCTCGCCAGTGTAGACCGGCTGGCGGAACTGGAACGTCATCTCCGTTGCAAGGACCTCGAGATCGCCGCCGATTTTCGTCGGCAGCGTCGCAGTCAACAGGCCGTGGACCAGCAGTCGCCCGTCCTTGTCGGGCTCCGTATGCTGATCCTGTCTGTCGCCCGACAGCGCTGCGAACCGTTCGACGTCGCCGGTCGTGAACGTTCGTTCGAACGTGTGTGTCTCGCCTTCGATTGGCCCCTCCATGCTAGCTGCCTTCGAAGATGCGCTTGATCTCTGTGTTGTCGACGATCGGTTCGCCCTCGTCGATACTGGTGACGATCTCACCTCGTTCGATCACGTATCCGCGGTCGGCGATCTCTCCCGCATGGCGGACGTTCGACTCCGCGACGACGATCGCGATACCGAGGTCTTTGATACGCTCGACACCCTCACGGAAGCGCTCTCGTACCGATGGCGCAAGCCCTTCGAACGGCTCATCGAGCAACACGATATCCGGGTCCGACGCGAGCGCCCGGCCGACCGTGACCATCTTCTGTTCGCCGCCGCTGAGCTGGCCAGCAGGCCGATCTAAGAACTCTTCCATCTCCGGGAAGATGTCGAGAATTTGGTCGTGACGCGCCTGGAACTCCTCGTCGCTGATCGAACTGTTGCCCCAGGTTGACATCTGGATGTTGTCCTCGACGGTAAGTGTCGTAAACAGCCGTCGATCCTCCGGGGCGAACCCAATCCCGTGTTGAATCCGCGTCCGCGAGGGCTGGTCCGTCAGATCGGTGCCCCGTACACGGATCGAGCCGTTCTGAATCGACGTCTGTCCCATCACCGTCCGGAACGTCGTCGTCTTGCCGGCTCCGTTACGGCCGATCAGCGCGACCGTCTCGCCCGGCTCGATCCGGATCGAGACGTCCTCGAGGACGGTCGCCTTGTCGAGTGTCACCGTGATGTCTTCGATCTCGAGCAGTGGCGCTTGGCTCATCTCAAACACCCCCCTCGAGGATGAACTGGTTGACCTCTTCTGACTCCATTACGGCTGCGACATCGTCGTCGGCGAGCACGCGCCCCTCGTGGAGGGCGATGATCCGATCGGAGTAATCACGAATGAGTTCCATGTCGTGTTCGATGAATATCAGGCCGATGTTTTGTTCGACCGCTGCCTCGGTGATGGTCTCCATGACGGCGTTTTTCTCACGTGAGCCGACGCCGCTTGTCGGCTCGTCGAGAATCATGATCTCCGGCTCGAGTGCGAACGACATCGCCACGTCGAGTACCTTTCGCACGCCGTGTGGGAGATGCTCGGTGTGATCGTCGGCGTGGGCCTCGAGGTTGAACAACTCGAGAAGCTGTTCCGTCTCACTGACCGAGGCGCTATCTCGGATGGTTGGCATGAACAGGCGGTTGTTCTCCTGTTTTCGCGAGAGTACGCTCGCCTGCATGTTCTCGAACACCGTCATCTCGTCGTAGATCTGTGGGATCTGAAACGAACGGACGAGTCCTCTGCGGACTCGCTTGTACTTCTGCAGGCCGGAAATGTCCTCACCGTCGAAGATGATGGTGCCGTCAGTCAGTGGCAGCGCACCTGAGATGAGGTTCGTGAACGTGGTCTTGCCGGCTCCGTTTGGGCCGATGATGCCGACGATCTCGTCGTCGTAGAACTCGACGCTAACGCCATCGACGGCGACGATACTCCCGAAGTCTTTGCGAACGTTTTCAGTTCTGAGGATTGGCTCTGTACTCATTGTTCACCTCGCCGGTCGTTGAGTCGCTCTACGAGCATCTTGGCACCGCCCCAGATGCCTTTCTCGCGCAGCGTCAGGACGACGACGAACAGCACGAGCCCCATCGTAAAGTGCCAGTACTCGGTGTACGACAGCGCCAACTCTTGGAGCACGATGAAGCCACCGGCACCGACAACCGGACCGAGGAAGGTGCCGATGCCACCGAGCAGTGCCATGAAGACGATCTCGCCCGACATCGTCCAGTCGAGATACTCCGGGGTGATGTGGCCGATCAGGACGGCGTACAGTGCGCCACCGAGACCGACGATCATCGCCGACAGGACCATCGAGTAGACGCGGTATCGAAGGACTGGAACGCCTGTCATCTCCGCTCGCATCTCGTTTTCACGGATCATCTTCAGCGTGAGCCCGAACGGCGACCGAAGGATGAACCAGAGCAGGATGATGGTCGCGGTTAGGAACACTAACACGAAGTGGTAGTAAAACCCCATCAGGTAGATCTGCGCTGGGAGCTCACTGATCGGGATCCCAAAGAAGTCGGGGCGGCTGAGACCGATCCCATCCGTCCCGCGTGTGAGACCGCCGATGTCCCGGATAGCAAGGATATACAGGAGCTGTGCCAGTGCCAACGTCAACAGCGCGAAGTAGATCTCGTGTGTTTTGACGGTCAGTGCGCCGATGATGGCACCGACAATCCCGGACGTGAGCATTGCAAGCAGCATCAACAACACGAGATCGTTGATCCCGACTCGTCCCATCATGAGCACGACGGTGTACATCCCGGTGCCGAAAAACGCCGCGTGACCGAACGACAACAGCCCTGTGTAGCCGAGGACGATGTTGAAGCCGATTGCTGCGATGGCAAAACACATGATCCACGTCAGCAGTCGCGTGTGGTAGGCGTTACCCGTCAGAGCCGGGTACAGAGCAAGCACGACAAACAGGATGATACCCGAGAGGAGCCGCCAGTCCTGGAGTGTCTCTGCCAGTTCGACGTTCTGGAACGTCGGCAAGCGGGTGCTCATTCGACCACCCCCTCATCGCCGAACAGCCCCTCGGGTCTGACGATGATGACGACCACCATTAATGCGAAGACGATCGCCAACTCGATCGCTGGGACGTACGCGATACCGAAGCTTCGCACCATCCCAATGATGAGCGAGGCGACGACGACACCCTTGAGGCTCCCGAGTCCGCCGATGACGATTACGGCGAACGAGAGCAATACGTACTCGAGTGTCACGGCTGGCGTGGCCACGGCAAACGGCACGAACAGGGCCCCACCAAGGGCGGCGATTGCGATCGAGAGGCTGAAGATGAGCACGCGAACCCGGGTGACGTTGATCCCGAGCATCTGGACCATCTCGTAGTCCTCGGACATCGCCTGGGAGATCTTCCCGATCTTCGTTTTGACGAACATCAGATAGAGCCCGACGACACAGAGAACGGCGATCAGGATGACGAACGATCGGTAGGTCGAGATCGATGCCCCGAGAACGTCGACCGTTCCCAACTGTCGTGATGGATTGGTCGCGGCGTCGACGCTGATCGGTGTCGCCCCCCAGAGATACTTGATGATGTCATCGAGCATGAGGATAACACCGAATGTGGCCAGGAGCTGATACACCGGCTCGATCTCGTACAGCGGTGCGAACACCGTCTTGTCGAGGGCTGCAGCCAACACGAACACCACGATCGGGATCACGAAGACGAGCACGAACAGTAGCGCGGCCATCGTCGTCGTGATGTCGCCGATGTTGTTGAGCGTCCAGACGGCGACGTACGCACCCAACCCGTAGAACGCGGCGTGGGCCATGTTCAGCAAGTTGAGAATGCCGAACACGAGCGTCAACCCGACCGAGGCGAAAAACAACAGGGCTGCGAAGTAGAGCCCGTTGAACGTATGTCCCAGCACGAACGGCTGTCCCAGGAGTGTTTCTGGTATCATTGGTAGTCCTCCATTAGAGCGGCTCGATTTCCTCGACCCATTCCATCGTTGGGACACCAGTGGGCGGGTTCACTTCCGTCGCGGCGATGAACTCGAAATCAGTCGTCAGCGGGTGGTCGACGGGGAAGTCGTGGTCCTCCGTTGGCCGCCCGAAGACGGCAGGTGCGGCTGCCTGCGGGCCACGCATCGTGTGCTGACCGTGTGGCATCTCGACTGAGATGTCGTTCATCGACGCCATGAGCTGTTCGCCGGTCGGCCAGTCGCCGATGATCGAGACGGCCCGTTCGACGCCCTCCTGGAGCGTCTTCAGGCCGGCCCAGTCGTGGTACGCTCCCCAGCCTGGGTACTCACCGTACCGGTCGTAGTAGTCGTCGACGAACTGCTGATGATCCTCATCCTCGTCGTAGCGGTAGGTAGGTTGGTAGCCAGCCCGTCCACCAAGCCAGACATTCTCTGGCATATCGCCGCCGAGAGAGCGAAGCAACGGTGCTCCGGTGTCCCCGATGAGCAGCGCTTCACCGATCTGATCGAACAGCCCGCCATCGACGCCCTGCGAGACGAATGTCGCCGTATCTCCGCCCCATAGACTCGAGAACAGGAGATCTGGCTCCTCGCTGGCGATCGCACTCACGTGGGCGCTGTAGTCGGTCTCACCCAGATCGGGGTAGCGCGATTCGACGATGTCGATATCCGGCCTGACGTTCCCAAGAGCCGTCTCGAACATCTCCTGGTGGTCGTGGCCCCAGGCGTAGTCGGGATCGATCGTCACGACCGTCTCGACGTCATCCATCTGCTCGGCCATCCGGACGGCCCCGATCGCGCCCGCAGCGTTCGAGCCGGCTGTGCGGACGACGTGGTCCATCTCCGGGTTCTCCTCGAACAGCTGGTACGTCCCGGGCATCGTCACCAGAAACGGCATCTGCTGATCGTTTGCCGCCGGTGCAACCCCGAGCACGTGCGCACTCGAGATGATGCTAAAGAGCATGTCGACCTCTCCCTCTTGAGCGATCGCCTGCACTTCGCTGATGAGCGAGTCCAGACCAGCACCTTCGTCGAGTCGGTCGACGATTTCGATCTCGCGCTCGCCGAGGAGACCACCCTCCGCGTTGATTTGTTCGACGAGCATATCGGTCGCGTTCATCGCCTGTTCGCCGTAGAACGCGGCCGGCCCGGATTCGAACAGGATCTGTACGATTCGGAACGGTTCGTCCGGAATGCCTTCGATGGTCTCCTGTCCCAGGTCCTCGTCTAAGAGTGCACAGCCGGCTGTCATGCTGACGCCTGACAGTGCCGCTGCCCCTTTCAGATACGTTCGGCGTGATAGTCGTGACTCTCTCATACTCCGTTTCCCCTCAGATTCGTGTTATTTGCGTCGTTCATTGTACTGCCCTGTGTGGCTGTCTGTGTGTCTGGTATCCGCCTCAGCGAGTCCCCTTGCCGACCGTCGATCGCCGCTGCCCGCGTGGGTGGTGGCTTGCACTCTCGAGTCTGCGGTGGGGTGCCCGTCGGGTACCACAGCGACGGCCCCCGCAGCGTAGTCGCCAACGGCCGAGTGCTGGCCGGAGGCTGCCATCGAATCGATGGGAGCTGTTGGTTACGTTTCATTATTGGCTCGTTTTACCGAAAGGACGGTACGTTCGAACTCACAGACCAACGGCTCCTCAGGGTCGTTGACTTTGAACACCTCGACGTGCATGGTGACGATACCCCGTTGGCCGTCGCTGGTCTCTCGTTTCTCCGTCACGGTCGATTGGACACGGATCGTGTCGCCGTGAAAGACCGGCTCCGGATGCTCGACGTCGTCATACGAGAGGTTGGCGACGATGGTGCCGTCAGTCGTCTCGGGAATCGTGATGCCGACCGCGAGCGACATCGTGTAGAGGCCGTTGACCAGCCGTTCGCCGAACGCCGTCTCGGACGCAAACGCCGCGTCGAGATGCAACGGCTGCTGGTTCATCGTCATATCGCAGAACCGCTGGTTATCGCTCTCGCTGATCGTCCGTCGGCGCTCGTGTTCGATCGTCTCGCCGATTTCGAACTCCTCGTAGTACAGTCCGGTCATAAATATATCTATTATCTGACTTTTATTACAGTTCGAGCTTAGAGGATCGTCCCGTGTTTCTTGTCCGGCAGGTCTTTCTCGACGGTCTCGTAGAACGCAAAGCGGGCCTCGAGTTCCTCTCGAAGCGAACTCGGCGCCACGATCTCGTCGATGACGACCTCGCTGGCCATTCGGTGGACGTTGATATCCTCGCGGTACTCCTCGCGCAGCTCTTGCTCTTTTTCGGCGCGTTCGTCCGGATCGTCGATCGCGGCCAGCTTGTTCGCATAGACGGCGTTGATCGCCGCTTCGGGACCCATGATGGCGATCTCGCCGCTCGGCAGGCCGATCACGCCTTCCGGATCGTAGGCCGGCCCCGACATGGCGTAAATCCCTGCGCCGTAGGCCTTGCGGACGACGACGGACTGTTTGGGCACCGTCGCCGAGGACGTCGCGTAGATCATCTTCTTGCCCTGTTCTAAGATGCCGTCTTTCTCGACCTGTGAGCCGGCCATGAAGCCGGGCGTGTCACACAGGTACAACAGCGGGATGTCGTAGGCGTCGCAGGTCCAGATGAACTCCGCGGCCTTCTCGGCAGCGTCGGGGAAGATCGCACCAGCGCGGTGGTTTGGCTGGTTGGCGACGATCCCGATCGGTCGGCCGTCGATACGAGCGAAGGACGTGATGATCTCCGGGCCGTACTCCGGCCGGAGCTCGAGTGTCGAGCCGGCGTCGACGACGCGCTCGATGACGTCGTTCATGTCGTAGCCACGGTTCGGTTCCTGTGGCACGACGGAATCGATCCCCTCGGGAGCCCGTGCGGGAGCCGTCCCCTCGGTCTGCGGTGGCTCCTCGTCTGCGTTGTCCGGCAGGTAGCCGATAAGCTTCGCGACGAGTTCGCGGGCGTGTTCCTCGTCTTCTGCGATCAGGTCCGCGCTGCCGGAGTGGCGAGCGTGGACGTCCGGACCGCCGAGGTCCTGGAGGTCGATCTCCTCGCCGGTGACCATCTCGACCATCCGGGGGGAGGCGATCGCCATCGCCGAGACGTCTCGGACCATGACGGTGAAGTCGGCAAACACCGGTGTGTAGGCGGCTCCGGCGATACAGGGGCCGTAGAGCACGCAGATCTGTGGCACGCGGCCCGACAGCATCGAGTGGTTGTAGTAGTATTTCCCGATCCCCTCGCGATTCGCGAAGAACCCGCTTTGCTGGTCGATCCGGCCGCCCGAGGAGTCCATCAGGTACAGCACCGGCCGGCCGGTTTTCAGCGCGCGCTGTTGCATCCGAAGGAACTTCTCGACGCCTTTCTCGGCCATCGACCCCGCCTTGACGGTGAAGTCGTTGGCCATGAAATGCAGGTCTCGGCCTTCGAACTCGGCAGCGCCGGTGATCAGCCCGTCCGCGGGCAGTCGATCGTCCGACTCGGGGTCGCTGTCCTGGCCGCTCGGATGCCACGCGTCGAAGTTGGCGAACTTGCCGTCTTCGAACGAGAGGCCGTCCTCGCCGAACCAGAGATCGAGTCGGTCGCGAACGAACAGCTTCCCCTGATCGGAGAGGCGCTCGCGGTACTTTTCGGGGCCCCCCTCGAGGATGTCGTCGATCTCGGCTTGCAGCGTCTCCTCGCGCTTGGTTGGGCCGAGTGGCTCCGCACTGCCGCCGTCGCCAGTCGCCGTTTCGCCGGTCGTCGCGTCGCCTGCGCTCGCCTCGGGCGAGGCACTCGCGAGGAGGTCATCGCCCCGTTGGGCGTACAGTTCGACGTCCTCGCCGAAGTGCGAGGCGAGTGCCTTCGCGATCGCCTGTGCTTCCTGATCGGTTGCCGTCGTGTTGATTTTCAGTTCCATCGTTACTCTAGGACGACCAGTGGGTCGCCCATATCAACTGTGTCACCGTCCGTCACGGCAACGTCCGCGACGGTGCCGGCGGCCGGTGCCACCACGTCGTTTTCCATCTTCATCGCCTCGAGGACGCAGACGACCTCTCCCTGTGCGACTCGTTCGCCGGGGGAGACGTTCACGGAGAGCACGGTTCCCTGCATCTCAGCTGTCACTGCGTCGCTCGCGGTGACCTGTCCACCGGCGCTGCCGGTGCTCGAGGCCGTCGATCCCGTCGCGGAGCCGCCCGCGTCGGCCCCGCCGTTACTGCTGGCTGCCCGCGGGATGTCCCCAGTGACGGCGACGTCGAACCGCTGTCCCTCGACCTCGACGACAAGGTCGTTCGTCGAGTCGCTGCCGGTCGCGCCGTCGTCGTCGACGGCCGTACTCCAGCGTTCGACGGCGGCTGCGAGGTCGTCGTCGCTGACTGTCTCATCGAGATAGTTTGTCGTGTGTGCGCCCGCGCGAAACGTCTCGTCTTCGAGCATCAGCCGGTGGAACGGAATCGTCGTCTCGACGCCGACGTCGAAGTGGGTGAGTGCTCGTCGCGACCGCTCGAGACAGCGCTCTCGCGTCGGTGCGCGAACGATCAGCTTCGCGATCATCGAGTCGTAGTCGCCGGCGATCACGTCTCCCTTTGCGATCGCGTCGTCGATCCGGACGCCGAGGCTGCCCGGCGGGTCGTAGGTAGACAACGTGCCTGGCGTCGGCGCGAACCCGTTCGCGGGGTTCTCGGCGTTGATCCGAAACTCCATCGCGTGGCCGTCGATCTCGATGTCGTCTTGCGTGTAGGGGAGTTCCTCGCCGGCTGCGATGCGGAGCTGTTCGCGGACGATGTCGATGCCCGTTACCTCCTCGGTAACGGTGTGTTCGACCTGAATCCGGGTGTTGACCTCCATGAAGTAGAACTGCGGTTCGGCGGCGTCGCCGCCTTCCCCTCGTTGCGTCTCCGACGCAACGCTGTCTTCCACGAGGAACTCCACCGTGCCCGCGTTCGTGTAGTCGGCCTCGCGGACGCCCCGTCGGGCCGCGTTGCCGATCGCCTCGCGAAGCTCCGAATCGAGGGCCGGGCTCGGCGCTTCTTCGATCACCTTCTGGTGGCGACGCTGGAGCGAGCAGTCTCGCTCACCCAGATGCAGCGCCGTCCCGTGTTCGTCCGCGAGAATCTGAACCTCGACGTGTTTTGGGGCCTCGAGGAACTTCTCGACGTAGACCGAGTCGTTGTCGAAGTAGGCCTCGCCCTCGCGTTTGGCGCTCTCGAAGGCGTCCTCGACCTCGTCGTCGCCGCGGACGATCTTCATGCCGCGGCCGCCACCACCGCCTTCGGCCTTGATGGCGATCGGGTAGCCGAACTCGTCGCCCAGCTCGCGCACCTCGGCGGCCGACTCGACGGGGTCGGTCGTCCCCGGCACGACCGGGACGTCAGCGTCTTGCATGATCCGCCGGGCGTTGGTCTTTTCGCCCAAGGCCGTCATGGCGTCACTCGAGGGACCGACCCAGGTGATCCCTTCGGCGTCCTCGACCTGGCTTGCGAACGCGGCGTTTTCCGCGAGAAAGCCGTAGCCGGGGTGGATCGCGTCGGCTCCCGCGCGGTTGGCGACCTCGATGATCTCGTCGCCGTCGAGATACGACTCGCTTGCCGGCGCGGGGCCGATGTTGTACGCTTCGTCGGCGTATTCGATGTGGCCGCCGTCTCGGTCGGCGTCGCTGTAGACGGCGACCGTTTCGATGCCGAGTTCCTCACAGGCGCTCATGACGCGGACGGCGATTTCGCCGCGGTTCGCGACCAGTAGTTTCTCGAACATGGTCAGTAGGATTTGGGGAAGCCGAGCTGTTGGCCGATGTGGTTGTACGCCATCTGCTGAGAAACGGGTGCGAGTCGCGTGAGGTTGATCTCGCGCCACCAACGCTCGACGTCGTACTCCGTGGCGTACCCCCAGCCGCCAAAGGCCTGCATCGAGTGTTTGACTGCCTCGATGCCGGCGTCGACGGCCGTCGCCTTCGCGACGTTAGTCTCGTAGCCACACTCTTCGCCCTGATCGTAGAGCCAGGCGGCTTTCTCACGCATGAGCGCGGCCGTCTCCATTTTCGCGTAGGCTTCCGTGATCGGGAACGAGACGGCCTGGTGGGTGCCGATCGGTGCGCCGAAGATCTCGCGGTCGTTGGCGTACTGGATCGCTGCGTTCGAAGCGAGTTTGCCGATTCCGGTGCCGGCGGCCGCGAAGCCGATTCGCTCGGGGTTGAGCATGTCGACCAGTACCCACCAGCCGTCGTCTTCCTCACCCAGTAGGTTCTCCTTGGGCACGCGAACGTTCTCGAGGAACACCTCACACGATTTCGAGTAGTTCATCGCGTGTTTTGGGATCGGGGAGACGTCGATGTTCGGGTCGTCCATATCGACGACGAAGAGGCTGATTCCGTCGGTGCCGCGGTCGACCTCTTCACGGGGCGTCGTCCGCGTGACGAGGATCATGTTGTCGGCCCGATCCGCGAACGTGATCCACGCCTTCTTGCCGTTGAGGACGTACTCGTCGCCGTCCTTTTCGGCTCGAGTGGCGACGTTGAGCGTGTTCGTTCCTGCCTCGGGCTCGGTGATCCCGATCGAGAAGTTGCGCGCGCCGGTTGCGATGTCGGGCAGGTAGCGTTCTTTCTGTGCCTCGGTGCCGTTTTCGCGGATGCCGACGGCGGCCATCCCGGCGGTCAACACGAGATACCACGTGCCGGCCATGCCACAGCCCTCGGCACAGAGGGTTTCCATGGCCAACCCCATCTCCTGCATTCCCATGCCAGCGCCGTCGTACTCCTCGGGGACGAGGAGACCGTGGAAGCCGGCCTCGCCGAGTTCGTTCCAGAACGCCGTGGAGAACTCGCCGTTTTCTTCTTTCTCGCGCCAGTGTTCCGGTCCGTACTGCTCGGCGATCTCCGCCGCTGTCTGGCGGATCATCGACCGTTCGTGTGTGTCTTCGAAGTTCATCGGTGGATTCGTATCGTATCGTCCGGGACATCCCGGGTGCTGCTGTCGCATCGTTCGATCGCTGTACTCGAGGCGTTCGGACCTGATCAGGCCGCCTCGACTTCCTCTTCGACCTCGTCTTGGAGCTCCGTCCGGCGGATCTTCCCGGTGACCGTCTTGGGCAGTTCCTCGCGGAACTCGATCTCACGGGGGTACTCGTGGGCCGAGAGCTCGTCTCGCACATGGGCTTTGATCTCCTCTTTGAGCTCGGCGGAGGTCGTCGTCCCCTCGCTTGGCACGATGTAGGCTTTCACGATGTTGCCCCGCTCGCGGTGGGGTTTGGGCACGACGGCGGACTCGGCGACGGCCTCGTGTTCGCCGAGTGAACTCTCGACCTCGAACGGACCGATCCGGTAGCCCGACGAGAGGATGACGTCGTCAGCCCGGCCCTCGAACCAGAGGTAGCCGTCCTCGTCTTTGTGGGCGAGGTCGCCCGAGAGATACCACTCGCCATCGGGGCCATCGATGAAACACTCCGCGGTCTTCTCTGGTTTCTGCCAGTACTCCGCGAAGAAGCAGGGGTAGTCCCCGCGTTGGGCGATCTCGCCCGTTTCGCCGGGCTCGAGGACTTCGCCCGTCTCCGGATCGACGATATCGGCCTCGACCCCGGGCAGCGGCTTGCCCATCGAGCCCGGCCGGAGCTCCATCGTCGGATAGTTGTTGATAATCATGTTGCCCGTCTCGGTCTGGCCGTAGGTGTCGTGGATCGTCACCCCAAGCGTCTCCTCGCCCCATTCGACGACGCCCGCCGAGAGTGGTTCGCCGATCGACAGCGCGTGTCGCAGATCAAGCGTGACGTCCTCGAGGACCTCCTCGTGTTCGCGCAGCATCCGGTAGGCCGTCGGCACCGAGAACAACACCGTGATGGGGAACTCATCGAGCAAATCGGCCCACGTTTCGGGGTCGAACTCGCCCTCGTAGGTGAACAGGGCAGTGCCCCAGAACCAGGCCCCGAGCGTGTTGATCGGGCCGGTTAGCCAGCCCAGGTCGCCGGTCGACCAGTAGCAGTCGCCCTCCTGGAGGTCGACAGCGTACTTCTGGGTGGCGGCGACACCGGTAACCCACCGGTGTTTGTGTCGGACACCTTTCGCCAGCCCCGTTGTGCCGCTGGTGTAGTAGAGCAAGGCGTCGTCCTCGCCGCCCGTCGCCGCCGGCTCGTACTCGCGACTCGCCGTCTCCATCTCGCTGTAGTAGCTGACGTCGCCGCGTCGAATGCCCGTCCCGTCGTCGCTGACGATGATGACGTGTTCGACCGACGGGGCGTCCTCGAGGGCCGCTTCGACGGTGTCGCGGTTGTCGGCGGTGGTGACGATCGCTTTCGCATCACAGTCGTCCAGCCGATAGGAGATGCCGTCGGGGCCGAAGCGCTCGTTGATGCCGCCGAAGACGGCCCCGCGTTTGAGCGTCCCCACCAGCGCGACGTAGTGTTCGGGGATTCGGGGCATGTAGGAGAAGACCCGATCGCCCTGGTCGATACCGAGATCCTCGAGGACGTTCGCGAACTGACTCGTCTGGTTGGCCAACTCCCAGAACGTCAGCGTCGTCAACTCACCGTCCTCGCCCACCTGATAGAGGGCGACTTTCTCCTTGTTCTCGGCGTGTCGATCACAGACCTCGTGGGCGATGTTCAGTTCACCCGGTGCGTCCCAGTCAGCCGCATTGTAGAGGTCGTCCCAGCTAAATTCCTCGCGAACCTGCTCGTAATCCGGAAGATTGTGGCTCGATGGCATACACCACTGCTGGTCCCATTCTCAGTAATAACTGCACCGGATGTTTTCAACATCCATGAGTAAAATAGAAACGAATGGTTCCGTCCGTCGCGGTCCAAAACCCGACGCCGGCTTGCGTAAACAGTTTCGAAAACACCATTCAAGTCGATTTGGAGGGGTCGTCAGCGAATGCGCGACTCGAGTTCCTCGAGACGTGGCAGTTGGTGGAATCGACCGAGCGACGTCCACACCGCCAGAAAACGACGGGCAGACCGTCCGTCTCAGTTCCGTCGCCGTCGCTCGAGCGTTCGCAACCGCTCGGTCCGGGCCTCGGTCGCCGGATGGGTCTGCGGCCGCCACGCGAGCAGGCGACGAACGCGTGTCGACACCGGTGTGATGATCCACTCGCGAAGCCACCGGCCAACGTAGAGTACGGCCCGATCCACGACATCCGGATCCGTGAACTCGGGTGTGAGTTTCGGGGCCCATCGGTCGACCCAGTGCTCGTCCTCGTCGTCCTCACGCGCCTCGAGTGCCAGCGGTTGGGCGACGATGCCGAGCGTCGCGCTGGCGTCGACCCGGACGTCCCGCGCCGGGCGTACGTCCTCGAGCGTCTCGAGGGCAGCGGCCAGCGCGGCTGGGTTTCCGGTGAGCTGGACCGCACCACGATCGGCGGCGTACTCGCGAGCCTTCGAGAACAGGCCGAGCGCGATCGCGTTCACGCCGAGTAGGCCCCGCGCGACGGCGCTCAAGCCGAGATAGCCCAGTCCGAGCACGATGATCGGAATCGCGAGGACGATGATCCCAATACCGGTGATGATCGCCAGCCACAGGGTGGCCCAGAGCACGCGCCGAAGCCGCCGTTCGCGCTCGAGCAGCCGATCGCCGACTGCGACGGTCGCGGCGACGGCGGTAACGACCGGGAGGTCGCGGTTCGCGATATGGGCGACCTCGTGTGCGAGCGCCGCGTCGAGTTCGTCGTCGTCGAGAGCCTCGAGCAGTCCCGTCGTCACGACGATCGTCGGCGACCGTTGGGTGCCGACGGTCAGACAGCCCGGGTCGGCGTCGTCGGCGACGGCGACCGAGGGTCGGGGGACGTCTGCCTGCGTTGCCAGTCGCTGGACTCGTCCACCGACGTTTCGCGGTCCATCGCCCTCGAGGTCGGCAAGCGCGAGTCCAGAAACGACTGTCCGGGAGCCGTACCGTGCCTGCACGGCAACGAGGCCGACCGCACCGAAGAGAACTGCGCCGATGGCGGGTGCGAGCCCGACCTCGAACTCGATCGAGCGCCCGCTCGCAGAGAGGAGTTGGCTGCCACTCCACGCGACCACGGACAGTACGAGTCCGTTGACGGCCACTACCAGCGCAAGCGCGCCAGCGATTCGACACTGCAACCGTCTATCTGGCGTGAGTGGCACGGGCCAGTGTACGTTCCGTCTCAGTAACAGTTTTTGGGACAGTTCGGCCTCGAGACTGGCGTGCACTCGAGCCGATCCACTCGCTACAGCACGTCGTCGAGGTCGGCGTCGAACCCGAACTCGCCCCACGAGCCCTGAATGGCTGCCCGAAGCGTGGGCGGGTACGACTCGGTCACCGAGACCCGCGGCGCGATATACGCCTCTTCCCAGCGTGGGTCCCACGTCGCGTCAATGTAGAGGCGAGCACCGGTGTCGTCCCGGCTGTAGGTTGGCAGCCGGGCGACTGGGGCGTTGGGTTCGCTGAACAGCCAGTCTCGAGCGGGATGAGCTTTCACCCAGATATCGCCGAAGACCTGCCCGAGGTCGCGCGGGCTGGTGTCCTCGTCGACGAGCACGACCGTATCGAAACAGTCTGAAAAGAAAAACAGGAAGTTCGACAGCTGCCACTCGAAGCCAGCGTACAGGATCTCCGTCGAGATGACGCAGATGCCGAGCCGGCCCGCCGCCGGGAGCAAGAGCCACTCGACGGGCGAGACGCCCCAGTAGTTGTTGACTCGATCGTAGAGCTGTGCTGCCAGTGCGAGCCCGACGAGTTGCAGGTCGTCGGCGAGTGGCACGCCAAGTGGCGTAAACGGAACGATAGCGTTCTCGCGGGTGAACACGCTGGTGACGTCGAGTGTCAACGTCGACCCATCGACGAGTTGCTCCCAGAACGCTCGCTTTTCCGACCGCGTATCCGGCTGTTTGTCGGCGATTTTGGCCTCGAGAACGACCTCAGTCGAACTCGGGACGACCCCGCCGGCGGTCGGGATCACTGGCACTGTCGAGCCGACGCGTCGGTCCTCGATCGGCTCTCCGAGCCGGTCGGTCACCGTCAGGAGCGTCGTCGATGCAAGCGCTTCGGAGGGGACACCCAGTGCCACGGTCACTGCCTCGCCACGAGCGAACCGATCGGTTATCGCATCGGGCACGCGGGCGCGAATGGTATTAGTATCGATAACCGTCCCATGAAGTGGCGCCCAGTATGTACCCTCGTCAGTTCCGACCGACAGCAGGCCGAGTGTCATATGCGGCCAGGTCTCTCCTGGCGGCGTCGGAAAGCCGAGTTCCCGCACCGTTCGATCGGTGGCGGTCGCCGCGCGTTCGACGTACGTGACGTCGCGTTTGTCGATCCGCTCGCCGAGTCCGGCAATCGTCTCGAGGACATCGACGTACTCGGGGTCTCGGTCGACGCCAAGGCCGATTCCGAGTCGGGTCCAGGGGTATCGTTCCTGGCGACTCAGCTGGTCGACCCCACCGTAGACCCCGCTGACGAGGTTGATGCGGTCGTCGGCCGCCGTCAACCGCACTGCTGGTCCATCAGCCCGGAGCGCCTCGCTGGCGATGACCTGTGGCGACGGCGAATCAGGGCGCTCGAGCGAGCAGCAGTCGTCGGTCTTTCGCAGGAACTCGAGGTGGGTTCGAAACGCCGTCATTGGTCCGGCTCGATCGTGTGAGGAGGTTCGAACGCCGATTCGGGAACGCCGGCTCGAGCGAGCAGGTCGCGGGCCTGCTCGCGGGCAGCTCGGTCGCCGATCGACTGGGGCAGTCGGTCGCCGCCGGCGCGGGCATCGATGTACGCTTTTGCCGTCTTGGTCTTCGACGTTCCGACGCTTGCGCTCCCCTTCTCGTCGGGCGTCTGGTAGATGTTGAGCGGCACTTTCGGCATGCGCTCGACACCGAACTGATGAAAGTCCGTGGCAGGATCGGCGTGGAGAGCGATCGCCTCGATCACTGCACGGGGCGAAAGCGGGTTGACGTCGCTGTCGACGAAGACGAAGAAATCGATGTGCAGCATGCCCCAGGTTGTAAAGATGAAGTTCGCGAGCTCGTGTAGCGAGCCGGGGTACGGCCGCTCGGTCGCGATGACCCAGACCGTCTGGGAGGTAAACGGCCATGGCACGGCTAACTCGACGTCGAAGCCGGCAACCCGCAACCCCAACGTGGCGTCTGGCCCACCCGCCGCGAGAGCGAACGTACTCGTGGAGTTCTCCCCGTAGCCGACACCGCTGCCTTCGACACAGAAAGGGACGTACGGCTGTTTACGGTGGGTAATGGCGTCGACCTCGAGTACGGGCATCGAGCGCCGGGGGCCGTTCATATAGCCGAAGTAGTCGCCGAAGGGGCCCTCGTCGAGACGTTCCTCCGGCATCACACGCCCCTCAATGACGATCTCGGCCGATGCGGGGACGGCAAGATCGTTCGTCTCACAGTCAACGAGGCCGACCGGCGACTGCTGGAGCCCACCAGCGAACGAGACCTCGCTTCGCCCCACCGGGATCCACACCTCGGCGGTGGACTCGATGGCCGGTCCGGCACCGATCGTCAGCGCGATGGGCATCGGCTCATCGTTGCGTTCGTACTCGAAGTAGTAGCGGTTCGGCACCTGTTCGCCTGCCAAAAAGAGCAGACTCGCCTGTGAGTCGTCGTGAATCATCGCCCGGTGGCGCGACCAGCTTCCCCACTCGCTGTCGGGATCGGGCGCGACGACCGTCGCGAGTGTCGCGTATCGGCCGCCGTCGCCCTGGTGAATGTACGGCCAGGGAAACTCGAGCAAGCTCGCATCCGTTCCCGTCCGGACGACCTCCTTGCAGGGGGCTTCGGCGTCGGAGACGACCTGCGGTTCGACCGGCTCAGAGAGCCGATCGATCATCCCCTCGTAGTAGGCTGGGCCGGAGTCAACCGGGAGGTCGAACGCCCGAGCGAACCACTCCCAGGGCCGGTGCTGGGGGCCGCGGTAGGGATCGCCGACGAGCCGCGCAGCAGTCTCACCACACCGAGACTGGACCGACTCGAAGACCGGGATCTTGTCGTCCGTCTCGTTTGCCAGCATCGTGATCGCGCTCGCCTCGAGATCCCAGGAGACCTCGTCAGTGATCCGCGTGAGCGCGTCTCCATCCTCGAGGACGTCGAGAAACGCCCGAAACGATTCAACAGCCATTCAGTGGCCCTCGAGTGCCTCTCGAAGTGGGTCGGTTTCGTGTTCGCGTTTGACCTCGACGTACGTCTCGAGCACTGACGGATGCTCATCGGCGAGGCCGGCAAACAGGAGCGCTCGAGCCGCATCTGCTGTCGAGTCGTACTCCCCAGCGTCGACGAGATACTGCAACAGGACGTTCAGATCGCTCGATCTCGTATTGATGACGTTCGATCGCTCCTGTTGGTCCTCGAGCAGTTCCTCGAGTCGGTCTTCGATATCTCTCGTTTCGTCGACGAACTCGATATACCACTGTTCTGTCGTGGTCTCGTGGGGCCCTTTGACAACCGAGAGCGGCTCCGGCTGCTCGAGCTGTGTCGGATCTTTCGAAACGCGCGCCCGGGAGTGAAAGATCTCTTTCGTCTCGGCATCGCGTATCTGAAGCACTGTCTCCGCCCCCTCACCGTTCGGAAGATGCTTTTCAGCAGTGATATACGTGTTTGACATACCCTCGAGCACCGAAATCGTTCACAGTCCGATATGTGTCTACGACCCGCACGTGCCAGTGTATCAACACTCGATGCAGAGACTATAATGTTTTTGCACGGCAGTGGCTACCGACCGCGGATCAGATCTGGAGTCGCCGGTCGACTCATACGGACTGCTGTCCCGATGTTCCGGCGCGACCGCAGGACGGCTCGCGGTCGTGCCGGCACTGACTGACAACGGTCCGTATCACCACACGTGCCGACGATGACTGTGACGACTATGGCTCGAGCCGGAATCGGACCGTCGGTGAGCCATCAAACTGCGGCCCACGACCATGCCGCTCGAAGCCGAGTTCTTTGGCGGCGTCCTCGACTGGTTCCGTCTCCGGCGAGACCAACACTTCGACGGCCATCGATTCGCGTTCGGCGAACCGAACTGGCTCGGCGAGGAGTCGCTCGCACGCTTCGTTGGTCCCGTCGAGTTGAGTTACGTGAACCGTGTCCGCTTTGGCGTCAAAGCTGATGAACCCCAGTAGATCCTCGGGATCAGAGCCGTTGTACTGTGGGCCATCGATATCCGCGTTCGGATCGTGTGTCCCGTCTTCGGCGACGCGCACCGTCCGATCGTGGACGAGATTCCGCATCACGTCGGTCGGCGAGTCAGCGATCGACGCGAGCGCGTCTGCGTCTGCCTCGAGAGCGTCCCGTACGTTCATCGTCGTGTGGTAATGCTATGCATGAACATAAATCCCGCCTGCGGGACGGCAGCCTGATAAAAGCGCACCAGATGGGACACAGTTATCTGCTCGCTCTGGTAACGGTGTGGCATATGTGCGAAGTTATCGTCATTCGAGCGGCAGATGAGGTGGCAGTATGCGCGTTGTAGCCAAATTCGGCGGTACGAGTCTCGGCAGTGGTGACCGAATCAATCGTGCTGCAGATTCGATCGCAGCCGCCGTCGAGGACGGCCACGAGATCGCTGTCGTCGCCAGTGCGATGGGATCGACCACGGACGATCTCTTAGACGAAATCACCTTCGAGACGGGCGACGCCGACCGTGCCCAGATCGTCAGTATGGGCGAGCGAACGTCCGTCCGGATGCTCAAGGCCGCCCTGTCGGCTCGTGGCATCAACGCGACCTTCCTCGAGCCTGGCAAAGACGGCTGGCCTGTCATCACCGACGAGTTCGGCGAAGTCGACGTCGAAGAGACCCAGAAACGTGCCCTCGAGGTTGCTGATGATCTCGAGAACACGGTGCCAGTGCTCACCGGCTTCCTCGCGGAAGGAACGGATGGCTCGATCACGACGCTAGGCCGTGGTGGCAGCGACACTACGGCGGTCATGATGGGCAAGTACATGGACGCCGACGAGGTCGTCATCGTCACCGACGTCGAAGGCGTCATGACCGGCGACCCGAACGTCGTCGAAGGCGCTCGCAACGTCGGCGAGATCTCCGTCGACGAACTGCGGAACCTCTCGTTCCGCGGGGCCGAAGTCGTCGCCCCTTCCGCGCTGTCGTACAAAGACGGCGGCCTCGACGTCCGCGTCGTCCACTATCAGCACGGTGACCTGCTCTCCGGCGGGACGAGCATCGAAGGCGAGTTCAAGAACCTCGTCGACCTGCGCGAAAAGCCCCTTGCCTGCCTGACCGTCGCTGGTCGTGCGATCCGTAACCAGCCCGGCGTCTTCCACCATCTCTCGGAGTCGCTTTCGGAAAACGAAATCAACATCGACGCTGTCGCCAGCGGGATGGACACGGTCACGTTCTACATCGACGAAGACGAGGCCGAACGTGCCGAAAACATCCTCCACCGTGAGGTCATCGCTCGCGACGAGCTCTCGAGTGTCACCGTCGACTCACCGATCGCAGTCATCCGCGTCACTGGCGGCGAACTCCCCAACCAGCCGGGGATCATCAGCGAGATCGTCAACCCGATCGCTGAGGCACGGATCCACCTCCAGGATATCATCACGAGCGCGACCAGCGTCGCACTGTTCGTCGAATGGGACGACCGTGAGGATACTCTCGAGCTGACCCAGGACCTCTTCTAACCACCGACCGGTGGTCCTGCGGTTCTCGACCACTCCTCAAGCATGTCGTCTGCTGGCCGAAAGCGGTGCGTAGAAACTGGTAGTAACTCGTGAACGTCCAGTAACAGGGTCGTAACGAAGGCCGGGCGTGAGCCACTCGAGGCCATGAGTACGGAGCCAACGGACGCCTTTCCCGAGATCGACCCCGACCCTGACGCGGTTCTGGCCGCGTTCGGCATCGATTCGCCCGACGAGCTCGCTGCAGCTGGCGGTGCCCACGACCCAACACGCGACGACCAGCTCGATGCCGACGACACGACGGCGGCCGACCTGTTCGCCAACCTGCAGGACGCCGATCCGGAGCCACAGCCGGTCGCAGCCGCAGACGGCGGCGACCCGAGTTCGAGCGATGACGCCGACGAATCGACCGCGCAGGCCGACGACGACCTCGAGTTCGAGTTCATCGGCGATGCGGCTGTGACGGTTCGGGACGACGGCGACGTGATCGATGAGACGGCGGCCGACCTCCGTGCGCTCACGGCCACAGCCACGGCCGCGGCGACCGACGCTGAGCCGGACCGGTCGGCGCAGACGGGTCCCGATACCGACACCACGGCCGACCTAGACCTCGTCGGGCCCGAACCGACGCCGACGCGGGTCGCCAACGAGCGCTTCAACAGCGCCAGCGCCGACGGCCGGTAGATCCGCCGACCGCTCCGATACCGCTTTCGCCCATCGATGCGCTGATTCGTCCGAGAGCGGACACCCTGAGACACCAGCAGACACGACCTTCCAGCTAGACTGAACACGCGCGGTCGCGTGAAGCGCGTATGGTCGCCTACAAATCGAAGGTCGTCGAACGAATCCATCTCCCCTCCCGAGCGCGACGCGAGCGCGCGCTCGAGGAAGCCGGCTACAACGTCTTCAATCTCGCCTCCGAGGAGGTCTTCATCGATCTCTTGACCGACAGCGGCACTGGGGCGATGAGCGACGCGCAGTGGGCGGCACTCGTTCGGGGCGACGAGTCGTATGCTGGCTCGCGAAGTTTCGATGAACTCGAAGCAGCCGTCGAGGCGGTAATGGGATTTTCCAACGTCGTCCCGACTCATCAGGGCCGTGGGGCCGAGAACGTTCTCTACGGCAGCCTGCTATCAGACGGCGACGTCGTGCTCAACAACACCCACTTCGATACGACCCGCGCCCACGTCGCCAATCAGGGTGCTGAGCCGGTCGACTGTCCAGTCGAGTCGGCACACGACCCGACGGCCGACGAGCCGTTCAAGGGAAATTTCTCGCTCGAGTCTGCCTGGGCGGTCGTCGACGACGTCGGCGCTGAGCGCGTTCCGGTTGTGATCCAGACCGTTACGAACAACTCGGCGGCGGGCCAGCCGGTCAGCGTCGAGAACACACGCGACGTCGCGGCGTTCGCGGATGAGATCGATGCGACGTTCGTCATCGACGCCTGTCGGTTCGCCGAAAACGCTGCCTTCGTCGCCCGTCGCGAGGCCGAGTTCGCCGATACCGAGATCGACCACATCGCCCGCGAGCAACTCGGCTACGCCGACGCGCTCGTGATGAGCGGCAAAAAGGACGGGCTGGTCAACGCCGGCGGATTCGTCGCGACCGACGACGACGCGCTCTTCGAACAGTGCAAGCAGCGCGCGATCCTTTACGAGGGGTTTCCCACCTACGGCGGGATGGCGGGTCGTGACGTCGCCGCGATGGCCGCCGGCCTCAGAGAAGCCGTCGAGGAGGCCTACGTCACGGATCGCATCGAGCAAGTCCGTCGCCTCGCCACGATGCTCGAGGACGCCGGCGTGCCGATCTACACTCCGGCCGGCGGTCACGCCGTCTACCTCGACGCGGGGACTGCCCTCTCTCATCTCCCGCCCGAGGCGTTCCCGGGGCAGGCAATGGTCTGTGCACTCTACCAGGAGGGCGGCGTCCGTGGGGTCGAACTCGGAAGCTTTGCCTTCCCCGACACCGATCGGCCAGAACTGGTTCGGCTTGCGATCCCGCGTCGGACCTACCACACCGAACACGTAGAGCACGTCGTTGAAACCGCTGTGGCCGTCCTCGAGGAGTCCGAATCGATTCCCGGCCTCGAACTCGTCTCCGAGCCCGAGATGCCCGAAATTCGCCACTTCACGGCCGAACTCGAGCCGCTGTCGTCCTGAGCGGCGCTTGGTCGGCGCACTCCAGACCGGCCTACATCGAGAGCATCGCGCGAGCGCGCTCTCGAAGCGTTGGCTCCGGTTCGGGCTGGCTGCCCAGGCGCTGCTGGGCCATGGTTCGAACCCGCTGTTTTGCCGGTTCGGAGGTCGCGATGTTGACTGCCCAGTCGGGCACCTGTTGTTCGAGCTCTGCCTGTTTCTCCGCTTTGAGCTGGCTGTACTGTCGTAACGCGAGTCCGACGCCGATGAATAGTCCGGCGTCGAGCAGTTCCCGACGGAACCGCTCTCTGTCTTTGCGGATCGCAATCGCCTTGACGAGCGAGAGGCCGCCGATCGCGAGATAGAGTTTCGAGTTCTTCGATGGGTCACCGCGGAGTAGCTGTCCGAGTGGCATGCGACGCGACGTACCACGTTCTTCGGTATAAGCTTCCGCTGGAACACGCCTGCATTGCCGTTCGGGCTCACTCGAGCGCGGAGACGACGCCCCGATACCGGCGGTCGTCGATCGGCTCGATCGAAAAGCCAAGTGCGTCGTAGAACGGCCGGACGCCCGTGTCGAAGCGTGCCGTGAGTCGGCCCCGCCGCTCGAGTGCATGCTCGATCAGCGTCCGGCCGATCCCGCGACCGCGGTGGCGACGGCGAACGCCGATGGCCGCGATGTGGGCGCCGGGGTCGTCCTCGAGGGGCTCAAGAACGACCGTTCCAAGGATTCGCTCGCGACCGCCGCTGCTTCCGCCGCGCTGGTCGCCCGCGACGAGGACGTCACCGGCGTCGATCCGGCCCTCGACGTTTCCGGGCTCGAGCATGGCGGCATCGAGGATGCGCCGGACCTCGAGGGTGTCGTCAGCGGTCGCCGCCCGCACGTGGCCGTCCATTCGTCACGTCCGTTGCTCGACCGTGGCTAACAACGCGTCGATTTCGGGGCGATCCATCGTCGTTCGGCCGCGATAGGTGGCGACGACCTCGAGTTCGTTGACACGGGGAACATCGAAGACGATCGCGGTGGGCATCCGGCCGACGAGGTCGAACTGCTCGCCGAGCGTGCCGAACCGAATCGGTTGCTCGAAGTGGTCGCCGACCGTTGTGTCCGGGTCTGCACAGAGGGGAAACGGGAGTTCGTATCGGTCTTGCCACTCCTGAACTCGGCTGCGGGGTTCGGGAACGACTGAGACGATCTGACAGCCCCGCTCACGGAACTCGTCGTAGCGGTCGGCGACGGCCCGAACCTGTCGTCGACACTGGCCGGCGTGGTGATCGCGGTGGAGCAACAGGACGAGTGCGTCGTGGGCCGGCTCGACGGCGTCGGTTGTCGTTGGGTCCGCGGGCGCAACCGGCACTGTGAGATCGGCGAGCGCGAGCGGGTCCGGCCCTGGGCCGACGTTCGAGAGCACTATGTCATCGACAACACCGGTCATGTTTCTTACTGCGGGACGCCCCATCAAAACGCTCTGGCTTTCAATGGTCGCACCTGTTCCATTACCCACCTTTGATCAGCCGCAACACCGTCACGTGATCGCTGTCGACTGGCTGATCTTCCGGCACCGGCCGCCCGTCGACGAGCACGCTCACCTCGTGTGGGCTGAGATCGATCTCACGAAGTAGATCCGCGTAGGTCGGCTCCCCGGTCGTGGCCTCCGTAGTAGGGACCGCCTCGAGATCGAACTCGTGGGTGGTCTCGCCTTTGACGTCGACGGTGACGTGCATACGCGCCGTTACGAGGGCACGGACTTGAGCGCGTCGCTCGAGCCCGCCACCAACGGGTATCGCACGATGAGCTAGTCGGACGCTGGCCCCTCAGCGGTGACTCCACGTGGCTCGTCTCGGCTCGCCCGTCGGTGGCTATACAGCCCGTACGTGAGCGCGCCGAGTCCGAGCAGGAAGATGAGCAGATTGAGCAGGTCGCCGACGTACGGCAGCTGGGCGAGGGCCGCGCCGCCGACCAGTCCGACGACGAGTGCGAGCCAGCGGTTGCCGACGCCGACCGCCGAGAGCAGCCACGCGGCGACGGCGTAGCGGCCGTAGATGACCCCGATCCAGATCATGAGCGCGAACCCGAACGCGCCGACGATCGCGAACGGAATGCCGACGACCGTGATCGCCAGTGCGATCAGCAGTATCGGGACGGCCACGAGGACACCGAGTCCAGTCAGCCCGGACTTGATGGGCGCGCTTGCGACTCGTCCCGCGACGCGGTCGGAAAACCGCGGGAACAGGGCAAGCAACGCAGCGCCAAGCAGCAGGTTCAACGCGAGCACGTACAGCGAGAACAGCCACGACGCGATCGGCTGGATCGTCGGCGTGAGATCGACGCCGATCGAGGGATCCTGTTCGATCTCGCCGGCGACGGCGTCGGTGTTCCCCTCGAGGGTGCCGCCGTAGCGCAGGTCTCCAGCAATCGCCGCGTTCTCTCCGAGTGTGATCGTCTCGGCACCGATCTCTGCACTGCCCTCTATCGTCCCATCGATGACGGCGGTTCCGGCACCGATGGCGACGTTGCCACCGACGGTGGCGTCTTCGGCCAGCGTGAAGCTCCCGGCCGCGGTCTCGACGTTGCCGTCGACCGTGCCGTCGATCGTGACGCTTCCCGCGGCGGCTTCGACGTTGCCGCCGACATCGCCCTCGATCCGCACCTCGCCGGCGACCGCGTTGACGTCACCAGTGACCGTGCCTTCGACGATGACCGTTCCACCGAACGCCTCGAGTTCGTCGACCGTTTCGCCTTCGTCGACGACGACCGTGCCACCGGTTTGGGCGTCTGACTGGGCGACGACTGGGGCTGGGATCGTCCCGACGAGGACGAGAGCGACCACGGCGACGATGACGACCGCCTGCGAGAACCGATTCCTGCTCATGCGCTATTGTTGGGTCGCTGACGATAAAAACGTACAACAGTGATTTCGGCGAGGAAAACGGTCTCAGGCCCGTGATCGTCACGGCCCGATTCAAATCTGTAGTAACGACTGAAACGATTCACACACAGATCGCATAGCCGTCATGCGATCTGATATGTACTGACTTTCAGTGGCTTCTATACTATACCGTATGATCGCACCGCACACCTGTCTCGAGGGCAACGGCGGCGTTCGGTCGTTTTATCTGCCGGCCACCCCTTTCGAGCGGTATGAGCGAGGCCGACGCCGAGGCGGCGGAGCCGACTCCCGGCAAGACCGAAGTCTGGATCGAGAAGTATCGGCCGGAACGGCTCGACGAAATCAAGGGCCACGAGAATATCGTCCCGCGACTACAACGCTACGTTGAGCAGGACGACCTGCCGCACCTCATGTTTGCGGGGCCGGCCGGAACCGGAAAATGTGTTACTGGAGAGACACCCGTATTGACGAATGACGGCGTCGCTCCGATCTCGACCGTAGTCGGCGATGTCGACGGATTCGAGACACCGGATGACAATCTCGAAATTCTGACCTACGACACCGACGGCTCGTTCGAATACGTCGCTCCTTCACACGTTTTCTCGAAGGAGGCGACTGACCTCGTCTCGATCGAGACGCGAGACGGAAACGAGTTCACGGTCACGCCCGAACACAAACTCCTCGTGGCCGACAAGACGGGACTCGAGTGGCGAGCGGCCGGAACCCTGTCCGGCGACGAACGTATCGTTCGCCCGTTGGAAACGCCGATCGCCGCCGCTGATTCGTCCACATCGCTCGACTGGGTTGCGTCGATGGATGGCGACCGGACGTTCGTGACGGTCTCTGAATCGTTCGCCCAGCGCCACGACATTCCAGCCGAGGAGAACTACGTTGGGCAGAAGAAAACAGTGCTTGGCTATCTCCGCCGCGGCTATACGATCGACGAGATCGCTTCCGAGTACGACATCTCTCGGAACACGGCGGGGAACTACGCACGAGGAATTTCGATCGATCTCGAGGAGTCGTCGACGACCTGCTCGCTGTCGTCTCTCCGATCGCTTGACGTCGCGGAGTCGGAGCTTCGGGATCACGTCAAATCCGTGCAATACGTCACCTCGTGCAACAATCGATCCAGTCCGATTACGCCGCCGTGGGACCTCACGCCGGACCTCGCACGCTTCCTCGGACTCGCGATTAGCGAAGCCCGAATCGAGAACGGCCGGATCAAGTTCTACAACACGGACGACGCGCTTCGTGAGGCGTTCAAACGGACCGCACGGGAACTGTTCGACGTTGAGACGACCCGGGGTGTGCAACAAGACGTCCCCTACGTCGAACTTCGGACGAAGTCACTGCATCACTTCCTCGAGTCCTGTTTCGACGTCTTCGGCGACTCGTCGACATCGGCCATCGGTTCGACGCTCGTTCACGCTCCAGACGACGTTCGAGCGGCGTTCCTGCGGGCCGTCTTCGATTCCGAAGCGTCCGTCGCAGAACAGGGAACGATCGAACTGACACAGAAAGACGAATCACTGGTTACGCTCTGTTCGTACCTGCTCGCCTCGTTCGGTGTTCCGACGAGACGGAAGCGTCTCGAGAAGACGGCGACGAACGGCTCCGGGCCGAAACGTCAGTATCATGCACTGTATCTCTCAGGTGTCTCGGCGCTCTCGCGATTTGAAGACGCCATCGGATTCAGTATCGATTACAAACGCGAACGGCTCGCCGACGCGACTGAAGGGGCCGGGAATCCGAATCACGACACGATGCCCGCACAGGCTGCCATCGATGACTTGTGTCGGACGCTCGCGCTGTCAAAAGAGCCGCTGGTGACCGAAACGCTGAATCCCGACACCCCCGGCCGCGAATCCGCGCTCGAGGATATCGACCGCGTTCTCGAGGCAGCGTCTGACCGGCTTGAGGCGGCACAGCAGGTCAAACGAGTGATCGAGCGGGTCCGGTCCGACATCCGATCCGTAAGCGCCGTCCCGACGGAGTGGGTCGATCGCCGAGACGCGCTGGAACCGCTTGAAGCGCGAAAAGAAGTCGAATCCACGACGGGAATTCGGACGGACCGGTTGCTCGAGTACGCGGACGGGCGACGGTCCCCAACTGCGAGCCGTGCGGGCGAGTTGCTCGTCACCCTCGAGTCGCGCGTCGAAACACCGGAAACCGCCGCTGTACAGCAATCGCTCCGAGAAGCGATCGACGCACTCGGTGTCTCGGACAACCGGATCGCCGAGGGAACGGAACTGCTCGGCAGGGACGTTCGCCAACTCGTCGAGAACGACGATCACGATCTCGCGTCCCTGCCCCGGTTCGAGACCGTCGCCGATCGGCTCCTCGACGTGGCCGACGAGATGTGTTCGATGGCAGTCATCGAGCAACTGGTCGACTTGGATCGACTTGCTCGCGGGACACTGTACTTCGACCGCGTGACGGCTGTCGAGCAGATACAAGACGAGCGACGCGTGTACGACCTCACGGTGCCTGGAACGCGAAACTACGTCGCGGGTGACGTGCCGACGGTCATGCACAACACCACTGCAGCGCAAGCTATCGCCCGCGAAGTCTACGACGACGACTGGCGCGAGAACTTCCTCGAGTTGAACGCCTCCGACCAGCGGGGGATCGACGTCGTTCGTGACCGGATCAAAGACTTCGCGCGCTCGAGTTTCGGTGGCTACGACCACCGTATCATCTTTCTCGACGAGGCTGACGCACTCACCAGCGACGCCCAGTCCGCGCTGCGCCGGACGATGGAGCAGTTCTCCAACAACACGCGCTTTATTCTCTCGTGTAACTACTCGAGTCAGATCATCGACCCGATCCAGTCACGCTGTGCCGTCTTCCGGTTTACCGAACTCTCGGCGGACGCCCTCGAGGCCCAGATTCGCGAGATCGCCGCGATCGAAGGGATCGACGTGACTGACGACGGTGTCGATGCGCTGGTGTATGCGGGCGACGGCGACATGCGAAAGGCGATCAACGGACTGCAGGCCGCTGCCGTCATGGGCGACGTCGTCGACGAAGAGACCGTTTTCGCGATTACATCGACGGCCCGCCCCGAAGAGGTCGAGGCGATGGTCGACCACGCCATCGACGGCGACTTTACCGCCGCCCGCGCCGCCTTGGAGGACCTCCTGATGGAGCGTGGCCTCGCTGGGGGCGACGTTATCGACCAACTCCACCGCTCGGCCTGGGAGTTCGACATTCCCGAACAAGCGACTGTGCGGCTGCTCGAGCGACTCGGCGAAGTCGATTACCGGATCTCCGAGGGCGCGAACGAACGGCTACAGCTCGAGGCGATGCTGGCGTCGCTGGCACTCGAAAACGAGTAGGCTCGAGCCAGCTGCTGACGGAGTTGTTACGTGAGTTCGGCGTCGTCGACGCCGGAGACCACGACCGTTGTCCCCTTTTTGTCGCTGGTACTGGCAACCGTCCAGCCATACGCGTCGGCGATGCGTTCGACCGGGCCGCTGTCGACCCCGGTCCCGTCTGCTGTGGCCAGCGATTCGGGGACCGGAACCGTCTCGAGGCCCCCGTCGCCGACTGCGGGCACACGGCTCGTGTCGTGGCTCCTGATGGCGAACCCGTCGTCGGTGCTGCGGACGACGACGGCTCTGTGCTGTGTCTCACCGTCTCGTTCGCGTTCGAGGACCGTCCGAAAGAGCTGCTCGAACAGCTCTTGGAGGCGTCGCTTGTCCGCCTCGAGGATTCGATCGGTGGCCTCGGGGGTGACGAGTCGGGCGTCGCCGGTCGCGACAGAAGCCCAGGCCCGCCGTGCGATGTCGTGGACGGCGACGGGCTCGAGTTCGCCGACGTTCTCGTCTCGACGGGCGATCGAGGCCAGCTCGTCGACGCGCTTCCGAAGTCGGGTCTGTGCCTTCTCGACCGCCGCGAACTGCGCTCGAGTGCCGGTTCGGTCGGCAGCTTCGAGATAGCTGCCGGCGACGTGCAACAGCGTCTGGACGTCATCCTCGAGCCCGTCAGCGACCGTTTCGAGCCGCGACTGAGTGGCAGCCAGTGTTCGTGCCTGCTGTGTTTTTCCGGTGACGTCGCTGTAGATGATGAGTCCGTCTGACCGACGGTCGGTCGCCTCGAGCGGGCAGGGGACGACGGTCAGTTGGAACATACGAACGCCAGTTGCAGTGTCGTGGCGGCTGGTGAACTGTCGGCACTCGGCCGAGCGGGCGACCTCGGACAGGACTGCGCGTTGTCCCGCGACTCCGGGCGGGACGACTCCCTCGTCGCCATCGATTGGGCTGTCGACGAGCGTCTCGCGATCGATGGCGAAGACGTCGACGAAGCTGTCGGAGACTGCACGCACGAGGAGGCGATTGTCGACACGTTCGTATCGCAGCGCCGGCTCGGGAAGGGCCTCGAAGGCGGCTCGAAACGCATCGCTGGGGTTCGAGTCGGCCGCGTCCTGACAGACCCACTCGATCTCGTCTGCGAGATGTGAGATGGCATCGTCGGTCCCCTTGCGGACGTAGCCGTCGACGCCCTCGGTGGCGTGTGCCGTCCTCGGCGCGTAGGAGGCGTCGGTAAAGAGCACCAGCGGCGTCTCCTCGCAGGCTTCGCTCACCTCGAGTAAGCTGGCCCCAGAGGCGGTCGTCGGTGTTTCGGCGAAGACGACGCAGTCGACGTCGACCACCCACGTCCTCGTCCTTCCGGCCGACGCCGTCGACAGTGGGTAGACCGTACGCTCCCGGCCCGACGGGACGGCCTCGAGTGCAGCGGCCCCTTCGCGGGCTGTCGCTTCGCTCCCCGCAAGGTAGAGCACCGTCTGTGGCCGCGATGTGTGAGTCATGGCAGCAGGTGGGTCGTCTGTTCTGGAACGGAATCTCCACCTTGATAAAGATACACCGAATCGAGATACAATCTCCTGTCAACACAGTCATCTGTCGGATCGATGCGGACGAAATCGGCTCGCACAGCGACTCGCTGTCCGGCACAGATCACCTATACATTTCAAAATAAACGTTGCGGAACTGTTTTAGGCGCTGGCTAGCGAACACACGTGTAATGAGCGAACTGGCGGACGAATACCGCCTCGAGTACTTCGAGGAGGAAGGTTTCGAGCGCAAGGAGTGTCCGAGCTGTGGTGCGCATTTCTGGACTCGCGATCACGACCGGGAAACCTGCGGTGAGCCCCCCTGTGAAGAGTATGGCTTCATCGAGAACCCCGGTTTCGACAGCGAGTACAGCCTCGAGGAGATGCGTGAGGCGTTTCTCTCGTTCTTCGAGGACCACGGCCACGAGCGAATCGACCCTTACCCGGTCGCGGCGAACCGCTGGCGTGACGACGTCCTGCTGACGCAGGCGTCGATCTACGACTTCCAGCCACTCGTGACCAGCGGGGAGACGCCGCCGCCGGCGAACCCGCTGACGATCAGCCAGCCCTGTATCCGGATGCAGGACATCGACAACGTCGGGAAGACGGGCCGACACACGATGGCCTTCGAGATGATGGCCCATCACGCGTTCAACACGCGCGAGGACGCGCCTGACGAGTACGCCTACGAAGGCGAAGTCTACTGGAAAGACAAGACCGTCGAACTCTGTGACGGCTTCTTCGAGTCACTGGGCGTCGACTTAGAGGAGATCATCTATATCGAAGATCCATGGGTCGGCGGCGGCAACGCCGGCCCCGCGATGGAAGTCATCTTCCGCGGCGTCGAACTCGCGACGCTCGTCTTCATGTCGATGGAGCAGGACCCCGACGGCGAGTACGAAATGAAAGACGGGAACCGTTACAGCCCGATGGACACCTACATCGTCGACACGGGCTACGGGTTAGAGCGCTGGACGTGGGTCTCCCAGGGGACGCCGACGGTTTACGAGGCGGTCTACCCCGATATGATCGAGTTCCTCAAAGACAACGCAGAGCTCGAGCACACCGACGACGAAGAACAGTTGATCCACCGCACCGCCAAGCTGGCGGGCCACATGGATATTGACGAAGCCGAAGACATGGAGACCGCCCGCGGCGAGATTGCCGCCCAACTCGATGTCGACGCCGGCGAACTCGAGGCGCTGATGGAGCCGCTCGAGGACATTTATGCGATCGCAGATCACTGCCGGACCCTCGCCTACATGCTCGGCGACGGCATCGTCCCCTCGAACGTCGGGACGGGCTATCTCACCCGAATGGTGCTTCGCCGAACCAAACGGCTCTGTGACACTGTCGGTGTCGACGCACCGCTCGACGAGCTCGTCGACATGCAGGCCGAGCGCCTCGAGTACGAAAACCGTGATACGATCCGTGACATCGTCCGCACCGAGGTCGAAAAGTATCGCGAGACGCTCGAGCGCGGCGGTCGCCGAGTCGAGACGATGGCCGAGGAGTACGCGGAAAAGAGTGAGCCGATCCCGGTCGAGGAACTGATCGAACTCTACGACTCGCATGGCCTCCAGCCCGATATGGTCGAAGAGATCGCCGCGGATGCGGGAGCCGACGTCGACGTGCCAGACGACTTCTACAGTCTCGTCGCAAAGCGCCACGAGACGCCTGAGACCGCTGAGACGGCTGAGGAAGGCGAAGATGAACGCTTCGCGGATCTTCCTGAGACAGAGAAACTGTACTACGACGACCAACAGCGAACGCAGTTCGAAGCTGTCGTCCTCGACGTCTTCGAGCGCGAGGAGGGCTACGACGTCGTGCTGGACCAGACCATGTTCTACCCCGAGGGCGGTGGCCAGCCCGCAGACCGGGGGACGCTCTCGACGGACGACACAACCGTCGAAGTCGAAGACGTCCAGATCGAAGACGGCGTCGTCCTCCACCGAACGGACGAGAGTCCCGGTAAAGGCGGGTTTGTCAACGGACAGGTCGACGGCACCCGCCGGCGACAACTCATGCGCCACCACACGGCGACACACATCGTCATCCACGCGGCTCGGCAGGTCCTCGGCGAGCACATTCGGCAGGCAGGCGCCCAGAAAGGCGTCGACGCCTCCCGGATCGACATGCGCCACTACGACCGCATCTCGCGCGAGGACGTCAAGCAGATCGAGTCACTCGCCAACGATATCGTGATGGACAACACCGCCGTGACACAGGAGTGGCCCGACCGCCACGATGCCGAGTCCGAACACGGCTTCGACCTCTATCAAGGTGGGATCCCGCCGGGTGAACAGATCCGACTGATTCACGTCGATGAAGACGTCCAGGCCTGCGGTGGCACCCACGTCGCCCGCACTGGCGACATCGGCGCGATCAAAGTGTTGAACACCGAACGCGTTCAGGACGGTGTCGAGCGAATCACGTTCGCTGCCGGCGACGCCGCGATCGAGTCCAGCCAGCGCACCGAAGACGCACTCTATGAGGCCGCAGACATCCTCGACGTTGCACCGGCGGACGTGCCCGACACGGCCGAACGCTTCTTCGAGGAGTGGAAAGGGCGCGGCAAGGAGATCGAGGACCTGAAAGAACAGCTCGCTGCGGCTCGCGCCGGTGGCGGTGGCAGTGGCGAGGAAGTCGACGTCGGTGAGACGACTGCCGTCATTGACCGAATCGACGCCGACATGGGTGAGCTGCGTGCGACCGCGAACGCACTCGTCGAGGACGGCAAAATCGCTGTCCTCGGCAGCGGTGAAAGCGGTGCCCAGTTCGTCGTCGCCGTCCCGGACGATTCGGGTGTCAACGCCGGCGAAGTCGTCGGCGAACTCGCCGGCCGCGTCGGCGGCGGCGGTGGCGGTCCACCGGACTTCGCACAGGGTGGCGGCCCGAACGTCGCCGATCTCGACGACGCACTCGAGGACGCGCCGGACGTGTTGCGGCAGATCCAAGACGCATAGACTCGCTTCGCTCTGCGTTCTCTGCCGAATCGTGAAAAAACGGTTTTGCTCGTGACCACCCCTGGTGAGCCTCGGGCTCGGGGGTCGACACTCGCCTGCGTTCACTCTGCGATTCCGCAGTAGTCGATCGCCGACGTTGCGAGCGTCTGTGCAGTCTCGAGCAGTGACGTGACCGTCGTGTACTCGTCGACGCCGTGGAGGTTCGGGCCGTACGGCCCTGCCGTGACGACGGGGACGTCGTAGTATCGCTTGTAGAACCGTTCGTCGAGTGCGGCGTTGCCGCCGACGAACGTTCCGTCCTCGCCGATGATCGACTCGGCGTTTTGGGTGACGATCTCGACGATTTCGGCATCTCGAGGGACCTCGTGTGGAGCGGCGTTCCAGCCGGTCCACTCGATGGTCGGCGGGTTCTCGGCAAGCCATTCGTCTTCGCTGGCTGCGTTCTCGATCGTGCTTTCGATCGCGTCGCGAACGTCGGCACGGCTCTCGCCCGGCGGCCAACCGACGCGTCCCTTCATGAGTACCTCGGCCGGAACCGACGCTGGCCAGTCGCCACCCTCGACGACGCCGATATTGATGTTCGTCACGTGCCCCTCGAGCGAGGGATCGGCCCCGTAGGCGGGTGGGAAGTCGATGGTCGCCTGTCGCTGGTCGTTGAGCTCGTTCAACGCCGACGCAATGTGGCTTGCCTTGTCGAAGGCGCTAACACCCTGGTGTCCCCAGGCTGCATGGGCTTTCTTCCCCGGAACCGTCACGTCGAAGAACATCACGCCAGCGCTGGCGATGCCGACGTTCGGAAGGCCAAACGGCTCGGGAATAATCGCGGCATCCGGAACGTACCCTCGCTCGAGTACTGAGAGAAGGCCACCGACACCACCGGCTTCCTCTTCGATCGTACTCTGGACGTAGAGATCGCCTGCGAGGTCGATACCCTCCTCGGCGAGGACGTCGACGGCGAGCAGTATTGCGGCAAGTCCGCCTTTCATATCCGAGACGCCACGACCGTAAATCTCGTCGCCGTCGCGACGGAGTGTCCACGGATCGGACTCCCACGCTGATTCGGGGGCCGCCGGAACGACGTCGATGTGCCCTGAGAGCGCAAGCGTCGGTCCGTCACCTGCTCCGGAGACCGTCGCTACTGCGTTCTCCCGCCCCTCGTATCCGCACTCGTCGTACGACGACGTCCGGAAAAAGCCAGGGTGGTCCTCGAGTGCGTCGACACTCGGTTCCCACGTGTCGACCTCGAGTCCGAGCCTGTCGAACTCCTCGAGCATCACTGCCTGTCCACAGTATTCGTTTCCGGTGATCGATTTCGCAGCGACGAGGCGCTCGAGGATTTCGAGCAGCTCACGCTCGCTCGCGGCGATACTTCCTTCAACTCGTGTCTTTGCGGTCTGCGTGTCCATGCTGGGTGATGGAGCTTCTCAGGGATATACATATTCGTCTGACCGTAACAGAGATAATCGCTCATTTGTGGGTCATCGCCAATCAGAAACAAAAGGAAAGATGATGTTGTGTGAACAAAATATGGTATTGGGAACTCTAACCCTGTTCTAAATTAATGATTCTCATGAACGATATCTGGCGAAAAGATTATCAGTTGCTGATTCTTGTGGCCAATTGGCATGGACAGACGAACTTTCGTTAAATCCGTTGGTGCTGCGAGTGCAGTTGGAATGACCGGCCTCGCTGGCTGTCTTGGCGGCGATGGTGACACGCGAACCTGGATGATCCCGTGGGGGGAAGGTGGCGGAACTGATACGTACGCCCGCCAGATGCAACCGCTTGCGGAGGAGGAACTCGACGGCTCAATCGAGATCGAAAACCGTGAAGGAGCCGGCAGTATGATCGGCAGCGAGTGGCTCCTCGACCAGGACGACGACGGTAGCGTGTTCGGCACGGTCAACCCGGCCGGTTGGACGTTCACCTGGCGAGCGGACGAATCCCTCGACTGGCATCCGACCGATTTCGAACCGATCGCCTACTCCGGCATCTTCGGATACACGATCATCGTTAACAACGAGTACGAGATCGAAGACTACGGCGAACTCCGCGACGCGTACGAAGATGGCGACATCAGTAACTTCGCGTATCAGGGTGCCGGCAGCGACAGTCACCTCGCGACGCTGTTGCTTCAGGAGGAGTACGACCTCAACGCCGACAACATCGTTCCGTACGACGGCGGCGGACCGGTGCAGGAAGCGGTGCTCGGCGGCGAAGTGGAAGCCGGTATCGCGACGAACACGTCCGCTATCGACGCCGTCGACTCCGGTGAGGCGTCCGCCATCGTCAACCTGATGGACATCGATCTCACGGACACGTTCCCGGAGATCGATCGGATCAGCGAGTACGGAGACAGTCTCGGCTGGCTCACCGAGTTCTACCAGGTGCAGGTCGCGCCGCCGGGTACGGACGAGGACACACGCCAGGAGATTTCTGAGGCCATCCAGTACGCCTGCGAACACGACGACACGCAGGAATGGATGGATGACACCGGCAACATCGTCGAGTATGGCGATATGGCCGCAGCCGAAGAGCAGTACAACGACGCCGCGATCGAGGAGATTGAGTCGAACGTCGACGATGCGATTGGTGGCTTCGACGAGTTCCTCAACCTGGCCGAGGACGCAGAGTAAGGCTAAGCAACTCGGTACGCTCTCCGTGCGATTTCGTTCCGAGCGAACGGGCGGGAAATCACTACATACAACATAGATTCACTGTTAGGAATGGTATACGCTGAATGGGACACCAGTTGGGAGAAGCAGGATCCTCAACTCGAGAGACGTCGGCTGAAGATCTTCGACGCCGAACGAACCGTACCCGATGTCGAAGCCGCTGGACGAGAGTCAGTATGGACCAAGAACACACACCGTTAGACGAACTCCGTCACCGCATCGATCCCGTCCTCACCAAGGTGGTCGATGGCGGCGAGCGGCTACTAGGCGAGCGACCAACGATGGAACACGTGCTGTTGGTCCTGTTTCTCGTCGTCGGGGTCTACATGTATCGAGGCGCTTCCGAGTTCTCGCCAGCAGCACAGACGTTTCCGCAGATGATGTCCGGCGCGACGATTGTCTTCTCGCTGTTGTTGCTCGCGCGGAACTACCTGCAAACCGTCGGCCCGCTGCTCGCCGCGGTGCTGGGCGCGTACCTCGTCTACGACGGGGGTATGACGTTTCTCGACACCGGTGACGGGCTGTTGTACCTCATCTCGGGTACCGTGCTGCTGGTCGCCGCGATCGGCTTCCGCGAACGTTTCGGATCCGCAGTCGAGTCGTTTGTCGCCGAACCGGTGCAGGTGATGGGGGGCAACGACGAGCCGTCCGTGGGACAGGCCGAACCCGACGACGAATCGGAACCCGATGAATCAGATTCCGACTCGTCCGCGATGTACAGCTACGATATCGACGATCCGCGCGGCCCGGTCTTCACCGGAGCGCTCTGTGCGCTGTACATGCTGCTGACGTTTTCGATCGGGATGCTCTATGCGACCCCGATCTTCGTCGCACTCTGGACGATCTGGGTGCGGATGGAGAAGATCCGGGCGGTCGCGATCACCGTCCTGAGTTTCGTCATCGCCATACTCTTCTACGAGTTTGTCGAGGGCGAGATTGCAACCGGCTGGCTTACCGGCTGGCAACTGCCGACGCCGACCGATCTGATCGCCTTCACACACGGGCCGAACCTGCTGACGCACGCTCCTGAGGCGCTCATCTGGGGTGTTTCGATCGTATGACGCTCGAGTCTTTCGTCGGCGCGATCGACACTCTGTTGACCGCTGAGATCCTGCTTTGGCTGTTCGCTGGCATCATTATCGGGATCATCGTTGGCGGACTCCCCGGTCTCGGACCGCCACTTGGGATGGCGATCATCCTGCCGTTGACGCTTCCGATGGAGGCCGCGAGCGCGATCATCCTGCTCATCGGCGTCTACAGCGGGTCGATGTACGGCGGTTCAATTGCCGCGGTGTTGATTAACACGCCTGGGGTCTCCTCGTCGGCGGCGACGATGTTCGACGGCTACCCGATGTCCAAACAGGGGCGCGCAGCCACGGCGCTGGCCATCTCCGCAACGGCGTCCGCCGTGGCCGGGCTGTTCACCATCACGGCGCTGATCCTGTTCTCCCCGGCGCTGGTCGAGATGGTGCTCGCGGTCGGAACGCCGGAGCGATTCCTCGTCGCGATCCTCGGGTTGGCGATGATTACCGTCGTCACTCGGGGCTCGGCCGCGAAGGGGCTGCTTGCGGGCGTGGCGGGGCTGCTTGTCACGACCGTCGGGGCCGCACAGCCGATCTCGCTCGACCGTCGGTACGCCGAGACGCTGTACCTCTACGACGGGATCGACTTCGTTGCGGTGCTGATCGGACTGTTCGCGATCGCGGAGATGATGAAACTCGCCGGACAGGAGGGTGGGATCGCGGAAGGTGACGTCAAGATCGATCGGGCGGGGATCAAAGAAGGCATCGCGCTGACGTTCAAACACCCGATGACGGTATTCAAATCCGCAAACATCGGGATGATCGTCGGCGCGATTCCCGGTGCGGGTGCGACGGTGTCTAACTTCGTCGCGTACTCCGAAGCGGTCCGTTCGTCGCAAGATCCCGAGTCGTTCGGCTCCGGGAACCCGGTCGGCGTGATCGCCTCCGAGGCCTCGAACAACGGGACCGTCGCCGGATCGCTCGTGCCGGCAATTTCGTTCGGTATCCCGGGCAGTTCGTCGACCGCGGTTCTCATCGGTGGGCTGCTCATGCACCGACTGCAACCCGGTCCGGCCATGTTCGATCCGTCGGGCGAACTCCAGTTGACCTACACGCTGTTGCTGGCGTTGCTCGTCGGTAACGTGGTCATCCTCATCGTCGGCCTCTCGATGGTTACGCGACTCGGCTACCTGACGAAGATCGACACGAACTACATCATTCCGATGGTCGTTGTGCTCTCGTTCCTGGGGACCTACGCCCTGCGAGGTAACCCGGTCGACATTCTGACGGTCATCGTCTTCGGGATCATCGGGTTCTACATGGTGCGGTACAACTACTCGGTGATCGCGTTCGTCCTCGGGGTCGTGCTCGGGGACATCGCCGAGGGGAACCTCTACACCGCGTTGCAGCTCTCGGACGGTTCGTTCATGATCTTCGTGAACCCGTTCGAGTACGGCCGCTGGCTGTCGCTGATACTGAGCGTGCTCATCGTACTGCTCGTCTTCGGGCCGTACGTCAAGCAGTGGTGGGTGAAGCGACAGGCGTGAGGGGACGCCGGTAGCCGTCGCGGTCTTCCTGTTCTCCCGTTGTGCCAGGACGATTCTTTTGCTCGTTCGAACCGGCTTTCGACAGTTGATCCGCACGTATTCGATGCCGTCCGACACGAATGCGGCCGGATTCCCGCTGGTATTTTGCCGTCCCCTCCCCAGAGTCGCGTATGGAGTTTTCGACGACCTGGAACGACGCGCTACGGTCGTTCGCCGACGAACTGTGTCGGTTCGAGACGACCGCCGGGAACGAGGCAGCTGCCCAGCGCTGGCTCGCCGATACCCTCGAGGAGTGGGGGTTCGAGACCTACCAGTGGGAGGCAGATCCCGACGTCCTCGCGAACCACCCCTCGTTTCCCGACGATCCAACCGCCATCGAGACGGCAGCCAGACCGAACGTGGGTGGTGTCCTCGAGTTTGGCAACCCCGATGTGGGGCAGACGCTCGTGTTGAACGGACACGTCGACGTCGTTCCGGCCGGCAACGGCTGGGACGCAGACCCGTTCGAGCCGCGCTGGACCGATGGCGACGGCGAGACAGGCGAGACGCTGACCGCTCGTGGCGCGACCGATATGAAGTGCGGACTAGCAGCGTGTGTGTTCGCGGCACGACACCTCGCGTCGGCGGAGCCTGCCATCGACGGCCGGCTCGTCGTCGAGAGCGTGGTCGGTGAGGAGGAAGGCGGCATCGGCGCGGCGGCCGCGGCGCTCGAGAACCCGTATCCCTTTTCTCGAGATGCGGCGATCGTCGCCGAACCGACCCAGTGTCGGCCGGTGATCGCAACCGAAGGAAGTCTGATGAAGCGTCTCCGTCTCGAGGGGCGGTCGGCACACGCGGCGACGCGCTGGCACGGCCAGTCGGTCCTGCCGCCGTTCGAGCGGATCCGTCGCGCGTTCGACGATCTCGAGGCCGAACGCGGCGAGCGGGTCACACATCCGTTGTACGAGGAGTTCCCGATCCCGTGGCCCGTCTGTGTTGGCCGCGTCGAGGCCGGGAACTGGGCGTCGTCGGTCCCGGACGAACTCACGGCGGAGCTTCGAATCGGCGTTGCGCCGGGCGAGACGGTCGACGAGGTCGAACGAGAGTTCGAGCAGCGACTGTCGACGCTCGTTGCAGACGATCCGTTTTTCGACTCGAACCCGCCCGACTTCGAGCGGTTTTCGATTCAGTTCGAACCCGCCGAGATCGATGCGGACGAGCCGATCGTTCGGGCGGTCCAGGACGCGATGGCGTCGGCCGGGCTGACAGCGACCGAGCCTCGAGGGGCGACCTACGGTGCCGACAGCCGTCACTACGTGCACGCAGGGATCCCGACGGTGGTGTTCGGTCCCGGTGACATCCAGCAGGCCCATTTCCCCGAGGAGTCGATCGAGTGGGACGACGTGTTGACGGCTGGTGAGACGATTGCGACTGCAGCGAGCGTGTTTCTGACGACCTGAACGTGGTTGCTGGCGCTCTCGAGTCGTCCCCGAGATGTCGTCCCGAACCGAAACGGTCGCCTTGCTCGGCCCACCCAGTACCTGTATGCCGACAGCCTCGAACGGATCCGTCTCGTTGTACTACGACCGCGATGGTGAGGGCGACCCTATCGTTTTCGTCTCCGCAGCCGGCCTCGGCGGCTGGTCGTGGGGCTGGCAACACGCCGCCCTCGCTGGCCCCGCCGAGGTCGTCGTCTGGGACCTGCGCGGGACAGGCCGCTCCGACACCCCACCCGGCCCATACTCCCTCGAGACGCTCGTCGATGATCTCGAGGCGGTGCTGGCTGACTGTGAGATCCGAAAAGCCCACCTCGTCGGCTGTGGCCTCGGCGGGGCGATCGCGCTTCGTGCCGCTCGAGACTCGAGTCGCGTCGAGACGCTGACCCTCTTTGGCACCGCTGCGAGTGGCGACGCCTACGACCTCGAGCCGTTGTTCGCGCCGCCGACGGACCGCGAGGCGCTGCGAGAGTCGCTTTCAGCCGGGCTCTCAGCGGACTTCCTCGAGGCCCAATCCGACGTGCTCGAAGGCATCGTCGACTGGCGTGCCGATGGCGATGCTGACCGAGAGGGCTGGGCGGCACAGGTCGCCGCGCTCGAGGAGTTCGATGCTGGCGACTGGCTGGTCGAGGTAACCCAGCCGACGCGGGTGATCCACGGCAGCGAGGACCAACTGGTCGCCCCTTCGGCCGGGCAGACTCTCGCGCGTGGCTTGCCCCGCGGGGAGTACATCGAACTCGAGGGCGCGGGCCATCTCTGCTTTATCGAGCGCTCGCGGACGGTCAACGACCGACTCGTCGGCTGGCTCGAGCCGGCTGCCGACGAGTAGTCTTCGGTCGATCAGCTCGGGAGCCGGTTCGTTCGCTCGAGGACGACGAGGACGACGACTGACGCGCCGAGGAGGGCAGCAGCGCCGCCGAACACCGCATCGTACGTCAGTCCGGACTCGATGAGCAGTCCGACGACCCACGAGCCAAGCGCCTGCATGAGCATCCAACTCGAGCTAAAGACGGCGTAGGCGCTGCCTCGTGTCGAGTCCGGGAGCGTGTCGAGCAGGTACGTATCCGTCGCGGGAAACAGGGTGTGGATGACGAATCCGATGATGCCGGTGAGGACGAGCAACGGAAGCAGGCCGTCGACCATCGTCAACGCGAGCATGCTCGCGGAGAACGTCCCGACGATGCCGAGCAGGTACGGAACGTGTGGAAGCCGATCGGCCAGGTCGCCGCCGAAGTAGAACGCGGGGACGCCGGCGGCGAAGACGATCGTGAGCATCGTGCCAGCCATTCGATCGGAGAGCCCTTTCGATTGCATGTACAGCTCATAGAAGTTGAACAGCCCCTGCCAGACGAACGACGCCGCGCCGACGATCACCAGTGCGGTCACGATGAGCCGCCACTCCGACAGCGCGCCGGCGACGAAATTGCGGTCGTCCGCACCCGCCGCCGGCATCTCGGTTCCTTGCGCGGCAAACCACGTGTAGGCCGTCACCACTGCTGCTCCGACGGCGATCGCCCACAGCGAGAGTCGCCAGTCGACGACCAACGTGAGCACGACGAACGGGGCAGCGATCACCGCGGCGATCTGGTTGGCCGCCCCGTGGATACCCATGACCTGTCCGATCCGGGAGGGGTACAGCTCGCTCAACAGCGGGTTCGCTGAGACGAAGTAGACACCCGAGGCGATTCCCATAAAGAAGGCCCCAGCCATGAGGTGTGGCACGGTCGTCGCGGTCGCAGCGAACGCGGACGACACCGCGAGGATCACACCGGAGCCGAGCACGACCTGATGACGCGGGACTTTCGTGAGCAGCCAGCCAGTCGGGAGCCGCAGCGAGGCGCTCCCGATCCAGGCGAGGGTCACGATGAGGCCAGCGGTCCCCTCACCGATCGCGAACTCGCTGATGAAGACGTCTAAAAGCGGCGCGAAGATGATTCTGGCGAGGTTGACGAGAAAGACAAGTCCACAGAGGGATGCGAGGAGTCGGGCGCGGGCCACGACTGCTATTTTAAACAGTGGCTCTCAAGCGTTCCGAAACCGAACCGAACCTGTGCGTTTGGAGACAGCTCGAGGAGATGAGCCAGCGCTGTGTTCTCGAGTACACGCCCCAAAGTTCCGCTCGCAGCCGCTCGACGCCATTGCTCCGATGAGAGATCAACGGCTACACGCACGTGATTCCGTCTCGAATTCGAGTATTCGATCGTTATCTCGCGCCCTCATTTTTGAGTTCGTTCAATCAGAGCTGCGCAGCGACTGACGTCTCTGTGTGGTGGGATTTGGGCGTACGGTCATCGAGGTAAGCTCTATCACGATAGATGGGTGCAGACAGTCGATTGGGTCGACATGCGACCGAAGCATTTAGTTGAATAGAGACTCAATCATACTATGAACACAAATGACTGGGCTATCAGAGTACGTTAGAGCGTTGTTCGACACACTGTCGAACCGCACGTCGGAAGACCCGGTCCAGCACGGCATCTACGCTGATACCCGGTCGAGAGATGGGCTCTACTCGATAACCAACACCCAGCCCGGAACGAGCACCTACGCCGCGGGACAGCGGCCGATGGACCACGAACACGCCACAACTGCGCCGCCCGAAGACGAGGGCCCCGCGACGCTCGACTGTGAGGATCCACAGACGTGTCCCACCTGCAGTCCGCTTACGTCCAGTGCTGACTGAGACGGGCTCCTATCCCGAATGCCCGGTGTACCTCTCCTCGCGCCGGAGCTGACGGACGGAAATCTGTCTGCGGCGCTATTGCTGTTGTCTCGAATTCGAGAGCCGACTCGAGGACGGACTCATTGTGCTGTTCGTGGTTGCGGCAACGTCGGCTCGTGGCAGAAAGCCTATCCATCCTGAGTTGCCAGTACAGAGCAATGAGTCAGCTCCGTATCGCTGTCCTGAACGCAGCTCATCAGGATCAGAACACAACACGGAACTTCCGGCGCGAACTCGACGCCTCGCTGTCGGAGTTCAACGCGACCGAGGGCGAGGTGCCACACGGCTTCGAGTATGACGGAGCCGTCGTCACCGGCTCTCGATCGTCGGTGTACTGGGATGAAGCGTGGATTCAGGCCACGAAGGAATGGGTCGGCGACGCAATCGAGCGCGATATACCGTTTCTCGGCGTCTGTTGGGGACACCAGCTGCTTGCGGACGTTCTCGGCGGCACCGTCGAAGATATGGGTGTTTACGAGGTCGGGTACAGCGAGATCGAACACTTCGGCGAGTCGCGGCTGTTCGACGGCATCGACGAGTCGTTTACCGCTTTTACCAGCCACTCCGACGAAGTCTCACAGCTTCCCCCCGGTGCAGAGCCGCTCGCGACGAACCAGTATTCCAACCACGGCTTCCGAAAGGATCGCGTCTTTGGCGTCCAGTTCCATCCCGAATACGACCCGAAGACGGCCCGCGAACTCGTCTACCGCAAAGAACTCTCCGACGAGCGTCGTGACTCCGTTCTCGAGGAGATTACCCGGGACAACTACCAACAAGCTTGCGAGGCGAAACTCGTCTTCGAGAACTTCCTCGAGTTCGTTCGCGAAGTGAACACAGCCGATGTGGCCGCCGAGTCGGTTACGCAGTCTCCGTCCATTCGGTCGTCCGACTAGCGGGCGCTTTTTTCTGAGTCGAAGCTGTTGGCGGTTCTGTGACGTTGACGCTCGGTGTGGTGTTCTTGAAATGAGGCGACAAAACGAGCGACAGCGGCAGTGAAAACCGAGTCAGACCGTATCAGTCGGCTGCAACTTCGACGCTTGCCTCGTCGGCTTTGCCGATCGCTTCGATGATGAGTTCGGCGACGTCAACGATCTCGATCTCGTCCTCGTAGCCGCCCGTTTTGCGACCGTCTTCGTACATCGTCATGCACATCGGACAGGCGACGACGAACTTCTCGATATCGGGGCCGGCGTCGGTGTCCTCGAGTGCCTCCCGGATGCGTTCCTCGCTCGGTTTCGGTTCTTCTTCGAAGTCCATCCAGAGACCACCACCACCGCCGCCACAGCAGAAGGCGTTGGCGCGGTTACGTGGCATCTCATCGAGCGTACAGCCCGTCGCTTTGATCAGCTCACGCGGGGCCTCGTATTCGTCGTTGTACCGGCCGAGGTGACACGGATCGTGGTAGGTGACGGTGTAGTCGAGTTCGGTCCCGGTGAGTTCGAGGTTGCCCTCGGCGACGAGTTCTTCGACCGCTTGGGTCCAGTGGTAGACGTCGATCTCGCCGTCGTCGTTCCAGAACTCCTCGTACTCGAAGGGCATGATCGGGTCGTCGGCGAACTCCTCGAAGTCGACCTCCGGATACTCGTTTTTGAACGTGTTGTAGGAGTGAGGATCGGTACAGACGATCGTGTCGAACTCACAGTCGTCCCACGTCTCAACGTGGTGGCCAGCGAGTTCGACGTAGAGGAACTCCTCGCCGACGCGGCGGATGTCGTTGCCGTCGTACTTCTCATCGTCGAAGAGGATGCCGAAGCTGACATCAGCTTCCTTGAGAATCGTCGCCAGCGAGCGGGCGACCTGCTTGTTGCGCTCGTCGTAGCTCGGGAAGTCGCCGACGTACCAGAGGTAGTCGACCTTCTCTTCGCGGGCGTCGGTGACGTCGAACTCGAGGTCGTCGGTCCAGTCGCCACGGTTGCGGGGACTGTCGCCGAACGTGTTGCCGTTTTGCATGACGTTCTGGAAGACGTCCTGCATCGAACTCGAGATATCTCCCTGGTCGGTCGCCTGACGGTTGAGTCGGGTAAACGACTGGAGGTGTTCGATCTCGACGGGACAGGCGTCCATACAGGCCATACAGGCCATACAGGACTCCATCGTCTCCGTATTGATGACGCTCGTGCCGCCGTCGGCGATGATCGGCTGTTCCTCGCCACCTGCGTCGAGTTCCTCACGGTACTTTTTCAGGTCGAGGATGACGTCACGTGGGTCAAGCGGCCGGTCGGAGGCCTTGGCCGGACAGACCGACGAACAGCGGCCACACTTGGTACAGGCGTCCTGATCGAGCAGTTCCTTCCAGGTGAAATCGTCGATGGATTCGGCGTTGGTCGCGTCCAGATCGGCGGGGACGTTCGGCAGCCGAGCGCCGGCTTTCTCGTCGCGAACGACGACGTTCGCGAACGACGAGAGCATGTGGAACGGCTTGGCGTAGGGGATCCACGCGATAAAGAACAGCGCGAGCAGCGAGTGCGACCACCAGGAGAGCCAGTGGAGCGTCTCGGCGTTGAACGCGAGGTTCTCCGTCGCCGCGTAGTTCGCACTCAGCGCGGCCTCCGTTGTCGGCAGGCCAACCGCACCGAACAGCAACGCCAGCCCGTAGCCGACGAAGCTGACCACTTCGTGTTCGGGCATCCCCGTGATGTAGATGCGAAGCCCCTCGAGGAGGAAGCCACCAACACCGAGGCCGAACAGCGTCCAGATGAAGATATCGTCCTCGCTGGAGGTGTGACGGCCCCAGAGACGGTTATTTCGGACCCAGTAGCGACGATAGATCGCCATCCCGATCCCAACGACAAACAGCAGTCCCATCGCGTCGACCATGAACTGGTAGGCGAGATAGAAGTCACCCTGCCAGAACGCGATGCCGAAGAGCAGCTCCGTGCCGTACTGTTCGACGGCGATGATCGTCGTCGCGATCAGCAGGGTCAGGAATCCCCAGAGAATAAACGAGTGCATCAGACCGCCGTAGAGATCCCGATTGAACTGCTTCTCGTTTGAGAGGACGATCTTGGCTGCGCTGACGATTCGGGACGGCAACTCGTCGAGTCGTGCGAACGGGTCGTCATCACCGTCGGTGTACCGACTGAACCGCCGGTAGACTCCGTAGGCGAAGACGGCAAGCGTGATTGCGACGAGGAGATAGAACACCGCATAGCCGGTGCTTCCGATCCCCAGGTAGGTTTCTCTCCCCACCTCTGTCTGTGCTATGATGTTCATATACAATGACGTGGTGGGATGTGACTTAGTTCTTGTCACACCCTTCGGTAGCCAATCACTACGCCTTCTTGCGAAAACCCGTCTATAGTTTCAAGTTTATAATTGTTGTCAATGTCTGGTTCGCTACCCCCCACGCTATCTGGCAACAGGCTTAAATAGCCACCCACCGGGAGTGTCCACCCATGAACGAAAAAACCGAGCAGCTCCGCGATATCTTCACTGACGTCACCGACGGCGAGGAAACGATCACCGAATCACAGGAAGACACCCGCGGCTCGCTCGAGCGAGACGAGCGAACGACCGCGGAACGTCTCGAGAACGTCGTCGCACAGATGCGAGACCGATACGAGTTCGAGACGCCGTTGTCGGATGACGACCTCATTACGGTCGCCAAAGCCTTCTACGAGGACGAAACCGACGACGAAATCGCCGCCGACCTCGGTGTCGACGCCGACGAAATTTTCGAGGCACGGCTCTCACTCCACCTCATCGACGAGGCAGATGCCGACGAGGTCGACCTCGCGGCAATCCGTGACCGCGAGGAAGGCGATGCCACGCTTGCCGACGAGTACAACGTCAGCGAAGCCAAAATTCGACGCTATCGGCGTGTCGCCATGGCTCAGGACGAATCGCGAGCGGCAAACGACCGCTACCGCGACGAGTTCGACAGCATTCTCGCGGATGCCGACCTCTCCGAGCGAATGGCGACCGACGTCCGCGAGGACGGCCTCGAGGACGCCACCGAGGGCATGGAAACGGACGTCGAGTTCTAGCTCGCTGATTTTCGAAAACGACTGCGTGCACCGCTGGTGCACTCGAGACGGTCGCTCGCGCCGTCTCTGGATACAGCGGCCGCTGTCGGACACGAGAGTTTTTATCCAATCGGGCGGCCAGACGGCCCGTGTCTCGAGCCCAGATCTCGTTTAGCGACCTCCGGACGGCCGCGTACTGTCCGCGAAAGTGTTACTACCAGCGAACACGCGACGCCGACCGCGAGCCACCACCAGAAGTCGAGGCGATTCGCGACCTCGCGACGCGCTATGAGGCGTTACTCGAGACACCAGCCAGCGCACTCGAGTCCGAACCGATCGCCGTCAGCGCCGTCCGGTATCGCGATCAACTCGAGACGACTCGCCAGCGCCTCACTGACGGTGGTCACTGGGAGCGACTCTGTACCCCTCGCGATCGGAACGTCCTCGCAACTGGACGCCGCTGTCGTGGCATCGTCCATAAGGTCCTCACAGACCCCCTTGAGCCAGCCCTGATTTCGGCTGGGAAGCCACCCGAGCAAGGTGTCTGGGAGCCACAGTCAGTCCATGCCGTCGCGGCCGCGAAAGCGATCGCCTGGGAACACCAGCAATCGGTCGAGCGTGTCTGGCTCGAGTATCCTGCCTACGGCGTTGTCCGGTCGGTCGACCTGACGACACGCCGGAAAGCACGGTACCGGCGAGCGCTGCGGACGGTTCGGGAACTCGACGGGCCACCGGCGCGGACCAGCAACCGTTCGAAGTGTGACAGCTGTGCGTTCGCCAGCGAGTGCGGCGTTCGAACACGGACGCTCCGGTCGTTGCTCGGGTTCTAACACCGGCGCTCGAGCCATGCCTCGATTTCGTCGGCCATCGCTCCGCGACGGTGGATCGTCGCCGTCGAGAGATCGACGACGGTGCTTTCGGTACCCCGGGTTTCGCCCGCCTCGAGAACCACGCTGGCGGCTTCGCGAATTGCCGGATCGAGGGCCTCGGGTGTGCGAACGCTCCCCTGTCCGCTGACGTTCGCACTCGTCGCGGTGATTGGGGTGCCGGCGCGTTCACAGAGCGCGAGCGCGAGGTCGTGGTCCGGCACTCGAACGCCGACTCGGTCACGGCCGGCCGTAAGTTCATCTGGAATGGACTCTCGACGACGACAGAGCACCGTTACCGGTCCGGGGAGGAACCGGGCCATGAACTGGCGTTCGCGGTCGGTCGCGCGGACGTATCTCAGTGCCGACGGCACTGAGGGCACGGCAAACGAGATCGGCTTCGACCGGTCTCGGTCTTTCACGTCGAAGACGGCGTCGACTGCGTCGGGATCGAGCGCATCTGCACCGAGCCCATAGACAGTCTCCGTGGGGTAGACGACGAGTTTCCCGTCGTTGATCGCGGCTGCTGCACGCTCGAGATCACTCATTTGGTACAGATCGGCCGGTCACCGACAAAAGCGTATCGTGACCGCTTGAGAGAGCTACACGAGGCCGAGACGCTCCTCGAGGGCGTCGTAATCGGGGAACTCGGGCCACTCGGTTGCGACCCACGCGGCCTCGACAGTGCAGTCTTGGCCGACCGCGAAGAACGCCAAGCGAGGCTCGCTGATTCCGGTCATCCCGTCGAGCGCGTGGGCGATGCCGTAGTCGTCGGCGACCCCGTTGGCGGGATCTGCAAAGAGCGTGAACGGGGCGTCGTTCTCGTCGATGAACCTCGAAATCGCATACGGCGTCGACGCCGTCACGCCGACGACCTGCTCGTCGCAGTCGGCCCACCCCCGTTCGGTGAGTTCGTCCCAGACGTACTTGCCGACGAACGAGCCGATCATCGGCGTGAACACGAGAATCGTCCGTCCGTTGGCGACGAGTTCAGAGAGCGTTTGATCCTGCCAGAACTCGTCGGTGACCAGTGGCCGAGTGAACTCGGGCGCCTCGTCTCCGGCCGTTGGATGGTCGGTGGGGCCGAGATCGACGACCTCGAACTCCGGCATTACTCACCACCGCCGTTGGCAACGGCCGCTGTCTCGGCGATGGCCGTTCCCTCGCCGTAGGTCGTCTCGAGATAGTCGACGATATTCCCACTTTCGGCCATCGTCACACCAGTCCGCGCATCGACGATGACGGGCACGGTGCGGACGCCAGCGACGCGTTTGACGACGTCTCGATCTGAGTGGAGTGGTTCGACGAACCGAGACGTGTACTCGAGGTCGTACGCCTCGAGCAGCCGGGTCACACGTTCGCAGTACGGACAGGCCTGCAGTCGGTAGAATGTGATCGGCGCGTCGCTGGCTGCGCTGTCGAGTGCTCCCATACCATTCGTTGGGCAAACAGGCGGGTAAGCGTGTCGTCGGCGGCGAGTTCGAGGGATAATGGTAAACTGTTAACCGATTCGGCTACAACTCTCGATATCAATGGCGTTATCTCCGCTCCTCGAGGTCGTGATTGCCGTCTACGAGGTTCCAGTCGTGGGCCTCGAGTTCGATCGGTCGACAGTGACGGTTTTCGGTGCGCTCGCGGTGGCGGTTCTTATTGGCCTCTCCGGATTCTTCTCCTCTTCGGAGATCGCGATGTTTAATCTGCCGAAACACCGCCTCGAGGGAATGGTCGAGGACGGTGTGGCGGGGGCAGAGCTGGTAAAATCGCTCAAAGACGATCCCCACAGACTGCTGGTGACGATTCTGGTCGGCAACAACATCGTCAACATCGCGATGTCCTCGATCGCGACGGCGATCCTGTCGCTTCATTTCGGCGGACTGGTCGGGGTGTTGCTGGCGACGTTCGGGATCACCGCACTCGTGCTCCTTTTCGGTGAGAGCGTACCCAAGTCGTACGCGGTCGAGAACACTGAGTCGTGGGCAGTCCGAATCTCGAAACCGCTGAAAGCTACGGAGTATCTGCTCTACCCGCTGATCGTCCTCTTCGATTACCTCACCCGGCAGGTCAACAAGCTCACAGGCTCGACAGGGGCGATCGAATCCCCCTACGTTACCCGCGACGAGATCCAGGAGATGATCGAATCCGGCGAGCGCGAGGGCGTCTTGGAGGAGGAAGAACACGAGATGCTCACACGCATCTTTCGGTTTAACAACACGATCGTCAAGGAGGTGATGACCCCCCGGCTGGACATGACGGCGGTCCCCAAAGACGCCGGGATCGACGAAGCGATCGAGACCTGTATCCAGAGTGGTCACGCCCGCGTGCCGGTCTACGAGGGGAGCCTCGACAACGTTCAGGGGGTCGTCCACATCCGCGATCTCGTGCGTGACCTCAACTATGGCGAAACTGAGGCCGAAGACCTGTGCCTCGAGGACCTCATCCAGCCGACGCTACACGTCCCCGAGTCGAAAAACGTCGACGAACTGCTGACCGAGATGCGCGAAAACCGGATGCATATGGCAATCGTCATCGACGAGTTCGGGACGACCGAAGGGCTGGTGACCGTCGAGGACATGATCGAGGAGATCGTCGGCGAGATCCTGAAAACCGGCGAGGAAGAACCGGTCGAGCAACTCGACGAGCGGACCGTTATCGTCCGTGGCGAAGTCAACATCGAAGACGTCAACGAGGCGCTCGATATCGATCTCCCCGAAGGGCAGGAGTTCGAGACCATCGCCGGCTTCATTTTCAACCGTGCGGGACGACTCGTCGAGGAAGGCGAGGAGATCACTTACGACGGCGTCCGTATCACCGTTGAGACCGTCGAGAACACCCGAATCATGAAAGCTCGACTGCGGAAACTCGAGGAGCCACCCGAGCCAGCGGCCGACGGGGACCCCGAAGCTGATGAGGGGTCAGCGACTCGAGACTGACCGCGCGTTCATGAGTTGTCTTCGACTTCGAGCATCCGCGCTTGCAGCTCTCGTCCCCGGTCGGACTCGACAGTGAGCTCTGGAACCGGGACCGCGGAGCCGTCTTCGTCAATCGCGACAAAGGTAAACGATGACTCGGTTGTGCGTTCCATTTCACCGCTTCTGGGCTCTTCACGCCAGGCTCGAAGGCCGACATGGACGCTCGTTCGCCCGGCGTCATAGACGAACGCCTCAACTAATGCCGTATCGCCGATCCCGATCGGGCGCTCGAAGTCGAGCTCGTTGACACGGGCGGTGACACAGGTCTCGCCGGCAAAGCGCATCGCCGACATCGCGCCGACCTCGTCTAACCACTTCATGAGGTTGCCACCGTGGAGCGTGTCGTTGTTGTTCGCGTGATTCGGCTGGACACGGAATCGATTCTGGATATGTGTTTCCAGGACAGTTGGCATATCCACCTCTTCACAGGATGGCATCAAGAAAACACCTACTCGAGTTGTCGCTACGCAAGCGACTCGTCACCGATCGATCGCCTCTCAGGCGTCCCGGCCCAGTTCCGCCAACAGATGCGAGACGTGAATCCGGTCGCTCGAGCCCTCGTGCATCTCAAACTCGACATCAGCTGCGAGGCGGTGCATGCGAGCCAGCTTGTCGCCCTGATATCGTTTGCGAGCCACCTCGAGGATCGCATCGAGGACTTCCTCGCCGTCTAATCCCTCGTCGACGAGCAGGTCGTCCAGAGCTTTTCTGGCGTCCGTGAACGACCCGGCTTCGGCATCGTCTACCATCGCCTCGACCTCGTCTTCGAGGCCGACTTCGCCGATCGTCTCGTAGGCCGCCTGCATCGTCAACTCACCCTCGTTTTCGACGGTTGTCTGGGCGGCCAGCACCGCCTGCCGGAGATTCCCGCCGGCGTAGCCCGCGACGAACTCGAGGCCATCGGGCTCGTACGCAACGCCTTCGGCTTCGACGATCCGTTCTAAGACGGTGACGGTCTCTTCGCTCGAGGGAGCGCGCAGGGAGACGGGGAAACACCGCGAGCGGATCGGCGGGATGAGCTTGGTGGGCTGGCGGGTGGCGACGATAAACTGCGTCGTCCGGTGGTGTTGTTCCATGATCCGCCGGAGCGCCTGCTGGAAGTCCTCGCGAACGTCTTCGGCGTTATCGAGCAGGATCGTCTTGTACTCGCCGGAGACGGAAGCGTAGCTTGCGGATTCTTTGAGGACGTGATTGATCATATCCCGTTTGCTCATCGACGAGCGGCCGACGAGGAACTGGGCGAAGCGGGGATCGTTTTTGATCTCTGTTTTCGTGCGTCCGAAGAAGTCAGCGACGTTGATCTCGATTAAGTCGTTGTCCGGGTCAGCGTGTGCCTCCCGAGCGAGTGCGCGCGCCGCCGCCGTCTTCCCGCTTCCGGGTGGGCCCTGTAGCAGGAGGTTGATCGGCTCGTCGACGGCTCGCTCGAGATACTCACGAGCATCGTCCTGTGGCAACTCGGCCAGCGTGGGGGCGTGGGTGTCGGTCCACAGCGGCGCGTCCATCGCCAGACGGTAGGGCTGGGGTGGGTAAGAATCGGTCGGTTATACTGCCAGACAGAACGATTCACGTACCGATCGCACGCGAGCGGTCGTCGCCAAAAGCGACGAGCTGTGAGACGCGGTCGGGCGGTTACTGACTGTTGTCTGGCAGTATTAGTCGTCGCCCAGTGGGTTAGGTGTCGTTGTCCTCTTCCTCGTCAGCCGCGTCTGCGATCGTAAACGTCGTTTCGACGGGCTCGCCCTCGTGCTCGAGCACTGTTGCAGCGTCGAGGTCGTCTGGATCGCCGTCGTAGACGACGGCCGTGAGTTCCGCGTCGTCGTCGACCGTGACGTTCTCATCGAACTCGATGCTGACGTCGATGTGTTCGCCAGCGTCGAGGTCCTCGCTCGTTGCGATCACGGCGCCGTCCTCGTCCTCGATAGCGACGAAGCCGTCTTCTGGTGTTGCCATGTCGACCGTGACGTTCTCGTCGCTTGCATCGACGACCTCGACGTACGGGTCGGTGTGCAACTCGAGGTCGATCGGCTCAAGGACGCCGTCGCCGTCGGTGTAGATACCGAGGATCCGTTCGCCAGGTGGGGTCCCGGTCGTGTCGACTTCGAAGCTGACTTCGCGAGTTTCACCACCCTCGAGGGTCACTGCCCGTTGCTCGAGAGCAGCCCCATCGAGGCGGAAAACGACGTTTTCCTGATTTTCCAACTCTGTTGGGTTAGTAATTTCAGCGGCGACTTCGATCGTCTCGTTCGTGGTCGCTGCTGTGGGCGCGCTGATGTCGTCAACGACGAACGAGTCGGTGAGTGCGTCGTCGTCCTCGACCGTCAGCACTGTCGCGGTGTCTGCAACTGGGAATCCGTCTTCGAGATACGGTCGATCGTCTGCGCCGTCGCTCTCCTCGTATGCGTAGGTTTCGTCGTTGGTGGTATCTTGATGGACCGTCGCGGCCAGGCGGCCGACGAGCTCGGCCTCGTCAGCTTCCACCGTCACGTTCTCGTGGCTGCCCGAACCGAGATACTCCGAGACTGTGAGTGGCTCATCGCCGCCGTCGGTGATGACGACGAACCCGCCATCCGAGAGCGTGACCTCATCGATGACAACGGAGTCGCCGTCGCCTTGCTGGTCCTCGAAGGTGATCGATGCCTCGGGATCTTCCTCGACACCGAAAATGGCTGGAGCTTGCCCGACGATGATCCCCGCGGCGAGTACGATCGTGATTGCGATCAAGATCGCGCCGACGCGTTTGATGGTTCCGAACGTCAATCTCGAACTCATTGTATGATGGTGTTGCTAGCCACAGAGAGACACCGAGTGGGAGTCAAATGGCGTTGCTAGCCGTTTAGCGGTGCAGCGATGTAAAACGTCGAGGTGATTCGCTACTGCTGTCGATTCAGCATGGGCTTATGAACGTCACGAGGCCACGATCCACGTTCAGGTCGAGGAGGCTGCCGAACCGGTTTGCAAACCGGCTACCAGTCTATGACTGATGGTTCTCGATTGCTTGTCGGCGGCTCTTCTCTCGGGCGCGGGAATTGCCACTCGTTTTCGGTAGCGATTGCGTGGAAACATCAGTCACACTGATAGTTACCAATACACTGGCTGCGAATATAACTATTTATATAAATATACGATTGCAGAGCGATTGAAATATACCCGGTCACAGTTGCTCTCTGTGATACTCAGCCTCTCGAGCGGATCAATATCCGCTATCTGTTGTTATTTCCAACCTGATCTAATAGTAATTATATAAAAATATGTTTAAACATGAATTGAAAATATAAAAACTAGTCTAGAAAAGGTTTATTTATCAATGCAAAGCACTTGTATCTATGAGTTCACCGGCATCGAGTAATTGCCCCCGAACGATCAGCGCCGATGACCGCGTCCCGCGGTATCGGTCGTTGGATCGCCGACGGACAGCACCACTGCAGACAGTATGCATACTGGATGAGAGGGGCAGACGAGATGGACGCAACCGAACGACGACGTACGTCGATAACCGATGATCGTCGCTGCGACGCTTACGGTACTTGGGTTGTTGATTGGGATTGGCATCGTACAGCGGCACGGCCTTCGGTTATCCGGAGTCCTCGTCGTCCCGTTGTTTGCAGTGTATGCACTGTACGACTTCATCGCGATCCCGGCGTTCATACTCGGCATCGTTGCCTCCTACTATGGTTTGACTATCCTCCAGCGCCGAACGTTCTTGTTCGGACGCCAGCTCCTGCTGGCCAGCATGGGGATCAGTATGACCGTTCCACTCGGTGTCTTCGGTGGACTCTCACTGGCCGGCGTTCCTGGACTCATGTTGTCAGAAGTCGCGTTCGTCGCGAGTATTCTGCCAGGAGTTGCCGCCTACAACTATCATCAACTCGAGTCGGATCGACGCCGCGACGACGTGTTGTTGAGCGTTGCGACACTGATCGGATTGACTGGACTTGGTGTCGGGCTCGTTTCCCTCAGCCTGGCCCCATACCTTGGACAGCTCACACCACCAGTGTTGTACGGTGATGGTTCCGATATCGCCACGCTCCAGCAGGCAACGGTGGGCGAATCGGCGTTCACCCTCGATGCGTCGTTCTCGTTGATCCTCGGCGTCATCCTCATCGGGTTGTTCGTCTCCGAGGGCGTATACTTCCGCTGGGGGATCAGACTCAACGGCATCATCGCGCTGCCGTTGCTGGCGCTGTTCTCGCTTCAGTCGGCTGCGGTGCTCCCGCTGTACGTCGCCGGGCTCGCAGTCGTCTACTGGTTGATAACCCAGATCCACCGTCGGACGCTCCTGTACGGACGGGTGTTGCTCGCGATCGGACTGGCAATCGCAGTCAGCGGTGCCATCCCGATTGCGATTGTCGCGCCAGTGACGACGGGACTTCACCTGTTCTTTACAGCGATTCTGATCGGTATCGGTGCGTACAATCTTCACCGGATGCCGCCGGAACACCGATCGATGTCGCTCGCACTCTCTGCGGGTGCGTTCGTCGGCTTCCTTGGTGGGTTGCGAGTGCTGATCTCTCCGGCGCAGGCCGGACTGCTCGTCGATCCAGGTCTTCTCGAGTTCGGACTCGCGGCCGCTGCAGTCACTGCGGGCGCGATCACTGCGTTCCGACTCGAGCGGCTCCGACCCAGTGCGGCCGAACGGAGACGCATTACCTCCCACAAACACACTTGACGCTTCGACCATGTCATATTCCAGCTTCACACCACCAGTGACGAAACCACTCACACAGATCGCAAAGCGACTCGCTGAACCGTTCAACCGCGGCGTTAGACACCGCCAGCGGTTGGAGGAGATCGACGTCCGTATCGTCGTCTCGGGGACCCGTGGGAAATCCGGGACGACCGAACGGCTGTATCATACCCTTCGGTCCCGCGGATACGACGCCTACGCGAAGATCACTGGTAATCACCCGCTGTCGCTGTACGACGGCGAGGAAAACGATATCAGTCGTGGTGAGCGCGTCACGCTCTACGAGAACGTCCGCGAACTCCGCAAGTACACACCTGCGGACGCGCTGATTCTCGAGAATCAGGGTATCACGGACTACACGACCAGGATGATGAACGAGGCGTTCGGCAAGCCGGACGTCCTCGTCGTCACGAACGTCCGCCAGGATCACCGCGATACCCTCGGTGGCAGCCGTGCCGACATCGCTCGGGCGTTCGCCCGGGCAACCCCCGAGGGGACCCACGTCGTCAGCGGTGAGCAGGATCCGCGCCTGCAGGCGTACCTCGAGCGCGAGCTCGAGACGGTTGGCGCGACGATCTCTCACGTTGCTGTCCCGGACAAACACAGCGATCTGCCTGGTGCGGAGACGGTGTATGGCGTCAACGAGGTTCTCGACGCGATCGACGAACCGCCGCTGTCGGAGCGTGCGATCGACGACATGCTCGATGAGTTCCGCATCGACTGGAAGGCACTCCCAGGAGGGAACGCGTTCAATGCCGCTGACGTCAACGACGTCGAAAGCACGGAACTCGTCAGGCAATCGCTCGTCGACGACGGCGAGGTAATCCAGCCGTTCGTCTACCTGCGTCGCGATCGCCGTGCCCGAACTGCCTCGTTTCGCGACTATCTCGAGGCGCTTGCCGATCAGGGCGCGATCGAGCAAGCACGCGTTGCAGGCGGCCACGCAGAACTGTTCGCTGAGAAGACCGACTTCCCGGTCATCGTCCACGATGATGATCGAGAAGACGCAGGCGACGTCCTCGATGACGCGGTTGCCGACGGCTGGCCAGTTCTCGTCATGGGGAACACAGTCGCGGGGTTCATGCGTGATCTCGACGACGAAATTCAGCGACGAAACGAGGCAGTCACACAGCGCCACCGTTGCGGGGGAACGGACGACAGCAGCCAGATCGATTCGACGCACCTGTCTATCCAATCCACAGACAGCTCTGAACGACGCGACACGAACACAACAGAAACCCAACCAATTGCTCCAAACCAATGACAAACGAACCTACAGACAACGACACGAACGAGCAGCACCGCTCTATTTCATCCCGACGGACGTTCCTCGGGGCAGCCCTTGCCTCGCCCGCATTGCTCGGGCTCGGCGTCGGCTCCTACGAGGCCGCCTCGAGCTACGCCAGCGACGAAACGTATGAGACCGGCCTGATTTCCGGACTCGCCGACAATCAGGACGACCTCGTGCTCGAGCCGACGGCGATTTCGGCCGATCCGCGACTGCTCGACGCACAGGGTCTCTCGGTCGGCCAGCAGGTCCGGCTCACCCGAACGGACGACGAGTTTGCGGCGTACACGGTCACCGAAGATCGGCCGGAAGCGTCCGAAGAAACGCTTCGAATGCCCGACAGCGGGAAATCCAGGCTCGACCTCTCCGATGGTCGGCCGTTTCCGAGCGACCGGAACAGCTGTCCCGGACCGCAAACCGACCACTCGCTCGGCGACGAGTTCGAAGTAGAGGTTTCGACGCCCGTTCCGGCACCCGACCTCTCAGCCAAGGAGGCACGTCGAGACGGCGAACTCGTCGAGCAACTCGACGAGCGTGACAGCTCGCTCGTCATGATCGCCCCACACGGCGGGGGCATGCAGCCGTGGACCGACGAACAAGCGGCGTACGCCGCCGAACTCACGTCAGCGACGAGTTGGCGAGCGCTCGGCTGGGGCCCGACCCCTGCGGGTGGCGCGTTCCAGCGCTGGTACGTCCCATCAACTGAAATCGACCCAGCATCGTACCCCGAACTCGGACGGATCGCCGACACCGACTTCGACGTCGCTGTCGACTTCGGTGGAGTCTGTGAGCGGGGCGTTCTCGTCGGCGGGAATGCCGACAAGTCGCTCCGGGAAGCAGTCCGCGACTCGATCAACGAGGCGATGCCGAGCCGTGTTCTCAAGGCGGAGCTGTCCGACGACGGTGCCGCCGACTCGATGCTGGTCAATCGCTTGGGCGACGACGGAATCTTCATCTCACAGAGCTACACGACTCGTCACGCCTATCATGAAGAAATCGCCTACGGTGTCGCTGCCGCGCTCGAGGATGACCTCGATCCAGGTGCTCGAGAGCGACCTGGTCAGGGAAAACGGCGGTCCCGTCCCGACGTCCCTGGACAGGACCGACGGCCATCCCGTCCTGACGCTCCCGGCGAGCAGTAGTCGCCCCTCGAGCGACGTACCCGACCACGCTGACTCCATTTTTTCGAACGAACCCGGAGCGATGGCCACAGACTCGTCCTGGGCAGCGCATCCTGCGGGAGCGGAGACCTGCCCGTAGAGCGAACGAAGACCGCACCAGCTGATGGTACTTCGCGAACGGTTCTGGCGGCGACAGCCACGGCAGCCGATACTGTTCGTCAATAGTACCACAATGCTCTTTACTCGTGATGGGGGCTAGTCATTTATGAATCAGAACATCGGCGAAACGGATCGACTCGTGCGCTTCGCCCTCGGCGCAGTCTGTGGCCTGATCTCGTTGGCGATTTTGGGTGGCGTCATCTCCACGGCGATGGTGTACTCACTCATTCTCGGTGTGATCGCGCTCGTCTTGCTTGGGACCGCCGCCACAAGCATGTGCGGGCTGTACTCGGCGCTTGGCATCAGCACAAAGTAACGCGATATCGTCTCTGGCGGTCTTTCGGTCGTTTGTCGACCACGGCACCGACGACCTCCTGCACGGACAGGCAAGCCACACGACGCCGCCCATCCGAAGGGCGTTTAGTCACGGCACACGGAGCATGGAGCGATGTCATTATGCGTGACGTTTCTGGGGACGGCTGGGGCAATTCCGACGACTGAGCGAAACCCGAGCAGTCTCTTCGTCGCTCGAGAGGGTGACCAACTGTTGTTCGATGCTGGTGAGGGCACCCAGCGCCAGATGATGCGCTTCGGGACTGGCTTTTCAATCTCACACCTGTTTGTCACGCATCTTCATGGCGACCACGTGCTCGGCATTCCGGGGCTCCTCCAGACGATGGCGTTCAACGATCGCGAGGAACCGCTTTCGATCCACACGCCCCACGGCACGCGCCGCCAGATCAATAGCCTGGTCAACGCCCTCGGCAACCGCCCCTCGTTTCCAGTGCGAATCAACGAGGTCGGCGACGGCGATGTCGCCTCCCGGGCCGACGAGTACGAGGTCCGCGTCTTCGGGACCGACCACGACACCCGATCGGTCGGCTACGCACTCGTCGAAGACGACCGCAAGGGCCGGTTCGACCGCGAACACGCCGAGGAACTCGGTGTCCCTGTCGGGCCGAAGTTCTCGAAACTCCACGCGGGCGAGTCGGTCGAACTCGAGGACGGGACCGTCGTCGCCCCCGAAGAGGTCGTTGGCGAGCCACGCCCCGGTCGCTCGCTCGTCTACACCGGTGATACGCGGCCGACGACGACGACGATTGAAGTCGCCGACGAACCCGACTTGCTGATCCACGACGCGACCTTCGCTGACGATCGCGCTGATCGCGCTGCGGCGACAGCCCACTCGACGGCGCGACAGGCGGCTGAGATTGCAAACAGAGCCGGCGCGGATCGGCTCGCCTTGATGCATCTCTCCTCGCGGTATGCGGGCCACACCGATGACCATCTCACACAGGCTCGAGCGATCTTCGACGGCGAGGTGTTCGTCCCCGAGGACGGGCAGAAACTCGGGATTCCGTATCCAGACGACTGATACGGGCTGCTATCTGTCAGTTCCGGCGCGACCTCGAGCTGTCCTGTGGTTACGCCGGTACATCGGTACAGCAAACCGTATGCGGTAGACTGACCGAAATGTGCTCGGTCTGTTTCGCTGACTGCTGTTCGGCTTGAACGGCGACTTTACGGGTCAGCTGTCGGACACACGCAGCTTCCGACCCAGGTATTTTCGCTTCCGGACACGACCCTGTGACAGTGCGCCACATTCAGGTCACAGTACCGATCGGCAAACGGGAGACTGTCCTCGAGTTGCTCGATGAGGAGGGAGTCGACTACGTCGTTACTGATGAAACCAGTAGCCGAGAGTACGACACAGTCGTCTACTTTCCGCTCCCGACGAACGCCGTCGAGCCGATTCTCGATTCGCTCCAGAATGTGGGCGTCGATCAGGAGTCCTATACCGTCGTCATGGACGCTGAGACGGTTGTCTCGACGAAGTTCGACGAACTTCAGGAAGCGTACGCGACAGAAAGTGTCGAAGAAGAACAGATCTCCAGACAGGAACTGCTCACCCAGGCAAACGAACTGACGCCGACGTTCAGCGTGTTCTTTACGATGACGCTGATCAGCGCCGTCGTCGCAACCGTTGGGCTCCTGTTAGACTCGCCGGCTGTCGTTGTCGGCTCGATGGTGATCGCCCCGCTGATCGGGCCCGCCTTGAGCGCATCCATCGGTACCGTCGTCAACGATCGAGAGGTGTTTTTTACGGGGATGCGCTATCAGTTTGCGGGCGTCGCTGGAGGCATTGTCGCTGCGGCGATCTTCGCGTGGCTGTTCCAGACACTGTTTCTCGTACCACCCGGAGCCGAGATTACCGAAATCGACGAAGTTGCGGAGCGTATCGCGCCGGAGCTGCTCTTGTTGCCTGTGGCACTCGGGGCCGGCGCCGCAGGCATCCTCAGCCTCGCAACCGGCTTTTCGGTGGCGATCGTCGGTGTGATGATCGCTGCGGCGCTGGTTCCTCCGATGGCTGCCGCCGGAATCGCGCTCGCGTGGGGGCTCCCCGTTGCGGCGCTGGGTTCGACAGTACTCGTCCTGGTGAACCTCCTTGGGGTCAATCTCGCCGGACTCCTGACGCTCTGGTATATCGGCTATCGTCCGGAAAACTGGTTCGAGACGTCGATCGCACAACGCAAGCTACTCAAACAGATCGGCGTCTTCGTCGTTGTCATCGCCGTTCTCTCGCTGTTTCTGGCTGGGATAACGTACACGTCCTATCAGGTTTCGGCGTTCGAAGAGACGGCGTCTCAGGAAGCGGAAGACGTGCTGGCCGAGCACGACGCGTTAACACTCCTCGAGCTCTCGGTCGAGGTCCACGAAGATGGAGCGCCGTTTGGGTCCTCGCTCGATGCAACCGAGCAGGTTGATGTCGTCATCATCGAGGTTGGTGGGCCGCCGGAGACGTACGATTCTGCCGTGATCGAGCAACTCGACGAGCGGATCAACCAGCATACGGCCGACGAGACGACGGTCCAGGTCAGGTTTGTCACGACTGGCTCGGGATGACCGTTCCGTCAGTCTCTGGCGACGCGTTCGATGCTGGCCGAGCCACATCGTGGACACTGCTGAAAGGGTGACTCATCGAAGCTCGTGCCGCAACTCGGGCACGTCTCACGATCCGTCTCGATACCGCTCGTGCCACAGACCCCACACTGTTTTCGTGACGCCCTGAAGTGAGCCGTGCAGGAATCGCATCTGTATACCCCCGGCATAGTCGTCCGACATTCGGGGCGGTCAAATGTGTTGGGCCGTCAGCTGGCTCGGCGTTTAGCGTGCGTGTTCTATCGCGGCCTGCTCTCGTGGCCGACGCACGGACAGTTCCCTCGTCATCGCGTTGTTTGCCGGCCACCCGACGCAGTTTCGCTGCGGTATCAAAAGTACCATACCACCCCACGACTCAGTAGACCGTATCAGGTGGTTTCCGTGACCGAAAAACGCGAATACAAAGACGACTATCCAAACAAGACGCTGTATATTCCGGGTCCGACCGAGGTACGCGAGGACGTTATCGAGGCGATGTGCGAGCCGATGTTCGGCCACCGCATGGACCAGATGACCGACCTCTATACGACTATCGTCGAGGACACGAAGGAGTTCCTCGGCACCGACAACGAGGTCGTCATCCTCACGGGCTCGGGAACGGAGTTCTGGGAGGCGTCGACGCTCAACCTCGTCGACGAGAACATCCTCGTCCCGACCTGTGGCAGTTTCAGCGAGCGCCACGCCAACGTCGCCGAGCGACTGGGCAAGAATGTCGACCGCCTCGAGTACGAGTGGGGCCAAGCCATCAAGCCCGAGGACATCCGCGCGGAACTCGAGGAAAGCGACACCGACTACGACGTGGTCGCGACCGTGATGAACGAGAGTTCGACCGGCGTCCGCAACCCCATCGAGGAGATCGGTGACGTCGTCGCCGAGTATCCGGACACCTACTTCGTCGTCGACGCCGTCTCCTCGCTTGGCGGCGACTACGTCGACATCGACGAGCACAACATCGACGTCATCTTCGCCTCGAGCCAGAAGGCCTTCGCCATGCCACCGGGGCTGGCGATCTGTGTCGTCAGCGACGATGCCTACGAGCGTGAACTCGAGAAAGGCTCCGCCTCGTGGTACGGCGGCTTCCAGCGCACGATCGACTACTACGAGCGCAAAGGGCAGACCCACTCGACGCCGGCGATCCCGATCATGCTCGCCTACCGCAAGCAGATGAAGTACATGCTCGAGGAGGGCCACGAGGCACGGAGCGAGCGCCACCGCGAGATGGCCGAGTACGTCCGTGAGTGGGCCGACGAACACTTCGAGATGTTCCCCGAGGAGGGCTACGAGTCCCAGACTGTGGCCTGTATCGAGAACACACAGGGAATCGACGTCGCCGAAACCATCGAAACCGTCAACGAGGAGTACGACATGGCGTTTTCGAACGGCTACGGCTCCCAACTCGGCGAGAAGACGTTCCGCATCGGTCACATGGGCGAACACGACCTCGAGTCGATCACAGAACTGACCGACGCCATCGAAGACGTCGCTGACCTCTGAGACGGACCGCTGTAAGCCTTTTTCGGCGCGACCGCGCCCCATCCTGTGGTCGTGCCGGTCTATCGGTACAGCATTCTATCTCGTGTGCTGAACCAACTGCTCTGTAGATGTTTTCCCATATGGGGTTAACCATCTCCGGAGCGAATGAGTGGTATGATTGATCAACCAGTAGAAGATGTGATGACACGCTCGGTGCACACCATCAGTAGAGAGACAACGGCGTGTGAGGTTGCCGTCCTCTTCGCAGAGCATACCATCGGTTCTACGGTGGTGGTTGCGCCCGAGACGGGCGAGGTCACTGGTATCGTGACCGAATCAGATATCATGCAGCAAGTTGCAGCAGGCGCTGATATCGAATCCGTTCGTGTCGACTCGTTTCTGTCTGCGCCGGTCATCACGATCGACAGTTCGGAAAATATCCACACAGCAGCCGACGTGATGAAAGACCACTCAATCCGGCGGCTCCCTGTCGTTGACGATGGTGATCTCGTCGGCATCCTCACAACGACTAATCTCACTCATTATCTGCCCCGCTTACGCAAAACGATCCTTCGTGAGCGGAACGAACGGTCCGGGCAGTGATGGTTCTTTTCGCAGTGACTGTCATCGCTCGCTGACTGTCAAAGCGTGCTGAAGACGCGCTCTGTACCTTGTACAGCCGCGAGAGCAGATATTGCAACCGATGCTAGCCACCGAAAGCCGACGAGAACCCGCGTCGGATTTATACGCTACTCGCCCCTAGGGCCGCCTGTGAGCACGCGAACGAGTGCCCTCGATGCAGTCGTCTTCGGGGTCGATATTCAAAGCGGTGACGTGCGGGGCGATGCGCCGTCGTACGCGCTCGTGGTCTATGACGGCGACAACCTCACACGGGACGTCGTCACCCACCGCAAACTCCGGCGGCTGATCGACGACGAGGAGCCGGCGATCATCGCGACGGACAACATGTACGAGCTGGCGGCCGACAAGGACCAGCTGATTCATTTCCTTGGCTCGCTGCCCTCCGGGACGATGCTCGTCCAGGTAACGGGGGCCGAACAGCCCGAGCCGCTCTCTCGAGTCGCGAAACGCCACGGGATTCCCTACGGCAAACAGCCGATGCAAGAGGCCGAAGCCGCCGCGCGGCTGGCCGCCCACAACGTCGGCCACGAGGTCTCTGCGTTTACGGATACGACCGAAGTCAAGGTCTCGAGAGGCCGATCGACCGGCAGCGGTGGCTGGAGCGAGGATCGCTATACGCGTCGCATCCACGGCTCGGTTCGGAAGCGGACGCGAGAGGTCGAGTCCGAACTCGAGAACGAAAACCTCGAGTACGACAGGGAGATCCGGGAGGCTTACGGCGGCTACGCGAACGCCGTCTTCACCGTCTCCGCCCGCCCCAGCGACATCCCCGTCTCGCGCAACCGGTCGGGTGACGTCCGCGTCGAGATCGAACGCGAGCGCCGCGATGGCATCGAGTTCCGTCCGCTCGCCAAACGTCGGGATCACGTCATCGTCGGCATCGATCCCGGCACGACAACCGCGGCTGCGATCGTCTCTCTCGAGGGCGAGGTGCTCGACGTCTGGAGTTCGCGGACCAGCGACACCGCCGACGTGATCGAGTGGATCGTCGAGCGCGGCCGTCCGATCATCGTTGCAGCGGACGTGACGCCGATCCCCGAGACGGTCGAGAAATTCCGCCGGAGCTTCGATGCGGCGGGCTGGACGCCGACGAGCGATCTCCCGATCGACGAGAAACAACACCGGACGCGTCACGACCCCTACGACGATGACCACCAGCGCGACGCGATGGCCGCGGCGCTGTATGCCTTCGACGCCCACGAAGACCAGTTCGAGCGGATCGCCACCAAACTCCCGCCGGGGCTCGACCGTGGCGAGGTGACGGCGCGTGTCGTCGCTGGCGAGGAAAGCGTCGAAGCCGTGCTCAGGGAGCTGGACGACGACGAAGAGCCAGAGTCGGAGTCGACTGAACACGAACCGCGTGAGCTGACGCCCGAAGAACGTCGAATCAAGGACCTCGAGCGACAGGTCGAGCGCCTTCAATCACACGTCGGGACCCTCGAGGGTCGCCTTGAGGACCGCGAGGATCGTATCGACGACCTCGAGACCGAACTCAGCGTCGCCCGACGTGAGGAGCGAACGAAGGTGCGAAAGGACCGGGAGGTCTCCCGACTCGAGCGAAAGGCCAACCGCTTGGAACGCGAACGAGATGCGGCCCGCGAGGAGGTCGACGGCCTCGAGCGGAAAGTCGACCGGATGAAAGCACTCTGGAAGCTCGACCATTCGAACTTCAGCGACGTCTCGGCGGAAAAAGAGGGACTGGTGCCGGTCAAGGTTGCAGAGAAGTTTACGAAAGGCTCAATTCGCGAGGCTAACGAACAGTACGGCATCGCGCCCGGCGACATCGTTTTCCTCCGGGATGCAAGCGGGGCGGGCCGCTCGACGGCCGAACTGCTCGCTGACTTCGAGCCACGGGTCGTCCTGAAACAGGGCGGGCTCTCAGAGATCGCCGACGAGATCCTCTTCGACGCCGACATTCCAGTCGGTCCCGCTGACGACGTTGCGATGCAGGAAGTCGACGAACTCGCTGTTGCCCGTGAGGACGATGTCGAAGCCGTCATCGACGACTGGCACGAACGTGCCGAAGAACGTAAACGAGACCGCAAGGCGGCGATGGTCGATCAACTCATCAGCGAGCATCGAGCGGGCGACAATCAGGCGTGAGCTGTGCTCGCGGGCCGGCTCGGAGTCTCACTCCGGCGGCCCCCTCGGCAACAGCAGCTGTGGAATCGCTTCGATCTCGAGTTCGTCGACGGGCCGGTGACGAACAGCGCGTGCCCGAGACAGCCGATCGCGACGAGACTGAAGACGGCGACTGCGGCCTCGAGGGAACGAAGCGACAAAATCTTTCGCTGTCTGTCAGAACATCCCGAAACTCTGGAGCATGCCCGAAACCAGCGCCTTGACGATGATGCCAAGGCCGGCGAGGACGAGTGCGATACCGGCGGCGATCAGGAGGTTCTGAGAGGCGATGAGTGCGATGCCGGCGAGAAGAATCAACAGGCCGGCGATACCCTGCGGACCGAGATTTTTCAGCATACGAAGGGCTGGCCAGCCAAGGGAAATAAACGGCCTGGTTTTTCGGCCTCGAGGGCGATGTTGCCGGATAGACTGTCAACTGAATCGATAAAGGGTTAAACCGATCGAATGTGAACTATGGGCCATGAGTGACGACGGTGAGGGCGGTCGGAAGAACCTCCGGATGCCTGAGGACGATGAGGTCTTTGCGACCGTCACTAACATGCTCGGGGCGAACCGTGTAAAAGTACGCTGTGCAGACGGACAAGAGCGCACTGCACGTATTCCTGGGAAGATGCAAAAGCGCATCTGGATTCGCGAAGACGACGTCGTTCTCGTCGAGCCGTGGGACTGGCAAGACGAGAAAGCAGATATCACCTGGCGCTACGAAAAAAGCGAAGCCGACCAGCTCCGACGCGAAGGCCATATTCAGTAGCGGCACACGGTTTTGCTGTCGTTCGATGCTACGGACTCGAGTCAGTAGCGACTCGGTAGGGACTCGAGTGGAACGGTTTTGATACAGAAAGAAGAGCCGAGCGACACCAGCGTCAGTGTTCGATCGGTTCGGTAAGCCGCAATAAAAACGCTACCGGGTCGTTATTCTTCGTCGCCGTTTTCTTCGTCGCCGTTGTCAGCTGCCTCGACCTCGATCGAACCACGCATTGCGGTGGAGTGAGGCAGACAGACGTAGTCGACCATCTCCTCGCTGGCTTCGAACTCGAGGAACTGGTCGTCGGGTTCGGTGTCGTTGGTCTCATCGGTTGCGTAGTCGTCGATGACCTGGTCGTCTGCGTCTCGGATTTCGATGTTGTGGGACTGACCGTCGCCTTCTTCCCAGCCGATCTCGTACTCTTCGCCCTCTTCGAGGACGAGCGTTGGGTTCTGGACGCCGTCGATCTCCGACGGTTCGACGCCTTCCCAGCCAGCCGTGTCGCCGTAAAGGACGATTCTCTCGCCCGCCTCCATCTCGAAGCTTTCCTCTTCCTCGTCACCATTCCCGTTGTCGTCGTCGTCGGAACAACCGGCGACGAGTGCGGTTGCCGCTGCTGCGCCCGTGACCTTCAGCGCTGTCCGCCGCGAAATTGGGTTGTCTCGTGCCATCACCGACGGATAAGGGTTGAGTACATAAAAATTGATACCCTCCACCGCGACGCTGTCATGCGTTTCCATACCATATCAGTTACTGGTAGTTCTCACCGAGAAGCTAGTTGGAATCTACAAGACAGCGATCAGATCTCTCCGTGATCGTCGCTTGGCTGCCGTCCACGACGGCCAATCGAGAGCCGGAGAAACGCTGGGACGGCAATCAGGGCGATCATGATCTCGAGGCTCCCGACGGTGAGAAACGCGAGATCGTAGCCGTAGCTGCCGGCGATGGTGCCGCCGACGAGAAAGCCACCGAGAAAGCCCAGGCTGCCGGCGATGTTGAAGCCGGCCATCGCAACGCCGCGTTCGTTTTTATCGGCGATGTCCGTGACGAGTGCCATCGTCGCAGGTGAGACGAGTGCCCCGAGAACGCCGACGGCGACCATCGCAACCGCAGCCGTGGTGACCGACGGCGCAGCGCCGACGGCGAGAATGCCGAGGCCGTAACACACCGACCCGACGACGATCGGGATCGTTCGACCGATTCGGTCCGAAAGCGCGCCCATGGGGTACTGTAGCAGGGCAAACGGGGCGAAAAAGCACGCCAGCAACAGTCCCGTCGTGGCAGGCCCAAGCCCGAACGTCTCCTGGAAGTACAGTGTCCCAACGAGGGCGAAAAAGCCGGCTGTCATCCGATCAACGAAGCCGAAAGCGTAGGGAACCGACAGCGTTGGCCGTTGCTTGACACCCTCGAGGAGCGCTCGAGCGCTCCGGCGACTGTTCGGCGTGCGGTCGTCGACCTGCGAGACGAGCGTACCAACGCCGACGAGCAAGACGGCGGCACCGACCAGCGGCGCGAGCGGATCGAGTTCGGTGAGTTGGCCGCCGATGGGGGCGCCGAGGGCTGCTCCGAGCCCGATTGCGATCCCTGCAGCACCCATGTTTCGGCCGTGACCACCCTCTAAATCCATTAACATGGTCATCGTCAGCGAGAACGCGCCGACGGTCATCGCGCCCTGCACGACCCGCAAGAGGAGGACGCCCTCGAACGAAATCGACCCCACTGCGGGGACGACAGCGAGCATGGCGTAGCCGACGGCTCCAGCGAGTGCGCCGGCGACAATAAACGGCGTCCGCCGCCCTGTCACGTCGCTTGCGAGCCCCCAGACGCCGACGAAGGCGATGTAGGCGGCGAACTCGGCGACGAGAAACCACATGCTCGCATCGAGTGCCGTCGACGCAAACGGCGATGCCGTCGCGTCGGCCCCAAGCGTCTCCACGAGCGTTGCAACACCAGGATAGAGCAACAGCTGTGAGAACAACACCGCGAAAACGACGGCCGCGAGCACGACCCGATCACGGTCACTCGAGTGCACGACCGATACGTTGCCACCCGAGGACTATCAACCCGTCCGTCTCGAAAGCGCTGCTTGGGTCGATCTCTCCGATCTCTCGTCGCCACTGCCGTCATGCACACTGCACTGCACGACAGCTCGGCGAGGGGTGTGTCCACTTTTTAATTATGACGCCAATCGAATGTGGCCCGAATCGATATCCTTTCGGCTCTCGGTCCCCTGTTTCTGTCGATGACACTCACGCGCAGACACGTCCTTACGGCAGGTGTGACGGCCGGGATCGGACTCCTCGCCGGCTGTACCGATGTCGCTCGCGACTCGCTTGCCGCGTCTCCGGCCACCGTCTCTCCGGCGGCTCTCGCCGAAACCGGTTACGGCGAACACACGGTCGAGGAGCTGCGCATCGAGCGAACCGTCGGCCGGTTCGGAATCGAGCGGACGATCTCGGTTCAAAACTGGAACGCCGAGTACGACCGGGCGCTCGCACTTGACGCACTCGGCCTTGGACGTGTCCAGACCGCGGTCGTCTCCGTGCTCGCTACACCACAGATCTCCGTACTCGGCCGCACACTCAACCCCGTCGGCGACTATTCGACGGACGAACTCGTCGCCCTGATCCAGGACCGCTACGACGAACTCGAGGACGTCCAGTACGTCGATGAGGAACCCGTCTCGGTGCTTGGCAGCGAGACGACGCTCGCTCGCTATCGCGGACGCGCCCGACTGGTTCCGGTCGAAACCACGATCGACGTCACCGTTCGGGTGAGCGAAGCCGTCGCCAACGGTGACGACTTCGTCATCTGTGTCGCGGTCTACCCACAGGCGGTGAACGCCGAATCCGAGTCGACCGCTGTTCGAACGCTGCTCGAGGGACTCGAGCACGAATAAGCTACGTGCTGCCCCTGTCCAGCCACGAGCGTCTCACGCCGGCGGCACACCCGTACGGACCCGAGGGATGTATGTGAATGCGACCGAATCGACTACGGTTTTTGCCGTTACTGCGACGCATATGAGTCTGTAGAAGTATGCATACTAAACATGAGCGACGACGCGAGCGACGGGACGAACACAGGCTGTCCCGAGCGCGGTCTCGGGACACGAAGCGTCCACGCCGGACAGTCCCCCGACCCGGAGACGGGGGCGATGGCACCGCCGATCTACCAGACGACATCCTACGTCTTCGACGACGCCGACACCGCCGCTGAACGCTACGCCTTGGAGGACGACGGTTACATTTACTCTCGGATCGCCAACCCGACCGTCACGGTCCTCGAGGATCGACTCGCCTCGCTCGAGGGCGGGGCTGGTGCGGTTGCGACGGGCAGCGGCATGGCGGCACTCGACTCTGCGGTTCTCATCCTTGCACAGGCGGGCGACAACGTCGTCTGTTCGACGGACACCTACGGCGGGACGACTGCCTACTTCTCGAAGACGGCAAGCCGCCGGAACATCGAACCACGATTCGTTCCCACCCTCGAGTACGACGCCTACGAGGAGGCGATCGACGAAAACACCGCCTTCGTCCACGTCGAGACGATCGGCAACCCCTCGCTTGTCACCCCTGACTTCGAGCGCGTCGCCGAGATTGCCCACGACAACGGTGTCCCCCTCGTTGTCGACAACACCTTCGCGACCCCAGCGCTCTGTCGACCGCTCGAACACGGTGCGGACGTCGTCTGGGAGTCGACGACGAAATGGCTCCACGGCTCGGGCACGACGGTCGGCGGCGTCCTCGTCGACGGCGGCTCGTTCCCGTGGGGCGAACACGGCTACGACGAGATCGCTGGCCAGAACCACGCCTACCACGACGTCGACTTCTCGCGGGATTTCCCCGAGGCCCCCTTCGCCGCGACGGCTCGATTCCGGTCGCTGCGCAGTCTGGGTAACCAGCAGTCACCCTTCGATGCCTGGCAGACTTTACAGGGCCTCGAGTCGCTTCCCCTCCGGGTCGAAAAACACTGCGAGAACGCCGCCATCGTCGCCGAGTACCTCGCCGACCACGACGACGTCGCCTGGGTTACCCACCCCGGCCTCGAGGAGCATCCGACCCACGACAATGCCACGAACTACCTCAACGACTTCGGCGGCATGGTCGCGTTCGGCCTCGAGGCAGGGTACCAGGCGGGCAAGGTCTTCTGTGAGAGCGTCGAGGTCGCCTCGTTCCTCGCGAACATCGGCGACGCGAAGACGCTCGTCATCCACCCTGCGAGTACGACCCACGGGCAGTTGACTCCCGCGGAGCGCGAAGAAGCGGGCGTGACGGACGATCTGGTCCGGATGTCCGTCGGCATCGAGGACCCCGAAGACATCCTGGCCGACCTCGAGCAGGCAATCGAGACGGCGACACGAGCCGCGACCGTCACGACGAGCGAGGACTGATATCCATGACAACCAGAGATTCCGCAACTCTCGGCGAGTTCCAGTTCTGTTCCGGTGAGTCGATCCCCAACCTCGAGGTCGCCTACGAGACCTACGGCGAGTTTACCGGCGACAACGCGGTGCTGGTCTGTCACGCACTGACCGGCAGCCCCCACGTCGCCCGTCGGCCTGACGCTGGCGGCAACACGGCCGGCCAAGCGCGGGCCTGGTGGGGCGACGTCGTCGGCCCCGGGAAGGCAATCGACACCACCGAGTACTACGTCGTCTGTGCGAACGCGCCGGGCTCGTGTTATGGCACGACGGGGCCAGCAAGCGAAAACCCCGAAACTGGTGAGCCCTACGGCACCGACTTCCCACCCGTCACCGTCGGCGACTGGACGCGCTCCCAGCGTCGACTGCTCGATGAACTCGGCGTCGGTCGACTCCACGCCGTCATCGGCGGCAGCGTCGGCGGCATGAACGTCCTCGATTGGCTGCGACGCTTCCCCGACGACGTCGACCGGGCGGGTGCCGTCGCCACCGCCGCCCGACTCGACCCGCAGTGTCTCGCGCTCGATACGGTCGCCCGCCGGGCGATCACCAGCGACCCCAACTGGAACGGTGGCCACTACTACGGCGGTCCCGAACCCGAGGACGGCCTCGCACGCGCGCGCCAGATTGGCCACATCATGTATCTCTCGAAGGCCTCGATGGGCCGGAAGTTCGGCCGCCGCTCCGCAGGCCGAGAGACGGTTCGAGAGGAGCCGCCGGACCCAGCGGCCGCCTTTTTCCCCTACCGGGAGGTCGAGTCCTACCTCGATTATCAGGCCGACAAGTTCACCGAACGCTTCGACGCGAACAGCTATCTCTACATGACCCGTGCGATGGACGACTTCGACCTCTCGGCGGGGTATGAGTCCGATGCTGACGCACTGGCTGCGTTCGAGGGCGAACTGCTGTTGCTCTCGTTTACCGGCGACTGGCATTTCACCGTCGAGCAGTCAGAATCGCTGGCCGAAGCCTGCCGCAAGGCGGACGTCGACGTCGCCCACCACGTCGTCGAATCCGATCACGGCCACGACGCGTTCCTCGTCGAACCCGAAAAAGTCGGGCCGCCGCTTGACGAACTACTCGAGGACGGCCTCGCCGGGCGGACGATTACTGATACGGCACCCGAACCCGACCTCGAGCCCGAGTCGTCGTTCGCCCCTGTGCATACGAGTCTGTTTTCGGAATAACGGTCGCTCACTGACACGACCGGCTTCGTTATCGATCTTAATACTGACGAGTCACGCTTCTGTCACACGATAATACGATGAAAAGTATAGCTCAACAGAATATATAGAAATATATAATATCCACTCATTTGATGTATCATTGATGGCAGATAATAGCCAACTCGAGTACGACGACGACGAACAGGCAGACGAACAGCCGACACAGCGCGTGGCGACCGGACAGGACGCAGATCTACCGTTCAAGCAGGGTGCAGTATTCGGTGCGATCGCGGTCGTTCTCTCGTATTTCGCACACCTCTTCTCGACGATCGTTTCGACCGCACAGACGACTCCAGCGACGTACACCGATGATGGGTCGCTGGTCGTCACGGAGATGGTTGCCTCCTGGGAAGCCGCTGGCTGGAGCTACCTCGCTGCGTTCGGGACTGGATTCGAGGCAGAGGGCGAACCCGCAACGCTCGGCGATGCGCCGAACCACGCCGCTGCGGCCGCGTCCCCACCGTTCTTTCTGATCGACACGGCGCTGTTCCTGCTCACTGCCGGTCTGGTGGTCGGGGCCGGATATGCGATCGCCACGTACGTCGACGCCGACGACGCTGTTGGGGCAGTGAAAGCCAGCGTGACGGTCGTTCCAGTGTATCTGGTGTTTGCGGTGCTTGCCGCGTTCCTGATGACGACCACCTACAGTGATCCGGCACTCGTCAGCAGCGTCTTCGACAGTGTCGGTGCACTCGAGGCTGAGTCATTCCTAAACGATTCGGGTGAGGTCACGGGCGAGATTACGTTCGGTCCGGCGACCATGAGCGCGATTCTCCTTGCTGGACTCGTCGTTCCTGCCGTCCTCGCGGCTATCGGTGGCGTGTTGACCCAGCGTCAGGACGCCCTCGAGACGCTGATGACGAAAGCCACCGACCGCTAACGTCATCGATCACGAACTGCCGAACCAGCCAGCGACGGTTCGGTTTGTACGGATTGTCCACCGCCGCGTTTCGTGATGGCGGCTAGCAACTCACCGCACAGCGGTACAGCGCGGACCCACGTGGCTTCCGTCTGGGTCGCTGGCGGCCAACTGGTGTGGCTCTGGCCGGCCGTGAGTCCACCCGTCTCGTGTTGCCGACCGGTCCGATGCAGTTTTGCCGTCGAAAACGCCCGATAGAACTCAGTCTGCAGGTGTTTCCGTCGTGTGTCGATAGCCGTGTTGCTGGTCGTATGCGACGTCAGCGGTGACGTACTGTTCGACAGGCGACGACGAGCGGAAACTGGCGAGCCAGCGTCGCAGATCGGCGATAAACAGGGAGACACTTTCAACCCGGAACAGTCGCAGTGAAAGGCCGATGCCGCCCGGCGACCGGATCAGGGCGATCAGCGACCACATCATTCCGGCTGCGAACGCACCAACAGCGGAAAAGGTCATGCCGAGCGTCGCGAACGTCACCCCGTAGACGAAGCCGATCCCCATCGAGGGAAGGCTCGTCCCGAGCGGGACGCGCGCACTGGCGTCGCGAAGCGTCGGTGCGAGAAAGATAATCGAAAGGCCACTGCCGAGCATGAACACGAGGTCTTGCCACATCATACAACTTCTTACTCGCCCTCGAGTTAATAGGTCTCTCGGTATCAAAAACGGCTCTCGAGCCCGATTTTCGCCGAGAGAAGACGTTCGTCCGAACTGAGAAACGAGCCGTTACCGGTCGGCGGCTGGAAGGACGTCGGCCTCGAGCAGCTCCGTTCGGGCCTCGTCCATCGAGGTGACGACGACATCACAGTGGGGTTCGACCGCCGGTTTGGGGACGAAGCCGACCGCGAGGCCAGCGACGTTCAACATCGGGAGATCGTTTGCGCCGTCACCGACGGCGACGGTGTCTTCCATGTCGACACCGACGTCCTCGGCGAGGCTCTCGAGGGCGTCGTCTTTGGTGCCCTCGATGAGCGGGCCCTCGACGTCGCCAGTCAGTTCGGTTTCGTCGTCGGTCATCGGGAGTCGGTTCGAGACGATGTGATCGACGGTGGCTCCCTCGCGCTCGAGAGCGGCCGCGACGCCGCGTTCGAAGCCGCCGGTGAGGATCGCGGTCGTCACGCCGGCGTCGTTTAGCTCCTCGATCAGCTCGGCTGCACCTTCACGGAGTTCGACCTGGTCGTAGGCGGCCTGTGCGTCTTCGGCTGGCAGCCCCTCGAGGAGGGCGGCTCGCTTGCGAAGGCTCTCGGCGTAATCGATCTCATCGTTCATCGATTGCTCAGTGATTTCGGCCATCTCGTCGGCGACACCGCAGCGATCGCCGAGCAGCACGGTCATCTCGGAGTCTGAAAGCGTCCCGTCGAAGTCGAAAGCGACGACTGTCATCGGGCGCTGCTTGTAGCGCCCCGGATAAACCAGTTCAGGTTTCCGTCTCGACGAGTGTCGGCTTCCCAACCACTGTGTGTTGTCCTCGATCGACTGCTCACTCTCCGTCTTCGACCGGCGTCTTGACGATCGTCACTGGTCGCGAGGCCAGTCGTGCGACGCGGTCGGTGACGCTGCCCAGTAGCCGGCGGTACTCGCCCGAGCGGGCTTTCGACCCCAGTACGAGCAGGTCGACGTCTTCGTCCTCAGCATGCGCGAGAATCTCCTCGTGTGGCGTGCCGTGTCGGACGGCCGTCGTCGGCTCGAGGCCGGCCTCCCGTGCTGCCTCGGCGGCCGACTCGAGGGCTTCCTCGCCTTCTTGCTCGAGGGCGGCCTCGAGGCCCTCGAACTCGTGGACGTACTCGTCGCCGGTGTAGGAGCTGTAGACGTCACTGTCGACGACGTACAGCAGGTGGAGCTCGGCACCGGTCGACTCAGCGACGGCGATCGCGTGTTCGGTTGCCAGTTCGGCTCCCTTTTCGGCGTCCGTCGGAAGGAGAATGCGGTCGTACATCGACAGTTCCTACGTGACCAATCAAAATAAGGCTCGGTGTCGGTTCAGATCGTGATAGACGGCCGATTCCGGGATCGATCCCGAGAGGCCGTCTGCGACTCCCGCCGACAGGCGATCAGTCGCGATCGGGTGCCGGCTCGTCCGCAGCCAGTCGTTCGTCGAACTCGTGGCTGGTGTCCGATGGCTGCTCGAGAAAGCTGAGTTCCCGCTGTGGGAACGGGATCGTGATGTCAGCCTCATCGAAGGCGTCGTAGACGCCTCGATTGATGCTGTCGAGCGCGCGTTTTTCGACCAGCGGATGGTTGATATAGACCCGGAGCTCGAAGCCAAGCGCGGAGTCGCCGAACTCCGCGAAGATCACTTTCGGTGTCGGCGTGTCGCGGACGAACTGACACTCCTCACAGACCTCAAGCACGAGTTTCTCGACCGTCTCGTAGTCAGTCCCGTAGGCGGCCGTGATCGGCACTCGAAGTCGCATGTGGCGCTGTGGTGCGCTTTCGTTGACCACCTGTGAGGAGTTCAGGATCGCGTTTGGCACCGTGACAAGCAGGTTATCCTCGGTCAGAACGGTCGTACTCCGAATGCCGACGTCGGTGACCGTCCCGCGCATGTCGTCTTCGACTCGGATCACGTCGCCGACTTTGTACGTGTTGTCGAAGTACAGCGCGACGCCGCCGATCAGGTTGCCGATCGCATCCTGAGCGGCAAAGCCGAGGACGATCCCGAGAATGCCGGCCGAGGCGAGAAAGGGGGTGAGATCGAGATTCCAGATCGAGAGCAACAACAGGACAGCACCGCCGACAACGGTGATCGTCCAGAGGTTCCCGAACATCGGCGCGAACTCGTACCCGGTCTGGCCTTCCTGAAGCACTTCGATCCAGCGGCGACCGATCCGGATCGACGCTCGAGCCCAGAGGACGACCAACACCGTGGCGATCCCGCCGACGATCAGCGTCGTCGACTCGAGGAGATCGAGCACGACCAGGCTGAGATACACCCCGAGCAGGGCGGTCGAGATCGCAAGCGGGGTGTGAAGTTCGGCGAACGCCGCGCGACCAAACGTCGTCTCGGCGGTCTCGCCGTCCAGATACCGACGGCTCCCCCACTGGATGAACCGTGCCAGCAGGACCGACCCGATCAGGATGAGCGCGACCAGCAGCCAGGATCGATCGATGCTCCCGAATCCAGTCCCGAACAGGTCCGGGCGCGTCGCCGTCCAGACGAGTAGTGCTCCGTAACCCGTCGGCTCGAGCAACGCCGGAACGGCGTCGGCGAGAGGCCACGTGCCGACGGACGGAGAGAACATCAGTGTCGGTAACGCATAGTTAACCGAGTGGTAAATACTGTCTGATGTCCGCGCTGGCTGCACCTGTCGGCTGTATACCACAACGTTGACCCATCAGCCGACCCCAGTGTCGCCGATGGCAGTCTCGTCGGCCTCGGAGGTGCTGTGATGGCGAGCGCCACGCTCGAGGTGCTGGTCCTCGCCCTGATTCCAGCAATTTTCTGGGGATTTACGCCGATTTTCGACAAGCGCGGGATGGCCGCGGGCGGTGGCTCCGTGCAGGCGTCGCTGGTCGTCGTGGTCGTCGACTCGACAATCTACTGGCTGCTCATCGCTGTCCTCTACGGCCGGTCGGCGTTTTCGGGACTCACGCACGAGGTCCTGGTTGTGTTCGTCTTCGCAGGCGTTGTCGGTACTGCACTCGGCCGAATCACGATCTTCGTCGGCGTCGACAAGGTGGGTGCGAGTCTCAACAGTACGATTCTCAGCACGCGGCCGCTGTTTGCGACGCTGATCGCACTCGCCGTCCTCGGCGAGCCACTGGGGCCAGTGACTGGCGTCGGCATCGTCATCCTCGTCGCTGGGCTTGCCGTGTTGACGGCCTCGAAAGGCGGCGACCTCGCGGGCTGGCAGCCCCGTGATCTGTTGTGGCCGATCGCCGCTGCGGCCACCTTCGCCGTCGCGAACGTCTCTCGGCGGTACGGGATGCTCGAGACGCCGATTTCAGCGCTCGAGGCCGTCGCGATAAACGAGACGGCCGGCTTGGTCGCGCTGCTCGCCTACGTGGCTGCCGTCGGCGGGCGCGACGTCCTCGAGCGTCCACGCGCGTCATACACGTATTTCGCCGGCAGCGGTCTTCTGACGACTGTTGCGATGCTTTCGCTGATGGCTGCGCTGGGGCTCGAGGAAGGGCGGATCGCCATCGTCGATCCGCTGGTCGCGACCGCGCCGCTGTTTACGCTGCTGTTTGCCGCCGTCCTCTTGCGCGACCTCGAGCGCGTAACGAAAGGCGTCATCGTCGGGGCGACGCTGGTGGTCGTCGGTGCGGTGTTGATCACGCTCTGATCGCTCGACAGCCGTTTACGACTTCGACGCCGTCGTGGATCACTCGTTTTCGACGTTCTTACCAGACTACTTTTGTTCGACCCTGCAGACGCCACAGTTATGTGCGCAAATCCCACAACTGAGGCGAACCAACGATTCGTTCGCCCGTCGAATCCGATCGGATACGTTGCCATCGTCATGGCACTCGTGACGGGTGTGTTACACTTGCTGGCCACGATGAACGCGATTCAGTTCAGCGAGGTGCTCGCTGCTCTGTTTGTCCTCAACGGACTCGGGTTCATCGGCGGCACGATCCTGTATCTGACGCCATACTGGCAGCGCTCGCTGTTTCTCGTCGCAGCCGCGTACTCGATCATCACCATCCTCGCGCTCTTTCCGGTCCAGGGCTGGGGCGTTGAGGCGTTCTACATGGAGGGCAATCTCAACCCGATTGCGGTCATCACCAAAGCCGCTGAGGCTGTTCTCGCGGTCTGTGCCGTCTATCTGTACGCCGATACGGAGGCGTAAACTCTGACCGGAGCGCGCTCGAGGCTGGTTATCGAACGCAGATTCTTTCTCCGACGCGAGCAGGACGGAACGATACTGAGCAGTGTCGATAGCGGCTGTTGTAGTAGCCACTGAAACTCACTGCATACCGCATCGCACGACTGCTGTGCGATGCATGTGTCAATCGGTTCAGTTGTTACTATAGACTGCAAGCGAGGCAGTGACCAAACTCGTCGCCGTCGTCGAACTCCTGTTTCTCCTGCCGTGTTGACCACCGTTCTTCGCATCTCGAGGCTCTGTGGGTTGTCCCGTGGACGCCGTGGGAGCGGGCCTGCTTCAACGATGAATGAATGTCAGTTGACACCCCATCTCGAATTCCCGGGAGTAACTACCGTTCAGGGCCACTGCACCGGATGGAAATTCATCGATAAACGACCATGTTCGGTCAAACCGAGGTGGTAGATTTTGCCACCGGCGACGACAACGGAAGGGTTTACCTGCTCCACACGATTGTCTCGCGCATGAAAGTACTGGTCACGGATCCCATCGCGGATGCGGGTCTTGACGTACTCAGAGACGCCGGCCACGAGGTCGAGACGGGCTATGAACTCGAGGGCGAGGACCTCCTCGAGGCGGTTTCGGACGCACAGGGACTGATCGTCCGCTCGGGAACCGAGGTCACCGACGAGGTGCTCGAAGCGGCCGAGGAACTCGTCATTGTCGGCCGAGCGGGCATCGGCGTCGACAATATCGACATCGAGGCGGCGACGGATGAGGGTGTCATCGTCGCCAACGCACCGGAAGGGAACGTTCGCGCCGCAGCCGAACACACCGTCGCGATGACGTTCGCGACCGCGCGCTCGATCCCGCAGGCACACATCCGCCTGAAAAACGGCGAGTGGGCCAAAAGCGAATACCTCGGCACCGAACTCGACAGCAAGACGCTCGGCGTCGTCGGCCTCGGCCGCGTCGGCCAGGAAGTCGCCAAGAAGCTCAACTCGCTGGGGATGGACCTCGTCGCGTTCGACCCCTACATCTCCGAGGAACGCGCCGACCGCCTCGGTGCTGAACTCGTCGACTTCGAGGACTGTATCGAGGCCGCTGACTTCCTGACCATCCACACGCCGCTGACCCCCGAAACCGAGGGCATGATTGGCGCGGACGAACTCGACCTTCTCGAGGACGGCTACATCGTCAACGTCGGCCGCGGTGGCATTATTCAGGAAGATGCTCTCGCCGCGAAAGTCGAAGACGGCACCCTCGCCGGGGCCGCACTCGACGTCTTCGCCGAGGAACCCCTGTCGGCCGACTCGCCGCTGCTCGAGCACGACGACATCATCGTCACGCCTCACCTCGGTGCGTCGACCGAAGCCGCACAGGAGAACGTCGCGACCTCGACGGCCGAGCAGATCAACGCCGCGATCGCAGGCGAGCCAGTCGCCAACGCGCTCAACGCACCCTCGATCGACGAGAGCGCGTTCCCACGCCTCGAGCCGTACATCGACATCGCCGAAACCGGTGGCAAGGTCGCCGCACAACTGCTCGACGGTCGTGTCGAGTCCATCGAGATCACCTACGAAGGCGAGATCGCAGACGAAGACGTCGAGTTCGTCACCGCGAGCGCGCTGAAAGGCGTCTTCGAACCGCTCGAGTGGCAGGTCAACGCCGTCAACGCGCCACAGATCGCCGAGGACCGCGGCGTCGACGTTACCGAATCGAAGACTCGACAGGCCGAGGACTTCCAGAGTCTGATCTCGGTGACCGTCAGCAACGGTGACGACGAGGTTTCCGTCGACGGTACTCTCTTCGCCGGCGACGACCCACGGATCGTCCGTGTCGACGGCTACCGTGTCGACGCCATCCCCCACGGCAAGATGGTCGTCACGCGAAACACCGACGAACCCGGCGTCATCGGTCTCATCGGCTCCGTTATGGGCAAACACGGCGTCAACATCGCTGGTATGTTCAACGCCCGCGAGACCATCGGCGGCGAGGCGCTGACCGTCTACAACGTCGACAGCGAGGTTCCCGAGGACGCGAAGGCGGAACTCGAGGGCGACGACCGGATCATCGGGATCAACTACATCACGCTGAACGGTCAGAACTGAGCGCCTCGTTCGGCTCGTTTTTGCCGTTTTTCTGAAACTGGTCCTGTGTGCGTCCGCGGGTTACCGTCGGGACTGTGCTCAGTACTGGAAGACCGCGGTCGCGATGCCAATCGTCTGCCCGACGTTCACCAGGCTGAGTCCCGCGACCAACACGCCGGTATCGCCCCCGGCCAGCGAGGAGCTGGCGTAGACGAGCAAGCCGAGGACGCTGAGGACGGCCCCGAGGAGGTAGCGCCGCGGTGTCTCGGCGACGTGTTGACTCGTGTAGGCAAGCCCCGCTGCCGGGATGAGCATCCAGCCAGCGAGACTGAGCGTAAAGAGTGGCGTCGCCACGGCCGGGACCAGAAAGCCGACACCCCCAGCCAAGGTGACGACGAGGCCGGCGAGCAGCACGCGCCGCCACGCAAGCAAGACGCCGTGATCCATCGCCGACCACGAGAGGGCGGTGAAGACGACGATGATCACCGCCATCACCAGATGGGCGACGAACAGGGCGTGCTCGCTCGCGAGGTCGAGGTGGACGGCGGTGACGAACGTCCACGCGAGCGGAACGAGGATGATAGGGCCGTTTTCCCGAAGCCGACGGAGCATGCATCACTCTATGGACTGGCCCGCCACAGTTGTTGTGCCGATCGCACGCCGCTCCGGCACTCGGCCAGTATGCCCACGGAACTGCAACACGGCCGTTTGATCGTCGCCGACCGCTGGTCGTTCAGGCGATTCCCAACCCGCCGAGGACGAGTCGACCGCCGATGAGTGCGAGGAGCGCGAGCACGCCCTGTCGCTGGATTCGTTCTGAGAGCTGCGGTCGGACGCGTCGGCCAGCGAGGACACCAGCGAGAGCCGGAATCGCAAGCGCCACCGAAAGCACGCCAACCGCCAGCGATGGATACAGGCCGAAAACCACCGCGGCACCCACTCGAACGGCGTTGATACCGACGAACACGAGTGCGAGGACGCCGACGAACAGCCCGGCCTCGAGGTCACGACTTCGGATGTAGGCGACGACCTGCACGCCGACGTTCGTCGCGCCGAAGACGACCCCCGAGATGGTGCCGAGGCCGACCATCATCCCCCGCCGTTCGACGAAACAGCGATCCTCGAGCGCGGCGCGTCCGGGGATCGGAACAGCCCGCTGTGTCGCCCCGACGTACGCGAGCGTGACAACCCCGAGTGCGATCGTCAGCGGATCAGCCGGGATTGACTCGAGTGCGGCCATGCCGACGAGCGTGCCGACGAGGGTCGCCAGCACGTAGGGCCAGAAGCGCCGACTGCACGAGCGGACGGCGTCGGCGTCGAGTTCGCCCAGTAGCGAGACGTTCGTTGCGAGAATCGGGACGATCATCAGCACGACCGCGACCGAAGGATCAACGACGGTCGCCAACGCCATCGTCCCGACGAGGGCAAAGCCGAAGCCGGCGATGCCGGTAACGACGCCGGCCAGGAGAAGTGTTACGAGGACGAATGCGGCGGTCGTCGGATCGACGGCTCCGATAACCGCGTGCTGTGAGAACACGCTCGTCCGTCTCGTTCGCTCGCTTGATAGATAACCCTGTCCGGCTCTGCTGAAACCTGAAACAACTGATAAGCACTTCAAGCGGTAGAGTGGGACCTAGAATTTCGCGACACGTTCATTCTGTAAAATCTACTGGAAATCGGCCGCTCAGCGGTTCGAGGCACTTATATAGCGCTTGGCGGCGTACACCGTCTAATGGAGTATTTTGTCACTGGCTCAACTGGATTGATCGGCTCGCACGTTGTAACGGAACTTCTCGCAACTGGTCACGATGTCGTTGCGCTGACCCGTTCGCGCTCGAACGCGAGTCACCTGCCGGAGGCGGTCACGGTGGTCGAAGGCGACGTCACCGAGAAAGAGAGTATGCGGGAGGCGATGACAGGTGTGGACGGCGTGTTTCACCTTGCCGCATGGTTCTATCTCGGTCCGGGTCCTCGCGAGGCCGAAAACGCCGAACGGATCAACGTGGAGGGGACCCGAAACGTTCTCGAGTTGATGGCAGAACTGGATGTACCAAAAGGCGTCTACACCAGCACGCTCGGCGTGTATCCACTTCGATCGTTTGCGTACATCGACGAAACGATTGCGCCGGAGTGCCCGGAATCGGCCGTGTATTACCGGACGAAATGGGAGGCCCATTACGAAGTCGCCAAACCCATGATCGACGATGGACTGCCACTCGTCATCGTCCAACCGGGCATCGTCTACGGCCCGGGAGACAAGTCGCACGGATCGATTCGAGGCCTGTTTCGGAGCTACCTTCAGGGCGAGCTTCCGATGATTCCGCGCGGCCACTACGTGCCCTGGGACCACGTCGGAGATATCGCTGACGGGCACCTCCGCGCGATGGGACAAGGCGCTCCTGGGGAAACGTACATCATTTCAGGGGCGCCTCGAGACGCTGTCGACGTCCTCGAGTGTGCAGAAGCGATAACAGGCGTTCCGGCCCCTCGTGCCGTCTCCCCGAAGGTGTTCGCAGGGTTCGCCAGCGTAATGGGGGCAGTAGAGCGGGTCATTACGCCGCCGGAAGGATTCGAATCCGAGGGGCTCCGGTTTTTCGCCGGCGGCCGATGGCCGGTCGATACCAGCAAGGCGACCGAGGAACTGGGAATCACTCATAGGCCTCTCGAGGAAGGCCTCCGAGACTATCTGGAGTGGGAGATGAAACAGCTGAAGATGCGGGGGGACACGGGAGGCGAGGTCCAGGAAGTCACTCACCGCTAGATAGCCTCCATCAGTTGCGCTGGCAAGCCACAGACCACCGCGCCCGTGGCAGTTGACCGGAGCCCCTTGCCCTAGTTTACTGTCCCCGATATTCGGCCAGCACGAACGGCACCGAACTCCCCAGCGGATCGTCGACGACTCGCTCCCAGATGATTGCAAAGCCTGCCGCCTCGAGTGAGCTCCGAGTCCGACGGCGGCCGGGGGTGCTGAAGAACATCGACTGGCCGCTTCCGAGCCAGTCGTGTCGGGTCGTCTCGTAGCGACTCGAGCCGACCGTCGCGAGGAGTCGCCCGCCCGGCCGGAGGACGCGAGCGAACTCGCCGTAGACGGCCGGATGCTCGGTTTGGGGGACATGAAAGACGGCGTGATACGCCGTGATCGCGTCGACAGCGTTCGCGGCCAGCGGGAGCCTCGTCATCTCACCCTGAATGAGGTGGGCTTCGGGAACGTTTTCGGCTGCCAACTCGAGTTGGCGACTCGAGAGATCGAGCCCGATTCGATCGACGCCCGCGAGGTTTGCAAGCGTTCGCATCCCATCGCCACAGCCGACGTCGAGGACGGTTGCGGCTTCGGGGAGGCCCTCGAGTAGCTCATCGATTAGGGCGGCGTCCTCGCCGTCGGCGCGTCGGGTGCTGGCGTAATCGTCGGCGACGGCGTCCCATGCCCGTCGAAGTTCCTGTCGATCCATGGCTGGGAGACGAAAGCAGACGGTATGGTGCTGGTGCCAAACGGGTATGGCCTGTGGTGGCTAGACGCTCTTATCGCTCGGCGTCGTAGGGGTAGTGATGACATCCCACGAACCCTCGCGGCTCGCGGCCGTCGTTGCGGCACTCCGTGACCGGGGCTACCGCTGTCCAGATCCGCCCGAGGCCGATGGGCCGGTCGTGGCGACTGGTGGCGACCATCCAGCAGACGGTCCCGACGTACCGCTGTCGGTCGAGCGCCTCCGAGACGTCACGCCGTTGACCCTCGCCAGCAGCGTGGCGGCTGCCGCCCACGCCGGTCGGGCGCCGGTGCTCGTCGTCGACGAGTGGGGACTCGAGGCCGCACACACGATCCTCGGTGACCCGTTCTTGCTCCGTGGCCGTGTCGATGGCTGCCGTCAGTTCTACTCGATCCCGGATCGGATCGCGCTGACCGACGGGCGGTATGCCTGCGTCCGAACCGACGCGGAGCCACAGTGGCGAGAAGATTCGTCGACGACCACAGCCGATGACGACCGCGACAGGACGGGGACCGACGAGCCACGACTGTTGCTCGAGGCCGATGGCTCGGTCCTCGCCGTCCTCGCGGCCACCGAACTGACCTGCCCTGGCCCCGAACCGGACGCGTTCCCCTATCGATACGGCCGCGGCGCGGACAAGCGTATCCACGTCTTCGATCGAGATCGGGAGGTCGGCCGCTACGCCGGTATCGCTGCAATGCGGGAAAACGCCTACCGTCCAGTAGCGATGCCGTTGCTCCCCGAACACCACATCAGAACGGGTGGCCGTCTGGCTCGAGGCGTGACCCTCGCGGTCGCGACGGCCGACGGCATCGAGTTCCATCGGCCCTGAGACGGGCTGCCGGCCCGCGCTCTCGGTGGGAACGAAAGCGTCACGGGTGCACTGGCACTGACTGCAGGAGTCCGTCTGCGACGGCGGGCGCTCCTACGGTGCTCCCATCAGCACGAACCGACTTTCGGTGTCGCCGTTGTGGATCTGGTGTGTCGCGTCCGGCGGAATTCGGATCGCGTCACCTTCGGCCATGTCGATCGATTCGTCGTTGACGGTGACCGTCGCTTCGCCTTCCATCAGCAGGTACACTTCTTCGTGGCCTTCCTCCTCGTGGTCGTGTTCTTTGCCTTCCCAGCCGGGCTCACACTCCACGACGGTCACGCCCATGTGCTCGCAGTTCAACTCGTCACGTAGGAAGTGCATCCCGTTCTGATCGTCGACGTCGTGATAGTTGGTCTTCGTATAGTCGGCCATCACGGTCTCCCGCCCACTCCACGCGTCATAAATGTTGGCGCTACTCATGATTGGGCCGATGGGTGACGGTTCGTCGTTGTCGAGGTGACCCTCTCGGCAAAAGACCTATCGCCCTGACGGTCATCCACCCAGCTATGACCGACGAGATTGCAGTCGACTTCGGCGAGGACGGGCTCGTCCCCGCCGTTGCACAGGACGCAGCGTCCGGTGAGGTGCTCATGCTCGCCTACGTCTCGCCGGAGGCACTCGAGCGCACGCGCGAGACAGGTGTCGCCCACTACTACTCCCGTAGCCGAGACGAACTCTGGGAGAAAGGTGCCACGAGCGGGCACACACAGGACGTTGCGGAGGTTCGGGTCGACTGTGACGCCGACACGCTGCTCTATCTGGTCGACCAGGAAGGCGGGGCGTGTCACACCGGCCACCAGTCGTGTTTCTACCGGACGATCGACGGGGAAAACGTCGGCAAGAAGGTGTTCGACCCCGACGCGATCTACGACGACTGATCTCGGATGAGCGAACGCGTTCACCACCCCGATGCGGACGCCACTGCGGACGACCAGACACCACTCGAGACCCTCGAACGGGCTCGAGAGCGCTTCAAACAGGCCGAAAGCCGGGTCGAAGCCCACGGTGGTGGAGCGGTGACCGACGCAGCCGAGGCATACCGGAACGCGACGGAGTTACTCGAGAGCTACGTCGACCGAGCGACGGGAACCGGCCGGGAGAACTTCAAGGCCTACGTCGAACTCGAGGGGAAGTTCGACTCGCTGGTCACGAACCTTCCCGACGATCTGAAGGGGCGTGAGGCGTTCGACGACGCCCTCGAGGCGATCGATAAACGCCGGCTCAGCGAGTCGGATTTCGAGCGCGCCCACGACGCCCTGGAGCCGGCGGCTCAGTATGCCGAGTTACTCGACGAGCGCGAAACGGCCCGCGAGGCCGTCGACGACGCTCGGACGTCTGCCGCGAAACGGCTCCGGGAACTCGACGACGAGATCGCTGACCGCGAGCGCCTGCTCGAACTCGCAACCGCCGATCTCGACGCGCCCGTCGAGGCGCTTCGCGAACCGATCGAGGCGTACAACGACGCGATCGAGACGGCGTTCGAGGCGTTTCGACTCGAGGCGTCGGCCCGCGAGGTGTTCTCGCTGGTCGAGCGCAGCCGCTGGTATCCGTTTGTCCCCTACGAGCAGCCCCCGACTGAGCTGGCTGACTACGTTCAGGACGACCCTGCCGGCGAGTACACCATTCCGGAACTGCTCGAGTATGCGAACTACTCACATTCAAAACTCTCCCATTACGTCGAGAGCGCGGACGAACTCAAACGCCGAGTCGCGACCCAGCAGACGTATCTCGATGGGATCGACGCCGAGCCACTGACGATTTCGTGGCCGCCGGGCGAAGCGGGGGTGCTTCGGCGAAAGATACGCGAGATCCGTCCGTTCGTCGCTCGTGTCGCCGACGAGGACGTCGTCGCCCAGCTGCGATCTCTCCGTCGGCTCACGACCGACCCCGAGTTCGACTACGATCGGCTGCAGACCGCCGCGCAGGCTGTCGTCCAGCTCACCCCCGACGAACGCAAGCGGCTTGCTGACGGCCAGATCGCGGACGAACTCGAGGCGTTGCGGGACGAACGGGAAGCGATCGAAGACGCACTCGAGGTTGACGATCCGATCTGAACGACCCGGGCTTCCGCGGAGTCTCGTGTTCTGGCTGCTATGCCCAGACAACTGCTCGTCCCGGTTGACCGTACTTTTGATACGATTCCGTTCCAATCACGAGCACACGAAGATGAACGAAGCGAGGGTTCGACGGCAGTTACTCTCACAGCGACCCGGTGAGTTCTGGGTTGACGGCCCACAGCCGACTGCTGACTGGAGCGTCGACGGTCAGAGACACGACACGGAGACTGACCGCCGTCTTTCGGGAGCCGACCTCGCTGTGGCGTGTCGGCGAAGCCACAACAATCAGACCTGCGAGCAGTGTTTGCTATGCTGACGACTGCCCTCTGGATCGCTCTCGGGCTCGTGATCTATACGGCAATCGCAATGGGGCTTCGAGCTCGTGGCTCGCTGCCGCCGTGGATCAGCGTCTTCGGACCGCTGGTCACCTTCGAGACGCGAAACGGGCTCGAGCGGCTCGATTCGCTGGCACGCGGTCGCTCGCGCCGGCTCTGGCAGGCGGTGACGACCGGTGGCGTAGCCGTTTCGGTGCTGTTGCTCGTCTGGACGTTCGTTCTCGTCCTGTTTGCGGCCTATGCCGCACTGACGACCGAGAGCGCAAGCGACGTCAACCAGCCACGAAACGCGCTGGCGATCCCGGGTGTCAACGATTTCTTGCCGCTGGCTGCGGCTCCAGAGATCGTCGTTGGCCTGTTCGTCGGCCTGTTCGTCCACGAGTTCGGCCATGGCTTGCTCGGCCGCATCGAGGACGTCGGCGTCGAGTCGGCGGGCGTGATCTTCCTCGCGATTGTTCCGTTCGGCGCGTTCGTCGGCCTCAACGAATCGGACGAGCGCGCCGCCTCGACGGTCAGCCGCGCCCGGATCTACGCTGCCGGGATCACGAACAACCTCGTGGTGGCACTGCTCGCTGTCGTCTTCTTGCTGGCACTCGTCTCGACGTCGATCGCCGCCGTGTCCGGTCTCGCCGTCTCCGGTGTGTACCCCGCGACGCCAGCCGACGAGGCGGGCCTCGAGCGCGGTGACGTGATCACGGCCGTCGACGGCGACCCGATCGCGGATGGCGACGAACTGCGTGCGGCGCTCGATGCGACTACCCAGCGCGTCACCCTCGCCGTCGACGGCGATCGGGACGGCACCGAGACGATATCGCTCGAGCGCTCCGTCGTCGTCACGAGCACGCTCGAGGGCGATCCGGACCGTCTCGACGAGACGCCCACGCTCGAGCCCGGCGACACGATCACGGCGGTCAACGACACGCCGGTCGACACCGAACGCGAGTTCGCCGACGCCCTCGAAAACGAGACAGTCGCCACCCTCGAGACCGACGAGGGCACGACGACGATCGTCGCTGGCGTTGCCGTCGCCGAGATCGACCCCGACGGGCCGCTCGCAGCAGCCGGTGTCACCGACGCCGACGCGCTCACCATCACCCACCTCGATGGCGAACGGGTCGTCGACGCTGAAGCGTTGCTCGAGGTGCTCGCGGACGCTCCGCCCGGCGAAACGGTCACGGTCGAGTTCGCTGTTGACGGCGAGCGCGAGACGACCGACGTCACGCTCGGCGACCACGATGGCGAGGCGATCCTCGGCATCACGCCAGTCGCGGGAACGAGCGGCGTGACAGTGACTGATCTCGGCGTCGATCCCCACCCGAGCGAGCAACATCTCGCCATCCTCCAGGGCCAGCCCGCGGCGGATGGGCTGGGCTCGTCCTCGCTCGAGCGGGCGCTGGCGGTGTTTACACTCCCCTTCGCCGGACTGATCGGCGGAATATCGACGGCCAACTTCGGTGGCTTCGTCGGCTCGGTCGCGAACTTCTACACCGTTACTGGGCCGCTGTCGATCTTCGGTGGCGGCGTCTTCCTCGCCGCGAACGTCCTGTTCTGGACGTGGTGGCTCAACCTGTTGCTGGGCGTGTTCAACTGCATTCCCTGCTATCCACTCGACGGTGCCAAACTACTCTCGACGACCGTCGAAGGCATCGGCTCGAGACTGTCACTCGACGACCCTGACGGAGTCGCGACCGTGGCGATGGTAGCTGCGAGCGTGCTCACAGCGGGCGCAATCATGCTCGTACTCGTCAGTCCGGTACTGGGCTAGCCGTGGTTCGGTGGGGTGGGCTCGTCCTCGAGAACGTCCTACCTAAGCGTCAGTTTTCGCGTCGGAGAGCGTCTCGTACAGCTTATCGGCCAGTTCGCGTGCGCGCTCGGTGTCGCGGGCTTCGGCGTAGATTCGGACGAGTGGTTCGGTGCCGGAGGGGCGGGCAAGCACCCACGCGTCGCCGTGGTCGAGTCGGTAGCCATCGCGCGTGTTGAGGTCGGCGTCGGACGACTGGGCGTGGTTTGCGGCGGCATCCAACATCGCGTCGCGTTCAGCCGTCGATTCGTACTCGAGGTTGTGTCTGACGTTCGCGTAGCCGTCGTAGGGGGCGACGATCTCGCTGACCGGTTGTTCGGCGACGAGTTCGAGAAACCGGGCTGCGGTGAACGCACCGTCTCGGGTGAGTCGGAACGACGGGAAAAAGATCCCGCCGTTGCCTTCGCCGGCGATCGGCACGTGCTCGCCTTTCGCCTCGAGTTCCTCGATCCGGGTGATGATGTTCGTCGAGCCGATGGGCGTCAACTCGAGTTCGGCCCCGGCTTCGGTGACGACGTCGACCAGCCGCTGGGAGACGTTAACTGCCGAGACCGTCGTGTCGCCGGCCTCGAGTTCGGCGGCGGCGAGGGCAGCCAGCGTCGCGTCACCGTTGACATACGCACCGGTTTCGTCGAAGAAGATGGCGCGGTCGGCGTCGCCGTCGTGGGCAATGCCGACGTCGGCGTCGGTCGCCCGGACCAGTTGACCGAGATTCTCGAGGTTGTCGGGGACGGGTTCGGGGTTCCGGCCAGGGAACTTGCCGTCGGGCTGGCCGTTGACGGTGACGACACGACAGCCGAGTTTCCGGAGGAACTCGGGGCTGGTGAGCGCGCCGGCACCGTGTCCGGGATCGAGTGCAACCGTCAGGTTGGCGTCGGCGATCGTTTCTCGGTCGGCTGCCGAAAGCAGTTCGTCGACGTACGTCTCTGTGACGCCGTCGATCGTTCGAGAGCGGCCGGTCTCGTCCCACGGGGCGACCGTGAACGTCTCTCCCAACAACACGTCTTCGATCTCCTCGAGTTCCGAAACGACGAGTTCGATCCCGTCGCTGCCGACGAGTTTGATCCCGTTGTACTGTGGCGGGTTGTGCGACGCCGTGATCATAATGACGGGGACGCCTTCCCGTTCGGCGTACGACTGTGCCCCCGGTGTCGGAACGATCCCGATCCGATCGACATCGGTTCCGGTGCTCGCCAGTCCGCTTGCGGCCGCATCGGCGAGCATCCGTCCAGTGTATCGCGTATCGCGCGCGATGGCAACCCGATCGGCCCCCCAGGCCGTCCCCGCCGCTTTCGCGACGCGCAGGACGAACGCGGGTGTCAGCTCCTCGTTGGCGACGCCCCGTGTCCCGCTCGATCCGAACACTTGCATTAGTCGCTAGTCCGCGGGGCCACCTCAAAGGGATTCCGGAGCAGACAGAACGCTTTCGGGGCGGGGACTCGACGTTTACGTATGCACTCGATCGAAGAGAAACGCGTCTACGGCGATCGCGAGGGAGCCACCGAGGCCTACGTCTCGAGTTCGATCGGTGTCGTCCGTGTCCGCGTCGCCGACGACACTGTCGGCGAGTTCGGCCTCTGTGACCGCTGTACCGCACACGATGTTGCAGCGGCCGACGGGATCGTTGCGGTCGCAACCGACGAGGACGTCCGGCTCTTGGTGCCCCCAGCCGAGGGCGACGAGTCGGCAGCTGACGATCCGGCTCTCATCGAAACCGGCTTCGGTCCCGCAGTCGCCGTCGGCCTCGACGACGCGGGATTGCTCGCGGCCAGTCCCGACGGCGAGATTGCCCGACTGGCAGGAGACGTTCCGGCCGACGACGGCGACTGGGAGTCGATCGAGGCCGCCGGTATCGACACGGTTTGCGCCATCGATGGCGACCTCATCGGCACCGATGACGGTGTCTACCGCGTTCACGACGGCACGCTCGACCACGCCGGACTCACGGCCGTCCGGGACGTCTCTGCGGCCGGCGTCCCGCTTGCCGCCACCGGCGACGGCCTTTATAAACTCGGCAATGGCTGGATGCAGGTCCTCGAGGGATCGTTCGAGGTCGTCGCCGCGGACCCCCGAAGCGATCGGGGGCGACTCGCACGGGCCCACGCCGTCTCCGGGGAGACGGTCTATGCCTACGGCGAGGACGACTGGCAGGAGTACGACCGTTCGGGGTCATCCATCGTCGGCGTCGGGTACGGCGAGACGTGGTACGCCGTCACCGAACGGGGAACCTTCCTCTCGGCGACGCCGACGGACGCCAACGGTCCGTGGCGCTCGCGAACACTTGGCGTCGGAGACGTGACAGGACTCGCCGTCCTGCGATAACTGGCCGGCACAGTCCCGATCTGGCTATTGATTGATACTGTCGTCCCTGCCGGACTGTTTAACTATCCTGAATTCGTTCGCTCCGAACATGAACGAACTTCCACGCCGCAAACTCCTCGCCGTCACCGGGACTGCCCTGACCGGCGCCGTCGCCGGCTGTTCCGGCAGCGACGACGACCCAGACGACTCCACCGAGGCCGACGAACCGGATACCGGTGACGAGGCCGACTCTCAACCGAGCGAAACGGACAGTTCGACCAGCGTCGAGGGCACCGTGCTCGGCGATGTCATCGTCGACAACTCGGGCGAGACCGCACACACGGTTGACGTCCTCGTCGAGTTCGATCGCGAGATCGAAGCCTGGTCGACCGAGACCCTCGAGGCAAACGAGGACGTGACCCTCGATCGGAACTGGCCGACTGAGCCGGGTCAGTTTCGCGTGGTCGCCCGCCTCGATCAGGGCGAGCCCGTCGAGATTACGCCCGCCAGATGGAACGACCCCGACTGTCTCAATCTCTACGTTCGAATCGGCCGAGAGGGGACACTGACGTTCCTGAGTGATACTAGCGGTGGCCCCTGTGGCGACGGCGACGCCGATATCGACGACGCCGAGTCGTAATCGCTCGAGCCACCACCACGACACTGCGAGTCACTCACGGTGTACGCGAGAACGAAAACGGGTTTTATGCTTCGTCCAGTCCACTCGAGTATGACCACGATCGTCAGCGGTGCTGACTCGCAGACGCTTGCCGCTGCGCTTGCCCGTGAACTCGACGTCTCGCTCGCCACTGCCGAGTACAATCGGTTTCCCGACGGCGAACTGCTCGCTGCGGCGCCCGACTTCGACGACGACCGCGCGATCGTCGTCGCCTCGACTGTCTCGAGTGACGCCCACATCGAACTGCTCCAGTTGCAGGATGCCGTCCGCGAAGCCGGCGCCGACGAGGTCGTTACCGTCCTGCCGTACATGGGCTACGGCCGCCAGGACAAGGCGTTCGAGGCGGGCCACCCGATCTCTGCCCGTGCGGTCGCCCGTGCCATCTCGACTGGCGCGGATCGCGTGCTGACCGTCACGCCTCACGAAGAAGCAGTGTGTGAGTTCTTCGAGCCGACGGCGACCGCTATCGACGCTGCCGGCCGACTCGCCGAACCGCTTCCCGACGACCTCGAGGATCCGGTCTTCCTCTCGCCCGACGCGGGCGCGATCGAACTCGCCGAGACGGTTCGTGACGCCTACGGTGACGGCGAGACGGACTACTTCGAGAAGAAACGCCACTCCGGCACCGACGTCGAGATCACCCCGAGCGATGTCGACGTGGCCGGCCGCGACGTCGTCGTTGCGGACGACATCATCGCGACTGGGTCGACGATGAGCGAGTCCGTCTCCGTCCTGCAAGACCGTGGCGTTGGCCGCGTGTTCCTCACCTGCGTCCACCCGCTGCTCGCCGATAACGCAGTGACGAAACTCTCTCGAGCCGGTGTCGAGGCGATCTACGGCACGGATACGATTGAACGACCGATGAGCGACGTCTCGGTCGCGCCGTCGCTCGCCGAACACCTCTAAGCGAGCGCGACGTGGCGGCGCTCGAGTGGGTGTTACTGTTAAGTCGCTTCACGTGACAGTCTCACGCAGAGACGATTCGGCCCGGGCCGATGGCTGCCTGTTGGTTGACTCGAGCAACTGGCCGTCACCCGTGGGGGCAACCGAAGGGAGTGAGACCTGATGCACGGAATCATCCACAAAACACTCGAGGAGTACGTCATCGCAAAGACCGATGAGGAGACATGGGCCTCGATCGTCGACCGAGCTGGCATCGAGCCGACGTTGTATCTCCCTGTCTCGTCGTACGACGATGCCGAAATCGAAGCCATCCTCGAGACGCTCTCGTCGCTGGCTGTCCAGGACCGCCGGCAGATCGAACGTGATTTCGGTCGAACGCTCGCTCCCGAACTCCTGTCGACGTTCGCCGCGCACGTTCGCGATGATGGGGACCTGTTCGCCGTCCTCGAGCGTCTCGAGTCGATCGTTGAGAGCGTCGACACGACGACGAACGCGAACGCGGTGCCAGCCGTTTCGGGAACCCGCGAGTCGCCAGACTGCGTTCGTGTGACCTACCGAACCCACCGGGAGCCGTGTTACTGCGGGGTGGCACAGGGCGTTCTCGAGGGGATGGCCGATGCACTCGAGACGGACGCGACAGTCACCGAAACGTCGTGTACTGCTGACGGTGACCAGACGTGTGTGTTTCGGGTGGAACGCGTCTAACGAGTGCACTGCCAGTGACGGACGGCTCGATGTGCTGCCGTGGGTGCTCGATCCGTTATCGTCGTCGACCGACCAGCACAACGGCGAGTGCCACTGCGAGCGCGACGACGCCGGCGATCCCGCCGAAGCCGGGCATCGACTCGATGCTCCCGAGCACGCCACCGACGGTGACCGTCGTCGACTGCCCGCCAGCGACGATCTCGTAGCGCCCATCCTCGTTGAACTGGAGGTCGACCTCGACAGTGCCGGTCTCGCCGGGTGCGAGGGCGATCGGCTGTCCGCTGACGGTCTCCGCGGCGGTTTGGAACTCGAGTGTGCCCGCGGCCGGCCGGTCGTCGCCGGCCGTGACCGTCGCCGTCGCCGTCACCGACTCGCCGGGGTCGATACGCTCCGGACTCACCCGTAGGTCGGTCACGGTCAGACTCGTCGTCGAGCGAACGACCACCGTCAGTCGATCGTCTCCGACCAGAACGTCGTAGATGCCGGGATCTGTCGGGGTCCACGACAGCGTCTCGCTCGCGTGCTCGCCGCTTTCGAGGTGGTGTTGGCTCTCGGCGACGATCTCACCGCCGGCTTGCAGAACCACATCAGCGGTACCGGCCCGCTCGCCGACGTTGCTGGCCGCGACCGGAACGGTGACGCGCTCGCCGGCCGGCACTGCGAGCACGCCGCGATCGGTCCCGCTGTCGGGACGCCATCGGTCATCGATGCCGTCGATATCCGTGCGATCCCAGCGCTCCCAGGGGTGATCGTCGACGCGGATCGGGTCCGTGCCGAGTCCGTACTCGATGGTCGCCCGTGGCTGGTCGAACGCGTCACGGTGCTCGAATCGAGTCCACGGCTCCGGCGTCTCTGTGGTTCGGGTGTATCGTTCGGCACGCTCTCGAATCGCCGGGTTGCCGGCTCGCTCGAGGGCCTCGAGCACGTCGGCTTCGCGTATCTGCCCATCCTTGGCGTTCAGCGACCGGAAGACGTCGTCGAGACTGCGGTCGCCATCGGTCGCGAGTCGCAGCTGTCGATCGAGATCACCGTACACCAGCGCTCCCTTGCGGTAGTTCGCATTGCTGTCTCCCCAGGTCGACGGCTCTACGAGGACGGCATCAGCGGCCGGCGACGCCGTGCCGCGCTCGAGTAACCGACTGAACTCGCGAAACGGGATCAACTCCTGTTCGTACGCGAGCAGGCCCGCGTAGTACTCCGCTTGGGCCTCGATGAGCCACTCGCTGTCGCTTGCCGTGCCGACACCGGGGTTGGCAAACCGCTGTCGGATATGGACGTATTCGTGGAGCCAGACGTTGGTTGCCTCCGCAAGCGGCGCGTCGGCGACGACCCACGCGTCACTGGGGCCGTACTGCAACCCTCGTGACCCCCAGTCAACGTCGGTCGGCACGGCGACGATGACGGCCTCGGTGGTGCTCGAGCCCACGTCGAGACGCTCGCTTGCGGCCTCGAGGCTGTCGAGGATCTCGGTCGGTCGTTCTCGAAGGTCGGCGGCCTCGAGCACGACCAGCCTGATCCGTTCTCCGTCGACGGTCCGTTCGTGTTCGGTCACCTCCCCAAAGACGGCCAGTTCCGTGCCGGCTGTGCCGGGGCCGTCGACGGTAACTGTTTCCTCGATACCGATCGGGTCGCTGGTCGCCGTTCGGTAGGAGAGGCCCACGGTGGGAACCCGGACGACGCCCCACTCGCCAGTCTCGAGGAAGGTGTAGCCGTGCTCTCCGTCGCTCGTCGGTGCCATCGCCGCTGTCTCGGCGACGGGCTGGCTCGTGTGGCCGTCGACCGTCCCCGTTCGGTTCGCCGGCATCGTAAACCGAACGGTCGGTGACTCGGTCGTCTCATCCCACCGGTACGTTCCTCGATCGGTCGCCTCGAAACCCTCAGCAGTGTGCACCTCGGCTTCCGACTCGAGGTCGATCTCCAGGCCGGTCATAGGCTCCGGCACGTCGAACGTCATCGCCGTCTCGAACGTCCCTGGTTGTGCCGGGAGCTGTCGGAGCGTCGTCGTCCGCTCGAGGACGTCGCTCGTACTGGCTAGACGCGTTGCGTCGCGGTTCACGGTGGGCGTGGCTGCCGATTCGCCACCATTGATTCCGGCGTCGAGTGTGTGTTGTGTGGCGGTTGTCTCGGGCGTCGGTGCTGTCGCCGAGCCACCGGCGACGCCCGCTGGAATCGCCCCGAGCAACACCACGACGACGAGACAGACGGCGACTCGAGTGATCACTACCCTGCTCTGTCGAGTCAGCAACCATGACTGTTACGACGTGACTATTTTCAGAAAATCTTGCACCACGAACCGAAACGCGCCGTCGTCAGAGCAGTCCAGCCAGCACCGTGTTGAACAGCACGCCGACGGCGACCCCGGTGGTCACGACGGTGCCCGCATAGACGGCAAGCAGTCGCCGTTCGAAGAGCTTGTTCAACAGGATCAGGTTCGGAATGCTGATTCCAGCACCACCGATGACGAAGGCGATCACCGTCCCGATCGGAATCCCCTGTTCGGCCAGCGAGTGAGCGATCGGCAACATGCCGCTAATGCTCACGTAGATCGGTGCGCCAGCCAGTGCGGCCATCGGCGTCGCGAGTGGGTTCGACGGGCCGGCGATTCGCTGGAGAAACGCCTCCGGGACTGCCCCGTGGATGAGCGCCCCTATCGTAATCCCGATGATGATGTAGGGAAGCGTATCCCAGAAAAACGACAGCGCTCCGCGACCGGCCGCGGAAAACCGCTCTCGGTGTGATCGGGATGGTGAACCGCTACACGCACAGCTCGTGCCACCAGTTGTCGCTCCCCCGTCGGTCGTGATCTCGCGTCCGCCAGCAGTGATGCGAACGTCTTTGACGTAGTTCTCGAGGTTGAGCGTGCCGATGACGATGCCACCGACGATCGCTGCGGACAGCGCCATCACGACGTAGGCGATCGTCACACTGGCCCCAAAGAGTCCGAACAGCAGGATGACAGCGATCCAGTTGACGATCGGCGAGGCAAGCAGAAACGAGAACGCGAGGCCGATCGGCGCACCGGCACCGAGCAAGCCCGCGAGAATGGGGACCGTCGAACACGAACAGAACGGCGTCACTGCGCCGAGTCCAGCAGCGAGGACGTTTCCGCTCCCGTGATCTCGAGACCGAAGCATCGCCTCGACTCGCTCCGGCGGCAGATACTCCTGTGCGAGACCGACGAGAAACGACGCCCCGACGAACAGCGGCGCGAGGACGAGCGCCAGATGGACGAAGTACTCGGCGGACTCGATCAGCGCCGTCTCGTAGCCGGCAGGAATCACCGTTCGTACTCACCCAGTGCGGCGGCGAGGTCGAGCAGTTGGAGACTCGCCGTATCTGCGATTCGATAGTAGGTCCATTTCCCCTCTTTGCGGGTGCGTACGATACCAGCCTCGCGGAGCTGTGAGAGGTGCGTGCCGACGGTCGACTGTGGTGCATCGAGGATCGTCTCGAGTTCGCAGGCACACAGCTCTCCATCCCGAAGTGCCTCGATGATCCGGAGCCGTTTTTCGTTTGCAAGCGCCTTGAAAACGCGCAGTTCGTCGTCGATCAGTTCGTCGCCTGCCATGCGGTTTGCAGGAAATGCCCCTTCACAGCAAGCACCACCGCTCATCCGGCTGATCGTCCCGCTTGCCGATTCGCTCGGCCCGTCCGCGTCGAGCCCGTGCTGATCGGTCATTGTCGATCAGTCCTCGTCGCTCGAGTCGATCTCTTCGATTTCCACACCACAGCAACAGTCATCATCCGTCTCGTCAGTATCGCGTCCAAGGAGGCGATCGAGTAGTCCCATACATATCGGGATAGTCCGATTCGACTTAACCGTTTTGCTCGAGCCGAGCTGATTCGAGACGGATTCTCCAGTGGGTGCACTGCCTGCGTTCTGGTACGTCCCTCGAAAACATCCGGTAGCGCGACTCTCCTCTCGAGTCGACTGCCACGCACAAATAGTCGACACACCGAACTCGTCTTGGAGCGCCTTTCGAATCGAGAGTTTTCGATTCGAACATACTCGATGAGCGACGCTGGACGGCTGCTTTCGAGCACCGTCTCGATTCGAGTCGTCTCCGTTCAGAGACAAACGAGCGTCCGCTTAGCCCGACGCTTCCGCAGCCGCAAGTGGCTCGTCTGCATCTACCGTTTTCCCGTCGGGTTCGCTAGCGCTCACCGCTCCTGGAAAAATCTGCCTGGCGAGAGCAAGCTCTCGCTGATCTTGCTTCGCTCACAAGAGAGCAAAAAGTCGCCTCGCTCGACTCGGCGCGCTTAGTCCGACGCTTCCGCAGCCGCCAGCGGCTCGAGTGCGATCTCGGCATCCACCTTTTTGTCGTCGGGTTCGCTAGCGCTCACCGCTCCTCCAAAAACCTGGACCAAAAAAATCGCCTCGCTCGACTCGGCGCGCTTAGTCCGACGCTTCCGCAGCCGCCAGCGGCTCGAGTGCGATCTCGGCATCCACCTTTTTGTCGTCGGGTTCGCTAGCGCTCACCGCTCCTCCAAAAACCTGGACCAAAAAAATCGCCTCGCTCGACTCGGCGCGCTTAGTCCGACGCTTCCGCAGCCGCCAGCGGCTCGAGTGCGATCTCCATCGTCACGCCTTCGACATCCCACTCCTTGCGGGCACCGTCGTCGATGTCGAGGTCGCCCAGTTCGTCGGCTCGAACCTCCTCGCGAATGAGGGTCTCGCGCTCCCTGATGAGGTCGGCAACGCGGTCGTCGTCGATTGCAAGCTCCAGTGCGATCCGCTCTTCGACGTCGAGATCGAGGTCTTTGCGCATCTCCTGAACACGGCGGATGACCTCGCGGGCGTAGCCTTCGCTTTCGATGTCTTCGGTCAGCGAGGCGTCGACGTAGACGACGCCGCGGTCGTCGCTGTTGAGGCCGAACGTGGTCCCGGCGACACCGTCAGGTGTCTCGGTGACGAACGACACCATCTCCTCGGTGATCGACTCGCCGTCTTCGAGCACGTCCCCAACGGCGTCCTCGAGTGCCTCGAGGGTCGTCTCCTCGATACGGGCCTCGTTGAGCGCGTTCATGACCTCGCCGGCGCGGCCACCGAAGGCCGGGCCGAGCTTACTCATGTCGGCTTCGGCGCTGTAGTCGAGTTCGCCCCACTGACTGTCAGGCGAGACGAGTTCGATCTCGCGGGCGTTGAGTCGCTCTTCGAGCAGCGTCGTGTGTCGCTCGACAGCTTCGACGACGCGCTGGTCGTCAGCCGCGACGACGACCCGCGGGACGGGCCATCGCAGCTTGCGCCCGGCCTGTTGGCGCGCGTTCGCGCCGGCTTCCTCAATCGCTCGCAGCAGGGCAACGTCCTCCTCGAGCTGTTCGTCGACCCAGTACTCCTCGACGGCCGGCCAGTCTTCCATGTGGACGGTGTCGTGGTCGTTCTCGCCGGCGAGCGTGCCGTAGATCTCCTCGCTGACGAACGGCGCGAACGGGGCCAGCAGGGTGACGCTCTCACGGAGCACCCGGTAGATCGTCGCATAGGCGGCGTTCTTTGAGGCGCTGTCCTCTTCTTCCCACATCCGTTCGCGGACGGCTTGCACGTAGAAGCGGGAGACGTCCTCGACGACGAACTCGAGGAGCGACTCGAGTGCGCGGTCCTGTCGGAACTCCTCTAAGTGCTCAGTCATCTCGGCCTTGGTGGCCTGCAGGCGGGCGAGGACCCACTCGTCGACCAGTTCGAGGTCCTCGTCGACTGCCTCGAGGTCAGTCTCGGACGGATCGAAGCCGTCTAAGCGCATATACGGCAGCGGGAAGCGGAAGACGTTCCACAGCGTCCGGAGGTGGTTCTCCATCGTCCCCATTTCGTCCCACGAGAAGCGCATGTCGTCGCCCTGTGGGTTCGCAGACAGGAGGAACATCCGCATCGCGTCGGAGCCATGGCGCTCGATCGCCGTGTCGGGCTCGACGACGTTGCCGACGGATTTGGACATCTTGCGGCCGTCTTCGTCCAGTGCGTGGCCGTGCATCAGAACCTTGTCGTAGGGAACCTCACCCATCGCGGCGGTACCCATCCCCAGCTGGGACCAGAACCAGCCACGGGTCTGGTCGTGGGCCTCGAGGATGAGGTCGGCAGGCCACAGCTCGTCGAAGCGGCTGTCGTCTTCGGGGTAATTGAGGGTGCCCCACGACGCCACGGAGGAGTCGAGCCAGACGTCGAAGACGTCAGGGATGCGGGAGTAGGTCGTTCCGTCCTCGGTGATCGTGAGGTCGTCGACGGTGTCTTTGTGGATGTCGACGGTCTCGGGGTCGACCGCCTGGTCGACGCGCTCTGCGAGCTCCTCGCGGTCGCCGATGACGATCACGTCGTCCATGTCGCCGTCCCAGCCTTCGGGCGTCCAGATTGGAATCGGGATCCCCCAGTAGCGCTGGCGGGAGACGTTCCAGTCGGGTGCGTCCTCGACGAAATCCCGGAAGCGGTTGTCACGGGCCCAGTCGGGGTACCACTCGCTGTCCTCGATGTTGTCGAGCAGTTCGTCTTTGACGTCCGTGATCGTGATGAACCACTGGTCAGTGACGACCTGGATGATACCCGTGTCACACCGCCAGCAGTGACCGTAGCTGTGGGTAGTGGTCACCGAGGCGAGCATCGCCCCTTCGTCCTCGAGGTCAGCGATGATCTCTTCGTCGGCGTCTTTGACGAACTGGCCTTCGTACTTGCCGCCCGCTTCGGTGTAGCTGCCGTCGTCGCCGACGGGACAGAACGCCTCGAAACCGAGCTCCTGGCCGCGGTAGAAGTCCTCCTCACCGTGGCCGGGCGCGGAGTGGACCAGCCCAGTCCCGTCGCCGTGGGTGTCGACGTAGTCGCCGGCGTAGACCTCGAGAGTGCCCTCGCCGTCGACGTGGTCGGGGACCTGTTCGGCGAGTGGGTGCTCGTAGGACCAGCCGATGAGCTCCTCGCCGGTCAGCTCTTCGACGATCTCGTAGTCGTCGTAGCGCCCTTCCTTGAGGACCGCCTCGTGTTTGGCTTCGGCGACGTACAGCAGTTCCTCGCTGCCGTCTTTCTGTGCGCGTACGCCGACGTACTCGCCGTCGGGATCGACGGCGACGAACGTGTTCGCGGGGATCGTCCACGGCGTGGTCGTCCAGATGACGATCGAACCCTCGCGCTCGGTGAGGTCGAACTTGACGTAGATCGAGGGGTCCTCGACGTCCTCGTACTCGACCTCGTTGTTCGCCAGCCCGGTTTCACACCGGGGACACCACGAGATCGACCGCTTGCCCTGCTCGACGAGGTCACGCTCGGCCGCCTTCGAAAAGCCCCACCAGGCCGCCTCCATGTACTCGGGATCGACCGTCTTGTAGGGGTCGTCCCAGTCCATCCAGACGCCAAAGGACTGGAAGTCCTCTTGAAGCCCCTCGAGTTGCTCGTCTGCGAAGGACTTACACTCCTCGATGAAGGCGTCCTCGCCGAACTCCTCGATGTCTTTCTTGTTCTCGAAGCCGAGTCTCTCCTCGACTTTGGTCTCGATCGGGAGTCCGTGCATGTCATAGCCCGGCCGGTCAGTGACGTCGTACCCCTGCATGCGCAGGAAACGGATGTAGACGTCTTTCAGGGACTTGTTCCAGGTCGTGCCCATGTGCGCCGATCCCGACGTGTACGGCGGGCCGTCGACGAAGAAGAACGATTCACCGTCGGAGCGATGCTCGACCGTCTGCTCGTAGGCGTCGACGTCGTCCCAGTAGTCGAACACCCGCTGTTCTAGGGCGTGGGGGTCGTACTGGTCGTCGACCTCGCCGAACCTGCTCATACGTGACCTAAGTTGCTGGGATAGTAAAGAGGAATCGATATCGCAGGTCCGACTGCGGGTGACAGCCGGGACGATCGGTCGGTGTGTCTATGGGGAGGGACTCGAAACGGCCGACGTATGGATGCACGTGACGCGATTGCTGTCCTGTTCGATCAGGAGGTTCTGAAACTCATTACAATCGCCTTGGTTGGCTGGTGGTTACTTACCACGAGTGCAACGGGCTGGGGCGGCTACCCAGCGCCGCTGCAATTCCTCTATGACGGACTGGTCACACTCACGTGGCTTACGGGGACGGTCACCTACTACGGCGGCGTTCTCGCGTTGTTGGTCAAACTCGTGTACGAAGCGTCCCGCCGGGCCAACTCGAGTTAGCTCGAGCGAACCGACGCGAAGAGCTTCTGGTAGCCGATTCCGTAGAGTCCTGCATAGAGCATGACCATGCCGATCGCGGCGAGCCAGATGCCAACCATCGCCTCGCCCGAACCGAAGTGTTGGAGACTCGCGTACTCCACAGCGAGACCGCCTGCCGTCAACGCACCGCCGAGAATCGTATAGACGACAAGCGGGAGCAGTTCTGCGAGGATTTCTGGGGGAGCCGAGTCCATTGCTACTGAGAAGCCACCCAGTCAACGTAAATCTGTCCCCTCAAAGAGGACTCGAGTGAGTCGACGGGGCAGGGCTCACGAAGCGAATCGGTCCGCGGTGACCGAGGAGATGGTTCGTAGTTCACCTTCGTCACGTGTCACTCGGTTCGAAGCGATAGCCATCCCAGTCTTGACTCTCGGGTTCCCGGATTCCGGCCCCGGGTTCGCGGAGTTCCTCGACGTGGACCGGTTCAACTTCGTCGCCGGTCTCGATGTCGTCGGTCGTCACCTGCCCGATCGCACGCACCGCCGTCCCTTCTACGTCGAACTCGACGATCGCGAGCGTGTTCGGCTCGCGGACGCCGGGCGGTGTGGCCATACTCGTCGTCCACGTGACGACCTCGGCGGTATACTCGCTGAGATCGATCGTACCCACTGGCTCCGAGCCGCCGGGACCACGCGGGTGCCCGGGGTAGCTGATCGAACCGTCCTCGTACTCGTAGGCGTCCATCGTCATTGTGCTGCCTCCATGATCGTGGTAATCACGCAGTTGCCAAAGCCGCCGACGTTACAGGCCAGACCGATGTCGGCGTCGACCTGTCGTGGGCCAGCTTCGCCGATGAGTTGTTCGTAGATCTCGACACCCTGTGCGATACCGCTCGCCCCAAGCGGATGCCCCTTCGATTTGAGCCCACCGGAGGTGTTGACTGGCAACTCGCCGGTGTCGCGTTCGGTGTAACCCTCCTCGATCAGTTTCCAGGCTTCGCCTTGCTCGGCGAAGCCGAGCCCCTCCATCTGGAGGAACTCGAGGATGGTGAACATGTCGTGGAGTTCGGCAACATCGATGTCATCGGGGCCGTAGCCACTCATCTCGTAGGCACCCTTGCCGCTCTCGACGACACCGCCCATCACGGTCGGGTCCTCGCGTTCGTGGACGACGTGAGTGTCGGTTGCACCGTCGACGCCGGCGATGATGACGTACTCATCCGTGTACTCTTTCGCGACCGACTCGGGACAGAACATGAGCGCGGCTGAGCCGTCCGTGATCGGACAGAAGTCGTACAGTCGCAGCGGGTCGGCGACGATCGGTGACTCGAGGATCGTCTCTAAGTCGACTTCCTTCTGGAACTGGGCGTGAGGGTTGTCGACGCCGTTTTTGTGGTTCTTGACGGCGACTTTCCCGAGGCTCTCGCGCGGCGCGTCGAACCGCTCCAGATAGTGTCGAGCGGTCAGTCCTGCAAACGACGGCAGCGTCACGCCCGTCTTATACTCGACGGGATGCGTAACCGACGCGATGATGTCGGTTGTCTTGGGGGTTGATCGGTGACTCATCTTCTCGCCGCCGACGAGCAGCGTCATGTCACTGGCACCGCTGGCAATCGACTGCCAGGCCGCGTAGATTCCTGCCCCGCCGCTGGAACTCGTCTGGTCGACGCGCTGGGTGTACGCCGGCATCGCATCGAGATCGTGTACCAGCGCGTTCGGTACACCTGTCATCCCTTCGAACTCACCGCTTGCCATATTCGAGACGTACAGGTGCTCGACGTCCGACGCATCGACACCGGCGTCCTCGAGACACTCGATCCCGGCCTCCGCGAGGAGATCCATGATCCAGCCCTCGCGTTGGCCGAACTGGGTCATCGAGGCTCCGACGACCGCAACCCGTTCGGATGCTTGCTGTGGTTTCGGCATCAGGAACAGTGCCCACGAACACCGTGTTAAACCTACTAATCGGTCGCATCGTGTGAAAGTTCGAATCGTGCGCAATAAAATATCTCCAGCGCCTCGAGTCGAGTGTGCCCGCCCCTAATCACGACCCGGCGTTTCCAACCACGCGAAACGTCATCGAACCCGGCTGTGATCGCTGTCCAGCCCTCACCGAGAGCCGTGAGTGTATCTCGTGGGGGGCTGGACCACTCGACGCGAGTCTCGTGGTCGTCGGCGAAGCGCCCGGGTACGGCACCCCCGAGGCCGACCGCTGGCGAGGTGGTAACTGGACCGGGAAAGCCTACACCTCCCGCCACTCCGGTCGACGAATCCGGCGCATGATCGCCCAACTCGGCTACGACGAGACGACCTACTACACGAACGCCGTCAAATGCTTTCCGGCAAGCGAGGCGCCAACGACCAACCGTGAGCCAACGGCCGAGGAGCGCGCGACCTGCCGCGACCATCTACTTGCGGAACTCGAGGCCGTCGACCCCGACGTCGTGCTCGCGACCGGGAAACACGCGACGACAACGGTGCTCGCCGCCGAGGACCGCACGCTCGAGGGCTTTCTCGAGTGTGTCCTCGAGCCGATGTGGTGTGCCCGCCTCGATGTCTGGCTCGTCCCGATCCTGCATCCATCGTATCAAGACGTCTGGATCGGGCGTCTGGGGTACGAGCCGGAGGCGTATCTCGAGGCGATTGGGGAGACGATCGAGGACTGTCGCGGCACGACGGGCGAGCGCCACTGACCGTCACCGCAGACAGCACGTGTCTCGAGGGATGACAGATTGCTCAAGGGAGCGATGATGGCCATCCACCCGCTGGACACGTCGCGTGGCGGGTCGAGATGTTGGTGGCCAGACAGGGTCTACTCGCCGTCTTCGAGTACACGAGACGGACGAATCGACCGACAGCTACCGTAAATCGCACCGCTGTCCCGCGACTGACGGCCACCGAGTAGGAGTCACATTGAGAGCTGTCGCCGCGTTGCCACCAGTAACCGTTTAGGGTTGTGTGTTGTGGTATCATACATGAGTCTCGAGCAACTGTTCGCTCAACTTCCCGACCCTGGCTCGCATGCGTTTCCCGACTACTCGCTTCCGCGCGGGGAGCCGGTGTTGCCGATCGCCGTTACGCACGACGAACTCGCGACGGTGCTCGAACTGTACGAGACGTTCCAGCGCGTCGATCCGACCGGGCTGGACTCGAATCCGTATCTCGAGGCGGCGACGACGTACATGCAACAGACGTTCGGGATCCCACAGTACCGGCCGGACGAACAGCTTCAGGACGATATCGCAGCGCTGCTCAACGATTTTTCCGACGACCTCGGCGGGGACTCGATGGGTGTGGTCGACGCCACACCGGCCCACCACCGGACGCTGTACTTTTTCCTGATTAGCTGTCGCGGCTATCACGCCGCGCCACACATCCGATTCCAGCCCGACGAAGCGGCAGTCGAAACGCTGTACGAACTCTACCAGCGGGTGGTCGAGCAGGACGTCTATCTCAAACACCCGTCGTCGGTACTCGAGTGAAGTCGACCGGATCAAGAGCGATCAGAAGCGAAAAAAGCTGGACGGCTCTCGAGAGGTGGGCATGGAGTCACCTCCTTACCCGGTGAGGAAGCCACCCGGTGGGATACGCGTCGTTGGGCGGCCATCCTCGTCCGTCGACTGGCCGTCGCCGAACTGTGGGGAGTGGGCGATCGTTCGTCGTGCCTTTGCGAGTCGCTGCGTTCCTGCCGTGACAGTTGCAATGATCTTACTCATACATGAGTAAATAGAAACGGCGGGTACATAAGTATTTTCGAGATGAAAGATCGTGTTGGTCAGCCGATGACGACCACAGATCGTTCGATAGCGTAAACGAGCTCTTCAAACCCTCTTATCCCCATATACGGCCACGAAATCGATTTAGTTTCGTGGGACTAGCGTCCTATTCACACATGTACTAAATCAGAGCGGTACCTCGATGCCGGGGCCGTCACCGGTGCATATGACACGCCGCGAAATGTTGTTCAGTCCCGTGTTCGGGTTCGACGTCGTAGGCAGGCCGTTCGCGCGCACAGATGCTCTGTTCGGCAAACGACTCGAGCAGCAGGTCGGTTGCCATCTCCCAGCCGTCGCGTTCGTCGTCCGACTCGTCCCCGCGACCGGTATCCGTCGCGACCGCGTCGATCGCGTCTTTGACGATCTCGCCCGCGTCCCCGCGCGGGAGGTCGCCGTCGAAGAACTCCCGGCGAATCTCGGCGGCTGCCATTGGCTCGAACGTGCGCCGTTTGACCGCCCGCATGAACGTCCGTGCGTGCGCCCACTCCTCGTCTGTGAACTCGTACGCCTCGGGCGCGATCAGCTGTGGACACCGCGTTCGGAACCGACAGCCGGACGGTGGATCCTGCGGGCTTGGCACTTCGCCCTCGAGCACGCCTCGAGCGTCTGACTCCCGCGGGTCGGGGACGGGGATCGACTCGAGCAACGCTTTCGTGTACGGATGCTGCGGGTTCTCGAATAGTTCCTCTTTTTCCGCGATTTCGACGATGTGGCCGAGATACATCACCGCGACGCGGTCGGAGATATGGCGGATCACGGAGAGGTCGTGGGCGATGAAGAGATAGGTGAGGCCGAACTCCGCCTGCAGTTCCTCCATCGTATTCATCACCTGTGCCTGAATCGAGACGTCGAGTGCGGAGACGGGTTCGTCACAGACGACGAAGTCGGGGTCGACCGACAGCGCTCGAGCGAGGTTGATCCGCTGGCGTTGCCCGCCGGAGAAGGCGTGGGGGTAGCGGTTGTAGTGTCGCGGATCGAGCCCGACTTTCTCGAGTAACTCCTTTGCCCGTGCCTCCCGGCCCTCGTCGTCGAACATGTCGTGGGCGCGCATCGGCTCCTCGATGATCTGTCCGACCTTCATGCGGGGATCGAGCGACGACTGGGGGTCCTGAAAGATCATCTGGATCTCCGAGCGCTTCTGCCGGAGTTCCTCGCCGCTTAGCTCGGCTAAGTCGTCGTTTTTGAACGTGATCGTCCCGTCGGTCGGATCGAGCAGTCGGAGCAGCGTCCGCCCGAGCGTGCTCTTCCCACAGCCGGACTCGCCAACGAGCCCCAGCGTCTCGCCCATTGTGATCTCGAAGGAGACGTCGTCGACTGCTTTCACCTGGTCGACGCCAAAGCTCACTGGCGGGAACTGATCGGTCTCGAGGCTGATACCCGCGAGCAGTCCCGACTCGGACGCGAAATATTTCGACAGCCCGTCGACCTCGAGCAACGTCTCCCCGTGGGGGATCTCGGTCTCGCCGAAGCCGATCGGATCGTCGGGTTTGCTCATCGTGACTCACCTCCGTCCGTCGAGGCGTGTTCTCCCTCGGCGGCTGATCCCCGCTCAGCTTCCGTCTCTCCGCCGCTCGGCTTGGCGTCCGCGCCGTCCTCGAGGGGCGTGCTCTCGTCGTAGCCCACATCGAAGACGCCGTGTTTCACGCAGGCTGCTCGATGTGGGTAGCCGTCGGCACGATCGACCTCGAGTGGCTCCGGATGAACGCGGGTACAGACCTCGCGTGCGTCGGGGCAGCGAGGATGGAACCGACAGCCAGACGGCGGGTTGATTGCTTCGGGCATCACGCCTTCGATGGGCTCGAGTTCCTCGACGGTTCGATCGGGCCGGGGCATCGAGTTGAGTAGGGCCTTGGTGTACGGATGGTTCGTCTCGTAGAACAGCTCGTCGACGGGAGCCTGTTCGACGATCTCACCGAGGTACATCACGTTCACGCGGTCACAGATTTCGGCGACGACGCCCATATCGTGGGTGACCCAGATAAAACTCGTGTCGTAGCGATCCTGCAGGTCGTCGACGAGATCTAGAATCTGCCCTTCGACGGTGACGTCGAGTGCGGTCGTCGGCTCGTCGGCGATGATCAGGTTCGGCTCACAGGCCAGCGCCATCGCGATCAGCACGCGCTGGCGCATCCCGCCCGAGAACTGGTGTGGGTACTCCTCATAGCGCTCTTTAGGATCGGGAATGCCGACCTCACGGAGCATCCGGATCGCCTCGGCTTTTGCCTCTGCACTCGAGAGATCCCGGTTGAGTTCGATGAACTCCCGGAGCTGACCACCGACCGTGAACACGGGATTCAGCGACTCCATCGGGTCCTGAAAGATCACGGCGATCTCTCGGCCTCGAACCTGTTCACGCATTGCAGCCTCTGAGAGCATGTCGGGGTGTTCGTGACGGTCGCCGTCGGGACCGTCCTCGAGGTCGAATATCGTCTTCCCCTTGTACTCGATCGTGCCGCCGACGATCTTGCCGGGACTGTCGACGAGGCGCAACAGGCTCATCGAGGCGACTGATTTGCCGGCGCCCGACTCACCGACGAGGCCGACGATTTCGCCTTCGTAGACCTCGAAGGAGATGCCGTCGACGGCACGGACGGTGCCGGTTTCTGTGAAGAACTGTGTCTTGAGATTCTCGACGCGAAGGAGTGGATCGGTACTCATGGGTTACTCTTTGATTCGTGGGTCCAGCGCGTCCTGTAGCCCGTCGCCGAACAGGTTGAAGCCCATAATCGTCACGAGGATCGCCAGCCCGGGCCAGATCGACAGCCAGATGTTCGAGTGCATATACCGGCCGTGGGCGATTCGTAGCATCTCGCCCCAGTCGGGTGTCGGCGGCTGGGCACCGTAGCCCAGGAAGGAGAGGCCGGCGACGATCAGGATCGTCACGCCGATCTGTAACGTTGCATACACCATCACGGGTGCGAAGCTGTTCGGGATAACGTGTCTGCGGATGATGTTGCGGTCTTTGACGCCGGCGGCGCGGGCCGCCTCGATGTAGTCCATCTCCCGGACCGACAGCACGCGACTGCGGATAATTCGAGCGAAGACGGGGATGAAGGTCAGCCCGACTCCGACGACGGCAAAGCGGATGTCCGGACTGCCATCGCTGATGAAGACGATGAAGACGATGATCAGGACGAGCGGCGGAATCGCGTACAGCGTTTCGACGGCTCGCATCAACACGTCGTCGGTCCGCCCCCCGTAGTAGCCGGCGATGGAGCCAATGATCGTCCCGCCGATCAGCCCGATCGCGGTCGAGAAGATGCCGACGCTGACTGATACCTGCGAGCCGTAGATGATGCGGGTAAAGTAATCACGACCCTGCGGGTCGGTTCCCAGCGGGTGTGAAAGCGTCCCCCCGTCGACGAACGCCGGCGGGACGTTTCGTTGGGCTTCGCCCGATTCAGGGAGTGCCGTCGGATGGTCGAAGATCGGCAGCGTCTGCGCGGCGGTGTAATCCGATATCGTCCCGAACGTGAGCCGCGAGAGGTTGCTGTCGATCGCCACGAACGTCGCGATAAACAGGACGGCTGCGACGATGTAGAACCCGAATCGAGCGGTCGTGTCGCGTTTGACCTTCGCCAGCGTGTACCGCCAACCAACGCGGGCTTCGATCTCTTCGTCTGCGGTCCCGCTTTCCGTCTGTCTGCCTGGCTCTTGGTCTTCGAGCTGTGATTCGGTCGTTGCCATTCAGGGGTCACCTCCACTCATCGTTACTCTCCGTAGGTTACGCGGGGATCGATGTACGCGTACGAGATGTCGGTGATGACGACGCCGATGACGAAGATGGCGCCGAGCACCATCGTGATCCCCATGATCAGCTGGTAGTCGAGTTGCTGTATCGCCTCGATGAACAGCCGGCCCATCCCGTTGATCGCGAAAACGGTCTCGATCAACACCGCGCCACCCAGCGCCGTCGAGAGGTTGAGTCCGACGATCGTAATGATCGGCAACTGTGCCGACCGGAACGCGTGCTTTTGGAGGATCGTCCGCTCGGGAACGCCATAGGCGCGGGCGAGTTTGACATAATCCTCCTGGAGCGATTCGATCATCTGGGTCCGCTCGACGCGCATCAGCGTCGCCATCTGTAGTGTACCCAGGGCGACCATCGGCAGAAGCAGATGTCTGATCGATTCGATCCAGTGTTCGATGTAGCTGTCGTGGCCCGCCGCCGCTGGCGGCTGCCACGGATAGACCAGCCCTGCAGACGGCAGGACACCGAGCCGAACCGCGAAGACGATGATCAGCATGATCCCGATCCAGAACGACGGCGTACTGACACCGATGAGCGCGATGATTCGTGAGATGTGGTCGGTCGGCTTGTTTCGTCGCTTCGCGGCGATGATGCCGAGTGGAATCGCCGTCACGAGCGCGAAGACGTACGCCGACAACACCAGCAACAGCGTCGGTCCGGCACGCTCGAGCATGAGCTCAGAGACCGGTCGCCGGCGATGGATACTGTAGCCCAGATCACCCTGGACGAGCCCGGTCATATAGTTCCAGTATCGGACGTGAACCGGCTGATCGAGTCCGTAGCGTGCCTCGATCGTCCTGACGAGTTCTTCGTCGGCCTGTTGGCCCTGCAGCATGAGCCGGACCGGATCACCCGGTGCCAGGTTCGCCAGTACGAACGTGATGATGGAGATCCCGATGAGAACCGGAATCGCCTGCAGTAGCCGGTAGACCGTATACTTGAGCAGTCCCATATCGTTCGATTTCGTTTAGATGGTCGTGTCGTCGTTTCGTGCGCTATCCGCCCGGTTCGGATCGGCCGTCTGTCGCTCTCTCACCTGTCGTACGGAAACGGCAGGCTCGAGTGGCTTACTCCTCGAGACTGACGTTGTTCTCGTCGGAGACGAGCTCCGGGTTGTACGAGACGTTCGGGTGGGGCTGTTTGCCCTGGACGTACTCCTGGGTCGCAATCGTGTTGTGTTCGGAGTACGCCGGCATGACGGGTACCTCCTCGATGATCTCGTTGATCACGTCGGTGTAGAGTTCGCGTCGATCGTCCTGATCGGCCGTCTCTCGTGCCTCGAGGATGTTGTCGTGGAAGTCGTCGCTGCCCTCGTAGAAGTGGCCCTGCGTGACGCCGGCGTTCTCCTCGTGAAAGAGGTTGTAGAAGTACACGTCGGGGTCGGGACCACCGGTCCAGCCGAGGATGTACATCTCGTAGTCCTCCGCGTCGCCCGAAATGTAGGTATCAGTCAGCGTCGCGAAATCCAGACTCTGAACCTCGGCATCGTATCCGAGTTCGTCCAGCCGGGAGACGATCACCTCACCTAACGCGATACGAACGTCGTCCGGCGGGACGATAACCGTCGGGTTCCAGTCGTCGGGATCGTCGAGTCCCTCCTCGAGGAGCGCCGCAGCCTCGTCGGGATCGTAGCCCGGCGGCTCTTCCTCGATCGAGAAGTCCCAGCCGAGATCGTCGACGATCGGTGGGATCGGCGTCTCCATCGGCGTTGCGCTCTCGCCGAGGTTCGCATCGACGAACTCGGACATCGAGAACGCGTGGGCGATCCCTCGACGGACGTCTGGATCGGCCGTCTCGCCGTCGTTGCAGTTGAACGCAACGTACTGGTAGGAGGGGCTTTCGGTCCGGTGGACCTCGATCCCCTCCTCGCCTTCGATCTGGTCCCAGTCTTCCGGCGGCACCGTCGCGATCGCGTCCGTGTCGCCTGCGAGGATCTGGGAGACCCGACCCGCGTCGTCTTCTGCGGCCTCGAATCGGACTGACTCGAGTTCGGGCTGGGGATCGCCCCAGTACTCGTCCCACCGCTCGAGTTCGACGTACTCATCTGAGGTCCAGTCTTCGAAGGTAAACGGGCCGCAGCCGACGGGATTCGTGTTGTATGCGTCGCGGTCGTCCGTCCGGACCGACTCGTTGACGATGTACGTCGCTACCGTGAGCGTCGTGAACGCACCATAGGGGTGCTCGAGGTCGATCTGAACGGTGTGCTCGTCGACGGGTTCGGTGCCGTCGACGTCGATGAAGTCGAACTCCGGGCGGTTGTCGGTGTCCTCCTCGATGGGCGCAGTAAACGAGTGGACGACGTCGTCGGCGGTGACAGGATCGCCGTTGTGGAACTCCGCGTCCTCGACGATCTCGATGATGTATCGTTCTCCGTCCCGTTCTTCTTCGGGGTCGCCGGCAGCGATCTTCGGCTGGAGTTCGAGGTCGTAGTCGTACTCGTAGAGGCCGTCGTAGACCTGGTGGATGACCTGCGCGCTGTAGGCGTCGTTCGAGATGATCGGATCGAAGTCGCCTTCGGGATTCACCTCTTGGGTGTAGAGGAGCCCATCCTCAGGTCCTTCATCCCCACCGATACAGCCAGCAACCAGGGCTGTACCAACCGCTGCACCTGATGCAAGAACCCGCCGTCGCGTAGCGGTGAACTGATCGTATACCATCCTTTTGTCCAACATGATCCATGTATATTGGTAGCAGGGATCTAAAGCAGTCAAGAAGCTGTTACCGTAACCGTATCTGTACAGTCACCCTCATTTTTGTCCGTTGGTGTATACGACATCGACTGTGAAACGCGGTAGTGACTGAGACGGGCAACAGACCGGTGGCATTTTTGTTGTGGCACCAGTGAGAGTTCGTATGAACTACAGGGCGGTCGAGACGGACGCCGAATACATCGCCCGCCTCGAGACCGGTGCCGACTGGCGGGCCGAGATCGAGTCGCTCGCGAACGACGTCGACGCTGATGCGGCCTGGTTTAGCGCCCTCGGTGCGGTCCAGGACGCCGAATGCTGGTTTTACGACCAGGACGACTGCGAGTACTACCCACTCGAGTTCGACGAGCCACTCGAGGTCGCCAGTTGCGTGGGCAACGTCTCGTGGCTGGACGGAGAGCGCTTTGCACATACCCATGCGGTACTCTCGGACTCCGAGGGCAACGCCGTCGCGGGCCACCTCAACGAAGCGACGGTCTGGGCCGGCGAGGTCTACATGCGCGTTTTCGAGGATGAGCTAGTGCGCGAGTACGACGAGACCACCGACCTCGACCTCTGGCTCTGATATGCGCGAGGAAGACACACGGTACTTCCAGCGCCTCGAGTCCCAGCTAGATGAGGCGTTCGACGTCGCCGAGCGGGCCAAAGCACGCGGTGGAGATCCGAAACCCGAAGTCGAGATCCCGGTCGCCAAGGACATGGCCGACCGCGTCGAGAACATCCTCGGCATCGATGGCGTCGCCGAGCGAGTGCGTGAACTCGAGGGCCAGATGTCTCGTGAGGAGGCTGCCCTCGAACTCGCGAAAGACTTCGCGGAAGGCAGAGTCGGTGACTACGAGACGAAAGCAGGGAAGATCGAAGGCGCGGTTCGAACGGCAGTCGCGCTCCTGACCGAGGGTGTCGTTGCCGCCCCCATCGAGGGGATCGACCGGGTCGAACTCCTCCAGAACGACGACGGCACCGAGTTCGTCAACGTCTACTACGCCGGCCCGATCCGTTCTGCGGGCGGGACGGCACAGGCACTTTCCGTGCTCGTGGCCGACTACACGCGCGCGCTCGTCGGTGTCGAACAGTACAACGCTCGACAGGACGAGATCGAACGCTACGCCGAGGAAATCGCCCTCTACGACAAGGAAACCGGGCTCCAGTACACGCCGAAAGCGAAGGAGGCCAAATTCATCGCGAAGAACCTCCCAATCATGCTCGACGGGGAGGCCACCGGCGACGAAGAAGTCTCGGGCTTCCGTGATTTAGAGCGCGTCGACACCAACAGCGCCCGTGGTGGGATGTGTCTCGTCCTCGGGGAAGGGATCGCGCTCAAGGCCCCGAAGATCCAGCGCTACACCCGGAACCTCGACGAGGTCGACTGGCCGTGGCTCCAGGACCTGATCGACGGCAACTACGCTGCCGATGACGGCGCTGCAGACGGCGAGGACGCCGACGAAGACGACGGCGACGACGAGTCGGACGAAAGCGACGCCGACGAGACCGAGTCGGCCGACGACGCTGCCGACGAATCCGACGGCCCGCCTCGAGCCGAGCCGTCGACGAAGTTCCTCCGGGATCTGATCGCCGGTCGGCCGGTGTTCTCCCATCCGAGCGCCAACGGTGGCTTTCGGCTCCGGTACGGCCGGGCGCGCAACCACGGCTTTGCGACGGGCGGCATCCACCCCGCGACGATGCATCTGGTCGATGACTTCCTCGCGACGGGAACCCAAATCAAGACCGAACGCCCCGGCAAAGCCCACGGGATCATCCCAGTCGACAGCATCGACGGCCCCACAGTCAAGCTGGCAAACGGCGACGTCCGCCGGATCGACGACCCCGAGGAGGCCCTCGAGATCAGAAACGGCGTCGAGAAGATCCTAGACACCGGCGAGTATCTGGTCAACTATGGCGAGTTCGTCGAGAACAACCACCCGCTTGCCCCCGCCTCCTACGTCTCCGAGTGGTGGATTCAGGACATGGACGCCGCGGGTGCAGACATACAGGCACTCGAGGACGACCCCCGAGTCGACCTCGAGTTCCCTGACGCCGAGCAGGCCCTCGAGTGGGCCATGGCGTACGACGCTCCGCTCCATCCCCAGTACACCTATCTCTGGCACGATCTCTCGGTCGAACACTACTGCGACCTCGCAGCGGCCGTTGCCGACGGCCGAGTCGAGGACGATGCCGACGGCGACGGCACGCTCGTCCTCGAGTACACGGCGTCGACTCGAGACGCCCTCGAGGCGCTCATCATCGAACACCGCCAGCGCGAAGACGCGGGCCGGATCGAGATCGATGACTGGCGACCGTTCGCCCGCACGCTGGGGTGTGAGCCCCGACAAGCGGTCACTGACGGGGCGACACTCGACCCCGAGGGGCGCGAACAGGCGTCGACGATCGAACTCGAGCGCACCTGGAGCAGCGACGACCTCTCAGAGCGAGCGCGCACGTGGGGCCACGAGGCCGAGGGCGACAACGCCATCGAGGCGGCCAACGAAATTGCCCCCTTCCAGGTCCGCGAACGCGCGCCGACACGGATCGGCAACCGGATGGGTCGACCAGAAAAATCCGAACGGCGCGATCTGAGCCCGCCGGTCCACACGCTGTTTCCCATCGGCGAAGCCGGCGGCGCACAGCGCAACGTCGCTAACGCGGCCAAACACACCGAGACGATGTCGGACACGCCCGGCGTCGTCGAGGTGCAGATCGGTCGCCAACGCTGTCCGAACTGCGAGACGGAGACGTTCAAGAACCGCTGTCCTGACTGTAACACCCGAACGGTCCCCGACTACCGCTGTCCCGACTGCGACCAGCGCATCGAACCCGACGAAGCCGGCCGCGTCGAGTGTGGCCACTGCGACCGCGAGGCCACCTGTGTCGAATCCCGCGAGGTCGATATCCACGAGGAGTATCGCGCCGCCCTCGAGTCAGTTGGCGAACGCGAGAACGCCTTCGAGATTCTCAAAGGCGTCAAAGGACTCTCCTCCGCAAACAAAATCCCCGAGCCCATCGAGAAAGGGGTCCTCCGCGCGAAACACGACGTGAGCTCGTTCAAAGACGGCACTGTCCGCTACGACATGACCGACCTGCCCGTCACGTCGGTCCGAGCCAGCGAACTCGATATCGACGTCGGGCAACTCCAGGCGCTTGGCTACGAAGAAGACATCCACGGCGACCCGCTCACCCACGAGGACCAGCTGGTCGAACTCAAAGTCCAGGATATCGTCCTCTCGGATGGTGCAGCCGAGCACATGCTCCAGATCGCCGACTTCATCGACGACCTGCTCGAGCAGTACTACGGCCTCGAGCGGTTCTACGAGTTCGAGGACCGACAGGACCTCGTTGGCGAACTCGTTTTCGGGATGGCACCGCACACGTCGGCGGCAACTGTCGGCCGAGTGATTGGTTTTACGACCGCAGCCGTCGGCTACGCACATCCGTACTTCCACGCCGCCAAGCGGCGCAACTGCTTCCATCCCGAGACAAAAGTCTGGTTTCAGGACGAAGCCGACGAGTGGCATCACGAACCGATCGAGACGCTCGTCGAAACCCGATTAACTGATCCCGAACAGGACGACTTCGGAACGCTCGTTCAGGAACTCGATGGGACCGTCACCGTTCCGTCGATCGATGATACCGGAAGCCTTTCACAAAAGCCGGTCGAAGCGGTCTCAAAACACCCGGCACCGGACCATCTCGTTCGCTACGAGACGCGAAGTGGCCGTGAAATCACGCTCACTCCTGATCACGACGTCCACGTCTACGAAGATGGAGAACTACGGTCGAAACGGGCGTCTGAACTCACGACGGCGGATCACGCGGTCGTCCCCGAACATCTCGACATTGTCGATACAGACACCGAACCGCACACCTTTGACCTGCTCGAGGAATTCCTCGATATCGATACTGTCGACAGTTCTCGGCTGATGATCAAAGGACTCGAGAAGGACCGATTGTATGAACGCTTCGAGGAGACGATCAGCCCCGAGTGGGACGGTGCGTTCTATCCGCTTACGAGCACGGCCGACTACTTCGGACTGAACAAGAAAACGTTCAGTCACTATCTGTACCGGGACAGTTTCCCTGCTGATCTGCTGCTCGACCTGTTCGACTCTCGCGAGGAGTTCCTCGAGTTCGTTCCGGACGACGTCAGTCTCGGGATGCGACACGACCGGACCGAAATCGATCGACACGTTACACTCAACGAACGCGTTGGAACGTTGCTGGGATACTACGCTGCCGAAGGATTCGCCCGAGCACAAGCGACGCCGAAAGGCACGATCCATCAAACGACGATCTGCGGCACTGAAGCCGAGGCTCGCGAGTTCTACGTCGACGTGCTTCGGGACGAGTTCGGTGTCGAACCGTACCACGAAAACGACGCAAAAGTAACCGCTTCGGGGCGACTGCTCCGTGCGTTCTTCGATTCGGTGCTCGAGGCGGGAATCTTTGCCGAGACAAAACGCGTTCCACAGCCACTGTTCGATGCAGCCGACGGGATTATCGCTGCCTATCTTCGAGGCTATTTCAGCGGCGACGGCGGCGTCGATGCAAACGCGCTGTTGGTCTCAGCAACCACAGTCAGTAGCGAACTCAAAGAAGACCTCCTCGCATTACTGAGTCGGCTCGGAATCTGTGGCCGGGTTACGATCACCGACCCGGTTCCCCTCTGCGAGAAGTTCCCGGAATTCTACGAAATCGACGATCCGTCGATGACCGCGACGTCGTACGTCCTCGAGATATCGTCCGAGGACGCGATGCAGTTCGCTGAGACTGTGGGCTTCCATCTGTCTCGAAAGGACAGCCGATTGCAGTCACACGTCGAGAATACCGTGCCAACGGGCCGTCGCGTCTTCGACGGCGGTGACGACGCGTATCTCGTCGAATCGATTTCGTCGGTCGACTATGTCGAATCGACTGTCGACTCAGTGTACTGTCTCACTGTTTCCGAGACACACTCCCTCGTCGCGAACAACATGTCTCAAAAGCAATGTGACGGCGACGAAGACTGCGTCATGTTGCTGCTCGACGGATTGCTTAACTTTAGCAAATCGTTCCTCCCTGACCAGCGCGGCGGCAAGATGGACGCCCCCCTCGTCATGTCCTCGCGAATCGACCCCTCCGAGATCGACGACGAGGCCCACAACATGGACATCGTTTCCCAGTACCCTCGCGAGTTCTATCTCGCGACTCGCGAGCAAGCCGATCCCGAATCAGTCGAGATCCAGATCGGCGAGGACACGCTCGGCACCGACGGCGAGTACACCGGCTTCGAGCACACTCACGACACCACCGACATCGCGATGGGACCCGACCTCTCGGCGTACAAGACGCTGGGTTCGATGATGGACAAGATGGATGCGCAACTCGAGCTCTCGCGCAAACTCGAGTCGGTCGACGAAACTGACGTCGCCGAACGGGTTATCGAAGGCCACTTCCTGCCGGATCTGATCGGCAACCTCCGTGCCTTTTCGCGACAGGAAACCCGCTGTCTCGACTGTGGCGAGAAGTTCCGGCGGATGCCGTTGACTGGTGATTGTCGCGAATGCGGTGGTCGGGTCAACCTCACCGTCCACGAGGGTTCGGTGAACAAGTACATGCAGACGGCGATTCAGGTCGCCGAGGAGTACGACTGCCGCGATTACACGAAACAGCGCCTCGAGGTCTTAGAACAGTCGCTCGAGAGCATCTTCGAAAATGACAAGAACAAGCAGTCAGGTATCGAGGATTTCATGTAGCTTGTCTCGAGGGCACGCCTTCGAGAGACTGCGGCGCTCGTGATCGGGCGACCCTTTCGACGCTGCGGCCCTCGTGCAGTTCGACAGCGTGTCCCTCCGGAGGGCCGTAAGAACCCCACGTTGGTCGACGCTCACCCCGGCCAGACGTCGATCTCCTGACCGGCCAGATGTCTGGACTCCGTTCGGTCAGTGTCGGAAACTCGGGACAGCAGCCCAGCTCAGTCGTTGGCTCGAGTCAACCCCGGAATCTGCCCTTTCGGATACTGTATCTGCGGAGTGTGTCGATGATCCGGGAGCCATTCGCGGAGACTCTGGTTGAACCGTTTTGGGCGTTCCCGTGGGGTCCAGTGGCCACAGTTGCCTACCAGATCCAGTTCGGCGTTGGGCAGTCGCTTCGCGGCGCGGATCGACCAGTCGACGGGGACGAGCGGGTCGTCTCTGCCGTGGACGAGCAGCGTTGGGACAGTCAGTGACTCGAGGTCGTCGACGAAGTTCGTCGCGACGCGGCCGTTGAACGAGAGTTCGTTCCGCTGGAACTGCTTGAACGCCTGGATCGAACCCGGTTCCATGAGCTTTGTCCTGACGTCTTCGACGAACGGCTCGGGCAGTTCGCTGGCGTCGGCGACGAGACTATCGAGGACCATGCGAACGCTCTCACTCGAGACGCTGCAGGCGATCTTTCCGAACTCCGTGATGCCGGGGATCTGTCCGAGCATCTTCCAGGGGAGCGCACTCGGAAGCCGGCCGCCGAGGCCGTAGCTATCCACGAGCGCCAACTGCTCGACGCGGTCGGGATGTCTGAGCGCGTAGCCGAGCGTTGCCCCGCCACCCATCGAGATGCCAGCCAACGAGACGCGCTCGTAGGGGAGCGTCTCGAGAAAGCCCTCGAGAACGTCGACGTACGTCTCGAGGGTGTGAGAGACACTACCCGTGCTGTTGCCGTACTCCGGCCAGTCGATTCCGTATACCTGGTAGTCCTCGGCGAGAGCATCGATGGTGTGTCGCCACGAGACGGTTGCGTCGTCGATTCCGGCACCGTGACAGAGGACGACCGGCGGGCCGCTCGTTCCCGCCCGTCGGTAGGCGATCCGGCAGTTGCCGACGGTAGCGACACCGGTTCCGGTCATTCGTGGGACACGCCATCTCTGTGATGGCCAAGGGATACCGGTTCGTCGAGCTGCTTTTGACTGCTGTGACTATCCGTAGAGCGGGTTGAAGAACGCAGACGTGCCGATCGTCCGACACTGTCGTCGGCCATGCCATCGTCGGTGGCCGATCGGGTCCCCACTCGGACTGATTCGAGACAACGCGGTTCGACTGGAAGCGCCCCGACAGCCGCTCCAGTGGTGCGACCAACTATCACGACCACCTCTCTATAGCCATGATGTATATTGTTTTCTATTACCATGGGTAAGAATGTCATGTATTCGACGAAATTCCCCACTCGAGTCATGGTTGAGTTCATATTCTATATAGCGACTATCAATTTATTGGAACACGATTCAGATCAGTCTCGAAAAGCGTGCGTGGAGAGCTGGCGGTTGACTCGGTGCTCGCCACGGCTCATCGCCGAAACCAAGAGTGAATCTCACCGAAGACAAAACCCGTTTCTATCGCGCTCCCGTCGGTTTACGCCATGGAGATCGTCGTCTTTGGTGCTGGGAGTCTCGGGAGTCTCATCGGCGGCGCGCTCGCGTCCGTTCGGTCTAACGACGTCACGCTCGTCGCGCGTGATCCCCACGCCAGCGCCGTCCGTGAGTCGGGACTCGAACTGCGTGGCGAACTCGAGGCCACGACCACCCCGAACGTGACGACCGACGGGCGAGAGCTCGAGGCCGAGCTGGCGATCGTGACGGTCAAAGCGTTCGACACCGCTGTGGCCGCCGAGACGCTCGCGACAGGGTCGTACGACGTCGTCCTCTCCTTACAAAACGGGATGGGCAACGAGGAGACGCTCGCTGACGCGCTCGCGTGTCCAGTCCTCGCCGGAACCGCTTCTTACGGTGCGATCTTGCAAGAACCAGGCGCCGTCGAGTGTACTGGCATCGGTGATGTCGTGCTTGGTGCCCGGATGGGTGGTCGCTCGGAGCCTGCGGATCGGATCGGCGACCTGTTCGCTGCGGCCGGCCTCGAGACGACCATCGCCGAGGATATGCCCCGGCGGCTCTGGGAAAAACTCGCTGTCAACGCGGGGATCAACGCCATCACAGCGCTGACGAATATCGAAAACGGAGCCGTCCTCGAGCCGCCGGCAGACGCCCTCGCACGGGCGGCGGCCCGCGAGACCGCGCGGATCGCTCGCTCGTGTACCGTCTCGCTCTCGAATCGAGCGGCTATCGCTAGCATGGAGTCCGTCGCGACCGATACGGCCGCGAACACGTCCTCGATGCGTCAGGACATCCTCACAGAGCGCCGCACCGAGATCGACGCGATCAACGGCTACGTGGTCGACCGGGCCGCCCAGCAGGATCTCGAGGTTCCGACGAACCGGATCCTCACGACGCTGGTGCGGACGTGGGAACGTGGCGTTGGCGTGCGCTGACTCGCTTTCGGACTCGCCGATGCAGCCGGGAGTGGCACTGCTGGCCGACGTACCAAACAACAGTATCAGTGCTCGAAAACGTTAGAACGGAGCTTCGGGGCCTTCGTCCGCTTCGCCGTCGTCGTCGACGGTTTCGCCGGGGAAGGATGGGCTCATACCACCCATGTCGTCGCCGCCACCCTCGCCGCCGGTGTGTGCGTGGACTTTTTCGATCTCGGGGATCTCTTTGACCATTCGGCTCTTGATCGCCTGAATCGTCATCGGCGAGATACCACAGCCACTGCAGGCGCCACCGAGTGCGATACTGACCTCACCGGACTCGCGGTCGAGATCCTGAATCGCCGCGCTGCCACCGTGCATCTGAATCTGCGGGAAGTTTCGCCGCAGGAAGTTCGCGACGCGCTCCTCGAGGTCGTCCCCGTCGTTTTGGGTCTCGGTACTCATGGGCCACCCTTGGGTGTGCGCGCCCCTAAACCTTCCGTCATCCGCAGTCGCTCGCCGACAGTGATGGCGGCTTGTGCCGGCTGTCGTTAGTTAAATCCGAAGATCCGCTCGAGTTCGGTTTCAATCTCCACGACGTGGCGCTCGAGGACCTGCTCAAATCGCTCTTCTTCGACGACCACGCCCGAAAGCCGTCCGTACGGATCGTCGGGTAGTTCGATTCGGAACTCACCATCCCCCTCGTAGAAGGGTTCGCTCTCGTTGAGCACCTGCTGGTCGATCGCGTGGACGAGCTCGGAGTCGTAGTTGTCGTTCATGCAGTTGAACGCGTTCTTGTACGCCTGCTGGAGTTCGGGAAAGTAGTTGGCGTACTTGTCTTCGAATTTCTCGGGATCGAACTCTACCATACTCGAGCGGACGGCAAGCGACGACAAAAGTCGGACGATCGGTTGCCCGTATTCCCCATTCCGTTGGTACTATCAGCCCGTTGACTCAGTATGGGCCACCTACATACGGACGATGCGTACGCAAGCGGAACCAACACTCTGTCGACGCTCCTCAAGACGCTACATGTCCCCTGATTATCCCCCAATCCCACGTGACAAACTCCCTCCCGGATGGGGGCCTGCTAACTGCTGTGACGGACAGTTTTCGTATCGTCACAGCCAGCCACCGCTCGAGCTCGTTGCGGATCGGACTGCTGCTGACCGATCACACCCCGGACTCGGCCTCAGCCGCTGTTGGGAACTTCGCTATCGGTACTTCCTTGCCGATCAGTCGGTCGCCGAAGCGATCGGCCGTGTCTCGACTCGCCAGGCCGCAATCAAGGGCATGCTCGAGTGTATGCACCACGTACACGAGCGTGTCGACGAGCCGGCCGGTCCCGGGGAGATACGGGATGTGCTCGAGCAGGTTCGGCTTTCAGATGTCGTTCCTGATACCCTCTCACCGATAAGGTGAGTCGGGGCACACACGTAGTCGTCAACATGCTATTAGTGTAGCAAACAACTGATTACCGCCGTCAGAAGTTGCGTGCCAGCATCGAAACACGAAGCTAATAAAGTGTATAATGCGATATTGAATTAGGGCTGTTCCCGGGCGACCACCAGCGGAGCGCTTATCCGAATTAGGCGGGAAAACCCACGACTTCAGTCGTGGGATGAATCGCCGCACGGTTCTCAAACGTTGAAACCGTAAAGTATGAGTGCCCAAACTACGTATTAGCGATTGTCGTTGCGATGATAGCCCATCGCGATTAACTGTCCGAAAACTGGCAGTTGACTTGGTGTTTGCCTCATCAAAAAGTAAGCCTTCGGACAATCCAACCGATGTTAAACAATCAGATACCTCCGAGTCCTGTATAGGATAGGAGTAACGGGGACGTGGCACTCCCATCGGCGTGTCGGGTCGTAAACGTAAGTTCCTAAACCAGCGCAACGGGCGTGGGAAGCCCACGACGTTAGTCGTGGGAGGATGTCACACTTCCATCAGCGGAATGGATACTCACAGACGCCACCTGACATGGTCCTATGACATCTCAGATCCCATTTGCTATCGACTTCCACGTCCACTCGGATGATTCATACGACGGTCACGAACCGATCGAACTCATCCTAGAGCACGCAGCCGATATCGGCCTCGATGGAGTCGTTATCACTGACCACGACGAAATCGGCGAGTCACTTCGCGCCGCAGCACTCGCACCGGAGTACGGACTGGTGGGTATTCCTGGTGTCGAGGTCTCGACTCGACACGGCCATCTGCTGGCAATCGGTGTCGAACAACGACCGGATCCGGGTCAGCCGTTCATGCAAACCGTTGAAACCGTCCGTGAACTGGGCGGGATCGCTATCGTGCCACATCCATTCCAACGGAGCCGCCATGGCGTCCGCAAACGTCATATCAAAGATGCCGACGCGATCGAGACCTACAACTCGATGGTCTTTACTGGCTACCGAAACCGTCGGGCCCGGACGTTCGCCCGGCGACGTGACTATCCCGAGATCGGCGCGAGCGATGCCCACTACCTCCCAAACGTCGGTAAAGCCTACACCGAGATTCTCGTCAGTCCCAACGCTTCGAACCCGACGAAAGCAAATATCGATGGCGACGACCTCGTCGATGCCATTCTCGAGGGTCGCACCCAGATCCGAGGAAAGCGAACCCCGATCCACAAGAGCACGGTCCAGTACGCCAAGGGGGCCGTTCGTAAATCCACGTACCTGCTGACCTCGCGGGCGCCCCTCATTCCGACAGTTCCGGCGTCGATGGACCGCTCGAGATAACCGGCTCAGGAGAGTTGCTCGGCGATGATTTCGTCGGCGCGTTCGATGAACTCTGCTTCGGCCCCCTTCGGAACCGTCGCACCGGCAGCGACGTCGTGACCGCCGCCGTCGCCGCCGACGGCGCGTGCGGCCTCGCCAACGACGATGGAGAGATCGAGCCCTTCTCGGACGAGACTGTGGGTGCCACGGGCCGAGACTTTGACGTGCTCATCATCCTTGTCAGCGAACGCGATGATCGGCTTCGATCGACTGATTCCCTGGTTTCCCATCGCCATCCCGGCGACGATGCCAACGATCGTCTCACGGATGCGATCGTCCGCGTGAAACCACTGGAAGGTATCCTCGTGCGTGACACCCTCTTGTGTGACCAGGTCGATCCCTTCCGAGAGGTTGCGCCGGTGATCGCGAAGGAGCTTTCGAGCCCGCTCGAGCGCGTCGCCCCGGTCCCCGAGGCAAACCCCAAGACCAACGTCAGCGCGCTCGTAGCGGGCGGTCGCGTTGAGCAGTGTCGAGAACTCGCTTGCATCCCGTAACTCGGTGCCGACGGGTTCGTTGGGGAGGACATACGCCGTGCTGACGAGCCCGTCGATCTTTGTCGCGGGGACGCCACTCGAGACGGCCCGCTTGACGAGTGCGCTGGCGACGGTCTGTTTTTCGTCGTTTGTGAGGCCAGCCCACCGGCGCCACTCGCCGTCGCGTTTCAACTCGAGATCGAGTTCGTCCAGAAAGCGCAGCGCGCCGTTTTTATCGTTCGAGATGCCGGGAATGTGGACGTCGGTTGCGTACTCGAGCAGTTTCGGCAGGGGGCGGGTCTGTTTGCCGTAGAGCGCGAGATCCTTGCCGGTCTCGAGAACGCCGGCATCGACGCCTTCGGCGACGATTTTTGCGTTCGCGCCGTGGAGTTCACCGCCAGAGGCCTGCATGTCGCCGACAGCGCCGACGACGGCGAGCGCGGCGAGATCACGGTTGTCCGAGCGGGCAGCAGTGGTTGTTCCGCCATCGGTCGCGACCGGCTGGTCCGGCTGCTGGTCTGCGACCGCGGCGAGTGCGCGTGCGAGGACGTAGCTTGCGCCGGCACCCGAAAGTTCTGAAGCGCCGTTGATGCCGAACAACAACGGGTTGAGGTGATAGTCGGTCTCGATACGGACCGACTCGCCGTCGTCGTCGACCGTGGCCGGCTGGTGGTGGTCTGCGATGACGGGGGTAAACGCGCTGTCGGCTTCGTACTCGCTGATAATATCGAGTTGGCCGCTCCCGAAGTCCGTAAAGAGGACTGTTTCGTACTCCGTGGCCGCAATGTCGGCGATCGCGTCTTCATCGAGTTGTTTTTCGAAGACCGTTTCGAAGGGGATCCGTGCCCGCTCGAGTGCCTGGGCGGCGATCGCAGCGCTGGTCAGCCCGTCGGCGTCGATATGTGAGGCCAACAGGACGCGGTCGGCTGCACAGAGCCGCGTTGCACAGCGTGTCGCACAGTCTTCGAGTTCGGGGATCGGCCCAGCCATCGAGCTATCGTTGGGCCGGCTTCGCTCATAAAGCTGCGGTCTGGCTCCGGCGTCACTCGAGTCCCGTCGCTACAGCCCGAGGAGTTCATGCGGTGGTTCACGAGCGAGCAACAGGACGATGTTGTTCGCTGCAAACACGACGTACAGGAGGACGACGCTGACGACGAACCGAACGTCGAGTGGCTCCGAAAGGACGTGGCCGATTACGACCACGACCCCGGCATAACAGACCGCCGCGAGCACGACGCCGGGCAGGCCAAACAGCCCGTAGAAAAAGACGGTGACAGGGTTGAGTTCGGTTGCGTACGGAACGAGAAAGAACAGCGTCGCGGCAACCGTGTCGATACTCCAGAGGATGAAAAACGCGACGCGGAGCTCGATGGACGCTGGCGGATCGAGCCTCCGCGTGAGCGGCGTTGCGACAGCCATTGGTAGGTGATGCGTAGGCTCGAGCGAGCGTGAGGGCACAGCTTGCGAGCGCTGGTTGTAAGAAAATAACACACATTCGCTCGGCTGTGCAACCCGAACGAGCCCTGTCTATTCGCGAGTCGCCCGGGCGGCCTCGAGCGTTTCGCGCGCGAGTGCGCCGAACGTAGCCTCCTCGGGGACGACGTCGACGTCGATCCCCAGTGTGTCAGCGGTCTCGGCCGTCGGCTCGCCGATGACACCGACCGTGACATCGGTGAGTCCTGCGAGTGTTTCCTCGCGAACGCCCCGTGTGGCGGCGGCCTCGAGGAAGTGTTCGGCGGTCAGCGATGACGTAAAGCAGGCGGCGTCGAGGCCACCTTCGGCGGCCAACTCGGCTGACCCACCGCTGTCCGCGGGACGGACCAGTCGGTAGAGGATCGTTTCGTGGACGTACGCACCTGCATCCTCGAGTCCCTCGAGCAACACCGGGCTGCCGTGGTCGCTGCGAGCGACCTCGATGCGTGCGCCGTCGACATCACCCTCGAGGGTGGCGACGAGGCCACTCGAGGTGTACTCCTCGGGAACGATGTCGACAGTGTATCCTGCATCGGAAAGCGCGTCGGCGGTTGCGGGGCCAATGGCACAGACGGTGGCATCGCCGGGCTCCCAGCCGGCCGCGGAGACGAGCTCCGCGCCGGTCTTGCTCGTGAGAATCACATAGTCGGCGTCGGTTCTGGGTGTCGCGTCGGTTGGGTCGACTTCCAGCATCGGATCGGCGACGGGAGTCGCGCCGAGTTCCTCGAGCAGGGAGACGGCATCGGCAAGTCGGTCGTCGTCCGGGCGGAAGACAGCGACGGTGGGTGTGTCACTCATCGTGGCTCGTGGTTCATATCCTCGGTTGCGTCGTCGTAGTCGTTCCGAAGGAACTCGACGACTGATTCGCGAGTGCTGGCGACGCCGCCGATGATCGTTACCGCGGGCGGCGAGATGTCGTTTGCATCGCGGACGTCGACGATGGTCTCGAGGGTGCCCGTCGCGACCTGTTGAGTCGGCCACGTGCCGCGTTCGACGAGTGCGGCCGGCGTTTCGGGGGCCATACCGCCCTCGGTCAGCGCCGCCGTGTACTCGGGCAGCCGTGTGACACCCATCAACACGATGATCGTGCCGCCGGCGGTGGCCAGCGCCTCCCAGTCGACGGCCGACTCCGGTTTGGTAGGGTCTTCGTGGCCGGTGACAAAGGAGACCGAGGAGGCGTGATCGCGGTGGGTCACCGGAATGCCAGCGACTGCGGGGGCGGCGATCGCCGACGTGATCCCGGGAACGACCTCGAAGGGAATCCCGTGGGCGGCGAGATATTCGGCTTCCTCGCCGCCGCGGCCGAAAACGAACGAGTCGCCGCCCTTGAGTCGAACGACGTTCTGTCCGTCGCGAGCGAGTGCGACCAGTCGTTCGTTGATCTCAGACTGTGGCGTCCGATTGCCGTGAGCGCGCTTGCCGACGTCTTGACGGTTCGCTTCGGGAACCATGTCGATGATCTCCGGACCCGGGAGCTTGTCGTGAAGCACGATGTCGGCGTCCTCGAGCAGACGCTGGGCTTTGACGGTCAGTAACTCGGGGTCGCCAGGGCCGCTCCCGACGAGATAGACGGTGCCGAGTTCGGTGTGGGTTGTCTCGTCTTCCACACCGGGTTCATCCGACGCGGGCATCTACGCCCCCTCTTGTGTCTCTTCGTCGTCAGCGTCGCTCTCCATGCGGGCTTGCTCGATCAGGTCCGCTGCACCACGGTCTGCTAGATCGCGGGCGAACTCGCGAGCGGCCTCCGCGTGGCGTTCGATCGGCAGATCTCGGCTTCCGGTCACCGACTGCTCACCGTCTTGGTCGAAAACGGTGACCGTCGCATGGACGTGTTCGCCCTGGACGACCGCGTAGATGCCGACTGGCGCAATACAGCCCCCACCCAGCTCCGCGAGGACCGTTCGCTCGACTGTCGTCTCGACGCGACTGCGTGGGTGATCGATCGCGGACTGGATATCACGAGCCGTTTCGCCGTCGATCGCAGTCACTGCGAGCGCTCCCTGCCCCGGTGCCGGGACGAACGTCGATGTCGGCAGCTCGTAGGCGTCGACGTAGTGGTCGAGGCCACTCCGCTCGAGGCCGGCCTGAGCGAGCACGATCGCGTCGTACTCGGTCTCGATCTCGCGGCCCAGCGCCTGCTTTTCGAGCTCGGTAAGTCCGTCGAACCATTCGTCAGTGGTCTGGTCAAACTCAGGCTCGAAATTCTCGTTTCCGGTGTTCCCCTTGCGCTCTTTGTCCGCTTCCGTCCGTTCCTGGTGTTCGGTCTGCAGTGCGGGCGCGAGCAACTTCTCGAGGCGCGTATCGACGTTCCCGCGCAGCGGCTCGACCTCGAGGTCGGGGCGCTCAGAGAGTAGTTGGGCCCGCCGTCGCAGACTCGAGGTGCCGACGGTTGCGCCCTCGGGCAACTCCTCGAGCGTCGCACCGTCGGGCGTGATGAGCAGATCACCCGGTGGCCCGCGTTCGGGCACCCCGGCGGTCACCAGTTCTGTGGGCTGTTCGGTCGGCATATCCTTCATCGAGTGGATCGCCCCGTCGAGGTCGCCCTCAAGGACGCGTTCGTCGAGCTCACGGACGAACGCGCCGGTTTTTCCCAGTCGGTGGATCAGTTCGTCTTTGATCTGGTCGCCCGTGGTGTCGACGGTTACGAGTTCGACCTCGTAGCGTCGATCCTCCAGCGCCTCCTGTACCAGTGAGGCTTGCCGCCGGGCAAGCGTGGACCCCCGTGTCGCCAATCGCAACGTCCCGCGCGTTCTCATAGCCATGAGTCTGCGCTTGGGGTATGAAAAGCGCACGCTTATCGGACGCCAGTCACCCATCACGGCGACGAGTTTCAGTTTCGAAAACATGTTCGACAGGAATTTTATGTAATCGACACTGGTAGATTGGTTTAGATGTCGAACACACTCTACGATCGACTCGGCGGCCAAGAGGCCATTGCGGCGGTTGTCGACCGATTCTACGACCGCGTCGTTGCGGACGAACGAGTTGCACACTACTTCAACGACGTCGACATGCAACGACAGCAGGCCCACCAGACCCAGTTTCTCAGTGCGGTTGCGGGCGGTCCCGTCGATTACACGGGTGCTGACATGGCAGCCGCACACGACGGCCTCGAGATCACGAAACCCGACTTCGATGCAATCGTTACCCACCTCGAGTCGACCCTCGAGGAGTTCGAGATCGACGCCGACGATCGGGACACGGTTCTCGCTGCTGTCGGTGAGTACGAGGACGCCATCGTAACAGCGACAGCCTGATCCACCGCCGGTGGGGGTGGGACAAACCGATGGCTCGAGCCCGCCCGCTCCGGCTTGCCGGACCCGAGGTCTTTTGATGCCGTCCCCGGTATCACAACCCAATGACTGCAGTTACGCTTGGTCCCGAAGGAACGTACTCACACCGGGCAGCCACGGCGATCGCCAACGGCGACGAGATCGATTTCCGCCAGTCGGTGACGGCCATCGTCGACGCCGTTGCCCGCGGCGAGCACGATCGCGGTGTCATTCCGATCGAAAACAGCATCGAAGGCAGCGTCACGGAGAGCCTCGATGCGCTCGCGGAGTACGACGTCGCCGTCGTCCGCGAGATCGTCACGCCGATTCGACACGCCTTGCTCGCTCAGGGGCCGGAGTTCGAGACGATCGCCAGTCACTCCCAGGCGCTGGCGCAGTGTCGCTCCTATCTCGACCGCGAGTATCCCGACGCCACGCTCGAGGCCGTCGCGAGCACGGCACAGGGTGTCGAGTTCGCCCGCGAAGATCCGTCCGTCGCGGGTATCGGCCACCCCGACAACGGCGGTAACGGCATCGAAGTGCTCGCTGAGGACATCCAGGATCAGGACTCGAACGCGACGCGATTCTTCGCGCTTGCACCCGCTGAAGAGCGCTCGAAAGGCGGCGGCAAATCCACGCTCGTCGTCTACCCGAACGCGAACTACCCTGGCCTGTTGCTCGAACTGCTCGAGCCCTTTGCCGACCGCGATATCAACTTGACGCGGGTCGAATCCCGTCCCAGCGGCCAGCGACTGGGCGACTACGTCTTCCACATCGATATCGAGGCCGGCCTCTACGAGGCGCGGACGAAAGAAGCGATCGAGGACTTAGAGGAGCTGGCAGAGAAGGGCTGGGTCCGTCGGCTGGGTTCGTACGACACTGAACACGTCGTCGGGTAGCGTTGAGCGACCGAGCCAGCGCCTGGCCGGGATCTCCCACGGAGATCGGAAACTGTTTTTCCCCATCTTGCGGGAGTACGACCATGCCACTCACTGCAGGCGACGACGCTCCGACCGTGACTGCACCGACTCAAGACGGCGAGGCAGTGACTCTCGAGTTCGACGAGCCCACAGTCGTCTACTTCTACCCGAAAGACGACACCCCCGGCTGTACGATCGAAGCCAACCAGTTCCAGCGCGAGCGCGAGACCTATCAGGATGCCGGCGTCGACGTCTACGGCGTCTCGATCGACGACGTCGACTCACACCAGTCGTTCTGCGAACAGGAGGGCCTCGAGTTCGATCTGCTGGCCGACCCCGACGCCGAGATCGCCGACGCGTTCGACGTCGACCTGCGGGACAGCGGTGTGACCAAGCGGACGACGTTTTTCCTCGCCGACGGCGAGGTCCAGACCGTCTACGAGAACGTCGACCCAGACGGCCACGCGCGTGACGTGCTTCTCGAGGCGATCGATGACGGACTGGTGACGCTGCCGGAGTAACGTTCTCGAGTTCCGTTTTGACCTCGAGGGGCGGGCAGAATTTATCCCACTCGAGGTCGTAGATCTGCGTATGCGAGGAAATCCGTTCGAGGAAATCGAAGAGATGCTCGACCGCGTGAGCAAGCAGGTCGAAGAGGGGATGACCAGCGGCGGGCTGCAGGTTCCCGGCTCCGTCCCGGTCAACGTCGTCGAAACCGACGAGGAGTACGTCGTCACGGCCGATCTGCCGGGCTACGAGACCGACGACATCGAACTGACGCTCTCGGAGGGAACCCTCCGCCTCGACGCCGAACGCGAGGACGACCACGCACACGAGGGTGACCGCTACCTTCGACGCGAGCGGACCCGAACGTCGGTGAGTCGTCGGATCCGGCTGCCCGAACCCGTCGAGGAGGAGTCGATCACGGCAGGCCACGAGAACGGGGTGTTGACGGTTCGACTCCCGAAAGTCACAACCGGCGAGACCTCCAGAGAGATCGATATCGAGTAGCCAGCCCAACCAAACCGTGTCGGTCGCTCCCCGGCAGCCGCCATCTACCGCTCGCTCAGGTGCCGTTCGATCGCAGTTGCCCCATCGCTGAACGCCGTAATATCCATACTGTCGGTCGTCAGGAGGACGCCGACGTCGCCGACGAGTTTTCTGACGACGAACCCGTCGTCGTGAACCCGAATCGTAAACGAGTACGGCCCGAGTTCCGAATTGCCGTCAGTCGCCGAAAGTGCGCTTCGGACGGGTGCTTCTACAAAGCCGACGGACTCGAGATCCACGAGCGGTGATTTGGCACGTCGTGCATCTGCGTGGGAGTGGTAGATACCCTGTCTGACATAGAGGATATCGAATTCAGACGGTGTAAAGTAGATGACACTCCGAAGCTCATCGCCAAGCCCTGTCCGGGCGATACTCACGAGTTCGTCGGCCAGTGCAGTGTCGATGTCAGTGGTGAATCGCTCTTGGCTCATCAGGACGGATATGCCGCCACGACTATCAAAGGTTTCGGCGGTACAGCGCCTCTACGTGTATTTTGTCCGGTTTGTGGACGTTCGTCCTCATCCTGTCGTAGTTCGCCTCCGTGGCCTTCTCTGTGCTGTTGTGCACACCGTGTCGATCCGTCTGCGGCGGCGATAGTCGCCTCGCAGTCATTATAAGGAGCGAGTTCGGATGTCTACACAGCAATGAGTGAGACGGGATACGACCATGCAGCGGTCGAACGACGCTGGCAGGAGGCGTGGGACGACGAAGACGCCTATCGGACGCCCGACGACGTCGACGATCCGACGTACGTGCTCGGAATGTACCCGTACCCGTCGGGCAAACTCCACATGGGCCACGTCCGAAACTACACGATTACGGACGCCTACGCTCGCTACCGTCGGATGACCGGGGATGAGGTGCTCCACCCGATGGGGTGGGACGCGTTCGGCCTCCCAGCCGAAAACGCCGCCAAAGAACGCGATACGAACCCGCGTGACTGGACGTTTGACTGCATCGATACGATGCGTGACCAGATGGAGTCGATGGGCTTTGGCTACGACTGGGATCGCGAAATCGCGACCTGTACGCCTGAGTACTACAAGTGGAACCAGTGGCTCTTCTCCCGGTTCCATGAGGAGGATCTCGTCGAGCGCCGCGACGCCGAAGTCAACTGGTGTCCCGAGTGTGAGACCGTCCTGGCCGACGAACAGGTCGAAGGCGACGACGAACTCTGCTGGCGCTGTGACACCCCCGTCGAGACGCGCGAACTCGAGCAGTGGTTCCTGAAGATCACCGAGTACGCAGACGAGTTGCTCGAGGACATTGACGATCTGGAAGGATGGCCGAACTCGGTCCGTCAGATGCAGCGCAACTGGATCGGTCGCCAGTACGGGACCGAACTGGAGTTCACTCTCGAAGGCTACGGCTCGGTCGAGGCCTTCACGACCCGGGTCGACACGATCTTCGGGGCGACGTTCTTCGCACTCGCGCCAGATCACCCGATCAGCGAGGAACTCGCCGAGGAAGACGACGACGTGTGGCAGTTCATCGAGCACGAGGCAGACCCCGACGGCGACGAACCGAACGGCGTCGAGACAGGACTGACCGCGACGAATCCCGTCACCGGCGAGGAGATTCCCGTCTACGTCGCCGACTTCGTCCTCTCGGATGTCGGGACGGGCGCGTTGATGGCCGTCCCTGGCCACGACGACCGCGACCACGCCTTCGCCGAGAAGATGGGCGTCGATATCGAGCCCGTTATCGCCCCTAAACCCGACGACTGGGACGGCGAGACGGTTCCCGACGCACCTGACGTCAGCGAAGAAGCGTTCACCGACGACGGCGTGCTCGTCAACTCCGGCGAGTACAGCGGCCTCGACAGCGAGACCGCTCGCGAGCGCCTGACCGAAGCCATCGAGAGCGCCGAGGAGGCCACCCAGTACCAGCTTCGCGACTGGGGGATCTCCCGCCAGCGCTACTGGGGAACCCCGATCCCGGTCGTCCACTGTGACGACTGTGGCGCCGTCACGGTCCCCGATGAGGAGCTGCCGGTCGAGTTGCCCGAGTTTATCAACACGACGAAGAACCCACTCGAGGCCGCCGAGGAGTGGAAACAGACAACCTGTCCCGAGTGTGGTGGCGAGGCGACCCGCGAGACCGACACGATGGACACATTCGTCGACTCCTCGTGGTACTTCCTTCGCTATATCTCTCCCGACCGCGAGGACGTTCCGTTCGATCTCGAGCAGGCCAACGACTGGATGCCCGTCGACCAGTACGTCGGCGGCATCGAACACGCCGTGATGCACCTGCTGTACTCGCGTTTCTTCACCAAGGTCATCGCCGACAACGAAGGACTCGAGCACCGCGAGCCGTTCACGAACCTGCTCGCACAGGGAATGGTCCAACTCGAGGGCGAGAAGATGTCCAAGTCGAAGGGCAACGTCGTCTCACCCCAGCGGATCGTCGAGGAGTACGGCGCGGACACCGCGCGGCTGTTCATGATGCAGGCCGCCCAGCCCGAGCGGGACTTCGACTGGAGTGAAGAAGGAGTTCGCTCGACGTACGCCTTCCTCACCCGACTGCGGGAAATGGTCGCGGAGTACACCGCGAACGAACCTGACGGCGACGATGACGCGATCGCCAGCTACGTCGCAAGCGAGATCGACGCCACGGTCGCGATCGCCACCGAGGAGTACGACGAGCTGACGTTCAACCGGGCACTGCGGGAAACGCAGGATCTGGTGCGGACGCTGCGCCAGTATGCGGACTCCACCGAGCCCCACGCCGACACCTACGAACGTGGGCTGTCGGCCGTCGTTCGACTGCTCGCGCCCGTCGCCCCGCATCTGGCCGAGGAGCTTCACGACGCACTCGGCAACGATGGCTTCGTCGTCGACGCCGAGTGGCCGACCGCCGACGTCGATTACGATTACGTCGCGAAACGCCGTCAGCTGGTCGAGAACACGCGCGAGGACGTTCGTCAGATCATCGACGTCGCTGGCATCGACGACCCGCAGGCGATCGACGTTGTCATCGCTCCCGGCTGGAAGTACGACGCGCTCGAGATCGCCATCGAGAGCGACGCTCCCAACCTGATCGGCGAGCTCATGGGCGAGTCACATATCCGCGAACAGGGCGACGCCGCCGCCAGCTACGGGCAGGATCTGCAGGCCGAACGCGAAGCGCTGTCGATGACGCTCGACCCTGATGACGAACACGACGCCCTCGAGTCAGCCGCGTGGCTGATCGAACGCGAGTTCGACGCACCAGTGTCGGTCGTTCGTGCCGACGCCGTCGATGACGGTGTCCTCAAAAACGCCGAACCCGGCCGGCCAGCGATCGAGATCGACGACTAACGACAGCAGAGACGGCCCCTGTCACGAGTGGCAGTGGTCCGTGCTGCTGGTCGACTCCCGTGCTCCACCCGTCCGGCAGTGTGCCGACGAAACTCCCATCGGTTCTGACAGGCGACTGTCTGATTTATACTGCTGTCCATCGTGTCGTCTGATACGGCCACGTGGCTGGCGCTCACGGATGACTGATCAGCACACCCGACAGACACGGAGACGGGCACAAACGCGCACGCGCACGGACCCGTTTCGCTGGACGTTTGGCGACGGCTCGTCGCCGATGGCACCCCACATCGCGTCGATGACGTGGCGCGACGGCCTGTTCATCAACTGGCCGGTCGACCCCGACGCGCTTCGATCGCACGTTCCTGAGCAGTTGACACTCGAGACGCGAAACGGCGACGCCTGGGTGAGCGTACTCCCGTTCGTGCTCACGAACGTCGGCATCCGTGGGACGCCACCAGCCCTCCGAACGGCGGTCGCCGAACTCAACGTCCGGACGTACGTCCGCTATCGCGGCGATCCCGGCCTGTTCTTTTTCAGTATTGACGTCGGAAGCCCGCTGATCGCCGCCGCAGTCGGTCGCACAACCCGGTTGCCGGTCTACCACGCCCATATGCGGGTCAGCACCGACGGCGAGACCGTCTCGTTCTCGAGTACGCGAGGACAGACCGGGGCTGGCGCTCGACCACGCTTTCACGTTGAACGAACGCCCGCGCGGTTCTCGGCGACGTACCGTCCCAACGGTGACGTGTTCAGGCCAGAACCGGGGACGCTCGCTCACTGGCTCACCGAACGACGTCGCTTTTACGCTGCCGAACACCGGGGTGTTCTGACCGGCGAAATCGCACACGAGCGCTGGCCGTTGCAGCCCGCTGACGTCACAATCCACGACAATTCTATGCTCGAGGCACACGAACTCCCGGAGCCGATGGCTGACCCGGTCGCGTACTACTGCAGTGAACTCTCGATGACAGGGTCGATTCCCCGACGGCTGTGAGCGTCGTAGTCGCTCCTGTTCGAACTGAGACGGCGGTTGGACGCGAGACCGACCAGCCGTGCGTGTCCGACGCGGACGACTGACCCAGCCTCGTGTTCGTTTTTCGACCGGTGGGTCCGCAACGACGCGTCTACCGGTCGGTATCGATCAGGCTGAAGTCATAGCCGTCGCCATCGGCGCGGGCGTTCTCGTAGACGACGTGGGCCGCGGCGACGTCTTGAATCGCGAGTCCAGTCGAATCGAAGACCGTGACGCCGATGTCGGCTGTCCGGCCGTCTTTCGTGCCAACGACGAGTTCGCCGATCTCGCCGTGGATGTCGTCGTCGGTCAACACGCCCTCGTGGTAGGGGACGTTGATCTCGCCGGAGTGAGTACACTGCTCGTGATCGTCGATGACGATCCGCGCTGCTTGCAGCAACTCGTCGGCGAGTTCGTGTTTCCCCTCCGCGTCGGCACCGATGGCGTTGACGTGGGTGTGGTCGCCAACGTCCTCGAGGCCGACGATCGGGTCTTCGACCGGCGTCACCGTCGAAAGCACGTCGCAGTGGCCAGCCTCCGAAATCGAGCCGGCGCGGACGTCGAATTCGTCGCCGAACGCCTCGATGAATCGCTCGATGCGGTCCTCGTCGAGGTCAGCGACGACGACCTCTTCGATCGGTCGGATCTCACTGATCGCCTCGAGTTGAGTGTACGACTGGACGCCTGCGCCGACGATGCCGAGCGTCGTGGCGTCCGCAACGGCCAGATAGTCGGTGGCAACGGCTGCCGCTGCGCCGGTGCGTTTCATCGTGAGCATCGTTCCGTCCATGATGGCCAGCGGGAACGCGGTCTCCGGGTCGGAGTAAATCATCGTCCCCAGTACGGTCGGCAGGTCGTACTCGGCGGGGTTGTCCGGGTGGACGTTGACCCATTTCAGCCCGGCGGCGTCCCACTCGTCGGTCGTTAAATACGCTGGCATCGACCGGAAATCGCCGTTGTACTGGGGCAGATCAATATAGGATTTCGCGGGCATCTGTGTGTCGCCGCGTTCGAACGCCCCGAAGGCCTGTTCGACCGCGTCGATGACGTCTGCAAGCGCGGCGTGTTCGTCAACATCACTGCTGTCCAAGAGAAGCGTCTGCATGGTGGCGAATATTGCGAGCGACTACTTAGATGGATCGAATATCATCACTTTCGACAGCGATGCCTCCACGTGTGTAGAACGATGACACTCGAAGCGCGTCGAATCACGAACAAAACAATCGGTCGCCGCGGTCGGTGACTCGAGTGCAGGAGCGGACTCAAGTCGGAAGCGACGACGAACCGCGACGTGGGCCGACTCGATTGGCGCTCGAGCGGTAGTACGGGGCTCCCACCGCAAGGGCCGGGTGCCGGACCCGCAGGGGAGCTGAGAGGCTTTCTGGGTTCGGCGAGCGAGTTACGTCGTTCCCCGCTCGAATAGTCGAGATCTTTCGAATCCCGCTTACATCATGCCGCCCATGCCGCCGCCCATACCGCCCATGCCGCCGCCCATGCCACCGCCTGGTGGCATCTCTTCGTCACCGTCGTCGTCAGCAACTGCGAGGTCGCCGGCGGCGATGACGTCGTCGATACGGAGCAGCATGACTGCGGCTTCCGTGGCGGATTCGATAGCCTGGGTCTTCACGCGAAGCGGCTCGTAGACGCCTTCCTCGGCCATGTCGATCGTGTCGCCAGTGTAGGCGTCGAGACCGGACGTGGTCTCGCCACCGTCGTGGTCGGCACGCAGTTCGACCAGCGAGTCGATGGGATCGAGTCCCGCGTTCTCTGCGAGGGTGCGTGGGATGACCTCGAGGGCGTCTGCGAAGGCCTCGACGGCGAGCTGTTCGCGGCCACCGACGGAGTCGGCGTAGTCACGCAGGGCGAGCGAGAGCTCGACTTCGGGTGCGCCGCCGCCGGCGACGACCTTGCCGTCCTCGAGGGTCGTGCGGACGACGCCAAGGGAGTCTTCGATCGCACGGTCGACCTCGTCGATGACGTGCTCGGTGCCACCGCGGAGGATGAGGGTGACGGCCTTTGCGTCCTCGACGTCCTCGACGAAGATGCGCTGGTCGCCAGCGATCTCCTTCTGGGCGACGCTGCCGGCGAAGCCGAGGTCGTCCTCGGTCAGATCGTCGACGCTCGAGACCGGCGTTGCGCCGGTTGCGCGGGCGAGTTGGCCCTGGTCGCTGGATTTGACGCGGCGGACGGCGATGATGCCTTCCTGTGCGAGGTAGTGCTGGGCCATGTCATCGATGCCGCCGTCGACGAAGACGACGTCAGCGCCGACGTCGGCGACCTGCTCGGCCATCTCGCGCAGCTGGGCCTCTTCCTGTTCGAGGAACTGCTCGAGCTGGTCTGGGTCGGTGACGTTGACCTCGGCGTCGATCTCGGTCTCTTTGATCTCGAGGGCACCGTCGACGATCGCGACGTTCGCGTCCTCGGCGAAGTACGGCATGCTGTCGGAGACGCGCTCTTTGTCGACGATGACGCCTTCGACGAGTTCGGAGTTCTCGATCGAGCCGCCGACGACCTTCTCGACTTTGATGTTGTCCGTGTCGACACCCTCGTCGTCAGCGACCGACTGGACGGCGTCGACGACCAGCTGGGCGAGCAGGTCGCGGGCGCTCTCTGCGCCTTTGCCAGTCATCGCGGTAGCGGCGATCTGCTGGAGGACCTCGTCATCGTCGGCTTCGACGTCGATGGCGATGTCCTCGAGGGCCTCGGTGGCCTCTTCGGCGGCCTGTCGATACCCCTGTGCGAGCGTGGTCGCGTGGATGTCCTGCTCTAAGAGGTCCTCGGCCTGGCTGAGCAGTTCGCCCGAAATAACGACGGCGCTGGTGGTACCGTCGCCGACTTCGTCCTCCTGGGTCTCGGCGACTTCGACGATCATGTCGGCTGCGGGGTGATCGATCTCCATCTCCGAGAGCAGGGTGACACCGTCGTTCGTGACGATGACGTTGCCCGTCGAATCGACGAGCATCTTGTCCATCCCCTTTGGACCGAGCGTGGTCCGTACGGACTCGGCGACGGCCTTGCCGGCCTGTACGTTCATCGATTGTGCGTCTTTGCCGGATGTCCGCTGGCTGTCCTCCGAGAGAACGATAAGGGGCTGGTTGCCCATCTGCTGTTGTGCCATAGTCAAGCGAAGGATTGTTTGTGATTCTATATAAGCCTTTCGAGAATTGTCGGGTCAAATCACTGTACGAGGCCCCACTCCGGTCGTTCCACCCGAGCGCTTCGCCTGGTATTTATATTATTCTTCGTTCCTCCCGCGACGCAAATCGGCGGCGAGCAACTCGCTCGAGGCGACGTTCCGCCACTACCAGAAATCATTGCTTCACGCCCCCTCGAGTCGCTTGGCGGCGATGATCGCCGCGGCACCGACGATGGCGGCCAGCCCGGCGCTGGCGAACGCGGGGGTGTATGTTCCGAGCACGTCGTATCCGACACCAGCGAGAAACGGCGCAGTGAGCCCGGAGAGAGCAAAGGCCCCCGAAATAAGTCCGAACACCGCGTTCAGGTTCTTCCGACCGAACAGATCACTGGTCAACGGTGCGAGCAGCGCGCCGTTCCCGCCGTAGGCGAGACCGAACACGAGCGCGAACGCGATGAGCGCGGTCGTCGTCTCGATCGCCGGCAAGGTGAGCGTCGATACGCCCATCAGTATCGAACAGCCGGCGAAGACGCGAACGCGACCGACGTAATCCGACACGTAGCCGATCCCCACTCGGCCGACTGCGTTTGCACCACCGATAACTGCGAGTGCGGTTGCGCCGGCGGCTCGAGAGAGTCCGATATCGGAGGCGTAGACGACGAGGTGGACGAAGACGATGTACATCGTCGTGTAGACCAGTATCCAGCCGACGAAGACCAGCCCGAACGATGGCGACCGCGCCACGGCGTAGATGTCGACGAACTGCTCTCTCAGAGATGGCTGCTCACTGCCGTCCTCTCGACCGCCGTTCGTCCTCGCCTCGAGCGCTCGAGGCTCGGCGAACTCCCCGGCTGGAATCGGCTCCGTCGTGGGTTCGTCTCTGATCAGCAGCGTCGCGACAAGCAACAGGGCGGCGACGACGCCGGCTAACACGAGAAACGACGAACGCCAGCCGACACGCTCGATGAGCGCGGTCGCCGCCGGCGCGACGACGAGCATCCCCGCACCGAGACCGGCAGAGGCGACGCCGCCGGCAAACCCTGCACGTCGGTCGAACCAGCGCGGCACTGTCGCGTACGCCACGACGTAGACGATGCTCATCCCGATCCCCGTGACGACACCATAGGCGAGGACGACCGTGAGCCACGTCGTCGCCACACTGGTCCAGAGCAAGCCGAGACAGAGCACGACCGTCCCGATGGCGAGCATTCGCCGCGTGCCGAGTCGATCGACGAAGACGCCGACGAGAACCGCGCCAACGTAGAGCAGCAGTGTCTGCACGCCGAAGGCGATCGTCGTCACGCCACGAGAGCGCTCGAAATCAGTCGCCATCTGCTCGAGAAAGACGCCGAAGGAGTAGGAGAGGCCGAAAACGACGAACGACCCGAGAAAACAGGCGATGACGACGATCCAGCCGTAGTAGGGACGATTCATTGCGAGAGATCGATCGATATCGTTGGTCGAGCGATGTGAATATCGTGGAACCGGCGAACTCGTCCGAATCAGTGCCGGTGGTCAGGTGTGTCGAGTTAGTACGGCACGACGTAGAGCATGACCGCGAGGAACGGGATGAGCAACACCAGCATAGCGATGGCGTAGCCGAACATCTCGCGGGCTTTGATCTCGATACCGGCCATCAGGAACGCGAAGTTGACGACGTTGAGGTTGAGCGCGTCGACTCCTCGGCATCGGCTTTCAGGTCACCGCCGCCGGTGCTGGTCTCGAGCAGTTCGGACTCGGGGATGTACTCCGTGATCCCCCGCGATCGTTCGGGAGCGGGGCGCAGCAGGTAGAGCACGATCGAAGCGAACGCGATCGAGAGGACGGTGAGCATGAAAGGAGTTGTCCAGTGTCCGGCCGACTCCTGTCACCACTCGATGCATTTCCGACGACCAATCGAGAACGAGTCTGCGTTCAGACACGCCGTCAACTGCCCGAGAAAAGAGCGTACTGCGTCGAGTGAGGTGTGCGAGTTCGGTCGGTGTTCGATCAGGACTGGCCGCCGGGGAACCGGTGGTACTCCATCCCTTTGTGTTTCATCTCGTTGTGTTTGTCCTCGAGGAACGAGTAGACAGTGCCGTGTGGGGCGCCATCGAGGATCATCTCGGCTGCGGTGCGGACGATGTCGACCTGCTGTGGCGTGCCGATCGTGCCGAGTGTCGAGCCGTAGATGACGACGTCAGCACCCGTCAGTTCTTCCATGAGTTCGCGTGTGCGACCGCCCTCGCCGATGAGTCGGCCTTTCTTGCGTTTCATGTCGTTTTTGTTTCGTGCAGCGGCATCGATGTCGACGAGGTCGAACATCATCATCTCGTCCTCGAGCAGTCGCAGTGCCGCTTCGGGCGCGAAGCCACGACCGATCGCACGGACGATATCAGGGGCTTTGAGACCGCGCACGGGGTCGCCAACGCTGTCGATGGCGACGGAGCCGTTCTCGGAATCGATGTCGAGTCGAACCTCGGCTTCCGCCTCGATTTCGCGCATCGTCTCGCCTCCTTCGCCGATAAGAACGCCAATACGGTCCTGCGGAATCTTCACGTGTTGCATATATCCACGATACTGGCTGGGTGAGGTTAAGACCTTGGTCCGAACCGAAACCCCTGCGAGTGACGGACACACACCGCCACGGCGCCATACGATCTGCTGTCCCGATCACCAGCGCGAGGTCAGTGATCGGCAGGACGTGACGCCAGCAGTCCGTCTCGCTCGCGGGACCGGCTACGGTTCGACCGATCGGAATCGAACCGTCTCCGAACGCGTCTCCACGATCGCGACCGTTCGGTCGGCCGCAGAACCCGGCAGGACGTGTGCGCCGGGGTTGAGAACCGTCGTCCGGCCGTCTTCCGACAGCTCTCGCTCGTGGTGGTGGCCGTAACAGACGAAATCGAACGTCTCACCGGCTGTGATCGCCTCGACCTCTGCTTTGGACTCGCCGTGGAGGACGGCAAACGAGAGCCCGTCGAACTCGAGGCTTGCGAATCGGCCGTGCAGTTCGCTTTCGCCCCCCAGCGCGTCGAACGCCGACTGGAGCGTTGCGGCGTCGCCGTCGTTGTTTCCGAGCACGCCATGAAGTTCGAACTCGCTGAAGTAGCCGATCATCAACGGCGCGATGAAGTCGCCACAATGAATAACGACCTCGACGCCCTCTTCGTCGAAAATCTCGACTGCGCGTTCGATCGCCGTGACGTTGTCGTGGGTGTCGGAAATGATCCCGATCTGCATACCATGGCTCGCGGTGGCAAGCCACTAAGCCGTTCGGGCGTGGTGGCTTCCGACGGGCAGCCCTCAGCTACGAGACGGATCCGGCTCCGGGTCCGTAACGAACTCGAGGAGGTCGTCTTCGCTGACCTCGAGTCCTTGTCGTGAGAAGAAACTCGCCACGTTTCGGCAGTCGCGCTCTAAGAACTCGCGGCTGTTGGGGTGGTGGACCGTCACGGCCTGGCCGAGGTCGATGATCACGAGTTGGCCCTCGCGTGCATCGAAGACGACGTTGTACTCACTGAGGTCGCCGTGGATCAGCCCGGCCGAGTAGAGCCGGCGCATATACTCACGCATGACCTCGTAGGCCGTCTGGGGGTTCTCGATGTGGACTTCGCCGAGGCGTTTCGCCCGGCCGTCCTCGGTGCCGATGTACTCCATGACCAGCACGTTGCGTTCGGTGGCGATCGGTTCCGGCACACGGACACCAGCCGCTTTCGCCCGCTCTAAGTTCGCCAACTCCTTTTTCGTCCAGGCGAGCACGACGTCTTTTTTCTTCCCGCCAAGCCCTTCGAAACGGGGGTCGCCCTCGAGATAGTCGCGCATCTGCCGGAAGTTCGAGGCGTTGATCCGGTAGATCTTGACGGCGACCTCGCGGTCGTCTCCCTGCGCGAGATAGACGTTGGCCTCTTTGCCCGTCGAGAGCGGGCCGCCGAAGGCCTCGACGTAGCCGTCCTGGACGAGCTTGTACAGCGCCGCCAGTGTCGCATCGTCGAACACCGATTGTTCGACTTTGAACTGGTCTGCGTCTTTGATCCGCTCCTCGAACTGCTCGAACTTCCGATCGCGCTTGCGGGCGATCCGGTCGGCCTCGGTCTCTGAAACGTCGATCTCCTCCCATTCGTCGCCCGGCGTCTCGACGTCCTCGAGGTCGACCAACCCGAACTCTGTTCCCTGTCCCATCTACCCCGTCGTACGGACTCGGGCGGGTAAAGTACTGGGTATTGTTTAGCCGTGATCGACTGTCGAACTGTCAGCACTGTCGTGGCCGCTGTGTGACTGCGCAGTCCCGTTGCACGACGGCTTTGGCTTGCATCGCGTTTCATACGGTCTGCTGTACCGATCACCAGAGACGGGATCGGTTATCGCCGGTACGTGATTCCAGCAGTCTGTATCAAGTGTGAGATGAGGCCAGACTGTCGCTCGAACTGACTGGCCCGAACGAGTACGCCTCCTGTTAGACTTATCCCCAAGTTCGTGGTAGGCAAAAACATGAGTGATGCTAACACGAGTGGTTCGGGAGCGGGACCGGATCACGATCACGACCACGACCACCACGGTGGCCCCGGCTATGCGTCGCCCCAGGCCGCGATCGAAGCGGGCGGCCGAGAGGAACTCGCCTATGTGATGAGTCTCTACACCGGCACCGACATCGACGAACCCGATTTCGTCGCCGTCGTCGACCTCGATCCCGACTCGGAGACGTACTGTGAGATCATCGACCGCGTCGAGATGCCAAACCGCGGCGACGAACTCCATCATTTCGGGTGGAACGCCTGTTCCTCATCGTGTCACGTCGAGGGTCTCGAGCGAAGACATCTGATCGTTCCCGGACAGCGCTCGTCGCGAATCCACGTGATCGACACGAAAGACCGGCGAAATCCCGAACTGGTCGAGGTGATCGAACCCGAGGACGTCTTCGAGTACGACCTCTCGGCACCGCATACGGTCCACTGCGTGCCGGACGGTCAAATCCTGATCAGCATGCTCGGGGACGCCGACGGCGAGTTGCCGGGTGGCTTTCTCGAGCTCAACGACGAGTTCGAGATCGAGGGCCGATGGGAGCCACCGGACGAGATCGAGATGAACTACGACTACTGGTACCAGCCGCGCCAGAACGTGATGGTCTCGACCGAGTGGGCCGCGCCGAAGACGTACTACCCTGGGTTCGACCTCGAGGACGTCGAGGCGGGCAACTACGGGCAGCAAATCCACTTCTGGGACTGGGAGCACGGCACCGTCGAGCAGACCATCGATCTCGGTGAGGAAGGGCAGATCCCGCTCGAGGTGCGGTTTCTCCACACACCCGAGTCGACCCATGGGTTCGTGGGAACCGCACTCTCCTCGAATATGTTCCACTTCTGGTATGATTCGGATGCAGGCGAGTACCGCGCAGAGAAGGTGATCGACTTCGAGGCCCGCGAGCACCCCGACTGGGATATGCCGGTCCCGGGCCTGACGACTGACATCCTGATCTCGATGGACGACCGGTATCTGTTCGGCTCGAACTGGCTCCACGGCGAGGTCTGGATGTACGACATCTCGGATCCCGCGAACCCACGCCGGGCCGATTCGCTCTCGGTCGGCGGCACCTTCGGCGAGATCCAGGAAGTCCAGGGCCGCGACCTCTCCGCCGGCCCGCAGATGCTGCAACTCTCGCTGGACGGCGAGCGCCTCTACTGGACCACCTCGCTGTTTTCCACGTGGGACGAGCAGTTCTATCCCGAGGAAGGCGAGCGCGGTTCGGTGATGCTGAAAGCCGATGTCGACCCGCGAAACGGCACGCTCGAGTTGGACGAGGACTTCCTCGTCGACTGGGGCGAGTGCCCAGCGGGGCCGGCCCGCGCCCACGAGATCAGGTGGCCCGACGGCGACTGTACGAGCGACGTCTGGCAGTAGCTCCGAATGGCAAGCTACGATGTCACCCTCGAGTGGATCGGCGGTCCGACGCGGACGATCGACATCGATGAGCGCGAGACGGTGCTCGAGGCGACTCGACAAGCGGACGCGCCGTTGCCGTACGGCTGTCGAACCGGCGCGTGTGGAACCTGTGTCGGGCGACTGCTCGCGGTCGACGAAACGGCGAGTGTCGACGCGGACACAGTCGAGGATGTGTTCGACGTCACGGACGCGTTCGCGTACCGACGCGAGCCGCGGGCGTTGAAACCTCGACACCGCGACAACGGGTACGTGCTTCTGTGTATCGCGACGCCCGAGACGGCCTGTCGGGTCGCCGTTGGCTCGCAGGTGCAGTCCGAACTGGTCGACAACCCCTGGAAGTGAGCGGTGCGCACAGCCTTTTCTCGCTGTCCGTCCTAGAACCAGGTGTGGCGCTCCTGTACGAACAACTGCGAACGAGAACCGGACGATGACGGGTCACGAGGTGACACTCGAGTGGCCGGACGGCCGACGCGATACCGTGACGGTCGAGCCTCGAGAGACGGTGCTCGAGGCGGCCCTGCGGGACGGCGTTCGATTACCCTATGACTGCCGAAAGGGGACCTGTACGGCCTGTGTGGGCCGACTCCGCTCGGTCGACGAGGATGACTCCGACGCTGAACCGTCGGAAGAGAGCGGGTCGATCGACGCCGCCGCGGCGTTTGACTACCGACGCCAGCCCGAGGCCCTGACAGAGCACGAGCGAGCGGACGGCTACGTCCTGTTGTGTATCGCCATGGCGCAAGCTGACTGTCGCGTTGCGGTCGGGCCGATGGTTCGCGCCGAACTCGGCGACAGCCCGTGGGGATAAGGCACTCATGACGCCATCCGCGGGTCGAAGTTCCGAGTCGATTTCGCGGCCCCGATCGCCAGGTCGCTTCGACGCTCGAGACAACCGTCCCGAACGGGTCGGGTGACTGCAGTACTGTTAACGGGCCCGGGACGAAACCCTCGAGCACGAATGCCCGCTGGCGACGCGACCGTAGACGAAGACAACCCGTATCTCCGGAACCCGCCGACCGAGTTCGAGCCACTCGAGGAACTCTCTGAGGAAGCGGCCCGTGAACAGGTCGAACACCTCCGCGCGGCCATCCGCGAACACGACCGCCGATACTACGTCGAGAACGATCCGATAATCGCCGATCGAACCTACGACGCGCTCTTTACGCGGCTGCAGGACCTCGAGGACGCCTTTGACCTCTCCCATCCAGATAGCCCTACCAGAAGCGTCGGCGGCGAGCCGCTCGAGTCGTTCGACACGGTCGAACACGTCGCGCCGATGCTCTCGATCGACGCGAGCGGCGGGGCCGATGACGTCCGGGAGTTTGACGACCGCGTTCGCCGCGAGGTCGGGGCGGTCGACTACGTTTGCGAGCCCAAGTTCGACGGCGTCTCGATGGCGTTCATTTACGAAGACGGTCGCCTCGAGCGTGCCGTCACCCGCGGCGACGGTCGCGAGGGCGACGACGTAACGGCCAACGCCCGCACCATCGGCTCGGTACCCCAGCGACTCCACGGCGACCGTCCCGACTTCCTCGCCGTCCGGGGCGAGGTCTACATGCCGAAAGACGCCTTTCAGGCCCACAACCGCGAGCGCATCGAACGCGGCGAGGAGCCGTTTGCGAACCCCCGAAACGCGACTGCTGGGACGATCCGCCAACTCGATCCGAGTATCGTCGCCGACCGCCCGCTCGAGGTCTTCTTCTTCGACGTGCTCGAGGCGAGCGAGCTCGAAGCGAGCCATCGCGAGGAACTCGAGCGCTTTCCCGAGTTCGGCCTGCGAGTGAACGACCGCGTCGAAGTGGTCGACTCGATCGAGGGCGCAATCGACTACCGTGATCGCATGCTCGAGGTCCGTGACGACCTGAACTACGAGATCGACGGCACCGTGATCAAGGTCGACGACCGCGAGGCCCGCGAGGAGCTGGGTCGGACCGCTCGCCACGACCGTTACGCGTACGCGTACAAGTTTCCTGCTCGAGCAGAGATCACACCGATCGCCGACGTGGCGGTCCAGATCGGGCGGACGGGGCGAGTGACGCCCGTCGCCTTGCTCGAGCCGGTCGACGTCGGCGGTGTGACGGTCTCGCGGGCCAGCCTCCACAATCCCGAGGAGATCGCCGAAAAGAACGTCAACGTCGGCGACACGGTTCGTGTCCAGCGGGCCGGCGATGTCATCCCCTACGTCGAGGAGGTCGTCGAGAAAGACAGCGAGGGCCACTACGAACTCCCCAAGCACTGTCCCGTCTGTGACAGCGCCATCGAACGCGACGGACCGATGGCGTTCTGTACGGGTGGGCTGGCGTGTGACGCCCAGCTTCGGCGCTCGATCGAGTACTACGCGAGCGACGACGGCCTCGACCTCGAGGGACTCGGCGAGAAGAGCGTCCGCCAGCTCGTGGATGCGAGCTTGCTCGAGTCCGTCGCGGACCTATACAAACTCGAGCGCGACGAGCTCACGGAACTCGAGGGCTGGGGTGAGACCAGCGCCGAGAACCTCTTATCGGAGATTGAGGCCAGCCGCGAGCCCCCACTCGCCGACTTCCTCTCCGCGCTGGGGATCCCTCACGTCGGCCCGACGACGGCCCGCGAACTCGCCCGTGAGTTCGGCTCTTTCGAGGCGGTTCGCGAGGCCGCCAAAACCGACCCCGAACGACTCGAGGGCGTCGACGACGTCGGCGAGACCGTCGCGGGGCAGATCCACGACTTCTTCGCGAGCGAGGCCAACGCTGCGGCCGTCGACGACCTGCTCGAGCACGTCTCCCCGCAGGAATCCGACCCCGAGCATGGCGGCGACGCCCTCGAGGGACTCACCGTCGTCTTTACGGGCTCGCTCGAGGGCATCACTCGAGGCGAGGCCCAGGACATCGTCGAAGCCCACGGGGCGAACGCAACGGGCAGCGTCTCGGGAAACACCGATTATCTCGTCGTCGGCGAGAACCCTGGCCAGACGAAACGCGACGACGCGGCGGCGAACGACGTGCCGATCATCGACGAGGACGAATTTCGCGAGTTGCTCGAGGAGCAGGGCATCGACCTCGAGTAAGATCGGCTGAGTCAGCTGGCCCGGTCCTCGAGGTCAGTACCCAAGTTTGAACGCCGAGTTGATCGCGAGGGCGAGCACGATGGCGGCCAGCGACGCCGCGAGAAAGCCGAAGGCAACAGTCCAGCCGAACAGATCCGCGAGCAGTCCGACGACCACGGAGCCAAGCGAGGCGACGATCATGTAGACGGTGCGAACGAGGCCGAAGCCGGCGTTTTGCTCTTCAGCCGAGAGTTCGCGTAAGAACCTGGGCATGAGTGCCGAGCCGAAGCTCATGGCGATTCCGACGAGTGTGACGCCAATGATAATCGACGGGAGCCCGGCTGCCGTGACGAGGAGTCCGAACCCGACGACGCCGGCGAGCATACAGCCGGCGAGTGCGCGGTCCCGGCCGATTCGATCGGAGACGGCCCCGACGCCGATCTGGGCAACGCCCTGGACGACGAAGTACACGGAGAAGAACACGCCCGCAAGCGTTGTCGAGAGGCCGCGGTGTTCGATGAGAAACGTCGGCAGGAACGAGGCGGTTCCCTGCCAGGCGAACTCGCCGACGATGGCGATGACGAGCGTGAACGCGATCGGTGGCCGGCTGAGCAGCTCACTGATCGGCCCGAGCTGGAAGCGCTCTCGAAGCGGCGTCTCCGGACGGCGAGGCTCGGTCGGACGGACTTTCCAGGCGAACAGCACTGCAGACGGAATCCCGACTAACGCGATGACGGCGACTGCGAGTCGCCACCCGAATCGAACCGCGATCCACGCGACGACGACGGGCGTGAGGAGACCGGCGACTGTCGCCCCAGAGTTGTGGACGCCGACCGCGGTGCCGACGTTGTCGTAGGTTCGGGCGAGCAACGTCGTCGCGACGCTGTAATGAAGTCCTGCGACCGCACCGAGCAGGATCGTCGAGAGGAAAAACAACCCGAATACGGGCGCGATCGACACGGCCAATGCGGCCAGTGCCGATCCGCCGACGGCGACGAGGATGACCAGCCGCTCGCCGTACCGATCCGCGAGAACGCCGCTTGGATACTGGGCAAGACCGTATGCAAGCCACATTCCAGACAGTGAGAGCCCGACGACTGCGTTCGAGACGGAAAACGTCTCGACGATCTCGGGAAGCACGGGGCTGATCGCCAGCCGTCCCACCATCGTGACGAAGAACGCAAGCGTACACAGCGCGAGGACGGTGTCCCGATATCGCCAGCGCATTGACGGCAGTCTCACCACTTCCGGTGGAAGTGGGGGTGGATACTTAGCCTACGCGATTTGCGGAAAGAAAGCGTGAGACGAACACACGTGACCGACGCTGCGAGCGATCGCCGACCCCCTACGCCGGGAGTTCGGCGGCGATCGCCCCCACTGCCTCGAGTCCCTGCACTTCGCCCTCGCGTTCGGGGAGTGTGACGACCTCGAGGTCGGGAAACGTGTTGTGGATCTCCGTGAGCCGTTTCTCGTGGCGCTCGTATCGGGACTGGCAGCGCGAACAGTCGTCGTCCGGGTCCTCGAGCACCTGGTTGACGACGAGTTGGTCGACGCGAACGCCGTTTTGACGAAGCGTCTCGACGAGGCGTTCGGATTCGGCGATGGCCATCTTCTCGGGGATGAGCACGACGCGAAACTCGGTGCGCTCGGGATCGACGAGCAGTTCCCGGGCGCGCTCGAGGCGAGCCTGAAACGCCTCGAGGCTTTCCTCTTCGTCGTCGCTGCGCCCGGTCATCATCGACATCGGCCCGAACACTGCCGACTTGGCCGCGGTGCCGATCCGCTGGGCCTGCCCACGAAGTGACTGGAGCGTCTCGAGTGCCGGCCCGATTGCCTCCGGCATGTCGAACAGCCGGAGCGTGTGCCCCGTCGGGGCGGTGTCGAAGACGACGATGTCCCACACCTCACTATCGACGTACTCGACGAGTAGATCCAACGCCGCGAGTTCGTCGCTGCCGGCCGGCGCACCCGAGGCGAATATTCGCTCGACTTCCTCGTCTCCGAGTCTGATGCCGGCGCTGCGGAGATCTTTGGCTAACGCCTGGGCCAGCTTTTCGTACCGTTCTTGCTGTGTCTCGGGATCAACCTCGACGGCCCACAGCCCGCCCGACTCGCTCTCCCCGCCGCCCTCGAGTCGTTGTGGCTCGCTTCCAAGGTCGACCTCGAGCGAATCCGATAGCGAATGAGCGGGATCCGTCGAAACGACGAGCGTCTTCTGGCCAGCGTCGGCGAGCCGAACGCCGGTGGCCGCCGCACAGGTCGTTTTCCCGACGCCGCCTTTGCCGCCGTAAAAGATGCAGTCAGTCATTGACCCGGCTACGACCGGCTGACACCTAAACGACCGGCCCGTTCTCACGGAGTGTCGTCAGTATTGATGGACACTGCGGTGGGTGATGGCGAGAAACACGGACTCACGATAAAACGAAACGGATAACGGAATCGCAGTGAAAGCGCGACGAACCTCGATCAGAGGTCGACGCGGTCGAACCGGTAGAGCGCGATGGCCATCGGGACGACGATCCAGAGCAGCAAGATCACGAAGGAGAACCAGTTCTCGAGGTAAAACGGCACGCCGTTAGCGAACCAGGCGTCCGGATAGGACGTGCCAAGTTCGCTGCCGCCGGTCGAACTGAGGACTGTGATCGCGTTCTGGAACGCGTTTCCTGGATCGATCATATCGATGAACAACGCCCAGTCGGGGAGTCGGTCCATCGTCATCTGCTGTGCCGTTCCATCCGGTCCGGCGACCTCCTGTGTGTAGCTCACACCGTCGATCGTGCCGCGGTTCATCAGGACCTGGAAGACGGTCTGAAGCGCGTTCCAGACGATGTAAAACAGGATGAAGACGCCGAACATCGCCGCGCCGGCGATCGTCGTCGACCGCGTGATCGACGACAGTGCGACGGCGATGCTCGTGTAGGCAAGGCCGTAGATGATCGCCATTACGAGCAGGCTCACGTAGTCGACGATATCGAAACTCCCGAGCAGCGCCGCGACGATAATAGCGGCAAGCGCGAAGCCGACGACTAGCGAAACCGAGAGCACGGCCGACCGGCCGAGCAGCTTTCCGAGCAGGACGTCCTTGCGGGAGTGGGGCAACGAGAGCAGGATTTTGATGCTGCCCGTCTCACGCTCGCCGGCGATCGCTTTCCAGCCCAAAATCAGCGCAATCAGCGGAATTACGAGCCGTGTGATCTGGCTGACAAAGAGGACGAGTGCTTCCGTCGTCGCACCCTCCGCTGCGATATCCTCACCGAAGTACGAGATTGTCCCCGTGACCGCGACCAGCAACACGAAAAAGAAGAGACTCAGTCCCCAGAACATCCACGAACGGACCGCATCCTGGAAGTCTTTTCTTGCGATCGCACGGACGCTCTCGAGGTTGATCGAACTCGAGGGCGAGGTCGTTTCCGAGCTTCCGGTCGCAGTGTCGGTGCTCATCGCGCTTCCACCCCCGTCCCGGTATCCGTCGTGTATGACTGGAAGACGTCCTCGAGGGTGGCCTCACGCGTCGAGAAATCCTGGACCTCGATGCCTCGATCCTCGAGCGTCGAGAGGACAGTCGTTTTCGAGCCGTCGACCTGCACGACGAGCGTTGGCGGGTTCTGTCCCTCGACGGTGGCGCCGCCGACGTCGGGAAGCGATCGCACTGCCTGGAGCGCGTCGTCGTCGATCCGGTCGACCGTGACTCGGAGGCTCGTCCCGCCGTCGACGGAGTCGCGCAGTCCGGCGACGGTGTCGATGGCGACCATCTCGCCGTCGCGCAGAATGCCGACCCGATCACAGACCGCTTCGACCTGTTCCATGATGTGACTCGAGAAAAACACCGTTGCGCCGCGGGCGCTTTCCTCGCGGACGATCTCGCGCATCTCGCGAGCGCCGTTGGGGTCGAGGCCGGTGGAGGGCTCGTCCAGAATCAGCAGTTCGGGCTCGCCGACGAGCGCCATTGCGAGCATGAGCCGCTGGGACATCCCTTTCGAGTAGCCGCCGGCCTTTTTGTCGATGGCGTCGCGGAGGCCGACGCGCTCGAGCAGTTCCTCGGGGTCGTCGTCGGCTCCTTTCGAGTCGATGGCGAACTCGAGATGTTGGCGGGCCGTCAGTCGGTCGTACGTTTCGACGCCTTCGGGGAGGACACCGGTTCGCGAGCGGATCTCGCGGCTGTGGGCCTGGGCATCAAGCCCAAGCACCGTTACCTGTCCAGCAGTGGGCCGGATGAAATCGAGGATCACGTTGATCGTCGTTGACTTGCCGGCGCCGTTGGGACCAAGGAAGCCGAACACTTCGCCCTCCTCGACCTCGAAAGAGAGGTCTGAGAGCGCGAGCGTCTGACCATAGGATTTGGTCAGCGTATCAACACTGATAGCTGGCATAGCTGTGTGGTCATGGCGTTCACCGATAAGAGTTGTTACTTCGCCATGATAATATACCAACAGGATTGGATGAACAAATCCTATATTGGGTCGTCCGGATCGTATCGTTCGGCGGTCCGTTCGACCTCGGTCGCGTAGCGCTCTCGGATGTCTTCGTCGACTACTGGCTCGAGGTCGTCCTCGGGAATTTCCGTGGCTGCCGTGACCTTTGGACCGGTGCGCAGCGCCGTCGACGAGCGCTGTCGTTGCTGGTAGCGCGAGCCGTCGGGCGTCGCATAGACGATCGTCACGAAGTCCCGGTCGCCGAACTCGCGTTCGACGAGCCAGCACTGCACCGTCGAGTCACTCATGGCTGGCCCTTGTGGATTGACGACCGAGAATGTACCGTCTCGCGTTCGCAGGTAGTGATGGCCGCCGCGAGTTACTTGCCGGTTGGTCACAACGACCGAGTACGATGGGGGGTTCTTGGACCGAGAACGTCGACGAACTGTTGTTTGATGGCGAACGGGAACAGCAACGCGTCGCCCTCGAGGCCGCGACGGTCGTTGTCACGAACCACCGAGTTCTGGTGTTTCGACACGGTGGCGACGGGTCGAAGTACCGCCACGCCGACCGGCCAAACGTCACACGCGTCTCCGTCGACGTCGAGAGCGCGCCGGGACAGTTGCTCTGGATGACGATCGTTCTGTTGTTCGGAACCGGTCTCCTGCTGGTGGCGACGACGACCAACCTGGCCGCCGCCGTCGGTGGCGTTGCCCTCGATGGTGGCGGTCTCTCGGGAATCGCTGCGAGCGCCCTCGAGGTCGTCGAAACGCTGCTGACCGTGTTCGATCTCTCCCTCCTCGCCGGTGGTGTCGCCCTGGTGCTCGTCGCCGCTGTGATCTTCATCCGCTATGTCAGGTCGCGCTCACGCCAGCTCGTGCTCCGAATCAGCGGTGACGACGACATCCAGGTCCCGGTTACCGACGCCGACCTCGAGGCCGGACGGCCGGAAACACTCGAGGACGTGATCGGGCCCGAATCGGCGTCCGACGCCACCGACACCGCGGCCGCTGTCGAGGAGTCAGGCTGAAAGTCCTCGCGGCCCTAGGGCCGCCGATGAACGCCGACAGGGTTCGCGAGCGAGCCGGGTCGTTGCCACGTGAGCCGGGGGTCTACCAGTTCCGGGCCGAGGAGACGACCCTCTATGTCGGAAAAGCCGTCGATCTTCGGAATCGGGTTCGCTCCTATGCTGACCCACGCAGCGCGCGGATCCGTCGCATGGTCAAGCGTGCCGATGGGATCGAGATTGCCGTCACCGACACCGAGACGCAGGCGCTGTTGCTCGAGGCGAACCTGATCAAGCGCCACCAGCCCCGGTACAACGTCCGGCTCAAAGACGACAAGTCGTATCCGATGGTCCAGCTGACGGCCCACGAGGCCCCGCAGATCGAGATCACTCGCGATCCGGATAGTGAGGCACAACGCGACTCGGACGGAGCCGCGACCGTCTTCGGCCCGTATACGAACAAAGGCCAGGTCGAGACTGTAGTGAAGGCACTGCGGGAAACCTACGGCATCCGCGGCTGTTCGGACCACAAGTACGCGGGCCGTGATCGGCCCTGTCTGGACTACGAGATGGGCCTCTGTACCGCCCCGTGTACCCGAGAGATCGACCTCGAGAGCTACGCCGAAGACGTGACTGCCGTCAAGCGCTTCCTCGAGGGCGAGACCGGAATCCTCGCGGACCCACTGCGTCGGGAGATGGAAGCTGCCGCCCAGAACCAGCAGTTCGAGCGCGCGGCGAACTGTCGGGACCGACTCGAGACCGTCGAGGCGTTCCACGGCGCGGGTGGCGAAGCGGTCCAGTCGGTCGGCGACGAGCGCAGCGTCGACGTCCTCGGCGTTGCCATCGAGGGCGAAGACGCGACCGTCGCGCGGCTGCGTGCCGAACGCGGAAAACTGGTCAACCGGGACCGACACACACTCGAGGCACCGAGCGCCGACACGGCTCGGACGGGATATGATGCTGACGGCGGCGTTTCAGCCGTTCTCGCAGCCTTTATCGTCCAGTACTACGCCGAACGCGACCTCCCCGACGCACTCCTGTTACCCGAACGCCACGGGGACGATGAGGTCGAAGCATGGCTCGAGGCCGAAGGAATCTCAGTTCGGGTGCCCGGCGCGGGACGGGAGGCCAAACTCGTCGAGTTAGCGCTCAAGAACGCTCGGCGGAACGTCGGCGGCCGCGACGAGTGTGGGCTGCTCGCCGACGCCCTCGAACTCGAGTCGGCCCGTCGGATCGAGGGATTCGACGTGAGCCACGCCCAGGGCACCGCGGCGGTCGGTAGCGACGTCACCTTCGTCGAGGGCAGCGCCGAGAAAAGCGACTACCGGCGGAAGAAGTTGACCGATCAGAACGACGACTACGACAATATGCGCGCGTTGCTCGGGTGGCGTGCCCGCCGTGCTGTCGAGGGGCGAGACGATCGCCCTGACCCCGACCTGCTGGTGATCGACGGCGGCGAGGGCCAACTCGCGGCCGCTCGCGAGGCGCTGGCCGAGGTGGGCTGGGACGTGCCCGCAATCGCGCTGGCGAAAGCCGAAGAGCGAGTCATTACGCCCAACCGCCAGTTTTCATGGCCGAGTGATGCACCGCACCTGCATCTGCTCCAACGGGTGCGTGACGAGGCCCACCGCTTTGCGGTGCAGTACCACCAGACGATCCGCGACGAGGTGACGACGGTTTTGGACGACGTCCCTGGTGTTGGCCCCGAAACGAGAAAGCGGCTGTTGGGCCGGTTCGGGAGCGTCGAAAACGTCCGGGAGGCGAGCCTCGAGGACTTACAGAGCGTCACGGGTGTCGGTGAGCGGACAGCCGAGACGATCAAGTCGCGACTGTAGCCGTCACACCGCAGGGACAGTACTATTCTCGTTGGCGTCGTACGTCATTTCATGTCAAACGAAGACGACGAACTCGAGGATCTGCTCGACGAACTCGACAGTCAGGGCGACCTCGAGACAGCCGAACAGCGCCTGTCGATCCGGATGGAGCGGCGTCGGTACGACAAGCCGGTGACGATCGTTGAGGGATTCGACCTTTCTAAGTCGGAGCTCAAATCGACGGCGTCGGCACTGAAGCAGGCGCTCGGAACGGGCGGGACGATCGACGACAACCGGATCGAACTGCAGGGCGACCACCGCGATCGCGTCCCCGACTTACTCCGTGACAGCGGCTTCGACGTTCAGGTGTAATCCCCGCACGAGACGAGCCGTTGGCAGTCGATGCCACAGCCGAAGTCACTTTATGTCCGCTATTCCAAATCATTAATATGAATATTCGACCGGCGGACGCCGAGGATTTCGAGGCGATCAAAGCCGTCGCCCGCAAAACGTGGCACGATACGTACGACGAACTCGAGGCCGACATGATCGACCGTACGGTCGACAACTGGTACACCGGCGACTCGATGCCGCTCGAGGCACCCGGCACGGTCGTCCTCGTCGTCGAAATCGACGACGAAATTGTCGGCTTTACACATGCGGTCGCGCAGGGTGAGACGGCCGACATCCTCCGGATGTACGTCGATCCGGACTGTCAGGGCGAGGGAGTCGGTAGCGACCTCCACGAACGCCTGATCGAGCAACTCGAGGCCTACGACGCCGACCGGATTCGGTCGTTCGACTTCGCGTTCAACGACGCCAGCCGCAACTTCTATGAGGGACTGGGCTTCGAACAGACCGACACCGGCGAGGTCGAAATCGAGGGCGAGAACTACGATGAGGCAGTCTACACGCTCGAAATATAGGGTTTGACCCGGTCGCGTCTACCGAGGGTCGACAGTATAACACTGTGAGGTGATACCACTTTATCACTCGACGGTGGAGCGGGCAGTATGGAGATCCGACCAGCCACGCTCGACGACCGCGAGGCGATCCGAACCGTCGCCCGCGAGACCTGGCATGATACCTACGACGAACTCGAGGCCGAGACGATCGATACGACCGTCGACGAGTGGTACGGCGACGAGGCCCTCGAGTTGGCGCTCTCGGAGCCGGGCACCGCGTTCCTGGTTGCGGAGAAAGACGGTGACGTCGTCGGCTTCACCCACGGCGTCGTCACCCAGAACGAAGGCGACGTGCTCCGGCTCTCGGTCCATCCCGACCACCAGGGTGAGGGGATCGGTACGGCGCTGCACGAACGGCTTCGTGAGGACCTACAGGACTTCAATATGGCGCGAATGCGTGCGATCGACCTCGCGTCGAACGAAGGTGGCCAGCGATTCTACGAAGAACAGGGGTTCGAACAGACTGGCGAGGGCACCGTCGAAATCGGCGACGAGGAGCGCCGAGAGGTCGTCTACACGCTCGAACTGTAAAAAAACGGACTGCGACGAATCGCTGTCGACCCTCAGCCACGGTTGACGACGCCGACGTTGAGCGCGTCGTTCGAACACGACAGCCGTGAGAGTCGGCCGGTAAACCACAGGGTTTCCCGGCCGCCCGCTGGCACGGTCAGTGTCCCACTCGAGGGCAGGGGAGCCGTCGACGAGACGTATCGTTGTTCGGAAACGCTGCCGGTGACGCTGACATCGATCTGCCCCCCGGTGCCCGAACAGTCTTGGACCGTGATCGCGCCGGTCGACCAGTCGTCCGGGGTTAGTTCGGCGTCGCTACACCCCCGTGTCTGGACCGTTCCATCGCCCTGTGCCGTGCCCGTCCCCGTTAGTGCCGTCAGTCCCGTTGCCGCCCCGACTGCGCCGAGTAACGCCCGTCGCGCTGGTGTCGTCTCGCTTTCCTCGTCTGCGGTCTCTTGTGTGCTCATTGACATCACACAACAAGAAGTAGTGGCTCGAGTCGCAAAATACCGTGTCCGGATTCGACGTACCAGTTTCGTACTCGAGAGAACGAAATTCAGTGACAGCGCCACCGGTGATTCTGCGGGCGAGTCGGTGCTCTTGAGCGCCTTCCCGGCTTCCCCGGCCGGAACCGCCAGCTCGACGACGAACCAGAAGAAGTAGCCCTGGTACCAGCCGTACCGGAAGTCGTCGTAGTACTGGTCACCGGGATCGTGGGGGTTGTTGAACTGCTGTTGGTCTTCGATCGCCGCGGGCAACGCCTCGATAATCTCGTCGAAGTTCTCGACGGCCTCGGGAACTGCCTTCGCCGCTTCGACGATCACGTGCGGATCGTCGTAGATCGCCAGGACGCCGCCGAGCGTCTCACCCGCACCGGTCGTCATTCCCTCGAGTACGCCAAGTCCAGCCTCGACTTCCGCGGCGGTGTATCCGGCGGCACGTAACTCCTGGGATACCTGATGGAAGATTCCGCCGACCTCGATCGCTTCCGCTTCGGTCGTCCCCACCTCCTCGATGATCTCGTGGCGGTCGTCAACTTGGACGGTTACGGCAGTCCCCTCGAAGAGGTCTGCAAACGTCGAGAGCGTCCCCGTCTCGAACTCGAGGGTGCCGCCGGATTATCCGCGTCGGCGTCCGGAGCGCCGTCACCGGTCGTATCGATCGATTCCGGGCCCGTTCTCAATTGCTGTACTTCCTCGCGGCCTGACCGATGATCGCTTGACTCTTCAACGAAAAGGAAGGCACCGTAGCAGGCGTACCTGCTCAGGGCGAACAGGCATAGCCTCTTTTCACTTCATATACTTTTTATCTACTATTGTACCGGTTTGCTCGTCGATTTTATAGCCGTACCCGTTCCAATTGTACACCCATAACTCCCCATCGTCGACCCAGAGACCAGTGAAGGGATCATCGGAGCGTACAGTTTCGATCTTCCATGTGATACCCTCATTTTCGTCGATCGCCCAAACATTGTTTGGGAGATTTTTGTTCCCGATAGTATCGAGCAACACGACGAGTGTCGAATCCAGTCGGACGGTTTCTTCGACAGACTCAGGTAACGCTATCTGCTGGTCATCGATCACCACCGTCGAATCCATGATTTCAATACGTGCCATCTGTTCTTAATTGTCCTCTAAGGGGCGCGAGTTATGGAAGTTATCGGATGGAATATGCTCAGCGAGCTGGTACTGTGTAGCGCCACTCGCCCCACCAAAGTTCTCTTCGACGGAACCGGTTCTGATTGGGGTATCGGAGGGGACAGTGACGTCAGAGACATGCGTAGGTTCGTCCGGGAGAGAGTACTTCCGCTGGATTTCACTCGGTGAGAGTTCATCAATATCATTGGCCCTCATCATCCACTCACCGACCTGATTGCCCGAACCGTGCACTCGGACAAACTGATCATCGGTTGCCGTAGTGAATTCAACTGTTAATGTATTTTGTTCATATGGGGCTTGATAGTCTGGACCACGCTCTTGACGGAGTTCTGTGTTCACGTCATCGGCCGTTCGAACGCGATCAATTGAGTGACCATCTCGTTCGAGATGATTGATTCGAGTGAGTGCCGTCTCGACGGCTACCTGATCGATGCTATCGTCGTTTAGGCCTCGGGAAATTCGCTGGAGATCAGCGTCGTCGATCGACCCTCGATCGTACGCCCGAATCAATCGATCAGTTGTCGCTGAACCGAGTCGGCCTGTAGTAACAATATCTCTGAACTCTTCCCCACCGTCAGCAGCAACTCTGACTCCGTCTTCACCGTGTCTCGAGGTGAATTCGCCAGTTTGACGGCGTTCATTAGCAGAGCGGGAATCAATTTCATTTCCGTCGATATCGTATCGATTGAGTAGCTTCGCGGCTTGATACTGCCCGCCCGTCGTCTGAATCCGACTGAGGACCTGCTGCCCAGCATCTTGTGTGATGCCGATACTAGCCGCGAGTCCATTCGACAGTTGCTGACGACTGTACCGGACCGGCGCTGTCGCGGTTTGACCACCCTGCTTCGCTATCTGGGCGGCCCGCTGAACCTGCGGTGTACTGATCCGGTCGACCGTCGACTGCACCGTCTCGGTACTCTTGAGCGCCTTCCCAGCCTCGCCGGCCGGAACCGCCATCTCGACGACAAACCAGAAGAAATAGCCCTGGTACCAGCCGTACCGGAAGTCGTCGTAGTACTGATCACCGGGATCGTGAGGGTTGTTGAACTGCTGTTGGTCTTCGATTGCCGCGGGCAGCGCTTCGATAATCTCGTCGAAGTTCTCGACGGCCTCGGGAATCGCCTTCGCCGCCTCCACGATTACGTGCGGGTCGTCGTAGATCGCCAGAATTCCACCGAGTGTCTCACCCGCACCGGTCGTCATCCCCTCGAGTACGCCCAGTCCGGCCTCGACTTCCGCGGCGGTGTATCCGGCGGCGCGTAACTCCTGGGATACCTGATGGAAGATTCCGCCGACCTCGATCGCTTCCGCTTCGGTCGTTCCGACCTCCTCGATGATCTCGTGGCGGTCGTCGACCTGAACGGTCACCGAAGTCCCCTCGAAGAGGATCGTCAGCGCTCGAGGACGCGCCAGACGTTAGATACGTGGATATCGACGCTGGTCAACGGATTGCAGTTATGAACGGAATCGAATCACGAGAAACTCCACCTTAAAAACTCGGTACTAGCGTCACTCCAGCGCGCTCAGCGCATCCTCGGCAGCGTACCGGACGTCCTCGTCGGAATCCGTAAGCGCCCCCTCGAGCGTCTCGACGAGTTGGTCGCGATCGATAAGTGTCGGATTGGCCGGTTCGAGCCCCGATAGGGTCTCGATCGCAGCAACTTTGACCTCCGGATGGTCGGACGATTCGATGCAAGTTCGTATTTCGCGGATGACCTTTCCCTGGTCGAACCCCTGATCGTTCTCGGTAAACGTTGTTTTCGTCTCGAGGAGTAATCCGAGAACCGCCATCGCCTGCGGTGTGAGGTCCGGATCGTCGTACCAGAGACACATGAGGAGTGCGTGTAGCGCCTTCTCGTCGGGATGCCGCGCCAGCACCGACAGTGCTCGTTCCGCGTACGCATCGTCTCCGCGTGTTATCAGGCCGTAATACAGGTCGCCTGCCCGCTCGGGTGGATGATCCGAAACTCGTTCACGGATCAGATCCTCGATTACGCCCGCTTCGAGCGCATGCGCTCGCAGCCAGTCAGTCTCGATCGGTCCGATCTCTTTGCCATCGGTCGGATGGACCAGCTCCTCGAACCGCTCGAGGGAGGTGTCAAATGCGGGCATCTTCCCCTCCTGCACGGCGTTCAGTACCGTCTCCACTTCGTCGACCACCATCGGTAATTCGTGGCTCGCTGCCGACGGATCAGTCCCGTGCTCCCGATAGAACGCGACCGTCTCTCGACCGACCGCGGCCAGTGCCGAAAGCTGTTTTTCGACCGAAACCGGGATCGGACCGAGCGGTAAGTCGGATTCGAGTTCGACTGATTCGTCAAAGCGTCCGTTTCCACCCGGGGGTGCGGCTTCACTAGTGACCTGAACGAGGTCGATTCCGATCGTCTCTGCGTCTCCATCCATTGGACGGTAAATCAGCGAACTTTCCTCGCGCTCGAGTCGTTCACCCTCGTGATGATAGGACCACGTTACCGGTACTGCCCAAGAGCGGGCACCGTCCGTCGCGTCGAGGATTGCTCCCGCCGTGAACTCGAGGAGTTTGCCGACGGGGACGTCGAAGCAGAGTTCGAGTTCCCGGTCCCCCTCCTGATCGGACAGCGAAAGTGCGAACACCGGCCAGATCTCCCGCGCATCGGCGGCCTTCTTCGTAGCTAGATCGTCGAAGGAGATCGACGGGTTCGTTTCCCATGTACGGTTCAATTCGGCCATTTAGTGTGAAATTATTTGGTAGATACGTGAGTCTTAGGGTTCCCAACTCACGAAATCATCGACTTCCGGATCCCAGCGCCACCACTGACCGTCTTCGAACTTTCGGACGGCTTCCCCCGTGCGCGGGTAAACGCTCTCAATCTGTCCACTTTTGACGTTGATCCTGACGCTTTCGATTCCGTGTCGTGAGATTTGGTTCGACACGATCGTCTGGCCATTATCGACGTCGCTGTGTTTTACCGCCCTGTACGCAACCTCTTCTATCTCTGATCGTAGAGCAGCACTGTCTCCAGTCATTCGCGGTGGCATCGTCGCAGCTCCCGCGGGCGAATCTACGGTCTGCCCTGCGGGGAAGAGGCTCGTTTCGTCCCTGTGTGTTATTCTGTTGCCGCGCATGTGTCGGTCAAAGGCGTGCTGTATATCAGTCTGCTCCATCCAACGGATAGCATCACCTTGCGCGGGACTCTTGGCAATTACTTGAGTCTCACGGAGCGTTGCTCCATTTTCGGAGAGCCGCGCGACTTCCCTTGCGGACAGGTCATCGACGTGCCGGAGACGATCACCTTCGTAAGCGATGGTGCGTAACGCTCGTTGCTCTGCCCGCGGAAGTTGGATAACGTGCGCTAATTCCCCGTTGAGATCGGAGACAAGCCGCTGATTGCGCGGCTCGCCGAGGAAATCGCCGACCTCTCGAGCGGGGATATTTTCGCGCTGCGTTATACCTAATAGCTTCTGCAAATCACCGTCTTCGAGCCGGTTAACGGTTGTAACTGCATCTTCGCCCCCTTCGGCCAGATACCGCGAAAGCTGCTCTTTCTGGGACGAACTGAGCGAGTCCAGAGTCCGGCTGTTAACGGAGTTGATCCGTGCCGACTGTGCGTTCTTCCCGGCAGTCCGGAACTGCGCACCAATATCATCGATTCCTTCGGCGAGTCGATGGGAGATCAGCGCAGAGCGAAGTCCACCGCCGTCGGTGCGCAACGCCGGTGATGCAGGAATGTCGTCGGCGACTCGATTCACTCGTTGTCCGACGTTCGCACCCTCGGTGGCCCCTTTTGTGATGGTGCCGCCGTAGGCCATCGACGCCAGAAAGTGCAACGTGTATCCCTCGTACCAGCCCTGGGCGTACGCTTCGTAATCGTCAGTACCCTCCGGATGTGGATTGTCGAACTGTTGCTCTTCCCGTGTCGCCTCAATCATCATCGGGAGCGCCTGTTCGAGCGCTTCCTGGTCGATTTCGCCGAGGAGACCGACAAAGTTCTCACCGGCGCCGGTCGGATCATCCCAAAGGGCCCTGCCGATCGTGTCGATCAGTTCCGGTAACTCGGCGGCGCTGTGGGTGAATCCCGAGAGGAGGCCACCGGAGTACGGATCGACGTTCGTCCCGATGACATCACCGTAAAAGGACGACTGGCCGTGAATGCGTTCACCGCCGGCGTTGCCGTAGACGTCGGTCGCTTCGATTGTCGTTTCCGAACCGCGCAGGGCGCTGAACGACCCCTCGGTCAACGAGTCGAGCGTCTCGGTCCGTGTGATCGACGTGTATCCACCGACGTCGTCGTCGGCACCGACCGTTCTGCCGCCCCGTTCGAGTTCGTAGGCGTCGATTCCTGCGGGATCTTCGAGTCTGAATTGGTACCGGAAGTTCCACGAGGGCGTTTCGATCTCGACCGGCGACCAGCTGAACTCGACATCGGCGCTACCCATCTCCGACCACTGGTCGTACTCAAGCAGCGTCGCCTCCGGCGGCGACGTCGAGAACACCGTGGGATCCTCCTCGGGGTCGTCGAACGCGTCGTCGTCCGAAATTCCATCACCCGTCGTGTCCAGTCGTTCAGGGTCGGTTCCCAGCTCCCGCTCCTCGATATCCGTCAGGCCGTCCCCGTCCGTGTCCACAACCAGTGGGCTCGCCGTCACGTTGCGCGACGAGAAGTACGACATGGGATCGCCGTCGACGTCCGGATCCGTGACCAGGTCCTCGAGATTCTGGGCCGCGTCTGGATCGTCGACGACCTCGATCTCCCAGCCCTCGAGTTGCTCGGCGTCGGTCAGTCCGTCACCGGTCGTATCCACCATCGCGGGATGGTGTGCGGCGTGGGTGACCTGTGCGGTGAGTTTCGTCTCGTTGTCCTCCTCGTGGACGCGATAGTTGATGTCGACCGTTTCGTTGTCCTGAATGCCGTCGCCGCTGGTGTCTAGCGCGACCGGATCGAGATCCAATGGTTCGCCCTGAACGTCACCCGGACCGGTCGGCATTCGGAGATCCATCTCGGCGACGAGATCCGGAATGCCGTCGCCGTTAGTATCTTCCAGGTCGACGCCAGTCTGATTCTCCGCGACACGCTCGAAGGTATCAGGGAGATCCTCGGAGTGCTGGACGTGGTGGAAGTCGCCGCCGGTGATGGCAGCGATCTCGCGGAGTTCGTTCTCGTCGATACTGTTTCCGAGTCCGACCGTACTGATCTCGACACCGGCGTCGGCGGCGTCTTCGGCCGCCGATTCGGCGTCGGAGTAACTGCTCGACTTCCCGTCCGCCAGCAGGATCATCACCGACGAGCGGTTCTCCCAGCCGTTGGCCTCGAGTTCCTCGAGGCCCTCCCTGATGCCGGCTTCGGTGTGCGTGCCGCCGCCGGCGCTCAGCGATTCGATGCTGCTGTTGAGCGCGTCGTGGTCTCGTGTGAGCGGATGTTCGCGGCTCGCACTGCTCTCGAAGCTGACGAGCCCGGCTTGCTCGTCGTCGGCGAGCGCGCCCACGAAGCGCGTCGCCGCGTCGCGCGCATAGCTGATCGGCGAGCCGCTCATCGAGCCGCTGACGTCGACGACGAACGTGAAGTCCGCCTTCTCGAGCGAGCCACCGTCGCCGACGTCACCATCGGTTTCGTTTCCGTCGAGCGTGATCGTATCGCTCGTCTCGTCCTCCCAGTCGTCGATCCAGAACACCGAGAAGAACGAGAAACCATCGACGTCGGCGGTCGCGACGCCCTCGTCGACGTCGATTTCGGTCTCGACCGGGGTCCACGGCTCGTCGCTCTGGGGATCCCACGTCACCACCGAGAGGTTGCCCTCGCGCTCGAGGGCGTCCTCCTCGAGCGGGATTGCGACGGTCGCTTCGTCGAACTCCTGCTGGCTCTCGATGCGGACCATCGGACCTGCACGATAGGGATCGTCCGCCGCGGGCGTCTCGTCGCGAACCGAAATATCGCTCTCGTGGAGTCCGTCGCCGCCGACATCGACGGCAACGCCCGACGAGTCGTTCGAGACTGCGACCTCCTGATACTCGTCGGGATTCGGCCGATCCAGAATGACGTCGTCGAGGTCGACGCGAAGTTCCTGGGTCGCCTCGGCCGTCCGCTCGTCGTCGTGTTCAGCCGTCGCCGTCACCGTGACGGTCACGTTCTCGGGTTCGGGTCCGAGGTCGACGAACGTGGTTCCGCTCGCGGTCGCGGTCCCGACTCGCCGGCGATCAGCGAGATATCGTCGGCGGTGCCGTTCCCGTCGACCGTTACGTCGGCCTCGTTGTAGGCATACGGGCGGACGTCGTCGAGGATCGCCTGAACCGGGACGACGACCGAATCGTTTCGCTCGAAGGCTCGGTTCTGCGAGAGCGACAGCGCTGGCTCGGTGTTCTTCTCGACTTTGTCGAGCGCTCGCTCGCCGTGTTTCCACGCGTTCTCGAGGTGCGTTGCCGCGTTCGCGCGATCCGCCGGCCCGGCGTCCGTTCCGACGGTGTCGTCGGCTCGCTCGAGCGCGTCGATCGAGTTGCCGAGCGCGCTCTCGGCCGCCTGTCGCTGGCCAGGATTCCGTAACTCCTCGTCGTTCGCGGCGACAACGGACTTGGCGTCGACGACGGTGAGTCGCGCGCTCCGATCGCTCGCCGCGTACAGGTCGCGACCGATCTCGTCGACGATCGCTTCGTCGTCTTCGTCGACGGCTTCGGCCAGTTCCGCGAGCGCTCGCTGCGCGTCGGCGTACCGCTCGAAGGCCTCGCGAGAATCAGCGTATTCGAGGTGTCGATACGCCTGCAGCGAGGCGTTGACTGCCGCGACGGTTTCGTCCGCGGCCGTCATCGCGGATTCGTCAGCTTCGTTGGTTTCGTTCTCGCCGGGCTCGAGATCGAGCTCTCCGAGTCGTTCGGTCGCGTTCACCGCCGTCTCGATCGACGTGTTCGCCTCGAGTTCCGGGACGGTTACGTTCGCGTCGCCGCGGTCGTGGCCGGGCGGTCCGCCGCCGTTCTGTCCTGGTGGGCCGTCGCCGTGGCCAGGTGGTCCATCTCCCTGGATCGTGACGCCGGTCGATCGCTCGTTCACCGTGCCAGCACTCGGCCCGGCTGCGAGTGCGGGCATGGCGATCATCGAGGTCGCCATGAGCACGGCGAAGAATATTGCAACAAACGTTCTCCTGCTGTCATCTATATCACATAAGCTGAAATAGTATTTTTAATTGTTTTGATATAAATGTAGAATAGCAATACATGCGGAAATGAATACGACCTCGTTCGGAGTCGGATTCGCGACCTCATGGCTGCTTATTGTCAGCGCAGGTTCGTCCCACACGAAGCGGGCATCTGGCCACGAAATCGCCAAAATACGCCGATAGTAGACTGCAGCGAACGAACGTGAGGCGAAGAGAATATCGGGTCTAGAACTCCTCGGCCGGCGGCGCGATCCCCTCGTCGTCGCCCTCGAGGTCGAACTCCTCGCGTACTTCCCGGATGCGATCCCGGATGTCCGCCGCCAACTCGAACTCGAGGTTGCTCGCTGCCTCCTGCATCTGTGTCTCGAGGTCGGCGATGTAGCGGGCAGCCTCGTCGTCGTCCGCGATGTCCTTCCCGGAGACGCTCGAGGTGTCGGTCTTGCTCCCTGGGAGGTTGGTTTCGCCCACCGCTTTCTCGATCGTCGTCGGCTCGAGGCCGTGGTCCTCGTTGTACGCCTGTTGAATCTCGCGACGTCGCTGGGTTTCTTCGATCGCCGACTCCATCGCGTTCGAGGGCTCGTCGGCGTAGAGCACGACCTCGCCGTTGACGTTTCGGGCCGCCCGGCCCATCGTCTGGACGAGCGTGGTCTCCGAACGCAGGAACCCCTCCTGGTCGGCGTCGAGGATCGCCACGAGCGAGACTTCGGGAATGTCCAGCCCCTCCCGCAGCAGGTTGATGCCGACGAGGACGTCGATCTCGCCCAGTCGGAGCGAGCGGATGATCTCGTGGCGCTCTAAGGTGTCCGTCTCGTCGTGCATGTACGCGACGTCGACGCCGGCTTCCTCGAGATACTCGGTCAGATCCTCAGCCATCCGCTTGGTCAGCGTCGTCACGAGCGTCCGTTCGTCGCGGTCGATGCGCTTGTCGATGCGATCCATGAGGTCGTCGACCTGTCCGGTGGCATCTGCGACCTCGATCTGGGGGTCGACAAGGTGGGTCGGACGAACGATCTGTTCGACGATCTGTCCCGACTCCTCCTGCTCGTAGTCGCTGGGGGTCGCACTGACGTACAGCGTCTGGTCGGTCTTCTCCTCGAACTCCTCGAACGTGAGCGGGCGATTATCGTAGGCGGTGGGGAGTCGAAAGCCGTTCTCGACCAGCGAATCTTTGCGGGACTTGTCGCCGGCGTACTGGCCCCGAATCTGGGGCAGGGTCACGTGGGATTCGTCGACGACGGTGAGGTAATCGTCCGGGAAGTAATCCAGCAGCGTGTAGGGAGCCTCGCCCGACTCCCGATCCGAGAGATACAGCGAGTAGTTTTCGATGCCCGAACAGTAGCCCGTCTCGGCCATCATCTCGAGGTCGAACGTGGTGCGCTCGTCGATGCGCTGGGCAGCGATCATGTCGCCCTGCCGTTCGAAGTACGAAATTCGAGAGTCGAGGTCGTCTCGAATCTCGTCCATCGCGCGCTCGAGTTTCGCTTCGGGAATCGAGTAGTGCTCTGCGGGGTGGACCAGCACGGCCTGTTGCTCGCCCTGGGTTTTGCCCTCGAGCGGATCGACTTTCACCATCCGATCGATCTCGTCACCCCAGAGTTCGACGCGGATGGCATACCGGCCGTACATCGGATAGATTTCGATGGTGTCGCCACGCACGCGGAACGTCCCCTGCGTGAAGTCGACGTCGTTGCGCTCGTAGTTCAAATCGACCAGTTGGGCAAGGAGGCCGTCGCGGCCGACCTCCTCGCCGACCTCGAGTCGCAACGACATGTCGATGTAGTTGCGCGGGTCACCGAGGCCGTAGATCGCCGAGACGGAGGCAACGACGATGACGTCCTCGCGAGTCAGCAGTGATCGGGTTGCAGAGTGGCGCAGCCGGTCGATTTCGTCGTTGATCGAGGCGTCCTTGTCGATGTAGGTGTCGGTCTGCTCGACGTAGGCCTCGGGCTGGTAGTAGTCGTAGTAGGAGACGAAGTACTCGACGGCGTTCTCCGGGAAGAGATTCCGAAACTCCTCGTACAGCTGGGCTGCAAGCGTCTTGTTGTGGGCGATGACGAGCGTCGGCTTCTGGATCTCCTCGATCGTCCACGAGACGGTGTTGGTCTTCCCCGAGCCGGTCACGCCGAGCAGGGTCTGTTTGTCCATGCCTGACCGGAAGCCGTCGGCGAGTTGCTCGATCGCCTCGGGCTGGTCACCGGCGGGATCGAACGGCGCATCGACCTCGAAGGGGCGATCGACGTCGGGACGGTCCGGCTGGAGGGGGCCTCGCGTGTCGCTCATTATCGGGTTCAGGTGGTCGAGCCACTTCACCCGCTCGCATGCGGCACGCGAGACAGTCACAGCGAGCGCACGCGGTAGACTGCCGACTGGATTGTCGGGCGTCGGTTATTCTTCGTCGTCGCCGAGCACGCCGTCGACCGTAATCTCGACGGTGAACTCACGGCCCTCCGTCTCCGCCGGCGGCTCGAGGTAGCCGATGGCGTTTGCGGTGTAGGCCGTGTCCAACTCGAGGTCGACATCGAATGCGGCGACGGTCGTCTCCGGATCGCCCGCCGGCCGAACAGACAGGGTGTAGCTGCCGGCCGGAACGGCGACGTAGTCGGTCGACTCGCCGAATTCGACGTTCTCGAACAGCGGGGCGTCGTCGGCGTAGACGTCGACGGCTGGGGCGTCCGGTGACGCGTGGAACAGCCGAACGAGCGCCGAGCCGGCGTCGACGAGTACTTCGGGTCGGAACGTGCCGGCTCCGAGTTCACCGATCGCCGCGACGGTGTAGAACGCCGAGCCGAACTCGACGTCTCCCTCGAACGCGACGGTTCCGGGGTCGCCAGCCGCCGTGATCGTGACGGTGTACGTTCCCGGCTCGATCTCGAGATACGGCGAGACGTCACCGTACGCAACGTCCGAAAGCACCTGCGCTCCGTCGACGAAGACGTCTACGTTCGGTGCATCTGGCGAGAAGTGCGCGACGCGAACCGCCGCGTTCGGCACGGTCGGTTCGTCGGCAGGGTACTCTTTTTCGTCTTTCTTTGTCGGTCGCTTGTCGTCTTCGTACTCTCCGGCAGCAAAGACGGTTCCGCTTGCGGCAGCGAGCCCACCGGCAGCGCCCATCGATTTCAGGGCTGTGCGTCGTGATACTGGCATAGTGCAGCCAAGACGGAGGACGCAACCAGCAAAAACGGGGTAGTTAGTATCGATGGTTGTCGTGTCGTTTCCCGCGACCCCCGTTCGTGTAGGCTGTCTGTGCATACTGAAGGACGGCGCTACACCGACGACTCTCGTCGCTCGAGCGTCCAGCAACGGCGGTTTCGTCGCCATACTCGGCTGCGATCGTGTAGGCCCGCCCTAGTCAGCCGTTCGCCCTCCGTCCTCGTTGCCCACGTCGTCAGGTGGCTCCTGCCCGCCCAACTGTTATGGACCCGGTCGGTGTGGCTCTGGCTATGACGGATCAACTCGAGCAGGCCCGTAACGACCTCGAGCAAGCAACGAAGACGGCCGACGACGGTATTCGCGACGAGATTCGCGAGACGGCCGACGCGTTCGACGAGTACGTTACCAGCGAGCAAAACCCCGACCACGCGGTTCTCGACGCCCACCTCAACACGCTCCGCCAGGCCCGTGAACGAGCCAGTGGCGACACCAAAGCCCGCCTCGAGAACGCACTCGAGACGGCCGAGTCGTATCGAACGGATCTCGAGCAGGCGTAACCGTCTCCGCAGATGACCGGCTCACTCGAGCCGATCTAACACCGCATCTTTCTCGTAGGAGAGCGACAGCGACCGCGAGCGACCGCGGCCGTCGACCTCGGTGTAGTCGGCGTCGATCAGTCCCAGCTGGTCGAGTTTGTTGACGATTTCGGAGTAGCGGGTGTAGCCCAGATCCGTCCGGTCGTGAAACGCCTCGTAGACGTCGCCGGCCTGCTCGCCGTCGTGGTTGGCGATCACCTCGAGCAGCGCCTCTTCGGTGTCGGTCAGTCCCGAGAGGCTGTGTGTGAGGTTGATGTACTTCGATGTCTCGTAGGCGTCTTCGACGTCTTGTAGCTCGACGGTACGGCTGGCTCGCATCTCGGCGTTGAGGCCGGCTCGACGCAGCAGGTCGATCCCGACCCGGAGATCACCGCTCTCGGCAGTGAGCTCGGCGACGTACTCGAGCACGTCTCGAGAGATGACACCGTCGTGGAACCCGCGCGTGACCCGCTCGGTGAGGATGTCGACGATTTCGGGCTGGTCGTAGATCGGAAAGTAGACGTCTTCGGGCCGGAAGACGCTCTGGACCCGAGAGTCGAGTTCGTCGATGACGTCCAGTGCCGGATCCGAAGAGACGACGACGACGCCGATTTTGGCACCCGGATACTCCTCGTGGGCGCGCAACAGCGAGTAGAGGGTATCGCTGGCCTCGTTCTCGTAGAAGAGGTAGTTGACGTCGTCGAGTGCAACGACGAGCACGCGGTCTTCCTCGACGAGTTTTTCGGCGATCTGACCGAACAGCTTCTTGAAGGAGATTCCCGACGACGGCGGCTCGTAATCGAACGTGCCCTCGAACAGGCGCGAGAACACCGAGTAACGGGTGGCGTTGACCTGACAGTTGACCCGGATAGTCCGTACCTCGCTGGTCTGGGCACCGACCTCGTCGAACAGCTTCTGGATGGCTGTCGTCTTGCCGGTTCCGGGCGGGCCACGGACCACGACGTTGAGCGGCCGCGATCCACGGACTGCTGGCCGAAGCGCGTACGTCAGGCTCTGGGTCTGGCCTTCGCGGTGCTTGAACGTCTCGGGAACGTAGTCGATCTCGAAGACGTGCTCGTTTTTGAACACGGATTCGTCCCACGACAACATCCCCTCCTCGGGGTCGTCCACCATCACTTTCACCCTGCTTCCGCAGCGTCTTAACGGTTCGGTGGCCAACCCCGAACTCTCCACATTCGACCTCCGACTTCCCGCTCGAACAGTCCAGCGAGCGGTCGCCGGCGACGTCGACTCGCTTGCGACGTTCCTCGAGAACGAGACGTCGACCCACACTGCCGGACAATACTATTTACGCACTGATCGCACGTGAACGGTCGTCGACGGAGGCGACGAGCCGTGAGACGCGCTTGGGCGGTTACTGACGTTCATCTGGCAGTGCCACTCACGGCAATCGATTGCACACGGGACTGTAGTGATGTGAGGTCACGAGCACAGTCTGCACTGTCCGTCGACAACGATCCGAACGCGATCAGGCCAGCTCGATCCGTTCCATGTCACGTTCGAGGTCTGATTGATCGATCCGACCGCCGTGAGTCATCCGCACGTGTGCCCGAACTAATCGTTTCACTTCGTCGGAACTACTCGAGCGAATCATGAACTGACAGTTCCCACCCGAACACGAAAATTGGTAGGGCATACCACACCATAAATGTGGGATGGAGATAGCTGTTGTACTTGCACACTGACACCCCCTTTCGCCCTCCACAGCCGTTGTTAACGCTGCCGATAGGATTATCATCCTGTAGCGAAACCGGCTCGGTATGGGCACAATCGACGCGAGCGATCTGTTACCGGCACCACGGCTCCGAACGGCTGCACTCGAGGGCGACGTCACACAGCTCCACCGTGGTGACAAACACGCCTCGGAGGGTGATACCTTCGAGATCGACGACACCACGTTCGAGGTTGTCGAAGTCACTGAAGAGCGCCTCGGTGAACTCACCGACGAGGACGCCCGCGCCGAGGGATCGCCTGATCTCGAGTCGTACAAGCGCCGGATCGAACGGACCCACGACACCGAATGGGATGACGACAAAACGGCCGTGTTGCACCGCTTCGAGCCGCGTTCGTAGCGTTCGACAGCTGAACACATCTGTGGCTGACTTTTCGGTCGACGGTTAGTCCCGATTCGCCAGAAAAATCCCGAGATAGATCGAAGCAACCGCACAGCCGACACCGAGTCCGAACGCGATCGTAAACGGGGACTCGAGTGTGACCTCCCCACCGTCGTCGAGCAGCCAGCCGCTGAAGCCGACGACGAGCAACGCGACGGCCGCGAGACGGAGTACCGAGACGAGACGCCTTCCTTGCGTGTGCCCACTCGAGCCGGTCGACTCGTCTTGGCTCATCGTCGTTTCGAACGGCTCCGGTTCAGTTGTCGGGTGGTGTCGTCCATGCAGTCGTCGTCGAACAGCACGACCGTAAATGGTTCCCTGTCGTCGGCTGTTGGTCAGCATATGATTGATCTCCGCTCCGATACGGTCACGACACCCGACGAAAGGATGCGCGAGGCTGCTCGCACGGCTGACGTGGGCGACGACGTCTACGGCGAGGATCCAACAGTGAACGACCTCGAGGAACGGGCCGCAGCGGCGGTGGGGATGGACGCCGCCCTGTACGTTCCATCGGGAACGATGGGGAACCAGATCGCGGCGCGCGTCCACACCGAACGGGGCCAAGAACTGCTCGCGGATCGCAAAAGCCACGTCGTCAAATACGAACTCGGTGGCCTCGCCCAGCACGCCGGCCTCCAGCTTCGGACGTTCGAGACGGCGCGTGGCGTCCCGTCGCCGGCACAGGTCGACGACGAGTACGTCGCGGCGGACCTGCACCGACCCGAAACCGGACTACTCTGGCTCGAGAACACGCACAACGCCCGCGGCGGGCTTGCAATTGCCCCCGATCGGATCGCCGGCGCAGCCGACGCGGCTCACGAGCGCGGTGTGCCGGTTCACGTCGACGGGGCGAGGCTGTTCAACGCGGCAACGGCGCTCGACGTCTCTGCGACCGACCTCACCGAGCCCGTCGACTCGGTCATGTTCTGTCTGTCGAAGGGGCTCGGCGCGCCGGTCGGATCGATACTCGCCGGCAGTGAGGCGTTCGTCGAACGTGCTCGGCGGACGCGAAAGCTGTTCGGTGGCGGGATGCGACAGGCTGGACTCATCGCGGCACCCGGATTGTGTGCCCTCGAGAACGTCTCGGAACTCGAAACTGATCACGAACACGCGCGTCTGCTCGCGGACGGACTAGCCGACGTCGAGGGGGTCGACATTCAGGCTCCGGAGACGAACATCGTCCTCGTCGATGTCGCCGGAGCGGAACTCGAGTCTGAAGCGGTTCTCGAGCGGCTTCACGAGCGAGGCGTGGCCGCATCCGCGCTCGATGCGACGACGATTCGGTTCTGTACCCATCGAGACATCTCACGAGCGGATCTCGAGAACGCAGTTGACGCTGTCTGCACAGCGTTCGACACGGTTTGACGGCCGTCAGCGCATCCCATCTCGGAACTCGAGAATCGTGCGCCGGATCAGCAGATACGAGAAAAAGACCAGCGACAGGAGGATCACCACGACCGCGATGATGACGGGATCGTCGGGGAGGAAACCGAGCATACAAGACCCGTACTGTGCCGGCGCGCAAAACCGTTTCGACCTCGCTCATCTGATACACTGCTGAGAGATCCCGACGCGAGCAGGCAGCGAGACGAACGGTAAAACGGCTGTTTCACCTTCCGCTGTGTCTATTCATCTGGCTAACAACGGAGCACATACGTCTCGAGCACGGTTCGTCGCCCGTCGTGGTCGAGACGGGATCACCCACTTCGACACCCGCTGACGCCGCTCCTCCTGGGTTACTCCGTCTGATCGGCTGTCGCCGTTCCCGTCACCTCGAACGACTCGACGAGCGTCCCATCCGGCTGGCGGAGCTCGCCTGCGAGTCGTGTCTCACCCGTCGTGTGTTCGCCGTCCACCGCCTCCTCGAGGACGGCAAACCCTGGCCGGTTCCCGCGCGGATCGGCGTGGCTGCCGGGGTTTACGAGGAGGCAGTCCTCGGTCTCGACGACCGTCGGTCGGTGGCTATGCCCCGAGACGACGACGTCGGCGTCCCGTGAGCGGCCGAACATGACACGTCCCATCTCGCCGCCGTCTCGGCGGTGGGTGACGGCGAATCGGACGCCGCCAGCCTCGACGACGCGAGCCGTCGGGAGTCGGTCCCGAACGGCCGCGCTGTCGGCGTTCCCGTGGACGGCATAGAGCACCTCACACTCGTCTTGAAACGCCTCGAGTGCGGTCGCACTCGTAAAGTCACCCGCGTGAATCACGACATCGGCTTCGCGGGCCGCAGTCAGCGCCTCGCCCTCGAGACCGTGTCCACGGCTGCGATGCGTATCGGAGAAGATTGCAATCATACGACCTGCTACAGGTCGGGGGATGACGATCCTTTCGCCATCGCGTCACACCGTCCCCGTGGGCGGCGGGACCGTCTGGGGATCGGCTGAGACGAACTCTTTTATCGAATGAAGGGCCAATCACGTACCGTGTCCGAGACTGCCGGGTACATGCGCTTTTTCCCGTACGACCAGCCGTACGAGAATCAGCGCGAGGCGATGGATCGCATCCATAACGCGTTGACCCGTGGGCAGAACGTCCTCTTCGAAGGAGCCTGTGGAACCGGAAAGACGCTCTCGTCGCTGGTTCCAGCGCTGGAGGTCGCCCGCGAGCAGGACAAGACGGTCGTCATTACGACTAACGTCCACCAGCAGATGCGCCAGTTCGTCGCCGAGGCCCGCGCGATCACCCGCGAAGAACGGATTCGAGCGGTCGTTTTCAAGGGCAAATCGTCGATGTGTCATATCGATGTCGGCTATGAGGAGTGTCAGGCCCTGCGGGATAACACCCGCGCGGTCGTCGACACCGAACGCGACAAACGACAGCTCGAACGCCGCCAGCGCGAACTGCTCGCCGAGAGCCAGGACGGCGACGGCGGTGCAGCCGACGCCCGCAGCGCCGTCATGGACGAACTCGAGTCACTCGAGGAGCGACTCGATGATCTCGAAGAGCAGAACGTCTGTGAGCACTACCGGAACAACCTGACCGAAGACACGGACGACTTCTTCGGTTGGCTGTTCGAAGACGTCCGCACGCCGGATGAGATCTACGAGTACGCCGACAGCCAGCAGCTGTGTGGCTATGAACTCTTAAAAGAGGGCCTCGAGGGCGTCGATCTCGTCGTCTGTAACTACCATCACCTACTCGATTCGACCATTCGACAGCAGTTTTTCCGCTGGCTGGGTCGCGACCCCGAGGACGTCATCGTCGTCTTCGACGAGGCCCACAACGTCGAAGACGCTGCTCGTGAACACGCCACCCGGACCTGCTCCGAGCGCACGTTCGACTCGGCGCTGGACGAACTCGCGGAGGCCGACGACTCGCGAGCCGAGAACGCCGGCAACGTCCTCTCGGCGTTTCACCGCGCGCTGGTCGAGACCTACGAAGCATCGTTTGGCTTTGGCGATCGTGAAGCAATCGGCGAGAACTGGACTGATATCTCGATCGCCAACGATGACCGACGCGATGACCTGACACTCGAGTTCCTCCAGCGTTACTCCGGCCGGGGAATCGACGACGACCTCGAGGCCGCGATGGAACTCGGCCAGGAACTCGACGAGCAGTACGAAGAGGCCTACCGTGAGGGCGAAACGGCAACGCGAACGGAGTGTCAAACGCTCCAGGCCGCGGCGTTCGTTAGCGCGTGGCTCGACGAGGGGACGGCCGAGGGGCTGTACCCGGTCGTCGCCGTCACCCGCGATGCCGGCACCGACGAAGTCTACGGCCGCGCGGAGCTGTACTCCTGTCTGCCGCGGCAGGTGACGGGGCGACTGTTCGAGGAGGTCTCGAGCACCGTCCTGATGAGTGCGACCCTTCAGCCGTTCGACGTCACCGAGAGCGTGTTGGGCCTCGAGGAGCCGGTCACGATGGCCTACGGGTTGCAGTTTCCCGCGGACAGGCGGCGAACGTATGCCGTCGAGACGCCGCCGCTGTTCGCCTCGGATCGGGACGATCCCGACGTGCAAGAGACCGTAACGGAGACGATCCACGACGCCGTGCGGATGACTCCCGGAAACACGCTCGCGTTTTTCCCCAACTACGGCGAAGCGGGCCGGTATGCCGACCGCCTCGAGCGCCGCTCGGAGAAGACGGTGTACCTGGACGAACCGGGTGAGTCAGTCGAGCGGTTGCGCCAGCGGTTCGTCGCAGACGACGGGGCGGTGTTGTGTACCTCGCTGTGGGGAACCCTCGCAGAAGGGGTGAGTTTCGACGGCGACGACGCGACCACGGTGCTGGTTGTCGGCGTGCCGTACCCGCATCTCGACGACCGAGCCGAGGCCGTGCAGGAGGCCTATGACGCGGCCTTCGAGGGAACTGAGACGGGCTGGCGCTACGCCGTCGAGATTCCGACGATTCGCAAAACGAGACAGGCGCTCGGCCGAGTGATTCGCTCACCGGAGGACGTCGGCGTCCGCGCGCTGCTCGACCGGCGCTACTCGCGGACGGCCAAATCCGACCTCGGCAGATACAGTGTCAACAGCACGTTCCCACACGAGGAACGCGAGGAGCTGATCGATATCAACCCCGAGAAACTGAAGTTCGCGATGCTCAATTTCTACGGTGACCACGATGCCTACAACGGCGAGTCGCCGCGGCCCTAACAGCCCTCGAGTTAGGCTGGCAACGACACCCGACTCACTGGGAGTTTGTACGTTCCATCCCAGAACTCGAGGCCGTTGACCGTCCATTTGATCGGCTCGATTTCGCGGTCGGCCAGTCGTTTCGCAGTCTCGAGGTCGCCGCCGCGGGCCAGCGTGACGTGGGGGACGTAGTCGTCGCCCTCGAGTTCCTCGACGACCTCGAACGCCTCAGTGAGGTCGTCGTGGATCGACTCGAGTCCGGGGCTCTCGACGGCAAGATAGACGACGGGGGCTGATCCGAGTGGGGGGTCTTCGAAGTAGTCGATCTCGGTGATCTGGGCCTCGACTGCGGGCGCGCCCTCGAGTGCGCGATGTGCGCGGTGTTGTAACTGGGCGACGTGGTCGGCCTCGCCGAGGCGTTTGAGCAGACACGAGTGCTCCTCACGGACGTGCTCGAAGCCGACGAGATCGGGGTAGAGTTCGTTCGCGAGCGTACGGACGCGACCGGGGACCGGGACGTTGACGCTGTACACGTGCCTCGCTGTAGGGGTGGTTCGCGTATGAGTGTGCTGATCTACAGTAACAACTGAACCGATTTACACATTGATCGTACAGCCGTCGTGCGATCAGGTGTGCAGTGACTTGCAGTGGCTACTGTAGCGACTTACGAACTTAGATTCGATCGACCAACCAGAGGACGATCAGGACGGCGATCGCAAGCTGGACCAGCAGGAAAAACGGGCCGAGCAGACTGGCGAGCCCGCTGACCAGTGTCTGGAGGATCTGCAAGACCAGTAAGACGGCGACCAGTCCGAGGACGATCTTCAGGAGTGTTTCGACCTCGAGTTCGCCACGCGTGTCGAGCATACCTTCGTGTAGGCGTGACTGTCTGAAAAATACACCGTTACAACGTCGCAAAGCATATCTGGACGGCTACGGCATGTGATTATAATGGATGTAAAGGGGCTTTGGGCCCTGGTCTGGGTGCTCGTGGGTATCGGGTGTGCGCTCGCGTTGCTGCCGGCCCTTTCGGCTGGGGCCGCTGGCACCGCCGGTGCACAGGGTGCACTGATGCAGGAGTCATCCGATGAGAGCGACCGACTCGCCGAAGCAGACGATATCCACATCGATATCTTCGTCTCCGAAAACGGGTCGGCCACGTTCGCCATCGATTATCGCTTCGAGAACAACTCCGATGGCACGTGGGAAGCGCTTCAGGAGGACGTCGAAGCGAATCCGGAGGCGTACGCCGACAGCCAAGAAGCCCGCTGGAACGAGGTCCTGGCTGAAGGGGTGAACGCGACGGAGAGAGACGAGATGGAAATCTCGAACGTCTCCGTTGGGACGGATACGAGCGCTGCGCCACGAGATATCGGCCGTGTCGAGGTTCGCTTCGAGTGGTCGAAGTTCGCGTACGTCGAACTGAATCGAATCGAGGCAGGCGACGCACTCGCAGGATACACCCTGTCGCAGAACACCTCGTTACAAATAATCGCCCCCGAGGGCTACATGATCGAGGAGACCGCTCCCTCACCGGAGGATGTCGGCGAAGACTACGTCTACTGGGATAGCGATGGCTCCGAGTTTTCGCCCGACCCGCCCCTTGTCGTCATGATCGAAGAGACGAACGATGACGGACAGCCGACTGACGCGACAGATGGGCCATCGATGCCGTGGCTTGCTGTGCTGGCCGCGCTTGCCCTGCTAGCGACCGTTGGCGCTGCTGGCTGGTTGCTCAAACGGAACCGAGACGACGCGGCGACGACTAACAGCGGCGGTATGACCCCGCCGGTTGCCGATGGCTCGAGTGCGGCTGATGGCTCGAACGGGCCGTCACCCGACCTGCTCAGCAACGAAGAACGCGTTCTGCAACTGCTCGAGGCCCATGGTGGCCGGATCAAACAGCAGGCAGTCGTCTCAGAACTGGACTGGACCGAAGCCAAAACGAGCCAGGTCGTCGGCAGCCTGCGAGAAGACGACGAGATTGAGGTCTTCCGGATCGGTCGGGAGAACGTGCTAGCGCTTCCCGACGAGGACGAAGCGGAGACGTAGCCGTCACGTTGCTCGCTATTCAGCAGGATTTAATACAGAGGACTGCCATTCCCCCACCAATGAGTCTCACCGTCGGAACCACGAGTTCGGTTTCCGGTACCGACGGGATTGCTTCTCCGCGGCGACGACGCCGACGGCGGGCCTTTGAGCCCGACCTACATCACACCCCACGTCCCCGGATTGTTCCACTATCCCAGAAACGCCAAATTTCCTGTTAGCAGCCGCTCTGCCCTTAATTTACGCAGATGAAATCAATGTACTTAAGTCCCTCCTGCTGTTTCACTCGAGTACCATATGACACGCGTCGCACTTGCGTTCTCGGGTGGGCTTGACACGACTGTTTGTGTCCCGCTGCTTGAGGAAGAGTACGGATACGACGACGTTATCGGCGTCACGGTAGACGTCGGCCAGCCGGCTTCAGAGTTCGACGAAGCCGAAGAGACTGCCGAGGCACTCGGCCTCGAACACTACGTCGTCGACGCGAAAGAAGAGTTCGCTGACCTCTGTCTTGAGGGCGTTCGCGCGAACGCGACCTACCAGGGCTACCCACTCGGGACGGCACTTGCCCGCCCAGTGATCGCCGAGGCAATTCTCGAGGTCGCAGAAGAACAGGGCTGTACCGGCATCGCCCACGGCTGTACGGGCAAAGGGAACGACCAGCTGCGTTTCGAAGCTGTCTGGCGTGACTCCGACCTCGAGGTCATCGCCCCCGTGCGCGAACTCGGGCTGACCCGTGAGTGGGAACAGGAGTACGCCGCCGAGAAAGACCTCCCCGTCGAGGGTGGCAGTGGCGGCGACTGGTCGATCGACACCAACCTCTGGAGTCGCTCCGTCGAGGGCGACGACCTCGAGGACCCAAGCTACGTTCCACCGGAGGACATCTACGCCTGGACGCAGGCCCCAACCGGCGAGACCCAGGAGATCGACATCGAGTTCGAGCAGGGTCGTCCCGTCGCCGTCGACGGCGTCGAGTACGAGCCCGTCGACCTCATCGAGCACTTGAACGAGGTCGCTGGCGCCTACGGCGTCGGTCGTACCGACTCGATGGAAGACCGTATGCTCGGGCTGAAGGTCCGTGAGAACTACGAGCATCCCGCGGCGACGACGCTGCTCAACGCCCACGAGGCGCTTGAAGGGCTCGTCCTCACGCAAGAAGAACGTGAGTTCAAGCAGCTGATCGACCAGAAGTGGTCCAAGAAGGGCTACGAGGGCCTGATCGACGCACCGCTCGTCGGCGCACTCGAGGGCTTCATCGACGAAACCCAACAGCGTGTTACCGGCACCGTCACGATTCGTTTCGAGGGTGGCCAGGCTCGTGCCGTGGCTCGCGACAGCGAATTCGCGGCCTACTCGGCTGAACACGCCTCCTTCGACACCGAAACGGTCGGGAAGATCACCCAGGAAGACGCCACCGGCGTTGCGAAGTACCACGGCTTCCAGCGCCGTCTCGCAAACGAAGCGATCGCGGCGAACACGGACGAGGACGAATAACCATGACTGAGGAGAGCGCTCACGACGGGCCGACTGAATCCACACTGGAAACCGACGGGAGCGGCATCTCGGGTGACGAAGGTGTCGTCCGACGGGACCGATTCAGCGGCGGCCCCGCTCGGAGCTTCCTCTCCTCGCTTGCGGCTGACGAACGGATCTTCGAGGCCGATATCGAGATCGACCGCGCACACGTCATCATGCTCGCCGAGCAGGACATCATCGGCGACGACGTTGCGGGCCAGATTCTCATGGCACTCGATGCGATCGAAGTCGACGGCCACGCCTCCTTGCCCGACGGCGAGGACGTCCACGAGGCCATCGAGACGGCCGTCATCGAGGGGATCGGCCCCGACGGCGGGAAGATGCATACCGCACGCTCGAGAAACGACGAGGTCGCGGCCTGTATCCGCTACCGACTGCGTGAGGACGTCCTCGAGGCAATCGAAACAACGCTCGCATTGCGCGAGTCGCTCGTCGAGGTCGCCGCCGAGCAGACGGAGACGATCATGCCCGGCTACACCCACCTCCAGCCGGCTCAGCCGACGACGGTGGCACACTGGGCGCTGGCCTACGAAGGCGCGGTTCGTCGCGATACGGAACGCCTCTTCGATGCCTACCAGCGGATCAACCAGTCGCCGTTAGGTGGGGCCGCGTTCGCCGGCACGACGTTCGATATCGACCGCGAGCGCACAGCCGACCTGCTCGGGTTCGATTCGGTCGTCGAGAACTCGATGGACGCCTCCTCGAGTCGCGATTTCTTGCTCGAGACGACCCAGGCGCTGTCGACACATGCGACGACGCTGTCCGGGCTGGCCGAAGATATCATCATCTTCGCCAACCGTGGCTTCGTCGACCTTGCCGACGACTACTCCTCGACGTCGTCGATCATGCCCCAGAAGAAAAATCCCGACACGCTGGAACTCGTTCGCGCGGTCGCGGGCGATGCGGCCGGCAGCGTACAGGGGCTGACGACGACGCTCAAAGGGCTCCCCCGTGCGTACAACCGTGACCTCCAGCGTGCGACGACCCACGCCTGGGAGACCGTCGACGCGGTGACCGAAGCCAGCGAAGTCGCGGCCGGGGCCGTGGCGACGGCCGACTGGAACGCAGAGACGCTCGCGGCAGAAGCTGGCGCGGGCTTTTCGACGGCGACCGGCGTCGCTGACCTGCTTGCGGCGAATGGGTTGCCGTTCCGGACAGCACACGAACTCGTTGCGATTGCAGCGGAGAGTGGAGCAGACTACGACGCGATCGCGGCCGCTGCCGAGGAGGTGCTCGGTGAACCCCTCGAGTCGGTCGTCGAACCCGATGCCGTCGAGGCCGCACTCGATCCCGCCGAAAGCGTTGCGAGCCGTGACTCACAGGGTGGGCCCGCTCCCGAGGCCGTCAACCCACAGCTCGAGGCCGCTCGCGATGCTCTCGGGGCCGACGAGGAAACGCTCGAAGCGACCGACGACGCACTCGAGGCAGCCCACCAGGCGCTTCGTTCGGAGGTAAACGACTATGTCTGAGTCACCGCTTCCCGCAGTGGCGAGCCCAGCAGGTGCTCGAGTGCGGCCTACGATTTCGCGGCGGTCCCCGCCAGGGGACAAACTACCAACTCCATGATATTGGAACCGTAATCGGCCGGAAAATAGTACATTCACTCCATTAGGCGAGACTGCGCTTCGTGTATTCCTCTTGATAAGTTCGAAGGGTTTAAGGGTTACTGGCTCTCAGTTGCAGGTACAATGACCGAATGCGTCGAGTGTGGGGCGGAAGTGTCCCTGCACGATGATCTGGAAGTGGGAGAGATCGTTGACTGTACGACCTGTGGCGCAGAGCTTGAAGTCGTCGACACCGAGCCGCCAGTCCTCGAGCGAGCCCCCGAGCTCGAAGAGGACTGGGGTGAGTGACCTTGCACGCGGTCGCGACTACCTTGTGCCCTGAGCTCACACACCAGGGGTGGTTCGCGTGAACATAGGAATACTCTATTCCCGGATTCGCAAGGACGAGAAGCTCCTGCTCAACGAGCTTCGCGAGCGTGATCATGAGATCGAGAAGATCGACGTCCGCAAGCAGACGTTCGACATCAGCGAGCCCCCCGAAGCGTTCGCCGACCTCGACATCGTCGTCGATCGCTGTCTCGCCACGAGCCGCAGCCTCTATGCCACGCAGTTTTTCGAGGCCTACGGCATCCCCGTGGTCAACAGCCACGAGACAGCCGACATCTGTGCGGACAAAGTGAAAAACAGTCTCGCGCTCGAGCAGGCGGGCGTGCCGACGCCGGCGACCAAGGTCGCGTTCACCAAAGAGACCGCGATGGAAGCCATCGAAGACTTTGGCTACCCCTGCGTGCTCAAACCCGTCGTGGGATCGTGGGGCCGCCTGATGGCCAAGATCGACTCGCCGGACGCCGCTGAAGCCATCTTAGAACACAAGGCCACGCTCGGTCACTACGAGCACAAGGTGTTCTACGTCCAGGAGTTCGTCGAGAAACCCGGCCGTGACATCCGCGTGCTCGCGACCGACGGCAAGCCGATCGCCGGCATGGTCCGTTCGTCGGACCACTGGATCACCAACGCCGCTAAGGGCGCGGAGACGGATGTCTTCGAGCCAGACGAGGAGGCTATCGAACTCGTCGAAAAGGCCAGCGACGCCGTTGGCGGCGGACTGCTCGGTATCGATCTGATGGAGACCGAAGACGGGTACACCGTCCACGAGGTCAACCACACCGTCGAGTTCAAAGCCCTCGACGGGGCCGTCGACACCGACATCGCCGGCACCGTCGTCGACTGGCTCGAGCAGAAGGCAGCCGACGCTGCCGAGAACGAACTCGAGGTGAGCGCCTGATGGCGGCCACCGAAACCGCTACTGCGACCGTCATCGGCGGCTCGGGCTTTACGGGCGGCGAACTGCTGCGACTGCTCGCCGGCCACCCGAACTTCGAGATCGCCGAAGTCACGAGCCGATCGAAAGCCGGCAAAAGCGTCGGCTCCGTCCACCCGCCACTGCGCGGCACGGACCTGCGCTTTACCGAACCCGAGGATCTCGAAAGCGTCGACGTCCTCTTTGCGGCGACGCCACACGGCGTCTCGATGGGGCAGATCGACGAGTTCTTTGAGATCGCCGACACCGTCGTCGACCTCTCGGCTGACTTCCGGCTCGATACGGAAGCACAGTACGACGAGTGGTACGACGGCCACAGCGCGCCCGAATACCTCGAGAAGGCGGAGTACGCCCTCCCCGAGATCAACCGTGAGAACCTCGCGGGCGCGGAGCTGATCGCCGGCGGCGGCTGTAACGCCACCGCGACGATCCTCGGCCTCTACCCGCTGTTCGACCAGGGGATTCTCGAGGGCGGCGAGCAGGTCGTCGTCGACGTGAAAGTCGGCTCCTCCGAAGGCGGGGCCGGCGGCGGCGAGGCCTCGAGCCACCCCGAGCGCTCGGGCGTCGTTCGTCCCTACGCGCCGACAGGCCACCGTCACGAAGCCGAGATCGAGCAGTTCCTCGGCACCTCAGTGGCGTTTACGTGCCACGCCGTCGACATGATCCGCGGCGCGAGCGCGACCAGCCACGTCTTCCCGTCGGGCCCCGTCTCGAAGGGCGACCTCTGGAAGGCCTACCGCGGTGCCTACGAGGACGAGCCCTTCGTCCGTATGGCCGCCGGTGGCTCCGGCGTCTACCGCTACCCAGAGCCGAAGTCGGTCGCGGGAACGAATCTCGCCGAAGTCGGCTTCGAACTCGATCCCTCGAACAAGCGCATCGTCGTCTTCTCGGCGATCGACAACATGATGAAAGGCTCGGCTGGACAGGCGGTCCACGCCGCCAACATCGCGCTGGGCCTCGAGGAGACGGCCGGACTCGAGTTTACGGGACTGCACCCGGTGGGAGCACCATGACGACTGTCGTCAAGATCGGCGGCGCACGCGCCGTCGATCCCGAAGGCGCACTCGCGGACGTTGCGAGCCTCGTCGAGGATGGTGAAGACGTCGTGCTCACCCACGGCGGCTCGACCGCCGTCGACGAAACCTTAGAAGAACTCGGCGAGGAGCCGACCTACGTCGAGACGCCTGGTGGCGTCGTCGGGCGCTTTACCGACGAACGCACGATGGACGTCTTCAAGATGGTGATGCCCGGCAAGCTCAACACCGATCTGGTCGAGAGCCTCCAGAACGAGGGCGTCAACGCAGTCGGCCTCTCGGGCACCGACGGCAAACTCCTCTCTGGGAAGCGCAAGTCCGCCGTCCGCGTCAAAGAAGACGGCAAGAAGAAGATCAAGCGCGGCGACCACTCGGGCAAAATCGAATCCGTGAACGCCGACTTGCTCGAGACCGTCCTCGCGGGTGGCTACACGCCCGTCGTCTCCGTCCCGGTACTCGGGAAAGAGAAAGACGGCGGCTACACCGCAGTCAACGCCGACGCCGACCGCGCCGCCGCCGCGATCGCAGGGGCGCTCGAGGCCGACCTGGTGCTCCTCACGGACGTCTCCGGCGTCTACGAGGACCCCGACGACGAGTCGACGAAGATCGATTCGGCGTCGACCCCCGAAGCGTTCGAGACGGTCAAATCCGCTGCGGAAGGTTTCATGACGAAGAAGGTCATGGCCGCCGAGGAAGCCCTCGAGGGGGGCGCGTCCTCGGTCGTCGTTGCTGATGCCAACGCCGAGGAACCGATCTCGAATGCACTCGCCGGTGAGGGGACGACTCTCGAGCCCGGCGCCCTCGACACTGCGGAGGTGGAACAGTGAGCGACCACGACTTCATCTCCGGCAGCAAGCCGATCCCGCTCGAGCACGGCGAGGGGTCGTCCCTCTACAGCACCGACGGGACGGCGTACCTCGACGCGGGCGCGAGCTACGCGTGCACGCCGCTCGGCCACAGCCATCCGGCTGTCGTCGAGGCGGTACAGGAACAGGTCGGTCAGCTGACGTTCGTCGACTCCTCGTTCCCGGTTCAGTCCCGCGAGGATGCCTACGCCGCGCTCGTCGCGTCGACACCCGACGGCCTCGACTCGGCCTGGTTCTGTAACTCCGGAACCGAGGCCAACGAGGCTGCACTGAAGTTCGCTCGCTCGGCGACCGGCAACTCGAAAATCATCGCCGCCACCCGGAGCTTCCACGGCCGGACGATGGGCTCGCTCGCGGCGACCTGGAAGGACAAATACAAGAAACCGTTCGAGCCGCTGGCCGGCGACGTGGAGTTCGTCCCCTACGGCGATGGCGAGGAACTCGCCGACGCCGTCGACGACGAAACTGCAGCCGTCATCTTGGAGCCCATCCAGGGCGAAGGCGGCATCAACGTCCCGCCAGCGGGCTACCTCGAGACTGCCCGTGAGGCAACCGACGAGGCCGATGCGGCGCTCGTCTTCGACGAGGTCCAGACCGGCATGGGACGGACGGGTTCGATGTGGGCCTGCCAGAACGCTGGCGTCACACCCGACATCCTCACAACGGCGAAAGGACTCGGCAACGGCCTGCCTATCGGCGGCGTCGTGGTCGCAGACTGGATCGCCGACGGCGCGGCCTCACACAACGCCACGTTCAGCGGCGGTCCCGTCGTCACCGCGGCGGTCCACGCGACGATTTCGACGCTGGTCGAAGAGGAGTGGCCCGCCCACGCCGCTTCGATGGGCGACTATCTTACGACCGAACTCGAGGCCAGACTCGGTGACGAGGTCCGCGAGGTCCGCGGCGAGGGCCTGCTCATCGGCATCGAGTTGAAGCGAGGAGCAAATCGCGCCGCCCGTGACCTGGCGATCAACCACCAGGTGCTGGCGCTGCCGGCGGGTCGGACCGTCCTGCGCCTGCTGCCGCCGCTGGTGATCGATCAGGAGGAAGCAGACCAGCTCGTCGACGCACTCGGCGCGGTTATCGCACCCGACGACCCTGAATCATGAGCGCGAGCACGAGTGAACCGGCGGATGTCTCGCTTTCGGAAGCCCGGGAGCTGCTGGTCGACCTCGTTTCGATCCCGTCGCCGACCCGCGAGGAGCGCAAGGCGGCCAAACGGCTTGTGGATTTCTTCGAGGCCCACGATCGTGAGGTCTGGATCGACGCGGTTGGCAACGTCCGCGCACCAGCAGACGATTCCGTGTTGCTCACTTCACACATCGACACCGTGCCAGGGGATATCCCCGTCGAGGTCGAAGAAACCGGCGACGACGAGATCCTCTGGGGTCGTGGCAGCGTCGACGCGACAGGCCCCCTCGCCGCGATGGCGGCCGCCGCCGTCCGCACCGGCGTCTCCTTCGTCGGCGTCGTCGGCGAGGAAGTCGACTCGAAGGGGTCGCGCTATCTCGTCGCCGACAGAGACGACGCACCGAACGCCGTCGTCAACGGCGAACCCTCCGGAACTGATGGGATTACGCTCGGCTACCGTGGTCTTATCGCTGGCACGTACGTCGCAACCAGTGAATCCGGCCACACCTCCCGACCAGATCCGAACGCGATCCAACACGCCGTTCGCTGGTGGGCTGGCGTCGAAAAACACTTCGAAGGTGGCGAGTACGAACCCGTCTTCGAGCAGGTGACGACCAAGCCGGTCGACATCGAAGGCGGTGTCAGCGAGGACGGCCTCTCCGTCGAGGCGACGATGGCCGTCCAGTTGCGCGTCCCGCCTGCACTCGATGTCGAGACCGTTCGCGAAGCCGCGGAAGCCGAACTCGAGGTCGGAACCGTAACCTGGAAAGACAAGGTTCCGCCCGTGATGATGAGCCCGCGAACGGAGGTCGCTCGAGCGTTCCGCGTCGCCATCCGTAAGGAGGGCAAAGAGCCACGACTGGTGCGCAAGACGGGGACCAGCGACATGAACATCTACGCGGGCGCGTGGGACTGTCCAATGGTTACCTACGGCCCTGGCAACTCCGACTTAGATCACGCACCCGACGAACGACTGTCGCTGTCGGAGTTCGACAAGTCAGTTGCCGTCCTCGAGCGTGTCTCGCGGACGTTGAGCGAAAACTGAACATACAATTTTCATACACAACAATGACGACAGAGACTGACGATACACAGCCGAGACATTTCCTCGACGTCGACGATCTCACCGAGACAGAACTGCTCACGGTCCTCGATCGGGCCACAGCGTACAAACGCGCTGTCGAAGCTGGCGACGACCATGCTGATCTCGAGGACCAGACCCTGGGGATGCTCTTCCAGAAGGCGAGCACCCGTACCCGTGTCTCCTTCGAGACGGGGATGACCCAACTGGGCGGCCACGCGATCTTCCTCGGGGAAGACGACATCCAACTGGGTCGTGGCGAGCCGCTAAAAGACACCTCGCGTGCGCTCTCGCGGTACGTCGACGCCGTGATGGCCCGCGTGTTCAAACACGAGAACGTCGAGGTGCTCGCGGAGTACGCCGATGTCCCCGTCGTCAACGGGCTGACCGACGACGCCCACCCCTGCCAGACGCTCGCGGACCTCCAGACGATCCGTGAACAGGAAGACGGCTTCGATGGCGTCTCAGCGACCTGGATCGGCGACGGCAACAACGTCGCTCAGTCGTTCGCACTCGGCTGTGCGCTGACCGACATCGATCTGACGGTCGCCACACCCGAGGGCTACGAACTCGACGACGAAGTGCTCGAGCGTGCCCGCGAGCTCGGTGGCGATCCGACGACGACGACGGACCCGATCGAGGCGGTCTCGGACGCCGATATCATCTACACCGACGTCTGGATCAGCATGGGCCAAGAGGACGAACGCGACGTTCGAATGAACGACTTCGAGGGCTTCCAGGTCGGAGCCGACCTGCTCGAGTACGCCCCCGAAGCGTCGATTATGCACTGTCTCCCTGCCCACCGCGGCGAGGAGATCACCGACGAGGCCATCGAGAGCGACCAGTCGATCGTCTTCGATCAGGCCGAAAACCGGCTCCACGCCCAGAAAGCCGTATTGAGCTGGTTGCTCGAGTAAGAACCGCGAGCGACGCGAGTGGCTTTTTGATCCAGATTTGTTCGTGAGCGGTGAGTGGAACGAACCCGAGCGAAAGAAGGTGGGCTGTAAAACCGGCTCCACGCTCAGAAGGCGGTGTTGAGCTGGTTGCTCGAGTGTGTTGTCCGCGTTCGACGCGATCTGCTGCTCACCGCCACTCTGTTAAGCTGGGTGTTATTTCTGGTATGGAATAATTACCGTGTTGAACAGTGTGGGACAGTTATCAGAGTGTTCGACATCGGATCCCATCAGCATGTCAGTTCGGTTGCTACTCGCGACGGTCATCCTGCTGTTGGGTCCTGCAGTATTGCTTGCACTCATCGTTGTCTGAGCAGACACGACTGTCGGAGCAGCAGCATCGAGTATGGGCGGCATCGGAACCGACTGCGGGTCAGTCACAAGGGTGACCGGCGAATCCACGTCCTTTTTGCCACTGCCACACCTCTCGGCTGATAATGAGTCTCAGCCTGTCCGCAGAGCAGCCGGCCGTTCCCGACGTCGCAGACGATGGCGTCTGGCTCGAGTGTATCGAGTGTGGCGAAACGTTTGCGCCGTTTGACGACGTCCGGTACACCTGCGACGAATGTGGCGGCTTACTCGAGGTCCGCTACGCAGACCTGCCGACGTTCGACGACTTCGAGGGCCACGGCGTCTGGCGGTATGCCGCCGCGTTGCCGTTCGAGGCGGGTGTCTCCATTCAGGAGGGAGCGACGCCGCTGTATGAGGTGCCCCGTCTCGAGGACGAGATCGGTATCGAAGCGCTGCGAATCAAACACGAGGGGATGAACCCGACTGGCTCGTTCAAAGACCGAGGCATGACTGTCGGTGTTCAGGTCGCCAAAGAACTCGGCGTCGGCCGACTGGCCTGTGCGTCGACGGGGAACACGAGCGCTGCACTGGCCGCCTACGGCACTCGTGGCGATATGGAGACGCTCGTGCTCTTGCCTGCGGGCAAGGTCGCAGCCGGGAAAATCGCCCAGGCGAGTCTGCACGACGCGCGCATTCTCGAGGTCGACGGTAACTTCGACGCCTGCCTCGACATCGTTCAGGAACTGGCCGCCAAAGGCGAGGTCTACCTGTTGAACTCGCTGAACCCGTTCCGGCTCGAGGGCCAGAAGACGATCGGCCTCGAGATCCTCGAGGGCTTCCTCACCGACTACGACACCGTCCCCGACCGAATCGTCCTGCCAGTGGGTAACGCCGGGAACACCTCGGCGCTGTACAAGGCGTTCCGCGAACTCGTTCAGGCGGGCGAACTCGACGAGGACGATGTCCCCAAGCTGACGGGCGTTCAGGCCGACGGCGCTGCGCCGATGGTCGAAGCGATCGAGAACGACGCCGACGAGGTCCGACGCTGGGACGATGTCGAGACGCGTGCGACGGCGATCCGGATCGGGAACCCCGTCAACGCACCGAAAGCCATCCCCGGTATCCGTGAAACCGGTGGCACCGCCGTTGCCGTCTCCGACGAGGAGATCACTGACGCCCAGCGAGCCCTCGCCCGCGAGGGGATCGGCGTCGAACCTGCCTCCGCTGCCTCCGTCGCTGGCCTTCGAAAACTCCGTGCATCGGGCGTCGTCGACGACGACGAACGCGTTGCCTGTCTCACGACCGGCCACCTGCTCAAAGACCCTGACGCTGCGGCCGCTGCCGGTGGCGACCCCGAACCCGTTCCGGCTGACACGGACGATATTCTCGAGCACCTCCAGCAGTAACGAACGCACCGTCTCGAGGAGCCGACTGTCGCTTCCATCTCGTTGATTTCCGACGATCGCTTCATTCTCTTCAACAGACACCTATCAGTGAACTCGAAACGATCTCGTCGGAATTCACCGGTAGCGACCGCGGAGACATTCGTTCCCGGTACGTTTAACTTGCAACTGAGTAATGCACTGATATGAGCGTTCGCAGTGACTTCTGGTCGATCTATCGGGAGGCACTTCCTATCTTGTTCATCGCACTCGGTGGCGGACTCTTCGCTGGAATCGTCCTTGAGGGGATGGTCGAGAGTATTGAACGGTTTCCTGGTCTGTTCGTGATGATTCCCGTCTTCCTCGCGACAAGAGGGAACGTCTACGGGGCTCTCGGAGGACGAATCGCCAGCGGGCTCCACCAGGGGTTGATCGACCCTCGATTCGAGTGGGACGATCGTCTCGTCAATGCAATCCTCGCGTCGTTTATCAACGGGATCGGGATCTCCATCGTCATCGGGGTCGTCACCTGGATCGGCCTCTTGATTCTTGGCTGGGAGGTCGCAGCGCTCTATGAACTCGTCGGGATCATGCTGATCGCGGGGATGCTGACGTCGGTCATCATGATCTTCGGCCTGCTCGGACTGATTTTCACCGGCTACAAGTTCGGCTACGACCCAGACAATCTCGTCGGCCCGATCGTTACGACTCTCGGTGACATCTTCGGCATGCTGTTCATGCTCTTTGCGGTCGGCCTCGTCGAGGTGATCGTCTGATGGTCGTCCCGCAGGGCTCGCTTGGGACGTGGGACTGGAAGTCGATCGTCAGCAATATGTTTCCGCTGTTGATCGTCCTCTCGATCATCGTCCTCTGGGCGGGCGTTACCCTCGAGAGCGCCGAAGAGATGCTCGAGGAGGTCGCTATTCTGGCGGTAATGGTCCCCACGATGGTCGACATGGGAGGCAACCTCGGGGCGATTTTGAGTTCGCGGCTCTCGACGCGGTTCCACCTGGGGACGACGGAGCTCGATCCACGGGATCGGGTGCTGTGGGCGAACGTTGCGGCGGTCCTCGCACTCGCGGCAACGATCTTTACGGCGCTTGGTGTCGGGGCCTACCTGATCGGGGTCCTCTTTTTCAACAGCGCGATCGGACTCTCCACGCTGTTGTTCATCTCGCTTGTCAGCGGGATGTCCGTCGCCGTTATCGCGATCGTTTTCAGCTTCGCCGCGACCTACGGCTCCTACAGACTGGGGATCGACCCCGACGACACGACGATCCCCATCGTCACCAACGTCGTTGACGTCTTCGGGATGGTCATCTTTATCGGCGTCTCGGCACTGGTGCTTGGCTTCTGATCGGTCGGCCATCACGTGCCGACGCACGCGAAGCCTATCGCTCGGCGACGAGCTATGAAACGCAACTATAGTGACCACTGAATGTCAATGTACACCAGATCGCATGACGGCTATGCGATCTGTATGGAAATCGTTTCAGTTGTTACTATCGACTTTCACTGCCATTTTCTGACAGCCCGAGTCGGTGCCTCGAAACCCCGTCAGCGCCACGTCTGTCGGGCGTCTGACTGAGTTTCAAGTACAACGCTGTTGGCAGTTCGCATATGTCGTTTGAACCGACTCACGACCGACGACACCGACAGCGCCACCATCAACAGACAGTACCAACGAGGCGGGAAGCCCGATGATTGGGCTCTTTCGAACGGTACCGCTTCGAGGACTGGGACAGACACTCGTGCCGTTTCTCCTCGCGATTGCCGTCGTCGTCCTCGGAACGTTCGTCTACCTCGAACTCGTCGGCATCTTACTCGAGTTCGTCGAGTGAGACACCGCGTGCCGTCTTCGGATGCCGATCAGGCCTGTGCCAGTGCTTCGAACTCGCTCGCGGCCGTCCGTGTCCCTTTGGAGATGAGGATGTCGCCACCACGGAGTTCGGCATCGGAGTCAGTCACAAGTAGCCAGCCTTCGTCGGGCCGGCGGATGGCGATCACCGACATCGTCGACTCGACGTCCGGGACGCCGGCTGCGACCGACGTGCCGTCGAGTTCGCTTCCCGACTCGATCTCGACGCGTGTGATGAGCTCGTCGCTTTCCTGAACTGCCAGCTGCACGACCGGGTGGACGTCGATATCTCGAAGCACACCCTCGCTGATGTCGATCGCTGCGTCGCTGATCACCTCCGTACTGCTGCCCAGTCGGATCAGTCCCCGAAGCGTCACTGGATCCGCCGCGTCGGCAGCCGCCCGCAGCGTCCAGGCTTCAAAGCGTGACTGTAACGCGTCGACCTCGATCTCTAAGTTTCGGACCTCTTCGGCCAGTTTTGCGCTGTCGAACAGCACGCTACTGTAAGCCAGATCGACCGCCAGCTCCGAGAGGTTCTTCATGTGGATAATCGTGTCCACTGCCCGCTCTAAGTCTTCAATCCCGGGGTCGTCGACGGTTGGCGTCTCGTAGACGTCGCCAGTCAGTGTCTCGTAGACATCGCCAATCGCCAGCTCGGGGCCGCGGAGCAACGCGACATCGTCGGACGCGACAGTTGTCTCCGGGCCGGGGTTGAGCAGCCAGTCGTCACCACGCCGGAGCGCGATCACGCGCACCCCTGTCTCCGACTCAAGGTCGATATCGACGAGGGTTCGATCAGCGTACGCGGAGTTGGGATCGACGACGCCGCGAACGAGCGTTTCGGCGGCTTCGGGCAGCGCTGCACGCATGGCATCGGGGAGCCCCATCTCCTCTAAGACGATTTTTGCGATGTCACCGGCAGCATCGCTTATCTCACCGGTCGCGGCGACGATTCCCAACACGGGAGCGAGCTCCTCGGCGTCATCAGGCTTGCGCACGGCCATCATGAGGCTCATCCGTGCTCGAAGCTCGAGGACGTCCATGCGCTGTTCGAGCTTGAGCACTTCCTGTGCGAGATCCGTGTTCCGGTGGAGCACTGCAGAATAAGAGAGATCGATCAGCAGCTCCGCCGTGTCTTTCATCTCGACGAGCACGTCCTTGACGCTGACGGGCTCGTACTCAACCGATACCGACGACGCTTCGCCCTCGAGCGGGTCCATACACCGAAGACGGTTCCCTGCCGAAAAAAACGTTTCCCGAGCGCGGTCGATGTAACCGGCGATCCACAGCCCGGATGTGGCCATCGTGGCCACACGATGCAGCCTTCCGACACGGTTTTGGAGGGGCACAAAGAAGGATCCAGCAATGCACGATCGGACTTATCTGCGCGAAAACACCGACGCGGCGCGCGATGCCCTCGACAACCGAGGTGCTGACGTCGATCTCGACGAAATCCTCGAGATCGACGAGCGCTGGCGAGAGCTGAAAGCCCGCGGCGATGACCTGCGCCACGACCGCAACGAGATCACCACGCAGATCGGCAAGCTCGTCGCTGCAGGGAAAGACGAAGAACGCGAGGAGGCTATCGCTCGCTCGAAAGAGCTCAAAGCCGAGATCGAAGACGTCGAAAGCGAGGCCGCCGAGCTCAAAGAAGAACTCAAAGAGCGCCTCCTCGAGGTCCCACAGATCCCCCACGAGAGCGTCCCACTCGGGGTCGACGAGCGCCATAACGTCGAAGATCGGCGCTGGGGCTTCGACGATCTCCGTGCGCTGCCCGAGGACGTCACGCCCCACTACGAACTCGGCGACGAACTGGACATCATCGACGAGGAACGCGGTGCCAAGACCACTGGCGCTGGCTTCTATTTCCTCAAAGGCGACGGCGCCCGACTCGAGCACGCGCTGATCCAGTTCATGATGGATATCCACCGCGAACAGGGGTACGTCGACCTCTTCCCGCCGATTCCCGTCAAGAGCAAGGCCATGCGCGGGACTGGACAGCTGCCGAAGTTCGCCGACGACGCCTATCGGCTGGGCGGCGACAACGACGAGTACGGCGACGACGATCTCTGGCTCTGTCCGACCGCCGAAGTGCCGGTCACCAACATGTACGGTGGGGACATCCTCCTGAAAGACGACCTTCCGCTCAAACACCAGGCGTACACGCCGAACTTCCGGCGTGAAGCTGGCGAGCACGGCACCGAGACGCGCGGGATCGTTCGCGTCCACCAGTTCAACAAGGTCGAACTCGTCAACTTCGTCGAACCTGAAACGAGCTACGACCGCCTCGAGGGGCTGCTTTCGGAAGCCGAAACCGTTCTCCAGGAACTCGGCCTTCCCTACCGCATTCTCGAACTCTGTACCGGCGACCTCACGTTCGCGAGCGCGAAAACCTACGACATCGAAGTCTGGGCCCCTGGCGACGACCTCGAGGACGGCCCCGAGGAAGGTGGCCGCTGGCTCGAGGTCTCGAGTGCCTCGAACTTCGAGGACTTTCAGGCTCGCCGTGCCGGCCTGCGCTATCGGCCCGAGCGTCACGAATCGGCTGAGTTCCTCCACACCCTGAACGCCTCCGGGCTTGCCCTGCCCCGCGTGATGGTGGCGATCCTCGAGTACTACCAGAACGAAGACGGCACAGTGACGATTCCCGAAGCCCTGCGGCCGTACATGGGCGGGAAGGAAGTCATCGAGGGCCACGAGAAGGTCGGTGAGGCGGCGCTGGGTGCCGGCGAACGCGAATAACCACCTCACCAACTCGCCAGCTAGCGCTGGCTCCGTACGGAAGCGGTGTTCTCACAACTCTCTTCAAAATCTACAGTAACTGATCGGATTAACACCGCTCAGCGGTCAGTACGGGCGAGGTACTGAACAGCTAAGAGTTGTAGTTGAGTTCTTTCACACTGTTTGCGATGTCGTAAAGCAGATAGAGTGCGGCGAGTCCAATCCCGATCCAGATCCACGTTACTACCGTCCCGAGACTGTCAGTAGCGCTAACCCCCCATGACCCGACGACGGTAGAGACAAGAACAATTGCGGACACTACCAAGACATTCTTTATCGGTGGGTTAGACAATACAATTTCTTGTTGTTCGCCCATGGAATCAGTTCGCTACCGAAAAAATATCATTCTATTGCTTTCCGAAGTCAGAGCTTGGAACTAGCCGCTCGGTAGGCAGCCATAGTGCGTGGTCCGTTCACTGTTCTAACTATCTGAACAGGCTCGCATCCAGGACGCTGTCGCTCACGTCCCAACGTCGAAAGAAAACGGCAACAACAGCATACTGACGGGCTGGTGCCCGTCAAGTCCACTGCTTAGATGTAGTCGATGCTTGGTGGCAGTTCGAGCTTCATGCCCTTGCGCTCTCGGATCTCCATAATCTTATCGCGCTGGAGGGACTGGGACATGAATTCGAAGCCGGCGTTCTCAGTGTTCCAGGAGGCACGACCTTCGGTCGCGCTACGGATGTCGGAGGCGAATCCGATCATCTCGTCGACGGGTGCGATACCCTCGACGACCATGAGGTCACCTTCCTGGTACATGTCGTCGACGCGGCCACGACGACCCTGAATCTCGCCGGAGGCGGCGCCCATGTGGTCGTTTGGTACGTCAATACGGACGTCCTGCATCGGCTCCATCATCTTGATCTGACCGACGATCAGCGACTTGTGGACGGCCTCACGCGTGGCGGGGATGACCTGTGCTGGGCCACGGTGGATGGTGTCTTCGTGGAGTCGTGCGTCGTGCAGACGGATGAGTGCACCCTGGACCGGCTCGTTGGCGAGCGGACCGTTGTCGAGGGCCTCCTCGAGTCCCTCGATGAACAGCTCCATCGTCTCGTTCAGGTGCTGGATACCCTTGGTCTGGTCGAGCAGGATGTTCGTCCCGTGGATATGCTCGACGTCCTGGGAGTCGTCTTTGTCCATGCCGGCTTCCTGGAGCGCTTCACGGCGCTCGAGTTCAGGCATGTCCATCGACGCCTCGCCCATCCGGATCGTCTCGACGATCTCCTCGTCGAGCGGCTCGGCGGAGATGTAGAAGCGGTTGTGACGGTTTGGCGAGATACCCTCGACCTCTTCGCTTACACGGTCGATTGCCTCGCGGTAGACAACGATCGGTTCACCGGTGTTGACCGGGATGCCCTGGTTCTTCTCGATACGCTGGGTGATGACCTCGAGGTGAAGCTCACCCTGTCCGGAGATCAGGTGCTCGCCGGTGTCCTCGTTGATCGTAATCTGGATCGTTGGGTCCTCTTTCGAGACCTGACGCAGCGTTTCGATGAGCTTGGGGAGGTCGTCCATCGTCTGGGCCTCCACGCTCTTCGTAATGACCGGCTCCGAGATGTGCTCGATCGACTCGAACGGCGTCATCTCGACGCTCGAGACGGTCGAACCGGCGATGGCGTCGCGCAGGCCAGTGACGGCTGCGATGTTCCCTGCGGGAACGTGGTCGACTTCCTCGCGTTCGCCACCCATGTAGATGCCGACGGACTGGACGCGGTTCTTGCCTGCGGTCCCGGAGACGTACAGCTCCTGGCCCTTCTCGAGGGAGCCCGAGAAGACACGACCGGAGGCGACTTCGCCCGCGTGGGGGTCCATCGCGATGTCGGTGACCATGAAGACGACGTCGCCGTCCTCGTCGACGAGACGCATCTCTTCGGCGAGGTCGGACTCGGCGTCACCACGCCAGATGCGTGGGACACGGCGGGGCTGTGCATCGACAGGGTTCGGGAAGTGCTCACAGACCATGTCGAGGACGACGTCCGACAGGGGCGTCCGCTCGTGGAGTTCCTGACGGTTGTCGTTGCGCTCGAGTTCCATGATTTCGCCGAAGTCCATGCCGGTGCGCTGCATCGACGGCATCGAAACGCCCCATTTGTAGAGGGCGGAACCGAAGCCGACGGTTCCGTCTTCGACGGAAACCGTCCAGTCGTCGATGTCATCCATGTCCTCGGTCATGCCACGAATGAGTTCGTTAACGTCGTGGATGACTGCGAGGAGTCGCTCCTGCATCTCTTCAGGTCCTTCCTGAAGCTCCGAGATCAGGCGGTCGACTTTGTTAATGAACAGTGTTGGCTTGACACCTTCGCGCAGTGCCTGTCGCAGCACTGTCTCCGTCTGGGGCATGGCCCCTTCGACGGCGTCGACGACGACGAGTGCGCCGTCTACAGCACGCATCGCACGCGTGACGTCGCCACCGAAGTCGACGTGGCCCGGCGTGTCGATGAGGTTGATGAGGTGGTTGGTGTCCTCGTACTCGTGGGTCATCGAAACGTTTGCTGCGTCGATGGTGATCCCACGTTCCTGCTCGTCTTCTTCCGTGTCCATCGCGAGCTGCTCTCCAGCGGTCTCGTCGGAGATCATGCCGGCGCCAGCGAGGAGGTTGTCAGAAAGGGTTGTTTTACCGTGGTCGACGTGAGCGGCGATGGCGATGTTCCGGATGTTCTCCGGTTCGCCCATCAGCCGTTCACACTCTTGGACGATCTTCTTGCGTCGGCCCATATACTCCTTGTTACCGGTAGCGGGGTCAAAAGGGTAGTGTTTCGTCCTCGAGCGAATTCGTCGATTATCCCGGTTTTTACGCCGGAATTTCCAACTTGCGTGAGTGAATGCCACGCAACAGACGACATGGACGGCCGGGCGAGTTTCGACCGACGAAATTGGGCGTAAGAGACATACACTCACAGAACTTGGTACTGATACGCATGGATCTCCGAATACGGGGCTCTGGCCCTACGTCGCCGTTTCTCAGCGCTCGAGATCTCTTCGAGACTGAGTACGAGCTGTCGTTACCCGTCTCCGTCCAGCTTCGAGACGACCCCGACGAACGGACCTGGGCCGGCCACTACGACGACCACCATGTCCTCAACATCTCGAAACAGGCCGCCTCGAGTGCCATGGCCCGCGAACTGGCTTTACACGAGTTTTCGCATATGGCCAGACACGAACAAGAACACCCGTCTCACATCCAGTCGACCGAAGAGGTCCTCTATCTCGCACTGGCTGGCAAACGCGTCGAACGACGTAAGCTCTCTCACTGTTATCAGATCGCGAATCACATGAAAGACATCTACGCCGATGATATCACGCTCGCCGTTGGTCCCGGAGAGAAACTCCTCTCGTTTCTCGAGTCGAGTCTTGCGATGGCGATCGCGGACCGCCCAGAGCTGCCCGCTCGGCCCGGTCTCGAGCGCCTTTCGACGAGTGCTGATCCGGAGATTACGGCCGTGAACGCGGCGTTTGCCCTGGCACTGGCAGAACGCCACGACCTTGTCGAGGACACTCATCGACTCTACGACCTCTCACACGCGGCTGCGATGGACGCTCCCGGTGTGGACTTCAAGGGGTTCAAACGACGGTTCCGCGAACTCGCCTGCGATCCCGATGCAAGCACCTATCGACAAATTCTCGTCGATGCCACCCGCGCGTACGTCGGTGGCGAGGGACTGGCTGCGGAGTGAGATAGCACTTGAACACTGTCAGCGTTCCGTCAGACGTAATCTCTGGGCTCAGATCGGCCCGAACACTTAACGTTTGATAGGTCCATATCTGAAACATATACTGATGGTTTCGCGAAACGCCCTGGGGGGCGAGTCGAACGAGGAGCGATTCTCCAATAGGCTCTCTCAACTGAAGCGACAGGGTGCCAGTGTCCTCGTCGTCGGCTCCGTCCGACCAGCGCAGCGTCGACATCTCTGTCGTCGACTACTCGGACAGGCGACAGCCGAATCACGCCGACGTGTTTTGGTCTCCACGACTGGAACGCGCCACGACGCCTCCGAGTTGCTCGAGGGCATATCCGGTTCCCAAGCAACGAATACGCTCATCCGGTACGCGACACAGGCTCGCGGCGCTGCTGCGAGTGCTGGGGACTCGGACACGATGGACCCCATCGCACCCTCGATCGACGACTCACCGGTTACGACCACTACGCTCGCCGAGTTGGGGATCGAAATCTCGAATGCAATTGAAACGTTCGACGGCGAGTCGAACGGGCTTGCACCCGCAGAACTCCGTGTTGGCGTCGAATCGCTGGTGCCGCTGCTCGAGGAGTACGGCACCGAACAGGTCTTCAAATTCCTCCATCTGACTAATGGTCGGGCCAAAACTGTTGACGGGATGATCCACTATCATCTCTCGATGGACAGCGACTCGGACACCGCATCAGTACTGGCACCGCTGTTTGACATCATCATTGAGCTGCGAGAGCAAAACGGCGTCCCCCAGGAACGCTGGTCGATCGCCGACGGTGAACTCCACTCCGGCTGGGTTTCCGTCTCCCAGTCGTAACCGCCACCTGCCCACTCGAGTGACCACTCGTGTTCTGTCTCCTGATCACACCACGACCCTCTCCATTCCATGAACCCAACATTCGAGCCAACTGACGACGGTCTGGAGGTCATCGATTCGATCGAACGCCATCGGTATCGGCTCACGACACACGATCCGGTTTCGCTCGAGGTAGTGAGTACAGACCGGCTCCAGTATCCCGTAGACGCTGCCGTCGAGATTACAACAGCGATGCTTACGCTGCCGACGAGTAACACCGTCTACGTTCGCGACCGAGACGGATCGATGGTCGCCGAAGTTCGTCCGAGTGAACAAGCGTCACTGCCACGAGAGCAGTATATCCTCGATCTGTCCGGCCCACTGAAGCTGTATGCCCGTCTCGAAAGTTCGGTGCAGATTTACTCTGATACGGACCAGACCTACGTCTCTCTCGATGGATCGACGGCCGTGAGTCTCGGTGCTCGCTCCTATCATCGGCGTCCAGCAGGAACGATTACGACGACCTCGAACCCGACCGACATGATGCGAGCGGTTTCGACGTTCGGATCCGCACTGAAAACGACGACACCTGAACGGTCGTATCCGACACTCCGTGGCCACCCACCAAAAATAGAACTCGGTGATGAGTTGCATATCCCATCGCAGTTTACCGCTCCAGAAACCGGTGTGCGGATCGAAATTCCGAACACGACCCGCCACGTGTTCGTCGTTGCACCGCTGGCGTACTATCTCGGCGCCGACGTTGTGCCCGGATCCACACCACGGCTCGTTACCGAGAGCGGTTTTACGTATTCCCTCGGTTGTGGGGCCGATTTTGCTGACACTGTCGAGCGTGTACTCAAACACGTTTTTTTCCTCGATTGCATCGTCCGTACCGAGGGCACAACACCACTCCCCTTACACGAGCGAGACGCGATTGAACCAGCCCTTGCGTTCAACATCGAGACCGTATACGACCAGCCCTTATCCGCACAACTCGAGACGTATCTCACCGACGTCTCGTTTGAGACTGTCGACCGACACCTTCCAGATTGGAGTCTCGAGACGCGACTCCAGCCGGATCCAGAACGCGTTGAATTTCTCCCGTTCGTCGCGAACAGCCTCTCGAGTATCCGTGTCCAAGACGAGCCACAGCCGCCAACGGACACACAGCCCACGGTCTCGACACAGGCAATCGAAGAGTTCGTCAGAGGGGATTTCACCCGGAGCAACAGTCCAGTCCGTGACGCAGAGCTGACGACAACGTCGAACGAGGGCACGTCAATCCCGACAATAGAACAACGCTGGAACAGCAGTGGGTCAACACAGATTATCAGCAACGCGCCACTGTCTGCGTTTCACAACAGTATCGGCCGACAGCCGAAAGCAGATCCGATCGAAATCGACGTCGTCTGCAACGATGCAGCGATGCGAGACGAACTCGAGACCGTAGACGGCGTCTATGGAACTCGAGCGGAACTTCCATTCGACGTGACGGTCCACTACGAACTCTCGACGGACGAACTCGAATTCGTCTTGGAGTCCGACACTGACTTCCTCCACTTTATTGGCCACATCGATGACGGCGGGATGCAGTGTTCGGATGGCACAGTCGATGCATCGCTGCTCGAGACATCCGGTGCAAAGGCGTTTCTACTCAACGGCTGTCAGTCGCATGATCAGGGACTCCACCTCATCGATGCTGGCAGCATCGGCGGCATCGTGACCCACGACGACGTTGTGAACACTGGGGCAGTGAGCGTCGGAAGTACGATCGCACGATTGTTGAACCGAGGGTACCCGCTGTACGCTGCGGTGGAGATCGCACGGAAAAAAAGTGTCGTAGGCGAGCAGTATCATATTGTTGGCGATGGATCAATCGCAATCGCACAATCGAAGAAAGGACTCCCCAACATCTGCTTCATGAACGACGACGGATCTCAATTCAAGGTTGAGATGAAATCGTATACGACCACTGGGACCGGTGTGGGTGTGGTGTTCACTCCGCAGATTGAGGAGGTCGAACTGTATTATATAGCTCCGAGAAAGACGGATCCAATCAAAATCTCGGGAATGCAACTACAGGATTTTATCGGGCTGGATACGTTTCCAATAATACTGAACGGTCGTGTAACGTGGAGCAATGAACTCGGTGATGAACTTGCTCTCAACTAGTCTACCTAGGGTCCAAAAAAGGCGTTATTGTTTGCTGCGACAGTACCAACTTGCGACAGCACTAGCAGGATGGTAAACAGCACGCCAATCATTCGTGGGTGATTCTTCAGGTATTGGGTCAGGTCCGTCATGGTACATTGTAGACGTCTCGGTGCGTTGTTATAAATTTATTTTAATATAACATATAATTAAGAAATAGGAGTATGGAGGAAATAATTTGTTCAAAAGTTTAGAAGGGCTGGTGCTCTCACGTGACCGCGCAACCGCCGAAAAACAGCGCTTGAACCTGCATCTACTCATCGAGTAGCTGCCGGAGTGATTGATCGAATTCGTCACTCGAGAGTTCGTCACGAATCGCGGCCGCGCGTTTCCGTGACTCATAGTGGTTACAGATGACCGACTGATACCGATCAGCAGTGTCGACACCGGCTTGGAGTTCACTCTCGAGGAGCGCACGCTCAGTCGAGAGTCTAAAAAATTCGTCCATCGCTTCCTCATAGGCACCTTGTAAGAGCAACCGTTCGACCGTCAACTGCAGCGTCTCATCCGAGTATGGGGCGGCGAGGAGTTCGTCAGCACCACGGTTGACGGGGTCATCTTCGGGGACGTCTTCCGAGAGGACGAGAACCTGTGTGTCCGGGGTGTTCTGTTGAAACGCATCGAGGATCCCGCGAGCGTCAGGCGTCTCGAGCCCCCAGTCGAGAAGGAGGAGATCGTATTCGTCGTTGATCTGGTCGAGAATAGATCGATTGAAATTGGCGCTGTGGACGTCTACAGCGACTCGAGACCGGTCGGTGTCCACCTCGGCCAGAGAGAGTGTAGGATGGACAACAAATAGTTGGAATGGAGAGTCCTGCAACACAGCTCGTACTAGTATCCTCTGGTAGATACTATTAAATGTGGTCGGGAGCGGACGGAACATTACAACGCATACACATATATCGTGAAACGAGTGGACGACATTCCCAATTGGCCATAACGTATATTTTTCTCTATACAGAAATCTCACATAAGTGTTAGCGCTGACAACCACGAATCGTTTGTCATCTTTTCTCTGTCGATGAAACCAAAATTCAAATCGACTTCAGACGGATTAGCGATTGTCGATCCAATCGAGCGCAAGCAGTACCAAATCGAGACAAACACGTCAGTCACGCCGACATCGGTTTCTGACGATTGCATACCGTACCCGATGGACACAACTGTGGAAATTTTGACTGACGGTTTCAGAGTGTTGAGTGATAATAGTATCCACATTCGAGATCCAAATGGAATCCTTATCACCGAACTCAGGGCAGACGAAAAGGTGAGTCTTCCAAAGTCAGAATATATTCTTGATATCTCTGGCCCTTTGAAAGTGTATGTCGTCGTCGAAAGCACAGTCCATGTCCACGAAGGTGTTGGGCAAGCTGAAATATCGTTTGGAGAACTAACTCCAGCAGTGATAAGTGCGCGATCGTATCACACATCACCGGCAGCGACGATCACAACGACCACAGAGCCAACCGATGTGATGCAAGCAGTTTCGATGTTCGGGTCCGCACTGAAAACAACAACGCCTGAGCGATCGTACCCAACACTTCGTGGCCATCCACCAGCTGTCGAGTTAGGTGCTGATGTAACGATTCCTGATGAGTTATCACGACCACAGACAGGTGTCCGGATCGAGATTCCACCGACACTCCGCCACACGTTCGTCGTCGCACCACTTGCGTACTATCTCGCAGCAGCGGTCGTTCCGGGGTCGACGCCACGACTCGTCACGGAAGCCGGCTACTCCTATCCACTCGAGGGAGAACACGGGTTTGAACGGACAGTCAAGCAGGTGTTCAAGCAAATTTTCTTGCTCGATTGCATCGTTCGAACTGAGGGGGAGACACCACTGCCGCTGTACGAACGGCAAGCAGTCGAACCGGCTCTCGAGTTTGACATCGAAGATGTCTATGAACAACCGCTAGCCGAACAGCTCGAGACCTATCTGGCGGTTCCGTTCGAAACGATACAGGCACACCTTCCTGAATGGCAGTTTGAAGTTCATCTCAATCCACTTGCGCCAGATTCTCTTGAGTTACTGCCGTTTCTTATGAACCGTCTCTCAATAGTCAAAACAGATACTGCTGCGAGCAGATCGGCTCGAACCGCTACAAGGACGTCTGCTTCGGTCTCCCCGCTACTTCGGCAGTCTTGGGAAGATGGGCGAACTGAAATAACAGGGACAGGAACGTTGTCAGCGTTCCAAAATAATATCACTCAATCACCGCGAGACGGACCGCTTGAGATCGAAGTCGTCTGTAACGACTCGGAGATGAGTAAAGAGCTTGTGACGGTCCATTGTGCCTATCAGAATCGGAATGATCTTCCACTTGATGTTACCGTTCATTATGATCTTACGACGGATGAACTCGAGGAGGTCCTTTCTCGAGAAAGCGACTTCGTTCATTATATTGGCCATATCGATACCGATGGGTTTCGGTGTTCAGATGGAACGATCAGTGCATCACGGATCGAAACGGTTGGCACAAAAGCGTTCATTCTGAACGCGTGCCGTTCCCATGAACAGGGACTGCATCTCATCGAAGCAGGTGCGATCGGCGGGATCGTCACCTTCAGCGAGATAGAAAACAGCACCGCAGTCGATGCGGGACGTACAATTGCTCGTCTCTTGAACTTTGGACTACCGCTCTATGGGGCATTACACGTTCTTCAAAAGAGAGGAGATGGCGAGCAACAGTATCATATCGTCGGTGACGGGGCGCTGACGGTCGTTCAGACAAGCCAGGGATCGCCGATGGCAGGTACAATCAGTCACGGAGAGGACGGGAACGATATGATTGTAGATTCATATCTATCACCGTCCAAAGATATGGGTAGCGTATATAATATGGCCACAAAAATATCTGAATCATACCATTTAGTGTCTGGAAAAGTGAGCTTACAGTCAGAGTCAACAGCCGACTTCGTGGAACTCCTCAATACTGAGTCGTTCCCTGTGTTATTTGACGGCGAACTCCGTTGGAGTACCGACATCAAGACACATGAACTGTAGCTCGTCGGGTGAAAGTGGAGCACTGCCGCTCTCGAGGTAAGAAAACAAAAGGAAACCGAGAGCTTAGCGTGCAGCTGCCGCGACGCGCTCTTTCTCTTCTTTCTGACTGACCGCGTAGGTCTGGACGTCGTAGTTGGCCGCGCCGATAAGCTGGCTGGCGATGGCCTCTGCGACGGGCGTCGGGGTCTTGAACGAGTCGTTGTAGACGCCTTCGGCGAGGAACTTCAGGGCCTGGTCGACACGACGCTGGGGTGCGACGTCGACGGCCTTGGGGACCGAGATGCCACCGTATTTGAGGCGGACGGTCTCCTCGCGTGGGGCTGCGTTCTCGACGGCGGTGACGAGCACCTGAATCGGGTTCTCGTCAGTGCGCTCGTGGATGAGTTCGAACGCATCACGCACGTGATTGAGCGTCTGCTGTTTCTTGCCCGTGTTCTCTTCGGTCTGCATCAAGCGGTTGATGAAGCGCTCGACGATCGAGATCTGGGATTTCTTGAACTGCTTGCTGGCGTGGCGGCCGGCCGTGTGAGCGACTGGCGTCACCGAAATGTAGCGTTCGGTGGACGGATCGTTGTATGCGATTTCGTCGATTTCCCACGTGCCGAACAGCTTTGCGCCGACGTCTGCGCCACCTGCAGGGGCGTCTGGGTCGGGTTGGTCTTCTGCAGCCATGATTATCGCACCGGTTTCTCTGCGTTGCCACGAACCAGTTCTTTCAGTGCAACACCGTTGACCTTGTCAACCTTGTAGTTGACACCGGAGAGGTCACCCATCGCACGACCCTTCGCCCCACCGATACCAGCGATGGTGACTTCGTCGTGTTCGTCGATGAAGCTGATTGCGCCGTCACCGGGACAGAACGCGGTGACCTGTTTGCCGTTTTTGATCAGCTGGACTCGGACACACTTTCGGATTGCCGAGTTGGGCTGTTTTGCCTCGATGCCGACCTTTTCCAGTACAATACCTCGAGCCTGCGGCGCACCCTCGAGTGGGTCGGACTTCTCGCGAAGTCCACGGGCGCGGCGCGCGTAGTCAGAGTCGGACCACCGCTGATTCTGGCGGTCCTTCTTGAGCTTGCGCGCGGCATACTTGCCGTTTGCCATAGTATCCATCGCTATCCGACGAAGGCACTTAAGCATCCCTGTTTCGAGTCGCCGTTACGCCACGAGAGTCCTCGAGGCACCCCGCTCGCCGAATCTGAGCGCGTTTCGCTGCTCGAGTTACGGACTGAGAACGGCGCAGCGCATCTCGGCGGGCATGAGGGAGCCCAACTGAGCGAGTTGCGGAAATGACAGTCCTGTGGAACAACGCCGCTGTCCGGACGGTGTCTCGAGTCGTCTGTGGTGCTCAAAAAACGGTGTCGCCAGCGATCAGAGCAGCTGTACGTCGTCGATCCCGAAGTGGCGATCCACGAGCGTTCGTGCAGCCTCGATCGTCCGGCCGTTTGTCCCGATTGCGACGCCACGGTCGGCGTCGGCGACTTCGACGTAGGCGACGGTATCGTCGTTTTCGCTGATCGTGACGTTGTACACTGCCGCTGGGGCGAGCGTGTTCGCGACGAACTCCTCTGGGTCGTCGGCGTCTTCGACGAGCCTGACGGGGTGGCCGACACGGTCCTCGTATCGTTTGACGGTTCGTCCGCCCGGACCGATAGCTTCGCTCATCCGCCCGCTCGAGACGACGATGAGGAGTCGTTCGTCATCTGCATCGGCCGTGGTGACGAGACAGTCCTGTCCATCCACGCCCGTTGTATCCTCGAATGCGGCGAGATACTGACGGGCGTCGTCGTCGAGGGTAACACCCATCGATCAGTCGGCTTGGCCGCCGGAGCCGGTGCTTGTCGATCCCATCCGCAGATCGACGTCACCGGTGCCGAGCTTGATCGGTTTGCCGACGATGACGTTCTCCGTGACGCCGTCGAGTTCGTCGACTTCGCCGTGGATTGCGGCGTTGAGCAGGTGGTTGACCGTCACTTCGAACGCTGCGCGAGCCAACACCGAGTCTTTCGAACCCGAGATACCGTGGCGACCGATCGATTCGATCTCGCCGCGGTTGGTCATCATGTCGGCGACGAGCATCAGGTGACGAACGTTAACGTCGTCAAGTCCCTGCTCTGCGAGCGTGTTGTTCGTCTCCTCGATGATCGTCTCACGGGCAGCCTCGATACCGAGGTTGCGGTGGATCTCGTGGATGTTGTTACACGTCGTTCGCGAGGCGTCGACACCCTCGATCTCGAGGGCGTCACCAAACGCCGACCCCTCGGTGTAGAGGACGAACTCCTCGCCGTCCTCGAGTTCCTCGCGTCGGATGACGACACGAGAGATCTCTTCGATGCCTTTGAACGTGATCTCACGCAGCTCTTCGACGAGCTGGAGCAGGTCACGGTAGGACGGCTCTTCGGGGCCGAACTGAATCTGGGTGCCCTGCTGGATCGTGCTGACGCCGAGGTTGTCCTCGATGATCGAGGCGACCTCTTCGGGCGTGATCATACGCTCTTTGAGCGTGTCCTCGTTGAGCGAGATCTGGACTCGCATATCCGCGACGTTCGTCGAGACGTCACCCAGCGCGAGGATCTTCGTCGCCTCGATGTTCCAGACGACCTCGTGGGCCTTCTCGCGTTCGGTCGCGTACTCGTCTTCGAGATAGACGGTCATCATCGGCGTGTCAGGGGTCTTCCGTGCGTCGACCAGTTCGATCAGTCGCGGCAGCCCCTGGGTCACGTCGATCTCTGCGACACCGGCGTAGTGGAACGTGTTCATCGTCAGCTGCGTTCCGGGTTCGCCGATCGACTGGGCGGAGACGGTCCCGACAGGGTCGAGTGGGTCGACTCGAGTATCGAGATATCGGGCTTCAACGGCTCTTGCGACGTCGTCTGCGTCCTCGACGGTGGCGTCACCGCGTTTCTCGAGTGTCTCGTAGACGTTGTCCTTGAGACGACGGGGGAGGTCGGTGTCTTCGACGACGGCGATCATGTCGTCGGTGACGTCGTAGTCGACCTCAGTCATCGGAGGTCACCTCCGTTCGGTCGACAACGCGGCTATCCGCATGCTCGGAGAGGTTCGTCGGCTCCGGTTTCCGGCTGAAGAACGCCTCCTTCTCCTCTTCGGAGTCGAACTCCTCGTCGAGAACCTTCGTGGCGATTTCGTCGACGTCGATGTCGTTGTCCGCGCTGGAGGACACCTTGACTGGCGAGGTACCGTCCTCACCGAACTCGAACTGGACGATGGTGTCCGAGGTGTCTCGGACGGTGCCGTCGTACTGGGTTTCGAGTTCCGAGAGGGCGTTAATCAGCCGACGCTGGAGGTATCCGGACTTGGAGGTTCGGACTGCCGTGTCGACCAGTCCTTCCCGGCCACCCATCGCGTGGAAGAAGAACTCCCGTGGGGTCAGCCCGCTCGTATAGGAGTTCTCGACGAAGCCGTGGGCTTCTGCCGAGAGGTCGTTTGGCTCGTAGTGGCTGAGGGTGCGGTCCTCGTAGCCACGGTTGATTCGCTCGCCTCGAACTGCCTGCTGGCCGACGGCGCCGGCCATCTGGGTCAGGTTGAGCATCGACCCACGGGCACCGGAGTTTGCCATGACGACGGCCGGGTTGTCGTCTTCGAAGTGCTCGTCGGCGATGTTCCCGGCGTTGTCACGCGCACGCGAGAGCGTCTGCATGATCTTCATCTCGAGGGTCTCGTCGATCGTCCGGCCTGGTAGGGACTCGAGTTCGCCCCGTTCGTAGGCCTCGATGAGTTCCTCGACGCGGTCGTTGGCGTCGTCGATCGTCTCGTCGATGCGGTCTTGGGCTTCTTTTGGAATCGTCTCGTCGTCGATCCCGATCGAGAACCCGAAGTGCATGATCGCACGCATCGCCAGCGTCGAGAGCTCGTTGACGAAGATCCGGGCACGCGTGTTGCCGTAGACCTTCGTGATCGTGTCGACGATCTCGCCGCCGAACTCGCCGACCTCGTCTTCGGCGATGGTTCCCTCGAGGAGCTGTCCGTCTTCGATGATGACGTCTTCGCCGATCGTCCCAGTGAAATTGAGGTTGAGGTCGTCGGGAAGCAGTTCGGAGAAGACGGCGTAGCCGGTCCAGAACGGCTTGCCTTCGTCGTCGATCCCGCTTGGCTCGGGCAGTTCGTCGATCCGCGTCGCACGGAGCAGGTCGAGTGCCTGGGTTTCGTTGAACCGTGGGTTGTCGTGGGTAAGCAGGTACGTTCCGGAGATGTGGTCCTGGATCGCACCGATGATGTTCTCACCGAATCGCGGCGAGAGCATCTGTTCTTGGACACGCATGAGCACGCGCGCCTCGGCGCGAGCCTCCTCGTTTTGGAGGGCGTGCATGTTCATCTCGTCGCCGTCGAAGTCGGCGTTGTACGGCGGACAGACAACCGTGTTGAGTCGGAACGTCTTGTACGGCATGACCACGACCTCGTGGGCCATGATCGACATCCGGTGGAGCGACGGCTGCCGGTTGAAGATGATGATGTCGCCGTCGATGAGGTGGCGGTTGACCTCCCAGCCGGCCTCGACTTTCTCGGCGAGCTGTTCGCAGTTCTTCTCGGTGACTTTGAGTCGACGACCGTCCGGTCGGCGAACGTAGTTTGCGCCAGGATGGCCCTCTGGGCCGTTGGAGACGAATCGCCGAGCCTCCTCGAGATTGCGCTCGGTGACGTTCATCGTCTGGGTCATCTCCTTTGCGACCCGATCCGGAACCCCAACCTCGTTCAGACTCAGCGTTGGGTCAGGTGAGATAACGGTTCGGGCGGAGAAGTTGACACGCTTCCCGGACAGCGAGCCACGGAACCGTCCCTCTTTGCCCTTCAGGCGCTGAGAGAGTGTCTTGAGCGGCCGTCCCGAGCGGTGACGAGCGGGCGGCGTCCCCGAAATCTCGTTGTCCATGAACGTGGTGACGTGGTACTGGAGCAGTTCCCAGAGGTCCTCGATGATCAGCTGTGGGGCACCGGCTTCACGGTTCTCCATGAACCGCTGGTTGATCCGGATGATGTCCACGAGTTTGTGGGTAAGGTCGTCTTCGGAGCGCTGGCCGTTATCGAGCGTGATCGACGGCCGTGTCGTCACGGGTGGAACCGGCAACACGGTCAGAATCATCCACTCGGGACGCGAGCGCTCGGAATTGATACCCAGGACTTCGATGTCCTCGTCGGGAATCGCTTCGAACCAGTCCCGAATATCGGAGGGCATCAGCTTGTTGGTGTCCTCTTCCGTGAGGTCGATGTCGAGGGCTTTCTCGATCGATTTGCGCTGACTCTCTCGCGGGCGGAACGAACCTGAGAGAATCTCGTTGATTCGGGTGAGATCGATATCGGTCTCGTCGGCAAGTTCGTCTGGCGACATCCGTTTGCCGTCTTCGCCGCCCTGCATCGCCGCGGCGATGCGCTGGGAGTACTCGCTGGTCAGCACCTGCTGGACCTCGTAGTACGTCGTCGGCTTTTCGTGGTCGATGTCGTACTGGACCTCGCCACAGTGCGGACATCGGTCTTTCTTTCTTGCCTGCCGAATCGCCGCTTTCAACACGTCCTGTGGGTCACGGCTGAGGCGTTTCGCTTCCGCAAGCCGTTCGCGGAACTCCTCTTTTTCGTCTTCGGTGAGCAACAGCCGTGAACACTCCCGGCACGTGCCACGCAGCAGTCGACGGATGAGCTTCGTAAAGCCGACGTGAATGACCGGCGCAGCGAGTTCGATGTGTCCGAAGTGGCCCGGACACGATCCAGAGTGTTGTCCACAGGTCGGACACTCGAGACCGGGGTCGATGACGCCCAGACGCGTGTCCATAAGCCCCATATCGATGGGGAAACCGTCGTCGTCGTAGGTGTCCGCCGTAATGACCTTCGTGACCGAGAGGTCCCGATACGTCTCCGGGTCCATGAGCCCGAACTGGATCTCGTCGAGTTCTTTTGGTGTTTGGATTGACATGTTAAACTGCGTCCTTGAGGTTGAGCCGTGGTCGAATGCCGAGTGCCATCATCTCGTCTAGCAACAGTTTGAACGCGTAACTGATTTCGACGCGGTGGATGTCGCTTTCGTCACCGGTGAGCTGGTCGTAGACACGACGTTGATTGACGTCTTGAACCGCGATCATGCCGGTTTCCGCGGAGATGTACACCTCCTCGCGGTCGGATTCGTCGACCAGTCGTTCTTTGAGCGTCATGGCCGCACCGTGGCCGATGAACACGTCCCGTTCCATCTCCCCGATACGGAGACCACCCTCGCGGGCGCGCCCCTCCGTTGGCTGGCGGGTCAGCACCTGCACCGGCCCGCGCGAACGGGCGTGCAGTTTGTTCGAGACCATGTGGTAGAGCTTCTGGTAGAAAATGATTCCAACGAAGATCTCGGCCTCAATCTTCTCCCCGGTGACACCGGAGTACATGACCTCTTTGCCCGCGGAGTCGAAGCCGGCGTCCTCCAGACCGCCTCGAAGCTCGGATTCGTCTTCACCGAGGAACGGTGTCCCGTCGACGCGACGGCCTTCCATCGCACCGAGTTTGCCGCCGATCATCTCGAGGATGTGTCCGACGGTCATCCGCGACGGCAGCGCGTGTGGGTTGAGGACGAGGTCGGGAACGACGCCATCCTGCGTGAACGGCATGTCCTCCTGTGGAGCGAGGTGGCCGACAACCCCCTTCTGGCCGTGGCGACTCGCGAACTTGTCCCCGAGTTCCGGGATTCGCTCGTCACGCACCGAGACCTTCGAGAGCTTCGAGCCGTCCTCGCCTTCCATCAGCGTGACCGTGTCGACGACGCCGGATTCGCCCGAGCGCATCGTCACCGACGTCTCGCGACGTTTCTGTGGCGAGAGGCCACCCATGTCGTCGGGTTCTTCCAGGAACCGTGGCGGGGAGGTCTTCCCGAGCAAGACGGAGTTCTCGTCGACTCGCGTCTCGGGGTTGACCAGCCCGTCTTCGTCCAGGTGGGCGTAGGCTTCCTCGCCGCGTGCACCACGAACGTCCTGGCTTGGGATTTCGAAGCGGTCTTCCTGTCCACCGGGGTAGCGTCGCTCCTCGCCCTCGTAGGTTCGGAAGAAGTGCGAGCGAGCGAGTGCACGCTCGACGCTGGCTTTGTTCATGACCAGCGCGTCCTCGATGTTGAACCCTTCATAGCTCATCACGGCGACGACGAAGTTCTGTGCGGCAGGCCGCTCGTCGAAGCCGATCTGTTCAGTCGTCTGGGTCTTGACCATCGAGAGCTGCGGATAGTGCAGCAGGTGCTGGCGCGTGTCCGGCCGGATGCGGTAGTTTGCACTCGGCAGTCCGAGCGACTGTTTGACCATCCCGGCACCCATCGTAATACGCGGACTCGCGTTGTGCTCTGGGTACGGAATCATCCCCGCACCGATCCCGAAAATCAGGGAAGGATCGATCTCGAGGTGCGTGTGTTTTTCCGTGACGTCGTCCTCGTCGACGGCGACGTAGATGTCCTCTTCTTCCTCGGCGTCGATAAACTCGATATAGCCGTGATCGACGAGGTCCTCGAACTCGAGGTCTCCCTGCTGAAGCGCCTCGACCTCCTGGTCGGTAATCCGGGGCTCGCCGTCCTCGACGACCAGCAGTGGTCGACGTGCACGACCGGCGTCGGCGTTGACGATCACTTCGCGGGTACGCTCTTTGACCGAGACGTTGACCATCTCGCTGACGTCCCCGATGCGTCGTGCTTCGCGAATCTGTTCGGCTAGCTCGTGCGGGTCGGGATGTGTCCCCACCAGCGACCCGTTGACGTATACCTTGGCTTCTCGTTGTTGGCTGCTCATTGTATTAGTCGTCTGCCGTCGATGTCGATCGTTCGATGCCCTCGAGGCCCGGAATGCCCTCGACGCCCATCGATGCCAGTTCGCGTTTGAGTTCCTGTTCGTCCTCGACGTTCTGGGAGAGCTCCATCGCCTGTGCGAAGTTCTTCACCAGGCCACAGTTTGGCCCCTCAGGCGTCTCCGAGGGACAGATACGACCCCACTGGGTCGCGTGAAGGTCCCGTGCCTCGAAGTGGGGCTGACTGCGCGACAGCGGCGATCGGAGCCGCCGAAGGTGAGAGAGAACCCCCATGAAGTCGGTCCGGTCGACCAGCTGGCTCACGCCGGAGCGGCCACCGACCCAGTTGCCCGTCGCGATCGGGTGCTCCAGTCGTTCGGTGAGCACGTCCGAGCGCACAACCGTCGAGACAGAGAGGTTCCGGTTTCGCATGTTTGCGCGCTCGAGCTGGTACTTGACGTCCCGTGCCAGCTTGTTCAGCGCGGTCCGGAACAGGTCTTTCATCAGGTCGCCGCTGACCTTCAGGCGCTTGTTGGCGTAGTGGTCTTTGTCGTCGGCCTCGCGTCGGTTGAGTGCGAGTTCGAAACAGGCCTCGGCCATCCGACAGAGATAGTGTGCCTTGTTGATCCGGACGTCTTCTTCCTCGACACCGTCCTCGTGGAGGTGTGGGAGGAGATAGCGGTCGATGACGTAGTTCGCGCGCTTGAGCTGGTAGTTTTTCCCCTGGCCCGAGGCGACGCGTTTCCCGAGCGTCTCGATCGCTTCTTCCTCGGTTTGGACCTCCGCTTCCTCCAAGTTCTCGAGCATGTACTTGACGACCTCGGGGTCGTTCGAGACCTTGTGGACGATCTCCTCGTCGCTCTCGAGGCCAAGTGCACGCACGAGCGTCACGAAGTCGATCGAGCCCGACACCGAGGGGAACGAGACCTCGAGGAGGCCGTCACGTGTTCGTTCACACAGCACCAGTGCACGGTAGCCACGGCGCTGGCTGAACGTTTTGGCGACCTGAATCTCGTCGCCGTACTTGGTGTCGTACTCGGCGAGGATCTTGTTCGGTGCGAGGTCCTCGCTGGTCATCAGAACGCGCTCGGAGCCGTTGACGATGAAGTAGCCGCCAGGGTCGGCGGGGTCTTCACCGATTTCGATCAGTTCTTCATCGGAGAAGCCGGCGATGTTACATTTGTCGGAGCCGACCATAATCGGCATCCGGCCGATCTTCGTCTCGGTCGAGTCGACGACCCGCTGGTCGCCTTCCTCGCCTTTGACGATGGACATCTCCATGAAGACAGGTGCGGAGTAGGTGATGTTCCGAAGTCGAGCTTCCTGTGGGTAGAGAAGTTCCTCCGACCCGTCGGCCTCTCGCACACGCGGTGTGACGACACGAACGTCGCCAAGTTCGACGTGGACTGGTTCCTCGCCTTCTTTGTCACCGATGTCGGTGTCGATCGTTGCCTTCTCGTCGACGACTTCCTGCATCCCTCGGTTGAGGAAGGCGTTGAACGAGCGGTAGTGGTGTTCGGCGAGTCGTTCCTTCGAAAAGTATTCGCGCGAAATGTCACGTCGTTTCGTTCGGTCAAGTTCCATTGCCATTTATTCCACCACAAGTCGATAGATAATCGCCTGATCGGTCGTCCGCGAGTTCCGAACGATCTTGATGACGTCACCGACCTCCGCGTCGTCCGGGAGTGCGGCGTCGGTATATTTGATTTTGGGCAGGTCTGTACGGTCGATGTCGTACTCGGAGAGAACCTCCTCGAGGACCTCTTCCTCGAGGACGGTGTGTTCCGGCACGAGTTCGTGTTGGCTTACGTCTACCATGTGTTGGGATTGATGTGCGTGTGGGCTATCGGGAAAGAAGCGGCTGTCACGAGATACTACAGGCAGATACCGGCGGGACGCATTTAACGGTTACTAACTCGATCGGGAGCAACAGCTATCCGGCCGGGCAAACCTGACCGGAGGTGCCGATCACATTCGATAATAGCCCAGTATCAGTTAAATTCCTTGTGGAGCATGTTACTATATGACATAAGTGTATTTGAGGGGCATGCCGTGTCCCGATTCACCGTACCATGGTCCTCTCGATTGGAAAGCCTTAAGAAGTTCACCGGGAAAGAAAGAGTTGCAGGAAGCCCGGGTGGTGTAGTGGCCCATCATACAACCCTGTCACGGTTGTGACGCGGGTTCAAATCCCGCCTCGGGCGCTTTCTCAAAATCTAACTTCTCGAGCAGCTGGTCTGCTATACCGGAGTATCCACAACCGACGTTTAGGGATCTCGAGCCGGCCGAACGTATCGAACGAACCCTCACACAGATATATTAACTATAACTGACAATACCGATAACACAACCCTTAAGAAGTTCACCGGGAAAGAAGGAGTTGCAGGAAGCCCGGGTGGTGTAGTGGCCCATCATACAACCCTGTCACGGTTGTGACGCGGGTTCAAATCCCGCCTCGGGCGCTTTCTCAAAATCTAACTTCTCGAGAGTCAGTCTATTGTACTGGAATATCCTCACCGATGTCCAGTAATCTCGAGCCAGCCGAAAGTATTCAAGATGATGAACATACTGCCATGTTACTAAATCTGACAATACCGATAACACAACCCTTAAGAAGTTCACCGGGAAAAGAAGGGTTGCAGGAGGCCCGGGTGGTGTAGTGGCCCATCATACAACCCTGTCACGGTTGTGACGCGGGTTCAAATCCCGCCTCGGGCGCTTTCTCAAAATCTAACTTCTCGAGCAGTCGCGCTATTCGAAACGCCAAACGAGGTCGCGACATAGAACGCCTCTGAACGGGTTCAGTTCCCGCGTTAGGCAGTTTTTAATTTCTATAAGCGAACAACTGGTGCAGTTACTTCTCAAACACACAACACTGATTTCGTAGTCACCTACAGTGGGATGATCTCGGTTTTGTGTACACTGTGGTTTTTATCAGATGCCGATAGCAACCGCTGTATGCGCAATTCGAAGGCCATTGGAGACGAAACCGAGTCGAGAGCGCTTTCGGAACTGCTCACACACGGGTACAGTGTCTCGATCCCGTTCGGCGATAACGACAGATACGACCTCGTTGTCGACGATGGCGATGAACTCTATCGGATTCAGTGTAAGACCGGCTGGCCCAACAAAGACGAAACACTCCGTTTTAATACACACTCTCAGACGGGCAAAAATGGCACATACCACGAACGAACCTATCACGGAGATATCGATGCGTTTCTCGTCTACTACCCGGAGACGGAGACGTTCTACTGGATCGATATAGCTGATGCGACTGAGCAGAAGATGGAACTCCGTTTCGAATCCGAGATCGATCATCCCTCGATAAATTGGGCGAGGGAATACGAGTTCGATGGGACCATCCCCTGATTGGTCCGATCAAAATACTAATTGTTTAGCGTTCACTCTGTTTCAATAGAAAAACGGCTCTAATAATTGTTTTCTAACTGACTATTTATTCCATGACCCCACCGATAACCGTTCTCATCGTCGATAACGAACCGGGATTCGCCGACCTCGTCGGCGAGATGCTCGAGCGCGAGCATGAGACGATCGTCGCCGAACCGGCGATGGATGCCAGAGAAGCACTGGCCATCCTCGAGGAACGGTCGATCGACTGTATCGTCAGCGATTACGAGATGCCAGAGATGACGGGGCTCGAGTTGCTCGAGCGAGTTCGCGAGGACGACCCAGAACTGCCGTTTGTTCTCTTTACCGGGCGGGGCTCCGAAGCAGTCGCCAGCGAAGCGATCGCAGCAGGCGTGACCCAGTACCTGCAAAAAGAGTCCGGCGAACAGCAGTATGCCCTGCTTGCAAACCAGATTACGAACGCCGTCTCTCAGTATCGAACCGAAACCGAGCTTCGTGAGAGCGAGCGCCGGTACGAGCGGACGCTGACGACGTTACACGAGACGACACGGGAGTTGATGCGAGCGAACACGAAAACCGAGATCTATCGATCGGCAGTCGACACCGCAGGAGAGATCCTCGAGGTATCGATCGCCGCGGCGTACGCGTTCGAGCCGACAAACGGGGTGCTCGAGCACGCGGCATCGACACGAGACGTCGTCGAGTCGGAGCGACAAGCCGAGCACGGTGATGGATACATCTGGGACGTGTTTTCCGAGGGCGAAAGCGCCTACTACGAAGATGTGAGTCGGGACACAGCTGTCGACAAAACAGTGTGTCGAAGCGAGCTGATCGTCCCGCTGGGGACACACGGTGTGTTGGTTGCAGGCACTGAAGCCGTCGACGGCATCGACGAGACGATGACGGAGCTGCTTCACATCCTGGCGGCAAACACCGAAGCCGCACTCGATCGGGCAGAACGGGAGCAGCTACTGCGAGAAAACGACCGAACACTTACCCGGCAAAACGAGGAGCTCACACGGCTCAATCATACAAACGAGATCGTCCGGGAGATCAACCATGGTGTCGCACAGGCGTCAACACGGAGCGAGATCGAGACACGAGTGTGTGAGCGACTGGCCGACACCGAGCGCTACTGTTTCGCCTGGATCGCCTCGGCCGATACTGATCCACCCGAGCCGACATCGTGGGCCGGCGTCGACGGAGCGTTTATCGATCACGTCCGCGAGAACGGCGAACGAGCGCCTGAACTCCAACTTATCACGGACACGCTCGAAGCCGAACGGATCCAGATCGTCCAGAACGTGCTCGAGGCCGACGGCTGGGAGAAACGCCGAAAGGAGGCGTTGACCTACGGCTACCAGACGATACTCGCAGTCCCATTACTAGACGATGAGCGCCGGTATGGCGTCTTACTCGTCCATGTGGCAGGGGTCGACTCTATCGGTGATCGCGAACGGGACGTGCTCGGCGAACTCGGCGAGACGATCGGCCACGCGATTCGATCGGTCGAGCGCACGCGAGCGATGCTCACCGACAGCCGTCTCGAGGTCGAACTCGCTGTCCACGACTCGCGGCTATTGCTGAACCGGCTTGCCAAGCACGTCGACGGCCCGGTGACCGTCGAGGGCGTGATCGAGCGAGACGACGAGGTCGTCGTATTTGTCACTGTACCGGCAGACACAGCGTGTGTGACAGTAGACCAGTCGGCATCGATCGAGACGCCCACGATCGTCTCGGAGGGTGAAGACAAAACGTTGTTCGAGCTAACGATCACTTCGTCGCCGTTTGTAGAGCTCTTGCGGACGTACGACGTTCAGTTGCGGACGGCGACGGCCCAGAACGGGACGACGACGTTCGTCCTCGAGGTGCCACAGCAGGTCGAAGCCCGGTCACTGGTCGAGGCATTCAGCGAGCGATATCCGGAGACAGAGCTAGCAGCCCGACGCGAAACGACCAGAACCCGGTCGACTCGACCGCTCGATACGCATCTCGAAGAGCGACTCACCGAGCGACAGTTCGAGGCGCTGCAGATGGCCCACTACAGTGGCTTCTTCGAGTGGCCCCGTGAGAGCACTGGCGAAGAGCTTGCGGACGTCCTCGATGTGGCCGCACCGACCTACCACTATCATCTGCGAGCGGCCGAACGAAAGCTCGTAACGCTGGCGTTCGACCGGGACGCTGACTGAGTCACGCCAACACAGCGATGTGAGATGAAGAGACTCGACACGCAAACAGCGATGTGAGATGAAGAGACTCGACACGCAAACAGCGCACCGCGTCTTCCGATCAGCGTCCTGTTTACGCACCAGCCATCTAATTACCTAGAACCGTATCTCGAGACACACTAACCAGTTAGAGAGTATATTTAACCACGAGTAGCCCCTACTACCACTTGGCGATCTGCGATAGTCTGTCGCCACTCCCAATCCCCCACCCCACTTTTCGAAGACAACGATACGAAAGACGGCCAGTGTCGGCTATCCGGTGTCGATACAAGCGCCCACGGCACCGTTCACTGTGGATCGATCGATTCCTCCCACTCGATCCAGTCTAGTTCCCAGCCTCGTCTCGATTCGGCACGACGAAAGGCGTGTTCGCGGTCCTCACGGGCCATACGGTTTCGTTCAACGGCTCCTGACTGTTCGCCCTCTATCAACAGCGGGCCGAACGAGACAGCACCGAACTGGGTCCGGTCGCCAGTAGCCGAAATTGCCTCGAGTCGCTGGCGCTGGCTTCCACGGGGCAACACGAGTCGGCCGTCGGCCGTCAGTTGCTCACGTAATGCCCGCGGTGGCTCGACGGTCGCGGCCTCGAGCAGGATGCGATCGAACGGGGCGTACTCGGGGAGGCCGTTGGCTCCATCGCGGCAATCGACGAGCACGCCGTCGTAGCCCGCGCTGGTGAGGTTCGCTCTGGCGTGGTTGACGAGCGGCCGAGAGATGTCGACGGCGTGGACGTTTCGTTCGCCAACGAGTTCCGCGGTGACGGCGGCCGTGTAGCCGACACCGACGCCGACGATCAACACCGTGTTGTCGTCCTCGAGGGCGAGCGCCTGCAGCAAGCGCGCAACCGTACTCGGCGCGAGAACGCGAGTGCCGAGCACTTCGTGTTCACGATCTGCATACGCCGAGCGGTCATCGTCGAGAAACTGGTGACGAGGGACGTCACGCATCGCAATGGCGACAGCCTCGTCCTGAAGGACGTCCTTGGTGGGGGACTCGAGGCTGTCGACCATATCCGCTCGCAGTACCGCGGGGTCCATACGCGGAGCTATTGCGCCGGTTGTTATCAATGGCGCGCTTGCGCGACCTGCCATCCAGTACGTGGCACTCTCCTCGCATTCGGACGAAGCGAACGCCACCGTGGCCAGACCACTCCAGCTGTCCGTCGTCTTCGCCGGATTCGAGGGCGAGTGTGCTGGATAGCGTAGCAATGGTAGCCACTGAAAATCAGTGCACAGCCGTCGTGCGATCGGTGTGTGACCCGTTTCGGTTGTTCCTATCGGACAACGACCTCCATGCACAGAATCTGGGTGGCAGGTGCCGATTGCCGCTCGATCGCGACGGCGTGAGTGGCCTGTCTACTGCAGCCGTTACCAGGCCGACCAGGCGCTGCTTTGTTCGTCGTAGGCGTACACTCGTTTCGTGTCCTTGGCGAGGACCGTATCGCCGCCTTCCTCGTAGCGGTCCCGGTGATAGCCCGATGCGTCCTTGCGCACGACGAAAGCGTCGATCTTGAACTCATCGTCGCCGAACTCCTCGGTTGAACCGACCTCGAACTCGTAGTCGCCGGGAACGTGGACCGTGATGCTTCGGCTGTCGTTTCGTGAGCCGTCCTGTGGATGGACGGTAACGTTGACCGCGACGTTATCGACTTCGCGAGTCCAGACGGTCTCGATTTCGTCCGCGTCGGCCTCGTCGACGCGTTTCTGGCCGTCGAGTTCGAGGCTCGTGACACGAACCGTCGAGAGCACCTCATCGGTCTCGAGAATGAATTCGTCGCCGACTTCGATCGACTCGTCTTCGGGCGTCGTGACGTTCGCCGTAAACGATTCGCCCTCCTGAGAGACGACGACGTCGAGTGTGACCTCGCGCTCTTGTTCGGGCTGGATCTTGTGGACGTGGCCACACTCACTACAGCGGACGGTTACGGTGCCGCCGCCTTCCGTCGTCGTCAGGACCTCGTGGACCGTCTCGAGGTCCGGCGAACAGGACGGACATGGCGTTGGGACGCGGTCCGGAATATCGTTCATATCGCGCTGTAAACGCTACGTCCGTAAAAGACGATTGAACCTGCGTTCGGCGTCTTCGCGTCTCACGGCTCGCTCTGTGGAAGCTCAATGACGGCTCCGTCAGCAGACACTGTCGGGTCCCGTAGAATGCCGTCGAGGTGGATCGGTGCTTCGGTCTCGCCGCCGATTCCGGCGTTGTCACCGATCGCGATGTGGACGGTGCCGCCGGCTTTTTCATCCAAGAGAACGGAGCCGACGAGATCGGTGACGGCGACGTTTGTCCCAATACCCAGCTCTGCGAGGTTGTACGCGGCGTCACCGACGTCTTCTGCAGCAGCCTCGACCGTCGTGCGGATCTCGTCGTCCGAGATGTGGGTGACGAGGCCGTCTTCGACCTCGAACGTGAGCTGGTGGCCGTCGTCGAGCAACCCGTGGGGTCGCATCGTTCCATCGACGACGAACGTGCCGTCGGCGCTTTCGGGGCTGATGAACACCTCGCCGGCGGGAAGGTTCGACATCTGGCCGGGTTCGTGGACGATTCCAGTGTCCGAGAGCCACTCCCGATCACCGATTTCGAACGTGATGTCGGTTCCAGCGGGTGTCGTCACGCGAATCTCTTCGGCGCCGGCGACCTGCTCACGGACGTCCTCGCAGTGGGCCGCAATCGACTCGTAGTCGGCATCTAACCCCGTGGTAAAGACGTCTTCAGTGATCCCCGGGAGTGTCGCGACACGGGCCCCGGCGTCGTTGGCTTCGGTTCGAGCGCGTGTATGACTCAGACTCTTGGTCGTTGGTGCGAGGACGACATCACCATCGGCCATCGCCGCTGCGACGGGTGCGGGCGGCTCACTGCCGTGGGTTTCTCCTGGCGGATAGCGAACGATGACTGCGTCGTCGGTGCGCTCGCTGGCGACGGCATACAGCGCCTCGCCGATCGACTCGCGTTTGTCGTCGGTCACGATCACACAGGACTCATCGGCCTCGAGGGCCAGACACTGGTAAACGGCCGTCTCGGCAGCGGCACGGAGCTCAGACATATCTCATCTGTACTCGAGTGGCCCAAAAGCTGTTATCCTTGTGCTGTTCCGTGTCAGCTGTCGATCAGCTTTGAGAGTACGACGATAGCGTTTTTACTGACGAACCCAACTGTTCACCGAACTCATGGGCACGTCTACGGTCGAGCGCGTCTTTTTCGACGAATCGACGAACGAGGCCATCAGGGATGCGCTCCCGGAAGCCGGGATCACGTTCTTCGAATACGTCACGCATCTCGGTGACGGCGCGCTGTTGATCGTCTTCGCGACGCTGCTCTACTGGTTCGGTGCCGACTCTCGTCGTGAACAACGAGCGCTCGTGATCGCCATTGGACTCGGTGCGCTCGCGATCAGTGCCGGAATGAAAGGGATTTTTCTCCGGCCACGGCCCGAACTGGCAGCCGGCTACGGCGGCTACAGCTTTCCGAGCGCACACGCGATGGGTGCAGCCGCGTTCTACGGCGCGCTTGCGGTCGTCGCTGACACTGGGACACGGCTCCAGCGGTACGTCGTTGCTGGAACCGTTATCGGACTCGTCGCGTTCTCACGGGTCGTGATCGGCGTCCACTTTGTGGGCGACGTCGTCGTCGGCGTCGCGATCGGGCTGGCGTTCGTTGCCCTTGTCGCTCACGATCGGACTTCCGAGCCCGATTTTATCTTCGCCATCGCGGCTGTCATTGCGATTCTCTCGTTTATTCTGGGCTCACGGGAGTTTACAGCGATGACAATCGGTGCAACGATCGGGGCAACCATCGCTTGGCAGTACGTCAAGGCCCTGTCGCCACAGCCCCGTGGCGCTGCAATCCTTCTGCTTGGCTATCTCTGTCTCCCGATCGTTATCGGACTCCGGGCCGTTCCCGTGTTCTGGCCGGATCACGTACTGGTCTCTGTCCTCGAGGTGATCGGCTACGCAGTCGTGACTGCGGCTGCCCTCGTCGTTCCGGTCGTTGCCGAGCGGATGAACGACTGGCAACCGGTAGAGTGGCTCCAGGCGCGACTTCCATTTAGCGGCCGGACGATCGATCCCGATCAGGTGCCGGGGTCGGCAGGCGATTAACGTTCGGCTTTCTTCTCGAGTAGCTGTCACGACTGTGCCCGCGATCGAGCTCGATTGGCACTCGAATTGGGCATCCAAACCAACGCTCACTCCCTCGTCTCCGGCGAATCCGATATCTCGACGCCTGACGGCGACTCGAGACCTGCTGTGAGTGTTTCCGGCGTTCCGAACACGTAGAGCGTATCGCCAGCTTCGATCGGCTCGTTGTCCGCCGGCAGTGATAGTACGTCGCCGTCTCGTTCGATCACGAGGACCGTTCCGGGGATCCAGCCAACGAACTCGTTCTCGAGCGGGCTATCAGCCTCGATCCGAGTCGCCGTCACCGTCTCGTCTCCGTTCTGGATCGCCGAGATCAGTGCGTGAGCATCGCTTCCCGCCTCCGGCCGGGTCGTAAGCCGGTACTGCTCGCCGGGCTCGAACGCGTCCGCGTCGTCAGCGTCGACCGCGATCGTCGTCACCGAGCCGACACACGCGCGTAACATCCCTGTTGCCACGAGCCGACTCGACGCATCGCTGTCGGTCCAGATTTCGACCGGATCCCCGGTACTCGCCCGCGGTGAGGGATCGCCTGAGATCGCAACGGCGACCTGAGCAGGACCCAGCGTGGGACTGATGCCAGTCCGTCGACCGCCGACCGAGAGCGCGCCAACGTTCCCGTCGTCGGCAACCACTGCATCGACGTATCCGACATCGAAGTCGGTCTCGAGTCGCCTCTCCACTCTCGACTCGAGTTCTGGAACCGACAACTGACTCGGAAGCCGGAACAGACGGCCTTCGAGGTCGCGTTTGACAGCCTCGTCGACCGCTGGATACCCTTCTGCGTCGTCGATCGACTCTGGCAACGTCACGACGGCAGAGAGCCCTGCCGCTCGGATGAGATCCGCAACTGGGCCGCTGGCGTCGACCCTTGTGATCCCATAGGTCCCACACGCGAGGTGGTCACCGAGTCGGTGGCCACCGGCAGCGACGATGGTGCCGGCGAATAGGACGCCAAGGAGATACGATCCGGTTGTGTAGTGGATCAGCGGCGAGTCGGCGAGGACGGTCCCGTGGCGCACTGCTTCGCTCGTGAGCCAGCCCGTCGGCAGTGCAAGGCCGAGGAGAACCGCTGGCCCAGTTGGCAGCTGGCGAACAGTCAGCGCCCGGTATCCGAAAGCAAGTACGAGGGCACCGATGCCTGCCAGCAACCCGTAGCTGAGCAGTCCCAGCAACGCCGTCCGTGTCCATTCGATCCTCGTCGAACCACCGAGTTCCACACCGGTTTGCAGTACTGTCTCCGTTCCGACCGCTGCGATCGTGAGCGGCATCTCAGTGACTCACCTCGAGAGCCGCTGGCTCTCGTTTGTCCCGTCTGGTTCCGAACACCGTCGTATCCGTGCCGAGGACGAACGCTTCTGTCCCGACCGTGAGCGCAGCTGGCTCGGGATCGAACTGCCACTCCTGTTTGTCGATCGGGTCACCGTCGCTCGCCTCGGAGCCTCGGACCGCAAACACCTCGAGATCGGTGTCTTCGGCGGTCACAGCATCGAGCGCTGCCTCGGTCAGCGTTTCTTTTCGGATCGTCGTCTCGTTCCGCTCGAGCAGTGATACTGCCTCGAACTCGTGTGTCGTCTCCCGTGGCGTGACGGCGACTCGAACACGCTCGGCGTCCAGCAGCGTCTCGGCGTCGGTCGTCGAGACGGCGACGGTTACACGGCCTGGGCCCCCGGTCGTCACGGAATCGGCTGAAACGCCATTGGTCGAGTGGGTGACCTCGCTAGCTGTGGACCGGTTGCAATCTCGAGGCTCGCTGACAGCCGCCGATGGGTGCACGCCGCCATCTGTGGGATCCGTGTCGACTGTGGCGCTGAGCACCGTCCCGGAGACCGTCCCCGTGTCGGTGATCGTGCGGACGCTGTCGCCCGGTGTCAGTCCCGTCGGAAGCAGTGCCCGAACCGAGACGGCGCGCCACCCCTCGGGAACCGCCTTCGCGATACCGTTGACCGGCGGTGTCGCGGTGATCGTCGCTCGACCACGGCCGTCGACGGCAACGGCGACCGCCTCGAGGTCGTATCTCGTCCGGAGTCGATCTTCGAGGCGTCTCTCGAGTTCCGAGCGCGGAAGATCTGCTGGGAGCCGCCAGGCACCGTCCTCGAGTGCAGCCCGGAGCGCCGGACCGAGTGGTGGATAGGCCTCGAACTCGCGAACGCCACCGCTCGAGCGGATCGTCACCTGTCCCATCGCGTCGACGGCATCGATCGCGTCCGCTGCGAGCGGCTGTGTTCGCTCGACCGAGCCGGTGATGAGACGCGGCGAGTCGACGGCAAGCTGGTGTCCCCAACGCGTTGTATAGAGCCCGAGAACGACCGCGAGCCCGACGCCGAGAGACAGCCCCGGCTGGATGGTGCTAGTGCCGAGGACGCCAGCTGCGGACAAGAGACTAGCAGTGACCACCGCCGTGGCTGTCCCGCCAGCGATCGGCGGCATCGTTCTGCCGGCGAAAACGGTCCCCACAAAACTGGTGACACCGATGACTGCCGAGACAGCGGTTCCGAACAGCAACCCGGTCGACACACCAGTGAGAACGTCGATTGGGGTGACGAACAGTAGGCTCATTGGGCTCAGACGGGCTAACTGGTTTCAGCAACCCGAATCTCGGGGTTTGGCTGTTCATCGATGTAGTTGCTGTCCGACGGCGGGATTACGTCTATCTCCAGCGTTCCGATATCCTGGTCAGCACGAAGGCCTTGATTGTTATCGAAGACCAGCTCTGCCTCGTTACTGTCTCCGTCCGTATCCGCTTCGACGACCCCCTCGAGCTGTGCAGATCCAGCCGTTGCGATCACAGTTGCGTCCTGTACTTCGTTGCCGTTTTCGTCGATGACGGAAACCGTGACCCGTTCGGTCCCAGACGGATCGATGATTTGGCCGTTGTCGTGGATCTCTACAGTGACCTCTGTATCTCCAACATCGCCGATTCCACCGAGCATGTTCAACATGAGCGCAAGCGCCGCGACACCAACGACTAACGCGATCACGAGCCGGATCGGTAAGCCTTCGATCGCACGATCGTCTCGAGCGAACGACGATCGTGATCGAGTGTTCACCCGCTCCGATCTGTCGGAACGGTCCGAAAGCAAGGTCTTCGAGAGCATACCCCTGCTTGGATTCGTCTTCTGACTTAAACGTTCGACCGAGGATTCAAAACTGAAGGGCAGACGAACCACGGTCGTGAGTTTCGTAATCGGACGCGGTGACGATCTCGAGGCTGGCCCCGTGGGCGCTCTGGGCACGTACCGGGCTCGAGATGGGAGCGAAGGCGCAGCCCTCCATCTCGACTTCGATGGGCCACACGCGATGTTGATCGTCGGAAAGCGTGGCTATGGGAAGTCGTATACGATGGGCGTCCTTGCAGAGGGGCTCGCTCGAGCCCACGGCGTGGCCCCGGTGATCGTCGATCCGATGGGTGTCTTCGACACCCTTGCGGAGTCGACTGCCGGTGACGGCGTCCCTGCGAGAGTGATCGACGAGCCGACGGTAACGCCGAATTCGCTCGACCCCCGCTCGTGGTGTACACTGCTCGGACTCTCGCCGGAAAGCGGTGCAGGAAGCCTCGTCTGGCAGGCCGCACAGGCAGCGCCGACACTCGAGACGATGCAGACACACGTCGGGTCCGCCGATGCTCCGGCTGCGGACACGCGAGCGGCGCTCAATCATCTTCAACTCGCCACCGCGTGGGGCGTCTTCGACGCCGACGGCATCGACGCCGCCGACCTCGGTGGGGCCGAGGTGACGATTCTCGACGTGTCTGGACTCGAGTCGGCACCGATGAACGCCGTCTGTCGAGGGGTCGCAGAAGCGTTGTATCGGGCACGCGTCACCGAGACGATCGACCGACTCCCATGGCTGTTGCTCGACGAGGCCCACACGTTCTTCGACGGGATCGCCGAACCGGCGCTCCGGACGATCCTGACGCGTGGCCGCGCACCTGGTGTCAGTCTCGTTTCGGCGACACAACGTCCGAGCGCCGTTCCGCCGGTCGGCATCTCCCAGTCGGACGTCCTGATTTCGCATCGGCTAACGTCACAGGCCGACCTTGACGCGCTGCAGGCGGCCCAGCCGACGTATATGAACGTCTCGCTGTCGGATGCTGACCGCCTTCCAGAGGCGCCCGGTGAGGTCGTCGTCGTCGACGACGCCACGGAAACGGTTCATACCGCACAGATCAGATCGCGTGACACGCCACACGGCGGTGACAGTCCACGGGCAAGTGAGGTCTCCAGCGGAGAATAATCTCGCTCGACGCCGTCGATCCCCGCAATCGAAAGCGCTCGATCGAGGCTGATGTTTAAATACGATGCGTCGGCCAACTGCGATATGACCGATCTCGAGCGACTCGACCAGCGACTCACTGCTGTCGAGCGTGTGGTCGTCGACGGCGATGTCGAACTCGATGGACTCGCTGATCTCGCCACGCTCACGGCAGACATCGACCGACTCCAGACCAGAGTCAAGGACTACGAGCAGCGACTCGCGGCGCTAGAGGCGACAGTCGATGCGGTCAGCGGCTTCATTGGAAACGTCGAGTCGGTCGACGAAGACGTCGAACGGCAGGCGGCTGCGGCCGTTGCTGCTGTCGACCGTCTCGAGTACCGGATCGACGAACTCGAGCGGGCGCTCCCAACCCACCGGAGCCGCAACGACGATGTTGCCACCGGCGAGACGGCAAGAACGGAGTCTCCTCTCTCGAGCGGCGCCAGTATCGACGACCAGATCGACGAACCGCCCGCCACAGCAGCGACCAGCGAGAGCAACACTGATTCGACAGCTTTCACGGGGGAGACCGGAGCCAGTGACACCCAGTTTGGAGAGCCCGCTGACGTGGAGTCGACCGCCGAAACACTGCTCGAGCCGCCAGATGAGCGCACAGCAGACGGAGACGCTGGCGGTCAGTCAGCCGGCGGGCTGGCCGTCCAGCAGACGGTCGACCGTCGGTCATCCAGTTCGGGTGACGAGGCAGGCAACACACCCAGTTCGGGCGATACACCTGGCTCGAGCGATGACGACGCCTCACGTGGGACTGTGACCGATGGCGACGACACGAACACACTGATCGCCTCGCTTCGCGCCAAGCTCCTGTGATCCGATACGTCCTCGCAGTGGTGTTGCTGATCGCACTCATCGCGCTCTCGATGCCAGCTATTGACAGTGGTGCAACGATGAACACTGAGCGACAGGTCGATGCGAGCCTCGCTGCGATCGATGAGAAAGCGACCTCGCTGATCGAAACCGAGGAAGTAACACCCGATGGGCACCCGAACCCCCAGCGCGTCGTCGAACTCTCGCTGCCGCGGAGTACGCTGACGACCGCAGGGGTCGACCACGTCGAACTGGTTCCCCACGAGAGTGGACAGTACACCCACGCCCGGTACGTCCTCGAGGACGGGACGACTCGAGAAACCATCATCAGCGAGCAGATCGTCTGGGACGATCCGTCGGAGACCGACACGACCGAACTGGGCGGTGCCGGTGAGCAGCGCCTCGCACTCGTTCTTTTGCCAGACGAAACTGGAGAACCAAGACTCGTCGCTCGCCATGTCTGAGTTTAAACCGGAACACGCAGCCAGTATCGACATGCCACAGGTTGGGATCGCAAGCACCCTCGGATCGGTCCTCGACGACCTTGGGCTCGGCTGGATGCTCGATGACGGTGAGCCGGATGGGAACTGTCCGTGCAGCGTTTCAATCGAGGACGAACTGGTAGTCGTCGATGCAAGCGACTGTGACGGCGACCTCACGACGTCTACCGCGTGTCGACACGCTGTCGTCGACGCGCTTGCCGACCGCGAGGTAGACGGCATCCGCACTCGATCGAACGGGGTCGAACGGCGATACGATGATCAGGCTGTCGAGTTGCTCAGTGCTGCTGGCCGGTTCGTCGAACTACTGGGCGACCGGGACGAGCGACTAGCTGACGCCGCCGCACGAAACCCACTCGAGGTCGCTGCCGAGCTAGCGACACAGATCGGACCAGTCGCGGATATCGCCGTCGAGTCTGGATTTACGGCCGCTGCAGACGGGATCGACAGCTACGAATCGGCGTTGACGTCGACCGTCGGGCTCACGATCGGACACTACTTTCTGGATCAGCAACTCGACGACGGCGCACGCCTCGAGGATGTCCGGACACTCGAGACGGGCAGCGAGGCGCGGATCTACACGCGGCCGGATGGGGTGCCGCTGTACGTCCTCGACGTGGTTGACAGCACGCTCTCGAGCACGGAGCGGAAACAGCTCATCGAGGGGTATGAAGCCATCGCGGAGGGCGACGTCGAGGGCGACCGGGCGGCCTCACGCGCGATCGAGCGCGCAACCGACGCGCCAGCGGAGCCGTTGTTGACGACGGTGCTTTCGAAGCACACGAGCGGGTACGGGATCCTCGAGGACCTGTTTGCAGACGAGCGAGTGACGGACGTGTACGTGACTGCCCCAGTCACACAGAACCCGATTCGGCTCGTCGCCGATGGGGCGTCGATGACGACAAACGTCTACCTGACGGCGGCTGGTGCACGCGCGCTCGCGTCTCGAGTCCGTCGAACCAGCGGGCGAGCGTTCTCGCGGGCAAACCCAACCGTTGACGCGATGGCCACGCTCGAGAACGGGGCCGGCGTCCGCGTCGCCGGCGTCACCGAGCCGGTCTCGGATGGGGTCGCGTTTGCGTTCCGAGAGGTGGCCGACGACCGGTTTACGCTCCCTGCTCTCGTCGCCAACGGAACCATGCCAGCCGAGGTCGCGGCGTTTCTCTCGGTGGCCATCGAGCGTAACGCGGCCGCGCTGATCGCCGGGACTCGAGGGTCGGGGAAGACGACGCTGCTTGGCACCTTGCTGTACGAACTGACGCCGGGTACCCGAACGGTTCTGATCGAGGACACGCCAGAGCTCCCGGTCGCCCAGCTTCAGTCAGTCGACCGGGACGTTCAGGCGCTCCGAACCGGGACCGGCGACGGGCCGGAGATTTCGGCGGACGAAGCGCTCAAGACAGCACTTCGACTCGGAGATGGAGCCCTCGTTGTCGGCGAAATTCGGGGTGAAGAAGCCCGTGTCCTCTACGAGGCGATGCGGGTCGGTGCGAACGCGAACGCCGTGCTCGGGACGATCCACGGCGACGGGGCGGATGACGTCTATGAGCGTGTTGTCTCGGATCTCGACGTCGAACCCTCGTCGTTTGGTGCAACGGACCTCGTCGTGACTGTCGAGGCCTATCGAACGCCGAATGGCCGCAAGCGGCGGGTTGCCAGGATCGAGGAGGTCATCACCAGTGGCGATGATCTCTGGTTCGAATCGCTGTACGAACTGGATGGCGACCAGGCTGCCCCCACGGGGCGGATCGACCGCGGTGAGAGCGTGTGTGTCGACCGACTCACCCGACCGTCCGAGGCGTATGCGTCGGTTCGACAGGCGATCACGACGCGGACGGAGCTGCTCTCGAGGCTCGCTGCTGACGGCCGGACGAGTCCACGCGAAGTCGCCGCGGTGTACGCTGATCGGGGGCGTGAGTGATCGACCCATGGCGCTGTCGACGACAGTGATTCGGAAGCTGGCTGCGCTGTATCCGTACGACGTCAGCGGGAGCGACGCTCTCACTGAGTCGCTCTCGTTTATCAACTCGCCACACGACGAGAAGACGGTTGTTCGTGCGAGCTATGGGGCCGGCATCGTCGGCGCACTGCTCCCGCTCCCGCTGTTTTTGACCTCGGCACCGCTTCCCTTCGTCCTGTTTTTCGTGGTCGTGACACCCACTGCAGCGATTTACACAGTCCACTCACTCCCACATTTACAGGCGGCGTTTCAACGAACCGAAGCACTCGGCGACACGCCGAATCTCATCGGCCGTGCAGTGTTACGGATGCAGGTACAGCCAGCGCTTGAGAGCGCGGTTCGATTCGCTGCCGAGACTGGCAGCGGGCCGCTCTCGGCCAGTCTCAACGGCCACATCGATCGGTCGATGGGGACCGCGAACACGGGACTGCTGTCGTTCGCCGAGGAGTGGGCCGAGTGGTTCCCCGCGTTGCGACGCTCTTCACACCTGCTCGCGACTGCACAGGACGCGCCAGAGGGCGAACGGGCGCGAACGCTCGACCGGGCACTTTCGGCCGTGCTCAACGGCACCAGAACTCAGATGGCGGAGTTTACCGCCGCCATTCGAGCGCCGACGACCGGGCTGTTCGCTTTCGGGATCATGATCCCACTGGCGCTGATCGCGCTCGTCCCCGCCGTGCCGATGGTCGGCTTCTCGGTCAACATCTGGATCGTCGTCTTGCTGTACAACATCGTGCTTCCCGCATGTCTCATCGCCGCGAGCTTCTGGTTGCTCGTCCGTCGTCCGGTTGCGTTCCCGCCACCGAACGTCAGTCACGACCATCCCGACGTGCCGAACCGCCTCTGGATTCGCGGGCTGTGGGGAGTGTTCGCAGGCATCTGTGGGTACGCGATCACGGCGACAGTCGGCCCCGCCCATCTGGCGTCGGTCATCGGTCTCGGCCTCGGCCTGGGCGCTGGCTTGCTTGCGATCTTCAGACCGATCCTCGAGGTGCGAAACTACGTTCGAGACGTCGAAGCCCACCTCACCGACGCACTCTACATCGTCGGTCGACAGGTTGCTGAAGGCGAATCCGTCGAGTCGGCGATCGAGCTCGCGGCCCAGCGGGTGCCTGCTGAAACGGGCGAGGTTTTCGAGCACGCTGCCGGTGTCCAGCGACGACTTCACGTGGGCGTCGACGCAGCGTTTCTCGGCGAGTACGGTGCGCTCAGAGCCGTCCCGAGTTCGCGTGTCCGCGGGACAGCCGCGTTGCTTGCGATCGCTGCCGACGAGGGGAAGCCAGCGGGTCGTGCAATCGTCTCGATGGCCGACCACCTGGAGGAGCTCGACGACGTCGAAGCCAAGACAAAACGGAGTCTGGAACAGGTGACCGGCACGCTCGACAACACGGCAGCGTACTTCGGACCGCTGGTAGCGGGTGCGACGGTCGCGATGGCTGCCATGATGTCGAGTGAAGAGCTGGTTGGGGCGGCAGACGTCGATGCTGCTGCGTTTCCAGCCGAATCGCTCGCCATCGTCGTCGGCATCTATCTCGTCACACTGTGTTTTATTCTGATTCCACTCTCGATCGCCCTCCGGTACGGTCTGGATCGTGCCCTCGTCGGCTATCATATCGGGCGTGCGCTCGTCTCTTCGATGGTCCTGTACGCCGTTTCTGTCGCGATCATCGAGATGATACTCTGAACTGATCGGGTCTCGAGGAGGGCCGTTTGTCGAGTGGGACCGGACTGACCGTCCCAGCGGTGTCCAGGTTCAAAAAGGAAGCCGCACCAATCCCGATATGATCGCGATTGCTGGTGCGAAAGGTGGCTGTGGAAAGACGGTAACGACGCTCGGACTCACAGAGGCATTCGCTCGAGCTGGGATCGCCGCGCTCGCAGTCGATGCCGATCGGCAGCTGCCGAATCTGCACGTCACTGGCGGTGTCGACCGCACGCCAACGCTTGCAGCGCTTGCCGCCGAGACCGGTATCCGATCGGTCGCACAGGGAAGTCCGCGAACGTCGACTGCCGGCATTATTCCTGCTCCGGAGCCGTCGGCGAACGTCGATCTCGAGTCCGTGCTCGGTCGGCTCGAGGCGAGTACGATACAGACGATCGTCGACTGTCCGTCCGGTGCGGGGCCGGACGTTGTCGAGCCACTCGCTGCAGCCAGTGGAGTGATCGTCGTCACGACGGACAGCGATCGAAGTCTCACTGCTGCCGAGATGACAGTCGAGATGGCTCGTCGCCTCGGTGCTCGGGTGCTGGGAACGGTACTAAACAGATGTGAGACGGTCCCGCCCCAAGTCGACTCATGGGTCGACGTGCCGGTGCTGGGCGTGATACCCCAGGCGGAGTCACCGTTGATAGACGACGAGACGACGACTGCCTACGATGAACTCGTCGAGACGTTACGAACACGAAACGCAACGGCACAGACACCACCAGCGTACGATGACGACCTGTTACCGACGGGGATCGATGCTCTCGACCGTCGGCTGGGCGGCGGGCTCGCACCCGGCTCCGTCGCTGCACTGATCGCCGAGCCAGCGAGTCAGTCAGAACACTTGCTCTATGAAGCGACTGCACCCCGCGGGACGCTGTATCTCACGACCGAGCGCTCGGCAGTAAACGTTCAGCGAGCGATCGAAACCACGTCGACCGAAACCGGTACTCCGACGGTCCGCCACGTCAGCGGCGAACACCGCCTCGAGGAGGCGATGGAGAATATCAGCAGACTGCCGGCGGAGGCGACGCTCATCATCGATCCGATCGACGTCCTCGAGCGACACGACCGGCACGCGTACGTCTCGTTCCTGAACGATCTCAAAGACTGGATGGTCGAGACCGAAAGCATTGCCCTGTTGCACGGTCTAAACGGATCCAATCGACCCGATAACCGAACAGCGACGATCCACGCGACCGACGCTGTCTTCGATGTACAGACGAGTAACCCGGGGATCGGAGCGGGCGTCGGACACTCCCTGTCGATCCCGAAGTTCCGTCCCGAGCGGTCGTTCACGGAGACGATCGAGCTCAGTTTCGACGGCGTGGGGGCAGCGGTCATCGAGACCGACCAGGACGGAGCGTGAACGCACGTGGTCGGTGGAACGACTGCACGAGACGACGAGGGACTCAGCGAACGCCGATGTGACCGGAGCGATTCCCTTCGCAGCGTTCGACTGAACGGGCAACTGACTCGAACGCGTCGCTCACACCACAGTCAGGGGACACATCTCTGACTGGACGCCACTCCTCCATCGCGTTGTCGACGGCCGGCCGCTCCGCGACCATTGTCGTTGGTGCGCCGAGTTTCCGTTCCACGCGAGCCGCAAGCTGCTCGTGTTCATCGGCTTCGTCTGCTGTCGTCCGATTGAGGACGACCGCGGCGATCGGCGTCTCGAGTTCGAGCGCGACCGCCCGAGTCCGTAGCGCATCGACGAGTGCCGATTCGGTCGGCGTGGTGACCAGTACTGCGACGTGGGCGCTCTCGAGTTGGCGGCCCACGTCGCGTGCCAGCCCTGCCGGACAGTCGATAACGACGCGACCGAACTCCCGCTCGAGGCGATCGACCACGCGGGGGAGTTCCGTCAGTGCCGACGCGCGGGCACCAGCGAGCGTTCGACCGCACGGCAGTATCCGAACTGTGCCGAACGACTCCACGGCGTCGAGTGGGGCTGCCTGCCCCGCGAGAACGTCATGCAGGTCGGCTCCATGTCCACGGGGGAGATCCGCAGTCGAAAGATCGGCGTCGACGACGACGGCGTCGAGCTCTCGGCCGAGATTCAGCGAGACAGTCGACTTGCCGACGCCGCCTTTACCACCAGCGACAGCGACGATCATGGGTTCTGCGTGAGTACGTCAGCTGTCGGTGCCCACCTATCGAGTTCGGCGAGCACCGCTTCGGACGTCGTGGTCCGCTCTGTGGCGATCCGGGAGCTCTCAAGAACCTCGAGTGGCGGCTCCGTCGGCGTGGCTGGGCTTGCGAACCCAACCCCACGGCGTCGTCCTGGTTCGACAGCGCCCTCCCAGACGTCGCCACGCCACTCGGGGACGACCATCCCGTCTCGTCGTGGCGGCCACGTCGGCCCGTCGAGTTGGCTCTCGAGACGGACTTGCTGTGGAGTCGTCTGCGTATTCGTGATGATCGCCGTCACAAACGTCACTCCCTCGCGTCGATCCGTTTCCCAGTCGACCTCGACCATGCCGGTAGTTTCGCGCCTGCTATCGTATAAACTCCAACACGGCTCGCCTCGAGGGGACAGCCGAGAGCACGGCTGAAGCGAGGGCAGCAAAATTACCAGAATGTGGGTAAAACTCACCTGCGAGTTACAATCGAGCGTGAAGCCTCGAAACGGTTATCCCCCTCCGTAGAGGATTGCCGAATATATGATCCAGGTCGCGATCAACGGCTACGGCACGATCGGTAAACGCGTCGCAGACGCCGTCCGGCAGCAGCCGGATATGGAAGTCCTCGGCGTCGCCAAGACGCGGCCGAACTTCGAAGCCGAGACAGCTATCGACAAGGGGTTCCCGCTTTATGCAGCCATCGAGGAGCGCGCCGACCAGTTCGCCGAGGCCGGCCTCGAGATCGCTGGTCCCGTCGAGGACCTCATCGACGCAGCCGACATCGTCGTCGACGCGACGCCGTCCGGAATCGGCGCGGAGAACAAAGAACTGTACGAGGAGTACGACACGCCAGCACTCTATCAGGGCGGCGAAGACGCTGCTCTCGTCGACACCAGCTTCAACGCCCGCTCGAACTACGAGGACGCCACCGGCGCAGACCACGTCCGCGTCGTCTCCTGTAACACGACCGGCCTCTCCCGAGTTATCGCCCCACTGCGAGAGGAGTACGGCGTGGAAAAGGTGCGTGCAACTCTCGTTCGCCGCGGCGGCGACCCCGGCCAGACCAACCGTGGTCCGATCAACGACATCCTACCGAACCCGGTCACGATCCCCTCCCACCACGGCCCCGACGTCGAGACCATCTTCGACGACCTCGATATCGACACGCTCGGGATGAAGGTGCCTGCGACGCTGATGCACATGCACAGCCTGAACGTCACGCTCGAGGAGGAAGTCGACGCCGCCGAGGTTCGTGAACTGTTCGCTGACGAGTCACGCCTGTTTTTGATCCCTGAGCGCATGGATATCGACGGCAGCGGGAAGCTCAAAGAGTACGCGATGGACGCCGGTCGCCCACGCGCAGACATCTGGGAGAACTGCATCTGGGAGGAGTCCATCTCGACCGTCGGATCGGACCTCTACCTGTTCCAGGGCATCCACCAGGAAAGTGACGTCGTGCCGGAGAATATCGACGCGATCCGGGCAGTGCTCGGTGAAGCTGACGCCGGAGAAAGTATCGAGACGACGAACGAGACGCTCGGCATCGGCCTTTAAACGCCACTGCTCGACATTTTCAGTGTGTCAGTTTCGGCCACCCCGAACAATTAGTGACGACAGAAAGTTTTTGCCATGTGGCCCACTACGCATTCGCATGCGCCGAGACGACCGCGACGAACCCTTCGACGACCTGTTTCGCGAGATTGAGCGAATGATGAACGAAATGATGAACGGTGCCGATGCCAACGTCGAGTTCGACTCCTCGAGAGACGTTGACAACGGCTTTGGGATGGATACCCACGTCAATATCCACGAGACCGATGAGGAGGTCCGCGTCATCGCTGACCTACCAGGTGTCGAGAAAGACAATATCGAACTCGAATGTGACGGCAAGACGTTGACCATCTCTGCCTCGAGCGACCACCGTCAGTACGACGAACGCGTTTCGCTCCCCCAGCGTGTCAACGAACACACCGCGTCCGCGACCTACAACAACGGGGTTCTCGAGGTCGTGTTCGACCTTGCAGAGCAGTCATCGGGCATTAGCCTCGAGTAACGTCGTTGCGTCGCGGTCGAAAGACAGTTTTAGTGCGCGACTCGAAAACAGAACCGTCGAATCGACGCGAGCGGTTCTCTTCCTGTCCGTTGGCTTACGACACAATCTCTGCAGCCAGCCAGCCAAGCGCCATTCCGCCCAGAACGACACTGCCCAGTAACAACGCCGCGTTTGCTAACGCGTTTGGAACGAGTGCTGGTACCTGTCCGCTGACGAACATCATCACCGACACGCCAAGCAGGCCGACGATCCCCCCGATCCCTGCCACAGTTAGCGGATCCGGTGACGTTCCCGGGGACGTCGTCGATGCTGTCGAACTGTCGTCCGCCGTCGCGGTATCCGTTTCCGTATCGGACTCCGAGTGTGACGTCGTCGCCTCGTCGGCATCCGACTCAGCAGGTGACTCGAGATTCGAATCTGGCTCCGTCGACACGTCGTCGTCCTCTCGCTCTATCGTCTCCGTTTTCTCGTCCGTGTCGGAAGTTGGTTCGACATCGAGGGTCGGCTCCTCGAGTTCCGACACCACGACATCTGTCACGGTCGCCGGGTGGTCGGCCAGCCAGTTTCGACCTTCTGTGACGTCGTCGGTAATCAGCCGCTCGATGTCGTCATCGACCTGCTCGATGACGCTGTCGACGGACATCTTCGCGATGACTGACTCGGGATAGACGATGACGAGGGCCTCGAGTCCGGCTTCGTCCGCCTGCGTCGCCCACTCGGTAATTGACCACAGTTTGTCCTCATCGCTGATCGCCCCCTGATTGCGTGCATCGGCGTACATTTTGTTGGCGCCGGTGGCCTCGAGCAACTCGATACAGAGCTCCATATGAGCCCGAAAACTCTCGCTGGTCGCGAACCCGTGCCATCGAAGCAAGACGGCATCGAGCTCGTCGTCCCAACCGACAGTTCCAGCGTCCGTTCGCCGATAGATGTTCTCTTGAACGAGAGTCATATCGACTGCTAACAAACCTATATAAATATATCTATGCCAGGATATCAAATATAATAATGGGAGACCGCATGAGGAAATGACGGTGAATAATGTACTTTTGGATATAATTCATCTGTATCAACGCAAGATTGATATTCAAGCTATTTGATACACAACCATGAACTCTGTACTCGACGGCGAGACGGCAGTTATTACGGGCGCCGCAAGTGGGATCGGTCGTGCGATCGCACTGACGTTTGCTGACGCAGGCGCAGACGTCGTCGTCGCAGACCTCCGCGAGGGGCCACGCCAGGGCGGTGTTTCGACACACGAACGGATCGCCGACGAGACCGACGCCGAAGCGACGTACGTCGAGTGTGACGTTACCGATCGCAACGCTCTCGAGGCAGCGATCGACGCCGCAGACGAGTTCGGCGGCCTCAGCATCATGGTGAACAACGCGGGTGTGTTCGGGCCGATGGGATCGATCACGGAGATCTCCGTCGAGGACTACCGCGACCTGATGGCGATCAACCTCGATAGCGTCTTCGTCGGCTCGAAACTCGCCGCCGAGAAACTGATCGAACAGGGCGAAGGTGGGGCGATCGTGAACATCTCGAGTCTCGCCGGGCTGCAGGGATACGGCGAGATCGCGCCGTACTGTACGGCGAAAGCGGGCGTTCGAAACCTCACCTACTCGTTGGCCGACGATCTCGGCCCACACGGAATCCGAGTCAACGCCATCCACCCCGGCGAGGTCGAGACGGCGCTGACGACCGAGGACTTCCCGATCGTCGGCACCGAGCAGGAGGAGGCACTCAAACAGCTGATTCCACTCCAGAAACTCGCACAACCCGAGGACGTTGCCAACGCAGCGCTCTTCCTCGCGAGCGATCTCGCCGGCCACATCACGGCCGAGTCACTGCTCGTTGACGGCGGCACGCGGAATACGAGCTAAGTTTCTTTACCGACACCGCGTGCGTATCGCCGCCGCCAACCGATCGTAAAAATCCGGCTCGTATTTCGTTTCCTCGTCGATCGTCGGCCGGGCGTTCGTCTCGTTGACGACGAGTCGATCGTCGGTCTCGAGGAGGTCCACGCCGAGAAACGGAATCTCGAGTTCGGCGGCGACTGATTCGGCGAGGTCGCGCCACTGCTCGGGGAGGTCCACGCCGGTCGCCTCCGCCCCGCGGTGGACGTTGTGTTTCCACTGCCCGGACGCGACCGCGTCGTCGGGAAGGCGACGCTCGACGGCACCGACGTACTCGCCCTCGAGCACCATCACCCGGTAGTCGGTCGCATCGGGGAGATACTCCTGGACGAGAAACGAGCGGTCACCAGTGGCCCGATAGTCGTGGACCAGTGAGAGGTAATCACAGATCCCCAGAAACGAATCGAGATCGTGAGCCTTTGCGACGCCGACGCCGCGGGTCGTCGAGTTCGGTTTGACGACGACCGGCGGCTCGAATCGTTCGAAGACATCGGCCAACTCGGCCTCTGAGACCTCGTTCGAGACGTAAACCGACGTCGGGACCGGCAGGTCGGCTCGCTCGAGACGGGCGAGCACTTCGGCCTTGTTTCGCGAGGTCAGGACGGCGTCGCGACCGTTGAGCCACGGCACCTCGAGACGGGCGTCAGCGACCCCACCCTCCATCAGCCGCCCGGGATAGACGTAGCCAACGTCGTACTCCGCTGGCTCCCACGGTGTGTCCGTCCCCAGCGACACCACGCGCTCGCTGACTGGAACGTACTGAGCTTGAATATCGCGTTCGGCCAACGGCTCGCGCATCCGCTGGAACGTCTCCGTGTTGTTCGCAACCGCGAGAGTGAGCATACTCGACGTCGGGCGTAGACCGATAAAAAGGTGCTCGAGACCGCACTCGCAGTCACGAACTCGACCCGACCGAGAGCGGCACGTGCACAGCGTGTCCGCTACGGACGACTCACACTGCCAGACAACAGTCAGTAACCGCCCAATCGCGCCTCATAGTTCGTCGCCGTCGGCGACGACCGTTCGCGTGCGATCGGTGCGTGAATCGTTCTGTCCGGCAGTATCAGCGACCGCTGTGAACGGTCGACTATCGGAGAGACGGTTGAAAAGCGGCGTGTGCTCGCGACGAGAGTCTGTTTGCCTCTCGAGCAACGGAGCAACGCGTCGGTTTACGCGATCAGCTGCTCTTCGCCTTTCTCGACGACGATACGGCACGGCGGCGAGATCTTGTTGTAGGAGCGACGGAGCGCGTCCTTGGCGAACTCGGCGTCATCGACGTCACACCAGATCGTGAAGATGCGCTCGCCAGCGCCCATTCGTGCGGCGGTGCCGACGATCTTCCCGAAGGACTGTCGCATCCCGTCGGAAACACGGTCTGCACCCGCACCCGTTGCCTGCTTGTTCTCACGGATGACGTGGTGTGGGAACTTCCGGAGAATCATCTTGTAGTTGCCCTCTCCGGCGTTTTTCAGCATGTGACGGTTGGCCGAGAGACGCGAGGCCTCGAGCGAACCGTGTCGGATCTGCACCTCTTCTTCGGTGACGAGGCTGATCTGGATGGGGTAGTCGTCTGCATCGGCGCTGAGGTCGCCCATCTTGTGCTGTGCGATCTTCGAACCTGGGATCCCAGTAATGTATTCGCGGCGCGTGTAAGCCGGCTTACTGATTTCCCGATACATTGAGGCGGGTTTATCGGACATGGTTGTGGTTACTTACGAAAACGCAGGCCTACCGTGCGGATAAAGGCTTCGAAGCACGCGTTGAGGAGACCGGCCAACGGCCACCGAAACACGACGGTGGGGTGATACGGTAGAGCAGATATTATTACTCTCCCGTGTGGGTGTGTGGGAACTGAGCTGCTGACGGCGTCTCTCGAGAGACTGGTGTGGCGACAAACAGCAAACCAACACACAGTTACGCGACGTTGCGGCAGCGGCGACTCGATGAAAGGACGACAGAACAGCGATCGAAGCTCACAACTCAGTTGCGCAGAACGTACTCGGTGTCCTGTTTCTCGATCAGTCCCTCGGTCGAAAGGGAGTTGAGGACGCTCAGGATCGTGATCTTCTTCATTGCCAGGATCTGCCCGAGTTCGTCGACCGTCGTCCCATCGGTCGCATCCAGGGTGAGGTAGACGAGTTTGCCCTGTGGGGACTTGATTTCGGTCGGGAGGTGACTGATTTTGGCGTCGGAATGGGTCTGTTCCATCATTGTACTTCCACCGACAACGAACTCCTGTATAAGTCTATGGTACAGTGGGTGCATATTGGCTAACGAGTAATAATGTGATTATATGTATTGATTCGCACTCTCATGGTTTGGTAGCGTACCCGCACAGCGCGTACCGTACAGTTATATTCATTGTACCGGCCACTCAGCCGGATACGCTCGCCTGAGTGACAGGTGTGTTCGTCGCGTTTCAGATCGCTTCGGCTGGGGTGTAGCTCACAGAACACGTCATACAGCACGGCATACCGTACACTCGACTGTTACTTTTCTCGAGTCTCACATTCTGTTTAATGTGTATTAATATGGCCGATCAGGCGAGCGTGCAGTTCGGTGCACACTGCTCTTTATACGGTCACGCTCGGCTGTCGTCGCTGCTGCCCGTCACTGTACACCCCATCGCACGACGGGACGCGGTTCGGAACGTGCGCGGTTCGGAACGAACGAAGTGAGTGAGAACCGCGGAAAGCGAACGGGGAGGAACGACCCGTGAGCGAACGAAGTGAGCGAGAACCGCGGTCAGTGCGATGGGTGTGCCTCGGTTCAGTTGGTACGGTCGTTGGTCCGGGGTGACGGAGACATCGAGAAACGAACTCGAGTCCGGCATGCATCTGGGATCTGGATGCGGGTCACGTAGCGATTGGACGGAGTGGACTCGAGAAAAAACGCTCGAGAGAGTGACCGCCGAAACACACACCGGCGGCGTATTTAAGGCCCTCCCGCGGCTATGATAGGATATGATGAAGAGTTTCCGGATCGGTTCCCTGTTCGGGATTCCGATTAAATTGGATCTCACGTTCTTGCTGGTGTTGCCGTTGTTTGCCTATCTCATCGGTGCACAGATCGGGCCTGTCGTCGATATTCTCAACACGAGCATGAATGCCGGGATCGACGTCGACGCACTCACAGCCGAGTGGTGGCTGCCGTACGTCGTTGGTCTGGCTGCGGCGATCGGACTGTTCGTTGGCGTCGTCTTACACGAACTCGGTCACTCGCTGACAGCCCAGCGCTATGGGTTTCCGATCGATTCGATTACGCTCTGGCTGTTCGGTGGCATCGCTGCCCTCTCGGAGATGCCCGAAGATTGGAAACAGGAGTTCAACATCGCCATCGCGGGCCCGATCGTCTCCGTGCTGGTCGGTATCGCGTCGTATCTCCTCTTTTTGGTCACCCCCGAAGCGTTCAGCGGAACACGGTTCGTACTCGGCTATCTCGCTGTATTGAACGTCGCACTCGCAATTTTCAACATGATACCGGCGTTCCCGATGGACGGCGGACGAATCCTCCGAGCACTCCTCGCTCGCGGGCGGCCGTACGCGAAAGCAACACAGCAGGCTGCAGGCATCGGCAAACTGTTTGCTGTCTTCATGGGCCTGTTCGGGCTGCTCGCGTTCAACATCATTCTCATTGGTGTCGCCTTCTTCGTCTACATCGCGGCCTCGAGTGAGGCCCAGCAGGTGACGATGAAAGCCGCCTTCCAGGACGTCACCGTCGGAGATATCATGACGTCGACCGGCGATCTCCACACCGTCGAGCCCGACACCCCGATTTCGACGCTCATCCAGCGGATGTTCACCGAACGCCACACGGGCTATCCGGTTGTCGAATACGACGCGTTCGAAGGCGAGCGACTCGTTGGCCTCGTCACTCTCTCAGATGCTCGTGGGATCGATCCAGTCGAGCGTGATGCCTACACGGTCGAGGACGTCATGACGACTGATCTGCAGACGATCTCGGCTGATTCGGATGCCATGACCGCAATCGAGCAAATGCAAAAACACGGTATCGGTCGCTTGCTCGTCGTCGAGAACGATGAGCAGCGCTCTGTTGACCGGTCGGATGGCGAGACACCGCACGAAGGCGACGAACTCGTCGGCTTGATCTCGCGGTCGGACGTGATGACGGCCTTCGACATCGTCCAGAAAAGTGGGTCAGTCAGCCCGGTTGGCCAACCACAGACTGCAGACTGAACGAGCACTAAACCGGCAAAATGGGCCGTAACGGCCGTCTCGAGCACCGAGACCAACATTCTTAACCGCAGTCGGGGCTGACGCTTCGTCGATGCCACCGGCCATAGAGACCGTCGACCTCGTCAAGGAGTACGGCGATTTGCGCGCTCTGCAGGAGCTCTCACTGACCGTCGAGGAAGGGGAGTTCTTCGGCTTGCTCGGCCCGAACGGCGCAGGCAAAACGACGTTCATCAACACGCTGGTCGGACTGGTCCGCAAGACCGGCGGCGAGGCGCGTGTGTTCGGCCACGACGTCGAGGACGACTACCAGCAGGCCCGGGACGCGATCGGCGTGGCCCCACAGGAGTTCAACGTCGATCGGTTCTTCCCGATCAAAGAGGTCCTGATGCACAAGGCTGGCTATCACGGAATCCCGGACGACGAAGCCGCCGAGCGTGCCGACGAGGTGCTCAAACGCGTCGGTATCTACGACAAGCGAAACGAACGCTTCGACTGGCTCTCCGGCGGGATGAAACGCCGCCTGCTACTCGCCCGCGCCCTCGTCACCGACCCTGATCTCCTCATTCTCGACGAACCGACGGCGGGCGTCGACGTCCAGTTGCGCCACGATCTCTGGGAGCTCGTCACCGAACTCAACGAGGAGGGAACGACGATTTTGCTGACGACCCACTACATCGAGGAGGCCGAACGCCTCTGTGATCGGGTCGCGATCATGAACGAGGGTCGGAAGGTGACCGTCGCGACGCCGGACGAACTGAAAACCCGCGGCACGGATACGATCTCGGTGCAACTCGAGTCCACACCGGCTGTTGCACCCGATCTCAAAGCTTACGCACACGAAACGAGCATCTCTGGGGATCACCTCGAGGTGCGTGTCGATGACGGCGGCTCGATCGCGCCCCGCCTGCTCAACGACCTCGAGGCGATGGGGTACGAGATCACCGACCTCGAGATCGCTCGAACCTCGCTCGAGGAGATTTTCGTCGACCTGACGCGAAGCGAGGATCGGACGGTGACTCGCTCGTCGGCGACAGCCGACGATGGCGAGCGCGACCACGACCTCGAGCGAGAACAAGAGGGGGTCGCCTGATGTTCTCGGTCGGCTTTCGTGCGCTGTTCCGGCGCGAACTGCTTCGGTTCATTCGGCGTCCCAAGAACACGTTCATGCCGCCGGCGATCACGAACGTGCTCTATTTCGCCGTCTTCGGGGTGATTCTCGGCGGGCGGATCGACGAACCGGTGGCGGGGATCGGCTACATCCTCTTTCTGATTCCGGGGCTGATCGTGCTCGGGACGATCTCGAACGCCTTCGAGAACGCCTCGTTCTCGATCTTCCACGGGCGGTGGAACGAGTACATCCACGAGACGCTCACCTCGCCGCTGTCGTACGCCGAGATGGTTGTCGCCTACGTCGGCGCCAGCGCGGTTCGTGGCCTGATCGTTGGCGCGATCATCGCCGTCATCGGCCGGCTGTTCGTCCCGATCTCGATCGAACACGGCCTGTTCCTCGTCGCCACGATGGTCGTCATCGCCGCGCTGTTTGCGGGACTGGGGATCATTGGCGGGCTCGTTGCACGGGACTTCGACGACCTCACCGTGATGAACCAGTTCATCCTTCGACCGCTGGTCTTCTTTGGGGCCGTTTTCTACTCGCTGACCATGCTGGACCCCATCTGGCAGTACGTGTCCCTCCTGAATCCGATGGTCTACATGGTCGACAGCGTCCGCTACGGCTTGCTTGGCTACTCGGACCTGCTCGAGGTTGCGCCGGCGGCCTACGCCGAACTCGCACCGTATGCCTCACTCGGGGTGCTCACCGCACTCACCGGGTTCGTCATCGCGCTCGACGTCTACCTGTTCAAGATCGGCTATGGGCTGACTGACTGATCGGTGACGGTGGCTCGAGAGCTACTGACAGCGATTTTTACGCCGTGCGGTGTAACACAGATATTATTGGCCGTCGGCGACCTCGGTCTCTCATGGGAAACGAGTACTGCCGGCACTGTGGTGCAACACTCGCACCTGATTCCAATTTCTGTAGCGAATGTGGCGAAGCAGTCGCTGAGCCCAGCGGCTGGGGAAGCGATGTCGGTGAATACGACCGATCGCACGAACCGACAGCCCATACAACGACACGCGAGAAGGAAACGACGTTTGCGGCGCTCACACATGTTTTGGGACTGCTGACGTGGGTTATCGGCCCGCTGATCGTGCTCGTCGCGACCGAAGACGAGTTCGTCGAGGAGAACGCCAGAAACGCATTGAACTGGCAGATCATGTTCTCGATCTACATGCTGCTCTCGTTCGTGCTCACGTTCGTCCTCATCGGGCTCGTATTTTTGTTCCTTGTTCCGATCGTCGACCTGATCGTCTGCGTCGTTGCGGCTGTCAAGGCCAACGACGGCGAGGCGTGGACATACCCAGCCACACCTGATATCGTCTAGCGGGGGGCTCTTTCGTTCGAAATGACTCGAGTACCGACTCTCACCGGTCGTCTTCTGCGACCTTGACGAGCTGTTTGCCGATATTTTCTCCTTCGAACAGCCCCAGAAATGCGTCGGGGGCGTTCTCGAAGCCCTCGACGACGTGCTCGCGGTACTGGATCTCGCCGCTCTGAACGAACTGCGAGAGACGCTCGAGCGCCTCGCCCCAGCGCCCCTCGTAGTCGGTGACGAGGAAGCCCTCGACCGTCACACGGGATTCGATGAGTTTGCCGAGCTTTCGCGGCCCGGTGGGGACATCGGTCTCGTTGTAGAGGGCAATCTGTCCGCAGACGGCGACGCGAGCACGGACGTTCAGCCGGGGCCAGACGGCATCCGTAATCGGGCCGCCGACGTTGTCGAAGTAGACGTCGATCCCGTCCGGACAGGCGTCGTCGACCGCACTCGAGAGGTCGTCGGTCGTCTTGTAGTTAATCGCGGCGTCGAAGCCGAGGTCGTCGGTGAGCCACGCGATCTTTTCCTCACTGCCGGCGGTGCCGACCACGCGCGCCCCGCTGAGTTGTGCGAGTTGGCCGACGACGGAGCCGACCGCGCCGGCCGCGGCGGAGACGACGACTGTGTCGCCAGGCGTCGGTTCACCGACGTCGAGCAGCCCGAAGTAAGCCGTGACGCCGGGCATGCCGAGGACGCCCAGTGCCGTCGAGATCGGGCCGTGCTCCGGGTTCACTGGCCTGAGTTCGCCGGCGTCAGCGACGGCGTGTTCCGCCCACAGGAGGTCTCCGGTGACAATATCGCCGGTTGAGAACGCCGCGGCGTTGGACTCGAGGACTTCGCCGACGACGCCGGCGCGCATCGGCTCGTCGACGACCCACGGTTCGGCGTACGACTCCGCATCACGCATTCGACCGCGCATATAGGGGTCGACGGACTGATACAGCGTGCGAACGAGCACCTCGTTCGGCCCGGGCTCGGGACGTTCGACGGTAACGAGGTCGAAGTTCTCGGGTGCCGGTTCGCCGACTGGACGGCTCGCGAGCCGCCACTGTCTGGTTGTTGCCATACACAGACATGGCTCGTCGGGACCGTGAAAATTCGGCTCCCGGAACCCGCTTTGTCTCCGGCTCGAACTCCACCGGGATACGTGCACAAAGAGCAAGCGTTTTGACGCCAATTCGCCATGTCGTTCGTATGGGCGAAGATCACGACGTGTTAGACGCGTTGCTCGCAGGAAACGAGCGTCACGTAGCAGACCTCCCAGATGACTACTTCGCAGCCGTTCAGGACGGCCAACACCCCGACGTCGTCTCTGTCTGCTGTTCGGACTCCCGTGTGCCACAGGAGCGAATGTGGGGCGTCGACGATCCGGGAACGGTCTTTACCCCCAGCAACATCGGGAATCAGGTCTGGGACGAGGACGACGGCGAGTTGATCGTCGACGGCGGCCTCCTGTATCCCATCGCTCACGCTGGTACCGATGTCGCAGCTGTCGTCGGCCACACCGGCTGTGGCGCTGTCACCGCAGCGTACAACGCGGTGACTGACGGCGATCTGCCCGGTCCACGAGGCGTCGACAAGTGGGTCACGCAGCTCATCCCGGTTATCGAAGACGGCCTCGAGAGCGAGCTCATCGACGCCGATGCCGACGAGGAGATGGTCGTCAACCAGCTCGTCGAGTACAACGTCGATCGGCAGGCACAGTTCCTCCGTGACGCTGAGGAGGTCCCGGACGAGGTCGACGTCTACGGCTTTGTCTACGACTTTCAGGGAGTGTACGGCGACGAGAAGGGGCGGACGTACCTGATCAACGTCAACGGCGAGACGGATCCCGAAACGATCGCAGCGGAGATTCCCGAGGAGTACGCAACGGCAACGAACAGTCTGATCCACTGACAGCCGAGTAGTCTCCGCCGTTTGCAGGCTCGATAGTCGGTGTGCCGCGACGAACTCGAGAACGTCCGTGCCGGTATCGTTTTGCCGCTCCTACCGAAACAGTTGAGTATGCGAGCACTACTCGAGTCCGATACAGGGTTTTATTATCTCATCGGCCTCTTTACGATCGCGGTGTTTCTCGTGTCGCTGGCAGCGCTTGCGATACTCGGTCCTGCTGGCCTCGGTGCAGCCGAACTGGGTGGGCTCGTCGTCGGCTTTCTCGTCTTCATGCTGGTGTATTTCATCTCGATAGCAGTCCACCGACTCGAGGAAGGAGACGGGACATGACCGATCGAGAAAATCCGCGATATCGCCACTAACACGCGGTTAACGTCCGATATCGGCACTTGCGTCGAGTCGCAGGGTTTATCAGTATACGGGCACTCTCTTCAAAAGCAATGGCGAAAGGAACCGTTGATTTCTTCAACGACACTGGCGGCTACGGATTCATCGAGACTGAGGACGCGGACGACGACGTGTTCTTCCACATGGAAGACATCGGCGGCCCGGACCTTGAGGAAGGACAGGAGCTTGAGTTCGATATCGAGCAGGCCCCCAAAGGCCCACGCGCGACGAACGTCGAGCGCCTGTAAGGCGAATTCGCGGTAGTATCGGCACTTGACTGCAGTATTTTATCCCGGTGAGCGACAGCGCTTGTCTCACCGCGAGCCCACTGAACGTTTAGTGGCCTCGCCGCCTACATATGGGTATGGCAACACCAACATCCACACCCGAACCCGAGCCAGTGATCCGTCGCAGCGACGATATCGAGTACGAATCCGTCAGCGCTGCTGATGGACTCGAGAAAGGCGTCCTAATCAGCGACGACCACGGCGCGCCGAACTTCGCGATCCGGCGCTTTGTCCTCGAGGCCGGCGCATCGGTGCCCGCACACACGAACGAGGTCGAACACGAACAGTACGTTCTCGAAGGGGAGTATACGGTCGGAATCGGCGATATGCAAGCGGCAGATAGCGCAACCGGCGACGCCGTCGACGGCGATGAGGAGTACACGGTCGAAGCCGGCGACTCGCTGCTGATCCCTGCCGGGACAGTCCACTGGTATCGAAACGAGAGCGACGAGCCAGGGGCGTTCCTCTGTGCGGTCCCCAACGGCGACGACGAGATCGAACTGCTCGAGTGAGAGACAGAGCGAGGAGTGCTGTCAGCGGCGCTGGGCGAGCACGTGCCCGGCCAAATATTATAGTAGCCCGTGCTGACCGCCCGATATGGGTACGTTACAGAACCACGACGCAACCCGACACTGGTTCGATCTTCTGGCACCGGGCTACGACGCTGTCGTCCCGTCGCTGTTCTGGCCGGAGTCGCTCCAGCAGGCGGCACTCGATCGGATCGATCTCGAGTCGGTAGATCGAGTGCTAGACGTCGGCTGTGGAACCGGCGAGACGATCGACCAGCTCCGTTCGGACGTCTCAGCGACCCACGGGCTCGATCTAAGCCAACCACAGCTCGAGACCGCCGCGGACAAATCGGAGCTCGAGGACGTCCGTTTTATCCGGGGGGATGCGCGTACGCTCCCGTATGCGGACGAGACGTTCGACTGTGTGGTCTCAGTCGGCTCGATCCTTTACTGGTCTGCGCCCGTCGAGGCGCTGCGGGAGGCCCACCGCGTCACGAAACAAGGCGGCGAGATCCTGGTTCTTGGCTTCAACCGGCGATCGCTCTCGTGGTGGAACCCGGTCCAAAACGTTCAGGACGGTGTCGCAGAGACGCTCTTTTTCCGGTACAACCGCGAGGAGGGTACGGAGCTCTTTCTCGAGGCGGGGTGGACTGACCCCACTCACGAGGTGACTGGGCCGATCTGGGGACCTGAACTCGTAATCGCCACCACGGCACGGAAAGTCGAGTCGTAATCTCGACGCTCACTGGCCGCCGACGTGTGCGGGTCTGTCAGAGCTGTCGAACGGCGACGGTAGCAGGGAGCCACTGCTCGCCGCTGCAGACCCTGTTGAGCGATCGCCGTGCGGTTGATGCACGTTCAGATGTTCGGCATTTCGAACCGCTCAAGTACGCCGACCGACTATGGCAAACCAGTGTCGAAGCAGGTCCAGCAGGTCGAAACGATCTTTTGTCACGAGATTGGCGACGACTATCTCGTGGTGGTCGAGCGCGACGGACAGCGACTGTTCCGGGCAAAACTCGGACTGTCGGAAACCTCGGCCGGCCCTCGTCCCGCAAAGTTCCGGCTCAAAGACGGCTCGAGCGAAGAGCCACGCCAGCCCGACGAGTTCATCGAACTCGCCCGGCGATCCAAGCGGATTCGAATCTCCGAGCAGACCTCGAAGCAGGGCCGCGAGGAACTCATGGAAATGCTCAGCGGCTACCAGCTCGAGGACAAGGCCAAGGCCGTCCGAACCTGTCGGTACTGTGCCTCCGCAGGCCGGTATTCGCCGATTACAACCGAGACGGCCGTCAAAGACGACAACGACTGGATCTGCCAGGACTGTGCGCGCCAGGAACTCGAGCGTCAACTGTCGTACTCCGGTGGCGGCGCAGTCACCGGCGCGGCCAAAGACCGCCTCGAGGAGCTCATGCTCGAGGTGCAGGATTTAGAACGGATCGTCAACCTGCTGAAAGGCCAGCTCGATCCCGACCTGACGAAGTTCGATACCATCTCGGCGACGACCGACGAAGTCGATCCCGTTCGGGTGGACTCGCTGAACCTCCATCCTGGCTTACAGGGACTGCTCGAGGACCGCTTCGAGACCTTGCTCCCGGTCCAGAGTCTCGCCGTCGAGAACGGGCTGTTCGACGGTGAGGACCAGCTCGTGGTGTCGGCGACGGCGACCGGGAAAACCCTCGTCGGCGAGATGACCGGTCTCAACCGTGTGTTGAACGGCAAGGGGAAGATGCTCTTTCTCGTTCCCCTCGTCGCGCTTGCAAATCAGAAGTACGAGGACTTTCAAGACGAGTACGGCCACCTCGTCGATGTCTCCATTCGTGTGGGTGCGAGCCGGATCTCGGACAACGGCAACCAGTTCGACCCCAACGCCGACGTGATCGTCGGCACCTACGAGGGGATCGACCACGCCTTGCGGACTGGCAAGAATCTGGGAGATATCGGAACCGTCGTCATCGACGAAGTCCACACGCTCAAAGAGGACGATCGTGGCCACCGACTCGATGGCCTCATTTCACGGCTCAAATACACCTGCGAACAACGTGCGAAACGACGCGACGACTACGGCGGCGCGCAGTGGGTCTATCTCTCGGCGACCGTCGGCAACCCCGAACAGCTCGGCGCGGCACTCGAGTCGACGCTCATCGAATTCGAGGAGCGGCCGGTGCCGATCGAACGGCACGTCACGTTCGCTGACGGCCAAGAAAAAGTTCGGATCGAAAACAAACTCGTCAGACGCGAGTTCGATACGGAGTCCTCGAAAGGGTATCGCGGCCAGACGATCATCTTTACGAACTCGAGACGGCGGTGTCACGAGATCAGTCGAAAACTCGAGTACTCCGCTGCGCCGTATCACGCCGGCCTCGATTACCGGCGCCGGAAAAAAGTCGAACGGCAGTTCGGCGAACAGGAACTCTCCGCCGTCGTCACGACTGCCGCCCTCGCCGCGGGGGTCGACTTCCCGGCCTCACAGGTGATCTTCGACTCGCTGGCGATGGGGATCGAGTGGCTTTCGGTCCAGGAGTTCCACCAGATGCTCGGCCGTGCGGGTCGGCCAGACTACCACGACAAAGGGACAGTGTACGTCCTCGTCGAACCCGACTGTGCCTATCACAACTCCATGGAAATGAGCGAAGACGAAGTCGCGTTCAAACTGCTGAAAGGCGACATGGAGTCGGTGATGACTCACTACGACGAGGCCGCCGCGATCGAGGAAACGCTGGCGAACATTACTGTCAGCGGGAAAGCCGCCAAGGGACTCAACGACCGCATGCTCGGCGACGTGCCGACGAAACACGCGATCGGCAAACTCCTGCAGTACGACTTCATCGATGGCTTCGAACCCACGCCGCTGGGCCGTGTCGTCACTGAACACTTCTTAGAGCCCAGTGAAGCGTTCATGCTCGTCGATGGTATCCGAAAAGACGCCCACCCCTACGAACTCGTCGCGGATATCGAACTGCGCGACGCGGATCTGTAGCCGCTCGAGTCGCCCAGTAGTGCTTTCTCGAGTCTCGCGTTCGCGTTTGCTGTGAGACTGACCACCAAGAGCTGCGTGCGACGTTACGGAACGAACGCGATACCCAGCAGCGACAGCACGAGCACGATCACTGAGCCGGGAACGCCGCCGAGGGCGACGATCACGAGGACGATGGGCGTCACCGCCACCGAGAAACCGAACACGGCCTGTGCGAGAAACAAGACGACAAGTCCAACGACCGCATTGATGATGAACGGACTAACCGCGCGAACGAGGCTGGCCGCGATGAGGACGCCCACGAGAACGAAGATCAACAGCAGGATCTCGATGCCTGTCATGAGGTTAGTGATAGCACGTCGATCCGGAAAACCGTTCGGTCGATAACGAAAGCCTTTAACTAATACACCGACAAGCCATAGATGCAGCACGGGATCGTGGGTTAGCTTGGTATACTTCGGGCCTTGGGTGCCCGTGACCCCGGTTCAAATCCGGGCGATCCCATCTTTCTGTCACTCTCGAACTCTCGAGCGGTGCCCAACGGACGTACGTGGATTTCACTGTCGAAGCAGCCATTCGATCGGTTTCGACATTGGGCGTCGCCTCAACCGAACTCGGTGACCAACAGTAACCACGGACGAACGTGCCGATAGCTGTTCGTTCAGCAAGCGATACCAAAACAGATTGGCCGTACATACATAACCAGAGCGAACGGAGTTCGACTGTGGCCACGTAAACGGAACTACAGGAGACGGCGTGTGCGTCTCCGGCGGCGGCGGCGCTGGGGACCGTTTTTGAACGGCCGATTCGTGTGGCCCGAACTCGGTCCGTTCAGTTTCGTCCCGCTTTGCAACCATTTATAGCCGATGGCACTCCTAGAGAACTGCAATGGCGCAAGCGGGAAATTCTGAACTCGTCGACTCGTTCGAGCAATTCTTCCGCAACTACTACGATAACGAAATCAAACAGCTTGCGCAGCGATACCCCAACGAGCAGCGCTCGCTTCACGTCGACTGGCAGGACCTCTATCGGTTCGACCCCGATCTCGCGGACGACTTTCTGAACCAGCCCGAACAGCTCCAGCGCTACGCCGAGGAAGCACTGCGGCTGTATGACCTGCCGATCGACGTCAGTCTCGGTCAGGCCCACGTCCGGGTCAAAAACTTACCCGAGACGGAGTCCCCCGAAATCCGGGACATTCGTGCCCGGGATATGAACTCTCTCGTGCAGGTCCATGGCATCGTCCGAAAGGCGACTGACGTCCGTCCGAAGATCGAGGAGGCTGCCTTCGAGTGCCAGCTCTGTGGCACTCTGAATCGGATTCCACAGTCCAGCGGCGATTTCCAGGAACCCCACGAATGCCAGGGCTGTGAACGACAGGGGCCGTTCAAAGTCAACTTCGACCAGTCGGAGTTTGTCGACTCGCAAAAACTCCGGATGCAGGAGAGCCCTGAAGGCCTTCGCGGCGGCGAGACGCCACAGTCACTCGACGTCCACATCGAAGACGATATCACCGGCGAAGTCACCCCTGGCGACCACGTCTCGGCGACCGGCGTCTTACGACTCGAGCAACAGGGCAACGACCAGGAGAAATCCCCTGTCTTCGACTTCTACATGGAGGGGATGTCCGTCGACGTCGACGAAGAGCAGTTCGAGGATATGGACATCACCGAGGATGATAAGAAGGCGATCTACGAAATCTCTAATCGAGACGATATCTACGAACAGATGGTCGCCTCCATCGCACCCTCGATCTACGGCTACGAACAGGAGAAACTCGCGATGATCCTCCAGCTGTTTTCGGGGGTTACGAAGCAGCTGCCCGACGGCTCGAGAATTCGTGGCGACCTGCATATGCTCCTGATCGGTGATCCTGGTACTGGGAAGTGTGTCCACGGAGATACGAAAATCACACTCGCAGATGGTCGTGACGTCCCAATTCGGAAAATTGTCGAGTCGAATCTGGAGGACCCGAAGCCGATCGATGATGGCTGGTACGACGAAATCGATCTCAACGTCCCGTCCCTACAGGACGATGGCTCAATCGCACCGCAGCGGGCGACGAAAGTCTGGAAGCGAGAGGCTCCCGACCAGATGTATCGAATTCAAACCTCGAGTGGGCGAGAACTCGAGGTGACGCCGTCACACCCGCTGTTCGTACAGAATGACGGAAAGCTCAAACCGGTAATCGCAGATGACCTCACAGCAGGACAGTTCATTGCTGCACCTCGAACACTTACAGTAGACAGTGATGACACACTCAACATTGACTTTCGGCAATCTCGATCACCAAATGCGGTTCATCTTGACCTGCCAAGTCAATGGACGCCATCATTAGCCCGCCTGATTGGGTACATCATCGCAGAGGGATACGTCCAACAGCGAGACGATAATACAGGATTTGTTTCAATTACGAATAATGACTGGGAAGTATTGGACGACGCAACGGATGCACTCAAGAAACTAGACCTCAATACGACAGAGCGAGTGCCTCATAAATCGAAGGATGCGTATGAACTACTTTGTTCAGCAGGGGAGTTCGTAAGCTTCCTCAAAGCACTCGAGCCATGCATTCTTCAGTCATCTAGTGAGCAGTGTGTTCCTGGTTCGATCTTCGAGGCTTCAGCGACAACTAAATCGGAATTCCTCAAAGCATTCATCGAAGGAGAAGGACACGTTTCGGAGTCGCAGCGCGAGCTCACTGTTGCTTCGATGAGCCGCAATCTGCTCGAAGATGTTAGAACATTACTGCTCTCAGTTGGGATCCGATCACAACTGCACCAGCGGCAGAACAGTAGCTACCGACTCAGAATCAGCGGAAACGAATTTGAGAGATATGTCTCTAAAGTGGGCTTCATAACCCAGCGAAAACAGCAGGCTGCAGAACAATACGCCGATACAATGGGGAATACAAACCGGGATGTTATTCCAGATGTTGGCTCAGAACTGCGGCGAGTACGGGAATCACTATCGCTCACACAGGCCGAGTGTGGACTGCCACGATCAACGTATCAACATTATGAACGGGGGTCGAGAAATCCAAGTCGAGAAAGTTTCGAGAAGGTCGTCGCGACATTCAAAGACACGTTATCAGCAGAAGAGACACCAAGTGAGGACGGTGTTCTAGCTGACGGTGGGTCTCTAAAAAGGAGTCTCAACACTCTCGAGCAGTTTGCCGAAGGGGATGTCTGCTGGGAACGTATCGAATGTGTCAGCAGCGTCGAACCTGATTACGACTGGGTATACGATCTTGAGATCGAGGGAACTCACAACTACATCTCAAATGGCGTAATCTCGCACAACTCCCAGATGCTCAGCTACATCAAAAACATCGCTCCTCGAGCTGTCTACACCTCCGGGAAAGGGTCGTCCTCGGCAGGGCTGACGGCTGCTGCGGTTCGCGACGATTTCGGCGACGGCCAGCAGTGGACACTCGAGGCCGGCGCGCTCGTTCTGGCCGACCGAGGGATCGCCGCAGTTGACGAACTCGATAAAATGCGGTCGGAAGATCGGTCCGCCATGCACGAAGCGCTCGAGCAGCAGAAAATCTCGGTTTCGAAGGCGGGGATCAACGCAACCCTCAAATCCCGGTGTTCGCTGCTGGGTGCGGCAAACCCCAAGTACGGCCGGTTCGACCACTACGAACCGATCAGCGAACAGATCGACTTAGAGCCGGCGCTCGTCTCGCGATTCGACCTGATCTTTACGGTCACGGACGACCCTGATGAGGAGAAAGACCGTAACCTCGCAGAACATATCCTCACCACGAACTACGCCGGTGAGTTGACCACCCAGCGCGAGCAGATGACGTCGATGGATGTCTCCGACGAGGAGATCGAAGCGATGACCGGCCAGGTCGATCCCGAAATCGACGCCGAACTCCTGCGCAAGTACATCGCCTACGCGAAACAGAACTGCCATCCACGGATGACCAAGGCAGCACGCGAGGCGATCCGGGACTTCTACGTCGACCTGCGACTGAAAGGGACCGACGAGGACGCCCCCATACCGGTGACGGCGCGAAAACTCGAGGCACTGGTCCGGCTCTCGGAGGCAAGCGCCCGCGTGCGACTGTCGGATACCGTCGAAGAAGCAGACGCAAATCGCGTCATCGAAATCGTTCGGTCGTGTCTGCAGGATATCGGTGTCGACCCCGAGACTGGGGAGTTCGACGCGGATATCGTCGAAGCAGGCACGTCCAAATCACAGCGCGATCGCATCAAGAACATCAAACAGCTGATTAGCGATGTCGAAACGGAGTACGATGACGGTGCGCCGATCGATATCGTTCTGGATCGGGCTGAAGAGATCGGGATGGATCACTCCAAGGCCGAACACGAAATCGAGAAACTCAAACAGAAAGGCGAGGTGTACGAGCCGAGTACGGATAATCTCCGAACGACCTGAGCCGTCCGGTCTCGACCAGCCCGCCCGTCGATGCTTTCTCGAGCGGTGACAGTACGAGTCAGCGTTCCTTGATCGTCGTCACCGTCGATCGAATCGTTACGGGGGCGACATTGGCAACCTCGGCGGCGTCGGCCTGTGTGATCGTCGGCCACGCGTCGCGTTCACCGGCTGCCTTGTAGAGACAGGCCGCTGCAACCCCGCTTGGATTCCGACCACCGATCACGCCGTCCTGAAGCAGGGCAGTCAGATGCTCTCGAGCACGGCGTTCGACGGCCGTATCGAGACCAAGTTTCGAAGCATAGCGGGGGAGATACTGCGTTGGGTCGATCGGTCCCGTGGGCAGACCGAGTTCTCGGTTCAGTGCGTCGTAGGCGGTGGTGAGCTCGTCGGTGCTCGCGCGGGCAACGGCGGTAATTTCGTCGATCGTCCGGGGATTCGAACGTGTTCGACAGGTCGCATAGATCGCCGCTGCGGCAAACCCCTCGAGTGATCGGCCTTGAAACAGCCCTTCGGACTGGGCTGACTTGAATAGCGCACAGGCTTGTTCTCGAGCGGACTCGGGCAGTGAGAGTAAGGCGTTGACCCGTCGGATCTCGGTGAAGCCGTAGACCTGATTTCGTTCGGCTTTCGACGAGATTTGGGCACGGTTGTGCTCTCGTCGCAAGCGAGCGATCTGTCGTCGTTTCCGGCCCGTTACGCGAGAGCTGTACGTCGAATCGGAGCCAGAGCCGTAGCCGATTTTCGTCGACAGTCCACGGTCGTGTCTCGAGCGAGTAAGCGGTGCGCCGGTTCGTCGTGGATCGGTGTCGTCGTCGAACGATCGCCATTCGGGCCCACGATCGATCGCATCCTCGGCAAGTACAAGACCGCAGTCTTCACAGATCGTCTCAGTACCATCCGTCCGTAATCTCCCATCACATTCAGGGCAGATCCGCGCTGCATATTTCCTAACCATTGGCTATTACTGACCTGGTGGTTGGACTGAGCCCCGCCATGGTATTTAAAATATTGGATTTGTTAGAAAATAAAAGATATTAGCCAATAATACTATTGTGCAGACGAGTGATGACTCGAGTCAACTCTGGTTCAATTGTTACTACAGATCGCCCCGGCAGTCCTCCGACGGTGTGGAACTCGGTTCAGTTGTTACTTCTGACCTGACCCGTAGCTGATGGTATCGACGCTGACTAAACCGGCCACGCCGTGACGAGCCACCACGCGATTCCGATCGCTGCAAGCGAAAGGACGAGATTTCCTGCAGCGTTCGCGACAGCGAGCAGCCGATCACCGCGCTCGTAGAGCTGGACGGTCTCGACCGAAAACGACGAGAACGTGGTAAAGGCCCCGCAGATGCCGATCGCAACCAGCTGGATCGTCGTCTCATCGGCACCCGCAAAGATTGCCGCGCCGAAGCCGAAACTCCCGACGACGTTGACGGCAAGCGTCGGCCACGGGAACCGTTCGCTCGAGAACTGGCGGTAGATCAGATGACGCACGACTGCGCCGATTGCACCGCCAGTGCCGACGATGTGGGCGGGTTCGGGATCGAACGTCACGGACGCGAAGAGATCGGAGCCGAGAAGCGCCAGCCCGACGAGTACGGTGTCGAGCACGTCGCCTAACACCATGGTCTCGAGACTCATGCCGTCTCACCGCCAACAGTGGGTGTGCGGTCACGGAGTCGGCGTGCGAGGGTTCGGCTTGCGAGTACACTCGCGAACCCGAGTCCGTAGTTGCCGGCGACGACGGCGATGAGCACCAGTGGCTCGGCTGCCGTCGCGGTCTGGATCGCAAATGTGCTGTAGGTCGTCAGCGAGGAGAGAAAGCCAGTCGTGAAGACGATCCGTGACTCTCGCCCGATGTAATCGGTGTACTCGGCCTCGTAAACCAGAAAGCCGAGGACGAAACAGCCCAGCACGTTGACCAGTAAGACGGCCTGCAGATCAGACAGCAGGCCAAGCGCGAAGTACCGGAGATTCGAGCCGGCGAAGCCGCCGATACCGATCAGTGCAAGCGTCTCGAGTCGACCGAGGGGGTGGGCTGCTGTCATGACTGTGGCTACAGACAGGGACCGTCAGCCACCCTCTCGGTCGGCCGATCGTCGCGTAGACGACTCGTGCCGACGGCGAGCGGTCCGGCGGTTGGATCAGGCGGGCCCCATCGCCCGGATACGGCGTGGTACTCACAGCGGCGTGATGAAAATTGCGATACGGCAGCGCGCCCCACGCCTCGAGATCGGAAGGAAAAGACCCAAGTTTAGACTCTCTCTAAACAATCATATGACTGATGCCGAGAACGAACGACGCGGGTTCGCACGCGCATCGTGGGCGAACGTTCTCGGCAACGCAGTAAAGATCATCGTCGAAGGGGCTGTCGGGCTGGCGTTCGGGAGTGTCGCGCTCCTTGCCGACGCAGCCCATTCGATCGCCGACCTCGTCGCGAGCATCGTCGTGCTGATCTGGGGTCAGAGTTCGTACGACGAGCCCGACGACACCCACCCCCATGGCCACGATCGGATCGAACCACTCACGGCCCTGTTCGTCGGGAGCGTCATCGCATTACTCGGCTTGAATCTGCTGTATGAATCCGCACAGGGGCTGCTCTACGGCGTCGAGGTCATCTTCAGCCCGCTGCTGTTCGGAGCGCTCGCCTTCGCGATCGTCGACATGTACCTCGTCTACCGCTATACGAGTTGGATCAACGAGGACCTGAACTCGACGGCGCTCAAAGCGCTGGCGACGGACTGTCTGAACGATATCTACACCTCCTTCGCCGCCGTCGTCGGCGTCCTTGGTGTCCTCCTTGGCTTCCCGCTGCTCGATCCGGTTGCCGGCGCACTCGTCAGCCTGCTGGTCATCTACCAGGGTGTCGAAATCGGCCGCGAAAACGTCGATTATCTCATCGGTGCTGCCCCCGACCCGGAGACGCGGACCGAGATCGTCGAGACGCTGCGCGACCATCCGGAAGTTCGAGGCGTCCACGACCTAACGGTCTTCTACGACGGCCCCGTCCTCGAGGTGGAAGTCCACGTCGAAGTCGACGGTGACATGCCGTTCCGGCAGGCCCACGACGTCGAGTCGACGCTCGTCGACTGGCTGCGTGACGTAGAAGACGTTGGGGACGCCCACGTTCATCTCGATCCCTCGGGAATCGGCGAGTGGAAGGACTGTCCGGACGACTGTTGACCGCCGAACGCCGTAGACTGGCTCAGTATGCGGTGCGGTGACGTAGCTTTTATCTCATCTGCCGACGGGCCTACCGATATGAGTACGGATATCGGAGCGGTGCAGGAAGTCACCGCCGGCGACTGTACGGACTGTTACTATCTCGACGTGAATATGTACGACACTGAGGGGTACGGTTCGGTCTATATTCTCGATGACGACCAGCCCGCGGTCATCGAAACCGGACTTGGGACCAACTACGAGCTGATCCTCGAGGCACTCGACGAACTCGGAATCGACCGCGACGAGCTCGCGGCGATCGTCGTGACGCACATCCATCTCGATCACGCCGGCGGGGCCGGACTGCTCGCCGAGGCGTGTCCGAACGCCGACATCTACGTCCCGGCTGCCGGCGCAGGGTTACTCATCGATCCGACACGACTGGTCGAGGGCACGAAAAACGCCGTCGGCGACCAGTGGGAGTTCTACGCTGAACCAGAGCCGATTCCCGAGGATCGGGTCGTCGAGATCGAAGACGGCGACCACATCGATCTCGGCGAGCACGAACTCCGTGTCCACGCTGCTCCGGGACATGCGTTCCACCAAGTGATCTTCGAGGACCTCGCAAACGACGCCGTCTTCGTCGGCGACGCCGCGGGAATCTGGATCCCCGAGACTGAGACCATCACCGAGACATCGCCGCCGTCCGACTTCGACCTCGAGGAGTGTCTCGAGGACGTCGAGACGCTGCAATCGATCGACCCTGACGTCCTCCTCTATACGCATTTCGGACCCCGGGAGGTCGGCGACGACGCCGACGCCGCACTCGATGCGTACGCAACCGTCCTCAGCGAGTGGGTTGCAGCCGTCGAGTCGAAACGAGCAGCACTCGAGGACGACGAGGCAGTCATAGAGCATTTCGCTGACACGACCGACAAGGCCGACGTCTGGGGCGAACGCAAGGCACGCGCCGAAGCGGTCCTGAACACGCGAGGCGTGCTTGGCTATCTCGACCAGCGTGACTGACCGACACACAGTCTCGAAAAGCAGATCGGTAGGCTCGGTGTACTGATTGTTCGCCGTGAATAAACACGGCTTCTACGGTCTCCAGTTTCAACATGATTTATCGCACGGGAGGTACTGTCACACGTATATGGACTGGCAGGATGCCGAACGAGAGTACGACGACGAGGTCATCGGTGAGACAACACTCGGTCGGATGTTCGAAGAGACGGTCGACCGGAATGCGAACCGACCAGCTCAGAAGTACAAGGGTGGAGTCTACGACCGATCGCTGACGCCGTCGGTCCTGCCGGCTGCGACGCCCGGTGAGTTTCGGGCGATCTCTTACCTCGAGATGCGTGATATCGTCCGCAACCTCTCGGCGGGCTTTCACGATCTCGGTATCGAACTGGGTGATCGCGTCGGCATCTTCGCCAACACCCGAATGGAGTGGGCACAGTGTGACTTCGCCCTCCTCGGTGCTGGGGCCGTCGTCACGACGGTGTACGAGAGCTCCTCGCCCAGTCAGGTCGCCTACCTGCTCGATGACCCCGACGCAACCGCTGTCGTCGTCGAAAACGAGTCCCTTCTGGAGACCGTTCTCGAGGCCGAAGACGACCTCGACCTCGAGTGCATCGTCTCGATCGACGAGCTGTCGGGGTACGACGACCGCGACGATATCTACACGCTGGATGACGTCTACGACCGTGGCGAGGCGGTGTTCGACCTCGAGGCCTATCAGGAGCGGGTTGACGCACCCGGCCTCGACGATCTGGCGAGTCTGATCTACACGAGTGGGACGACGGGCCAGCCGAAAGGCGTCCAGCTAACCCACTGGAACTTCCGGTCGAACGTCAACGCGGTTCGAAAGCGGTTCGCGCCCCGGCCGGACAAACCTGCGGGGATCCCGTCGCTCGACGAGGAGTCGCTTGCAGTGTCGTACCTGCCGCTCGCCCACGTGTTCGAGCGGACGGCGGGTCACTTCGTGTTGTTTGCCAGCGGCTCCTGTGTTGCCTACGCGGAGAGTCCGGATACGCTCCAGGAAGATTTTGGCACCGTTCAGCCGACGATGGCGACGAGTGTCCCGCGTGTATACGAGAAGATCTACGATGCGATCCGCGAGCAAGCCAGCGAATCGGGGGTCAAAAAGCGCATCTTCGAGTGGGCGACCGACGTCGGCGTCGAGTACCAGCAAGCCGACTCGCCGGGTCCGATTCTCTCTGCAAAGCAATCGATCGCCGATACACTGGTCTTTTCGACGGTTCGAGAGGCGCTTGGCGGAGAGATCGAACTGCTGATCAGCGGCGGTGGCAGCCTCTCGGCTGATCTCTGTCAGCTCTACCACGCGATGGGGCTGCCGATCTACGAGGGGTACGGGCTGACCGAGACCTCGCCGGTCGTTTCGACGAACCCGCCCGAGGCAGTCAAGATCGGGACCATCGGCTACCCCTTGCCCGGCGTCGACGTGAAAATCGACGAGAGCGCTGCCGATCAAGCGGCGTTTACGGACGATCCTGGCGACGTCGGCGAACTCCTCGTGAAGGGGCCAAACGTCACGCAGGGCTACTGGAACAAACCCGGCGCGACGACGGGCGCGTTCACCGACGACGGCTGGTTCCGAACTGGCGACATCATCCACCAGCGACCCGACGGCTTCCTCGAGTTCCGCGAGCGCGCAAAGCAAATCATGGTGCTTTCGACAGGGAAAAACGTCGCGCCAGCCCCGATCGAGGACGCCTTTGCGGCCAGCGAAATCATCGAGCAGTGTATGGTCGTCGGCGACGGCGAGAAGTTCATCGGTGCACTGTTGGTCCCAAACTCGGATCACCTCGAGGAGTGGGCCGACGCAGAAGGAATCGACCTTCCCGACGACCCACAGGCGATGTGTGACGACGATCGTGTCCGCGAGTACATCCAGCAGGAAGTCGACCGCATCAACGAGAATTTCGAGAAACACGAGACGATCAAACGGTTCGAACTCGTGCCACAGGAGTTCACCGAGGAAAACGAGATGCTGACGCCGACGATGAAAAAGAAACGTCGCGTCATCTTGGACGAGTTCGAAGACCGTGTCGATCGAATCTACGCGGAGTCATAGACCGCAGCCAGCCACACTCGTCCCCGGTCACGTCGATCAGCAGCGGTTTACAACACGACCCAAACCACGCCAAAGAGGATGAGAACGCCCGTGATGTCACAGATGTTCGTGACGACGGGGATCGTCGTATCATCGGGGTCGTAGCCGAGTCGATACGAGCCGTACACCGAGACGGTGCTGACGATGACGACCCAGACAGCGAGCAACATTCCGCTAACGATCGTAATAACCAGCAGCGTCCCGAGCCCCAGCGTGCCGCCGAGTGCACGGCCGATGAGCCACGAGGCGATCCCAAGCAGGATGAACACGGTCGCTGCAAGCCCGATGACCGCACCCACGTTCGACCGGATGTTGGGGTTCGTCGGCGAGAACTCGAGCGTCCCCAGATGGAGCTGGGTCGCCAGTCGCGAGCACATGATCGAGCCGAGGTTGCCGGCAGTCCCGATCATCACCGGCACGAGAATCAGCAGCGACGGATTCTCGAGTAACTGTTCTTCGAACGTCTCGAGGACGGTTCCGGAGACCATCTGCAGGATCGAGAGAGCGATGAGCAGTGGGACCAGTGTCGAGACGATGTTTCTGACGGTCCACTCTGTGGCCGGGTTATCGTCCAGATCCTCGCCGTGTAAGACGTCGCCGCCGACGCTCACAGTAGGGCCCCCGCGACGGCGATACCGATGAGCAAGAACGCGACGCCGAAGACGTCACCGACGGTCGTCACGACCGGGCCGATGACGTTGTCCGGGTCGAGCCCTCGTCGATACCCCTTGAAGATCACGGTGAGCAACACCCCGAGCATTGCGAACGCGCTCAACAGCGCGGCGACGGTGAGGATAATCACCAACTCGAGCAGGCTGCCATTCCGTCCGAGAGCGAGCAAGACACCCCAGGCGAGCACGGCGATAAAAATGGAGACGATCATCCCGTTGAGAAACGAGGCGACGACCGCGTTTCGCAGGCGGTCGTTCCACTCGAAGTGGGGGTCGATCAACCCCTGGTGGAGCCCACTCGAGAGCCGAGCCCCCAGCGAGCCGTAGACGCCACCACGTGTCGCGAGAAACGCGGGGAGCAACAACAGGATCCCGGGGACGCTCTCGATTCCCTCGCGCATGGTCTCAGTACCGAGTAATGTCCCCGCGAACAGCCCTGCCACGAGGCTGATAAGGATAACCGGCAACGCCTGCTTGTAGACATCGGCGGCGGAGTCGTAGCCAACCATCTGTCCAAAGATTCGGCTCCGACATGGTAAGCGTTCGTGAACGATGCCGAGATGTGTTCGTCCGGTACGCATCCGCCGAGGCGGACACCGCCGCCGCTACAGTAGCGACGGAACCGATGGACACCCATCGCACAGCACAGTCTCGTGCGAGCAGGTGTGCCGTGACGAGCGATGGCTACGATAATATATCTCGATGGGCCACCAACGTTAGCCATGGTCGCCATCCTCGAATTTACGGTCAACGCGGAGGAGTTCTTACTCGGCGGCACACTCGAGCAGGCAAGCGGTGTCGAACTGATCGAACTCGAGCGTGTCATCCCCCTTGGCGACCAGAGCATTCCGTTTCTCTGGGTGATCGCCGACGATTTCGAGACGTTCGAACGGAGCGTTCGCTCCCAGTCGGCCGTCGCGTCGATCGATCAGTTCGGCGTCATCGACCGACACGGACTGTATCGCATCGAGTGGGCGATCGACCCGCCGAACCAGCTGATCGATGGCCTCGTCGAGGCGAACGCGACGCTTCTCGAGGCCCACCATGGAGAGCGCTGGCTCTTTCGGATCCGGTTTCCGGCACACGAGCTACTCACGCAGTTCTATACGTACTGTACGGACCACGGGATCCAGATCCACGTCGAGCGAGTGGTTCCGTTGACACAGCGCCCTCGTCGCGGCCCGGTGTTCGACCTCTCGCCGGAGCAACGCGAGGCACTGGTGTTAGCGATCGACCGCGGCTACTTCGAGACGCCCCGTGAGGTGACACTCGACGACCTCGCAGCCGACCTCGAGATCAGTCAACAGGCGCTGTCGGACCGGATTCGGCGGGGCGTCCAGCAGGTGTTGGTCGACTCGCTGTCGGCGCTCGAAGACGAGTGACCGGCCGGGGTGACTTAACGGCATAGTCACAACAAGACGGAACCTTACTGCCGTTGTGAGCCGAGTTCCGAGCGATGAGAAGCGAACCCACCACGAACCCGACACTCGATCCACTGCTTGACTGCCTCTCTCATTATCGCCGGCGCTTCGTGGTCGAAACGCTTGCCGAGCGTGGCGAACCAATGGACAGCGAAGCGCTTGCGGCGGCGCTTCGACGGTACGAGCGGGAGACGGAGGGCCAACCCGACCGCTCGCCGGCCGCCGTGGCGACCGAACTCGAGCATACCCATCTCCCAAAACTGTCTGACGCCGGGATAGTCGACTATCGTGACGGGCACGTCGTTCTCCGAGACGACACCGCGCGAGCAGTTCTCGGCGGGCTGATGGCAGCCGATCGTGGCCAGCGACTCGAGCCGATGGAGTTGCCGACTGCGGGAACGGCCCCAGAAACCGCCACTCGAGTGACGCACTGGGCAGAGCAGGGACGATCGCTGACCGATGCGATACTGGCTGCGGTCGCCGACCACAGAGGAGAGGACCTGCGCTGGGCTGATTTCGACCTGTATGACGAGATCGATCCCGAATCCCTCAACACGCTGTTTCAATCCGAATCGACAGCGGAAACGAGTGTAACACTGACGACAGCGACCGTTCAAATCGCGCTCTGGGAGGACGACGGCGTTGTGATTCGGGTCACTGACGCCTGATCCCGGTCCCGTGTCGGCGACAACTCAGTCCTCGCCTGGGAGGATATCGCCCAACGAGCCACCGATCGACATCGCCGTAAAGATCACCGACACCTGACAGAGGTTGACCCAGGGCTCGTCCCACACGACGCGTCCCCACAGCGTCATCATTGCCGTCGCGGTCGCAAACGCGATTCCAAGCACCCACACTGGTCGACGCGGCACCACGCCGAAGTAGGGATCGTGGATCTGAACCTCTCGAAAGTCGGCGACGTAGAGGATACCGACGACGAGGACGGCAGCGAGGGCGAGATTCACGACGAAAAACGCCGGGGTCGTCGCGAGGAACTCGCCGATCTCGAGGACGCCATCCTCGACGAGCAAGGGCATGCCGATGACGACGCTGCCGACGAACGCCTCCGCTTTGTCTTTGCCCGTAAACTCGGTGATCACCCGATTGACCATCCCGTTGTGTGAGAGGCGATCGGCCAGCCGCATTGTTCGGCGGACTTCCGTTCGCTCCTGGGGATCGTCGACCGTCTCTGCCAGTGTCTCGAGTTGGTCGTACAGATCGTCTATCGTCGCCTCGTCGGGAGGCTCCGTCGACCGTGACATACGCCGTTCTCACACTGTGGCCGTATATACTGTCGGCTACGGCGAGCAGTTCACTTACGAAGCCATTGCTATTGAGCCGACATACAGACGACAGGAATCGGTACCATTTTGCAGTTACGAGTGCCACTACATCACATATGAAACACGTCCAGGGACCACTGTGTACGGTCGATGTCGGCGACCGAACTGCCGAAACGGAGTCGATCGATGACGTTCTCGAGTCGTTCCTCGGTGGGCGTGCGCTCGGAACGAAACTCGCGTATGACCGAGTGCCGTTCGACGCCGACCCACTAGGAGCCGAAAACCGCCTCTTTTTCGCGACGGGGCCGCTGCAACATTCGACGATGAGCTTCACCGGTCGGATGTCAGCGACGAGCGTTTCGCCGCTGACTGACGGTTTGCTCTCCTCGAACGCCGGTGGCTTCCTCTCGCGGAACTTCACCGGCACCGGCTACAGCGCCGTCGAGATCACCGGCGCAAGCGACGACCTCGTCATCGTCCACGTCACCGACGAGGGCGTCGAGTTCGAAGCCGTCCCGGACCTCGAGGAGGCAACCGTCCCCGAGACCTGCGAGTATATCGAAGACGAACACGGTCTCGAGGCCGAACACACCGTCGTCATCGGCCCGGGTGGCGAGAATCAGGTTCGCTTTGCCTCGATCATGACCTCTGAGGAGCGCGCGTTCGGCCGTGGCGGGCTCGGTGCCGTCCTCGGCTCAAAAAACGTCAAGGCGATCACCTTCGACGGCGACTCGACCCACGAGGTCGAGATCCCGCCGCTGCAGATGGAGATCCACGGCGAGGCCGCCCAGTCCGACCACATTATGAAACGACAGGGCACCTCCTCGATGACCGAGTACGCAAACGAGGTCGAAGCCCTCCCGACGCGGTACTTCTCCGAACTGTCGTTCGAGGGCGCCGAAGGGATCAGCGGCGACCGCGTTGAGGAGAAAAAGTACAAGAAAGGCACCTGTTCGGCCTGTGCGTTCGCCTGCAAACTCCCGACCAGAGACGAGGAAACCGGCCTCGAGACCGAGGGCCCTGAGTACGAGACGGTGATGGCCTTCGGCTCGAACTCGGGTGTCGATGATATCGTCGACGTGATGAAATCGAACAAGCTCTGTGACGTGTACGGCCTGGACACGATTTCGGCCGGCGACGTCGTCGCGGCCTATCTCGCCAGCGAAGACGAGTTCGGTAACGTCGACCTGATCCACGACCTCGTCGAGAAAATCGCCTACCGTGAGGACGTCGGTGACACGCTCGCGGAAGGGATCGACCGCATCCACGAGGACCTCGGCGTCGACAACTGGACTGTCAAGGGCATGGAGTTCCCTGCCCACGACGGCCGAACGCTCAACGGCCAGGGACTCTCCTTTGCCACCTCGAACCGCGGGGCAGACCACATGTACGCCGAGTTCTACCCCTACGAGTACCCACTCGTCGACGCCGATCGGGCGTTCGACAAGCAGGGCCTCGAGAACAAGCCACCGAAGATCATCGAACTCGAGAACGTCAACGTCATCAAAGACAGCGGCGTGCTCTGTAAGTTCTCGCGGGACTTTGTCACTCCCGACCGCCTCGAGACACTGCTCGATGCTGACTACGAGGACCTGCTCGAGATCGGCGCCACTGTCGTCTCGCTCGAGCGCCACTTCAACAACCAGCGTGGCTTCGATCGCGACGACGACCGCCTCCCCTACGAGATCCCCGACTTCGAGGAGGGTCTCGCAACGTACTACGAAGAACGCGGCTGGGACGACGATGGGACTGTCCCCGAAGAGCGACTCGAGGCGACGGGCGCGACTGAGACGCCGGCAGACGACTAAGACGCCGCTGTTCGATCTCCATCGGCCTCTGACACTCCGGATTTGGCCCGAGTAAATGACTGATTACTGGACTGTTCAGATTTGTCACGACTCCCATACTTATGATGGTTCAGCTACAGTGACAGTTTGAGATGGCTACGGGGTCAGGGGAGCGAGGGGAGGAGGTGGGGTGTTCGCCGGTCTGGGTCGATCCGGGTTCGATCACACACCAGACTGTATCGACCACTGAACGACAGCGCCAGTGCGATGCCGAACAGCGTCGCTCTATCGATCTGGAGTTCGAGTGGTATCGACTCTGTCATGGCTGTACCGAACGGAAGTGGTTCACGGGGCTGATCTGTGATGACTGTCGGCAGCGACACGGGCTGTAGCCGTTCCGCGGACAGTTATCGCTCGTTTTCGTCGTCCTGATCGTTCCAGTCGTCGTCGTTGACTCCAGGTCGGTCATCGCCTCGAGACGGCAGCGGGACGTCGTCGGCCCGCGACGGATGGATGTTGAAATTGTTGCCCCGATAGGGGTCGGTCTCCGGATCGTAGGAGAGTTCGCTGCGCTCGAAGAGGTAGATGAAAAAGCCGAAGATCGGGATACAGAAGGTGATTGCTGTCCACTTTTTCCGTGGCTCGAGGCCGACTCTGCCGGCGTCGTAGTACGTCACCGCCGTCAGCCCGAGATGCCACGCGAGGGGGATGCCGATGAGGACCACCAGCAGGATCGTGCTCATACTGGTACAGTCGGCCCGAAGCTATCTAAATACCCGGTTACACGAGGTCGCTGGAAACGACGGTTCGATTTAGCTGACGTCGAACTCGATCGCCGCACCCTGCCCGAAGCCGACACACAGCGTCGCCAGGCCGCGACCGCCGCCGCGTTTTTGGAGTTCGTGGATCAGCGTTACTGGCAGGCGGGCTCCCGACGCGCCGAGTGGGTGGCCAAGCGCGATTGCGCCGCCGTTGACGTTGAAGATTTCGGGATCGATTCCGAGTTGATCGCGCGAGTAGACTGCCTGGCTGGCAAAGGCCTCGTTGAGTTCAACCAGGTCGTAGTCGTCGATCTCACGGCCGTTTCGCTCGAGGAGGCCTTCGGTCGCGGGAACCGGGCCGACACCCATCACGGTCGGGTCGACGCCAGCGACGTTGTTCATGCCGACCTCGGCGAGGATCTCGAGGTCGTGTTCTTCGGCGAAGGCTTCGCTCGTAATCAGCAGTGCCGACGCGCCGTCGGAGATCTGAGAGGCGTTGCCTGGCGTGACGGTACCGTCGGATTTGAAGACGGTCGGGAGTTCGCCGAGCTTGTCGGCGGTCGTGCCTGGGCGGATGCCCTCGTCTTCGGTGACGGTGCCGTCCTCGGTTTCGATCGGCACGATTTCGTCGTCGAAGCGGCCCTGTTCGGTGGCTTCGGTGGCGCGTTGCTGGCTCCGGGCGGCGTACTCGTCTTGCTGCTCGCGGCTGACGCCGTACTCTTCGGCGACCTTCTCGGCGGTCATCCCCATCTGGAGCTCGCCGATGTTGTAGAGTTCGGCCATCCGCGGGTGGACACTGCCCATGTTCTCGCCCATCGACACGCGGCTCATGTTCTCGACACCGCCGGCGATGATGGCGTCGCGGTTGCCGGCCGCGATGGCGTCGGCGGCGGAGATCACGGACTGCATCGAGGAAGCACACCAGCGGTTGATCGTCGTTGCCGGTACGCTCTCGCCCAGCTCGGAGAGCAAGGCGATGACGCGAGCTATATTGTTGCCCTGCTCGCTGCGTTGCTGGGCACAGCCCCACATCAGGTCGTCGACCTCCTCACCCGAGAGACCGGTTTCCGCGAGAATTTCGTCGATCAGTGGCACCGAGAGGTCTTCGCTACGGACGTCGGCGTACACACCGTCTTCTTTTCCCTGAGGAGTCCGGACTGCTTCGACTACGACTGGCGTCTGTGACATATACTACCGCATGTCCCTGACGAACTTAAATCCGGTAGAACTCGCAGACACACACAAGCGGTTTACAATTCATTCCCTCGAGATCACGGATCGACGGCCGACCAGTCGGTCGAAAACCTTCATAGCCTTACGTTCGACGGTCCAACACGTGCCCATGGACGAGGACGGACTGGACGCTGCCCGATTCGATGCCGACTCGGACGCTACAGCCGACGCCGAGACGGAGACGAGTACTGAGACTGCAGGCACTGACGAGACAGATGATACAATGCCGGGCGTTCCGGACCCCGAGCCGGATGCAGACGAGCCGCCCGAGGACGTCCAGAAGTACGCTCGGTTCACAAAGATGGACGGGGCACAGTACGACCGGGTCAACGAGTTCCTTCGCGACCGGACCTACGTCACCGCCCGCGAGTGGGCAATCGCCCGCCTCTGTTCCGATTTCCGGACCGAAACCGGCGTCGAGATGACCAAAATCGGCGAGAACCTGCCCGAACTCGTCCCCTTCATGACCGACACCTACACGCCACAGGCGGTCAACCAGGCTCGGTCGTCTTTCGAGGAGAAAGTCCGCAAGGCGGGTGCAACCTTCCTCTACGGCGCGATGTGTGATTTCTTTACCGCCGAAGAACTCGACGACGTGATGTACGAATCGACCGAAGTCGCCAAGTTCCTCCTCGAGGTCGAAGGCGTCGACCTCTCGGTCGAAGAGGAACTCGAGGCCGAAGAACGGATCTCGAGCGTGATGCGGGAGGTCCGTGAGGCAAGCGAAGAACTGCGAACCCAAGACGAAGAGTAGCCGGTGACGGGACAGGCAGTACTGTTGTACACAACCCAACGGTCTGCCGACAGCAGTAGACAGCCATTTCAGGTAGCCAACTCGGGTTCAGTACGGCGACCCACGCCCACAGTGATTAGCTGCGATGACAGTCACGTGATGCGTACTGTCCCAGCAGCGACAACCGTCCGTAGCGGTCGATGATAGTGTGGTTATTTTCAGGTAGCGACTCTGATACTATTACTGGTGCGCGGCTACTCCAGTTCGGATGAATACGACCACTAACTCCCGTGACGGGTGCGGATCGGGCGATTGCGACCGAACCGACACGAGCGAACCGACGTCCGCTGGCGTAACCAGACGACGAACGCTTCGTCTGGGCGGGCTCGTGGGTGCTGGCAGCCTGCTCGGCGTTACAGGAACGGCAGTCGACAGTGCGAGCGCGGCGTGTAACCGGCCGGACGAGGTGATCCATCTCGAGTACGACGACTACAACAGCTGGGACGAGGTCTACTGGCTGTCGAACGGCGATCCTGACAACCTTTCGTTCGTCTCGAGTCCGACCAACACCGGGGAAACGGCCCTTCAGCTGCGGATTCGTGAAGACGATCACTGGGGTGCGAGCACGCACTACCAGTTCGACGACGGGCTAGTCGAACTCAACGGCCGCGTCAGTTTTGCGCTCAACTCCAACTGGTCGATGGAGGGGCGACAGCCGTCGAACTGCCGGCTCTGGAACTGTGCGATCGCACTGGGCGAGGGGAGCGCCGGTGGTGGTGTCCCCGATGGGACCAACGGCTGGAGCAACCGGCTGTACGTGACCAGTCGAGAGACCGACCCCGAAGGACCGTTTCATCTCCTCTCGAACACCTACCACATGAGCGACGATGATGGCGTCGGCGACCACGATTACCTCATCGATGGCGAACCGTATGCGCTCGCCACACCCGAGATCGAACCGGGTGTGTGGTACGATTTCGAGTACTACGTCTGCGTGAACACGATGACGGACGGCGAGGCCAACGACGACGGCATCGTGCGATACTGGCTCGATGGCGAGCCCATCTACGAACGTACGGACGTCCGGTTTACGACCGACCTCGAGGACAACATCATCAACACGACCGGCCCCGTCGGACACTACGGCGGCCGATACCAGGCCCCGAAGAACCTCTATGCCTACTACGACGATCACTCGATGGCACTCAACGGGACCTTCGAGTCCAGATCGTGCGGTCTGCCAGCAGAACAGTCCATCACTCTCAGCGACCTGCTGGACTGGCTCCGCAAGTAACACCTCGTCGGCGAGTCACGGGCGGCCGACGGCGCGCTACTGCTCGCCCCAGCCTCGAACGTCCGCTTCCTCGAGGAACAGCGAGGGATCTTCGTGTGAGAAACTGACCCAGCGCTCGGTTTCGGCGTCAGGCGTGGTCGTCGTGACGTGAACGAGCAGTTCTTCTGCTGCCAGGGCGTTCTCGAAGACGGATCGAGAGTCGTCGAGATTGTAGGTCAGCGGGACGAAAATCGCGATTTCGCTCGTTTCGTCGCGCTCGACGACGAGGGCGATCCGATCGTGGTCGTCGCGTTCCGGTGGCCGGTAGTAGACGTCGGCAGCGGTGATGGTAACGTCAACGTCCTCGATGAGGGTCTCGAGAAGGTCGTACTCCTCGCTCGAAACCTGAACGTCAAATCCGGTTCGTGCTCCGCGTTCGACCGGCGAGACGTCCACTGGTTCGAGGACGATTGCATCCCAGTCGTTCTCCCGATACTCCTCGGCGATGTTCGCCGCGTCCTCGAGGAGTTCCGTCCAGCGTGGCCTTGCCGTGTCGGGCCGTTCGTCGGTCATCGCGCTCCCTCCGCGGTCGATCGCACTCGAGCGTGCATACGTGAGTTCGAGGACACCGAGCGGAAAAACGTTACCTCCTGTTCACCCGCCGCTGAGAGACTCGACCGTCAGGGCTTGTGTGTCGTCACCGATGAGGGCGTCCTCGAGTGCCCTGCGAACGACGGCGGGATCGGCGGGACCGTCGCCGGCTGCAATGGTCCCAACCGACTCGGGATCGAACGCGACGTCGAGGCGGTCATACACGTCTCCGAGGACGGCCGCGAGCAGCTCGCGGTTATCGACGAGGACGATACCGGCGACGATTGCGGCGTCCTGTCTAACTCGCTGGGCGATACCAGCGACCTTCTGTTGTCGGCCACTCGCAGTCAGCTGTGACACCGAATGCGTTCCGGGACAGAACGAATCTGTCGGCTCACCGCGGACGAGTTCGATGTCGCCCTCGAGTGATCGAAGTGCCTTCTCGACAGCGTCCGTAGTCCGCTCGTACCGTGCAGTCGTCCCACGGCGGAAATCCGCAGCCGGCTCAGCGCGGGCAAAGGCGATCGTCGTCTCGCCGTCGTAGGCGACCGCTCGCCCGCCGACGTCGCGCTCGATGGGTGGAAAGCCATGTTCACGGGCGAGTTCACGGGCCGACTCGTAGCCTTTGAGTCTGCAATCCCGCCGCCCAAAGGCGACCTGCTGGTGGGGCGTCCAGACACGCACTGCTGGTTCGCCCTCGGCGGCCGTCGAGAGCAGTCCGCGACTCACATCGCGGTCGGCTTCGATCGTCGCCTTTCGGCCACGAATCACTCGCATAGGCCCCTCTTTGCACCCGATGGACCTAAACGCTCCCGCTGCCCAGACGAAGCTGACAACGAATGGCCGTCATGCTCCCCGAGGCGCTGCTTGCGCGGTACAAGCGCTTCTCGCTCTACAACTCGCCATACCCCGCCCACGATGAGGGGTGTGCGATCGACCTCTACCCCGGCACGCTCCGGGACGGCCGGACGACGGCTGCGCCCAGCCCCGTCTCGGGGACCGTCCGCGAGACCAGAGCCGTTCGCGCGCCATCGAAACCCTACGCGCCCGAGCACGATTATCTTATCCTGCTCGAGTGTGACGGCCCGACCGAACTCGAGGGGCTGATTGCCCGAATCCTTCACGTCGACCCCACTGTCGAGGCCGGCCAGCACGTCGAACAGGGTGCGTCGCTTGGCACACTCGTTCGGGCTGGCTTTTTCGCCCCCTGGGTCGACAACCACCTCCACGTCGGCGTTCGCAGGCCCGACCAGAACCTTCACCGCGCGTCGGGGTCGCTCCCGCTCGAGGTAGGTGTCGACGTTCGCCCGCTTGCGTGGGATGGAACTGGAACGGTCGTCGCGACTGGCGAAACCTACGCCGTCCTCGATGCGCCGACACATCCCGCGCCGGGCGAGACGTTCGCCGGCGTTCGGGCCGACAATGGTGGCGTTCTCGACGGTGGGCTGCCCCACTACGACGGCGGCGGCGTCCACGGTGCCACTCAGGACGGTATCGTCTCGTTGAACGGCGAGCGACTCGGCGTCGCCGACGGCCGCACGATCACGTGGGACGACATCGTGGTCACGGCCAACGGTGAGGCGATCACCGGCTTGTCGCTGTTCTGTGCTCGAGACGCCGACTTCGGGGCGAAGCTGATTTGTCCGGATCGATCGTTCGACCTCGGGGAGCGCGTTCGAGTGCGGATCCGTCCGACTGACAGCCGTTGAGCCGTTCCGATCTACTCGTTAGTCGTTCTGCAACGTCTCCTCCTCGACGATTCGACCCCAGAACAGCGGCGTCTCGGTCGACCGATCGCGGATGTAGAAGACGAAGAGTCGGTCGACGACCATTTGAGCTTGCCGCGAACGAGTAGCTCACTCATGGCGATCGCGGTGGCGCGCTTTCGCCTGCTGGTAGGCGTCGTCTTCGCGGACACGCTCCCAGTAAGCTTCGAAGCCGAGCGCCGCCGCCCGTTTATCCTCGTCGGCCCACTGCTGCGGTTCGCGCTCAGACCCGTTTTCCCGGTATTTCCGCCCGCCGGGATACTTCGCGTAGCGCATCGCCCGTGTGTACCCCATCTGGAGGTACTTCCGGGCCATGTCCATCCCTGGAAAGTCCCCCTCCTCGCGGTAGTGTTCGTACTGTTCGTAGATCGCTTCGGCCGACTCACGGGCCGCCTCCTCGTCTTTGTACGACCACAGCGGGAGCAGTTCGCCCTTGTACGGTTCGACCTTGAAGACGCCCTCCTCGCCGCGACCGATCCCGTACCGCTCCGGTCGATCGCGAAAGTCGACATCGTACTCGGGGCCGTCTGAGTCGGACGGGACATCCATACCAGCCCTACGGTCGGAAATCAAATCAACCCTCGACAACGTGACAATCGAGAAACGTAGCCGTAAAGAGCGTCGATAGCAGACCACAGGGCATGACCGACGACACGCAGCCAACTCCCGAGGAGTTCGCTGATCTCGAGAGCCTGCTGCAGTACTTTATCGAGGAGAATCAGGAGTTCCTCTCGTGGATCGGCACGACCGTCGAACACATCGGCGAGGGGACGATGACGCTGTCGGTGCCCTACGACGAGAAACTGAGCAACAAGCGACCGACCCCGTCGGGTGACGGGCGGGCGGATCTCCACGGTGGGATCGCCGCGACGCTGATCGATACGGCCGGTGGCCTCGCCCTGCGGACGGCGATGGACAACCCCTTCGATGCACGAATCGCGACGATCAACCTGAACGTCAACTACCTCCGCCCCGCGGTCGGCGACCTCGTGGCGACGGCGAACGTGGTCCGCGTCGGCGGCAGCGTCGGCGTCAGCGAGATTATGGTCGAGAGCACCACGCCCGACGGCGAGACACGTGAAGTTGCGACTGGGCAGGGTGCGTTTCGCATTTTCCGGCCAGAGTAAGGCGCGCCCTCGCCTCGAGAGGGCTTAGCCGTCCGTTTGGGAGCCGTCGTCGGTGTGGGTGGCCGGTTGATCGGACTCACTCGAGCGATGCTGGCTTCGGTGTGTAAGCCAGAGCCGTCCGTGGAGATAACAGCCGATCGCGGCGACGACGACGAAGTAGAGATAGATCGCGGCTTCGATGGGAGCTGGAACCGACTCGAGCATTGGGCTCGGGTTCGAGTGCCCGCAGTATACGACTCCGCCTGCAGTGAGACACGCTTTTAGGCGGTTGTCAGCATCCAGTAGCGCACGCCGAGATACAGCATGACGATCCCGAACGTGACGGCAAACAGCGGCGAGCCGTCCATGGCTGCATACACCAATGCGATCGCGTTCAGTCCGATTCCGAGGAGATACATCGACCGCAGTCGGCGACTACTCATGCTGGCCACCTGCGCTCTCGGTGCTGTTGGACGGATACACGGTGGTTCGCGCAAGGAGGTTGCCGTTTGCCGGTCGCTCGAGGGGTGTCGTCTGTGCGGTCCGATGGGTGCTCATACCACCTCCTTGGTACGGCGCGTTGAAAACGCTCTCACTTCGCGCCGTCGAACTCGAGGTCGTCGCTCGTGACGACCTCGCCGAACAGCCAGTCGGCGTGCTCGAGGGCGTACTCGTGGTGGTCGTCCTCGATCGCGCCGATGCAGTCGTCGACCATGAGCGGCCGGAAGTCTCGCAGGCCAGCGCTGCCGCCGGTGTGGAGCACACAGACGTTGGCGAGGGTGCCACAGATCACGAGGTCGTCGATCCCGCGGGCGTTGAGCCACCCCTCGAGTTCCGTGTTGTAGAAGGCGTCGTAGGTGTGCTTTTCGACGACGAGATCGGCCGCATCAGCCGGGAGTTCGTCGACGATTTCTGCCTCCCAGGAGCCCTCGAGGACGTGTTCGCCCCACTGCTCGAACTCGTCGTAGTAGTGGGCATCGTCGAACTGCTCGGGCGGGTGGACGTCCTGCGTGTAGACCAGCCACGCGCCGGCGTCGCGGGCGTGCTCGATGAGGTCGGCGATCGGCTCGATAACTGCCTCGCTCCCCGGCGCGTACAGCGAGCCGTCGGGGTGACAGAAGCCGTTTTGCATATCGACGACTACGACCGCCGTGTGTGCTGGCTCGAGGTGCATCTGTACGGGATTCTACGAGGCGATTCGTAAAAACATTCGCGACGGTTCGACCCAACCCCTGCTGACAGCGTCTGTCGCCGTCGACCAGCGATCTTTTGACGCTCGCCTTCGTACGATTCCCATCCTCTCGAAATGACGGCCACACTGACGCGGACGCGACTGCTTGTTGCGCTCGTTGCGATATCGACGCTCGTTCTGACACTGGCCGTAGCCGGTGGGATGGTCCCGGGGATGTTCGGAGACGATTCGACCGACCGGCCGGCCGATCCCACCACCGAAGACACCGTCGGCTACGTCAACGGCTACTGGTACGACGATGCGCTCCCAGTCGACGACCGTGACGATGCCGTCGTCGACGACGGTGACGAACTCGAGTCGGTCGTCTACCGGTCGATGGCACGCGTCGAAGTGATTCGTGAGCTCACCTTCGAGGGCGACGTGCCGGTCGAGGTCATCTCCCGCGAGGAGTTCGCCGACGACCACGACGACGTCTTCCTCGAGTTGAGCGACGACGAACGTCTCGAGCAGGACGTTACCTACGAGGCGCTGTTCATGGTCGACCGTGACACCAACGCGGGAGACGAACTCGAAACGATGTACAGCGGTGCCGTCGGCGGCTACTACGATCCGGAGACCGATCAGGTCGTGCTCGTCTCGGATAATACAGAGACACCCGAACTGGATGAGGTCATCCTCGGCCATGAACTGCTCCACGCGCTCCAAGACCAGCAGTTCGATCTGACGAGTTACGACCGGGAGACGATCGACCAGGACGCTGCGAAAAACGGGCTCATCGAGGGCGATGCCGTCTGGGTCGAAGACGAGTACGACCACCGATGTGGGGCCGAGTGGGACTGTCTCACCCCTGGCGAATCCCACGCTGACCAGTTCGGTGAGGTGAACTGGGGGCTCTACATGACGCTTTTCCAGCCGTACAACGACGGCCCGGCGTACGTCGATCAGTTGCTCGAGGCCGACGACGACTGGGCAGCGGTGAACGCGGCCTACGACGAGCCGCCGACGAGTTCGTCGACGGTGATCCACACGGACACAGACCGCGAGCCGGTCGAGATCACGATCGACGACCGCTCGAGCGAGGACTGGGACCGGCTCGAGGTTGACGGCGAACCCACGACACAGACGGCCGGCGAGGCCGCGATGGTGTCGATGTTCGGCGCTGACGTCCACGACCGGGGGCAGCCGTCCGTGATCGACTCGGATGCACTCCTCACCGACGATCTGTCGGGGTACGACTACGACCAGCCGTACACGGACGGCTGGGCCGGCGACGAACTACTCCTGTACGTCGATGCGGACGCTGACGACCCCGAACCGGCCGACACCGGCTACGTCTGGGAGACTGAGTGGCACTCGAGCGAGGACGCCCAGCAGTTCCTCACGGGCTATCTCGAGTTGCTCGACATTCACGACGCCGAACCCGTCGACGACCGACAAGACACCTACGTGATCGACGACGAGTTCCCCGGGGCGTACGCCATCGAACACGACGGCGAGACGGTGACGATCGTTCGTGCGCCGTCGGTCGACGACCTCGAGGGGATCGCGGCTGGTGTCGCACCCGAGGGTGAGGACACACTCGAGCGTGTCGCCGTGGACGACAACGGCGACGGTGACGACACTGACGACGACAACAGCGACTCACTCCCCGGCTTTGCCGGTCCCGGGGCGGTGTTCGGCATCTCGATCTGGGTTCTCGTGGCGAGACGGAAAGACGGCTCCGTTCGTGGCTGGATCGGTCGCCGGACGCAGATGGCGACGCTCTCCGAGGACAGCGAGCAGTATATGACGCCGCCGTCACAACGGTAGCCAATGCACCGGAGTCGCCTCGCACTGTTCGCCGTCGTGGCGCTGGTCGTGCTCTCGGGCTGTACCCTTCCCGACTCGCCGGACCAGTTCGACACCGACCGTGAACTCGGCGCTGTTGGCGACTACACCCACGACGACGTCTTCGAGTTCGACGACACCGAGGCAGTTACCGAGTCCCAACTCGAGGCGGTCAAATATCGCTCGATGGCTCGAATCGAGGTCCTCCGCGGGCTGAAGTTCAAACACGACGTTGAACTCGAACTCATCACCAGAGACGAGTATCGCAGCCAACGCGGCGAGCCCGAGTCAGCATCGGTGTTTACGAACGAACTCTGGCGCGGGGCGTTCATCGTCGATGGCGAGACGGACGTCAATCACGCGATGGACAACCTCTACGGCGGTGCCGTCCAGGGCTACTACACGAACGACCGGATCGTCATCATCGCAGACGACACAGACGCGGTTCGGATCGACCGCGAAACGCTGGTCCACGAACTCGTCCACGCGCTGCAAGACCAGCACTTCGGCCTCGAGCGCCACGGCGAGACGATCGACGAACAGCGAGCCGATCTCGGCTTGCTCGAGGGAGAGGCAAACTATCTGCCGTATCTGTACGACCAGCGCTGTGGCGCCGAGTGGCAGTGCGTTCCCGCCGACGACGGGCCGGCCGGTGAGATCAGTCCCGGCGAGCGCCCGTTCAACGCCGGCCTCTTTCTCTCGATCTACACGCCGTACTCGGAGGGGCCGCCGTTCGTCGCCCACCTCCGCGAGCGTGGCGGCTGGGACGCCGTCGACCGCGCCTACGAGCGCTATCCGGCAAGCACCAGCCAGCTGATCCATCCCGAACGCTACCCGGATGACGAGCCAGTTGCCGTCGAGATCCCCGATCGCTCGAGCGAGGACTGGGTTGCCTACGGCCCCGAGGGCGACCCTCGAACGGAGACGATCGGTGAGGGGACCCTGTTCGCGGCGCTGTGGGCCAACGGCGTTATCGATCGATCGCTGACTGAAGGCAGTACTGAGCTCTCTCCGTACAACTACTCCCATCCGGCGACCGACGGCTGGGTCGGCGACTCGTTTCAGGTCTATCTGGATACGGCCGAAGACGACCGGACTGGCTACGTCTGGCACCTCGAGTGGGAGCGCTCCGACGATGCCGAAGCGTTCGCCGACGCCTATCGAACCCTCCTCGAGAATCGCGGCGGTGCGCCGGTCGATGCCGTCGACGACGCCTACCGAATCCCCGACAGCGAGCCCTTTGGCGGGGCCTACCGAGTCACCGTCTCCGGCGACACGGTCGAGATCGTTGGCGCACCGCTGGCGATCGATCTGGAAGCGGTCCACGCGAGCGAGGCGAACGCGTCGGCACAGGGCACCGTCGAGACGACAGCGCCCGTTACTCCCGGCCCCGCGTCGATACCGTCGGCGGCGACAGCGTCGGCAGACGGGTAGCTTATTTGCCTCCCCCGGGAAGTCGTCGACATGTCAAACCCGTTCGGAACCGTCCCAGCGGCGGCGATCCTCGAGGGCCGCGCGACGGATGCATACTTCGAGCGCACTCGGAGCACCCTCGAGCACGCGGGGAAAGATCCCCATGTCGTCGCCGAGGTGACCGCTGATCAGTTCCCTACCGGCTCGTTCGAAGTCTTTACCGGCATCAGCGACGTCGCCACGCTGTTCGAGGGCCGAAACGTCGATATCGATGCCTTGCCCGACGGCCAACTGTTCGACGGCGGTCCAGTGATGCGAATCGAGGGCCCGTACCTCGAGTTCGCCGAACTCGAGACCTCCCTGCTCGGATTTCTGTCTCAGCCCAGTGGGTTCGCGACGGCCGCTCTCGAGACGCGACTGGCGGCCCCTGATTCGACCGTCCTCTCCTTTGGTGCGCGCCACGTCCATCCCTCGATCGCTGCGACGGTCGAACGCGCCGCGTTGCTCGCCGGTCTCGATGGGTTCTCGCACGTCGCCGCAGGCGAGATTATCGGTCGCGAGGCGGGTGGCACGATGCCCCACGCACTCATGTTCTGTTTCGGCGAGGGCAACCAGGCCGACGCGTGGCGCGCCTTCGACGAGGCCGTCGGCGAGGACGTCCCGCGGATCGCCCTCGCGGATACCTTCTGGGATGAAAAAAGCGAGAGCCTGCTGGCCGCTGAGACGCTCGGCGACGACCTCGATGGCGTTCGGATCGACACCACGGGCTCCCGTCGCGGCGACTTCCGACACATCATCCGTGAAGTTCGGTGGGAACTCGACGCCCGAGGCCACGAAGATGTCGATATCTTCTGTAGCGGCGGGCTCGGCCCCGACGCGATCGAAAATCTGCGTGACGTTGCGGATGGCTTCGGCGTTGGCAGCTATATTACGGGCGCCGAATCGGTCGACTTCAGCCTCGATATCGTCGAAATAAGCGAGGGATCGGCGAGGTCCTCGAGCGAACCGATCTCCAAGCGTGGGAAACTCTCCGGCGTGAAAGCGGTGTACCGAACGGCCGACGGTGGTCACCACGTCGCACTCGCCGACAGCGGCGGGCCAGCAGACGGCGAGGCCTTACTCGAGCCACTGGTTCGGGACGGCGAGGTCGTTCGGGAGTTCGACCTCGAGGCCGCGAGCGAGCGGTGTCTGGCCGATGCCGAAGCGGTCGGGTTCGACCCGTCGGCGGAGTAATCCGCTCGCGCTTCGACTCGTTTCTCGGCATTACCGCCGCTGAATCTCTACACGGGGCCTCTTTCGTCGGACTCGTGGCGAACCACCCACCGTTCGATCGAGACGTATCGCTGACCCGAGCGACGGCTCTCCAAGCGTGATCGCTACCAGAAGACGCTGTATCGAAACGACTCGACTCGAGCGAGGGACTACGACTTGTCGCAGTGTTCGTTATAGTTCTTCGATGCTACCGTCGGCTTCGCGCTCGCGGAAGACCTGTCCTTCAAACAGCGTGACGATGACGTCGTCGTCCTGCCAGGCCCCCGGCGCGAGTTTGGCTTTTCGGCACGTGCGGTCGAGGTACTCGCGAGCGCTCCAGCCGTTCTCGACGGGCACCGTCGGATACAGCCAGCCACCCTCGCCGCCGTCGATGGCGACGCCGTGGGTTCCGAGTTCGAGGTCGGCCAGTGGGTCATCTGTCAGGACGACGCTTTTGACTGTACAGACCGAGACAGTGAGGTTCGGGAGTTCCGAGGGTGTCACCTCGGAGCTACACGAATCCTCGCTTGCGGCTTCGATCGCTGCGTCCACGATGACGTGCCCGAGCTGATCTGCCGACTGATAGCCGCCAGCACAGCCACGGAGGCTGCCGCGACCTCGTGTCGACTCGAGGCGGACGAACGCGCCAGTTCGCTCATAAAAGGCCTCGCGCATGCTGCCCGGTTGTTCTCGTTGACCGTGTTGTACGTAAGATTCGACGGATTCACGCGCGAGTTCGACGGCGCGTGCCCCGTCTTCGTAGGAAAGGTCGACGCCCTGTCGCTGGGACATACAACTGTATATGGCTGGTGCCGTCCTAAAGCGCTTCTATTCCATCTGGGCGTCATCTCTTCCGCCGACCGGGGGACTTATTCGCCCGACACTCATAGGACGACTGGGAGAGAGAGCCTGGCTGCCGCGGTGATCAACTGGCAACGGGGCAATCACAGATGACTGTTGCTCGTCTTTCGAGACGTGCAACACACCCGCGTTGGCCCCCCTCGGGTGGCCGACGCACCAACGTGGTCCATCCCTCCGGGATGTGCCACGCTCGCGAGGAAAGTCCCCCCACCTGTTCGGGCAGGTGACCGGGCGCAAGCCCGGAGCGGAAGACCGCTGGCTCTGGAACAGAAACGACACGTCTCGGCCCGACCGATGATGCGTGCGAACCCAACCGAGAGGACGGGGAGTTGACCTGCAGAGGGTTGGGCTGGTCGAACGATCCGTTCGACACCCCACACAGACGGCCGAGGATCGATGGAACGGCGAATCCTCACCGGTGCAAGTCCATGCCGTGGTAGCCCGAACACCCCGCGGCCTCGCCGCGGACGGCATGGACGCTCAGCCGAATGCCGGGATGAACAGAAGGGGGCTTACTCCTCTCACCCAGTTTTCTACCTCGAGTGACGACGCTTTCGACTCGGACGGATTCGTCCACCACTCACTCGAAGTCGGCTCTGAGTTGGGACACACAGCCGACGTCGGGCTTGATGTAGTCGCAGTGGTCGTCGACGTCGTCGGTGACGTCGACGTCAGTGTAGTGTTCCGGCGTCGTGCCGCTAGCATCGGTTATCCAGCCACTGCTGCAGTCTGCGCCGCCACAGCCGAGGCCGCTCGAGAGCGACTGTATATCGTAGCCGTAACAGACGTTGTCATCGGCTTCGGAATGATAGTTGAAAACGGCCTCGGCGCTGGTGTCGATACCGGAGGCGTATTCGCCGTCCGTACAGACCGAATCGTCGTCCGCGGCGGTTCCGACCAGCGTGACAGTCCCAACGGTGGCGTCGTCCAGCGCTGTGAGCGTCTCGAGGCAAACCCGCCCACCGAGTGAGTGGCCGACCAGCCGAACCGTGGTCTCCTCGGGGTCGACGCGATCGGCCTCGAGCCACGAGGCGAGGCGATCACCAGCCGTCTCAGTAGTGCCCTCGGCGCGCCAATAGTTGGGCGTGTCTGCCTCCCACGACGCGGCGACCACCGGCTCGTCGTAGTCGTTCGCCTCGAGGGCGCCCTCGAGCGTGGCGGCTTGATCGGTGCTGGTCTCCAGTCCGAGCCAGCCGTGGACGAAGATGACGACCTCGTCGGCGTCCGCTATGGCGTCGGCATTCGATGCCGTGGGATTCCCGCTGGTGAGGTCGATTTCCGGATACTCCGCCGGTGCACTCGTCCAGTCGTCACAGCCCGTAAACTCCGACGCCGATGCCGACCCGGTCGCTCCAGCCAGGCCCCCAGCGCCGACCGCCGTGGCGGCCGTCGTCCGAAGCAGTCGGCGGCGGCTGACGGTGGCCGGGTTCGTGTCGTCGCCGTCCGCTCGTGTGTGTCGTTCGCTCATGCCGTGTTTCGAGTGGTATCTCGAGGCGAGTAGGGCCCATGCAGGCAGCTTCCGGGGCCCTACGAGAGCACGAGCAACGCCGCGGTGTCGTCGCCTTCGAACCGACTAACGTCCGTCGTCACGAACAGCTTTCCGCCGGCTGCGGTCACGTAGCCGACGTTGTCTGGCTCCTCACGATCGAACCGTTCCCTACCGATCCGCAGCGAGCGAATCCCGTATCCGCCGCCGACGTCGAACGCTCGGAGTCGGTCGCCGCCGACGTACACCGTATCGCCAACGACGATCGGTGGATTCCGGGAACTGCGTCCGATGTCGGCTCGCCACAGATTATCTCCGTCGTTCGCGTCGAGCGCGTACAGCGTCGAACCCGAGCGGGCGAGGACGGTCCGGTGGCCGATCGCGAGTCCGTCGTTTCCGAAGCCGCCGAGATCCGTCTGCCACTCACGCTTTCCGCTGATATCGAAGTAGGTGACCGAGCCGTCACCGCCCGCGACCGCGACGCCGTGGCCGACCCGACGGTCGCTCGAGGTCAGGACGATCGGCGCACTCGAGATGCCCGCCTCGATCGTCCGTCGCCACTCGACGCGGCCCTCCCAGCGGTTGATGCGGTACAGTTCGCCGCCTCTGGTCGCGACGAACAGCCAGTCGGCGTACTTCGCGATCGCGTACTGTGCGATTCCGAGCAGTTCCTGTTCCCACAGCTCCTCGCCGGTCTCCGCGTCGAGCGCGTGGACGGCGTTGCCGCCAGCCACGTAGACGCGCCCGTCGTCGGTGTCCGTTACCGTGAGGGAGCTCTCGCTGATGATTCGCTCGAGTTCGAACGACCAGTCGACCGCGCCCGTTTCGAGGTCTCGAGCCGTCAGTACCTCGCGCTCTGGAACGTAGGCCGTGTCGTCGAACACCGTTGGCGAGCCCTGGTACGAGTAGGGCTCGTTCTCCGGATCGATCGACCAGCGTCGCTCGCTCGTCTCCCTGTCGAACGCGACGATATCGCGTCCCGTGTTCACGAGGACGGTGTCGTCGGTCACGATCGGTTCGCCGGTCGCCGTCGATGACTCGAGGTCGATACGCCACTCGATGTCCGGCTCGTCCCGTGGTGCCGCGCCGTAAGGGACGGCTCTCGAGTTCCGAAGGTCGGCACCGACGGTCAGCCACGTGTAGTCGTCGTCGGTTCCCGGCTCGTCGGTGCGGCTGCCGAGACAGCCAGCGACTGTCGCGGTACCCGCAACTCCGACTCCGAGGAGGAGTTCTCGCCTGGAGGGCATTTAGTACGAATCGTTGACGTGTCGAGATGAGTTTTGTGATTGGATCTGTTACTCGCTGTGGATGCGCTCGAAAAAGCGTCCTGACGGAGTCCAACGCGAACGAAGTGAGCGTTGGGCACGTCAGGACCGAACGACGAAGCGAGTGCTGAACAACGTGAAGCACTCGAAAGGAGTGAGCGTCCTGACGGAGATTTGAACACGCCGAGACGTTCCGGGTCGCTCACTGCGTTCGCTCCCGGACTGCGACTCGTCTGCTCAAATCTCCGTATTGGAGTTTCCTTCAGCACGGACTGCTCGCTACGCTCGCAGTGTTGTGCTGAAGAGAAACGTCCTGACGGAGATTTGAACTCCGGTCCCTGGCTCCGCAAGCCAAGAGGATAGTCCACTACCCTACCAGGACTCATCTCATCGTAATCGCGTGGACATTAAAGGCCTTTCGAAAGAAGGTCGTCGTATACGGGCTATATCGCCCGATCATGCGTGTTTCAGACTGTCACGACACCGGGTTGGCGTTGGCCGTCCGACACGTGAGTTTATATACCGAGGCGGGGCCAGCAGGGGTATGCATTCGGACGCGATCGCTGTCCGGCCGACCGGGCAAAAGCGACCTCGAGTGGGCAGTGTACAACGATTGGCTCGGATCGATCGATGGGGGCAAACACACCGAATGGACAATGCTTATGCGCGGGCTACCCATGCACGAGCATAGAATGAGCGACATCGAGGGCGTATATGAAGACCTCGAGGCCGACGTTTCTCTCGAAGAGTTTCGCGAGGCCGTCGAGGAAAAAGTCGAGCAGATGGGTGGACTTGCAGACGAAGAGACTGCGGCGATGCTCATCGCTCACGAGGTTGGGGAGAGCGAGGTCGGTGGCATCGCCGATATCGAGCCCGGAATGGAAGAAGCGAAGTTCGTCGCCAAAGTGACCAGTATCGGCGAGGTTCGAACGTTCGAACGCGACGGCGAGGACGAAGACGGCCGCGTCGTCAACGTCGAAGTCGCCGACGAAACTGGCGCCGTGCGCGCGGCTTTCTGGGATGACCACGCCGAGGCGGCGATCGAAGAGCTCGAGGAAGGGCAGGTACTGCGAATCAAGGGCCGGCCCAAAGAAGGGTTCAGCGGCGTCGAAATCAGTGTCGATCAGGTCGAACCCGATCCGGACACCGAGATCGAAGTGCAAGTGACCGATACACACACGGTCGAGGCGCTGTCGCTGGGCCTTTCGAACGTCAATCTCGTTGGACTCGTCCTCGATACCGGCAGTGTCCGGACGTTCGACCGCGACGACGGCTCCGAAGGAAAGGTGTCGAACCTCACACTTGGGGATTCAACCGGGCGCGTGCGCGTGACGCTGTGGGACGAGCAGGCTGATCTCGCGACGGAGATTGAATCGAACACGACCGTTGAGGTGATCGACGGCTACGTCAAAGAACGCGACGGCAGTCTCGAACTCCACGTCGGCAACCGCGGTGCTGTCGAAGAAGTCGACGAAGACGTCGAGTACGTTCCTGAGAGCACGCCGATCGAAGCCGTCGAGATCGGTCAAACGGTCGATATCGCTGGTGTCGTTCGCTCGGCCGATCCGAAACGTACCTTCGACCGCGACGACGGCTCCGAAGGGCAGGTCCGAAACATTCGCGTTCAGGATGCAACCGGCGATATCCGTGTCGCACTCTGGGGCGAAAAAGCAGACCACGACATCGGCCCGGGCGACGAGGTCGCACTGGGTGACGTCGAGATCCAGGACGGCTGGCAGGACGACCTCGAGGCCTCTGCGGGCTGGCAGTCGACGATCACGGTGCTCGAGTCCGAGTCGGCGACCGCCGATGAGAGCGAGGCGAGTGGCTCGAGCGACGAGAACGCCGGTCTGTCGGCGTTTGCCGGATCCGACGGCAGCGACGGTGCCAGTGAGACGGCCAGCGGTGGAACTGAAACCGATGACGAAGCCGCCACGGCCAACCCCGATGGGACGGATGATCCGACGAACGGAGAGGAACTCGAGTTCACCGGCGTCGTCGTGCAGGCCGGCAATCCGGTCGTTCTCGATGATGGTGAGACGACGATGAGCGTCGAGACGGACGCTGATGTCGGTCTCGGCGAGGAGCTAACCGCCAGAGGAGTCGTCCGCGACGGTCGGCTCGAGGCAAACGACGTCTTCTGAGGTCACGAGCAACCACATTGCGCGCCTAGGAAAAGCGTTAAGGGAGTTACCTTCGCCTATCATTGTATGAACGTCGAACTCCCGTTCGCCCCGGTGGATACGATCATCCGGCGGAACGCGGGCGATCTTCGGGTGAGTGCCGACGCGTCGAAGGAACTCGCAACACGAATCCAAGAACACGGAAGTGAGCTCGCGATCGGGGCCGCTGAGCGAGCGACCGAAGACGGGCGCAAGACGCTGATGGCGGCGGATTTTGGCGTCGAGACTGTCGTCGACAAAGACGATCTCGAGTTGCCGGTCGCACCCGTTGATCGTATCGCCAGACTTGACATTGACGATCGGTATCGCGTCTCGATGGACGCCCGCATTGCCCTCGCAGACATCCTCGAGGACTACGCGGACAACGTTGCCCGGGCAGCAGCGATCCTTGCACACCACGCTGACCGCCGGACGATCATCGACGACGATATCGAGACATACTTTTCGTTGTTCGAGTGAGATGCAGTTTGGTTACAGCGAGGTCTGCCTCGCACATGATCCCGGTTCGCGCCACCCCGAGACGCCGGACCGGCTACGAGCGATTCGAGAGCGACTGAAACGAAAACACGGCGTCGAGTACGTCAACGCCGACCCATGCGACCTCGAGACGATGGCGGCCGTCCACGAACAGGCGTATCTCGAGTCCGTCAAGCAGTTCTGTGCTGACGGTGGGGGAAACTGGGATCCCGACACGACTGCCGTCGAGGAGACCTGGGATGCGGTTCGTCACAGTGTAGGGCTTGCCTGCTGGGCCGTGGATGCGGCCCTCGAGGGACAAAACGGCCGAAAAACACCGTTTTCGATCGGCCGACCGCCGGGGCACCACGCCGTCTACGACGACGCGATGGGCTTTTGTTTCGTCAACAACGTCGCCGTTGCCGCCCAGCACGCCCTCGATACCGACGACCACGACGTTGATCGGGTTGCGATCGTCGACTGGGACGTCCATCACGGGAACGGGACACAGGACATCTTCTACGAGCGCGACGACGTCTTTTTCGTCTCGATACACGAACAGGGGCTCTACCCTGGCACAGGGGCCATCGACGAGACCGGAACAGGCGACGGCGATGGAACGACGCTGAACATCCCGATGCCCGCCGGCACGGACGACCAGGACTATCTGTCGGCGGTCGAAGGACCGATCGTCAGCGCCCTCACCGAGTTCGACCCCGACTGTCTGCTGATCAGTGCCGGCTTCGACGCCCATCGTCACGACCCGATCTCACGGATTCGACTCTCAACGGAGGCGTACGCCCTGATGACCGACCGACTGCGGACACTTGCCGACGACACCGACGCCGCACTCGCGTTCATCCTCGAGGGTGGCTACGGACTCGACGTCCTCGCCGACAGCGTCGCCATCGTTCACGAAACGTTCGACGGCCGCGCCCCGATCGAACCCGACGCTGGCTGTAGCGACAAGGCTGCGTCGACGCTCGAGGATGTGGCCGACGAACACGGACTCGAGCACGACTTCGACGGCTGAAGACACGTTTTTCTCCGGTTCGTCTGTTTTGAACTGTGAGTCCCCGCTTCGATTCAGACGGCAGACCGTCTCAGGGACGTGGATCGAAGTATCTCGAAAGTGCGGTCTCGAACGCGTCTAAGAGGGCCGTTATCTCTTCACCAACGAGAACCGTGTACTCGTCTTCGAGTGCTGTTTCGACGTGGGCTCCAAGGCCGACATCGAAGAGCCGATCGCTCTCGAGGAACTCGCGGGCAGTGGTAAACTCACGTGGCCGCTCGGTGACATACCGGCCGTCTTCGATAAAGGGGCCGTACGTCTCGGGGTCGTCAGCGTAGGTCTCGTAGAACCCCTCGGCATGCGTTCGGACGTGGACTGGGGGACCCTCGTGGCGCTCGACAGCGGGTCGCTCGCTGGCGGCGAGTTCGACGAGAATCGCTGCCGTCTCGCCGGCCATCGCCGTCGCACGGAGGACGTCGAAGCCCCGATCATTGAGTCCGCTCGTGATTCCGTCGAGCGACTTCTGGAGCTGTGGATACAGCTGATCTTCGACGAGATCCGGTGCCGCAAACTGGATGACGACGGGGGTCGTCGCCCGACGCTCGACGTGGCTGCAAAGCTCGGCTTTCGTAAGCGGCTCCGGCTCGTCGGGTTCGAACAGTTCGACCCGTGGCTCCTCGAGAAACTCACGCGCATAGTGTTGAAACCGGGCGACGTTTTCGGCCGAACAGACGGCGGCAACGTTGCGTTCGGGATCAGTCGGATCGATGACGACGAGTGGATCCGCAAACGTTTCTCGACCGTGGTCTTCGGGATCGAGTTCGACCGGCGGCTGCCAGTCAGCCGCAGCCTCGAGCAGCGGCCGAAAGCCGCCGTACTCACAGACGAGCAGTTCGGTTAGATAGCCGCTGAACCCTCGCGTCCGGAGGTCGCTGCCGTACGCGCCGATGCCCTTCAAGAACTGCTTTGTGAGGCGGACGTCCGCAGCGAGCTCGTCGTCGAGTCGCTGCTCGAGATACTGGGTGTGAAACGGTGTCCGATCGACGGCCGACCGGATCTCGGTCGCCGACTCGAGGCGAAAACAGGGGACGACATCGATATCGAACCCTTCGACGGTGCCTTTGACGTAGGGATGCTCGGCGTACTCCTCGTGACCATCGGGCAGCGTTTCGTGGCCGACTTCGAGGCCGTACTGCTCGAGGGCCTCGCGGTCGACCGTCGGGGGGAATCGAACGAAGATATCGATGTCGCGATCGCCGCTGATCCAGGTGTCTCTGGCCGTCGAGCCGACTTGCAACACGTCGGCGTCCGGACAGCGCTCTCTCGCGGCGCTCTCGGCGCGACTGGAGAGTCTAGTTGCGACGTTACGGAGGTTGGCTCGCTCCGCTGTGTCTGGCTCGATGTGGTCGTAGACCTCGGCGATAACCGACTCGATGTCGTCGGCGTTCATCCTGGTGGGTTCGTGTTCCCCACACTCGGTATCCTCCTTACTCATTGGGCGATGGTACTCGAGCAGTGCGTGAAAGGGTGTCGAACACAGTGCAGGGAAAACGAAAGCCCTATCAAATACACCCGGCTACTTGGAAATGAGCCGAAGTAGCTCAGATGGTAGAGCACCTCGCTGTTAACGAGGTTGTCCCAGGTTCGAGTCCTGGCTTCGGCGTCCGATACATTTCGAAGATTTTTGGGCTGTGAGATTAGCCTTTCCAGTCGTGCTGATTTTCGGCGGAGCAATCTGACAGAATAGCACCGTTGTGTACTCGAGTGAAACTGCCACGTGCCACTGACCACTGTGGTTTATATTGGATCGGGCGGCGAACTCGTCCATGCCCGATCGAACGGCGTGTTACGACGAACTTCAGGAGCCGCAAAAACGCGGCCAGGCGACCGAAGCGATCATTCAGTCGGCGTTTGTGTTGCGCGACATTCCCGTTCTCGTGCCGACCTACGGCACCGAATCCTACGATCTGGTCGTCGAAGTCGGCGGCCGGTTCCATCGAATTCAGTGCAAGACGGCCTACCGAAAACGCGAGGGAACGGTCGAATTCGAAACGGTCAGTGCCCACCTCGGTCAAGACGGCTCTGATCGGTGTGGATACGACGGCCGTGCGGCGTATTTCGCAGTCTACGACCCGATCAACGACAACCAGTATCTGATCCCCGTCTCGGAGCGCACACGCGACACGATGGAACTCCGTGTTCGAGAGTCAGCCACTGACCACCGCGTCGGGATCGATTGGGCTGGGGAGTATCGACTCGAGAATCAACTCGAAGAACTTCGCCGACCCTAGTGTCGTCTGCGGAGTACAACAACCGGCTCACGCGTCCTGTAACTGGTTCATGCTCTCGAGTGGGACCAGCGAGTAGTCGACGGCCTCGACATCTTCGATTGCACGCAGTTTGCCAACGAACGTAGAAATATCTTCGAGATCTGCCTCGAGGACGAACAGATCGACACAGTAGTCGTCAACATGACTGTGGTCGTTCGAGGCAATGTGGTCGTTGTGCTCGTGTCGAAGCTCTGTGACGCGTCGCTCGACGTGCCGTGTGCCGAAATCATAGAAGACGCTGATGACGCCGGCGAGAGAACTGTCCTCGAGACGGTCATCGTCGAACTCGGTGAGCAGCGCCCGTGCACCCTCGCGGACGACCTCGCTACGACCAGTGTAGTCGTGTTCTGCGGCGTGGGCATCGAGTCGTTCGATCAGTTCGGTTGGCATCGAGACGCTGACGACAGGCATCGGTGTTATGAATGAGCATAGGTGAGATGATATATTTTGTTATGACTTCGGCTGACGATATGTAATAACTAACCTTAACAAGACACGAGGTCATATTCACAATCGATCTATGACCGACGATCGCATTCCAGTAACTGTCCTGAGTGGCCCTCTTGGTGCTGGCAAGACAACTGTCCTCAATCATATCCTGACCGCTGATCACGGCTTCGAAGTTGCCGTTGTGGTCAACGACATGGGTGACGTCAACGTCGACGCCGAACACGTCGCCCAACAGACCGACCTCGGTGCCGACGAGGAGATCATCGAACTCTCGAACGGCTGTATCTGCTGTCGGCTGCGTGGTGATATGCTCGATGAGGTCGGACAGCTTGCCGATCGCCTCGAGTTCGACTACCTGCTGGTCGAATCGTCGGGGATTTCGGAACCCATTCCAGTCGCCCAGACGTTCGCAATGGGCTTTGAGGATGCCGACTTCGATCCCACCGACACGTACAGACTGGACACGATGGTTACCGTCGTCAACGCTCACAGCATCTGGGAGGCGTTCGACTTCGGGACTGCACTGACGGGCCAGCAACTCGAAGACGACTCCGGACGCGTCCCCGAGGAGGTCTTGCTCGATCAGATCGAGTTCTGTGACGTCCTCTTGCTCAACAAATGCGATCTCGTTCCGGACGACGCACTCGAGGAGATCGAAGCCGTCCTCGAACGACTTCAGCCCAGTGCGGATCTCATCCGGACAGAGTTCGGAGACATCGATCCGGACGATATCCTCGGCACCGGGGAGTTCGATTTCCAGCGCGCAAAGGCGTCGGCGGGCTGGAAACACGAACTCCAGCATGACCATCACCACGATCCACGGGAGGAACACGGCGTCACGTCGTTCGTCTACCAGCGGGATCGGCCGTTCCACCCCGAACGGATCGCGTCGCTCCTGACAGCCCTCCCAAACGAACTCATCCGTGCGAAAGGGTTCTTTTGGAGTGCCGGTCGTGAAGACGTCGCAATGGGTATCGACAAAGCCGGGACGTCGGTCCGAGCCGGCCCGGCGGGAGAGTGGCTTGCAACGCTGCCCGAAGCCGAACGCGAGCAGTATTTCGCCGCACGGCCGGGGATCAAAGACGACTGGGATGATCAGTGGGGTGATCGAATGACTCGTCTGGTCTTTATCGGTCGTGACTTCGAGAGCGACACGCTGATCGACCGCCTCGATGAGTGTCTGCTAACCGAACGCGAGATGACTGACAACTGGGACACGTACGCCGATCCGTTCGAACCGGAAGAACGACGTGAACTCGCGCTCGCAAACGAATAAATGAGCGTTCCGGTCACCATCCTCTGTGGCGAACTCGGCGCTGGCAAGACGACCCTGCTTTCGGAGCTCCTCGAGACAAGCGAGCGCGATATCGCAGTGTTAGTCAACGATGTCGGTGCGGTCAACGTCGACGCGGACCTCGTCGAAGCCCGAACCGATCTGACGACTGGCGAAGAAGTACTCGCCCTCGAGAACGGCTGTATCTGCTGTAGCCTCGGTGGCGAACTCTCACGGTCGGTCATCCAGCTCTGGAAGGAACACGACTTCGAGTATCTGATCGTCGAAGCTTCCGGCATCGGCGAACCCGAACCGATTGCGCGCCAGTTCGTTCGCGGCCCTGCAGGCGGCCCGTACGACCTCGACGCAGTCATCACCGTCGTCGATGCGCGTCGGTTTTACGACCGGTTTGGCGACAGCGCTGCCGACGAGCCACCAACTCGACAGGGGCCAGACAAAACTGGGAGCCGGCCACTGGCGGATCTGCTACTCGAGCAAGTCGAGTTCTGTGACCTGCTCGTCGTGAACAAATGCGACCTCGTCTCTACTGCCGAGCGCGAACGCGTCGTGGCACTGCTCGAGACGCTCCAGCCCCGTGCCGAAGTCGTGACGACCGAATACGGTGATGTCGATCCTGAAACGCTGCTCGACAGCAAACGCTTCGACCTCGAGGCGGCCACCGAGTCAGCCGGCTGGAAACAGCTCCTCGAGGACGAGACAGAGCACGAAGAGTCCAACGCAGCCGCTCACGACCACGACCACGACCACGACCACGACCACGAGCACAGCCATCCATCAGAGCGCTATGGGATCGCGGTCGACACCTACCATCGACAGCGGCCGTTCCATCCCGAGCGCTTTGTCGCCTTGCTTGCTGACCTTCCTGACGGCCTCGTGCGCGCGAAGGGGCTGTGCTGGGTCGCTAACCGCGAACGCCAGGCGATCACAATGAGCTACGCCGGCACGGAGACAACCCTCGAGGTTACCGGCCGCTGGATCGCCAGCCTCTCGGACGAACGGCAGGCAGCGTTCCGCGACAGCCAGCCCGATCTCACGTGGGACGAAGAGTGGGGTGACCGCGAGACCCGACTCGCGCTCATCGGCCGCAACCTGGCGATGGACGACTTGCAGGCTCGACTCGATCACTGCCTGCTCACCGACGACGAGCTGGACGCTGACTGGTCGACCTTCGAAAACCCTGCCCCGACGGGAATGGGCGACATGACGACCGTGGTGAGCGACGAGCAGCCCTGATTCACCTCGAGTGACCGTCTCGGCAGTGCCAGTCACGGACGACTATCGACGGCGTGCAGTCGCCGATCGATTGCTCTCCCGAATGCTGCCGCGAGGGGAGGGATTATCGCCTTCCAGCATGGATGTCACCGTATGACAGTCGATAGAGACGATCGGAGAACGACTGACGATCATGGCCACGACATCATCAACCCGCTGTACGTCGCCATCGTGACGGTCTCGAGTTCGCGTGCACAGGCTGCTGAGGATGACCCGGACGATCCAGGCGGGGACACCATTCAGGCGTGTTTCGAAGCCGAGGGCCACGAGGTACACGAACGAGTGCTGGTCCGAGACGACTACTCGGCGATTCGAACTGCAGTCCGCGGCCTCGTCGCGCGTCGGGATATCGATATCGTGCTCACCACCGGCGGCACGGGCGTCACTGCAGACGATGTCTCACCGGAGGCAACGCAGTCGCTGTTCGAGCGCGAGCTGCCCGGCTTCGGCGAACTGTTTCGGTCACTGTCGTGGGACGAGGTCGGCACTCGAGCGATGGCTTCGCGTGCAACGGCAGGCATCGCCGTCGACACGCCGGTGTTCTGTCTCCCCGGGAGTACGAACGCCTGCCAAACCGCCTGTGAGAAACTCATCGTCCCCGAAGCCCCACACCTCGCCGGGCTTGCAACACGCCATCGACAAGCCGGAACTGATCAGTCGCTGTCGGACTACCAGTCCGACGAGTAACGCCGCCACGAGCTTTTGGGCTCTTTCTCGAAGCAACCACGACCAACTGCGATCCACACCAGTGTCGCTTCAGCTGTCGGCGCTGTGGCTTGTCTGCGTGCCAACAGGTAACTTGCTCGAGTGAGTCTGTGGAGAGTATGTCAGTGACCATGTCACTCGAACAGGACAGCAACCGTTAACTACGGCGCGCGTTTTGCCTCGAATAGAAGGGGCCCTTAGCTCAGTCTGGTTAGAGCGCTCGGCTCATAACACGGCTGCGAGTTGCTGCGGTTGTGTGAGACACCGAGTGGTCGATGGTTCGAATCCGTCAGGGCCCATCCGCAAAAAACCCGTTCTGTGGCCGATCACTATTCGGCTGCAAACCAACGACTGAACCACCCGAAACCACTGTTTTCGGTTTCGGAAACAGGGGCCTCTGAACCGGAACCGAACCAGCCACTGGTTCCGGGTCGCCGCCTGCTTGCGATTTTCGTGTCCGAAACGGGGTGGTCGGCGTGACGGTTTCACCCTGGCCGTCTGTCGATACCTCGAGTTGTCATCACTGCGGTGCCCACGTTACCGATCGGTTCTGCCGTGTGTTCGGTGACAACCGCGATCGAGCCCACCGCTGTGGTGAGTGTGATACCTACGCTCGACTGAGCCGCGGTTCGGCAGCTGGAGAAGATGTCTCGGTTCCAGATCCAGAGACATCGCCTGGCCGTCACGGTGGTGAGGTCGATGCGTGAGGAACCATTTGTTCCGGCGAGTCGGCTCTACAACGTCAGGAGTCAAACGCCCATAGCCCATCCGGCCCACCAAGCCACAGACGAGGATGTTCGTCGCGCGCTTGAGGACGGTGGTTCGCGATGAGTGTCGACGGTGATCGCGACGGCCGCGACCTCGAGGCGGAACTCGAGAGTGCTGGTGCCGGAACGGTCGGCATTCCCGTCGACGCGATTTGCGTGGGCTGTGGGCGGATTCGAGTCAAGCGCTCGAGCCTCGAGGAACTGGACCAGAAGCTACACGTCGATCCCGACACGCTCGAGGCGAGTGATCTCACGTCGTTCAAGCACGTCTGTCATCCTTGCAAGGGCGCGACGTGGTGGAACCCGGTTTCGGTGCTGACTGGGTTGCTCGAGAGCGAGGGAGGTGAGTAGCGGTGTCGCAAGTCGAAACGACACCGCACGAGGTAGAGGGGCGCTGGAAGTGGGCCGACTGGGGCCGCGGGCCGTACGATGCGCTCTCGTCAGTGATGCTCGGTGCGCCGTTCGAGGGCTATCTCGAACTGGACATCGAAGTTGACGGCGAGCCGTGGCACCTGGAGGTAAGCTACAGCAAGTCCGGATTCGCCCCGCGACTGTCGGACGGAATCAACGCTGAGCGGCTGTACGAGTGGGACATCAAAGGCCGTGGGCGAGGCGAGCGGAAAGCATCGTACAATATCTCGCCACGGTTTCCGAACATGCGCCACTGGGAGACTGGCGATCCGATACAGCTCCCGTGGGAGAATCAGGTCGGCGATGTCGACGGTGTAGACGTCGAGTTCCACACTAGTAACATCGAACCCGAACGCGGGCTCGAGTTGCTGCCGGAGTTCTACGCGGCGATCTTTGAGCACGCAAACGAACGGATCTATCCCGAATACTTCCGGACCGAACCCCACGCGGCGAGTCGGATGTGGGCGTACGAGCGCTACGTCCGGATTCGACGGGAGTGGGCGGAAAAGCTCTCGTCGGCCGGGGTGCTCCAGAAGGTCGCGCTGTATCTTTCCGACCTGGAGGGAATCAAAGCCGAGCTCCACATCGACAACAAGGAGATCGTCAATCACCAGAACCGGCTGTTTCTGAACCCAGCCTCGGCTGGGAAGCTCATGCCGGGCCACACCTACGGACGAAAGCTCGAGATCTACCAGCTGGCCGATCCGGATGCGGTCTCGAAAGATCACCCGTCCTACCATCCGAAGGTGGAGGTGCTGGTGAACAAGTCGATGAACGACAAGAAGGCATGGGCGTGGGCCGATCGCCACGACGTGACCGAGCAGATCGAGGAGACGCTGTTGAACGCGCTCCACTGGGAAGACATCCCGCTTGGTCCTGACGGGAACGGCGTGTACATTCCGGATGATCACTTCGACGCTGTGGCTCGAGACGATCTAGTGGAACTGTACGATGATCCGACGCCACGCCTCGAGGCGAAGTCGGACCACCTGTTGATGACGACGCTGCGAGACATGGGCGAGACAGCTCGGGATGTTACCGAGACAGTTGCGACCGACGGCGGTGGCACGGTCGACGATCTCGCCGACCAGCTGGGCAAGCATCCCGCGACGATCTACCGAGCGATCCAAGACCTCGGTGACATCTTCGAACTGGATCAAGGGCAGATCTCGTTCCGTGCCCGGAAGTATCGCGAGGAACTTCGCGGCCTCGTCGAGTCGGCCGAGTACGCGATCGAGAGCTACGCCGATCGGATGCAACACATCATGGGCCTGGCCGACCACGTTGCAGAACTCTCGCCGTTTCAGAAGTGGCTCGCAGAGAACGGTGCCGACCTCGAGTTCGACGAGGCTGGGAATCCGAAGAAGCTCCGTGTCGATACGATTCTCTCGATGCTGAAAGGCAACAGCTACGAAAACGCTCAGCGAGTCGCCCGTGAGGCGATCGAGAAGTGGCGCAAGTCGGGTAACGATCCGGCTGGCTTCGCGAGAATCCACATGGTTTGGCAGTCACCGGAAGGCGACACTGCGGCCCGTCCGCTCGGGAAGCTCGCGCCCGACTGGTAGCGCCGTCCCTCTGAGTGGCAACACTCGCCCGACACTTCTTTTCAGCAATTCAGATTGTGTTAGATGTGTTACTGTCCAACTGTAGTTGTTGTTCACTCTTCGAGAGCGGGGTCGGCACGGCGATCGCACCGCAACCGCAGCGGGGTCGTTTCGCGCTGCGCGCGAAAGCCCCCTTGGCGGGTGTCCCCAAGGGGACTGAGCCAAAAAATTACATCGCCCCGCCCCTGCCTCCGCACGCGGATCTCCAGTTGAAGCAGGCGAAACCTAGGTCAGTGATCCCCCCGTGCAACTTTGCATTTTGACCTATAGTTTGTAGTACTTGGAGACACTGAGATAGAATAAGATGAATAACATGAATCCCGTATTTTCCACGGTAACGATACTTAAGGTCAATAATGGTGCTGATTTTGGGACTGGCTTCTTTTACAACCTCCTTGACCGGACCTATATCGTAACTAACAAACACGTCCTCTCACCAGAAGAAGGCGAACCGGCGGAGGAGATCCGCTTTTTTATCCGTGACTTTGGTGACATGGAGTCTATAAATTGGATCACGATTTCAGTAGAAGATGGAATTGGTGAAGATTGGTTTGAACCTCCTCTAAATGAGTCATTGGATTATGATATAGATATAGCAGTTATACCAATAAATCAAAGACTATCAGATTTTTCTGAATACATCAACACTAGTTCTCCAAATATAGAAACAGGGAGTACTGCATTCACTCCAGAAATGATTATGCGGGGTGATGATATTGTTTCAGGAGGAGATGTGGTCTTAGTAATAGGATACCCTGATGGATTATTAGATAGTGGGTCATATTTCCCACTTCTTAGAGATGCTAGGATATCTACGCCCTTCGGTGCTGCTTTTCAACGGCAACCCAAGTTCATCACAGATGCGATGATGTATCCAGGGATGAGTGGTTCTCCAATTGTAGCAGGGCCTCGAACCTTGAAGAATCCGGCTACAGGAGGGTTGCGTACGAGTTCTCGGGGATTTGCTCTGCTAGGTGTGCATTCGGACAATTATCAGAGACCCCACGGTGAAACTGTAGAGCGTTTAAACCTGAATGCTGGATGGTATGCGATGATGATTAATATTGCAATTCAAGAATTTCACGAGAAGGAGAGTGATTTATCGCCAGAGGAGGTCATAGAAAAAATCCATGAGGAACATCCTGGTGCGCTTGAATTCGACCCGAATGTCATCAAACACTTGATTAAGGACCTGGGTCAGGAGTAGGGTTTTAGCGGCTCTTTTTCTCGACATCTACGGGGTTGCACGTCGACAGAATCCGTTTCCCGAATATGCACACGAGATCGGAAACGCCGTGTGCATATTGCGAGTCGATCGCCACCTCGAGCCGGGATTCATCTACGATGGGCCGACAGGTCACCCCCGTTTTGGGCCGATGTGGGCCATTGAGTGAGCCGAAAAAACTAGGATTTCGGGGGTCGTGTGTACGAGCATGCGAATCAGAACCGACGGCGACTACGCGTATCGACGAGACGCGATCGAGCGAGCAGCTGACTTCTACGACTGTAACAGGACGAAAGCCGTGGTCAGTGCCTGCGATGATGTCCCTCACTTCGTCCGTGCGATTCAGCAGGTCCTCGAGCGCGATGATCTCACGCTCGAGCAGCGCCGGGAGATCGCCGAGACACTGAGTACTCGAGCCGTGAGTTTTGAGATCAATACTGAAGTCCGCGCAAGAACCGAGTAAGAAGTATGGTCTTGGGTTTAGAGTAAGATCAGCAAACGTCTATTCCACTGCTGCCGATCTCGATTCCATCTGCACTGCATTCTTTGCCGTCAATTACTCCTTCGACGTTTATCTCATCGTTCTGGTTCTGCGGCTCCAGAGCAAACGAAATGGTACCATCCTGATTTTGAACCTCTTCACTCGCTCTGTTGTCTGAATGATCGAACTCTGCAGCGATTTCGACGTCCGCATTATCCGGTTCACCGCTTAGTTCGTACTCGATATCGATCGTTACGTCATCGTCTTGGCCTTGGTTAAACTCGCTAACATCCACTGTTAGGACGTCAAACGAAACCGGCTCATCGGTTGTACTCTCGTCATCTTCAACTTGAATGACTAACCCTGTCTCGCTATAATCTCCGCTACTAACTGTCGCCGGATACGACCGTTGATCATCTTCGCCGCTATCGCCATCGTCTGTTTCCCAGGTTAGTTCGATATCCGTTGAATGCCCGCTCGACAGCTCAACCTCTGTCTGGTCGATGACTTCGGACTCACCGGTTTCGTCATTTACAATCTCTAGTTCGATATTCTGAGAGTCTGTTTCCTCACCAGTGTTTTCGATAGTCGCGTCGAAGACTACTTGCTCACCTTCAGTTACAGTCTCGTCATAGCTGTTCACGGAGACCGTAAAGGTGGATTCGCCTTCTCCACTTTCTCCGCCTTCTCCGCTTTCTCCGCCTTCTCCACCTTCGCCAGCGTCTTCATCTCTCACGTCATAGGTGCTGAGCAATTCTGACTGTGAGCCTTCATCCAGAATCACAGCAATCGAACTTGTCTCATCGAGTTCTGTACAGCTACCTCCGTCAGCGTATCCTGTGATGTTCATCGTGTCGCCGACACCGACTCCGTTGGAACTATCCCATGCACCACAGGCTTCCTGTCCGTCTACCCGGATCTCGAAGTCATCTTCATCGAGAGAAGAGGTGCCGATGAGAGATGTGACGACCATCGAAACATTGTCATCTTCCTGCTCGACATAGTCCACGTCGATGTCTGGTGTGGGCTGGACGATCCCTCCCTGACTAAGAACAAGAGAGCCGACAAGAGCCATAGTCATAACAGATATGCCGACAAGTAACACAACTCCAATTACCGGCGAAACGGCGTTATCATCCCTGAGAAATGCCGATTTCTCCATCTTTTCTGAATCTACCAAACAGTGATCGCTTAAGTATATCGACGGTTTGTGCCGTGTTGGACTGCTATCCTTTTTTCTATAGCTTCCTGTAGGCGAACAAGAGCGCCTTGAACGCCTTGACTGGCCTCTGTTGGTTCACAAATAGCGGAATCTACACCGAAGGCGTGAGCAGAATTGACAGAGGGGAGCTAAAACACGTCACCGATTGCGATCTTCGCCTGTTGGGTCCCACGGTGATCGCCGCCGCCGTGCCACCGGAGCAGCGGGAGATCGCCCGCTCGAACCATCTTGTCCTTGACGACGGTCAACCCGCTGCGGCCGTGAGGCTTGTAGACCACGAAGCAGTACCAGCCGTCCGCCCGCCGAAGCTTCTCGTGATACGCTCGGTAGACTTTGAAGTTGCCCGGCTGGCCGTCGGCGTGCTCGAGCATCGTTGATTTGATCTCGACTGGCGTACCGTTCTGGAATCGAGCGTCGTGCCAGCTGGCGCGCTCGAGATCGAACCGACGCTTCCGTGCCATGCGCTTTTCGCAGATCGTTCCGAAGTGGTTGGCTCGCTTCGATCGGTTCACGGTGTCCTCCGTTCGTCTCGCCAGCGCCGGTCAGCTCGAGCACTCGACCAGGTAACGAACGCCGCGAAGAGCAGCGCGCTAATCCCCAGTCCGTATGCGGCCGTCGTGATCGACGCGATCGCGACCGTGCTCGAGCCGCCGATGATCGCGAGCGTTTGTCTCGAGAAGACACCGCGTTCGTAATCCATCCGAAGTTCGTGGGCCAGATCGACAACAGCGAACCGAGCAACGTCGATCAGATAACGGAAGGCGACAGCCATGCCGATCACATCCTACGCGCTCGTCGCGCGTCTTTATTTATTTCTCCGCCAGCTATGTCACACGGAATGCAGGCGATGGGCGTAGCCACGCGGCCCTGTCGGGCCGCGCCCATAGCTACTGTAAAGGGGGGTGTGTAACCGTAACCAGCTATCCAACCCGCTGCCGTCATGCGATTACCTCTTCGACCTTGCCAAGCGTCTCAACGTGTTTGCCGTCCTTGCGGTGTTCGTTCCACCGGGAATTGACCCATCCGTGGCTGTACGGTACGAATTTAGCGGTTTCACGGTCGGTCATTCCCTCTTCTTTGCACCGAATTGCCGTCCAGATCGCGGTCATCTTCGCCGCCTGATCTGCCTCGAGGTCGTCCGTTTCCTCGCCGTACTCCGACCAGCTCCAGTCGCTCGCTTCTTTCGTGTTGTATCGGAAGTCCGTCGGTGGAACGCCTTCGATCTCGCCTTCGATGTCTGCCAGCTGGGCGTTCCGAATCGAGTCGGCGATGACGGCCTTCTTTCTCGAGACCTTCTTGACGATCGTCCCAACGCGCCAGAGCATCGGATGAATCGAGCGCTCGCCGTGTGCGATGTAGATCAGCGCCCCGCCGTACTTGCGGATCTTGTAGACCAGCGGTGCCATTTTCTGTCGCGTCTCGTATCCCTGCTTGCCGCTGCCGCTGGCAGCACTCGAGAACTCGTCACCGATGAACAGCTTGTCTCGCTGGCTGTGCTTGAGCGGATCACCGTCCTGTTCGACCCACTCCATGAGGGTGCCGTAGTCGCCGATCCAGCCGTCCTGGACGTCACCGTCGTCGTCGACCCAGCGATTCTTTTCCTCTAAGCTCTGGATATTCGTGCCGAGCAGCGAGTTCTCCTGATGGAGCGCTCGCCACCGCTGCGCGAGCAGACACGCGAAGTCGGTCTTACCCGCCCCCATCTCGCCCAAGACGACGATGACCGGAGCCGGGCCGTTCACGAGTTCGTCGACTTTGCCGATCGCCTTCAGTCCGCTCACGTCCGCGCGTTTCGATGTATCGCCGACGAGATGCTTGATTGTCGGCATATCGCCGTTCTCCATCGCTCTACGGAAGGTTTCAGTCCCTTCGACCATCCGAATTTGACGGTGTTTCTCGAGGTCTTTGCTCTGGCCGGGCATCTTGTCGGGCCGATCGGCCGCGGTCGGCTCGTAGTGAATCGACCGGATCGACATCGCTCGAGAGATCGATTCGTCTCTGACGATGCCACCGTGATCGGCGATCTCGCGGTTCTCTCGCTGACCGAATCCGTCCTGGTACTCTCGTGCTTCGCCCGTGACGTGGAGTGCGTTGTCGTCAGTCATCGGTCCACCTCCAGCGGTCGCTTTCGTGACCGACGAGCAGCGGTTTCTCGGTCCTTCGAAGCTTGTACAACAGCTTCCCGAAGCCGTTTCTCCGGGCCGATGTGACCGGCTCGCTTCCGACAAACGTTTTCGGTGGCTCAACTGTTCGATTCCGTACCGTGCCGTCGTGGATGTATCTCATTCGTGTCCTCCGTCGGTTGCTGCTTGCCCATCGCCCATGCCCATCGCTCCCTGATCGATCGTCACGGGATCAGGGTCGGCCGGGTCGAACTCCTGTTCGTACTCGCCGAGGTCGCTGATCTCGTCGCTGGACCACTCGTTCGCATCGTCTTCGGCCGCTTCGAACCGTTCCTTGACGCTCGTCTTCTGGGTCATCAACCCGCGCTCGTCCGCCTCCGCGTGCGCGTTGATCGTGTCGCGTTCGATCTCGATACCCATCCTCGAGATTCGACCGCGGAGTTTGTTGTAGGCGATCGCCGTCTCGACCAGCTCGCCGTGGATGTCCTCGAGCATGGCTTTGACCGTGACGAGTTTCGAGTCCGACAGCTGTGAGAAGTAACAGCCAGTGACGACCAGCGTCTCGGTGTCTTCCTGCCAGTCGAACTCCCGAACTTCAAACGCCTCGTCGTCGTTCACTCGGTATGGGCTTGGACCTTCGATCACCTTCTCGTCCCACACCTTCGGCTCGACGTAGAGCTTCCGCCGAACGTCCTCGACGGCGTTGATGTGGTGAACCTCGACCATCCGCCGTTGTCTGAGCTTCCGCGCTCCAGTCACGAACAGCGCCAGCAGCGGCGGTCCGAGCAGGAGTAAGGCTGCGAACCAGCCGTAGGCGATCGGTGGCACACCCGGCAGTGACGGCCGGATGAGCACCAGCGCGCCACCGAGTGAGACCATGAGCCCGAAAACGATCAGCTGGCTCTCGGCTGCGAGGTACGTCAGTCGGTCGCTCCAGGAGCCGAACGTGCCGCTCGTTTCGGTCATGCTTCGATCACCCCGCTGTCTTCAGAGCGTAGTACGTGTGCCGTGCCGACGACGGCCAGCCCAACGGTCATGAGAATCCCGCTGAACAGTCCGCTCTCGCCGCCGAAGTGCCGGAACGGATTCTCGTCCTGTTGCTCCGGCGCTTGCATCTCTGTCGAGAGTCTGACTGTGGTGTCGCTAACTGTAACGCCGACCGTTGACGAGCCGCGCATCTCGCGCACGTCTGTCGAGATCGTCGTTTCGCCGCGCTCGAGTTCGTAGGTTTCACTCGGCACTTGCACAGCGCCATCCTGATCGACTCCCGCGAGCGCATCCGACACTGTCACTCGCTGGTAGCGACTGGTTTCGAAGGTGATCGTTGCCTCGCCGTCCTCGAGCGAGTAGTCGGTGATCCACACGCCGCCGCTGAACTCAACCTCGAACTCTTCGGGAGCGTCGATCTCTGCTGGCTCGTCGCGCAACCAGTCGCGGACGGTCTCACGTTCGTCGTCGGTGAGTTCGTCCGGGTTGTCCGTTGCCCAGTTGTTGATCGCCGTCCGGGCATCCTCTGGCACGTCCTCGCGGTCCTGCTCGATCGCCTCGAGCACGTCGCCACGCTCGAGGTCGTCCTGATCGGTCGGCCAGTCCTCGTCAGCTGCGGTCAGCCCAACGCCCATGCCCATCGCCAGTGCCACCGCTGCCACCATCGAAAAGACGAGAAGACGTTGCACGGTCAGTCACCCAGCCCCGGAATGAGGTCAGTCACAATCCCGATGACCGCCAGCACGACGACACCGATAAGGCCGAGTCCGAGATACTCCGCCCCGTCCGAATCGAGCGGGTTGTCGAAGTCAAACAGTGGGTCGCCGCCACCACCGTCACCGCCGTCGAGATTGATCGTAATCTCGGCATCCTCCTCGGCTTGGCGCTCGCGCTCGTAGGCATCGCGGATGCGCTCGAGCATCGCTTCGGTGTCTTGTGGATCCGGGAGCTCTGTCTCGTCAAACATCAGTGGACCGTCGTGCCCGCCATCGAGTCCGTTGATACGGAACGGCTGGGTGAGCTTCGTCACGCCAACCCAGTCCTCGTCCCAGTCGTCACCGTCGTATCCATCGAGGTCGCGGACTTCTGCGCCCATGTGGATCTCGCCGAGTTCGTCTTCGGGTTCGATCCACTCACCGACGGGCATACCGCGCTCGGGATCGGGGGCCGTCCAGAACAGTGCGCCCTCGAGTTCGACACCGCTCTCGAGTTCCACGACCGCGGCATGCTCTCCTTCGGGCGTGTTGACCTGGCGGAAAAACATCGCCGCATCGTTCCAGTCGTCGAGATCGGCAGCCGCATCGAGCACTGCCTGACCTGACGCAACGTCGTGGTAACTGACTTCGCCGTCGAGCATCGCCTGCCCAAGATTATCGACGAGCGTTTCGGCGTGGCTCAGTTCCTGCTCGAGCAACTCGAGCAGGCTTTTGTGGATATTGGTAAACCGTTGCGCGTCCAGAATATCAGCGCGATCGTCGTCAGTCGCATCATAGGGATAGATCCCGATGCGCGAAATCGTTTCATATTCGTCAGTAAGGTCTTCGATTTCAGTTCCGACAAAGTCATCTTGATAAGTATAGTCGTTCGGATTGACTACTTTATGTGCGAGTTCGTACCAGTTTTCGTAATCGCTGCTCCCATCGACGTTATCTGTGTCTCCCCAATCAGGATCTGAGGCCTCTGCGAACGGGAATAAGGAAGTCCCTGTTCGGTAGTGATCGACGTATGAGTCTACCGGGAGCGTTATTGAGTCGCCGTTTGGCAGTGATAAACTGACGGTGTTGATTTCTTCTGCATCGGGCGGTTCGTCTCCCTCAGCGCCGTCAGTATGGTAATACGTCCACTTGTCGTAGTACTGTTTTTCTTGATCTGTTAGGGATCCACCACTGACTCCATCAAATGACGCGATCCCAGCTAAGAACATATGCGGATCAGGCTCGTATCCGCTCATATCAACCTCATAGATCGCTTTCGCAGTCTTCTCGAAATCAGTTACCCAGACATTGAACAGATTTTGTATAGAGTTCGAGATATTGTCGCGCACCACGTCTTTAGACGCATCGTGCATCTCTTCGATCGAGCCATCAGTAGCCGCCACGTTCGCCAATTCGTTGGCAACGTTATCTCGAATCCACCCCGACAGCATGGTCAAATCGTTCTCGAGCGAGTCGAAGGCGTTCTGTCTGTCCTCCTCAATCTCGCGGGCCGTGGCATACATCTCCTCGTGCAACGCCTCGTCTTGAGCGTCCTGATAGTTGCCCCATGCTCGAGTCGCATACCGCCCAGTCAGGAGCATATGAACCCCGTTCGTTCCATCACGAACGTAGTCCCAGTTTGAGGTCTCGTCGTCCTCGTCATCTTCGGCAGCCGCCGACGTGCTCGAGGCCGTCCCCGCAGTGATCGCGGCGGCACCGACACCCACCCGTTGCATAAACGACCGTCGCGCGATCGCGTTGCTCGGCAGCTCGAGATCATGGGCGGTGGGCTGTGGGCTATCGTCGGCCGACATCACGATCCACCCCCGAGCACGAACAGCAACAGTACGAACGCACACCCCAGTAGCGTGAGGACGCCGACCGCCTCGAGTATCTCGTGCCCGACGTCCGACAGCGGCAGTCTGCGGAGCACTCGCATCAGAGCCACCCCGCGATGCCGCTGAAAGTCGATGTGCGATACCAGTCCGTCGTGTCGCTGAAAATATCGAAATACATGGTGTGTCCTCCGGGTTACTTGTAGGCGATGACGTAGAACGCGGCTCCGTTCAGAAAGACGGTGAACCAGCCGACGTACCACATGCTCTCGAGGGTGACCTGCATCGCAGGGACGAGCGCCCCAAGCACGTTCAACAGCACCGCCAGGAGCACAACGACGGTCTCGACGTCGGTCCAGTCCTCGGGGGTGCTTTCGTTGGTCAACCAGCCGACCACGAGAATCGAGATCGAGAGGATGAACGCGTAGGTGATGTCCGTCCCGTGGGCCGAATAGAGTGAGTCCGTGAGCGCCACGTCGAGCGGCGCGCTGAACTGGAGCGTGCCGACCGCGCCGATCGAGAACGACGCCAGCACGAACAGCGGGGCGAGAATACTGTCTGTCAAGTCGATACCGTCTTCCTGACGAACCGAGTCAGGGACGTACTTCTGCGGGAGGCTTAATGCCATACGACCAGCCGGTTTCCCCGCCGTGACGAAAATGTCAGGAAAACCTCGGGAACACCTCGGGTTTCCCGTCAGTCACCAACTTTTATGAGATGGGGGGTTGCCCGCCAGATATGGCATTGAACAAACTCCGCCAGCTCGATCAGGATTCGGTCGGGATCACGCTCCCGAAAGACGATGTGCGTCTCGAGGGGTTGTTAGACGAGGACGGGCGACTTGAGGGCGAACATCACGTTCATATTCGGCATGTGGGTGAGGGAGAATGGGCGCTCGAGTTAGTGACAAGCATAGAAAAATAGGGTCAGTCAAAACACCATTCAGTACTGGAACTGAATCATCAGTTTAGATTGCTTACGATCCCGCGTAATCGTAGCTTGGTGTGTTGAACTCTCCTTCAAAGATAATTGAACTACTGGGTTCGTGAATGATTGTAACCTCGTAGTTCTCATCAGGTTTAATTGCCGAAGTATCGTCAGCAACCTCACCACTGTCACCGTCTATTCCAGCATCAGTCACGTCTATTGAGTCACCAACACCGAAGTTTTCATCGTGGAAGCCACCAGCATCAACCCCATCTGTTCTTCCATCACCGAAGTTGACATCAGCATCAAGGCTATCTCCATCAATCCGCACTGTAATTTCGTCAGTGTTGATTTCGTCCCCGCCGTCGTGGCTAAATGTAGCTAGTCTATCATCCTCTACATCGCCGCCTTCTACATCACCGAAGTTCGAATTCGTATCGTAACTTATCTGCGCAGTTGGCGCATCATCGTCCAGATCGCCGATGTCCAGCACGAATGCTGCAATCACAGCCGCGAGAATAACCGTTATGGCGACCATGAGAATGACACCGATGACAGGCGACACTGCCCGCTGGTCCTCGGTTCCGACTAATTTATTCCGGATTGGTTTTAAATCCATCATCATTTCAGCTCCCAGCAGCCGTAAACTCTCCGTCAAAGATGACCGAGTTACTAGGATTATGAACAATTGTTATCTCGTAATCGGTCGTAGTACCAATATTACCTGCATTATCATCTATATCCACCGAATCACCGACCTCGAAAGACCCGCCACTATTGAAATCACTATTGTCGATTTGAGTCTCTCCATCGCTGTTGTGATCGAAGCTGTTATCCGCATTTAGCGTGTATGTGGTATCTCCGTCATCGATTCGGATCTCGATATCTTCAGTATTAACTGCGTCACCACCCTCATGCGAGAGTGTACCTAGGTCATTGTCTCCATCATAATTCGAGTTCGTGTCATAGCTGATCTGAGCGTTCGGTGCACCATCATCAAGGTCACCGATGTCCAGCACGAACGCTGCGATCACAGCCGCGAGAATCACCGTTATCGCGACCATGAGAATGACACCAATGACGGGCGATACAGCTCGCTCGTCTTCGCTTCCGATCAACTTGTTTCGATATTTTGTGAGATCCATAGTTGGATTTGCGTTTTCACGCACCCGCAACAGTGAGATGACTTTGCTCGAGTGCCACAGTGGCAACCCGATGCCGCTCGAGGGAGCGACAAATCGCCCCTCAGCGGTGCCGTCTCGTCGTTGCGGTGCTACTTGCAGCCAGAGAAGACTGCATATATATAATTATCCCAAAGTACAACGTATTGGTGAAAAGAACGTTCTGGGACACTTTCAGAACTGATAATTAGGCGGGGTTAGAGACCCTACAGCACCCCCTTGAAGCCACGCCGTCTTGCGATTTTCCGACTATTCAACAATACAACACGTATTTGAAGTCTCACATCTGAAACCCAGTATGGACTGGGACACCCCCGTAGTCGACGAGCGCGACCTCGCGCGCACCTACGACGGCGGGGCATACAGTGATCCGTGGGCGGCCGTCCTCGACTACCAGGCTGTGATGCAGTATGCGAGTCAGCATCCGGACAAAGGCTCCTACGCGATCTCGAATGCGCTGGAGTTACCACGTGGGCGCGTTCGTGGGTGGACCGACGGTGGGAAGCCGGATGCCGCCCGCGGGATCGAGGTGGCCCGCGACTACGGCTGGTTAGATGCGACCATGCAAGATGGGACGTTTCTCGCATTGAATACGCTCGTCGCGAACGTCTTCTCCGGCGGCTCGATCGCCACCGAGACGTTCACTCCCTCCTTCGCATTGAACCATCGCGATCACCGCTCGCACGTGATCGACGCGCTCGACGGAGTCGGGGTGGAGCACGAGTTCTACCACGAGGATGACGACTCGCGAGCAACGGAGGTTCGACCGACGGCCGCCGGTTCGGTCTTGGGCCGAACGCTTGCCGTCCTCGGTGCGCCAGTTGGGCCGAAGGCGCGACTCGAGGACTTCACGTTGCCGTGGTATCTCGACGAGGCTCCGTTCGAAGTTCGCGAACTGTTCGTCCTGGCGTATCTCGCAAATCGGGCGATCCACCAGCGAACGAAAGAGACGGTCCAGATTCAGGAGGAACGCGACAAGTCCTATCGCGATGAGCTGGCCGCGCTGATCGAAGACGTGGCGAAGGAACCAGTCACGTCCGGCGAGCGAATGGTGACGATCTCGGCTGACGCCGCGCGATCCCTTGGGCTCCAGCCGCGATATCGCACACCGACTGGAACGACCGAACCCAGCGAGTAGCTGCTATTTTTGAGGGCGACTGCCTCGAGGAGCGATCACTTACTACGTTCCAGTCCTGTTACTGTTATCTCGACCATGAAGGTCACACCAAGTCCTCAACCTCGAGGTCTCCATTGAGATACGCCCGTCCGTGGTCGGTGATTCGATACAAACCGTCGTCGACACGCTCGACTAATCCAGCGTCGCGAAGTTTTCCGAGCCGTGTGCTCAGATAGTGTCTTGAGTAGTCGATATTGACCGAGAGAACATGCGGTGAGAGAATTAGTTCACTATCCGCAAGGGTCTCGAGGATTCGGTCATCAGCTTGTGTCATCCACGGCACCCTTGGTCTTCGCATACAGGAACCGTACAGCGCCGCATTTTATCAATACTGGTTGATTAAGCTATAGTACGCTCTGTTACTCCAGACAATAACGTACGGTTAGATAATTATAAGTGGACGTGGTGTTTCGGTGACGATACCGGAAGCCCAATGGACCCACCGGTCGCCGTGTGGGTTCACCTGAAAACGCGGACTCGGTGTTCCAGCACCAGCCCGCCTGGCTCCCGTACCTAACTACGGAAGCATGCAATTCCACGATACTACGGGGCATAAAGCCCTCGCTCGACCGTACCGATTAGGCCGCGGTCCACAGCCCACGGCCTGGACGACTTTGACTAACGAAGACCGATTACAAACTCCGGTAGCTGCCGGTAATCGCGAGAGATCGGAATGAGTTCCGATCTTGAACCGATCGGCCCCGAGCAGGCCGTCGAGATGTATATCGAGGGTCGGCGAGACGAACTAAGCGACCAGACGCTCCCGTCGCACGTCTACCGCCTTGAGGCCTTTACACAGTGGTGTGCCGAAGAGGAGATCGAGAACCTGAACGATCTCTCGGGTCGCGATCTCTATGCCTACCGCGTTTGGCGACGAGAGGGTAACGGCGAGGGCCGCGAGCAAGTGGCGACGATTACCTTGCGCGGGCAGCTGGCGACGTTGCGTGCGTTCCTTCGGTTCTGTGCAGACATCAATGCGGTTCCGGAAGACCTGTTCTCAAAGGTGCCGCTCCCGACTGTCTCGGCGAGCGAGGGTGTAAGCGACTCGACCCTCGAGCCCGAGCGCGCGGTCGAGATACTCGATTACCTGCAACGGTACCACTACGCCTCGCGGAAGCACGTTACCCTACTGCTTCTGTGGCACACGGGCGCGCGTGCAGGAGGGATACGTGCAATCGATCTTCGAGACTGTGATCTCGGGGTCGGTTCGCCCGGCCTGCAGTTCGTTCATCGCCCGGAAACGGATACCCCACTCAAGAAAGGCGAGAAGGGCGAGCGATGGAATACGATCAGTGGTCACGTCGCTGGCGTTCTCCAGGACTACATCGATGGTCCCCGGAAGGACGTGACCGACGGCCACGGACGTGATCCACTTCTGACGACAGGCCATGGCCGTCCAACTGTCTCGACGATTCGAGATACGATGTACGGAGTGACTCGCCCATGCTGGCGCGGCGAGGACTGTCCCCACGATCGCGACCCAAAGGACTGCGAGGCGACCACCTACACGAGCGCGAGTAAGTGCCCGTCCTCGAGGTCACCCCACGACGTACGGAGTGGCCGGGTAACGGCCTACCGTCGCGAGGACGTGCCCCGTCGAGTCGTCGGTGACCGACTCGATGCGAGCGACGATATCCTCGATCGCCACTATGACCGGCGAAACGCCCGCGAAAAGGCAAATCAGCGACGCGACTACCTACCAGATCTATAACCATGATTGACGAAACCTCAACAATAGCAACGAGCCAAGAGTCCAGTCCCGTCAGGGCCCATGAAAACAGATTGTGCAGCCGTTGAGTGGTCTGTACGAACTGGCTCATTTTACCCCGACGGAACCATCGCTTGGAGTTCGAGCGACTTGTCGATCTTCCAACGAGATGGTTATATATTAGACGAAAGTCCGTTTCATATACTCGCTTGGTACTGACTATCTTTGAAGTTAAGGTTCGAAGCCCTTATGTATTGACCCGGGTCTACAGATATAGTACGCAGAAGATGAGGACTCCACACCTGCGGTCCGCCGTATAGATGGGGTCTGATGTTAGCCTTGGTAGTTCGGTGACGCCTGATCGGTCGTCGATCGTGGTCACCGAACGTGGACCCATTTATGTGTGAGTGTGTATTCGAACATTCACCGCCAAATGAACCCTCCCAACAACAGTTGGGAGTAGATAGCATTCCGGTTGATCCTGCCGGAGGTCATTGCTATTGGAGTCCGATTTAGCCATGCTAGTTGTACGAGTTTGTACTCGTAGCAGATAGCTCAGTAACACGTGGCCAAACTACCCTATGGATCCGGATAACCTCGGGAAACTGAGGCCAATCCGGAATACGATTCCCAAGCTGGAACTGCTGGGAATCCGAAACGCTCAGGCGCCATAGGATGTGGCTGCGGCCGATTAGGTAGACGGTGGGGTAACGGCCCACCGTGCCAATAATCGGTACGGGTTGTGAGAGCAAGAGCCCGGAGACGGTATCTGAGACAAGATACCGGGCCCTACGGGGCGCAGCAGGCGCGAAACCTTTACACTGCACGCCAGTGCGATAAGGGGACTCCGAGTGCGAGGGCATATAGTCCTCGCTTTTCACCACCGTAAGGAGGTGGTAGAATAAGTGCTGGGCAAGACCGGTGCCAGCCGCCGCGGTAATACCGGCAGCACGAGTGATGACCGCTATTATTGGGCCTAAAGCGTCCGTAGCTGGCCGCGCAAGTCTATCGGGAAATCTGTGTGCCTAACACACAGGCGTCCGGTGGAAACTGCTCGGCTTGGGACCGGAAGACCAGAGGGGTACGTCTGGGGTAGGAGTGAAATCCCGTAATCCTGGACGGACCACCGGTGGCGAAAGCGCCTCTGGAAGACGGATCCGACGGTGAGGGACGAAAGCTCGGGTCACGAACCGGATTAGATACCCGGGTAGTCCGAGCTGTAAACGATGTCTGCTAGGTGTGACACAAACTACGAGTTTGTGTTGTGCCGTAGGGAAGCCGTGAAGCAGACCGCCTGGGAAGTACGTCCGCAAGGATGAAACTTAAAGGAATTGGCGGGGGAGCACTACAACCGGAGGAGCCTGCGGTTTAATTGGACTCAACGCCGGACATCTCACCAGCATCGACAATGTGCAGTGACGGTCAGTGTGATGAGCTTACCTGAGCCATTGAGAGGAGGTGCATGGCCGCCGTCAGCTCGTACCGTGAGGCGTCCTGTTAAGTCAGGCAACGAGCGAGACCCGCATGCCTAATTGCCAGCAGTACCCTTGTGGTAGCTGGGTACATTAGGTAGACTGCCAGTGCCAAACTGGAGGAAGGAACGGGCAACGGTAGGTCAGTATGCCCCGAATGTGCTGGGCGACACGCGGGCTACAATGGCCACGACAGTGGGATGCAACCCCGAAAGGGGACGCTAATCTCCGAAACGTGGTCGTAGTTCGGATTGAGGGCTGAAACTCGCCCTCATGAAGCTGGATTCGGTAGTAATCGCGCCTCAGAAGGGCGCGGTGAATACGTCCCTGCTCCTTGCACACACCGCCCGTCAAAGCACCCGAGTGAGGTCCGGATGAGGCCGCCGCAACGGCGGTCGAATCTGGGCTTCGCAAGGGGGCTTAAGTCGTAACAAGGTAGCCGTAGGGGAATCTGCGGCTGGATCACCTCCACAGACCGGGACTGGGGCGATGCCCCAGCCCACAAGTCGTAGCGTTTTGCGCTACGCGGTTCACGTTCGATTGACCCATCGCTGGGCCGATCGGGCACCTTAGAACTACCGAGGCTAACACGTATATCTCTGTCCGCCCGTCTGGGCGGACGTGGGCCCATAGCTCAGTGGTAGAGTGCCTCCTTTGCAAGGAGGATGCCCAGGGTTCGAATCCCTGTGGGTCCATGACTCGTACCGGTCACAGATCCGTGCCCTTAAGTGGGCGACGGGATTGTGATTGAGTACGACTGAACTGATGCACCACCCCGCGTAAGTGTGGGTGGGAAGGGTCAATGCAGGCCGGCCGTCTACCGGCGTGCAGATGAGACCGTGTGTACGTGTAGTCCAGGCGTCCACTGGACCCGTTCCCGGGTCACTATACGTTGCGACTTTGTCGCAACGCCGATCCGATGAACGTGGCTACTGTGCCAGCTGGTGGATCGCTCGGCTTGAGAGCTGAAGAAGGACGTGCCAAGCTGCGATAAGCCCAAGGGAGCCGCACGGAGGCAAAGAACTTGGGATCTCCGAATGGGAATCCCCACCGCAATTGCTTCGCGCAATGGGGAACGTCGAGAATTGAAACATCTTAGTATCGACAGGAAAAGAAAACGAACGTGATGTCGTTAGTAATGGCGAATGAACGCGACACAGTCCAAACCGAAGCCTTCGGGCAATGTGGTGTTCGGACTGACGATCACTTCTCGAAAGACGACAGGAAGTCTCTTGGAATAGAGCACGAAACAGGGTGACAGTCCCGTAGTGTCGTCGAGTACGGAACGAGTCAGCTCCAGAGTATCGGGGGTTGGATATCCCTCGTGAATATCGCGGGCATCGACCGCGAAGACTAAACACTCCTCAAGACCGATAGCGAACAAGTAGTGTGAACGAACGCTGAAAAGCACCCCACAAAGGGAGGTGCAATAGGGCGTGAACTCAGTTGGCGATAGAGCGACAGGGCACGAAAGGTCCCGTATCAAATGAATCAGGCGCGAGCCTGTAGTAAGCCGTACGGGAAGCCGGTGTTCTGTCGTACGTTTTGAAAAACGAACCAGGGAGTGTGCCTGTTTGACGAGTCTAACCTGATCATCAGGGAAGGCGTAGGGAAACCGATATGACCGCAGTGCTTTGCACCAGGGTCACCGTGTTCAAGCGCGGGGAGTCAAACGGGCACGACCCGAAACCGGACGATCTAGGCGTGGACAAGGTGAAGCGTGCCGAAAGGCACGTGGAGGCCTGTTAGAGTTGGTGTCCTACAATACCCTCTCGTGATCTACGTCTAGGGGTGAAAGGCCCATCGAGTCCGGAAACAGCTGGTTCCAACCGAAACATGTCGAAGCATGACCTCTGCCGAGGTAGTTCGTGGGGTAGAGCAACGGATTGGGGGACCGCACTCCGAGAGGAGTGCGCCCCCCTGTCCAACTCCGAACCTACGAACGCCGTTTGACGCAGGGAGTCCGGTGCGCGGGGTAAGCCTGTGTACCGTGAGGGAGACAACCCAGAGCTGGGTTAAGGTCCCCAAGTGTGGACTAAGTGCGATCGAAGGTGGTCTCAAGCCCTAGACAGCCGGGAGGTGAGCTTAGAAGCAGCTACCCTCTAAGAAAAGCGTAACAGCTTACCGGCCGAGGTTTGAGGCGCCCAAAATGATCGGGGCTCAAGTCCACCACCGAGACCTAGCGGCATCCTTGATCGGATGATCCCGTAGGTTGGCGTTCTGTTCGGGCGGAAGCATGGTCGAGAGATCATGTGGACCGTTCAGTAACGAAAATCCTGGTCATAGTAGCAGCGTTAGTCGGGTTAGAACCCCGACGGCCGAACGAGTAAGGGTTCCTCAGCAATGCTGATCAGCTGAGGGTTAGCCGGTCCTAAGTCAGCCCGTAAGTCGAAGCTGACAACAGGGAAATAGGTTAATATTCCTATGCCAGTGTGCATCCAAAGCCAACGCTTTGGGGCCGCCTGAGCTGGGCTTTCGCCCAGTCGAACTGTCAAAGTTCGTGGAAGCCGTAATGGCACGAAGCGAGCGAACGGCAGGATAGCGCAAGTCAGGTCAACCCAGAGCCCGTGAAAAGGCGAGCACACTGTCCGTACCGAGATCCGACACAGGTACTCGTGGCGGCGAAAGCCAAGGTCTGTCGGGAGCAACCGACGTTAGGGAATTCGGCAAGTTAGTCCCGTACGTTCGCAATAAGGGATGCCTGCCTCGCGAAGAGGCAGGTCGCAGTGACTCGGGCGCTCCGACTGTCTAGTAACAACATAGGTGACCGCAAATCCGAAAGGACTCGTACGGTCACTGAATCCTGCCCAGTGCGGGTATCTGAACACCCCTTACAAGGGGACGAAGGACCCGTTAACGGCGGGGGTAACTATGACCCTCTTAAGGTAGCGTAGTACCTTGCCGCTTTAGTAGCGGCTTGCATGAATGGATCAACGAGAGCGCCACTGTCCCAACGTTGGGCCCGGTGAACTGTACGTTCCAGTGCGGAGTCTGGAGACCCCCAAGGGGAAGCGAAGACCCTATAGAGCTTTACTGCAGGCTGTCACTGAGACGTGGTCGCCATTGTGCAGCATAGGTAGGAGCCGTTACACAGGTACCCGCGCTAGCGGGCCACCGAGGCAGCATTGAAATACTACCCGATGGTGACTGCGACTCTCACTCCTGGCGGAGGACACTGGTAGCCGGGCAGTTTGACTGGGGCGGTACGCGCTTGAAAAGATATCGAGCGCGCCCCAAGATTTCCTCACTCGGGTCGGAGACCCGAGAAAGAGCGCAAGAGCATAAGGAAGTCTGACAGTGTCCGGCACAACGACGGACGCTGACGCGAAAGCGTGGTCTAGCGAACCAATTAGGCTGCTTGATGCGGCCAATTGCTGACAAAAAAGCTACCTTAGGGATAACAGAGTCGTCACCCGCAAGAGCACATATCGACCGGGTGGCTTGCTACCTCGATGTCGGTTCCCTCCATCCTGCCCGTGCAGAAGCGGGCAAGGGTGAGGTTGTTCGCCTATTAAAGGAGGTCGTGAGCTGGGTTTAGACCGTCGTGAGACAGGTCGGCTGCTATCTATTGGGGGTGTGAGGTATCTGACGAGAACGTTCGTATAGTACGAGAGGAACTACGAATGGGTGCCACTGGTGTACCGGTTGTTCGAAAGAGCACGTGCCGGGCAGCCACGCACCACGGGGTAAGAGCTGAACGCATCTAAGCTCGAAACCCACTTGGAAAAGAGATACCACTGAGGCCACTCGTAGAAGACGAGATCGATAGACTCGGGATGTACGCGCCAAGGCAACGAGGCGTTGAGTCCGCGAGCACTAATCGGCCAAGCCACACATTCATATTACATCGCATTGGATCCGTGACGCGAGAACGGGTCCGGACGCAAACTGGACTACACGTACACACGGTCAGAGAGACCACCGATTACGGTTTGACGACGGTTCGATTCCGTTGATCGGCGTTACGGCGGCCACAGCGGCGGGGTTCCTCCCGTACCCATCCCGAACACGGAAGATAAGCCTGCCTGCGTTCCGGCGAGTACTGGAGTGCGCGAGCCTCTGGGAAATCCGTTTCGCCGCCTCCATTCATACTCAATATCCATACAGCAGCTGTTTTAAGATTCGATTTTTAAATGAACGCTGTCCAACGTATGTGTCGTATGTGTGCTCGAGCGCGAGCTGTTAGACACCGACTCGAGCGCGAGTCGCGGACCGTTCGAACAACCGGCAAAGTAATAAAATCCGCAACGGCACTGGATTCTGCGGATACACGGCTTGAGTTCTGTCGGCGTCTGACCATGGCGATGAGAGTGGGGCAGTGTAAGGCGGGTGGGATATGTTGTAACAGCCGTCTGACCCTCAGTCGAGATACTGTTCCTCCCACTTTCTGCGGGCTTCGATCTGCTCGAGTCCGCGATCGCTGATCGCGTAGTAGTTTGTCCGCCGGTCGAGCTGTCCCTTTTCGACAAGTGCTTTATTAACCAGCGTGTCGAGATTGGGATACAACCGGCCGTGGTTAATTTCACTACTGTAATATTTTTCGACTTCTTCTTTTACGTCTTGGCCAGACGGTTGGTCGGCCCCAGCGATCACGTACAGGAGATCGCGTTGAAATCCGGTCAGATCGTCCATTGTGCTACCACACAGACAAACCAACTAACCGACTATTTGTTATCGTTCTCGTATCAACGGTTGCAAAGGCGTTTTGGAAGACTAACTAGAGTAACAACACTGAGCAATCGGCTTGGTATCAGTAAGAGAGTACTACTGGCTCTGGAATGAAACCAGCGTCGCTATCGACATCGCAGCCCCGAACAAACTCGAGGCAACGCTGTCGCGTTCGAAGTAGGTGTCTGAAGAATGTATAGTTGAATGTGAAACCCGTTACCGAACGTAAGAAGCCGTATTACAGGCGGGTGACGTTGGTGGCGCGGGGGCCCTTGGGGGCCTGTTCAATATCGAATTCGATGTCTGTGCCTTCTTCGAGGTCCGGACCGCCAACGTCTTCCATGTGGAAGAAAACGTCATCGTCCGCGTCGTCCGTCGAAATGAAACCGTAGCCGCCTGTGTCGTTGAAGAAATCAACGTTTCCTTTCGCCATTGCAATCAAAGAGTGTGCCCCGCCACGTATAACAGTTGTGTTATACTCGTCCTCTCGAGAACCAGACACACACGTAAGTGAAATAGCTGAAAATTCGCCTCTCAAGCCTTATTTTCTGCGTTTAGAAGTGTGCTTATACTGATTAAATATTTCTCATGACCGTGAGATGTCACGGTTTAGGGTTGCTACCGGCCGATTCCATTTTCGGTTGAGTGATACGTTCGGTTCAGACGCGCTCCGATGCGACGCGTGAACCGACTGAACAAGCGACTCGAGATCTGAGACGACTCTCGAATCGTGTCGGTGGGCCCGAAAGACGCATTGTTGCAGAACCCACTCAGAGACGTCTGCTCGCCGCGGGCAGAGATCACCCAGGTAGCGTTCATCGAGTGTTCGTGAGACGTTTGTTACAGCGCAGTTGACTGCGTCGAAGGTGCTTGCCTTCTGATTGGCAGTCTCGATTTCCGATCGCCGGCACAGAGTTCGTCTTTCCGGGAACGGCCCTCGCCTTTGCGCTACGGTTTCTGGCCAGTGACTGTTCTGTGGAACTGTACGGTCGGCGGGCGCAATATGATGTGGTTAACATCATGTTTGCGATGAACTTCGTCGTGTTCGCGCCCGTCTGGTCGATAATCGCCACACCAGCAGCCGGCCCCGATCCTGCGGGTCAGTTTGCGGACGTTTTTGGTACTCTGCTTGTCTCTATCGTTCGCCAGAAAGGGACGTGATCGTACTGGACCCGCGACTTCACTGGCTGCGAAACGCCGCCTCGGCAGCGAGCAGCCAGGCCACCAGGATCATCATGTTCGTTGCCACCGCTTTTTTGCTCGCGCCCGTGTTCTTTGGTGTTTGGCCTGTTTTCGGTGTCGGAGTACTCTTTACGTTGATGGTTGGCCAGCACCTGCTGCAACTCGCTCTTACTATCGCTGAGACACCAATCGGCGATCTTGTTGTGTCGGTTGTCCGCTCCAGTGAACAGGAAGGTGCCGAAGATTCAGCTACCGCCTGGTCTTCGCTGGGTTGATTTCGGCTGTTGCGTCCCGGGCGATCGTTTTGCCGGTGAACTGAACACTGACGTATGATGGCGAACGGAGAGCGTTTAGTGGCCACCCTCGAGAGTAACCGGTATGGACGAACGCGTTCGCAAACACGCCGAGGTACTGGTCGACTGGAGCGCTCGCGTTGAGGCGGGCGATAACGTCGTGCTCGCAGTGGGGCCTGATGCCCACGAGCTTGCGGTTGCAGTCGCCGAGACGCTTGGCAGTCGGGGCGCGAATCTGCTTGCAACCTACAGCTCCGGCGAGATCACGCGCGCGTATCTCCGAGCTCATGATGGCGACTTCGAGGAGAATCCGGCCCACGAACTCGCACTGGTCGAACAGGCAGATGTGTATCTCTCGCTTGGGGGCGGTCGAAACACGAGTGCAACGGCGGATGTTCCGGGTGCAACTCGGCAGGCCTACAACAGCGCCAGAGCTGGAATCCGCGAGACGCGACTGGATACTCGATGGGTGTCGACGGTCCATCCGACACGTTCGCTCGCCCAGCAAGCCAACATGGCCTACGAAGCGTACCAGGAGTTCGCGTATAACGCGATTCTTCGAGATTGGGAGTCACTGGCCGAAGAGATGGCCAGACTGAAACAGTTGCTCGACGACGGCTCGGAAGTCCGGCTCGTCTCGACTGACACCGATCTCACGATGCGAATCGACGATCGAACGGCAGTCAACAGCGCTGCTTCGGTGGTCTACGACTCGCATAATCTGCCCAGTGGCGAGGTGTTTACCGCACCGTACGCCACTGAGGGGACGGTGACCTTCGACGTCCCGATGACGCTTCATGGAGATGCGGTCCGCAACGTTCGCCTCGAGTTCGAAGCCGGCGAAGTAGTCGAGTACGATGCCGAGCAGGGGGCCGACGTCATCGCTGAAATCATCGACACTGACGACGGTGCGCGTCGACTCGGCGAACTCGGGATCGGGATGAATCGCGGGATCGACCGCTATACGGACAACATCCTCTTCGACGAGAAGATGGGCGAGACGGTCCATCTCGCGCTCGGGCGAGCCTACGACGCGAACCTTCCCGAAGGGGAGTCCGGCAACGAATCCGCGATCCACGTCGACATGATCACCGACGTCAGCGAAGATTCACGACTCGAGATCGATGGCGAGGTCGTCCAGCGAAACGGCCGGTTTCGGTGGGAGGACGGCTTCGAGTAATCTCACGAGTGGAGACGGGACCTGTTACGGCCGGTTTCGAACCCGTCACGGTAACTGGTAGGTGTCTGTTAACGGTGTCTCGTGTAGATCCTGTGTGTTGTAACCAGTAGACACGGTTCTCGAAGCACCTGCATAATAATACGGTACTCCAGTCTTTCATCGAGTACCGCCATGACCGGTGGCGGCAAGTAACCGGTCAGGGATTTGCTATTCCCCTTCCACAGTTGTCTGCCCGCCCCGCCGGAGGCGGCATATATCCGGCGTTGCAGCTCACCGCGCACGATTTTTCGACGGGCCGACACGCTCTCGAGGCTCGAGTGCCTACGCCAGCTATGCGCGACCAGCTCCGGGCAGGGGCCGCGATCTACAACGCGGGCTACTACCACGCCGCCCACGACGCCTGGGAAGAACACTGGCTCGACCTCGAGTCAGGCACTGATGATGAGCAACTGCTCCACGGGCTGATTCAGTGTACGGCTGCTGTACACCACGCCCACGAGCAAAACTGGGAAGGGGCTGTTGGACTGGCAGCGAGCGCCCGTGAGTATCTCGAAGCGGTACCGCCTGAGTACCACGGTGTCAATCTTCCGCCGATCCGGGCGTTTCTCACGGCGCTTGCAGCGGATCCAGAACGCATAGAGCGTCAGCCACCTGTTCAGTTCGAACACGAGGGCGAGCGACCAACGCTTGCAACACTCGAGTTCGCGCCGACGGCGATTGCGGCGACTGTGCTTGCCGACGAGTTGGGGTTCGACGAAACGCCAGTTGTGCAGGCCCGAACGTACGCTGAGCGAGACCTCGAGGCTGGCGATGACGGCAGCCAGTTCATCGCACTGTTGTTTGCGTTCGTCCGAGAGGAGGCCCATCGCGGAATCATCTATCAGCGACTGCGCGACCACGTCGGCAGGCGACAGGCTCGAGAAGCAGACGTCGACGGACTGTTCTGATACGGTCTACTGTAATCAATGACCGCCGACCCCATCCTGGCGATCGGCGGGAAATCGTTACAGCAGTCCGTATGAATCGTGCGCGTTCGAGATCAGTGATCGAGAAAAGCCAAGGCGGTGTTCAGTCGTGGTGGGCGGAGTTGTCCTGTGGCTCGTAACCGAGTGCCTCTCGAGCGCGCTCGATCGAGTAGTACTTGCGGTCGTTGTCGGAGATGCCGTAGACGATCTCGTAGTCGTAGTCGGCACGGATACAGCGATCGAACAGGTGTGCACAGTCGCGGTAGGAGAGCCACATCGCCTGGCCACGCTCGTAGTCGATCGGTGGGTGACCTTCGGTGAGGTTGCCGATGCGGACGTTGACGACCGAGATGCCGTACTCGTCGTGGTAGTAACGGCCAAGCGCTTCGCCAGTGACCTTCGAGACGCCATAGAGGTTCCCTGGCCGGGGAAGTTCCGTCCCATCAAGCAGGTAATCGTCGTCTGTACGGTACATTTCGGGAGTGCGCTCTTCGGTCTCGAAGGCGCCGACGGCGTGGTTCGAGGAGGCGAACGCAACCTTTTCGACCCCGGCGTCGATGGCAGCCTCGTAGACGGTTTGCGTGCCGTCAATGTTGTTCGTCAGGACGCTCTTCCACGGTGCTGTCTTCCGGGGGTCACCCGCAAGGTGGATAACGACATCGATGCCGTCCATCGCCTCCCGGACAGTTTCCCTGTCGGTAATGTCTGCGACGACGAACTCGCCCGGGTGATCGTCCGTCGGCGGATCGCGATCCAGTAAACGCCACTCGTGTTCGTCTGCGAGGCCGCCAAGGATGGCTGTCCCGACTCGCCCCGCAGCCCCAGTAAGCAGGACCGACTGTGCCATTCGTTCGAAGTGAGGCATACCGTCGATAAGTAACGTGCGATTCCGCGCTGTCGTGGTCGTCCATCGCATTCGATACGCCACCGTTGCACACTGTATCCCTCTCGAGTGACCGTCTCCAGCCACGCTCTGGACCGGAATCGACTTCCCGACGGCACGCGAGGCCTCACGCATGTCGACTGATGAAACCCCGACCGACGCCGAGGCCGCCTGCTTCGAGGCCGGTATCAAGTTCGGCACGCTGTACCACCAGTTCGCCGGCACACCGATCGCTCCTGAGAGCGCACCCAGTCTCGTAACGGCGATGGAGGAGTCGATCGAGAACCAGCCCCACTGTACCGACGTCACTGTCGACGTGCGAATGGACGAACTCGAGGCCGAACTCGCCGATTCGACGGCCGACTACACCGAGCTAACAGGCCGATTTCTCGAGGTCGAGATCGTCGTCGACTACGAGGGCTATGCAGTCGTGACGCGCATGGACATGGAAGACGGCTATCCGTTGATGCGGGTTGTCTCCGTTCGCGACGGCGACTGCTAGCGGCGACGGACGGTTTCAACGGGTACGGAAGGCGCGTTCCTCGACGGTAGTCATATCTTCTTCCCGACATGATTTCGGGGTGATGATGAGTAAGAGCCGACCGAACGATCCACCGGACGACGACGACGTCGAACGCCCATGGCACGACTCCGAGGAGTTTCAGATGACGACCTCGAGTTCGCCGTCTCTGCGAAGCGATCTTCACCAGTTGGGATTGCTCATCGCTCTCGTCCTCGCAGTTGTCGCTGTGGCAGTACACGTCTCGGAGGCTCACACGAGTTTCGTGGCGGCGGTCGTTCTCGCTCTCGCGGTGCTCGTCGCTGTGATCTCGGTTCCGTACGACGAGTTCCGAGATCGTGAGTGAGCACACTGCAAACTCGGTGGCAAATACAGGTCATACCTTTCGAAATCGATCGGCCGTCCCCTCGAGACCGCGCCTCTCCTCCCAGTTTTCACTTTCACTTTCGGGCTACCTTTTAAACCCAGTCCCGGTGAAAGAACACGTATGAGTCAAGCGACATTCGGCGACGACGAGGAACTGTTCGGTGAAGCAGCCAACGAGATGCGCGCGGACGTCGAATCCTCACTCGAGGACGGATGGGGGACACTCCCCAGCGCCGATGACGTCTGGGAGACAGACGCCGACAACGTCTTGGGTGTGTTAAACGGCCTCAACTCCGCACTGAACGTCGGCGATGCCGAGGAACATCTTCGTGACGCCAAAAAGTGGTTCACGATGGGCCAGCGAGCCGACGCGTTCGAGGACGCCGACGACCTCGAAGAAGAGATCGCCGACCTCGAAGACGCGATCGCGGACATCGCCGAGGCGGGCGAACAGGTTGGCGAACTCACCTCGACGATTCCGGCGCTTCGCGGGACGCTCCAGGACGCCGGGAGCACGGCCGAAGCCGACGAAGACGCTGATGAAGAAGCGGCGGCAGAAGACGAAGATGAACCAGCGGACGAAGAATAACGCCAAAACTGCCGCCAGACACACCGCGGACGAATTGCCTATCGCCCCACTGTACACCCACTACCGACGGTCGGGTCGTGAGACGTCTCGCTCGGCAACGGCCTCGAGCAACCGAGCCAGTGCGTCCGCAGCCAACTCGAGTAGTTCCTCGCCTCGCTCTTTTTCGCCCGCGCTTGGGTCGCCGACGACGCCGTTGTCGGTGAACTCGGCCGAATCGTAGGCCAGGTTCGTGTGGCTCACCCACTCGCCCCAGCGTTCAGCACTGCCAGCGCTCGCCTCGTCGATCCGGTCCTCACGGACGAGGTCGGGTTCGCAGTGGCGAAGCAAGGCGGTCTCGAGCGGGCCACCGTGGCCCATCTCGGCGGCGTGCTCGCCGACGGCCTCGAACCAGGTAAAGGGGACAGCGTAGGCGTCGCCGGCTCGCGTTACGGTCGCGCCGACCTCTCGGACGGCGTCGACGTTGCCGCCGTGGCCGTTGACGATGACGACGCGATCGAAACCGTGGGCGGCAAGGCTCTCGACTGCCTCACGGACGTAGCTTCGAAACGTCTCTGGAGAGACCCACATTGTGCCGGGGAACTGGCGATGCTCTTCGGCGATGCCAACCGGGATCGCTGGCGCGCGGACGACGTCGTCGTCAAATCGCTCGAGGCCGGCGTCGGCGACCGCCTCGGCGGTCAGGACGTCTGTCCCGAGGGGTGCATGAGGGCCGTGTTGTTCTGTGCTGCCGACGGGAACGACGGCGAGGTCGGTCTCGAGGTCGCGGATATCTGTCCACGTTGCATCGGTGAGATTCATGCGGAAATACTCCCACGGCGTGGGCATGAAACCCTCGGTGACTGCGTCGGGCAGGGCACGTCTTTCGGGGGCTTGCAGGTGCCACTCCGGCTGCTATATCGTCGTCTGTCGGACTGACTGGTATGTATCGCGGCGGCGAGCTCCTCGAGACGCTTCACGGATCGATGCCCGAGTGGCTCTTGCTCTTGGCTGCGCTCGTCACGCGTCTTGGCGACGTCTGGGTCGTGATTTCGATCACGATCGCGGCTTCGTGGCTGCTCACGTGGCAACGATCCACCGGCGGAGCCAGTCCACCGCAGCAAGGGGCGACGAACACATCCGAAATGCCGTCTGCAGTCTGGATGGTTGGCGTCGTCGTCGGCGGATTGGCAGTCATGACGGCACTCAAACACAGTTTCGCGTTACCCCGACCGGCGCTCGTCGCAGCGACTCCTGGTGCGTTACCACCAGCGCTCGAGTCGGTCTACGTCTCTACGGTGACGCTCAGTGGCTACGGCTTTCCGAGTGGGCACGCGCTTGGGGCAACTGTCGCCTACGGCCTGCTGGCACTGACTGTTCGGAACGGAACACGGCGCGTTCGGTTCGCCGTTGCGGGCGTCATCATCCTCGCAGTCAGTCTCTCTCGAGTCGTCCTCGCCGTCCACTACCCGGGCGATATCGTCGCCGGAATCGCCGTCGGCGTTGCCTATCTCGTGGCGATGGTGTGGCTCCTCGAGCGCTCGCGGTTCGATCGAGTCACGAGTGCCTTCACACTGGCACTTGGGTTTGCACTCGTCGCGATAGCCATCAGCGGCGCTGCGGGCCGATCAGTGACGTATGCAGCACTCGCAGCAGGTGCGCTTGCTGTCTGGGCACTCGGTCATCGACGGTTTCACTCGTCTCCAACACCGCGGGTGACGTACCACACCGGGTCGGCGACGGTGTCGATTGGACTGCTCGCCGGACTCACTGTGCTTGACGGGAGCGTGGCTGCAGTCGGTCCGGCTGCCGTGATCGGAGCGCTTGCAGTCGCACTAGCTATTATCCTTTCGTGACCGTCGATCAGGAGAGTCGGCGTTGTCGATGCGGCCCGTGCCCCCGATGGCGAACGCAGGGCCAACTGGTTTCAGACGCCTCGTCTATCCCTCGAGTATGAGTGACGATAGTCGCACACTCGGCGTCGAACTCGGCGACCTCGATGACGACCTCGAGAGCCACGCGTATCCGATCAGCGAAGACGAACTGTTCGACCAGCACGGCGACAGAGAAATCGAGATGGGTGAGGAGACGGCGACGCTCGAGGAACTCATCGAACCGCTCAACGAAGACGAGTACGGCTCGGCCGACGAAGTCAGACAGGCGATCATGAGCATGGTCAGCGACGAGGCAATCGGACGGAAAAACTACAGCGATCGCACGCCGCCTGCAGCTGGCGAGGACCGTCAGGACGAGGGTGCGCCAGGTCAGGATGGACAGCGAGAACAGGAGTCGTTCTAGTGTCGGCCGTACCGATGGTTGTTTGGCAGTCGGTCCCGGCACAACCGGAGGCCAGCGTGTGGATGCGCTGGGAGAGAGATAGTAACAACGGAACCGATGTCCACACACATCGCACAGCAGTCGTGCGATTCGGTGTGCAGTGACGGTCAGTGGCTACGATAGCCGACAATTCAGTTGTCGGTTTCGACTTCTGTCCGTGCTTGGCGGCGTTGGGCGCGTTCGATGAACTCCTGTGGTAGTTCGTCGATTTCGCCGGCCTGGACACCCCAGAGATGTGAGTAGAGTCCATCGTTTCCGAGCAGCTGTTCGTGGCTGCCACGCTCGACGATCCGGCCGTCCTCGAGAACGAGGATCTGATCGGCGTCTTTGATCGTCGAGAGTCGGTGAGCGATGGCGAACGTGGTCCGATCCTCGGTCAGTTCGTCGATCGAGCGCTGAATGAGCATTTCGGTCTCGGTGTCGACGTCGCTGGTCGCCTCGTCGAGGACGAGGATATCGGGGTCTTTGAGCACTGCACGGGCGATCGCGACGCGCTGGCGCTGGCCGCCCGAGAGCTTCACACCGCGTTCGCCGACCATCGTGTCGTACCCGTCGGGCAAGTTCTGGATGAACTCGTGGGCTTCTGCGGCTTTGGCCGCGGTGACGATCTCCTCGCGGCTCGCGTCAAACGAGCCGTAGGTGATGTTCTCTTCGACGCTGCCATAGAACAGAAACGACTCTTGGCCGACGTAGCCCATCGACTGGCGGAGACTCGACAGCGAGACCTCTCGAATATCCTGGCCGTCGATCCGGATCGCGCCCTCGTCGACGTCGTACAGTCGGAGCAGAAGCTTGAGGACGGTCGATTTCCCGGCCCCCGTCGGTCCGACAAGTGCGACCGTCTCACCGCCGTCGACGTCGAAGGAGATGCCGTCGATGATCTTGTTGTCAGTGTCGCCGTCCCGCTCGTCGCGCTGGTCGTCGCTCGATGGACTCTCGTTCTCGTCTGCAGTGCGTGACACACCGTGATCCTCGTACGTGAAGCTCACGTCGTCGTACTCGACGGCTCCCTCGCTGACCTCGATCACCTCGGCCCCCTTTTCGCGTTCGATCCGGCCTTCCTCGTCCATCAGGCCGAAAATACGCTCACTCGAGGCCGCGGCGCGCTGGTACATATTGATCACCTGGCCGAACTGGGCCATCGGCCAGACGAGTTGCTGCGTATAGAGGATGAAGGCGACGAACGTCCCGGTCTGGAGCGTGCCCGTAAACGGACCTGGGCCGCTGCCGGTGAAGATCCAGTAGCCGCCGACGGCGAACGTCAGCACGAAGCCGATCCCCGAGATCAGCTGCAGAGCGGGGAAAAACCGAATTCGAAGCCAAATCGCCTCCCAGTTCGTGTCGTAGTACTTCCGGGAGACGTCCTCGACACGGTCCGATTCGTACGTTTCCGTGTTCGAGGATTTGATGACGCCGATCCCGCCGAGGTTGTTCTCGAGGCGGGAGTTTACCTTGCCGACCGAGGAACGGACCGCGGCGTACTTTGGCTGAATCTTCTTGACGAAGATGTAGGTAAAGCCCGCGATCAACGGCACGGGCGCAAGCGAGACCAGCGCCAGCTGCGGGTTGAGCCAGAACAACAGCGCGGAGATGCCGACTACCATTACGATCAGCCGGGTCGCAGAGTTCATCCCCTCGTTGAGAAAGCGCTCGAGTTGGTTGACGTCGTTTGAGAGCACCGACATCATCTCGCCGGTCTGTTTCGAGGCGAAAAACTCCATATCGAGTCGCTGCATCTTGTCGTAGGTTGCGGTTCGAACGTCGTGTTGGATCTCCTGTGAGAAGGCGTTAAAGCCCCAGTTTCGAAGCCAGTGAAACAGCGCGCCGAAGACGAACGAGGCCGCGATGGCGATGGCGACGAACCTGAACTGTCCGTCGGCCGTCGCCGGCAGCCACGCCTCCGGCAGGATCACGAACGGCACCTGTTCGGCGAAGACGGCATCGCCGAAGATGGCGTCGATCGCAACCGCAAGCAAGAGTGCAGGTAACAGATCAAGCGCTCGCGCGAGCACACTCGAGATGAGCCCGACAGTGACGGAAAACCAGTACGGACGACCGTACTCGAAGAGCAGCCGTCGCATCGGGCTCTCGACCTGGTCCCGCTGGTCCTCGAACGGGTCGTCTTTCTCCCAGTCGACGTCCTGCATTACATCCGCCTCGGGGAGCGCTGGGGATAAGCGTTTGCGACAGTCACACGCCGGCTCGAATCAAGCGCCTCAGACGGACCGTTGTCCGTCAACTCCGTCCCGACCCATCCTGCGGTCGTGCCAAGAACTCGGTACAGCAGTCCGTCTCACTTGTAGTCGATATCGACCTCGTCGCCGGCCTCAATTCCAGTTTCAGTGGCGTAACCACGTGGTACCTCGAGGACCCACTTCGCCTGCCCAGTGTACTGGAGGTCGTTGCCGTCCTCGCCCGGCTCTGGCGCGCGGGCGTGCTCGATTGACGTGATCTCGCCGTCAGCGCCGATGAAGATGATGTCGATATCGAAATCCATCTCGCGCATGACGTAGGTGCGTTCGTCTTCACTCGAGTGAACGAACAGCATCCCTTCACCGTCCGCGAGCGATTCGTGGTCGCTCAACCCGGTGTAGCGTTCGGCTTGTGTATCTGCGACCTCGACATCGACTGCGGCCAGCTCGTCGCCGGTGTCGCCGTCGAGCACGCGCACGTCGGCCTCCGATTCCGCCCACGGTGGCGTCACAATCCCGAGTTGGAAAACGAGCAGGCCGATCAGTGAAACGGCGAGAACGGTTACTAGAACCGACCAGACACGCTCGAGAGCCATGCCGAGTTCTCCGACGCCAGAAAGTAAAGGTTATTCGGACGGGGTGACTTCTGTCGAATGCGGGCTCGTGGTCTAGTTGGTCATGACGCGGCCTTTACAAGGCCGAGGTCGGTGGTTCGAACCCGCCCGAGCCCATTCCTGCGGCGAGCAATATCGCGAGCAGCAGGACTGTACCGAGGGCGAGTCGAACTCTATCAGTCGCGCGCAGCGAAGCGAGCACGTCTGATTCTGGTTCGAACCCGCCCGAGCCCATTTCTGTGGCGAATCGATTCGTGAGCCACAGAACTGTCTGCGAGTGGCGGTTCGTGCCCTGCAAGTCGCAGCACTCGAGCGGATGCGAGAGTGATCGTCTTGCTTCGGTCCGAACCCGCCCAAGCCCACTGTTGGTGTCCCGAACAACTCGTGAGCGACAGCCTCCTCACGAAAGCACCGCTCGAGTCCGAACGATCCTGCCCGGAGAACTGATCGACTGAGAGCACTCGCGAAGATGCCGCCTACTGGACTGCGTAGAGCTCTGCATACGCCCCGTCCTGTTCGAGCAACTGCCCGTGTTCACCGCATTCGGCGATGGTTCCGTCCTCGAGTGCGTAGATGCGGTCGGCATCGCGAACGGTCGAGAGCCGGTGAGCAATCGCGACGATGGTATACTCTTGGGCCATCGACTCGATCCCGTCCTGAACGCGTCGTTCGATGGTCGCGTCGAGGTCGCTCGTCGCTTCGTCCAGCACCAGGATGTCTGCGTCCTCGAGGAGGGCTCGAGCAAGGGCGACACGCTGGCGCTGACCACCGGAGAGGCGGACGCCGTCGTCACCGAGTTCAGTGTCGTAGCCGTTGGGCAACTCGTCGAGGAATTCGGTGACCTGGGCGATTTCACAGGCTTCGTGCACCGCTGTGTGGGATGCGTCAGGGTTGCCGACGGTGATGTTCTCGAGCAGTGTCTCATTGAAGATATACGGATCTTGGCGGACGAACGCGATTCGCGACCGCCACGCTTCGGTGTCGAACTCGTCGATTGGCGTTCCGTTAGCGGTGATCGTGCCGTCATCAGGGGCGTACAGCCGGGCGAGTAACGCCGCGATCGTCGACTTGCCTTCGCCGGACTGGCCGACGAACGCGACGAACTCTCCGTCGCCGACACGAAACGAGAGATCTTGTAACACTGGCTCGTCGTCCTCGTAGGCAAACGAAACGTCCTCGAACGCGATCGGCGTCGCCGTTTCTGGGACCGACCGGTCGCCGCCCTGGATATCCTGGCTCGCCTCGAGTTCCTCGATAAACTGCTGGGTCCGAACCAGATGTGGGAGCCGTCCTTCGACCTTGTAGAAGTACTCGTTAGCGCTGCTGACACGAGGGCCGACCTGAAACATGACGAACAGGAACGCGGCCAACGCGCCGAGGGAGAGATCAGCGAACGTTATCGAGACGTAAATCAACCCGAACACTAACAGAGCGATCGAAAGGTTGTAGGCGGAACTGATCGCGGCTTCGTTACGGCCGAGTTTGATCGACGAGGTGGTAAACCGATCGAGGTGTGTCGAGAACTGCTCGTACAACGTATCAGTCATGCCGAGAAGCTTCACGTCTCGGATCCCTTGCGTTCCCGTCTGGACGTTCCGTTGAATCCCCTCGTTTGCGTCGGCCACCTGTTCACCGACGTCGTACCCACCCTCGAGAACGTTCCGGATGAGAACCGTCAGAGCCACGATCGACACTCCTGCAGCGATCGTCATGAGCGGTGAGATGTAGAACGCGACTGCGAGGTAGACCACAATCAACAGCACCTGTTCAAAAAACCGGATGAAGTCTCTGATCGCTTTTCCGGCGTACTCCGCTTGCGTGACGATCGCGTTGAGCACGTCGTCGGAGCCTTCGGTATCGAAGTACGCAACTCGAGCGTCAAGCGCTGTTCTGAACGCTCGAGACTGGAGCTCACGGACATAGTTCGTCCGGAGCGAGACGCGCATCCACGCGACGACAAACGATGAGAGATATCGAACCGTGATGACCGCACCGACGGTCAACACGATGTAGCCGAGTGTAAACGGAATCCCAGCGAACTCGAACGCAGTCAAGAACATGCCGATGATCCCATCTTCCTGGGCTGCTGTCTCGCCGGATGACTGTGCGATTTCAATGATCGGAATGATAAAACTCACACCGACACCCTCGAGGACAGCGACGATGCCACTGAAGAGGACGAGAAAGAGCGTCACGGCCGGCCGGTAGGTCGCGACCAGGTACAACCCCCGGAGCTTTTCGCGACGCGTAAGATCCTCGGTAGACATGTGTTCGGATCGAACGACCACTCGGTCAGGTATTGTTATGAGAACGTTATGAAATAGAAGAGGGTCACTTCTGGATGAACGTCGGCTGTGAACGATTCTGTCGCTTTTTCCCTCGGTCTGGTGTCCGTATCTGCATGTCGCTCGGTGATCGCTCGTGGCTGCCGTTGCAGACGCTCGAGAACGTCTATACGGCGCTTCCAGTGGCTGCCCCGACCGCTGTGAAGAACGTGTATCTGCGACGAACACTTACGGACGATTTCGATCAGTTTGATCATCCGCCGGATCCGTTTGCGACGCTCACGGCCGATCCAAACACCATTCGATCGTTTACAGGTCGGCCGTATCCGCCATATCACGAGAAGGCCACACAGCTTGGCACCGTTCGCGACGGTGACTGGGACCGGACCGAGGACGTCGTCATCACCGACGACGACTACCGGGAGCGCTATGACCTTTATCGCGCGGATCGCTTCGAAGAGAGCGTCTTCTTCCAATCGATGGCGGCCCACTTCGTCGGTGGGACCGACTGGACCGAGACGCCATTCGTTGCGCGGTGTCTCGAACTGGCTGACGACGGCATCCCGTCCTGGCGGAGTCTCACGACCCGTCAGGCCATCCTCGAGCGCTGTGCTCGAATCGATGCGCTCTACGAGCGCATCCGGCAGGATGGCTACCAGTCACAGCAGGCGCTTGGGTTCGACTCGCTGCTCGGCGTCACCGAAGAAGTACTCGTGGACATCGGCCGTAATGGCGATCTCCTGTTCGTCAACGGCCGTCACCGTCTGGCGATCGCGAAACTACTTGATCTCGAGACGATTCCCATTGGTGTGCTCGTCCGTCACCGAGACTGGATGCGTCGCCGGGATCAGTACGCACGAACCGGTGTGATTCCCGACCATCCAGATCTCCACGACGTACCCCGGCGTTCGGACTAACTTGCTGTTACTGATCGTCTTCGAAGGGGCGTGTCACAGTGAGCAACAGACGGCGATCTGGCTGCAGTCCCCCGTTTGAGATCGTTTTCGGACACTCAGTAACTGACTATCGCTTGGCGGTGAGGTCCAGCCACCGCGACGACCAGATCCACTCCGACGCGGATGGTCGTTCGTCCTCCATTGGCGCGATTCGGACGCCGACGATACCGGCGTTCGAATGCGGGTGCCATTCTTCCGGGACTGGCGCTGGCCGGAACGACGTGCTGTCTCGGGTGTCGAGCATACGTTTCGTCTATTCCAGTTCCGGTGTTCCCGGATAGTTACGAAGCCACTGAAGCATCGAAGCCGGTGGCTGTGTCAGTGTCGACGCAGGTATCGAGTGATTTCTTACTCGTCGACGGTTGCCGGTGAGCGATCTCCACTCGTTGCTGCCGTTTCGGTTTCGGTCGCCGACAGCTCGAACTCGTGCAAATCACGCACATCGGGATGCTCGAGATGTCTTCGGGCCTGTGCAGTCAGATCAGATGGTCGAGTGGCGGCCGCGATTTCCGCGCGGATCGATTGCCAGTGTATGTGCCGGCGTCGAACCAGAACTGGAACTGTTCGACACTCAAGCAACTTCGCGATTGCCAGTCGATGATCGCCGCGGTCGCTATGTAACAACCGACCATCTCGACCAATACTGACGGTCACCTCGTCGAGTCGCGGATCGATCGTCCGGTCCCACTTGTAGAAGACGGTCCGTTGATACTCGGGCCGGTCGGACCAGAGTTCCGGCTGTGAACGATATCCATCAGTCGCGATCCGATCGCAAATCGCATCGAGTTCCTCGAATCGTGCCTCTAGTTCGTCTTCGGTCGTACAGCCTTTCGGTTGTTCACCGGCCTCGAGTCGGTCGCGATACTGTTCGAACTCGGCAGTCTCCGACCAGGGCGTTCCTTGCTGGAAGTGTGCTACGACGCTTCGATAGGCGCTGGTTTCGTCGAACGGAAACACCGCTCGATCCCAGCCGCCATCGACAACCCGACCCCAGCGTTTCGACGTCGTCCGTACCTGAGCGTCGATCCGTGCAGGATCGATCCACAGCCGGGCGAAAGGGTCTGTGTCAGTAATCGATGCAGGCCGAACCCACCGGCGCGCTCGCAAGTACGCCCTCGCAGCAGGAACCCCTCCCATGCGGGCAAGGAGTTGTTTCCAAAGCCGATTCCGTCGGCGTCTGAGATACGGGACGCTTCGGTGGACCAACTCGAGTACGCCTTCTGTCCGCACTGTCGCAACCGCGCGCCCGAGGAGTTCTCGTGGGGTGTGCTCTCGGCCCATTTTCGGCTGCTATTTCACGCTATCTGATCAATCTATGGCTCGTGTCAGTTGAGTAGCCACGACAGTCTCTCGAGTAAGAACCGGTTACAGAACAGGTTGCGTCGGTCGAACAGCCCCCAGTCGAAAACTGATGACGTGCTGTCCGCTCAGGTCGAAGTGCAGGCTGTCGAGCGATGCTGTTCTCGGTGTCGGCTGTCCAGGTACCGGTAACTCGAGGATACATTGTCGACAATCAGATCTGAGCCGTCAGAACCACGTTCGGGCGGAGCGGTCATCGACAGTCACACACTCGTATCGCCGCTAAACGCTCAGCGGCTCTAATGTTTGAGCCGCGCAACGTTTTCCCGGATTTGACCCAGCAGACCATCGCCAGATTCCGTCTGCAGGGCGCCATGAAGAATCGAATTCTCCGGTTCGTCCTTGACGACGACACGAAGGTAGGGCTCGAGTTGTTCGAAGTTATCTGAGAGAACGACAGTGTGGTTCTCCTCGTCGTGGTCGACAACACCTGCGTCGGCTAACTTCGGAACGTGACACTGCACAGAAGAGACGTAGACACTCTTGTACTCGTTTTTCGCCACCTCGTCTGGTGGAACATCCAGCTCCCAGCCGGCGACCTGCTCGGCGAGCGTTGAGAGTTCGATTGGGTCGTCCCGTCCACGAAGTGCATAGAGAAGGTATCGCCGCCGACGGTTTGCCAGCAACTCGAGGATAGTGTCTGCAGAGAGGTTTTCGACGTCCTGATCCGAGGTAAGTGCTTCCATAACATGATATTACCCGTCAGACCAGAAAAGGGTGTCTTGAATATCTACAAATCCAACAGACCGCAATCAATTGTTGGTATACTCGAGTGTATCCACTGCGTTACTTTGGATCGCTGTTCCTAACCGGAGACAGACTGGGCGACCTCGAGTAAGTCAGTGGTAATCACTCTCGCAGTGGCTTCGCTTCGAAACCCTTTTTTATACGATCAACAGATGTAGAAATGCGCCGCCTTAGCTCAGACTGGGAGAGCACTCGACTGAAGATCGAGCTGTCCCCGGTTCAAATCCGGGAGGCGGCATACTTGTTACGGGTCGAACCACAATCGCCATACAGCGAAGCAATTCGTCCAGTTTTGATGGGAATCCACCGAGAGATTTGAACCCGCTACAACGCGCGACTTCGTGCTTGCTTGCGTTTCACGTCATTCGACGCCCGAGAGTGTGGTAAATGAAGTCGGATGAGTGAAAGTGGACATCGTGCGTATGTATCATCACTCTCGTCGCTAATGGACACGACGCAAGAGCAGGCGATCTCAGCGGTGTTTCAGTGCAGTGCCCTACGATGTATCCTATTGATCCCGGATCGGGAGAGACGCGAATGTGCTGTCGTCTCCGCAATGAGTACCTTGAATGATTTGACGGTTATTCCGAAGAGGTATCCCATTCAATAATTGGGGGGGGAGTTGTGATTCTAATTTTTGAAGATCCTCTGTCGGGCCAATGACACCGCGTGATTGGTCGTACTCAATAATCTTGGTTTCTGCCAACTTCGGAATATGTACATGATAAAGCGAGATATGGATGTCCACGATTTTGTCCCCCGGGATTTCCGTGATTTCATCGTCATATTCTCGCACGGCAATTTCATTCGTGAGATCCGATAACGTCAACTTCCGTTCATGGGTCAAAAGCAACTCAAGAATCGTACGCCGGCGGTGGTGGGATAGGAGATCGTATAATGTGTCCGCCGATAGACGTTCAGGATCACCCATGGTCGTGCCGAAGTACGAACCGCACCAACTTAGTTCTGCGTGATAATTAGGGTCAATTCGTCTATTCCCGATGGATGACTGAGGCGTACTTCACTGACGTCCCTTACGCGCAATGTTTGTAACGCATCACCATTCTAAACAACAAATCGGAACTCTTGAACTTGATCTCCCCGCTATTCCAGCGCACCGAATTACGCTCAATAGTATACTCTCCTTCTCACTGCGGGACCTATTTTTCAAATCCTCGGTTTTTGTCTCCATTTTCCTTCGAGAACGCGTTAGCAGCAGGCGACGTGAGCGGTTGGAGGTGCTGGTTCCGTGTCATCCATCGGAATGACTCTTCCTCCGCTTAGACGGGAAACGTCTGCGCCTCTCCCCGTTTAACCTATTTAACGACGTATGGGGTAAACTCAGGTCGTTGATTAACGACAATCGTGATTGTTCTAGAGATATTTCCTTACAGCCCACCGAGAGTTTATCGACTCACGCAAACTAGGGTCGTTGAAAGCAATGGTTGCCGCAATCAAGAGTACATTCCGTAGACATATAGGCATTGTTCCCCGTGAACGTGATAACCGATGAGCGGTGCGCAGGGTACCGTTACGAAACGATCCGCCAATCAACGTTGTCGGCGGGAAATTGTGCGTGCGATGGAAAACGGTGACAACGTGTTGATCGATGCGTTGCCCAGCATCGGGAAAAGTAGCAACGTTATCCCCGCCGCACGCGAAACTGATTCCCCGGTTACGATTCTCACAGCTCGCCATGATTTGTATGATCAGTATGAAGAGTGGTGCAAGGATTATCAAAAAGAGTACAACGATAATTTCGAGTTTCAAATCCTCCCGTCATTTCTCAACGATTGCCCTACGGCGTGCGGAGACGAAGGGGACGGATGGCAACAGCAGGTGAAGCGCATCTACGATCGAGGCGTCTCTGGCCGAGACATCCACAATCATGCAAATCGATTCTTCGGTGAACCACTCCCCTGTACGGAAAATAACGAATGTCCGTATGATGAGACGCGGAATTTCGATGCCGATGTGCTGATTGGACACTACACTTACGCATATGTTCATCCGGCGGTCAATGGTCGAGTCGTTGTATTCGATGAATTTCCCGAAGATGACTTCGTCACGGATTTCGACAATCCAAGTGTCGCGGTATCGGATTTTCTTAAATCGAGTACAAACATTCCGTTCAATGATTTCACGGATTTGATTACAAATCGATTAGATCCATCGTATCGGGATGCCGCACTGAAAGTGCTTAACGACATACCGATCGGACAATTGGATAATCCGTCGGCGGTTCTTGACGATCCAACTGGACAAACACACGCACTGGCACCTCACATCGTCTTCACCCTCGTGAACTCCGAACAGATTGACGGCAAATGGGAATGCTCGACTTTGGGGCACGAGGCAGGGGTTTACAACCGAGAAAGTGGCAAAGTCAGGGTTCTACGTCCACCCAGATTGACCGATGCGAGAAACGTTATTGGGTTAGATGGGACACCATCGTGGCGGATGTGGAACATCGTATTGGGATGTGGGCTCGGTGCGAACGAAATGCTTGAACATAAGCAAATTCTCACCGACGATGAGCGACGTGAGTACGTGCGAGACGTTCTCAGTTTGACTGTCATCCGAACCACTTCCGATGCGAAACATTACAGCGGTGGGAAATACGTAGATCCAGAGAAGGAAAAGGCGCTGATCGAAGCAGTGTGTTCGAAACATCGTGATTCACCCGCCCTCATCACAACAAAAAAGGCAGTAGTGAAATACAAAAAGGTGGGTGCGTTGAACGAGCTTGCATACTACGATCATTATGGAAATATCAAAGGATCGAATAAATATGGTCAGTCCCGTGTCGGGATCGTTATTGGATCACAAGTTTACGGATATGATTACGTCGAAGAATGGGCGTCATTTCTAGGTGAACAGACAGATTCGAATGGAAAGGGAATGAATCTTTCATTCAGCGAATTCGGCGATGAGGTTCTCCACCATATGCGTGAACTCGAAGTCACTCAGGCAATTATGCGGTTCGGACGGGATACGAACGGAGCAACGGTATACGTTCACACCGCTGCGATTCCGGATTGGATGCCAATTTCTGCCAAAGGACGCGTGTCCGACCGTGGACGCGGTTACGGGCAGGTCGTTCGGGCGTTATCAGAAATACAGCGCGCGTCAACAGACGATATTGCTGCACATTCAGAGGTCAAAATCAAAAATCGGCAGGTCGGAAGGGTTTTGGACAAGTTGGAAGAGGAAGGGCACGTCACGTATGAGAAGAGCGGACGAAAGGGAGTGTGGGTGGATAGGTCATTAGACACGGTCAATCCGTCCTTCGATGTTTCGCTTCCAAGTTGACAAATATGTCAATTCGGGTAATTAACGTCATTCCGCATATAGTAGTGTATACGTGAGAGGACGTTAGTTAGATTTTTTGACGGATGATGTCGCCGAGTATGATTCCAAGTGTTATTCTGGTTGTTTGATTTCATCGGCGTCAATATTCCCATCGAGGAAGCGGCATCCGAGATCGGTGAGGCGGTAATTCGAAGCGTCAACACGTTGTAATAGACCCGCATCAGTGAGTTTGCGGCATCGTCGTGAGATGTATTCAGAAGTGTAGTCGATATTGGCAGCAATCACCGTTGGCGTTGCGACAATATCCTTCTCGTGTAGAAACTCGAGTACGCGTTCGTCTGCTTGCGTCATCCAATCAACCCGTGGTCGCATTTGATGACGAGAATACGCAATTTGACTGCTTCAGAGGGGGTCAAGGCGTGGTTGTAGACACTAACAATCGTATCTGTAACCACAATTTTTTGTGGTTAATACTAAGTCAGTCGAGAGTTTCGGTTGAGTCAATGAATTTGAGTCGCCGTTTGCTTGAGCAGAAAGTGAACGACTACGAGGACCCGATTTACGAGGAAGAACTCGAACGTATCGAGACGCTTCCCGAGGTGTTTTCGAGCGGTGAATGGACTCAGGACGACCTCGAATGGATAATCAAGTGGAAAGTTGGAACAGCGTTCGAGAAACCGACGCTCAGGCACATCCGATCGAACTCCGACGAGCAGATCAGACGGGCGATAGAAACCGCTGTGAACGCACGCGCTGTCGGGGAGAAGGTCAATGCGCTTACGTCGATTAAGGGAGTCGGAGTTCCCGTTGCATCGGCGATACTGCTGTTCATCAACCCGGATCGATATACGGTGATCGACGTCCGAGCATGGGGGGCGTTATACGAAATGGGATACGTCGATCGAGAGTTGTCGGATGATCCCACCATTGAGGAGTATTTGCTGTATCTCGGTGCCTGCTGGACGCTTGCGAATGAGTACGATGTGAGTCTCCGGACGCTCGATATGGCGTTGTGGGCGCTTGGAGGCGAAGATTAACTGCTACTATCAAACGAGTATTAACTCCAACAAAAACTCATGGAAGAACCCGATCGCCCCGATCCCGACGCCGATGCCAGCGAAATTCAGGAGTGGATGGACGAATCGTTCGATCGATCGGTTGTCGAGGGGATGGAATCGGTAGACGATGGAAATGTGACGGTCGAGATTATCGACTACGAACGGGACGAGGTCGTTGGGACGATTGATACGGACGGCAACCTCGATACGGAGAGCGAGGCGCTCAGAAACGTCTCCGGGGAATATATTGACCGGGGCATTCCCGTACTCGTCCCAATGACAAACGAAAACGATGAAGGTGAGACGGTACACGCAGACGCGGAGGTAATTATCGAACCGGGAGCGGACGGATTCGTGCGAGCGTTCGTTGACGAACTCCCGAGCCCGTTCGACTGCGATATGGGTGTTCTCGATGAGTTGCCGACGTTCGATATGAGGGAACCATCGAGCGAAGGCGCAATGAACGGGAGGAACAGTTGAAACCGATATCCATCCGAAATAGTTACTTTAGCAACAAATAATATGCCAATCGAAATGAACCGACGTAAATTCATGACCGTAGCAACTGGCGCGAGTACTGCCGTTCTCGCAGGTTGTACCGGATCAGCAGGCGCAGATGTAGTGCTCGAATACAGTTACGAAGAAGGAGATCCAGGCCAGGACACTATTCCTCAACACGTCAAGGATGCCGCGGGAGACGATGTTCTCATTCGAGGTGATGAACACAAGTGGGTCGTCTTCACGCTCGAGATTCTCGAAGGAGAGTTACACATTGACGAGATCATGGATCACGCATACATCGAAACTGATGCTGACTCACATTTTACCCGTTCCGTGGTGATTACCTCACCAGAAGACGCTGAAGAAACGATTCCCGAGGGTGGCGAGGCGGATGTATTGTACCAAATCCCCGTCGAGGATGAGGTAACCGGGTGGACGATCGATCAGTCCAGTTTAGATGTTGAGGCCAACGAAAATTAAACAACGGTCAAACGTTTTCGAGGTACGCCCGGCGTTGCTCCATCTTCACTTGTTCCGACCGTTTGTCGTAGTGGATATCCAAAACATCCATGCCCACGTTCATCCGATCGCTCACGACCTTCTCGGGTATGTCGTTCGACAAGTGGTGCGTGATTGATCCACGGCGAATATCGTGAGGACTCACATTCGAGGGACACTTGCTGTAATGTCCGTAGTTCGTCGCTTCGCATTCATCCGGGTCACGACCAACGGGACACTCACCGCCGTAGAAGCAGGGGCGAGTGACGAAGTACACCTCATCACGAATCGACGACCCCTGTATCCGCCCGTTCTCCGTCGTTAGCAACGGTTCGCGTCCGTATTCATCGGTAACGCCGTGACGATTGTGGTCGATCCAGTCATCGAGGACACGACACACCTCCGAGGTCAATGCGACGAGACGTTCTCCTTCCTCACCGTTTTTCAATGGCGTATCGGAGTTAGGTCGATGCTCGAGGAGAAGTGATCTATTCTCGGGATCGTAGTCGGTAACGTCGATCGAGCGCAGTGCCCCGAGACGCATTCCCGTTTGCCAGAATAGTTCGACAATGACGTGACGACGTGAGGCATATTTGAAACGCCGTAGGTACGAGAGCAATTCATCAGCGTCGTCACCGTTGAGGATACCGTCTGCTTGTTCATCGTGCTTCTTCAGGATGGGCATCACGATTTTGTCGTGTAACCCCTCGGAGACGGCATCGATCGATTCACACCAACGGATGAACACACGAAGCGTATCGAGGTTGCCTTCCAGCGTGATGGGTTTCAAATCCCCGTCGTCACGCCGCCACGTTTTGAATTGTTGCAACTTCCGTCCGGTGAGGTCGTTCATGTTCTCGAGTTCTTCGACGTTCTCACACCACCGGATGAAGTGTTTGAGACGATAATGATACCCGTCGAGGGTACTTTGTGACACCTCGTGTTTCCTCGCGTTGAGGTACATTTCCTTCGCCTCAGCGGGCGAGATGGGTTCGAGCGTTTCGTTCGTCATTTGTTGACTCCGAAACACAGGCGAAGCACGAAACCGCCCGACGTGATGTTATTTGCGCGCTGTCCCTCCCCCGGTTCAAATCCGGGAGGCGGCATACTTTTTCGACGTAATCTCTACTCGAGCGAATACTACGCTCGATTGAGAATTGAGCTATCCTCGTTCCCGCGAGCGAAGCGAGCGGGACGTCGAAAGACAAGCGCCAACGAGGGCGACCACATCCGGTCTGAAAGATGGTCTTTCTCATACGACACCACCGGACGCCGTGAGACGATGGGCGGAGTAGGTTCGAGTTACAGGTTTTCGAGATCCCAGCCGACGAACTCGTCTTCAAGGTCGACTTGTAGCGCCTGCAGGACCCGCGCCAGCCCGAGGTAACACCCGGAAAGCATCCCGACGCCGAGGAGACTCACATCGTCGTAGTGGGCTGCTAGATGCTCGTGTGTGTCGTCATCGACCGCTCCATCGACGAACTGTTCGACGTACGCAACGAGGGCCGCATGCTCTGACTCGAGGCGATCTGGTTCCTCACGAGAGATGGCGAGGATCTGGTCGGGAGCCATCCCCTCATCGAGAGCCACGCGGACGTGTTGGTGCCACTCGTAGGCTGCGTCCGCGTAGTAGGCGGTCGCGAGGATGACGGTCTCCCGTTCGAGTGCCGAAAGGCCACCCTGGTTCCAGACGACGTCGCCATACGCTCGGAACCCCTCGAGCAGTGCAATGTTTTGTCCGAGCGCCCGATAGACGTTCAAGCGGTCACCGGTCAACGAGTGTTCACGGTCCTCGTCAGCCACAGCTGTTTCTGAGAGCGAATGTAGCAGGTCTCGTTTCTCAGCTGGCAGCTCGTCTGGCTCGGCGTACGTTATGCGTGCCATACGGTGCTGTTCTGAGTGAAGATACTATACTCCACGTCCTGTTGGATCGGGTGCCGAAACGGGCAGGGTGGCTTCCCGAGGCAGGACTGTGCGATCAGTCACCGACGTAGACCGTTTTCAGCCGCGAACCACAGTGTGGACAGTACAGCGTCTGCCACTTCGCCGGATCCAGTCCGCCCATCGTCTTCGTTCGCCGGGCGTCCTCGCGGGCGAGGGCGGCCCCGCAGGTCTCACACGTCATAACATCGTCACGCTCTGCCATCGATCCGAGTGAGGGTGCCGTCGGTATTCAGTCTACTTGTGCTATAGTAGCCACTGCAAGTCAATGCACACCTGATCGCACGACGGCTGTGCGATCAGTGTGTAAATCGTTGCAGTTGTTACTATAGCGGCGTCAGTTCAGCCCGATCGTCGACGTTTTTCATTCAACTCCAAAGCCAGCAACATTTAACACAATATATATGCATTACATATGTATGCTCGCCGAAAATACCGCTGTTGTCGTTATCGATCTCCAGAAAGAATATTTCGTCGAAGACCGGCCGTGGTACGTTCCCAACGGCGAACGCGTCCTCGAGAACTGCCAGCGCCTCCTCGACATTGCTCGTGAAACCGATGCGACCGTCGTTCACGCCCGTCACGTCCAGCCCAGTCGAGACGCTCCCGTGTTCGCGTGGGGCTCCGAGTACACCGAAATCATCGATGAAATTGACATTCGAGACGACGACCATCTCGTGACGAAGACGAAACCCAGCTGTTTCCAAGACACCCGCCTTGCCGACATCCTCGTCCGGAATGGCATTGAAAACGTGGTCAGCATCGGTCTCCTGTCGGCGATCTGCGTCGACACCACTGCTCGCGAAGCCGACGCCCGTGGATACGACTCCCACTACGTCACGGACGCGACGAGCACGTTCCCCATCGGTGACAACGATCCTGCCAAAATCACCGATACCATCGCCGCTGTCCACGACACGATCTTTTCCAACGTCACGACGACCGACGAGATCGTCGACCGCCTCGAGTAGCGCGACTCGCCTGTCAGGTCGGCGTCGACTCCGGTGTCGACCGTCGAGAAACGTCCGGGTGCGAGAATCGAACCCGACTGCGAGACTCGCTGACGCTCGTCTCGCGTGGTTCGATTCTCTGAGGATTCCTGCGGCTCACGTATTTGTTCGCCGAAGGAAGTCCGGGTGCGAGAATCGAACCCGCGTCTCAGCCTCCACAAGGCTGAAGGATAACCACTACCCCAACCCGGACACGCTTACAAAACAAGATAGGAGTGGTTGGACTGAAATACGTTACGACTCGCGCACGAGCGTATGCGAGTGCGTACCGCGATAGTACGGGACATAAGTACGGCCGGGCGCGACCGGGATGTTTTTTGGCCCACAAGCGGTAAAACACCCAACGCGTGGCTATCACCGACAAAATCTACGTCAAAAACCACCGCCAGCTCAGCTCCCAACTCGAGACGAATATCCCGAAGGGGGCGTTCAAAGGCGCGACGCTCGATATCCTCTTTCAGGGTGCCGGACTCGAGAAACTCGACGAGGCGACCCGCGATCGGGTGCTCGATTTCGCACAGGACTTTCTCGACTGTGACTGTGACAACAACCCCTACTGTGGCTGCCCCGAGCGGAAATTCATCCAGTATCTCCTTGAGTTGCGCGCCCAGGGACTGGGGCCAGATGCGATCGTCGACGTGATGACCGACGACTACATGGTGTATGCCTACTCCGGCGACGTCCTTTCGTTTCTCGACAACGGCGTTCGAACACTTGAAGCAGCCGAAGCGCTCGCCCGCGTCGAAGGTGCAGACGAAAAGTACGACGAGATCCGCCAGGCAAAGCAGAACCTCTCGAGATAGCCGCTACCGCAACTGGTATCGGTCGTCTTCGTCGTCTAGTTCGTCGAGCAACAGCACTTCGTCCTCTTCTTCCTCGAGTCGATCCTGTAACTCGTTGACGTAGGCTTTGTACTCGTCGAGCTGTTCGCGGAGGTGGTCGGCCTCGAGTTCGAGGCGCTCGTGTTCGCGGATGAACCGTTTCGGGACTTCGACGGTTGGCGGGAACGAGTGGCCGTCGTCGTCTCCCGCGTTCGACTCGAGTTCGTCTTCGGGAACGACGGCGACCTGGCCGTCGTGGTCGACGAGCAAGTCGACGTAGTCCCGAAACACCGCGGACAACGAGATGTCGCGTTCGGCGGCGATATCCTGGAGCGCCTCGAACGCGTCCTCGTTTACGCGAAACGAGATCGTCTTGTTCTTGTTGCCCATTTGGCTTCTATTCGTCGTGCATGACACTTAACGGTTCGTCAGACAGAACTGGTCATACGACCGATATTCAGTCGACGAGCCAGCCACCGTCGACGTCGACGGCAGCGCCATGCATGAACGACGCCTCGTCGCTTGCGAGGAAGGTGACAACCTGTGCAACCTCTTCTGGGCGTGCGTAGCGCTCAGCTGGAGTTCCGTCGACGATTTCTCGGACCTCGTCGGGTGTCTCGTCGATTAGCTCTTCAGTCATCCCGGTCTCAATGAAGCCTGGGCAGACAGCGTTTGCGCGAATCTTGGGGCCGTAGTCGTGTGAGAGTTGCTTCGTGAACCCGATTACGCCGTGTTTCGATGAGGTGTAGGCGGCACCGCCACCGCCAGCGACTTTGCCGGCGATCGAGGCCGTATTGATGACGACTCCTTCGTCTTCGCCCTCGAGAAGGGCTGGTAGCGCCGCTTTCGTGAACAGAAAGACGCCCTTGAGGTTGATGTCCATAACCCGATCCCACAGGTCTTCGGAGGTCTCCCCGGTCGGCGCGTAATCGTCGAGGATACCCGCGTTGTTACAGAGCACATCGATCGTACCGTACTCTTCGGTCGCCCGTTCGACGACGGCCTCAACGCTGTCGGAGTCGGAGACGTCGCCGATGACACCGATTGCCTCGTCACCATTGTCCAGAATCTCGCTCGTGAGGTCGTCAAGTCCGTCCTCGTCGACGTCGACGGCAACGACGGATGCTCCGTTATCGGCGAACTCGAGTGCCATTGATCGACCCATTCCTGATGCGCCACCGGTGACAACGACAACACTGTCTGAAACGGACACCATACACTGATTTCGATGGCCAGCAGTAAAAATGTCAGTCACAAATGACTGCTATGCTTGCTCATACGCCGGGGCTCCATCACGTAACGGGAATCGTCGGGGACACACAGGGGGCGATCGATTCGAGTGGCGCGATCCAAACGCGGGCCACGGGGTTACCGACGATGGATTCGACGGCGTCGACGCGCTGCTCGAGGCCGGTATCGATAGCTGAGTCGCCTCGCTCGAACCGTCGCCGAGACGAAAAAGGACGGTAACCGTAGCCGACCGATCTCAGACCGTTGCTTCGGTATCGTCGCGCTCGACGGTCTCGAGGCTCTCGAGGGCGGCAACGACGTCGTTGCGGTAGTTGATGACTGGCGAGTCGTAGCGCTCACGAGCCATCTGGGCGTACTCGTTTGTGGGTGCCGTCGAGGCGCTTTCCGGGGCTTCCTGTTCGGCTTCCCACTCCTCGTAGGCCTCGATTCGGTCGAGCGTTCGCTCGGCGGTTTCGACGACCCAGCGGTCGCGAGTGGCGTCGTCGACGACCGCGATCGACTCGGGCCGGACGGAGACGTTGACAGTGCCGTCGTCGGTCTCGTAGGTGCGTGGTTTGCCGACGATGGCGACGTAGGCTGGTGGCTCCGTATCGCGAAGGACGGAGGCGGCCTCGGGCTGGTACTGGCCAGCGTAGACGAAGAAGGTCCCCGTCGGGTCGACGACGCGGCCGCGCCAGTACTCGCTGTCGTCGCCGACGTCTTCGGTCTCGGTCAGGGTGCCGACGATGAACACGCGGTTGGCGCGGTCGCCAGTCGGGAGCAGCGCGTAGTTGGGCGCACGCTCGTCGTCGCTTTCTTTGAAGGTGTACGTCGAGTCGTTGAATTCGGAGGCGAAGACGCGGCGGGCGACTTCGCGGGTAAGTTCTGACTGGCTCATGTTACATCGACCTCGCTTTGATCAGCAGCTGTTCTGGATCGGCTGGCCCGTCGAGTTCCTCGACGTCGTCGGCCAGCACATAGCGGCCGAACGTCGGCCCCTCGATACGGTAGTAGGTCCCGACGATATCGTCCATGATCTCGTCGGCGACGACGGTCGTATCCAGCGCATCCATCGCCATGTCTTTGGCTTCCTCCAGGCTCAGGCCCGTCAGCTCCTCGGTGGCTTCCTTGTCGAAGATAACCTCGTGGGCGTCGAGACCGTCGTCGACGACGGCTTTGATCCGGAGGTCGAACTCGCCTTCGACCTCACCGTGTTCGTTACAGCGGCCGTTCTGAAGCACTCGCGTACAGCCCTCTTTCGGGCAGCGCTTGATGAGCCCGCTGCCGCTTTGCATATCGACGAGCGCGCCTTCGATCTCGCTCGTGTCGTTGCCGACCTCGAGGTCCTCTTCGAGTTCCTCGATGACAGTCGTCGAGTTGAGTTTGACCGAGTACCGGCCCTGATACTCGTCAGTGACGACGTTTTGGAGTTCGTAGACGCCGCCTTCCTCGAGCGCCGGCAGGTCGGATTTCGCCCACTTGGTGAACTTGATCGTGCCTGTCGGGTCGCCCAGCAGGCCGACCTGTGCGACGGAGTCGCTGCGGGGATCCCAGAGTTCGATGACCTTCGCAGTGAGGTCGATCCACTCTTCGGGTTCGTCGACGTCCTCGATGTTGGCGGCTTCGCTCCCGCTCCGTGAGATGTCCTCACGCTCGAGGTCCGCTGCCTCGAGATAGTGGTTCGTGACGCTCCGTCGGGCCTCGTCCATGGGCACTTTGTACTCGTCGACGAGCGTGCGCAGGCGCTCTTCGACGTCTTCGACGGTAACGTCGATATGGTCTGAAAACTGGTCGTGTATCTCGTCCGCGTGCTGTCGTACGTCGCTCATTGTGTCACGCCTCCTCTTTCGTTTCACTGGGAGGCATACGCGGTTTCGCTCCCGATCATATTTAAACTGCCGCCACCGGAGCGAAAGTGAATTTCGAGACGTCGAATCAGCTGGTTACGGAGTGATCTGGCTTCTCTGCGGAGTCGGTCGCGGGTTCTCACCGTTGTCGAGATGGGGCTGGCGAAGCCGCTTTAGCGTGCAATCTACGCTCACCACTCGTGTCTCAGCGACGGGACTATGGGCCCTGCGGCCTAACAGGTCGGTAATGTCGGATCGTCGTCGCCTCGAGCGATTCCTTCGTTCGAAGCTTCAGGAGGCTGGTCAGCAGTACGAAGAGGTTCGCGGCTCGACGACCAAGCAACTCGAAGAGGCTCGTGAGGCGTACGAAATAGCGAAAAACGCCCGCAGCATTCCCTCAGACGAGAAGGGACGGGCGAAAATCGTCTGTCGTCGGTACGCCGAACAGCGGGCGGCGATGCTCGACGATCAGTATCGACCGGCCTGTTTCGAGGCGGATCATCCCGACTGTGAAGGCTGTGTGGAAGACGTTCGCGAGGGGCGGATCGAAACCTGGTAAGCGCAGTCGTGATCCAGTTTCAGACCGTCACGCCACTTGATGCTACTCGTCGTCTGTTGTGACGACGCGCTCGACGACCGACCGCTCGCCGTTTTCGTACACGTATGTCGTCTCCGACTCCTCGTCGTCGGTCTGTCGGTGGCTCCCATCGCAAAACGGGAACGACTCTGCGAGCCCACACTGACAGACTGCGATATCACCCTTCGATTCGTCGATATCCGATGGCTCCAGTTTCCGCGGGCCTGTGGCCTCGAGTTCGACTAGTCGTGTCATGACACTGCATTCGGGTGGCGAGGATGAAAAGCAACTGGTCGCAATCTGACACCGACCGTGGCTGTTATGGTCGTGAACACAAGGTACTTGAGCGCTGTTTGTGATTTCGAAATACGAACCAGTATGAGTTTTCACGATACAGGGCTGTCGATCGCAATCCTGCTTGCAGTCGTTAAGACGCTTATTCTGCTCGTGGGGAGCGTTATCACGTTTTTTGCGTACAAAGCGTACCGCCGGACCAGACAGCGCGCGCTTGGGCTTCTCGCCGTTGGGTTTGGTCTCGTCACGCTCGGGTTGGTGCTTGCCGGCCTCCTCTATGAGCTGCTTGGAGTGTCGTTGATGATGGGGATTCTCCTCGAAAGCCTGCTGATGTTTGCCGGCTTCCTCATTATTGCACACTCGCTGTACGTCACGTAACAGGCCGATATTGTGTGCGCTCTGCGTCCGTGACAGCGATGATACCGGAATCGTGAGCGGTCAATACCGTCGACAGCTCCGCCAGGATGAACGATACCACAGGAAGTGACGGTCGACCATCCCGTGGTGAGACACGTCACTCGACGACTTCTCTATGGATTTCGTTGAGTGTTTCCTCGAGGTCGTGTTGCCGGTGTTCAAGTGTTGCAATCCGCTCGCGGAGGACGGTTTCGGACTCGGACGTGTGTGCTGGTGATGTCGAACTCCGTTGACGAGGAGGGCTGTGACGACGGTCTTCCAGTGGTGTCTGTGGTTGCCGATCAAATCTCCGTTTTGGCCCCGAGTTGCTCTTCTCCGATTCGGTGTCCGTCGCGAGCATTCGTTTCCAGCCGTCAAGCCAGAGTTCGTACGCGCGCGAGTAGTGTTCCATGGCTTGGGTACTCTCCTGTAGGCCGTCGACGATTGCTTGTTGCGTTTCGATGTACGTACTGCTGATCTCTTGGTACTCCTCGAACGCATCAGTAATGCTTTCCACTCCCCTATAGGGCGAGGCGATGGCTTGAGAGTCGGTCATTCCGAATAAGGTGTCACCGACTCTCGGCATGAAAGTTTGGACGTATTCCATATCCTGACCGTCAAGTGTGACATAACCAGAGCGTATTCACTCGAGAGTACACGTCTGTGGGTATCTGTTGACTGCTTACACTTCGAGACGTGTCCGCGAGAAGCAGCTATCGAGATGAACGTAGAACAATAAGAGCCTAGGCCGGGATTTGAACCCGGGCTCTCGTCCTTACCAAGGACGCGCTTTACCGCTAAGCTACCCAGGCACGCATCTTGTCGTTGTCGCGAGTTAACTTTATGAGTTTCGATTCGACACCGGGCGTGGGGTGGTATGGCTCACCCCGATCCGGGCTTTCGTGTCAGTGGTCCGTCGCCGATGTCGCTCGGTCGGTCGTGTGTTCCTCGAGCGAGTGTTCCGAAAGCGACGGCTCGTGACCATCGAGACACTCGGTTGCGGGCGGGAAGACAGTGCCGGCGTCATCAGCAATCGTCTCCGCAGTGGCGAGCAGGTGCGGCGAGGGTGTGGTCCCGACGGCGGCAGTCCCGGTGAGAACGGCGAGTTCGAGGATGTCGTGTTCTAGGTTGGCATCGACCGTCGCCGGATCGGCGGCCGTCTCGCGGCGGGTTTGATCGCGGCCGAACGTCTGGACCGTCCGAACGGCCTTCCCGGCCGCATCGGTTCGGGCGAGCAGATGAAAACCACGGGCGACGAGGATGTCGGCGGCGAGAATCGCGAGGTCGCCAGTGTTGCTCTCGGTGGCGTCGCTCTCGTTCGCCCAGGGCTCGTCGTGGGCGAGCAACCGTGTGAGACGCAATCCTTCGTAAATGAGCTGGACGCCGGCAGCCTGTGTGGCAAGCGGTTCGTGGTTGATCGGCGTGTCGTCGGCTGTGCTGTGTTCGGTGGTGTGGCCGTCCTCGTGGTCCGACACCGATCGATCGGTCGGCAGATCGGAGTTGAAGCCGGGGACATCGCTTCCGTCGGACGCTGCCGCGGTGGCACTCTCGAGGGTGAGAACACCAGGAACCATCGATGCCTCGTCAAGGACCGCCTCGATGTAGTCGTGTAGCTGCGGCGGTTCGACGTCTGCGATTGCCTCGGAGGCGGCCCGCCGACAGCTGTCGGCTTTTTCCATTGGCAGGGGGTTACGACGGAGGAGGCAAAGACCTTTGGAAACGTCGGGTAGACTGGCGTATATGATTGATGTCGAGATCGATGCTGACCGTTCTATCCGGACCGTGACGATCGACCGCCCCGAGACGCGCAACGCCTTGAGTATCGAAGGTCTCGAGGCCCTCGAGTCGGCGATCGACGACGCCGACGAGGCCGTCATCTATCTCCATGGGAACGGCCCGGCGTTCTGTGCAGGGGCCGATCTCACGGCTGTCAGCGGGCTGGATGGCGACCGCGAGCGAGCCGTCGAGTTCGCTCGGCTGGGCCAGCGAGTCGCCCGGGCCATCGAAGACTCGCCGGCTGTCGTCGTCGCCGGTATCGACGGTCCAGCACGCGGAGGCGGCCTCGAGTTTGCATTGGCTTGTGACGTCCGTGTCGGCACGCCCGACTCGACATACGGCGAGCCCGGCGTCACCTTCGGCTTGTTCGGTGCCTGGGGTGGCACCGTTCGGCTCCCCCGCGTGATCGGCGAGGGCGACGCCCTCGAGTTCGCGCTCTCGGGGCGAGCCGTCGACGCCGAGGAAGCACGTCGGATGGGATTGATTTCGCGGATCGAAGCCGAGCCACGAACGGTCGCTGAAGAGATCGCAGCGAACGCTTCCGATACCCTCACCGTGCTGAAACGCCGGATTCGGGACGACAGCGAACGAGCAACACAGGAACGACTCGAGGCACAGGCCTTTGGCGACCTCGTCGAGAGCCACGCCGACGATATCAATGCGTTGCTCGAGTAAGGAGCCGACAGCACCGCCCGATGTGTCCGCGACACAACCATTATTCATCGGTCGACCGTAGGAACTGTCGATGCCCGAACCGGTGTTTCTCTCCGGCGACTGCGTGGCTCTCCGGCCCATCGAAGAGGATGACCTCGAGTTCCTTCAGCAACACGTCAACGATCCGCGAGTCTGGCGGGCGATCGGTCGTTCGAAGCCACTCAATCGCGTTCAGGAACGGGCGTTCTTCGAGGATGTCGTCTGCAGTGAGGAGTCGATCCAGCTGTTGATCGTCGCCGAGTCGACGCCGGTGGGAACGGTCGGGCTGAAATCGATCGACTGGCCCTCGAATCGAGCGGAACTCGGCTACTGGATCGCACCCGATCACTGGCGCAGCGGCTACGCGTCCGATGCGGTCGAGCGGGTCGTCGCGTACGCGTTCGACCAACTCGGTCTCCACCGGATCGCTGCCCGCGTCTTCGCGTTCAATGAGCCTTCACGACGGCTCCTCGAGTCGGTCGGGTTCACACAGGAGGGCGTTCATCGGGACGTCGAGTTCATCGATGGAGAGTATCAAGACGCCTACTGGTACGGGCTGCTCGAGGACGAGTGGCGTTCGGAGACGGACTGATACGGTCTGCTGTACCATCGCGGGCGGCGAGGTCGATGATCAGCAGGAGATAACAGTCTGCGAGCGACAGTTCAGACGGCCCATCGAGGGCGTCACGTGTGGCCCCGACGACTGCCGGCCGGTCAGTGCAGCGGTTCCGGCGCCGGTGGCACCTGCCGTTTGTGCTCGCTTCGCTCGTACATTCCGCGGACTTTCTCGACGGTCGCTTCGTCGACCTCGAGCAGCCGGCAGGTCGCAGCGACCGACAACGGGCCATCGATGTGTGTCACGAGGATCGAATCGAGCGTCTCGTAGCTGATTCCGAGCTCGTCTTCGTCGGTCTGGTCGGCCCACAGTTCTGCCGTCGCCGTCTTCGAGACGAGGTCTTCAGGCACGTCCATATGGCGTGCGAGCTGGCGAACCTGTGCTTTGTAGAGATTCCCGATCGGGTGACAGTCGACGGCTCCGTCGCCGTACTTGGTGAAGTAACCGACTGCCGCCTCGCTTCGGTTGCCGGTGCCGATGACCAGCCGGTTTTCGTGGTTCGCGACGAGGTAGTTCAGGACGGCTCGAACTCGCGCCCGGGCGTTGCCGACGGCCATGTGATCGCCTTCGGCGTCGGGGTAAGCCGCAAGCAGCGAGTCGATCACTGGCTCGAGTTCGATGACGTCGTAGCTAATCTCGAGGTCCTGGGCGACTCGTTCGGCGTCGCTCATGTTCTCGTCGCTGCTGACGGTTCCCGGGAGAACGAGGCCGTGTACGTTCTCGACACCGAGTGCGTCGACGAGAAGGTAGGCAGTGAGCGTGCTGTCGATGCCACCGGAGAGGCCGAGGACAGCACCGTCGACTCCGGCAGCGTCGACCTGACTCCTGATGAATTCGGTGATATGGTCGCGCCGCTGCTCCAGTTCCGCGTCCGAAAAGTGAACGTCGGGCATGTAAATACGTATGAGTGGCTGAGCTTAATAACCACCCCTTACGCCCAATAGCTGGACGAATGTTGCGTTTTCGATCCGAAAACGGTGTTTGAAACGACAGCATGCGCAAAGAAGTATGTGTACACTGATAGATGGGCACAACCTCGTCTCATCCACAGTTATGGGGGCGTTGCGGTCCCCTCGAGTAGTAGTTACGAAAACGTCTCGAGAGATGTGACAGTCGATACGGATCGCGTTGGCTGTATTTCGGGCCCAACCCACCGGCGACTGCTTGTTGTCGGCCCACCGAATCGACAGCTGGGTGCTCTTGAGCGGCCCAAATGATCGAGGACTGTCGCTGGCTATGAATCGGCGACTCGGACGGTCTACTGTCTCGAGTTCCTGCGGTCGCGCTAGGAACTCGAGCAAACCGTATCAGGGCTCGACGTCCGGTCCGACAGTGAGAACGGGGGCGGGTGCCTGGCGAACGACTCGCTGGGAGACGCTCCCGACGACGTTGCGCTCGTACTCGTCACCGCTCGTTCCCATCACGATCAGATCGATCTCGTGTCCGTCGGCGTAGTCGACGATACACTCAGCGGGGTTGCCCGTATCGATAGCTGTCTCGACCTCGAGGCCGAGATCGAGTGTCTCCGTCGCGAGCTCGTCAACGGCATTGTGTGCGTTCGCCTGGAGGTCATCACGGACCGCCTCGACTCGGTCGTCATCGAGGACCAGAAAGGCGCGATCGTCGACGACTGAGAGGATGTGGACTGTCGCTTCTCGCGTCGCTGCAATCTCGGCTGCGTGTGCAGCAACGACTGCTGCGTGGTCGCTTCCGTCAGTGGGAACGAGGATTCGGTCGTACATCAGGGGCTATCCAGACGACTCGGGTGGATAAAAAAAGCGGTTTTTGTGGTTCTCCCCGCGTGGGAATAGCCTCCGATCGCAACCGCTCGAGATCGTTCAGTCGGGCGGCGCTGGCTGCCAGTCTCGCCCAGTAACAGGCGCTGTCGACTCCGACTTCGAGCAGTTCCGATCAGGGCGTTCAGCTGCGTTCGATTGTCACTGTTTCACGACTCTCGTGGGGTGCAACGAAGACTGCTCGGCGACACCGATAGAGAAATCGACTGCTTCTGGGGGTGAACGTTATCGTCTTGTTGCCGACGTTGACGTGAACCTCGTCATTGTCCTCGTCGAACTCCAATGGGGGTCTCGAGCTCTGCTGCGAGTTCGAATCGCGGAAATTTCTTGTTACGGTTGTCCATTGAGGCATGCGAGCCAATGCCAGTGGTGGCGGCAAAAGTATGCACACCGAACGACGCACAACACCGTCTTCCGCTCATCGACGATGAATCGGATCGACGCACGGGCGACACATGGCTTTTTTACTCCGGGATGGGTAGCCGCCGACGATGGACGTCGCCGTCGGAATCGTTGCCCAACGGAACAACGAGCGCGCACAGGACCTCGCTGCGACACTCGCCGAGACGCTCGAGTGCGAAGGCGAACACGAGCAGACGGCTGTCTCAGTCGTCGTCGACGAACTGACAGGTGAGGTGATCGATGTGCCTGCTGTCCCGGTCGCGTCGATGGCTACTCGTGACCTCGTCGTGAGTATCGGCGGCGATGGCACGCTGCTGTTCGTTGCCCGCGAAGTCGGCTCCACACCGATTCTCGGGGTCAATCTCGGCGAAGTCGGCTTTCTCAACGCCGTCGCGCCCGACGATGCTCGTGCTGTCGCCACCGACCTCGTCACGACGCTCCGTGAAACCGGTTCGCTCGAGGGTTGCGAACGCTTTCGACTCGAGGCGACCAGCGACGGCGACTGGACGCTCGAGCCGGCACTCAACGAAATCGTCGTCCACGGGCCACGCCGGGGCCACGGTGGCGGCGCGACCATCGAGGTCCGGATCGACGGCGAATGCTACGCCGAGAGTCACGCCGACGGCGTGCTCGTCGCAACGTCGGCGGGCTCGACTGCGTACAATCTGAGTGAGGGCGGGCCGCTGGTCCACCCGGCGACGAACGCGCTGGTCGTCACCCAGATGGCCGCAACCGATTCGATGCCGCCGCTGGTCGTCGACCCAGAGACTGAACTCACGATTTCGGTCTCAGGTACTGACACCGCCTACGTAATCAGCGACGGCCGAAACCGACGGCGACTCGAGCCGCCGGCGACGGTTACGGTCTCGCTTGCGGCCGAGCCGGTTCGGCTCGTCGGACCGCGAGGAAACTTCGTTGCCAGCCTTGACAAACTCGACTCCTGACGAATCGTCTATCTGGCGACCCGTTATCACTGATTCTCGATCACTCGAGAAGGCGCTCGAACCGTGCCGGTGGAACGGCTCCACGGGCGATCTGGCCGTCGTACATAAACGTCGGCACACCGGTGATTCCCCGTTGCTGAGCCATCGAAAATCGATCCTCGAGTTCCGTCCGGACGCTGTCGTCGTCGATCGCCGATCGAATCTCATCGACTGGAAGCCCGACAGCGGCTGCGATGTCAGCTAATACATCGACCTCGCCAATATCACGCCCGTCCTGCCAGAGCGCGGCATAAATCTCGTCGTCGAAGGTGGCCCACTGGTCGGGGTACTCCTGTTTGACGTACCACGCTGCCTGTTGGGCAGGCAGCGAGTCGACCTCGATCGCCAGCTCCTGGACCATCTCGACGTCGTACGCCGCCTGGAGTCGGCGGACGTTCTGTTTCGCCTGCTCGAAGTACGCCTCGTCTTTGCCGTCGTCGACATCGTGGTCGATCGAGCCGTCCGCCCTGCGCTTCCCGCTTCGGAGGTCGAACGGCTGCCAGTCGACCTCGAGTGGGGTGGCACGCGTCTCGCGGTACTGCTCGAGGGACTGGGTGCCAAGATAACAGAACGGGCAGACGTAATCGGCGTAGCACTCGAGTTGGTCGACTGTCTCGGACATACGACTGCTAACGCGCCGGGACAGAAAAGTCGATATGCTGAGTCATGACACAATTCGGATTGTCGTTGACTGATATCTGAGACGCTGGTTGCCGAAATCCCGCTGTCGGGGGTACGAAAACCCGGTTAGCGTCCGTTTGAACGCTCGCCCGCTGGTACGCCCCCACTGTCGCCGCTTTCGGCCGTTCCGGTCACGTTCGGCAGATTTGGATCTTGGTACGGGTTCCGACCGTAGGCTGGGAGCTCGTCCTCGAGTTGGGCTTTGAGCACGCGTCGAAGCCGGTTCAGACTCGTCGTATCGAGGCCGTAGTCGGCTGCGAGGCGTTTGAACGTCTCCTCGTCGGTAATATCGTGGGCACGGTACTGGCCGAACAGATCGTCCATTCGCTCGGCAGACAGCGCCTGGGCGTCGATATCGTCGAGCCCGAAGTACGCTTGCCGGTCGACGTCGACGACGTGGCGGATCACCACCAGCGCGACTTTTTCGATTGCGCGCTGGCTGCCAAACTCTCGAAGGTCGATCTCATCCATGACTCCGAGAGCGAGATCACGCTGCCACGGCGTCACGTCGAGGGCGTTACACAGCGCCTGGGTCGTTCGGAGGCGGTCGAGTCGGTGGGCGCGCTCGCTGTAGCCCGGCGTCGCCGCGTGCTGTTCGTCGTGGAGGCGACGAACGCTGTCGGAGAGATCCCCGTCGGGCGACTCCGCGCGGCCGATGACGGTCGCACTCGGCGTGACGACGCCCCACTGACGAACCGTCGAATCGCGCTGGACATCCGCTCGAGAGAGCGAGCCAGAGCCGGGTCGTGTCTCGAGGCGCCGGTCCGCCTCGTACGCTGATTGCGGGCTGTCGCCGACGGCCACGGACTGGCTGGCGTCCGGACCGGGTTCAGCACCGTCGTCTCTCATTACGTCTCGCTCGGACAGGCAGACAGAAAAAGGCTCGCTCGTCTCGAACTGCCTCCAACGAGGACTGTTCTTTCAGATAACAAGTCCTCGAACCATCGCCAGCGCTGATGCTCTCGAGGAGATGGTGTCCGCGAAAAGCCCTTCGTAGCTTCACCTTATGACCAGAGACACTTAAAGAACGTCGGCGATCAACAGCGAGTCGATCGAACGTCGTAACTGGCGAATATGAGCACTCGAGAAGCGACCGTTCTCCCGTCATAGCTCCATCTTGTGACGAGAAGTACTTAAATGAACGCAGACCGGATCAGTGCTGGACACCAGTCGCTGGCTGATGTTGAGTCCTCGAGAAGCGACCGTTCTCCCGTCATAGCTCCACCTTGTGACGAGAAGTACTTAAATGGGACACGGATCGTGACTGGAGAGACGCAGAACGAGCTACTGAACCGCAGCGATCAGGCCGTCGATATACTCGTCTAGCTGTCCGATATCGGGACCATCGCGTGCGTGTATCGCGGGATCGATCTCCTGTGGTGGGTGGGCAAAGTCGCGACCGACGGCGTCGCCGATTGTGGCGGCACCCTCGCCCGCGCGCTTGCGCTCGAGCAGCTCACGAGCGCGCTCGATCCGTTTGGCATCGAACACCGCGGGTGCCTGCTCGGTCAGGAACCGTTCGAACTCGAGGGCCGGCAGCTCGTGGCCGTCACGCTCTCCAGTGGCCTGCAGGTAGCGGGCCGACATCGCCGCGCGAGTGATCGTCAGATTCCGTTTCACCGTCGGTTTGGTCTGGGTTTCGGTGAATCGCTCGTCGCCGGCTGCGACCGTCATCGTCCCATCGTCAGTTTCGACGAGGTATGCATCCTCGAGCACGTCGATGATCGGGACGCATTCGTCGTCGTTGCGAACCAGATGGTGCGAGATGTACTTTCGGTAGTTGCTCGTCGCGATGCCGCGCCACGTGTGATAGAGCTCCATCGGGTTGTACGTCCGTTCGATGTACGCTGCGAGGTCGGCTGGATCGTATGCGGCTCGATAGCGGATCGGACTGCGAAGGATGTCGATCGCACCCTCGTTGGAGTCGGCAAGCAGGCCTGCGAACGTGCGGATGTCCCAGCCCTGAACGTCGATCTCGCCGTATTCGCGGTTGATGACCTCCGTGGGGCCGCGGAGGTGGGCGTACTGGCGCAGGTCTGTCGGTACGAAGACGACGCCGACGTCGTAGTCGCTGTCGGGACCAGCCGCCCCCCAGGCGTAACTGCCGCGGGCGACGGCCAACGCGACGGTCACGTCATACTCGGACTCGAGTGTCTCCAGTGTGTCGTCGACCGCGTCAAAGACGTGTGTCGGAACCGATTCCATAGCTGCTGTCTGCGAGTTGGACGGAGAAAGCGGTGGACCAGGTCCAAATGCCCTTCGTAGCTTCACCTTGTGACCAGAGGCACTTAAAGCCAGAGCGGCATGGTCGCAGTCGTCACTCGAGTCGTTCGATGGTCGTTGAGAACGGCAATCGTAGTGGTGACTTGCTGGTTGTGAGTCCTCGAGAACGGCGACGTCCCGTCATAGCTCCACCTTGTGACGAGAGTAACTTAAAGGCGGATCGGGACCGGAGCAACACTGCCGGTCGGCGGACACACCGGTCGCTGTGTGGGTAGTAACGCGTCAAGAAGTAACCGTTCTCCCGTCGTATCTCTATCTTGTGACTAGAAGTACTTAAAGTACCTCGAGCGTTGCAGGCCATCGTAACGAGCGGCCGGCAGTTGCCGTTGCTCGGGCCCAGCTTGCTGCTGGTGCAGTCCCGGCACTGGAGTCGATGACTGCTCATCCCGAGAATGTCGTCTTCCGAAAGGTTGAATCACATCCTGCTCTGAATGCGCACAATGAGTCACCAGTTGCCGGACGTGCAGGCGTCGTCTCCCGACGTCACCGTCGGACTGAGTCAGGTTGGCGTCACTGGCGTCGACAAACTCGTCAAGATCGCCCGCGAAGACAAGCGCCCGATCGTTCTCACTGCCGAATTCGAGGTCTTCGTCGATCTCCCTGGCTGGCGAAAGGGCGCGGACATGAGCCGCAACATGGAGGTCATCGACGAGATTCTCGAGGATGCAACTCGCGAAGAGGCCTACCGCGTCGAAGAAGTCTGTGGAGAGGCCGCAGAGCGACTCCTCGAGAAACACGACTACACCTCGAAAGCCGAGGTGTCGATGGAAGCAGAGTTCATGCGCCGCGAGCAGACACCCGCAAGCGACCGTGAGACCCAACACACCGTCGATATCATCGCCTCGGCGACGGCGACCGAAGACGGCACGCGCGAGGAGATCGGCGCAGAGGTCACCGGGATGACCGTCTGTCCGTGTTCGCAGGGGATGTCCACCTCACGCGCGAAAGAGACGCTGCAGAATCTGGGCGTCGAAGACGAGACGATCACGGCGTTCTTGGACGAAGTCCCTCAGCCCGGCCACTCGCAGCGAGGGCATGCAACGCTGACCGTCGAATCTAGCGGCGACCCGCAGATTGATCTGAACGATATCATCGACGTCGCCCGCGACTCGATGAGTGCCCGGATCTACAACCTCGCGAAACGACCCGACGAGGATCACATGACCTACGCGGCCCACGCCGACGCGAAGTTCGTCGAGGACTGTGTGCGCGCGCTGGCCGACGGCGTCGTCGACGAGTTCGATCATCTGCCAGACGACGCAGTGATCACAATGGCCCAGTCCAACGACGAGTCGATCCACCAGCACAACGCCCACGCCGAACGCATCGTCGAGATGGCGACGCTACGCAAGGAAGTCAACGGCGACAACTGAGACCGATCTGTCTGCCCGACTCGAGATGCTCAGAACTCGAGCGGCTCTGCCTCGTCCCACCGGGGGGCGAACTCCTTGTGGACGTTCGCAGCGAACTCGGGGTCTTTGAGGTCGATCATACCGAACGCCTCGCTCGAGGCGAGTGGGTTCGGTACCTGAATGCAGACCTCGACACCATCGATAATGTTGAACGAGCCCGTGACGTCGTCGTTCGTCCGCACGTCAAAATCAGACCGTTGCTGTAAGGTTTCTCGGTACCGCTTGCCCACATCTTCGGAAAGCGACGCCACCATCTCGCGAGTCAACAGGAGATCAACCGAGACACCCCGGTCGAGGGCGTCTTCGAGTTGAGCGTTAACCTGCTCGCTGACGGTCTGGAGGTCCCATTGGGGGGCCGGATCCGCAGAGACCATCACGATGTGATCGTCGGCGGCTGCAAGCCGCTCGAGCAGCAGGTCGATCGTCTCTTCAGGGCCGACGGCAGCGGTCCAGAACTGATCTTCGACCGGCTCGGCGGCGTCAAGTTCGTCGGCCAGTTCGTCGACGATCGACGCATACTGGTCTGCCTTCTCCTCGAGTTCGCGTTTCTTGTCGTCGAGCAGCCGATCGAGCGCCGTCGCAGGCTCGACGGCGACGTACTTTTTCGGCCGGCTTGCGGTCTGGCTCCGGACGAGATTGTACTGCTCGATGCTGTTGAGGACGTCATAGATCCGCCCCATCGGCACGTCGCTCGCGCGTGACAACTCCTTGGCTGTTGTGGGGCCGGTGTTGAGCAATGCCCGATATGCTCGAGCTTCGTACTCCGAGAGCCCGAGATCCCTGAGACTGGCCATGTGATGACCGACCAACTGAAGAAACATAAACGCTGTGGTGGTTTGATCGCTGTTCAGTTTTCCATCGCAGCAGCGCCTGTCGGCGTTACTCGAGGATCGACTGAACGCGGTTACTCAACTCGGCGGGGGTTTCGGCACGATCTGAGACGAACTCGCCGCGTTCGGCCCGGGCTGTTCCGGCCTCGAGGGTGTCAGCAGCCGGGACGACGACCTTCTCGTGGTCGGCGAGTCGCAGGGCAGCTCGGTGGAGGTCGGTGCCGGGCTCGTCGCCGACCGTGATCACGAGCGGGCCTTCGAGCAGCCGCGAGACAGTCGTTGCGTAGCCTGCGATCTGGACGCCAAAGCGATCGCTCGCACCGGCGAACGCCTCGAGTGTTTTCCGGGCGAGATCACGATAGCGCTGTGTCTCCGTGAGGACTGAGAGCTCGAGCAACGCGTCCGCGATTGCGACGTTTGCGTCGAGTGGCCGGAGCGGTCGGTCAAGCAGACCGGCACCGACCGCAGGGCCGTCGAAGAACGAGTCTTCGTCATGCAGCTGCTCGATCGTCGCGTCTGCGACCGCAGTTGCGTCCGCAAGGACGGCCGGTTCGAGCGTACTCGCGGCGGTCGTCAGCGCCGCCAGCGTACGAGCCTGATTGAGCAACAGCGGGATCGGCTCGCCGTTCTGTTCGCGTTCCGTGCTTCCCTCAAGCGTGTGAGCGACGATGCCGTTAGTAAGCAGGTCTTCCTGAAGCGTCTCGAGTGCGCGCTCGGCGTACCGGCGCGCACGTTCGTCGTCGGTGTAGGCGTAGTACGTACACAGCCCCTCAATCGCCAGCGCGTTGGGGCCAGCGAAGACGCCCTTGTCGACCGGCGGCTCGGCTGCACTGGCGCGGTCGGTCGCATCAAGGGTATGCGCATCGTCCTCACCGGGAGCCTGGCTGTTCCCAAAGGCGTCGGCATCGTCGTTCCACAGCGTCGTCGTGAGATACTCGACCGTCCGTTCGGCGGGCTCGCGATACACGTCTTTGCCCGTGTGCAGGTAGGCGTTTGCGAACGCCCGAACGAGCGCGCCGTTGGAATCAAGCAGTTTCTCATGGTGGAGCCCAGACCAGTTCGATTCGCTTGCAAAGCGATAGAAGCCGCCGTCGTACTCGTCTAACAGATTCGCGCTGACTGCATCGAACGACCGCAGCGCCATCTCTCGGTCACGTTTGAGCGCAAACTCGAGGGCGTCAGGGAGCGGGAACTTCGGACTGTCTCCCCAGCCACCGGCGACTTCGTCGTACGTTTCGGTAAGCTGGCCGAGCATCGCGGCTTCGACGTCGGCTGTCAGTTCGCCCGCGGGTGGGCTGTCTTCTCGGAGTGGCCGCGGGATCCGTCCGGCACCGCTTCCTTTGGTGTCCCACATGGTGCGAACGCTGTCGAGTACCTGACGCATTCCGTCCGTTCCGAGATAGCCCGCGCCAGTCAGTACGGAACCGTCAGGGGCGAGAAACACCGTCGACGGAAAGCCGCCCATGTTGTATCGATCACGCACGCGCGGGTGACGGTCGGCGTCGACCCGGACTGGCACGAAACTATCGTTGATGTTGGCCGCGATTCGTGGCTCGGCGTAGGTCGTGCGGTCCATCTCGTGACAGTGATCACACCACGTCGCAGTGAGCGAGAGCAAGACGGGCATATCTGCCTCCGCTGCCTCGTCGAAGGCTTCCTGTCCCCACTCGCGCCACTCGACACGCGTCGGATCGTTCATATCGGTGTCTCGGCTGTCGCAGGCGTAAGCCCTTCGTTCGATGCTAGAGCGACATCTCCGGGACTCGAGGGCTCCAAGTCCGATCGAGATCGTTTCGCTCATCCTGTAAAACACGAGAGTAAAGCGTTTTCACTCTCCACCGGCTATACTGGGGCATGCTCCGGTGGATCTTCGCGCTCCTGCTCATCCCATTTCTCGATGCGGTGATTCTCGCAATCGTCGTCAGCCAGACGACGTACATCGGCTGGGTGGGAATGGTGTTGCTCGTCGTCCTGACCGGACTCGTTGGCATGTTACTCGTTCGTGCCGAGGGTCGTCGAACCATCCGGAAAATGCAGCGGTCGATGGCCCAGGGCAAACCGCCAACGAACGAACTGCTCGATGGGGGCCTGCTGATCGCCGCTGGTGCATTCCTGCTCACACCCGGATTGGTCACCGACATTATCGGGTTCCTACTCGTCGTTCCGCTGACGCGGCTCCCGATTCGGGCCGCCCTCAAACGCTTCGTGATCGTCCCCTACGCGGACAAGAAAACGGGCGGCTTTGCCAGCGGGAAAGTCTGGACCTTCGGCTTCCCCGACGAGGGGATGGCTCGAGAGAGCTCCCAGGCCAGTCCGGCCGACGGCGGAACGTACGACCTCGGAGCCGATGACTACTCCGTCGACGCCAACAACAGTGAGGAGTCGTATACGATCGACTTCGGGAACGAATCCACGACGGATGAACTGGACGACGACACCGACGATCCCTCCGCTCGGTAGCGATTCTCACGGCACTCGAAGAAAGAAACCCTTAAACATACCAGCCAACAACTACTGAATGCGAACGCGGGCCAATAGCTCAATCAGGTTGAGCGCCACTCTGATAAGGTGGAGGCTCTCGGTTCAAATCCGAGTTGGCCCATACTTTTGCTGCGAACAACTTCGTGAGCAGCAAATTCTGTATCCAACTCGGTTTGAGCCCTGGAAGTCGCATGCTCGCGAGCGAAGCGAGTGAGACCGTCTTCCTCCGGTTCAGATCCGAGTTGCCCGACTGCTTTTCGGTTGAGTTCCGTTCTGAGCCGGCGGCTCAGCCGCTCATATCGGCTCACTTCGGGCGAGGGAACGATGAACAATCCGGCTGCTCGAGTTCACTCGCTCCGCTGTCGGATATCGAACTATCAGTAACAACGACTAAGCATCGGAACCGCTCTGGGGCGGCTGTCAGTTCTGCTCGGTGGCGTTCGACGGAGTGTTCGCTGCGAGATCCGTGAGAGAGCGGTCTCGAGCGTCGCGAACACTGCTGCCTGGTCGCTCCGAAAGATGTGTATAGCTCAGCAGCGAGCCGTCTTTGAGCACGACCTGCAGAATATCGCGTTCTTCAATCTCGTCGAACGTGGCTTTGGGTTCGACGTGTTGGTCAACGAGTTCGCCATCCTTCTCGAGTAGCAAGACGACGTGTTGTCCGTCGACGATTCGATCAACGACGGCGACGTACTGTGTCGCACCCTCCGGAACGTCGTCTGCTGTCGCGCCGGTCGAGTGGGCAGCGGTGTCTGCTGGCTGGCGTTCATCGGCTCCGGTCTGTGCACCGGCGACTGCTGATGCGACGCCTGTTGCCGTTCCAAGGGCGCCAAGTGTTTGGAGAACGGTTCGCCGTGATGGCCGTTGTCGGTGAGACATACCCCCGTTGGCCGCGGTATGACTGATAAACCCACGGACGGATCGGCGAGCACTGCGACAGGCTGTTGGCCAGGGGATACCGGGTGGGCAGCAACTCGGTGTCATCGAAACATCGCCTCTCGGAATCGCACTCGAGAGTCGTGTGACTGAACAGCCATCACCTGGGCTATCCGGCAGTCGATGCAGTCACAACCGACTGCTCTGCGGGCCGCTCCAGATAAGTCCTAACTGGTTAGGCATATTTCTTGTTACAATTCTGTCCGTACTGTGGGATGCCGTCTTGCATGGACGGCGGCCCCTGGGGCGCACGTGGGAAAACAACGGGGCCACTTTTCGGCTCGCGTACACCGGTTCGCTCTCACGTGTCGATCGACGGATCCGAGATCCGTTCGTCGATCAACCACCCCAGCTACCAACACTCGAGTGAGCTACACCACGAGAACGAACCACGCGACTCCGACGCCACCGCCACCGAGGATGAGTGCCGCGGCGTGGATCCCACGAACGAACAACCAGCAGGTCACGGCGGCTAAGAACACGGTGAAGGGATCGACGAACGACTCCATGGCGAGCGTGACTGTCGCACCGAGGATCGCACCGACGACGGCTGCGTTGACGCCAACGAGGGCCGACTGGACGATGTCGTTCTCCCGAACCCTCGCGAAGTACGGGAAAAATCCCATGATAAACGCGAACGAGGGGCCGAACGCGCCGATCATCGCGACGAGTGCGCCGACGACGGCGATCGTGACCAGGCCGTAGGTATCGAGCATGAGCTTGTAGCCGACGAACGCCGTCGTCATCACGACCGGTCCAGGAGAGAGCTGCCCGATTGCGATGCCGTCGACGAACTCGCGACCAGTCATCCAGCCGAACTCGCTGACGACGTAGAGTTCGATAAACGGAATCAGCACGAGCCCGCCGCCGTAGATGAACGAGCCAGTGTAAATCATGAACGCGAACAGCTGTACCCATGGGTTCGCCCAGACCGCGAGCAACAAGCCCCATAGCGGACTGGCTTCGATGATCCGACGTGTCGCTGGGCCGAGAAGCGCAAACAGGCGATCACGGATCGCGAATGTGATCCCGGCGAGGAGTCCGACGATCGACCACAGCGAGACTCGCCGCCAGTTCTGCCGGACCCACCCCGATCGGTAGATCCCGACCGCGATCGCTCCGGCAACGACGAACTGCACGACGGGATTCATCCCGATGGTGGCTGTCACGACGACGGCGGCGGCGAGCAGCCCGACCAGCAGATAATCGATCGACCACGTCTCATCGCCAAACTGGAACTCGACGTCTGCCCGTCCCTCCGCGAACGCACTTTGTGCCATCGACCACGATGCCCCGACGATGAGGCCGATCACAACCGGGTTGATGCCGTAAAACAGCGCTACAACCGACGGCAGCTCCTGATAGGCGAAGTACAGCCATGAGAAGAAGACGACGATGACGAACGTCGGGAGCATGAAAAAGAACCCAGCGACGATCGCTCCGAGATTCCCAGCGTAGAGCCACCCCATAAAGATCCCAAGCTGTGTCGATGCGGGGCCGGGAAGCATATTACAGATCGCAAGCCCCTCCATGAACGTCGATTCATCCGCCCACTCACGGCTATTCTCACCGACGAGATCGGCTTCCATCATCGCGATGTGGACGAGTGGCCCGCCAAAGCCGACGATGCCGATGAACAGATAGTATCTCGCGATTTCGAGCAGTTTTCGCCGCGACGGCTCACCGCGATAGGCGCCAGCGGAAGACGCCGTCTCTGTCGTCTCGCTCACAGTGTGAGACTCACCTCGAGTCTCGATAAGCGTGCACCTGTCCATCGCTGCGTTGTGGCCGAGTAGCGTCGGTCGTGGTTCACCGAGACGGCCTGTTCGATCGCGTGCGGGCAAGCGGCGCAACCAGCGTGCTGAGATTCGTCTCTGCCTCGTGCAGACGGTCGAAAACGGGCGCGTCTCTCGTGTTGACTCCCGGAAGCGGGAGGCTTTTGATCGGCCCCTCCAAACCGTCATCCATGACTCACTCAGCCCAGGAGTTCGGCGAATGGCCGCTCAAACGGCTGCTGACGGCCGTCGTCGGCTCCGGCCCCAAATCTGCCGACGACATGAGCTACGCGCAGGCTCGAGAAGCCTTCCAGCGGATTCTGGGCGGCGAACCCGACGAGACAACGCTCGGTGCGTTCTGGCTGGCAAATCGTTGGAAGCGAAACACCCCTGGAGAGCTGGCAGCCTACACCGACGTCATGCGCGAGGAGTCGGTCGTGACCGCAGAACCCGACGTCGATCCCGTCGACTGTGGGGCAAACTACGACGGCAAACACTCCTCGGCCCTCCTCGGCGTTGGTGCCGGAATCGTCGCTGCGGCTGCGGGAACGCCGGTCGTCGTCCACTCCGGTGACCGTGTTCCCACGCAGAAAGCGACGGCGTACAAACACGTTCTGGACGAACTCGGCGTGCGGACGGAACTCGAGCCGGCCGAGAGCGCCGAGATGGTCGACGAGACCGGCTTCGGCTTCTACTACCAGCCCGCGTTCAACCCGGGTATTCAGGACCTCTACGAGCGACGCGACGAGATGGGCGTTCGCACGTTCGTCAACACCATCGAAACCGTCGCCAACCCCGCAAACGCCGATGTCCACCTCGGCTCGTTCTATCACCTCGCGTTCGCGAAGAAGCTGACCGACCTCCTCAACGAAAGCGACCAACTCGAGTTCTCCCGGGCGATTTTCTTCCAGGGAATGGAAGGCTACGACGACATCCGACCCGGCTACACGAAAGTCGCCGAATGGAGCGAGGAGGACGACGAACTCGAGGACTACGAGATCGAAACCGCCGAGTACGGCATGGCAATGGAAAGCGACGACCTCGCAGTCGACGACGTCACCGCGGAGTCGGCGTCGATCACCGAGGCCGTTCTCGCTGGCGAGCGCGATGACGCGTTCGCAGATGCCATCGCACTCAACGGTGCGTTTCGGATGTACGCTCGCCAGGATGTCGACACGCTCGAGGAGGGGTTAGCGCTAGCTCGTGAGGTCATTGCAGACGGTCGCGCTGAAGCGGTTCTCGAGGAACTGCAGGCGTTCTGACCCGTTTCAACGGGCGTTGCACAGCTGTTGGCCGAGATGTTTTGCCCAAACATCAATGGATCGATATCTAGTGCGAATGCTTTCCACTGTTCAGGATGGTTCGCCAAATCCCAAACAGCTTCGAGCCAACGTCCGAAAACGATGAACGAAGTTATGTAATGGCGGTCCGATGACAGCTGTATGCGACTCGAAAGCAAGACAGTTGTTATCACAGGCGCAGCGTCGGGGATCGGGCAGGAAACAGCCAAACGGTGTGCCGAGGAGGGTGCGCGAGTGATCGTGACGGATATCGACACGAGTGGTGGCGAGGAGACGGTGGCTTCGATCGAAGACGCCGGCGGCGAGGCGTCGTTCGCCGAACTCGACGTCACCGACAGCGAGGCCGTCCACGCCGTCGTCGACGAGGTCGCCGAGAACGACGGCCTCGACGTGCTGGTCAACAACGCCGGCATCGGTCACCCCGGTTGCAGCCTCGAGGAGATCGACGACGAGATCCGGGATTTCGTGGTCGACGTCAACATCAACGGCGTCTGGAACGGCTGTCACGCCGCGCTGCCACATATGAAAGCACAGGGCCACGGCTCGATCGTCAACATCGGCTCGCTGGCGAGTCTTCTCGGGCTGCCAAAACAGGCCGCCTACTCGACGACCAAAGCCGCCGTGTTGAACATGACTCGGGCGATCGCCGCCGAGGCAGGCCCGTACGGCGTCCGTGCCAACGCCGTCTGTCCGGGTTTTACTGAGACGCAGCTGCTCGAGCAGTATCTGGCAGGACAGGACGATCCAGACCACGCCCGCCAAGAGATGGTCGAGCAGTATCCGCTCAAGCGGTTGGGGACGCCCGAAGAAGTCGCGAACGCAGTCCTCTTTCTCGCGAGCGATGAGTCCTCGTTCGTCAGCGGCCACGGGTTGGTCGTCGACGGTGGCTTTTCGACCTGCTGAGACGGATGGCAAACCACGTCTCCCACCACACCACACTGTTCGTGGTCCACCACTGGATAGCCGACCGTCTGCCATCGTGTTCGTGGCGGTTCACCGGTCGCGGACCAGCGCGACGCTTGCGAGTTGGTCGCCCGCGACGACGGTCGCCTCTTGGGTGAGCACGTAGAGCAGCCCGCTCCGGTCTGCCGACGCCTCGTAGAGTGGTTTGTACGTCGTCGGATCGTACACCGTTCCGACCGTCGTCCCCTCACTAACGAACTGGCCGACCTCGAGTGTCGGCTCCGGGCGGAACAGCCCAGAGTCAGTGGCGGTGACCTGTCCGAGATGGTTTCGAGCGACCGTCTGCTCTCGCTCGGGGACGTCGCCGGGAAGCATTCCGAGGTGGCGACAGACGTCGAGCAGCCCGTCGACACCGATCTCGACGACGGCTTCGACGATCTGCTTGTTGTGTGCCAGTTCGGGCGTGACCGCCGGAATTCCCTCCTCGGCGGCGACGACGCGAAGTTTGCCCGCGAACCCGCGCTGGTGCCACTCCTCTTTTGCGTCGTCGTCAGCCTGTTCAGAGAGCAAGAGACCGGTTCCGAACGCTTCCGCGAGTTGTCGCGCGTCCTCGTCACCCTCCTGATAGACGACGTGGGGGAGCATATCTGGGCTGCCCGTATGGAGGTCGACGACGGCGTCTGCCTGACTGATCTCTGCCCAGAGTCGGGCTGCCATGCGCTGGTGGAGACTCCCCTCGGCGTCGCCGGGCCAGATCCGGTTCATGTTTGGGTTGACGCTGTCGAACACCTCCGGCGTCGTATAGGAGACGCGATCGAACGTCAGCGGGTTCGCGACGGGGACGGTGACGACAGTTCCCGACAACTCCTCGAGCGGCAGCCGATCGTGAAACCGTCGGAGCGCTTCGGTTCCGTTGATCTCGCGGCCATGCTGGGCTCCCTGGACGTAACAGGTCGGACCGTCCTCCGCACCTCGATACCGGTGGATCATCGTCGTCACCGCCATGCCGGAGGGGAGCCGCGCGAGCGTCACCTCTTCGGACGTATGCGTTCCAGTGGTCATACGGTGTCGTTCCACGTCCGGGTGTATGTAGCTGCGGCCGCCTCGTGCCACCTGCGACTGCTGTCTCCACGCGATGGTGTCGTGATCGTCGCCGCGACTCGAGACCACTATCGTTTTCTGTCGGCCCGCCGTCGCTGACGCTATGGGAGACGTTACTGCGACCCTCCACACTAACAAGGGAGACATCGATGTCGAACTGTACGACGACCGCGCACCACGGACCGTCGATAACTTCGTCGGCCTCGCAACTGGTGGCAAAACCTGGACCGACCCCGAGTCGGGCGAGGAAGTCGAGGGCGAGCCGCTGTACGACGACGTCGCCTTCCACCGCGTCATCGAGGGCTTCATGATTCAGGGTGGCGACCCAACCGAAACCGGTCGCGGCGGCCCCGGCTATCAGTTCGACGACGAGTTCCACGAGGAGCTGCGCCACGACGACGCTGGCGTTCTGAGCATGGCAAACTCCGGCCCGAACACCAACGGCTCGCAGTTTTTCATTACGCTCGCCGCCCAACCTCACCTCGACGACCGCCACTCCGTCTTCGGCAAAGTCACTGACGGCATGGACGTCGTCCGTGAGATCGGCTCCGTCGACACCGACCGAAACGACAAGCCACGAGACGAGGTCGTCCTCGAGTCGGTCTCCGTCAACTACGAGTAACGCCACCGCTTGGCGTTTCGATCGAATCTCCGTTTTTGGACCGAAACAGCGCGTCTCGAGCAGTCAATCTCGTGAATGAATGACTACTCGACCGATTTCGCCCGGTTGTGGAAATCACCGCCACAAGCCTCGCATTCGCCGGGATTGGTCTCGGCCGTGACGATCTTTCCACATTGGAGACACTCGTACTCGGATGTGATATCTGACGTGTCGTTTTCGACGTCTTGACCGTGTGGCATACTCTGACATTGGTTCGCTAGACACAAAAGGCTACGTGTCATGTACAGCAACCGTCACGAGCACTGTCCTGAGACGAGCTGTGTCACCGTGTTCACAACGGTTGCTGCCATCCGGATCAGACAGCGCTGACTTCCTGCTCGCCGTTGTGGAGTACCGCGAACAGTATGCTTAGTTGTGTCGCACCCGTTCGCACGCGTATGGGCTGGACTGCCGCCGACATTCCGGAGCAACGAGGTCACACCGTTGTCGTGACGGGCGCAAACAGCGGTATCGGCCTCGAGACTACCCGAGAACTCGCCCGAAACGGTGCGACGGTGGTCATGGCCTGCCGGGATACCGACCGTGGCGAGAACGCAGCACGGGACATCCGGGTGGACATCCCCGATGCAGATCTCCGCGTCGAAACGTGTGATCTGGCGAGTCTCGAGTCGATTCGTGCGTTTGCAGACCGTCTCGGCTCCGAATCGATCGATGTGCTGATCAACAACGCCGGGACGATGGCGATCCCGCGCCGGGAGACCGCCGACGGGTTCGAGACCCAGTTCGGCGTCAACCATCTGGGCCACTTCGCGCTCACGGGGCTGGTGCTCGACGACCTGCGGACCGACGGCCCGGAACCGGCACGCATCGTCACCGTTTCAAGCGGCCTTCACGAACGCGGCAAGATCGTGTTCGACGACCTTCACGGCGAGCGTGGCTACGACAGGTGGGACGCCTACAGTCAGTCGAAACTCGCGAACGTGCTCTTTGCGTACGAACTCGAGCGACGGTTTCGCGCAGGCGGCGTCAACGCAGTAAGCGTCGCGGTCCACCCCGGATACGCCGATACGCAACTGCAGTCGCGCAGCGTCGAGGACCGTGGCCGTGTGATTCGAACGGCAACGCGGCTCGCGAACACGGTGCTGGCACAGCCTGCCGAACAGGGCGCATTGCCGACGCTGTACGCCGCGACTGCGCCGGACGTCGAGGGTGGGGCGTACTACGGTCCTGGTGGGTTCATGAACATGCGTGGTACTCCTGAGCGGCAGGCGTCGTCGGACCGCTCGTACGACCGCGAGACGGCCCGCCGGCTGTGGGATGTCTCGAGCGAGCGAACCGGTGTTGCGTGCGCGCTTCCCGAACCGAAGCTCGCAAAGCGCTCGTCGTAACCGCAGACGCTCGTCGCCGGACTCGAGTCCAGCGCCGTCGCAGCCACACCTGCCGCTGCTCGACCGTAACGCGAAAGACCACAGCAACGAATCTCTCTCCAATGAGCGACGACGGTATCCAGCGTGCGAGCGACATCGGCTCGTCGGAGACGCCACCGATCGACGAAAAGCCCTACAAGCTCATCTTCGAGGCCAACAGATGCTTTGGTGCTGGCAAATGCGCTGAGGTCAGTGACAACTGGGAGATGTCGATCACATCCGGAATCGCCCAGCCGAAGACGTACTTCTTCGGCGAGGACGACCTCGAGCACAACGTTCGTGCAGCGGACGTCTGTCCGGCAAAAAAAGACGACGGCTGTATCCATATCATCGATCGTCGAACCGACGAAGAGATCGCGCCCGATCCACACGGCGACGGGACGTTAAGTGTTGACTGGTGACACGAACGCGGACTTCACACTGCGTGCTACGCGACAGCAACATCGAAACGCACATTCCACGTGGGGTACTACCCTCGAGTGCACTTCTGTGCGAGGGTAGCCAAGCAGGCCAACGGCGGTGGGCTTAAGACCCGCTCCTGTAGAGGTCCCTGGGTTCAAATCCCAGCCCTCGCATGTCGCCACGAACAACTCGTGAGTGGCGACTGCGGTATCTGGATTTGAAGTAGAGAAGTCGCAGCACCGAGCGAAGCGAGGTGATCGTCTTCGCGTAGTTCAAATCCCAGCCCTCGCATGGCTGTCGCGAGCAGTCACGACCGACAGCCCTCGTAGACCGCCTCGAGGTGAGTGTCTGTCTCTCGAGCAGTCGCTGCTCGAGCCATCGCTACTCGCCGGTCCGAAACGAACAATCGAGCGCCGGAGCCGAATGTGTAAGCGACCCCATCGAGATAACGTCGACATCCGTCGCGGCGTAGTCGGCGACGGTCTCACAGGTAATGCCGCCGCTGGCTTCGGCGAGAACGCCGTCATACTCCGCGAGCAATGAGACGGCGTCGCTCGTCTCAGCGGGTGTCATGTTGTCCAGAAGGACGATATCCGCGCCGGCTTCGGCGGCCCGCGGTGCGTCATCGACGGTCTCGACTTCGACATCGAGTTTCGTCGCGAACGACGTTCGCTCCTCGAAGTGATCGATCGCTTCCTCGAGGCCCATCTCGGCGATGTGGTTGTCTTTGACCATCACCATATGCGAGAGGTCGAGTCGGTGGGTGTCGCCGCCGCCGGCGACGACGGCGCGCTTCTCGAGCCCACGGAGGCCGGGGGTCGTCTTTCGGGTCGCGGCGATTCGGACAGTGTCGGATTCGGCTCGCGCCGCCTCGACTGCCTGATGAGTTCGCGTTGCAATGCCCGAGGCGTGGCCAGCGAGATTCACCGCCACCCGTTCGCCCCGAAGCACCGCTCGTGTGGGGCCCTCAACGCGGAGGAGTTCGTCGCCGGGTTCGATCACGGTGCCGTCCTCGAGACACGCACAGATGTCGACGTCGAGATACTCGAAGACGGCTGTTGCGGCCTCGAGGCCCGCGACGACGCCGGGTTCCGTCGCGACGAGCCGCCCCGTCGTGTCGCCGGGAACCTGATTCGTCACATCGTGGTGGCCGAGGTCCTCACGCAGCCAGCGTTCGAGCTGTGTGTCAGTGAGCATGAGTGTGGTCAACCGTCTCACTCGAGTCGGCAACGACGTAGTGACAGCCTTTCGAATCGGGGTTCTCGCTCGCTGCCCGTGCGATCAGCAAGGCGGTGACACAGGCGTGCCGAAGTTCGTACAGTTCGCGAGCCGTCCGCGTGCGAATGTAGGCGTCGAGTTCGCCTTTGAGCCGCCGGAGAACGGCGCTCGCGCGGGCGATTTCGTCCGGGTCACGCTCGAGACCCAGATACTCGTCCATCGTCCGCTTCAGTCGGATCGACTTCTCGGCGGCGAAGCGCTCCGGAAGGTCGGGGTCGCTGTTGCGGAGCTCGGGTGCCTCGACGATCTGCGGTTCAGCGCCGGACTCTGCAGCGTCTGCACCCGCACGCAGCCCCCAGACCAGCCCCTCGAGCAGGCTGGTACTCGCCAGTCGGTTCGCGCCGTGGACGCCCGTGCGGGCGCACTCGCCGACGGCGTACAGTCGATCGAGCGACGTTTGCCCGTCCTCGTCGACGTCGATCCCGCCACAGAGGAAGTGTTCGCAGGGAGCAACCGGGATTTCCTCGCCCTCGATCCCGTGGTCGCGACACGTCTCGGCGATGGCGGGGTACGCTTCCTCGAACTCGCCCTCGAGCGTACTGACATCCAGCACGACCGCTCCCGTCGCCTTGCGTTCGGTTTCGACAGCGCGGGCGACGGCGTCCCGCGGTGCGAGGTCGCCCTGCGGGTGGTAGTCGTCCATGAATCGGTCGCCGTCACCGTTCCGAAGCACGGCGCCCTCGCCGCGCAGCGCTTCAGAGAGGAGGAACGGATCATCGCCATCGTATACAGTGGGGTGAAACTGCACGTACTCGAGGTCCGCGACGTCTGCACCCGAAAGCGCGGCCATAGCGATCCCGTCTCCGGTCGCGTCGTCGGGGTTGGTCGAGCGTGTATAGAGTGCACCGATCCCGCCGGTTGCGAGGATCGTCGTGCCCGCGAAGATGGGGTGGCCAGTGGGCGCGGCGTCGCTGACGACACCGTGGACGCGCCCTTCGTGGGTAATCAACTCGAGTGCGGCGGTGTCCTGTCGGATCTCGATCCGGTCGTGATCGTCGATGTAGCGCAGAAACGGCCGCAGGATGTGGGTCCCCGTCGCGGCGTCGACGTGGAGGATGCGGGATTCGGAGTGGGCAGCCTCGCGCGTGTAGTCGAACTCGCCGGTATCGGTTTCGTCGAACGCGATGTCCAGCGTCTCGAGTAGCACATCTTCGACGGCGTCGTCGGCGTTCTCGACGAGCACGTCGACGGCGTCGGGATCGGCCGTGCCGTCGCTGGCTGCGAGGATGTCTTGTTTGAGGCGCTCGGGATCGTCTCGAGTCGTCGAAATGCCTCCCTGGGCCCAGTCAGTGCTTGCGCCGTCGGGGCGTTCGGCCTTGGTGAGCAACAGAACGTCGCTGCCGTTGCGGGCGGCCGACAGGGCAGCCGCACAGCCCGCGATGCCGCTGCCGACGACGAGGACGTCTGCAGTGTCGTGGTCTGGTGTCTCTGTCATTAGTGGTTAGATCTCGAGCATTCGCTCGAGGGCAAGTCCGGCGAGTTCTTTCTCCTCGGGGGCGACTTCGATCACGTTGCGTTCGCGGCCCGCAACGAGCTCCTCGAGCACCCATGTGAGGTAGTTGGGGTCGATCTGGCGCATCGCGTTACAGTCCATACAGGCGTCCCCACACAGCGGGAGGACGTTCACCTCGGGATGCCAGCGCTTCAGGTGCTCGGTGAGGTGGATCTCGGTGCCGATCGCCCACGTCTCGCCGGGGTCGGCGGTTTCGATCGTTTCACAGATCGTCGCGGTCGAGCCCGCTTTGTCGGCGGCCTCGACGACCTCGCGCCGACATTCGGGGTGGACGATGACCTGTGCGTCTGGGTTCGCATCTCGAACCTGCTCGATATGGTCGGTCGTGAACCGTTCGTGGACCTGGCAGTAGCCATCCCAGAGGATGATATCGCTCTCGGCGACCTCCGCGGCAGCTTTCCCCTCGGGATCCCACGGATCCCATTCGGCGATTGCGTCTTCCATTCCCATTCTGTGGGCGGTGTTCTCTCCGAGATGTTTGTCCGGCAAGAACAGGACCTTATCACCCTTCTCGAAGGCGTACTCGAAGGCCTTGTGGGCGTTCGAGGAGGTACAGACCAGTCCACCCTGACTCGCACAGAACGCCTTCAGGTCCGCATAGGAGTTCATGTACGTGATCGGAATGATGTTCGCGTCGGGCGCGGCGGCCGTGATTTCGGCCCACGCGCTGTCAACCTGCAGCGCCTCGGCCATGCCCGCCATCGGACAGGAGGCCTCCATGCTCGGGAGGATCACCGTCTGGTCGTCATCGGTGATGATGTCCGCGCTCTCGGCCATGAACGTCACGCCGCCGAAGATCACGTACTCGGCGTCCGCGTTGGCAGCCTCTTTCGAGAGCTGATAGGAGTCACCGATGAAATCGGCGTGTTCGACGATCTCCTGGCGCTGATAGTTGTGGCCCAGAATCACGACGTCGTCGCCGAGTTCCTCGAGTGCCGCCTCGATGCGTTCGGTTCGTTTGGACGTCTCGAGGTCCCGATACTGGGGCGGCAACTGCTCGAGGGAGTCGTATTTGAACAAACTTAGATCGGTTTCCAGCTCTGCCGTTTCCATTTTGACCATATCACGTCACCTGTGGTTGCTAGACATCAGCAGGGACTATTGAATAACTTTTTCCTTCGATAGCTGATTATGGGTGATAACCACCGATTGGTACGCCGATCGAAAGCGCTGGCGCTGTTGGTCTGTTTCAACAACAGGTTTTGTGTGACAACTGAACCGATGGACACACCCCTTGTACAGCTATCGTGCGATGGGATGTGCAATGAGGGGAGGCTACTGCAGTCGGTAGTGCGGCCGAACCGCTAGAAGAGCCCCGACGGTGTGGCCAGCCAGCCGCCAAGGAGAGTGACGACGAGCCCCCCAGCCAGCCACGGGAGGACGGGTTTGACGAGGAGTCGTGCTGCGCCGTCCTGCGAGGAGTCGGAGACGACGAACGCCGGCGTCTCCGGCCCATCTTCGATCACTGCACTCACGTCTCGCATCGTCTCTCGCGCGCCGATATCGTACCGCGATTGGCCGAGGACGTAGCCGTCGTCACCCGCCTCGAGCCGCCGTTCGTGATACCGTCGGTCGTTGCCAGTCACAATTTCGACGACGCGGAGATCGAGCGCGGTGTTCTCCGACTCGAGATCCGACTCGGTCTCGAGAAACTCCTTGATAGGGTCCGGTTCGGGCTCGCCGCCGTCGACCTCGACCGTAGTTGCCGTCGTCAGCGCCAGCGTGGCTCCGCCAGGATCGACCTGAACGCTTGCCGTCTCGTCTTCGAGTCGGAACCGGACCGCGTCGGACCCCGTCTCGACCGTGTTCCACGACGAGTTCTTGCCGCTGGACTGGTACTCCTCGACCTCGTACTCGTAGGCGAGACAGTCGCGCTTGGTCAGCGGTGCTGCCACAGTCTCATCGACGACGCTCGCGGTGCCCTCGAGTTCGACGGGTCCCGTGGCTCGCTCGATCGTGACGACGTCGTCGGTGTCGCCGCGATACACGTGATAGGTCGGCCGGAGCTTCCAGCAGCCAACGCCGATAGCGCCGAGTCCGGCGAGGACGAGCAGTGGTCCGATCATCGGTCAACGATTTCGATTCCAACTGGTAATACTGTTGGTTCTCGAACACTCGTGATCGAGACGAACACGACAGCGACGTGTTGGTCGGCGTTGGCTGCCGACCTTCCGACGGCACTACTCGTGGCGTAGCGCTTCGATTGGGTCGACACGGGCACCCCGCCAGGCGGGATAGAGTCCGGAGACGACACCCACACCGATGCCGACGACGATCGCGATGACGACCCAGTCGAGCGGGTACGCCATCGGCCACTCGAGCAGCCACACGCCGAGGTAGCCGGCACCGAGCCCGGCGGCGACGCCGACGATCGAACCGATCACGCCGAGGATGACTGACTCGACGAGAAACAGCTGCATAATGTCGCGTTTGGTCGCCCCGACGGCTTTCATGATCCCGATCTGGCGGGTTCGTTCGGTGACGCTGACGATCATGATGTTGGCAATCCCGATCGAACCGACCACGAGCGCGATTGCGGCGACGGCACCGATGAACACCGTCAGCTGATCGACGATATCGGTGAACTGCTCGATCGTATCCTCGACGGTCTGGACCTGCATCTCGTGGTCGTCCTGTTTCAACTCGGCTGCATCGGAGTCGTCCTCGAGGTACTCGGTAACTGCCTCCTGGGCCGGATCGACGTCGTCGATGCGTTCGGTGCCGACCACCAGCGATGGATACGCCCGTGTTTCTTCGCCACGTGGCGTCTCGACTGTCGTCGTGTAGTAGGGGTCGACGGAAACGAACAGCTGTGGCGGCGTCTGTGCACCCATTTCGGCCTCGACGACACCGGTGACGGTGACATCCGCCGTCTCACCGTCTTCGAACGTCAGCGAGAGCTCGTCGCCAGCCGAGACGTTTTCGTCGAACAGCTGGCTGGTCTGTTCGTTGATCACGGCTTCGCCCTCCCCTTCGAACGGCTCTCCCTCGACGAACGTCGAATGATCGAACCGATCAGCCGTCGTCGCCTGTGCGTCGATCACACCGGTTACCTGCTCGTCGCCGGTGTCCGTCTGGGCGAGTTCAAGCGAGCCGTCCGGGGCGACGAACTCGACGTCGTCGAGCGCCTCGAGCGCCTCGACATCGCGTTCCGTATAGATCGGCGTATCGACGAGCATGATGCCGACACCCGCCTCCGGCTCTGTCTGGGTCTGAACGGTCATCACTGGCTCCTGTTCGGCCTCGATATCGCCGACGACGCTCTCCGAGAACCCACCACCGAGCACCATGAACGTGATCACGGCAGCGATACCGATGATAACGCCAATCGTCGTCAGCGTCGACCGAAGCTTATGCGAACGGATCGAACGCCAGCTGATTCGCAGACTCTCCCGGAGATTCATGGATCCGTTTGCACCTCTTCGTCGGACGGCTGCGCCGCAGCGAGTGCTTGGTGACCGACCGCCACGTCTCGACGCGAATCGAGATGTTCGATCTCCTCGAGTTGGCCGTCGACGAGGTGAACGATATGATCGGCGTACTCCGCGACCTGTCGTTCGTGGGTAACCAGCAGTATCGTCGTCCCCGCACGGTTGAGTTCGGCAAACAGGTCCATAACCTCGGCACCCGTTTCCGTATCGAGGTTCCCCGTCGGCTCATCAGCTAACATGAGCGTCGGATCGTTTGCGAGCGCCCGAGCGATGGCGACCCGCTGGCGCTGGCCGCCCGAGAGCTCACTCGGCGTGTGCTCGAGTCTGTCACCGAGCCCGACGCGCTCGAGTAACTGTTCGGCCCGTTCGTGTCGACTCGCCTCGACAGCGTCGTGAAAGACCAGCGGCAAGGTGACGTTCTCGGCGGCAGTCAGCCGTGGCATGAGATTGAACGTCTGGAAGACGAACCCGATCTCGGTGCCCCGGAGCCGTGCTCGCTCGGCGTCGGAAAGTGCGCCGATCGGTTCGCCACTGACCGTAACCCGACCCTCGGTCGGCGTGTCCAGACAGCCGATCAGGTTCATCAGGGTGCTTTTTCCCGACCCGCTCGGTCCCATGACCGCGGTAAACGATCCCTCACCAAGTGACAGCGAAATGCCGTCGACTGCATGCACCGGCTCGGCAAGCTGGTACGTTCGGCGGACGTTCGCTGCGGTGACCGCTGCCGTAGTCGGTTCGCTGCTGGACGACATACGTTAGCACCCGCTACACCAGTTGGCCAGTTAACAGTTACAGGTACTGGCTCGAGTGCGAACAGGTCACGGATCCAACCACAGGACGGGACGGTCGCACTGACAGCCGATGGGGACGAGCGGGTCGAGACGACTGCCTCGAGGCGCGTTAGGCCTCTCGTCCGTCGAAAACGACCTCGCCATCGACGATCGTCATCGCCACGTCGATTTCGTCGATTCGCTCCGCTTGCGTCCACGGGGACTCCTCGAGCACCACGAGATCCGCCCGCTTGCCGACTGCGAGCGTTCCGAGCCGATCTTCGTCGAAGCCAGCGAAGGCCGCGCCGTGGGTGTACGCCCGCAACGCTTCGGTAACCGACAGCCGCTGGGCATCAGTTGGGGCGGTAACTGCGTGTTGAACTCCCAACAGCGGCTCGAGCGGCATACAGTCCGAGCCAAATGCGAGGGGAACACCGGCCTCGAGCACTCGGCGGAAGCGATTCGTCCGGAGTCGGCGCTCCTCTCCAAGTCGCTGGTCGTAAAGCCCTCCCTCGCCGGCCCAGCGGTGGAAGTTCGGCTGCATCGACGCGACGATGCCGGCCTCGGCCATGCGGTCTATCTGCGCATCGGTCAGCAGTTCGGCGTGTTCGATCCGGTGACGGCGGCCGCCGGGGTCGCTGGTCTCCTCGAGCGCCGACAGCGTCTCTTCGATGGCCTCGTCGCCGATGGCGTGGATACAGAGCTGATACCCCTCGCCGTCGGCGCGGGCGACGAGCGTGCCGAGTTCGTCGGGATCGACGACCCACTGGCCTCGTTCGTGGTCGGCCGATTCACACTCACCGTCGGGCTCCGCAACGACATCCGCGTACGGCTCCTGGAGTTTCGCCGTTCGGCTGCCGATGCTCCCGTCAGAAAAGGACTTGATCGCGCCCGTCTGCACGCGATCGCTGCCCGCGTTCGTCGTCAACCCGACGTCGACGAGCGACTCGAGGTGGTCGCTCCAGTAATCGATCCGAACGCGAAGCGGCAGTTCATCGTCGGCTGCCAGCTCGCGGTAGACACGGGGTGCACTCGAGCCACGAACCTTGTCGTGGACGCCAGTGACGCCGTGTTCGACCGCATACTGTGTCGCTGCCGACAGCACCTCCCGAAGCTCGTCGCGGTCTGCCGTCAACTGCCGCCTGACAGCTTCGGCAGCATCCTCGACAGCGACGCCAGTCGGCTTGCCGTCTGCCGTGCGGAGGTCGTCGGCGGGGAGGTCGTCTGCGAACCGTTCGAGTGCGACCGAGTTCAGCGAGGCGGTATGCAGGTCGACGCGCATCGCAACGACGGGGCGGTCCTCGCTGACGGCATCGAGGTCTGTCCGCGTCAGCGGGCCGCTCTCCCACGCGCTGTCGTCGTAGCCGAAGCCGAGCACCCACTCGCGGCCCGGATCACGGTCGGCCTGTGCCGAGAGTTCCTCGAGACAGTCGGCGGCGCTGTCGGCGGTCGATAGGTCGGCGTGGACCAGATGCTGGCCCAGCTGTTCCATATGTGTGTGAGCGTCGATAAAGCCCGGCAGGACGACCCGGCCGTCGCAGTCGATCACGTCGGTTTCGACGCCCTCGAGAAACTCGAGTTCGTAGCTGTCACCGAGGCGGATGATCTCGCCGTCGCGGATTGCGACGGCCTCGAAGACGGTATCGGGATCGGTGAGCGTGTGAACCGCCGCGTTCACGAGCAGGCGGTCTGCAGCGTCAGTCATAGCTGAGAGGCGATGGGCAACCGACAAAACAGTTTGGTCCAGTCGTCGCCGGTGGCCTCTGAAACTGCATCTGAGCACAAGGTTGACCACACCGCCCGTGGATTCGTCCGTATGATCGATCGCAACGGCCGCATCGTCTTCGGGGCGCTTCTGGTGCTCGTGCTCATCCTCACCGTGTCGGCCATTGCCGAATTCCAGTACGGTATCGAGCTTTTCGACTACCCACTCCTGTCGTTTCTGCTGTTTGCCGGCGTCGCCGTGGTCGCGCCACAGCTGTATCTCGCCATGACCGACGACCACGTCCCACCCCGGAGTCGGATTCAGTTCGCGGCGGTCACCACAGCAGTCTTTGCGATCGTGTTCGCTGGCATCGCAGATGGCGTTCGCTCGCTGCTGATCGCAGCCATCGGCACGTGTGCGCTCTTCGGACTCATCAGCTACGAGGTCCTCATCGGCTACCGATCGACAGGCGATGAGTCCCCGACGAGGGCACCATGAGTCGTGGGCGATGTCCGCGCGAGGGAAATCAGCAATCCTTAGGACCGGCCGCTGTCTTGGCCAACCCATGACAGACCCCGAGAACCTCGTCGCACAGGTACGCGAGGGCGACCTTCGGCTTCACGAACTCGAGGATCACGCTGACGCCGACACGGCAGCGACGGCCCGTCGGCTGCTGATCGAACGCGAGACCGACACCGATCTCGAGACGATCGGCGACTACACGTTCCCAGCCGAGCAGGCGGAGCCGAACATCGAGAACATGATCGGTGCAGCCCAGATCCCGATGGGCGTCGTCGGCCCGGTCGCCGTCGATGGCGGCGCAGCCAACGGCGAGCACTATCTCCCGCTGGCGACGACCGAAGGCGCGCTACTCGCGTCGGTCAACCGCGGGCTCAGCGTCATCGACGCTGCTAGCGGCGCTGACGCTCGAGTGACGAAAAACGGGATGACCCGCGCTCCGGTGTTTCGGGTCGCCGGCGTCGCAGAAGCCGCCGAAACGGTCGAGTGGGTCACCGACAATGTCGAGGCACTTCGCGAGGCTGCCGAATCGACGACGAGCCACGGCGAACTGATCGATATCGAACCCTACGTCGTCGGCGACTCCGTCTATCTCCGATTTGCCTACGACACCAAAGACGCGATGGGAATGAACATGGCCACCATCGCAACCGGCGAAGCCTGTGCGGTCGTCGAGTCGGAGACACCCGCCTCGCTCGTCGCGCTCTCGGGCAACCTCTGTTCGGACAAGAAACCCGCCGCCATCAACGCCGTCGAAGGGCGCGGGCGCTCCGTCACGGCCGACGTCCTGATTCCCGGCGAACTCGTCGAGCAGCGACTGCACACGACCGCCGACGCTATTGCCGAGGCGAACACGCGCAAGAACCTCACCGGCAGCGCCAAAGCCGGCAGTCTGGGCTTTAACGCCCACGCCGCCAACGTCGTCGCCGCCGCCTTCCTCGCGACCGGCCAGGACGAAGCGCAGGTCGTCGAAGCCGCAAACACGATCACGACCATGGACGCCCGCGAGCGCGAGGACGGCACCACCGATCTGTATGCCAGCGTCTCGCTTGCCTCCCTCGAGGTCGGCACCGTCGGCGGCGGGACGAAACTGCCGACCCAGGCCGAAGCGCTCGAGGTCCTCGGCCTCCGTGGCGGCGGCGAGCCAGCCGGGTCGAACGCCGACGCGCTGGCCGAGATCATCGCCGTCGGCGCGCTCGCCGGCGAACTCTCCTTGCTCGCGGCGCTTGCCTCCAGGCATCTGGCGAGCGCACACGAAGACCTCGGGCGCTAGCCGGCAGCCTGTGTCTCTGTGTTGCGCGCTCGAATCGTGACGAGCGCGATGTAGGAGCCGCTGGCGACGAGCAGCACCAGCCCACCCAGTACCTGCGGGCCGTTGATAGCCAGCGTCACGAGCGCCAGTCCGACCGCCGCGACGCCGTGTGCAAGCGCGAGGTCACGACGCCCGTATGCGCCGTGAAGGAGTCCGACAGCGGCGAACGTCGCGGCGAACGCTCCCGTCGCCAACATTGCGGCATCGAGTCCGAGTATCGTCTCGTTGATGTACCGACTGTACCCAAAGAACGCAAGCGCGACGAGCGTTCCGACACCGATCGCCGTCCCCTGTACGTCCACCGTCTCATCCATTTTCTTCTCATTGCGGCCCGCGGTGGAAAGCCCTGACGTTTGCCCGATCTCATGTCCCTACAGCAGCCGATAGCGGCCACGACTCTCGCTGACCGCACCGCGTCTCGTGAGTTTCTCGAGCGCGTTTTCGACGTACCCCGCCGAGACGCCGCGCTCGCTGGCGTAGTCGATCACCTCGTCTTCTGTCGGTCGGTCGAGCTCCGCGAGCGCCGCTTTGACGATCTCCTTCTTGCTCCCGCTGCGTGTCGGTCCGCGCGGATCACGCTCGCCGGCCGCCGCGACCTCGTCAACGTCGAGGCCCGATTCCTCGAGGTACGCCTCGTCGTCGACGACACCGTCGGCCACCTCGTCCTCGAGGGCGTCGTAGGAGTCCAGTTTGGCAAACGCCTCTCCCTCGCCCTGTCGGTTCGCAAGCATCGACGCGCGCACGTCACGAGCGTGACTCGCGTCCTCGGTCTCGACGAACTTCTTGCGTTTCTCGTAGGCCCGCCGCGAGCCACAGCGGGGACACTGGGTCGTCTCCGAGCGACCCTCGATGATCCAGAGGTTCGAACACTCGCTACAGCCGACGACAGCGTACATACCTCGAGATGGCAGCGGCCGATAGTTCAACCTTCGCCACGCGTGGTGAAACTGAAACCGCCGAGCGTATCGTCGCCACCCGGTATTATGCGCCAGCGTGTACTCCTGTGTCGTATGGAACGCGTGTCACTGTCCGACTGTGAACCGTCCGAAGCCGCCGACGGCGTCCACCTGGCGCTGCTGGCCGGTGCTGATGAAATGAATATCCAACACTTCGAGATCGAACCCGGCGCGGTCGTCGACGAACACAGCCATCCCCACGAACAGACAGGGTTCATCTACGAGGGTGAACTCGTCTTCCGCTCGGACGGTGAGGAGGTCGTCTGCGGGTCGGGAGATTCGTACGCGATCCCGGGCGACCAACCCCACGCGGCCGAGAACCGCGGTGAGGAGACGGTCCGCGGCGTCGACATCTTCAGTCCACCGCGGGAACAACCGAGTTGGCAAGCCGAGTAACGCACTCGAGGGAAGCCGATTTTTCATGTCTCGATGACGCGACTCGTCAGGCGCTGAGCCGACGGTGTTCGCACGCCGTGTGCACCGAGACAGCATCAGAATATTTACAATGCAGATTTCAATACTACAACTGTGCTTGCACAACAATGGTTGTACCTGGAGCGGATGAACGCGCAACCGACGTGACGGCGAAACACGCGGATGAAGTTCATCACACTGGCACTGCTCGCCAGCGCGACGCGACTACGAGTTAGCTGAGAGACAAGAAATAATAGTGCTTGGACAGATTTAATAATATATCATAACCTCGGACATAATGATGTTAAATAGGCGCGGCACTGAAGATGTATCGGAATTCGAACAACAAGCGGGTCCGTGGATCGCACTCACTCGAGTGTTCGTCGGACTGTTGTTGTTGTACGAAGCAGTCGTCGGCGGCTGGTGGAAAGTCGGGACGATCTCGAGCGGCCCAAACCCCGAATGGCTGGGCGATGAGGCCGGTGCGGCGATCGTTTCGACCGCTGAACAGGCGATCGAGCAGGGAACGTACGGCTGGTACGCCACCCTGCTCGAGGCCGTCGTGATCCCGTATGCACCGCTGTGGAGTTCGCTTGCGACGCTCGCACAGGTCGCCGCTGGGATCGCACTCGTGCTCGGACTGTGGACTCGCCCGGCAGCGATCATCGGGCTGCTCTATTTCCTACCCGTGTTTCATTTCGGCACGATCCGTACCTCACCGCTGTTTGCGGTCCCGATCGCGTTTGCCTTCGTCGCCAACGCCGGTCGCTACTCCGGACTCGATGCGATCCTCACACGGCGAAGCGATGCCATCGGCCGAGCGACACGACTCGCCAACGCAACCGGCGTCTTCCCGAAACGGTGGTATCCAGGCGCAGCGGCTGCCCTAGGCGCGATCGCGGTCTACTACTATCTCTCGGTGCCGATGATGGAGGAAACGCGGATCGCCCTCGTCGGTCTCGAGTTGGCCGTTTTCGCCGGTCTCACGGCACTCGGGCTCGTGCTGGTCTTCCGTGGTCGGGAGACGATTCCTGTCGCAGCGGACATGATCCGCATCTTCGTTGGCTACCGGTTCCTTCACGAAATCTTCGTTCGAGTCGATCCCGGACTGAACGCGCTTCCCGGCTGGGCGAGTGCTGACGCCCAAGCAGCGGTGTTCGAAGCAATCGCAGCGACACACGTCACTCCGGTCAGTGTCGTCATCGAGACGCTGATGCTTCCGGCGATCGGTGTCTGGGTAGTGGTCTTCGCCATCGTCCAGACGGCGACGGGACTCGCGCTCCTCGTCGGCTGGCGCACTCGACTCGCGGGTGCCGTCGCGGTCGGCTATCTGCTCGGTCTCATCTCGCTTGGGTTCGTCCGACTCGCGCCGTTGTTGCTCATGGGAACGATCGTCGCGGCGACGATCGGTGGCCGGTACGTGAGCCTCGACGCGGTCGCCGGACGAGACGTGACACCACCGAACCTGCCAGCAGTCCTCGGTGCTCCCGCACTCGGCGTCGCCGTCGTGTTCGTCTCGATCGGTGCCGTCCTCGGCGTCGAACCCGGCGGCTACGGTGAGACGACCGGCGCGATTGCCCTCGTCATGCTCGGGATTGTCGCCGCCGCCGTCGCCGCTGGGACGGGTGTCGATCGGCTCTCCACCCTCGAGTCGACCGACCGACTCGCGACATCAGCCGACGACTAGTCGCTTTTCCAGCGCCCACCCGTCTCGGGAGCCGACTCACGTCACTCCGTTCACTGCCGTCGTTGGGAGATGACAAGCGCGACGGCTTGAGCCGATGGCGCTGTCTCAGCGGAGAATAGTTGGTAATACCATGGCGTTATAACGCCCTATCGATAAGGGAGCACGATGGCAACGGAGACACGGTCACAGGAGGGGAGTACGTTCGGGAGGGTGTTCAGCCGATTGGGGCCAACGTGGCTGGCCGGCGCAATTGCGGCGGGACCGGCAACGATGGTCAGCCTGCTCGTCGCCGGGGCGAGCTTTGGCTACGCACTGCTGTGGGTCGTTGTGCTCTCGGCGATCCTCGGCACCGTCGGCCAGTATCTCGCGATGCGGCTGGGGCTACTCACCGAGGCGGGGATCGTCGCTGTCGTCGAAGACCATCTCGGCTCGTTTTGGGCCTGGGTGCTCGTCGTCGACGTTGTGTTGGCTGCGGGGCTTGCCCAGCTTGTGATTATGAAAACGCTTGCCGATGTGAGCGCGACGATCGTTGGAAGCGCAGGCATCGGCATCGCTGCGCTGGCTGATCCTCGGCTCTGGGGGATCACCTGGGCGGTGATCCTCGCGCTGGGGCTGGCGGGTGGTGGCTATCGGTTCGCCGAACTCGGTGCGAAAGTGCTCGTCTCGCTGGTCGTCCTCACGTTCGTCGCGTCGGCGTTCGTCGTCCCGATCGATCCAGCTGCGGCCGTCTCCGGGCTGGCCCCCGAAATGCCAGCCGGTGTCGGCGGTGCCGTCGTCGCCGCAGGCGTCCTCGGTGGCGCAGTCCACATCACGCTTCTGACGATGCAAAGCTACACGATGCGCGCGCGTGGCTGGACAGAAGGTGATCGCGATCTCGCCACCATCGACGTCGTGAGTTCGATGCTCGTCGCCTTCGGGATCTACAGTCTCGCGATCTTCCTCGTCGCGGCGAGTGTCCTCCCCGCCGCTGGTGTCGACCCCGCGACGATCAACGAGATTCAGGCCGCCGAAGCGCTCGGCCCCGTCGCCGGCGAGTACGCGACCTGGCTGTTTCTCGCCGGTCTCTGGGGCGCCGCCGTCTCGACGCTCGGCGGGAACACGATCGTGCCGCCATATCTCGTCGCCGACAAACTCGGCTGGGAGCAGTCCGTCGACGATTCGCGGTACCGGGCCGCCCTCGTCGTCGTCGCACTCGCCTCGGCCGGCGGCGCGTTTCTCGAGGGCGCGTTCTTCCAACTGCTCGTGCTCGTGCTCGCCTTCGGCCTCGTCGGCACCCCCTTTGCGCTCGCGGTGATCCTCTACTTGCTGAACGACCCCGATGTCGTCCCCGAGACGAACTCCCACCTCGCGAACCTCGGTGGCGTCGTTCTGTTCGCGATCGCGACCATCCTCGCGACCGAGTTCGTACTGGACGAACTCGAGACGATCACGGAGCCGATGTCGGCGTTCGTCGTCGCCTTCGCAGTCGCAATGGCGCTCGCAGTTCTCGGCCTCGCCGGCAAGTACGGACGGGACCGACTGGGTGCCGACTGACAGCGGTCTGTCCCCGCACCGGTCGTTCCATCGAACGAAGGTTCAAGGGCTGTGGCATCAACCACCACTCGATGACAGCACTCGAAGACGACGTGATCGTCGTCACGGGCGCGAGCCGCGGACTCGGACGGGCGATGGCCGAACGGTTCGCCGAGGAAGGCGCACGGGTCGTGCTCACTGCACGTGATGGCGAACAGCTCGACGCCGTCGCTGCCGACCTCCCTGGCGAATCACTCGTCGTTCCAGCGGACGTCCGCGACAGCGACGACGTGGAGCGGGTGATCGACCGCACCCTCGAGCGGTTCGGCCGACTCGACACGCTCGTCAACAACGCGGGCGTGAGCCTGCTTCACAAAGCGGACCACGACGAACTCAGTGATATCACCGAAGACGAGTGGGACAGGGTCCTCGAGGTCAACCTCAAAGGCGTCTTCCTGTTCACTCGTGCGGCCGTCCCCCACCTGTACGAGCAGGGCCACGGAACCATCATCAACATCTCCTCCGGCCTTGGCCGGCGTGCGATCCCCGGGGCAGCCGCGTACGTGAGTTCGAAGTGGGGCCTCGAGGGGCTCACCCGGGCGACCGCCCTCGAGAGCGAACCGTACGGCGTCACCGTCAACGGACTCGATCCGGGCGGTCGGGTCAACACCGACATCTGGGCGCATCTCCCGGCGGCCGAACGCGAGGAGATTCTGCAACCGGACGTGATGAACGATGCGGCCGTCTTACTGGCCGCACAGGGTCCCGACGGCGTCACCGGGGAGTCGATGGCAGCCGAGGAATGGGAACAGCGGCTGGGGTGAGTGCGCACTGACGTTCAGTGGCTATTACAGCGACCTCGGCCGAACAGGTCCGTAACGTACCGAAGTCCCGGACAGCCGTCGACGTACCAGAGACCGAGCGCCAGTACGAACAGCGAGACGTCGAACTGGAAGAACACGAGCGGATCGGTGAATGGAGTCACGATCAACTCGACGACCGCGGGCGGTTCGAACAGTCGCTCGTTGTACCCGAACGTGGGGTGGGTGAGGATCGGCCAGAGCAGGAACTCGGAGCTGAAGGGATAGCCGAGGAAGAGCCGCGGCGGGAGGTCGGCCAGGAGGTGGGACAGATGCGCGATGACGAACGTGGTGGCCGTTTCGACCCGGTTGCAGGCGAACGCCGTGGCGTAGACGATAACGATCAGTCCTGCCGCGAACAGCAGCGAGTGTGCGAGCGTTCGACCGCCGGGGAGGACCGAGCCCCCAAGCGAGCGGTTTGTCGACCAGATCGGCGAACTGCGAACCGAACACCACTGCCAGTGTGGGTTCCGGCCGTGGTGGCCGCCGAAATCGCCCGCGAGAGTACAGCGAATACAAGAGGTACGCGACGCCGAGGTGTCCCCATGGCCACATGGGTCAACACGTCCCGCTTTCGACGGTAGTTCTGTCGTGTGTAATCGGGATCATACCGTGGTTACCGGTATGACCGTCGCCGTTACAGACGCGTTCAGCCCAGCGATTTTCGCATCTTCACGTGGGGGATGTCGGCTTCCATGAACTCCTCGCCGTACTGTTCGTACCCCAATCCGCGGTAGAACTCGGCGGCACGAGTCTGTGAGTGGAGTTTGAGCGACTCGAGTCCCTGTTCGAACGCTCGGTCTTCGACGGCGAGCATCAGGTCGCGGCCGACGCCCGCGTCGCGGCGTGACTCGAGCACAGCGACGCGTTCGACCTTTCCGAGCCCTGATTTGGGCTCTCGCAGTCGGGCGGCTCCGATCGGCTCGTCGCCGTCGTAGGCGACGAAATGAGTCGCTTCATCCTCGTGCTCGTCGTACTCGAGGGCTTCGTCAACGCCCTGTTCCTCGACGAACACGGTCTGTCGGACCGCAAAGGCGTCCGCCCGTTCCGTCTCGGAGCCGACAACGTGTACCTCAGCCATTGCGGGTGGCTACGTGCGAGCGCACCGAGAGCGTTACGACCCGATCTCACGGCGTTTCGACAGCCACACCGCGTCATCTGAAACCGTCGCTGCTCACTCGAGCACCGCCCGAACGTCGGCTTCGATCCCGTCCGCCTGCCCGTCAGGAACGCGACCGATCCAGAGCCGTTCCTCGAGTGCCGGTCGTGGAGCGATCGGTTCGTCGGTCCCGCCGACGGATTCCTCGGTCGCTGCGGTACTGATCGGCTCATCTCCGACCGGCCGTCCGGAGACCGGTGCCGTCCGAACGACGATGTTGTACGTCGTGTGCGTCTGACCGCTGTCAGTGCGGAACTCGATGCAGCGGATGCGAACTGGCGTGTCGAGCGTGACGTCGACGCCGGTGACCGCCTCGGCGACCCGACTGGCAGTCGCTGTCCAGTGGTCGTCGTGGCCGACGGGCGCAGCCGGCAGGGTCCAGCCACGGCTCCCGTCGTTGCTCACCAACACGTCGCCGCCGCCGTTGACGACGCCGACCGTCACGTGGGTCTCGATGTCGCGTGCCGCCTCGAGTTCACCGCGCGTGACGGACCGCGTCTCGGTTTCACACTCGATGTCCTCGCGCTCGCACAGCGTTTCCGGATCGGGTGACTCCATACGTGAGACGCGTGGACAGCGCGTCGAAAAGCTACTGGTTGGACTCGAGGCCCGTCGGTTCGTTTGCGATGGGTGGCAAGCGCTGTCCCAGTTCGCTGGTCCAGAAAAATGAAGGAAAGAGAAACAACCGCTCGAGAAGCTCGTTTATGCCAGCTTTTCGATATTGTCGACGACTTCCTCAGCGAACTCGCTGGTGGCGAGTTTCTCGGCGTCCTCGAGCTGGCGTTCGAGGTCGTAGGTGACTTTGCCGGAGGAGATGGTCTCCTCGACGGCGTCACGGACGAGGTCTGCGGCGTCGTTCCAGCCCATGTACTCGAGCATCATGCGACCGGAGAGGATCATGGCGGTCGGGTTGACCTTGTCCTGACCCTCGTACTTTGGTGCGGAGCCGTGGACGGGCTCGGCGAGCATCAGGCCCTCACCGAAGTTGCCACCGGGTGCGATGCCGAGGCCACCGATCTGGGCACCACAGGCGTCGGACATGTAGTCCCCGTTCAGGTTCATCGTCGCGACGACGTCGTACTCGTCGGTTCGGGTGAGGATCTGCTGGAGCATGTTGTCCGCGATGCGGTCGTTGACGACGACGGCGTCGTCTGGTGCTTCGCCGTCTTTCTCCTCCCAGAGGGTGTCCTCGGTGATGACTTCGTCGCCGTACTCCTCTTCTGCGACCTCGTAGCCCCAGTCGCGGAACTGACCCTCGGTGAACTTCATGATGTTCCCCTTGTGGACGAGGGTCACGGAGTCACGATCGTTCTCGAGTGCGTAGTCGATGGCCTCGCGGACGAGTCGTTTCGTACCGAACTCCGTGATCGGCTTGACGCCGATGCCGACGGGGCCGTCGTGGATGACGCCCGTTGCGCCCATCTCGTCTTCGACGAACTCCTTGACCTGCTCGACTTCGTCGGAGCCGGCTTCCCACTCGATGCCGGCGTAGACGTCTTCCGTGTTCTCACGGAAGGTGACCATGTCCATCTCGCCGGGGTTCTTGACTGGCGATGGGACACCGTCGAGGTGATAGGTCGGTCGAACGTTCGCATAGAGGTCGAGCAGCTTGCGCAGGCCGACGTTGAGCGAGCGGAAGCCGGCGCCGACGGGCGTCGTCAGCGGACCCTTGATGGCGACGCGGTGTTCTTTGATCGCTTCAACGGTCTCGTCAGGCAGGTTCTCGCCGTACTTTTCGCGGGCGGACTCGCCGGCGTAGACACGCATCCAGTTGATGTCGCGGCCGGTCGCGTCTGCGGCGGCCTCGAGGACCTTCTGTGCGGCAGGACCGACGTCGCTCCCGACACCGTCGCCGTAGAGAATCGGAATAATTGGGTTGTCCGGAACCTCGAGTTCGGTTTCGGAACCGTCTTTCAGCGTGATTTTCTCCCCGTCTTCAGGAACCTCGATCTTGTCGTAACTCATCTCGTCTATACGGTTCTGCGACGGGGGTAAAAGGTCTACCTTTTCCATCCACGGGCGGCAAAAGTTGGGACGATACCCAACCGAATTATGCGTGCTACGCGATGTATGAGAGGGTTTTTGCTGACCGAGACGGGTGAAATCGTCTGCAGGCCGAAATGGACATGTGTCCTATAATATCTAGATTAGTATCCTCATCCCACTTTTAGGGCCTTGTGAGGAGTGTTTAGCAAACAATCGTGTAGAATACGCCACTGGCGAGCTCGAGGAGACCAGCACAGCGGCCGTGTCGACTCACTCGCGTGCAATGGTTGGTCCGGCCGACTGATCCCAGTAGCGGACGATCATCACAACGCCGGCGGCGACAACACAGACACCGACGGCAGCCAACAACAGTCGTTCGACCGTCGTCAGCATGGACTCCTCGAGTGCAACCCACAGCGTGGTCAACAGCGTGATCCCGACGACAACGAGCGCCGTGCCGATATCGACGTACTCTCGCTGCTCGCTGACTACCAGTCGCCCGACAGCAATCGCTGCCATCGCCGCACAGAAGAGGACAAGGAGCGCCACTGGCGTCATTGTCGGCAACGGTACACAGGCCGGTATGGTAAGTGTGCGGATTTGGGCGCCACCGGTCGGCACTCGAAATCCATTCGTGTAACCAGCCCGTCGGATACGTATGCAGCTTCTCGTCCATGGTGGTGCTGGCAGCGACCCCGCTGATCCCGACGCCAGACAAGCGGTCCTCGAGCAAGCCGCCGATGCCGGTGTCGAACGATCGACTCCCGTTGCAGCAGTCGAGACGGCAGTAACTGTCCTCGAGTCAGATCCACGGTTCAACGCCGGTGTTGGCAGCGCCGTCCAGAGCGACGGCGAGATTCGGACCGACGCAGGAATAATGACCGACGATCGGACGGTCGGAGCCGTCTGCTCGATGCCAGGCGTCGAACACGCGATCAGCGTCGCTCGCCTCGTCATGGAGGAGACGCCACACGGGTTCGTTTCGGGTGAACACGCCGTTGCACTGGCCGATGCGTACGGCATCGAGACGGACGTCGACCTCTGGTCGTCGCGCACACGCGAGAAGTGGGCCGACCTCGAGGTCCCCACCGGTGGACCGAAACCACAGCTCGAGTGGATCCGCGACCGGTACGGCCAGTCGGATCCTGCGGGTTCCAGTCGCAACGAGCCAGCGGGAGAGTCGGCCACGAGCCACGACCACGATACCGTTGGCGCGGTTGCGCTCGATGGCAACGCTCTCGCCGCAGCAACGTCGACGGGTGGCCGGTGGCTCGCACTCGCCGGACGTGTCGGAGACGTTCCACAAGTTGGCGCTGGCTTCTACTGTTCACCCGCAGCGGCGGTCAGCGCGACGGGTGCCGGCGAAGATATCGCCCGGGTGACACTCTCACAACGGACCGCTCGCCACATCGAACGTGGCTGCGATGCCGAGACGGCGACGACACTCGCGATCGAAGAGTTCGCGGAACTCACTGGCGCAACTGCTGGCGTGATCGCGCTCGACGCGCGTGGGACGCTTGGCTCGGCGTACAACAGTGCTGCGATGCAAACTGCTCGAGCTGTTCGAGAACGATGAACTCCCTCGAGACCGCCGGAGATCCACCCGCCGGGTACGTTCGCCGTCGATCTCGAGGGTGCGCCCATCGTTTGCCGGGTGACAGTCGGAGATCACTCGGGTGTGGCGTCTCTCACGCCAGCAACACCCACTTTCGCAGGTCATAAAACGCCGGTGACTGTTTCAGTCACTCCGCGGATAATATGACTCGTTTCTTCTAAAACACTCCCGTGAGCAGCACACGCACGTGACGGCTCGCGCCGAAAGAGCCACCACCGCCGGGCGAAGTGACCCGGCACCGACCACCGACTCGGTACTCTCGCTGAGAAACCGATGGACGACTCCAATGAGCGTCGACTGGAGGCGGAACCTCTTTTTGTCGACCGGTACAACCCCGGTGCATGGCCGAATCCGAGGTGGACCTGACGTCCGAGAAGTACGAAAAGCACCGCGAAGCTGGCGAGATCCTCGCACAGGTTCGTGAAGAGACAGCCGACCGCGTCGAGGTTGGCGCGAGCCACCTCGAGATCGCCGAATACGCTGAGGACCGTATTCGCGAACTCGGCGGCAAACCGGCGTTCCCCGTCAACATCTCGATCGACGAGGAGGCTGCCCACGCGACGCCATCGATCGACGACGACTCGACGTTCGGTGAGGAGATGATCAACCTCGATATCGGCGTCCACATCGACGGCTGGCTCGCCGACACGGCGATCACTGTCGATCTCTCCGGAAACCCAGAGCTCGCCGAAGCATCCGAGCAGGCCCTCGAGGCTGCGATCGATATCATCGAACCCGGCGTCAACACCAGCGACATCGGGGCCGAAATCGAGGACGTCATCGACGGCTACGGCTTCAACCCCGTGGTCAACCTCACTGGACACGGACTGGGTCACTGGGAACAACACACCAGCCCGAACATCCCGAACCGTGCCGTCTCCCAAGGCACGACGCTCGAGGTCGGCGACGTCGTTGCCATCGAGCCGTTCGCGACTGACGGCGGCGGCAAGGTCACCGAAGGCGCAAGCGAGGAAATCTTCTCCCTCCAGCGTGAGGGGTCCGTTCGAGATCGACAGGCTCGCAAGGCCTTAGAACAGATCACCGAGGAGTTCCGCACGCTGCCGTTTGCCACCCGATGGCTCGAGACCGACCGCGCGGAGATGGCACTGCGTCGACTCAAGCGCAACAACATCGTCCACGGCTACCCAGTGCTCAAAGAAGACGATGGGTTCCTCGTCAGCCAGAAAGAGCACACGATCATCATCACGGAAGACGGCTGTGAGATAACGACAGCGTAGGCAATCTCCCCGATAGATCGAAGATGAGTGTTGTTTTCGAGTCACCGTCTTTCGACTGTGATCACAGACCGTATCGACCAGGAGCGTAGCGTCCTCGAGTGGCGACGTCCGTAGTGCAAATGACAGCGGGCGACCGGGCAACGAGGGCGTTTACGTACGATGGAGACGATCGTGGCTGAGCGGGGACGGTACCCAGCCAGGTGTCGGCTGTAGGGTCAGACAGTTACCCATAACCGAATTTTCTTGTCGCGAGGGGAACACACTAGGCGTTGTTCATCCGCTGGCTCGTGCGATTGCCACACCGCTGGCATTCAGCCACGCGGTAGGGCTCACGCGAAAACTGCGCGTTCTCTTCTTTTCGGCTTTCAGTTCGAATCTGCACGGACACTTCATGAAGTGTTTCGAGATCACAGTCATCGCAGTGCTCAGTCATCCCATTGACGGAGTCATCTGTCGTTGCCATTGGCGAAATCTTTCCATAGTGTACTCTTAAATCCCTGTTTCATTTCGAGGACTGTCAAGAAAGAATCGAAAGACGTAATTACTATTCTTATCAGACTGTCTGAGATCAGTCTAGACAGTTCATAAGACATTCTCTTTAGTTTAAACCGTTTTCTGTTAGCCAGACGTTACGAATTCGCGTTCGGCTCAGCAAAAGCCAGCAACCAACTGGCCGAGCCAGCTCGAATCAGCGACTGGTTGCACGCGGCTGGCTGCGTACAAGCAGCACTTGTACTCGGTATCTGAGAACCTGTGCAGTTCGGCAGGGAGTTTCAATGGGTACTATACGTGCTCTCGAGTGGTATCCGGTATGGAGCAGGTGTTTGCCCCGTGGCGGATCGAGTGGATCAGACGGGACAAGGAAAACCCCGATATCGAGGACTGTGTGTTCTGTGAACTGCCTGAACAGGACACAGACAGAGAGAATCTCCTCGTCGCACGCAGCGATCACGCGTTCGTCATGCTGAACAACTATCCATACAACCCGGGCCACGTGATGGTGATCCCACATGCACACACTGGCGACTACAGCGAGCTCACCGACGACCAGCTGCTCGATCATGCCCGCTTGAAACAGCGAACCTTCGACGCACTCGAGGCAGCCCTCAAGCCAGACGGGTTCAACGCCGGCTTGAACCTCGGTGACGGGGCCGGTGGCTCCATCGGAGACCACCTCCACACTCACGTCGTCCCGCGCTGGCAAGGCGACACCAATTTCATGCCCGTCCTCAGTGACACCACGGTGATCGTCGAGGCACTCGAGGAAACGTACGACCTCGTCCACGAGGCGTTCGCCGAACAGGACGGGGCCATCGTCCCCGACGAGAACAGCGCCGTCGTCTTCGAGTGACGGTTACAGTGAGATGGGCTGCTGTCGGCACGGCCCGCCGACTACCGACCCGGTCTCTGGAACTCGGGACCACAGACCGCACGAACGGACGGCGCGTCGTCGAGTCGAGGGGCATCGAGGACGTGGCCACTCGAGCGTGGATTGGGTAGAGCCGGTGACGCGATCGCCGCTAGCCCGGATCGAAGGGGGCTCGTTTGTGATGTGCACGATGATAATATTGTTTTCTCAACGCAATACGAATTGGGCTGTGGAGAGAGCTGTGTCGAGGGAGGTTCTGATATTCGACGCGAAGTAGGCAGATATCCGCTGTCTAATCCGTTTTCAACGCAACTGAGTGCCTTCGCCCTGTTCTGATTGTATAGAATTGGGAAGTCACCGCAATACTTATGGTAGTGGTCCGCCAAGCCAGTATTGCATGTCAACTGAAAACCCGAGAACACTGGCGTTCGATTACGAGTGGGAGTACTCGCCACGCGTGTCGGTCCTATTCGGCGTCTTCACGCTTGTCGCCGTGATGGGCTGGTTAGTGACTGTTGCCCTCACAGCGATCCATTTCTTCGCCATTCCGGCGATTCCCGCCGACGCGCCAGTGCAAGGTAGTATCGAAGTCATCACGAGTCAGTGGGCGTACGTCTTCGGCATCCCGCTCGCGACGCTGGGCGGATTCTACTACCTGACAACCATCGGGCTCTCCCTCTGGTGGTTCGACACGCGCCACCCCTTGATCATCAAGATCCTGACGCCGATCACGGCCAGTGGTGTGGTGTTCTCGTCGTACTTCGTCTATCTCCAGTTGGGCGTCATCGGTGAGATCTGCCCGTTCTGTATGGTGTCCGCGGGCGCGACAGTCATCCTGTTCGCCCTCGAGTTGGCGATCCTGCGAAAGAGCACAACGCCGTCGCTCTCGAACATGGTCGGTGACCTCGGCGGCGTGCTCGGTGAGACGAACGCCCCGCTGATCCTCTTCCCGGTGCTCATCGGGCTGGTCACGCTCGCTGGCCTGTTCATGGTGACGCTCCTGCCGCTTCCAGATCCGGTTCCGTTCGTCTAAGCCGCTTTCTTCCTGTCAGTTATGTCGCTTGCTCAGACCGGTGAACCGTCCGAACCGACCGTCACTGTCGAGTAATTTGGACGATCCATGGTCCGTTTGAGTTTTTCCACCGCGACTCGAGACACGAAGACCGCTCGCTGTGGCTGCTGTTGCTCGGTGGGCTGTTTCTTCCCACTCCGCTGAAATGCCGTCGACGAACTTGCCACTCGGTGAGCAGGTGCGTCGACGGTAGAATCATGCACTCGAGGTCGGAACCGACGTCGAAATACTCGACACCGGGTCGCTATACCGGCTTGCCGAACGCGTACATCGTCTCGTGGGCCGTAATTTCGAGGTCGACGAAATCGCCGGGCTCGAGGCCGTACTCGCTGGCGTTCTGGACAATAACCTGTCGGTAGGCCGAGTCTCGACACTTCACGGAGTCGGCAGTCCCCTCCTCGACGACGAGAACGTCTTCGCGTGTCTCGCCGACCATGTCGGCGTAGGCGTCGGCGACGATCTCCCGTTTTGCGGCGCTCATCTCCTTCGAACGCTCCTTTTTGATCGTCCCACCCAGCCCTTTCATGTCGGCGGCGTCGGTGCCCGGCCGCTTGGAGAATCGGGTGACGTTGATCTTCTCCGGTCGGGTCTCTCGGAGCAGAGCCATCGACTGGGCGTGGTCGTGGTCGCTCTCGGTCGGGAAGCCGACGATGAAGTCCGTCGAAAGCGTCCAGTACTCGAGTGCGTCGTCGAACGTCTCGACGACCTCGAGATACTCACTGACCTGATGTTGGCGGCGCATATCCCCGAGGACATCGTTCGATCCCGACTGAACGGGTGCGTGGAGGAAGTCGTACAGTTCGTCGTGTTCGGCGAAGACCGCAGCGAGTTCCTCGCGGATGCCGTGGACGCCTTTCGGGTTGGCCATCCCGACACGGACGCGGAAATCGCCCTCGATCTCGCAGATGTGCTCGAGCAGCCGGTGGAGTTTGCGTTCGCCTTCGTCCCAGCCGTAGACGCCAGTGTCTTGGCCCGTAATGCGAATCTCCTTTGCACCGGCGTGGATCAGTGCGCGGGCTTTCGCGACGTTTTCTTCGATCGATGGCGAGTCGATCTTCCCTGTTGCGTGTTTGGTGATACAGTACGAGCAGTCTGACATACAGCCGCGAGCGATGGGCAGAATACCGACGACGCCGTCGAGGATCGGCTCGGCGTCGGGAGTCGTGGTCGGACACTCGCCGTTGGTGACGGCTTCAGGAACCTCGTCCCAATGGAGCACCTGTCCGTCGATATCTGCCTGCGCGAACTCCTCGCCCTGTGCGAGGGCCATACAGCCCGTAATGAAGAGGTCTGCAGTTTCTTCGGAGAGCTCCTCGGCTCGACGGAGCATGTTCCGTTCGGTCTTCTCGACGACGGTACAGGTGTTCAAAATGGCGACGTCAGCGTCGTCCAGCCCATCGACCCGGTAGTGGCCCGCATCGCGGAGCCGTCGCTCGATCTCACGGCTCTCTCCGCGATTCGACGTACAGCCGTAGGTTTCGATGTGATAGCGGGCCATTCGCGTATCCGCTTCTCCGCGCTCGTCGGGCAAAAGCGCGACGGATTCCCGCGCTCGTGTGGCTGTTCACTCGTCCGAGTGATCACCACTCGAGGCCAGCGACCAGAGTACGAGCGCTCCGATGACGACGACGCCGATGGCTGTCGCTGCCATCGCCGAGAGTTCGATACCAAAAAACCCGAGTACCGTTCGCAGTTCGACGAGCACCACGATCAGAAAGGCGATCACCAGGAGCAACTGCACACGCGAGAGAGCCATCGAACGAACACCCACTGTCCGTCTGTATGCTCACACACATATAGTTTCGCCGGCATATCCGCCCACGTCACGGATCGATGGCGGTTCGGACGCATACGAACGGACGGCGGACCAGGCGAGTGAGGGGTTTCATACGGACTGTTGTAATCAATTACCGCCGATCACGGACCCCACCGCGGGTGATCGGCGGTACATCGGTACAGCAGGCCGATCAGGATCGCTCGTCGTAGGCGGTTTCCCGGTCATCATCCAGGACGAACGGTCCCTCTTCCGGCGTCCGCCTCGTCACGTTTGCAGCACGCAGGACGTAGGCGGTGAGCACGGCGTACGGGGCGAGTGCGATGGTGTACGCGAGGCTAATGAAAACCGTCAGTGGGGTGTAGCCAAAGACGGTGACGTCTGGAAAAAGCCCGGTGTCGAGGGCGAGCAACACGTAGGTGATGAAGACGATAATCGGCAGGGAGACAGTCAGCAGCGTCGTCGAGAGGTCCGAGAGCTCGAGTTTGTAATAGAGCGTCTTGAAGTACTCCCTGCTCACCATCTGCCTGCGGAGCATTCTCACGATATCGTCGATAGCCGCTCGTTCGGCCGAAGTGAGTTCGTCCCCGTACTCGGTGCGGATGCGCCGTGACTGATAGAGCTGCCACGACGAGTCATAGTTCAGCCCCGTCAGCAGTTCGTCCGTGGAGCCGTCGGGAACGCGGGAGAGCGTCGTCAGCACCTCTTCGGTGTTCATCTGGATGTCTCGCTGGAGACGCTCGATCTCGCTACGGTACTCCCGGTCGCTGGTTCCGTCGATCGACTGCAGGTCGTTGGCCCGACCCTTGATCGATCGGAGGACAACAGCCATGAACTGCCCCGGTCGCGCCGGACTAACGTCTACGATATCGTGCTCCTCGATCTCCTCCTGGAAGTCGATGATCGTGTCGACCCGTTCCGACTGGTTGCCGAGCGAGGTTAGTTCTTGAGAGATTCCAACGGCCGCGATCGAGACGACGATCGAGACCAGCAGTATCGTCCCGCTGAGTAGGGTGTTAAACACGGTCTGCACCATCGTCGTCTCGGCCAGCAGCTCCTGGTACTCGATCGGCCAGATACCGCCCATCGCCAGCAGGATCGCGAAGACGGTTGCGAGGAGTGCAGTCGCCACCCGCTCTCGATTGCCGTCGAACAGGATCCACCGTTTGAGTCGGTTTTCGCTCGAGCGGTCGAGTCGACCGCGAGAGGTACCGATACGGTCACGGAGGGACTGCAGGGCAGAGTCACCATCGGCCATCCGTGGATGTCCGACATCCTCGAGTAACAAATAGGCGACACCGGCACTGAACGATGACGCACCTCGATCACGTCTCGGTCGATCCGGACCCGTCCTCGAGTCGATCATAGTTCTCATTGACGACCTTGAGCGTCGCGAGCAGGGCACCGAGGAGCACGGGACCGAAGAACAGCCCCATGATGCCGAAGGCGTAGATCCCGCCGAGGACGCCGAGGATGATGACTGCTGGATTGATTTCGGCGTAGCGATCGACGACGATCGGCCGTAGGTAATCGTCTGCAACCCCGACGACGATAGCGCTGTAGACGGCAAGCCCCAGTGCGAGGAGCGGTTCGCCGGTCAACAGGAGGTAGCCGACAGCCGGTCCCCAGACGAGAAACGCCCCGATCAACGGCACGAGCGAAAGGATAACCATGATGAACGTCCAGAACGCGGCGTTGGGGATGCCGGTCGCGAATAGCCCCAGACCGGCGATGACGCCTTCGACGATCGCAATCAGGACGTGGCCGGCCAGGACAGCCCACATGACTTCGTTCAGTTCGCCATAGAGGTCGTTCTGAACGTCCTCGGGAAGTGGGGTCGTCTCTCGGAGCCAGGCCATCAGATTATCGCCATCCTTGAGCAGGTAGTAGAGGAGAAACAGCGCCAGCCCAAGGCCGATCAGCGCGTGGGTGACCACGCTGAACCAGGCCGTTGTCTGTTCGATGATGATGGTCCCGATCTGCTCTGCGGAGTCGACAAACGTCTCCGTCAGATCGATCTCGAACCCCGTCTCGTCTTCGACCCATGCCTCGAACTCGGCTACCTGTAGTGTTTCGGGATCGAGTTCCTGGACGAGTGCGGCGGCGTCGTCGGCGACGACGAGGGCGACCAGTACGAACGGAACGATGAACGCGACGATCGAAAGCAAGACCAGCGTAAACGCCGCAATCGTCGGCGAAACGTAGCTCTCGAGTCGGGCCTGTAACGGATAGCAGATGAAGGCGATGAGCACGGCTCCGAGAACGAACTGCAAAAACGGTGTGACTAGTTGCCACGAAAGATACGCTAAAACGACGACGAGTGCCAGGAGATACCCTCTACTCAGGTTCACAGTATGCGTCTCCACGAAGGAGCGGATAAAACTGGGGCCAGAACTGTTGTATGTGGTCGCGTTGGTCCCGTTTGCCGTTCTCGATGTCGGGGGTACTCACTTGCTCAGCCAACTCGGGCGTCGACAGCGCAGTTGAGTCGTGTCGTTCCCATGCTCGAGTGTTGTCGGAGCCGAGAGACAACTGCGGTCGCCTGAGCGATGCGACGCCCAACGCAGTTGATGGATCAGCAGTCCGGAAACCAGTGTGTCTCGAGACGCGCCGTCGTTCCGGGAGGCCAGGTTACAGCTCGATGACGGCCTCGAGTGCGATATCGATCGCGCGAGCGACGTTGTTTTTGGCCTTCTCGGGGAGTTCGTCGTCTTCGGTGTCGGTGCCTTTCTGGGTGCCCTCGACGAGGTTGCCGTCGACGGTACAGATCGCGCCGGCACGAAGGCCCTTCCGGCGAGCCAGCGAGAAGACGGCGGCGGCTTCCATCTCGACTGCGAGGAGGCCGGCAGCCTCCCAGTCGGCGACGGCCGCCTCGGATTCGGCGTAGTAGGCGTCATCAGAGGCGATGGGGCCGACGTGAACGTCTTCATCGTTTGCTTCCGCAGAGTCGACCAGCGCCGACAGCACGTCGTAATCCGGGACGGCGGGGTATTCGACGGCTTCGTACCGTTTCGTGGTCCCCTCGTTTTTGGCAGCGCCGGTTGCGACGACCATGTCGCCGATCTCGATGTCGGACTGGAGTGCGCCGGTCGTGCCGACGCGGATGAACGTCTCGACGCCGACGTTTGCCAGTTCCTCGATCGCGATGGCTGCGGACGGACAGCCGATCCCGGTCGAGCAGATCGTCAGCTCTTGCCCCTCATACATTGCGTTGACGACCTTGTACTCGCGGTTTTCGGCGACTGTCTCGGCGTCGTCACAGTGGCTGGCGATTCTGTCGACGCGGCCGGGGTCACCCGGGATGAGTACGCGATCGGTCAAGTCTCCTTCGTCGACCAGCAGGTGTGGTTGGGTTGCCATACGCTCTGATTCCCGTGGTGGCGAGAAAAAAGGTTCGAGGGCGAGCCCCGAAATCGCGAGTTCGGCGCTCGTCACTCACATCCCACTCTATCTGAGAGCGCGGCGGATTCCGCGCTGTCAGTTCATCTGACGCACGTCGATTCGTCCTGCCCGAACCGTCACCAGCACGTCTTCGACCGCGAACTCGATGGTCCCCGCTTCCCGGCGCCGCCCCGTTTGCGTGTCCGCAAAGAGGGCATCGAGTGCATCAGGGTCGATGTAATCGTACAGGCACGTATCGGTTTCCTCGACGCGCTCTCCGTGGTACTGTGCCAGCGCCGTTGCAACGGCGATACTTGGCGATTCCTCCGCACCTCGCTCGTACTGGATGTGGCGTTTAAACTCACACCCATGGGACTCCCTAATCCTTCCTTCCGTCATGTCTCTCCGTCACGTCTCCGTGACTCTCTACTCGAGTGGGCAACGGCGTCGTGTATATAACTACCGTCAGACAACGTCCGGTGAGAACCGCCAGACTGCGCCGGATTCGGCCAAAACCCATCATCGTAAATATGTGTTGGCTATGATCTGTCTGCGAGAAACGCGTCGACCTCGGCTCGCGTTGGCGCGCTCCGTGCGCCGTCTCGGCCGGCTGTGAGCGCTCCACAGGCGTTTGCGTACGCGAGTGCGTCCTCGAGGTCGCCATCCTCGAGTCGGGTTCGGAGAAAGCCCGCGGCGAACGCATCTCCTGCACCGGCCGTGTCGACGGGATCGATGTCGAACCCGGGATGAGTGTACGTTCCGTCGGGAGCCCAGAGTTCCGCGCCATCGCCGCCGGCAGTGACGACGACGATCCGTTCGTCGCCGTGTTCGATGACGTCTCCGGCTAGCGCGGTCGCCTCGCGCTCGGTGACAAACAGGATGTCAGCGGCCGAAACCGTCGCATCGTACTCGCGGTCGCCAACGCGACGACCGGGGTCGAAACTAACCGTCACGCCGGCCGCTGTCGCAATTTCGGCGATAGCCGCAGCGGTCTCGGGCTGCTGGCTCGTGAGATGAACGTGATCGGCCGTACGGATGCGTGGCGGCTCGAGGTCTGCCGGCTGGATGGCTTCGTTGACGCCGTCGGTGCCCAGTATCGAGACCTCGCCGGCGTCGTCGACGAGCAGATACTTGACGGCTGTTTCGGCTCCCTCGATGACACGCAGTCCCGACAGCGAGACCCCTGCGTCTTCGAGGTCGCGTCTGGCCAGCAGGCCGTTGTCATCGTCGCCAATGCTGCCGATCAGCCCGGTTTCGACCTCGAGGTCGGCGAGTGCGACAGCGACGTTTGCAGCACTCCCACCACCGGACTGGCGTTGAGAGCGGATCGTCGCCTCACCGTCGGCTTCGGGGAGGCGATCGACACGAAGCGTCACGTCCCAGTTGACGTGGCCAGCAGTGAGTACGGAGGGTCCCATTCGATGCTACAGCAAAACGGCGGGGGTCAAAAAAAGTCTAGGTGATGAGAAAGAGCAAGACGTTGTGTGTGCCCGGTCCGAGTCCGACTGCAGCGACCAGTGCGAGAAGCAGTCGGGCTTGCTGTGGCCGTTCCTCGACGTACTCTCTGAACAGCCCGAGAATGACCATCGCAAGGGCGACTTTCACGAGGATGAACAGCCAGCCAGCGCCGATGTACGCCTCGGTCGGCAGCGCTTCGCCGGCCTCGAGGAGCAGGCGCGAGAGGGGGACTTCCTCGCTGGCTCCGAGGATGTCGTAGCCGATCGCTGTCGAAACGCCGTCTAGGGTGTGCCCGAAAACGACGAGTGCGCCAGTGAGCCCTGTTGTCGCAGCGACGTCGGTAAACGAGAGACTGAGTGCGACCCAGGCGATCGCGGTTACGATGCCGGTGACGACGACGGCGATGACCGGCCAGAACGGGTCGATCGTTCCGCGCTCCCAGCCGATGTTGAACGCGATCATCGCGAAGACGGCGAAAAAGGCGGTGCCGGAGATGCCGACGAACCGCGAAATCGTCGATTGGAGGCCGCCGGCATACAGGAGACTCGCGATGATCCACGCGGCGCCGGCGACGACAGCCGTCACCAGATACACGCTTGGCGATGCGAACAACACTTCGATGTGGTCCGGATAGGCTTCGATCCGGTGGAGGACGTGCAACGTAGCGCCGAACATCATCCACGGCGCAAACGCCAGTACGGTTCGGTCGGTCACCGGTGGATCGAGTGCCCACAGCAGTGCAACAACTCCCGCCAGCACCACGAGTAACGGAACGAGGAGGTACCACGGCGGAAGCACGAACCCCTCGGGTAATACCATACAGGTATTGGCACAGACCAGCGACTAACAGTTTCCGATCGACAATGATTTTCGTGGATGAAATCTTCTCGCCGTCCGATTCGCCGACCGGCAGCGCCGTCGTGACAGTCGACGCGAGGAGTGGCCATGTGTCCCTACGGTTCCCACGGCTCGCCAGTCGTCTCGCCGAACAGCTCTCGCATCAGCGTCACGATGCTTTCGGGCGGGAACTGGCCGCGCTCGGTAACGATGGCGTCGACGTGCCGGGGTGGTGTGACGTCGAAGGCGGGGTTTTCGACGATGAGCCCATCGTCGTCGCGCTCACCAGTGATATCAGCCCGTTGGTCGTCCGCAAGGACCTCGGTTTCGTCGCGCATCTCGATTTCGACGGTGTGGCCCGTCATCGTGTCCGGATGGAGCTTGAGTGTTTGGGCAGCGACCATCACCGGCACACCTCGCTCGCGGGCGTTGACCGCCAGCCCGCTGGTCCCGATTTTGTTGATCACGCTCCCGTCGGCGGCGATGCTGTCGGCGCCGACCAGCACGTGATCTGCCTCGTCGAGATATCGGCGAGCCGCGTTGTCGACGATCAGTGTCACCGGCACCCCCCACTCGCGTAGCTGTTGGGCCGTAATGTGTCCCTGCTTTCGCGGACGCGTCTCCTTGACGATCGCCTCGATCTCCTTGCCGTCCTCGAGGGCGGCCTCGAGACACGAGAGGGCGTCCGTCGAGTGACAGTGAGTCATGACGACATCACCGTCGCGGAGTCGGTTCGAACCGACCTCGCCCAGTCGTTGCTGTGCCTGTGCCAGTTCCGCTCGGAACTCCTCGGCGCGGGCGATCGTCGTGGCTCGCAGCTCCGTGACTGTCTCGCCGTCCATCCCGCGAAGCACGTACCGAAGCGCGTTCGGCAGGCTCACTGCAGTCGGTCGAGTCTCGTAGAGCGTTTCTGCGGCGGCTCGCAGCTGGCGCTCGAACGCCGCTGGCTGCGTTGTCTCGGCTCGCTCTGCCTGTGTCGCAAGCGCCTTCGCGGCCGCATCAGCGATCGTCGCCGCCCCTCGAGTTCGCATCGCAGCGATGTCGTCAGCAGTCGCCACGACAGCTGGATCGACGTCGGGCTGGCGGTTTTCCATGTGGATACGATGCATGCCAGCAGGCAAAAGTGATCGGGCGGGTTTTTGCCCGTTCGACGACTCGTTCCCGTATGAACCGCAGCGAACTCGCTCCCGTAATCGATCACACCGTTCTCGGTCCCGAAACCACACCTGCTGACGTCCGGCAGGTCCTCGAGGAGGCCCGCGAGCACGGGATGAACGCCTGCATCCCACCCTATGCCCTCGAGCTGGCAACCGAGTATGCACCTGAGGTCACGCTCGTCACCGTTATCGGATTCCCACACGGGCAGAACGACCACGATGTGAAACGGCGGGAAGGCGTCCTCGCCTGGAAGGCTGGCGCGGACGAACTCGATGTCGTCATCAACGTCGGTCGGTTGCAAGCAGGCGAGGACGACGCCGTCAGAGCCGAACTCGCCGAGCTCGTCGCCGCGGTGCCGATCCCGGTCAAAGTGATCCTCGAGACCGCACTGTTGACCGACGCCGAGATCGAACGGGCCTGTGAAGCTGCCGTTGCAGCCGACGCTGCGATGGTCAAGACGTCAACGGGCTTTGCCGATGGCGGGGCGACGATCCCAGACGTCGAGCGCATGCGCGAGTATCTGCCCGTCAAGGCAAGCGGCGGAATCAGCAGCTACGACGAGGCGATCGCTATGCTCGAGGCCGGTGCAACACGGATCGGTGCCTCGAGCGGGGTCGAGATTCTCGACGGTGCGCCAGAGTAGCACGCTCAGCGTGACTGCTGGTCACCGTCGATAAGCTGCTGGATCAGGTCGCTGTCGTCGCTGCCGAGTGCCGACCGCACCAGCAGGTGGCCGCCCAGCACGGAGGGGCTGATCACCGAATCCGCACCGGCGTGCTCGAGCTTCCGGGTATTCTCGCGATCAGTTGCGGCGGCGACGATGCGAGTGTCAGGCGCGAGCTGGCGTGCGGTGATGATCGCAAGTGCGTCTTCGGCGTCACGGTTGGTCGCGACGAGGATCGCGCTCGCACGGTCGATTTTCCCCCGTTGTAACGGCTCCTCGTCGCTTGGGTTGGCAGTGATCACTGCGATCCCGCGATCGGTCAGTTCCGGTGCGACTTCGCGGTTGTTCGTCACGACGACGAACTCTCGGCCGCTGCTCGCGAGTTCGTCGACGATCGGTTCCGTCAGTTCGCCGTAGCCGAGGACGAGGATGTGTTCCTCGAGCAGTTCGAGTTGTGAGTCGGTCATCTTTCCGAGTGTTTTCGTGATTCTCGTCTGAATTGCCGGGCCGACGAGTGCCCCGATCGCGATACCGAAACTGGCCACGCCGAGGACGACGACGGACATCGTAAACAGCATTGCTTCGTGCGTCTCCGGGCCGATGTCGCCGTAACCAACGGTGCTCGAGGTGATCAGCGTAAAATAGAAGGCGTCGAGGATGTTCTCGATCCCGTCGAAATCTTCCCGAAGCGCGTAGGCGCCGAAGGTGCCGTAGGCCTGGACACCGACGAGTGCGCCGCCGGCCGCGAGCTGTGTCGTGGTCAGCGCCAATTCCTGATCGAACCGCTTGCGGGTAAACAGGAGAAACGGAACCGAGAGCAGCGAGAGGACGACGAGCGGTAGCGAGTACTGGCTTACCTGCAACAGCCCCTGAACCGCCGTTACGGGCATGAGGATCAGCGTCGCCCACCAGCCGGCTCGCAGTCCCCGGCGCAAAGCGAGTGCGCTGCCGACCATTAGAAACCCGGTCAACGCGCCAGTGAAGCCGACCGCCTGCTGGACGGCATCGGGGACCATTCCGACGAGCGGCCCCTCGGCGACGGTGTCCTGACTGATGTGGATCACGCCCGTGGCCACCGAGAGGAGTGCGACGATCAGCGCAAGTCCGACAGCTGCACGGACCGTCACCATCCGTTTCCAGTTGTCCGGGAGCCGCTCGAGCAGGGCCTCACCGACCATACACCGGGTCGGAGACGGCATTAGTTAACCCCTCCGTCTCGGGATGAATCTGCGGTTGTCGATCCTCGACTATCGCGGTCACTGTCGACAAACGCCTTTCGGCTACAGCCACCCTGCTCGCTTGCCACCGCTCTCGGGCGGTCAATCCTGCGACGGGCTGCCCGCGTCGGTACTCCTTTATCATTCCCGGGCCTGTCGCCCATAATGACACTTCCGGTCGAGATACTGCTCGGGCTCTATCTCGGACTCCTGACCGGCATCGTTCCCGCCTTCGTCGCCGGTTCGCTCGGCTTTCTCGTCCGCTACTTTACCGGTGTTACCCTCCCTGGGTTCGGTGTCGTCGTTCTGGCGCTCTCAATCGCTAGCGTGCAGGGAGGTTTACTCGGCCTCGTCGAGCCCGACATCGCCCAATCGCCGCGGCTCCTGGTCGCCGTCCTCGTCGTACTCATGCTTGCACTGTATGCCCACAATCAGGGCGACAAACTCGGCGCTGAACTTCCCCGCCGGCTCTCGCTAACCTCGATTCGCCAGCGAACGCTGTCGGCCGACGTCGTCGAACTCGTCGGCACGATGGGACAGGTCACGGTCCGACCAACCGGAGAGATCCGCGATATGGAGGGGTATCCGCCACTGCCGCCGGTTCTCCGGGGAACACTAAAAAACGGATCGTGGAAACTGCCCGCCGATATCCCGCTCTCGGAGCTCGAGCTCCGACTCGAGGAACGCCTGCGCACGGATCACGATCTGGCCGACATCGATGTGACGATCGACGAGCAGGCGCGGGCAACGATCACTGCGGCACCGCCGTCGGGCGGACTCTCGCGGCGCGTTCCCGAGGGCCAACGCGCTGTCACGATCGCAACGCTGGTGCCGACGGGGGTCGCCCGCGGGGACGAGGTACTCGTCCGGACAGGTGAGCGAACGATCACTGGAACGGTACTGAGCGCTGGAACCGAAATCGACGCAGAACAGGCCGACACGGCGACCACCAAGCCACCAACCGAAGACGGAACAACCGCGCTTCCCGACGGCGAACCCGAATCGGACCCGGAACCAACCGAACGATCGACTGCATCGACTGCCGGCGGCGTCGGCCGTGTGACCATTGCCGTCGCCCGCCGAGCGGTCACATCGCTACTCGAGGCGGAGTCACCACGACTCGTCGTCCGATCGCGAGGCACGAGCCAGGAGTTCGAGGCTTTCGCGCTGATCAGACGGTCCGGGTACGTGATCCGACGGCTCACTGTCGGCTCGACCGATGCGGTCGACGATCCGGCGTCGGAGACAGACGTGACAATGCTTGCCGTCCGCCGTCAGGGGAGTGAGACGGGTGGCCGTCGCCACGGCTGGGTGTTCGGACCCGGCATCGAACGCGCACTCGAGAGCGGTGACGAGGTGTTCATCGCGGGGCCGGAAGCAGCGATCGACGAGTTCGTGGCGGTGATCGGTCGATGAGTGACCCTCTCGTCGGCCAGCTGATCACCTCGGAGACGCTGCTGGACGCGATCATCCGTCTTCTCGGCTTTAGTTTCCTCGCGGCTGGGACCGGCGCAGGCGTTGCGTTCGTCTTTCGCTGGTACAGTGCCGAGGAGATTCCCGAAGGTATCGCCATCTTGCTTGGGGTTTCGACGGTCGCGCTCTGGCTGAACACCAAGTCGGCACTCCAGCAGGCGATCATCGGCGATACGGGAATGCTCGAGCCCGCGACCGCCGTCTACACCGTCGGCGCGTTCGTCGCAAGTGCGATCGCTGCCGACGGCGGCCGTCGGCTGGGCGACTACCTCGCAACGGACGTCTTCTCGATGACGGCACCCCAGACGATGACCGAAGTCGGGCAACTGGTCCGTTCGGCCGGCCGCGTCGTCAGCGTCGACCTTCCCGAGACGATCGCGGACGTCGATGGCTACGACTCCGTCGACGACTCGACGAAAACCGAACTGGCGGGCCAGACGATGCTCCTCCCACGGCGACTCTCCATCGAGCAACGTCGAACGCGGCTGCTCGACCGCCTCAAACACGATTACGGGATCGGTCACGCCGACGTCGAATTCGCGGCCGACGGGACGATCGAGTATCTCGCGGTCGGGAGCCGTCCAGCGGGGATCGGCCCGACGCTCGCACCGGGCAGTGTCGCCGTTGCGATCCGTGCCGACCCTGCACCCGATGCCAGCCCCGGCGATGCCGTTCGGATCTGGTGTCGCGAGGGTGACTCGCTTCGCCGGGTGGCCGGTGGCGAACTTCGTGGCGTCGCAGGTGACGTCGCAACCGTCGCTGTCGACTCTGACGACGCTCGGCGCCTCGAGGCCGACGACACGTATCGGCTCGTGACGCTCCCGCGAAGCCCCGGGACGGAACGAGAGCTCGTCTCCGTGCTTCGAGCGGCACCCGAGACCGTGATCACGCGGCCGATCACAGCCGGCGACGCGCTCGACGGAGCAACTATCGACTCGCTCCCAGTGCTCGTTATCGCCATCGACCGCGGCGGCTTGGATGAGAGCGGCCAGCTCGCACTGCCAGCGGGCGAGACCCGACTCGAGGCTGGCGACGTCGCCTACGTGCTGGGCCGACCGGAGGCCCTGCGTCGGCTTGCCGAGCTGGAACGCGAGGACCGATCGGGCGAGCCGTCGCCGACAGCACATCCCCAGGAGCGGTAGCTACTTGCCTCCGGCACCGATACCGCCACGTATGTCCACGGAATGGAAGCTCTTTGCTGACCTCGCCGAACATGCGGGCGACAAACACGTCACCGTCGACGCGGCTGCCGGTGATACCGTTGGTGACGCCCTCGAGGACCTCCTCGACGACCGTCCCGCTCTCGAGGAGCGCGTCCTCGACGACGACGGCGAGTTGCGATCCCAGATCAACGTGCTTCGGAACGGAACCAACGTCTTAGTCGAGGCGAAGGGTCTCGAGACGGAACTCGAGGGTGACGACGAGCTGGCGCTGTTCCCACCGGTTAGCGGCGGGTAGCTGACCTCGAGTCGTCAAACGGGCTTTCGTCCGTCAGTGTCGTGCATCCGCGACGCGTGCGAGATCACAACCCGAGACGGCGGACCGTCTCAGTGGGCTGTGAGATCGATTCCAAGGACGAAGTCCGGCTCTTCGGCGAGTTCGACTCCCGCGTAAGCGGCGTCGCTGACCGAACGAGCAGTCTCGGGGATCAGAACGCGCGTCTGATCAGCCCCACAGGCGGCAGCGTCGCGGGCAATCGCCGCGAACAGCGAGCGCCCAGCCGTGGCGTCGTCCCACGCACCGACGCCGTACTCGGCCCACGTTTCAGTGCTCGAGTCGCCCGACTCGTCCTCGACGTCCCGCTCGAACGTTCGTGAGCGGTAGGCCGCGCCTGCAAGTCCGTCCTCGCTCTCGACTGCGAAGACGGCCGTCTCGTCCGCGAACCGTTCGAAATCGTCGCGTGTGATCTCTCTGATCGCCCACGACTCCTCCGGGGCAAGCCCGAGTCCCGAGAGCTGGGTGCGAGTGTCGCTGTGGGTCCAGTAACGCCACGCGGCTGTCGGATCGCTCGAGACTGACTGTGGCCCCTCGGCGTCCGAGTCGGGGGTTGGATGGGCGAACCGAAACTCGGTGATCGGCTCGTAGCCGCTGGCTCGCGCTGCACCGACCGAGACCGTGTTCCACGAGAAGATCATCACACGAGCGACCGTGGCCCCCTGCGCTCGTGCCCACTCGAAGCAGGCCTCATTGAGTCGGTGGCTGACACCCCGTCCCCGGTAGTCGGCCGCGACGCGAATGCCCTGAAACCAGGCCTCGTCGGGTGTGAGCATTACCGCCTGCACGATGCCTACGGCCTCGCCCTCGACCGCCGCGAGGAACGTTTTCTTGCCCGTCTCGTCGTCGGCCTCGAGCCAGTCGTGGTAGATGTCGGGAATGTAGTCACCGCCGCGGTCAGCCCAGATGTCGCTTGTAAAGCCGACGACAGCGTCGTAATCGTCGTGAGTCGCGCGGCGAATCTCGAGGTCGAGAGCAGCGTCTGTCGCGTCGCTCATAACCCGATCGTTCGGGCCGTAGCAGAAAAGGCCTCCCCCTCAGTCAGCGCGTGGTTCGCCAACAGCGACGAACAGCGAGTCGATTACTCCCAGGGAACCGAGCGCTGTTGAATCTCGCCGGCCAGTGACGTGCTCATCGCTTCTTCGACGTCCTCGCTGTGCTCGAGTGCCCACATCAGTTTCACTTTCGCCGTCCCGGGGAGGGTGTCGCCGGCTTCGACGACGCCGGCCTCGAGTAAGTCCCGACCCGTATCGTAAACGCGGTCACAGACCCGCCCCTCGAGACATTGGCTGGTCATGACGACCGTCGTGCCGTCGTCAACGAGTGCTTCGATCCGGGGAATAAGATCGGTGTGGACGTGGCCGAGGCCGGTGCCCTCGATGATCAGGCCTGCCGAGCCCTCGACGACGTCGAGGAACGCGGGATCCATCCCGGGCGTGAACTTCAGTAGTTCGACGTCGCTCTCGAGGGCCGTGGCTCGCTCGAGGTCGACGGCGTCTCGTTGCTGGTACGCTCGCCGGAATTCGATCGCTTCGCTCTCGTAATCCACTTCGCCCAGCGGCTCCGCCCCGACGGTCTCGAAGGCGTTTCGGCGCGAGGTGTGGTTTTTCCGGACCCGCGTGCCGCGGTGGAGTGCACAGACATCGTCGCTTTCGGTCCCGTGCATACAGACCAGCACCTCCGCGCAGTCGCTTTTCGCGGCTTCGACGGCCGAAACGGCGTTCATGACGTTATCGGAAGAAGGCCGGTCGGCCGATCGCTGGGAGCCCGTAAAGACGATCGGCACCGGCGTCTCGAGCATAAAGGAGAGCGCAGCAGCCGAGTACTGCATCGTGTCAGTGCCGTGCATGACGACGACGCCGTCGGCCCCGGCTTCGATCTCCTCGGCGACGGCATCAGCGAGCTCCTGCCAGAGCGGCGGTTCCATGTTCTCCGACAGAATGTTGGCGACGACTCTCCCGCGGTAGTTCGCTCGTCCCGCCAGATCCGGCACCGCCCGCAGGACGTCCTCGGCGTCGAACTGTGCCGTCACGGCACCCGTACGGTAGTCGACGGTCGAGGCAATCGTGCCCCCTGTCGAGATCAGCGAAATCGTCGGCAGGTCGTCGTTGAACTCGATCTCCGAGGCGCCGTCGTCGCTCGTCGCATCGGTGCCGTCGATCTCGTAGACGTCCGCTGCGAGCAGTTCGACGTCGGCCTCGGCGCGGTCGATACCGATGTTGTAGCCGCCCTCGAGTTTCACGACGAGATGCTCGTCGGTGCTCGAGGGGAGTAACACGCCTTCGTACGTGCGATCCGCGCGGTCGACGCGAACGCGATCGCCTGGATTCATGGGTGGGCGTTGCGCGGCATCGGACTTGAAGGCACGCTTTCTGTGGCCAGTGGCTCCAGCGGCGACTCGAGCGCGTCTGCCAGGGGTCATGCGGGTGGTCGGACAGAGCGACGTGCAGATCGAGTCTGCCACTGCGACCATCGCCGTCGTGATGACCATGCGTTCGTGACTGGCTGTCTCTCGAGTGCCGTCTACCGGTCTCAGCCGAACAGACCGAGCAGGACCAGGCCCAGTCCGGCCAGGAGAAGGATGCCGGCGATCATCGCGGTCAGAAGCTGTAGCGAGGACTCGGCGTCGTCGGGCAACTCGAGTCGTGGATAGAGGCGGCGGGCGGCGACCAACACTCCAATTCCCAAGGCGAGTGCGCTGGCGCCGAACGCCAACAACTCGGCGTTCATCGATCACTGGTACCGGTTCCGTCGTGAAAAAACGGGAGCCTCGTGTCGGCTGTCGAACACGGTGGCGGACTCGAATCGGCAGGGAAAAGCCCATGCTCTCGGCGACGCAACGCTTTCGTATGAGCGACCGCTCGGACGAGGTGACTGAGAGCCGCGACACCGAGGATCTCCTCGAGGAGACGGATCGACTGCTCTCGGATGCTGGCCTCGAGTCCGGTGGTGACGAGTCGTCGGCATCGGCTGATCGGCTGTCTGATACGAGTGCTGATCTGTCGACCGAGTCGACCCACGAGATTCCGTCCGACGACACGAAAACGGATTCCTCGCGGCTCGAAGGGGTCCGATCGTGGCTCTCGGCCGACTCCTATTTTTCACCGCGGGCGTTTTTCGCGTTCGTTCTCCTCATCGGCGCTGGGCTGCTCGCTGGTGGGACGACGATCCCGATCGCTGGACGGATCATCGGCATCCTTGGCGTCGCGTTTGCTGTCGGGTTGCTGACGTCCAGACGGCGTTATCTCGAGTTGACGGCTGCCGGGACCACGGTCGGTGGGATGTCTGCGGTGGCCAGTAACGCGTTTCTCGCCGCCGCCGGCTCGTTCCAGACCGTTGTCGCCGTTGGCGTTGCCGTCGGACTGGTCGCCTCGCTCGTCGGCTACTACTTCGGTCGCGACTTGCGAAACGGGTTGACCCGCGAGATTCCTTGATATTGTGCCGTCGTCCTTCGACGGCGCGTCTCCCCGTCCTCAAAAAGCGATGCGTTTCGGTTGTGGTTCGAGATGTTGTACGTCTCCTCCTCACGAAAGACGGACGTCTTTCGAACGACAGCGAGAGCTCTGCTCTCGCCATGCCCGTGAACAGCGAGGCATTGTGCCTGCTTGCTCGGAAGGCTGTCCGACGGCTGTCAGTGGCGTTTGACCGCTACTCCGACGTCAGTTCCCAGCCACGCTCGGCTCGGCGAACGATTCCCTCGTCAGCCATCGACTCGAGCAGTTCGGCGACGACTTCTCGAGGGGCCTCGACGTCATTGCTGAGTTCACCCACCGACTTCGGTTCCGTTCGAATACTTGCCAGTACGTCAGCGTAGATCCGACTTTCGGGTCCGGTACCAGCGGTTTCGGAAATCTGGTCGAGTACGTCACAGAGTTGACCCTGCACCCACCGTTGGGCCAGCGAGAGTTCGTTTTCGAGTTGCTCTAACTCCTCGAGTGCACGCAACAGGCCGTCGAGGTCGTCCATCTCGTCGGGAAAGACGTCGAGTGTGAGATGCCGCCAGGACGTGATATCGAGGCTACTGTTTGCAGGGTAGGCGCTCTTGCTCGCAAAGCCATACGGCGAGACGTTGACCTCGAGACGGACGTGACGGGCGATATGAAAGTATTTCCGGCGCTGATCGTCGACGCGACTCTCGATCAACCCCGCGTCCTCGAGTTTTCGAAGGTGTTCGATGACTGCCTTGGGACTCACGCCGAGATAGTCGGATATTTCAGTGACATAACAGGGTTTGCGGGCGAGAAGCCGGAGAATACGCCTCCGGTTTTCGTTTCCCAACAAATCCAGCAGTTCGGCGGAATCCATCATGAGATGGTTGGGAGTCGTCGCTGAAAAGAGTGTCTGCTCGCCACTACCGTTTTCGCCCAGTTCAGGGCCGTTACCGTCTCACAGAGCCGTCAGATGCCGACGTGGGTGACAGACTGGTGGTTCTTCCGAACGGCTCAGGTGTCGGTGTGCGGGCTACTGTCCGGAGCCAGCCTCAGTTTCTGAGCCGGGACTCGAGTCGGCATCCGAGCCGTTTGCCGGCGGTGCAGTGTCAGATTCCTGCTCTGAATCCGAACTGGCTCCTGGTGTCTCCGCCGGTGGGCCGGCTTCGGCTCCCGTGGTTGCATTCGACTCGTTGCCTGGTGTCTCCGCCGGTGGGCCGGAGCCGTTGGATGGGCCACCGCCAGCGAGACTCCGTGCGAACTCGGACACTTCGGGGCCGGTCAACGCTGATGCGTTTGCCTGAAGGTGAGCAACCCGGTCGCCAACACCGGCCTCGTCAGCCCGGTGTTCGATCTGTCCTGCTGATCGGTCGAGCGACTGAATTTCGACAGTGAGTCGCGTCATCCGCGCCTGATACTCCCCGGAGTGGAGGTCGTCCTGTTGATCACGAAGCGCTTCGCGTTCAGCCTCGAGCGCCTCGAGTTTGTCCTCGAGATCGGCCGTTCGATCGTGGACGAGAGCTGTCTGACTGTCGTTGTCTGCAGCGCTATACTTCGCTTCGAACATCCCGTCGTCAACCGCGTTTTCAGTCTCGGCTGCACTGGACTGCATAAACATCGACACGGAGGTGTTTGTCGCCGAGTCGGTGGTTTCGGTCTCGGTTGTCGTCTCATCTGTTAACACTCCTGCGACGGCACCGCTTGCAATGGGGGCGATCATCAACCCAACGGTGGCGACCAACACGAGGAGTGCAACCGACCGAGTGGTGGTCATTACCCGTTCTGTACTTTCGAACATACTAAAAAGACAGACCTTCGTTTAAACCGTTCAATCGGTCCACGACTGTTGAAAATCCGTTCGAAGCGTTTACACCAGCTTCACTCACGCTCACGGAAGTCCAACCGGTGCCTGAACCTCGAGTGTGGGGCCGGTGTAAGCGAGTCGATCCTATAGTAACAACTGCAACGATTTACACACTGATCGCACAGCCGTCGTGCGATCAGGTGTGCATTGACTTGCAGTGGCTACTATACCACTGCGTTGGAGACCAGCGATGGCCCTCGCCAACGCTCTCACCTCGTGATCATCGTTCACAGTGGCTGTTTAACCGTTCATAAAATGCTTGTTCGACGCGCAACGGCCTCGAGAGCCGAATACGTGTCTCGTTGTGTCCGAATCCTGTACCGATCTTCTGCCCTGATAGTCCTCCAACTTAACTCTGTTCGAAAATAGTTATATCTCGCCATCCCTTGGTATGACATACCATGTTCGAGGTGTTTTCGCGGAGCTACTATCTCGGACGACTCTACGTGACCCCAACCGACGGGGATCACGCCCTCATGGATAGCAAGCAACATGAACGACTAAACGAGGAGCTCTATGCACGCGGTGACGGCATCGAACGGCTCGATACGCCACTGGTGATGAAACTCGAGTCCCAGCACTTCTCGGTTCATGGAAACGATGCCGTCCCGACGAACACGCTTGCCCTCCCCGAACCGGTACTTGAGGGAACTGACGTTCGAAACCCGCCCTCGCTTCGTGAGGTGTTGCTTGCCCGCCGCGAACGCGCCCAGCAGTTGCTCGCGTTCACTGGCGACTGGTCGGGTCCCGGAAACGACCTGCCGGACGCCGGAACCTAGAAGTATTTTCGCTTCGCCTGTTCAGTCAGATGCTCGATGAGTTGCTCGGCCGCGCCTCGCTGAAAGCGCGTATCGACGAACTCGAGGAAGAAAACGAGCGCCTGCAAAAGCGCTACGAGGCCGAATCCGACCGCCGTGCGGAGGCTGCCACGGCCAGACAGGACGTCGAAGCGGAGGTGAACCGACTCGAGGACCGCATCGCCCAGCTCGAAGGCGAACTCGAGCGGGTGAGCGACGACGAGACGGGACTCGAGGTGCGCCGCCGTGAACAGCTTCGCGGCAGCCGACTTGCCGAGGTGGTCGATCGACTTACCTCGTTTCAGACGGGTCCCGAAGGCGCGTTGACGGCAGTCGTCGGCGACGACGGCCTCGCGGGGCTTCGAGACGAGGTCGACGTCGACCTCGAGGATGCCCTCGGCGAGCGAGTCGCACTTGTCGATGACGCCACCCCCTGCGTGGTGTGTGCTGACGATGCTGGCCTCATTAGCGTCACGCTCGAGCCGCCGGTGCATCTCGACGGTGACCACCGGGTCGGCTGGGGAGATCAGTTCGCACTCGAACGCGAGTGGTTCCTGCCGACCGGCCGCTATGCGCTTGCGCTCGTGCGGGCCGATCTGTTCGCGCTTGGGATCTACGACGGCGACGAGCGCGTCGACTATCGCGGGTTCGACAGCGACGTCAAAGGCAGTCACTCGAAAGGCGGCTTCTCGCAGGCTCGGTTCGAACGCATCCGCGACGATCAGATCGACGACCACCTCGAGCGCTGTGTAGACGCTCTCGAGTACGTCCCCGACGACGTTGAGCGCCTGTTTGTCGTCGGCCAGCGCGGCGTCGTCGGCACGCTCGTCGACGACGCCGGCCTCGAGCCCGCGGGCACTGCGGCTGTCGATGCGACCGGTGATCCGAAACCCGCACTCGAGGATGCTCACCGGTCGTTCTGGACGACGGATCTGCGAGTGCTCTGAGGCTGGCACGCGTCAGGAGATTCCTCGAGGACTGGTGTGATGAGCGTCGCGGGAGCCGACTACCGGCTGCCATTCTCTTGTGATCTGTACGGTTAAATAGGCCGTCGACAATGCTCGAGTATGCGCGTCGCAATTCTCGCACACGAGAAGTTCCCCGACCGGGCCAAAACCGCACTGGGCGTCCTCCGCTATGCCGACTACGACGCCGTCGCTGTCCTCGACCGCGAGACGGCAGGCCAACGCGTCAACGACTTCGTCCCGGACGTCCAGGATGCACCAATTCGTGAATCGATGGCCGACCTCGAGGCCGACGAGGTCGACGCCCTGCTGATCGGTATCGCGCCGATCGGGGGCGGCTTCGAGGAGAGCTGGCGTGCGGACGTCCGCACGGCCCTCGAGCGTGGCTGTGACGTTATTTCGGGACTGCACTACTTCCTCGCCGAGGACGAGGAGTTCGTCCAGCTCGCCGCCGACAACGACTGTGAGCTTCGAGACGTCCGAAAACCGAGCGACGACCTGACGGTCAGTCAGGGTGTCGCCGACGAGGTCGACGCCGAAGTTATCCTCACCGTCGGTACCGACTGCTCGGTCGGGAAGATGACTGTCTCGATGGAACTCGCCCGTGACGCTCGCGAGGCCGGCTACGACGCTGCCGTAATCCCGACTGGCCAGACGGGGATCATGATCGAGGGCTGGGGGAACCCGATCGATCGGGTCGTCAGCGACTTCACCGCGGGGGCCGTCGAGGAAATGATTCTCGAGAAAGGTGACGAGCACGACTACCTCTTCGTCGAAGGGCAGGGGAGCATCGTCCACCCGGCTTACTCCGCCGTGACCTGCGGCATCCTCCACGGCGCGATGGCGGACAAACTCGTGCTCTGTCACGACGCCGGCCGCGAGGTCGTCCACGGCTACGAGTCGTTCCCGCTTCCCGACCTCTCGACGTATATCGATCTCTACGAGAGCCTCGCCGCGCCCGTCGCCGACAGCGAGATTGTTGCCGGCGCGCTCAACACGTCCGACCTCGAGGGCGACGAAGCCCGTAAGGCGGTTGATGAGTACGCCGACGCGATCGACGTTCCTGCGACCGACGTCGTTCGGTTCGACAGCGAGACGGTCCTCGACGCCCTGCTATGACTCTTGAAACATCGTTCGAACGGCGCTCGCTCCCGCTCGAGTACCCGTTTACGATCGCTCGTGGGACACAGACCGAATCGGAAGTCGTGACGGTTCACGTCGAAGACGAAGACGGACGGGTCGGCATCGGCGGCGCAGGGCCGGCTCCACATTACGGTGAAACGCCGGCCACCGTCGAAGCCGTCCTGCCGGACCTGCTCGCCGTCGTCGAAGCGGTCGACGACCCGCACAACCTCGCGCGGATCGAACGCCGCATGCGCGAGACGGTCGAGCGCAACCCGGCCGCCCGAACTGCGGTCAGCATCGCCTGCCACGATCTCGCGGCGAAACGCCTCGACGTTCCACTTTATCAGTACTGGGGACTCGACCCCGCCGACACGCTCGAGACCTCCTACACCATCGGAATCGACGATACGGAGTCGATGCGCGAGAAGACGGAGACGGCACTCGAGCGCGGCTACGGCCGCCTGAAGGTCAAACTCGGCACGGATCGAGATATCGAGATCATCCGCACGATCCGATCGGTCGCCCCCGACGTCGACCTCTTCGTCGACGCCAACGAGGCCTGGGCCCCTCGCGAGGCGGTCCGGAAGATCGAGCGACTGACCGAGTTCGACCTCGAGTTCGTCGAACAGCCCGTGCCCGCCGAGAATCGCGAGGGACTGCGATTCGTCTACGAGCGCTCTGCGCTGCCAATCGCTGCCGACGAATCCTGCGTGACCCTCGAGGATATCCCACAGATCGCGGATCGGTGTGACATCGCGAACCTGAAACTGATGAAATGTGGCGGTCTTCGGGAAGCGAAACGGATGATCCACACCGCCCGCGCCCACGGCCTCGAGGTCATGTGTGGCTGTATGACCGAGTCCAACGCCTCTATTGCGGCGGCTGCCCATCTCGCACCGCTGCTCGACTACGCCGACCTCGACGGCTCGCTGTTGCTCGCCGACGACCCCTACGACGGCGTCCCGATGCCGGACGGTCGGATCGACCTCGTGGGTCTCGAGCGAGCAGGCACCGGCGCGGTCCTCGAGTAGTCGCGCAGCTGGACAGTCACCCCACCTATCAACAGGGGTTTATCAGCGTCGTTGGTGTGGAGAGTGGTCGTATGGACGACAGTAACGACCATCGATACGTGTCGCGTCGGTCTCTCTTGCGGGCCTCAGCAGGGGTGGTCACTATTACAGCAGTTGGAACAGGACAGGCGAGTGCGGAGGAACCCGTCTCGCACAGTTGGTTCGACAGTCGCTGTCCCGACGCAACGCTCGAGCCGAGTATGGGCCACTGCGTGGATAGTGGGATGGCTGGCTGTGCGGACGACCATCCAGCGACGGTCGAACTGCGGGCGGCGGTCCAGGAGACGCTCGAGGAGCAGTATTCAGATGCGGGCGCGCTGGTCGAGGCAGGATTTAAACCGTACTTCGACACGCTCGACCGGGATGCCGACGGCTGGTCACACTGGATCAACCCGGAATACGTCGGCGACGACGCCGTTCTCGACCCCGAACGACCGGAATCAGTGCTCGTCGACAACGAGACGTGGCGCTCGATCGGAGTTATGTTCATCGCGACGCGAGACGGCGAGTCGATCGAGCCGCCGGCAGTCTACGGCGACGACACCGAGGATCTGTGTTCACCCTGGCACTACCACGCCGGCCTCCCCGGCCGATTCGCATGGTGGTACTACCGGCAGGCCTACGAACGCGATTTCGAAGACGGCGACGTAACACTGCCCTGTCGGACGCCCTGTATGATGCACGTCTGGACGGTCGACCACCCCGAGGGTGTCTACGCCCACGACGGGCCGCCGCGGGAGTATCGGGATCAAGAGCCTGCTGACGACCCCGGCTTCGAAACCGGTGCCAAACCCGGTACCGACACCCTCGACTGGGACGCGCTCCCGAGCGACCTCGTTCCCGAACAGCGCCCTGACGAGCTTGCGGCGCTGACTCCCGGGTTGTAGTTCCCCTCGACGTTTGAGTCCTCGCGCTCGAAGCGTCGCGGTCGCGTCGTCACTGTAGACCGACGAGCTGCGAGTGGATCGATACCTCTGACGTGACTCATTGTGCTGGCTTGATGTTCTGGTTCACGTTGAAGAAATTATCCGGATCGTACGTCGCCTTGATCTCTTGCAGCCGCTCGTAGTTGTCGGCGTAGGTGGCTTGTATCCGGTCCTGTCCTTCATCCATCATGAAGTTAACGTACGAGCCACCTGCCGTGTGGGGGTGGACTGCTTCCCAGTAGTCGCGGGCCCAGTCCGTGATCAGGTCTCGAGTTGCAGGGTCCGAATCGACACCCGCAATGACCATAGACCAGGTAGCGTCACGGTGTCCCCAGGCAGTGTCGTGCTCGTCGACGCGGTGGACAGCACCATCGATCGGATAGAGGTGCATCGTCGATTTCGGCGTCGGAACCTCCCCAAAGCGCAGGTGTTCGGCGATGGCGTCGTCGGTCAGTTCGTGGACGAAGTCGCCCTTCCAGTACCACTGGTCGCCCGATGGGTAGAGATCGTCGAACATACTCTGCAGCGCTGGATACGGAATCGGATCGATGTGTTCGAACAGCGGCTCGGCAACATCTCGTGCCGGTTGGATCACGTCCGCGGCCTGGTCTTCCGGTCCCAGATAACACCAAAGGAGTCCACAAACTTTCTCCCCGTGGATCTCTTCAGGGAAGGGATCTCCCGGGACCTCGGCGACCAGGTAGAAGGCGTAGACGTCATCTGGTGTGTCTGGGAGCCACTCACGGTACCAGCGCATCGTCTCCTCGAGTTCGTCGATCGGCCAGAACAGCGGGCCGGCGACGACCGTTTCGACGGGATGTAACTGGAACTCGAAGGACGTGACCACGCCGAAGTTGCCGCCTCCGCCGCATAGCGCCCAGAACAGGTCCTCGTTCTCGTCCTCACTCGCGCTAACCAGGCGACCGTCGGCCAGCACGACGTCTACGCTCACCAGATTATCGATGGTCAGGCCGTATTTGCGGGTCAGATAGCCGTGGCCGCCGCCCAGGGTCAGCCCGCCGACGCCGGTCGTGGAGACGACCCCGCTGACCGTTGCCAATCCGAAGGCGTGAGTGGCGTGATCAACGTCGCCCCAGGTACAGCCGGGTTCGACGCGGACGGTCTTGGCTTCAGGCTCGACGCGGATGCCGGTCATGTTCGACAGATCGATGACCAGTCCGTCGTCAACCGAGGACAGTCCGGCTCCGTTGTGACCGCCGCTGCGGATCGCCGTTTCGAGATCGTGTTCGCGACCGAACGTTACGGCTGTGAGTACATCTGCGACGTCAGCGCACCGAGCGATTAGCCGCGGATGCTTGTCGATCATTGCGTTGTATATCGTACGCGCGTCGTCGAACTCGGGGTCATCGGGGCGGATCAACTCGCCTCGGTGCGTTCCCTCCAACTGCTCGAGCGCCACGTCGCCGTCTGTTGTCGTCATGGATTATTTTCTCTCGTTTTCCGTTCTGGAGCACAGCTATTTCGCCTCAGTAACCCGCGTCGTGTCACCGAGTCAAAGAAAGTCCCACTGCAGAAGCAAAGTAACTAGCCGGTGACAGCCTGGCAGCTACTGACTGCTGTGCAACCGATGCATGAGGACCACTGCCTGCAAGCGACCGACCGATTGCGCGAGAACGGTTCGATACCACGCTCTCTCTCTCTCTCACGTCTCGTCCGCGAACCAGCCCCACGCCTCGAGGGCACGCTCGAGGCGACCGACAGCTGTCTCGACGTCACAGTCGTCGGTATCGATCTCGAGGGCAGCGTCGGGCTCGGCGAACTCTCGGTAGACGACGTGGACACCCTGCTCGTCGATCGGGTCGGCCCGCGATCGGTTCCGCTCGAGGCAGGTCTCGAGGCTCGCGGTGACGTGGACGAACCGAACGTCCTCGAGGGTGTCAAACTGGGTCTGCCATCGGCGCTTGTAGAAGGTGCCGTCGACGATAGTGAGTGCGTCTTCGGGGTCGGCGCGTGCCCGTTCGTACAGTTGTTCGTAGGTCCGACTCGAGAACTCGTCGGAGTGATGGAGCCGAACGGGTTCGCTGCGGACCTCGAGTCGCTCGGCGAGCGCTGTCGCGATCGTGGTTTTGCCCGCACCGGGTGGCCCGCAGATGACGAGGATCACGCACCGATCACGAGCGCTGGTAGGGGCTGGGGATAAAACAGTCGTCGGGTTCGACTGCGGACAGCGTGGGTGGATTCCAGTACCCTATCGGTTTCACAGTCGCGTTCGAACGTTGAGGTATGGGCTACGATACCGCGACCAAGACCGATCCGGAGTCAGTCGTTCCCGAAGAGTGGGGTGGGATGTGGTTTCTCAAAGACGAACTCGAAACTGACCATCTCGGAATTTCGATCCTCGAACTCGAGCCCGGCGGCAAGGGCAAAGCACACGACGAGACCCACACCGGTCAGGAGGAGATATATTACGTCGTCAGCGGGAGCGCCGAAATCGAGTTGGTCGACCGGGACGAGACGGTGGCGCTCGAGACAGACGACCTGATCCGACTCGATCCGGACGAGCCACGACAGATTTTCAATCGCGGCGACGAGCGCGCGAAACTCGTGTTAGTCGGCGCACCACGCTAGCCGAGATCCTCGTCGCGTTCGGACTCCCGGAGAATAAAGGGCCCCATCGCGAGGGTTCGCTTTGCGATAGTCGCGATTCGGAGAATGTACGCAATGAAAATCACGAACGGCGAAAGTCCGACGACGAAGCCGGCGCTCGCCACCCAGACGAGGTTGTCGATACCGAACGTCGTGCCGAGCAGGGCGTTGCCGTCGATGTACATGATCATGAGTCCCATTACGGTCAACGCTGGAATTGAGATGTACAGCAGCGCTCGTGAGAGGTTGATCAGTTCCCACTGGAAGTACAGCGTCTTGAAATGCTCGCGGGCCGGTCCGAACAGTTTCAACGTCTCGATCATGTGATCGAGCTTCTCGTTTGCCTCGTCGGAAAGCGAGTCTTCGTGGTCGGATCTGATCTTGCGTGCATCGTAGATCTTCCGTGAGTAGTTGAAATTAAGCGCGTTCCAGATCACCTCGAAGGTACCAAACTGGGCGTTTTCGAGGTTTTTCTTGACGGTCTCAGCGTTTCCGGTGGCGTCCTCGACGTAGTCGCTGATCTTCTTTCGGAGCTCCTCGTCGCGTTCGTCTTGCATCACGTCCTCGAGTTCGGTTGCTCGCTCGTGGACGCCGTTGACGAGTTCGTAGAGGAAGGCGGCGGGCTCGGGTGAACTCACATCCTCTTTGACCGTCTCTTCGACGTCCTGTCGAAACGCCATCGCCTCCTGCATCCGGTTGCGCTGATCGCCGACCGCGCCGAGTTCCTGTGAGAGCACCAGCTGGTTGAGCGTGACGACGATCGATGTGCCGGTGATGATCGCGCCGATAAACGCCGAAAAAAGGAACTCGATGCCGTCCTGGTTGTCGACGATCACACGCAATGGCGTGAGGTCGATCACACTGAACGCGACGAGGACGACGTACACGATCCCGAGGATGATGCCCGTAAACGCCCAGCGGTTCAGTCGCAACAGGAGCCACAGACGGGCCCCACCGAGTCTCGCCTGCCTATCTGACTCATCAGCTGACTCTACATCGCTCATCGACTGCCACAGACGACACTGCCAGTTGATAAAATACCTCGGCCGGGAGACGACGGTCCCACCGCCGATACTGGTTGAGCGAAGTCACTCCCACACGTCACGGGACTCCCCCAACGACCGTCGGCAGATCGGTTGGCACTCGCTCGAGCACGTTGTAACAAGAAGACATATGCTCGTTCTGTGAACGTTTCTAACAGATGAAGGGGGCGAACGTGATCGACCCGTCCAAGACGGTCCGAAGTCTGTATGCTGCTTTGCGGGCGCGTGTACGGATCGACACACGGACGCTGGCTGTGTTCCGTCTCGGCGTCGCGATGTTGATCCTCGCCGATCTGTTTCTCCGTGCACGGAACTTCTCGCTGTTTTATACGGACCAGGGTGTCGTTCCCCAGTCGCTTGCAACGGAAGCTGCACCGGTCGACGTGTGGTCGGTCTATTTCGTTTCGACGGAGCCAGCGGTGACCGCGGCGTTGTTCGTCTTGCAGGGGCTGCTCGCGGTGCAGTTGCTCGTGGGCTACAGAACCAGGATCGCGACGGTTCTCTCGCTCGTGTTCGTCGTCTCGCTCGATCTGCGGAACCCGCTCGTGTTGAGCTATGCCGACGTGCTGTTCTGGTGGCTGCTGTTCTGGGCGATCTTCCTCCCGCTTGACGAACGGTGGTCGATCGACGCCGTCCACGCTGACCGCCAACCGAGAGACGCCGTTGCAAACCCCGCATCTGCACTGATCCTACTGCAGATGATCACGATGTACGTCGTCAACGGCTATCACAAATCACAGTCCGAACTGTGGACGAGCGGCGAGGCAGCCATCCTCGTGCTCGGACTCGACGACATGACGTTTCTACTCGCCGATCTCGTCGGTTCGGTCCCGTCGCTGCTGCAGTACGGTGGGCTAGCGTGGTACTACATGCTGCTGTTCTCGTGGCTGCTCGTGCTCGCTCGTGGGCGCACACGGACAGCTCTCGTCTCGCTGTTCATGCTCGCACACCTCTCATTTGCCGTTACAGTCCGGATCGGCGCATTTGCTTTCGTCGCAATCGCTGGCCTGTGTCTGTTCTTGCAGTCGTCGTTCTGGAACGACCTCGAGGCGCTCTCGAAGCGGATTGGTGTGCCAGCCGCTGCTGACAGCGCCTATCGCTCGAGACTGGATGCGATCGCGACCTCGGTTCCACGATGGCGACTCGGGATCGATACCAGCGCGTGGATCCCACGAGAGCCACGCAAAATCGCGGTCACAGTAGCCGTTGCCGTCTTCACACTGGTCGCGCTCGTTTCGATCCTCTCGGCTGGCGGCCTCGTCGACGACGACGCCGCGTCGATCGATGGGGCAGAACGCGGTGTGGCTGCGTTCGTCGATCATCAAACCGAATGGAGCATTTTCGCGCCAACTCCCAGAACGTCGGCCAGATACTACGTGTTCCCGGCGGAAACCGAAGCGGGTGACCAGGTCGACGTCTACAACGATCGGCCGCTGACATACGAGCGACCAGACGGCGAACTCCAGAAACAGTATGACACGTATCGAGAGCGGTTTTATATGAATAGTGTCAGCGCTGCAGCGCCACCTGACGCGCCGACTGAGCTGGCCGAGCACATCTGCACAGAGTGGAACACAGCACGAAGTGACGAGCTCACACACGTGAACATGTATCTTGTCGAAGAAACCGTGACCCTCGAGACGGCCCAGACGCCCGCAGAGCGTGACAGCACGGCGAGACAGTTCTACACACACGGCTGTGGCGACAACGAGCCAAAAGACGTTGGGCCACCATCGGCGCTCGAGTAGCGACGACCGCCACGTCGTGGCCCCAACTGCCGTTTCACGGACTGGCCCGCCAGTCACTCCGAAAACTCGTCGTCCTCGAGGTCGAGTGGCGTCGCATCCGCCCAGTAGTCGTCGACTGCGTCCTGTGCCCACGAGCGGATCACCTCATCGTCGGTATCGATCGACGCTCGCAAGACACCGTACTCGTCTCGCAAGAGCAGATAGACGACGTCATCGAGGATCATGACCGCGAGCGGGACGTCGCCATCGAGAACCCGTACCGAGGCGTTGTCAGTTCCAAGCAGCGCCTCGAGTCGGCCACGAAGCTCCGTGTCGGCCGCCAACGCCTTGATTGCGCGCCGCGAGAAAACGCCGTTGAACAGCTGTGAATCAGTCGCGGTCTGTTCTTGTACGACGGTGATCGTCTGCTCATTGAACGCATGGGAGACCGTCTGGACCTCATCGGCGTCTTCGAGCAACTCGAGCAGCCGGGAGAGCGGTGCGTTCGGTCGGGTCTGGCTCGGGGTCGTGATCGTCGCGTTGGCCAGTCGCTTCAGGTCGAAGGTCATCGACTCGGCCGGCAAGAAGTCGACGACATCTCGGAGCCGGCGTTCGGTCTCGATGATCGCTTGGAGATCGGTAAACCCTGTCGCGACGAGCTCTCCTGTCGCAGTCGCCGTATACTCACTGTCCATGCGCCGGATCCACGACCGTTCCTGAAAATCACTGAGGATTCGGCCAAGCGTCGCCTGGGAGGCACCCGTCTCCGAGGCCAGTTCGGTGCGTGTGTGGCCACGCTCTGCGAGCAGCCTGAGCACGTCGACACGATTCGCCGAGAGGGCGAGAAACTCGATCTCCTCGAGTGCCGATTCCATATGATTGCTGGTCACTGTTGCATCATAGTGCTTTCGCACCGTGAAATACTTTCATAGTGTGCGAGTGTACGACGCCGATCAACTCCTGTCTGGGTACGGAAGCGTTTCTCGCTGCAACACATTTTCTGAACGAAACTATAACCCTAGCACCCATATTTGTTTCTAAGATGCAACCCGCTTCCTCCATGTTGATCGGTCACCGATCAGCAAAATTGTTGTACGAACGCCGAACTGAGGTGAGTCCGTGATCGACCGTCGTACGCTCGGGTTTTTCATCCTCTCGAGTCTGTTCTTTGGCGGGACGTTCGTTGCTGCAAAGGCTGGTCTCGAGTACTTCCCACCGCTGCTGTTCGTCGCGCTGCGGTTCGACATCGCGGCGCTCGTTATGCTTGGCTACGTCGCTGTAACCGCCTCGCGTGAGGAACTGCGACCCAAGACGCGGGGAGACGTCGTCGGCATTCTCGCGACCGGCGTGCTCGTGATCGGGCTGGCGAACGCACTCATCTTCGTCGGCCAGCAGTATGCGACCAGCGCTGTCGGCGCGATCGTCTTCAGCCTCAACCCGATCCTGACGCCGGTGTTTGCAGCCGTTCTCCTCTCCGACGAGCGCCTCTCGCCTCGCGGCGCGGTCGGACTGGTCCTCGGGCTTCTCGGCGTCGCGCTCGTGGTCAGCCCCGACCCTGCGAGCCTGCTTGGTGGTGACGCCATCGGCCGTGCGATCCTGTTTGCCGGCGCAGTCAGTGCAGCGCTCGGTGCCGTCCTCATCCGCCGTGTCGGCTCGAGCGCCACGCTCTCGAGTACGGTTCGGGTCGCGTGGGGGCTGCCCATCGCCGCGGCGCTCTCGCACGGCTTTGCGCTGTCGGCCGGCGAGTCGATGACCGCGATCACGTGGTCCTCGAATGCGCTCATCGCACTCGCATACGTCAGCCTCGTCGCCGGTGTCCTCGCCTACATCGCCTACTTCGGGCTCCTCGAGTCGACGGGCGCGATTCAGGCGAACCTGATCTTCTATGTCGTCCCGGTCGTCGCAACGCTGGGCGGCTGGGCGCTACTGGGAGAGGCCATCGCACCGCTTGCCGTCGTCGGGTTCCTGCTGATCTTCACCGGCTTCGCCGTGCTGGGGAGCGAGTCAATCGACGTTCGATCGTGGCTCCCCGAGACGGTCGTCGAGACGCCGGTTGCCGATGAACGAACGTCGGTTGCTGAGGAGCCTCGAGGCTTCCGGTCCGATTGAAATCGAAGCTTTCAGCCCGACCCAGGTGGCGGGCTATGCGACGGTCGCCGAAGCGTTCCCGAACCCACGACGAACCAGAGGGTTTACGGGCTTTCCCGCTAAACCGGTCGGATTATCTATGTGTGCAACGTTTACAGACGACGATGTCGGCAAGCTAGTCGAGCGCGCCGACGGAAAAGTAATCGGAACCGTCGCGTCACTCGACACGGCGACGGTCCGCGTCGAACCCGCACCCGACGTCGTCGATGCCATCAAAGCCCGCTTCGGATGGGAGGAGATCGGTGGTCCGTTCATCCTCCACGAAACTGACGTCCGCGAGATTTCCGAGACGCGCGTCCACCTCGCCGACGGGTTCTCGAGAGCGAACGCGCCGACCCCGACGGCAGATGAATCGGCGGACCACGCAGACGCCGAAGGCGACGATGAGGCCGCTCCTGAGACCGACCCGGAGGACCCGAATCGAACCAACGGTGGGACGGGATCGGTTGCCAACTCGGCTGCGGACTCGAGCGGTGTCGGTCCGTTCAACAGCCGCTTTCAGATCGGAGCCGCCGTTGTCTCGGGACTCAGCTTCCTCTTTGCACTGGTGTTTGCCTGGACAGGGTATCAGGAAATGGCGCTGCTCGCCGTCGGGCCAGAACTCAACATCGTCGCCGGAATGGCTGGCCTGATGCTCGCCGGGTTCGTTGGCGTCGTTGCACTCGTTGCCGCGTTCTACATGGAACCTGGCTTCGATCAGTAACACTCGAGTCGTCCCTGACGACTGCAAGCATCACTGTCTTTTTTCGGCTACTGGTGACACCGCGTATGTGTGAGGTAATTACAGCCGACGATATCGGCAAGCGCGTCGAGAACGCTGCCGGCGAAGACGTCGGCGTGATTACGACCATTGATGACGACGGGGCTCACGTCAGGCCCGCTGCGGACGCCATCAAATCGATCACCTCCTCGATCGGCTGGGATGACGTTGTCGACGCCACCTATCCACTCGACCCCGACGCCGTTCTCGAGATTACCGACGAGGTGGTTCGGCTTGAGGGCGGACTCCCAGCAAACGATTTTGCGGCCGACCCCGAGGCCGAACCGGGCGCTAAAGACGCCACGGACACCCAGCATGGCGCAACCGAGGCCGATGAGGAGACGATGGACCGCGAACTCGAGGTCGACCCAACGAAACTGACAGGAGCGAATCAGACGGTCGGCACCCAGACCGACGCAGCCGTCGACCCGGACGACAGCGTCCATCAGACCGACGCTGAGATCGATCCGGACGCCGTCCACGACGCCGATCGCGGTTCCAAAACCGAACTCGAGGCCGACGACCGAGACGAGTCGGAGTGACTGGGCCGTGTGCTGGCCACCGCTTTGCGATCGGGGCCGCCCGTTCGAAGCTCACGCGTCCTCGAGGTCGCGCAGAATCCGGTCTGTCACGTCCGTGGTCACGTAGTACGTGTGCTTGCGGTGGGTCTCGGTTTTTGGTTTGAGTTTCCGTTCAGTTCCCTTGATGATCGATCCCTCGTATATTCTTACGAGCCCGATCGCCTCCATCGCCCGGTAGCAGTGGCGGACGTGCGCCAGATCCAGCCCGAGCTCGGCTGCGGTCATCCGTGGATAGTCGGGTCCACCGCGAGAGAGACGGCGAGCGAGCGTTCGCGGGTCGTCAAGCCACCGAAGGAACGTTTCCTTCCCGTCACGATCGGCGAGAAGATCGAGTACGTCCCGCCCGTCATCCGTGAGTCGATACGTCGTCGGCGTTTGCTCGCGATCGACAGCAACGAGCCCACTCGAGATGAGTTCGGTGCAGTGATCGGCGACGCGGTCGTGGTCAGCGTCCAGGTCACCCGCCATCGATCGTGAGCCGTCGCCATCGGTCGCCGCGAGGTGGTAGAGGACGAGATAGGCGAGTGGCTCCGCGGGAACCGGCGCCAGCTTCCCCGCGACGGCCTCTCGCTGTGCGAGCTTCGACTCGAGTTCACTCGCGCGTTCGTACCGCTTTTGGGCGTTTTCGGCTGCACTGCGGTCGAGATCGAGCGTCACGCCGATCGTCTCGCCGGTCGGCGTCTCGAGGTCGAGGTCGAGTTCCCGCCGGTCCCAGTGATCCCCCTGCTCGGTTCGAGCCCGCTCGAGGGCCGCAGTGACTCGCTCGAGACGCGTGAAAATGGTGTCAGCCTCGGTCCGCAGTCGTTCGATTTCTGCCCGTGAAACGACCATCGATCGATACTAGGGAAGGCAAAAAAATACCGGTACCGGTTGCACGGTCGCGAGCAGACAGGACGGCAACGCCTCCGTGGGCGCTGTGCGTTCCGGCCAGACAACTAAGTCGACGCTCGTGATACGCCGGTTATGGAACGACTCGGTGTCGACAGCGAACGTTCGGGTATCGACGTCGCCGGCCCCGAAGGCGGCCAGACGATCGTATTCGTTCACGGCGCAATGTTCACACGAAAGCTGTGGCTCCCACAACTGGCGGCACTGGAAAACGAGTATCGCGTCGTCGCGCCGGACCTGCCCGGCCACGGCGTCCGCAGCCACCAGGTGTTCCGGATGGACCCCACGATCGACCTTCTCGAGGACGTGATCGAAGAGTACACCGACGGCAGCGCCGTGCTGGTCGGACTCTCGCTCGGGGGGTACGTCGCGACGGAGTACGCCTATCGCAACCCCGAAGAGGTCGACGGACTGGTGTTGACGGGGTGTAGTGCGAATCCGGTGGGAGGCATGGCGATGTTGACCCGCGCCGTCGGTGGCCTCTCTCGACTCGTGACAAAGCCCGACGTCGGCTGTCGAGCGGTCGAGCGACTCGGCTACCGATGGGTCCGCAATCGGGACCTGTCCGCCGACGTCGAAGCCGCGATCATCGACGCCGGAATCTACCCACGTGAGTTCGGACGGGCCGATCCAGACGTCAGGGACGAAGATTTCCGGGCCAAGCTCTCGACCTATCCCGGTCCGACGCTGCTACTCAACGGCGAGCACGACAAGATCATGCGCCGAGGCGAGCGAGAACACGCTGGGGCAGCTGTCGACGGGCGCATCGAGGTGATCGCCGACGTCGGTCACATCTGCAACGTACACCGTCCGCAGACGTACACGACCCGCGTTCGCAACTTCATGCGACAGCAGGTCGAACAGATACCGTAAGTCGACCGTCTCAGGAGCGGCGCTCGCCGACGAGATCACGGACGCGGCCGGGGATATCGAGCAGGGAGATCCCGAACCCGAACAGTACCATCAGCACGTAGACGCCGAGCGTCGACGTCCAGACGACGAGCAGCGCAAGGATCGCCCAGCCGCCCGAAAGGAAATAGAACGCCGCGATGGACATCGCCGTCCCGTACAACAAGACGAGATACGGCCCCCAGTCGCGGGCGTGACCGTGGCGGACCCGGCGGCGGACGTAGCGTTTGAGCTCGCTCTGGAGCGACTCTTTCTTTACAGTCCGGCGCTCGACGTTGTCTTCGAACGACTCGACGCGGTCGCGCAGCCGCTCGATCTCTTCGCGGAGTGCTTCGGGATCGTCGGATCGGTCCCGCGTTCGGGCGCTTACGCGGGCGCTCGTCCCGGTTTCTGCACCCGTCCCTGCGTGGTCCTCCGTCGCCCCCTCGTCGTCACCCGTGGCGTCGTCGGTCATCGCTTCTGTTGGAACCTGTCGCACGCCGGGACTTTGTAGCTGCCGATCCATGTCACGGCTGGCAAGGACTGCATTGAGGATCGCCCCGAAGACGAGAATGATCGCGCCGATGTAGAGCCAGATGAGCACCAGAAAGACTGCTCCCAGTGCGCCATAGACGGCGTACTCGGTCGCAAACGCCGTATACAGCGAGAAGGTTCGGCTCAGTACGAACCAGCCAATCGCGGCCACGACCGTCCCGGGCAGCGCCTCACGGACGTCGATACCCGACTCCGGGAAAATGACGTACAGCGGCAGGAACGTCACGATGAGCCCGACCACGACGAAGATCGGCCCGAGAACGCTGACGCCGACAAACGGCACGAATCGGATCACCACCTCGAGGATGGCGACGATGGTCAGCCCGAACCCGATCACGACGAAGACGATCGTCGCGTCCCAGATCGTGTCGAGCAGTGATTTCGATCCAGCAGTGCCGTACACTTCTGAGAACGCCCGATCGATCCCACGGAGCACCCGACTTGCTCCCCACAACAGGCCAACTGCCCCGAACACGGTCGCGCTCTGTCGTCCAGTCTCATCGAGGACCGTCTCGGCGAGCAGTTCCTGTGCCGACGGCGTGAGCACGTCGCTGACGGCATCGGTCAGCTGCTCCGCAAGCGCCTCCCCGCCGATCGAGGCGGTGATCCCCAGCCCGAGGAGGGCTAACGGAATGAGCGAGATGAACCCATAGAAGGCGACGCCGGCCGCCAACAGCGTCAGCTGCTCGTTGCGCGCGAGGATGGCGACGTCACGCGCGATCTTAAGACCCTGTCTGTAGTCGATCACGTCCGTCCATATCGGCGGCCAGGGCAATATGCGGTCGTGTCGGAATCGTTATCTGAAACTGTGAGCAGACGCAGGAAATAAAGCGAGGAGTCAAATGAGGTTGTCCTCAGTTGCCGCGCGAATCTCACCGACGCTAGCGTCAGTTTTGAACGTCGTCCCGCCGTAGTGGGCTTTCGACGCCTCGAAGCCAGCGGCCTGTAGATCCGCGAGGAACTCGTCCATCGCATTGGCCGGCAGCCCCCAGTTGCGACAGAGTTTATGCTGGTCGTAGTGGGTTGGTTCCTCGAGTTCGGCCGCGAGCGTGTCACAGAGTTCGCGAGCCGCTGGTGCGGTGTCGAACGTGTAGGGGATCTCATCACGGACTGCGGTGACGAACTCCGGATCTTGAATCGGGCCAAGCCAGACCGGTCCGGCGGTGAGCAGTCGGCTGCCGCCACAGTGTGGACACGTCTCGAGCGGGTCGGCGATCATCCCCACGTCTGTCTCGCGGTAGAGACAGTCCTCACAGTGGTAGATGTAGCCCAGTTCGTCGATCGCTGCATCCGCAGCGGTGGGTTTGTGCTCGAGCTCGAGATAGGTGCGGACGTAGTGGCTGGTCGCATGGGTCAGAATGGGCTCGATGCCGACGTCGAAGCGAGCGCCACTGCGGGCGAGCGCGGAGATGAGGATTCGGACGCCCATTTCGGCGTGGTAATCGGTGTTCTGGGGAACGGCGGAGTACGATCGAACACCGCTGTTGAAGTGAGCGCCACACATCGGCGCGGTATCGGTCGCGGTGACACAGAGCAGGTCTCGGCAGTTCCCGATGGCGGCATCGGCGAACGGCATCGGCGTTCCGTAGGGGTCGAGGTCGATCACGTCGAACACCTCCTCGTGCATGAGCGCGCTGACGTTTCGGTGTTCGACCCGTGCCTCGCAATCGTTCCGCTCGAGGTTCGTTCGTGCGAGGTCGACTGCCTCCTCGTTGACGTCACAGCAGGTCACGTCCCAGCCGTCGGCGGCCGCCCGAGCACCACGGACGCCGCTTGCTGTCATTGCATCGAGATACGTCTCGGCGCGGTCCTCACGGTCGCGATAGGCCCGCAGCGTTGCGATCGTCAGATCCCGGTTCAGTTCCTGTCGCGGGTTGTAGAATACCGATTCCTCGACGCCCTCGGTCTGTTCGCCGGGGACCTCGAGTTCGACCCCGCCCTCGGTGACGCGCATACGGGACGTCTCGGCGGGGCAGCGCGAAAAGCAGCGTGGTCTCGAGCGGAATCGTTCGTACAACCAAACCGATTTTACAGTTCGGGACACAGTTCCGGTCGTGCCGGAGGCCAACCCAGTCGAGCGATGGCAGGCGGATCTCGAGGAGACGGGTAAACTCACGCCCGACATCGTCGAGCAGATCACGCGCATCCACGGCGACCGTGGGGTGCGCGCGATCGAGGCCGTCGGCGAGAACCGAGTGAAGGCCTACCGTGATTTTACGATCGTCGTCGGCTACGACGACGAGTATATCGTCGAAGACGGCGGCTGTACCTGCAAGGACAGCGAGTACAATCTCGATCCCGACGACCCAACTGACCGCTGTTGGCACGCCCTCGCCGTCGCGATCGCCCGCCGGGTCGGTCACGTCGACTACCACGATATGTGGTACTCGGACGTGCGCGAGCTGTTGTAGCGCTGTTTTCAGCTGCCGAATTCTCGTCTGTTACGACCTCTCAAAGGCAGAGAATCTTGGTCTCGAGACGGAGAGGGGTTGAAGTGGCGAGCCGGTGACGTCTTCATATGCGTCGCCGCCACTATCTCATCGCCAGTTCCGGACTGATGGCGTCGGCCATCGGATCGTTCGGAGCGATTGCCGACACGAACCGGGGAGTATCCAGCATACAGGCGGAAACCGAGCCACTGCGATTCGAGGGATCGGGGGCGAGCGTTACTGATGAGTTCGAACTCGAAAGCGGTGTCACAGTCGCCGAAGCTGTCCACGATGGCGAGTCGAACTTCATCGTCGATCTGGTCCCGACTGACAACGGACGTGAAGAGTTGTTGATCAACGTGATCGGGACGTACGACGGAGCGTCGGGTATCCTCGCAGCGCAAGGACCGTATCTGCTGGACATCGATGCAGACGGCAACTGGGAGATCGATCTCCGACAACCACGAGCGACGGACGCAGATGCCGAGACATTACCAGTCGAACTCGAGGACGAGACGTCGACGTGGAATGGTCCGTTCCTGTTCGACGGCCTCGGACAGGCACGAGGAACACACGACGGAGCAGGGAATTTCATCGTTGAAATTCTCCCCCAGGAAGGACGGTTCTCGGAGCTCGTGTTCAACGAGATCGGGGTGTTCGTTGGCGAGACAACGTTCGATCTCGAGGGGATCGGATATGTGACGGTCGACGCCGACGGACCATGGTCGATCACGATGGAGTGACGAAACGGCTGTCCCCCTCAGCGAGTAAACAGCGGTTTTGCTCTTCGGGAGGAGATAACACGGTGTCTGTTTGCGCTGGTCGAGTCGCGTGCAGGCGCTCAGACGGTGAGCGCTGGTGTGTCAGCCTCGCGAACGCGCCGAATGACGTCTCGGACAGTCTCTGCGTCGTCCGGGTACGTGCCGTAGACGATGGTATCCGCGTGAGCCTCGAGCTGCTGTGTCAGTCCCACGAGTCGATCGGCGTCGACGCCGTCCGCCGAGAGCTGGATCGTGAGGTCCAGCTCAAGGTCCTCGAGTTCGTGAGCGAAACCACGCGCCAGCGACTCCACCCAGTAGGTCGTCCCGTAGCCGACATCACAGAGGGGGACGACAAACTCGTCGACGAACGGGGCGAGCGAACCGGGATCGACGCCGGCGCGTTCGCGGAGGTTTCCGGGGTAGGGATCTGGGTAGAGTGTCGCGAGGAGATCACCCTCGACGCACTCCGCCGCGGCGGCGATGAAATCAGTGATGACCGCGGTTCGCCACGCGTCGCGCTCCTCGTGGTCGCTCGCGGCGAACTCCCGATCACAGCGCTCGCAGTGACAGAACGACGCGCCGGGGAATCCAGGTGTCGTGAGTCGGACGTCACCCATCGCGCCGACTCGCTCGATTCGCTCGAGTAACGCGGCGCGGTAGTCAGGATCGGTCGGGCAGACGGTGCCCCAGTGATGGCCATCGGCGTCGGGTGTCGCACGCGTTCCGTCGGCCGTCACGGCGGCGCGCTCTGGTTCGTCACGGACGGTTGCCGTGTCGCCCCAGCAGGCGATGGAGTTGGCCACGCCCGCAAGCGGCTCGCGGCGTGTGCCGTCGACGGAGTCGGCGAAAACGTGTGTGACATCACCGAAGTCGGCTCGAGCGAGGTCCCGATCTGCTGTGAGAATGCCGTACATATCCATACGGTCGGCTACGACCACGATAAAAGCTGACCTCGAAACGAGACACCTTCGAGCGCGCCGACTGGGTACTGATCCGTCAGTCGGACTCGTTGCAGGCCGCGATGATGACCTCTGGATCGTCGATCAGCCGGTTTTCCATGTAGTTGCCTTTCCCTTTGCCGGCCCATTTACGCTCCTGTTCGATGATCGAGAGGAACTCGAGTTCCGAGAGGATGTCCCGTACCCGGCGGAGTTTGAGGTGGTCCGACTGGTCGCGATCACAGAGCCGTTTGTAGAGGTCGTACGCTTCGTTGGTTTTGACCGGGACGTCGTCACCCTCCTTTTGCTGGGTGAGCAACGCCATCGCCTCGAGAACGAGTTTCGCGTGACTCGGACTTTTCGAGATGAGTTCGGCGAGGCGGCTGGTCTCCTCGCGTTCGTGGGCCTGATCGACGCAGGCCTCTGTGACCGACTCGAGGTCGTTCTCTTCGGCGATCTCGCCGGCAAACCGTAGGATATCGATCGCCTTTCGCGCGTCACCGTGTTCGCGCGCCGCGAGCGCCGCCACGCGCGGGACGACGCCGTCCTCGAGGACGCCTTCGTGAAACGCGTCGGACCGGGAACGTAAGATCTCGCGGATCTGGTTCGCGTCGTACGGCGAGAAGACGTACTCGCGTTCACAGAGGCTCGATTTGATTCGCTCGTCCAGCGAGTCTTTGTATCGGACCTTGTTCGAGATGCCGATGACACCGACCGTGCTCTCGGTGAGTTTGCCGGATTCGACCGCACGCGAGAGCTGCATCAGGATGTCGTCGTCTTCGATCTTATCGACCTCGTCTAAAATGATCAGGGCGACGTCGTAGCGGCTGTCGACGATCCGCCACAGCCGACGATAGTATTCGGACGTACTCAGCCCCGAGTGGGGGATCGAAATCCCCGTTTCGTCTTGGTCGTTGAGTTGATGGCCGGTCGACTGGACGGCCTGGGTCTCCGTCGACTCCTGCAGGCAGTCGACGTAGGCGACCCCGATCGAGACGTCGTTGTTCTTCGCGCGCTCGATCGCCTGATTCGTGATGAACTTCGAGCACAGCGACTTTCCGGTTCCTGTCTTCCCGTAGACGAGGACGTTGTTCGGCGTGTTGCCTCGAGTCGCCGGTTTGATTGCGTTCGCGAGGTTCGTGAGTTCGTCTTCACGACCGATGATCCGGTCGCCGTCGGGAAGGTGTGAAACCTGCAGGAGCTCTTTGTTCTGGAAAATCTCGTTTTCGCTCCCGAAGTAGTCCGTGGCGTCCGACATTCAATTGTCGTGAATACTATTCGGAGGTGTCTTAAGCGTTCGGAACCTGACTGCCGCTGTATTAGACGGGATTCCGGTGTGTGAGTGTCTGAGACGCACGAACGACACCCCTTAGTGCCGCTGTATAGACAAAAGGAGACCCCGAGTTTCCGCTGTATAGATGACGGTGGACCCCGGATTTCCGCTGTATAGCCGACAGACCCCGGAGTGCCGCTGTATCGTGAGGTCGATTGTCACTGGGGAGAAGCAAGCATCCCAGGGTCGCTCAAGCGGAGATACCGTAATTCCGCTGTATGGATTCAAAAGGATTTCTATAGGAATCCAGCCCGGCGTTTGACACCCCTCGGTGCCGCTGTATATGGACACACACACCCCGCGGTGCCGCTGTATCGATCCGAGGGGATGTATCGATCTGAAACGGGGGTTCTGCTGGACATGTGATGGATTAATCAGCTCTGTCCGGAATCATCGACCAGCGTCTCAGGGCAGTAATGCGGCTTTCGAGATGGTGAGTTACCCAACCTCGAGAGTAGAACACGAAAAGAAAACTGTGGGTTCGAATCGACTCGAGACCGGTGCTAACGTTCACTATCCGTGAACTAATATTGTTCACTATAGCCAATGGACTTTGACACAGGTACTGTATTTAGTAGTTTTGCATTTGATTAAACTAAGCTACTAGATTGATGTTACTTCTCTCGTTATTCTAACCGGCTCGCTCTACCCGACTGAGTATCCACTCCCTCTCTCGACGCTATACAGCGGCACTCCGGGGTGTGTCTCTCCGCCGTTTTTCTACCGCTGGTTGGCCGTCGACTTCGAGACATCGTCGCCCTGTCGTACGTTTGTTCCGGCGTCCAGTCACAGCTAGCACCGACGGTGAGACAGATCTCAAAATCAGGGTGAAAGAAGACTGCTCCCGGCCGGTCACCTTCTACGCGGCTTACTCCGCAGCGCAGATGTCGACGAAGTTCCGCAGGATCTGCAGTCCTGTCTCGCCGCTTTTTTCCGGGTGGAACTGTGTCCCGAAGACGGTCCCATCGTCGTTGGCGATGATCGAGGGGAACTCGAGTTCGTAGTCGGTCGTCGAAACCGTCGCGCCCTCGTCGTCGGGAACGGCGTAGTAGGAGTGGACGAAGTAGGCGTACTGTCCGTCGACGCCCTCGACCAGCGGGTGATCACGTTCGACGTTGAGTTCGTTCCAGCCCATGTGTGGGACCTTCTGGCCTTCATCGAATCGGACGTTAGTGCCCGGAATCAGATCGAGCCCCTGGACGGCTGAGTCGCCGTCGGTTTCTCCTTCCTCGCTCGTCGTCAACAGCATCTGCATGCCGAGACAGATCCCGAACAGGGGGGTGCCGTCGGCTGCGACCTCGAGGAGGTCCTCTCGAAGCGGATCGGCGTTCTCGACACCCTCGCGGAACGCGCCGACGCCCGGTAAGACAACACCATCGGCGTCGGCGAACGCGTTCGGATCGTCGGTGATTTCGACGTCTGCACCCGCGCGTTCTAAGCCACGGGTGACACTGCGTAGGTTCCCCAGCCCGTAGTCGACGACGACGACGGACGCAACCGACTGCTCCTGTGAAGACGAAGCGCTGCTCATACGCCTACTCGTGGTGGCGTATTGAAGTCAATTACCCTTCGTGCAACCGGAAGTGAGTAGACGACGACAGTCGTGCAGTAGGTGGTGGAGACGACGACACGCGAGACCGCGACGCTCGAACGATGGCTTCAGCGAACGGCGGTAGCCCCTATCGAGCGACGAACGGAGCTAGAATCCGTCGAGCCGTGTTTGTCCACTGTCACTATCGCCCACGTCTGCGAGTTCTGCTGCCCGCTCGAGGGCGTTTGCGAACGTCTCTTCCTGACTGCGGTCGTACAGCGTCGCTGCTGGGTGGACACAGAGTAAGACACGTCGTGGCGTCCCCTCGATACGAACTTCCTCGAGCGAACCCGCCTCGTTCGTGATCGCCACGGAGCGCTCGAGCAGGTGCTCGCTGGGCACTTTTCCCAGCGTGACGATCACGTCCGGATCGAGCAGGTCGATTTCGTGCTCGAGGTAGCCACGGCAGTTCTCGAGTTCGTCGGTCGTCGGATCACGATTTTCCGGCGGTCGACAGCGTACGCAGTTCGTAATCCTGACGTCCGCACGCGCGAGGCCGACGTTCCGAAGGCCGTCGTCGAGGACGGTGCCGCTGCGACCGACGAACGGTTCGCCCTTTTTGTCTTCCTGTGCACCTGGCCCTTCGCCGATAAACAGCACGTCGGCGTCCACGGGCCCGGTTCCATTGACGATCCGGCTCCGTGAATCGACGAGCGCCGGACACCGCGTACACTCGCCGACACAGAGTCCATCCATCTCTTCCATACTGGTGGCACAGACGGCCGCCTCCTACCTCTTTCGGGTCACAGTGCCGCCAGGACTCACTCGAGCGACCGAGCGTACGAATCACCAGCTCGAGCGGCCTGCCGAGCGACCCGAATCGGCTCCGGGCGGCCGCCTTCGGGTGTAAACGCGCGGACGACTGCGGCTGCCTCGTCGGCCTCACAGCCGACGTGTCTCACGTAGACCGTTTCGCCGTTGACTGACAGTGCTCGACGGTCGGGCAGCGAGCGATAGCGCTCGAGGCGGGCCTCGAGCGCAGAGCCAGAAAACGCCGCTCGAAGGCCGCTCTCGAGGCCGTCGCTTGCCTCGAACGTGACGGCAATCACTGGACGGTCGGCACGCTCGTGTATCGTCGGAACATCGAGAAGGTTGTACCACGCGGGGGCGACGGCGCCGACCAGCACGTACTGGACGTCGGGACGTCCGAGATCGCCGACGAGCCCGGCGACGGCGTCGGTCGCGTCGGTGCCGCCAACGGTACACGCACGGTATACGAGCCCGTCGAGGACACGGTCGGCACGAACGACGGCACCGGCGAGCGTGCTCCGGTCGTCACTGCGACCGAACGACTCGGCGATTCCCAGCGCCCGCGCCCCGGGCTTCATCTACTCAACTCTCGTCTTTGATCTCTTGGAGCCGATCGAGCAACTCGTCGCTGGAAGCGCCGTTTTCGAACTCGATCTCTCCGTCGTGGCTGTTTTCGCTGGATTGTACCGCGTCGTCGTCGTCAAAATCTGCGTCGACTTCTTGCTGTTCGGATTCGTCGTAGCTCCCGAATCCCATACAGTAGTATCTTCGTGCTTGGAGCTAAAAAATCTCGTGTGTCAACCAATACCACCTACCGCGTCGTTTCTCTTCTTTTCATCCGTGCGGGCCTGTGAACGCCCGTCTGGACACGAGCCCCGACAGGGCGACGGTACCAGACAGCGGGACGGCACCATTTTGAGTCCGGGCCTCGAGCCGTCGTGTATGGACATCCATCACGTCACCGAACCTGCAGAGACGTTCACCTGTAACGCGTTTCTGGCAGTCGGCGAGGAGACGACACTGGTCGATGCTGGCGCGTGGGACGGCGTCGTCGACGAGATTCGAACCCATACCGACGAACTCGACGCCGTCGTTGTGACTCATCAACACGGCGATCACGTCGCCCAACTCGAGGCGGTCTGTGAGGCGTTCGATCCCGACGTCTACGCCTACGCTGAGCATCCGCTTCGAACACACACGATCGATGACGGCGACACGGTCACGATCGGTGACGAGGCGTTCGACGTCGTTTACACGCCGGGTCATGCCGACGACCACGTCTCGTTTGTCTCCGAGACATCGCTGTTTTCGGGCGACGTCGTCGTCCACGACGATGGCGCGTTCGACTACGGAAGTTTCGGCCGTACTGACATGGCCGGCCAGTCCCGTGAGCGACTCATCGAGAGCATCGAGAATCTCCTCGAGCGACTGCCCGACGGCGGTCGCGCGAGCGACGCGAGTGCGGCCTCCGGAGACGAGCGAAGCGAGTCTGCCGGCGTCGAGCACATGTACGCGGGCCACGGCGGTGTCTTCCACGGCGACGTTCGGGATGTCGTTGAGACGGCACTCGGGCGGGCAGAAAAGCGAGAACCCAAATACCCGGACGAGTAGCGCGCGCCCACTTGTCGACGGCTGAGACAGACTGCTGTTAGCCTGTGTCGGTGTATCCGCGACCTGCCCGGGGTGTACCGGGAGTTCAGGACCGTAGACCGCTTCGTGGGGTGTACCGGGAACTCGAGACCGCGGACCGTCTGGGCGGCTGTGCTCTCGATGTCAGCGAGCCGCTCAGCACGTCCGCCTCTCCGCGAGCGCTCGACGCTCGCCTCGCGGACGAACCGCCGGCCGAACGGCACACTCGCTATCCGGCTGTTTTGCTGTAGAAAGTCGAGAAAACGGACGCAGACAGTTGGTTACGTGGCTCGTGCTTCCTTCGCCTTTGGGCGAAGCTTCTTGTAGCCGCATTTCCGACAGCGGTTTGCGTCCTTGGAGTTACGAGCGTTACAGCGCATGCAGATCATTTTCTCGAGCGTCCGTTTCTCGGCTTCTTCGAAACTGGCCATGTCGCTCCGTTAGCCCGTGGTGCATATAATCGCTGTGGTCTTGGGACCGACCGGTAACGCAGACGAAACTACAGGCAGTGGTCACTGCTGCCGTGCTCACTGCGTTTCGCCAGCGTCGTCAGCCCGCTTCTGTTCGTCTTCGGCAGCCAAGTAGTCGTCCTGGACCGCGACGATCTCACTCGAGTCCACACACTCGCTGTAGCGTCGCAGCGGCTCTTCGTTGAGCGTCAGGAAGGTCTCGCCCCAGCGGAACGGCTCGAGGAGGTCCTCGGCCGCCTCGTACTCGTCGAAGATACAGCAGGCGGCGGCGAGCGCCTCGACGGTAGTCAGCTGGAACGGACGGCCGTAGTTGACGGGGTTGGCGGCGACGAGAAACGGAAGCGCCCGGTGGACGCCGTTCATCCGGAACGAGGCCGCTTCGGCGGACTCCCACGAACAGTCGAGGGCGACGAGTGTCCCGAGACCATCCTCGGCGTCGGCCGGCGAGAGCGCTTGCTCGGCGTGTGGGTTGAGCACGACGCCGTAGGGGACTTGCTCCATTCGTCGATAGAGGGTTGCTTTATCGAACTTCTCGAGGCGACGCGCGGTGCATTTCTTCGGATCGTCGTCGCCTTCGTAGTAGACGTGACACTCCACGAGCAGGCATACGTGCAGGCGGGAGAAAAGGGGTCCGAAACGGCTGCAATGGGGCTGACTACGCGAGTGGTCCACGAGAGTCGGATGCTTTTGTCGGTGGCGACGAAGATACCGATATGGACACGGAGCCGAATACGGCTGCAGACCCTGGCGATGGGGCCGCCATTGCTCGACGATACTACGCCGCACTCGACGACCACGAGTACGACGTCCTCGAGGAGTTGCTCGCCCCCCAGTTCACGCAACGTCGTCCCGACCGGACGTTCGAGGGGCGTGACGCGTTCGTGCAGTTCATGCGCGACGGGCGGCCGAACCCGGACACCAACCACGACCTCGAGACGGTGATCGCCGACGAAACCGGCGTCGCGGTCCGTGGTCGGGTGGTCGATGGTGGCACAGAACTGTTTGGCTTCGCGGATTTCTTCGCCCTCGAGGGCGGCCGAATCGTTCGCCTCGAGACGTATTCGCGGTAACCCGCGTCGGTGTTCGCACTCGGCTCAGGCCGAACAGTTGTTCGGCCCCAACTCGAGTTCCGTCCGCTCTTCGGGTGGCAGTTCGGTTGCGCCACGGTTCAGGTCGATAATCTCCTCGTAGTTCGCTGGTTTCTCGCCAGCGTCGGCCATCCGGTCGACGAACGCGGACTGCTCGAGGCTGAGCAGATCGATCTCGGTGCGTGCCTCTCGGATCGTCGTTGTAATCGCCTCACCGGGCGCGCCATGTTCGAACTCGCCGTCGGCGGTGACCGTGACGTGTCCCGGGAGGACGGTGATACCTTCGGGTTCGGCAAGCACCGTCCGGTGGAGGGTCTCGTAGAGCAGCTGCGCCCCTCGCTTCCCCTCATCCTCGCTGAACTCGAGTTCTGTCCGGCCGGTCGAGTTGACATGGAGCGTATCGGCGGTCAACAGCGCCTCGTCATCGACCAAGATGGTGAGTATCTCGCTCGTGTGGCCCGGTGTGGCCAGTGCCTTGAGTTCACGTTCGCCGACTGCAAGGACTTCGTTTCGCTCGAGGGGTGTAAACTCGAGTTCGACATCGCGTTCCTCGGCCCGTTCACTGAGATAGTAGGGCACGCCGAGTCGAGCTGCGAGTTCGGGACCGCCAGAGATGTGATCGGCGTGAACGTGTGTATCGATGACGCCTGTGAGTGTGAGTCCGTTCTCTTCGGCAGCGACTTCGTACTCCTCGACGTCTGCGGTCGGGTCGACCGCGACGGCGTCGCCGGTCGTCTCGCAGCCGACGACGTAGCCAAGACACCCCTTTGCGCGACGCTGTATCTGGATGATACTGAGCCCGTCGCCTGCGAGCTCGACGTGGTCGTAGACGCCGCTCCAGCCTGTCATTCCATCGCCGACTGTCTGAACGTCGTACGCGTCGGTGGCTGACTCGAGTTGTGTCGCCAGATTCCCCGAGGTGATCCCTTTCGCACAGATGGTGATCACTCGGTCGGTGTCGCCGACCAGGGCTTCGAACTCCTCGAGTCGCCCGTCGAGTTCGTCCTCGGGGTCGAACGGGAAGTGGACCGCGCCTGAAATGTGCCACGACTCGTAACTCTCCTCGGGGCGTGTGTCAACGAGCGTAAACTGAGCCTCTTCGTCCTGGAGCGCTGCGAGTCGGTCCGCAGAGAGCGTGGTGACCATACAATCTATTCGGTTTACATCGCCGTAAGTCTCCCCACGGCTACTGAGCGCTCCACCGGCGACTGGTGCAACGAAGACGGGTAGTGACGTCACTGAGCGGCAATGTCCATCTGACCGAACGACGACTGTGCGATTGGATGCCTGTTATCGATCCTACAGTTTGGCACATATGTGTTGCCCTATCATAGATCCACTCTCACATGAGTGGAAACATCATACTGCTTATGATAGACCGATTGAACTGAGTGATCGGACAGATATTGCTGGCCTGTGCTACTGATTATCAAAATAATCAATCATGTATATTTTTGTGTGGGAAGCTATCAATACCCTTGTCCCCTCCTGCGCTTTGGTGGCAAGTGTTGCAGACATATACGGACTTAACTATCATGATAATTCTATACTGACCTGCATGAGTGACATTCGTGGCAACAAATCTCACGAAGTGAAATATCGTATACAATTGTTATGGTCTCCGGGTGGGCCGTTCGGCTCACAATCGGCTGGCATGACACGCGAGATTTCGGGTGAGTGCAGCCGATGACCGCTGATAAGTCAGCTGCGACTGAGACGGAAGAGCGCCGCCTCGAGACCGATGGTGGCCACGACACTGTCGACTATCTCGACGAGAAGATCCACATGTTCAAGCCCGCAACGCCGTTTATGAAAGATCACCTGAAAGTGATCTGGGGGCTGTTTGCCGTCTGGATGCTGTTTACGTTCGGACCCGTGACCGCGACGTGGGTCGCGACGGATTTCATGACGAGTACCCAAGTGCTTGGCTTCCAGTTGCACTACTTCCTGACTGCGATCGGCTCGCCGATTGGCGCGCTCGTCCTGTGTGCAGCGTACGCCTGGCAGCGTGACCGCCTCGATGCACAGTACGGCATCGACCACGAGACCGAGGCTGAAGCCGAGGCCGAAGCCGGCAAGACTGTCGCCGCCGACGGTGGTGAACAGGCGTGATCGAGCCAGTTCTGCTCGAGTCCGTGACCGGCCTCTTCGACGGCGGGTTCAAACTCATTCCGGCGTTGACGCTTGCGGCGATGCTCGCGCTGTTCCTGGGCGTCGGTTGGTTCTTCCGTGTCGCATCGGTTGACGACATGTGGGTCGCTGGTCGATCGATCGGGAGCATCGAGAACGGGATGGCGATCGCCGCAAACTGGATGAGCGTCGCCGCCTATCTCGGTGTTGCTTCGACCGTTGCCTTCCTCGGCTACTTCGGGCTGGCGTACGTCGTCGGCTGGACGACGGGGTATTTCATCCTGCTGATCTTCCTGGCCGCGCAGTTCCGCCGGTTCGGGAAGTACACCGCGCCCGACTTTGTCGGTGACCGCTACTACTCCGATCTCGGGCGGGCGATCGCGGCAACGACGACGCTGTTGATCGCGTTCGTCTACATCATCGCTCAGGGGAACGGCCTCGGGCTGATGGCCCAGTACATCTTCGGCGTCCCGTATGAGGTCGGCGTCGTCTTGCTGATGACGATCACGATCGGCTACGTCGCGCTCTCGGGCATGCTGGGTGCGACCAAGAACATGACCTTTCAGTACATCATCCTTATCAGCGCGTTCCTGCTCGGTCTGTACGCGACCGGCTGGACGCAGGGATGGTCGACGGTCCTGCCGTTTATTGAGTACGGGTCACAAGCGACGGAGGTCGCGACGGAGATCGACCGACAGTTCACTGAGCCGTTCCAAGACGCAGGCTACTACCACTGGATCGCCCTCTGTGTCAGCCTGATTGCCGGTACGTGTGGCCTCCCACACGTCCTCGTGCGTTTCTACACCGCTGACAACGAGCGCAACGCCCGCTGGGGAACCGTCTGGGGACTGGTCTTCACGCTCCTGCTGTTCCTTGGCACGACCGCCTACGCCGCCTACGGGACCCTGCTCTACCAAGAGAACGTCGGCGAATACACCGACATGACCGGCACGGAGGCCGACACGCTCGTCGTGCTCACGGTCCATCTCGCCGAACTTCCGGAGTGGCTCGTCGGCATCGTCGCCGCGGGCGCAGTCGCGGCCGGATTGGCGACGACTGCGGGACTGTTCATCTCCGCGTCCTCGGCCGCCGCTCACGACATCTACACGAACCTCTACAAAGAAGACGCAAGCCAGCGCGAACAGATGATCGTCGGTCGACTGACGATCCTCGGACTCGGTGCAGTCGTCACGTATCTGGCGCTCAACCCGCCAGCGCTCATCGCCGAAGTCGTCGGGATGTCCTTCGCGCTCGCCGGCACCGTCCTCTTCCCGGTGTTCTTCCTCGGTCTCTGGTGGGAAGACGCCACGCGTGAGGGTGCGATCGCCGGCATGTTCGTCGGGCTGTTCTTCGGCTTCGGCTCGATCGTCAACGAGATCCTCCCGCAGTATGTCAGCGCGATCTCCGGTGACGCGATCGTCCCGGCGTTCGCGACGGTCGTCCCTGCGACGTCCTCGTCGCTCGTCGGTGTCCCAGCGGTCATGCTCACGATCATCGTCGTCTCGATGTTCACCGAGGACCCGCCGGAGGACGTCAAGCGCCTCGTCCGACAGTGTCACAGCCCCAAGCCGATGGAGAAGATGGATTCGGCAGAAGACGTCGCCACCGACGGCGGCACCCCACAAGACGACTAACGATGTACGATACCATACTCATCCCGACCGACGGAAGCGATGTCGCCGAGAACGCGATCGATCACGCGATCGATCTCGCCGAACAGTACGACGCAACGCTCCACGCGCTGTATGTCGTCGACACTGATGCGATCGATATCGGTCTCGGCACCGAACAAGTCCAGCGCATCAAAGAAGGGAAGTTCGGTGAGATGTCCGAACTGAAAGCGCGTGCTACCGAGGCGACCGATGTCGTCACCGAGCGGGCCGGAGACGACCTCGAGGTCGTGCAGTCGATCGAAGCCGGCCGTCCCCACGCAGTGATCAGCGAGTACGCCGAGGACAACGACGTCGACCTCATCGTGATGGGGTCGGCCGGACGTGGCGGCGTCCGCCGAGCCATTCTCGGCAGTGTCGCCGAACGCACGCTCAGAACGACACGGATTCCGGTGTTGGTCGTCGACGTTCGCGAAGACGACGACTAATAGGATCCCGTCCTCATCGAGGACACCGTTAGCGGTTCGCCGCCTCTCCTGTCGACCCATTTTTCCGGCACTGTCCTCGAGTTCGCGATCCGATTTCCCGAGGAACCCAACTCCGATCTAGAGCCCCCAGCTGTAGCGGTGACCGACGATGACACCGCTTGGAACGTCAGCTCGGAGACGTTACGCTCGAGCGACATCCGGCCACTCGGCCGTCAAATGCGTCCCACAGCTCCGAGACCTGCTCGGCTGAACGCTCTCTTCCCCTCGAGATTCGCTTCAAATCACTCCTCGAGCGGGGCCGATGTCACAATACCTACGTCCTCGCATCCAAAACGCGAGTATAACGATGTCATCGATTCGATCCATCCTGCGTGGGCTCCTCGCCAGCGTCATCGGTATCCTCGTGATCGGACTCCTCGCAACTATTGTCTTCACGATTGCCATCTTCGTGGTCTCGACCGGGGCCGGCCTTGCTGGCTACGATCCCAGCGCAGACTTCGTCGTCCTCTCGGCGGCGCTGGTCGTCGTCGCCGTCATTCTCACCGGCGGGTTCACGCCGCGGCTGTCCGGTGGGCGCGGTGATGACGAGACGGACGAGACGTTCGACGATCGAACGTTCAACTGATTTAACTGGTTTCCGACCGAAGCCTCGGTATGGCCCTCTCCGATTCCATCACTGCCGTCGTCGCCGTGCTCCGCCGCCGACCGGCTGACATCCTGCCGTGGTATCTCCTCGGTGCTGCGGTTCCCGCGGTCGCCCGCGTGATCCCGTTTCTCGCCCTCACGATCGGCTTTCTCTACCTCGAGGTCACTGGCCGTCTCGCAGCGGCCCGGGAGGCGGTGACTGGACTCGAGACCGATCCACCAGATCCAGACGCCGACCCGGAGGCGTTCGAGGAGTGGCTAACCGAGTTCGAACCCGTTGTCGAACAACTGCTCACGCCGGGGCTTATCCTCCTCGTTGCCGTGACGATTGTCGCGACGCTGCTCGTGGGTGTGGTCCTCTATGCAGCTGTCACCGCCGGCCAGCTGACGGCCTGTGCCGCTCGGCTGCGTGACGAGCGTGGACTGACTGCTGGGCTTGCGGGTGCTCGGCGCTACTGGCTGCGATTTCTCGGCCTGTACGTCCTCGAGATCCTGCTATGGCTTGTCGTGTTCCTGACGGTCGGAATCGGCGTTGCACTCGTCGCCGCGCTCGTCGCGGTCGCCACCGGCTCGATGCTCGTCGCCGGCCTCGTGGCACTGCTTGCGGGACTCGTCCTCGTTGCCGTACTCGCCGCCGTTCGGGCGCTGTTCGCGTTCGCGCCGGTGTCGGTCGTCGTCGACGACGCGACCGTCGTCGGATCGCTGTCGAACACCGTCTCCTTCGTCCGTGCTCGCCCGGTCCATGCTGGCTTTTACTATCTCGTCGCCGTCGGGACGCTTCTTGCGTTCTCGGTCGTCTCGGGCGTGCTCACGCTCGTTGACGTCACCGCCTTCCCCTCGCTGGTGACCGTCGTGTTCGTCTTTCCCGCCCTCGATCTGTTGAAAACGGCCCTCTACAGCGGCGCTCGAGGCCGACTCTCCCCACCGGCCATGCCCGAGCGATCGCTTCGCGGCCAGTTCAGTGATGGCGTTCGTCGTGGCTGGACTGAGATGACGGTGTTCGTTCGGGGAACACTCGGCACGCACGCACTCGTCGTTGCCCTTGCCGTCGCCAGCTTCTGGGTTGGCTGGGAGCTTTCCGAGCCACTCGTTGGCCCCGTCGAAACGTCGATTTCAGCCCGTCTCGAGGGCCACATCGCCCCAGCCGCAGCCCTCGAGTTCTTCGGCAACAACTGGCTGGTCGCGCTCACGACAGCCATCTCCGGAGTCGTGCTCGTGCTCCCCGCGATCGTCTCGCTGCTGTTTAACGGGCTTGTCATGGGTATCTACGCACGAACCGAGGTCGCTCCGATGGAACTGCTCGCGTTCGTTATTCCGCACGGGATCTTCGAGATTCCGGCGATTTTCATCGCCACGGCGCTCGGTGTCCACCTCGGGCTCGTCGGCTGGCGGACGATGCGAGGGCGAGCGACTCGAGCGGAGTTGGCCGATGCCCTCGAGCGATCGTTCTGGGTGCTCATCGGCGTCGGCATCCTGCTGGCGATCGCGGCGGTGATCGAGGGCTTCATCAGTCCGTACTACTTCCGGCTGTTCCTCTGATCGGTGTTCGGCTCACTCCTCGACGGTGATCGAAATCTCGTCGGTCTCGCCGAACGCGCGATGGGGCCCGTCGGCCAGCTGGAGACACAGGTCGTACTCGCCCGGCTCGAGGTCGATCTCCCCCTCGGACTGGCCGTCGCCCCAGTGGTAGAAGCCGTCTTCCTCGGCCTCGTCGCTCGGACCGGGGAAGGTCTCGCCCTCCTCGAAACAGTCCTGGTCGACCAGCACGTGCAGGTGCCCCTCGCCCTCGACGGCCTCGCCGGCCGGCGCGAGCTCGACGCCCTCGACCTCGGCTTCGATCTCGACCGGCGATTCGACGGTGTCGCCGTCTTCTGGTGTCACGAACATCGCGGCCGCGTCGTCGGGTTGGTCCGCAACCGTAACCTCCTCGTCGTCTTCCGCGCCGTTTTCGACGTCGTCGTTGCCGTCTTCCGGATCGTCCTCGTCCGGGTCGTCCTCTCCGAGACAGCCGCTGACGCCGACAGCACCCACCATGGCAAGCATCCCGAACGTCCGCCGTGTGTAGGTCGGTTCTTCAGTGCTCATAGCTAACACACCTCTCCACCGTGCATCAGGCTTGTGAACGTTCAGCCGGGTATGGGCAGCCTGTGACAATGGCTGTCTCGCATTCGAGTAAGTAACAGGTAATTGCGATCCCATCGAACCAAGATTACTCCGAAGAGCCGTCGCTATCGACGGCACAGAGGAATCAGGCGATCGGCGAACGACACGCCGAAAGCCAGGGAGTAGATGGTTCCGACGAGTCCGAGCACGGTTTCGATCGTAAACGCGAGGGTCGGACTCCCGGAGAAGACGAGTTCGCCCCAGCTCGAACGATTTCCAGGCCCGGGCAAAGAGCAGGCCGACGAAGACGGCGGTGATCGCGAGCGACGTGGGCCTGACGGCGACGGCTACAGGTCGAACAGGGCAAGTTCCTCGGTGTTTGCCCCCGATCATCATCCGGACGGCGTTCCCCTTCGATGGGAGTCCGTCCGCTGGCCGGCTGGTCGACCATTCGACCTTGCCGCTGGCTGGCGAACACCGAACCAATAAAGATGAACGGGTCCGTCGTCAGGGACATGACGACGACGCTCGGAACGGCGAGCGCAAGGCCCGGAGAGATCGATACGGGCCGTCTCGAGGTTGGCGAAACCCGGGACGGAAGCTCGTTCGGTCTGCCCGTTGCCGTGATCAACGGCGAGCGGTCGGGAAAAACGCTCTACATGCAGGCGGCGAGCGATGGTGACGAACTCAACGGTGTCGGTGTTATCAAGCGTGTTGTCCCCCAACTCGACCCAGCCGAGATCGCTGGCACAATTCTGGTCGTTGGGATCGTCAACTACCACGCCTTTCAGGTCGCCGAACATCGCAATCCGATCGACGATACGAAAATGAACCGGGCTTACCCCGGCAACGAAAACGGAACCTCGAGCGAGCGGATCGCGGCTGCGACGTTCGAGGCCGCGACCCGGGCGGATCTGATCCTCGATCTCCATCAGGGGTCGACCAGCCGCATGATCGATGAGGTTCGGGTTCGCTGTGGAACACGCCACCGAATCCACGACAAGTGTCTCGAGCTGGCGAAGGCGTTTGGCTGTGGCTACATTCTGGACCAGAAAGGGCCTGATGGCCAGCTTGCCCGTGCGGCACCAAACGAGGGTATTCCGACTGTCGACCCCGAACTCGGCGGCTGTGTTGGCTGGGACGAATCGAGCATTCGGAAAGGTGTCGAGGGCGTGTTCAACGTCCTTTCCTACTACGGCTTTCTCGACGGCGAGGTCACACTCGAGACCCAGACCCGCGCCCACGGGTTCGAACAGTTCGGTGCACCAAACGGCGGACTCGTAACGTTCCAGAAAGAGCTGGGCGACCGCGTCCGCGCCGGTGAGACGCTGTTCGAACTCACGACGCCCTTTGGCGAGCCGAAAGCCGAGGTCACAGCAGACAGCAACGGAATTCTCTGGCGAACCCGCCGGCTGCCACAGGTCGCGACCGGTGAGTACGTCTGCTCTGTGGCAACCGACATCGACGAGTACTAACATGCCGTCTGCCCTCCACTGTCCGGCCTGTGACCGTCTCTACGACCCTGGACCTGACGAACCCTGGCGCTGTGCGTGTGGCCACGCCCTCGAGTTCGCGGATCGGCCACGTCCACAGGGCGAGCCACTCCCCCTCCATCGGCTCGACACCAGCGAGGGGCTCTGGACGTTCTTCGAATTCCTTCCGATCGAGAAACGCGTCACGTTCCACGAGGGGTTTACGCCGCTCGTCGACGCTCCCGAGTGGGACGTCCAGTTCAAACTCGAGTACGTCTTTCCGACGGGGTCGTTCAAAGACCGCGGCGCGACGACGACGCTCTCTCGAGCTCTCGAACTCGGCGTCGAGAAAGTCATCGAAGACTCCTCGGGCAACGCTGGGGCATCGATCGCGACGTACGCCGCTCGTGCGGGCCTCGAGGCGGATATCTACGTCCCTGCGGACGTCACACAGTCGAAGCTGATGGCCATCCAGCGAGCCGACGCCCGGCCGGTCCGGGTCGAGGGTGATCGTCAGGACGTCACGGCTGCCTGTCTCGAGGCCGTCGAGGGCGAGGCCTCTCAGATCACAGACGCCGAGAGCGGCGCAGCCCCCCGCCAGACGGGTGCGGGCTGGTACGCCAGCCACGCCTGGAACCCGGCCTTTTATGCGGGGACGATGACGTTTGCGTTCGAGGTCGCCGCCCAGCGCGAGTGGACCGTTCCCGACGCCGTCGTCCTCCCGATCGGTCACGGCACGCTCTTTCTCGGTGCTTACCGTGGCTTTTCGCTGCTCAACGAAGCCGGCATCGTCGACGGAATGCCACGACTGCTCGGTTCCCAGTCGGCGGGACACGCTCCTATTGTCGCTGAACTCGGCGGCCGAACGGTCGCCGACGACGATGCCGCCGCCGATATTGCCGACGGCATTCAGATCACCGAACCGGCCCGCAAAGCCGAGATCCTCGAGGCAATCGCCGAGACCGACGGTGACGCCATCGCACTTGGTTCTGATCCGATCGAGAGCGCGCTCGACAGACTCCACCGCGGCGGGTTCTACGTCGAGCCTACCTGTGCGGTTGCCCCCGCAGCACTCGAGGCCTACCGCGAGGCCGGAACCATCGCCGACGATGACGATGTCGTCGTTCCTCTGACTGGAAGCGGATTGAAAACCCTATGAGGACCGAGTACTGACGATGCGGTAGATGGTCAGCCGTCCAGCCGACTACTGTCCTCACTGCGGCGAGTCACTCGAGACAATCACGTTCGACGGTCGCGAGCGCAGCCACTGTCCGGTCTGTGAGGACGTGGTCTGGCATAACCCGGTCCCCTGTGCCAGCGTCGCTGTCGTCGATCGGTCGCGTTCGGAGCCCGCAGTGCTCTGTGTTGAACGGGCCGTTCCGCCAGGTATCGGCGAGTGGACGCTCCCCGGCGGTCACATGGAGGTCGGTGAGGAGCCTGCGGCCGCCGCCGTCCGTGAACTCGAGGAAGAAACCGGCGTCGCGCTCGCCGCCGACACGCTCGAAATTCTCGATGCGACGACGATGCCGCCCCGGAATGGCAAGCACGTGACGACGATCCACTACGTCGCCGACTGGGCCGACGCGATCGGCAAGCCAACGGCCGGCAGCGACGCGAACACGGCCCGGTTCTGGTCGCCGACGACGTTTGCCGCCTCCGGCGAGACGTTCCGGCCGATTCACGAGGCGTGGTTCCGGGCTGCGGCCACGTATTTCGACTGACGACCGACTCGACGACCGACGAGCGGCGAAACCCGACATTCCTTTAGTTGCCCCCTGAATACGAGCGGGTATGTTCCTCTCCCTACGCGCGGAGGTCGAGACCGCCCTCGAGGAGGCACTCGTAGCACTCGACTTCCCGACGGACGACCTCGGAATCGAAGAACCGCCGGAAGACGTGCCGAGCGTGCTTGCCTCGAGCGTCGCCTTCCGACTCGCTGGCGAAGCCGGAGCCCCACCGCCACAGGTCGCGAGCCAACTTGCCGACGAGATCGACGCCGACGACCTGACGTACGTCTCCGAGGTGCAGACGCAGGGTCCGTATCTCAACTTCCTGCCGAGTGATGTCTACTTCGCAGAGACGCTCGAGACGGCAACCGACGAGCGTTACGGCGCGCTCGACGACCGCGAGGAGTCCGTCGTCGTCGAACACACGAGCGCGAACCCAACCGGCCCGGTCCACGTCGGCCGCGCGCGAAACCCCATCATCGGTGATGCGGTGTCGAACCTGCTCGATATGGCCGGCTACGATGTCGATCGACACTACTACGTCAACGACGCCGGCCGACAGATGGCCGTCTTCACCTGGGCCTACGAGACCTTCGACGAGGCTGATCTCGAAGACGAGCCCGAACGCGACCGCATCGAGTACGACCTCGTCCGCTACTACCGCAAAGGCAACGCCTACCTCGAGAACGCCTCCGAGAGCGAGGTCGAGGCGGCCGAAGCCGAGATCGAGTCGATCATGCAGGGACTCGAGGCCGGCGACGAGGAGGCCTACGAGCGCGTCAGCGAGGTCGTCGACCAGGTGCTCTCGGGCATGAAAGCCTGTCTCGGCCGGCTGCCCGCGGAGTTCGACGAGTTCGTGAAGGAGACCCGATTCATGCGCAACGGCGACACCGACGACCTCGTTGCCCGACTCAAAGCACTCGACGAGGCCGTTTACGAGGAAGACGCCTGGCAGCTCGAACTCGACGACCACGGCATCGACAAAAACCTCGTCTTCCTGCGCTCGGACGGCACCTCGCTGTACGCGACCCGCGACCTGGCTCATCACGAGTGGAAGTTCGATAACTACGACCGCGCGGTGACGGTCCTCGGTGAGGATCACAAGCTGCAGGCCAAACAGGTCCGGAGCACGCTCGAGTTACTCGACAACGACACCGATGGGCTCCAGCAGGTGCTCTACTCCTATGTCAATCTGCCCGAAGGGAAGATGTCCACCCGTCGGGGCACCGGCGTCGATCTGGACGACCTGTTAGATGAGGCGATCGACCGCGCCCGCGAGGAGGTCGAGGATCGACTGGACGACCGTATCCGAGACGACGACCTCGATGCGGACGACATCGAACGCATCGCCCACCAGGTCGGGATCGGTGCGGTCCGCTACGACATCGTCTCCAAGCAGCCGACGAAAGCGATCACCTTCGAGTGGGAACAAGCGCTCGACTTCGAGGCCCAATCCGCGCCATACGTCCAGTACGTCCACGCGCGCTGTTGTGGCATCCTCGAGGAAGCCGACCTCGATCCTGACACCGACCTCGCGCAGCAGGACGTGGAACTCGAGGCGCTCGAGGCCGACCTGCTCGAAACCGACGCCGAACGGGATCTGCTCGAGACGATCGCCCGATTCCCGGCGGTCGTCGACGAGGCGGCCGACGATCTCGAACCACACCAGGTTGCGACGTTCACTCGCGAGTTTGCTGACCGATTCAACGCGTTCTATCGGGAGTGCCCGGTGCTTGCCGACGACGTCGACCCTGACGTTCGTGAGGCACGCCTCGCGCTCGTGGCCGCGTCGAAACATACGGTCGCGAACGCACTCTCGATCCTCGGCGTGGAACCGCCGCGGTCGATGTAAGCGACGCGAGAGCGCTGCGCACGCTCCGCTGTCCAGTTCGATTGCGAATTATATCACGCTGTTACTTGTTGTTATAAATAAACCAACGGTTCCGTCTGCGCCGTCGACGTTATGTCGCCGATCTCTCAACTTTTCCGTGGAACTGTTCTGCCGAAATCTCGTCCTCGCGGTACTCAACGAGCCATTGGACGTCGATGGTGTACGTGACCACATGCTTCTCGTCGTGGTCGACAGTCAACTCGATAGTCTCGAAACTGTCTGCGAACGTCTCCATGTCGTCGACTGCCCCGTCAAGATCGTCAGCGAGCATCTCGAGTTCGGCGTGAAGTTTCTCGTAATCGGTGATCTCGCTTTCGGCGATGATTGTGACGACGTCGTCTTCGTGTTCGACCTGCGTAACCGACACCTCGTCGCTGCTAATCTCGAATCCGTCGCTGTCGAATCCGGAGATGTCATCGGTATCGTCGTCACCGTTATCGCCGTTGTCTCCGTCGGTGGACGATCCGGACCCATCGTCGCTCGGTTCGTCATCGTCGCTTGTTTCATCGCTGGAACAGCCAGCCAGTGCGGTCATGAGTGCGGCGCCACTGCCAAGGAGTACTTTTCGTCGCTCCATGCTCGACCCGTAGATGACAGAGATGATTAGTAATCAGTTCGTTACTGTCTTCTGTCCGTTTCTGTCTGGTACCGATTAATATCACGGTGACAAATGGCATTATCGAGGTCGATAGAGACTGAAGCGGGCACTTTCTGTTCGAGCTGAAACCCAGTATGCTGTGCATGACTCTCTGCCCACACAGATATTCTCAAATCGACGAATGTAATTGAACCCAACAGTGTACGCCAGGAAATCGACGGTTTAGGGACTGCCTACTGGCCGATAACACGTGCCACTGGATCAGGAATCTGATTCGGCTTCGGTGATTGCACTCGAGACGTCGTCGTGTGCTGCTTCCCGCTCGCCGCGGTCGCCGTCACTGTCTGCTGCTGAACTGCTTTCGGACTCAGACTCGTCACCGAGTTCGGTCACCTCCTCGTCCGCTCCACTCGAGTCGGGGATGTCGATGCCAGCCAGGTCCGCAGCGAGTTGTCGGTAGGCGGTGGCGGCAGGGCCATTGGGTTCGTAGACGATCAGCGGCGTGCCAGCGTAGACGCTCTCTCGAGCCGCGGCGTCTTCTGGAATCGTTCCCAACAGGTCCGTCTCGAGGCGTGTGGCAATCTCTTCGTGGGAGATGTCGCTGTCGGGCAACGTGCGAGTGACGACGAGTCCGGCGACCGTGCCGCCGGCCCGTTCGGTCAACTCGAGGGTTTTTTTCGAGTCGTGGACGGCTGCTGGTTCAGGTGTCGAGACGAGGATGACCGAATCGGCCAGCCCCAGCGGGAGAACAGTTTCGTGATTGACGCCGGCACCGACGTCGAGAAAGACGTAGTCGAACCGATCTCGAAGCTCGGAAACGACCTCGCGGAGCCCTTCCGGTGAGGTGTCGGCGTACTCATCGAGGCTGGTGCCGCTTGGAACGGCGACAATATTCTCAGTAACACTGTAGATGGCATCATCGATCGATGCCGCTCCGGACAACACGTCGTGTAGCGTCATCGAATCTGGAGTCAGGCTGACGAACCCGGCGAGGTTCGCCATCCCGAGATCAGTGTCAACGATAGCGACGCGTTCACCAGCCTGTGCTAGCGCCGTGCCGAGATTGACCGTCGTCGTCGTTTTTCCGACGCCCCCCTTCCCGCTCGCGATAGCATAGACCGTCTCGTGAGACATACTGATGTACTGTCCGGACAGTAGAACGGGAGCACCTTAAATCGTCACCTCAACTCCCGGCCCATGGAATGTGGCCGACACGTCGGTCTCAGCCCTGATACGGACCGTTGCGGTGGCTGTTTACCGACAGCCGTTGACAGGTCGACAGGTGTGTCAAAGGATTCTTACCCACAGCACCGTTCTGTACGACCAATGAGCCAGGAGGGCGATCAGGAGCAGTCCGACCGGAAAAAATACGAGTTCCGGAAGGTCATCGAGGATCTCAAAGATTTCGATGGCTCTGGGACACAGCTCGTGTCGATCTACGTTCCCGAGGACAGACAGATCAGTGACGTGGTCACTCACGTTACCCAGGAACACAGCGAAGCGGCCAACATCAAATCAAAGCAGACCAGAACGGCCGTCCAGGACGCACTGACGAGCATCAAAGACCGACTCCGGTACTACGATGTCTACCCACCGGAGAAAGGGATGGTGCTGTTTTCGGGGGCCGTCGACTCCGGCGGCGGCCGGACCGACATGGTCACGAAGGTCTTGGAGAGCCCACCGCAGCCCGTCGAATCCTTCCGCTATCACTGTGACTCGGATTTCCTCACCGAGCCGCTCGAGCACATGCTGGCGGACCAGGGCCTCTACGGCTTGATCGTCCTCGACCGCCGTGAGGCCAACGTCGGCTGGCTGAAAGGCAAACGCATCGAGCCGGTCAAGTCCGCTTCGTCGCTTGTCCCTGGCAAACAACGCAAAGGTGGCCAGTCCGCCCAGCGTTTCGCCCGCCTGCGCCTCGAGGCCATCGACAACTTCTATCAGGAGGTCGCGGGAATGGCAAACGATCTGTTCGTCGCCAAACGCCACGAACTCGACGGGATCCTCGTCGGTGGCCCCTCGCCCACGAAAGACGAGTTCCTCGACGGCGACTATCTCCACCACGAGATTCAAGACAGCGTCATCGGGAAGTTCGACGTCGCCTACACCGACGAGTCCGGTCTGAAAGACCTGGTCGACAACGCCGAGGAGGCGTTGGCCGACGCCGAGGTGATGAAGGACAAAAATGAGATGGAAGAGTTCTTCAAGCAACTCAACGCGGGCGATCTTGCAACCTACGGGTTCGAGCAAACCCGACGAAACCTCGTAATGGGTGCGGTCGACCGTCTCCTGATCAGTGAGGACCTCCGTAAGGACGTCATCGTCTACGACTGTGCGGAGTGTGGCAACACGGACTACGAGGTGCTCGACCGCCGCAAGTCGACGCCGTCACACACCTGCAGCGACTGTGGGGCCGAGGTCGACGTCACGGACGACGACCGCGAGGACGCGATCGACCACCTCATCGAGATCGCCGAACAGCGCGGTACTGAGACCAAGTTCATCTCGACGGACTTCGAGAAAGGCGAACAGCTCTACAACGCATTCGGCGGCTTCGCCGGTATCTTACGATACAGTACCGGCGTGTGAATCGCCTCGAGGTCAACTCCCTCGAGAATCGAAGACTCTCGTGATCAAGCGAGACCAGAGGTCTCGCGGACATCGCGGAGCTTCGCTCTGCTCAGTCACGGAAATCTCCGATTTCTGAACGCCCCTGGAGCATTCTCCCAGACCGCTTGTAAACGGGATCATATCTCCTCTTCGCGCGTGTCATATCGCTCGTGTGAATCGTCCACACCGCGTGACACGCTTTCTCGAGTCTGTTCCATCCCGCCAGCACTGCTCGACGAGCATCGTTCCGGTTGCGAGCAGACGAGCGAATCAGGCGGATCGTCAGTCACTGCTCGCCAATACGCTGTCCGAAAGACGTGATTGTGACTGCAACGTTGGAGGACCTTTTGTGCTCGAGTGTCAGTAGCGACGACTATGCGAGAGGGCGTGCCAAATCGGCGGACGATCCTCGAGGGGGTTGCGACAGGGATCGGTCTCTCCCTCGTCGGTGCTGGCAGTGTGACCGGCGTGACTGGCCTCGAGCGACGCTATCCGGCCAGCGAGGAGATCACGATCGAACCGGGATCGACGGTGCTGTTCGAGGCTGAGCCGCCGACCGATGTCGAACCGAACGACGTTGAGTGGGATGGTGGTGGTGATGTGGATAGTGCTCCTCTCCCGGGCGACTATGTGTACGCGACTGGTCGGCCGGCGACGTTTCGGACGTTCGAGTCGACCGGCACGTACGACGTCACGTGTACGTATCAGGGTGGAACTGGGACGAGTGCGGTCGAGTGGACGGTGGTCGTCGAATCAGGCGGTGTGAGTCCACCAACCATCGACCTCGACACTGAACCCGGTGCAGATGAGCGTGTCGGGGTTGACGAGACAATCGAAATCACGGCGAGTGCAACTGCCACAGACGGGAGTCTCGAGCACATTATCTGGATCGAAGGGCAGAACATGACGGTTCCCGACGTGTCCAGCCTTGTGGGACGGGAAGATAGCACGACACTCACGACGAGTGCGGGGTGGATCAGCGCCGGCTATCCAACCGGTGCCAGGGCTGTCTCCGAACGTGGGCTCATGAGCGAGCCCGAATACGACGACGGGCCAGCGGTCAGACCACCGTTAACGATCGATATCATCGAGACGAACGATCCGGTCGACGCTGGTGAGACGCTCGAGGTCGTCGCCGAGGTCGAGAACACGGGTGATGTGATGATGGCTGGCGACCCAACACAGCAACTCGAGTTCATTGTCGGCGAGGATCCCGTCGTTGTCGACACGGAGACCGTCTCCGTCGACTGGAACGAGACGGAACGTGTCACCCTCGAGTACGAGACGTATCCCGTCGAGCAGGACGACGAGTTCCCGGTCCGCGTCGAGGGAGCGGACGACACCGCAGAACGCAGTGTGCTCGTCTCCGGTGGTGACCACGGTGAAACCAGTAGACGAGGCGTTACCGTCGCAATCCGTGAGACGAACGACCCGGTCGACGCCGGTGAGACGCTCGCCGTGACTGCCGAACTCGAGAACACTGGCAGTGAAGAAACGACACGGTCGCTCGAGTTCGCTGTCGGCCACGATCCTGAGGTGGTCGAGACCCGTTCGGTGACGGTCGGTGGTAGTGCGACCGAGACGGTCACGCTGACGTTCGAGACGGCAGTCGTCGAACGGACACAGTCGTTCCCAGTCCGGATCGAAACTGACGACGCATCGGCCGAGCGTCCCGTTCGCGTGGTGGGGACGGCTGACTCACAGTAGGCACCGTCCGACGAAACCGAATCACCGAGCGGTTTTTCGAGCGATGTGGAAACCGCAGCGATCGAACGGCCCGCCTGCTTTTCAAAGTGTGCCCCGAAGATAGACCGCATCGTCGGTGATTTTCTCGATACTGCCTTCGTCGAGCGGATATGCCGATTCGCTTCGCGTCGCCCAGCCGAGTTTTGCCTTAATCGTCTCTGTCAGACTCGGATTGGGTTCGACGTATCCGTGGCCGTCGCGAACGTCGACGATACGGCCGACTCTGGTGCCGTCGGTGTTCAGGACCAGTTTCCCTTCGTCGGCTTTGGTGAGCGCGTCCTTGGTCATCAGTTGTGACGGATCTCGCTTTCGTCTCGGCGGATCAGCTGCCAACACACTATCATCGATGAGCGGAGCAAGTACTGGCGGCAGGTCTGCTCGAGCAATAAAGCGCGGAAATCGTTTCCATCAGCCGCGATACTGTTACGCCCTGGGTAGCTAATTTCCATCGAGTAGACAGTCCTTACGCTGTGGGTCCATGCCATCAGCCCGTCTCGAGCCGAGCACAACAGAAGGGTTATGCTGGTAGTCTCGTATTACCACTCGATCAATGGACGAGTCCCCGTCTTTTGCCGCGTCGTTCGACGACCCGCGGATCACCCCGCAGTTCTGTCAACGGGTGACCGGGGCGGCAGGCGACTACTATCTTCTCGGCGTCGTTCACGACCATCCTGCAAGCGTCGCTCGCGTCGAACGCGTCCTCGAGTCAGTCGACCCAGACACGCTCGCGCTCGAACTCCCCACGGCAGCTCTCCCGCTGTACCGTGCCTACGCTCGCGAGGGCACGGACGAGACGCCGCCACGGTTCGGCGGCGAAATGAGCGCGGCGATCAGTGCCGCACCCGACGCCACCACCGTCGGCATCGACGCTCCGAACTGGTCGTTTCTGCGACGGCTTGTGACGCGGCTGATCGCTGACCGTGTCTCGACGACGACGGCTCGACGCGTTATTTCGAGTCTCGGTGGAGCGACACGGGAGGCGCTGACTTGCCGGATCGCGGCGACGCTGACTCATGCGACGTCGATGACCGTTGCCTGCGACGACCCGATCGAGTACGGCTGTGAACACACTGATCCTCCGGCGGAACAGGCCGCCCACGAACGTTCACACGTCGCCAGCGTTCAGGCGCTGCTCGGCAGCGTCCAGACGGCCGACAGCGCGCTCACGTATCGGGACGAAACCCGCGAACACTGCATGGTCGACCGCCTCGAGGCGCTTCGAGCGACAACTGACGGTGCCGTCGTCGCTGTCATCGGTGTCGATCACCTCGAGACGATCGCGGATGGACTTTCCGCGTGAGCCCGTCGGATCCTGTTTTCACGAGAAGCACACGAGAACATCGAACGGATTGGTCGGAAGGCCGAAGGGCGCTTCACGATATCTCTCCACACAGTCGCGAACGAGCTCATTCGAGAGGCGGTCGAGAACGAGTGTTCGCACCTCGTGTTCGAGGACCTAACCCACATCAGGGAGAACATTCCCGATGCGACGTGGCAACATCAATGGGCGTTCCGACGGCTGTACGGGTACGTCGAGTACAAAGCAGACGAACACGGCCTGGAGGTCGTGCAGGTCGACCCGCGCAACACGTCGAAGCGGTGCTCGACGTGTGGGTTTACCCACGACGAGAATCGCCACCAGGAGTCGTTCGAGTGCCAGCAGTGTGGGTACGAGAACCACGCGGACTACAACGCCGCGAAGAATATCGGCTTGCAGTATCTCCGTCGTCGGCAAAACGCAGGCGATGGAGGCGCACCCGTAGACGTGCGCTTGAATCGCGGGACGCTGAACGTGAGTGGGGATTACGTACCCCCTGCCTCTGTTGAGGCATAGAACGGGAGTCCACGCGAAAGCCCCACCCTCAACGAGCGAGCGGGTCCTTAGACCCCGAGCGAAGTAGGGTTGGGTAGTTTACTGACGGAGTGAGGAAATACAGTTCCAACAGTACGTAAACGTCTGATCGGCCTCGTTCCGGACGCCACAGTGTGGACACCGAATCGTTTCTCCATCGAACTCGAGTTCGTGGTCGTCCTCGTCCTCGAGGTCGTCGGGGTCGTCGACGTCGCCGGATGTCCCCGGATAGTGGTCGCGACCGGCCGAAGTGCGCGGATTTGCACGATTGGGATCGGCAAACGACGGAGAGCCCGTGCTGTCACCGTCCCCGCCCTGGACATAGACGTAGTACAGTAGCAGGTGGAGAAGGGCAAACAGGACGACGTATCCAATGAGCCAGCCCCAGAGCTCCATCAGTATGGTGTAGGTTCTCAAGCCACTTGGGTATTCCCTGCGTCGTGGTTCCAAGAAAATAGCGCAAAACTGAACGTATGGTCTCTCTAGAAGTCGCGACCGAACTCGTCGAAGACCTCGAGGTCGTCGGGGAGTTCGTACTCGATGCGTCGCTGCTCCTGTCGGTTGACGCCGGCGTCGTCGAGGGGTGTTGCGACGTCCTCCCAGCCGGGTTTGATCTTGACGCTTTTGACCGGTGCGCCGATGGCGATATGATGGGCAGGCACGTCGTGTTGGACGATTCCGCGTGCGCCGATGATGGCGTTTTCGCCGACTTTACAGCCGGCACGGACCATCGCGTCGTAGGTGAGCCGAACGTCGTCCTCGACGATCGTGTGGTAGTTTCGGACCTCGGTCTGGTCGACGACATCGTGATCGTGACTGTAAATATGTACACCGTCTGAAACCGAGACTCGATCGCCGATGGTGAGTTTCCCGCGATCGTCCAGGTGAACGTCGTCGTGGACGACGCTGTTGTCGCCGATGGTGATGTTGTGTCCGTAGGTGAACGTCACGCCCTTGAAAAATCGGCAGTCGTCACCACACTCCTCGAAGAGATGGTCGGCGAGCATTCGGCGAAATCGCAGGGCGAACTCGACGTTGTCAGCGATTGGTAGACTGTCGAACTGTCGCCAGAGCCACTGAAGGTGTTTCGAGCGACGGAACTGCGCTTCGTCTTTTTCGGCGTAGTACTCGCTTTCGAGGGTGGTGTTACAAGGATCGTAACTCTGCAAGCGGACACGCTCGGCTGGGGTAGTCGACTCCCCATCCTGCCAGCGTTCGTAGGCCTCGCGGTCGCCGGAGAGGTCGATCAGGACGTCCTCAACGATCGAACAGGTGCTCTCGTCGCTTGCCAGTCGCTGGTCGACCTCGTCGATGAACTCACGCATCCCCGCCTCCGCCTCGTCGGGGAGCGAGACGTACCGCTTTGTCATACTCCGAGGTATTGCCCGCAGAGTTCATAGGGGTTCGGTTGTGCGGACACGTTGCCAGCATTCGTCCGAGCGAGACCTCTGGGACCGCTCAGTGACGTCGTTTGCCCGACTGCCAGCGCAGAATCGTCACAGATTGCTGCAAAATATTCCGGCATCGCCGACACGATCGACAATTATTAACTGTCTCGATCCGGAGACATCGAACGAATGTCGTCCGATGGACGGAGTCGTGGTCGCTCGTCGGCTGCATCGACGGAGAGTGTTCCGACTGACCCGCAGACCGATGCGTGGTTATGACTGCCGTCCAGCAGTCTCTCGCGGCGATCCGCTCGTACTGGACTGCTCTCGAGCGAGATTGGCAAAGCGTCGCTGTCGGGGCGGTGATCGTCGTCCTGACGGTCGTTTTCGAGATACAGATCCCCTGGTAGCGAGATGTCCGCCTACCGGCTGCTTCCGGGGCTCGTCGTTCTCTGTCTCGGAGCGCTCGTTGCGCGTGCGATCGGCCTCACCGTCGGTCTCAACCACCTGCTCGTCGCCATCGCGCTCGGATTCGCGCTAGCGAACGGCCCCGGCGTCCCCGATCGTCTTAGACCGGGGATCGAAACCCACAAGCTCTGGTTAGGTGCTGGCATCGTCCTCATGGGCGCGTCGTTGACGCTCGAGGCAATCCTCGAGGTCGGGGCCACTGTCTTGTTGGTCGTCGCGCTCGTTATCGCCGTGACGATCGTCGTCGTCGAAGTGCTCTCACGGAACGTTTTCGGGCTCGCCGAGCAGCTCGGCTCGTTGCTTGCTGCTGGGGCCAGTATCTGTGGCGTGTCGGCCGTCGTCGCGGTTGCGGGGGCGATCCGCGCACGGGAAGATCAGATCGCCTACGCGGCGGCGACGGTGTTGTTGTTCGACGCGATCACGATCGTCGTCTATCCGATCGTCGGTGGACTGCTCGGCCTCTCGGACGTCGTCTTCGGGGTCTGGGCTGGTGTCAGTATGTTTTCGACGGGGCCGGTCGTCGCGGTCGGCTTCGCCTATTCGGAGGTCGCCGGTCAGTGGGCGACGATGACGAAACTTTCACGCAACGCCTTGATCGGCGTCGTCGTCCTCGCGTATGCGAGCTACTACGCCCAGCAGGGAGAGGGTGGTCGCCCGTCTATCGGACTGCTCTGGGCGGAGTTCCCGAAGTTCGTGCTCGGCTTTATTGCGCTCGTCATCCTCGCGAGTGCGGGTGTCTTCTCTTCGGCTCAAGAGGCCACGATCGAAAACGCCTACAACTGGCTGTTTCTCCTCGCGTTCGTGGGACTCGGTACGGAAATCCGGATCGCCGAACTCCGGAACACTGGCGTGACACCTGCGATTGTCGTTCTGGTGTCACTGCTCCTCGTCAGCGCGTTCTCGCTTGCGCTGCTCGTACTGTTGTTCTGAGTGCTCGTCGAAGGCCGCGGCAATACTTTCGAACGGGACTGTGGCTGTCTCGCTGCTGTGAAATCGAACGATTCGGTGATCTCTTTCAAGTGACACACCTGATTTCCGGCTCGAGTTCCATCGCTTCGGGAGTTCGGCGACGGTTCGAAACTCGACTTTCATTGCGGTAGGGCGGTTGCTGCCTCGGTTCTGCGGTCGGGACCGTCCGAACGGCCATCCCGTGTGTAACACATATGCATGAAAACGAGAGCTTTGCTGCTTTTCGGTTGCACACCAAAGAATTGCAGGGGAGCAAGGTGGTACAAGTCCCTAGCGAATACGGGGTGATACTCATGGAACGCACCTATTCGCGTCGTTCTGCGCTACAGCTTGCTGGAGTTGGCTCGGTTGTTTCGCTTGCGGGCTGTTCGTCTGTTCTCGGCGGCGGCTCCTCGGTTCGCATCTCGGGTGGGGTCGGCCCACTGCCGATGGTCGAAGTCTGGGCGGATCGCTACGAATCGGACACGGACACTTCGTTCGACATCTCCGGCGGCGGCACTGGCGTCGGCGTCTCCGACGTCTTAGGCGGCCAGGTCGACATCGCGATGATGGGCCGCGAACCCGAACCGGAAGAGATCGACCAAGGGCTGTTCGCCGTCCCCATGCTCATCGACACCGTCGTCGCGACGGTCAACGCCGACAACCCCGTTCTCGAGGCGCTCCAAGAAGACGGACTGAGCCGCGAGGACCTCGAGGCCATCTTCACGAAAGAGGTCACGAACTGGGGCGAGGTCGTCGACGCCGACATCGACGAGGAGATCACAGTCTACGGGCGCTCGGATGCCTCCGCAGCCTACAAACAGTGGGGCGATTTCCTCGGCGGCGAGGACGACGCCTACACCGAGAGCGAACTCGAAGATCTCTCGGACGGCAACCACAACGGCGACCAGCCGGTCGCCGAAGCCGTCGGGTCGAACGAGACTGCCATCTCGCTGAACAACATCAACTACGTCTACGATCTCGAAAGCGGCGACCTCGAGGGCGACATCCGGCCGGTGCCACTCGACTACGACGGTGACGGGACGATCTCCGAGGACGAAGACTTCTATGACACCCGCGAAGAGTTCCTCGCCGCCGTCGAGGAGGGCAGGTATCCGGCACCGCCGGCACGCGAGATGTACCTCGCTTCCGACGGCCCGTTCGACGAGGAGGCCCACGACTTCGTCGAGTGGGTGTTGACCGAGGGCCAGGAGTACGTCCGAGACAACGGCTACGTCCCGCTCGAGGCGGATCGACTCGAAGAGGCACAGGACGACCTGGCCGAGGGGCCGTAGCTGAACGATGGCAGGGTCGACGGAGTCCAGGAGTCAACGGCGACTCGATCGGCGACTCCTGATCGAACGCCTGAGCAGCCGCTGGCTACAGGGGGCTGGCTACTTCGCCATCGCGCTGTTTGCCCTGATCGTGCTGGCGTTGCTCTACCAGTCGCTGCCGCTGCTGTCGGAGTATTCGCTGGTGCAGGCGCTGACGTCCTCGAACTGGGACCCCGCACAGAACGAGTTCGGCTTCCTGCCAGCGATCGTCGGCACGATCTACGTCACCGCGCTCACGATGGCGATGGGGACGCCGATCGCGATCCTCGCGGCGATCTACATCGCCGAGTACGCCGAGGGACGGGCGAAGACGCTCGTCTCGTCGTTTATCGACGTGCTCGCGGCGATCCCGAGTGTGATCTTCGGGCTGGTCGCGCTGATCGTCGTCGTCCCCTTCGTCGGCGACTACCTCGCGCCGGCCGTCGGCTCGAGTGCGACCGGTCTTGGCATCTTCACAGTCAGTCTCGTGATGGCGATCGTCGTCACCCCTTTCATGATCTCGCTGTCGGTCGAGTCGCTCGAGGCCTTGCCTGACGAGCTTCGGGAGTCCTCGCTCGGCGTCGGCGCGACGAAGTGGGAGACGATCCGGTCGGTGCTGTTGCGGGCTGCTGGCCCCGGCATCTTCTCGGCCGTGTTGCTCGGCTTCGGTCGCGTCTTTGGCGCAACGATCGTGCCCGCCATGCTCATCGGCGGCCAGACCCATCTGCCGAGTTCACCGTTTGCAACGGGACAGACGCTGCCGACGCTGATCGTCAACGATTTCGGTGAGCTGATGAGCCTGCCGCTGACCCAGTCGGCGCTGATCTTCGTCGGCCTCATGCTCGTGGTCGTCGTCTGGCTGTTCAACTTCACGGCGATGCTCGTCCGCCGCCGCCTCCAGCGGAGGTGGCAGTACTGATGGACCGATACGCCAAACAGCGACTCTTCGGCCTGCTTGCTCGTGGCGCTGCCGCCCTCGTCGTCGCTGTGATGGTGCTGGTCGTCGCCGTGACGATCTACCGTGGCGGGCGCGTCTTCCTGACCGACCCCGCGATCGCGATCACGCCGCCGGGCTCCCGATACATGCTCGAGGGCGACGGCGGCTTCCTCCATGCCGTCCTCGGGAGTCTGTTCATTGTCGTTCCGGCGACGGTCGTCTCGGCAGTGCTCGCCGTCTCGACGGCGATCTATCTCCAGAGCGATTACTCGAGCGAGCGGTTCTCGGACGTCGTGAACATGTTCTTGAACGTGCTCTGGGGGACGCCACCGATCGTCTACGGTGTGTTCGTTCTGACGATCATCATCGCGATCGGTGCTCGAACGAGTCTGTTCTTCGGGATCGTCGCGATCGCGATCTTCCAGTACCCGATCATGACCCGCTACACCGACGAGGCGTTGCGGTCGGCTCCTGAGGCGGTCAAAGAGGCGACTTACGGCCTCGGCGGGACGCGATTCGAGGCCGCGCTGATGACGTTCCGCGCGGCGCTGCCGGGGATCATCGCCGGGATCATCATGGGCTTCGCCCGCGGCATCGGTGACGCTGCGACGGTGTTGTTCACCACTGGTCGAAGTACGAACATGCCGGGTGGCCTCTTCGAAGGGGCAACGACGCTCCCGGTTCTCATCTTCGATCAGGCGATGTCGTTCAACGCCGAGGTCCGCTCACACGCCTACGCAGCGTCGTTCGTCCTTATCGTCGCCGTACTCGCGTTGATCATCGTCTCGAAACTGCTTGCCGGACGCTACGCACGCTACGCACCAGGAGGTCGCCACTCATGACAGACACTGCACTCACTACCGAGAATCTCACCGTAACGTACACCGGAAACCGCGAAGTCGAGGCGCTGAAAGGCGTCTCGGTCGAGTTCCCAGCGAATCAGCTGACGGCCATCATCGGTCCCTCGGGCTGTGGGAAATCGACGCTGCTCAAATCGCTGAACCGACTTCACGAGATCCAGCCCAACGTCGAGATTTCGGGCGACGTCCTATTGGGCGAGCAGTCGGTCTACGACACCGACGAGCCGGTGCCGGAGCTTCGCAGACGGATCGGCTACGTCCCGCAGACGCCGACCGCGCTGCCGCTATCGATCTACGAGAACGTCGCCTACGGGCTGAAAATCCACGGTGACTACGAGTCGAAAGCCGAACTCGATGATCGGGTCGAACACTACCTGCGGAAGGTCAACCTCTGGAGCGAGGTCAAAGACCGGCTCGATGCCCCCGGCGCAGAGCTCTCGACCGGCCAGATTCAGCGGCTCTGTCTCGCTCGCTCGCTGGCCGTCGAGCCGGAAATCTTGCTCTGTGACGAGGTGACGTCGGCGCTCGATCCTGTCTCCGCCGAAACCGTCGAGGAGACCCTCGAGTCGCTCAAAGACGAGTATACGATCATCATGGTCACCCACAGTATGGATCAGGCAAAACGGCTCGCCGACGAGGTCGTCTTCCTCTATCTCGGCGACTGCATCGAGACGAACGACACGCGGTCGTTCTTCGAAAACCCACAGCACGAACGCACCGCGGAGTTCGTCTCAGGACACACCGTGGTCGGGGACGACGATGATGACGAGTCGGAGCCGACATCGACTCCGAACACGGTCGCAGCCGAGCGATAACACGACACGCCAGTTGTCATCGCGTTCGACAGCCGGGCCGGTGACAGAATATATTTAGCGCCCGGGTGCGAGTGGCCGACATATGTCTAATGGCGCGTTCGAGGGGTACGGTGGACGCCACGTTCCCGACCCCCTGCAGGAACCACTCGAGCAACTCGCAACTGCCTACGACGAGGTCGCCGACACCGACGCGTTCCGTTCGGAGCTACGTGAGCTCCTCGAGACGTTCGCCGGCCGACCGACGCCGCTGTACTACGCACGCACCTTGAGCGATCGGTACGGTGCCGACATCTACCTCAAGCGAGAGGACCTGCTCCACGGTGGGGCCCACAAGATCAACAACGCGCTCGGGCAGGCCCTGCTGGCCAAACAGAGCGGCCGCGACCGAATCATCGCCGAAACCGGGGCGGGCCAACACGGCACCGCGACCGCGATGGTCGGTGCGTTGCTCGATCTGGAGACGGAGATCTACATGGGCGCGAAAGACGTCGCCCGCCAGGAGATGAACGTCTTCCGGATGCGACTGATGGGTGCCGAGGTCAACGAAGTGACCCGCGGCGACGAAGGCCTCGCCGACGCCGTCGACGCGGCGCTCGAGGACTTCGCGAAAAACGTCGACAACACCCACTATCTCGTGGGCAGTGTCGTCGGCCCTGACCCGTTCCCGCGGATGGTTCGGGACTTCCAGAGCGTTATCGGCCGCGAGGCCCGCGAGCAGTTCCAAGAGCGAACGGGCGAGTTACCCGACGCAGCTGTCGCCTGCGTCGGTGGCGGCTCGAACGCGATCGGTCTCTTCCATGCGTTCCGCGACGACGATGATGTCGACTTCTACGGTGCCGAAGGCGGCGGCAAAGGCGCTGACTCGAGTCGACACGCCGCCCCGCTCGATTCGGGGAAAGACGACGTCATCCACGGGATGAAAACGCGCGTGATCGACGACGATGTCGAGGTCCACTCCGTTTCGGCGGGGCTCGATTACCCCGGCGTCGGCCCCGAACACGCCATGTACCGTGCGGTCGGCCGCTGTGAATACACTGGCGTCACCGACGAGGAAGCGCTCGCTGCCTTCCGCGAACTCAGCGAAACCGAGGGGATCATCCCGGCCCTCGAGTCCAGCCACGGTATCGCCCGCGCGATCCAACTCGCCGAAGCTGGCGACCACGAGACGATACTCGTGAACCTCTCCGGACGCGGCGACAAGGATATGGAAACCGCGGCGTCGAAGTTCGACCTCTAATCGGCGTCGACCATCGCTCGAGTCGAACTCCGTTCTACAGTGCCGAGCGAATACGCTTCGCCAGCCGTGTCGCCTCATCGCCAGTCAGCTGCCCGCGAGACAGCGACAGCGCCACGTCATCGCCCTCGGTTCGGGGAACGAGGTGGACGTGGGCGTGGTCGATATCTCCAACTAGTGGCCCGCTGGTGTGAAAGACGCTGAACCCGTCGGGCTCGAGCGCCGTCTCCAGTGCCGCTGCGACGGTTCGAACCGTCTCGAAGACCGCACTCGCGGTCGGTTCGTCGATCGTCAGGACGTCTTCTTCGTGGCCGCGCGGGACGACGAGCGTGTGTCCCGTTACTGCCGGGTTGCGGTCGAGAAACGCACACGTCTGCTCGTCTTCATAGAGGACGTGAACCGGCTGGTCTCCGGCGACGATCCGACAGAACTCACAGTCGTCACTCATACTCGAACTGTCTCGTGGACGGATATATAGCCATCCCCGCCAGTGCCGTCCTCGCCCGACGCGTCGGCGTCGGAGACCGCATTACAACAGACCGTACGCTTCCTCGAGCGTTCGGTACTGCTCGAGATACGCCTCGGCGACGGCCGAGCGGTCGTAGTCGGCAAACCGGTCGTCGAACGTGCGATGCTCGAGGTCGCCGGCCGAGAGGATGGCGTCGGCGAGTTCTGCCTCGCTCGTCGTTCGAAAGCCCCGATCCCACCCTTCGACGAGTTCGTGGGCGCTCGAGTCGACGTGGTACTCGACGATGCCGACACAGCCCGATGCCAGCGCCCACAGCATCTCCGTCGGGAACACGCAGTGTTCGGCCGTCTGTGCGAAGACGTGTGCGCCCCGGTAGGCGGCGATGCGCTCCTCGAGCGAGCAGTCGCCGACGAACGAAACTCGATCGTCGATCCGGAGATCACTCGCGAGGCGTTCGTACGTCGCTCGTTCGGGGCCGTCGCCGATGACGGTCGTCTGCCAGTCTCGGTCGCGAAGCTCTGCCAGCGCGAGCAACAGGCTCTCGAGGTTTGCCGCCTCGTCGAGTCGGCGGGCGTAGATCACGTCGACCTGCTCGCCTAGCGGCACGTCCTGAACGCGCTCGAGGTCGACCGGGTTCGGAATCGCCTCGACGAGTTCGCCATCAGCACCCCGTTCGCGGACCCACGTTGCGACGAGTTCTGACGGCGTGACGAGACGAGCCCCGCGTTTCGCTGCCAGTTGCGTCCACTGGTCGTCGTCGATCCCGCCGTCGCCGTACCACTCGACGACCAGTGGTGCACGCGCGAGCGTTGCCCCACAGCTGGCTGCGAGGACCGCTGCCGAGGGCTGTGCGCGCGTGTGAACGATATCAGGTGCGGCGGCTGCGAGGACGAACGGCAACCGGACGAGAAACGACCTGCGGGCCTCGAGACCAGCGACAACGGCGTGATACGTAATCCCATCCTGCTCGAGGGTCGACGTTTCGCCGGCCCAGAACTTGGCACAGTAGCAGTGCACGTCGTGACCGTGAGATGCCAGCAACTCGAGAGCAGTCTGGAACCGGTGGTTCGTCTCGGTATCGCGGTGAGAAGCCGTTTCGAACGAGACGAACGCGACACGCATATGACGCGGGACGTAGCGCCGGGATAAAAAATCACTTCTTTCCTCGAGTCGACCGCTCCGGCCGTCTCTCGTGTCGTCACCGGGCGCTACTCGTCGTCATCGCTGGACGTCGAATCAGAGATGAAATCGGCGATCCCGTCGATGATGCCGTCGTCTTCGTCGTCATCGTCATCCGCGTCATCTGCGTCTTCGTCGTCATCGTCATCCGCGTCATCTGCGTCTTCGTCGTCATCGTCATCCGCGTCATCTGCGTCTTCGTCGTCATCGTCATCCGCGTCATCTGCGTCTTCGTCGTCCGCATCATCCGCGTCGTCCTCGTCGTCTTCATCATCCGCGTCGTCTTCGTCGTCATCGTCATCTGCATCATCCGCGTCATCCGCGTCGTCTTCGTCATCCGCATCATCCGCGTCATCCTCGTCGTCTTCGTCATCCGCATCATCCGCGTCATCCTCGTCGTCATCATCATCCGCATCATCCGCATCATCCGCGTCGTCTTCGTCATCCGCATCATCCGCGTCGTCCTCATCGTCTGCGTCTTCGTCATCCGCATCATCCGCGTCGTCCTCGTCGTCTGCATCATCGCCGTCGTCTGCGTCGTCACCACCTATCGAGTCATTGCCCGTCTCTGTCTCTTCGGTGTCCGTCTCGGTTGTCTGCTCGTCGTCACCAATGTCGATCGAGTCGGCGCTATCGTCTGTCTCGGACTCGCCGGTCGAGAATCCGGCGCCGACGGCTGCGATCGTCATTCCGAACGCAACGAGGACAACCAGAATCGTCACGATGACTGCTGCAGTCGATGTCCCGCCGTGACCATCGTCGCTACTCCCGCCTGTCCCTTGCATTACCGGATGGATCTGTTTCGACGGCTTTTGTTACGCAGGGCATTCGGTCCCCCGGTGTCCGCGAGTGTCTTCCGGTTGTCCTGAAACGGTTCTGTACCCCGCTCGAGACGACTACCCAAGCGCTGGCTGGTGGCTGATGGCGATGTAGGGCCTGCCTAGGGTCTCGACTGAGCGGGCGCGATGAATCACACGCCCGTTGTGCGACCAGCTGTGCACCGACGGGCAGTGAGCCCCGTGTCCTATGTCCCGACTGCTCGAGTGATTTGGGTGTGAAACCGGCTTCTAATCTCCGTAACCCAAACGACTACGCCCTCGAGCGGCTAGCTGCGCGTATGAGCTACGAGATCGACCGCTATCTCAACATTCGAAGCGCCTACGGTGCGTCGTTTGGCCCCGACGGCGAACGCCTCTCGTTTCTGATGGATACGACCGGCACGGCACAGGTCTGGACGCTCGAGGCCCCCCGCGTGTGGCCCGAGCAGCGAACGTTTGACGACGAGCGGGTTACGTTCGCCTCGTGGTCACCTGAACGCCCCGAGCTGATTTTCGGGATGGACGAAGGCGGCAACGAGCGCGCCCAGTTGTTCCGACTGGACGCCGAAACGGGCGTGATCAAGAATCTGACAGCGATGCCCGACGCGAAACACCGCTGGGGTGGCTGGAGTCACGACGGCGAGCGCTTCGCGTTCGCTTCGAACCGTCGCGACGAATCCGTCTTCGATATCTACGTGCAGGAACGCGAGGAGTCCGGCAACGAAGCAACGCTCGTCTGCGAGGGCGACGGCTGGCTCTCGCTGTCGGGCTGGGGTCCTGACGACTCCCGCTTGCTGGTCTCGCAGGCGTACTCGAACTTCGATCAAGATCTGTACGTGCTCGACCTCGAGGCCGACGAGCCTGAACTCGAGCATCTCACGCCCCACGAGGGGGACGTCCGCTACGGTAGCGCCAGTTGGGCCCCCGACGGCGAGGGCGTCTATCTCGTCACCGACGAGGGCGACTCGGACACGCTGTATCTGGCGTATCTCGACCTCGAGAGTGGTGAGTTTGACACTGTGGTTGAAGGAGACGGATGGAACGTCGACGGCATCGCGCTGGACGAGGAGACGGGCCGATTCGTCTACTCACGAAACGTCGAGGGCTACACCGAACTCACCGTTGGCGAGTTCGACGCTGACGACCCGACTGCGTTCGAGACGTTCCCCGAGCCCGACCTGCCGGGTGGCATCTCCGGCGGCGTGAGCTTCGATCCCGACGCCGAGCGATTTGCGCTGTCGACAACCGGCGATACGGTCAACACGAACGTCTTCGTGGTCGACATCGAAAGCGGCGAGGCCGAGCGCTGGACCGACGCCCCGACGGCGGGCATTCCCCACGAGTCGTTCGACGAATCCGAACTCGTCCACGTCGAGAGCTTTGATGTTGACGGACAGCGTCCGTCAGCCCGTGGGACTCCAGAGGAGTCCCACGCTGGCCTCGAGGTGCCGGCCTTTTTTACGCTGCCCAACGACGCCGAGGACGGTGCCACGCCGGTCATCGTCGACATCCACGGCGGCCCCGAAAGCCAGCGCCGGCCGTCGTTCTCGAGTGTCAAACAGTACTTCGTCGATCGAGGCTACGCTTACTTCGAGCCGAACGTCCGCGGGTCGGCCGGGTATGGGGCCGACTACGCCGCTCTCGACGACGTCGAGAAACGGATGGATTCGGTGGCCGACATCAACGCCTGCGTCGAGTGGCTTCACGACCATCCGGCCGTCGACCCCGACCGAATCGCCGCCAAAGGTGGCTCCTACGGCGGGTTCATGGTGCTCGCGGCGCTGACTGAGTATCCCGACCGCTGGGCGGCAGGCATCGACGTCGTCGGCATCGCCAACTTTGTCACGTTCCTCGAGAACACCGGCGACTGGCGGCGCGAACTGCGCGAAGCCGAGTACGGGAGTCTCGCCGAGGACCGCGAATTCCTCGAAGAAATCTCGCCGACGAACAACATCGAGCAGATCGAGGCCCCACTGTTCGTCCTCCACGGCGAGAACGACCCGCGTGTACCGGTCGGCGAGGCTGAACAGATCGCCGAAAAAGCCGAACAGCAGGGTGTCCCAGTCCGGAAGCTGATCTTCGAAGACGAAGGACACGGCTTCTCGAAACTCGAGAACCGGCTCGAGGCCTACTCAGAGATCGCGGACTTCCTCGACGAGCACGCTCGATAACGCCTGTAGCGCTTATACGTTGCTCGCGGTTCAGCCATCCCCATGATATTTACTTTCATTCGACAATCACTACTGTGGCATGCCTCTCATGGACAGGATACTGCGGGTTGATCTTTCTGCAGGGCGCGTAACGAGCAGCGAGATTCCTGACCGGTGGCTCGAGAACTACGTCGGGGGCAAAGGAATGGGCGCTCGCTACCTCTATGCGGAACTCGAGCCGGGGACGGACCCGGAGGCACCGGCCAACATCCTGCTGTTCATGCTGGGGCCACTGACCGGATACACACCCGGCGAGCAGCGGTACGCGGCGATCACGAAATCGCCGTTGACCGGGGCGTTTCTGGACTCCTACGGCGGGGGCTCGTTTCCCGGTCGGCTGGCCGGCTCGCTTGGCGACCACCTCGGAATCCTCGTTACAGGCGAGGCCGACGAGCCAGTCGTGCTCTCGGTCGCCGACGGCGAGGCAACACTCGAGCCAGCCACGGCGCTCTGGGGACTCGATGCTACGGAAACCTGTGCGCGATTCCCAGACGCTGCGGTCGCCTGTATCGGCCCTGCCGGGGAGCGTGGCGTCCGGTACGCGACGATCGCATCCGACGGCGGCGACCACCATGCTGGACGGGGCGGTGCGGGGACCGTGATGGGGGCGAAGAATCTGAAGGCCGTCGTCGCCCATGGAGCGGCGCCGAACGGGCTCGCCGACCTGCGAGATCGGTACGGCGAGGCGTTCGCCGAGAGCGACGCGGGACGCTGGCTCACTGCGAGTGACACGCTCGAGACAGTCGACTTCGCCAACGAGGTGGGCGTGCTGCCGACCCGTGGCTGGCAGGCGGGACAGTTCGACGGGGCTGACGAAATCGGCATCGAGCGCGTTCGCGAAGACGCCCATGGACGAGAACGCCCCAACGACCACGTCCCGGGTGGATTTCAGGTCGATAGCGACACGGGTGAGAGCGTTCCCCGTGGTGCGACGCCGATCGTCCTCGGAGCAGGGCTCGGGATCGACGACTTCGACGCGGTTGCGACACTGGGTGCGATCTGCGATCGGCTCGCGATGGACGTCATCACGGCAGGGAACGCCATCGCGTGGGCGATACGGGCGAGCCAGCAGGGGGTGATCGACCGTGACTTCTCCTTTGGCGATGAGGAGACTGCTCGAGCGCTTATCGACGAGATCGTCACCCAGTCGACGCCGCTCGGTGTCGCACTCGCAGGCGGTGTCGAGAGGGCAGTCGACCAGTTCGGCGGTAGCGATCTCATTCCGACGGTAAAAGGCATGGAGCTCTCCTCGTACGACCCGCGGCGCGCGGAGACGATGGCGCTGGCGTACGCCACGAGCGATCGTGGGGGCTGTCATCGACGGGCACGACCGGTCGAACTCGAGTCCGTCTCCAGTGGCGATCCGAGCGACACGAAGCGAGCCGCGTCGGTCGTCGCCGAGCAAAACCGCCGGGCAGTGCTGTGGTGTCTGATCGTGGATGATTTCCTCGAGGAGGTGTTGCGGGCAGACCTGGGTGCAGAGTGGCTTGGGGCCGTCGGATACGACCACAGCCGAGACGACCTCGAACGGGTCGGTGAACGGGTCTGGACGCTCGTCCGGCTGTTCAACGTCCGTGAAGGATTCTCGCGGACGGACGACGAGCTACCGGAAATATTGACGGAACCGCCCAGCGATGGCTCGAGTGAAGGGAACGCTGTCGATCGAGCGACGTTCGACGCGTTGCTCGATCAGTACTATGCGGTACGCGACTGGGACCGTCTGGGTCGGCCGACTGCGGAGCTCCGCAGCCGACTGGACCTGGAGGGTGTTTTCGATGAGGACACGTCGGTTTCGCAGTCACCCACACACGACGGGGCGACAGAGCCAACTGGTGACAGCTGACACGGATTGCTGTAACTCTCAACCGCTGATCGCCGACCCGTTCTGGCGATCGGCGGTAATTGACGAGAGTAAACCGTATGACACAGTCTGCTGTTCCAGCCGATCGAACCGACAGCGTCAGGAAATGACGCCGGTTTTCGTCGCCACTTCGCGTGCCGCTCGCTCGTCCATTCCGTCACCAAGGATCGTGTACCGATCACGGATTTCGTGACAGGTAGTCAGCGATTCGATAACGGTCTTGTCGTCGATGCCAAGCCCGTCCGCAGTCGTCGGGGCATCGATACTGGCCAGCGCGTTTCGAATGTCCTGCCAGATGCCGCGTTCGCCGCCGTGTAGGTACGCGGTCATGATCGAGCCAACGCCGACTTGGTGGCCGTGTAAGGCTGCGCCGGGGGCGAGTCGATCGAGCTGGTGTGAGAAGAGATGCTCTGCACCACTTGCCGGTCGGGACGAGCCGGCGATGCTCATCGCGACGCCCGACGACATGAGCGCCTTGGTCACGACCCAGGACGACTCCTCGAGCCCCGGTCGGATGAGGTCGGCGTTGTCCACGAGGATCTCGGCGGTCATCTCCGCGAGCGCGGCCGCGTACTCGGAGTACTCGACGTTTTTCAGCCGATGGGCGAGCCGCCAGTCCATTACGGCAGTGTAGTTGGAGATAATGTCTGCACAGCCTGCCGTTGTGAGTTCCCACGGCGCGTCGGCCAGAATCTCGGTGTCTGCGATGACTGCAAGCGGTGGCTCGGCCGCGACGCTGTGTCGGGTGTCTCCGTCCGGAACGGAGCCACGATTACTGACGATCCCGTCGTGGCTGGCTGCTGTCGGAACCGAACAAAAGCCCATCTCGAGGTGATAGCTCGCCATCTTGGCGATGTCGATAGCCTTTCCGCCACCGATGCCGACGAGATAGGAGACGTCCTCGGCGTTGGCGGTCTCGATCACTCGCTCGACGGCGTCGAACGTCGCTTTCTCGATCGTGACGACGGCGGGGTCGACGCTGGTCGCTTCGAACGCTGCGACGATCGGCTCCGCGGCGACCTTCCGTGGCGTCGGGCTGGTCACGAACAGCGGCCGACCGTGTAAATGCAGATCATCGATGACGTCGACGACCTGATCGATGACTCCGTGACCGACGACGACGTTTCGCGGCAGGCGAATCCATGCCGACTTTTCGAACATACGTGCTCTCACTCACCCGTGGGCCATGTGTTTTTCCCGTTACTCGAGCGCTCGACGATCTCGACACCCGCTGTCAATGTCTCGGTCAGAGCGTCTCGAGAATCCCTAGCACTCGCTCTTCTGCCTCTCGGTTCGGGCCGTGCTCGCTGCCGTCGCGGTCGCTCTCGAGATGGGAGACGACGGCCCGTTCCATGGCTTCCTCGAGCGGCGTCGATTCCCAGCCGAGTGCGGTGAGTTTCGCCGTCGAGAGGATATGTGGGTATGGGCGGTACAGCAGGTAGTCCTCGAGATCGATCCCGCCCGCCTCGAGTTCGTGCTGGCCAGCGTGGACGATCTCGACGTCCGTCTCGAGTTGCGCTGCAATTACGTCGACCAGTTCCTCGAGCGTCGTGAGTCGCCGGTCGCCGACGTTGTACGCCTCGCCAGCCTCGCCGCGTTCGGCGACGATCCGAAGCGCGCTGGCGACGTCCTCAACGTAGGCTCGATGCCAGATGTTCGTTCCGTCGCCAGGAACGAGCACGCGATCGAACCGGTTCACCCGGTCGATCCACCAGTCGAGGCGTTCGGTGTAGTCGTGTGGGCCGTAGACGATACACGGCCGGACGCTCATCGCGTTGCGTCCTTTCTCTGCGGCCGCAAAGACCGCACGGTCGCCTTCGGCCTTGCGGTTGCCGTAGGTGTCACTTGAGTCGTCGATCGCCTGCTCGGTCGTACAGGGTTCGAGTGGCGTCTCGCCTTCGCGTTTGGGGAGTTCCTCACGGCCGTAGGCTGCACCGCTCGAGACGTAGACGTACGCCTCGCAGTCGTCGAAGATCCGCGTCGCTGCCTGCACGTCTTTCGGGTGGTAGGCGACACAGTCGAAGACAGCGTCGGGGTCGACCGTGGTTGCGGCAGCCTCGAGCGCCGAGTCGTTCGTCCGGTCGCCTTCGATGTGGCTGACGCGGTCGTCAGTCTCGAACGGGTTGTCGTGGCTCCCTCGATTGAAAATCGTCACATCATACTCGTGCTCGAGTAACTCTTCGACGAGATGGCGGCCGATAAACCGCGTGCCGCCGACGACGAGTGCGTTGTCCATGTCCGTTCGTCGTCGCTGCCGGGGAAAGGTTCAGCGGTCTGTGGTGCGTCGTGTGTCGCCGGTTGGGTGTCGTGGCTGTGGCTCCGAACCAGGCCAGTTTTTTCGGTTCGTATCCGACAGCCAGTATGGGCGGCACCTACGTTCTCGTCATTGATCTCGCTCGAGCGGCGACTCTCGACGTCGGCGCGTTGGGTGCGTGCGAGTTTACCGCCGGAACCTACGCGTACGTCGGCAGCGCCTTTGGCCCGGGCGGGTTCGCCCGCGTCGATCGCCACCGCGAACTCGCCGCCGGCGAGCGCGAGACTCGCCACTGGCATATCGATTATCTGCTCGGCCACCCGGAGACGTCCCTCGAGTCAGTGATCAGGTTCCCCGACGCCGACCGGGAGTGTGAACTGGCAGCCTCACTTCCCGGCGACCACGTCCCCGACTTCGGGGCGTCGGACTGTGGCTGTGAGGCACACCTGCTCGAGTCATCGGGTGCCGATGTCGTCCTCGAGGCAGCGACCGACGCCGGCGGCGTTGTCGACGCCAGCTGTTGAAACCGGGCCTCTGAGTTATTACGAATGCGTGTGAATCAGTAGCTATGAGTAAGTCAGATTCCGACACCGATCCACTGCTCAACGACGACGCGATGGCCCAGTTCCCCGTTCCGACGTTCGACGAACTTCCCGACGATCTACAGGAACGAATCGCCGCAGAAACCGACCGCGCCGGCTTCACGCCGAACGTGTTCTCGGCGATGGCGTACAAGCCCTCCCACTTCCGCGCCTTTTTCCAGTATCACGACGCCCTCGTCGAGGACGCTGCCCTCGAACGCGAGGAGATCGAGATGATCGTCGTCGCGGTTTCGGGTGTCAACCACTGCTACTACTGTAATGTGGCCCACGGGGCGCTCGTCCGGATCTACGCCGACGATCCCACACTGGCCGACCAACTCGTCGCCAACTACCGGACGGCGGATATCAACGACGCCCACCGAACGATGCTCGACGTCGCCGTGACACTGACCGAGCACCCGACCGAGGTCGAACCGGACGACCTCGAGGCGCTGCGCGAGGCCGGTTTCAGCGAGGAGGCGATCTGGGATATCGCGGCCGTCACGGCGTTCTACAACCTGAGCAATCGGCTCGCGATGTTCGCCGGGATGCGACCGAACGACGAGTTCCATACGCTCGGCAGGGAGTAGCGGAGCCGTCACAGTCGACAGCTCGGTAATCGACACGGCTGCGGAAAAACGGCAGAGGTTTAGCCATCACTAAATATTAAGTTAGATGGAAGAAAAGACAGAACTGTCAATGGAGGTGATGAGACAACGACAGATGAACTGACACCGCTTCGATTTACCATTACCGGGCGTGATCGTGCCAGGTGACACAGGCCCGGTACACAGCGGAAGCCGGTATGTGGGTACGACACGGTGTTTCGACAGGTGGTCTGTCTCGTAACTTCCGTCCGTAACCCGCTCCTATAGCCCAGTAACAATCCGCTGTTTCGCTATCACTACCGTGCTTCTTGACGGCCTGTTACGTGATCCGTGCTGAAATCTCGCTAGCACCATAGTTTAGACAAGTCTAATTAGCCCGTTTGCTACCTGTGTATCCACTGTGGTAATAGAGCTACCTACAAGAGACGCGACCGGAACCGATGGCGGTTGCTCGATCCACTCGGCTACCACAGCCGGCCGTCTCAGTCGTCGCTCGTGGCGAAACTGGCCGACTCGGCCTCGAGTTCGGTCTCGGGCACGCCGGGCAGTTCGGTGCGGACGTCGTCGCTCCCCTGCTCAGTGATCGCCTCGTGGTAGGCGTCGGGCATAATTTTGACGAAGCACTCGAGTTCGCGCTCCCAGTTTTCGAGCAGGTGTTCGCCCCGCTCGGAGCCGGTGTAGGCGACGTGGTTCTCGACGAGTCGTCGCAGCATCTGTTCGTCCTGGTCCTCGAGTTCGTCGTACAGCGAGACCATCCCGGTGTTCGCGCGGTCGGCGAACTCGTCGTCGGGGTCGTAGACGTAGGCGACGCCGCCGGACATGCCAGCCGCGAAGTTGGTGCCGGTCTCGCCGAGCACGGCGACGACACCACCGGTCATGTACTCACAGCCGTGGTCGCCAACGCCTTCGACGACGGCCTTGGCTCCGGAGTTCCGGACGGCAAATCGCTCGCCAGCGACGCCGTTGACGTACAGCTGTCCGTCAGTTGCACCGTAGAGCGCAACGTTGCCGATCGCGATGTTTTCGGTCGGATCGTAGGTCGCCGTCTCGGGCGTTCGAACGGTGAGCTTTCCACCCGAGAGCCCCTTGCCGACGTAGTCGTTGGCGCTGCCGTCGAGATGCATCGAGACGCCGCTTGCGAGAAACGCTCCGAAACTCTGGCCGGCCGTCCCCTCGAGGTCGACCGAAATCGTATCTTCGGGGAGGCCGGGTTCGCCGTAGCGGCTGGTGATGCGATTCGAGAGCATCGCGCCGACGGTTCGGTCGACGTTCGTCACGTCGGCCGAGAGCATGACCGGCTCCTCGCTTTCGATCGCGTTGGCGGCGGCCTCGATGAGATCACGATCGAGTTGGGCCTCGAGTTCGTGGTCCTGCTCGCGGATCTTGCGCCGAACGTCGCCCTCGGGTTCGGCCAGCACCCCCGAGAGGTCGACGCGGCGGGCTTTCGGATGGTCGATGTCCTCGCGCTGGGTGAGCACGTCGACCTGGCCGATCATCTCGTCGATCGTCTCGAAGCCGAGTTCGGCCATGAGCTCGCGCAATTCCTGGGCGATGAACGTCATGTAGTTGATGACGTGTTCCGGCTCGCCAGGGAAGCGCTTGCGCAGATCCTCACGCTGGGTAGCAACCCCGACTGGGCAGGTGTTGTTGTGACACTGCCGGGCCATCACGCAGCCCGAGGTGACGAGGCTGGCGGTGCCGAAGACGTACTCCTCAGCACCGAGCAAGGCGGCGACGGCGACGTCGCGGCCGGTCTTCAGTCCGCCGTCAGCGGAGACGCGGATGCGGTCGCGCAGCCCGGTCGCACAGAGCATCTGGTTCGCTTCGGCGAGGCCGAGTTCCCAGGGGAGGCCGGCGTTTTTGATCGACGTTCGTGGCGAGGCACCCGTCCCACCAGAGTGGCCCGAGATGTGGACCACGTCGGCGTTTGCCTTCGCGACACCCGCTGCGACCGTGCCGATGCCAGCCTCGGAGACGAGCTTGACGTTGATGTCTGCCTCCTCGTTTGCCGCTTTGAGGTCGAAGATCAGCTGTTTCAGGTCCTCGATCGAGTAGATGTCGTGCAGTGGCGGCGGCGAGATGAGGCCGACCCCTGGCGTCGACTTACGGACGTGGGCAATCATCTCGTTGACCTTCTGTCCGGGGAGATGGCCCCCTTCGCCGGGCTTCGAGCCCTGTGCCATCTTGATCTGTAGCTCGTCGGCACTCGAGAGATACGTCGAGGTGACGCCGAAGCGGCCCGAAGCCACCTGCTTGACGTTACACTCCTTCTCGGTGCCAAATCGCTCCGGCGGCTCGCCACCTTCGCCCGAGTTCGACTTGCCGCCGATGCGGTTCATTGCGATCGAGTTGTTCTCGTGAGCTTCCGGCGAGAGCGAGCCCAGACTCATCGCGGCCGTCGAGAAGCGCTGGACGATGCCTTTGATCGGCTCGACGTCCTCGATCGGCACCGGGTCGCGATCGGAGTCGAACTCGAGGAGTCCACGCAGGGTCTGGAGGTTCTGTTGTTGGTCGTTGATCAGCTCTGCGAACTCCCCGTAGCGTTCGTAGTCGTTCGAGCGGACGGCCTGCTGGAGCGTGCCGACCGTATCCGGATTCCACTGGTGGTGGATCCCGCTCGAGCGGTGTTCGAACTCGCCATGGCGGTCGAGGTCGCTGTCGGCGTCTTCGAAGGCCGAGCCGTGACGCTCGCGGACGTCCGCTTCGAGTTCGGCGAGACCGATCCCTTCGGTGCGGTTCTCGGTGCCGTCGAAGTACTCGGCGACGAGCTCCGAATCGAGGCCGACGGCCTCGAAGATCTGGGCTCCTTGGTAGCTCTCGACCGTCGAGATCCCCATCTTTGCCATGATCTTCAGCAAGCCGTCCTCGAGTGCGCCGACGTAGGCGTCGATTGCGGTCGCCGTATCTGCGCCGTCGGAGCCAGCCGTGATGTCCGCGATCGTCTGGTAGGCGAGGTACGGGTTGATCGCGCCGGCACCGTAGCCGACGAGCGTCGCCATGTGGTGGACGGTTCGGGGGTCAGCGGACTCGACGACGAGGCCGACGTGGTTGCGCAGGCCGTTTCGCACGAGATGGTGGTGGACGCCGCCGGTCGCGAGCAGGCTCGGGATCGCGGCTCGGTTCTCGTCGACGCCTCGGTCGGAGAGGATCAGCACGTCGTGGCCCGCTTCGATTGCGTCGACGGCGTCCTCGCGGACGCGTTCGATCGCCGTCTCGAGGCCAGTTCCCAACTCCTCGCTCGCGGGCTGGTAGGTAATATCGATCGTCGCCGCCGTGATACCGTTTGTCGAACAGTCACGGATCGACTCGAGGTCGCCGTCGGTGAGAATCGGCGACTCGAGGACGAGTTGTCGAGCGTGTTCGGGCGACTCGGTGAGGAGATTGCGCTGGTAGCCGAGTCGGCTCTCCATCGACGTCACCAGCTCCTCGCGGATGTAGTCCAGTGGCGGGTTGGTGACCTGGGCGAACAGCTGTTTGAAGTAGGAAAACAGCGGCCGGTTGAACTCGGTGAGCACCGACAGCGGCGTGTCGTCGCCCATCGAGCCGACGGGGTCTTTCCCCTTTTCCGCCATCGGCTCGATCATGTTGTCGAGTTCGTCGTGGGTGTAGCCAAAGGCAGCCTGATGGGTACGCAGGCTCGAGACCGACTGGCGGGGAGAACTGTCGTCGCTCGTCCGGATGTCGCCGAGTCGGACCTGTTCTTGCTCGACCCACTCGCCGTACCGGTCGTCAGTGAGGTCCTCGAAGACCTCGTCGTCGGGGATGACGCGTCCCTCGTTCGGATCGGCGAGGAACAGCTGTCCGGGCTTGAGTCGGCCGCGTTCTTCGATCTCCGCGGGGTCGGTCTCGAGTGCGCCGGCCTCGCTGGCCATGATCAGACGGTTGTCCGTCGTCACGTCGTACCGACACGGTCGGAGGCCGTTCCGATCGAGGACGGCACCGACGCGTTCGCCGTCGGTCGCCGCGACGAGTGCGGGGCCGTCCCACGGCTCGACCAGCGAGGCGTGGAAGTCGTACCAGTCCTTGCGGTCCTGGTCCATCGCGTCGTCGCCGCGCCAGGCTTCGGGGACGAGCATCCGCAGGGCGTGCTCGAGGTCCCGGCCGTTCTGCAACAGCAGTTCGAGTGCGTTGTCGACGCTTGCGGTGTCCGACTGGTCAGGATCGTCGATGATCGGCTTGACCGCCTCGAGATCCTCCAACACGTCGCTCTCGAGGTCGGTCTCGCGGGCGCGCATCCAGTTGATGTTGCCCTGAATGGTGTTGAACTCGCCGTTGTGGATGATGTTCCGGTATGGGTGAGCGAGATGCCACGCGCCGAGTGTGTTCGTCGAGAACCGCTCGTGGACCATCGCGAACGTCGACTCCATCCGGGAGTCAGTGAGATCAGGGTAGTAAGAGGCGACCTGCTCGCCTTTGAGTAGACCCTTGTAGACGAGCGTCTCCGAATCGAGCGAGCAGACGTAGAATCGCTCTGCGCCGTCGATATCGGCGGCCTCAACCTCGTTTTCGAGTGCTCGGCGAGCGACGTAGAGCCGCCGGTCGAACGCGTCGCCAGTGCTGTCGTCAGTCGGCGTGACGACGACTTGCCAGACGTCCGGTTCGGCGTCGACGGCCGTCTGGCCGAGGTCCGCGTTGTTCGTCGGCACGTCGCGCCACTCGAGGGCCTCGAGGTTGTAGGTCTCGAGCGAATCCTCGATGATCGAGATCAGTTCCTCGCGTGCCGCCTCGTCCTGTGGGAAAAAGATCGAACCGACGGCATAGGTGTCCGGAAGATCGGCCTCGAGAACGCCTTCGAAGAACGAATCGGGCATCTGGAGCATGATCCCTGCCCCGTCACCGGTGTTTTTCTCCGCGCCAGTCGTCCCGCGATGCTCGAGATTGACGAGAAGCTCGAGTCCGTCGGCGACGATGTCGTGTCCTCGGTTTCCATCAAGATCCATGACAACGCCGACACCGCAGTTCGACCGCTCGTCGGTGGGGTCTGCAAGCCCCCGCGAATGCTCAGCAGACATGTGTGGCTGTGACATACCTACAGATAGCGAAAACACCTATAAGAGGCTGATCCATAATGACTAAGTGTATTATAGACACATATAATCAGGTATAAGGTGTATTGTCTAACATAAAAGTTAATAATATATCGCACGCCCGTGCTGTGCTCTGGCCGTTTGTAATACTGTCAGCTCACAGCTGTGTCCGACGGTGTCACTGTGTCGTCGAGTAGAGATAACTGCCCGGAGAGGGCAGAAGTGTCAGAGGCACGTAGTGCTCACCCACCAGAGTGAACACCACGCAAACTCATTATCTTGCTATCCATAAGCAGTATGCGGTTAAAGAATTAGGTTTGTCTGTAACTAACTATCATGAACTCCTCAGGGGCGGATCTGCTGTGAGTGCTTCCGGAGTCGTTCGGTCTCTCGATTTCGACCACGACGGCGCTGTTGGTTTCTCTATCCTGTTAGATAACTGTCTATCTGTCAAATAACGTATATGTGTACACTCCGTCAAACAGACCGGCGAATCTCCCCTTCGATCTCCGGATGTCGGTCTCAGTACGACTTCGCGAAGTAGGCGATTTCCTCCGCCGATTCGCCACAGACCGCACACGTCGCGTCGTCGTCCTCGGGGGCTTTCGGCTTGGCCGCTGTCTGGCCGCCCTCTTCTTCGAGGGGTTGCATGACGATCTCGGCGGCGACTTTCTCCTTGATCGCCTCCTCACACGCTTCGTCACCACACCACGGCACCTTCACGTAGCCGCCGTGTTTGCCAATCGTCCCCATGATCTCCTCGGGGCTGTCGGCCGTCCGGACGTTCTCCTCTAGGTTCTCCTCGGCGGTGGCGTACAGCTTGGCGTAGACGGTTTCGAGGTGGTCGTCGACGCTCTCGACGATCTCGGCGCGGTCCTCGACGGCCTCCTCGTTGTCGGGGCGATGAACCAGCGTGACCTCCTCGTCTTCGACCTCGTAGGGACCGATCTCGAGGCGAAGCGGCACGCCGTTTAGCTCGTGTTCGTTAAACTTGAATCCGGGATTGCGCTCGTCGCGGTCGTCGAGTTCGACGCGGAATCCGGCCGCCTCGAGGTCGTCGGCGATGTTCTGGGAGTACTCGAGGACGTCGTCTTTGGTATCGTCCTGCCAGATGGGGACGATGACGACTTGCGTCGGCGCGATCGTCGGCGGGAGCACGAGCCCCTGATCGTCGGAGTGAGTCATGATCAGCGCGCCGATCGCTCGCCAGGAGAGGCCCCACGAGGTGGTGTAGGCCGTCCGCTCTTCCTCGTCTTCGTCGGCGAACGTGATGTCGAACGCCTCGGCGAAGCTCTGGCCGAGATTGTGACTCGTCGCCCCCTGAACGGACTTGCCGTCGGGCATCAGCGCTTCGACCGTCGTCGTCGTGTCGGCGCCGGGGAACTTATCATGTTCTGGCTTCTTGCCGCGCAGGACCGGGATCGCCAGCACGTCCTCGTAGAGGTTCTCGTACTGACCGAGTCGAGTCCAGACCTCATCCCAGGCACCCTCGTTCGAGGCGTGGGCCGTGTGGCCTTCCTGCCACATGAACTCCTTCGTCCGGAAGAACGGCTTCGTCTCCGTCGCCTCCCAGCGAACGACCGAACACCACTGGTTGAGCCGCAGCGGCAGGTCGCGGTGGCTGCGGGTCCAGTCGGCCATGAAGGGCGCGATGATCGACTCGCTGGTCGGTCGAACGGCAAGTCGCTCCTCGAGTTCGTCGTGGCCGCCGTGGGTCACCCACGCGACCTCGGGGTCGAAGCCTTCGACGATGTCCTTCTCGCGCTCTAAGAAGCTCTCGGGGATGAACATCGGGAAGTAGACGTTGTCGACGCCAGTCGCTTTGAACTCGCTGTCGAGGGCGTCCTGAATGCCCTCCCACAGCGCGTAGCCACGCGGCTTCGTGACGATAAAGCCGCCCATCGGGGCGTAATCCGCGAGACCTGCCTTCTGGACGACCTCGGCGTACCAGTCGCCGGGCTTGTGCGATTTCGACTCGGTGATACCGAGTTCTTGACTCTCGTCGCTCATTGTGTCGATATGCAGTCAGCGCGGGCTTAAACCATGCGAAGGCAGATCCACCCTGAAAACGGGGCGAGAACGGCCGGTCAGTTCATTCCGGTTCTCGGAGCTTTATGCAGGTGTGTGACACAGAACTGGACATGAAAGCGATTCAGGTAGCCGACTACGGCGACAGCGACCAACTCGAGCTCGTCGACGCCGACCTGTCGGAGCCAGGTCCGGGAGAGGTCCGCCTCGAGGTCGAGGCAGCGGGGATCAACTTCGCGGACATCATGCAACGCCGTGGCGTCTACCCCGGCGGTCCCGACGCACCGTATCATCCCGGCATGGAGGCTGCGGGCACGATCGACGCGACCGGGGAGGGCGTCGGCCTGGACGAGGGCGATCGCGTCGTCGCGATGCTCAACGGCGGCGGCTACGCCGAGTACGCGACCGCGAACGCACAGATGCTCTTCCCGATTCCCGAGGGGATGGGCTTCGAGGAAGCCGCCGGCTTCCCCGTCCAGTTTCTCACCGCCCACAGCTGTCTGTTCGAGTGGGGCGGCCTCGAGGAAGACGAGTCGGTCCTGATCCAGGCCGCTGCGGGCGGGGTCGGCACGGCCGCGGTCCAACTCGCTTCGAACCACGGCGCGGAGGTATTCGGTACCGCGAGCACACAGGAGAAACTCGATCTCGCCGCCGAGTTGGGCTGCGACCATCCGATCAACTACACCGAGACCGACTTCCGCGAGGTCGTCGACGACGAAACCGACGGCGAGGGCGTCGACCTCGTCTTGGAGAGCGTCGGCGACGACGTCTTCGAACGCAGTCTCGACGCGATGGCCCACTTCGGCCGCATGGTCACCTACGGCGTCGCCAGCGGCGTTCCAGCCGCAGCCGAAAACCGCCGCCTGCTGTTCGAGAACAAGTCCGTTTCAGGCTTCCACCTCGGTCAGGCCGCCACCCACGACCCGAGTCGGATCATGAAAGCCGTCCCTGAACTCACCGAGAGCCTGACGACCGGCGACCTCGAGGTTATCGTCGGCGAGTCGTTCGCACTCGAGGACGCAGCCGAAGCCCACCAGTATATCGAGGATCGCAAGAGCTCCGGCAAAGTCGTGTTGAAACCCTAACTTATCGCTTGAGGAGCGTTTTCACGTTCCGGTTTTCGACCACCGCTTCGACCGCTGTCTGCTCTACTGACCTACTTTTCATCCGAAATGCGGAGCGAAACCCCCATCCGGTCAGCAATATACATGAGGCCACCAACGGCTCCGATATAGGTGAGGGCGTTAACTATATCACTCATCATTTCAACCATATCTATCATTAGTTAGTGTTGACGAATGACAGTATCTTATATTTATCTTAGCAAGCGTGGTTTGGTCAGTCAGCAGAATTTCCATAGGTGAATACAGCGCGCATATCGCAAAGAAGCTGCCAAATTAATAGGATCTTAGTCAACATAGTCAAAATTCTGTATGTTGCTGTTCTAAATCTGTATGTCAGTTATAAAAATCTCACCAGATTCGTCCATGTTAATTTCTGCCTGCTGAGTGCCGCTAACATTCGCTGTATTTGCGTGTTCCCCATCAACGAATATCTCAAATGAGCACTCTTCACCCAGCTCTTCTCTGGTGTATGGGATTGATCCGTTTGGCTGGCCATCAGTGATTGATATTTCAACAGTCTCGTCACGACAAGACGGGACAATACGGACGGCTCCTGAAAAATCACCCATGCCCTCAAATCGGATAAACGGGTCCCCTTCATGAAAATATAAATCCTTGTCAGATTCTCCAATACAACCGGCAACTCCGGTTACGCAGGCAGTCATTCCAAGGAATCGACGACGATACATAACTCTGATTTTGTTTAAAATTGCATAGCTCTTGTGAGGAAGGCCTTTGGTTCTAATCAATGAGTGAAACTACTACTGATAGAGTGCTGTATGGATCCTCTATATTCAGCAGTGCGATTCTGATGCCTATCCGAGAGGTGGGTGGCTGCTCCGGTAACGCCTTCGACTGTGCTGACCGTTGAAGCTTGCTCTCCTTCCTCGAGAACGTCCACCGAAGCCCCACCTTCTACTCACGATCGGCCGCAAACGAGACCTCCCACTCGAGGTCGTGCTCGACAAATTCAGCCTCGTCTAGCGGTCGCCCGCCCTCGAATCGAAACTCGCCAGCGACGGTCTCACCCTCGAGGACGCCCGGCAGCCAGAGGTGGTCGTCGTCCCACATCTGGTCGTAGGGGACGTCGTCGATCGCGACCCACTCCGGATACGCTTCGTCCGAGGCGGTCGGCTCGCCCGCGAACGACCGCGTGCGGTAGACGTGACAGAACGTGTGTCCCTCGCCGTCGAGCAGAAAAGTGAGTTCGCCCGCCTTCTCGAGTGCACCGGGTTCGACCTCGAGGCCGACCTCCTCGCGCGTCTCGCGGACGGCACACTCGCGTGGGGTTTCGTCGGCCTCGAGTTTCCCACCGGGGCCGTTGTACCACCCTTCGCCGAGGCCGCGTCGCTTCTCGATCAAGAGCACCGCCGTCTCACCCTCACTTCCTTCCCGCATCGGAAAACACAGCGTCGTCTCGCGCATATCCCAGCGTTCGCCTGCGGTGGGATAAGGGTGTTCGCTCTCGAGTGCGGTCAGTCGTCGCTCGAGATGGGCAGTTCGGTGTATTCCTCAGGCGCACAGCCAAGCGACTGATGCGGGCAGTACTGACAGTGTTCGCCCGGCGTCGTCTCCTCGAGCGAGGGGTCGTCGACTGACATAAGCGTCTCGCGGACGACCGACCACGACGGGAGATCGTCGGGGTCGATGAGATCGACGCGCGGTCCGTCGACGTCGCCGACGTAGACGTAGCCGACGACCGAGAGTGGTTCGTCGAAGCGTTGCTCGCAGGCGCGGGCGTACAGCGCTAGCTGGGTGGCGTCGGTGGGGTCGATCCGCTCGGCCGTCGCCTTGTAATCGAGGACGGCGAGGTCGCCGTCGGGTGTCCGCCGGATCGAGTCGATGTAGCCCACGAGGCTGCCGGTGACGCCGTCGATTGCCTCGAGCATGAACGGCAGTTCCGCGGCGACTGGCTCCCAGTCAGCGACCGGGTCGTCGAACGCGGGCGCACTCGCCTCGAAGTAGCGCCTGATGCAGGCGACCACGGCCTCGCGGTGCTCGAGCAGATCACGCGCGGTCAGCTGTCGGATGGCGGCCGTCTGCCACTCCTCGCGGGTTCGGTACTCCCGGTAGAACGCTTCCTCGGCGATGTCGTGAAAGAGCGTGCCGACGAGCCGCGAGTGCGTCCCGTCAGTCGGTCCGACACCAGGCATCGACCCTCGCGGATCGTCGGTCGCCCGCACGACATGGTCAAGGTAGTGCTTTCGCGGGCAGGTGTCGTACGTTTCCATCGCCGTGTAGCTGTGGCGCATCGCGACCGGCAGCTCGGTCGCGTTCGAGAGCGTTTCGACGGGGAACCGAACTGTCTCAGTCGTCAGCGCGGACGCCCGGCGACCGCCCGGCACCGATCGCGTCACTCCCTCGAGTTCGTGCTCGAGTCCCCCGAAACTCGCCGCGTCGGCTGCTGGTAGCAACACCCCCTTGCGAAGCAACCGGCCGAGTTTGTGGACCGTCCGAATCGCCTCGCGCGTCTCGAGGGGTTCGTGCGGGCGGTCGTCGTAGCCGGCGTAGTAGGTGATGGTTCCCGGACTACGGGTGGCCGACAGCGCAATCTCGTCGGTTCGGTCGACGACAGTTTCTGGATAGGTGTCCTGTACGCGATCGAAACTCGCCCGCAGCGACGCCCAGAGGTTCATCCGCTGGCCCGTCACGGACCACTCGATCTCGCTTGCCAGACACGCATCGGCGGTCGACGCTGCGAGTTCGTCCTCCTCGCCGTCGTAGTCGTACTCGGAACCGAAGACGAACAGGTGGTTCTCGGCGCGGGTGAGCGCGACGTGTAACACGCGCCACTCCTCGCCGACCGTCTCGGTCGCGAGGTCGGCACACAGCGGCGAGTCGATCCCGTCGTCGAGTGCTGCCGCGAGCAGGCGGTACTGGGCTCGCTCGGCGTAATCGCGCTCGACACACCACTCCTCGTCGGAGAGGTAGGGGACGAGGACGGTATCAAACTCGAGGCCTTTGGCCTGGTGGACCGTCATCACGTCGACCGAATCGGTCGACTGCGTGCCCCGCGTCCGATCGGTGCCGGTGCCCTCGAGCGTTCCCTCCAGTGCGTCGACAAACCGTGGCGTCAGCGTCTCGATCACCGAGTCGGCGGTATACGCCTCGACGAAGCGCTCGACGCGCTCGAGTTCCTCACGCTCCTCGCTCGTCAGGAACCACTCGAGTCGCGTCAGCTCACGGAAGCGGCTGAAAAAGCCGGAGAGTGGGTAGACGTCACGGAGCGTTTCGAGTGTCTCGAGGTGGTCGCGCGCTCGCTCGAGCCGGTCGGGGGACTCGAGGATCGTTGAATCGATCCTCATCACGGCATCGTACAGCGTCCCCTCCTGTCGCTGGAGCGTCGCGAGATCGGTTTCGCCGAGTCGATACCGGTAAAACAGCACACGGCGGAGATGGGCGTCGGCATCGGAATCGACGAGCACGCGCAGGTACGACAGCAGCGTCCGGATGCCCGGCTGGATCTCGCCGCGTGGCGAGCCCGAAATCTCGTAGGGGATCTGGCGGTCTCGCAGTTCGTCGGCGACCGCCTGCGCGTGGCGGTTCGTTCGCACGATGACCGCGATGTCCTCGAGCGTACGCTGGGGGACGTTCTCTGCGTCGTCGTTGAGCAGCCGCGAGACGGTCGTCGCGACCTGTTCGGCCGTCGAGCGGTCGATTTTGTCGCTTTCGATTTTGACGACACGATCCGGTGGCTGGCGTTCCGTTCCAGCGCTGTCCTCGTCGTCAGTCCCGTACTCGCCGGGTGTGCGCCCGTCTTCGCGCAGTGTCTTCGTCGACTGGGGACCGTACTCACAGTGATTCGTCAGATCCAGGATCTCCTGTCGCGAGCGGAAGTTGAGTTCGAGTTCGATCGCCTCGTGGTCGTCGTAGGCGTCGGCGAGCCTGTCAAGCCCTTCCCGATCGGTGCCTCGCCAGCCGTAAATCGCTTGATCTTTGTCACCAATAGCCAGCAAGTCGGGCCTGTCAGGGCCGTCGGTCAGTTCGGTGATGAGCGCGAACTGCGTCTCGTCGGTATCCTGGAACTCGTCGCAGTAGACGTCGGTCCACTGGCTCGTGATCTCGTCGGCGATCGCGGGATCGTCGAGCAGTTCCGTCGCCGTTCGCACCAGTTCGTCGAAATCGAGCGTCCGCTCGCGCTCGAGGTAGTCGTGATAGTCGGCGTACGCGTCAGTGTAGTGACGCGCGAGACGCAGGAACTCGATGTAGTGTTTCAGCCGCCCGAACGGGCTCTGTTCGATCCGATTTGTCGCTGTCCGCCAGATCTCGTTGCCGAACAGGGCTCGTGGAAGCTGTTTGGTCGTCGGATCAGCCAGCGAGAGCACGTCGATCGTGTTCGTCACACAGCCCTGGAGAACCCGGAGATAGCGCTCGACGTCGCGAACGACGTCGTCTTCGCGGAACGCTGCCGGTGCTTCGGCGATCTGCTCGCGACAGAACTCGAGGAGTTTGCCGTAGCCGACCAGTGACTCGGTGGTCGCCTCGAGGTGGTGATCCGCGTTGAAATATCGAAGCGACTCGTTGTCAAAGGAGAGTTCGGCGCTTGCTCGGCGCTCGAGCCGGAGGACGAACTCGTTGCAGAGCTCGAGGGTGCGGACAGCTGGCAGCTGTGCCTGTAGCTCGTCGGGGGTGATGTCTTCCTGGCTCATCGACTGGATGAACCGGTCGACGTCGGCGGCGAACTCCTCGGGTGTGCCGTCGCCACGCACTGACGCGGCCGCGAAGTCGTAGTCGTTCTCGGCGAGCAGTCGGCCGACGATCCGCCGGCGTTTGCGTTCTGTGATCACGTCGAACTCGGGCGAGTAGCCGAGGTAGTAGGCGTACTCCCGGACCAGCCGGTAACAAAACGAGTGGTAGGTGTAGACATCGATCGCCGCGGCGGCCTCGGGGTCGAGGCGCTCGGCGACCGCATCACGGATGCTGCCGGCGGCTTCGTTCGCGAACGTCAACACCAGAATGTCGTCGGGATCGACGTCACCGCGTTCGATCGCGTGCTCGATCCGCATGAGCATCGTCGTCGTCTTCCCGGTTCCCGCGCCGGCGTCGACGGAGGTACAGGCTGCCCGGCTGTCGATGACGGCCTGTTGGTTCCCTTTCGGCTCGTCGACGGCCTGCGCTCGACGTTCACCCATCGAACTGCACCTCCTGGGCGATGTACTCCTGACAGCAGACCGTGTACGAACAGTCCGGACAGGCGTGGCTCGAAATTGACTCCCAGCGGTCGGTCGGATCGAACGCGCCTGTGGCCAGGCGGCCGGCGACAGTCGCCAGCCGATCGTCGACGGTTCGATTGCGGTGTTCGTGTGTCATGCCAAACGTGTGGTGGTCGATGTAGACGTCGGTCAGATCTGCGACCTCGACGCTCGTTTCGACGGTTTTGCGAGCCCAGTTGACTGCCGTCTGCGAGCGGTCAGCGAGCGGAATCCGGACGTACCGGCAGGTTCGGTCCTCGAGGCCCAGCCGCCGACAGTGGTTGCGAAGCCCGTCGATGACGACGGCGGTTTCGAACAGTGCGCCGACGAACGCCGGCTCGAAGACGTCCGCGTCGGGGTCGAAGTGGTCGGTAAACTGCTCGGCGACGGCCCCCTCCCACTCCGGTCGGTAACGAAGCAGGCCGAGCGATCTGAGCGTCGGGACGAACTGGACGCCGACGATCGCGGAGCCATCGGCGTAGACGTAGTCGACGCTCGCGTCGATCGACACCGTCGTTTCGTCCGTTTCTGGAACCGATACCGTACTCGAGAGCGAAAGCCCCGGCCCGATCACGGCTCCCTCGGTCGCCTCCGACGCCAGTTGTTCGATCCCGGCCGCGTGGTCGATGCCGACGCGGTCGACGTACGCTGTCGCGGTCGCCTCGAGCACGCGTCGTTCGTGGCGTCGCTGGGCCAGCGAGTGAAACGGCTCGTCGTGGCCGTCCCATAGCGCCTCGAGTCGCGTTTTGATGGCGTCTTCGAGGGCCTCACGGTCGGGATCGCCACGTCGAAGCCCGTCACAGATCGCCGTCCGCAAGAGAGCAACGCGGTCGTCGATTGTGGTGTCGTCGTCGCTGCCAGCGAGGCCGTGGTCGTGGGCGAACTCGTACCGGCGCGGACAGTGGAGATACGTCTCGAGGCCGTCGACCGTCAGTTCCATCGCGTCGGCCTCGTCGTCGCGGGCGGGCTCACTCATTGCGAATCACCTCCCCTGCAGCGAACTCGAACTGCGAGCGCACTGCTTCGGCGAGGTCGTCGTCGATGTCGCCCGCCTCGAGGACGACCGCGATCTCCTCGAACAGCTCCTCAGTCGTTCCGAGGTCGGCCTCACCGCCCGTACTCGCTTCCCGGAGGATTCGCTCGAGTTCGCCGTGGGGCTGGGCGAGCAGCGCCTCGAGGGCGTTCGTCTCGCCATGGATCGCCGCCGTCGGCTCGTCGTCGACGCTCGTCAGCTCGAGGCCGGGCGTCGAGTCGAGCAGGTGCAGGTAGCGCGACTCGTCGTACGTTCGGCGCAGTCCGCCGGCGCCGCGTTCGTACGAACAGCAGTAGAGCTGCGTGCGGGCGGCTCGAGAGGCGAGGGCGAGCCGTCGCCGAGAGCGCTGGGCGTGGTACGTTTCGAAGGGGTCGCCGACGCCCTCGGGCGCGACGGTGGAAAACGTCGCCGTCAGTTCGGCGGATGAGGGATCGGTGACGGCCGGATACGTCGGCATCTCGCGTAGCCACACCGTCGGGAACAGCTGGGTGAGAAACTGCTCGCCGGGGTAGCTGTCGTCGGTCAGATCGAGCAGGAAGACGGCCTCCCGCGCGTCGTATTTGAGGTCGTCGACGGCACAGACCGTGACGCCGCCGGTTGGCGGCTGCGTGTCGACCGCGTGGACGTAGGGGGCGTCGTACTGGATGGTTCGTCGGAGCATCCGTCGCAGTCCCTGCCAGTCCGGGCCGACGAGATCCGTCTCCTCGACGAATCGGGCGATCTCGAGCACCCGACGGATGCCTTCGTACTGTTCGCGTGCGTCGACCCACGCCTCGTCGCGGGCGATGCGTCCTTTCAAATCCGTCCGGTGGAGCCACCGCTCGAGCGATCGGGAGACGCTCGAGCCGGCACACGACTCGAGTAGATCGGGCGAGAACTCTTCGACGCGAGCCTGCAGTCGAGCGAGCGAGACGTCGAGCGGATCGCCCGCGTCTCGATCGGACGTGGTTGCGTCGAACAGGTCGCGTCGCCCGGAGCCACGCTCGAGGGCACATTGGAGCGTCACGAACGCGTACAGTTCGTTGACGGCGGGGTCCTCCGCGAGCGAGGGGGTGCCGATCGTCGCCGTTGGGATCCCGGCCTCGCGAAGCTGGGTTCTGGTTTCGGGCACGCGTTCGATCCGTGGCACTGCGACGGCGACGTCGTCGTACGTCCAGTCGTGGCGACCCCGGAGGGCCTGGATCTCGGTGGCGACGCGTTTGACCTGTCCACGTGCGGTTCGAGCACGGATTCGGCGTGCCCGACTCGGTGCCTGCTCGGTGGCTTCATCCGCGCTCGCTGCCGACGGTGATGTTCCCGTCGCCAGAAACCGCGTTATTGCCCGGTGTGGCGGCTCGCTGTTCTCGCCGTCTTCGAGCCCCGTCTCGAGCACCTCCACCGCGAGGCCGTCGCCGACGTGGTCCTCGATACGGCCGGGTTCGACACGCGTGCGTTCGACGCTGGCGTGGCGCTCGCCCAGACAGACGAGCTCCGCATCGTGGGTGAGCGCTCCGAGATAGCGCCGGTCGAGTCGCCGGTACTCTTCGAACTCGACGGCGAGAACGGCATCGACCGAGTCGGTTACTCTGGTTTGTAGCCCGTCGGCGTCCGCCTCGAGCAAGTCGACGGTCCGCGGGACCACGTCCGCCCGCTCGACGTAACCTCGGGCCTCGAGTTCGGCGTGGAACCGGTCGTTCATCGCATAGAGGAAGGCCAGACAGTCGTGTGGCTCGGCCTCGAACTCGTCGCGTCGAAGCCGCTGGCGGGTCGCCTCGAGCAACAGTTGTCCGACGTCGCGAGCGAAGCTCTCGTGGCTCGCCGCGCGCTCGAGGTAGTCCGGCACGTCGCGGCTGGCGCCGTCGATAACCAGCGAGATGAGTTCGATCCGCTCTTCGTACTCGAGGCGATCCAGCGTCGGATCGTACTCCTCGAGCACTTTCGAGGCGTGTTCGGGCAACGACTCGACACGTGGCGAGCGCGGGGTGCCGCTGGTCGCGTCGACCCCGGAAAGGGCGTCGGTCAGTGACTCGAGGCCCGCCGGGTGTCGTTTCAGGACGAGGACGTTCCGGGGGCCGTACTCGTCGGCGAGGGCGGCGTATTCGGACGCGATCCGCTCGAAAAGGGCGTCGCTGGGAACGGGTTCGGAAAGGAGTTTGCAGGTACCCTCGAGCGGGGCTGGAGGAGACGCCATCAGTTGATCTGTCCCTCAGTATGGCCGAGTTGGTATTTAAACCTGCGGCGGCTGCCTGATCGACGCCCTGCCGCATTGACAATCCTTATCACGTATACGCCAGACAACCATTCATGGACGATATTTTCGTTGCGCGAATCATGTCTTCGTCGGTACATACGGTCTCACCGGACACGCTCGTCGAGGACGCCGGGAAGCTGATGCTCGAGGAGGACATCGGCTCGGTGATGGTCGTCGACGAGGACAACCAACTTGCGGGCATTCTGACGACGACGGACTTCGTGCAGATCGTCGCCGAACGCAAGCCCAAAGATCAGACGCCGGTCTCGACGTACATGACTCAGGACGTGATCACGGTCTCCGCACAGGACGATATCCGTGACGCTGCGGACGTGATGGTCGAACACGGCTTCCACCACACCCCTGTCGTCGACGAGGACGAGGGCGTTATCGGGATGCTCACAACCTCCGATCTGACGTCGTACCTCTCGCGTGCGGAGACGCCGAGTCCGGAGTAAGACGTCGCCTAGCGTTCGTCTTCCTGAGTGAGTTCTGTTGTTTCGTCGGCTTCGGTCATCCAGCGGACGGTCTCGTCGAGGTGGTCCCGGAGCGCCCGTGCTTCTGCCGGCGTCAGCGTAACGTCTGCGTGCCCCGTCCCGTGATCGCCAGCCATCGCGTCGATACTCATCACGAGCCGATGGCCTCCGTCGTCTTCGGGTCGAACTGAGACGTCCGCTCGGTCGGGGTAGTCCCGTGGCGGCCCGAACTCGAGGTCAGTCTCGCCGCGGGTGACACCCACCTCGACGCGTTCCGGGTGCTCGAGATCGAACGAGTCTGTCGGATCCTCCGTGATCCGTGTCGGCTCCGACTCCTCGGACTGCTCGTGACTGGTGTCCTCTTGCATAGATACCGATTGGCCCGCAGTTGCCTTGGCTGTATGGCCGAACACAGACCGATGACAGTCTCGTTCGGGCGCCTGTCCGTCAGCATCGGGACAGGATCTGCTTCAGTCGACAGCGAACGTTTCTGCCTCGAGCAGCGCGCCGCCGACCCAGCACTCGCGAGCGAACCACGCGAAGTAGCCCACCACAAGGGCAGTGATGACGGCCTCGAGCGTTCCGAGCCCAGTGATGCCGTCGCCCTCGAGCAGTCCCACGGCGCTGACGGTGGCCCAGCCGACGGCGAGCATCGCGATTGCGACGGCGGCGATGCGGGGCCAGCCGACGGTCACGGAGCCGATCGAGACGCGCTCTCGCGTGCCGGCGGCGAGCATCGACCCGCCAACGGCGACGAGCCACGCCACCAGCGCGACCGTGGTTGGACGCGTCGGCTCGCCGAGGACGAGAAAACTGGCCGCCAGCAAGAGCGTAGCGAAGCCGCCACCGGCGAGTCCGTGGCGAACAACTCGTTTTCGGCTGTTCATTGGGTCGCGTTTCGCCGCCGGCCGCCGTTAACGGTTCGGATCGCTACCCGAACGGCCGATCAGCATCCGCCTCGAGATGGTGAGTCTCGAGCGGCGGTTATCTAGTGTAGCCCGCGACGTTATTAGCGATTGAGGGTAAGAGAGCATCCATGAATGAAAAAGGCACACAAACCATGACCATGTTCATGGGGCTTGGCATCTTCATTTGGTACGTTTCACTGGGAGTCACGGCGAATCCGGTCGTTCGGTTGGCAATCCTCATCGGAGTGGGAGTGGTCGTGCCACTGCTGATCAACGAGTCGAGAACGAAACTGCAGCCTGTAGCCGATCAGCAGTGACCCGACGGCCGTGCCGGACGCTGTTCATACGGACTGCTGTAGTCAATTACCGCCGATCACCAGAGACGGGCCGGTGATCGGCGGTAACTCGTACAGCAGACCGTATCAATCGTCGTCCATCGGCGCCGTCACGGGTTCGACGCGCTCGCCGCGTGGCCCCTCGAGATCCACTTTCGGCAACAGATCACGCAGATAGCGACCAGTGTGGGAGTCCTCGAGGCGGGCGATCTCCTCGGGTGTGCCGGTGGCGACGATTTCGCCGCCGTTCTCGCCGCCCTCGGGGCCGAGGTCGATGACGTGGTCGGCGTTTTTCACGAGATCGAGTTCGTGTTCGATGACGACGATGGTGTTGCCGTTGTCGGTCAACCGGTGGAGGACGTCGATCAGCTTGCGCTCGTCCTCGCTGTGAAGTCCCGTCGTCGGCTCGTCGAGTAAGTAGAGCGTCTCACCCGAATCTTTCTTCCCGAGTTCTTCGGCGAGTTTGATCCGCTGGGCCTCACCGCCGGAGAGGGTTGTCGAGGGCTGTCCAAGCGTCATATAGCCCAGCCCGACGTCTTTCAACAGTTGGAGTCGGCGACGGATCTGACTCGAGGACTCGAAAAAGTCGTAGGCCTCTTCGACTTCCATATCGAGGACGTCCGCGATGGTCTTCCCCTTGTAGGTGACGTCGAGTGTGGCGTCGTTGTAGCGTGCGCCGTCACACTCCTCACAGGGGACGTACACGTCCGAGAGGAAGTTCATCTCGATCTTGACGGTTCCCTGCCCGCCACACTCCTCACAGCGGCCCCCTTTGACGTTAAAGGAGAACCGCCCCTTCTCGTAGCCGCGCTGTTTCGCGAGTTTGGTCGAGGCGAACAGCTCCCGGATGTAGTCGAAGACGTTCGTGTACGTCGCCGGGTTCGACCGTGGCGTGCGGCCGATCGGCGACTGATCGATCAGGCGGACGGTTTCGATCTCCTCGAGTCCCTTGAGGGCGTCGTGGTCGCCCGGAATCACGCTCGTGTTGTTGTTCATTTTGCGGGCGAGGCCTTTGTAGAGTACCTCGTGCATCAGCGTCGATTTTCCGGAGCCCGAGACGCCCGTGATCGCGGTGAAGTTGCCAAGCGGGATGTCGACGTCGACGTCGCCCAGGTTGTGCTGGCGCGCCCCGCGAATCGTCAGCGCCCCGTCGGGATCGCGGCGCTCGTCGGGGACGGGGATCTGCCGGCGGCCGGAGAGATAGTCGCCGGTGACGGAGTCCTCGCAGGCTTTGAGCTCCTCGACGGAGCCGTTGACGACGACCTCGCCGCCGCGTTTGCCGGGACCAGGCCCCATGTCGACGACTTGGTCGGCACGACGCATCGTCTCCTCGTCGTGTTCGACGACGAGCAGGGTGTTGCCCAAATCACGCAGTTCCGCCAGCGTATCAAGCAGCCGGTCATTGTCTCGCTGGTGGAGCCCGATCGAGGGCTCGTCGAGCACGTAGAGGACGCCGACGAGTCCGGAACCGATCTGTGTTGCCAGCCGAATGCGCTGACTCTCGCCGCCCGACAGGGTGGAGGCCTCTCGGTCGAGCGTGAGATACTCGAGGCCGACCTCACACATGAAGCTGAGTCGTGAGCGAATCTCCTTTAATATCTCCTCGGCGATCACCTTCTCGCGCTCGGTGAGGTCGGCTTCCATCGACTCGAAGTGCGCTAAGGCGTCGCCGATACTCATCGCGTTGATCTCGGTGATCGAGGTGTCGTCGACGAGCACGGCCCGGCTCGCGGGCTTCAACCGCGTGCCATCACAGGCCGGACACTCCGTGACCGACATGTAGTCCTCGATGTGTTCGCGAGTCGAGTCGGAGTCGGTCTCGAGATACCGCCGCTCTAAGTTCGGGATAACGCCCTCGAAGCGCTTTTGTTTTCGCCGGGTGCCGTTTTTCGTCTGTCGCTTGAAGACGACTTCGTCGTTCGTGCCGTAGAGAAACGCTTGCTGGATGTCCGCGTCGATCTCCTCGAAGGGTGTCGACAGCGGGATGTCGAAATGCGCTGCGACGGAATCCAGCCGGGTCTGGTAGTACGACCGGTTGTAGCTCCAGGGTTCGAAGACGTGTTTCAGCGGCTTGGAAGCGTCCTGGATGACGAGGTCCTCGTCGACCTCTTTAGTCTCGCCTAACCCCTCACACTCGGGACAGGCTCCGTGGGGCGAATTAAACGAAAACGAGCGCGTCTCGATCTCGGGGACGTCGATCCCACAGTGGGTACACGCCAGATCCTTCGAAAACTCGACGACGAAGCGGTCGTCGTCGTTGGTTTTGTCGCCCAGCGCGCCCGTCTGGCGGGCTTCCTCGCCCAGATCTGCGGCGACCTCTTCGGAGGCATCTGGAAGGATGACCTTCAAGACGCCTTCGGCCTCTTCGAGGGCCGTCTCGACGCTGTCGATGATCCGCGGGCGGTCCTCGACGCTGACTTTCACGCGGTCGACGATGACGTCGATCGTGTGATCGAAGTTCTCGTCCAAGTCGGGTTTCTCGAGCGTGAGGTCGTGTTCCTCGCCGTCGACTTCGACGCGGGCGTACCCCTCCGAGACCAGTTCGTCGAACAGATCCTCGAACGCCCCCTTCTGGTCGCGAACGACGGGGGCGGCGAGTTTGGCCTTGGTTCCCTCGGGGAGCTCGAGGATGCGTTCGACCATGTTCTGGGCCGACTGCTCGCCGACCTCACGGCCACAGTCCGGGCAGTGGGGAGTGCCGACGCGAGCGTAGAGGAGCCGGAGATAGTCGTGGAGTTCCGTCACCGTTCCCACCGTCGATCGGGGGTTGTTCGCGGCGTTTTTCTGGTCGATCGAGATCGCTGGCGAGAGCCCTTCGACGGTCTCGACCTGCGGTTTGTCCATCTGCCCGAGGAAGTTGCGGGCGTAGGCGGAGAGACTCTCGATGTAGCGGCGCTGGCCTTCGGCGTAGATCGTCTCGAACGCCAGCGAGGACTTGCCCGAGCCCGAGAGGCCGGTAACGACGGTAAACTCCTCACGGGGGATCGTCACGTCGAGGTCCTTGAGGTTGTGTTCCTCTGCACCCCGAACCGTGATGTACTCCTTGCTCATGGTTCGGTATCGGCTGGTGGCTGCGTTGGTTCGCGACTCACGGCTCGGTTCATTGTGGATGTATCAGTGGCTGAACGAACTTAACGAGTCTGAAAGGCGAACCGCACGGTATCTGGTAGCACTTCGTTGGTGGCGCTCCAGAGATGCGACACGGCGTGTCGACCGGTCCAAAGTGTCTTCGGCCGGAAGCTCCAAGGGGTGGTCATGAGCGACGACACTGGACCCGGGCTCTCGGTCGACGAATTCGTCGACTACTGTCAGACCCAGGCCGGACTCCTCTCCGGGCGCGTCGAGACGATGCGTGCCGAAGCCAACGACTTGCTCTCCGAGATCGACGCAGAGATGACCGAACTCCGGAGCCGGCTCGAGGACCACACGAAGGCGGTCGAGGGCACCGATGGCCCATCGACGCCACCCGGCCCCGATAACAGCTTCGACGTCGACGCACTCGAGGCTCTCGAGCGTGAGGTCAAAGAAAAACAGCTGCTCGTCGAGGCCAAACAGACGCGGATGGAGCTCTTTCAGGAGCTGGCAGCGGGCTACACCGACCTCGCTGCGGAGTTACAGTCGTCGGTCGATGACGGCGATGCGGCGTTAGAACGGGTGGTCCATTTCGAGGCGGACAACGACGCACCGGCGTACTTTGCGGATCGACAGACGATGGTCGAAGCGGTCACCGAGTCCCGTTCGTCGGCCGATGACGAGTAACTGGTGTTCCCCTCATCGCCTGCTGCGGACGTGATACAGCAACAAGCGTTATTACGCCGTCCTGATTTGCATAGTGCATCCAACATGTCTCTACGCCACACGGTGCAGTCATCTCCGAGCGTCGATACGCGTGGGTTCGAGTCCGTCTCTGGTATTGGCCCCAACCCGATGGCCACCGCTGATGAACTGCATTTCGATCGATGACGGGCCAGATCTGCTGTCTCGTTTCTGAACCGTCCGTTCAACGGGCGCTCGTCGAGTCGCTCACTGAACGACTCACCGATCGCTCGATCACTGCCGTCTCGTCTCCTGCTCAACTGTGCTCGAGGCTCGAGGCGGCGCCGATCGACGGTGTCGTGGTCGGTCACGACGAGTCGGACCTGGATGCCGTTGCCGTTCTCGAGCGGCTTCGTGATCGATACCCAGCCGTTCCCGTCGTCGTCTTCCCTCGAGATGGCTCGGAAGCACTCGCGAGTGCTGTTCTGGGTGCCGGTGGCACCGACTACGTTCGTCGTGTCGACGGCTACGAGACACTTGCTGCGCGCCTCGAGCGGGCAGTCGGTGGCACAGCCACGCACGCGGCTCCCGACTGTTGTGCAGTCCTCGATTCACTCGATGATGCTGTCATCATTTACGAGCCGTCCGATTGTGCGGTTGTCGACGTCAACGAGCGGGTGTGTGACCTTGTCGGCTGTCGACCCCAGGCTGCCTGTCGCTGTTCGCTCGACACACTGCGTACTGGTGGTGTCGACGACGAGACAGTGCAGTCGATTGTGGACCGCACACTCGAGGACGGCACCCAACAGGTCGAATGGCAGTGCCAGACGGCCGATGGCGAACAGTTCTGGGCCGAAATCACGTTCAAACGCGTTCCTCGCGACGGCTCTCCGCTCGTGATTGCACTCTGCAATGACATCTCAGCGCGCAAGCGTCGGCTGCACAGGCTTCGGAGTTTCCAGAACGCAGTCGACCAAGCGGGTCACTCGATCTATATCACGGCGCCCGATGGAACGATTCAGTATGTCAATCCCGCATTCGAGGAGACAACCGGCTACAGCGCTGATGAAGCGATCGGGGCAACGCCCCGACTGCTCAGGTCGGGCGTCCACGAGCAGGCGTTCTATCAAGATCTGTGGAGAACGATTTTGGCTGGTGATGTCTGGGACGACCAGATCGTCAACCGTCGAAAGAACGGGACGGAGTACACTGCCAACCAGACGATCGCCCCGATCACCGACGAGGATGGGGATATCGTCAACTTCGTTGCCGTCAACGCCGATATCTCCGACCAGAAGCGTCGAGAAGCCCAGCTTCGGCAGCTTCACTACGCTGTCCGTGAGTGGATCGAAGCGACGACGCGTGAAGATGTCGCGACACGGACGATCTCTCATCTCGAGGAGTTGCTCGAACACGAACTCACCGCAATCTTCCTGTACGACCCTGCGAGCGCCCAGCTCCGCCCCGCGGCCGTGTCGGCGGCTGCAGATGAGCTGTTCGAGACGCATCCCCGATTCGACGAAGATGAGGGGATCGCCTGGCACGTCTTCGAAACCGGATCGGAAGCGATCTACGACGATGTGCGCCGGGCAGCCGACGCCTACAACCCCGAGACGCCGATCCGGAGCGAGATCGTTCTGCCACTCGGCGACCACGGCGTGTTGTTCGTCGCCTCCCAGACGGTGGCTGCGTTCGACGAAACCGACCACACGGTACTTCGAATCGTCGCCTCGAGTCTCGAGGCGACCTTCGACCGGATCTGTCGCGAACAGACACTCGAGCAGCAGAGAGACCGTTTCGAGAAGTTCGCCCACGTCGTCTCGCATGACCTGCGAAATCCGCTGACCGTTGCGATGGGTGAACTCGAGCGGGCCAGAGAAACCACCAACGACGAGGCCTTCGACCACGTCGTGCAGGCCCACGAACGCATCGCAAACATTATCGACGATCTGCTTCTGCTCGCCCGTGAAGGTCGAGCGATCGACGACCGACAGCCAGTCTCACTCGCCGACGTTGCGTCGAACGCCTGGGATACCGTCGACGCAGCCGGTGTGTCGCTCGAACTCGCGTGTGATCGACGCGTGCTGGCCGACCCAGGGCGGCTCCAGCAGCTGTTCGAGAACCTGTTTCGGAACAGTGTCGAGCATGGCTTGATACGCCCGGACTCACACACTCGACAGGACGCTGTCGAGTGCGACTCGACACACAGTCGGCCACCGGCAGACGACACGGCGTTGACCATCCGTGTCGGCTTCATGGACGATGGCTTCTACGTGGCCGATACCGGCGTCGGCATCCCCGACGCTGAGCGTGAGCGAATTCTCGAGACGGGGTATACGACGGCCGACGACGGGACCGGACTCGGGCTCTCGATCGTCCAGACGATCGTCGACTCCCACGGCTGGTCACTCGAGATCACCGATAGCGAGACGGGTGGGGCACGCTTCGAGATTCATTCGGACGTCGTCGACTGACGCCGCCCCGCCAAGAGTCACTCTTCGGCAGGTGCGCGAACCGTCACCACTGGCGTCGTCGCCGTCCGCAACACGCGCTCTGTGACACTGCCGAGGAGGAGCCGGTCAAGCCCGCTGCGACCGTGTGTCCCCATGACGACCAGATCCGCATCTTCGTCGTCGGTATACTCCCTGATCTGGCGCTGTGTCGAGCCGTGTTGTACCGCTCCCACTGCGTCGACACCCATCTCTTCGGCCTGCTGTACGCCGTCGTCGACGACCTGCCGGGCGTACTGTTCGAGTCGCTCGAGTCTGAGATCGTTGCCGTCATCGATCCCGACGGGAGCGACGTCGACGACCGAGAGACAGTGAACGGTCGCGTCGTGGTGTCTTGCAATCTCGAGCGCCTGCTCGAGGGCGGCGTCGGCGTGTCTGCTGCCGTCGACCGGGACGACGAGCGTCTCGAGTGGATATCGCCGCCTGACCTCGGCTGCACCCCGGACGACGAGGACAGGAACGGCCGCATCACGGACGACCGCTTCGGTCACGCTGCCAAGCAGGAGTCGACCAACGCCCCGCCGTCCTCGTGTCCCCATGACGATCGCGTCGACGTCGTGAGTTGCGGCGTACTCGAGGATCGCCTCCTGTGGCTCGCCGGTATGGACTTCGTCGATGACGGGCGCGCCGGTGTCACCCGCCCAGTCGCGGCCCTCCGCAATCGGCTCGCTGGCGTCGGCTGGATCGGCATCCGGATCGATCACATGTAAGATGTGGACAGTCAGGTTCTCTCTGGCAGCGATCTCTCCGGCGTACTCGAGGGCGGCGTTCGCTGGGCCGCTTCCGTCGGTCGGAACGAGGATCCGTTCGAACATACCGTATCGTTGCCACAGAGTCACTTACCCCTTCCCCACCGTTCCCAGTGAACGGGGAGTGCAGGTGACCGCTTTTCAAGCAGCGAGTGCCCGCCGTCGGTGACGGCGTTCATATGGCCTTTGCTTGTGCACACATCGAAACTCGACGAGTTCCGTCGATGTCGATGGGACGCGTCTTCACTCGGGTAGTGAGAGTGCCTCGAGCAGCGTTTCGATGTCCGCTCGAGTGTTGTACGCGTGGACCGATGCTCGGACCGCGTCGTGGCCAGGCAGCGTGCGGACGACGATGTTCTGCTCGGCGAGTCGCTCGACAGTCGTCTCCGGCTCGTCGACGCCGATCGTGACGAGCCCCGATTCGTACGCACGTGGACTCAGCAACTGCCCCTCGGGAACGCCGTCTTTGAGCTGATCTGTGAGCAGTTCGATCCGACTCGTGATCTGCTCGAGACCGACCTCCTCGAAGACCTCGATCGACTCGATCAGGCCGGCGTGGGCGACGGGACTCGCTGTTCCGACCTCGAACCGACGGGCACCGCTCTCATACCGATACGTTGGGGCGTTTGCGTCGACGACGCTCCGGTAGCCGATCGCCGCGGGAACGAGCGCCTGCTCGTCTTCGAGTCCCGGTCGAACGTAGAGAAAGCCAGAGCCGAACGGGCCGACCAGCCACTTGTGACCCGAGCCGACGACGAAGTCCGCCCCCCACTGCTCGACGTCGATCGGGACCTGCCCGGGCGCCTGGACGGCATCGACGAGGACGTGCGCGCCCGAATCGTGGGCGATATCGACGACGTCTGCGATCGGGAGCCGAGTGCCGTGGGTCCAGGTGAGTGAGCTGATACAGCACAGCGTTGCTCCACTCATCGCTGTTTTGACGTCCTCGAGATCGAGTCGGCCGGCCTCGGTCTCGAGGAGCCGCACCTCGACGCCGTACTCGCGTTCGAGACGCTGCCACGGGAGGATTCCTGAGGAGTGCTCGAGGTCGGTTCGGACGACGACGTCGGTTTCGTCCCAGTCGAACGCCGTGGCGACGCGGTTGATCCCGTCGGTCGTACTCTCCGTGAGGGCGATTGCCGTCGACTCGACGTCGAGCAGGCCGGCGACGGCCGCTCGCGCGTCGTCGTAGACGTCGAACGCCGCGGGATACATCCCCTCGGCCGTCGGCGACTCGTACTCGTGGTCCTCGAGGCTCGCTTCGGCTGCCTCGACGACACGACGTGGACTCGGACCGCCAGCTCCCCAGTTCAGATAGGTGCCTGTCTCGAGTGCGGGGATCGTCTCACGCAGTTCCGTAGGCGTCATCACCTGCTCGTTTGCGTTCCGTCGTGTTATACTGTCGGCTGCCACGGTGGTCGCGCTGTGGCAATGCAGTCGTTGCATTCGACTTCCGTTCAGTTCCCGTTGGTCGGCAATTTGGGAATGGTGTTTTATTTGTTGCAGTTGTCAGTCGCTGCTAGCAATGTTCGTCTTCGCGCCGTCGATCACGTTCGATGCAAGCGATCCCGAAACGACGGTTGCAATCGGCCAGTTGGTCGCGTATCTCGCGATTGGTCTGGCTGCGATTGTCCTCCTCTATTACACCTCCGTCTACGTCCGCGACGTCCTCGCGGCCGACGTCAGCGAGGCACAGTGGTACCTGTTCGTCGGGATCGGGGCGGCGATCGTCTACGCTGTCGCCGGGATTGGAACGCTGTTGCTCGAGGCCGACTGGCTCTCCCTGTTCGTGGAGGGTGCAGTGTTGTTTTTCATCCTCTTTCTTGCGCTGGCGATTCGGGCGATGTATCACGCCGAACGGACGGGGCGCGGCCGCTCACAGCTCCTTCCTGCGTGGGCCGATTACGCTGTTATCGCGATCTTCATTGCGGCATGGTGGGGAACCTTCCTCATCGGTGCCGACTGGACGCGTCCGGTCGTCGCGGCTGGCTGGATACTCACCTCCGCGTGGGCGGTTTTCTACGGCGTCCAGACGGTCCGTGTCCATGAGGGGACGACGCTTGCAGCGCTCACTCGACACCTGCTGCCGGCAATCCTCTGTGTTGCCGGTGTCGTCTTCATCGATATCGTGACGGGCGCTCTCGCCGGCTACGACGCCCTCGCTGACGCCGTCTGGATCGTTGGGACGACGCTCGTCGCCGCGTTCCTCTTCGACACCGCCGTCGCCATCCGACAGCAGGGCGGTGAACTCGAGCGACTGTACGACTGGACGACCTGGCGCGAGCAATCGTTGGACTGAGACGGGTTGCTGTCACTGTCTCCCGGAGCGACTGCACGCTGGTTCGCGGTCGCTCCGGAACCGACGGACAGCAGACCGTCTGAGACTCGAGTCTGAGACACCAGTTCGACCGTTTCTCTGGAGTGTTTTTGTGATAGATACAGGAAAAGATGGCAAGAATACTAGCCGATAGTGGTTGTTTTCTCGGCAGAGAACACCAATTCACGTTATCTGCAGGAGTATGTTTCCGCTATCTCGGCTGTTTTGACAAATGGCACCATCTATCATGTAGATGGCTGACGAGACACACAGTCGTCGGGGATACCTGAAATACGCCGGTGCCATCAGTGGGATTGCACTTTCGGGATGTCTCGACGCCGATGCGTCGGATGACGAGTCAAACGGGAACAACGACGACGACGACGCCGGTACGTCGGATGAGTCGGACGACCACGAAGTCATCGCTGGACCGGACGGCGACTGGGAGTTCGATCCCGAGGAACTCACGATTACCGTCGGTGAGACTGTGACCTGGTACTTCGACAGCCCGGGACACAACGTCACGTCCCATCCGGACGCGGACAACGATTGTGAAAACCCGGAGGGAGCAGAGCCGTTCACCTCCTACGACGGGGATAACCACAATGCGGTCATCGAGGAGGGGGAAGAGTTCGAGCATACGTTCGAGGTACCTGGGGAGTACGTGTACGTTTGCACACCACACACCCCACAGATGCGTGGCGAAATATACGTCGAAGAGTGACAATGTCATCAGAACACACAACCGAACGAAAACGGGACGTACAGGCCGACGAATCAACGGACGACGACCGCCGCCGCCGGTTTCTCGATCGGCGACGGTTTATGTTGGCGACTGGGACCGCGGCGACTGTTGCACTTGCCGGCTGTGCCGGTGAGGAGGAAGCCGATGACGACGGCGAGACCGACGATGACGATGACGACAACGGCGAACCCGAACCCGGTGATCGGGAGTACTTAGAGGAGAAGTTCCCCGGCTTGCTGGTTCATTCGGCGGATCCGGAGAACGCGGAGGCTGCCCAACGAGAAACGTACACCGAGTACATCACACAATCCGAGGAACACTACATCCGAAACCACTATCTCGCCCCCCGGATCGAGGAAGACGAGTGGGAAATCTCGCTTGGTGGGATGATCGACGAGGAGGCCGATCTCACGATGGCAGAACTCCGCGAGGAGTTCTCGACGGAGACGGTCACCCACGTCATGCAGTGTTCGGGTAACGGGCGATCGTTTTTCGACCCGGAAATCGGCGGCAATCCGTGGATATACGGCGCGGTCGGCAACGCCGAGTGGACCGGCGCGCCGATGAGCGAGATTATGGAGGAGTACGGTGCCGACACGAGCGACGGGATGTGGGTAATGTTCGCCGGCGACGACCATCCTGAGGGCGAAGACGTATTCGCCAGGTCGATCCCGATGCAGAAGGTCATGGAAGACTGCATCCTCGCCTACGAGATGAACGGCGAGCAGATGACCGCCGAACACGGCCACCCTGTCCGCGTCGTCGTCCCCGGCTGGTACGGCAACAACAACGTCAAGTGGCTCTCGGAGATCGAAGTGATGGAGCGGATGATGATGGGTGACGACGAGGAACTCTTCCACGAGGACTACGAGACCGACGACTACGAGCAGTACCTCCACTGGCAACAGAACTCCTACCGTATCCTCGCCGAGGGCCAGGAGTCGATCCGCGTCGAGTCCATCGACGAGTTCGATACGCGAGAACAGATGGATATGGAAGACCGCGGCGAGATGGAGGTTCCGCCGTACATCTACGACCAGAACGTAAAGTCGCTAATCGGCTACCCCGGCATCGACGACACGGTCGAGCCACGGGAGGAAGACGGCATGATAGAGGTCATCGGCGTCGCCTGGGCCGGTGACGACGAGGTCGCCGAGGTCGAGGTCTCCGCCGATGGCGGCGAGACTTGGGAGAACGCGGAGTTCTTCGGCGAGGACAACGGCCCCTACGCCTGGCGACAGTTCCGCTACATGTGGGACCCCGAAGAGGAAGGTGAGTACACCCTCTACTCACGAGCAACCGACGAACTCGGCCGCTCCCAGCCACGGACCATCTCCGACATCGAGGACGGACAGATCACGGTCGAAGACGACACGTTCCCTTACGAGATGGGTGGCTACTGTCTCAACACCTACGAAGAACACGGCGTCGATGTGACCGTCGAAATGTAATCACTCCGAACGACGCGTCCCGTACTTTTTCTCCCAGGTTTTCGCGCTGTCATCGCCCGGCTCACCGTATACGTCGAGCAGTCTGACCTCGACCTCGAGTCGTTCACCTGCCAGTTCGTGGTTGAAATCGAGCACCACGCGGTCGTCGTCGACGGCCGTCACCCAGCCGGTCCGGTTGTCCTCGGTCGTCACGAGGCTTCCTTCCTCGGGCACCTCGCCGACCAGCTCCGCGACGGCGTCGGACTCGAGCTCGTGGACCTCACGCTCGTCGTACGTACCGAAGGCCCGTTCGGGGTCGGCGACCTCGGTCCGTGTCTCACCCGGCTCGAGGTCCTGAACGACGTCCTCGAGGACGGGGGCGACGCCACCGTCCCCGACACGGAACTCGAGCGGTTTGTAATCACGGTGGTTGTGGTAGATCCCTTCTTCCCGTGCGATGTCGACGTCTGTTGTGTCGACGATCGCTCCTGAATCGGGGCCGTCGACCAGCCGGGCGGTGTAATGAACGACCGCGATCTGCCCTTCTTTTGCCATGTGTAGACGTGTGTCATAGCCAAGTAAAAAATCACCGTCGACTACCCGGTCGTGTCGTCGGTGGTATCACTCCAGCACAGCGTCGAGGGCGTCCATCGCTCGCTCGACCGTCTCGAGGTCGGCGTTGTACCCCATATGGCCGATCCGAAGGATGTCGTCGGCCATGTCGCCCAGCCCGGTCGCCAGCACGACATCCTCCTCGTCGGCAACTTGCTGTTGAACTCGTTTCGCCTCGCCCGGCAGCCAAAACGCCGTCACGGTCGGCGACCGCCGCTCGGGGTCGGGATAGCATTCGAGGCCGAGTTCGGTGCCGCGCTCGCGACAGCGTTTTGCAGCCGTTTCGTGGCGCGCGTAGACGTCCTCGAGCCCTTCCTCGAGGAGCAAGTCGAGCGCGACGTCGAGTGCGGCGACGTTTGCACTCAGATGCGTATATGGGAACCCCTCGGAGACGTCTCGCCACGGCAGGAAGTTCGTATAGAGCGACGACGGTTCGCGGGCGTCCATCGCGTCCCACGCGCGGTCGCTGATCGCCGCCGTCGTCAGCCCCGGCGGCGCGCTGAAACACTTCTGGGAGGCCCCGAGACAGACGTCGATTCGGTCGCTTGGCACCGGCGTCCCGCCAAGCGAGGAGACGGCGTCGACGACGCTCAACACGTCGTGGTCGTCGAGCAAGTCAAGCACTGGCTCGAGGTCGTTGAGCGTCCCCGTTGGTGTCTCGCAGTGGACCATCGTCGCCAGCGTGTACGGCTCGCCATCGGCGGCGGCCGCCTCGAGCGCCGCTGCGATGGCCTCGAGGTCGTAGGGCTCGTCGTATGGGACAGAGACGAGGTCGGCGTCGCCGTCGTAGGATTCGACGAAGTCGGCGAAGCCGTCGCCGTAGAGGCCGTTGGAAATACAGAGCACGCGGTCGCCGGGCGCGACCAGCGAGGCGATCGCCGCCTCGAGGCCGAGGATGCCTTCGCCGCCGGGGACGACGACGTCGTGGGACGTGTCATAGATCGTCTCGAGTTTCGCACAGACGTCGGCGTAGCGCTCCGCGAACGCGGCCTCGATATCCGGATTCGGTTGTGGGTCAGCCATCGCTTCCCTGACCGCTGGTGGCACCGCCGTTGGTCCTGGCGTGACGTTCATACTCAGTCATGCGACCCGCTCTCATTAGCGAGTTGCGGTCGGCGTTCTGGCGTCGGTTTTGCCGGCTCAGATCGTTCCCTGAAGGACGATTTCGCTGCCCACCGACTCGAGCATCGACTCCGTGACGACGTAGTCTTCCTCGTCCTCGCCTTCGATTCCCAGCGACGCGAACACGTGCTCTGCGATCGAGGGATTCGGATCGACGGCAGCGCGTCCATTGTCGACTTTCGCGACGATGCCGAGTTCTTTCCCCGCTGCATCGACGACCGTCTTGCCGACGTCGTCGTCGGTCAATGTTGCGTTCATGCCCCATCCGTTCACAACCACGCCGATACCTGTTCGGCCGGCACGAGACGGCCGCGGGTCGCTCACGTCGGGTGTCGCCGGTTTCGAGCCTGATATCGGCAGGGTGCTGTCGGTGTGCCCCCGACCTATTTGATGCTGGTTGGTGAGGATACAACCGAAGCACTGCTTCGTGACAGCCATGACCCACACGATCGAAATCAGCGACGACCTGAAGGATCGAATCGACGACCACTGTGAGGAAGACGAAACCTACGAAGAGTTCCTCGAGGAACTCGTCTCGATCTACGAGACCGAAGGCGCGTTCCTCCAGGAAGGCTACTCCGAGTGACGGCAGTCGATGGTACTCGAGTATCCGTACTTTCTGATTAATTTCAAGACGGCCACGGAGACGGTCGGCGAGGACGGGCTTGCGTTCGCCCGGACGGTCGAGCGTGTCCGAGACGACACGGGGCGCCAGTTCGCTGTTGCCCCACAGCTTACCGATCTCCGACTCGTCGCCGAGCGAACGGCGCTCCCTGTGGTCGCTCAGGCTGCGACGCTCGCTGAGAACGCCGTGATGGGAGCGACGACGTACGAGACGGTCGCAGCGGCCGGCGCTGACGCCGTCTTCATCAACCATCCACAGAACGAGGCCACCTTCGCCGACGTGGCCCGCGCAGTCGATCGCTGTGCCGACCGCGGCCTCGAGTCGATCGTCTGTGTCAACAGCCTCGAGCAAGGTCGGGCCGCCCTGACGTTTGATCCCGACTGTCTGCTCTTCGAACGACCCGACGACATCGCCAGCGAGTCAGGGATGGTCCGAACACACCCGGAGCGAATCGAGGCGTTCGTCGACATGGTCGCAACCGAGAACCCGCAGACGAGGGTGTTCGTTGGGGGCGGGATCCGGACGGCTGCAGACGTTGAGCAGGCCTTCGCGTGCGGTGTGGATGCGACGGGGGCTGCCTCGGCGGCACTCGAGGCCACGGATCGAGCGGCGTGGCTTCGATCAGTTGCGGGTAGCGTTCCACACACAGCTGCGTCGAGTGACTGATCACCGAGACCGGGAGTGAAGTGGCTCCCCGCCTAACGGTCAGATATGGAACTGCTGATCGCGCTCGACGACTCGGAACCGGGGTGGAACGCCCTCGAGTACGTCCTCGAGAACCATCCCGACGATGCCGTCACCGTGGTCCACGTTATCGATCTGAGCCGGAGCGAGTACGGTGAGCTCGCCCATCTCGGCTCGGAGACGATGCGTGAGCGCCGTCGAGAGCGTGCAGACGAACTGTTCGATGCCGCCCGCGAACGCGCGGCTGAACGCGGCTGTGAGATCGAAACGGAGCTTCTGGTCGGCCAGCCTGCGGCGTCGATCGTCGACTACGCTGTTGAGTCTGCGGTCGATCGCATTGTCGTCGGCAGTCACGGCCGGGATGGCATCTCGCGGGTGCTCCTCGGCAGCGTCGCAGAACGGATCGCCCGCCGGGCGCCGACGCCCGTCACGATCGTTCGATAGTCTCGTCCATGTGGGTTGATGACACGGTATGGCGACCGTTTCACTCGTCCGTGTCAACCTATTATGGTTAATATTAAATATAAAATATGTGTTTGGAAGCCGTTATTCCGTCGCGACTGAATAAACTAATGTGGCTCCGAAATAGTCTCGACGTTATGAACAACCGCTACGATGTGGTCATCGCTGGTGCCGGGCCGGCCGGCGGCCAGTGTGCACGCGACCTCGCTGCCCGGGGCTACGACGTCGTGGTCCTCGAGACCGAGTCCGAAGACGAGTTCCCGCGCCAGAGCAACAAATCGACCGCTGGCACCTTCCCCTCCATGATGTCGTCGTTCGGGATTCCGGACGATGTCGTGATGCAGTACACCGATAGCGTCGTCCTCGAGTCCCCGACGAACCACTACGTTCGCGAACAGCCTGGTGCCGTCCTCGAGTTCGCCGACTTCAAACGGTTCCTCGTCGAAGACAGCCGCGCCGATGGCGCGGAGTATCGCTTCGACGCGCGCGTCACCGCACCGATCATGGAAAACGGTGAGATCATCGGCGTCAGATACAACGGCGACGAGGAGGTCTACGGCGAGATCATCATCGACGCGACGGGGCCGGCCGCACCACTCGCGAAGAAACTCGGCGTTGTCGACCTCAAACGCGAGAACCACGCGATCGGTATCGAGTACGAGTTCGAGGGAATCGATATCGACCGTCCCGGCTTTGCGGACCTCCACGACGCGATGATGCTTCGACTGGACCATGAGATCGCTCCCGGCGGCTACTCGTGGATCTTCCACACCGGCGAGGATACCGCCAAGGTCGGCCTCTGTTACATCCAGAACGGTAGTCACGAGCAGTATGCACGCGACGACTTCTCGATCGACGACTACCTCACCCACTGGCTCGACACCGACCCGCGGTTCCGGGACGCCGAGCGACTCGAGGGGAAACAACACCGCGGCTCTGCACACATCCAGCCGCCAGGGAAACTCCACACCGACCGGTTCATGGCGATCGGCGACACCGTCCCGACGGTCGACCCGCTGTGGGGCGAAGGGATCAACAAGTGCATGCAGTCCGGCCGCATGGCCGCCGCCGCCGCCGACACCTGTCTCAAACACGGCGACCTCGAGCCAACCGCCGAGAACCTCGAGGTGTACGATACCCTCTGGCGTCGTGACGTTGCACCGAATCACCGAAAGCGGCTGCTGATGACCCAACTGCTCTATCTCGCGCCGAACGAGCGATACGACCAGCTTATGGCCGACCTCCGTCGGCTCGACGACGACACACTCACGAAAGCAAACCGCGGTAACATCCCTGCCATCGCGAAGCTGCTCGAGCCACGCGACATCCCAATGCTCGCGACGTTCGCAAAAGAACGGCTCAGTCTCGGCAGTTTCCTGTAACCGTTTCAACTTTTGCAGGCGGTGTCCCCGTCTTCAAAGAGCATCACAGCCCACGTGAGCGGACAAGAAACGCAGTAGGGCGGGGTAGTTGACTCCCTGTCGTCGCAGACACCCAAACGGTTAATGACCATCTACTATGAGAACTGACACGATGTCACCCCGCTCGCGACGCCACACTGCTGCTGGCGCTGCCCTCTCGAGACGAGCGGTGCTTGCCGCTGGAGTCGCGCTCGTCTCCGCAACGGCTGGCTGTACTCGTTTCTTCGACGACGAGGACACCGACACAACCGACGACCTCGTCGCCCACGCACCCGCTGATTCGACCGTCCTCACGCACCTCGATACGAGTGCAATCGCGGCCGCCGACGACGCCCAGCAGGTGCTCGACGACCTCGCAACCGTCGATCCGGACCACGTCGACGGTGTGACGGCGTCCATCGAAGCCCAAACCGGACTCGGTCCGCTCGCGGCAGCCGAGGTGTTGGTGTTCGCCGTGGCTGACGCCGAGTCCGACACCACTGCCATCCTCGAGAGTGACTGGACCGAAGCCCACGTCGTCGAATCGCTCGAGGAGACGACGGGCCACGAGTACGAACGCGTGACCGACGAGGACGAGCCAGCCCGCTACGAGCCAGCACAGACGCCGGCCGAGGACTCGAGCGAGGCGGCCCTCGAACCGTCGGCGCTCGGCGTCTGCGGCGACGGACGGTTCATCGTCGGCGACGTGGACGCTGTTCGGGCCTCACTCGCGATTCACTCCGACGACGCGGCTGCTGTCTCTGGGCCGATTCGTGACGCATACGACGACGCTCGTGGCGCACAGATAGCCGTCGCTTCGGAGTCGTCCGGCTCGCCCATTCCTGCGGAGTATGCGTCACTGGTCGGGCTAAACACCGACATCTTTGACGAAGTCGAGGCCGTCGGCCGAAGCTACACTGCCGTTGAAGCGGGCGTCGCACTCGAGGTTCGGTTCCACGTCGGCGACGAACGCGATGCCACGGAACTCGAGACGGTTCTCAACGGTGCACTGCCGGTGCTCGGTGAGCTCGACGCTGAACTCGAGGCGGCTCGCGAGGACGTTATGATCTCACGGGACGAGACTGTGGTCGAAGTGGTCTACGAGGGCGACGCCAACGCTGTCTTTGCGTTGCTTGATGAGGTGTAACATCGCATGGATCTCCTCGCGTTGCTCCGCAAGGAGTCGATCACGGTCCGGCGAAATCTGGGGTTGATCCTCGTCTTGCTCGTCGTGCTTCCGGGCGGAATCGTCGCTGGAACCGCCGTCTTCGAGCAGACGATCCCGCGTGACGTTCCGGTTGGTGTCGTCGCCGAAGGGGACGCGACCGACGACGATGTCGCGATCGCCGAGGCCGGACTGGTCGCGTTTGCGACGCCACTCGAGTACGATTCCTCGGCTGATGCACGCGAGGCGCTCCAGCGTGAGGAGGTGTATCTGGTGGTTTCCGTCCCGAGTGACGTCATGGTCGAGGGTAACGAGGCGAACGTGACGATCGTCTCCGATCATGCGTTCGTCCCGTTCGAAGAGCCGGTCAACGAGAGTATCGGCCTCGCAGAGTCCGAGTTCGATCAGGCCGTCCCAGCCGACGTCTCCGTCGACCACGAACGCGTCGGCGAGCCACGGAGCCTCTCTGAGTTTCTCGTGCCGACCGGCCTGTTCGCGTTCGTCACTCTCTATGCACTGGTGTATCTACCGTATCAGGTTCGCTCCGAGCGACTGGTGCTCGATCGCTTACAGACCGAATCCCGACTCGAGACGGTCGTCGCGAGCAAACTCCTTTTCTATGGCGGGGCACTCATCGTCCCAGCGGCGGTCGTCGCCGTCGTAACGACGTGGCTCGGCTACGACGTGGCTGTTCTCTCACCGGCGACGCTCGCCGTCCTCGGGCTGACGTTCTGGTATCTCGCAGCCATCGGGCTGGCCGTCCTCTTTGTACTCGGCCTCCGCCAGTCGGCGCTGTTCGTCAATCTCGGGCTCGCACTCGCCGTCTTCGGGCTCTCGAGTCTCGTCTATCCGGTCGGCTTCTTCTCGACGAGCCAGCGGACGATCGCACGCGCGCTCCCGACACATTACTCTGCAGTCACGACCCGGAGTACGATGCTGCGGGACACATCGGCCTCGCTGTACGCTGACTATCTGCTGTGGCTCGTCGCGACGGCGCTCGTCTCGCTCGTCGTCCTGAAACTCGCTCTGGTGGTCTATCAACGGAGACGCTAACGCATGACTGACAGTGATCCGCCCTCCGACGACCGCACCGAACGTTCGTCCGGCCACGACCGAGCGAAAGCCACCGACACTGACGGGCTCACGCTCGTCGACGTCACGAAACGCTACGGGGAGACGACCGCACTCGAGGGGCTCTCGCTTACGTTCTGTCCGGGCACGTTCCACGGCCTGATCGGACCCAATGGCTCCGGGAAGACGACGCTGTTCGCGCTGCTTGCGGGACTCACCCGTCCCTCGAGTGGCCGGATCGAACGCGACAGCGCTGCGACTGTCGGCTACAGCTTTCAGGAGCCGCGATTTTATCCCGCGCTGACCGTCCGCGAAAACCTCGAGATCTTCCGTGGCTTCGCTGCTGAGCCGCCGCCGAAGACATGGCTCGAAACACTGCTCGAGGAGCTGCGGCTCGAGCCCGCTGCCGACCGACGTGCCGCGGAGCTGTCGGGTGGGTTTCGCAAGAAACTCGACCTCGCGCTTGCGCTGGTCAAGCGCCCACAGTTTCTGTTGCTCGATGAGCCACTGGCCGACGTCGACGACTACTCCCGACGGCGCATCCGGTCGTTTCTCGAGACCTACCAGACGGATGATCGAACGGTCGTCGTTTCGACACACAACGTCGCTGCGTTTGCCGATCGTCTCGATCGGCTTACGGTCATCGTCGATGGCGACCTCCGGTTCGATGGGCCACCGAAAGACGATGTCGTTGCCCAGTATCGAACGGTGCTCGAAGCGACGGAGTGAGACGGTGCTGTCCCGGGTGTCTGGCGTGACCGCGTCTCATCCTGTGGGCGCGTCGACACTGACTGCGCAGCGTTCGATGGAGACGCACTATCATTCGGCAGGAATTTGACGGCTCTCGCTGTATCTGGCTGTACGATGTTCGAGACGATCCTGATCCCGACCGACGGCAGCGAACACGCCGAGAGTGCCGCCGAAACCGCTATCGAGCTCGCAACTGTCCACAACGCGGCGGTGCACGTCGTCTGTGTCGCCGACACCGGCCCACTAGGAGAGCTCCGACTCCCGGGCGACGCCGCGAGTGCCGAAGACGCGATGCGCGGTCAGGCCCAGGCGTACGTCGACACGATCGTCGAACGAGCCGAGGCAGCCGATCTCGAGGTGACGGGGACCGTCCTCGAGGGGCCACCGGAGCACGAACTGCTCGAGTACGCTGACGATGTCGGCGTCGATCTCATCGTCATGGCGACCCGCGGCCGGGGCGGTGTCCAGCGGATGGCGATGGGGAGTGTCACCGACCACATCGTTCGATTCGGCGACATCCCCGTTTTCGTGGCGAACTCCGGGACTGAGTCGGACTAAGCTGTAGCCATCCGAGGGAAGTTCCCCGGGATCGTCCGACGATATCCGATTTCGTGACTGAGCAAAGCAAAGGGGGAGCGACGCTGGGTGTTAGCGCTCAGCCTGTCCCGCCCCTTCGCGAGGGTGACTGGTGACGTTGGTGCCCGACTGCAAGCGAGTCCGTCGCCATCGACTCGTCGCGACCGGCGGTTTCGACCACCGCCAAGACTCAGATCGTCACCTGGCCGTTCACTGCTTGACGATCTCGTTGATCGCCTCCGTTCGGCGGCCGATCGACCAGCCAAGCAGCGCGAGGCCGACGTAGATCCCGATCGCGGGCACGACGTACGCCTCGAGGATTGCTTCGGGCGTAAAGCCGAACGAATCGAGTGCAGCCCCGAGCAACAGCGAGACGAGAAAGAGCGCAATACCGATATCTGCGGTCCGCATGCTTGGCAGCTCTCGAGGACTCGATTGAAGCCGTCCAGCCACGTAAAAGACGAGCGTATACGTGACCCAGCCGGCGACGAGCGCCAGCCCAGTCATGAACACATCATCGGGGAAATACTGCGGGATAAACGAGAGATGGATCACTACTGTGACGAGCAGCGCACTGCCGAGAAGAACGAACAACAAGGGTCGTCGATCTGTACTCATTAGCTTGACTGACTGTCTCCGCATCCATTACTATTGTGTCATCATCCGGTCTCGAGGCGCAGTCGCGTCGCCGTCACTCGAGGACGGTACCGTACTCGTCGATCTCTCCGTTGACGATTCGCGTCGAGGAGATGCGTTCGCCGTCGTCGGCGAGGACGTACGGCGCGACGATCCCTGACAGCGGCTCGAACCCACGCTCGCGCCGGCGGTCGTTGATGACCTCGAGTTCGGGTGCTGTCTCGGGTGAGACGACCAGCGCGTCGATTGCAGGATCTTCGGTCGCGATGGCGTGTTCGCTGGTCAGTGTCCGGATCTCGACGTTACGGTCCCACTCGTCGAGGGCGGCGATCTCGTCGGTTACCGCTTGCACACGCTCGTCGAAGGACGGAATCGGACGTGGCTCGTCGCGTGTTTCGGCGGCGAGTTCGTCGCTCGTCAGCGCGACGACGACGCCGTCCTCGCCGAAGCGCAGCGCGTGCTCGAAGAGGGTTCGATGCCCGTCGTGGATCGGCCCGAACGTGCCGGCGACTGCGACGTGCATACGGCACCCGACACCGAGCAGGCGTATAGTTGTGTCATGCGCTTTCGAGTGCTGTGACACTGTCATCGATGGCCGGTCTCAGCGCAAGTAACGGGATATATGAGTGTCGGGTGTCATCCAGCAGTATAGCGTTTTGATGACCCTCGGAACCGAACTGGCGCTCGTCTTCGTTGTCGGCCTCATCACCGGGCTCGCCACGGGGCTGGGCGTCGCTCCGTTCTTCGTTGTCCAGAGAATCAGCGACCGCTGGCTCGTCGTGCTGTGGGGGCTTGCCGTCGGCATTTTGCTCTCGGCGTCCCTGTTCGGGTTGCTCGGTGAGGCGCTCGCCGAGGGCGCGCCCGTCCACGTCCTGTTCGGCGTGCTCGCCGGCGTTGGGTTCGTTTTTCTTGCCGACCGCGTCGTTGCGGGGTACGAGTTCTCCCCGCGGACGGTTTCGTCGGTCGACTCGAGAACGGTCATTTTGACCGTTGGCGTGTTGACGATCCATAGCATTCCGGAAGGGATCGCCGTCGGCGTCGCGTTCGTCGATCTGGGAACCGACGCCAGCGTCGAAATTGCCGGCCTGGCACTGCCCGCGCTGGCGGTGTTCATGGGGATTGCGATCTCGATACTGAACGTCCCGGAAGGGCTTGCGATCGCGATTCCGTTGATCGCCTACGGGATGGACCGATGGAAAGTCCTCGGCTGGGCGGTCTTCTCCGGACTCCCACAGCCGATCGGCGCAGTGCTCGCCTACACTTTCGTCAGTACATTCGAGGGGCTGTTAGCACTCAGCTTCGGGTTCGCCGCTGGTGCCCTCTTCTATCTCGTCGTCACCGAGTTCCTCCCCGCCGGACTCGACGCGGGCGACGCACTCCCAAAACGGGGTCGGACCGAACTCGTCTCGGGTATCTGCGTCGGGTTCGCTGCGACGCTGGCGATCATCGTTGCCGTCGAGAATATTGGAACGGTCTAAACGGACTCATCCAACCCGCTCACTCGAGCAGGTCAGCCGTCGTCATCACTGTCGCGAACTCGCCCTCGAGGTGGACCAGCGCGGTTCGGTGGACCGTCTCCGCGTCGAAGTGGTCGCCGTCGTAGCTCCGGTCGAACGTCGCTGTCGCGTCGGCGACGACGGCGACGTCGAAGCCGAGATTCTCCCCCATTCGGGTGCTCGTCGAGACGCAGTGGTCAGTCGTCAGCCCCACGATAACGAGCGTCTCGTGTCCCTCGTCTCGGAGCCACTCCTCGAGATCTGTCCCGATGAATGCACTGTTGACCGATTTTGCCATCGTCGGCTCCTCCTCGAGCGGTGCCGTCTCCGGTTTGAACGCGAACCCGTCCTCGTCGCCCCGAAGCGGCGAGTCGGGCTCGGTCGAGTCGTGACGGACGTGGACGACTGGTCGCCCCGTCTCCCGCCAGCGCTCGAGCAGTCGCGCGGCGTTCGCTTCGGCGTCGGGATTGTTCCGTGTTCCCCATGTCGGGTCGTCGAACCCCGTCTGGAAGTCGATCAATACGAGCACGGCGTCCTCGAAGCGGTCGGCGTCGTGCTCGTTTTCGACGTCGGTCATGGCAGCCGAGCGGCGGGTTTCGGGTGCTCTCGCGTGACCGTCATCGGACACGCCGACGGTGCCTGTTCCTCGTCTGCTGACAACATATACTGGTGCCACTCGCGGTCGCCCTCAACGCCCCAATCGCCGATATCGGCGTGTGGACAGACGCCGTCGTACTCCTCGATCCGATCCTGGATAACGTCGCGAGCGTTCTGGCCGGCGTCGGTGTCAGCTGTCACACCGAGGTTCTCGAACAGCGCCCGCGGCTGGAACGTGATCTCGAGGCCGATCGGACAGTAGCGGCTCTTTCGCCGGTCGTAAAACGGTGCTCGACAGGTGGGGAACATCGGCTCGCCGCCGAGACTAAACTCCCAGTGTGGGTCGTCGGGATCGGTCGGGATCTCCTCTGGCCACGGCTCTGGGTCGTGCAGGTGCAGCGTCTGGAGGATGTGCCACAGCGCCTCGTGGTACTCTTGCTCCGAGAGCGGTGTTTCGGGCGGCTTGAAGAACGTGACGAGCGACGCCCGCTCGGAGTGGTCCTGATAGACCTCGAGATACTCGAGGATTCGATCCCGCAGCGTCAACAGCGCGTCGGCGTCGCTCATCGAGGGGACAGCGGTGTAGAGCGGCTCACCCTGCTGGACCGACTCGACGCCGAAGTAACACGGGAACGGGCTCTCGTTTCGTTCGCCGAGCAATCCCTCCTGAAACGACGCCCAGTGATCGGCGACCCACTCCGGGGTTTCCCCATCGCGGACCCGCTGGTCGAGCGTCTCCTGATCCATCAGTGATTGGACTCCCGGCTCGTTCATGCTGTGACTCTTAGCGCTCGCAGGAATGTATGTTTAGGTTTGTCTCCCTAGTTGGCTCACCGAACATATCCGGATGATCGCCGGAAATCTACACTCGTTCAACAGCGGCTCCGAGTCGGACAACGCCACCCTCGAGAATCCGCGCGCGAAGTCCACCACGATGGACGAGCGCCTCACGAACGCCTTCTCGCTCGAGATGGCCCTCGAGATACGAACACGGCTCGCAGAGTTCGGTTCCCTCACAGAGGAGGTCGCCGACCCGGAACTGCTCGCCGACGAGGTGGTTCAGCGCGACTCCCTCGGTCGTGAGATTCCGACGATGGATGCCGTCCTCGAGGTCGAGGTCGTAGTCGCACTCGACCGCCTCGAGCGTCTCGCATTCGATCAGCGTGCAGTCGCTGCCCGCCCGGTCGGCGAAGGTCCCCTCGGTGTCGAAGTAGCGGTCACCCTCGAGACCGCGGCCAGCGACTGCACGCACTGACTCGCGAGGTTCCATCGGCGCGCCCTGTTCGGCGGCGACGTGGATCGCGCGGATCGTTCCAGTCGTCATCGGTTGGAGCGACGGCCGCGAGCATGGTATATCGATCGTTCCTCGCGAGACCGCTCGCGTAGCTTACCGCCAGCGACGATTTCTCGAGGAGGTGATATCGACGCCGCGGCTGTAGTAACAGATCGGGGAGTCCGTGGGTGGCTCGAACCCGTTGGCCTCGAACAGCGTGTTCGCCTCGATCGTCACCGACGCCCCTCGGAGCGTCCACGGCTCGTGGTCGATATTGGCGTAGCGGATCGATCCGTCGCGCCCCGTCGTATAGTAGCGATAGCGTTCGGTGAGAAACGCCGCGAGCGAGTCAGGCTCGGGAACGAACGGCTCGCCGACTGGCTCGTACGTCCCGGAAAACGTCGCGGGGAACGCACCCGGATGGCGACGCTCACTTTCGAACGCGATCGCGCCGTCGGCTGCGGTCATGTCGATGTCGGCGGCGTAGTACGGCAGGTGATGAAAGAGACGCGCGCCGACGACGCCGAGAACGCCCTCGGCGTCGAGACTGAAGAAGTAGATGCCGGGCTCGCCGTCGCACGTGACGTACGTTCGGAGGTTGAGTTCGGGCAACTCGAACCCAACACCGCCGGGAACCCCGCGCGGACGAACGTCGACGTTCAGGTACGGAACGACCGAGAGCCACGCTCGACCGTCGTACGTATCGACTGTGAGGCCGTCGGGAAGTCGTGTCGCGACGACGTCGGGCTCGACGGGCCAGTTGGCAAACAACAGGTGCCGCCACCCCATCGCGATCGGAAGTACCATACACAACGTTGGTCGCACCGAGGTTTCAACCCGCTGCCAAACGAGTCATGCCAACTCAAACCGTCTCGGGTAACCAGCCGCCGTCGACTTCGATGTTTTCGCCGCTGATGTACCCACTATCCGGATCGAGGAAAAAATACAGCGGGGCGATCAGATCCTCGAAGCTCGCAGGTCGACCTCGAGGAAGGTCAGCGGGGAACTCGTCGGAGTTTTCGACGACGTACGGTGAGATGGCGTTGACTGTGATCCCGTCGTCTTGCGTGTCGGCCGCGAGCATCCGCGTAAACATCAACACGCCTGCTTTCGCGACGAAATAGGGGAAGTTCTTCGGGCTGACCAGTCCCTGCTCGCTCGAGGCGTAGCCGATGTTGACGATCCGGCCGTACGACTGCTCGCGCATCGCCGGCAGTGCGCGCTTCGAACAGAGATAGGTGCCGTTGAGGTTGGTCTCGAGCACTCGAGTCCACGTGTCGAACTCGAGGTCGGCCCAGTGGCTGGGTGCGAAATCGCCGACGTTGTTCACGAGCACGTCGATCGACCCCAGTTCGGCTTCGACGGCCGCAAAGAGCTCATCGACGCTTTCGGGATCGGTGACGTCTCCCTGAACCGTCATCGAGTCGTTCGCGCCGCGTGCTGTTGCTTCCGCGGCCACCTCGCTGGCTGCATCTGCGCTCGAGTGATAGTGAACGGCCGTCTTCGCCCCGCAGTCGGCCGTCGAAAGCAGGAGTTCGCGGCCGACGCCTTTTGCACTGCCCGTCACGAGCACCGTCCGTCCCTCGAGGTCGGGTCCGTCCATACAGCACCATCGCCGACTGGGTGGAAAAGCACTCGGGACCGGACCTCGAGGCGGCGACCTCGCTATCAGACACTGGCTTGACAGGACGTCCAGAATTTAAATAGGATCGTCGGGATAGTCGTTCTGTGACACTAGATACCGTTTTCCTTGCTGTGGGCCCCGGTGACGCTGATCGACTCGACGAACTGGCTGCAGCCGTCGTCGAGGTCGCCAAACCGGCCGACGCGACCGTCTCGCTTGCACATGTTTTTACAGACGACGAGTACGACGAGGTGGTCTCACGGCTCGACTTCGCCGCCGGGGACGACGAGATCGACCCCAACGAGGTCGCACGACGACATTCGACGATCCACGATCTCACCGCAGTGTTCGACGAGCACGACATCGACTACGATGTGAGCGGGGCGATCGGCGAACACGGGCCGACGATCGTCGACCTCGCCACCAGCGTCGACGCGGACCGAGTCGTCGTTGGCGGCCGACGGCGCTCGCCGACCGGAAAGGCGGTCTTCGGCTCGACGGCACAGGAAGTCCTCCTGTCGGCACCGTGTCCAGTGACGTTCGTCAGAAACGATGAGTGATACGGTCTGCTGTACCGATGTACCGCCGATCGCCCGCGATGGAGTCGGTGATCGGCGGTACGTGACGACAACAGTCCGTATGAGTCGACGCTCGGTCGGTCCTTCGTTTCGACCCGTGTTCGGGACACTCGCATATAGCCGTCGCCGGCGATCGCCGGAATACTGTGCCGACAAGAATACTTAAGCAGGTGGCACTACCACTGTGCTGACATGGCGATCGATACGATACTGCTTGCAGTCGGGCCGATGGATACCGTCCGCGCCGAGGAACTCGCCGACACCGTCCTCGAGATCGCAGAACCACTCGATGCGAAGGTCGTGATCGGCCACGCCTTCACGGAAGACGAGTACGAAGACATCCACGACGACCTCGGCTTCGACGCTCGTGTCGACGACGTCGACCCCGACGAAGTCGCCGCCAAACGCTCACCGGTCGGCGACCTCGAGGAAATCTTCGCCGATGCCGGCGTCGAGTACGAGGTCCGGGGCGCACTTGGCGAGGTCAGCAGCAAGGTCGTCGACATGGCGATCGATGTCGATGCCGACCGAATGGTCGTCGGCGGCCGACGGCGCTCGCCCGCAGAAAAGGCCGTCCTCGGCTCCGTCTCACAGGAGATCATCCTGCAGGCACCGTGTCCGGTCACGTACTTCCGTGATCTCGACGTGATGGAGTAGGCAGCCTGTATCAGCCGACACCGACGCTTTTCCCATTCGATCAGGTCGACGATGCTGGAACACTATGGCTTGCTGGCCCGTTCTTTCCACGCTCGTTCTTGCCGACGTTCTCGGACGTGGCGCTCTCCGTCAGCCAGTTCACGCCGTACCCGTCGCTCGACTGCCCTCGATTCCGCCAGCAACGTCTCCTGATAGTTCTCGAGGACGTCGTACGACCAGCGATGCTCGTCGACGACGCCGTGGGGGAGGAGTTCGTCTCGGATCGTGTCGGCGAGTTCGTCGTGGCCAGTGGCTCTGAGCAGTATTTCTGCCTCGCGAAGATGGTCCATTCCGTGGCCCGTCGCGTGGTGGAACTCGAGGAGGCTTCCGTGCGCGCGCTGGATCCACTCGAGGCCGAGTTCGACCTCGTGGAGCGCGTTGCACTCCGTCTCACTGAGTGATGCCACTGGCTCTGTCTCCGTCTCGGTCGGTGGGTCGTCGGTGGTCATACGTATGACCATGTCACAAACTACCATACGTGTACCGCTGTCCGACGCGTGACCGTCGACTCGAGTAAACAGAACGCCAGATCTATTGGAACGGTTACTCGTTGTCGAGTACGATCTGTGTAGTTAAGTACGGTGACGGTCGTCTTTAGGATAAGATGGACTACTACGCGGGCGTCGATCTCGGCGCGACGAACGTTCGGGCCGCCGTCGCGACGGACGATGGAACGACGGTCGGCATAGACCGTCGGCCCACACCACGCGGTCCAACGGGGATTGACGTCACAGAGGGCGTACTTCGCACGGTTCGGAGTGCCTGTAGTGATGCTGGGATCGCTCCTCAGTCGATCGTCGCTGCTGGAATCGGTTCGATCGGCCCGTTCGACCTCGCGGAGGGGACGGTGATCGATCCCGCAAACCTACCGGATTCGATCGATCGCATCCCGCTGACGGGGCCGGTCGAAAAACTGATCGACAGCGACGAGGTCCACCTGCACAACGACACCACTGCGGGCGTTATCGGCGAGCGGTTTCACGCCGACCGCAACCCTGATGACATGGTCTACATCACCATCTCCTCGGGGATCGGTGCCGGCGTCTGCTGTGACGGCGATATCATGGGTGGCTGGGACGGCAATGCGGGCGAGGTCGGTCACTACGTCGTCGATCCACGTGAGCGCCTGACCTGTGGCTGTGGCCACGACGGTCACTGGGAAGCCTACTGCTCGGGTAACGGGATTCCGAACTACACTCGTCTGCTCGCCGAGGACGACCCGACGATCACGACCGACCTCCCGCTCGAGGAGCCCGACTTTACGGCCAAAGACGTCTTCGACTTTGCCGGTGAGGACGAACTGGCCGACTACGTGATCGAGCAACTCGCCCACTGGAACGCGATCGGTGTGACGAACGTGATCCACTCGTTCGCACCGATCGTGATCTCCTTTGGCGGGGCCGTTGCCCTGCACAACGAGGAACTGGTCGTCGACGCCATCCGCGACCGCGTCTCGGAGATGGTGATGACCAACATGCCCGAGATTCGCGTCACCGATCTCGGCGATGACGTCGTTCTCGAGGGCGCACTCGCCAGCGCTCTGACCGGTGGGACGGGCGATCGACGTCGACTGTAAGACGAGCCACGCGACGGTTTCTCGGGCTGTGTCGGCACCTGGTGCTGACCACGTTTTATTTGACTGCCCGGACGTTGGGTTCTGTATGCAGCGGAGAGCGTTCCTTCGAACGGGCGGCGCCGTCGGCACCGCCGTGGCCCTCCCGCAGTCAGTCGTCGCGTCGACAGCAGCCAGCGCGTCGACTGCACTCGAGTCCAGTCCGGACGGCGACCCACTCGGCCGTGTCGAGGTCGACGGTGCTGCCGAAGCCGTCGTCGGCGACGACGGCGAGACGGCGTATCTCGCCGCTACCACCGGCTTCGTCACCGTCGACATCAGCGACCCTGCAGACCCCACCGTGCTCGCCGAGCGACTCGACCTCGAGGTCGATGGCACTCGAATGACCGAGATCCTCGATGTGAAAGTCGACGGCGATCGACTCGCTGTCGTCGGCCCGGCGAACAGAACGTCTGCAGACGTCTTCCACGGCTTCGTGATCTACGACGTGAGCGACCCCGCTGATCCAGTCACCGTCAGCGATCCCTACGAAACCGGCTCTCACATCCACAACTGCTTTCTCGAGGACGACCTGCTCTATGTCGTCGAAAACGACACCGATGCCCACTCGCTCGTTATTTTCGACATCGACGACGAGCCGACGGAGATCGGTCGCTGGTCGCTGCTCGACCACGAACCCGAGTGGGAGGCCATCTACTGGCTCGCTCGCTATCTCCACGACGTGTACGTTCACGAGGATGTCGCTGCCCTCGCACACTGGAACGCCGGCACTTATTTGCTCGACGTGAGCGACCCGACCGACCCGGAGCTGCTCTCGCGGGTCCGAGACACCGATCTCGAGACACAACGAGCACTCGAGAACGAGGATGCACAGATGGGGCTGCCGGGCAACGACCACTACTCGGCGATAGACGACAGTGGTGACCTTCTCGCGGTCGGTCGAGAAGCCTGGGAGACGGGTGGTGACGCCCCGGACGGACCGGGCGGGATCGATCTCTACGACATCAGTACCCCGAGCGAGCCAGCCTTCCGGGCAACGATTGACGCACCCGCAGCTGACGACGCATCCTACTACGGGGGGATGTGGACGACAGCGCACAACTTCGAGTTGCGCGACGGGCGACTCTACTCCTCGTGGTATCAAGGCGGTGTCAAAGTCCACGACGTCAGCGACCCCGCTGCACCCGACGAACGCGCCCACTGGCATGACGTCGACAAGGCAGGGTTCTGGACTGCCCGTGTCGCCGACCCCGGCGAAACGTTCGTTGCGAGCAGCACACCGTTGATCCCCAATGCGGACACCGAGGGGGCGCTGTACACCTTCAGGAACGATCTGTCCGAGGCGAGCGCGGACGCTTCCGACCCGATTCCCGGCCTCTCCGGTCCCACAGCCGCTGTTGGACTCGCAAGCGGGGCCATCGCCCTCGAGTGGCTGCGCCGACGCCGCGGTGTCGACGAGCGCTGACGGTCTGGTATCTCTCTGAAACGTTCAGTAACAACCGTGATGGACGATAGCAGACGTCAAAACCTTATTGATCGCTCGAGTTCCTAGTTCCAGTAATGACGGATTCCAACGCTGTCTCTGACGCCGACACCGAGGCACCACTCAAAGAGCGTGTCGAGCGCTGGCTCAGCCGCGAGATGCCGATCATCCAGATGCACGGTGGGACGAGTGCCGTTCGTGCGGCTGACCCGGAGACCGGTGAAGTGATCATCGAACTCGGCGGTGGCTGCAAGGGGTGTTCGGTGAGTGATATCACGACGAGCAACATCGAGGCCGAACTGCTCACGTGGCCCGAGATCGACGACATCACGGTCCGCGTCCCCGACGCTCGCGAGAGTCTCGGTGGCCCCGACCAAGCCGAGTCGATCATGGGTATCGACCGAACCGAAGGCGGGCGCGGCGACTGGGGTTCGTCGAACCCGGGAAAAGACCACCTCTAAGGACCACTGTTTCGTTGCGGCGTCTCGACTCCCATGACAGCGAGTTACGTGTGCCACGGTAACGAAGATGGCCTGTTTTGGGAAGTCCTATATCCTTTTACGCTCCCACTACAGAGTCATATATCATGATGACGCGTGGACGCCTGAACGCAGGAGGTGGCGGCAGTGAGTGACGACCCCGTCGACGAAGACGAGACGGAGACAGATGGCGGCGTTCGCGCCTACACTGTCCGTCTCGAGCTTGTCGATGAACCCGGTGAGCTCCTTCGCGCGCTCTCGCCGATCGCCGACAACGGTGGCAATCTTCTGAGTATCCACCACGAGCGCGGGAACATTACCCCTCGAGGGCATATCCCCGTCGAGGTCGACCTCGAATGTCCGCCGGACCGATTCGATGGCATCGTTGACGCGCTTCGCGACGCCGGTGTCAACGTCATTCAGGCCGGTGCCGAACACTACGGCGAGGAGATCAGCGTCGTCCTCGTCGGCAATCTCGTCGAGCGCGACCTCTCGAACACGCTTTCGCGGATCGAAGACGAGGCCAACGCCGTCGTTCGCGACCTCTCGCTTGCTGCACCCGACGGCACGGAAGCCGTCTCGAGTGCCCGAGTCCGGCTTGCAATCGACTCCGGTCGCTCCGATGCAGCACTCGAAGCGATCCGTTCGATCGGCTCGGAGAAGGAACTCACTGTCGTCGAACCACTCCTTGGAGGTGATGCCGCATGAAACTCGCAATTCTCGGTGCCGGAGACGTCGGCCGCTCGGTTGCTGACCTCGCCGGCGAGTACGGACACGAAGTCGTTGCGCTCGCTGACTCGACCACCGCTACAGTCGACGACGACGGGATCGATGTCGCCGGCGCACTCGAGCGAAAAGCCGGCGACGAGGCGCTCGGCTCGAGCGAGCCCGACGACGTCTTTGACGCCGACTACGACGTCCTCGTCGAGGCGACGCCGACCACACTGGACGACGCCGAACCCGGTTTCTCGCACGTCAAACGCGCCCTCGAGGCCGACCGCCACGTCGTGTTGGCCAACAAAGGCCCCGTCGCAGAACGCTACGAAGAACTGCGCGCACTCGAGGCCGACAGCGCGGGCTCGATCCGCTTTGAGGCCACCGTCGGCGGCGCGATTCCGGTGTTGTCGACCATCGAAGACTCGACGCCACAAGCCGTCACCGCGGCCCGTGGCGTTCTGAACGGGACTGCGAACTTCATCCTGACGCGGATGGCCGCCGAAGGCCTCGACTACGAACACGTCCTCGCGGAAGCCCAGGACCTCGGTGTGGCTGAGGCCGACCCGACGTTCGACGTCGACGGCACCGACGCCGCGCTCAAGTTCGTCATCCTCGCGAACGTCCTTGCCGACGGCGGCTTCTCGCTCGAGGACGCCACGGTAGAGGGCATCCAGTCGATTCCTGGCAGCGCGCTCGACCTCGCCGCCGAAGACGGCCGCACGATCCGCCTCATCGGCGAAGCGACCCGCGACGGCGTCCGCGTCGGGCCGCGACTCGTCCCCGAAAACGGCCCGCTTGCCGTCACCGGCACGCGAAACATCGTCCAGATCGAGACGCGAAACGCCGGCTCGCTGCACTCGAGTGGTCGCGGCGCTGGCGGCCCGGAGACGGCGACGGCAGTGCTTTCCGACGTCGGTCGACTCCCACCGCTGTAGTCTTCGGTCGACACACTCCGTCCGTTCACTTTTCACTCGAAATTTGACGTTCTCGGAACGCCGCGCGCGAGCGGTGGATCCAGTATAGTAACAACTGAACTGATTGACACACTGTACTATCTGACAGAGCTATAGTAACAACTGAACCGATGGACACACGCATCGCATAGCCGTCGTGCGATGCGGTGTGCAGTGACGTTCAGTAGCTACTATATTCAACGCTCGATCGCGCTACTGCGGCCGTCACCTTCGGGGACGGCCGCGAATTCGGTACCGACGTTTCACTGACTGCTGTCCCACAGTACAACAGACGGTCGTTCGCCGTGAGGACTCCCGATTTGGCGTTTCGTTTCCGCCGGTTGAACGTCCTGTACCGTGTGAATACTAGACAAACCGCAAGAAGGCGTCGGGGTCGACAGAATACGCTTTCGAAATGGTTTTAACCGCAACGAGCAAAATAGACCGATATAAGCGCCTTTGCGCGTGAGCTACAACAATGAGCGAACAACACCAGAACCTGGCCGTCATCGGCCACGTTGACCACGGGAAGAGTACGCTCGTGGGACGCCTCCTCTACGAGACGGGGAGCGTACCAGAGCACGTCATCGAACAGCACCGCGAAGAAGCAGAAGAGAAAGGCAAGGGCGGATTCGAGTTCGCCTACGTCATGGACAACCTCGCAGAAGAGCGAGAGCGTGGTGTCACCATCGACATCGCCCACCAGGAGTTCACCACCGACGAGTACGACTTTACTATCGTCGACTGTCCTGGCCACCGCGACTTCGTGAAGAACATGATCACGGGCGCATCCCAGGCGGACAACGCCGTCCTCGTCGTCGCCGCTGACGACGGTGTCGCGCCCCAGACCCAGGAGCACGTCTTCCTGGCTCGCACCCTCGGTATCGACGAACTCATCATCGGCGTCAACAAGATGGACGTTGTCGACTACAAGGAGTCGACCTACGACGACGTCGTCGAAGAGGTTACGCAGCTGCTCAAGCAGGTCCAGTTCAACACCGAGGACGCCTCGTTCATCCCGATCTCGGCGTTCGAAGGCGACAACATCGCCGAGGCCTCCGACAACACGCCGTGGTACGACGGCGAGACCCTGCTCGAGGCACTCAACAGCCTGCCAGCACCACAGCCACCAACGGACGCACCGCTCCGACTCCCGATTCAGGACGTCTACACGATCTCCGGCATCGGTACCGTCCCAGTCGGACGTATCGAGACCGGTATCATGAACATCGGCGACAACGTCTCCTTCCAGCCATCGGACGTCGGTGGCGAAGTCAAGACGATCGAGATGCACCACGAAGAGGTGCCAAAAGCCGAGCCCGGTGACAACGTTGGATTCAACGTCCGCGGCATCGGTAAGGACGACATCCGCCGTGGTGACGTCTGTGGTCCAGCCGACGACCCACCAAGCGTCGCCGAGACGTTCCAGGCGCAGATCGTCGTCATGCAGCACCCATCCGTGATCACGGCCGGCTACACGCCAGTCTTCCACGCCCACACGGCTCAGGTCGCCTGTACGATCGAATCCATCGACAAGAAAATGGACCCCGCAAGCGGCGAGGTCGCCGAGGAGAACCCAGACTTCATCCAGTCGGGTGACGCTGCTGTGGTCACCATCCGACCACAAAAGCCCCTCAGCATCGAGCCATCGAGCGAGATCCCAGAACTCGGGAGCTTCGCCATCCGCGACATGGGTCAGACCATCGCGGCCGGGAAGGTTCTCGAGGTCCACGACAAATAAATGCAGCAGGCACGCGTTCGACTCGCGGGCACGAGTCCAGACGACTTAGACGACATCTGCGACGACGTCCGCGAGATTGCGAACAACACCGGCGTCAACCTGAGCGGTCCGATCCCGCTGCCGACGAAGACCCTCGAGGTGCCGACCCGGAAGTCGCCTGACGGCGAGGGTACCGCCACGTGGGAGCACTGGGAGATGCGCGTCCACAAGCGCCTGATCGATCTGGACGCCGACGAACGCGCACTCCGCCAGCTCATGCGCATTCAGGTGCCAAACGACGTCTCCATCGAGATCGTCCTCGAAGACTAACGGCCGATCGCGACCGGAATCCGTTTTTCACCGTTTTCTTACTCTGGTCACGAGCACCTGCGCTCGAGTGACGGTCGCGCTTGGTGCAATCCGGCAGAGGGGCTTTTGTTCTTCGCTGCCCACTAGCTGCCATGGTGGATCGATCGCGGTCGCGGTCGGGACGCAGACGCCGATCCGGGACAGACACAGTTGACTCGAGCAGTCCGATCTTCGATCTGCTGGTCGTCTTCGCCCTCGTGTTCGTGGTCCAACAGTTCACGGCGCTGCTCGGACTCGGCGTGATGGCCGGGCTGTTCGTCCTCGCACCGCCGTTGACCACCAATCCGTGGACAGTCGTCACGAGCGTCTACGCCCACGGCGGCGTTGGGCACCTACTCTCGAACAGCCTCGCGCTGGTCGTCTTCGGCTGGCCAGTCGCTCGAGCGACGACGAGACTGCGATTTCACGCGTTCTTTCTCGTGACGGGCGCGATCGCCGGCGTCTCACAGATCCTCCTGACGAACGCCGCAGCGTCGGCACCGCTGATCAGCGTCGCGGGAACCCAAGGCGTCCTCGGTGCCAGCGGCGCCGTCTTCGCACTGCTTGGCTATCTCATCGCCTCGAACCGGCTCTCGAGTAGCCTGCGCTCCGTTGTCGACATCCCACGATGGCTGGTCATCATCATCGTCATTGGCCTCGCAACTGCCGTCACGCTGGCAACTGCAGCTCCCGGTGTCGCGTTGCTCGCTCACTTTACGGGCTTTCTCCTCGGTCTGCTCGCTGGCCGTGTGCGCCTGTTGTCCGTCGGCTCACGTCGCGCCGCGATGTGACAGACTGCGTCGCCACCGGGCTCACACGTCGGCTGCGAAACACAAGCTACAAGTAGAATCCCTGGGTATGAATGCTCGAGGGCTCGTAGATCAGTGGTAGATCGCTTCCTTCGCAAGGAAGAGGCCCTGGGTTCAAATCCCAGCGAGTCCATCAGAATTTTGTATCGTTTCGAGTTACGTCGATAGTCGAATTCGTGGCGACTGACACTACAGTATGCAGCAGCGGTTCGACCCTCCCTCAAAATCGAGTGGTTGCCGGTACGGGATTCGCCCCCGCGTTGGCTGGCGATGTTCGTGGAGGGAACCGGGAGTGGTCATGGTCGGCGTGACGATTTCGCGTTGGTCGTCGGCCACCGTTCTATGACCACCCCAAAGCGGTCGCTGCCGACACCGCCAGTCGGCCAAAAATACTATACCTGAACTGACATTCCATGAAAATGGGCTGGGACGGTAGGTGGTGGTTCGTTTCCAGCCCGATATCGGATTTGATAACTACGTTCTTTAATCACACGATATCCGGTACCAAACACCGGCTTTCGAACGGCTGCTCGAGTCTACTGTGGCGTTGCCTGCTCGAGTCACAACCGTCGTCATCTCGCCAGTCAAACGCGCTCGAGCAGTTCTGGTTCGTCTCGGTGCCGTGCGTCCAAGCCGTTACCGCGCTGGCTTGCTCGCAAGCCACGAGTGGAGCCGTTCGACGAGAGCTGCAGCCACGGTCTCGGCAATTCGGTCGGGCGTCTCGGTGAGGTCCCAGACCACGTCGCCGGTCTGGGTGACCGTCACCCACCTGACGTAGTCTCCGCGGTCCAACTCGAGCAAGACGTCCTCAAGCGCTGCCTCGTCGAGTTGATAGTCGATCGTCGCTTCAATGCGGGCGGCGAGCTGGCTGGTCGTCGCGAGTACGCGATCGTCATCGGACTCGAGTGAGGGGCCAGCGGAGATCGTTGGGGAGGGTGGCTGCTTCGTCACGGTTGCTCGAGCGGTTGTGCGCCGGTCCGGATGACAGTTCGCCTTCAGAGGGCCGCCAACTATATGACTCCGAATCGTTAGGGCTTGTCGTTTCGTCTAGACTCCTATGCCGACCGTTTACGCCGCACTTCGGGATCGCCTGCTCGTCTGTACGAACGCCGACCGTCGCCCCAATGTGTGGACCACTGCCACTCGACTCGAGGGTCACACACTCGAGTGTATCGCTGTGTCGCCTGCCCGACCGGAGCGGGTGTTCGTCGGGACGTTCGAGGGTGGCCTGTTCCGGTCCCAGACGGGCGGCGAGTCGTTCGAGCGCCTCGAGACGGGGTTTGTCAGCGACGCCGTACTGTCGCTCGCCATCAGCCCACACGATCCGGACGTCCTCTATGCCGGAACGGAGCCGAGTCGCGTCTATCGCTCGACAGACGGTGGAGATACCTGGACGCAGCTCACGGGGCTGACTGCCCTCTCCTCTGCCGACGAGTGGTACTTTCCGCCGCGGCCCCACACCCATCACGTTCGCTGGCTCGAGGTCGATCCGTTCGATCCCGAGCGGCTGTACGTCGGCATCGAGGCGGGTGCATTCGTCCTGAGCACTGATGGCGGCGAGACGTGGCAGGAACGACCGGCCGGCTCCCGTCGGGACAACCACACGCTGGCGACCCACGCCGGACGGGAAGGGCGGGTCTACACTGCTGCTGGCGACGGCTACGCTGTAAGTGACGACGGTGGCAAGACGTGGTCACGTCCACAGGACGGGCTCGCACACACCTACTGCTGGGGGCTGGCCGTCGATCCCGCCGATCCGGACGCGGTCATCGTCTCGAGTGCGAGCGGCGCTCGGAGCGCGCACACAGCCGAGACGGCCGAGTCATACGTCTATCGGCGGACCGATGAGGTGCCCTGGGAGCGACTCGACGACCACGGGCTGCCGACGGGCGACGGCGTCGTTCGCGCCGTCTTCGAGACGACGGACGAGGACGGCGTCGTCTACGCGCTGAGCAACCGAGGTCTGTTCGTCACCGACGATTTCGGCGACGAATGGGGTCGCGTCGGGATCGACTGGGACGAGGAACTCAAGAGCCAGACACCTCGTGGGATCGTGGTCCTTCCGTCGTGACACGATCGAACGAATCACTCGAGTAACGATTACGTCAGTTGTCGACGCTCGAGTGCTCGAGCAGGACGACGATCGCGACGGCGTGGACTGGTGCCAGGAGGGCGGTCGTCGCGACCGTCCCGCCGGGAAGACTCGCGAGCGCCCACCCGGCGAGGCCGACGACGAGGATCACGCCGAAGACCGTCCAGCCGTGGCCACGCGTTCGGCGGACGCTCTCCAGCAGCGCTCGCTTCGGACTGCGGCCCGCGACGAGCAAGCCCGGAACGGCAAAGAGCCGGACGGTGACGGCGAGATACAACATCAGCAGCGGCAGTCCCCACAGCCCCATTCCCTGGAGCGCGTCGATCGATCCGAGCCCCCGCTGGACGAGGTCGAACACGATAACGAACCCGAAGACGGAGCCCACGGTCGCGAGCCGTACGTCCCGATCCATCGCGCGGGCCATCGTGACGACTCCCGCGAAGACGACCGCCACCAGGGGAAGCAGATACAGTGTGAGCCCCCAGGCGAGATACTCCGGGTGGAGGCCGACCAGCGACTCGAGCGGCGTCGCCGTCTGTGCCACGCCGGTCGGATAGCCGGCGTACTCGAGGTCGATCGAGAGGCCGTTCTCCCAGGGAATTTCCCGCTCGAGGGTCGGGATCGGATCGCGTCGCCGGAGCGCGTCGGCGACGGCGAGGACGAACCCCGCGATAGCGAACGGAACGAGCAGGGACGGGTTTCGACGGAGCCGGTCGACGGCCGCCGAGAGGACGTGCGCCACGGACGACTCTCGACGGTTGGCCCCGTCGTTTCGGTTGCGCGCCACTGTCAGCTCGCCTCCTCGAGTGCCAGCAGTCCCTCGTCGGTGAGGACGTAGAGCGTGCCGTCGTCGACGATCGGCTGCGTGAAGTACGTCGCCCCTTCGTAGGTCCACCGTCGGTCGCCCGTCTCGGCGTCGATCGCGACCAGTTCGGAGATCTGGTAGCCGAGGTAGACGACGCCGTCGGCGACGATCGGGTCCATGTCGGGACGGTAGTCGGCAGTCCACTCTCGCTCGCCGCTCTCGAGGTCGATCGCGTGCAGCGACTCCGCGCCATCGGTGACGAACACCGTCCCGTCGGCGACGGCGGCGCTGCCGTCGGTGCCGTTCCCGTCGTGAGTGTACTCCCACAGCACGCTCCCGTCGGCCGGATCGAGCAGCGTGACCCCTTCTCGGTCGGGGACGACGAGTCCCGCATCGGTCGCTGTCGGCGGCCCGAAATTGCGGTATCTCAGGGGGCTCTCCGTGTGTGGTTCGGGCCTGCTGCTCCAGCGAGTGTCGCCCGTCTCGGCGTCGAACGCGACGACGTCGCCGGGACGACTCGAGACAAAGACGGTCCCGTCGCGGACCGCCGGTCGGTTCGAACCGCTCGATCGTTCGTCGCCGACCGTTCGCTCCCACTGGACGCGGCCACTGCTTCCGTCCACGGCGACGACGCGATCGGTGTCGGGAACGATCGCGTACACCGCACCATCCGCAGCGACGGGTGACGGTTCCTGTGGGGACGAACTGGACCAGCGCTGGGTCTCCCGGCCGTGGCTGTACCAGCGCTCGGCGCCAACCGATCGTCCGAAAACCTCGTAGCCGCCGTCCGCGCTTAGTCCGAGCAGTCCCTCCCGGCCACTGACGGCGAGCGTGTCGCTTCGGTAGGCGCTCGCCGTGGCTCGAGCCGGAGTCGACCAGTACTGGCCGTCTCGCGTGAACCGAATCTCGCCGGTGTCGCGATCGAACGCGACGAGCGACTGCTGGCCGACCGCGTACAGCGTCTCCCCGACGAGAATCGGTGCCGTCAGCCCGTGCATGCTCCAGTCCGTATCTCGCTGCCACGCGACCTCGACGCCGTCTTTCGGCCCCCTCCCGTCGGGGTTGTACCCGGTTCCCGCGGGGTCGTACCGCGCCATTGGCCACTCGATTTCGGAGACACTCGAGACCGATATCGGTCCATCAAGGAACCGGGCGCCGCCAGCGAGGCCCGCGAGGGCGAAACCGCCACCGGCGAGTACATGTCGTCTGGAGGGCATCACCGAAGGGGTTCGCCCACAGAACATGTAAACACTCTCATTCGTTCGGGCTGAATTCAACGGCGGCCGTCCGCTTTGGTGTACTCACCTGAGCGGCGTTCTCGCCGGCCGACGGAGAGACCGACTCGAGTGCCCGTGCAATCGGGTGCATGCTTCGAAATCCTTTTAGGCGCTACACGGGCATAGTAGAGTAACTGAGTGATATCATGGACGTCGACATCATCTCCGAATCGGAGAACCCCATGTTGCATCGAACAGACGTTACCTTCGAACTGACCCACGAGGACGCCACGCCCTCTCGTCTGCAGGTTCGAGACAGTCTCGCGGCCAAACTGAACAAAGACGCCGACGAGGTCGTCGTCCGCAAACTCGACACCAAGTTCGGGATGCGCAAGACCGTTGGCGAGGCCAAAGTCTACGACACGGCCGACGACGCCCGCGAGGTCGAGCAGGACCACATGCTCGAGCGAAACAAGATCGGCGCTGAAGAGGCTGAGGCGGAAGCCGAAGCGGAGGAAGCATAACATGTCCCGACACGAACTCTACAACGACGACGGCACCACCGACCGAGAAATGTGTCCCCGCTGTGGCGACGTTTTCCTTGCTGACCACGGCGACCGCACCCACTGTGGCAAGTGCGGCTACACCGAGTGGGCATAACGGTACTGACCAGTTCCACTACTCGCCGCGCGTTCGTGTCGAGACGTAGATACCACACGTGAGTTCTGACACCCGAATCCTTGGAATCGAAGGCACTGCCTGGGCAGCCAGCGCAGCAGTGTACGATTCTACGACCGACGACGTCGCCATCGAGAGCGACGCTTACGAACCCGAAAGCGGCGGCATTCATCCTCGCGAGGCCGCCGAACACATGCACGAGGCGATCCCGCGAGTCGTCGAAGCGGCCCTCGAGCACGCTCGAGAAACCCACGATGGGCCGACGACGGAGCCACCCGTCGACGCGGTTGCGTTCTCGCAGGGCCCTGGTCTCGGCCCCTGTCTCCGTATCGTCGGGACGGCCGCACGGGCGCTGAGTCAGACGCTCGAGGTCCCGCTCGTTGGCGTCAATCACATGGTCGCCCACCTCGAGATCGGCCGCCACACCTCTGGTTTCGACTCGCCGGTCTGTCTGAACGCAAGCGGTGCCAACGCCCATCTCCTCGCGTATCGAAACGGCCGATATCGCGTGCTCGGGGAGACGATGGATACCGGCGTCGGCAACGCGATCGACAAGTTCACCCGCCACGTTGGCTGGTCACATCCCGGCGGCCCGAAAGTCGAAGCGGCCGCCGAAGACGGCGAGTACGTCGATCTCCCCTACGTCGTCAAAGGGATGGACTTCTCGTTTTCGGGGATCATGAGCGCCGCCAAACAGCGCTACGATGACGGGACTCCTGTTGAAGACATCTGCTTTTCGCTCCAGGAGAACATCTTCGGAATGCTCACCGAGGTCGCAGAACGTGCGCTCTCGCTGACTGGCAGCGACGAACTCGTCCTCGGCGGCGGTGTCGGACAGAACGCCCGGCTGCGCGAGATGCTTGCGGCGATGTGTGACCAGCGCGGGGCCAGCTTTCACGCCCCAGCTGCTCGGTTTTTGGGTGACAACGCGGGCATGATCGCCGTGCTCGGCGCAAAGATGTACGACGCTGGTGACACCCTCGAGCTTGCAGAGTCGCGCGTGAATCCGAACTACCGGCCTGATCAGGTGGCCGTCACGTGGCGTGGGAGGTCCGAGCGAAGCGAGGACCTCGAAATCGGATGCGAGACAGGAACGGTGCAGGGCGCTGAAGCCCTCGTCGACCTCGAGCCCGACGCCGGCCGCGTCACGAAGCGCCGCGTGTCGAAGACCTACCGCCACCCCGAACTCGACGACCGCCTCCGCCGTGAGCGCACGACTCTCGAGGCCCGACTGACGAGTCTTGCTCGTCGTGCGGGTGTTCCGACTCCCGTCCTCACCGACGTTGACCCAATCGACGCACGACTCGAGTTCGAGTACGTCGGCGAGGCCGATCTCCGCGATGGGCTGTCCGTCGAGCGGGTTCGCGACGTCGGCTGTCATCTCGCACGACTCCACCGAGCCGGGTTCGTCCACGGCGATCCGACGACGCGGAACGTCAGAGTCGGGCGGACGAAACGGCCGTCTCGAGATGGCGACTGCGAACGAACGTTCCTCATCGACTTCGGGCTCGGCTACCACACAGATCACATCGAAGACTATGCCATGGATCTGCACGTCTTCGATCAGAGTCTCGTCGGCACTGCCACCGATCCCACACCGCTCCGAGAGGCCGTTCGGGAGGGGTATCGCGAGGTCGGCGAACACCGTGTCCTCGAGCGTCTCGAGGACGTGGAGGGGCGTGGTCGGTACGTGACCGACTGAGACCGTCGGCTCCGGTGTGTCCACAAACGGTCTTCGGGTGTGCCATGAGACAGCGACGAGCGACGGTCAGGCTGCGCTGACGGAGACGAGCACCCAATACTCATATCACGGGAGACCGTACTGTCGCTCATGGCAGACAAGCCGACTTCCGGAGAGATTCTCGGGATACCGTACAACTTCGAACGACCGAACTTCAGCAACATCCTCTCCGCACACTGGCAACCCGGCGAAGGGATGCTCGTGGAGAAACCGTTCGGTGTTGGCTACACCCTGAACCTCGCCAACTGGCGCTCGTGGGTTGTCGTACTCGTCGCCGGCGCACTCCTGTGGCAGCAAGAACAGGGCTCCGCCGAGGAGTCTCAGGACGCCGACGACGAACCCGTCGAAGTCATCGTCGACGACGACAGCAACTAACGTTTTTATTGGGTCACGGCGACCCATCCTCGGGTGCGTTCGTGTAGACTGTGAGCCGCTGCGAGCGATCCCTCGAGCGTTCGAACCGATCAACCGACGCCTATTTTCCGTCTGGGACCCCCGCCTCGTACATGGCCATTCGATTCGTCACTGGAAACGAGGGAAAAGTCCGTGAGGCACGCGAGTATCTCTCGGGAATCGAACCAGTCGAACAGATCGAGTACGATTACACCGAGATTCAAAGCGACTCTCTTTCGGAGATCGCCGCCCATGGCGCTCGCGAAGCCTTCCGTGAATCCGGCTCTGAGCAGCCAGTGCTCGTCGACGACGCGGGGCTGTTCGTCGACGCGCTGGGTGGGTTTCCGGGGCCGTACTCGGCGTACGTCGAAGACACCGTCGGCGTCGAGCGCCTTTGGCGACTCGCACGCGATGAGGACAACCGTCGTGCACGCTTCAAAACGGTGCTCGCGTACGTGGATGCAACCGGCACCGAGACGTTCGAGGGCTCGGTCGCCGGGACGCTCGTTGCCCCGCGTGGCGAAGGTGGCTTCGGCTACGATCCGATCTTCGAGTACAACGGACAGACGATGGCCGAGATGAGTACCGAGGAGAAAAACGCGATCTCGCACCGTGGCCGCGCGCTCGCCGAATTTGCGGAGTGGTTCGCCGACCACGAGGCGTAGTCTCAGCGATCGACTCGCGTCTTATTCTCGCGGATCGCAGTCTGGGCCCGGATACGTGCCGCCTTCGACGGCCTCGTACAGACTTTCGGGATCGAACAGCCGCGCGAACGCATCCGGCGGGCGAACGCTGACGGCGACATAAGACTGCAAGGAAAGCCCGGCCTGTGCCGATCCCAGTCCGTCGTCGTACGACAGGAGGTGTGCTGCACCACCGCGATAGGCCGATGCGAGCGCCGGATGATCGCCTTCAGGATGGTCGACGGCGACGCGGTCGGCCTCGAGTCGCACCCGATGGTCGGCTGCGAGTTCCGGATCGGCAAGGGTCGTGACGAGCCGTTCCGTTTGCTCGAGCAAGGGATCGCTTGCGACCAGTTCGACCCACGAGTGACGGCGGACGTGATCGAGCGCTTCGCGGGCGTCACCGTCGACGAGCAGATCAGCAGCGAGGACGTCTGCGTCCGCAACGACACGTGCGGGGTTGGGCTGGTCAGGCATCGGTCGCCGCCTCCGAACCCGAGCAGTCATCGTTCGTCGTCCGGATCTCCTCGAGGTCGACGTCGTACGTGTTGGCGCGTTCGAAGAGGGATTCCCAGGACACTGTCATCGCTGGCTCTTCGATGCCCGGGGAGAAAAGCAGCGTGTCTCCCACGCTGTGTGGCGTTCGTTTCGTCCTGTGTTCGCCACCCAGCGCTCACCGACTCGTCTCCGACCGGGAGCTGAGCCAGCAGGCGACGGTCCCGAGGACGAAGGCAACGCCGACGTTGACCGCCAGTCCGACGACGCCAACGCCGATGACGATGACGAGCGCTCGAGACCCGGCGATTGGGGCGATGGCGGCTCGAGCAAGCTCGAGGGCGACGACGACGAGCAAGACACCGAGCAGGGAGAGCGGAAACGCAGCGAGGAGTGCGCCGGTGGCGACCAATGCGAGTGCGAGATAGCCCATGCCGAGGATGACGTTCGCGCCCCCGGTTCGGGCACCGAAGGCGTACTTGCCCGCGAGCCCGCCGCTGCCGTGACACATCGGGACGCCACCGATCGGGATCGCTGCGAGACAGGTTACGCCCATGCTCGTCGAGAGCGTGTCGGACGACACGTCTCGATCGTAGAGATCGCCACAGAGCAGGGCAGTTGCGATCGCTGCGTTCCCGACGGTCATGCCGAGCTGAGCCACGGTTCCCTCGAGGGCTGCGCCGGACAGCGTCGGTGTCCCTGCGGGAAAGAGTGTGGGATCGGGGAGTCGAGGTGTCGGCATCCCCGTCGTCGCGACGGCAACGACGCCGCCGAGACCGAGGACGAGCAACACGCTCGACTGTCGGTAGCCAACGACCGCAAGCAGGCCGACGACGGCGAGTCCGACGGCTGCAACCGGGAGGTTTCCAGTCGAGAGCCCGACCGCTGCCTCGAGCAAGAGCAAGGCGACGGCAAACTGGACACCTCGGATCGCGGGCTCGCCGACGACCGTCTGGAGGCGGCCGACGAGGCCGAGGTTCCCCACAGTCAGGAGGACACCGCCTGCGAGCAATCCGGCAGCGGCGAGTTCAGGATAGGAGAGCGAGCCAACGATCGCCAGCCCGATTAGGGCCTTCATCGGTTCGACAGAAAGCGGCATTCCGTAGTACACCCCCCAGACGATCTGGAAGACACCGAACCCGAGTAGAACGTGGGGGACGGAGACAGTCGTCGTCGCTGCGAGAGCAACTAACAGGGGGAGTACTGTAACCGAATCACCTAGCGCACCCGTGAGTTCGCTTGTAGAGATCTCGAGCCCAGAATCGGTCTCCGAGCGGAACGAGTGCGCCATCGGTGGCCGATATGCTCGGCGACCACTTCACTCTTCGCTGTAACCGATAACAATTACATTCTCGAGGTGGTCGTAGTGGATTCGGTTGCTTCGAGTCGCTCGAAAAAACGTCATTCAGCGCCGGTGAGGCGGTGTAGCCCGCCTCTATCTCGATGCTGGCTCTGCGTCGCCGATCGAATCCGGCACCGGAGTGGCTGTCGAGACTGCCTCAGGGTCGACGTCGTCGGCGGCTCTCGCCTCGGGCAGTTCGTAGCCGCTCTCGGTATCATAGCGCTCGAGATGCGCGTTCAACTCGCCGGCGTGTTCGGTGAGGACAGTCGCGCTGTGGGCGACGTGTGAGAGCGCATCGGCCTGTGCGGACGCACGGCGGGCCGCTCTGGCTGATGTCGTCGCGGTTTCGTTGCTCGTCTCGGCAGCGGTTTCGACCAGCACAACGACCTCTTCGGTCGCGGCCGCCTGCTGTTGAGTCGCTGCAGAGATCTCCTGGACGCCGTTGTTCGTCTGCTCGGCGAGGGTGGCGATCTCCTCGAGTGCGCTTGCGGCGTTTTCGACGTCGTCGGTGCTCTCGTCGATCCGCTCGCGGCTGGTTCGGACCTCTTCGGCCGCTGACATCGCTCGTCCTCTGAGCGTCTCGAGGCGTTCCTCGACCGATTTGACCGAGTCGTAGACCTCTTCGGAGAGGTTCTGGATTTCGTCGGCGACGGCACTGAATCCCTGCTCGCCGCTGTCGACGGATCGTGAGGCTTCGATGTTGGCGTTTAACGCCAGCATGTTCGTCTGCTCGGCGATATTACTGATCGAATCGACGAGATCGTCGATCTGCTCTGCTTCAGCTTCCAGTCGCTCGATTTCCTCGAGCGTCCGTTTGGTCTCCGCATCGATCACGTCCATCCCGTTGATCGCGTCGCTTGCGGCTTGACTTCCCTCTTGGCCGGCTCGTGCGGTTCGGTCTGCCGTATCAGCGACTTCTGAGGCCGTCGCGGCGATCTCTTCGATCGTCGTCGAGAACGACTCCATCTCCGCGGCGACGGTCCGAAGCTGTTCGTGTTGCTCCTCGTTGTCTTCGACGACCTCGGTCAGCGCCTCGCTCGTGCGGTCGCCCTCTGCGCGGACCGTCTCCATACTCGTGTTCAGTTCGTGACTGTAGGTGACGACCTCACCGGAGAACGACTTCAGCGTCGCGAACGTCTCCTCGATCTCGGCGATCATCTCGTTCGAGTTGCCCGCCAGTTCGTCGACCACATCGTGGCTTCCGGGGTGATCGAACCGCTGAGTGAGATTCCCGTCGGCGACCGACCGTGTCGTCTCCGCGTGTGTTTCGACCATCTCCTCGAGGTTCGTCAGCGACTGATCCGTTTGTTCGCTCGCTGCTAGCTGGTCCCGAATCGACGCGAGTGATGCCTCGAGAGCGCCGCTGTCACCGTCGCCGTCGGTCTGAAACGAGACGTCGTACGTCCCGTCCTCGAGCGTGGCCGTCCGGTCGGCGACGTCGGCGATCGTCTCGCGAAGCTCATCGCGCTCGCGCGGTGCGGTTCGGGCATCCGAGACTGCAGCGATGAGCATGGCCGTTGTGCCGGTGGCAACGACGCCGACGACTCCAACGCCGAGTAGCTCCGGCGTCAGATCGCCGAGGGCGACGGCGGCGAGGGCGACGGCGGCGACGCCGACGAGCATGATCGTGATGGCAAAGCCAAACGGCCGGTTCGACTGCAGCGCGTTCGGAAGCGCTGATGTGGAGTCAGTCATCGTTGCCACCAACTGGTGTGTCAGCCGTCGATTCGAACTCGAACTCGGCCGTCGTATCGGCCTCGAGCGCGGCCGTGTCGGTCGTCCGTCGAATCTCGAACCGACAGGCGTCGTCACCGTCGTGCATACACGTCTGTTCTTCGTAAACCAGGTTCTCGTCGAAGTGGTCTGCGACGCCCTCTATCGCGCCGCGAGCGATGTCACACAGCTTTCGGTCCGAGTCGTACGTGATCTTCACCCGGTTTTCGTCGATCCGTTCCGACCGAATCCGAGGTGTCGTCAGCGTCGTCAGATCCCGTGTTCGCAACGACGTGTGAAACTGCTGGATGTTCGCGATGAGTTCCAGTCCATCCCACTCGTCGTCGATGTGGAGATCGTAGGTCTCGAGCAGCGGCGGGACGACCCACTTTCCGTACTGAGCTAGAATCGTCCGCGGGCTCTGGTCGGTGAGTTCCCCAGCCGTGTGCACGAGTTCGTAGACGTCGCGGTCCGGATAGACCGTTACCGGAACGTAGACTTTCTCCTCGAGGTCGGCCTCTCGCTGAATCGACAGCCAGGCGTCCTCGCCGTAGGTGTCGACGACGAACGATTGCAGTGTTTTCAGAATTATGCCGTGCATTCAGCCTCCTCTCTGTTGGCTTCCCAGTCATTCACTGAAACTGATCTATCAATCATTATGATATCTGCCGGCTATTTCTGTCACTACATCTTAGCTGTTTTCCCCCTGACCCGTTGACAGCGACCTCACCGACCGGCTGTCGACTCGAGGGCGGCGTCGAGAATCGACTCGAGCGTTGCTCGCTCCTCGGCCGGAAGCGCCTGCAGTGGACGACGCGGCTCGCCGACTTCCTGGCCGCGCAGTTCGAGGGCGGCTTTGACGCCAGCAACGCCGTAGGTCCCCGTTACGGCACGGTTGAGTTCGACAAGGGCCGTATTCTGCGCTCGAGCTGCGTCGAGTCGACTCTCCTCGTGGGCGCGGTAGATCGCACTCGCCCGTTCGGGAGCGACGTTTGCCAGTGCGAGCACGCCACCGTCGGCGCCGACTGCGAGCCCCGCCGCATACGTACTTCCGCTGCCGACGAGCACCGAAAACGCCTCGTCGTCGGTCAGCGTGACGAGCCGCTGGACTGACTCGAGGCTCCCACTCGAGTCTTTGATCCCTGCGATGTTGTCGTGTGTGGCCAGCGAGCCAGCGGTCTGTGGCGAGAGCGTGTGATCGGTGAACTTCGGCACGCTGTATAGCACGATCGGGATCGGCGACTCGTCGGCGAGATCACGATAGTACGACTCGAGGGCCGCGTCGTCCGATCCGTAGTACGATGGTGTGACGACGAGTGCTGCATCTGCACCCGCCTCGGCAGCGCGTTCGGTCGTGTCGAGGGTTGGCTCGTACCCCTCATGACCCGTCCCCGCGAGAACGGGGAGATCGGTCGTCTCGGCGACGGTCTCGATGACGTGTACGCGTTCGTCGGCCGTCAGCAGCGGTGCTTCGCCAGTCGAGCCACAGGGGACCAGGAAATCGACCCCGTTCGTCTCGAGCCAGTCGGCAATCGTCGCGAGTCGGTTGTGGTCGATTGCTCCAGCATCGTCAAACGGGGTCACCAGTGGAACGCCAGTGCCGTGCATGAGTGAAACCCTCACAGTGGTTCCTAAAGGATACTTCGGTTCATCGCCTGACGGCGATCCGATCGAGTGCGACCAGCCAGTCGGTCTGTCTCGCAGATCACCATCGCTAAGATCACCCGGCTAAATCTCTCGAGCGTGAGCGACCTCGGCAAAATCGATCGTTCGTTTTTCGACCGCCACGTCGCGCCGAATCTCGGCGCAGCGCGCAGTGACGTTGCAATCGGCCCACAGCACGGCGTCGATTTCGGCGTCATCGATATCGGCGGACAGGCACTGGTGACCGCGACCGATCCCGTCTCGATCCTGCCGGCACTTGGCTTCGAGCGGGCAGCCCGGTTTGCGCTCGATCTCATTCTCGCGGATGTGGCCGTCAGCGGGATTGCGCCGTCGCATCTCTCGATCTGTTTCACGCTCCCCGAAACGATGGCCGACGACGAGTTCGCAACGGTCTGGGAGACGATCCACGCGGAGTGTGCCGATCTCGGTGTCGCCGTCGTCACGGGCCACACCGCACGGTATTCGGACCCCTCTCATCCGTGGGTCGGCGCAGCGACCGCGATGGGCGTCGGCAACCACGACGCAATCGTCCGCCCTGATGGTGCACGTGAAGACAACCGGCTGCTCTTGACCACCGGCCCCGCCGTGGAGTCCGTTGGGCTCTTGAGCACCCTCTTTGGCGACCAACTCGAGCTCCCTGACGACGTCGTCGCCGACGCACAGGCCCGACTCGAGGAGGTCTACTGCGTTCGTGATGCGCTCACTGCGGCCGCGGCTGGTCCCGTCAGGGCGATGCACGACGTGACTGAGGGTGGCCTCGCTGGCGCACTCAACGAGATGGCCGCCGGCGCGGACGCTCGATTCACGATCGACCGTGACGCCGTCCCCATGCGCCCCGGCGTGCAGGCGGTGTGTGACGCTCTCGAGATCGACCCGTGGGCGGCGACCAGCAGCGGTTCGCTGTTGCTCGCTGTCGATTCCGACGGTGTCGACGCTGTATGCGCAGCGCTCGAGGACCGCGACACCGTCGTCGCCGAGATCGGGCGCGTCGAGTCCGGTTCGGGCGTGGTCGTCGACGGCGAGGCACTCGAGCATCCGGACGTCGATCCGTCGTGGGACGCCTACGCCGAACTGGCCGACGCGGCCGACGAGTGACGCCGACTCCGGCTCCGTCGACGGCTACTCGCTGGCTTTCCACTCCTCGATGAGCTCGGATGCGGTCGTGCGGTCGGCGTTGTAGACCCGCGCTAAGTAGTCGAGACCGTCCTCGTACTCGTCTTCCGTGAACGCGTCCGTGCAATCCTCAGGGACGACGATCTCGTAGCCGTTGAAAAACCCAGTCGCGGACGTGTGGCGGACACACATGTTCGTATGGAGGCCGGTTATCACGAGCCGATCGACGCCGAGACTGCGGAGATGCTGGTCGAGCCCCGTCTCGAAGAACGCGTCGTAAAAACGCTTCTCGAAGACGTGGTCGTCGGCGTCGGGCTCGAGGTCGTCAATCACCGCGGCTCCCTCCGTCCCGCGCATCGCGTGTTCGCCCCAGACCTCGAGTTCGAAGTCCTCCGGTCGATGCGCGTCGTTGGCGTAGACGACCGGCACGCTGTGTTCGCGCGCCGCTGGCAGCAACTCCTCGCGGAGCGTCGGAATGATGTTCTCGGCGCGGTCGGCGGCGATCTCGCCGGTCACGAAGTCGTTTAGCATGTCCAGGACAATGACAACATCTCCCATGATATCCGTTTGCTCGAGCGAACGATATCGCTTTGGGGTACAACACAGTTTCCCGGACTGTCACGGCTGTCTGCAACGACCGTAAGCGACAGCGCGACCGACGCCGACCGACCGACCATCACCGCTTAGTATAACCGCGGAATACTCTCTTACATGAGAACGCCCGCACCCGACAGCCGACCCGTGGCGCTGACGATCGCCGGCAGCGACTCCGGTGGCGGCGCGGGGATTCAGGCCGACCTCGCGACGATGGCTGCCCACGACGTCTTCGGGACGTCCGCGATCACCGCCGTTACTGCTCAGCACACCCGCGGCGTCGAGTCCTCGCACGTCCTTCCGATAGCGGAAGTCGAGGCCCAACTCGAGGCTGTCACGGACGATTTCGACGTCGGCGCGGCGAAGACGGGGATGCTCGCGACGACTGAGATCGTCGAAACGGTCGCCGACCACGCCACAGCGTTCGAGTTCCCGCTGGTCGTCGACCCCGTGATGGTTGCGACCACTGGTGACCGGCTGCTCGAGCCCGAAGCCGAACACGCCTACGAGACTCTACTCGGAGAAGCGACGCTTGCGACGCCAAACACTGACGAAGCCGCGGTTCTGACCGGGATCGATGTCACCGACGAGGCGACGGCTCGCGAGGCGGGTGAGACGATCCTCGAGACGGGCGTCGATGCGGTGTTGCTCAAGGGTGGGCACGTCCCCGGCGAGACGGTTCGTGACCTGCTCGTCACCGACGATGGGACCCGCGCGTTCGAGCATCCGCGGATCGACACCGATGCAACCCACGGCTCCGGCTGTACGCTCGCCGCCGCCATTGCGGCCCGGTTAGCGAAGGGCGACCCGCTCGAGGTCGCCGTCGAGGGGGCGACCGACTTTCTCGCTCGTGCGGTGCGCTACTACGCCGACGTCGGAGAAGGCCCCGGCGCGGTCAATCACACGGTCGAGTTGCGAAACGCCGCTCACCGAGAGCCCACGGCCGAAGCGGTGCAGTCGGTCGTCGACCGACTCGTCGCCGCCGACGTCTCCGCGCTCGTTCCCGAAGTCGGGATGAACGTCGTCGGCGCGACGCCCTATGCCGAGTCCGTCGCCGAGACGGCGGCCGTCGAGGGCCGTATCACGCGGACGCTGTCGGGCAGCCAGCCCAACCGTGGGGTTCGATTCGGAGCTTCGAGCCACGTCGCCCGATTTCTCCTGTCGGCCCGTGAGTTCGTTCCCGACCTCCGGTTCGCAGTCAACTGCCGGTTCGGCCCGGACGTCGAGGACGCACTCGAGGCCCTTGGGTGGCCGGTCGCAGAGTACGACCGAGATGCGGAGCCGACAGACGTCAAAACTGCCGAGGGGAGCACGATGGGCTGGGGCGCACGCCAGGTTTTCGAGGGCCGGACGGAGCCACCGGTTGCCATCATCGACCGCGGCGACGTCGGGAAGGAAGCGATGACAAAACTCGTTGCGAGCGATCCCGAGACGCTCGCTGAGCGTGTGCTGGCGCTTGACGACGAGGTGACCGAATGACCGCAACCGAGACCGGAGCTGGAACCGCGACCGACCTCGACGTCGGCGTTATCCTCCCCCAGTACGGCACCGCCTTCGAGACGGTTCGGGAGACAGCCCTCGAGGCCGAAACGCTCGGCTACGACGCCGTCTGGCTCGAGGACCACTTCCAGTCGTGGATCGGAGACCCGCGCCGAAACACCTACGAGTGCTGGACGACGCTCAGTGCGGTCGCCGAGGCCACCGACCGCATCCGAGTCGGGACGCTCGTCACGAGCCAGTCGTATCGCCAGCCAGCGCTGCTGGCGAAGATGGCCGTGACGGTCGATCATATAAGCGACGGCCGACTCGAACTCGGTCTTGGCGCGGGCTGGTACGAAGCCGAGTACGACCGCTTTGGCTACGAGTTCCGGGAGCCGCCGGCCAAACGACTCCGCCGACTCGCCGAGACGGTCGAAATCCTGCAGGGACTGTGGACGAACGACACCTACAGCCACGAGGGACGACATCTCGAGGTCGACCTCGAGGACGCCTTCTGTGAGCCCCAGCCCGTCCAGGAGCCCCATCCACCGATCTGGATCGGCGGTGGCGGCGAGCAGTTCACGCTCCGATATACGGCTGCGCTGGCCGACGGCTGGAACTACGGGACGCTCGAGCCCGAGGGATTCGCCGAGAAACTCGACGTGCTCCGCGAGCACTGCGAAAGCGAGGCGCGCTACGACGAGATTCGCAAATCAGCCGAGCTGTTCGTCTTCGTCGGCGAGACGACCGCCGAGGCCGAAAAAAAGCGCGAGCAGTTCCAACGAGAGGTTCTCCCCGACGAACCCAGCGAGCCACGCGAGTTCTTCCTCGCGGGCTACCTCGAGACGGCTCCCACGGGGACCCCCGAGGAGGTTCGCGAGCGACTCGACGCCTACGCGGCCGTCGGTATCGAGACCGTCATGCTCGCGATGCCGAACGCGGCCGACGACGCCGACGACAGTCTGGCGCTGCTGGCCGACGAACTGCTTGCGTGAGGTTGGCCGCAGGTCGTTTTGCGTCGGGATGCCGGAACGGGAAGGCTCATTTTTGTGGCACACAGTGCCATGACGCATGGTCGAGAATCCGTTCGAGGCGGAGATCCGTGTCGGCGAAGTGCTGGAAGCGCAGGCGTTTCCAGAGGCGAATAAACCCAAGATGACCAAGCTCTGGATCGACCTCGGCGAGGACCACGGCGAGGTCCAGTCGGCGGGACAGCTGGACCACCACTACGAGCCCGCGGACCTCGAGGGCAGACAGGTGCTCTGTGCGACGACGCTCGGCTCGGTCCGGATCGCCGGCTTCAAATCCGAGGTGTTGACAGTCGGCGTCCCCGACGAGGAAGGGTATCCGGTTCTGGTCGAACCGGAGACGGACGTGCCACTCGGTGGGGTCCTGTTCTGATCGCCGACGATGGCGGCGACCCGTTTCCACCTGCCAGTAGTCAACAGTAACAATATAGGCCCGGCGTGAATCACGGCAAGTATGGGTGATACGTCGCCGTCGGCTGACGGGACCAACATCGAAGGCGAGTCGCCACAGGTCGAGCCGACGATCGAAACGGACGAGGCGACGATCACTGACGACGCCGAACTCGAGCGAACGATCGGGCTCACTGGCGGGCTCGCGATCGGGATCGGGACGATGATCGGTGCGGGTATCTTCGTCTTCCCCGGGCTTGCGGCGGGCAACGCCGGCCCGGCTGCGGCAGCGTCGTTTGCGATCGGAGCCGTCGTCGCGTTGCTCGTCGCGTTACCGGCGTCCGAACTCGCGACGGCGATGCCCAAAAGCGGCGGCGGCTACTACTTCATCTCGCGCGGGCTGGGCACGCTCGCCGGGGCCGTTGTCGGCCTCTCGCTGTGGTTCGGGCTGGTCTTTGCGACGGCGTTTTATCTGGTCGGATTCGGTTTCTACGCCGTCGACACGCTCGCCGAACTCGGAATTGCGGTCGGGAATGAGCTCGTGATCCCGATCGCGGTGCTGTTCGGTGCGGGCTTTACCGTGTTGAACGTCACCGGAACCGAGAACGCGGCGAAACTCCAGAACGGGATCGTCGCCCTGTTGCTCTCGATTCTGGTTGTCTTCCTCGGCTACGGCGGCCTCGATGCGGCGGGAATCGTCGGCGACCCATCCGCGCCCGAGCAGTTCGCGCCGTTCGGGACGATGCCCATCCTGACGACGGCCGCGCTCGTGTTCACGTCGTATCTCGGCTTCGCACAGGTGGCGACCGTCGCCGGCGAGATGAAAGACCCTGGACGGAACCTCCCGCTGGCGATGGTCGGCTCGGTGATCATCGTCGGCGTGCTCTACGTGGTGACGATCTTCGTCGCGACGAGCGCGCTCGGGAGCGAACGCCTCGCGGAACTCGGCGAGACGGCGATGGTCGAAGTCGGCCGCCACTATCTCGGCGCGGCCGGCGCGTTCGCGATCGTCTTCGGTGGCCTGCTCGCGACGATGTCGAGCGCCAATGCATCGGTACTGAGCACGTCCCGCTCGATCTACGCCGTCTCGAGAGACGCCCTGCTCCCACAGCGGGCGAGTCGAATCAACCTTCGATACGGCACGCCCCACGTCGCACTGGGGATGGCTGGCGGGCCGATTCTCGTGCTGACCGCGACCGGGCAGGTGGAACTGCTCGCCGAAGTCGCCTCGTTCCTCCATCTCATCATGTACGGGCTCATCTGTGTCGCGCTGATCGCGCTGCGTCGCAACGAGCCCGACTGGTACGACCCCGACTTTCGGGTGCCGGGCTATCCCATCGTCCCGGCGCTCGGGGCACTCGCCAGCTTCGCCCTGATCGGGTTCATGCAGCCCGCCTCACAGCTCATCGGCCTCGCGATCATGCTCGTCACCGCCGGGTGGTATTTCTACTACGCCCGAGACGTGACGCTCAAGGGGAAACTCTAATGACACGCATACTCGTTCCACTGGCGATCCTCGAGGGTGAATCGGTCTCGGCCGGGCTCACGACGTTGCTCGAGCCGATGAACGTCACCGTACTGGGCTATCACATCCTGCCGGAACAGACGCCGCCGGATCAGGCGCGGCACCAGTACGAGGAGCGAGCCACCGACGCCCTCGAGGACCTCGCAGCCGAGTTCGGGGCCGACGAGGGCACCGCCGACTATCGCCTCGTCTTCACACACGATCGAAAGCAGACGTTCGATCGGATCGCCGCGGAGACGGCGTCGGACGTCTACGCCATCCCGGGTGCGACTGGCCCGGTCGAGAACCTCCTCGTAGCGCTGACCGGCGACGTCGCCGTCGAACGGATCGTCTCGTTCGTCACCGAACTGGTTGGCGGCCGCGATATCGGTGTCACGCTCTTTCTCGCAACCGACGACGAACACGCCGGTCGGGAGGCTCTCGAGGCGGCCGCCGTGACTCTCTTCGACGAGGGACTCCACGTTCGGACCGAACTCGCGGTCGACGAACCACCACTCGAGGCACTCGTCGACGCCGCCACCGGCCACGACGCGATCGTCATGGGCGAACAGGCCCCGTCGCTTCGCTCGCTCATCTTCGGCGAGGAGACCGAACGCGTCGCCGCCGAGTCGATCGGCCCGGTGCTCGTCGTCCGAAATATCGAGGATGCTGACGAGTCGGTCGAAGCCGCCGAGCGCCCGTCTCCGTCCGACGTCACCGACGACTCCTGACTGACGTCGCAGACATCCCTGCGCTGTCGGTCATCATGAGTCACCGGGACGGTGGCTCGAGCGCGCTCATGGCTCGTTGTCAGGGCTCTCCGTTTCGTCGGCTGTCGCCCCATCTCTGCCCGCGTCGTCGTCGATCGGGAGCTCAGTATCGTCGACCGTGAGCTCGGTGTTGTCGGCCTCGAGATACTCACCACGAATCACCAGCACTGGATTGACCGTCCCCTTGGCAAGCGTTTTGGCCCGATCTCTGAAAATGAACCGGCGAATCGATGGCCGACTCTCGCCGACGACGAGCAGATCGTGATCGCGTGTGGCATCGAGAATCGCCGTCGTCGGTGAGCCGTCGACCATGAGCGAGCTGTCGATCCGGTCGCGGTCGACGCCGGTGTCGGCCAGCGCGTCAACGGCGGCATCGAGGAGTTCGGTGCCACGCTCACGATCCGTCTCGTCGGCGACGACGTGGAAGAACGTCACCGTGAGCTCGGTGCCAGCAAGCAGCGTCTCGAGATGCATCGCAATGTGGTCGAGGTTGACCTCGCCGCGGATCGCGACGAGTACCGACTCGAGCACGGGCGCGGGATTGAGCAGCAAGACCGCATCACACGACGCTTCGACCGCGATGCGTTCGAACGTCTGCAGGCGATCGTGGGTAAAGACGAGTCGGGAGGTGACGTCGAGACAGCCGGCGTCTTCGAACGCGGTGTGGAGTTTCTCGAGTCCGGCTCGAGCGCGCGCGCCGTACTGGTCACGGGCATGATCCGTCCCAGTCTGGTCGGGCAGTTCGCGATACCCGAGCAAGACGATCGGGACCGATGCGAACGCATCGATGACTGTCGTGGGAACGGATTCGCCACCGAGGACATCAACCGGGATGAGCACGCGATGGTCGCGGGGAGCAGCCATTATCGGATACGATTCTCTAGGACAGCGAGCGTAATAGTCCTCTGTAGCGATGTTGATGACTGTCATCGTGGCCGATCACACGGATCCCGCAGGGTTTTAGCGATGGAAGGACAGTCACCGGGTATGACAGAGGCGACGGGGATCGTCGGGGAGTTCTTTTCGATCAAAGAGTCCACCGACGCCGACCTGCTGGCGATGCAGTGTGGTGACTTCTACGAGTTCTTTGGCGAGGACGCCGAGACCGTCAGCGACGAACTCGATCTCAAGGTATCTCAGAAGTCTTCCCATGGCTCGTCGTACCCGATGGCCGGCGTTCCACTCGCCGATCTCACGCCGTATCTCAAGGCGCTGGTCGAACGCGGCTACCGCGTCGCCGTCGCCGACCAGTACGAAACTGACTCCGGCCACGCACGCGAGATCGTCCGCGTCGTCACGCCCGGAACGCTCCTCGAGACGACCGACGCCGACGCACAGTATCTCGCTGCAGTAGTCGACGGCAGTGGCTCGGACGCCTACGGGCTCGCCGTTGCCGACGTGACCACCGGCCGGTTTCTCGTCACGGAGGCCGACGACGCCGACGACGCGCTGACGGAACTGTACCGATTCGACCCTGTCGAGGTGTTGCCCGGCCCGGAGACGCGAACCGACGACGACCTGCTGGGGCTGATTCGCGAGCGTATCGACGCGGCGCTGACACTCCACGAGACGGAGAGCTTCGCCCCGAAACGCGCGACTCACACCGTCCGCGAGCAGTTTGGCCGGGAGACAGTCGATCGCCTCTCGGTCGGCGAGCCAACGCTTTCAGCCGCCGGAGCGATTCTCGACTACGTCGAGGAGACCGGCACGGGTGTCCTCGCCTCCATGACTCGCATTCAGGCCCATCACGGCGACGACCACGTCACCCTCGATGCGACGACCCAGCGCAACCTCGAGTTGACCGAAACGATGCAAGGCGACAGCGACGGCTCGCTGTTCGAGACGGTCGACCACACCGAAACCAGCGCCGGCGGCCGCCGCCTGAAAGAGTGGCTGCAGCGACCTCGCCGTTCGCTTTCGGTCCTCGAGCGACGCCAGGAGAGCGTCGCGGCACTGGCGTCGGCTCCCCTCGCCCGCGACCAGATTCAGGACGTACTAAGCGAGGCGTACGATCTGGCCCGGTTGGCGTCGAAAGCGACCCACGGCAGCGCGGATGCGCGGGATTTCCTCTCGGTCCGGGACACGCTCGCCGTTCTCCCTGCGCTTGCAGACGCCATCGACTCGAGTCCCGACCTCGCGGCCTCGCCGCTCGCCGAAATCGTTGATCGACCCGACCGCGATGTCGCGCGGGAGTTACAGGAGTCACTCGCGACCGCAATCGCCGAGGAGCCACCGTCGACGGTGACACAGGGCGGGCTGTTCCAGTACGGGTACGACGAGGAACTCGACGAGCTCATCGAGCGCCACGAAGCGGTCATCGAGTGGCTCGAGACGCTTGCAGACCGCGAAAAACAAGCCCACGGCCTCTCTCACGTCACGGTCGACCGCAACAAGACCGACGGCTACTACATCCAGGTCGGCAAGTCCGCCGCCGACGGCGTCCCCGACCACTACGAGCAGATCAAGACGCTGAAAAACTCGAAACGGTTCACAACCGACGAACTCGAGGACAAAGAACGCGAGATCCTGCGCCTCGAGGAACGACGCGGCGACCTCGAGTACGAACTCTTCGAGGACCTCCGTGAGGAGGTCGCCGCCCACGCCGAACTGCTGCAAGACGTCGGCCGAACGCTTGCGACCGTCGACGCGCTCGCGAGTCTGGCGACCCACGCGGCCGAAAACCGGTGGGTCCAGCCCGACCTCCACGGTGGGGAGCGACTCGAGATCGAGCAGGGCCGCCATCCGGTCGTCGAGCAGACGACTGAGTTCGTCCCGAACGACGTCCGCTTAGACGAGGAGCGGGGTTTTCTGGTCGTCACCGGCCCCAACATGTCCGGGAAGTCGACGTACATGCGCCAGGTGGCCTGTATCGTCCTGCTCGCACAGGTCGGGAGTTTCGTCCCCGCCAAGGACGCCGAGATCGGCCTCGTTGACGGCATCTTCACCCGCGTGGGCGCACTCGACGAACTCGCACAGGGTCGCTCGACGTTCATGGTCGAGATGAGCGAACTCTCGAACATCCTCCACACGGCGACCGAGGAGTCACTGGTCATTCTGGACGAGGTTGGCCGTGGCACCGCGACCTACGACGGCATCTCGATCGCGTGGGCCGCGACGGAGTATCTGCACAACGAAGTGCAGGCGAAGACACTGTTCGCGACTCACTACCACGAACTGACCGGCCTCGCCGAGAACCTGCCCCGCGTCGCCAACGTCCACATCGCCGCGGACGAACGCGACGGCGACGTCACCTTCCTTCGCACCGTTCGGGACGGCCCAACCGACCGCTCGTATGGGATTCACGTCGCCGACCTCGCCGGCGTGCCCGAACCCGTCGTCGACCGCTCGAGGGACGTTCTGGAACGACTGCGCGAGGAGAAAGCCATCGAAGCGAAAGGTGGGACCTCGAGCGAGCCCGTCCAGGCGGTGTTCGACGTCTCGAGCGGCCAGTTCCGCGGCCCAGCCAACACTGATGGCGGCGAGTCAGACCAGGACGGCGAGTCGATCGATCCCGAGATGAAGGCCGTGCTCGAGGATCTCGAGAGAATCGACGTGAACACGACGCCGCCAGTCGAGTTGATCGCGAAAGTCCAGGAGTGGCAAGCGCAGTTAGAGGAGTAACGCAGCCAGTCGCCCGTTTCCGTTTTCAATCCGAGACTCGAGTGACTACACCAGCGGTGTCTGTGACTCGAGCCTGCGGACTACTAATGTAAAAATACTGGCTGATGCTAAAATATATACTTTGGAATACACGATTGAGGCGAATTATTTCTCTGAGGGAAAAACCGAGTGAAATGCCTCAAGAACGGTTGAGATATCTATCCGGGCCGAACAGGTCCTCGAGTTCTGAATACATCTCATTCAGAGATCTATCGATGATATCGGATCTTTTTCGCGCTTTAGAGCGGTTTCTAGGGGGTAGCCCAGATAGATGGTGAAACAATCATAAAACCAATGTATATGTCCAACATACATATATTATATATTATATACTCGTTCCTCGACTGCACTTCACTCTGTACTCCCGGACGATGTGCACTCGAGAGAGGGAGCCGTCTCGAGTGTCACTATGGATGGCGCTGGATGTCGACCGCCGGGAACCGCTCCGCCCAGTCGGCACCCGTCGTCCGCGCGACCTCGTGAAGTCGCTCGAGTTCGGAGACTGCGTCGTCGTGTTCGTCGACGCGCAGGTCGTACTCGAGTCGCGGCTCGTCCGGATCGAACACCGACAGCGCTGCACTCTGTGCGTGGTCACGGCGTTTGTCGCCACCTGCGTCCTCGCCAGCCCGGAGCGCGACGAGAAGACGCTCGTCGAGTGGCCGATCGGCGCTGGTTTCGAAGGCGTCGGCGACCGCCTCGAGGACGCCCTCGTCGACGAGCATGTTGCCCGCGACGGTGTACCCCTCGCCCTCGCGGTCGCCGGCCCACCCCTCACACGCGTCGCCCGTCACCGCGACGGTCGTCCCCGTGTGGTCGACGCCGTGAACCTGCCGAAGCGACGCGTCCGGGTCGTCCTCGAGTAGCGCGGTGACGACGTCGTCGATCGAGTCGCCGTCGGCGAGTCGGCGCGTCGTCCGAACGCCGATGGGGGTGTTCGTCATCGCCTGCGTACAGACCGCGCCGTGACGGCAGACGAACGGGGCCGTCGAACCGACGCCGATCGCTTTCGTCGCAACGGCGGCCCCGTGGCGGCCGTCGACCGTCGCACAGAGCGAGAACGTCACGGCTGTTTGACCTCTGTGTCCGACTGCTGGTGGGTGAGTGGCTCTGACATTTCGGCTTCGGAGAGGTGACAGGCGATCGTGTGGTCGTCGTCCCCGTCGACCGGCTTCGCGCGCGGTTCGTCTCGTTCACACTCTCCGCCGATTTTCTTCGGACAGCGGGTGTGGAACGGACAGCCCGACGGTGGATCCATCGGACTGGGAACCGTCCCCTCGAGGAGAATCCGCTTCGTCTCTCGGTTCGGATTCGCGTGGGGGACGGCCGAGAGCAGACTCTCCGTGTACGGATGGTACGGCGGCTCGAACACCTGCTCGACGGAGCCGAACTCGGCGATCTTGCCGAGATACATGACGGCTACGCGGTCACAGATGTGCTGGACGACGCTGATGTTGTGTGAGATAAACAGATACGAGAGGTCGAACTCGTCCTGGATGTCGTCGAGCAGGTTGAGGATCTGGGCCTGCACGCTCACGTCCAGCGCCGAGACGGGTTCGTCACAGACGATGAGATCCGGCTCGACGGCGAGGGCGTTCGCGATGGCGATTCGCTGTTGTTGCCCGCCTGAGAACTGGTGGGGATACTTGTCGATATCGCTCGCCGCCAGCCCGACGCGCTCGAGTAGCTCCTCGATCCGTTCGCGTTTTTCGTTCCCGGTTGCGATGTTGTGCTTTTCCATCCCGCGGCCGATGATCTGGCCGACAGTTTTGCGTGGGTTGAGCGAACTCTTCGGGTCCTGGAAGATGATCTGCATCTCCTGGCGGAGACTGCGGATCTCGGACTTGCCGAGTTCGTGGAGCGGATGGCCGTCGAAGTACACCTCGCCGTCGGTCGGCTCGAGCAGCTGCATGACCGTTCTGGCGACGGTCGACTTGCCACAGCCACTCTCGCCGACGAGTCCGACCGTCTCGCCGCGGTTGATCGTGAAGCTCACGCCGTCGACTGCCTTGACGTATCGGCGCTCGAGTGTCAGCCCGCCGCCGTCGGTTCGGGCAAGCGAGAGGTTGCCGAACAGCCCGTCTCCTGCCGAGAAGTACTTTTTGAGGTTGGCGACCTCGAGTAGCGGCTCCGTCGTTTGCTTTCGGTGGCGACGTTCGCCGTCCGTCTCAGTGCCGGGGTCAGAGAGGTCGAGTTCAGCCGTCCGGAAACACGCCGCGTGCGAACCCGCCGGGGCATCCGGTACGGCATCGAGTGTCGGATCGCCGCCGGAGTGACAGTCATCAGTCGCGTGTGGACAGCGGTCGGCGAAGTTACAGCCATTCGGCAGCGACTGCAGGTTGGGCATCGACCCGCCAAGAGCGTAGAGGCGGTTCCGATCCGCGCCAACTTCCGGGATCGCGTCGATGAGCGTCCGAGTGTAGGGGTGTCTCGGCCGGTCGAAGATGGCCTCGACTCTGCCCGTTTCGATGAGATTTCCGGCGTACATGACCCCGACGCGGTCGCAGGTCTGGGCGACGACACCGAGGTTGTGCGTGATCATCAGGATCGAGACGTTGCGCGTCTCGCGGAGGTCGTTGAGTAACTCGAGGATCTTCGCCTGCGTCGTCACGTCGAGTGCCGTCGTCGGCTCGTCAGCGATGATGAGATCCGGCTCACAGGCGAGGCCGATCGCGATGAGCACACGCTGGCGCATCCCACCGGAGAACTCGTGTGGATACTCGTCGATGCGCGATTCGGGATCCGGAATCTCGACCTCTGCCATCGCCTCGATCGCGATCTCGCGAGCCTCGCTTTCGCTGACGTCCTGATGCAGCTTGATCGTCTCGGTGATCTGCTGACCGACCGTGAGCACGGGGTTGAGCGACGTCATCGGGTCCTGTGGGATCAACGCTATCTTGTTCCCACGGACGCTTTGCATCTCTTTTTCGGAGTGCTCGAGGAGGTCCTCGCCGTCGAAGATGACCGAACCCGAGGCAATCTCGCCCGGGTAGTCGATAAGGCGCATGATCGACTTCGCGGTCACGCTCTTTCCGGCGCCGGACTCGCCGACGATCCCCATCACCTCTCCTCGGTCGAGGGTGAACGAGACGTCGTTGACTGCAGTGATGGTGCCGTTTTCGGTTTTGAACTGTGTGCGAAGCGATTCGACTGCGAGCAGTGGGTCGGTCGTAGCGTTGGTGGTCATTCGATGATCTCCCCCTTCGGGTCGAGGACGTCACGGAGGCCGTCGCCGAGTAAGTTGAAGCCAATCACCGCGGTTGCGATAGCGAGTGCAGGGAAGAAGACGAGCCACGGGGCATCGCCCATGAACGCCCATCCCTGATTGATCATCAGCCCCCACGACGCCGTCGGTGGCTGGACGCCGAGGCCAAGGAACGAGAGACTCGCTTCCAGCAACATCGTGAACGCGATGTTGATCGACCCCTGGACGAGCAACGGTCCGACGCAGTTGGGCAACACCTCTCTGAAGATGATGTAGGTGTCACTCTCACCGCGGGCGACGGCTGCTTCGACGAACGATTCGTTGCGAACGGAGAGTGCGGCACTCCGTGCGACCCTGGCGATAAACGGCGTGTAGACGAACGCCAGCGCGAGGATCAGGTTGGTGAGATTCGGCTCCATCACGGCGACGATCGTCAGCGCGAGCAGGATCGGCGGGAACGACATCATCGCGTCCATCGCCCGCATCAGCCCCTCGTCGACCAGTCCCTGGTAATAGCCAGCGACGATGCCGATCGTCGTCCCGAAGATCATCGCGATGCTGATCGACGTGAAGCCGACCAACACAGAGATTCGTGCCCCCGCAAGGACGCGACTGAAGATGTCACGACCGAGATTGTCGGTCCCCATCAGATGCTCCATCGACGGGGCCTGTTCTCGGTTCTGGACGTTCGTGGCCTCGGGATCGTGCGGGACGAACGAGAACGGCTGTATCGTCACGTCGATGAGCGGAACGACGATCTTCTGTGCAAAGATGGCCACGAAAAAGAGCATGACAATTATGCCAAGCCCGATCACTGCCTTCTGGTTGTTGCGGAACTGGCGGATGAACCGCCCGTAGTGGGCCTTGCGTTCGTCCGTCAGCTGGAACCGGTTCGTCGACATTATTCGGACCCTCCGTAGCGGATGCGTGGATCAACGTACGCATAGAACGCGTCCGCGATGAAGTTCGAGAGCATGTATATGAGCGCGATGATGATGATACATCCCTGCAACAGCGGGATGTCACGGTTCTCGATCGCCGTCAGCGTTAGTTGCCCGATACCCGGCCAGGAGAACACTTCCTCGAGGACGACGACGCCGCCGAAGGCGTAGCTGAACTGAAACGCGACAACCGTGATCACGGGGATTGCGGCGTTTTTCAGCGCGTGGCGCAGGACGACCGCGCGTTCGTTCAGCCCCTTGGAGCGGGCGAACTCGACGTAGTCCTCGCTCAGTTCGTCGATCATACTCGAGCGCGTCATTCGCATAATGTAGGCCGTCAGCGCGACCCCCATCGCACTGGCGGGCAAAATGAGATGATGGATCGCCGCGATCGGGTCCACCATCGGTGAGACGTACCCGCGGGTCGGGAACCCACCGAGTGTGAGTGCGAACACGTAGATGAACACGAGCCCCCACAGGAAGATCGGCAGCGAGAGGCCGATGAACGCGAGCATCGATGCCGTGAGGTCTGACGGCGTGTTCTTTCTCACTGCAGCGATGATTCCGAGCGGGATCGAGAGGGTCACCGAAATGATCGTCGCGGAGACAGCAAGCAGCAGCGACCGTGGCAACCGCAGTGCGATCAGGTCGACAACGGGAACGTTGTATCGGAGCGACATCCCCAGATTACCGCTGAACAGCCCAGCGACCCACTCGACGTACTGAACATACAGTGGTTGGTCGAGTCCAAGCTGTGCCTCGAGCTGTGCGATCGATGCCTCGGTCGCGTTCGGTCCGAGAATCAACAGCGCCACGTTGCCCGGCAAAATCTTGGTGAGGCCGAACGTGATGAGCGTCACCAAGAACAACGTGATGAGCATGAAGCCGAACCGCTTGAGCAGGTAATTAACGAACGCCATTTATATACATAACGAGGATGGGAGTGTGTGTTTCATGTCTCGGTGATCGTGTGCGGGTGTTCCAGCTGATACCTACTCGAACTGAACTTCTTCGAATCTGAACGTCGATCCGTCGGGCGACATGATCTCGCCCGTAACGTCTGTGTCACGAGCCATCAGCGTCGGCATCCAGTACAGCAGGATGTGGCCCGACCGACGCTCTTTGAGGAGTTCGGCGGCCTCGTGGTAGATGGGTGCTCGTTCGTCGATGTCGTAGCTCAGTCGTGCGCTGTCGATGAGGTCGTTGTACTCCTCGTCTTCCCAACCGGTGAAGAAAAACGCCCCTTCGGAGTGGAGCGGGCGGTGGAACCCGGCGTCGGGGAACCAGAGACCGAGATACGAACTGGTCGTCGCCTGGAAATCCTGATCCGTGTAGACGTCGCTGAGCCAGTTGCTCCACGTGATCATCTGGATGTCGAGGTCGATGCCGACCTCCGACGCCTGGGATTCGATCACCTGTGCGGCAGTGACCTGATCGTTGTACTGTTGGGGGATCTTGAACGACGCTTCGAAGCCGTCCGGGTAGCCTGCCGCTTCCAGATGTTCCTGGGCCTTCTCGAGGTCTCGCGGTCGTGGCTCGAGGGTGGGATGTTCCCACTCACTGTCCGGTGCGGCGGGACTCGCGGCGACCTGTCCTTGTCCGTACAACGCGGCCTCCATGACCTCTTCCTTGTCGATTGCGTACTCGAGGGCGAGTCGGGCGTCACGGCTGTCGAACGGCTCTTCGGTGCAGTTGACACCGAGGTAGACGAGCGATTTCGGGAATCGTTCGATGAAATCGACGTCAGGGTCGTCCTCGAGGCTCTCGGCGTGACGCGGCGGCACGTCGTTGATGAAATCAAGCTCGCCGGAGCGGAACGTATTAAGCCGGTTGTCGTCGTCCGGGACCTCGTTTTTGATGATCTTGTCGAGATACGGGAGGGCGTCGTCCCAGTAGTCGTCGTATTTCACCATGACGAACTCGGAGTCAATCTCCATACTTTCGAACTGGAACGGGCCGGTCCCGATCGGCTCGCTGAACGCGCCCTGCTGTTGTTCGGCCTGTTCTGCGGGAAGGATATGCATGTGCGACGTCGCCATTCGCGACAGCAACGGCGCGAACGGCTCGGTCAGCACCATCTCGAACGTGTAGTCGTCCGGCGCGTCCATCGACTCGACTCGAGACATGTAGTCGGCGGCGAGTCCCTCGCGCTCGTCGATGCGCTCGAAGGAAGCCAGCACGTCCTCGGACGTAAACTCCGATCCGTCGTGGAACGACACGCCCTCGCGAAGCGAGAACGAAACCTCCGTGTTGTCCTCGGAGAACTCCCAGGATTCTGCGAGCAGCGGCTCGAGTTCGTAGTCCCAGTTGACCCTGACAAGTCCCTGGGTGATGTTCTCGAGAACGCGAGCGGTTGCTGCGGCGCTTTCGAAGTGCGGATCGAGACTCTGGACCGGGACGCTGCCTCCCCACAGCAGTTCACCACTTCTTTCGATGTCGTCGACGTCGCCCGCACAGCCTGCGAGCGCGATGGGAACGCCTGCTGCAGCGGCTTTCATGAAAAGACGGCGGCTCGGACCGTCTACGGACTGTTCATCGGCTGGGTTGTCAGTATCTCCCATGTACTCTTGCAGCGTTGCAAATACTGATACATAAACTTTGCCCTTATTGGTGTTAAAGGGTCGTTACCCTCCCTTCCGTAATATCACTGATTTGGACAGTGCCACAGTGTTGACTGGGTCGCCACTGACGGTCTTGACTGATTACCGGTCGACGAACATGGGGTTACTCACCTCGAGCAGTCACTCTCCTCGTTGTCCGTTCGAGAACCACCTGAATACTGTCTGCAGTACGGTGTTTCCGATGGAACGGTCACCGTCGTGTCGCCCCGGGTGTCGGCTCCAGCCAGCAGTCTCGGATTACGACTCGGCGAGGCGCGCGAGTCCCTCCGCGAGAACAGTGGTTGCCCCAGCGCAGTCCGACCACTCGGTCCACTCCCGTGGATTATGGGAGATCCCGTCACGCGACGGTGCAAACAGCAGTCCCGCGTCGGTGACTCGAGCAACGTTCATCGTATCGTGGGCTGCCCCTGAGTGCATGAGCAACGTGTTGAGTCCCGTTGCAGTGCCGGCGTCGACTAACGTCTCACGACAGCGATCCGCCATGGGTTCCGGCGGCACGTCGTACGGCCGCGAAACGGTCGTCTCGACAGCTCGCTCCCGTTCGACTCGCTGTGCACTGTCCTCGAGTGCGTCGACGAGCATCGAGATCGAGTCCGCCGACACGTCGCGGATGTCGATTCCAAGTCGGACCTGTCCTGGGATGACGTTCGTCGCGTTCGGCTCCACGACCGCCTTTCCGACTGTTCCCACCGCAGACGGAGACTCGTCGTCGACGAGCTGCTTTGCGGCTTCCTCGACGTCCAGAACGACTTCACTCGCTGCAGCGAGGGCGTCCGCACGTCCGGGCATCGGCGTCGATCCCGCGTGGTCGGCTTCGCCGTTGACCTCGAGATAGCAGTGGGTAATTCCCGTGACGTTCGTGACGATGCCTGCAGTTGCGTTCTCCTCCTCCAGGCGCGTCCCCTGTTCGGGATGCAACTCGAGCCAGGCGTCCCACTCGGCAGCGTCGATCCGTCCTTCGCCGCGAAAGCCGATTTCGTCGAGTGCGTCCGCTAACGTCGTTCCGTCGTCGGCTTCGAACGCCAGCGCGTCGTCGACCGACCGCTGGCCGGTGGCGACGGACGAGCCGAGCAGTCCGTTGCCGAACCGTTGGCCTTCCTCTTCAGTGAAACAGACGACGTCTATCGGCCGTTCGGGCGTCCGATCGGACTCCTGTATCGCACGGACCGCCTCGAGGCCGCCGTAGACACCGAGCGGGCCATCGAAGATCCCACCGACCGGGACCGAGTCCAAGTGGCTGCCGGTCGCGACCGGCGCGGTGGACGGATCGACACCCTCTGGCACCCACCGGCCAACGATGTTTCCGACCGCGTCGATCCGAACGTCGAGCCCCGCCTGCTCGAGTCGATCGACGAATCGCTCTCGAGCACGCCGGTTCGCGTCCGTCCCGGTGAGCGTCGTTCGTCCGTGGCCGTCCACGTCGGATAGTGCGCCAAACTGCGCGTTAGCTTCGATATCTCGCCGAAGCCTCCCCTCAGAGACATGCATTCCGATGCGTGATCGGAAGTCCGCTTTGTTAAGTGTTTACGTTCTTCGCAGCGGACCCGACGTCGACAGCGACACCGATAGTAGCCACTGACCGTCAGTGCGCATCCGATCGCACGACGGCTATGCGATTGGTGTGCAAACGTTTCAGTTGTTATTACAACTGGAACACCAGGACAAATCGCAATTTGCGCGACTGCGCGGTCACCGACCGATGGGTTTCCGAAATGTGAACACTTTTCGCATGCACTCGAGCGGTCGGGATCAGACCAACTGACACGAGTTGCACGCATCGCACAGCCGTCATGCGGTGTGGCGTGCAGTGACGGTGGTGACTCGCTTCCGACGTCGGATCACCGCGTGTTCGGCGTCGCCTTCGAGCACTTGCGGCACGTCGTTCTCGAGGTGCCACGCTAGCGACGTGCGTTCCCGAAATGCGAACAGCTATTCTGCTCGCGGCCTACGTGTGCGTATGCGTGAGACAAACGACGAAGGGCCGAGGCAGCTCGAAACGGTCGCTCGAGCGTGCGATGTCATCGACGCACTCGAGGAACTCGACGGCGCTGGCGTGACGGAACTGGCCGACTCGCTCGACATCTCGAAGAGTTCGGCGTACTCGTATCTCTCGACGCTGCGGACGAAGCGACTCGTCGTGAAAGACGACGACGACACGTACCGACTCAGCCTCGAGTTTCTGTATCTCGGGAAGACGATTCGGCACCGACACGTGCTGTTCGAACACGGCAAACAGCAGATCGACCGACTGGCCGAGGAAACTGGAGAGTACGTCCACCTCATGTGCGAACAACACGGCCTCGAGCGGAATATCTACAAGGTCGCAGGTGAGAACGCCGTCGGCGACGCCTACCACACGACCAAAGAGCGAAAAGCCGATTTCCTCCATTTTACCTCGACTGGCAAAGCCGTCCTCGCCTATCTCCCGGACGCTCGAGTCGAAGCGATCATCGACGAGTACGGCCTCGTTCGAAAGACCGAGAACACGATCACCGACCGCGATGCCCTCTTCAAGGAGATCCAGACCATCAGAGAGCGCGGCTACGCGGTGAACGACGAAGAGGAGGTGGCGGGAATCCGGGCCGTCGGGGCACCGATCCGTGACACGAACGGGGCGATTCTCGGTGCGATCAGCGTCTCCGGGCCGACGAGTCGACTCAATGATGACCGATACCACGAAACGCTCCCGAAGAAGGTCATGGAGAGTGCGAACGTCACTGAAGCGAGCATCAACATGTCCAACGCGAGTCAGTCGCTCTGAAATCGGCGTTCACACACGTGCTTTTACAAGAATATTATTGTAAAGCAGAGCCCATTTCTCGCGCCATTACACGACCGATTCACAACTCGTTCTCATTTCGAAAACGCACTGCAGGGGCGTCCACACCAGGTCTCTTTCCATCGGGGCAAGCAGTTGCTGGCTCGAAACCGAACTGATCCCGAACGAGTTACTCGAGGAACTACGTGGCTGGTCCAATGGGTGTCGCGGGGCGGCTGGGACGTCACTAGCTGCTGTCGATATCTATCAGCACTGTTTGTATATATCTAAATAGACATCTTGGCATTCCTGTTCCTCTTCAGAAATTAGGCGAAAACTGTAATTTAGGTTGGGAAGATAGGTGACTAAAAGATAAAAAATTAATTAACACAGAGGATAAGGACTTACGCTTGCATTATTCTGCTATCCAGAAAAATACTGATCGGATCGTCGAACTCAGTTTCGAATCCTCGGTTGAGATTCAATTTTGATTGTTTAACCATCTTAGACCCCTCAAAGCAACGATCATTCGTTCCCAATCATTTCCCCTAACCAGTAATCTGTTCACCACTTCCGAAACATGATATGTGTGTCTGAGTAAGACTATGAAAAGCTGTCGGGAAAGTACTATTTCTGTTTCGTCGGGTGGTCGTTGTGATCCGACGGACCGGTGGCGACGGCTGAACCGAGCCACTGGCGAGCTTTTGGTGTCTGGGCGCGTATACGGCGTATGCGAACTCGAGTTACCGCAGCCGTGTCGGTTCTCGTTGGTCTCCTTGCCGCCTGGGTCGGCTGGGGGCTCTACGTAATCAGGACAACTGAACGGGTGCCGTTCGAGACGCTCGAGCGCGACGGTGCGTTCGAACGGCGGCGCTATCCAGCCACGATTCTGGTCGAGACGACGGCGCCGGACCAGCGAACGGCGTTCCGACGACTCTTTGACTATCTTTCGGGTGCAAACGCAACCGACGACGAACTCGAGATGACTGCCCCCGTCGCGACGGTCGATGAGACGCGTTCGATTCCTGCCCCAGCTCAGCCGAGCAACGGTGAGTCCGTGCCGATGACCGCACCCGTTCGCACTGCCCGCTCTAGTGAGGGTGTGACGATGGCGTTCTATCTCCCGTCGACTGTCTCGCTCGAGGCGGCACCCATGCCAACCGATCCGACCGTTCACCTCCTCGCCGAACCGTCACGGACGGCCGCCGTGTGGCGGTTCTCCTGGTACGCGACGGACCGTCGCATCGAGCGCGCGCGACAGGCGCTGGCTGCCCACCTCGAGGAGCGCGGTCTCGAGGCGCGTGACGAGCCGACGGTGTTGCAGTACAACGACCCCTGGACACCGCCGTTTCTGCGCCGCAACGAGGTCGCCGTGACGGTCGAGTACTGACGGACGAACGGTCGGGCCACACGTCGGTCGGCCCCTACTGTTGACGACTGTTTCTTCTCATGCGGAAATTATTGAACGCCGTTCAATACTCGGCGTTTTTACTTTCCACCGGTAATATTATAATCTGATAGACGAGTGATAGCATAATGCACGAACCAGACTACAGCGTGGCGGGCGAGACTGCGATCGTCACGGGTGCAAGCCAAGGAATTGGTCGGGCGATCGCGGAGACACTCGCTGCGGGCGGTGCGAACGTAGCGATCTGCTCGCGATCGATGGATCGCATCGGCCCGGTTGCCGACGAGATCAACGATGCCGAGGTCGCAGGTGAGGCCCTCGCCGTCGAGTGTAACGTTCGCGAGCGCGAGCAGGTCCAGCAGTTGGTCGACGAGACCGTCGAGACGTTCGGCGACGTCGACATCCTCGTCACCAACGCCGGCGGCGAGTTCGTCGCCAACTTCGAGGACATCTCAGCGAACGGCTGGGAGACGATTCTCGATCTCAACCTCACCAGCACCGTCCACTGCGCCCAACTCGCTGGCGAGGTCATGCGCGAAGGCGACGGCGGCGTCATCATCACGCTCTCGAGTGTCAACGGCCAGCATGCAGCACCCGGCGAGAGCCACTACGGGGCTGCGAAGGCCGCGATTATCCGCCTAACCGAGACGCTGGCCGTCGAGTGGGCCGACGACGGCATCCGCGTCAACTGCGTCGCGCCCGGTCTGATCCAGACCCCCGGCGTTGCCGAGACGCTCGGTGTTGACAGCGAATCCATGCCCCCACGCGAGAAGACCGACCGCCGGATCGGCCACGCTGAAGAGATCGCCGACGTCGTCCAGTTCCTCTCGAGTCCCGCCGCCTCTTTCATGACCGGCGAGACGGTAACCGTCAAAGGGGTCCCGCTTGCCGGCAACTCGATGACACAGGACCTGGGCCTCGAGTAACAGGGTCATCGCCTCCACTGACGATCCACGGCACTGCTGTGGCCCGCGTCGGATTGTGGTGTTCGACGAATCCGGGCCGTGTGATCCGGGTAAACCGGATCGAACTGCGACACGGTCGGTTACGCCGCGCTGACGACCGGCTCCATCTCGTGAGCGAGCCGCATCAGATTCGGGTGAGCGCTTGGCTCCGGCGGCCAGGATGTCTGCGAAGCAGCAACTGCGCTCTCGAGACGCCGTGCTCGAACTTCGTCTCACCTCGTACGCTGCATCGAGATCGAACGAACAGCGATGGGAACACAACCGCGCAGAAACGAACCGTCGCTGAGAGTGTCATCCGGTCTGCTGTCCGTCAGTTCCGGCGCGACCGGGAGCCATCCTGCGGTTGCGCCGGTCAATCGGTTCGGCAGACCGTCTCACTCCACGATCCGTCGTGGATCGACGTGTCGAGAATCGGATTCGTACCACTCGTAGACCGATTCTGCCCACTCGCGGACGTCGGGTGCGGCAGTAACGATCAACGCTTGGACCGTTCCGCTGCCTTGCTCGTAGCAGCTGATGATGACGCGCTCATCGAGCAGACCGATTCCGTACGCGGGTAAGTCCTCATGCGTGAGTACCGTGAAGTTGTCCTGTTGCAGCATCGCGACGCTGCGCTCCGGGTACGTCGAAAGAAAGTATGTATGGCAGGGTGTTCGGTCGATCAACGTGATGTCTACGCCGTCGTCGATCAGTTGACCCAGAACCGAAAAGCAAGGTTCCATCAGGGCAACCTCGGGGCGGAGAAATCGCAACGTGGTCGTCTGCTGGAGCAGTGATTTGAATCGATTCACCGGACAGTACGGAGAATCGGGCTCGGCGACGGTCACGCTCATCTTCGACCACGTCTCGATCGGGAACTCGCTGATCTCATCAGGGAGCCAGTGCCAGACGTCACGCAGCTTCCGCTCCGTTTTGACCCGCTCGAGCAGGTCCTCCGTCCCGGATGCGACCACCTCTCCGAGTCGGGTTGCAACGTACTGGTGTCCGTCTTTGCGGATCCAGACCCGGTCATCGAACTCGTCCAACGTCCGTCGCATCGTCGACGAGGACACCCCGGTCAACTCACAGAGTTCAGCGCGACTCTGCGGCCGCTCTGTCAGCGCGATGAGTGCCGGAATGCGGTGTTCTGACCGTGTGAGGTACCCGACGTCACCAATCGGCGAATCGGTGGGTGTATGTGCAGCGCTATCGAGGCTCATAGGATAGATACGCAAAGAAGCGAGAAAACTATTCGCACCTCTCATGTGGCCGCTTAGTAACTTCTGTGACACTATCTGGAGAACTGTTCAGACGGTGGCTTCAGTACCGGCGATCGTTCCAAAGATTCCTCCCACGACTGAAATCGCGGGCTTCCGCCGTGCATCTCTGTGAGAAGACACGTGAGCAAACCGGCTGTCCTCCTAACACACTGCAGCCGATCCGACTCGAAGCAGTTGCTGTCTCCTCGTGTCACGGCGAGCAGGTACGTTTTTGCAGTCGCCGCGAAACCACCATGGTATGGAACTTCAACACGCACTCTCCGGTATCACCTGCCCGGTCGTCACGCCGTTCGACGACGCTGGCGCGATCGACGACGACGCGTTCGTCGACGTCCTCGAGTATCTCCTCGAGGGTGGCATCGACGGACTCTTTCCCTGCGGCACGACGGGTGAGTTCGCCAGCCTCACACGCGAGGAGCGCCGACACGTCCACGACCTCGCGGCCGAACACGCCGGCGGCGAGGTGCCGGTGCTCGCCGGTGCGGCCGCGACGAGCGTCGCCGAAGCGGTCACCTACACCGAAGACGCGGCCGACGTCGGTGCCGACGCCGCAGTCGTCACGCCACCGTACTTCCACACGGCGAACGATCCCGCCGGGAACCAGCAGTTCCTCGAGCAGGTCGCAGACCGGTCCCCGCTCCCTCTGGTGCTCTACAACATCCCGGTCTGTACGGGCGGGCGGATGGAGCCCGAGACGCTCGCGGCCGTCGCGACCCACGACAATATCGTCGGTCTGAAGGACTCGAGTGGCGACCTCGAGTACTTTCTGTCGGTCATGCGCCAGACGCCCGACGACTTCTGCATGCTGCAGGGGTACGACGCGCTGCTCGTTCCCGCACTCCGGATGGGCGCTGACGGCGGACTCAACGCCCTCTCGAACGTCGCGCCCGAGGCGTACGGCGATCTGTACGAGACGTTCGACGAGCGCTGTGGGGAGGCGTTACAGGACGCCATCGCGCCGCTGTTCGATGCCTGTGCTAGCTATGGTTTCGCGCCGGCGACGAAGGCTGCCCTCGAACATCGTGGCGTGATCCCCACCGATGCCCTCCGGCCGCCGCTCGTCGAAGTCCCCGAAGACAATCGCCCGGCGATCGCCAGCGCTGTCGATGGGCTGCTCGAGTCGGGACCGTGACTGCCATCGCACGCACTGGTCACCAATCCACAGTTTAACTTCGCTTGAACGCAAGCCACAACGCATGCACCGAACGATCGGAACCGATGGGCGGCCGCTGACTGCCGCCCCGAATCGACTGCAAGAGCGTAGCACCTGCTTCCGATCCGACGTTCACGAGCAGCCCGAGCTATGACCGGCGACCAGTCACTCGAGACCGACATCCACCAGCTTGATGACGACACCGTCGCCCGGATCGCCGCCGGCGAGGTCGTCGAACGCCCCGCCAGCGCAGTCAAAGAACTCGTCGAGAACAGCCTCGACGCCGACGCCTCGAGCGTCGACGTCACCGTCGAGGAGGGCGGCACCGAACTGATTCGTGTCGCGGACGACGGCGCGGGCATGAGTGAGGCTGATCTCCGAGCTGCCGTCCGCCAGCACACGACGAGCAAGATCGAGGGCCTCGAGGATCTCTCTTCGGGCGTCGCGACCCTCGGCTTTCGTGGGGAGGCGCTGCACACCATCGGCTCCGTCTCGCGGCTGACGATCGAATCCCGGCCCCAAAACGCCGACGGCGCGGGCACGAAACTGGTCTACGAAGGCGGTGAGGTGACGAGCATCGAGCCGGCAGGCTGTCCCGCGGGCACCATCGTCGAGGTCGACGATCTCTTTTACAATACGCCCGCTCGCCGGAAGTTCCTCAAGACGACGGCGACCGAGTTCGCCCACGTCAACCGCGTGGTCACTCGGTATGCGCTTGCGAACCCCGAGGTGGCCGTCTCCCTGACCCACGACGACCGCGAGGTGTTTGCGACGACGGGACAAGGCGACCTGCAGGCCGCCGTGCTGTCGGTCTACGGCCGCGAGGTCGCGTCGGCGATGATTCCCGTCGACGCCGACGAACTGCCACCCGGCCCCCTCGAGTCCGTCTCCGGGCTTGTCTCTCACCCCGAAACCAATCGCTCGAGTCGGGAGTATCTCGCCACCTACGTCAACGGCCGCGCCGTCACCGCCGATGCGGTTCGCGAGGGAATTATGGGTGCCTACGGCACTCAACTGGGCGGCGATCGCTACCCCTTCGTCACCCTCTTTCTCGAGGTGCCCGGCGACGCCGTCGACGTCAACGTCCACCCGCGAAAGCGGGAGGTTCGATTCGACGACGACGACGCCGTCCGCCGACAGGTCGACGCCGCCGTCGAGTCGGCGCTGCTCGAGCACGGTCTCCTTCGCTCGCGGGCCCCACGTGGTCGGTCTGCTCCCGGTGAAGCGCGCCTCGAGCCTGGGACTGTTCGAGACGGTACGGAGCCGTCAGCCGACGAGGCTGCCACACAGGAGACGTTCGCGGGTACGGACGACGCGGCCGCTGACGCCCCTTCGGAGACGACAGCTGACACCGCCTCGGCTGGCACCGACTCGAGCGAGACCTCGGCAGACTCCGATTCGGGCGACACGGCAGCGGTTGCGGAGTCGGATGGGACGACAGCGACAGCAGACACGAGCGAGGCGACGGCATCGACACCGTCCTCGAGTCGCCCATCTCGCGGCGACGAATCGACCTCCGGAACGCCCGACAGCCAGCCGACGATCGATACCAGTCGTGACGAACCGACGGCGTCCGCAGCCAGTTCGGTACGCGACGCGACTCGCTCGAGCGACGACTGCTTCTCGTCCGAAGGCGACCCGAACGCGACTCGTGAGCCGGATCGCAAGTTCGATGCTGGCACCGAACAGCAGACACTCACTGGCGATGTCGCGGCCGGCGACGAAACCGCGTTCGACTCGCTGCCGTCGCTGCGCGTGTTGGGGCAGTACACCGACACCTACCTCGTCTGTGAGACGGCCGACGGGCTCGTTCTAATCGACCAGCACGCCGCCGACGAGCGGGTGAACTACGAACGCCTCCAGCAGGCGTTTGCCGACGACCCCGCTGCACAGGCGCTGGCCTCGCCGGTCGACCTCGAGTTGACTGCCGTCGAAGCCGAGGCGTTCGAGAGCTACCGGGAGGCGCTCTCTCGGCTGGGGTTTTATGCTGATCGGGTCGACGACCGAACGGTCGCCGTGACGACGGTGCCCGCGGTGCTCGAGGAGACACTCGAGCCCGAACAGCTCAGAGACGTCCTCGCGTCGTTCGTCGAGGGCGACCGCGAGACGGGTGCCGAGACGGTCGACGCGCTGGCCGACGAGTTCCTCGGTGATCTGGCCTGTTACCCGTCGATAACCGGAAACACGTCACTGACCGAAGGGTCGGTCGTTGACCTCCTTGAGGCGTTAGACGGCTGTGAGAACCCTTACTCGTGTCCACACGGCCGACCAGTGCTCGTCCAGTTCGATCAGACGGAGATCGAAGACCGGTTCGAACGGGATTATCCGGGCCATCAGAGCTGATTCGACAGACACCGACTGTAGGCCTGCTGACGTTTGTGCGTTTTTGTCGGCTAATTCAAGCTGTTCGCTTAATCCCATCTCGACCGGAGTGGCTGTCATGAACGTCCCAACCGACCGGCTCTTGCTGATGCTCGTCGCTGCGACTGGGTTCGCCGTCGTCGCTGGCGGGTGGGCAGCAGCTCTCGTCCACGCCGAGGCAACCGGACTGGAAGAGCTCGTCCTCCGAGTGATCATCGGGGCTGTCTTCTTTGCCGTGCTGCTTGGCTTCTGGACCCTGCTTTCCAGTACGGACGAACAAACGGCGTGAGTCGTACTGACCACTCAGACGGCCGTCGATGTGACGCGCCGATTCGAACTGTTCGAGAGTGCCCCCGTTCGAACGGGACACACTCTCCCCCACGTCCTCGTCTCCAGGACCATCAGCGCTGTTCGTGGCGATAGAGCCAGATCGCACAGAGAAACGCAATCGCGCCAGCGGCTGTCGCAATAGCAAACGCGAGCTGGTAGCCGATTTCGGTGTAGACTCGGGTGCCGCCGACGAGGTCTCCGGCCCAGTAGTCATCGAGTGCCCACCCCATCGCTGTCGGAAGAGTCGCTGCCCCGAAAAAGCTCGCGCCGTTGATCGTTCCCGTCGAGAGCCCGCTTGCATTGGCTGGGTGGCGGTCCTTGACGGTCGCATACGCAAGCAGGAACGATCCCATCAACAGGCCACTGAGAAAGTACACGAGACCAACGACCGGCAGCGGTGGGTCGCCAAAGACGGCGATGATGCCCAGACTGCCCGTAAACAGGCCCCCACCGACGACGATCAACTCAACCCGCCGTTCGAGTCGATCGGAGAGCCAGCCGATCGCCGGCGGGCCGATCATGATGCCGACGCTGCCAAACAGGGTGAACACGGAGGCGTACGTGACCGAGACGTCGTATATCTGGACGATGTAGGGGACCCCCCAGAGTCCGAACAGGGTGAGGTTCACGCCGGTAACACAAAACAGCATGACGCTGACGACCCAGACCAACGGATCTCGAAGGATGTCCGAAAGCGACGTCTTGAGCTGTGCGTTCGTCAGTGTCGACTGTCCCGGAACCCCCTCGAGCGGGTCGAAGCCGGCTTGTGTCGGCGTGTCGCGTACGAGCGCGAAGACGACGACAGTAAACAGCAGGCCGACCACGCCAAAGCCACCGATCGCCGTTCGCCAGCCTGCGCTGTCGACGAGTATCGCAAGCGGTGTGGTCGCGAGGACACCACCAAACCCGGAGAACGCGAAGGTGAGACCGTTCATCGTTGCGAACTCGTCGGCGCGATACCAGTTCGCACAGAACCGAAGAATGCAAACGAAGATCACGCTGCCGCCGAGGCCGACGAGGCCGCGGGCCACGATGGCGGTGAGATAGCTGTCGGCGAACGCAAACCAGACCACGCCGACGTTCATCACCGCCACACCGGCCGTCGCCGTTCGTCGTGGTCCGATTCGGTCGGCGAGGATCCCCGTCGGGATCTGCATGATGGCGTACACCCAGAAAAAGATCGCGTGCAGTGTCCCCAGTTGTGCGCCCGTCGTCTCGAACGCGCCCATGAGTTCCTCGGCGAGGACTGCCGAGGAGAGCCGATTCATATTGACGAGCAGAAAGACGACGCCGAGCGTCGCCCAGAGGAGCCACCGCCGTCTGAGTGGATCCGCCCACAGTCGCATTCGGTGACAGTCTCCGCTGACGGAGTGAAAAACTTGGCCAAGCGGCACGCTGGGAACCGACGCCGCCGTGGAACCAGCCACACCACCAACGGTAGGGCACTCGAGACCGTATCGGCTGCTATGACTGCCGTACGCGAACTCGACGGGTCGGAGGCGGGCGGACAGTTCGTCCGGACCGCGCTGACCCTGTCGGTACTGGAAAACGAACCCGTTCGAATCGAGCACATCCGCGGGAACCGACCGAATCCCGGCCTCGCTCACCAGCACTTGGCCGTCCTCGAGACGATGGCCGAACTCTGTGACGCCGAGGTTTCGGGGGCGGAACTCGGCGCGGAGACAGTCACGTTCGATCCTGCTCTCGAGGCGACTGCGGGAGCGACGGGCTGGAACGGGCAGGATCGTGGCCAGCTCCCGGGTGGGGAGTACGCCGTCGATATTGGCACCGCCGGCAGCATGACGCTGTTGTTCGATACTCTCCTGCCGCTCACGTCGGTGCTCGACTCACAGCTTTCGGTGACCGTCACTGGCGGGACGGACGTCAAATGGTCGCCCCCACTCGACTATTTCCGCCACGTCAAACTCCCGTTGCTCCGACGGGTTGGGCTCACCGCCGCCTGCGATGTCGATCGGCGTGGATTCTACCCCGATGGCGGCGGCCGGGCGACGCTGCATCTCGCCCCCTCGAGCCTCGGATCGATCGACCTCGTGGAACGGGGACCGCTCGAGGACGCCCGACTGTATTCGGTCGAATCGGCCTCGCTCGCCGACCGCGACGTCGCTCACAGACAGGCCGAGGGCGCACTCGAGCGCCTCGCACTCGAGGAGCGTGGCCTCGAATGCAGTGAACGCCGCGAGGCGACCGTGACGAGTCCCTCTCCGGGCTCTGCGATCGTCCTTCGGCTCGATCATGGGACAGGGATTGCGGGGTTTTCAGCGCTCGGCGAACGGGGCACGCCGGCCGAACGCGTCGGCGAAGACGCCGCAAACGCCGCGAACCGATTCCTCGAGGCGGCGGACGAGCCAGCGTCGCCGGTCGACCGCCATCTGGCTGATCAGTTACTCGTCTTTCTCGCCCTCGAGGGTGGCCAACTGCGCGTGCCCGCAGTCTCGGACCACGTCGCCACGAGCTGTGCGCTCCTCGAGGCGTTTGGCGCAGTGGTCGACGTCGATGACACGCCGAACGAGACAGCGCTGGTGACGGTCGAATCGACGGTCGACGCGTAGGCGGGCGCTCGAGGCGTCTGCTGACGCGCCAGCTCCTCGCAGACACTCTAGGAAACCAACATAACGTCATAACTTATACGATAGCCGTTCGTTGGTCCGAGTATGACCGACGCACATCGCATCGACCGATACGTTCGGAGGGCCGAGCCGTGAGCGATCTCGTCACCTTCGGGGAGACGATGCTTCGCCTGTCGCCGCCGGACAACGAGCGCCTCGAGACCACGGTCGAGTTCGAGGTCCGCGCAGCGGGTGCAGAGAGCAACGTTGCGATCGCCGCGGATCGACTCGGCGCGACGGCGACCTGGCTCTCGAAAGTGCCGGAGACGCCGCTTGGCCGACGCGCCGTCGGCGAGCTCCGCCAGTACGGAATCGAGACTGACGTCGTCTGGAGCCACCGCGGCCGACAGGGAACGTACTACCTCGAGCGGGGGGGCAAGCCCCGCGGGACGAACGTCGTCTACGACCGGGAGAACGCCGCGATCACGACTGCAGAAGCTCGCGAGTTCGATATCGACCGGATACAGGACGCCCGCGTCTTCTTTACGACCGGCATCACGCCTGCGCTCTCCTCGACGCTCCGAGAGACGACGATGAACATGCTCAAAGCGGCCAAACAGGGCGGGACGACGACCGCGTTCGACTTCAACTACCGGCGCAAGCTCTGGTCGCCCGAGGAGGCCGAGCAGACGATGACGAAGCTGTTCCCGGGAATCGACGTCCTCGTGATCGCTGCCCGCGACGCCCAGAACGTCCTCGGATTCGAGGGTGACCCGCGCCAGCTCGCCCACAAACTCGGCTCCCAGCATAACTTTACGACCGTCGTCGTCACCTGCGGCGCAGACGGCGCTGTCGGCTGGCATGACGGAGTCGTCCACGAACAGGACGTCTACGAAACCGAGACCGTTTCACAGATCGGTACCGGCGACGCCTTTACCGGCGCGTTCATCGCCCGCCGACTCCACGGCGAGGACATCCCGACTGCCCTCGAGTACGCCGCGGCGACGGCGGCACTCAAACGGACGATCCCCGGCGACGTCGCGCTGGTTACCAAAGACGAAGTTGACGCAGTCATCGCCGAGGGCGGGACGGCGGTTTCCCGCTGACGACCGCAGGCAGGGTGCCCGACCGACTCGTTTTCGTCGCTCGGCGTCCAAAAGCGCTGTTCTCGTCGCTTCGACGGACGCATAGACAGCGCGAGTGTGGTACGGACTTTAGATTGATTTGTGAGATATGATCGGCAGTACAGTTTGGAACCAGAATAAACATATTTTGTAGAGTTGTAGACTAGTTTATGGATATCTCGAAACAAGTGCTAATTGAAAATCTCTTAGCGTCGCTGCGTTGGTTAGCAAATATCGCGTACTTGCTACTGACACTCGTTATCGCAGGATGGCTTGCAAACGCGGCTGGCACTATCTTTGGTGGAGGATATCTTGGAACAGCCGTTGGGTTTGTTGTGTTCGGTGGTGCGTTTCTTGGAATGATGCTGGTATATTACCTACTCTTTCTTAACGAGTGACTGATGCTTTTACAAGTCGATTGAATGTTTGGTTCGTAGATTAACGTGGGAAACAAGCGATGCTGCTGTGCTGCATCTATGCTCTGTATCGGTCACAGCGATTTCATCACATCTGTGACCTGCTCCGTTGGGAAGTGTGTGAACCCATGCTAATTTCTAGCAGTTACCGCCCTCGACTCGAGCGAACTGTCGACTCCGCCACCGGCGTATTGCTGGCTCCATCACCGGGACGTGACTGTCAGGCTGTGAGGCTGGTGAACAACGTTATACTAGCCGATGGGGTGTATGCGGACGGATCATGGGGACTGTCACCACCACACAGCTCCGGTCGATGTACGAGGATATGGTAACGGCGCGATACTACGAGGAGCGCCTGCAAGAGGAGTATATGGAGGGGAAGACCCCCGGATTTGACATCAGCGCCGGACCGATTCCAGGCGAACTCCACCTCGCGGCGGGCCACGAGGCAGCCGCGGCCGGCGTCTGTGCACATCTGACCGACGAGGATACCGTCACGGCACCGCACCGACCACACCACATCGCCATCGCGAAAGGCGTCGACCTGAAACGGATGACCGCAGAGATTTTCGGCCGCGAGACGGGGCTTAGCGCCGGCAAAGGCGGGCATATGCACCTCTTTGACCCCGACGTCAACTTCGCCTGCAGCGGCATCATCGCACAGGGCTGTCCGCCCGCCGTCGGCGCGGCGCTGGCCGCCATGAAGCGCAACGAATCCAGCGTCGCAGTCGCCTATCTCGGCGAAGGCGCGATCAGTCAGGGAGCCTTCCTCGAGTCGCTCAACCTCGCGAGCCTGCACGACCTCCCGGTAATCTTCGTCGTCGAGGACAACGACTGGGCGATCAGCATGCCCAAAGGGCGGATCAGCGTCCCACAGGACGGCTCAAAACGCGCTGCCGGATTCGACATGCCGGGGGTTCGGATCGACCACGACGACGCGACCGCGGTCTACGAGGCCGCCGCCGAAGCGGTCGGGCGCGCTCGAGACGGCAACGGGCCGACGCTCATGTCCGTACAGGTCCACCGCCGGATGGGTCATTTCATGGGCGATCCGGAGACGTATCGACCGGAGGCGGACCAACAGCGCCATCAAGAACGAGATTCCATCGAGCGACTGGCGGCCGACCTCGAGGCCGCCGGCGTCGACGAAGACGAACGGGAGACGATCCGCGAGGACGCCCACGCACGCGTCGACGATGCGATCGAATGGGCCAAAGATCAGCCCGAACCGGAGCCCGGGGCCGCCCTCGAGGACGTGTTCTCGAACCCGCCGTCGGGTGTAACGGACGAGGACCCGACGCCCGAGTTCGCCGGCAACGGAGGTGCGGACCGATGAGCGACGACGAGGGGCGACAGGCGACGATGAGCACGGCGATGGTCGAGGCCATCGCGACCGAGATGCGAGACAACGACGAGGTGTTCTACATGGGCGAGGACGTCGCCGACTACGGCGGCATCTTCGACTCGACGGACGGCCTCCTCTCCGAGTTCGGCCACGATCGGATCATGGACGTCCCGATCAGCGAGACGGCGTACATCGGCGCGGCGGTCGGGGCCGCACAGGAGGGGATGCGGCCGATTGCCGAGTTGATGTTCGTCGACTTCTTCGGCGTCTGTATGGACCAGCTCTACAACCAGATGGCCAAAAACACCTACATGAGCGGGGCGAACGTGAGCGTCCCGATGGTCCTGACGACGGCCGTCGGCGGCACGTACAGCGACGCAGCCCAACACTCCCAGACGCTGTACGGCACCTTCGCCCACTTGCCGGGAATGAAAGTCGTCGTCCCCTCGACGGCCTACGACGCCAAGGGGCTGATGCACAACGCCATCCGAGACGACGACCCGGTTGTCTACATGTTCCACAAGCGCCTGATGGGGATCGGCTGGATGCCGGCCCCCGACGGCCCGAAAACCGCCGTTCCCGAGGAGCCGTACACCATCCCGTTCGGACAGGCCGACGTCAAGCGCGAGGGGGCCGACGTCACCGTCGTCACGCTCGGCTTGCACGTCCATCGCGCGCTCGAGGCCGCAGCGAAACTCACCGACGACGGCATCGACGTCGAGGTGATCGACCTCCGGACGCTCGTGCCACTGGACGAGACAACGGTCCTCGAGTCTGTCCGAAAGACCGGGCGACTCGTCGTCGTCGACGAAGACTACCGCTCGTTCGGTCTCACCGGAGAGGTTATTTCTCGTGTCGTCGAGGCCGAGCCGAACGCCCTTGAGGCGGTCGAACGGCTCGCTGTCCCGGACGTCCCACTGCCGTACGCGCGCCCGCTCGAGAACAGAGTGATCCCTGACAGCGACGACATCGAAGACGCGATTCGGAATACCCAGTCATGAGCGACGATGGATCGCGCGTGGCGCTCGATTCGGCCGACTTCTGGCCTGCCGACGCGGACCAAGAGGAGGGGCTCGTCCTCGAGTGGTACGTCAGCGAGGGCAGTCAGGTCGCTGAGGGCGACCTGCTCTGTGAGTTTCAGGTCGAGAAGATCGATGTCGAGGTCGCTGCCCCGACGAGCGGGAGCGTCGACGAGATCGTCCTCGAGAAAGACGCGGAACTCGAGCGCGGCGACACGCTTGCCTACCTCACGCTCGATTCGGCCGCTACAGGCTGATTTCGCGGGCGTCGTCTCTCGTTTTCCGCAGCCAAAACCGGATGTGTGTTCGGACGTTTGGACGGTTTTGTCAGAATCTACTTTATAAGCCACTCGAATGTCCCGGGTACGATGACCCGAACTGTAGCTGTCTTCCTTGCAGTGCTCGTCACGACGGTGACCCTCTCGATCGCCGCCGCTGGCGGGGCTGTGGGCGCGTCACAGCCCGCCGAACCGATGGCGACGACGGATGCACAGGCCGACGGATACGCTGGCACCCACGTCGAATTCGACACCTCGAGCAACGCCGTCGTCGACTACCGCGTCGGCGGCCAGCCGGTGTTCGAGAACGTCACCGTCGAATCCCAGAGTGCCCATCACAGCCAGACCGGGATCGGTGCTGACGTCGGTCTCTCGGCCGTAACGAACCTCTCCGGAATCGGTCTCGAGATCGCAGCTCAGACCGAGACGCGGGCTGAGATCGCCACCGAGGGATCGGCGTCGCTGTCGGCCCACGACACCGACCGCGGTATCCTGACGGTCAACGCCGGCGAAGACGCCCAGTACGTCCAGCTGAACCTCTCCGAGGAGAGTACCGCCGAAGGCAGCGATGAGGGCGACCGCGTCCACGTCGAGAGCGGCGACCGAACCGGCGTCCTCCTCGTGGCCGGCGACGGCGCAGTTGCCGTCACTGACAACGGCGACGTCGCAGCCGACCTCGAGAGCGAGTCGACGCTGGTCTTTCGCTCGTACGACGACGGCGAGCGCAACGACAACGCCGTCGAACAGGAACGGCTGATTGCCAACGGAACGGCGACCGCCGAAGTCTACGCCGACGACCGTGACGGCGACCGCGTTGCAGACGTCGCAACCTACGGACAGGACGTCGCCGTCGAGACCCATGACGAGGCCGACGATCGCCTTGAGATGGCCGTCGAACGCGCCCAGCACGAGGGGACGGTCGTCATCGTCAGCGTCTCAGAGGCCGCACTCGAGGCCGTTGGCAGTGCCGACGACCTCGCGGTGACCGTCGACGGCGAGGCTGCCGTCGAAGCCGATTCGTACAGCGACCTCGAGGGCGGGATCGGCGAGGAGCCGCGCTACATGGTGACCCACTCGAGCGAGGCATCCGCAGCTGCCGACGTACTCGTCGCAGTGGACCACTTCTCGGAGCGCGAGGTGGCGATCCAGGGCGACACCGAGGACGGTGCTGACAGCAGCGAAAGCGACAGTGTGCCCGGCTTCGGCATTGCCGTCGCAATCGGTGCGCTGCTCGCCGCCGTCGGCGCACGCGTCCGGTAAGCTATCGTAGCCATTGGAAGTCAGTGCGTACCTGATCGCACGACAGCTGTGCGATCAGTGTGCAAACAGTTTCAGCTGTTACTATACTGCCGAGTTCCGACCGCGACTGCCGAAAGTCCGGAATCGATGCTTTTCACGCTATCTCGTTAATAACTGTGTCAGCATACGTCTAGAAACCGTTATTATTGTGGGACGCCTAACTGTTCTCCGATTATCTATGAGATCCTTTGACGAGATGAACCGCATGTTCCGTGAGATGGACCGCACCTTCGATCAGCTCCGATCGGCCTGGCTGTCCGAGTTTGCAACCCCTGGCCTCGAACCTGCCCTCGAGAGCGGGGCCGAACGCGAAATGATGCCTTCGATGTACGCTGGGGAGACGACGGCAACCCTCGAAGACGAGGGCGACCGCTACGTCTATGTGATGGACCTGCCGGGGTTCGAGAAGGACGACATCGACCTCACGTTCCACGACGGACTGCTGTCGATTCGCGCCCAGACCGACGTCGAGAAGGGCTCTGACGCGTATTGATCCGTCCGCTCGCGTCGGATCAGTCGTCAGGTCCCCGTCCCGAACGCGGTCGTCACCGACGAGATCACCGCCAGCTACCACAACGGCGTTCTCGAGGTACACTTGCCGATCGTTGACGACGACCGTGACGACCACGGCCACCACATCGACATCGAGTGAGTCGGCTGCGAGATTCGACCTGGCCGGTCTCTCTTCTGCAGCCGCCATCTGTAATGACGGTACAACTCGAAGCCAACATCGTACAACAGTCTTGGGTTTTGTTTCAAACGTATCAGTTACAGCTACTGAACCCTCACCACATCCAATGCGATCTCCGGGCTTGAGGAGACGCTTGACTGACCCTCTCTGGCACAATGACACCGTGCCGTATAGAAACTCAACGGCCGGCCACGCACTTTTCCCTCCCGAGGTGATACTGCTGTCTGTGACTCGAGTGGTCCGGCAGGCAACCACTGACGATATCTGGGCCGTCCACGCGACCGCGCGCCAGAGTTGGCACGCCGCGTACGACGACCTCCTCGGTGCCGACCGCGTCGACGACATCGTCGACGAGTGGTACGCGATCGGCGACCTCGAGTCGTCGATCAGCGACGCGAGCGGCCGCGCTGACATCGCGTTTCTCGTCGCCGAGGGCGCTGACGCTGCCGGCGACGGGTTCGCGGACGACTGCTATGGATTTGCACAGGTCGTCCCGTGGCCGGAAGACACTACGGTGGGGTATCTGACTCGACTCTACGTCCGACCGGACGTGTGGGGCGAGGGCGTTGGTACAGCGTTACTCGAGCGTCTCGAGGCGGATCTCGACGACACGTTCGAGCGACTGCGACTGGCTGTCCTCGTCGACAACGAGCGGGGGATTTCGTTCTACGAAGCTGCGGGGTTCGAACACGTCGCGACGCGAGAGACGGATCTGGCCGACGGCCTCGAGGAACGCGTCTACGAGAAGTCGCTCTGAACTCGCCCATAGAACGGCGCAGCGACTCGGAGCAGTTCGGGCAGTTCGGCGATGAGCCACACACTGGCTCGAAATTCGATCGGGGACGATCGAGCCGATGGGCAGCGCCGCTGCTTACAGCGTTTTCTCCGCTTTGTCGTCGTCGACGACTTCGATCCCGCGGTTGTTGACTGCCATCGGATCGAGGCCGACCTCCTGCAGGAAGTTCTTGTACTCGCGTTCGCACTGCTCGGCGTCTTTCTGTTTGTCGCTGGCCCGATCACAGAGTTCGATGAGGTTCTCCGGGACGTCGTTCTGGTAGACGATCCAGTGGTTGATCAGGTCGCTAAGCCGGCGAATCGGGCTCGTGAAGTGGCCGTAGATCTCGAAATTCAGCGCGTGGTGGCCGCCGAACGGATCGTTCATGTACTTCGCGCGGGGCATCACTTTCATCACCGCCCACTGGATCTTGTCGAGTTGGCGACCGGGAGCGTCCTCGAGTGTCGCGTTGACGGCCTTTCGCGGGTCGTCCCACGTGTCGCCGGGGATGGAGACACCGTCTAAGTCCTGGATCTCTCGAAGCGCTTCGGACCACTCGTCGGGGCTTGGCTGTGGGTGGACCCGGTACATCGCCTCGACGCCACGGTTCCACATCAGTTCGTGCGTGACGGCCTTGTTGGCCTTGAGCATACACTCCTCGATGATCGTGTGGGCGCGGTCTCGAGCGGGATTCAAGACGAGCGACCCGTCCTCTTTGCGCTGTTCGTGCATCCGGTCGGCGACCTCATGCACCAGTTTGTTCTCCTCGTGCAGCGGCGCGTCGGGATCTTCGAGGCGATTCTCGGCCTGGGAGTAGGTGAGTCGCTCGTCGGATTCGATGACCGACTTGTAGATGTCGATGGTCTCGTAGGAGAGATGCTCCTTGTCGAGGTGCATCTCGACTGTGTGAGCCAGTCGGTCCTCGTTGGGAACCAGTGAACAGACCGTCTCGGCCAGCACGGGCGGGAGCATGTGGATCGTATAGCCCGGCAGATAGACTGTGTTTCCGCGCTCGACGGCTTCGTCCCACATCGCCGTCTCGGGGTTGACGTAGTGGGTCACGTCGGCGATGTGGACCCAGAGCACGTACTCGTCCTCGCGTTCTTCGATCGAGAGCGCGTCGTCGAAGTCCTGTGCGTCGATCGGGTCCGTCGTCCACGTCGTCAGGTCCCGCAGGTCTTTGCGTTCGTCGAGTTCCTCTTGAATCTCCGCCTCGACGCCCTCGGTTCGCGCCTCGGCTTCCTCGAGGACGGCCGCGGGAAACTCACCACGAATCTCGAGTTTCTCGAACAGTTCTTCGCGTTTGTTCTCCAGATGTCGTGCGAGGTCCTCGCTGATCTCGACAGGGCCCTGCCCTTCGGCCGTACCGGCTTCGGCCTGTGCGTCGTCACTCATACGGAGGGGTACGAACGAAAGCGTAAAAGTCGTGTCGGGACGGCCGGCACAGTCATCTGCCGGTCGCGACGCCTCGAAACCGACACACGGTCGACGGGGTCAGGACTCCTCTTCAAGCGTTCCGTACCGTTCCTCGACGGTCTCGAGATAGCTCGAGAGAAAGCGTTCCCGTGTCGCTTCGCCCGCTTCGAGTTCGACCAGCAATCCCTCGAGTTCGTCCCGCGGGTAGTGACAGAGGCCGTCGTAACAGGATTTACAGAGATGTTCGAACGACTTGTCGTCGCGGTCCCAGCGGTCGCCGTGTTTGTCGTACTCGCGCGCCTTCGACCGGGACACCTGCTCGCCGCAGGCGAGACATGTAACCGTCTCAGTGTGGGTCCGGGAGAGCCACATGTCTTCACCGACTCTGTGCTATTACTTAGCAATTCTCACACGTCTTCGCCGAGACGACTGTCCGGGCGACCGATCAGTCGTCGGACTGGGGTGTTTCCAGTACACCGGCTTTCGGCAGGACAGTGAGCCGGTGCGTCGGTCTCTCGTTCGTCGCGTGAATCGGTCTCGTCACCTGGTGTCGGTCTCGTCGCGTGAATCGGCTGTGATCGCGGCCGACTGCACGCTATTCGCCGTCTCCACCGTCGGGAACGGATGGTCGTTCGCGTTTGCTGTCGAGGTCTGTGTCAGCGTCGGGCACCTCGAGCGGCCCGTCCGGATCGATCACCGTTCGCGCGGGAATCGGCTCTTTCGGCGGCGGACGACGCGCGATCAGTCGCTGGAAGCGCGTGAGATCTCGAGGCTTGTCGGTATCGATCTCCTCGTACTCGACGACGATCCGATCCCCCTCGGCGAAGATTCGGACGTAGTTCAGCTGGAACGAAGGCACGTAGACGCCCGGCAGCCGCGAGAACCGCGTCTCGACGTGTTGGAGTTTCTTCAGCCAGGTGCCCGTGTTGACGACGACCCGGTCGCCCCACTTCGCCAGCGACGCGCGGTGGGTGTGACCGTAGACGTAGACGCAGACGTCGCGGTTCGCCTCGAGCGTTTCCTGGGCCGCGTTCAGGAACGGCTCGTCGCCCTGTCCGACGCGAATCCCCGAAAGTGCGACGCCGAAGCGCTCGAGCGTGTGCCTGAGATCGTGTCTGAAGAACCACAGCGGGACCGCGAGCAACAGGAGGACGGCGATGATCACGAGGTTGATCGTGACGATGATCTCGAGGACGATATCGGCGATGCCGAGCGCGTGGACAACGAGATTGTCGGTGAACAGTCGTGCCGGGAGGATCCCCGCGACCTCGAGAACGGTCCCGAAGAGGTAGACGAGCGTGATGTTGAAGAATAACAGCAGCGGGACGATGATCGCCCGCAGGTACGGACTCATCTCCCGGTAAAAGTAGTTCGAGAGGAGCCAGCGCGGGATCTCCTCCATCGGGGCCACCGACTGGATGTCGCGCAGCCAGTCGCCGCTGGCTCGTCCCGAGTAGCGGCCAGCCGTATCGACGATCCGCTGGACGACGAAGTAGCCGACCGGGAGCGCGTCGGGGTTGCCCCAGTCGGGCAGCCGGTTGTTCGCGTCGTGTTGCTGGCCGTGTTCGATCCAGATCTCCCCGTCGCCGACTTCGCGGGTGATCGCGATTTCGGGCTCGAGCGCGACGTTGAACTCTGCGAGTCGATCGACGTGTGCAGGGTAGCAGGCGAGATCGTAGTCGTGGTTGCCCGGAATAAGCGTGATATCGATCTCCGCACCGGTCGCGCGGAGTTGCTCGAACACTCGCGGATGATCCGCGATCACGCGCTCGAGTTTCGCCGGTCCCGTCACTTCGGCGTACTCCCACAATCCGAAGGCGTCGCCGTTGATAATCAGTTCGACGTCGCCGCCGCGCTCTTCGAGATCCGCGAGAAAGTCGAGGAGTTCGACCTCGAAATCGAGCGTCGTGAGCTGCTCGTCGCCGCCCATGTGGAGGTCGCTGATAAAGACGTACTCGGTGGCCATCAGTTCTGCTCTGGCGAGCTACCAGCCCCGGAATCATAGTGGTTTGCCCGTTCCCGACGATCGGCGGGAGTCGGTTGCTCACCGGGATCAGTCCAGTTCTCGCTCGCTCCGATTCCGTCTCTTCTTCTCCTCGTCCGAGTCGTCGATTTCTCGTTGATAGTACCGGTTCCAGACCATCTGAGCCGGCGCGATCAGTATCGGGATGAAGTACGCCACGGAGAGGCTTACGGTGGCGACGACAACCGAGAGGGCGAAGACGGCCGGCGAGATCAGCCCTCGAATCGTGATCAGACGCGCGGCTCCGTCGCTGATCTCGTCGGCCGTAAAGTCGGCTCGAGCCGCATAGGTCCAGACTGCGGTGATGAGCACGCCGACGAAGACGAAGTTGATCGAGTACAGCGTCCAGGCGAACTGCGTTCCGTAGGTTCCCAGCAGCTCCGTCGGATAGGGGAGAAACGATATCGAGAGCAAGAATAGCAGATTCAGCCACAGCAGAATCCGATCGTGGGCCTCGATGTACCGAAAGTGGTTGTGGTGGATGTTCCAGTAGAGTCCGACGACGACGAAACTCAGGAGGTAGCTGACGAGCAGCGTCTCCTGGTCGGCCACCGCCGCCGGCAGCTCCGAGGCGGAGACGTCCGGCACCTCGAACTGCAACACCAGCAGCGTGAGCACGATGGCGAACACGCCGTCGCTCAGCCCCTCCATTCGGTCCGTCTCCGGACCGCCGAGCGTCCGTACCATACGTGGGTGTCTACTCGAGGCGACGAATACGCTGCCCCGGTTCGCTCGCAGTGAGGGTTCGCCGACGGTCAACGGCTGGTTGTTGGTCGACGGTCCACTCGAGATCACTTCGGACCCTCGCTCGACTTGACGCAGAATCTAATCTATTAAATGCACACGGGCGGAAGGGCGAGTATGCAGGTTAAGTCCCGACACCACCTCCGGAGTGACGCCGTCTCGGACGTAGAGACCACGCTCGAGGAGCAACTTGGCGTCTCACCTGACGGTGATGCCTACGAGCGTGTCGAATTCGAGAACACCGACTGGGAAGTCATCCTTATCGACGGCGAGCCACAGGTCGCCTACTTCGACGATGAGCCGTTCCTGACGGTTCGCGGGGCCAACGTCTACGAGCCCGAAAAGCAGCTGGTGACGGTCGATTCCGGCGCGATCTCGTTCGTCAGCGACGGCGCGGACGTGATGCGGCCGGGGATCACGGCGGCCACCGATGACATCTCGCCCGACGATCTGGTCGTCATCGCCGAGGAAACCCACGGCAAGGTACTTGCCGTCGGCCGCGCCCGCGTCGAGGGGTCGGATATGGTCGGCGACGAGGGCAAAGTCGTCGAGTCGCTTCACCACGTCGGCGACGATCTCTACGAGTTCGCCGGGTAGTCACCCGTCGGCTTCCGCGAGCAAATCCGCCTCGAGGGCGTCGTCGACGGCGAAGTCATCCGCGATGTACTCGAGGCCGTGTTCGCCGAGGTCGGTGTTGACGAGACTCTGCGTCGCGACGGCGGCGTGTTCGCTGCCGAACGGACAGCGTTGTCACTTTCCTCCCGATCCGCTCAGGTCGTTCGTTCCAGCGATCAGTATCGGGACACAAGACATTGTCTGACGTAAGAACTATACTGACGGCGGCGGTGGGTTACGCCAATGGGATTTATGAGCAAAATTCTCGGCGGCAGTCAGTCGCGGACAGCCGAGGATTACGTCGAACTGAATCTCGACGACGTATCGGCGAGTTCGGCTGACGCGGCGATGCAGGTCCATATCGCCGAGGTCAGCGGTCAAGCCGATGCTATCGACATCAAAGACGCAGTCTACGACGGCGACATCGTTATCGCCGACATCACGCGACTGCGAACCGAGGACAGCACCGTCGAACACATCATCGACGAACTCAGACAGGTTGCCCACGAGGTCGACGGCGATATCGTCCGGAAAGGCGATGATCAGATGATCATTACGCCGACTGGCGTCCGAATCAGCCGTGAAAAGCTAGGCCAACGGGCCTGACCCGACACTCAGTCGACCAAATGCGCTGGTTGGTCACTGTACTGTCACCCGGTCTGCGTTCCTCGAGTTTGAGGACAGTCTCCTCGTGTCTGGCCGGTGTGTTTTCACCGGCCGGGAATTCCAACGTCGGCTTATTATAAACGAGGACATAGCACCTCATATGAGTGGTTTTCGAGCGACAGTCGTCGTCGACGACCCGATGGACTGTCCGATTGCAGACGCCTCTTCGACCACCGACGAGCCGATCACATCTGTCACGCGCTCGAGCACGTCGACGGGCGAGACCGTTGTGGAAGAGTTTGGTGTTGCTGATGGGTCGTCGCCGGAGGCGATCGACGCAGGCACCGAGGCCGAGTTGACGCCGATCCAGACGAACGAGCGCGAAGACATCTATCGGTTCGAACGCGATGCTGGCGCTGGGTGTGCGTGTGAAATCGTCGAGCAGACCGGAACACCGATCTCCGCCGTTCGCGCACAGAACGGCTCGCTGCTGTTGACGTTTCGGACGCTCGAGCTCGATGTGGTCTCCGACATCGTCGGCGACCTCCGAACCCAGTTCGACGGCGTCCTCGTCGAGGATCTCACGCAGGACCACGATGACGAGTCGACAGATCCTGTCATCGTCGACCGGGAACTGTTGACGACGCGCCAGCGCGAGATCCTCGAAACGGCCCACGAACTGGGCTATTTCGAGTATCCAAAAGGGGCAAACGCGACAGACGTTGCTGAGGAACTCGACATCGCTCGCTCGACGTTTACTGAGCATTTGGCTGCTGCACAGACCAAGCTGTTGAATGCCCTCCTCGAAAAATAATGTAAAATAATACACCCCGGAGATCAAACAGTGGACGCATGTCGACTTCACGGCCGGTGCTTCCTGTTCAGTTTTCGAATCAACGCAACGAAACGGCGACATCGCACGTGTTCGGGCGTGACAGCGAACAAACGACAATACTTTTCCATCGGGGTGCGAAATGCCGAGTATGGTTGACGATCTCAAGAAGGGATTGGAGGGAGTCCTTGTTGCAGAGTCCGGACTCAGCTCGATCGACGGCAGCGAAGGTCGGCTGATCTATCGCGGCTATACGATCGAAGATCTCGCCCGTGGCGCAAGCTACGAGGAAGTCGTCTATCTCCTCTGGCATGGCCACCTGCCAAACGAGGACGAACTCGAGGCGTTCACTGAAGCGCTCAACGAGGAACGCGACGTCAGCGATGCCGTTCTCACGACGATGGAACAGCTCGCGGAAGCTGACGAGCAGCCGATGGCCGCACTCCGGACTGCGGTTTCGATGTTCTCGGCTTCCGAACCCGAGCGCGATGCAGATCCCGAAGACCTCGAGGCGTCACTCCGAAAGGGGCGACGCATCACCGCCAAGATCCCGACCGCACTTGCGGCGTTCGAGCGCTACCGGCTCGGCGAAGAGCCGCTCGACCCACACCCTGAGCTGGGGCTTGCAGCGAACTTCTTGTACATGCTGACTGGCGAGGAACCGAGCGATGTCCACGCCGAAACGTTCGACCAGGCGCTGATCTTGCACGCAGACCACGGCTTGAACGCTTCGACGTTTACGTCGATGGTGATCGGCTCGACGATGGCCGACATCTACAGCGCCGTCTCTGGCGGTGTCAGCGCGCTTTCGGGCCCACTCCACGGCGGCGCAAATCAGGACGTTATGGAGGTCTTAAAAGAGATCGACGAAAGCGACCTCGATCACCGTGCGTGGGTCGAACAGGCGACCGAAGAGGGACGACGTATCCCCGGCTTTGGCCACCGCGTCTACGACGTCAAAGACCCACGGGCAAAGATCCTTCAGGAACGCAGCAAGGAACTCGCCGAGAACGGTGAGGACAAGTGGTACAACTACACCACGACGATCGAACAGTACCTCACGGAGGAGAAAGGGCTGGGTGAGAAAGGAATCGCCCCGAACGTCGACTTTTATTCGGGCTCGGTCTACTACCAGCTTGGCATCCCGATCGATATGTACACTCCAATCTTCGCGATGAGCCGCGCTGGCGGTTGGGTCGGCCACGTCCTCGAGTACCAGGAGGATAACCGGCTCATTCGCCCGCGCGCACGATACACTGGTCCCCAGGACAAGGAGTTCGTCCCGCTCGAAGAGCGATAACGACAGGTCCCGACTGAGCCCTCTTTTTGTCTGCTGTCTTCATCATCGACTTCCCGTTCGTTGTGCGTGTCTCGCTTGGCCAACCGTCCCACTGCTAAGCTGATACTGCTGGACAACACGATTCACGCACCGATCACACGCGAACGGTCGTCGCCGAAGACGACGACCCCTGAGACGTGGTCGGATGGTTACTGACTGTTGTCTGGCAGTGTAACCAGCACGAGCAAGGCAGTGGAGTCCGAACAGTTTCGTATGCGTGTCTTCGTCTATGGAACGCTGACCGATCCCGACCAGACCGCAACACTGCTCGAGGATGGTCCCGGCGAGTACGAGTTCGGTAGTACGGCCGTCCTCGAGGGCGTTCATCGCGTCGATGGACACTATCCAACGCTCGCACCGGGTGGGAGCGTCGAGGGACGACTGCTGGTCGTTGACGAGACAGCGCTCGAGCGACTCGATCAGTACGAAGGTGTCGATCGCGGGTTGTACACGCGGGTTGCCGTGTCCCAGATCGATCAGCAGCCGGTCTGGACCTACGTCGGCGACCCGGAGCGACTCGGTGTTGATCTCGACGCGCCGTGGCCCGACGGTCCGTCGTTCCGTGCGTCCGTTCGATCGTATCTCGACCGAACGGAGACTGCGATACGAACTACCGAATGACGGTCGTCTGCCACATGTCTGACAGCCTCGTTTCGGCCGCTCTGTATTGCGATTTCACTTTCACCGCGGAGCCATGAGCTTTATATGCCACGCGGTCCGTTCTACACTCGCACGTCACACGCCGTGCATTCCTGTATTCCCTGTCGTGTTGCCGATCTGGCAGCACATTCCTGTTGGGGGACTTGGTCTGCGGGCTGGGACGACTGGCTAACCAGTCCCCGACAGTCTTACAATACCTGCCGAGTAGTCGACCGTATGCTCGAACTTGCCGACATTCTCGAGGCGCACGAGCGGGTCCGAGAGACCTCTCGACATACACCGCTCGAACACGCCCACACGTATTCCGCGATGACTGGGGCTGACGTCCACTTGAAACTGGAGAACTTCCAGCGAACGGGTGCGTTCAAGATTCGCGGCGCAACGAACCGGATTGCAACACTCTCAGCGGAGCAAAAGGACGCGGGCGTTGTCACCGCGAGTGCGGGGAACCACGCCCAGGGTGTCGCGCTCGCAGCCACGCGCTCCGGTGTCGATTCGAAGATCGTGATGCCCGAACACGCACCGATTTCGAAGGTCAAAGCGACGAGAAACTACGGGGCCGAAGTCGTCCTCTCTGGCCGAGACTACAACGAAGCCGCCGAGCGCGCTCACGAGATCGAACGTGAGGAAGACCGAACCTATGTCCACGCCTTCGACGACGAAGATATCATGGCTGGGCAGGGAACGATCGGCCTCGAGATCCTCGAAGACTGTCCCGACGTCGAGACCGTCGTCGTCCCCATCGGTGGCGGCGGCCTCATCAGCGGAATCGCAACCGCAATCAAAGAGCAAAAACCCGACACGCGCGTCATCGGTGTCCAGGCTGAGGGTGCCTCGAGTGCTGCAACCTCCCTCGAGAAGGGCGAACGCGTCTCGCTCGAGGGTGTCGACACCATCGCGGATGGGATCGCCACCCGGAGCGTCGGCGAGCAGACGTTCCCCTACATCCAGCGGTACGTCGACGAGGTCGTCACCGTCTCGGATTCCGAGATCGCCGTCGCACTGGTCTATCTCCTCGAGCGTTCGAAGACCCTCGTCGAGGGAGCTGGTGCGGTGCCGCTTGCGGCGGTCCTCTTCGAGCAGTTCGACTACGCTGACGACGAGACGATCGTTGCAGCGCTCTGTGGCGGCAACATCGATCTCAACACGCTGACGAACGTCATCGTCCGTGGCCTCGTCGAGACCGGGCGGTATCTCAAGATCCGGACGGTGTTGAAAGATCGCCCTGGCGCGCTCGAGGACTTGCTCGACATCTTCACCGCCCATCAGGCAAACATCTACGCGATCCACCACGACCGGACCTCCCGTGACGTCGAGATGAGCGACACCGAAGTCGAGATCGAACTCGAGATGCGCGGTCCCGATCACGTCGATGCCTTTCTTTCTGATCTCCGTGGCGCCGGCTACGAAGTCGATATCCTCGCATAGCGTTTCGCCTCGTTTTAAGGCCGATCAGCCCGAGAACTGGGATATGAAACGGATCATTCAGACCGACGACGCCCCCGCTGCGGTCGGTGCCTACAGTCAGGCGACAACTGACGACTCGCTGGTGTTCACCGCTGGCCAGATCCCACTGACGGCCGACGGTGAACTGCTCGACGACGAACCGATCGAGGCCCAGACCGAACAGGCGCTTTACAACCTCGATGCCGTCCTCGATGAAGCCGGGGCGACGCCGGAAGACGTCCTCAAGGTCACCGTCTTCCTCGACGACATCGACGACTTCGACGCGATGAACGAAACCTATGCCGACTACTTTGACGACGAACCACCGGCCCGAAGCGCCATCGAAGTCGCTGCCCTCCCCAAAGGCGTCGGCATCGAAATCGAGGCCATTGCCTCGCTCGAGTAACGGATGTCAACGACTGTCGCCGGGCTCTCTCGACGGACGCTCTCCGCACTGTTGTGGGGCGCTGTCGGGTTCATGGCCTTTCTCGTGCTCGTCCAAGGCTACGCGCTGGTCGTCGAGCCACTCGTCTCGATCGGTCAGGGCGTCGCCGTTGCCGGTCTCGTCGGCGGTATGACGGCGGGTAGTGCGTACGTCCTCGAGCACCGGCTCGCCGTGTGGTCGGCCCGCCGGGCGATGGATGAAACCGCGTCACACGGCGGCGACGATAAAAGTAAGAGTTAAACGACCGACGTGGTTATGAACAGATAGGCCAGGATGGCCGAACGGTAAGGCGCACGCCTGGAAAGCGTGTTCCCTTTCGGGATTCTGGGTTCAAATCCCAGTCCTGGCGTTTTTGCCACTTTCAACCTAATTAGCAGTGTGTTTGTATGCTCAACCGCTAAGACAAGTTGCTGAGACGGTTACGGATTCGGCCGCGAAAAATGATGCTGTGAATGAGCGGTCCCGTGGAGGCGAGACGGTTATCGCTCGATTTCGGCCGGCGAGTCGGTCGTAATCCAGCAGTTGGGGTCGTCCGGATCTCGAAGCTCTAGCTTGCCGCTTTGACACACCACCAGTTCGTACTGATCCGTCATTGTGACCCCATCGAGTGCTCCGGTGGGATCGGATATCGTAACAGGGCGCTTACGCTCGAGTTTTCCGAGAGTATGGACCCCATACTATCCGGCAGAGACCGTCCGCTCGAGTGTGAAGCGGGCCCTGTGGCGAGCGATCACTGGGCTGAGATCGAGCGGACAACGGTTTATCCGGAGACCACTGATGGTTCAGTATGTGTGGTCGCTACACGCTAATGGTCAAGCCGGCGGATCTCGAGGCGCGTTTCGACAGCCGATTCGAAGCTCCGGAGACTGTCGCGCTGCCTCGATACAACATGGCGCCGGGACAGCAGCTGCCGGTGATCACGGGCGACGACCCCGGGACGATTCGGCAACTCGAGTGGGGGCTGGTGCCGTCGTGGGCCGACGACGACAGCGGTGGACTCATCAACGCACGGGCGGAGACGATCGACGAGAAACCGAGCTTTCGAGACGCATACGCCCAGCGCAGGTGTCTGGTGCTGGCGGACGGCTTCTATGAATGGGTCGAAACCGATGGGCGGAAACAGCCCTACAGGGTCGCGTTCGAAGACGACCGTCCGTTCGCGATGGCGGGGTTGTGGGAGCGCTGGGAGTCCGACGCCGAGACGACCCAGACTGGCCTCGAGGCGTTCGGTGGCGGGATTGCGACGACCGACGCTGATGACGGCCCGCTCGAGACGTTTACGATCGTTACCACGGAACCGAACGACCTCGTCTCGGAGCTCCACCATCGGATGGCAGCGATTCTCGAGCCTGAACACGAACGCGAGTGGCTGACGGCCGACGAGCCACGGACGCTACTCGAGCCACATCCCGCCGATGAGATGCGTGCATATCCCGTCTCACGGGCGGTCAACGATCCGTCGACGGATGTGCCCTCGCTGGTCGACCCGGTTGAGCGGTGACCACAATTCCAGCCACTCTTAAATATGGCGGATTATCTCATTCTATCATCTCTGTAGATGGCTGTTAACACACATCACAGTTAGTACGACGCCGGGCCGCAGTACGGTGGTTTCGGTGGTGTCTGATCGGAACATGCACTCTGTCGCGAATGCCAGATAACACAATCTTTATGTAGAAGGACAATCAATGAATCAGCTGACTATGAGCCAGCGAATGCAGCAGGGACAGCCGATGATCGTGATGAGCGAGGATTCCCAGCGCGTCAAGGACAAGGACGCGCAGGATTACAACATCAGTGCGGCCCGTGCAGTCGCCGAAGCTGTACGGTCGACACTGGGTCCGAAAGGCATGGACAAGATGCTCGTCGACTCGATGGGATCGGTAACGATCACCAACGACGGCGTCACCATCCTCCAGGAGATGGACATCGACAACCCAACGGCCGAGATGATCATCGAAGTCGCCGAAACCCAGGAGGACGAAGCTGGGGACGGCACCACGACCGCCGTCGCGATTGCCGGCGAACTTCTCAAAAACGCCGAGGATCTTCTCGAGCAGGATATCCACCCAACGGCGATCATCAAGGGCTTCCACATGGCAAGCGAGCAGGCCCGTGAGGAGATCGACGACATCGCAAGCGACATCGACACCGACGACGAGGAACTCATCCGCAAGACGGCTGAGACGTCGATGACCGGCAAGGGAACTGAAGTCAACAAGGAACACCTCGCCCAGCTCATCGTCGACGCTGTTGGGCAGGTTACTGTCGAAGACGCAGACGGCAACAACGTCGTCGACCTCGAGTATCTCAACATCGAGACCCAGACTGGCCGCGCCGTCGGCGAGTCTGATCTGCTCGTGGGCGGCATCGTGGACAAAGACCCTGTCCACGACAACATGCCGACCGAAGCCGAGGACGCTGACATTCTGCTGCTGAACGAGGCAATCGAGGTCGAAGAGACTGACGTCGACACCGAAGTCTCCGTTACCGACCCTGACCAGCTCCAGAAGTTCCTCGACCGCGAGGAGAAACAGCTCCGTGACAAAGTCGACACGATCGCTGACCTCGACGCTGACGTCGTCTTCTGTCAGAAAGGCATCGACGATCTCGCCCAGCACTACCTCGCCAAAGAAGGCATCCTCGCCGTCCGCCGTGCCAAGAAGTCCGACCTCGAGTTCCTCTCGGAAGTCGTCGGCGCGTCGATCGTCTCCGACCTCGAGAGTGCAACCGAGGACGACCTCGGCTTCGGTGACGTTACCCGCGACGACGAGGACGAACTGTTCTACGTCGAAGGCGACGACGCTCACGGCGTTACGCTCCTGCTTCGCGGTTCGACCGAGCACGTCGTCGACGAACTCGAGCGCGGTGTCAACGACGCACTCGACGTCGTCGCACAGACCGTCTCCGACGGCCGCGTGCTGGCCGGCGGCGGCGCAATCGAAGTCGAACTCGCCTCGCGCCTTCGCGACTACGCTGACTCCGTCTCCGGGCGCGAGCAGCTCGCCGTCGAGGCCTTCGCCGACTCGCTCGAGCTCGTCCCACGCGTGCTCGCAGAGAACGCTGGACTCGACTCCATCGACACGCTCGTCGACCTGCGTGCAGCCCACGACGACGGCGAGGTCCAGGCTGGACTGAACGTGTTCTCGGGCGACGTCGAGAACACCTTCGACGCCGGTGTCGTCGAACCAGCCCACGCCAAAGAGCAGGCTGTCACGTCTGCGTCCGAAGCCGCGAACCTCGTCCTCAAAATCGACGACATCATTTCTGCTGGTGACCTGTCGACCGACAAGGGCGAAGAGCAAGAAGGCGGCGCACCCGGCGGCATGGGCGGCATGGGCGGCGGCATGGGCGGCATGATGTAAGTTCGGCTAACGCCTACTACATCCACCCCACGCTGTTGTTCCACCGTGTACCGTCGACGATCATCACGACGTTTTTTGCGGACCGACCTCGAGCGCCGAGTCGTGGCTCAACTGGAGTGAGTCCGCCGGCGTTCCGCATACCTTCGACGTGCTGACTGACACGAATCCTGACAGGCAAACGAACTATGGGGCCGGCTGGTGGAGGACGACTATGGCATATCGAACAACCATCGGTTGGTCACTGTTTTCCTCCGGTGTCGTCACACTCGGCTTGAAACTACTGCCCGGCGATTCGCTGTGGTGGGGGCTGCTGTTGCTCGTCCTCGGCGTGTTAGTGTTGTATCTCAGATAGCTCTCGAGGCGATGACGGCTGTCTGTTGGCTGGTAGTGATGGTCGAGAAGACGGTCAGTACGTTCAGCTGAACGGTCGGCTCAGGTGTCGTCGATGTCGAGTTCGAACTGCTCGTTCTCGGAGACAGCGTTGAGAACGACGCTCGTGTTCGAGGCTTTGATGTCGGGGTCGGTCAGCAGCTGTTTGATCTGGTCGTTCATCCCATCGGTGTCTTTGAACTTGCCGATGGCGATGACGTCGTAGTCACCAGTAACCTCGTAGACGCTGATCATCTGGCGGTGGTCGCGCAACGTATCAGTGATGTCGGGCAGCGCGTTCCCTTCGACCTGGAGCTGGATGACAGCAGTGACGTCGTAGCCGACAGCGTCGTAATTTACCCGCGGTGTGTAGCCCTCGATTACGCCCTCTTCCTCGAGGTCAGAGAGATGATTCGAAACGGTCGTCACAGAGACGTCAAGCTCCTCGGCGAGGCTGCGAAGACTCGCCCGGCCATCGCCCAGAAGTGCATTCACTAATTTTGCATCGAGATTTTCGTACGTCATCACATCCAACCTCTCACTGTAGCCTTTAGAACTTTACGAATATACAGTTTCAAGCGGTGGAGAGAAGATTTGCTTGGAGCAGTAGGGTTTTAGTAGCGGAGTTACTTGGATAGCACGACGAGAAAGATGACAAGCGGAAACATCACTGAGACCGAGCAGGCCGTACTCGACGAGATTGACGAGAAAGATATCGACTTCCTTCGACTGCAGTTTACGGATATTTTGGGGACGGTCAAGAACGTCTCGGTGCCGGCCCGACAGGCCGAGAAAGCGTTTACCGACGGAATTTACTTCGATGGCTCTTCGATCGAGGGTTTTGTACGTATCCAAGAATCGGACATGCGACTCGTGCCCGATCCAGACACGTTTGCCGTGCTTCCGTGGCGAAACCGTGATGACGGTTGCTCTGCCCGGATGATCTGTGACGTCTACAACACCTCCACGGGCGACCCCTTCGAGGGCGACCCACGGTATGTGCTTAAGCAGGCACTCGACCGCGCCCACGAGATGGGGTATACGGTCAACGCGGCCCCCGAACCCGAGTTCTTCCTGTTCGAGGAAGACGAAGAGGGTCGTGCAACGACGAAAACGAACGACGCTGGCGGCTACTTCGACCTCGCACCGAAAGACCTCGCAAGCGACGTGCGCCGTGACATTATCTACGGCCTCGAGAACATGGGCTTCGAAGTCGAGGCCAGCCACCACGAGGTCGCTGAGGGCCAACACGAGATCAACTTCGAGTACGACGATGCGTTGACGACGGCTGACAACGTCGGCACGTTCCGCACCGTCGTCCGTGCGATCGCAGCCCAGCACGATTACCACGCGACGTTCATGCCGAAACCGATCCCGGAGATCAACGGCTCGGGGATGCACACCCATATTTCGCTGTTTACCGAGGACGGCGAGAACGCCTTCCACGACGGCGACGACGAGTTCGACCTGAGCGCCACTGCCAAGTCGTTCCTCGCGGGCATTCTCGAACACGCCCCCGCGATCACCGCAGTTGCGAATCCAACGGTCAACAGCTACAAACGCCTCGTGCCAGGGTATGAAGCACCCGTCTACGTCGCCTGGTCCGACCGCAACCGCTCGGCGCTGATCCGTAAACCGGCCGCTCGCGTGCCTGCGGCCTCGCGTATCGAACTTCGCTCGCCCGACCCCTCGTGTAACCCCTACCTCGCCATCGCCGTCATGATCCACGCCGGTCTCGACGGCATCGAACAGGATCTCGAGGCACCGGACCCAGTCCGGGACAACATCTACGAGTTCGACGAAGCCAAACGCGACGAACACGGCATCGAGACGCTGCCATCGAACCTCGGCGAAGCCGTCGACGCCCTCGAGGAAGACGACGCAATCTCCGGCGCGCTCGGCGACCACATCACCTCGAAGTTCGTCGAAGCCAAACGCCAGGAGTTCGAGGAGTACCTCATCGACGTCTCCGATTGGGAACTCGATCGCTACCTCGAGACGTTCTGATCTGGTCGCTACCGCTGTCTACCCCGTTTTTGGCCGTGTTTTGATTCGGTTGCTGACTAAACTCGAGACTGTCACCAGCACTTATATGACGACCTCACGAGCGACTGGTCGTCATCTCTGACTGTGACGGTGTGACAGCCGTTTGGCCGACCAGCCGTGGGAGTCCAACGACGAGTACTCCGCCCGCGAATCCGATAGCCAGCCAGACGAGTGTCGTGTCGACGACGAGGAAGACGAGCGCGACAGCTGCGAGTGCACTCAGTCCCAGGGCTGCCTGAACGCCGATTCGAACCGTCACCGGCCACGGCTCTCGAGGCGGCCGTGCGTACTGCCAGACGAGAACGCCCCAACACAGCCACCAAACAACGCTGCTGTGTCTGGCTGGCCGCTGGCGCGGATAGCCAAGAGTGCAAGCCCGCTTCCAGCAGCGAACGTCACGCTAGCTCCAGCGTGATCGCGGTGGCTCTCGGCTACGGTTCGAATCGGCAGTAGCACGGCCAGATAGCAGACACCGACTATCACGCCAGCGATCACGTCGATCGGATAATGAACGCCAACGCCGACTCGGGAAACCGAGACGAGCGTAATCAGTATCGCAGCACCAGCCAGTCGCCACTGCCGGCTGGTTTCTGGCTCCCTGCGTGACGCTAGGCTCCCGTCGAACTCGAGGCCGACCATCGTCCAGATGATCGTCGCGGCAATTGCGTGGCCACTGGGGAAACTGGTTGTTCCGACCGAACGGCTGGTGCATACAGCAGTGCAACGGCCGTTGGGAGTGACTCAGGGGCAATTGCTGGACCCACACTGGCCTCGGCGCTTCGAAGACTCCCTCGAGGCCGATTATAAGCGCGTAGCCGTTCATGATGATCCCCAGCCATGAGCCAAACCGGTAGCGGTCATGGAACCAGTACGCCAGGACGACGGCCGGCGCGACGAACCAGACGCTTCCGAGGTAAGAGAGGATCGCAAAGCAAAACGCCATCCACTCCGGAAACGCATCTCTCACGAGTCCGACCTGTCGACTCGAACCATGCCGATCCTATCATTTTCGAGAACTGTTTGTATATCTGACGGCAGTACGATTTTCCGAGACGTTACTGTGGGCGTGTCCCCGCGGCTCCGGTGTGTGGTCCACAATCGTGATCTGTCGTCTCGAGGGAGAAGCCGTCGGGGTCGCCCTCGAGCGTATAGTACCGTTCCCAGGCAGGTGCGAGGCTCACGACGCGGGTGCCGTCGATCTCGGTCTCGCGGTGGCGGTGATGGTGTCCGACCAGACAGAGCGCCGGCGACAGCGTCTCGAGCAGGCCGTCGATGTGTTCACAGCCTGGATCGTAGCCGTACGACAGCAGGCCGGTCGGCGCCTCGTGGGTGACCAGGATGTCCACGTCGGACAGCGTGGCCGCCCGTTCGACGTCTTCGTGGGTGAAATGGCGACGACGGTCCCCCTCGAGTTCAGTTCGCGTACAGTCGTACTTCGTCGGCGCGTAGTTCCCCGAGAGACCAGCGACGCGCCAGCCGTCGACGGTCGCGGCTGTACTCGCAAGCAGGGTGGCGGTCACGCGCGTCGGTGGCTCCTCGCCCGCCCGAAGCGCTTCGATCACGTCGAGATCCTCGTTGTTGCCCGCGATGAACCACGTCGGCGCTGGCGGGTCGTACAGTTCCAGGTCGCCGGCCTGAACGACGTACTCGGGCTCGAGCGCTCGATAAATCGCGAGCAGCGTCTCGCGGCGCGCTGTATCAGACGCGTGGGCGTCACCGAGGACGAGCATATCGGTCTAAACGAATCCGACGGGGAAAGCATCGATGCCATCGAAGGCCGACCGCCTTTGCTCGAGCGACGCACATGCTCGGATGAGGGTCACAGAAGCCGTAACGAACGCTTATTAGCTGCGGCGTGGCCCCCACTCCCATGGTGGATAGTCGACACTACGCGTTCGAAGGAACGACGCCGACGATCGACGACAACGCATCGGTCAGCCGGGAGGCGACGCTCGTCGGCGACGTCCACGTCGGGGCCGACGCGAGCGTCTGGCCTGGGGTCGTCCTCCGTGGAGATATCGGTCCCGTCCGCATTGGGCAACAGGCACATATCGGTGACAACGCAACGATTCACGCCTCGACGCTCGCAGACCGCGTCATGGTTGGCCACGGGGCAGTGCTCAACGAGGCGACCATCGACGAACAGTCGCTGGTCGGGTTCAACACGACGGTCAATACGGGTGCAACGATCGGCTCGAACACCGTCGTCGCCGCCGGAACGGTGATCCCCGACGAGTACGACATCCCGCCCGAGTCGTTCGTTCGCGGCGTCCCCGCTGAAATCACGCCGCTCGAGGAGACGACAATCGACCCCGAGGAGATCTTCGAGATGTTCTCCTCGGGTGAGTACACGGATCTCGCGGAACGACACGAAGAACTGTTCGAATGACGTCTTCCGAGGGGCGTCTCACTCGCTGACTCGAATGCCATGACCCTCGCCGGCGTCGATTCGAATCGGGTCGTCCTGCCAGTCGATCTCGAGTCGGTTCCGTGAGAGGTACGGGGCGAGCATGGACGCGGAGACGAGTCCACAGTAGGCCCCCTCGTCGACGACTGGCAAGTGTTTGACGCCATCCGCTTGCATCAGTTCGGCGGCAGCGATGAGCGACTCGCCCGGTGAGATCGTCGTGACTGGCGACGACATGACCGTCTCAACCGGATGGGGCTCGAGCGTTTCGGCCACGAACGCAACGACGTCCGACTCAGTGAGGATGCCGACCACAGTCTCGTCCTCGAGGACGACCAGCGTCGACACTTCGGGTGCACGAAGCCGCACCGCGGCCTCGGTAATGGGCGTCTCCGGCGCAATCGTCGGTGCAGCATGCCTCAGCACGCGTTTGACTGGAATCTCTATCATTGCTTGGACAACGGTACCATGAACCAGTATATATTCGCTGTGGGTATATCCTCGGTATCCACTAGAATAGTGGTGAACCGTGCACTGTTAGACTAATACCTGCACGTATATCCACTATTGCTCGAAACATCGCTGAAAAGTGTACTCGAGAGCTGGCGACGAGTATCCTCAGCTCCCTGTCGCTTCGCCGCCGCGATACCGTGTCGCTGTGGAATGAAGGGGGCCACCACAGTCCGGACAGTTCGCTCGATACGAGACGGGATGGACTTCCGTTGCACAGTCACGACACTCGTAGCGACTTTCGTATCGCTTCATTTATCGCTCACCTGTCTACTGCAATGATTTCATTCCTAATAACTATTTTCCTGGACGAACATCCAGTTCGGGTCTGGAGGCTCGGCGGTGGGACTCACGACTGAGAACCAGTGTGCGGTCGGTTTCATCCCGATTGAAACGGGTTCCAACCGACGTTGAACCTCGGATGGTTGGGCGTGTGCTGGCGGTTAGTGGCTCCTGTCGGGTTCGTCGCGCCGGACAGCGCCAGACTCGAGGAACGCCTCGATTTCCTCGTCATCGTATCCTGCGTCGGCGAGATAGTCGTGGGTGTGTTCGCCCTGTGCCGGAACGGTTTCGTCGGTCTCCTCTGGGACGTCGCTACCGCAGGCAGGAAATCCCAGCCGTGGCGGTACGTCGTCGGGGTGGACGACAAGCTCTCGAGCTTGAAACTGAGGATGGTCGACCATCTCTGCGGGCGTGTAGACGCCGGCAAACGCCGCATCGACGTCCTCGAGCACCGTCTCCCACTCCGTCCGTGTTCGCTCGCGAAACAGCGCTCGGAGTTCGTCCTCGAGCGCCTCGAGCACAGCCGGATCCTGCGAGCCGTGTTTGTCGACGAGGTCGTCCCGGTCGACTGCGCCACAGAACGCTTGCCAGAACTTCGGCTCGAGCGCACCGAACGTGATCCACTTGCCGTCGGCGGTCTCGTAGCTGTCGTACCACGGCACGCCACCGGTCAGCGGCGTCGCTCCCGGTCGCGGCTCGGCAGGATCGCCGGTCAATGACTGGTAGGCAACCGACTGGGAGAACGACGCGACGACGTCTGCCATCGCCACGTCGATGTACTCGCCGCCGGTGTTGCCAAGCTCGCGCGAGAGCAGTGCGCCGACGATGGCAAACGCAGCGAACAGCCCGCCAGCCATATCGCCGATCTGGTAGCCAGGAACCTGTGGTTTTTCGTCAGGTGAATCGCGGGTCATATCGACCAGTCCGGCCAGCGAAACGTAGTTGAGGTCGTGGCCGGCCCGATCCGCCCAGGGGCCGTTCTGTCCGTAGCCGGTGAGCGAGCAGTAGATCAGGTCGTCGTTGTACTCGGTGAGCGTTTCGTAATCGATTCCCAGCCGGTCGACCACACCCGGTCGGAAACTCTCGAGGACGACGTCGGCGTCTTCGACGAGCCGATAAAAGGCTGCCTGCCCATCTTCGTCTTTCAGATCGATCGCGACGCTGTGTTTCCCCCGATTGACCATCTCGAAGATTGCACCGATATCGCGAGTCGTCAGCGGCTCCATCGCTCGAGCGTAGTCACCGCCGCCGGTGTCTTCTACCTTGATGACCTCGGCGCCCGAGTCCGCGAGTAGCTGTGTCGCATAGGGGCCGGGCAACAGTCGCGAGAGATCGAGCACGCGAACGCCATCGAGTTGCATACCGGACTCATCCCTGTACCGATACTTTACCTTACGGGCCTGCCATCGAAATCGGCGGCGACTCGAGGACGATGCCGGCAGTGTTGCAGCCGGTGCCCCGGAAAATCAGGACCGCTGCGGTGCCGAGCCGATCTCGAAGCATTCCTCGTAGAGGCTGTCGGCGAGCGCATCGAGATTTGCTTCTGCCTCGCTTGCATCCATCGTGTCGCCAACGCCTTGCCACTCGACTGAGAGCTTAGCAATCGGAACCAGAGCGATCCCGCCGACTGTAATCTCTCCGCCGGACGTGTGAACCGTCCACTCCGTTCGCATCCCGTCGGCCGACCGCGTGACGTCGTCGATCTCTCCACCGGCCGCAATCCACCGTTCCACGAGGCCGTCGGTGATCCGGCGCAGTTTTCGCTCGCCGAGTACGTGGACGACGACGCCACCACCCACGAGCACGACGAACGCCGCGACCGCGACCGGAAGCCCGCCGTAGGGGACATTCACCGACGCTGCCAGCCCTGCCGTGATGACGACGAGACCGAGTAGTCGGACGTCGATCGCGCTGGGTATCGTCCCGCTCCAGCCGGACTCCTGTGTCGCCTGCTCGAGTTGCATCGTATGCGAACGCAGCGGCGATGTGGGGATAGTCGCTGCCCTGTCCTATTGCGTCCGTTATATCGGACCTGTCAAACTCATTCGTAATCGAGTAATTCGTCGTCGCCGTGGGTGTCCCGGAGGGATTCGAGGGCAGCTCGCTGTTCCTCGAGTCGCGGTGTTGGCTCGTCGTACGTGTAGTCGAACATCGCCAGCGGATCACGTTCGCCGGCTTCGGCACGGTCGATCAGTGCGGCGAGGGCCTCGTCGACTTCGGTTTCGATCGCGTCGATGCGCTCGGCGTCGAGAACCCCGTTGTTCCGCAGGTAAGCCTCGAACCGGTCGATCGGATCCTTTGTGCGCCAGCGTTCGACCTCCTCGTCGTCCCGGTAGACCGATGGATCGTCGGCCGTCGTGTGTGCCCCGTAGCGATACTGGACCGCCTCGATCAGCGTCGGTCGCAGCTGTCCGTCGCGTGGCTCGAGCGCCCGCTGTCGGGCTGCGTTCGTGACGACGTAGCTCGCAAGGGGGTCCATGCCGTCGACCTGAATGCCGTCAAAACCGTAGGCGTGGGCTTTCTGGGCGATGGTCGCGCTCGCGGTCTGGTCCTCGCGCGGGATCGAGATGGCCCACTGGTTGTTGTTACAGAAGAAGACTGTCGGCGTATCGAAGACACCCGCGAAGTTCATCGCTTCGTGGAAATCGCCTTCTGAGGTGGAGCCGTCGCCGAAATGTACGAGACAGAGCCGTTCGTCACCCTTCAGCTTCGCGGCCCACGACCAGCCGACGGCGTGGGGGAGGTGGCCACCGATCGAGATGTTCAGCGGGAAGACGTTGATCTCAGCCAGCGCGGCGTTGCCCTCCTCGTGGCCCATCCAGTAGTGCAGGTACTCCCAGGGCATCCCCCGCGCCGCGACTGCGCCGTGTTCTCGGTACTGAAACGACAACAGGTCGTCCTCGGCGAGTGCGTACGTCGACCCGATCTGGCTGCCCTCCTGACCCGCAAGCGACGCGTACGTCCCGACTCGACCCTGCCGCTGGAGGCTGATCATCCGTTCGTCGAACCGCCGGGAAAACCGCATATCGCGGTACATCGCTCGCAGCGTCTCGGCCTCGAGGTCCGGCTCGAGGGCGGGTGCGACGACGGTCCCGTCGGTGTCGAGGATCTGCAGTCGATCGTCGGTTTCTCGATCGAAGACAGCGTCCTCGAGGACGTCTTGTGACATGGATGCACTGTCGAACGCTCGATACATATACTGATCGCCGCTTCGAGCGTGCCCAATGGTCAGACGGCGACGTGCCGAAAAATGCTATGTGCTGGCCCAACAATCCTCACGCATGACATGGACGGTGATGCCGACGTTCGACGAGTACGCCCACGCCAGGGAGACGTTTCAGTGGGAGCTTCCCGAGTCGTTCAACCCTGCCGTCGACTTCCTGCGGAAACACGACGACACGAGTCGCACGGCGCTTCGATACGAACAGCCCGACGGCGGCCTCGAGACCTACTCCTTCGACGATCTCGATGCGCGCTCCGACCGGCTTGCGGCCGCCCTCGCCGACCTCGGCGTCGAGGCGGGCGACCGTGTCGGCGTCGTCGTCCCCCAGAAACCACAGAACCCACTGACCCACCTCGCGAACTGGAAGCTGGGTGCCGTCTCCGTTCCGCTCACTGTACTGTTCGGCCGCGACGCACTGCAGTACCGACTCGCTGACAGCGAGGCTGTGGCCGTCGTCGTCGATCCGAGTGTTCGCGAGACGATCGATGAGATCCGCGATGAGTGTCCCGCCCTCGAGCACGTAATCGAACTCGGCGATGGCTCGTCGGTCGACGGCGACGCCCACGCCTTTGAGGACCTGCTCGTGGCCCACGAGCCCGGTATCGACGTCTACGACGCGACGCCGGAGACGCCGACGGCGATCATGTATACGAGCGGCTCGACGGGCCCGCCGAAAGGCGTCCGTCACAGCCACGCGCTCTGGCTCGGCCGGGCCGCCGCGGCGTACAACTACTTCGATCAGGGCCTCGAGGCGGGTGAGACGACGGTGTGGACACCTGCAGACTGGGCCTGGGGAGCCGCCCTCGGCGGGACGCTCTTTGCGGCGTGGCACCACGGCTGTACCGTCGTCGGCTGGCCCCGAGACGGGTTCGACCCCGAGGCGGCCTACGACCTCATGGAACGCCACGGCGTGACCGAGGCGTTTATGCCGCCGACGGCGCTTCGGATGCTGATGGCCGTCGACGACCCCGAGGGGCAGTTCGATCTCGCCCTCGAGACGTTTGCCTCGGCCGGCGAACCGCTCACCTCGGAGGTCGTCGACTGGGTCGACGAGACGTTTGGCGACGTCGCGATCAACGAGTTCTACGGCCAGACCGAACTCAACCTCGTCGTCGGCAACTCCTCGAGTTGGTTCGATACCCGCCCGGGGAGTATGGGGAAACCGTTCCCCGGCTACGAACTGGCGGTGCTCGACCCCGAGACGCACGAGGAACTCGCAGCCGGCGAGACGGGCGAACTGGCGGTCAAGCCGGGTGATCGCCGCGTGTTCTTCGACGAGTACTGGAACCTGCCCGAGAAGACGGCCAACAAACAGACTGAATCGGGCTGGTTCCTCACCGGCGACCTCGTCAAACGCGACGTTGAGGGGTACCTGTGGTTCGTCTCCCGGACCGACGACGTAATCCTCACAAGCGGCTACCGCGTCGGGCCGATGGAAGTCGAGGAGGCGATTCTTCACCATCCCGACGCTGAACAGGCGGGCGTCATCGGCGTCCCCGACGAAACTCACGGCGAGGCGATCAAAGCCTATGTTCAGCCAGCAAGTGACGATTACAACCCCGACGAGTTCCGCGAGGAGATCCGCGACCTCGTCCGGGACCGACTCGCCGAGTACGAGTATCCACGGCGGATCGAATTCATCGACGAACTGCCGACGACGACCACCGGCAAGATCCAGCGCCGGTCGCTGCGCGATCGTGACGGACTCGACGAGTAACAGGTCGTCCCGGAGCGGCCCGTCTCGAGTCGCAACGGCGTGTTTACGCTCTCGAACTGACAGCCGGAGTCGGTTTTATTAGTGTGGTATGTGATGACTTTACCATGCATCGCGTCTTAGTCCCCGTCGACACGAACGAGGATCGAGCGATCGCCCAGGCCAGATACGTCACTTCACTGCCAGACGCGTCCGAGTCGGTCGAGGCGTATCTCCTGTTCATTTTCACCGATGATAGCGAGGACCTGCCCAAGGATTTCAAACAGTTCAAATCGGCATCGCGAATCGGTTCTGTCCGGCGAGCACAAGAACACCTCGAGGACCACGACATCGACGTCACCGTCCTCGAGGGCAGCGGTGACGTCGAGGAAGGCGACATCTTAGCGCGGGCCGACGAGTACGATGTCGATGCGATCGTCCTCGGTGGGCGGAAACGCTCACCGGTCGGGAAGGCGGTGTTCGGCAGCGTCACCCAGTCCGTGATCTTGAACACTGATCTCCCGGTCGTCGTGACCGGCGGCAGCGGCGACTGATCGGGTCTCGAGCGCTTCTGGAGCGATCTCTCGGTGTACGCACGTGACAGCTACACGCACAGTTCATCCGCTCGTCCGTCGTCTCCTGTTCGACGGTTGTGGTTGCTCAGTGATTGATGCGGTGCGTGTTGCGGGACGACTGCAACCGGCTGTGCAGCGCTGTAGTCTGGTCGAAGCCGTCTGCCAGCCGAGTAACGCACAACACTGTCGAGTTGCTGTGCGCTCAGTGTCCGTCCTCGTCGAGATTTATCGCGATATTTTTGGTCTGGAGGTACGAATCGAGCGCCTCGAGGCCTTTCTCGCGACCGATTCCGCTCTGTTTCATCCCACCGAACGGCGTTTCGACCGAGCCGCCGAACCACTCGTTTACGTAGACGCCGCCGGCGTCGATCTCGCGAGCCACGCCGAGCGCTTGCGTGATATCTCGAGAGAACACGCCACCTGTCAGTCCGAACTCGACGCCGTTGGCGATCTCGAGCGCCTCCGTGCGATCCGCGAACGGAATCACCGCAAGCACTGGCCCGAAAATCTCCTCTTGAGCGATCCGCATCTCGGGTTCGACGTCCGAGAAAACTGTCGGCGGGACGAAATGGCCGTCGCCGTCGAGCGGTTCGCCGCCAGTTTCGAGTGTCGCTCCTTCCTCGAGCCCGGTCTCGATGTAGTCGACGACCGTCTCGAAGTGCTCGGCGTGGTTGAGCGGTCCCATATCCGGATCGTCCGTACCCGGACCGAGGTCGTACGACACAGCGTGGTCGACGAGTAACTCGATGAACTCGTCGTAGATCGATTCGTGAACGAGCGCCCGATCGGCCGCAGAACAGATCTGACCGGCGTTCGTAAAGATGCCCGTCGCGATCCAGAACGCCGCCTCGTCCAGATCCGCGTCGGGCATGACGATCGCCGGGTTCTTCCCGCCGAGCTCGAGTGTGACAGGGGTAATCGTCTCCGCTGCGGCTTTCATCACGGCCTGGCCCGTCGGCACGCTGCCGGTGAACGTGAGTTGGTCGACACCGTCGTGTGACGTCAGTGCGACACCGGGCTCTGTCCCGCCGGTGACGACGTTTACGACGCCGTCAGGAACGCCGGTGTCTCGACAGAGCGCCGCCAGATGAAGCGCCGACAGCGGTGTCGTCGGGGCCGGTTTCACCACGACCGTGTTTCCGGCCGCCAGAGCAGGTGCAACTCCTCGAGCAGTGATGCTCAATGGGAAGTTCCACGGAATGATCTGGCCGCTGACGCCGTAGGGCTCTCGAACGGTCATATCGAGCGTCTCGTCACCGCGTGGAATGCTCTTGCCCTCGAGTTTGTCGGCTGCGCCGGCGTAGTACTCGAAGTATCGGGCCGCGTCTTCCACGTCGCTTTGGGCCTGCGTCAGCGGTTTCCCCTGATCACGGCTTTCGATTTGCGCGAGGTCGTCGGCGTTAGCTCGGATCTGTGTCGCGATATCCTGAAGGATCTGTCCTCGTTCGACGGGTGTCTTCGAACGCCACGCCGACACTGCCTCGCGAGCCGCGCCGACCGCTCGGTCGACGTCAGCCGTGGTTGCTTGGGCGAACTTCGCGATAGGCTCGCCGGTTGCGGGATCGTTCGTCACGAGAGCGTTGTCTGTCGATGCGGGTACCGATTCACCGTCGATGTGGAGCTGGTAGTGGTCGTTGAGATTCATGATCATACGTGCGCTGGCAGTGGCACAGCGGAATACGCTGGGTTCGCTTGCACCACCCCTCTAATCGGGCCAAAGGAACTGTGACAGATAGCGTTATTGGTTACTTGCCCAACAAATAAACCCCTAGTAGTTTCATTTCGACCATCAGTGACCAATAACGAACCCAATGGCGGTTACACGACGATGCGAGATCGACACCCCATATTCGATGTTATCGGCGTGACATACCGAGCATCTCGGCTGCGACCGTCCTCGGTGGTCAGTCGCGAATCTCCGCCGGTACCGAGAAACGTAAGACACGTTCGACGGCGTTGATACCCGCTTCCGGTTTACAGAGCCTTATCAGCTAGCCGGTGAATGCGAACGTATGACAGTGTCCCAACCGGATCTCTCCGGACAGACGGCGTTTATTACGGGAACGACACGCGGCATCGGCAAATCGATCGCGCTTGCGCTGGCCGAGCAGGGCTGTAACATCGTCTCGACCGGCAAGACGAGCGAAGAAGACGACGACTACGCGGATAGCGACCTCGAGGGCTCGATCGAGCAGACGGCTCGCGAAGCCAGGGATCACGGTGTCGAGGCGTTGGCGCTCAAACTCGACGTTCGCGACGAGGCAGCCGTCGAGGCCGCAGCAGAGCGTGCAATCGAGGAGTTCGGCACGGTCAACATCGTCATCAACAACGCGAGTGCGATCCAGCTTGCGACCGTCGAGGAGCTACCACCCAAGCGGTTCGATCTGCTGACTGACGTGAACGTGCGAGGGACGTATCTCACCTCGAGGGCCTTCGCCGACCACCTGCGCGAGGTCGACAACGCGTGGCTGCTGACGAACGCGCCGCCAGTTGGGATCGACCGCTCGCCGGGTTCGGGACCGTACGCGTGGTCGAAACTCGGGATGACGTTCATCACGCTGTCGCTTGCGAGTGAACTCGGTGGCGACGACGTCGGCTGTAACGCCTTCTGGCCTGTGACCGCGATCGATACGCGTGCCACGCGGTACTTCGGGATGGGAACCGAAGACGACTGGCGCACCCCCGAGATCGTCAGCGACACCGTCCTCGAGATCCTCAGCCGTGACCCATCCGAGTTCACCGGCAACAGCGTCTACGACGAGGAACTCCTCCGAGAGGCTGGCGTTGACGACTTCTCGACGTACAACCTGACGGAGGGCGATCCGGCCCCAACCTCGGCACAGCTGTTCGATCCCGACTACCGTCGGTCGGAATAGTTCGTTCTCGTTATCTCTACAGCTCGAGCTGCTGTGGCGTCACGAATTAGCTGCCAACGGAGCAAAACCGTCGAAACGCCTATTGAGGGGCGAGATAATATCACAGACGATACTGATGTACGACCGGATACTCGTGCCGACGGACGGAAGCGACCCAGCCACCGCCGCAATCGAGGAGGCAATCGAACTCGCCACACAGAACGACGCAGAACTCCACGCGCTGTACGTCGTCGAGCCCATTCCGCTCGGCGGCTTCTCGGCCGGTGCAGAACCAGCGTCGGCCGAGTGGGGTGACGTCGTCGAAAGACAGCGAGACGAAGGAAACGCTGCGACCGCCGAGATCGCCGAACTGGCACGCGAACACGACCTCGAAGTCGTCGAAGCGATCGAACACGGCAAGCCCAACGTCCAGATCCTCGAGTACGCCGACGAGCACGACATCGATGCGATCGTGATGGGAACCCACGGCCGATCCGGTGCGGATCGCCTAGTTCTCGGCAGCGTCACCGAAAAGGTCGTTCGAAAGAGCGACGTGCCCGTCCTCACTGTGCGGATGGGGTGATGGAACCGGCTGACCACGGTCCGGTGTCGCCGCTGGCAGTGGCTTCGGGGCTGACGATGTGAGCCGGTGCGGTCGGCTCGCTCGAGCTCCCCTCGGTCTCCTCGATCACGTACCGTTGGCCCAGCATGGGGTCGAGCAGGCTATCGACCTCGCCGCGGTCGTCCCGGAGGATGGGTGCGTCGTCGTCACCGGAATCGGCCATGTGGTTGTCGATCGCGCCCGACAGGTCGACGCCCAGCTCGCGATCGGCATTTCGTTCGGCGAGATCGGCCTCGCTGAACCCGCTCTCGTCGTTCGTGGCGACGATCTGAATGTTCTGGATGGCACTCGAGTCTGAGGTCCGGAAGCTGTAGGTGTCCGGGAAGACCTCGTTCATTGTCCGCTGTTGGGCGTGATAGAACTCTGCGGCGGGGCCGCTCGGTGACGCGATGACGTTGGCGTGGAACACGCCGTCGTCAGCCAGTCGATCACTGACGAGGGTCATGAACTCGATGGTCGTCAGGTGGAACGGGACCTGATCTTGCTTGTAGGCGTCGAGAACGATGACGTCGTACGTTTCGTCAGTGTGCTGGAGGAACTGCCGGCCATCGTCCGCGTGGGCGGTCATCGTCTCGCTTTCCTCGAGGCCGAAGTATGCCTCGGCCGCGGCGGTAACGTCGGGATCGATCTCGACGACATCGACGGTGACGTCGTAGCGCTCCTCGAAATCCTGCGGGCCGGTGTACCCGCCGCCACCGATGAACAGCACGCGGTCGACGTCGTCGATATCGTCGGTCATGAGCATCGGCAAGTGGAAGTATTCTGTGTACTCGAAGACGTGGCGATCGGGCTCGCTGAGGTCGATTGCGCTGTGGCGAGCGCCATCGAGGTACATCGTCCGAATCTCGCCGTCGTCGACGATCTCAAGTTGCTGGTGGGCTGTCTGGGTCTGGTGGACGACGTCGCCGCGGTGGTCGTAGGCGACCGGCCCGACACCGGTTGCGGCGACGAGTAAGAGGACGACGACAGCGCTTGCGATGAGTGGCTTTCGCGAGACCGAAGGCAGGGTCAAAATAACGGCCGTCCCGACGAGGAGGACACCAAAGAGGAGGCCGATGGTATCGATGCTCATCGCTGGGATGAAGACGAATGTGGTCGCGGCCGAGCCGAGGATGCTCCCGATCGTCCCGAGGGCGTAGACGTGGCCGGACGCCTCGCCAGTTCCCGTTTTCTGTGAGAGTTCGGCGGCGTAGGGGCTGATGAAGCCGAGCAGATACGTCGGGGGACCGAACAGGATGATCGCAGCCGGGAGCGCGGCGTATCGCGGCGGCAACGCCAGTGTCGACGTCTGTATCAGAAGCAGCTCACTCGCGTAGATCACGATCGCGACGTACACTGCTGTCGCGAGCAACAGCCACGACATCTCCCGATTCGTCGCACCGCGTGCACGTTTGCCACCCTGCCAGTAGCCCAGGCTCAACGCCGCGAGCACGACTGTCAGAATGCCCCCAACGGTGTAGATGTGGCTGCCGAACTGTGGCGCGATGATCCGCACCGCAAGAATTTCGAGGCCCATACTGATGACCCCGGCGACGAAAACCGCGAGTTCGGGCTTTGTCGGCCGATACGTCGCGGCGGTCCGCAACTCCATTAGCTGGGGTGAATAGATCCGTCCGTGAGTAGTTGTCGGCTCGTTGCAGGACTTTGCGTCCGACCGTGGGTAGCACTGACTCGCCCACAGCCGCCGTCACTACCGCGTCATTACGTGCGTGAGCACGAACAACGTGACCGCCACGGCTGCAACGGTTGGCAGTCCGTACTCGAGGGCCCCGATGAGCGACCCACCCCAGACGATCATCACGGCAAACAGTAGCGAAAGGATCGCGTTCAGTATGACCAGTACGCGTGGGTCGCCGCGGGAGGACTCGAGGCCCTCCTGTAAGCCCTCTCGGTCAGTGTCGGGGTCAGCCATGCCGGGATACGGGACCGTTGCTCACTTAGCCGTTTCCCTGTGTGTATCGCCTATCCGAGCCGCCAGCATCGGCAGGCGGCGACACCGGCATTTATGCCAACTCCCCCGAACGTGGTCGATATGCAGGAGGTAACGGTGTCTCGAGTCGTCGATGCGTCGCCCGTCGTCGTCTCGCGCTGGCTCGACCCACCGACGATCGTCGAAGCGGAGGGAAGTTTCACTGTCGAGACGATTGACGACCAGGCCGACGCCACCATCGTCGTCGCCAGCGGGCCCGGGATGCAGCTGCCGCTGCGTTTCGAAGAGCGTGACGGTGGAGTCTACTACACACAGGAGGGCGAACAGGGACCGTTCTCCCACATGGAGACGTGGATCGACATCGAGGACGTGGCCGACGGCACGCAGGTCACGTTTCGGTCGTCAGTCTCGCTTGCGGCACCGCTGCCCTTCGGCGACCGGATCGCCGCCTGGAAACGGAAAGGCGAACTCACGCGCGCACTCGAGACGCTCGAGGCTGCACTCGGGTAACGAATCGTCGGTGGGCGCTGGTTCTCAGGGCTCCCGAAGCACCACGTCCACGTCCTCGTCGTTCGGAAACGGGTTCTCGAGGGCGGCCGCCTGGTCCCACTCTTCGTCCGTAACCAGACAGTCCTCGAGTGCCGACCGCAGCGCCGTCTCCTGGGTGTCGGTGCCGATGAAGACCAGTTCCGTCTGCCGGTCGCCGTGCTCGTCGTGCCAGTCGAGGTCGGGTCGGTTGGACCGGTACAGATCCTGTTTTATTTCGGGGAGTGCGGCGATCCACGGTCCTCTGACGCTCGCTCGAATCGACGGGCCAGCCTGGGAGACGTCCACTTTGACGTCTCGACCGGCGAGCCACGTGATGCCTTTCGATCGGATGATACTCGAGGGGAGGTCCTCGAGAAACGCCGCAAACCGCTCGGGATGAAACGGCCGGCGCGCACGGAACACGAACGAGTCGACGCCGTAGCGCTCGTCAGGATGGCGGTGGTCGTGTTCGTGGTGGTCGTCGTCGTGACTGTGATGATCGTGGTCGTGCTCGTCATCATCATGGTCGTGGTCGTGCTCGTCGGCCAGCGCGTGCTGCCAGCCAGCTAACTCGCCCATTCGGCCGGCGTCGAACAGGTCGACCCCGAGGAGACGATCGGGATCGACTGCGCTGAATTCCGTTCGGATCGTCTCGGCCTCAGGCTGGAGTGCCTTGACGAGTGTCTCTGCCTCCTCGAGTTCCGACGGCTCACAGAGATCTGTCTTGTTGAGAACAACGAGGTTTGCGACCTCGAGTTGCTCGATCAGCAGATCTGCGAGTGGGCGTGTCTCGTCGTCGCCGTCTGTCCCCTCGCCGCGGCGTTCGGGGACGCCCTCGCCAGCGAACGTATCGAGAAAGAGCCGTGTGTCGAGGACGGTCACGAGCGCGTCGATCTCGTAGCTGGCCGCGACCCGTGAAGCGGTCGTAAACAGCCGTGCGACCGGTTCGGGCTCGGAGATCCCCGAGGACTCGACGAGCAAATGATCGAACGATCGTTCACGAGCCAGTCGGACGACCGCGGTCTCGAGGTCGTCCTGGAGTTCACAGCAGATACAGCCGTTCGACAGTTCGGCGACGCCGCCAGCGTCGAGATCCGAGCCGTCGGCGACCAGGTCAGCGTCGACGTTGACCGATCCCATATCGTTGACCAGCACGGCGAGGTCACGGCCGCCGGCGTTTTCGAGGAGGTGATTGAGCAGCGTCGTTTTGCCCGCACCGAGGCTCCCAGAGAGAACGGTGACGGGGATCTCGTTTGAGTGCATACCGAGTGGTTGTGACTCGAGCGCAAAGAAGCGTCGTCTCACTGCTTCGACACCGTGTGTCACGCGGCAGCGACTTCGGTCTACGTGGTGACTGGTGAGTGGACTGTCAGTATCCGATGCTGTTATTAGCCCGCAGTTTCGACTGCTACCCACGGGAGCATTGGCATCGCAAGACACACCACCAACTCCCGTTTTCACGACATCGTGACGGTGCCGAGTCGTGACGCCGTGTGCCCGTGTGGCAACGGCTACTGTGGTGGGAGCCGGTAGGCATGTTACCGTTTGCGGTCGACACTGGTAACTGTTCGGCAGACACCCGTCTGACGAGCGGCCCGGACGCGACATACTTTTGTCTCCGGGCCCGAGCATGACCGACGATGACACTCGCCGATCGGATCGAATCCTTCCGCGCCACGCTCGAGGAGTGGCTTCGCGGACTCTATCATGGGATGTTCACGCATCCAGCGTACGAGAAGATCGAGGCCGAAGCCGAGGACACAGAGGACGCGTTCATGCTCGCGTGTTTCCCCGACGCCTTTGGCATTCCAAGCCCAGTCTCGTACTATACGGCTGAACTCCTGCCCTATCTCGAGGACGAATACCAGTCCTGGGAGCGTCGAATGTGGGATCGACAGTCCGTCATCGAGCGCAAGGGCCACCAGTATCATTTCTAATCGATGGCACAGTTCACCTTTTTCGGCGGCAAAGGCGGTGTCGGCAAGACGACCGTTTCGAGCGCCTATGCGCTCGAGTGTGCCAATGCAGGTCTCGAGACACTCGTCGTTTCGACGGACCCAGCACACAGCACGGCCGACGTCTTCGACCAGGAGTTCGGCGACGAGCCCCGATCTGTCGAGGGATACGACGGGCTCTCGGCGATGGAGATCGATCCCGAACAGGAGGTTCAGGACCACCTGCAGGATCTCAGACGGCAGTTGAACTCCCAACTCAGCGCGGCGATGGTCAACGAAGTCGACATCCAACTCGAGATGGCCCACCAGACTCCCGGCGCCTACGAGGCCGCGCTGTTCGATCGGTTCGTCGACGTGATGCGAAACGCCGACCCCTACGATCGGGTCGTCTTCGACACCTCACCGACCGGCTCGACGCTGCGACTGCTCGCCCTGCCGGACCTCCTCGAGCGCTGGATAGAGCGGCTGATGGACAAACGCGAGCGCAGCATCGATCTCTTCGAGAAGGCCGCGATCGGCAAGCAAGAGCCTCGGCGCGTGATGGAGGGCGATCCGATCCTCGCGCGCCTACAAGGGCGCAAGGAACGCTTCGAGTACGCCGGCGAGGTGTTGCGTGACCAGTCTGCTTTCTATCTCGTCTTGAATCCCGACGAACTTTCGATCAGGGAGACAGGGCGCTCGCTCGAGACGCTGTCCGACGCCGAGTTACCCGTTCGCGGACTCGTCGTCAACCGTCTGACGCCCGAACCGGAACCTCACGAGGAGGGCCGCGGTGCGACCTACCTCCGGGATCGGATCACGACCGAACGCGACCGACTCGAGTACATCGAGACTGCGTTCGACACGCCGGTGGTCGCGACGATCGAGACACGCGTCGAGGAAGTCCGTGGGAGTATTCTCGAAGACGTCGCGGGCGACCTCGAGATTTCTGTCGGCGACGAGCCGCGGGCGAGTTGAGCCGGGACCTCAATCATCTTACGGAACTGCCATTCCGACAACTTTCCATCCCGAAATTGCTGCACTTTTACACGTATGGCCATTTTAACGCGAGTTAAGAGTATGAATATAAAGCAGCGGAACGTCAATGAATTATATTTATATTCCTCCCGTTCGTCGCACGTCTAGAGACACAATACCATGGCAGGTGTAATTTGGATCGTGGCACTGGTGCTGGTGACGTTTACCACCGCGTACATCGTGTACGGGCGGTACCTCTCGCAGTTCGTGGGGCTCGACGACAGTCGAGAGACGCCAGCACACAAGTACCAAGATGGACAGGAGTACGTACCGGCGAAGAAGCCGGTCTTACTGGGGCATCATTACTCAAGTATCGCAGGCGGCGCGCCTGTTGTCGGACCGATCACAGCCGCATTGGTCTGGGGCTGGGTGCCGGCTGTGCTGTGGGTTGCAATCGGGAACCCGCTGCTCGGTGCGGTCCACGACTTCATCTCGCTGTCGAGCAGTCTTCGACACGAGGGGAAGTCGATCGGCTACATCATTGGTGAGTACGTCGGTGAACGCGGCAAGAACATGCTACTGTGGTTTGCGTTCTTGCTGACGATCCTCGTTGTGGCGGTGTTCGCACTCGTCATCGCGGTCGTGTTCGACGCGTTCCCATCGGCGGCAACCGCGAGCCTCCTGTATGTCACACTCGCGTTCGTGTTCGGCATCTGGCTCTACCAGCTGGGACTGCCGTTCTCGGTGGGGACGGTCGTCTTCGTCGCCGGTGTGTTCGGCTCGGTCTGGGTCGGTATTCAGTACCCGCTCGCGATCGTCCCCGGCGATTACGCCGCTGGAACGACCGTGTTGCTCGATTCGACGTCGTTCTTCCCGGAACTGCTCGGGAGTGCCAACATCGGTGCGTGGGTGCTCGTAATGCTCGTTTACGGCGCTGCGGCCAGCGTCCTGCCGGTCTGGATGCTGTTGCAGCCACGTGACTACCTTTCGTCGTTCCTTCTGTACGCAGGGGTCGGTGGGAGCCTGCTTGCGGTCATCGTCGGCACGTACATTACCGGAATGGGGGGCGACGCCATCCATCCCGAAACCGGTGCAGAACTGAGCTTCGAGATCACGACTGGGGCCTGGTACGGCTTCCTCGGACAGGGTGGCCCACTCGCCGATTCTCTCCCGCTCATGCCCTTGCTCCCGCTGTTGTTCCTTACCATCGCGTGTGGGACCATCAGCGGCTTCCACTCGCTGGTGTCCTCGGGGACGACAGCCAAGCAGCTGAACAAGGAGACGGACGCTAAACTCATCGGCTACGGTGGGATGCTCGCAGAGGGACTGCTGGCTGCAGTCGCCCTCTGTGCGGTGACGATCGTCGCGATCCCGGCCGCCACCGAAGGAATCGGGCTCGCACTGCCGAACTTTGCGACCGGCGGTGGCGCAATCCTCACCGCCCTCGGAATCCCCTTCGAGTACGCCGTGCCGTTCATGGCGCTCGTGCTCGCGAGTTTCCTGCTGACGAGCATGGACACGGCCGTCCGACTGGGCCGGTACATGTTAGAGGAGATCATCGGGACGCCGGAGACGCCAGTCGAGTCGTATGCGGCAAACCGGTACGTCAACACGACGGCTATCGCCGTCCTCGCGTTCTTCCTGCTCGGTAGCGGTCGGTGGGAGGACCTGTGGACGCTGTTCGGCGGCGCAAATCAGCTGCTGGCGTCGCTGGCGCTGCTGACCGGGACCATCTGGCTCGCAAACTGGGACAAGTCCAAACAGCTGGTCTCTACCGGTGGCCCGATGATTTTGATGGCGTTCATCACTGTCATTGGTCTCACCTGGACCGCACTCTATACGATCCTTGGCGGGCGGCTGCTCGGCATCACCGCCGAAGCGGAGACATCGCTGCTCGGTCAGTCTTCGGCCGTCGTCCAGATCGTTATCATCGCAACCCTCATTTGGCTGGCGCTGTCGCTGCTCAAGATCGGCTACGACAACATGACAGCAGCTGGTGACACAGACAGCGGACTCGCCGCTGACGTCAGTACTGACGACGACTAATCACGACTTCGGGTCGCGATCCTCGACCGCATCGACGCCGTTTTTTGACGACTTCAACCGACTCGAGACATGCAGCTGTCTCGCGATGCAGACAAGGGAGTACCGTACTGTCGGTGTCGGTTGTATAACAACAACTGAACCGATGTGCACACTGATCGAACGATAACTGTGCGATCAGGTGTGTATCGACGTTCAGTGGCTACTACAGCTGCAGTCGCCGCGAGAGCAGCCCGAGCAACCCTGGCTCGTCCTTCTCGATCGGATCCCAGAGCCGGAACGCGGTCGCAACGTCAGCGTTGTCGCTCGCGATCAGCTCTTTGCTGTCGGGAGCGACGACGGCCAGATTGATCTCGTAATGGCCGTGATAGCCGTACTTCAGCAGCGTTCGCCCATCGAATCCGGCGATGCGTTCAGCGATCGATTCCGGGATCGAAGGTGCAACCGCGACGAACGTAAACTCCGTACAGAAGTGTTCTTCGTCGGGTTCGATCCACTCATCAGCCAGCCGCTCGCCGAGTTCGACGAACCGATCGAGCGTTCGATCGTCGACGCGGTCGACCTGTCTGACAAAGAGGTGTTCGGTCGACTCGTGTTCCGCCAGCGAGAGTGCCGGATGGAGGAAATGTTTCTTGCTCACCAGCGCCATCTTTCCATACAGCGTGAACTGCTCTCCCTCGACGGCGAAATCCTTCTCGAGGTCGTAGTTGTGCATGAGCCGGTCGCTCACCCGGTCGACGTACTCGTCGTCCCAGTCGGGAACCTCCTCGAGGTGCTCGTCCATCCGCCGGTCGGCCGCCGTCTCGCGTGACTCCGTGGCGGACTCGTCGTCGTCCATGTGTGGTGATGCCACGTCGCGAGTAAAAGTCCGTCGCCACTGCGGTCGCAGTCGGCTGTGCCAGCAGTTAAGCAATGGGAGTCCGTACACTGAGACGAACACACATGCCAAAGGAACGTGAGGCGTGCGGTCGCTGTTCGATGTCGGTCGCCGTCGACGTCGCGAACAGCGACCGAGACGCCGACGAACGCAACGACCGCGATCCGTACGGCGACGCGCGGATCGAAGTCGACGAAAAGCAGCTTCGAACCCTCTCGCCGAGCGCCTGGCTCGAGGGGCTCTCGAGTCGACTCGACGACCTTGCGAATCGACTGATCTGGCGGCGATAAGGAGGCGTTCGGTCCGATTCTGCGTGTCGCCGGTCAGTTCGTCGTGATAATCTCGATCACGTCGCGGGGTTCGACCTCGTAATCCTTGCCGAGTTGTCGGTTGCTCCGGCAGTCGATGGCGTGGAGGAAGCCATCGCCGATATCAGAGTGGAGGCTGTACGCGAAGTCCTCTGCGGTCGACCCGTCCGGGATCAGATAACAGTCAGGCAAGACCTCGCCGCGTTCGTTCCCGAGGCCGTTCGCGCCGCCGGGGAACACCGGGACGACGCCTAAGACGTCGAAGAGCGCGGTCTCGAGTGCTGGCTGGACGCCCGTCGAGCCAAACTCGGAGAGAAACTCCCGGATCTGTTCTAAGCCCTCTTCCTGTTCACCGGAGACGTCGCCCGTAATCTCGAAGTCGCCGTCGCCGGGACGGTAGTCGACGACGCCGGCTTTGTCGGCGGATTTGAGCGCGCGCTCGGCGTGGGCGCTACAGGGAACGATCGTCAGGTGCTCGTACTCTGGGTCCGACGTGATCTCCTCGTAGTTCGCCTGGGATTGTGGCTTGTCCATCTTGTTCGCTGCGATCACCATCGGCTTGGTCTCCTTGCGGATCTCGCGCGCCAACTCGAGTTTGTCATCGTCGTCCCACTCCTCGGGCTCGAAGCCGACGTCGACGCGGCGGATGAGGCGTTTGATCTCGTCTTCGTTCGTCTTGAACGCGCTCATCTGCTCTGCGAGTTCCTCCTCGATGGCGTCGTCTTCGGTGGTGTAACCCGACTCGTATCGGTTGATCCCTTTTTCGAGGACCCCGAGATACCACTGGTCGAGTTCCTCCTCCAAGAAGTCGATGTCTCTTCGGGGATCGTGTCCCTCGGTAGATTCGCCCTCGAGGTCGGTCTCCCCGGAGAAGTCGACGACGTGAATCAGGACATCGGTTTCGTTTAGATCGGTCAGGAACTGGTTGCCGAGGCCTTTCCCCTCGTGTGCGCCGGGGATCAGCCCCGCAACGTCGACGAGTTTCGTCGGAACGAAGCGGGTGTCTCCGTCGAGGTAGCCCACGCTCGGGGTCGACGTTTCGTCGAACTCGGGTGCGGCGTCCTCGACGCGGACGTAGGCCTCGCCCACGCTCGGGTCGATCGTCGTGAAGGGATAGGCCCCTTCGGGCACGTCGTTCATCGTCGCCGCGTTGAAAAAGGAGGACTTGCCGACAGAGGGTTTGCCGACGAGTCCGATCCGGTGGCTCGTACTCATTATCAATCCCTGGAACGGCCGGGCTAAACGGGTTTTGTTCCGTCGCTGGGGTGATATGAGTACACCTGCCATGAGTCCCCTCGAAGTACTCGGACGGTCTCCTAGAAGCCATTTCCACCCCATCTGCGACCGTCTTTCAGTTGTACCGAGAAACAGAGACAACGATCCGTGTCAGATCATCGACAGCGTCGTACCGTAAACGAGCAGATCACACGGGCACGTCGTTATCGTCGCCGTCGTAGAATCGCTTGCGATTCTGCGGCCCGTCAGATCGGCGCTCTGACGACGGCATTGAAAAGGAGGACTTGCCGACAGCGGGTTTGCCGACGAGTCCGATCAGGTGGCTCGTACTCATTGTCCGTCCCTAGAACGGCCGGGCGAAACGGGTTTTATTCCGTCTCGAGGTTGGTATGAGTGGACCTGCCATGAGAACCCAGGAAATACCCGTACAGTCTCCTAGAAGTCATTTCTACCGCATCTGCGACCATCCGTCGGCCGCACCGAGTGGTACACGTTGCGGGTCCGTCATGCGATGAGGGGGCAGAATGCGTGTAACTCTCTCACAGGACTGTGCTCGTGGTACCGCGACCCTCGCAAGTCTTATCCGTGTATCGGGTGTACATTTGTTTGTAATGGCGAAAGGTAACGTTGATTTCTTCAACGACACAGGCGGCTACGGTTTCATTTCGACGGACGACGCGGACGATGACGTTTTCTTCCACATGGAAGACGTTGGCGGTCCGGACCTCGAGGAAGGCACAGACATCGAATTCGACATCGAACAGGCCCCCAAGGGTCCCCGCGCGACGAACGTCACCCGCGAGTAATATCGGCATCTCCGTCGCCTGACGGCGACTTTGTATGACGACATTTTCCAGACAACTACGCTCCATAGTCACGACGCTCACACCATTGCACGGCCGTGTGCACTCACGTGGACTGTGACTGTCAGTGGCGACTACTGATACGGACTCCTGTCGTCATGTCCCACCGATCACCGACCCTGCCGCTGGTGATCGACGGTCACTCGGTACAGCAGACCGTGTGTGTCCCTCGAGTCGCTCCGGTATCCCTATCAGGGATCGGTACTGACGAGACGCTATGAAGATCGGTGCACACGTTTCGATCTCCGGTTCGCGCGTCTCCTCTGATGACGAAACACCGCCGTACGACGACGTTCGGAACGCGGTTCATCGCCAACTCGCGTTCGGCGGCAACTGCGGACAGATCTTTACTACCTCACCGCAGGTCTGGGCCCAACCCGAGATCAGCGACGAGGCTGCCGAGGGCTTCCGAGCGGAGTCAGACGAACACCTCGAGGGGCCGTGGGTGATTCACTCCTCGTATCTGGTCAACCTCTGTACGCCAAAAGACGACCTCCGCCGGAAGTCCAAAGAAAGCATGCAGGCCGAACTCGATGCCGCCGAGCGGCTCGACGTCCCTTACGTCAACGTCCACCTCGGTGCGCACACGGGCGCTGGCGTCGAGGGCGGCCTCGACAACGCGGCGAGTCTGATCGACGAACTCGAGGTGCCCGACGGGGTCGAGATTCTGATCGAATCCGACGCAGGTAGCGGAACGAAACTCGGCGGCGAGTTCGCTCATCTCGCGGGGATCATCGACCGCACCGACACCGACATCGGCATCTGTATCGACACGGCCCACACGCTGGTCGCGGGTAACGACCTCACGACGCCCGAGGCCGTCGACGAGACCGTCTCCCGCTTCGACGACGAAGTCGGCCTCGAGTACCTGAAATATCTCCACCTCAACGACTCGAAACACGACGTCGGCACGCACAAAGACGAACACGCCCACGTCGGCGAGGGCTACATCGGCGAGGACGGCATGCAAGCGATCGTAAACCACCCCGACCTGCGCGAACTGCCGTTCGCACTCGAGACGCCGACTGAAGACGGCCGCGGCTTCGCGTGGAACATCCAGAAAGTGCGGGAACTGCGCGAGTAACCTTCGCTCGGCGCGACCGTCTTTTTTCGACTGTCCTAACGGGAAGCTATAGGACAACTCGCCGATGAATACGCGTATGGACACAGCTGAAACGACGTCCACGCTCGGGATCGTCCTCGGCGCGGTCCTCGTCGTCGTCGGCATCGCCGCCTACGTGGTCTCGGACTTTGCGAGTATTACTGCACTCATCCCGGCCGTTTTCGGCGTCATCATCGCTGGGTTCGGTGTCGTGGGTCGCCAGACAGAGCGACGCCGCCTTGCCGTCATCGGGATCGGCGTACTCGCCCTGCTTGGCGTCGTCGGCTCTGTCCGTGGGATTTCCGACGTGATCGCGCTGTTGACCGGCGGGGCCGTCGACTCGACTGTCGCCGCGGTCGCACAGGGGTCGATGATCCTGGTCGGCCTTATCCTGCTTTTCGCCGTGGGCCGAGAGCTGGGTCGGAACTAAGAATCGACCCGCTTTTACTCGAGACGGCCGAACGACATCTCGTGCGCGAGTTCTCCGAAGACTATCTTCAGCGGACCCGCCAGGGGATGTGGGACGACTCTCGGGAGGCGCTTGCCCCGCTCGCCCTCGAGTCCCACGAGCGAATTCTCGACGTCGGCTGTGGCACCGGCGAGTTGAGCCGCGTGCTCGAGGCCGAATCGTCGGCCGACGTGATCGGCTGTGATGCCGATCCGGACCTGCTCGTGGCGGCCCGCGACCACGTCCCGGTCGTCGCCGGCGACGCGCTTCGACTCCCGTTTCCCGACGATACGTTCGACCTCGTGGTCTGTCAGGCGCTGTTGATCAATCTTCCCGATCCGGTGGCCGCCCTCAGAGAGTTCGCCCGCGTCTCGAGCGACCGCGTCGCCGCCATCGAACCCGACAACGCTGCCGTCGAGATCGACTCGAGCGTCGACGCCGAGAGACAGCTCGAACGACGGGCGCGACAGGCCTATCTCGAGGGCGTCCCGACGGATGTCGCCCTCGGGGCTGATGCTCGCGAGGCGTTCGAGGCGGCCGGCCTCGAGGGCTGTGAGACACGCCGGTACGACCACGTCAGGACTGTCGAACCGCCCTACAGCGAGGGGGCGCTGCTTGCGGCCCGGCGCAAGGCAACTGGGGCGGGATTGGCCGACGACCGCGAGACGCTGCTCGCCGGCCCACTGACTGAGGCGGCGTACGACGACCTCCGTGGCTCGTGGCGACAGATGGGACGGGACGTCATCGCCCAGATGGAAACACGGGAGTACCGCCGCGAGGAAGCCGTGCCGTTTTTCGTCACTGCTGGCCGAGTTGTCTGACAGCGCTGTCTGACACTCGACTCACTCGTGTTCCTGACTGTCTTGCTGGCCCAGCAGCGAGACGACAATACCTGCGAATCCGAGCACGACGATCACGATGCCGGTGAGTAAGTCGACCACGCCGAACAGGGCAAGCACTGACCCCGTCATCACGAGCGCGAGATTGGCGAGCATCGCGGCACGGGGCGAACGGAGCTGCTGTAGAACCGACGAGACGCTCATACGAGGACACTCGTTGGGATCGCAAAATCCGTTGTCATCGCACTCGAGCACCACTGCGGTCGCGTCGATGAGCCCTTACTCCGAGTGAGTACTCGGGTACACCGTGTTCTCGGTGAGGGTTTTGACCCCCCGACGGAAGCGCTCGGAGGTCGCGTTTGGCGAGATATCGAACTGCTCGCCGAGTTCGGCGAGCGAACACGAGCGCGGAATGTCGAGATAGCCGGCGTCGACGGCGGCGATGAGCGTCTCGCGCTGTTGGTCGGTCAGCCCGAACTGGCTGTCGCCGTCGCCAGTCCGTTCCTCGTAGAGTCGCTGTAACTCGAGGCTGACATCGTTCTCAACGAAAAAGCGGTGAAACCGCTCGAGTGCGCCCTCGGTGGGAAACACGGCACGAAAGTGCCAGCCCTCGTGCGTTGCCGTAACTGTTCGCAGGAGACTCCCATCCTCGATCAGGATCGGATACACACTCTTCGCTCGGCCGTCGGGTGTCAACTCGAGGTGATAGAGCCGCCGGTCGTCGAACTCGACGACCCGCGTGGGCGGTTTGACGGTCGGATCGTCCTCGAGGGCCGTGTCGAACGTGTCATACGACTCGCCTTCGACCCAGACGAGCATTCGATGGTCGCCGTCCTCGGTGAGATCCGACTGCTCCCATGTGACTGTCGCGTCCGGTACAGCCGACAACGTGTTGCGGAGGATCGGGTAGTCGATCCAGAACGTACTGAGTAGCATCTGAAACGGTCTGTATTCTCGCCCCCGCTGGATGGGGACTGGTTCCCTATTCTGCCTTATTGATGATAAAGGACGTGAGTATTTCCGCATCGTTTCTATCCGATGGCACGACCACTAGTCAGAGAATGACCGACAGGAACGTGGTGGGGGCGTCGGATAACACCTGCACAGCGATCTCGTTCGATCTCCTGAGCGACCCTTGCCGCCAATCTATCTTTCAGTACGTACTGCAGACACGAACGGACAGTGTCTCGTTCACGGAACTCGCCACCAACGTTGGTCCTCGGCCCGCGTCGTCGGCCGAGACCGATGCTGAGTCGCAGGCGCTCGAGTTGGAGCTTCGTCACGTACATCTACCGATGTTGGACGATGCAGGGCTGCTCGAGTATGAGCCCAGCACCGACCGGATCCGTCTCGATCAGTCCGCGTTTACCGACTGTCTCGAGGACGTCCACTCGACAGTGACGGCCCTGCAAAACGCCTCGCTCGAGCAGTCCCCACCGCGTTAGACGACGTCACCGCGGACCGTTACCCCGTCTTGTTGTTCGCGCCAGGCGTGGAGTTCCTGTGCTGCCGCTGTGGCCGCTTCGCCCTCGAGGCCGAGCATCTCGAGGGCAGCCGACAGCGTCGGCAACGCCAACTCGCTCTCGCGGAGTTTTCGGAACGCCTCCTCGCTTCGGGTGCCGTCGGCCCACAGACAGACGCCGCGCGGGTCGAGTAACTGCGTGTAGTCCTCGCGCAGTGTCGCGCCACGCAGCCGCTGGGTGACGTTGTCCTCGAATGAGGCGTTACAGACCTCGAGATGGATTGGTTCGTCGTCCTCGAGCAAGTGAGCCGCGAGACATTTTTCGGGTGCGGCATGCCCGTTGGCGTTCGCCCGGAGATAGTGGGGGTAGTTGGCGGCCCAGTCCGCCCGAACGGATTGCCCGACGCCGTCGACGTCGTACGCCTCGCTTGCGTCGGTCTCTCCGGGGGTGGGCTCGCTGTCGTCTCGCACGAGGATGTCTTTGGTCAGGTAGATATCCAGCCGGTCGACGGGATCGACGCCGAGTGCGACGTCGCCGAACGCCCAGATCTCCCGCACCGGGACGGGCATTCGGTCCTCTTCGACGGTGTCGACCAACTCCTCGAGCCGATCGACTGCATCACGGCGATCAAAGCCACTCATTGGCGGATGTGGGGTCTCGAGTCGCAAAACGGTTTCTTCGGGCCATGCCCACAGCCACGGCCTGTTTACTCATCTCGGCCGTTCGCGATGTAGACTGTCTTTCGAACGGTTGCGTGGACTGTTCCATCGCTGTCGACGAGGTCGACGGTGTAGTGACGGTCGATCGACTCCGTTCCCTCGGTTTCGAGTTCGGCCTGGATCGCCTCGAGTTCCGCGTCGGAGAGTCGAAAGTTTGCGTACAGCGTCTCTCGACCGGGCTTTTTGAACCGTACCTCGGCCTCCTTGTCCCAGACGACGTACTCGTCACCGAGCGTTTTCAGCAGCATCATCATGTAAAACGGATCGACAGCTGCGTAGATGCTGCCGCCGAAGATGGTGCCAACGTAGTTTCGCGTTCGCCACGACAGCGGTAGCTTGATGTGGACTTCCTGCCAGTCGGGCGCGACGTACGTTACGCGGCCGCCAGTCCCACGATAGGCCGGAAACAGATTGAACCCCAGCCGGTAGAGCCGAGCTCTAAGGGCGTCGAACATGGGTTCGATTCGTGTGGCCGCTCGGAAAGCTATTTGTGAACGGGTGACCCGATCCTCGCCGTTTTTCCGCCGCCCTTGGACGAGTTGCTGGCCACGGCGAGTTTGTGTCAGGAGAGCACCTTTTTTATCCGTTCCGGGCGAACGAAAACCTATGAGACACCGAATCTTCGGCGAGGACGGCGACGAGGAACTCGTGTTCGTCATGGGCTGGGGCAACCGCTGGACCCACGAGAACGTCAGTTGGCTCATCGGAAAGCTGACTGATGCCGGCTACCGTGTGCATGCGTTCGAACTCCCGACGAATATCGAGGACTTCAAAGCCGACTGGCTCGAGCCAATCGCCGAATACGTCGTCGACCTCGAGTCCTACCAGCTGCTGGGACACAGCGCGGGTGCTCTCATTGCTCAGGCGCTAGACGGCGCGGACAACCACGTCTATCTGAGTCCGTGGTGGGGATACAGCGAGGCGTATCCGGAACCACTGTTGGATGTGGTATCGAAACTGCCAACGACGTTCCCGTGTTTGCCGATCGGCGAAATGGATCGCGCGGCACTCGGCGAGAAGGCAACGGACCACCAGATCGCGACGACACCGCGATGGGTGTCGCCGGCGTTCGTCAGCGAAACCCGCCGAGCCCAAGCCGAGTTGCTGACGATCGACCACGACGCGGTCGTCTTCTGTTCACTGCGCGATCCCGTCGTCAGTCTGGCTCCGATCGGTGAGCGGGTGCCTGCTGAACACGTCGTCCTCTACGACGGCGGTCACGAGCTGTTCTCCTCCGTGAGCCGCGACCACCATATCGACACGCTGCTTGCTGCCCTCGAGAACGGTGCCGACGCCGTCGAGGAAGACAAGACGAGTGGAGAAGAGCCCGTTCCGGCCTGACAATCCCGCTGAACCGACGAAGAGACGAAACGGACATACGCGTTCGTCGGTAAGCTGACCACAATGGATTGTAACCGGTGTCCCGAGGAGGCAGTCATGCACGCCGCCTACTCCGGGGCGCATCTCTGTGCGGACCACTTCCGCGAGTCGGTCGAAAAACGGGTGCGCCGCCGCGTGCGTCGGGACGATCTCGTCCCACACGACGTGACGCCCGAAAACCCACAGACGTGGGTGATCGGCCTCTCTGGGGGCAAAGACAGCGTTGTCCTCACGCAGATTCTCCATGATACCTTCGCCAAAGATCCCCGTATCGAGCTTATCGGACTGACGATCCACGAGGGTATCGAGGGCTACCGAGACAAGAGCCTCGAGGCCTGTCTCGACCTCACCGACGACCTTGGCATCCGCCACGAAGTCGTCAGCTACGAGGAGGAGTTCGGCGTCCGGATGGACGACGTCGTCGAGGACGACCCCGAAAACATGGCCGCCTGTGCCTACTGTGGCGTTTTCCGCCGGGACCTCCTCTCGACGTACGCCGAGGAACTCGAGGCCGACCTCCTGCTGACGGGCCACAATCTGGATGACGAGGCCCAGTCAGCGCTGATGAACTTCCTCGAGGGCGACGTCGAACAGATGGCGAAACACTTCGACGCCAGCCTCGGGCCACTCTCCGAACGCGACGAACAGGATGAGTTCGTCCCGCGTGCGAAACCCCTGCGAGATATCCCCGAAAAAGAGGTTGCCCTCTATGCCCACCTCAACGACCTCCCCGCCCACATCACGGAGTGTCCTCACTCGAGTGAGGCCTACCGTGGTGAGATCCAACAGCTCCTCTACGGGCTCGAAGAGAACCATCCCGGGACGCGTCACTCGATTCTCTCGGGCTACGAAGAACTCGCCAGCATCCTGTCCGACGAGTTCAGTGGCGACGACGGCGCCGACTTACAGGCGTGTGCCGAGTGTGGCTCGACGACGACCCGTGATATTTGTCGGAAGTGTTCGCTGCTCGAGTCGCTCGTCTAATTCGGGATGTGAGTGGCCGTCTTACTGTGGTCTCTCGAGTACGTTTCGTGCTCGATCGAGATCCGCGGGTGTGTTGATGTTCAGGTGCCAGCCCTCGAGTTCGACGCCGACGTATCGCCTCCCGCCGGCGAGTAGTGACTCGAGGGCGTCGGTCAGTTCGTACTCGCCAGTGTCGCTTCGTTCGACTGTCTGACAGGCTCGAAACAGTGCGCGAGCGTCGTGGGTCTGGACGCCGGCAGCGATGACGCCTGACTCGGCATCGGTCGTTGACTCGAGCGACCGAACCGTTCCGTCGTTGTCGAGCACGCAGCGGGCCGCCGTCTCGGCCTCGTTTCTCGCGACACGATCGAGCAAGAGCGTGCCGTCAACGTCCGGTTCGTGATGGCGGTCGATCAGTCTCGAGAGCGTGCAGTCGCTGTCAAAGACGTTGTCGCCGTTAACGGTCACCACGTCGTCGGGAACGACATCGCGGTGCGTGTCGGACAACGCTGTGGGATCGGTCACGCCGTAGCCATCCTCGAACGCCGTACAGACCGCGTGGGCAAGCCCCTGCTGATCGTTCTGGACGGCATACCGCACTGGGACGTCGTCGACCGCGGTCCCGATGGCATCAGTGATCTCATCCGCACGGTAGCCGACCACGATGACGATTGCCTCGACGCCAGCGTCGACGACTGTGTTGAGTGTTCGCTCGAGCAACGGGTTGCCACCGATCTCGAGGAGTGGCTTCGGTGTCGCGTCCGTATACGGCCGTAAACGGGTGCCACGGCCGGCTGCAAAGACGAGTGCGTGCATGCGTGTGAGGGGAGATCGACTATCGGAGCGTACGAGCCATACGGAGGGCATGCTCAAAAACCGTCGTCTCGACGACGAGCCACACAGTGTGATTGAGTGACCGCTGACCGTTGTCAGACAGCGATGGCTCTGAAATCGACTGCTGTACCTCTCCGTATCTGTCGATAAAAAACGAGAACGGCAGAAACGAGCCGTCTCGGTAGCGACACGACATGCCGCGTGCGGCGGGTGGTGTGTCAAGTGCCGCGTACGGCAGGTGGTGTGTCAAGTGCCGCGTACGGCGGGTGGTGTGTCAGGTGCCGCGTACGGCGGGTGGTGTGTCAGGTGCCGCGTGCGGCGGATGGTGTGTCAGGTGCCGCGTACGGCGGGTGGTGTGTCAAGTACCGTGTGCCGATTACCGGATCACGTCGACGCCGTTCTGTTTCTCGAGTTCCTCACGGCCGCCGTCACTGTGGGCGCCGACGTTGGAGCCGCCGTCCTCGATGTGATTGCTCGCGTCGAAGTCGGTGTTTCGCACGCCTTCGATACTCTGGCGAGACTTGTCGGCTTGTTTCTGGGTGGTTGGGCCGAGCACCTGTGCGCTCTGGACGCCAGTCATGATCGCCATGACTCGAACCTTGCCTTTGTAGTTGTCCTGGATACGCGCGCCCCAGATGACGTTCGCCGAGGCCTCGAGGCGCTCGGTGATGTTGTCGGCGATGCCCTCTGCCTCTTTGAGGGTGAGATCCGGGCCGCCGGTGATGTGGACGAGCCCGCCCGAAGCACCGCGGTAGTCGACGTCCAACAGTGGGTGGTTCATCGCGTCTTTGACGACCTCGTCGGTTTTGTTCTTGTCCTGGGTTTCACCGACCAGCATGACGGCGACGCCACCCTGGTTCATGATGGTGGACATGTCCGCGTAGTCCAGGTTGATCAGCGAAGGCTGGGTAATCGTCTCCGAGATGCCTTTCACCGTTTCGGCGATGATCTGGTCCATCACCGAGAACGCCTTGCCGATCGGGAGGTTCGGGACGTAGTCGAGCAGCCGGTTGTTGTCGAGCACGATGATCGAGTCGGCCTGGTCGCGCAGTTTCTCGAGGCCTTCTTCGGCTTTCACCGTGCGGGCGCGTTCGACGTTGAACGGTGTCGAGACCATTCCGACGACGATTGCACCTTGCTCCTTTGCGATTTCGGAGACGACGGGGGCGGCACCGGTCCCGGTCCCGCCACCCATGCCTGCGGTCACGAACACGAGGTCTGCGTCTCCGAGGACCTCTTTGACCGTTCCCTGAGCCATCTCGGTCGCACGTTCTCCCATCGAGGGATCGCCGCCAGCGCCGAGCCCGTTCGTGAGCGACTTGCCGACCAGAATCTTCGTGTCGGCCTCGATCATCTTCAGATGCTGTTTGTCCGTGTTGATCGCCACGGTATCGGCACCGTCGACGCCGATGTTATACAGCCGGTTGATCGTGTTGTTACCCGCACCGCCACAGCCAACGATGACGATCCGTGGATCGCCGAACTCATCGTCGTCCATGTCGGCGTCCATCTCTCGGGACTCCTGCTCCGCGTTTTCGAGTGCGTCTTGAACGATATCCTGCATCGTTACACCTTGGCCCACGTTCGTTTGCCGGACTGTTCGGTCGGCCCGTCCTGTTGTTCGTTGATCATTTCACGGACGGCCGACCGGATCGCCTCGCTCCGGTTCGGAAACTCGCCCGAGTCGACTAACTGTTCGACCTCCTCGATCTGCTGTTTCGGAATTCGCAGTGTCACACGCTCCATGGTTGTATTCCCTGTAGGGTAAGACGGCGGCGCGCCCCTGTCAGACGCGGCGTGTCTTACACCGTAACCGCCCGACATCGGGCGTTTTTCGGCGTTTGCCGACCGTTGTAAGACAACCGTCTTACGCGACTAAGTGGAATACTGTCATAGGCAATAAAACTTTCGCCGGATACGACTTTCTGTGTCTTACACCAGTCGTTATGAGTGACTGTCTCGGCTCAACACATCTGCAGCTGGCGTCCGACGGCCACAGCTGGGACAGAACGACCAGTCGGAACGGATTTCATCACCACACTCGCAGAATAGCCGTCTCGAGGTCTTCTCGCCACAGTTTGGACAGTACACGTGGTCGTCGTCGACGTGTTCGCCACACTGCTCACAGTGTGTCTGTGGCCCGTTGTCGTTCGACTGTTGGCCACGGGGCTGCTCGCGATCGGCCGTGTCATACATCTCGCGATCGTGTGGCCGTGCGCGAGCATCCGCGGCTGTGTGATCACCGACTCGAGTCGATCGATCCAGAGTCGACTCGAGTTCGTGGAGTCGATCCGCGAGCAGTTCGTCGACGCGATCCCGAACGAGTTCGTCGAGTGTCTCCGGCCGTGTGGATTCGGTTCGTCGCTCACGCTCCCTTCCTCGAGTTGGGCCGTTGCTGGCGAGATACGCGCGCAGCGCCTCCCGCATCGCTTCGCTTTTCGAAATCTCGAGGGTCTCGAGTTGCTCGACGAGGGCATCGTCGGCGCGGAACGTGATCTTGCTCATCTGCGGGTTATCATCTCTGTTGACACTCCACCTATATCAATCATTCTTCCATTTCGGCTGACGGCAGCGTCTTTTTCCGTCGAAAATAACAACTCTTATGTTATCCAGAGCGGCTACGTTGAAGTGCAACCGCCCTTAGCTCAGACTGGTAGAGCAGTCGACTGTAGATCGACTTGCCCCCCGTTCAAATCGGGGAGGGCGGACTTTTTGTGATTCCAACCGACGAGCGAAGCGAGTCGCCGGAATCTCAAAAAGAAGATCGTGACCCTATTTGAACACGAGAGCCGCACGCCCGGGAGCGCAGCGAAGCGAGCACCCCGGAACGTCTCACTCCGTTCAAAGTGGGGAGAGCGGACTGTTACTGGGAACAGTGTGAGCAGTCGATCGTCCAACAGACACGCTTCCTGCGGGTTATTTTCGTTCGATGTCTGAACCTGTCCGACTGCTTGCGATCGAGTTTCCACTGCCGTCTGTCCGACAGCCTCGGGCGGCTCGAGCGGCCGGCTGAGGCGAACGTTTTTCTCGTCCCGGTTCGACCCACCCGGTATGAGCGATTTCGACCTCGACCTCCGTGCGGTCGAGGAACACATCGACGAGGAACTCGAGATCGAAGGCAGTGTGATCCTCGGCGTCTTGGATGGAACGACGCCGGCAGCAGAGTGGCTCGAGGCGATCTCGAAGGGGAACCTGCTCGTCCTCAACGTCGAGGGCGACGTCAACGACTTAGCGTCGGGCTTTGCCCGCGATGTCAAGGAGTCGGGTGGCAGTCTGATCCACTTCCGGGGCTTTCTGCTCGTGGCTCCGCCGGGCGTCGACGTCAGTACTGAGCGCCTGTGAACGTCAGGAAGTGCCCGTCAGGGTCGCGAACGACGACCGATTCATCCGTCTCTCGTTCGACGGCACAGACGCGATCCGAGATGGCCTCGAGCGCCGCCCTCGGATCCTCGGTCTCGAACCCGAGGTCGACGTGGACACCGCCACGAGCGTCGGCGATCCCTAGCTGTGGCTCCCAGAGTTCCAGCGCCATCGGGCCGTTCATGCGTACGCGTTCGCGGTCGCCACCCACATCACCCGTCTCGAACCCGAGGTCGGCGTAGAACGACGCCGCACGCTCGAGTGATTCGACCTCGAGGACGACCTCGAAGATGCCGTCGATGCCCGGACCCGAAACGTCCTGTTGGCCGAGTTCGACGCAGTTACCGTCGGGATCGTACAGATACAGTGAGCTGACGGGGCCGAACTGGGCCTCCTCCAGATCGTACTCCTCGCTCAGCCGGTCCCACCAGTCGTCGTACTCCGTGCGGGGAATCGAGAACGCGTAGTGGGTGTGGAGGCCACCACGGGGAAACCTGTCGGGACGGCGGAGGACTAGATCGGTTTCGCCCGCCTCACACACGAGTTCGTCGTCCTCCTGTGTCGCCACAGAGAGGTCCAGCGTCTCCTCGTAAAACGTACGCGCTCGCTCGAGAGACTTGACTTCGAGAGCGAGCCAGGACAGCCCAGTGAGCATGCTTGTTCGTACGCCCGGGAGGTGCATAGATGCTCTGGCGGGGCCAGTCGGCACCCTGCTCCTGTTGGCTACACGTTTATACACCGCGCGTTCATACTACTGATAGATGACATTCCGTGTCGACGAGCGTGCGACGGATTTCCGCGAGATCGACCGCTTCGACGGCGGTGTCGGCTGGATTTCCCACCCCGACGAACGGATGCAGCGGGCGAGCCACGCCCTCGAGATCGATGGCAAGGTCTGGGTTATCGATCCTGTCGACGCCGACGGGATCGACGACCTGTTCGCCGAGTTCGGCGAAGTGACTGGTGTCGTCGTCTTACTCGATCGTCACAAGCGCGACGCTGCAGCGATTGCGAATCGCCACGACGTGCCGGTCTTTCTCCCCGACTTCTTCGAGGGCGTCTCCGAGGAGCTCGATGCGCCCGTTGCTCGCTTTTCGCGGACGCTTTCGGATACTGGCCTCGAGGCCCAGACGGTCGTCAACAATCGCTTCTGGCAGGAAGTTGCACTCTACAACCCGGCCGACGGGACCCTGCTGGTCCCCGAATCGGTCGGGAGGGCGGCGTACTTTCTCGCCGGCAGCGAACGCCTCGGAGTCCATCCGATGCGACGGGCCATCCCACCGCGGGCGGAACTGGGCCGGTTCACACCCGAGCGGGTGCTCGTCGGCCACGGCCACGGTGTCATGACCGACGCTGCGACGGCCCTCGAGGACGCGCTTGCAAACTCGCGCCGGCGCATGCCACTGCTGTATGCGGGAATGGCTCGCCAGCTCTTTCCCATCTAGGCTGTCTTACGACGATGGTTCCGCACCGTCAGCTCGTCTTCCGGGGGCGCTCGTGTGGCATACATATAATTACGAGCCGCGCCTAAGACGATCACTATGATCTACATCACGCGAGCCCTCGCCGACGTCCTGCTCGATCTGGCCAGTGACGCCGACCCGGACCGTGTGACGACCGGTGTCTCGGTCACGCCCGCGGGCGAGCTCGAGGGAGCCGACATTCCGACCGAGACGCCGGTGTTTACGGACTTTTACCTTCCGGATCCTGGCAACGCCGTCAACGCCGTCTTCGGTGTTGATCTCTCGACACCAGCACGGCAGACACAGGGCCAGTTCGTCTCACACCCCGTCCGAGAACTCGAGGTCACGAGGCGCGACGATCTCGCTGAAGTGATCTTTGTCGCTGTCCCACCGTGGGACCTCGACGAGCGGTCGTTCGCTGCTTTCGACCGCCGCGGCAAGCGCCAGCAACTCGAAATAATCGACGCGAGCCCACCAGAGCAGTCGCTCTCGGACTGACACACACGCTCCGTTCGGTCGAGAAAAATGAACGACTGGAAGACGGTACCGACCGAGACAGGAACTCGGTGATGGCTCAACCCCTGCGTGCCGACGGCCAGTGATCATCGTCGAGTATCCGATCGATGATGCTCCCACGGTTCGACTCTTTCCGGTCTTGTTCGTCGTCCGATGGTGATGGAAAATCCGGAACGTGTGGCATGCATTCCGACCTCCAGCGGAAACTAGACGCCTCGAGACAGAAAGTAATCGGGCTTGAGGGTTCAGTGTCGCAATCGATCGGCTGTAGACAAGTCACTCGCGAGGCTGTCGCGGCCCCTCAAGGTACACATCGCTTTTCAGAGACCAGCAGTGGCACGAGACCCCAATGAGAGACGCTGTCCCGACGTTACTCGAGATAGCCGAGGCCACGAAGCTGTTCGGTGATCTCTTCGAACTCGGCTTCCGTGAGTTTGCCTTGCTTCTGGTGTTGGATGACGATACTGCGAAGCAGGAACCGAGTGAGGTCGCTCGTGCTCTGGAAGCTGGTGCCTTCGATCGTGTCCTCGACGCGGTCGGCGAGATCTTTCGGGATCGAAACCGTCGTGTACTCTGTCATACGCCATACTCCGTCGCCGGCGCCAAAGGCGTGTCGACCGCGTGGGCTCCGCGACAGTCTTCGTAGCGGTTTTGCTATCGGACATCCTACCGGTCGGTATGGGAGTCCGGCCACCCTCGAACGGAGACGACGACGAACCCGAGAGCGTCGAGTTCGGTATCGCCGCTATCGACGCACACCTCAGAACAGCAGATCTCTCGTTTCCGGCAACGAAAGACGATGTCGCCGCCGAACTCGGCCACGAGCAGATCCCCTACGACGTCCACGGAAACGACGTCGCGCTGGGGGCGATGCTCGAGGAAGTCGAGACGTCGGAGTTTCGTTCTCGCCAGGAACTGCTCAACGCCCTCCACGAGCCGTTCGAGGAGTACCGACGGGAGCATTCCGGCGGTGTCTTTCAGCAGGTTCGATCGATGCTTCCGTTCTGACGTTATTTTTCGTCGTCTCGCTCCCGATCCGCGAGCGTAATCTGCTCGAGACGGCGTCGCTGCTCACGATGAAGCGTGACGAGCATGTCCGAGAGCACGCCGAACATGAGCAACTGGACGCCGAGCAGGATAGCCGCCGCGGCCGCCATCGCCATAATTTCGTGTCCTTGTCCGTGCTGGACCCACTGCCAGAGGACGTATGACGCGATGATCCCACCGGAGACGATGCCGCCGACGCCGAGACTACCGAAATAAAACAGCGGGTTGTTCGTTTTCGCGAGTGAGTACAACGCGAGGATGATCGTTCCACCGTCTTTGAGCGGATGGAGATTCGTCTCCGATGCCTCCGGTCTGGCGCTGTAACTGATCGGAACGACCGTCGTGTCGATCCCGTGTTTGACACACTCGACGGCGAGTTCGGTTTCGATGGTAAAGCCGTCCGAATCGAGCGAGAGTCGCTCGAACGAATCAACGGTAAACGCCCGGTATCCCGAGAGGATGTCGTCGTAGTCGGCCCCGTGAATGAACCGGAACGATTTGTTGATCGCCCGGTTTCCGAACCCGTTCAACGCCTTCATCGCATCGTCGTCCATATCGGCAAACCGGTTGCCGATCACGTGCTCGTATCCGCGCGAGAGGGGCTCGAGCATCCGATCTGCGTCGGCCGGATCGTAGGTCCCGTCGCCGTCGACCATCAACACGTAGGGGACATCGACGTACTCGAGGGCTTCGCGGACGGCCTGTCCTTTGCCGTCACCGGACTGGACCAGAACGTGTGCGCCGCGCTCGCGGGCGATCTCGCGCGTGTCGTCCTCGGAGTCGCCGTCGACGACGAACACGTTCGTGTAGCCTTCGGCGTGAAAGCCGTCGATGACGTCGCCGATCGTGGCCGCTTCGTCGAGCGTCGGGATGAGGATACAGACATCCTCGGAAGCGATCTCGCGCGTCTCATGACTCATGGAGAGGACCTCCCCATTGCCGATCGACAGCCTCGAGTCCGCACGAGCCGCGTCATTGTCCATCGGCAGGGACTCGCCGCTGTGACTGCAAAAACGTACTGATCGACCAGTGGCTAATTTGTATTACCGCCGATCGCTCGTTCGGGGCTACCAGGTCAGGCCCTCGTAGACGTCGAGTTCGGCCTCGTCGACGTCGATCCGGCGGCCGTCGACGACCACGCGCTGGGCCATCCCGTCGAACGTGAGGTCGTCGAACTCGGGCCAGTCTGTCGCAACGACCGCGCCGTCGGCGTCTGCGAGTGCGTTGGCGGCCGACTCGGCGTACTCGATATCGGGGTACATCGGTCGGACGTTCTCCATCGCAACCGGGTCGTAGGCGACGACGGCTGCGCCGCGATCCTGTAGATACTCGATCACGTCGAGCGCGCGTGACTTGCGGATGTCGTCAGTTCCGGGTTTGAACGACAGGCCGAGCACCGTAATCCGTGCATCCTCGAGGTCGACGTGGGCCGCGAGCGAGTCGACGAGCCGGCGCGGCTGACCGTCGTTGACCGCAACGACGGCATCGAGCAGGGCTGGATCGTACCCCTGTTCGCGGGCCCCGGCCCGCAGCGCGTCGACATCTTTCGGGAAACAGGAGCCACCCCAGCCCAGCCCCGAGCGCATGAACCGCTCGGAGAGACGGTCGTCGAGGCCGACCGCCTCGAGCACCTCGTAGGCGTCCGCGCCGTACTCCTTTGCGATGTTGCCGAGTTCGTTGACCAGCGAGATCTTCGAGGCGAGGAAGGCGTTGTTGGCGTACTTGATGAGTTCAGCCTCGCGGATGTCGGTCTCGACGAGGGCTGTCTCCTCGCGTGAGAGGATCGGCGCGTACAGCTCGCGAAGCGTCGCGGCGGCGTCGTCGCTCGTCGCGCCGACGACGACCTTATCGGGCTCGAGGAAGTCCGTTACGGCCGTCCCCATCCGCAGGAACTCGGGGTTCATCGCGAGCTCGAGGCCATCACCGACGCGTGTGCCGGACTCGGACTCGAGAATGGTGCCGACGACGTCCTCCGTCGTGCCGGGGAGGACAGTACTCTTGACGACGACGAGGTGGTCATCGTCCTTTGGCTCGAGCGCGCGACCGAGGGATTCGGAGCCGGCACGCATGATCGCGAGGTCGAGACTGCCGTCGTCGGCCTGCGGCGTAGGGAGACAGAGAAAGGTAATGTCGGTGTCCCGAACCGCCGCGTAGTCGGTGGTCGCCCGCAGATTCGTGCCCGCGTGCTCGGCGATGCGCTCTGCGAGGCCCGACTCGTGGATCGGGGCCTCGCCGGCGTTGATCGTGTCGACGATCTCCTGATCGATCTCGATGTTGACGACCTCGTGGCCGAGATCCGCCAGACAGGCCGCGACCGTGGTGCCGACGTAGCCGCTGCCGACGATAGAGACGTGCATGCTCTCTCCGACGAAGGGGATGTGTTAGTCGTTTTTGACTTCGATTCGCACGGATCGAGTGCTGGCCCGATCCACACCGCTTATTTCGGTTCGGCCCGCCCGTTCGAGCAATGACGAATCAGGCACTCATCGATGCCCTACGCGAGGCGGATGCCGTCCAGTTCGGCGAGTTCGAACTCTCTCACGGCGGCACCAGCGAGTACTACGTCGACAAGTACCTCTTCGAGACCGATCCCGGCTGTCTCGAGGCCATCGCCGACGCCTTCGCCGAGCGCGTCACGCCGGAGGACAAACTCGGCGGCGTCGCCCTCGGTGGCGTCCCGCTTGCGGCCGCAACGAGTGTCGCAGCTGGGGTTCCCTACGTTATCGCGCGCAAGCAGCGCAAGGAGTACGGCACCGCGAACTTAGTCGAGGGCCGTCTCGAGGAGGGCGAGGAAGTGGTCGTCCTCGAGGATATCGTGACGACGGGAACGAGTCTCGTCGACGCCATCGAAGCCCTCAGAGATGCCGGGGCAACTGTCGACCGCGCGCTGGTCGTCGTCGATCGACAGGAAGGCGGCCGCGAAAACGTCGAGGCCGCGGACGTCGAGATGGAAGCGCTCGTCACCGCCGAGGAGCTGCTGGCCGATCGGGACTGACGCCGAGCGCTCGGCTCACGTTGCGCTGTGTCTCGTCCGTTCTGCCCTGTCTCGAGTCACCAACCAGGGACTCACTGGCTGTGCTTGTATCGCCGATATCCGACGACAGCCAGGCCCAGGGCGAGCACCCCACCGATCGCAAGCGCGCTGCCGACGACCCACTGGCCCCGAAAGCCGATCAACATCACGCCGAGGCTGGCGCTAAAGAGGCCGGCGTGGACGAGCACCGCGACGATGATGAACGCAAGCAGTGTCGATCGCGACCCCTCGCTGAACGCTTCCTCGAGGTCGTCACCACTGTTACCGTCTCCGCCGCCGAACGGGTCGTCCGCAAACGGGTCCTCGAGTGGATCTCCCGCAAACGGATCCTCGAGCGGGTCGTCTCCGAACGGGTCGTCGAACTGATCGTCGTCCGGTGGCGGATCAAAGCCCACGACCTGCTGTAGCCGATTCGGAGCCAAAACGGTTCGGTCGACGACGCCCCATCACAATGTTTTTATCCCGCTCGAGACTACCCGTATCCACGATGGTAGGTGTCCGCTTTACAGGGGCTTTCGCCCGTTTCTAACCTACACCTACCGCTCGCTGTGTCGACACGGTTCCACAGACGAGCGGCCAGAGCGGACGTCCAATCGGACTTCTTACCGAAGTTCACAACCAAGCCATAGTAACATCCATGTCAGAATCAGATCCACAATCACAGGAGCAACTCGTGGTCGTACTGCCAGACGGATCCGAACTCGAGGTCGACGCGGGGTCGACGGTCGAAGACTGTGCCTACGAAATCGGTCCCGGCCTCGGCCGAGACACGGTCGCCGGCAAACTCGACGGTGAACTCGTCGCCAAAGAAGCACCCGTCTACGACGGTGTCGACCTCGAGATCGTCACCGACCAGTCCGAGGAGTACCTTCGTGTGATGCGCCACTCCGCCTCGCACTGTCTCGCCCAGGCCGTCGAACGCCACTACGACGATGTCGATCTCGCGATTGGCCCGCCGACGGACGACGGCTTCTACTACGACTTCGATAACCTCGACATCGACGAGGAAGACCTCGCTGCCCTCGAGGACGAAATCGAGGCCATCATCGAAGACGACTACGAGATCGAACGCGAGGACGTTTCGATCGAGGAGGCCGAAGACCGCCTCGCCGACGAGCAGTACAAACTCGAGTTACTCGAGGAGTTCGCCGACGAGAACGAGGAGGTCTCGTTCTACAAACAGGGCGAGTGGGAGGACCTCTGTGCCGGCCCACACGTCGATTCGACGGGCGAAATCGGTGCTGTCGAACTGCTCGAGATCGCCGGTGCCTACTGGCGCGGCGACGAGGAAAATACGATGCAGACGCGGATCTACGGCACCGCCTTCGAGGACGAAAGCGACCTCGAAGCCTATCTCGAGCGCCAGCAGGAAGCCAAAAAGCGCGACCACCGGAAGATCGGCAACGAGATGAACCTGTTCTCGATTCAGGACGTCACCGGCCCCGGACTGCCGCTGTATCATCCGCCGGGGAAGACGGTGCTGAAGGAACTCGAGGACTTCGTCGAGGACCTCAACAAAGATGCCGGCTACGACTACGTCGAAACGCCACACGTCTTCAAGACGGATCTCTGGCACCGCTCGGGTCACTACGAGAACTACGCCGACGACATGTTCATCTTCGACGTTGGCGACGACGAGTTCGGCCTGAAGCCGATGAACTGCCCCGGTCACGCCGCTATCTTCCAGGACCAGTCTTGGAGCTACCGTGACCTCCCGATCCGCTACGCCGAGAACGGGAAGGTCTACCGCAAAGAACAGCGCGGCGAACTGTCGGGCCTCTCGCGAGTCTGGGCGTTTACCATCGACGACGGCCACCTGTTCATCCGGCCCGACCAGATCGAACGCGAGGTCGAGGAGATCATGGACATGATCACGGACGTCTTAGAGACGTTCGACCTCGAGTACGAGATGGCGCTGGCCACCCGGCCCGAGAAATCGGTCGGCAGCGACGAGATCTGGGAACACGCAGAAGAACAACTCGAGAACGTCCTCGAGAAGCGCAACCTCGACTACGAGTTAGAGGAGGGCGACGGCGCGTTCTACGGCCCGAAGATCGACTTCGCGTTCGAGGATGCGATCGGGCGCTCGTGGGACGGCCCGACGGTCCAGCTGGACTTCAACATGCCCGACCGGTTCGATCTGTCTTACGTGGGCGAGGACAACGAAGAACACGAGCCGGTGATGATCCACCGCGCGCTGTATGGCAGCTACGAGCGGTTCTTTATGATGCTCATCGAGCACTACGAGGGTCGATTCCCACTGTGGCTCGCGCCCGAGCAGGTCCGCGTGCTGCCGATCTCGGATAACAATCTCGGCTACGCCCATCAGGTCGCAAACGAGTTCGACGAGTTCCGCGTCGAGGTCGACGACCGCGACTCGACGCTCGAGCGCAAGATCCGTGCGGCCCACGACGACCGCGTGCCCTACCAGATCATCGTCGGCGACAACGAGCAAGCCGACGGCAACATCTCGGTCCGTGACCGCTTCGAGGATCAGGAGTACGACGTCGAAATCGACGAGTTCAAGGCCCATCTCGAGGCCGAACGCGACGAGCAGCGGACGGAGCCGGATTTCCTGCAGGACTGACGCCGGTCAGTCAACGCAGCAGCATTGTTTTTCACCGGACGCGAGAACTGCCCAGCCCGTCACGGGTTACTCCGTGAGAGCGGGTTCCGCCCGATTGCCGACGACTGCACGAATCGTTCGCAGGCCGACGAACCGCGGGACGCGCTCGGCGTATCGTTCGTACGGTTTGCCGTACTGTTCTCGTAGCCACGGTTCCTCGGCGAAAGGCAGCGTCAGCCACCAGCCGACGTACATCGCACAGAGGACGGCCGTCAGTGTCGAGTTTGCGAGCAGCGCGAAGCCGACTGACGCAACGATGTAGCCGACGTACTGTGGATTGCGCGAGTACCGATACCAGCCGTCGGTGCGCAACTCGCCGGTCAAACCTGTCGTCTCTTCGACGCCGAGGTCGCGTCCCGCCGCGATCGCCACGACGAAGCCGACGACAAACAGGATCGATCCCACAGCGAGCGTCGGCAGCCGTGGGAGTCCGAGACTGTTCCAGTCGAGGACAGCGATGACGAGCAATGCAATGCTGAACAGCTGTGAGAGTGACCACTGAATGTAAAACGCCCAGTTTCGTTCGCCCGGCGGCCAGTAGTTCGCCACGCCGAGCGCACTGACAGCGACCCCCACGAACGTGATGAGGAGACTGCCCACGGCGATTGCGAACGCGATCGTGGTCAGTGACTCGAGCATGGCACCACCTTCCGCTGACTGCACCAGTCGTCCGACTCGAGTAGCGTCATAGCTCCGTATTCGGTCGCGTTCGAACTGGGCGTTTCCACGGACACACTAGCCGATTTATATTCTCGTGGCAGTTGAGTAGTGGACAACCGGATGAAGTACCTCGACGTTCGCCTCTCACAACCCGACTGGATGCTTCACCCGATGCAGCGATTTATCCGAGAGGGAGACGCCGTCCACTACGAGGAACTCCGCGCATGGAACCTTGCTGCCCGCGAGGATGCCCTCGAGTACGAGCTGTTCTACGTCGAAGCCAAGCGCGAGCCCTACGTGGAACGACTCGAGGCTGTCGAGTCGGTTCGGTGGTACGATCTCACGCCGATCGACAGTGACTCGTTTTACGTCTCCATCTGTCAGGAAACGCGCGAGGAAGACGTCCGCTGGCGCGAGGCATTTGCTGCCCTGAACCTCGTCGTCGTTCCGCCCGTCGTCTACGATTCCGAGGCTGCGTTCTACATGACTGTCGTCGGGAGCAGTGATGACCTGCAGGCGATGCTTGATGGACTCCCGGACAGCATCGACGTGACCGTTCGGGCGATCGGCGACTACGACCGCCGGCACGCACCGATCACCGGCGAGCTGACGGACCGACAACTCGAGGCCGTCGAAGCCGCGGTCGACGTCGGCTACTTCGAGGTTCCCCGTGACGCCGGGGTCGACGCCGTTGCCGACGCGTTGGACTGTGCCTCGAGTACGGCATCGATGCTCCTGCAGAAAGCGCAGGCTCGGGTGATGCGACGGCTCGTCCGGCGCTATGGTCGTGAAAAGCCGATCGACAACGATCGCGAACCGTAGCTGCCCCGTTGAGGTGTCACATTCGTGCTGATCTTGTGTGTCTTTCGAATCGAAATACCCATGGTTGCGGAATCGTGCATACCTGTATGAACAGAGCAGAGAAGGCAGCCCTGCAGTTGCGGGCCGTCGACGTGTTGCGGATGTTAAAGGAAACCCGAACGTATGACGAACTCGCCGAGACGACGGCGCTTCCGGCAGGCGACCTCAACCGGTACGTTAACGGACACGTTCTCCCGGGTACCGAGCGCGCACGAAACGTCGTTGAAGAACTCGGTCGGGACGCACTGGCCGAGGAACTCACTGCACGGATTCGGGTTGACGACGACGGCTACATCGACAACTCTGCGACCGTCTTCGACCAGCCGTTTCTCGACCTCGTTGCTCCCGTCGTCGCGAACGGGTTCGACTTCGACCGCCCTGACGTCGTCCTCACTGCTGCGACGGATGGGATCACGCTCGCTGCCTCGCTTGCGAGTTACTACGGGACGCGGTGTGCGTACGCCAAAAAACGCAAGGAAACCGCCGTCGAGGAGTTTATCGAGGCGCGTGAACGGCTCCAGTCGGGGATCGAACTCACCTACTATCTCCCCGAGTCGGCCATCGACGAAGGCGATTCGGTACTCGTCGTCGACGACCTCATCCGTTCGGGTGAGACACAGGAACTCCTGCTCGATATCGTCGGAACTGCCAACGCCGACGTTGCCGGGGTCTTTGCACTCATTGCGGCCGGCGACGACGGCATCCAGCGGGCTCGAAACCACACCGACGCACCAGTTGGTTCACTGACAACTGTCTGACTGTAAGACGGCGACACGGCTCTCTAGTTCTGTTGAATCCTTTTCAATTCACTGTTCTACACCGCCCCGACAGTCTCGCATGGAAAATCATGTGAATCACTACCACATTATTAATCATTAGGTTTATGGTGTTCCCCCCTGTTGGTGGTAGTACGAACATGACGAAGACAGTCATCCTCGGCGTGATCGGTTCCGACGCACACGTCGTCGGGATTACCATCCTGGAACAGGCGTTTGAGGCAGCCGGCTTCGACGTTATCAACCTTGGAGTCCAGAGCTCCCAGGAAGAGTTCGTCGACGCCGCAACGGCTCACGACGCCGAGGCTGTACTCGTTTCCTCCCTCTACGGTCACGCAAAACAGGACTGTGAGGGCTTCCACCAGAAAGTCGCCGACGCTGGCCTCGAGGACGTCACGACCTACATCGGCGGCAACCTCGCCGTCGGACAGGACGACTTCGAGGAAACCCGGAAATTCTTCCGACAAATGGGCTTTGATCGAGTCTTCGACTCCGAAACGGACCCCGAGGACGCCATCGAGGCGCTCCGGGCCGATCTGGACATGCGCTCCTCGGAGTCCGAACAGGAGAGCCACACCGTCTCGGCCTAAGCTGCGACTCGAGCACTCGTTTTCATATCCAGACGCGGCCCCACGCCGTCGTTTTGCAGTCGGTCAGTCGGTTCGCGTCGCTTCGATTTCGTCGAACAGCGCCTCGACACGCGTTTTCACGTCGTTGCGGATCTCGTGGACCGTCTCTTTCTCCTGTCCGTGTGGGTCCGGCAGATCCCAGTCGCGGACGTCGGTGTCGGCCTCGAGATCGAGTGTCGAACAGCCCATCGTCACAACGTAGTCACAGGACTCGAGAGTCTCCGTGGCGATTTCCTGTGGCTTGCGATCGGCGAGATCGATTTCGACGTCGGCCATCGCCTCACGGACGACGTCGTGGACGGCATCGGCAGGATGTGTCCCACCGGAGTGGATCACTACGTCGTCGGTGAGCCCGCGCGTCTCGCGTTCGCGTTCGGCGTAGGCAGTTGCTATCTGGCTTCGACCAGCGTTCTGGACGCAGACGAACGCAACGTGTGTCTTGGCATCGGTCATACCCGTCACTAGGACGGGACCGTTCCTAATCGTTCATATGTGGTCCACTGTGAGAAATATACACACGGGTAGCGCTCAAAAGCAACTGTCGACCGGCGCGTGATCACCGAACGATCGTCACCGGGACCGGAGAGCGACGGGCCACCTTCTCGGCGACACTCCCGAGAAGAAGGCGGCTTGCGCCTGTGCGACCGTGGCTGCCGATCGCGATGTGGTCGACGTCGTGTTCCTCGGCGTAGTTGACAATCGAGCGTGAAATCCCGCCGACCATGTGGTCCGTTTCGATCTCGACGCCGAAGTCAGCGGCCTGCTTGCGCGCTTCCTCGAGGCGATTTTCGGCCCAATTCTCGTGGTTTTTTTGGATCTGCTCGTAGTTCGTCATCGCGCTGCCTTCGATACCCGTCGCGCCGTAGAAGTCGCCGGGATCGATGACATGAAGCGCCGTGATTGTTGCCTCTGGGTACTGCGTACAGGCAAACTCGAGTGCATCCATCGATTGCTCTGAGTCGTCGACTGGAACAAGGACGTGATCTACCATGTGTGTCTGTGTACTGGTGCCGGCAATATAAGCGTCCGCCAGCCTGCAACACTCGTCGGCTCGCGTGATCGGTCATGCCACGAGGCCCGACCGAGCGCAGGTGCTCCACACTCGAGTCAACAGCACAAACCGCAAAAACTGTCGGCCGCTGTTACTTCGCGCGGCCCTGACCGCCGTTGTTGGACGGTCGGACCTTCTCGGCACCTTTGCCGCGGTTGTTGAGACCACGGTTGGCCTTGCCAGCGTTGGTCAGGCCACGGAAGGCGCGGTTCTGGTGAGCGCTGTCGCAGATCCAGTTCAGGTCGTCGTCGTTCTGGATGGCGGGGTGGTTCGGATCAACGAGGATCACTTCGAACCACTTCTGCGAGCCATCTTCACCGACCCAGTAGCTGTTGAGCACGCGCAGGTTGGGGTACTTGCGGGAGACGCGCTCCTCACCGATGCGCTGGATGTTCTTGCGCCGTCCGATACGGTTGACACCCTGGCGCTTCGTTCGGCGACCGGCGGTAAAGCGCTCTTTTCGGGCGGTCCCTTTGCGGACCGACACGCGGGTCATGACGATGCCCTGTTTGGCTTTGTAGCCGAGTTCGCGTGCCTTGTCGAGACGGGTTGGTCGCTCGATCCGCTCGATTGCGCCCTGCTTGCGCCATTCCTGTTTTCGCTGCCACTGCAACTCCCCGAGCTTACCGTCGTCGGGGTCTTTCCATGCGTCCTTGATGTGGGAGTAGAAGCTTTTTGCCATTGTATGTTCCCGCGGGCGTTTCCTGGTTCAATCCTGACCGGGGCCATGCCCCGCGGATCACATCCCGACCTGTAGCACAATGCTGCACAGGTGCCCGCTGACGCCCGCGACCCAGCGAGTCTACGACAGTCTATCCAACTCTCGAGTATAAGGGCTTCGAACTCCGGAAGTGGCTGTCCCGATGCCCACTCTGCGCCAGCATCGCGCGTCTGGGTCGCCTCTCTCGAGTCGGTGGGCCCGTCCTGCTCCCAACGACTGTTGCTCCGCCTTGCGGCTATTTTATATCGCTATATGAGGTTTACTGAAAACAATTCTGCCGGAGTATGCTCCCCCCAAAAAAATGGCTATGACTGCCCTCGAAACGGTGTTCAAGCCGTTTTGTCGGGATTCAATTGCTCACACACAGCTGACAGCCCTCGCAGCCGATCACACCAACACTCACAACGCAGGCGTTCGCCATCGAAGCCGCTACGACCCAACTCCCGCTGAAAAGCGCACGTTTGTTACGAGACGAACTCGGCTATGCTGTCGAACGACTCCTCTTCGATCGAGACCGCCACATCGTCACTGTCGATATCGTCCGGAACGTGCTGTGGATACTTTCGGCGGAAGTACCCCAGGGTGTTCGTCAGGTCGCGCCGGAGGAACTCGGTCGCGTTCTCGTGATCAGTCGGAATCGCCTGTGGCCAGTCGAAAATCTTCACGCCGTCCTCGCTGACGAAGACATTGTACTCGCTCATGTCCGCGTGGACGTACCCGGTCTCGTAGGCGAGTGCAATCTCCTCGAGCAACAGATCGAGGACGCCGAGGACCTGGTCGTCCGTGAGTCTCGTCTGTGAGAGTTCGACGCCGTCCATCTTCTCCATGACGATGACGTGGCGGTTCTGGCCGATCGGCCGCGGAACCGAGACGTCCGGATACAGCGCTTCGAGGATGTCGTACTCCCGTTCGGCGGCTTTTCGAGCGGTGTACATCCAGGAGACGTGCTCGTTGTCCGACGTGTAATCGCGTTCTTTGTGGACCTCTCGGAAGTTGGTATACCCCTCGCGGTGGTACTTCAGCGCGAGTGGTTTGTAGGAGCGAACCTCGTAGACGTCACTCTCCTTGCCGACGCCCAGCGGCGAGCCGAACTCGCTGATCGTGTCCTGCTCGACGAGTGCTCGCAACGCGAGAATATCGTACCCCTCGAACTGGAGGGTGTACCCCTCGTACTGGATTGTTTTCTTTTCGACTAACCCGCGCTTGAGACAGCGCTCGAGTCGGTAGTCGACCTCCTCTTCGGTCAAGCCGGAGAACTTCGGGAGCTTCTCCCGCTGGACCCACTCCGAAAAGCGCATCCCCTGTTCGACCCCCGAAAGGAGATAGAAGTCCTCGGCCTCGAGTTCCGGAAGTAATCCGGCGACGTTCCGCACCATACCCCGGATAGCTGGTGGATACGTAAAAACGTCGTGACCCCGCTGCTGGTCGGTCTGGTTGTACACCCCTTCTCGAGCGTCTCCTCCTTTCGCCCAGGCCTACTGTTGCCAGCGTCGTGTATCGGTACTCGCGCGGCGGCACTGCCCTGATATGAATTGCATGCTGCGATATCAAACATCGATAGCTGTCGAACGGATGGCTCTCTGTTGGGCGACCACTGAACTCAAGTATGTGACGCTGGTGTCGTGTCTGTTATAGTAGCCACTGAACATCACTGCACGACCGTATCGCACGACTGCTGTGGGATGCGTGTGTACATCGGTTCAGTTGTTACTATAGGAACGTCACCACTTACACAGTAGACGGAACCCGCGTCACTCCACGTCAGACCACAGTGGTCCTACGTCGGTGTGGCATTCGGGAGTTGCTACGCAGCGGTCGTCTGCGCGGTTAATCGGCCATCGAGTGACTGGACTACAGTACTGTGTTCTACTCCGAGAACGCAGCGACGGTCGCGATAAAAAAACGGATGTAGTTACCTATGACGACGATTCAACGGCCGGCCAAGCGGCCGTTCTGACTCGTTCGGGTGCGGCGTTATCCCTGGCCGACCATGCCCTCTTCTTCGTCCCACTCCTCCTCGCGGAGTTCGTATTTCTGGATCTTGCCCGTCGCCGTCTTGGGCAGTTCGTCGACGAACTCGACGCGGTGGACGACCTTGTAGCCGGCGAGTTTCTCACGGGTAAACGCCGTCAGTTCGTCCGGAGAGATCGGTGGGTTCTCGGGGTCGTCGTTCGACGGCACGACGAACGCCTTCGGCGTCTCGCCCCATTTTTCGCTCGGGGATGGGATGACGGCCACGTCCGAAACTGCGTCGTGGTCGAACAGCGTGTCCTCGAGTTCGATGCTCGAGATGTTCTCCCCGCCGGAGATGATGATGTCCTTCTCGCGGTCTTGGATGGCGATCATGCCGTCGTCGTTGACAACGGCCAGGTCGCCGGTGTGGAACCATCCCTCACGTTTGTCGTTGAACGCTTCGTCGGTCTCCTCGGGTTTCTCCCAGTAGCCTTCCATGACCTGATTGCCACGGACGAGGATCTCGCCGATGGTTTCGTCGTCCCACGGCACTTCGTTGCCCTCGTCGTCGACGACTTCGACTTGGGTCGCCAGCGGGGCGATCCCCTGACGCTTTTTGAGCGCGAAGCGGCGCTCGCTGTCCTCGTCGATGAGGCGTCGAGTCGCGGAGGTGCCGATGAGCGGCCCAGTTTCGGTCGCCCCGTAGAGCTGGCGGAAGTGCCAGCCGAACTCCTCTTCGACGGTTTCGATGATGCTTTCCGGCGGTGCCGCGCCAGCTGCGGTGACCCGCATTGGGTTGTCGCCCGTTAGTTCGACGTCGTTCTCCTCGCGGTACTCCTCGAGCAGGCTGAGCACCGTCGGCGCACAACAGAGGAACGAAACGTCTTCGGTGGCGATGTCGGTGAAGATCTGGCCGGCGTCGACGCCGCGGGTACAGACGTGTTTCGCGCCCATGCCGGTGATGGCGTAGATGTGGCCCCAGCCGTTGACGTGGAACATCGGGAGTGTCCAGAGGTAGACGTCGTCGTCGGTGATCTCGTGGTGGATCGTGACGAGCTGGGCGTGCAGCGACTCGGTGCGGTGTGTTCGCATGACGCCTTTCGGGTCGCCGGTCGTTCCTGAAGTGTAGTTGATCGTGATAACGTCGTCCTCGCTCATCTCCGGGCGCTCGTAGTCGGGTTCAGCGTCCTCGATGAGTGCGTCGAAGTCCTCCCAGTCGCCCTCGACGGCGTCGGCGTCGTTCGTAATGAACGTCTCGGTGGGGACCTCGTCACGAATCGCTTCGATCTTTTCGGCGTACTCGTAGTCGGCGACCACGGCCGTGACGCCGGCGTCGTTGAGCATGTACTCGTAGTCCTCGGGCGTCAGCCGGTAGTTCAGCGGCGCGTGGATCGCACCGAGTTGCATGATCCCGTACGCCGACTCGAGGTGGTAGTGCGTGTTGGGGTCGAGGACCGCCACACGATCACCTTTCTCGATGCCGCGCTCTTGCAACACTGCAGACAGTCGGTCGGCCCGGTCGCCGAACTCGTCGTACGTGAACCGTTCGCCTGTCGTCGCAACGATCGCTTCTTCGTCGCCGTAGTACTTGCGCGCCCGGTCGAGGAAATCGGTTACTAAGAGCGGGACTTCCATGTGGCTCAGCTTTGAACATTGTTTATAATATTCTTTATGGATCTATAATCGACATCGAGACTAGATGAAGTGGCGGCTGGCGAAGATGTTCGCCTCGATCGGTCCAACTCGCGAAACCAGTGGGGGAGCCATCTGAAACACGGAGACGGTAGCTACTTGACATGACCGCCTATCAACCAAGTGCTCCCGTGTCCCACCGACCGTGACGGCTCGTGCTCGAGCCCTGATTCGGCGGCGTGAATCCGCTCACTCGCCGTCGACTTTCGGATTTCATACCTATGTCTGACGCGGGCCTCGAGAGCCGACTTCGAGGCCTTACCGCGTTCTGTTTCTGGCATAGATCGACCGCCGCGAGCATGGGGTGTTCTCACCGGGCATGCGTTCCCGTCGCAACCTCTAACTCGACAGCCAGCGATCGGACGAGTATGACTGACCTCGCCGACCGTTCGTGGCGATTGCTTCGGGACGAGCCCCGTGATGGGGCGACACAGATGGCCCTCGAGGAAGTCGCTGCAGCGACAGCACTCGAGGACGATCTGCGGACAGTCAGGGTCTACTCATGGGAGCCGAGTACGCTCTCGCTTGGGTACCGACAGGACGCCGACACGGTCGACTGGGCGTACTGTGAGCAGGCGGGGATCGACGTCACTCGCCGGCAAACCGGCGGCGGCGGGATCTATCACGACCGATACGCCGACATCTCGTACACCATCGTTGCCCCTGCTGACGAGGTGCCCGGCGACCTGATGGACTGCTACGAACTGTTCTGTGAGCCGGTGCTCGAGGGACTCGAACGCATGGGTGTCGACGCCGACTTCGCCGCCGTCGAGCAGTCGTCGATCTACTACCCCTCGTGTTATCTACGGGATATCAACCCGGCCCACGACGTCGTCGCGCCCGCAACTGCGGGCGCAGACGCACGGAAGATCAGCGGCAACGCCCAGTACCGACAGCGCGACGTCGTCATCCAGCACGGCTCGATCAGCTACGCCCTCGAGCCCACTCGTCACGTCGGCGTCTTCGAGACGGACCTCGAACCAGCCGTGTTCACCGACCGAGTGACGAGCATTCAGGATGAGGTGGGGATCGACCGCGAAGCGGCTGTCGATACCCTTGCGACGGCGCTCGGGGAGTGGTGTGACGCGGACGAGGGCGACTGGTGCGACGACGAACTCGAGACCGCCGCCGACCTCGCCGCTCGGAAGTTCGGGGCCGACGCCTGGATTCGGAACCGCGAGGTGCTCGAGGCGAACGAGCAGTAGTCCGAACGGGTGTGCTATATTTCACCGCTGGCTGGCTGTGTCAGGACTCGACACTCAGCGGGCCGTTTTCGACTCGACGGAGGACCGATCGGTTGTCAGGCGAGCCATCGGAGCGCCTGGTTCAGCTGAGGATCGCTTTCCAACTCCAGCCACCGAGGATGAGCACGACGAGCGCGAGGAAGATCAACGCGCCCCACTGCTGGCCCTCTGTCTCCGCGATCGGGGCGAAGACGTTGATGAGGCCGGTCCATTGCATCAACGCGAGCGCGAGCAGCACCAGCGACAGTATCGAGACGACAGCGATTCCGAGCCAGTTGCGGGCCATCCATTGCCCTTCCGCTTCGGCCTCGTCTCTGGAGGTCGTGGGCGTTTCCGTCGGCTCTCGATCCGGTTCGGACATACCCTCTTCTAGGACGGTCTCTTGGGAAACGGTTCCACCTGCAGCCTCCGGGTTCGACACTGGCGCGGTTCAGAAACCGACTGCGAGGCGTTAGCCGAGCACGCTGTCGCGTCGACGCCGCAACGTTCCGCGGACGAACGGCGTCGCTGGAAAGATACCGAACTCGAGGCGTTCGATCTCGTCGACTGCGAAGGCGTCGTGACCGACGAATCGCGGAACCGTCTCGCGGGTGAGTTGGCAGCCACCGGCGACACGCTCCCAAAGCGGGTTGAGCAGCTGCTGGCCGGTTCCCTGCCAGCCGTCGGCATGAACGTGCTCGAAAAAGCGGAACTCGCCGCCCGGTTTCAACACCCGTGCAACCTCATCGATGGCGGCGTCGGGGTCCTGAATCGTACAGAAGACGACGCTGGCGAGTACGACGTCGAAACTGTCGTCGGGGTAGGGCAACGATTCGGCGCGTGCATCCTGGAGGGTGACATCGAGACCGAGGTCGCGAGCGGTGCGTGCCGCCCGTGTTCGCATGTGTGGATCCGGCTCAATGGCGTGATACTCGATCGCTGACGTATCGATGTCGGCGACGAACGGAAACATATCCCCGGTGCCACAGCCCAGCTCGAGTACGCGCCCCGAGAGATCCGCGACGAGGTAGCTCCGATGGGGTGCAAGCAGGAACGCCTGTGGGAGCCAGTCGTAGAGCGTCGCAAAAACAGGATGGGCGATTTCGTGGTCTCGAGTCGATGGTTCGGACATCCGTCTCGAGAGAAGAGCGAGAACCCGGTAATCGTTTCCCTGCCAGCGAGTCAACGATGCCGTCGATTACTCGATCGGTGTCTGCCGGTTTCGCATGTCGGCACCACATTTCGGGCAGCGCTCCGGTGCTGTTGCACGGACGACGGTACCACAGCTAAAACACTCGTAGGTCGACTCTTCTTTTGGGTTGAGTTGAACGTCTTTCATGGGTGGGTGTGGTTTCGATTTAACAATAATAGGGATATTAGGATATGAGTGTTCGTCAGATAGCTAGCGTCGGTGATCTGAAGGGGTTCACTATTCAACCCTTGATGTAGTGTTTGCCGGGAGCCCGATCTCCTCGAAGAGGATAGTAAACAACGTTCGCTGCACAGTTCGGATGTGGCGATAGAATGCAGCCGGTGAGATACCGAGCGTGTCTGCGATCTCGGCTCCCGAGCGATCCCGCGGGGATTCGAAGTAGCCGCCGTAGTACGCCAGCTGGACGACCTCGAGTTGGCGGTCGGTGAGTCGCTCGAGCAACTCGGCCCGGCGGTCGCTGGCGGCCGTTCGATCGACGCTGCGTTTTGCGTGTAGTTCGACATCCGAGAAGGCATGCGAGACGACGTCGATGCTTGCGTTCGCATCGACAGTCTGTGGAACATCGACGACGATCCGTGTCTGCTCAGGCGTCGCCTCGACGCTGTGTAACACGACCCCGTGGTCTGCAAGCTGTAGCGCCAGAAACGGTGCTGAGAGTTCGAGCAGGATGGTCCCGGTCTCGGTACTGGGTTCGGTCCCGCTGATCACCTGTGCGCGTTCGACAGCGACGAGTTCGTCCGCGGCGTCGGCAACGACGTCCGGGGACGCGTTTGTGACCGTCGCGAACACTGCAGCGCCGTCCTCGTGGAGACGGACACCGCCGTCGAACGAAAGCACACAGTCGGTCGCCTGTGCGAGTCTAGAAAACACGAAGCCGTCGTCGAAGACGTCAAACTCGAGGCGCGTCCGGGAGTCGGTCAACAGCGCCTGTTTGCGTTCGGCAGCGGCGATCGCGGAGGCGATCGTCTCACCGAGTTCGGCGAGGACGGTCCGTGTCACCTCGTCGAACGCGTCGGGCTGGTCGGCGTAGACGGTCAACACGCCGTAGGTGAACTGGTCGTAGGCAAGCGGCACGCTGGTGATCGACTGATACTCTCGAGCGAGCGCCTCGGAACGCCAGGGCTCGTCGTGGAGCCGATCGACGACGTTCGAGACGACGGTCACGTCGCGAGTCGTTGCCGTGAGGACTGCTGGCTCGCGTCCCTCCGCAAGCGACAGCGAGACGCTGTCGAGGTAGTCCTGTCCGCGCCCCGTCCCGCCGTGTGCGTTCACGGCGAGTCGATCGTCCGTCACGTCCGAGCTCCCGATCCAGGCGAACGAAAACCGGTCGGCAGACGTGAGCCGCTCGCAGACGGCAGCCTCGATCTCCGCTCGAGTTTCCGCCCGGACGAGTGCAGCGTCGAGTTCACGGATAATCTCGTTAACTCGATTGAGTCGGGTGAGTTCCCGGTTTCGCTGTTTGAGTTCACGGTCGCGTTCACGAAGCGTCCGTTCCCGTTCGACCCGATCGAGCGCCGCGGCTGCGGTCGTCGCGACGAGATCGGTCAGCTCTCGAGCGACGTCGTCGAACGCGTCGACGACCGGCGAGCCGACGACGAAGACACCGTGATCGCCCAGTGGGACGAACCCGCCACTCCTGAGATCGGTCGTCGGATCCGAGAGCGTATCCGCATCGTGGATGTCCGCGAAAAAGCGGGACTGGCCCTCGACAAAGACGCCACCCGCGATGCTGTCGGTGGTGGCCCGCCGCTGTGAGAGCGGCCCGTGGAGCCGTTTTAGCCCCGACGAGACAGCAGCTGGCCGAAGCACGTTGTCGTCGGTGTCGAACAGGTAGGCCCCACTCGCCTCGAGATCGAGGATCTCGGGGGCATCTTCGACGATAATGTCTGCTATCTCGCGGTCGGTTTCGGCGTAGAGCAGCTTTCGCGTGGTTCGGTGAAGTGCGGTCAGTGCCTCCTCTCGGTGTTTGCGTGTCGTTACGTCCCGGCAGCTATAGAGGAGCGTGCCATCCTGAATCGAGACTTCGCGCACGTTGACCAACAACGTGCGTTCGCGGCCCGCCCTGTCGGTCGCCGTACACTCGATGTTGGTCAACACGCCGTCGGCCTCGAGAGCTGCCCGATCGAAGAGGTCCGGACCAAGGAGTTCGTCGATCGTCCCCATCTCGTGGATCTCGTCGTCGGTGTAGCCGAAAATGAAGTGGACGTTCGGACAGACGTAGGTAAACTCGCCCGCATCGTTCGTGATGAGGACGGTGTCGGTCATGTTGTTGAGCGTCACCCGATGCAGCTCCTCTGATTCGCGCAACTCCTGTTCGAGACGGACTCGCTCGGTGACGTCAGTCGCCCGTGCAAGTAGCGAGACGACTGTCTCCGAGTCATCGTACACCGGTCGAATCGTCACCTCGAGCGTCCGCGGGTCAGCGGCGTCGCCAGCCTCGTCGGCGACCTGTGCCTGTGTCACCTCCCTGTGGACGATCTCGCCCGCCGCGGCCCGCTCGAGTGCTGCCTCGAGCACCGTCTGCCCTGCCTCGGCACACCGCCACCACGGGAGGTCAGCAAACGACTGCCCGCGGACGGCCGTCTCAGTCGTGTCGATCGCCTCGAGGGCGACCTCGTTCGCTCGACGAACGTCTCCATCAGGCGTCAACACCCATGAATACGTTTTCGGGTCGTCGAACAGTGCACTGAACTGGCGCGACTGTGCGCGCCGTTCCCGTCGCTCTTGTCCTGCCTCGAGTGCGCGCTCGAGCGCTGCTGTCAGCTCTGTGGCGCGTCGATCTTCGGGGACGTACTCCGTCACGCCCGCTGTGATCGCTGCACTCGCAAGCGTTTCGTCGCCATCACTGGGTGCGAACACGACCGGACAGTCCGGCTCACGCTCGCGAACTCGCTCGAGGAGGTCCAGACCGCTTGCGTCCGGAAGCCGGTGGGGTGTCAGGATGCAGTCGACTGGCCGCTCTGTGAGCGTCTCGAGCGCCGCGGCTGCAGTCGACGCCGTGAGCAGTTCGGCGTCGCATTCGCTCTCGGCGACACTCGAGAGCAGGTCTCCATCGTCGGCAACGACGAGGAGGTGGGTGTCGTCGACGGTCCGTACAGAAGCCATTCATACCCAATACCGTTCGAAACTGATAGAATCCATCGCTTTTCGCCGCCGTAGACCGACCGCCGATCTGAACAGCGCACGGAATCCAGCACACGCCGCGTTCGTCGATCACCCATTCGTTAGGCGTATTTCGACCAGTGGTCCCCCAACGGTATCCAGTCATCGTCGGGATCGACGTGTCCCGCGAGGACGGCGTTGAGCACGGCACCGAGCAGGAGACAGAGCCCACCGAAGTAAACCCATGTTAGAACCAACAGCACGGCACCGGCGATGTCGAACAGTGCGACGCTCTCTGAGGTCGCGACGTAGAGCCGAAAGCCGACGGCGAGGACGGTCCAGGAAAGCGCAGCGAACACTGTCCCCGGGAGCACCTCGCCGACCGAGACGTCTGGCTGGGGAAAGAGGTAGTACATCGGGAGGAAGACGGCCATCAACAGGCCGACGAGCAACACGGCACTGGCTGCTGTCATCCAGACCCCACCGACGAGAACCGAGAGACTGATGCCGACGACGCCGACCAGCATGACACCGACCGCGACCGTCGCCGTTACGAGGACGACGTTCAGGGCTGTGACCAGCGTGACCGTCGCGGCCGTGGTCACGTACGATTGGTTCTTTCGTGAGCCGTAGACGTCGGTAAACGCGCTGTTGACTGCCTGAAACAGGCGCACTGCACTCCACAGCAGAATGGCGACTGCGAGGACCGCCGCCCGCGTCCGGTCGACGCCGGTCCCGACCGCTCCCTCGAGCCCGTCGTCAGTCACCATCCCTTCGAGGCCCGCCGCCGTCTCGAGGGCGCTCACCAGCGGCTCGAGCGAGTCGACGAGCGTGACGGCGACAAGCGCGAGGACGACCAGCGGGACGAGGGTGTTGAACGCGTGATAAGCCAGACCTGCAGAGGTGACGCTAATTTGGCGCTCGCGAGCAACTGCAGCGACGTCACGAACGATCGAGCGGGGACTCGAGTCGGCCATATCCCAATCTCGACGACGATCCGGAAATCGCTTGGGCCGGCAGACGGATGATGGTGTGGCATCGACTTGCGCAGTGCAGGCGTGGCGGTGTCATCGATCAACGACATGTGGTCGACGACACCGCTTTTCTGTCTGCTGGAATCGTCTTCGGTGTCCGTTCCGACCTCGCCGACGATGGGCGCTTGAGCAGTCGACTGGGTCGGCCTGGATGATCACCATAGCAGTTTCCCGTCGTCGCTCTTCGGTGGTTGACCGTTCAGTAGAGGGGCTGGTGGCGAGACAGTCGGTCGAGAAGGAGCGTGCCTGCAGTCGCGACTCTCTCGTTCACTGGTTCAGTCTATCCTTCGTCGAAGTCGAGGGCCACCGAGTTGATGCAGTAGCGTTTTCCGGTGGGATTGGGCCCATCATCGAAGACGTGACCGAGGTGGCCGTCGCAGTTTGCACACAGGACCTCGGTCCGGCGCATGCCGTTGCTGGTGTCGAGTCGCGTCTCGATGCGATCGCCGTCGGTGTCGTAGAAACTGGGCCAGCCACAGCCCGACTCGAACTTGGTCTCAGAGTCGAACAGGACAGCACCACAGCCGGCACAGACGTAGCTTCCGTCGGCTTTGTGGTCGACGAACTCGCCGCTAAATGGCGGCTCAGTCCCGGCTTCGCGAAGAATGCGGTACTCCTCTTCGCTCAGTTCGGCTCGCCACTCGCTGTCGCTCAAGGGTTGATCAGCGTCGGAACCGTGTTCGTCCGTTTCGTGTGCCATGCAGATGAGTAGTACCGAGAGGCCCAAGAGTCTGTCTGCCTATGCCACAGTCATCGACTCGTGATCACGTCCGTACTGCCACATTCTGGACACTGTGTCATTCGCCCCAGTTTCGGAACCTCGATCCGTCGCCACGCGTCGTCACCGCCGGGGGCTTCGAAACCACAGTTGCGACATCGTGACTTCCCGAGGCTGACTGATTCGGTTACCATGCGTCCGAGTATGCCATTCTATGGCATAGGTGTTGTTCACGTCGTGCTTGACACTCACCTCGAGTGATCGGTTCGTTGTTGCGACGAGTCGCTGTCACTGGTCAGACTCTCCCCCACCACAGTGGTGGTCTGACACGTATCAATCAGAACGAGACGATGGCGACTGGAGGTGAGCGCTGCTATAGCTTGTTGTTTGGTCGTCCAGCCGGTCGATGATCACTTCGTTGGGTTGTTGTTCGTCGTCGATGGGCACCGATGGATCCGTCTCCTCATCGACGAGTGCATCGATCCGATCGCCGACATCGATCGTGGTCTCGCCGTCGCGGCAGGGGGCGACATGGAGGAGTTCATCGTCGCCGCTGAACTCGGCCAGGGCAACCGTCGGCAGTCGCCATACGTCGTACTGTTCGTCCGTGATCGAACACTCGATGTGCGTCTCTCGAAAGAACGGCTCGAGCGACCGACTGGTTTGGGCAGCCCACGACTCGAACGCCTCGAGTCGCGTTTCGATCCGCTGGAGCTGTGGAATCCGTGTCGTGTCCGCCGTCTGCCCGACGACTTTTCCCCAGACGCCGACCTCGACCGACTCGATCGGCGCGCTCGCCTCGAGGTCATCAAGCCGCTCGAGCGCCTGCTCCTGTGTCGGACCCGCGCTCATCGGTGTAAACGACCGAATCCAGAGCTCAACCGTTTTCGGGGTGGTGTGGTGTGACACGCTGATCTCTTTTGAGGGTGTCTACGGATGTGTACAAAAGTGTTGGTCGAGTCATCATTTCTCCTGACCTATCGTCTCGAGACAGCTGTAGCCAGTCCGTGCGTTTCGGACGGGGATCGCGGCGGAACCTGCGCAGCAATCACGGATCTCCGCGCTGTCTATTGGCGGTCACGGCTCGACTCATACGGTCTGCTGTACCGATGTACCGACGTGATCGAGATCGTCCGTCGATCGCGCCGAAACTGACGTCTCGCAGATCGGATCAACCGTTGCGATATGGTTCAAAGACGGGTGAAGATGTTCGAAGAGGCCGTCGACGAACTCGAGCCAAGCGAACTGGCGGCCACCTCGGATCACCCGGTTTCGTTATGTGGCTCAAGCGCGAATCGCCTGCCAATGGAACACCGGCACGAACTCGCTGAAGCGACTCTCGAGACGCTGCCGATCACCGTTGCTGTCATCGATACGGATGGCGAGATCCTGCTGACCAATCAGGCGTGGCGCGAGTTCGGTTCGGACGGGAACCGGACGGACCACCTCGGCGTCGACTATATTGCGACTGCCGCAATCGACGACGACGACCATGCCAGATGCGCCATCGATGGTCTCGAGGCGGTCATCGACGGTGAGCAGGAGACGTTCTCCATGGAGTACCCCTGTCACACACCCGAACAGAAGCAGTGGTTCCTGATGCGAGCCAACCGGTTTACGATCGACGGCGACGTCCGAATCTCGATCGTCCATCTCGAGATTACCGACCGCAAACTGGCGGAACTCGCCGTCGAGGAGACCACCGCCGAACTCCGCGAGGAACATCAGGCGCTCGAGCACGTCCTCGAGCGCGTCGATGGCCTGCTTCGGGATGTCACTGACGCCGTCGTCGGTGCACAGACACGCGACGAGATCGAACAGCAGGTGTGTGCGCGTCTCACCGAAACCGAGCCCTACGTTCTCGCCTGGATCGGTCGAGCAGACGTGACGAACAATCGACTCTCGCCACGCGAGTGGGCACGCAGCGGTGAAATTCCACTCGAGGACGGCGACCTCGTGCTTCGCTCGGACGCCAGCCATCCAGCCGTTCAGGCACTCGAGACGGGCGAGCCACAGGTGCTTCAGGACCTTGAGACGTTTTCGGAGGCGGACCACTGGTGGCCGACAGGGGCCGGCACGGCGTTTCAGTCGGTCGCTGCACTTCCGTTGACCTACGGCGATGTCACGTACGGCGTGCTCGTTCTCTTCGCCTCGAGGCCGCATGCCTTCGCCGAACGGGAGCGGCTCGTTCTCGAATCGCTCGCGGGGACGATCGCAACCGGCATGAACGCGATCGAGGCGCGACATATGCTTGCGAGCGATACTGTCGTCGAGGTCGAGGTCGAGATCGAAGATCCGTCGCTGTTCGTGACGGCACTCGCGACTGAACTCGAGGCGACGATTACCTACCGAGGACTGACCTACGACAAGGACGGAACACCGATTGCGTTTTTCCACGCCGATCGCACTGTCGACACCCCTCCCGCGGCGGGGCCGATCGAGGGCGTAACTGACGTGCGGATTCTGTCGGCGTACGACGAGGGAGCACTCCTCGAAGTTGCCGTTCGCGACAGCGTCGTGACGGCACTGTCCGAACACGGGGCATCACTCCGGCGATTCGACGCCAGTGCCTCGGAGGGACATACGACGCACCCGACAGCGACCGGCGAAGCGTGTGCCGATCTCACTATTGACTTCCCGAACGGCCAGTCTGCACGCTCGGCGTACGACCTGCTCGAGCAGCGCTACGACACTGTCGAACTGATTCGCTACCACGAGACTGGCCACCCGACTGAAACGCCACAGAACATGGCAGCACGGCTGGAGTCGTCGCTTACCGATCGCCAACTGACGGCGCTTCGGAAGGCCTACTACGCCGATTACTTCGAGTGGCCACGCAACGTTTCGGGCGAAGAACTCGCCCGGTCGATGGATATCTCTCGCTCGACGTTTCACCAGCACCTCCGGACTGCCCAGCAAAAGCTCCTCGACGAGCTGTTTGAGGGGGATCGGCCCGAATCACAGTAGCGTTCGAAAAGCGACCCTGAGGCTGCGCAGCGATCTCTGCCCTCTTATCGAGTGCATGATATTCGGGTTCATGTTCCGTTGACTGAACCTGCCATACGAATATATTGCTGAGTAACAACTGCAGTTTTGAATTAATTCACCTGACAGGAACAGTCATACACCCCACTAGTGAGGGTGAGGTATTTTATACGTATCTGTCGTATCATCGTCATCCCTCCGCAGCTAGCGGGTATGAGACTGAGAATGCAACAGGAACATATTGATAAAGGCAAGGCGATCCAGAAGCAGACCGGTAAAACGTTCTACCTCGCAACCAGATTCCTTCCGAAACGGGTCCGCCACGCCACGCACGTCCTCTATGCGTTCTTCCGGATCGCTGATGAGGTCGTCGACGATGCAGCTGGCGTCCCACCCGACGAACAGCGGGCCGAACTCGAGGCGCTTCGCGAACAGGCCCTCGGCAACACCGACCCTGATGGTCCCGTCCTCGAGGCGTTTACCGAACTCCGTCGGGAGTACGACATCGCTGATGCCGAAATCGAGACGTTTATCGATGCGATGCAGTCGGATATCGACACCGACCGCTATGAGACGTACGACGACCTCGAGACGTATATGCGCGGTTCAGCCGCTGCTGTCGGCGTGATGATGACCGCGATTATGGACCCCAAGGATCGGGAGACGGCGCTTCCACACGCCGTCAAACTCGGCGAGGCGTTCCAGATGACGAACTTCCTGCGAGACGTTCGTGAGGACATCATCGAACGCAACCGGATCTATCTGCCACAGAAAACGCTTCATGCACATGGCGTCTCACCCGAACAGATCGAACGCCTCAAGCACTCGGAGTCGTTCGCGTCGGTGATGGCCACGGAGCTCAAGCGAACGGAAGAGCTCTATCGGGAAGGCGTTGCTGGCATTCGGTATCTGCCCGAGGACTGTCAGCTTCCCGTGTTGCTTGCGGCTGTCCTCTATGCGGAACATCACACTGTCATCCGTAATCTGGAGTACGACGTTCTCAGTCACGAGCCGGAGCTGTCGTCGGCCCGAAAGCTCTGGTGTCTCGCCAAGACTCGATGGCACTGGCACTGGAACCGCGATCCTGAAGCCGTCTTCCAGCGTGTCTCGGCCGTTCCCGCACTCGAGACGGATCGAAGCGGACCCGGACACGGCGGTCGCGTGCCGACGCGATAAGCCAGCGTCCGACCCGCAGTACCGTGAGCTCCGTCTCAGGCTGCGAGACCCACCGTCGCGCGGCATCAACCGGCGACCGACAGAGATCGGTGAGTGTGTGGTCCGCCGAACCAGCACCGTTCACTCTCGAAGCACGGCTCGATAGATGCGAGTGGAACCCCTTGCCAAGGCTCACTCCGAGATATCCGTTTCAGTCTGGGCTTCGGTTTCGGCGACCACGAACTTCGCCAGTTTCTGTTTCGTATGCACCGTGACGAGATGGTCTTCTAAGTTCCGATCACGCGACGGCACGTCGTGACAGATCGGACACACGATACTGTCTCTAGTTGCCATATGACATTCTCTGTGTCGAGGAACAAAAGCGTAGAGCACGCATGTTCGGCCTGCGATATCCTCGTCACCGGTTGGCGGCGCTCTCGTGGCGTTCAGGATTCGCGACCGCTGAGTCCACTCGAGGGGAGCGCCTGCCGGATCAGGTCGCGATCGTAGCGGTCGGTTTGGAACAGGCCGAGACAGAACAGCCCGGCGACGCCGGCGGCCAGCCAGTTGCTATAGAGGACGTTGATCGCGCCCCAGAGCAAGACGAAGCTCACCAGATCGTCGAGAATGAACTCACACTCGCGAACGCGCTCGAGCAACGACTCACGATCGAAAGCGAGATCGACGAGAACGACGGCGACGGTGCCCGAAATGACCCAGCCAACGTAGTTCGACACCGGGACGCCGTAGTAGACGCCGGCAGGGTTGAACTCCCAGAAACCGATCGCAACGGCCGCCGGATCGAGGACGAGATCGATCGCGACGACGGCGACGATCGCACTGAGCACTCTGATGAGTGGGTTTTCGCTCCACTCGCCGAGGACCAACAGCGTGAGCAGGTAGGCGTTCAGTACCAGCGGGATAAAAAACAGCGGGAGCGCCAGTGGCACGTCGCCAAACAGCATCGGCCCCAGTTGGATCGTGTACTCGAAGGCGCCGTAGGGCCAGTCAGTCCGTACGCCGACGATCTCGATCGCATACGTGTACGCCGTCAGCAGGCCGAGCAAGCCGAGTGCCCACCAGCCGATCTTCGGGAGCAAGCCGACGACTAACGGCGAGCGCATCACCATCGTCCCGAAGAGAATCAACAGCGGATTGTACGCGAGCGGCTCGGGAAGGAGCCCTTCGGCGCTTGCAACCAGTGTGACCGCGCCAATAACCGGAAAGACGACGGCGATAGTAAAGCGATTCTCGCGGATGATCGCCTCGAGACGGCGCTGGACGGTCGTCCGTGTTGTGTCGGTCCGTAACTGTGAGTCGTGATTAGCCATGGAGTAGCCTCCAGAGTCCACCCATCGTCAACGCTGCACCGACGACTGTGTTGATCGCCGGGAACCACCAGTACGCTCTGTCTACGGCGACGCTCGAGGAAACGAGCAGCCCGATCAGTCCAGGGTAGACGAGCATGAGCGCGCCGAGTCGGGGATCGAGCAGGCCGAATGCGAGCGCACTCGCGAGCCAGACGAGTCCACAGTAGGCGTAGGTTCGTGATTCGCCTAAAACCGTCGCGGTCGTTTCGATCCCCGTCTTGCGGTCGGGTTCGATGTCAGGAATCGCCGAAAACGTGTGCATCCCCATCGCCCATAGCCAGCCGCCGACGACGGCGAGTGTGGGTGGCTGTGTTCCCGCGACGGCGGCGTAGGCCGCGGCTCCTGGCATGATATACAGGCCGTTCGAGACCGAATCAAGCAGCGGCGTGGTCTTGAATCGGATCGGTGGGGCGCTGTAGGCTGCACCGAGGACGAGAAAACCGACGAGCCAGGGCCACGCCGCTGTGGGGATGAACGGAACCAGCGCCAGCGGGAGCAGCGCACAGACCGCTACCGCGAACGGCACGACCTGCTGGCCGCGATAGCGAGCCTCTTTCGTCTCCTTTTTCGGGTTCGCGGTGTCGACCTCGCGATCGTAGATGTCGTTGATCCCATAGAGGAAGACGTTCCCTGGAACGAGGAAGTACGCGAACAGCACGACCGCGGCCGGCGCGAACAGTTCGCTGGTGGTGTTGGCAGCGTACGCGACACCCACGAGTACCGGCCCCGCCAGATAGAGCCAGAATCGGGGCCGCGACAGCGTCAACAGATACGAGAGCTGTGTGATGAACCCGTCGTCGCTCGAGGCCGTCGACCCCGTTATCATAGCTGTCCTCCGATCACTGTCCTGCTGGCTGGCCGTAGTCTTCGAGGACGCTTTCGGCAGTCAGGTCGCCACTGATGAGGCACATTGGCATTCCGATGCCGGGTGTCGTGTCGCCACCGACGAAGTAGAGACCGTCGACCTCCTTAGAGCGGTGTGGCGGCCGGAACAGCGACGTCTGCCGAAGTGTGTGGGCCAGTCCGAGCGCCGTGCCGTCGTAGCTGTTGTACCGACTGGCGAAGTCCTCGACACAGAACTGTTCCTCGAAGACGATCCGCTCGCGCAGGTCGGTCCCGGTGTTGGTGGCGATATCCTCGAGAATCAACTCGCGGTACTCGTCTCGGATCTCGGGGGTGTCCTCGAGGCCGGGGGCGATCGGCACGAGGACGAACAGGGCGCTGTGGCCGTCGGGGGCGACGGTGTCGTCGGTTTCGGAGGGGACACACAGGTAGTAGGCGGGCTCGTCGGGCCAGGCTGGGTCCTCGAAAATTTGCTCGAAGTGATCCTCCCAGTTGGTCGGGAGGACGAGCGTGTGATGGGCCAGTTCGTCGACGTCGCCTTCGACGCCGAGATAGAGCAAGAACGCAGAGGGCGCGTACGTGCGTGAGTCCCAGTAGTCGGCGTCGTGGCCGCGCGACTCGGGTGGCAGAAGCTCCTGTTCGGTGTGGGCGTAGTCGCCGTTGCTGACGACCAGGTCCGGCCGCAGCGGGCCCTGTGGCGTGTCGACGAGAAACGCCCCCTCTCGGCCTTTGATCGCCGTCGCCGGCCGGTCGGTGTCGTAGGTAACTCCCAGCTCGCGTCCAAGGTCGACGAGCGCATCGATGACTGCCCCGATTCCGCCCTCGGGGTACCAGACGCCGAGGTTGAAATCGACGTGGCTCATCAGATTGTACAACGCTGGCGTGTTCGTCGGCGAGCCACCGAGGAACACCAGCGTGTACTGCATGATCTGCTGGAGCTTCGGGTGATCGAAGTAGTTCTCGACGTGGCCCTGCATCGACCCCAGCAACGAAAGGCCGCGGGCTTGTCTGGCCACATCCAGCGTGAGGTAGTCACGCAACTGCGTCCGATCCTCGTAGACGAAGTGTTTCATGCCGACCTCGTAGTTCTCGCGGGATTTCTCGAGGTAGCGCTCTAACGCATCACCTGCACCCGATTCGTACTCCTCGAAGACGCGTTTGGTGCGCTCGAGATCCGGCGTGATGTCGACCTTGTCGCCGTGTGCTCGCGGGCTCTGCCCGCTCGCATCGTTCGCGGAGCTTTGCTCCGCGCTATCTTTGAAAAAGAGCCGATAATGTGGGTCGAGATGCGTCAGCTCGTAGTAATCCGACGGCGTTCGGTCGAAGTCGGCGAAAAACCGCTCGAAGACGTCGGGCATCAGATACCACGACGGCCCCATATCGAATCGGAACCCGTCTTTCTCGAGGCGGCTCGCTCTGCCGCCTAGCTGTTCGTTCTTTTCGATGACGTGGACGTCGGCGCCTGCGTCAGCGAGATAACACGCTGTCGAGAGGCCTCCAACACCAGCCCCGATCACGACGACGGACTCACCGGCCAGCGATTTCATAGTGTACATGAATGTCGACGGACGCATAAACATACAGCATACCCACGTAGGGGCGGTCGAAAGAACCAGACGAGACCGTCATAGACGGTTTCGACGCCGAGCCGTGCCAGAAGTCCTGTCGAACAGCCAGCCAGTTCCCCACCAGTGGCGACGATTCCCCGGACTGTCACTGTAACAATCGGCGGTCTCGTTCACACTGTGAGGTGCTAGGTTCCTGTACTCTCCGGTCGTACTCTCTCCATGGACGAGTTGACAGTCGTTATCACTGGTGGCACCCGTGGAATCGGTCGCGCCGTTGCCGAAGCGTTCGCTGAGGGCGGTGCGACGGTCGTCGTTGGCGCTCGAGACGGCGATGCGGTCGCGGAAACCGTCGACACACTCGAGGCTGCGGGGGGCGTTGCAGCTGGCGTTCGAACCGACGTCCGCGACGAACTGGATCTCGAGCGACTGGTCGAGACCGCGTCTCGAGCCGGCGAGACTGGCGGCATCGACGTCGTCGTCGCCGCAGCAGGCGTCTATCACGGTCAGCCGAGTGCGACGCCGATTGATGACGACTCCTATGCGGCCGTTGACGACCACTGGCAGATCAACGGACGTGGCGTGTTCGCGACGATTCGGGAGTCACTCCCGCATCTCAACGACGGTGCGCGTGTGCTCGTGCCGACGGGATCGATCGCTCGCGAGACGAAACCGGGCTACGGCTCGTATGCGATCTCGAAGGCGACTGCGGAGGCTGTCGCTCGAGGGTTCGCGGCCGATACCGACTACACCGTCGGCTGTCTGGATCCGGGACAGATTGCGACGGAGCTGTCAGGTGGGGTGGGGCGCGATCCGGCGTCGATCGCGGAGATGTTCGTCTGGGCGGCGACGGAAGCCGATCCCGAGACGATCGATGGGGCTGTCGTCGGGTTACGGGAATGGAAACAGGCAACACGCTGAAAAGCCGTACGCTCGGCTGCTGGCTGGAGTATTGAAAACGCCGTCGCTCGTCTGTCGGTGGTCGTCTGCAGTAAAATCTCGTTTAGTTGCCGAAACCGAGGTTCAATCGATGTGGCCTTCACGACGCAGTTGATCTGCGTCTTGGCTAGTGTAGCGCCACTCAATGGTGGCCTTTTCGTCTTGCCAATCCCAGGGCTCGGCGACGACGATGTCGTCTTGCTCGATCCAGGTGCGGTATTTCATGCGTCCTGGGATGCGGCCGAGTCGTTCCTCGCCATCTTCACAACGGAGCTGAACGTGGTTGCCTCCAAGGTGTTCGGTTACGACGGCGAATACTTCATCGCTGTTGGGCATACGGAGGTTCCGTCGCCCGGATTCTTCTGTCACATGCTCACTACGAGGGGAAGACATTTAAACCATTGGAGACGTGTGGTAACGTTCAACTCAGTATCCGCCCGCTCGGCACAGTTCAGCGAGCAGGTGTCTCACTCGAGCCCTACAGTTCCCGGTCCGAATCGGGGTTTTCGAGCTCCCAGAGCACCTCGGGCAGGAACGCCTCGAGGTTGTCGATAACGACTCGGTCGCTCACGTTCAGCCCCTCACAGTGGTCGTGGGCTGAGTCTCGAATATCGACGTGGAGGTCGCCGTCCTCGAGCCAGACGCCGAGTGGGAAGACCGAACAGCGCGTGGGTTTCCAGTCTTCCTCGAGATGGAGGGTACAGAGGCCGTCTTCGCGCAAAAATGCACAGGCACAGCCGTCCTCGGCGACGTGGTCGTCGCGGGCTTTTCGTTCGCGGGTGACGAACTTCTCGCCGCGAAACTCGGTCGTCGTCTCGGCGAGATTCGCCCGCTGGGCGAGCTCGAGTAAGTCCTGGTCGTAGAGCAACACCCCGTGCTGGCAACACCAGGTGCAGTCTTCGACACACTCGAAGGTAAGCTCGGGATCGAACTCGACGACGACTTCGCGGTCGGGGTAGACCTCGACGCGTCGCGTAGCGTCAGCGCTCACATTGACGCGGATGGGCCAGAACGGCAAGTGCCTTTCTTCTCGAGCCGTCGATTGCGGAGATGTCTGCTCGTCCGAGCAGCCACAGACTCACCGAAGCAGGGATGCTGCGTTCCGATAGCGGATATCTGCCCACGCATCTGTGGGAAGGTCGAATCGATCGAACAGCGTGACCTGTGGCGTCTCTTGATCTGGATGGAGGTAGTCTGTGCCAAAGAGTAGCTGGCCGTGATGGTCCTCGAGAAAGTCCTGTGCGTACGCCTCGTCACGCGTGAGGGCGTTCCAGCCCGAAATGCCCGAAATGTCGCCGTAGATGTTGTCGTATGTGTCGAGCAGTTCGGGGACCTGTCCACCGGGCTCGATCGGCCCTGACGGATACTCGCCACGGTCGTCCCAGCTGACATCTGCGGAGATGTGGGCCCACCACGCGTGGGCATGAGCGATGAAATCGACCGCCGGATAGGAGGCCAGCATCTCCTCGAGTCGGGGAAGGCCGACCTCATCCAGCATCGCTTTCTCGTCAGTGTGAAAGAGGATCGGCAGCCCGTGGTCGGCACACAGTTCGTACAGCGTCTCGAGTCGTGAATCGTCGATCGGCAACCCGACTTTCAGTTCACCGAAGCCACGGGCTCCCTGATCGATGTAGCGCTCGAGCAGGTCCGTGACGGCTCCGAAGTCGTCCTCGTAGACCAGCGTCCGTGGATCGACCGTACAGAAGGGGATCAGTCGGTCTGGATACGACGCAACCTGCTCGAGTATCCACCAGCTCGGTGCCTGAACGGGGTAGCTCTCGGGCGAGTCGAGCGCCAGAACGACGGCGCGGTCGATGCCGTGCGTGTCCATCCACGAGACCAGTTCGTCGGCGTCCAGTGGCTCCCTGTCGAGCGTCTCGTCGGGGATCAGATGCGTATGGATGTCGATCAATGGCTGGTCGGCGACTCTCTCCTGGGTCGGTTCGACTCGAGGCTGTGGCTCGGCGTTGGGCGTCGTTCCGGTAGTCACAGTCCGCCCGGAGCCAACGAAGCCGACAGCGCCGGTGAGGCCGACGCCACCATGCTGGAGTATCCGCCGCCGCGTCGTGGTGTTCTCGGATGACTCTCGTCCGCCCGCTCGAATGCGCGTCACGAGCGAGTCTCCCACGACGCCAGTAAAAACGATAGCGGGGACTCATCACGATTGCGACAGGTTTGTGACGGTCTGGGTTTGAATAGATCGAGCGCGAATGTCACACAGTGGTCTCGATGCCGCACAACGCACTCATCACCGGCCCACCACGCAGCGGCAAGACGACTGCCCTCGAGCGCACTGTCTCGCGTCTTCGGACAGCCGGCTACTCGGTTGGCGGCCTCTCAGCTCCAGACCGCCGTAAGGACGGCGAGCGTGTCGGCTTCGAGCTCGTCGACATCGCGAGCGGTGATCGCGAGGTGATGGCCGACGTCGCATATACTGCTGGCCCTCGCGTCGGCACCTACCGCGTCGACGTCTCGGCCATCGATCGCCTCACGCGGACGGCGCTGCCAGCAGCGCTCAGGTCGGCGGACTGTATCGTTATCGACGAAATTGCCCCGATGCAACTCGAGAGCGAGCGCTTCGTTCGGGAGACGAAACGCGCCCTCGAGTCGCCGACGCCGGTACTCGCAGCGATCAAAGACGGCGAGACGGACGGCGGTATCGGCGATGTCAAACACCGGACGGATACGGAGCTGTTTAGGGTCGAGCCGGCCACGCGAGATGCGCTTCCCGAAACGCTGGCCGCGTGGGTTCGGTCCGTCACACAGCCCTGAGAGCGTATCTGACTTCCGCCGAGACTCGAGGCGATCGGTCTCTCTACTCCTCGAGGACGAGATACGTCCGTCCACCGCGGTGCTCGAGTGAGACGACATCGGTATCGACGTTCGACTCGACGAACTCGTCGATGCCGGCGGTGTGGATATCGGTGACGTCGATTCGACGGCGCCGGGACTCGGACGCAACTGTAGCGGGTCCCTCGTGTCCGTCCGTCAACTCACTGCGGTCGTCAGTACGGTCGACGATCAGTGCCATACTGTTCAGTGAGTCGGACAGTACGTCAATTCGATCCAGCCGGAGTGAAAGTGAAAGTGCGGGACAGCATCGATGACTCGAGCACAGCCGCTGTGAGCGGTTCGATTAGCCGATCTGTTTGAGTTCGACCAGATGCGGCCCGTCGTCGGTGTCGATCGTGGTCGCCTCGAGGATCGATTCGCGCGCTCGAGCCTGCCACTCCTCGACAGCGTCGGCGTGGCGTTTGCGAATCTCGTCGCTTGCCGCAGACATGGCATCCTCGAGCGTCGCCTCGAGACGGGGGTAGTCCTCGAGGACGTCGCTCTCGATGACGGATGCCGGCGGGATGTGGATAGCGCCCGTCAGCTCGGTATCATCGCGCTGGTAGACGTGGATCCGGGCGCGCATCCGGCCGTGAAACGGCGGCGTCACCCGGAGCACAGCTTCGCCCGGGTTCTCCTGGGTGTAGGCGTAGGCGCTGGCAGCGTCCCCCGGCGAGAGTGCAAGCGAACGGATCGTCGTCGGATCGTCGTCCTCGGCCATTGTTCGACCGTTGGACTCGAGGTGGGTTAACGTTTCGAGCCAGGGGTCGGAATCAGTCGTAACAGTCTACGGCTTTGGCCCGCTCAGTCCTCGAAGGCGGGCTGAAAGACGGTCGCCCGAATCTCAGTCGAGACGCCGTAGGGGGCGTCGGAAACGGCGTCGGGGAGTTCGGAGTTACAGCCCTCATAATGTGCCCGAAGGGTGGCACGCAGCGCCTCACGAACACAGGCTCGAGTCGCCGCGCCGACGTCGGTGCCACTACCCGAGAAAGACACCTGCTCGCCTGTCGGGTCATGGCCGGTGATGATCGCGTCCGTCGTCGTGCCCGGATAGCCGGTTTCGGCGAGCAGCGTCGCGGCTTTCGCCTCCGCGGCGACGGCGACGAGGTTCGCCAGCGCACCGGGGGCGAGCGCCTTCGTCGTCCCGACGATGATGTTGACCGTTCCGTGGCCTGGGCGCTGCTCATCACCGGCCGAGACAGGCTGCTCACCCTCCTCGTCGGGGTCCATCGGTAACGCGGCCGGGTTCGAGATGCCGGCCGTCGCGTAGGCCGTCACGGAGCCACACCGGGCACCGCAGGCATCGCGCTGTTTGGCCCCGGTCAGCAGCGCCGGGCCAACGTCGGTCTGGCCCTGCTCGTGTTCGGACGCCTCGGCGAAGCCGGCTTGCTCGAGCCGTTCCGCGATGTACGTGTCGAGGTCCGTTCGATTCCAGCCGTCCGGCACTGTGACGTTGTAGACCGCGTCTGCCGTCCGTCGGCCGCCGTTCCACCCCGTCGAAAGCCACTCGGTTCCGGGTCGGGAGACGCGGAGAACCCCCGCCCGCCGAACCGCGTCGTAGGCTGGCTCGCGCCTGGTCATTCGTTTGGTGTCGCGCCGTCCGCTTCGCTTTGTTCGTCGGCCTCGAGCACGTCCAGTGCCGCGAGCAGCCGATCGTTCGCCGCCCGATCCTTGACCGCGACGCGGATGTGTGACTCGAGGCCACGAAACGTCGTCGCGTCGCGAATGGCGACGCCGTCCGCGCGGGCCGACGCGATCACGTCGTCGACGGCGCGGTCGCCGACGTTACAGAGCAGGTAGGGAGCCTCAGAGGCAACGACATCGAAGCGTCGCTCGAGCGCCTCGTGCATTCGGGCTCGCTCGCGGGCGACCCGCTCGCGAGTCTCGCGGACGAACGCGTCCTGGCGTAGACAGTAGGCACCGACGCTGGCGGCGGGCGTGCCCAGCGACCACGCCCGACGAGCCGTCTCGAGGGTGTCGCGCTGTTCACCGCTCGCGACGGCGAAGCCCGCCCGTAGCCCCGGGAGCCCGAACAGCTTGGTGAGCGAGCGGGCGACGATCACGTGGTCGGACTCGAGGCCGGCCGCCGACGGACGGTCGGTAAAGCCGAGAAACGCCTCGTCGACCAGCAGCGTCGTCTCGTGCTCGCCACAGCGGGCCGCAAACGCAGCCAGTTCGTCCGCGTCGGCCACCTCGCCGGTCGGGTTGTTCGGCGTACAGACGACCGCCAGCGCAGTTGACTCGAGGATGTCGCCCTCGGTCTCGAGGATCTCGTCGTGGGGGACGAACTGCGGCGATGCACCCTGTAGCCCGACCTCGCGGGCGTACTCGCCGAAACTCGGATACGGAACCAGCGCGTCGTCGCCGGACTCGAGCGTGATCGCCATCGCCAATCGAATCGCGGCCAGCCCCCCGGGTGTCGGGATCACTCGCTCCGGCGCACAGCCGACGAACTCGGCTGCCGCGGCCCGGAAGTCGGGATAGTCGTCGTCGGGGTAGCGACGCGCCCCCTCGAGCGCGCGCTCATAGACCGCCGCGACGCCGTCGGGCGTGTACGGGTTGGTGTTCGCCGAGAAATCGAGCACGTCGGGATCGGTGTCGCCGCCGTGAGGGACACGCTCGCCCGTCCGGACCGACTCAGGGTTCACGCTCGGCCTCCGGCTCCGAGTCGGCGTCGTCGATGCCGAGTCGGGCACACACCGTCTCGAAGCGATCCAGAACCTCGTCGAATCGGTCGTCGGGAACGAGCGCGATCGCACCGCCCATCGCGACGCCCTCCTTTGCTTCGCCGGCACAGTAGCGTTTCATCGAGACGTGGTTGCGAGTGTCGAAGCCGGGATCGGTGACGGTCAGCTCACAGTCCAGTCGCGCGCAGGTCTCGCCGAGTCGGTCGCCCTGTTCGTCCGCGACGAAGGAGGTCGTCGCGATCGACAGCGGCGCGTCGACGTCGGCGTGGCGAAGGAGCGCCGCGACGGCGACCATCTGGGTCCCGCCGGCGAGTGTGACGTCGATTCCCGCCTCGAGCGCGCCAGCGGCGATTCCCGTGACGGTCGCCTGCACTGGGTCGCCGACGGCTCGGATCGCCTCGACCGGCTCGCCCTCGAAGCTGCCGGGCGCGGCGTCGCTCGCCTCGAGTGCCGCGTCGACGACCTCACGTTTGCGCTCGATCGGGTTTTCCGGCAGTGACGAGGAGACGCCGGCCGGTTCGCCGAGGGCGGTGAGCACGCCGAGTGCGGTCGTCGTCCCGCCGGGGACCGTTTCGCCGATCATGAGTTCGTCGTCGGGCAGACTCGAGCCGTACGTGTGCGCGCGGTCGAAAATCGCCGCGGCGTCGGGGACGGCCGCGGGCTCACGGATGTCGTCGCCGGGTTCGACGCCGAGATCGACGGTGGGCGCGGCCGTCGGCTGGGCGAGGCCAGCGTCGACGACGGAGAGGTCGAAGTCGACCACCTCGCGGACGGCCCGCGTCACCGCGGCTGGCGTCGGACAGCCGTTCGGGCTGACCGGCGTCACCGGGGCGACCGTCGGCTCGCCGTATGCAAGGATCTCGACGTCTGCGGAGGGTGTGTGTTCCATCAGCTCCGGGGCGGCTCCGGCAGCGCTGATGCCGTCGATCAGCCCCGTCTCGGTCGTGCCGGCAGGGAGGATGACGCGCATCGTTACTGGTCCTCCGCAGCCAGTCGATCGGCTGCGATACGGGCATCTTCGCGTCGGTTCACATTGATCGCGAGTCGTGGATCGTAGCTTACGTGTGTCATGGATTCAGGTTCGTCCGCATCGCCGACAACGTTGACCCCGGTCGGCGCGAGGTGATCATCCGGCTCGAGTGTCGAGTCGATACTGACGTCAAGCCGGCGCTTGAGAGCGACAGGCACACAGACGGTCCGCGAGGCGTCACTCTCGCCATGGACCGCGAGCACCCGGTCGACCGTCGCCCCCGAAAGCAGCGGGAGATCGGCTGCGACGGTCAGAATCGGCGGCTCGAGCGCAGGGCGCTCGAGCAGCGCCATGAGGTCTGCCACGTAGCCGTCGCCGTTGGTTTCAACCGTCCTCACGCCATTAGCGCGCTCGAGATGGGTCTGCGTCGTCGGCGCGTTCGACGAGACGGCGGCGTAACGGGTGTCGATGCGACTCGCCTCGAGGGCCGAGAGCACGCGATCGACCATCGCCACCCCGTCGATCGGATGCAACGGCTTCTCGTGGGGGCTCTCGAGGCGGCTGCCTTCGCCGCCACACATCACAACAGCGTCCATGCGATCACCCCCGCGTGGACGCCCCCGATGCGACCGATTTCGTTTGCCGCACCGAAGATGTCGCCGTTGAGCCCGCCGAGGTGCCGGCTCGCCCAGTACCACGGGAGGCCGATGCCGGCGACGGCCCCGGCGAGTGCGACCGCACTGGCTGGGTGTGGCCACGTTAACGCGACCGCAGGGAGGGCGACGACGGCCGGGACGACAAACGAGGCTGGGCTCGAGGCTGTGGTGAACTGTCGTCCCATCCCCTCGTGGCTCGCGTGGCCGAAACAACTCATCGCGGCCAGGCCGAGTTTCGTCCCGACTTCGGCGGCGACTGCGATAGCGACTGCCGCGAGCACGGGTAGACCAGCCAGTGCGAGCCCGGCCAGTCCGAGTGCGGCGACGACGACCGAGACGGCGAGCAGTGCGCCAACGCCGGTCGTCGTGTCCTTGAGGACCTCACGGCGGCGTTCGACGTCGCCGTGGACGACGAGCGCGTCGCCCAGATCCGCCACGCCGTCGAGGTGGTGGATGCCGACGACGGCGTAGGTCGCGAGCAGGTAGCCAACGGCGACTGTCGCCGCCGGGAGCACGTCGGCTGCGAACAACGGCACCGCAGCCAGCACCCCGGCGACGTAGCCGACAACCGGAAACGCCGCCGGCCGCGAGCGAAACGCGTCCCAGTCGCCGTCTTTGTAGCCGACGGGAAGCCGGGTGAGAAAGCCGAGCGCGCCACGCACCGCGGCGAGGTGGTGGCGCATCATCGAGCGATCACCTCGAGCGATCCCGCCAATGCTGTCAGTACGGCCGCGAGCACGACGGCGAGAAGCGCCGCGACAACGGCGGCTCGGCCGACGACGATGATGGCGCGCTCGCCGTCGGCCCCCGTCGGTAGTTCGGCACCGGTGTTGAGATCGTAGACGCCCGGCTTCGTGAGTCGAACCGAGAGCACGCAGGCGAGCGTCGCCATGGGCCACCCCGAGTTGGGTGAGGGTGGATCGCGCGCCCACTCGCGCGCACGGAAGACCGCACGCGGATCCGCACCAGCGAGTGCGATCGCGATTGCGGTCACTCGAGCCGGGAGCCACATCACCAGATCGTCGAGATATGCGCTCCCGGTACCGTGGGGTTTCGACGGATAGCCGAGCATCGAATCCAGCGTGTTGACGCCTTTGATCCACGCCGCGGCGGCCGCGGCGGCCGGCAGCGAGAACGGTGCGAGCAGAGTAAACGGGAGCAACGTCGCGACCAGCCCGTCGGCGAGGTTCTCGCCGGCGCTCTCGACCGCCCCGCTGCGAATCTCTGCGGCCGACAGCGTCGACGTATCGCGGCCAACGAGTCCCCGAATCTCCGTGCGAGCCGTCTCGAGGTCGTCACACTCGGTCGCCGACACGACTGCCTCGGTCAACTCGAGCAGCGAGCGAAGGCTGGTCGTCACGAACAACACGAGCCCGGCAACGGCACCACTGACGACCGGCGAGACGGCACTCGTCGCCAGCACGAGCCCGCCTGCGACGACTGCAGGGACGAGCGGGACGACGAGGGCGATCGCGAACCCCACCAGTCGCTGGCCGCGCTCGCTTGTGGCCCACTCGCGGTCCAGCGGGGCGATAAGCTGGCCCAGCCACGCCACCGGGTGAGCGGCGTTCGGTGGCTCGCCAACGAGCAGGTCGAGCGTGAGCGCCAGTCCGATGACGATGATCGTCGTCAGCAACACTGTTGTCTCCCCCACTGCGTCGGGCCGCCGATATCGCGCGTCTCACCGGTGCCCGTCTGCACGGTCATGGTGTCCGTTCGCGGTCGGCCAGCCTGGCCGGAATCGACTCGAGTGGATGCTCTGTGAGCAACAGTGCCGTCCCGCCGACGGCTTCGATACCGCCGTCGGTCCGCGGGTCGTCGCCGACGTGGACGAGGTCGGCTGGTTCGATATCGAGTTCGGCCGCGGTGAGTTCAAAAATCTGGGGGGCGGGTTTACGCCAGCCACAGCCGACGCTCGTGACGATGGCGTCGAAATCGTCGCGGTCGAACGTCGACCGGACGAGCGTCCGCCCCACCAGTTCGGGCACGCTACAGTTCGAACAGATCGCGACGGGTCCGTGCTCGCGGGCGGCCGCGACTGCCTCGACGGCACCGGGTCTGGTGTCGACCTCGGGATCGAACGCCGAGACGACCGCCCGGCGGGCCGCGTTTCGCTCGTAGCTAACGTCGCGACTCGAGAGCGCGCGCGAGACGTGTGCCGGCAGCGGTACCTCAGCGCCCTCGGGGGCGTCGATGTGGACCTCGGTGTAGGCGTCGTCCCAGTCCTCGGGAACGTCGACGTCCCGCTTTTCGAGTTCCGTCGCGACGGCGGCGGCCGGATCGTTCGGTTTATCGGCGGTCACGAGCGTGTCAAAGAGGTCAAACGAGACTCCCACGTTCGCGTAACTAGTGCAAGTTGACTTTAGCGTATCGAGGCTGGGTTGGAGTCACACGGGCGAGAATCGTCGGCGCTATCGTAACAACTGAACCGATTTGCACACATCGCACAGCAGTCGTGCGATGCGGTGTGCAGTGGCGTTCAGTGGCTACGATAGCTGTAGACGACTCGCCGATCGCGGGGCTCGAGCTGTGCCGGCTTCGAAAAGCGGAACGAGAGAAAAAACGGAACTGAGAGAGACTGCTTTGCAGTTCGCTCAGGCGAGTCGAGCGAACGCGAGGTTACCGGAGATGTTCTTGATGTAGATTTCGACGACGTCGCCCTCGTCGGCGCCGGGGACGAAGATCGTGTAGTTGCCTTTCTCAGCGACACCGTCGCCTTTGCGGCCGGTGCCGGTGATCTCGACCGTGTAGGTCTTGCCCTCTTCGACGGCGTCGGCTTGCTGTTGTCGCTGGCTGCTCGCCGAGCGTTTGGTGACCGGGCGGAACGCACCACAGGCGTCACAGCGCAGCATCGGCGTGCGGTCTTCGCGCACGAGACGGGTGTCCGGCAGGCCACACTCCGTACAGAGGACGTACTCGTCGACGTAGGCGTCGACAGCCGCGTTGAAGTCCTTCTCAGAGAACGTCCCGTTGTATCGGCCACGGCCGTCCTCGAGTTTGCCGCTGGTCCCCATCTCGCGCTGGATGAATCGGTGCAGGTGTTCGTCTTCGCGCGAGAGCACGTCGGCGATATCGTCGAGGTTCGTAAACCGCGTGAAGGCACCGTCTTTCTGGGTCTGTGCGTCAGGGATCTTCAGTCGCTGTTCGTCGCCGCCGATGTCCGGTACGTCTTCCATCGCTCGGTCGAGACTCGAGTCGTAATCCATACGCGAGAACAGCGGCCGCTGACGTAAATCGGTTCTGCTATGACAGTCGGGGACGGCGCGGTGGCGGGCCGACTGTCGATGACACGTCGCTACAGCGAGTCGCTCCCGCGATCGCTGATCGAATCCTGGTTCTTCTCATCGAGACTGGCGAGATCGCGCTCCGGGTTCGTCTCGGTCGGCGCTCCGGCCTGGCCAGTGAGCTCGCCGTACACTGCCTCGCGGACCGCCTCGGCGCTGTCGAACTGTTCGCCGGCCAACCGATCGAAGACGCTGCCAAGCGACTCCGTCTCGTTCGGCAGGTCGATCGGCTCGTTGGCGTACTCAGCAGCGAGTTCCTCGCTCGTAACCGGGTACTCGAGGTCGCCCAGATGGTACTCGGCGTCCTCGAGGATCGACTCGGTTGTCTCGGCCCGCTGGGATTGCCGTCGTTCGGCGCGGTCCTGTGCGCGGTCGCGGCTGGGGTCAGTCTCGCTCATGGCCGGCGCTACCGTTGGGCCACCGAAAAGCGGCTGGCTGGCGATTGCGAGCCGTCAGTCCTGTGGGAACTGTTTTTTGAAGCCGCGGAACTCGGTGTGGTGGGCCTCCTCGTCGGCCAGAATCGTCACGGCGACGTCTTCGGTGACTGGGTCGTTCGCCTCGGCGGCGGCCTCGTGGAGCGATCGATACAGTTCGATCGCGTTGTCTTCGGCCTCGAGCACGCCGTCGATGACCGACTGGACGTCCGTCGTGTCTTCGGGAGGCTGAAGGCTGTGCTGGCTGGCCTCGAACGCCGCCGAGCCTGGCGGCGACTCGTCGAGTTGCTTCAGTCGCTCACCGAGCATTCGGGCGTGGTCGAGTTCCTCCTGAACGTCTTCCTCGAGACTCGTTTTGACTTCCTCGGCGTGGACGCCATCGAGGACGATTGCGTTCGTCTGATAGTTCATTATCGTCTCGTGTTCGCTGATGTAGGCCTCCGTCAGGAGGTCGGTGATCTCGTCTGTCGTCATGCCGAGACGCGCTACCACGGCGATTCCTAAAACGGTATCATGTGGCTCGGATGACAGTCACGCCGATCGTGAGTGACACTCCTTCGGGCGGCAATACCAGCCCTCTTGACGCTTGCGGCCCAATCGACTGCGTATGCGCGACCTCGACGACACTGACCTCGAGATCCTCGAATTACTGCTCGAGGACGCCCGCCGGCCGTACAGAGAAATCGCAGATCACGTCGGCCTGACGCCGCCTGCCGTCTCGGATCGAATCGCACGCCTCGAAGAACAGGGGATCATTCAGGGGTTTACGATCGACGTCGACCGGGAACGACTCCGAGGAGACGTGCCCGTACTGGTCGAACTCGAGGCGAAACCGGGCGCTGTCGACGACGTCTACGCTGCCGCAGCCGAGCTGCCGGGTGTCGACACCATTGCCGAGGGGATGGACGGGCGCGTGATCGTCCACGCGACGCTTCCTGACGCAACTGCTCGCTCGTGGCTCGAGTCCGAACTCGACCTCGAGACACTGACTGGCTACGACGTGACGCTACTCGCGCGCTCGGACCGGGCCGTCGGACTCTCCGCAGAGGGATTCTCCCTCGAGTGTGTGGTTTGTGACAAACAGATCACTGGCGATGGCGTCACACGGACGGTCGGCGGCGAGGTAAAGACGTTCTGTTGTTCCTCCTGTGAGGCTCGCTACGTCGACGAGTACGAGGCCCGCCAGGAAGCGCTCGAGTAGCGAGACGCCGCTGGCGGTCCGGACTGACGTGTGAAACGACGGCTCGGACTCGGAAAAGTAGACGAGTGGACGATTCAGTAGCAAATAATCGACCGCTTAGCGAAGCAGCGTGTCAGGAAACAGCTTGATCTGACCAAACGTCCATCGACGAGCGCGCGCCAGCGTGTGGGGTGGTTCGTGACGGGTGATCACGCGCTGTTTCGGAGAATATGGGCGCTGCTGGCGAGTGGATCCGACTCGAGACAGATATGATAATAGGACGTGGGGTCATGTAATAGGCCGTTGATGTCTTGCGTTTTCCTCCGTTTGGTCCGGGCTGATTACACCCTGTCATATCAGCCAGCGGCCACCACAGCGTCAGTTTTATATATGTCGTCCCACCTGGGATTCAGATACAATGTCTTCACAAGACAACCCGTCCTCTGACACCAGTCAGGGGGGTCGAGTTCTTCCAGGGCACGTTAGATTCCACTGACGAAATAGAGTCAGCACGTGTCTTTGATACCACCCTCCGGGATGGTGAACAGTCTCCCGGAACTTCGTTCTCCTACGACGACAAACGGCAGATCGCCTCCGTTCTGGACGACATGGGGACACATGTCATCGAAGCAGGGTTCCCTGTCAACTCCGACGCGGAGTTCGAAGCCGTTCGTGATATCGCTTCCTCGACGCAGTCGACGACCTGCGGGTTAGCCCGTGTCGTCGATGCGGACATCGAGGCCGCACTGGATTCGGGCGTCGAGATGGTGCACACGTTCGTCAGCACCAGCGACGTCCAGATCGAGGATTCGATGCACACCACACGGGACGAAGTCGTACAGCGCGCAGTCGACGCAGTCGAGCGTGTCACCGAGACGGGAACGACGTGTATGTTCTCGCCGATGGACGCGACACGGACCGACGAGCAGTTCCTGCTGGACGTGATCGAGGCGGTCACGGACGCAGGCGTCGACTGGATCAACATTCCCGACACCACTGGCGTCGCGACGCCGACCCGGTTCAAGGCCATGATCGAGAAGGTCTGTGCCCACACCGACGCGCGAATCGACGTCCACACACACGACGACTTCGGGCTGGCCACCGCAAACGCGCTGGCTGGCATCGAAGCGGGAGCAGATCAGGCACAGGTCTCCGTCAACTCCATCGGCGAGCGGGCCGGTAACGCCGCCTACGAGGAGTTCGTGATGGCCGTCGAGTCGCTCTACCAGACCGATACGGGGATCGACACGACTCGCATCACCGAGCTCTCGGAGATCGTCGAAGAGAAAAGCGGCATGGGGACACCGGGCAACAAGCCGATCGTCGGCGACAACGCCTTCTCCCACGAGAGCGGGATCCACGCCGCTGGCGTCATCGAAAACTCCGATACGTTCGAACCCGGCGTTATGACGCCGGAGATGGTCGGTGCAAAGCGCCGACTGGTTATGGGCAAACACACCGGGACCCACTCGGTCCGTGAACGCCTGCACGAACGCGGATTCGATCCGACCAGCGAGCAAGTCAAAGCAGTCACTCGTCGCGTCAAAGACTACGGCGCAGAGAAACGACGGGTCACCGTCGACGACTTAGAGCGCTTCGCCAAGGAGGCTGGCGTCGAACGCCAGCAAGAGGAGGAGGTGCGCGTCTAAGGGATGGCTGCTCCGTTTGCCACCGTCCGCGAGCCCCTGCTGTGGCGCTCGAGCGGATCGAGCCGTAGAACTCGCAAGGATTATGTCCCTCGAGGAACCTACGTAATCGGTAATGACGGTTCGCACCCGGCTGTCGGTCCGTTCGCAGATGGACGACAGCAGTGCGCTCGCTTCGATTCGTATTGTAGGGGCGTCCTCGCCCCACCTCTAGTCCACCGTAGCTCCGATTCCGAACTCGTCGCACCGTTTTCACAGCGCCATGCAATCCAGCAGATGACAGCACACTATACACTCAGCGACAACCGAATGGATCGCCGCACTGCGGCGGGAGGCAACCGATGAGCGAACGCGCAGCAGAGGTTCCGCCAACTGATGCAGACGAACAGGACGACGACCAGATCTCCGACAGCGCAACGCCGGACGCCGCTACTGGCGACACCGAGTCGGCCACGGAGACGACTCCGAGGCCGGTCACCAACGGTGCCCAGTCGGTCGTCCGCGCCCTCGAGAACGCCGGCGTCGAGTACGCCTTCGGCGTGCAGGGCGGGGCGATCATGCCCGTCTACGACGCGCTGTACGACTCCGAGATCTACCACGTGACGATGGCCCACGAACAGGCGGCGGCCCACGCGGCCGACGCCTACGGCATCGTCTCGGGCGAGCCGGGCATCTGTCTGGCTACGTCCGGCCCTGGTGCGACGAACCTCGTGACAGGGATCGCCGACGCCGACATGGACTCGGACCCCCTGGTCGCCCTGACGGGCCAGGTGCCGACGGAGTTCGTCGGCAACGACGCCTTCCAGGAAACCGATACGACCGGCGTTACGAAGCCGGTCACGAAGGACAACACGTTCTCGAGCGACCCGGATCGGGTCGGCACCGACGTCAGCGAGGCGTTCGCACTCGCCCGCGAAGGACGACCCGGCCCGACGCTGGTCGACCTGCCCAAAGACGTCACCAACGGCGAAACCGACACCGAACCCGACGAGCCGAAAACGCCCGACACCTACCACGTCCAAGAGCGGGCCGACGCCGAGATCGTCGCTGCCGCGGCCGAGCGACTCGAGAACGCGGCTCGCCCCGTCATGCTCCTTGGCGGCGGCGTCATCAAAGGCGAGGCCAGCGAGGCCTGTCGTGAGTTCGCGATCGAACACGACATTCCGGTCGTCACCACGATGCCCGGCATCGGGGCGTTCCCCGAAGATCACGAACTCTCGATGGAGATGGCTGGCATGCACGGCACCGGGTTTGCCAACATGGCGATCACCCACTGTGATACGATGTTGGCGATCGGGACACGATTCGACGACCGCCTGACCGGCGGCATCGAGACGTTCGCGCCCGACGCGGAGATCATCCACATCGACATCGATCCCGCCGAGATCAGCAAAAACATCTACGCTGACTATCCGCTGATCGGCGACGCCGAGACGGTCGTCGACCAGCTCTCGGCTGCCGTCGAACGCTCGCCGGAAGCCAAGAAGTGGCGCGCCCAGTGCCAGCAGTGGAAATCCGACTACTCGATGGCCTACGACGCCCCCGAAGACGAGCCGGTCCAGCCGGAGTTCGTCGTCGAGGCCTTAGACGAGGCGACGGCCGACGACACCATCGTCACGACCGGCGTTGGCCAACACCAGATGTGGGCCTGCCAGTACTGGACCTACACCGAGCCCCGAACGTGGGTCTCGAGTCACGGCCTCGGGACGATGGGCTACGGCCTGCCTGCAGCGATCGGCGCGCGACTCGCGGCCGACGACGAACAGGATGTCGTCTGCATCGACGGCGACGGCTCGTTCCTGATGACGCTCCAGGAGCTGTCGGTCGCGGTTCGCGAGAACCTCGATATCACCGTCGCGGTGCTCAACAACGAGTACATCGGGATGGTCCGGCAGTGGCAGGACGCCTTCTTCGAGGGACGTCACTCCGCGTCGGACTACCACTGGATGCCCGAGTTCGACAAGCTCGCCGAAGCCTTCGGCGCAGCCGGCTTCCGTATCGACGACTACGATGACGTCGCAGAGACGATCGAGGCGGCAATCGACTACGACGGCCCCTCGGTGATCGACGTCCACATCGACCCCGAAGCGAACGTCTACCCGATGGTGCCAAGTGGCGGCGACAACGGACAGTTCGCACTCACGGAGGATCAACTATGAAACGCGGATTAGAAGGCCCACCACCGGAAGAGCGACCGACACCCGCTGGTCGGCGCAACAAGCAAGGCATTCGTATCGATCCCGAAGTCGAGGCGAGACACGACCCTCGCCGAACGGTCATCTCGGCGCTGGTCAAACACGAACCCGGCGTGCTCTCTGACGTCTCGGGGCTGTTCTCGAGACGGCAGTTCAACATCGAGAGCCTGACCGTCGGCCCGACCGAAGACGAGGAGCGTGCCCGAATCACGGTCGTCGTCGAAGAGCCCGACCCCGGTATCGACCAGATCAAAAAGCAGCTGCGAAAGCTGGTGCCGGTGATCTCGGTGCGCGAACTCGAGCCCGACGCGATGCGCCGAGAGCTTGCGCTCGTGAAAGTCGCAGCCGACCGACCCGACCAGGTCGCTGCTGTCGCAGAGATGTACGGCGGCAAGACCGTCGACTCGTGTCCGGAGACGGCGACGATCGAAATCACGGGTGCACGCCAGAAAATCGAGGCTGCGGTCGAGACGTTCAGTCAGTTCGGCATTCGGGAGATCTCCCGGACTGGACTGACGGCACTCGCCCGTGGGACCGACGAAACAGCCGCACCCGCATCAGCGGGTGCCGCCGACGAGATGAATCGACAGGAAAAACACCCCCACGCCCAAACTGCAGACGATGACTGACGAATTCACCACCGACATCTACTACGATGACGACGCAGACGAATCGATGCTTGACGACGAGACCGTAGCCGTCCTCGGCTACGGGAGCCAGGGCCACGCCCACGCGCTGAACCTCCACGAGAGCGGGGTCGACGTGGTCGTCGGTCTGCGCGAGAGTTCGTCGTCGCGCTCGGCCGCTGAAGCCGACGGACTGACCGTGACGACGCCTGCCGACGCCGTCTCGCAGGCCTCCTACGTCTCCGTACTCGTTCCCGACACCGTCCAGGCGACGGTCTACGAGAACGACATCGCACCCAACCTCGAGGCCGGCGACACGCTGCAGTTCGCCCACGGGCTGAACATCCACTACAACCAGATTCAGCCGCCAGAAGGCGTCGACGTGACGATGGTCGCCCCGAAAAGTCCGGGCCACCTCGTCCGCCGGAACTACGAGAACGACGAGGGAACGCCCGGTCTGCTGGCAGTCTATCAGGACACGACCGGCGACGCGACGGAGCGAGCGCTCGCATACGCGAAGGCAATCGGCTGTGCCCGCGCCGGCGTCATCGAGACGACGTTCCAGGAAGAAGTCGAATCCGACCTCTTCGGCGAGCAGGCCGTCCTCTGTGGCGGCGTGACCGCCCTGGTCAAACACGGCTACGAGGCGCTGGTCGATGCGGGCTACTCGCCCGAAATCGCGTACTTCGAGTGTCTCAACGAACTCAAACTGATCGTCGACCTGATGTACGAAGGCGGCAACATGGAGATGTGGAACTCCGTCTCCGACACCGCCGAGTACGGCGGTCTCACCCGTGGCGACCGCATCGTCGACGACCACGTTCGTGAGAACATGGACGAGGTCCTCGAGGAGATTCAAAACGGCGAGTTCACGCGCGAGTGGATCCTCGAGAACCAGGCCGGTCGACCAAGCTACAGCCAGCTCCGACAGGCCGAACAGGAACACGAGATCGAAGACGTCGGCGCCCGACTGCGCGACCTGTTCGCCTGGGCCGACGAAGAGAGCGACTCCGAAGCAGAGTCCGCCGAAGTGGCGGCAGACGACTAAGCACACACGACAATGAGCGAAAACGACACACCCGAGACAATGGCCGACGTTGGCCACACCAACCCCTACACCGGGGAGACGGCTGGTCGACTGTTCAGCCGCGGGCCAACCGTCGCGACAGACGGCGGTGAGCCACGTAAACCGACTGCGACGGATCGGAACGGGCGCACCGAGAGCCGAACGATGAAAGACGTCGATCACACGCCGCCCAAGCAGGCGGCCGACGCAAACCGTGTCTTCGAACGCGGGAGCGAACACGAAGACGAAGACACCGTAGAGGACGCAGAATGAGTGAGGGAACACTGTACGACAAGGTCTGGGATCGACACAAAGTCACCACGCTGCCGACTGGACAGGATCAGCTGTTCATCGGGCTTCACCTCATCCACGAGGTCACGAGCCCGCAGGCGTTCGGGATGCTCCGCGAGCGCGACCTCGAGGTCGCTTATCCGAAGCTGACTCATGCGACGGTCGACCACATCGTGCCGACGGCCGACCAGTCCCGTCCGTACGAGGAAGATGCCGCCGAAGAGATGATGGCCGAACTCGAGGAGAACGTCCGCGAGGCGGGCATCGACTTTTCGGACCCGACATCGGGCGATCAGGGGATCGTCCACGTCATCGGTCCGGAGCAGGGGCTCACCCAACCCGGCAAGACGATCGTCTGTGGGGACTCCCACACCTCGACACACGGCGCGTTCGGCGCGCTCGCGTTTGGGATCGGAACCAGCCAGATTCGTGACGTGCTCGCGACGGGCACCGTCGCGATGGAGAAACAGAAGGTCCGCAAAATCCAGGTCGACGGCGAACTCGGCGAGGGTGTCGAAGCGAAAGACATCATCCTCGAGATTATCCGCCGACTCGGTACCGAAGGCGGCGTCGGCTACGTTTACGAGTACGCCGGCGAGGCCATCGAGAACCTCGGCATGGAGGGTCGGATGTCGATCTGTAACATGTCGATCGAAGGCGGTGCTCGCGCGGGCTACGTCAACCCCGACGAGACCACCTACGAGTGGCTCGAGGAGACCGACTACTTCCAGGACAATCCCGAGAAGTTCGACGAACTCAAACCGTACTGGGAGTCGATCCGATCGGACGAGGACGCCGAGTACGACGACATCGTCACCATCGACGCAAGCGACCTCGAGCCAGTCGTCACGTGGGGAACCACGCCCGGTCAGGGCGTCGGCGTCACCGAGCCGATCCCGACACCCGAGGACCTGCCCGAGGAGAAACAGGACACGGCCCGACGCGCTCAGGAACACATGCGTGTCGAGCCCGGCGAGACGATGGAAGGCTACGACATCGACGTCGCCTTCCTCGGCTCCTGTACGAACGCTCGCCTGCCCGACCTGCGCCGTGCCGCCGAGATCATCGAGGGCCGACAGGTCGACGATGACGTCCGTGCGTTGGTCGTCCCCGGCAGCCAGCGTGTCCAGCACACCGCCGAAGAGGAGGGCCTGAAAGACACTTTCGAGGAAGCCGGCTTCGAGTGGCGCAACGCCGGCTGTTCGATGTGTCTCGGCATGAACGAAGACCAACTCGAGGGCGACGAGGCCTCTGCTTCCTCCTCGAACCGGAACTTCGTCGGCCGACAGGGCAGCAAGGACGGACGCACCGTCCTGATGAACCCGCAGATGGTCGCCGCGGCGGCGGTCACCGGGGAAGTAACTGACGTGCGCGAACTGAAGGAGGTGACCACCGCATGACTGGCACTGACGACGTCGAGATTCCGGAAGTCGACTACGTCTCCGGCTCGGGCATTCCGATCCGTGGCAACGACATCGACACCGACCAGATCATTCCCGCGCGATTCATGAAGGTCGTCACCTTCGACGGGTTGGGCGAGTTCGCCTTCTTCGACCTGCGATTCGATGACGACGACAACCAGAAAGACCATCCGATGAACGAGGATCGGTTCCAGGGTTCGTCGGTGATGGTCGTCAACAGCAACTTCGGCTGTGGCTCCTCGCGCGAACACGCCCCGCAGGCGCTGATGCGCTGGGGCATCGACGCGATCATCGGCGAGAGCTTCGCCGAGATTTTCGCGGGCAACTGTCTCGCCCTCGGCATCCCGACCGTGACGGCCGACAGCGAGACGATCCAAGAACTGCAGGCGTGGGTTGACGAGAACCCCGACAAAGAGATCGACATCGACGTCGAGGCTGAGACAGTCACCTACGGTGATCAGACGATCGACGTCACCGTCGACGACGCTCAGCGCAAAGCCCTCGTCGAGGGCGTCTGGGACACGACGGCGCTGATGAAGTCCAACGCCGGCGAAGTGACGAAGTTGGCCCAGGAACTGCCGTACGTCGACGACGCCGCGATTCCCGAAGCAGAGTAGGCGTCAATCGTAGCTTCGACCATCGATTGCCGTTTTACCCGTCGCGCTCGAGACGATCAATCATCAATATCACCACTAGAGATACGCTTCCGGGGAGTTCCTGAACTGTTTGCGTGAGTGCTCGCTCTCGAAATAGTAGATCGACTCGTCGTAGACTGTACAGAAGTCCGTGTCCTTGACCGTGAGTTCGGCCCCTGTCACCGGGTCGTGGACAGTTCGATCTCCAGGCGCGCCTTTTTTCCCTCGGACAAGAAGGACACCAAAGCCAACTGCGATGAGCAGGAACAGACCGTTCAGGATCGTCACTGGCTCAAAGCCGAAGATAGTGATACCGTCTCGTGCGTCCGTTACGGTCGGATCCGGAACGAGTCCGACCGCTGTGAACAGATAGTATACGATGAACCCGGTCATCGCCATCGAGACAAAGAGGATGATCGACAATCGGGTGCCGATTTTCTTTCCGAAGATTTTGCGATAGATCCGGATCAGTTGCGGCACGATCAGGTCCGCATAAAGGAACGCGATGACGCCTGCGAAGGCAAAGCCCGAACTCCACAGCACGGCAGCTAAGGGGACGTTCCCGATCGATCCGACGAACGTGGCCAGGGAAATTAGTGGACCGAGTACGCTGTTGTACGCAATCTGGGTGACGCCGACGCCGCCACCCTCAAACAAGAGCGTCCAGAACGTCTGTGGAACGGCAGCCGCGACAAGTCCCGCCAAGAGAAAGCCGATCGCGAGCTCCTTCCAGAGCATCTTGAGGTCCTTCAGTGTTTGATTTGCCGCCTCGACCCAGCCGTTCCACGACGTGATCTTCTCCTTCCATGATGTCGTGTGAACGTCCGGATTCTGCTCGAACAGGTCCTTGCAGCCCTCCGAACAGAAGTAGACAGTTTCGTTCTTGTGAGTGTCCGGAATGCCGTTTTCCCTGTTGAGACGCATCTTGCACACTGGATCAGTAACGACTGGCTCTTCGTTTTCGATGAGGCGTTCTCTGACCTGTCGTGCTTCGTCGTACGGGATCATACTATGGACGAAGACGAGAGCAATCAGGATGAAAATCGGTGCGCCGACCGCTTGCGCGAGGGCAAACTCCCACCCAATGAGCGCCCAGATGACGAACGTGAGCCCAATCACGAAGTTCGTCGAGGCGATCAAAAACGCCACAGTGGGGAGCAGATGGGCCCCTTTCTTGAACAGTGTCTTTGTCGCTGCGATGTCTCCGAACGAGCAGGACGTCGATGCTGCGCCGAACCCCATCGCATAGAGAATGGATTTCGGACTTGCATCGCCCATGTAGTGGACCATTCCCTCCTTGGAGACGAACGCTTGAATCGCCCCGGAGAGCATAAAGCCCAGTAAGAGCGCCCAGAGTGCCTGCCACAAGAAGTCTCCAGCGAGCAGGAGTCCATCGCCGACCGTTCGTAGAAGTGACCAGAACATTCGTTACCTCCGTGAAATAGTATTCATTCGTCGAAACCGGTTTCAAGCCGGTGTCGCCGCTTTTCGTATTCTTCTTGTGTCAACTCTCCACGAGCGTATGCCCGTCTGAGTTCCTCGACAGCGGTGTCGTCGTGGCTCCCCAGCAATCGATAGCCACCGTAGCCGAGCAGGAACAGAAAGAGGAGTGGGAGCAGTGCCATCCACAGCCAGGCACCTATTCCCATCCCGGTTCCCCACGCTCCAGTGTGCATTCCACCCATCATCGGCACTGTGACACCCATCATCACGAGTGGTACTGCGACCAGAGCGAAGAGTACGATGAGGACCGTTCGAGCGATTGTGTCGGATTCGGTCATACGCCTACCTATGTTCGACTGCCTTTCCTGCCTTTCCGTTAATTTTCGAAAGTTTAGGACCCCTGTAATCTCCAACTCTAAACCGAGACAGACAACCTCAACGCTGATTTCGGATAGATCGGGCTCTAATCCGCTCACACGATCGACTAGCGACGATAGCCGACAGTCCCAGTATCGAAACCGCCAGCGCTTTCGGAGATTCAACCCTAGTATATCGTATGTCCCGTGTCCTCGATGTGTCGCTTTTCCTGGTCCTCGCCGTGCTGTGGGGACTCTCGTTTCCAGCGATTTCGGTCGGCCTCGAGTATCTCCCGCCGTTGCTGTTTGCGGCTTTCCGGTACGATATCGCAGCTGTCTTGCTGTTGGCGGCGGCCGTCGTGCTGACCGACGACTGGCGACCCACCGGGCGGAACAACCTCGTTGCGATCGCGGGCGGTGGACTCTTTCTCGTCGCCGGCAACGGCCTGTTGTTCATCGGGCAGCAGACCGTCCCCAGCGGCGTCGCCGCCATCTTGCAGGGGTTGGTTCCGATCATTACGGCCCTGTGGGCGATCCTGTTGCTCGGCGAGCGCCTTTCGGCGGTCGGTGCCGTCGGCGCTGCGATCGGCTTTCTCGGCATCGGCCTCGTCGTCCAGCCGGATCCGGCCAACCTGCTTGCAGGTGACACCGTTGCACGACTGCTTGTCATCGGCCAGGTCGTCAGCGTCGCCCTCGGCGGCGTGGTCGTCCAGCGGGCCGCACCGACGATTGAACGAGTCCCGCTCGTCGGCTGGTCGATGCTCGTGGGGGGACTCGTCTTACACGCCGGCAGCCTGCTGCTCGGTGAGCTCCCCACCACCGACGCGGTCGCTCCGATGGCGCTCGTCATGCTGGTCTACCTCGGCGTCTTCTCGACGGCGATTGCCTTTTTCATCTACTTCCGGATCCTCGAGCAACACGGCGCGTTCGAGGCGGCGCTCGTCGCCTACGTGGTCCCGATCGTCGCGACGGTTGCAGGCGTGTTCCTGCTCGACGAGTCGATCGGTGCGCTGACGATCGCCGGCTTCGGGCTCGTCGCCCTCGGGTTCGTGTTGCTCAAACGGCGCGCGATCGCCGAGGCAGTGGGGATCACGTCCAGCGTTAGCAGCCCCTGAAACCGTCGTGGCCGCCATCTCGGCGGGATTGCCCCGCGATACGGTTTCGCATCTGTCGCCGTCGAAAGGGAGAAAACACTTATAGTACTGTTGACAACCCTGGGCCACTTCGATTTCAGCCCCCATGACAGGCCCTCCCACTGATCGAACACCGACCCAGCGGCGACGCTCGAGAGGGTTCGAGTCGTTCCGAGCGGCCCTCGAGTCGCGTCTCGGCATCGACCAGCGAGCCCTCGGTGCGTTCCGGATCGCACTTGGCGTGCTCTTGCTCGCCGATCTCGCACTCCTCCGGTTGCCGGGGCTGGACACGTTCTACACCGACGCGGGCGTCTTTCCGCGGTCGACGCTTCTGGAGGCGTATCCGATGGTCGGACGGGTATCGATCCACGCGTTGTCCGGGGCGGCATGGTTCCAGGCGGTGTTGTTCGCGCTCGCCGGTGGATTCGCACTCCTCCTGCTCGTTGGCTATCGAACCCGCCTCGCGGCGCTTGGCTCACTCGTCCTCTTCGCGTCGCTGCACGCCCGAAATCCACATCTGGTTAACGGCGGTGACACGATCCTGCTTAGCTTCCTGCTCTTTGGTCTGTTCCTCCCGCTCGAGGCCCGGTGGTCGCTCGAGGCCCGTCGCCAGCCCGACCCTCACGGTCGTCGCGTGTGCTCGATCGCAACGGCGGCGATCCTGATCCACTTCGTGGCCATCTACGTGACGAACGCGGTGCTCAAGTTTCAGAGCGGGCCGTGGATGAACGGCACGGCGGTCCAGCAGATCTTTCAGTTGAATCAGTATCTCACGCTGCTCGGACCGGCGCTGTCGGCGTACCCGACGGTGCTCGCCGCGACCAACTGGCTCTGGACGGCCGTGTTGACCGCCGGCGCGTTGTTGCTCGTCGCCACCGGATGGCGTCGCATCGCGCTCGTGGCGGCGTTCGTCGCGACACACCTCGGGATGGCGGCGACGATGCGGCTGGGTGTGTTCCCGTTCATCATGACCGCCGGCCTACTGTTGTTCCTCCCGCCGGGCGTCTGGGATCGGCTCGAGCGGCTCCTCGTTGCGTTCGACCTCGAAAACCGGCTCGGCGCTCGCTCGGCGGGAGACGGTGACGACGCGCCCGCGAACACGGTGGAAGACGACGCGCCGTCTCGCCCCGGGCGCGGTCGTCGACTCGTTGTCTCCGGGCTCGTCGCATGTCTGCTGCTCTCGAGTCTGCTCTGGCAGGCAGCCGGGATCGGCGTCGTCGACACGCCAGCAGTGGAGGGTGAACTCGACGAGGCGGGCTGGACGTTTTTCGCACCGACCCCACCATCGGCGCACAGCTGGTACGCCATCGAGGGGACCCTCGAGTCCGGCGAGACGGTCGACATCGCCAACGCACACCACGACCGGCCGCCGACTGCCGCGGAAACGTATCCGAGCACGCTCTGGAAACGCTACGGGATGGAGCTGCGCTACGCCGACCAGACGCAGTACGAATCGGCGGCCGCATCCCTCTGTGAACGGACGGACCGCGAGGTCGACTCGCTGACTATTTCGCTTGTCGAACAGCCCGTCGATCCTGATGGCCCGGTCGGCGAGCCGACAGTCTACGAGCGACTCGAGTACGACTGTTGAGCGTCGCCCGTATCGATACCCTCTTTTCTCACCCACAGAGAGATGCAGACATGACTCACGAAATCGCCGTCATCCCTGGCGACGGAATCGGACAGGAAGTCACACCAGCCGCGATCGAGGTCCTCGAGGCGCTCGACATCGACTTCGAGTTCGTCGAAGCCGACGCTGGCGACGCGGTCAAAGAAGCAACCGGCGAGGCGCTGCCCGAGGAGACCTACGAGCTGGCGGCCTCGGCCGACGCGACGCTGTTCGGTGCGGCCGGCGAGACGGCGGCCGACGTCATTCTGCCGCTCCGAGATGCAGTCGGCTCGTTCGTCAACATCCGCCCCGCGAAGGCGTATCCCGGCATCGACGCCGTCCGTCCCGAGACGGATCTGGTCTTCCTGCGAGAGAACACGGAAGGCGTCTACTCGGGCCACGAAGACCGCCTGACCGACGACGTCTCTACGCTGACCCGCGTCGTCACCGAGTCCGCATCGAGAGAGCTCGCCGAGTTCGCCTGTGACTACGTCGACACCGACGACCACGACGGCTTCACGATCGTCCACAAGGCAAACGTCATGCGCGAGACCGACGGCCTGTTCCGCGACACCGTCGCCGAGGTCGCCGACGAACACGGCGTCGAAACCGACGAAGTGCTGATGGACGCCTTCGCGACGCACGTCTGTCTCGACCCCGAGCAGTTCGACGTCGTCGTCTGTCCGAATCTCGCGGGCGACGTCCTCTCGGACCTCGCAGCCGGTCTCGTCGGCGGGCTCGGCCTCCTGCCAAGCGCCAACGTCGGCACCGAGCGCGCGCTGTTCGAACCCGTCCACGGCACCGCACCCGACATCGCTGGTGAAGGCGTCGCGAACCCGGCTGCGGCGATCATCTCCGCCGCGATGATGGTCGAATACCTCGGCTACGAGGAGGAGGCAGCGGCCATCAACGACGCCGTCGAGGCCACGCTCGAGGAAGGCCCACGAACGGCGGATCTGGGCGGCGACGCCTCGACGGACGACGTGACGGACGCAATCGTCGACCGACTGTAACGCAGCGTCGCCACGTTCTGATCGTCGCCGCAGTCGTTTTCGAACGGTCCTGCTGTTTTGACCGTCAGCCGGCTTACAGTTATAACGGGCCACGTGGTAGCGCCTGCCCATGACTCGAGACGACACCCTCGCCGGCGTCAGCTCACGTATCGTCGACACCGACAGACTCGAGACACATGTCCTCGAGTCGGGTGGCCAAAGCGAGTCGGCCGAAACAGATGGCACCGTCGTACTCCTCCATGGCAACGTCTCCTCCTCGCGGTTTTTCGAGGATCTCATGGCCAATCTGCCAGCCCGGTACCAGGCGATTGTGCCCGACTTGCGAGGGTACGGCGATTCGGAGCGAAAGCCAGTCGATGCGACGAACGGGCTCGGCGATTTCGCGGGCGATCTTCAGGCGCTGCTCGCCGACCTCGAACTCGAGGAGCCACTGACGCTCGTTGGCTGGTCGAACGGCGGCGGGGTCGCGATGCGGTATACGATCGATAATCCCGACGCGGTCGACTCGCTCGTCCTCATCAACCCGCTCTCGCCGTACGGCTTCGGCGGGACGAAAGACCTCGAGGGAACGCCCTGTTTCGACGACTACGCTGGCTCCGGCGGCGGCCTCGGCAACGACGAGTTCGTCGCCGGCCTCGCAGACCGCGACCGCAGCGAGGGTGGGGAGTCGTCTCCGCGGAAAATACTGCGGACGTTCTACGTTAATCCGACCCACAATTTCGACCCGGAGCGAGAGGAATCGTATCTGACCGGCATGCTCGATACGGCCACTGGCGACGAGCACTACCCGGGTGATGCGACACCGAGCGAGAACTGGCCTGGCGTTGCACCGGGCGAGCACGGCGTCAACAACGCCATCTCGCCGAAGTACTGCTCGCTCGAGGCGATCACCGAGATCGACCCCGACCAGAAACCACCCATCACCTGGATCCGCGGCGCGTCAGATCAGATCGTCTCCAACGAGTCGCTGTTCGACGCCGGCACGCTCGGAAAGATGGGTGCGATGCCGGACTGGCCCGGGACGGACGTCTTCCCGCCCCAGCCGATGGTCGGCCAGACTCGGGCTGTCCTCGAGTCGTACGCTGACGCCGGCGGTGAGTTCGAGGAGATCGTCTTCGCAAACACCGGCCACACGCCACATATCGAGGTGCCCGGCGAGTTTCTGGACCGACTCGAGCGCGTCCTCGAGGAGTGACGAGGACTCGGCGTCGCAGACGGGTTCCTGACTGTCGACTGCAGTGCAGCCGCAACTATCCCGCGGTTGTCCCGAAAATCGGGATCGAAGCCGGTCTCAGGCCTCGGTGACCTCGAGCGACCAGTCGCCGTCGGCTTCGATATTGAGCCAGACGGTCCCGCCCGCGCGGTACGACCGCGAGTTGTCGACCGCGCCGGTCTGGTTGACGATCGATTCGCTGCTCCCGTCGGCACCGTAGCCGTCGACGACAAACGCACCGTCGCCGTCGTGGGTGAGTTCGAGTCTGAGATCGCCGTCGGACCAGATCGGGCCGACGTAGCCCGATCCAGTGCCAGTGACGTCTACCGGTGGCTCGTCGAGGTCGGTTGCGTGAATCGCTGGCTGGAAGAGATCGATCGACCATGGCCCGTCCGCGGCGACCTCGAGTCGATACGTTCCGCTTTCGACTGCGGCGATCGACTCGCCAGCGGTGATCCCGGAGGTGGTCACCAGCGAGTCGTCGCGACCGTTGCCCGTCGCGATCAGGTCAACGCTGAACTCGCCGTCGCTGTTGTGGGAGAAACTCGCGCTGAGAACGCCGTCGTCGAGGTTGATCGTCAGCGACTCGGACGATTCCGATCCCTCGAACGCGTAGGATTGGCCTGCCTCGAGAATCGTCCCCTCTGGCCGACCGTCGCTGAACGTCTCGTCACCGTCGTCGTCGCTTTCGAACGTGCCGTCGACGAGATCCGACGGTGTGATGACATCGAGCCCGCGGTGCTCGAGATGATTGAGCAGGTGTTCGAAATCGTCGAGCGACATCCGGTTCTCGTCCGGGCCCACGTCCTCCTCGTCGACGATCCGTGGAATTCGCAGGACGGTGAGCAGCTGATACTGATCAGCGAGATTGATGTGGCGACGCACGCCGTTGTGAAGCGCAGGTCCCCAAATCAGCGGAATCGTGTCCATCCCGGTCGGTGGTACGCCGGACGTACAGGAGCCAAAGAGGAACGCCGAGTCGTGGACATCTCTGATGAGTTCGTTGGTCGTCGCGTCCATCCGATCCTCGGGGATGAACAGGTGGCGTGCGCCGTCTTCGAAGCCGTGGTCCTCGAGTGCGTCCCGATTCGTCTCGAGGACATCTCGTTGCCGGCTTTCGGGCATCTCCGGCAGGGCCATCGAGACTCGAGGATACGAGCAGATGTCCCAGCCACGATCCTGCAGCTCGTTGAGTTGGGTCTGTCCCATCCGGCCCTGGTCGCCGATTCGGTCGGGGCTGATGGCGGCTGCCGCCGTCCAGCCGCGTTCTTCGAGCATCTCCGCGGCGATGTCGTAATGGGAGTCGTGGCCGCCGTAAAACGCCAGGATCGCTTTGCCGTTGTCGGCTCCCTTGGTCCGGCGGAGATCGTCGACGAGCAGTCTGGTGGTCTCGTCTTCCGGCCCCACTGCGACGATGTTGATACGGGTCACGTTCGACAGGTCCGGCTCGCCTTCCGGTTTGTGCTCGTAGCCACAGTCGAGGCGGAACCAGCCGTCGAACTCGTCAGGGATCGTTCGGACGGTGTTGAGCCGTGCGTCTCGGTCCGGCGCGAGGAATTCGACGACGATCCGGTCTGTGGCTTCTGGCTTGACCGCGAGTGACGTATCCCACTCGCGGAGGTCGAGCCCGTCGGGGAAGCGGAGGTTGATACTGGCTTCGCGGTCCTCGCTCTCGATGACGGCTGCCTGCGTGCCGACCCGCGCTTCGTCTGGCGCAGCTGAGAGTTCGGTTTCCCAGGCGTTCCACTCCTCGAGGGTTTCGAAGTCGGAAAGCGACTCGCCCTCGTCGATCGCAGGCCAGCGACTCTGGCCGCTTGCACCTCCAGCGCCGCTCCCATCGTCATCGTCCTGCGAGGTGACTCCATCCGTCACGGAGTCCGCCTCCGGGAGCATATCCGTACAGCCTGCCAGCGCAGCTGACGTCACTCCGGCCGTGGTCAACAGCCACCGTCGAGAGCGTCCATCGCTCGAGTTGCGTTCGTTGTTCATCTGTTGTTACCAGAGTCGTACCAGCCGGTGTACTTGTTAATAGAGCTGTTAAATGATTCCACGGGCACTCCTCCCTCAGTTCCGGTGTGCCCGCGACCGCCCGACAGGTGTCCCGGGCTATCGGAATCGCAGACCGTACCAACGCCGGTCGAAGCCGGATTCGGCTCCGTCTGAGGCCGTTTACCGACTTGTTAAGAACCGTTTCAGGCCGTCTCAAGTGGTTTCAGACGATGGCCGACTCCGTTTGGTTCCACACTGATCGTACAGCCATTGTGCGGTGGGGTGTGCAGTGACGGCCAGTGGCTACGACAATCCGCTTACACGATGTCGAGGTCGTCGCGATCGACACCGGCGAGTTCGACCAGCGCATCTGCCTCGAGCAGGTGACAGTCCCCAGGAACGACGAGCAGATGCAGCGGGTCGCCGAACTCGCGCTCGGCAAGGGCGGCCATCGTGTCGGCTTCGACGAGTGGGTCCGGGCTGCCTGCGCGGGCGACGACGACGCCGACGAGGTCGGGGTACTCCTCGGCGAGCAGTGCCGCACCCACGTCGGCGGTCATGTACTCCTCGACCGTCTCGTCGCCCTCGAGACGGTTCGTCGCGGCTTCGTTGTCGACTTTGATGTCGAGATAGACGCCGGTGTGCAGGCCGTCTTCGCGGTTGTCGTCGATCGTTCTCGTTACGCTCGCCGGAAGTCCGTCAGCGCCGTGCGCATAGGGGAACGGCAGCGTCGTCGCCTTTCCGAAGCGATAGTTCTGGAGGCCGGTCAGCGCGCTCGTGGCCGTCTGGGCCGTCACGCCGTGGATCACCCGCGTCTCGATACCCCGGTCGTGAGCGCGCAAGCGAAGGTCGACATGGGTCGTCGAGATCATCGTATCGCCCGCGGTGAGGAAGGCGACGTCCTCGTCTTCGGCGGCGGCGAGGATGTCGTCGGGGTGTTGTTCGACGCCTGCGCGGTCGCGAACCTCGATGTCGACGCCGTGGTGGGACTCGAGATCGTCGACGGTCGTGCCGATCAGTTTGCTGGTGTAGAACTCGGCGTAGGCGCGATCGGCGTTGCGAAGCGCCTCCTGGCCCTCGACGGTGATCGATCGTTCGTCGTAGAGTCCGAGACCGATGAAGGTGAGCATGACGGGCCTAGCGCCAGCGCGTGCTATAACGTTTCGAGTTGGGGCTCCGCCCCGGCCTCCGTCCGATCCGAAGCGCCCTCCGGAACGATAAATCGCCGTCCCTCGTGGTGAAACACCGAGACGTCGACTCCGTAGACGGTTCGGATCGTCTCCGGGGTCAGTACCGTCGGTGGGCCGACGACGTGGATCTCGCCGTCGTGAAGCAACGCGATACGATCACAGTATCGTGAGGCGAGATTGAGGTCGTGTAAGGCCGCGACGACCGCCACGTCTCGCTGTCGAACGTGCGTGGTGACGAGTTCCATCACGTCGAGTTGATGTTTGAGGTCGAGTGCGCTTGTCGGCTCGTCCAGTACCATCACCGACGGATCGCCGACCAGCGCGCGCCCGAAACGCACCTTCTGCTGTTGACCGCCGCTGAGGTCGCCCAGCCGGCGGGTGGCGAACTGCTCGAGGTCGAGTCGTGCTAAGACCTCGGCAACCGCCTCGCGGTCGGCTGCACTCGGCGACCATCCCCCGTGCGGGCGTCGTCCCTGCAGGACCGTCTCGAAAACCGTCGCCGGGAACGCGCCGTCGTCGTGTTGGGGCACGTAGCTGGCGACTCGAGCGAGTTCCTGTGGACCGAACGCCTCGATGTCTCGCCCGTCAATCTCGATCCGCCCACCGTCGGGCTCGTGGATCCGGTGAATGGATTTGAGCAAGGTACTCTTCCCCGAGCCGTTGGGGCCGAGCAGGCCGACGATCTCGCCCGCCTCGACCGTCAGATCGACGCCCTCGAGAACCGACACGTCGCCGTAGCTGAACGAGAGATCGGTGATCTCGAGTGTCATCACCAGTACTCCCTCCCTTTGACGGTCAGATACAAGAACAGCGGCGCACCGAGAAACGAGGTGACGATCCCGACTGGCAAGACGACGGGCGAGATGATCGTCCGGGCGAACACATCGGCGGCGACGAGCAGTGCCGCCCCAACGACGGCGGATGCGGGGAGCAAGAATCGTTCGGTTCCGCCGATCGTCATCCGGACGAGATGGGGGGCGACGAGGCCGACGAAGCCGATGATGCCGACGAAGGAGATCATCACCGCCGTCAGAAGCGAGGCGATGGCCATTCCACGGATGCGCAGCGACGAGACGTCGACGCCGAGGCTCTGTGCGGTTTCGGTTCCGGCGTCGAGGACGTCGTAGTTCCAGCCGTTGCGGACGAAGTAGCCCAGCCCGAAGAGGAACACCACGAGCATGAGCCCGATCTCGTCCCAGCTCGCCCGGCTCACGTCGCCAAAGGTCCAGTAAACGATCTCGGCGACCTGCGCGTCGGTCGCGAAGTACTGGATCGTCGCCAGCCCGGCGCTGAACAGCGAGCCGATCGCGACACCCGTGAGAATCAGCGTTTCGGGGGTCGCCTCCCGGTAGGTGACCAACAGGAGGATCGCCACAGTCGCTGTCATCGCGCCGACAAACGCACCGATCGTCTGCATCGAGAGCATGACGATCCCGCCCTCGAGGCCGGCCGTGCCGACGGCGATCGTGATCGCCGCGCCGAAGGCTGCTGCATGCGAGATGCCGAGGGTGTAGGGCGCACCGAGTGGGTTCCGAAGCACCGACTGCATCGCCGCACCCGCGACCGCGAGGCCACCACCGGCGATCGTCGCTGCGAGCACACGCGGGATCCGAACGTGCCAGACCGCCAACTGCTGTGTCTCGGGGCCGCGCTGGGCGAGTGCAGTCACCACGTCTACGACTGGATAGGTGACGGAGCCGACCGCGACACCGGCGATCCATAGGACCGCGAGCAGCGCTGTCGTCCCGGCGAGAAAGGCGATCTTCCGGCGCGTCGCCTCGCAGTGGGCCTGAAAACTCGAGTGTGCAGCCGGCTCAGAAGAGCGGTCGGTAGACATCGGGGAACTGTGCATTCAGGTGACCGCTGTATATTCGCTCGCCGAACAGTGCCTCGAAGACGTCGTCGACCTGACTCTCGAGGTCGACGTCCGCAAAGCGATCGGGGTAGGCGGTCTTCCCGACGAAGTAGGCGTTGGCGATCATCGGTCCGAAATTACGCATATCGCGGTAGACCTGCAAGACGGGGTACACCTCGCCTTCTTTGACGGCCGTGAGTGCCTCGAACTCCGGATTCTCGTCGACTTCCTCGCGAACCCGGTCGACGCTTGCAACGTCGATGAAGATCCGCTCGGGATCGGCCTCGAGGAGCTGCTCGTGGCTGAGATCGACGGAGTTCTGGTGGCTCTCGACGTCTTCGATGGCGTTCTCGACGTTAGGATAGTGAAACATCGTCGTGTCGCCACGGGTCGTCGACAGCCCGTGTGCGCCCCGGAAGCGAAACGCCGCGGCGTAGCCTTCCGCGCGCTCGTCGGCGGGGATGTCTCCGGTACGCTCGTCGAAGTCGGTGATGGTGTCCTCGAGGAACGTCTCGAGCGCATCGGCGCGGTCTTCGTTCCTGAGTGTCTCGCCGATCGTCTTCCAGGTCTGATAAAGGACCTTGCGACCGTCCCCAGTCAGGATGTTCTCCGTGTCGACGAGCACGACCGGCGTGTTCGTTTGTTCTGCCAGTTCGTCGGCACGCGAGGAATCCCCGTTGAGAAAGATCACGTCGGGTTCGACCTCGAGGATCTGTTCGGCGTCGCCGTCGCGGTCTGCACCGCGGTCGCCGAAGGTTGGAAGCTCGCCCAGTTCGGGATTGGCCACGAGATAGGGGAGTTCGTTCAGCGAGGACTCACGGACGCTTCCGATACCGACCACGCGATCAGTCGCGTCCATGAACGCGAGCTGTCTGAGCGTTCCGGCCCCGATACCGAGAATGCGCTCGGGGTCGTCCGGGACATCGACGGTCCGGCCGGCCGTGTCCGTCACGGTTCGATCACCTGCCGTCTCGCTGGCAGGCAGCAGACTCGCACATCCCGCAAGTCCCGCGAGAGCCGTTGTCCCGAGTCCGGCCAGGACGGATCGGCGTCGCGGCCGCCGGTGTCCATCCCTCTCGACTGCGTTCGTTGTGTCTCGAGGCACGCCTGCCTGTGAGTCATCCGTCATTATCTACCCCGAAAAATGCAATTAGTAAAAACATTTTGTATTAGTCCAACCAGGCTTGGATAACGCCTTCGGCTCTCGACAGTATCCGTTTCAGATCGTGTCGCCTCCTGTCGACGTCGGGGTCGTCGAGTACGGCCTGTCCCCGGACAGTGTCGTCGTGTTCGTGTCCTAATTAGACTCTACTAACTATGTTATTCCACACCACAACTTTATTAACAATTGGTGGCATAGTTGTTATCTGATGGACCTCAGTCCGATCGCAGAGGAGTATCTGAAAGCGATCTCTACCCTCGAGACTGAGCATGCCCGCCCGATCCGAACTGTCGAAATCGCCGACGAGGTTGGGGTTACGTCCGCCTCTGTCTCGAGTATGATCGACACACTCGATGAACGAGGACTCCTCGAGTACACACCGTACAAGGGCGTCGAACTGACCGATGACGGCGAGGAGATCGTCACGACGCTCGTGCGAAAACATCGACTGCTAGAAACGTTTCTGACGGAACAGCTCGAGTATCGGTTGACCGACGTTCACGAGGAAGTCGACCGACTCGAACACCACATCAGCGACGAGTTCGCCCAGCGCCTAGCGACGTTTCTCGACGATCCCACGATAGACTCCCACGGTGATCCGATTCCGGACACTGCGCTGACTGTCAGCGAGGAATCGACATACACCCCACTGACCGAATACGAAGTCGGTGAGACCGTTGTCGTTGCTCAAGTCCCCGGCCGTGATGTTGCCATCCGAGAACACCTGTTCGAAAACGGTATCGACCCCGGAACGACGCTGACGATCGACGATGTGTTACCCGTCGATCTCATCACGGTCGTTCCCGATTCCGTGGCTGCTCCCGTCTCGTTACCGACACACGTTGCACGACGTATCGGCGCTCGAGTCCCGGATCAGTAGCCAGCAACTGATTTAGCCATATCTAATCTATAGTTTAGCCTCACAAAATATAAATAGCGGTACACTAAACCGAGATGTAATGACGAACCAATCCAAGGAAAACGGTTCACGAGTCGTCTCGCGCCGAAGATTCACCGCCCTCAGTGCCGGTGCACTCACCGCCGGGTTGGCCGGCTGTTTCGGGGATGACCCGCAGGACGACGGAGGCGACAGTGATGCGGAGTTTACCGTCTTCGCGTCGATGCCCGCCGTCTGGGACTTCGTTCGACAGACTGCAGGCGACCACATGGAGGCGATCGACCTCGTCCCGATCGGTGAGCACGGCCACGACTGGACGCCCGAACCCGGGACGGTCGAGGAACTCGACGAGGCCGACGGCTTCGTCTATCTCCGTGACTTCGCGACCTGGCAGGACAACGCCGCAGATCAGCTCTCAGAACGCGACGACGTCGTCGTGATCGAGGCCTCGGAAGGGATCGAGTTCTTCGACAGTCCCGCGGAGGATAACGACGAACACTGGTGGATGGACCCAGTCGAGTGCCAGGAAGGCGTCGAGAATATCGCCGACGGCCTCGCCAAGATCGACCCCGACAACGCCGACGACTACGAGGCGAACGCCGCGGCGTTCAACGACGAACTCGAGGCACTCAACGAGGACATCCACGACATCGTCGACCGGGCGGAACTCGAGGACATCGTCGTCGCCACTCACGACTCCTTCCAGTGGTGGTACAGTCGGTACGATATCAATATTCACTCGCCGGTGGGGACCTCGCCCGACGACGCCGCTTCGGCGGCCGACGTCGAGAGGGTCGAAGAACTGATCGACGATATCGGTATCGAGCACGTCCTCTACGACGTCGGCGAACCCGCCCCGCTCGCGGAGTCGCTCGCCAACGAGGTCGACGCGGAGATCCTGCCGCTCTCGCCGGTCGAAACCCAGATGGACGGCAGTCCGGCGATCGACCCCACCGTCGAGATGGAACCCGACTGGGGGTACATCGACCACTTCCGAGAGCTGAACCTGCCGACACTCGAGACGGCGCTCTGGGCGGAGTAGAATTAGCCCAATCAAAAGGTTTGGGTAGGTGGAGCAAATAAACTATTGTAACTAATCAACGTACTATGACTCGCGCAATAACTGTCGAAAACGTCCACTTCGCCTACGACGAGCAGCCGGTGTTGAGAGACGTCTCACTGTCGGTCGACGAAGGGGAGTTCCTGGGATTGATCGGGCCGAACGGCTCGGGCAAGACGACGCTGCTGAAGATCATGCTCGGCCTGCAGACGCCCGACACCGGCCGCGTCGAACTGTTCGGGACGCCGTCGACGGCGTTCTCGGAGGGGACTCGGCTTGGATACGTCTCACAGCAATCGACCGAGGCCGAGACGATGATGCCCGTCACTGTCCGGGAAGTCGTGACGATGGGACGATATCCACACGCCGGACTCCGGCGACTGAGCGACGAGGACCGTGAGATCATCGACGACGCACTCGAGGAAGTCGAGATCACTGACCTCGCCGACCGACGGATCAACCGCTTGTCGGGTGGCCAGCGACAGCGGGCCTACATCGCCCGGGCGCTCGCCTCCGAGGCGGACCTGCTGGCACTCGACGAGCCCACCGTCGGCGTCGACGCGGGGTCGGTCGAGCAGTTCTACGACCTGCTCGAGGACCTCAACGACGACGGCATCACGATCGTCCTCATCGAACACGACATCGGCGTCGTTACCGAACACGCCGACATGATCGCTTGTCTCGACGGGGAACTGTACGAACACAGTCCAACCGAACAGTTCCTCGAGAGCGACGCGCTGGACCGGGCATTCAGCTCGACTCGAGCGGTCGGAACGACGGCGAGTGCCAGCGGGGATTGAGATGGCCGTTGGAACGAACACCTCGAGACGACAGCTCTCCGCGCTTGCCCTTGGTATCCCGCTCGTCTTGCTCGCACTCGCCGGCTTCATCATCTGGGTGTTCCCACACCTCTTCGATCGGTTCTGGGGGACGGCGTGTTCGGCGACCGACACGTGGCTGGTCTGTAGTGGCTTCCTCCAGCGGGGGTTCACTGCCGGCGTCCTCATCGGGATCACCGCACCGATCGTCGGAACCTACCTCGTCAACCGGCAGATGGCACTGATCGGCGAGGCGCTTGCACACACGGCCTTCGGCGGTGTCGCGATCGGACTGTTCATCGGCGCGGCCGTGCCGAGTCTGAACTACCCGCTCCTGTTTGCCCTCGTGGCTGCAGCAATCTCCGCACTCGGGATGCAGTACATCGCCGTCAAGACCGACGGCTACGCCGACATCCCGATTGCGATCATGCTCACCGGTGGGTTCGCGGTCGGTATCGCCGTGATCTCCTACGGCGTCGTCTTCAGCGCGACCGTCGAGAGCTACCTGTTCGGGGACATCCTGTTCGTTCCCTTCGAGAACGTCCAGCTCATGGTCGCACTCACGATGCTCGTCCTCGGGACCGTCGCGCTCACGCACAAACAGCTCCTGCTGATCACCTTCGACCGCGAGGCTGCACGGCTCGCACGGATCAATGTCTGGTTCTACGATACGTTGTTGATCGTGCTGACGGCGCTGGTCGTCGTCGCGGCGATGCAGATCCTCGGGGCGATCCTCGTCGCTGGGATGCTCGTCATCCCCGTCGCAGCGTCGATGCAGCTCACCACGAGCTTCAACCGTGGGCTCATCCTCTCTGTACTACTCGGACAGGTCGCGGTCTTCGGTGGGATCTTCCTCTCGTACTACTGGAACGTCGCGACCGGCGCGATGATCATCATCGTCGCGATCGCCGTCTATATCTGGTCTGTGATCGGCGATCCACTCTGGTGATTCGGATTCTGTCGCCACTGTTCCGGCACACCAAAGAATTATTTAGGCTATCCTAAAACATTTGATCTGATTGACAATACTTATTCCGGGCGAGAACACACGTATGGACATGCAACAGCCCTCGAGTCCCGAGCAGGTCGACGACGAGGTTGGGACGGCGATGGATCGATCGGGGCCTCGCAGGGAGGCTGTCGAAGACGAGGAGGCGGCTCCGGACCGGTCGACGCTCCGCCGGGAGGGGGTGTTCGTTGTCCTCACCTTCGTCGGGATGATCGGCGGGCTTCTCGCCAGCTGGTTCGGCGGGCCGTCGTGGCTCGTCTGGACGTGTTACGCTGGGGCGTACATCTTCGGCGGCTGGTACGGCCTCAAAGAGAGCATCGAGGCGATCCAGGAGCCTGCCGTCGAGATCGACCTGCTGATGATCATCGCAGCACTCGGGGCGCTCACCATCGGCGCCCCCTTCGAGGGAGCGATGCTGCTCTTTCTGTTCTCGCTGTCGAACGTGTTACAACACTACGCCATCGGGCGCTCGAGGGACGCGATCCGGTCGCTCATGCAGATGCGCCCGGAGTCCGCACAGCTCCTCCGTGATGGAGAGGAAGTGACGGTCCCCATCGAGGACGTCGAGATCGGTGAGGTGTTCGTCGTCCGTCCTGGCGACCGACTTCCACTGGACGGCGTCGTCGAGGCCGGCGAGACCACGGTCGATCAGTCCTCGCTGACTGGCGAGTCCGTCCCCGTCCCGAAAGCACCCGGTGACGAGGTGTTTGGCGGCACGATCAACGAGACCGGAAGCCTCGAGGTCCGGGTGACCCGCGAGGCCGAAGAATCAGCCATCTCGAAGCTCATCCACATGGTCGAGGAGGCCCGAAGCGAGAAGGCACCGACCCAGCGGCTTATCGACCGGTTAGAACAGCCATACGTGCTCGGCGTCTTCGCGATGACGGCGGTGGCGATCGCGATTCCGCTGGGGCTCGGCCACGAGTTCGATCCCACGTTCTACCGTGCGATGACGCTCATGGTTGCCGCCTCGCCGTGTGCCGTGATCCTCTCGACGCCAGCGGCGGTGCTCTCGGCCATCACTGCCGGTGCGCGCCAGGGCGTTCTTTTCAAGGGCGGCGAACACGTCGAGCGGACAGCGACCGTCGACGCCATCGCCTTCGACAAGACCGGGACGCTCACCGAGGGCAACACCCGGCTGACCGACGTGACCGTTCGGGAGGGGGCGAGCCTCGAGAGCGACAATGATCGCCTGCTCGCACTTGCCGCGGCGGTCCAGTCCCGATCGGAACACCACCTGGCCGAGGCGACCGTCGAGGCGGCCAAGGAACGCGAACTCGAGACACCCACCGCGAGCGGCTTCGAGGCCGTCGTCGGCAAAGGGGTCCACGCGACGGTCGACGGGCGGACGATCCACATCGGGAACCCCCGCTACTTCGAGACGGTGACCGAGGGGGCAACGATCGTTGGACGTGAGGACGGTCTCGAGGCCGTCCGATCACTCGAAAACGACGGGAAGACGAGCGTGCTTGTCGCCCGCGAGGATGGGGACGGCCTTGAGGTCCTGGGCTGGCTCGCGTTCACCGACACGATCCGGGAGAACGCAGCCGAGACGATCGAACGCCTGCGCGAACTCGGTGTCGAACGGATCGTCATGCTGACCGGCGACAACGAGCGTGTGGCCCAGTCGATCGCGGACGAACTCGGGATCGACGAGGTGTACGCGGAGTTGCTGCCCGAACAGAAAGTCGACCGGATCGAACGGCTTCAAGAGCGCCACGAAGCGGTGGCGATGGTCGGCGACGGCGTCAACGACGCCCCGGCGCTCGCGACGGCCGACATCAGCGTCGGAATGGGTGGGGCTGGCACCGACGTCGCGCTCGAGACCGCCGAGGTCGTGCTCATGTCCGACGAACTCAGTCGCCTTCCGTACGCACTCGCGCTCAGCCGTGAGACTCGCAAAACGCTCTTCGTGAATCTCGCCATCGCGTTTGGTGCGATCGCGATCATGATCGGGGCCATTCTCATAGCGGGGATTCCGCTCCCACTTGCGGTGATCGGCCACGAGGGTTCGACCGTGCTCGTCTGCCTGATCGGGCTGCGGCTGATCGGATTTCAGGGGCCGTGATCAAGCACGCGTCGCTCACTACTGGCGTATCCACGATACGCTGTTGGTCGTGCTGATGGCGCTGGTCGGTGCTGTGGCTTTGCATTTGGTCTGTGATCGACGACACGATCTGGGAACACCATCTCCTCGATCGCTGCGAACGAAACTTCGCGATCCTGTCGCCAACGCCCGGCCTCGAGTCACTTGGCGGGGAGTCAGTGGATTCGCCCCTGACCCGATGGCCAGCCGCACTCGGTCGGCTCGATCACATGCAGATATCCTTAGCCTAGTCTAATCTTTATATTAGAATAAGCAAATTTAAGTACAAGCCCCGAATACCATCGACTGCGCTTCGGAACGACCGAAGTGCGCTGTCAGATCGTCCTCCGGATTCGCCGGCAACGAACGGCTCCGGATGAGCTCCTGCAACGAAATGCGAGCGCCAGTGGTCAGTCACCCGCTCGTGATAACCCAACCGAGCACAGCAGATCACACACTCGGGTCATCTCTATTATCGGACACAGAAGCCCGTACAGACGGCGATCAGAACGAAATATGAGACGTCGAGTCGGGACCATCGTCCTCGTCGACACCGCCCTCATGAACGAACGTCAGTTCGTCATCGGTGAGATATACGGTACCGTCGCCGCTGACAGTAATGTCGATCGAGGGGAGCGTCGTCCCGGCAGCGTCGCCGTTGTCACAGTCGCCAGAACACGCGTTGAACATCGATCCATGTCGAGGGCAGATGAGTTGGCCGTCGCGAATCGCCACGCCGCGGCCCGTATCGAATCGCTGTGCTTCGTGCGTACAGCGGTTGACCCACGCTGCGACGCCGTCGTCAGCCACAGGTCGACTGCTCGTCGAGCGCTGCTCGGCGCTGTCGTCACAGGGAACGAGAATGAACTCCTCTTGTTCGCCGTACTGATTTCGCACCGTGAACAGCCACGACCCCTCTTCGTGGACCGTCTTTACGGTCGTGAGTTCCTGCATAGGATCGCTAGCAGTGCCAGTCTAAAAACCGTTTATCGTAACAACTGCAACTATGTACATACTGATCGCATAGCCGTCGTGCGATCAGATGTGCAGTGACTTGCAGTGGCTACTATACCGGCACGGTGCCTCGAGGCCGTTCCCACGGCCACCGCGAAGCGTCACCGTTACGGCAGGCGACCGGTTTTTCAGGGTATGGAAGTGCCGTGTGTCCGCGTGTCGCTCGAGGAGGGAGAGCAGACGCGTCGCGAACTGGCGGACGCGGACCTGATCGACGACGAGTACGAACTGACTGTCGAGGATGGGCGCCTCTACGTGCCGGTCACCGACCCCGGCGCAGTTCCGGACACGCTCGAGGTGGTCTCGATGGCCGTCCCCGAGCGCGACACGCAGACGACGCCCGCCGATGTGCTCGGCTTCGACCCCTCTTACGAGCGACTCGGCAAGACCGTCCTGCTCGACGAGGACGACGACGTGCGCGCCCGCAAAATCGCCGACGCCGTCCTCGAGTCGGATCTGCCCGTTGACACGGTGTTGAACAAGCAATCGAAAGTCAAAGGCGAGACGCGCGTTCGCGACTGGGACCTGCTCGCGGGCGAGGATACCGAGGTCGTCCACCGCGAGTACGGCTGTGAGTTCGCGCTGGATCTCGCCGACGTCTACTTCTCGCCGCGACTCGCGACCGAGCGCCACCGGGTCGCCGAGCAAGTAAGCGAGGGCGAGCGCGCCGTCGACATGTTCGCTGGCGTCGGCCCGTTCGTGATCCCGTTCGCAAAACGCGGTGCGGAGTGTGTCGGCGTCGACGTCAACGCGGACGCGATCGAGTACCTCCGCGAGAACGCCCGACGAAACGGCGTCGAAGATCAGGTGACGGCGATCTGTGCGGACGTTCGCGAGGTCACCGCCGAGTACGAGGGCTGGGCCGACCGCCTCGTGATGAACCTCCCCCACAGCGCCGATGAGTTTCTCGAGACCGCCGTTGCCCTCGCGGGTGACGACTGCGTGCTCCACTACTACGACATCCAGCACGAGGATGACCCCTTTGGCCCCGGTGAGCGCGCAATCCGCGACGCTGCTGAACCCGAGTACGAGGTCAGCGTCGAAACCCGGCACACAGTCCGTTCGTATGCGCCACACGAGCTCAACGTCTGTCTGGACGTTCGACTCGAGCGAGACGACGGCCACGATAGTTAATCGCACAACCGAGCCGATTCGCAATCCTTATGACTGGTATCGGTCCTATCAATGAATGCAATCGCGCCGGTGTAGCTCAGACTGGCAGAGCGAATCCTTCGTAAGGATTAGGTCGAGGGTTCAAATCCCTCCACCGGCTTATTTTGCCGCGAACAAATCCGTGAGCGGCAAATACGCTCTGGAGGATTTGAACTACGGAACGAGGGAGCGAAGCGACCGAAGTTCAGGTGGTTCACAATCCCTCCACCGGCTTGCTTTTTGCGACGAACAGTACGTGAGGAGCGACGTAACTCTCCACGACTGTTCATCGCTCGAGGGTATCAATTCGGACGTGTATTTGCCCCAAGTCGCTACTCTCGTCCGCTCAACGGTCCGTGTAACAGCTCTCCAGACACTCTCACACACTCGTTTTGGCGTATGGCCTTCGTACCGAACCATGCCGGCGAGCAGCTCAGACACCGCTGTGTCGAACGCCGAGCGCTCGAGGCCGACGCCTCGAACGAACACTGTCTGTCAGCCAACAGTATACAACCCTGCCGAACACAGGAGTTGGTATGACGGATACTTTCGTCGTCGTTGGTGGCGATGCAGCTGGTATGTCTGCGGCGAGCAAGGCGAAACGAGACGACCCCGACCTCGAGGTCGTCGTCTTCGAGAAAGGCGAGTGGGTCTCGTATGGGGCCTGCGGGCTGCCCTATTACGTCAAAGGCGAGATTCAGTCGCTCGAGGCGCTGGTCTCGGTCACGCCCGAGGAGTTTCGGGACGAACGCGACATCGACCTCCGAACGGGTCACGAAGTGGTCGCGATCGATCCCGACGAGCGGACGGTCACCGCCGAATCGGCGTCGGGGACGGTCGTCCAATCGTATGATCACCTGCTGATCGCCACCGGAGCCGAAGCGGTCGTGCCGGAGATCGACGGCACCGACCGGGAGGGGGTCTACACCCTCGGCTCGATGAGCGACGGGAAGGAACTCCGCGAGTACGTCGCTCGAGCGCGTGGCGGGGAGTCGTTCCAGCAGCCTGATCGCGGCCCGGCCTGCCGGTTCCTCGAGGATTGTGCCGGCCCGGTCGGTGTCGTCGGCGGTGGCTACATCGGCATCGAGATGGCTGAAGCGCTGGCGGCGAACGGCTTCGAGGTGAACCTGTTCCAGCGCGGCGACCGCCTGTTGAAAGGCTTTAGCGAGGAGACGAGCAAGCACGTTGCCGACCACCTCCGCGACGAAGACGTCGCCGTCCATCTCAACGCGTCGGTCGAGGAACTCGCCGGTGGGGAGGCGGTCGAAGCGGTCGTCACGGACGACGATCGGATCGCCGTCGAGATGGTGTTGCTCGGCACAGGGGTTCGACCGCGGACGGCTCTCGCCGAAGCCGCCGGCATCGACATCGGTGAGACGGGCGCAATCGCGACCGACGCCTATCGTGAGACGAGCGCGTCGGACGTCTACGCGGCGGGCGACTGTGCCGAAGCCACACACGCCGTGACGGGTGAGTCGGTGCACGTGCCGCTGGCGCTGACGGCCAACCGCCACGGCCGAGCGGTCGGCCAAACTGTCAGCGGTCAGCCGACAGAAGGCGGTGACGTTGCCGGCACGGCGGCGATCAAGGCGTTTGACGCCGAGGCAGCCCGAACCGGGATTCTCGACCACGACGAGGCACGAGCAGCCGGGTTCGATCCCGTCACCGAGACGGTAACAGCGAAATCACGCGCGGGCTACTATCCCGAGGGTGGCGACGTCACGATCACGCTGACCGCTGATCGTGACTCCGGGCGTATCCTCGGCGGGAGTCTCGTCAGCGAGTACGGCGAGGGGGCCGTCCACCGCAGCCACGCCATCGTCGGCGCACTCATGGAGGAAACAACCGTTTTCGAACTCGAGAACTACGACCTCGCGTACGCCCCGCCGTTCAACACGACGTGGGATCCAGTGCTCGTCGCCACAAAGGTGCTCGGCGGCAAACTCCGCTGACCGACGGATCCGGTGCGCTCAGAGAACTGTCGAGAGCGCGAGCGCGCCGGCCGCGACGAAGGCGAGGTAATCGAGCCGCGAGAGCGACAGCGCCGGCAGCGTGGGGTTCCAGGCGAAACAGCGTGCTTGCATGGCGAGTGCGAGCCGGTCCGCGCGGTCAAACGCCCGCGAGAGGCCAAGGATCCCGATCGTACTGGCACGGTCGACGGCGCTACGTTCGTCCCCGAGCCGAGCCGCCATCGCGTCGCGGATCATCCGGAGATCGGCCTGCAACACGGGGAGAAACCGGAAGACGAGCGCGACGCCGATCCCGAGCAGTTGGCCGGGTTTGCCGGGGATCGTCCGCTGGATCGCGGCCCGCGAGGCACGAACCGGGGTCGAGCGGATGTACGCCGCGCTGACCAGCAGGATGAGGAGGACCCGGTAGCTCGCGCGTGCGGAGGTGGCTCCGTCCTCGAGGTCGATCCACGGCGAACCGAGCGTGAACGCGGCGATCGCTGGCGCGAGCGCGAGAAAGACGAGCGCGAACCGGTAGGCGTACAGCGCCTCGAGCACCGGCACGCGCGCGGCCACCAGAATCAGCGCGGCGACGACGGTGAGCGCGAGCAGTGCCCGGGAGCCGGTGTGGGCCAGCGCGGTCGCCGCGAACCCGATCTGAACCGCCAGTTTCGAACGGGGATCGAGGCGGTGGGCGAGCGTGTCGTCGGGGACGTACGTGAGCATGGTCAGGCGTCGGGCACCCGCACTTCGAGCCCCGAGAGCGCCCTGCGTGCGCGAGCAGGTGGTTCGTCGACGGCGATACGGCCGTCGCGCATGGCGACAACGCGGTCGGCCAGCGTGAGGACGTCCCGGAGATCGTGGGTCGCGAGCAAGACGCCGGTGCCGTCGGCTGACAGCGACTCGAGGCGCTCGAGAACGGACCGTTTGGCGGGGTCATCGAGCCCCGTGAAGGGTTCGTCGAGCACGAGGTGGGTCGGGTCCATCGCGAGCGCGCCCGCGATAGCGACTCTGGACTGTTCGCCGCCGGAGAGCGCGTCGATGCGCTCGTCCTCGCGGCCCGATAGGTTGACCGCTTCGAGCGCGTTCTCGACCCGGCGGTCGATCTCGGTGCGCTCGAGTCCGAGGTTCTCCGGGCCGAACGCGATGTCGGCGCCGACCGTCGCCGCGACGAACTGGTCGCGGGGGTGCTGGAACACCATCCCAACGCTCGAGCGAGCGGCGACGAGGTTCTCCGAGACGGGCGTTCCGTCGACCAGTACCTCGCCCGAGTCGGGGGTCAACAGCCCGTTGCAGTGGCGCAGCAGGGTCGTCTTCCCGCTGCCGTTGGCGCCCGCAAAGAGGACGAACTCACCGTCGTCGATCGTCAGCGAGACGTCCTCGAGGACGGGAACGTCGTCGAACGCGTAGGAGACAGAGCGAAACTCGATCATGGGGAGACGATCGCGAAACGTCGTCGGCTCACGACTGGACCGGTTCGATGCGACCGCTTGTAACGATCGCGATCGCCGCGGCCATCTTCAGTAGTTCGGCTGGAATAAACGGAAGCGCGAAGACGGCGATCGCCTCCCAGGGCTCGAGGGCCAGCAGCCAGGCCGCGTACCCCGCCCCCATGGTATAGATGAGGAGCGTCCCCGCGACGAGCGCCCCGACAACGATCGGCAGCGGAACCGACGCGGGATCGCGGAGGTCGGTGCCCCGATGGACGAGGAGGCCGATCAACCCGGCGGCGAGGGGGTACGACCAGAGGAACCCGCCGGTCTGTCCGAGCAGCGGTCCGAGTCCAGCTTCCCAGCCGGAGAAGACCGGCGCGCCGACCGCCCCGGCGGCGAGATACAGTGTTATCGACGCGGTCCCCCAGACCGGCCCGAGCACGAGGCCAGCGAGGAAGACGAACAGTACCTGCAGGGTGATCGGCGCCGGCGAGAGTGGATACGGGATCTGGATCGCACCTAGCACGCCGATCAACGCCGCGAGCACCGCTGCGCGGGCGAACTGCCGAACGACGTCCCCGTCGACGAGGTCGACCGCGTTCTGTTGTGTTGCCATACGCTTTCACTCTCGTAAACCTAGTTCAACACTTCGGTTTCCGAGACGAGGACTGTGAATTCGTTCTTTCGTGAGACGGTCGCTGTCTTCTTCCCTGCCACCAGCACGAAATAGCTCACTTCTTATCACTCTCCCGAGTATTCGAGTCGGGGCGCCTTCCGGTTGGCTGTTGCGACGGCGGTCGCTGTGAACAGCCGCTCGATTTCCTGACATCCACCCCACTTCTGGAGGTGGGGCGCTCCGCTCGCCTCTCGGCCCTATTTGCGACTCTCGAGGGTGATAATACGCGATTGTGTTCGATTGGCGACTGAAACGACCGCGGGGCTTATGCACTTGTTCAGTCCGGTGATGGGAAACTGATGCAATCAGTGAGCATGCGGGTACAACGGCAACGGGATCGCAGCGGGGGCCAAAGACGACAGTCGCCTGTCGAGGCGACGACGGCTGCTGTGGGGCGACGAGCAGCGAGCTATGGGGACCGTGAGCGATGACCAGATGGGGTGTCGTCGCTGTGGCGTTCGTCGCCGTGTTGATGGTGACGAGCGTGATGGCGTTGCCGGTGCTCGGCGGCAGCAGCGGCCTGGTTGATGAGGGCGAGACTGCAACCAGTGTGAACGGCGAGGAAACGTCTGCCGAGAGTCAACACGCCTCGATCGGTGTTGCAAGCGACGCCGGCGATGTCAGCGATCTCGAGCTGGTGTCGATGGCGCCACCGACGGAGCTTGATGGTGCTACCAGCGGCGCACAGCCATCGCTGTCGGCCCAACAGGATGATGCTGTCGAGGACGGCGTCGACGAGGGAATCGAGCTCGCACAGTCTCAGGGTGTCGAGGTGAGCCAGGAGCAGCGTGAGGCAGCGCTCGAGGGTGCCCGCGAATCAGTCGCCCAACACCAGCAAGCCGACGTCGAGCAGGTCCAGGAGGCGACGACCGGGGCAGTTCACGGCTCGCTCATGCAGGCCCAGCAGGTCGAAGCCGAGCAGGTCCAGTTTGCCGTCAGCGGGGCGACCGACGGCGCACTCGCCCAGTATCAGACGGTTTCGGCGAGTCAGATGCAGAGTGCGGCGTGGGGTGGCGCACACGGCGCGGTCGCCCAGGAACAGCGCGTGACCGTCGAGCAGATTCAGGTCGCCGCTCGCGGGGCCGCTGCCGGGGCGGCGAGCGAGGCCGGTGACAAAGACATCACCCACGCACCAGCGATCCAAGAAGCCGCACAGGGTGCGGCCTACGGCGTCCTCGAGCAGTACCAGCAGATCACGGTCGAACAGCGCCAGCAAGTCACCTTAGAACACGTCCAGCACGCGGCAGCGGGCGCATCCGCAGGGGCGCTCGAGGGGAGCAGCGAGCTCGTCCTCGAGCAAGAACAGCGCATCGAGATCGAACAGTACCAGCGGGCGACGATCAAGCAGATTCAGAAGGCCGCAACTGGGGCTGCAAAGGGCGCGCTCGTCCAGCAACAGACGGTGACGGTCGAGCAGACGCAGGCGGCCGCACGCGGTGCGAGCAAGGGGTCGTTGATACAGGTCCAGTCGATCAGTATCGAACAGGTCCAGCGGATCTCGATCACACAGATTCAGGAGGCCTCCTTCGGTGCGGCCAAGGGGTCGATAACACAGAGTCAGGAGGCGACTATCGAGCAGATTCAGGCCGCGGCTGACGGGGCTGCTGGTGGCGTGCTCGTCCAACAACAGGAGGTCTCGATCACACAGATCCAATACGCTGCCGTCGGTGCGTCACAGGGAGCGATTGAGTCGGCGATCCAGCAACAGGTCGTCGACGTCGAACAGATTCAGGCCGCTTCGTTCGGTGCTGGCGAGGGGGCCGTGATACAGCGCCAGGTCATCGACGTCACGCAGGTGCAGGTGCTCGCAGCCGGCAGCGCAAGCGGTGTGCTGGTCCAGCACCAGGATGCGACCGTCGAACAGCTTCAGTTCGCCGCCAGCGCCGCCTGTCAGGAGACCGCTCGAGCAGTGCAGTATCAGCGAATTAGCATCACACAGTTGCAGGTTCTGACACAGGAGTCGGCGGCAGACGCGACCGCATACGCCGTTCAGGAGGAGATCGACGACGACGTCGAACTCAGTCAGTTCCTCGAGGTCGAACTCACCCAGCGCGTCGAAGCGATCGACGAACTCGAGGGTGAGGCGACGATCACGTTCGCCGATCAGGAGCGTGACGACGACAGCGTCGTCGTCGATAGCGTCGACCTCTCGGAAGGCGGCTTCGTGGCGATCTACGGCGGCGATTCCGTCGCCGACCCTGCTGGCGTGCTTGGCTCGTCGGACTACCTCGAACCCGGCGCCCACGACGACGTCGAGATCGAACTCGAGACGCCGATCGAAGACGACCAGCCACTCGTCGCGGTGGTCCACCACGATACGACCGGTGACGAGACGTTCCAGTACGCCGAGAGCGATGGCGCGGACGACGAGCCGTACGTCACCCCAACCGGGGCCCCGGTCCTCGATACGGCGCTCGTGACCGTCAGCGAGCCTGCCGAGCCCGAGGCCACCCTCTCGGTGAGCGACCAGGAGGGTGATGGCGAGACGCTCGTCATCGACGAGGCGAGCGCAGACGTCGAGTACACCATCACAGCCACTGCCGACGAAACCGCGGCTGAGAGCGACACGTTCGAAGCTGAGGAGACGGTTACCGAGCTGGAACTCGACCTCGAGCCACCGCTCGAGGCGGCTACAACTGTCGATGTCGCCGTCGTCGGACCGGATGGTGAGGAACTCGCGACCGACTCGCTCGAGTACACGCTCGTAGACGAACCCGAGCCGGAGCCGGAAGCGACGCTCGAGGTAAGCGATCAGACGGGTGATGGTGAGACGCTGACCGTCGCGGAAGCGAACGCATCGGTCGAGTACGTCCTCACCGTCACCGACGAGGACGGCGAGCAGCTCGCCGAAAGTGAGCCGTTCCCGGCCGACGAGACTGTCGAGGCCGAGACACTCGATCTCGAGCCCCCACTCGAGGACGATGCGACGCTCGAGGTGGCCGTCGTCGACGAGGACGGTGAGCAGCTCGTGGTCGATTCGCTCGAGTACACGGTCGATCCCGAACCGGAGCTGTTCGACGTCGAGTTCGTCACCTGCCAGCAGGCCGATGTGACAGGATCGTTCGAAGACGGTGACACGATCATCGTCGCCACCGGCTTCTACGAGTCGGGTGGCTTCGGCAACACAATGGGCGAGTACGCGATCACGGTTGGCGACGACATCGCCGCGCCGTTCGAAGGGACGATCATCTACGAGACTGGCGACGAGTTCACCGTCGCCGAAACCGACGCCGGGGCGACCGTCACCGTTCCCGAGGGTGACTTCGGCGCTGCGATCACCGGCTTTGCCTCGCCCGATGCGACGCCGGGCGAGATCGATTATCCGAACCCTGACGCCAGCGAGTGCATCGAGCAGGTCCGTCCCGAACTCCCCGAACTCAGCGTCGAAGAGACGACACTGACCGAGGACGCGATCGAGGTCACCTTCGGCTACGAGAATCCGAACGACGCGGCCCTGTTCGTCGACAGCGAGTTCACCGAGGGGACAACCGAGGACGACCCAGTCGACGAACTCGAGCCCGGAACGAACACGTTTACCGTCGAGTGGACGCCCGAGACCGACGACGAACGGCTCGTCTGGGCAGTCGACATGAGCAGATACGACTACGACGCGGACGCAGTCGAACCCGCTGAAACGGCGACGGCTGGCGAGATTGATCCGACCGATCCAGCCGAATTCGACGTCTCTATTACGGGCACGAACACGCCCGTCGAACAGGGCGTCGCGCTCACTGTCGATGCTGACATCGAAAACGTCGGTGGCGAGACGGGAACGCAGGATATCGAACTGGTTGTCGGTGAGACCGTCGTCGATACGACATCGATCTCGCTCGAGGAAGGTGCATCCTCGCCCCTGACGCTGACCGCGGACACTGATGCCCTCGAGCCCGGCGACTACCCTGTTATCGTCTCGAGTGAGGACGACACTGCCGAGACGATGGTGACGATAGAGCCGATTGACGACCCGCTCGAAGAAGCGCCGTTTGACGAACCACCGGAGGATGAACCGGCAGATGATCCGTTCGAGGAGTCGCCGGAGGATGAACCGGCAGATGATCCGTTCGAAGAGTCGCCGGAGGACGAACCAGCAGATGATCCGTTCGAAGAGTCGCCGGAGGACGAACCAGCAGATGATCCGTTCGAGGAACTAGTCGATTCAGCGCCACAGTCTCTCGATGAGCCAGACAGTCCGGAACCATCGGCTGACCAGACAGCACCCCCCATCGCGTCGGCTGCTGTTGCACTCGCTGTCGGTGCCTGAGCGCTCCGTTACATTCTTTGTCGCTGTGTTTGCCACTCACGACGCTATCAGTCTGCCGGAAAATCGCTCGAGTCGAACTGTGGCTCGCTGCCGTCTCATACGGTCTGCTGTACCGATCACCGATCCCGTCTCTGGTGATCAGCGGTCACTGCCGACAGCAGTCCGTATCAGTGCTGGTGGCCGGTCGCTTCGCCGTAGGTCACGCCGAAGCGTTCCTCGAACAGGTCCATAACGCGGGCTTCCTGGGCCTCGAGTTCTTCGTCTGCTCCCTGCCCGTGGTGGACGATGTGGTGAGCACGGCTGGCGAACGAAAGCAGCGTAATATCGCCGATCGTTTCGGCGTCGGTCTGGTCGCCCTCTGCAACGAGGTCGATGAGTCCGGACGGCAGTGTCACTTCGTCAGTCGTCTCATCGTCAGTGCTGATCGAGATTGTCGTGGTGTCGACTTCGTCGCTCATACTCATACGGTCGGGCAGCGCACCTATAGGTGCTGTGGCTTCGAGTACAGCCTACGTGTCGGCGGCGACAGATTTTCGAACCGACTCCCATCGCCCTTCTGACTCGAGATGAGACTGTAACTCGTCGGCGTACTCCTGTGTGAGTCGTTCGGCGGCCTGCAGTTTGTCGGCATGATCGTCGTCGTCACCGCCGTCCAGTCCGAGCGCCCCTTTAATCGAGGCGAACAGTCCACCACTCGAGGAGCCACCCTGCTTGCCGGCTCCCTGTCCACCCATCGCCCCCATTCCGGTCGGCATATTCTCGAGTTCGGGGATGATCTGTTCGACGCTGTCGGTGTTGGCGACGATCCGCGCGCGGTCGGGATCGTCGGGATGTTCGATCTCGAACTCCGTCGCAGTCATGATGAGACTCCACTGCTGGTTGGAAAACTCCGAATCCGCGATCCGTGCGGAGAACGCCTGGTCGACGGTCATTCGCGCCCCGACGATCCGATCCGTCCACGGGTTGTCGCTCATGGCATTCGATTAGACTGGTAGCTGTATCAGGGTTTTCATCGGTTCTGTCACACCGAAACGGTGGCGCTCCTGCCGACCGCGAGCGGAGTGTCAGTCGAGTCGCTCGGACGTTTCTGCGTGTTTCGTCGACAGTTCGACGTATCGATCAGCCGTCGCCCCAAGGTGGGGATCGTCGATCTCGGTTTTCACCTCGGCAGGCGCCCCGGCGACGAGCGTCGATGGCGGAATCTCGGTGCCTTCGGTGACGACGCTGCCGGCCGCGACGACCGCGCCCTCGCCGACGTGACACCCGTCGAGGACCACCGCGTTCATGCCGACGAGCGCGCGCTCGGCGACGGTCGCGTCGTGGACGATCGCGCTGTGGCCGACCGTCGAGTACGGCTCGAGGACGGCGTCCTCGTGGAGCACAGCGTTATCCTGGACGTTTGCCCCTTCCCCGACGACGATCTGGCCATGATCGCCTCGAAGTGTCGTGTTCGGCCAGACGCTGGCATCTGCCTCGATGACGACGTCGCCGATCACGACTGCCGCCTCGTCGACGTAAGCCGAGTCAGCAACCTGCGGTTCTCTCCCATCGAACGAACGTAACATGCCTGCACCTGTCTCGAGGACCATCTTGAAGATGCCCATTCATTTGCGAGTGATCGCCACACACGGAAGCTGGGCTGACGGCTGCGAGGACACGAGTACGGCCTCAAAAAACCGATGCGCTGCAGTGGCGCTGGATGCCGACGACGATCCAGCCGCCTCAGAAGGCGTCGCCCGTGATGCTCGCCTCTGCGTGAAGCTCTCCTTTCAGTGCGTCGTGGACCTTACAGAGTTCGAAGGCGCGCTCGAGTACCTGCTCACCGGTGTCGTCGTCGACGTCCGCCTCGACGTGGATCTCGAACGAGATCGAGTCGAGTTTGTCGTCGTCGTTGAGTTCGCCAGTCATGTCGATCTCGATCTTCCCGAGGTCGTCGACGCCGCGCTGTTGGCCGCCGACTCGTAGCGCCGGGACGTAACAGGAGCCATACGCCGCCAGCAGGGCCTCGAGCGTGTCGGGTGCCTCCTCCCCGTTTGCGTCGATAGTCGTCTCGAACTCGCGGATCTCGTTCGTCGCACTGAACCCCTCTTCGGAGATGGTGGTGACGTCTTTCGTCATTGCACTGGAGACGTCCACACCAGGTGGTGTAAACGTTACTGGTGGTGATATCAGCCAGGGGACAGGCGACCGAACCGAAAAATCGTCGTCGGTGGCGGGCAGCACTCCCGGGGACTATATCTCGAACGGTTCGTCGGCCGCAGCGATCACGACGTCGGCGTCGCTGCCTGTCGCTTTGACCTCACGCTCGAACTCCTCGGGATCCTGTTCGATCGGCGGGAACGTATCGTAGTGCTGGGGCAGCGCGTAGTCGACGTCGAGCCAGTCGACGGCGACGGCGGCCTGCCACGGCCCCATCGTGAAGTGGTCGCCGATCGGCACGGCAGCAACGTCGGGCTCGAGATACGGACCGACGACCTCGCGCATCTCGGTCATCAGGGAGGTGTCGCCAGCGTTGTAGAACGCCGTCGACTCCTCGTCGCTGACCTGCGTTGGCTTGGTGTCCGAAATAACGAACCCGGCTGGCATCCCGCCACTGGCGTCGTTTTCGGTCATGATCCCGTTCGTGTGGTCGGCACGAACCATGGTGACGAACGCGTCGCCACACTCGACGGTGCCGCCGAGGTTCATCCCCATTCCGCCGACGGCGTCTTCGAAGCCAAACTCCTCCTCGCAGTAAGAGACGAGTTCCGGCGTCGCGACCAGCGTTGCGTCCGAAAACTCGCCCGCATCGGCGATGTGGTCGGCATGGCCGTGTGTCAACAGCACGTAGTCCGGCGTGTCGATATCGGCCGGCTCGAGGTCGGTCTTCGGGTTATCGAAGAACGGATCGATCAACAGCTCTGTCTCTCCGACGGTGACGTGCCACGTCGAGTGGCCGTGCCAGGTGAGCTCCATAGCATGCGACCCGTTGGGTCGAATGGAACTTAAAAGTAGTCGCGGACGACGGCATACGGCTCGGTCTAGCCCCGTTGTCGATGCGCGTCGTTTTTTATCTGGGGTCCGTACTGGGGGTATGCTCACACTGTCGCTCGAGGAGTTCATGGTGGAGTTGAACGAGGGATCGATCAAGAACGTCGGCCCGACGAACAAGTCGGCGACGGTCAAACTGTTCGACGTCGAATCCGCCGAAGCCCGCGAGTTCGGCGACAAGCGCGTCAAACTCGTCTTCGAAGACGAAGACGGCAGCGAGATTCAGGTGTCGCTGTTCCCTGACGACGTTCGGAAGATTGTCGACGACATCGAGGCCCTCGAGGACGAGTCGCCAGTGTTCGAGTAGGGACGTGTGTGCCGTCCGTTAGGCGGTTTCTTCGTTCGATCACCCGAACTGAAAATCGATCGCGTTCGGCGGTAACGTGTCGAGCGCATTTCGACAACCGTTTTAGGGCGAAACTGCTTGGTTCGAGTAGATGGGTAACTGTATCATCTGTGGCACACCCGTTGACGGCGAGATCTGCGAGAGTCACGAAGAGGATGTCGTATTCGACTTTCACGGCAACGCTCCCTCGCAGCTCTCCCCCGGTCGCTACTACCGGGGTACCGTCGACGGCTATGCTGACTTCGGCGTTTTCGTCGATATCGGCGACCACGTTACCGGACTGTTGCATCGAAGCGAACTTGAACAGCGACTCGAGAGTCTCGACTGGGAACCCGGAGACGACGTCTTCGTTCAGGTTCTCGACGTTCGGGACAACGACAATGTCGACCTCGGCTGGTCGATCCGCCAGCGCGAACGCGAGTTCCGCGGTAAACTGATCGACACTGGCGACACCGAAAAACGACCCGAAGACGTCGACAGCGGCGCTGATGAGGCGGCATCGAGCGACGACGAGAGCGAGACCGACAGCGCTGCCGACGACGCCACAACATCGAGCGCGTCTGAGAGCGAAAGCGACGGTGCTGGCGCACCGAGCGCGTCCGAGACCGTTGCCGCCGGCAGCGGCTCCGTCGCGACCGAAAGCGCCGTTGCATCGACACCTTCGACCGACGACGGTGCCGACGCCGAGTCCGAACCAGCACTGAACCGAACGACAGTCGACTCGATCGACTCGCAGGTCGGAAGCGTCGTCCGCCTCGAGGGCGAGATCACTGGCGTTCGCCAGACCAGTGGCCCAACCGTCTTCGAACTCCGCGACGAGACTGCGACCGTCGAATGCGCTGCGTTCGAAGAGGCTGGCGTTCGTGCCTACCCCGCCGTCGAGATCGAGGACGTCGTCGCCCTCGAGGGCGAGGTCGAACGCCACCACGGCGACCTGCAGGTCGAAACCGAGACCCTCGAAATTCTCGAGGATGACGCTCGTGAGACCGTCAAGGACCGGCTCGAAAGCGCAATCGAACGTGAGGCCCGACCGGCTGACGCCGACCTGCTGGCCGATCACGAGGCCGTGACGGCTGTCGAAGATGGAATCGCAGACGCAGCGACCGCGATCCGCCGTGCCGTAATGGAGGCACGACCTGTCGTCGTCCGCCACAGCGCGACTGCCGACGGCTACGTCGCCGGTGCAGCCATCGAACGCGCCGTGCTCCCGCTGATCCGCGAGAAACACACCCGCGAGGATGCGGAGTACCACTACTTCGAACGACGTCCCCTGGACGGTCGCGTCTACGATATGGACGATGCCACCAACGACGTCACCTCGATGCTCGAGGCACGCGACCGCCACGGCGAGCAGCTGCCACTGGTCGTTCTCGTCGACGCTGGCTCGACGGTCGAGTCCGTCGACAGCTACGACCTGCTCTCGCTGTACGACGCCGAGACGGTCGTCATCGACGACAGCCGCGCCGACGACGAGGTTGCCGACGCCGTCTCGGTCGCCGTCGCCCCGTCGCTCGACGGCGTCGACGTCTCGGATCTGACCTCGACGGCACTCGCGGCGAACGTCGCTGCCCACGTCAACGACGACGTCCGCGCCGACCTCGAGCACCTCCCTGCAGTCAGCTACTGGGAGGACACCCCCGAGGACTACACTGACCTCGCGTCCGAGGCCGGCTACGACGAGACAGCTCTCTCCGAGCGCCGTGAAGCCGTTGCGCTCGAGGCCTACTACCAGTCGTACAAGGACAAACGCGAGCTCATCATCGATCTGCTGTTCGATGGCAGCGAGGCGGCGACGTCTCGAGACGGTGACCTTGCGGCGCACGTCTCCGAACAGTTCCGTGCGAAACTCGAGACCGAACTCGAGACGGCACGAGAAAACCTCGAAACCGAGGATGTAGACGGTGTGACGGTCGCGCTGCTGGACACTGATGCGTTCATGCACCGCTATAACTTCCCGACGACGACGCTCCTGCTTGACGCACTCCACCGTCGCCAGCGCGACGAGGGGCCGTTCGTGACGCTCGGGCTCGGCGACGACGAACTTCACGTGCGTGCGACCGAGTCGGTGGACGTCCGCGAACTCGGCGACACGATTGCCGACGCAGCATCGAACGCTGGCGTCTCCGTCGTTGGCGGTCAGGACGGCCATATCGAGTTCCTACCGGGCGAACGCGACGCCGTTCGCACGGCTGCACTCGAGGCACTCGGCGAACTGCTCGCGTAATCGGCCACACTGTCTTCGTCCCACTGCTGTCAACCGTGAGAAACTTCTTTGTCAGTTCGGAACGCAGACTCCCGTATGGGTGCCGATCCGGGCCGACAGCTCCGTGAAAACATCACCGGCGTGACAGCGATGATCGTAACCGGGGTGTGGCTGTCGCTCATGTTCAGCCCGTGGGGCGGGCAGCTGTGGCTCCCGCTGATGCTCATCGGCTACCTCGTCGTCGTGCCACTGGTCGCCTTACTGTTTGGCGACGAACAGGCGCAGGCAGAATGGTGGGACGGGATGTGGGTCGAATCAACCGACACGAGTGCGGAGCAGTCGACGGATCGAACCGCCGACTCGACGCAGAACGTACGGGGTCGGCAGGACGCCCTCGAGACGCTTCGGGATCGCTATGCGGCAGGCGAGTTAACCGACGAGCAGTTCGAACGCAAGCTCGAGCGACTACTCGGGACTGAAACGATCGAGGACGCCGAGCAGTGGCGACGTGAGAGTCAGAACGCAGTAGACGGCCGCGACCACCTCGAGTACGACACCTGAGCCGACTCGAGTTCACGCCGTCGGCAAGATCACTCCCTCACAGCGACTCAGTGCCGTCTCCTATTTGCCGGACGAGGTCGGCTCCGAGCCGGCGTCGATCGTCTCCTCGACGAGATTCGCAATCGTGGTTTCGAGTTCTTTCGTTACCGTTCCGGCCGCCAGTCGGTCGAGCACGAACGACCAAACCGAGTCGAATGAGTACCGAGCGACCGCCGAGACGCGGGTTTCGTCTCCGCTCTCGACGATGAGCTTTGAATACCGCTGTTCGAACATCCCCGCGCCGTCGACGAACGTGTACTCGTATCCGTTCTCGAGTTCGGTGAAGACGACGGTTAGCTCGTTGTCCTCGAGGGAGGCGGTGACCTCCGTTCCAGCAGCGGTCCGCTCAGCGGTGTGGATATCATAGATCTCCGCGTACTCGAGAATCGACTGCGGCGATAGCTGCTCTCGAAGCGCTCGAGCAGATGGCTGGACGACGGACGTGACCTCGACCTCGTGCATCGTTCGAACAGAGGAGCCGATTCGAAAAAATCGTATGCATTGTTCCTCCCGGCATGTATTTCGCTCGTGTGGGCCGGTCGGGTCGTGCCCGAACCGACGTTCCGCTGGTCGAGTGCCGTCTGTGTCCGCATCAAACTGGCCCGTTCGAACCGAGCGGTTGTGAGTCCGACACGCTTATTCGCGACGCGCGACGAAACACGTGTAGTGAGCACCGAGACGCCCGATCCCACCGAAACCGACGCGTTCGAGCAGGTCTGTGAGATGATCGTCGAGCGAATTCTCGCGGGCGAGATCGAGCGCGACGAACTCGAGAAGGCCAAACTCGAGGCCTGTTCGGAGCACTCGGCGCCGAAGGTGCCGAAAAACTCCGAACTGCTCGATCATGCCCCTAACGAGCACCGCGAGGAGTTGCAGGAAGTTCTCCGGCGCAAACCCGTCCGCACCGCTTCAGGCGTCTCGCCGGTTGCGATCATGACGTCGCCTGAGCGCTGTCCTCACGGGAAGTGTCTGTACTGTCCCGGCGGCCCCGACTCGGAGTTTTCCTCCTCCCAGAGCTATACCGGCGAAGAACCCGCTGCGGCCCGCGGCGTCCAGAACGATTACGACCCCTATGGGCAGGTGACGCTGCGACTCGAGCAACTGCGCGAGATCGGCCATCCTGTCGACAAGGTCGAACTCATTCTGATGGGTGGAACGATGACCGCCCGCAGCCATGACTACCAGGAGTGGTTCGTCAAGCGGGCGCTGGAGGCGATGAACGACTACGACGTCGAGAAAGAACCCGAACCGGCAGAAGGCGTCAGCTTCGCACAGGATCCCGAGGAGTACGAGTGGAAGTACGTCGAGGACGTCATCGAACAAAACGAAACGGCCGACATCCGAAACATCGGGACGACGTTCGAAACCAAACCCGACTGGTGTGACCCCGAACAGATCGACCGGATGCTCGAACTCGGCGGCACGAAAGTCGAGGTCGGCGTCCAGACCACGTTCGAGCGAATCAACCGGGAGATGCACCGCGGTCACGGCGTCGCCGAATCGATCGAGGCCAACCAGCGCCTGCGGGATTCGGCGTTCAAAGTCGGTTTCCACATGATGCCCGGCCAGCCCGGAATGAGCAAGGAAATGTGTCTCGAGGACTTCCGGCGGATCTTCGAACAGGAGGAGTGGAAGCCCGATTATCTGAAGATCTATCCGACGCTGATCGTTCGTGGGACGGCGACCTACGACTGGTGGCACAAAGGCGAGTACGACCCACTCGGAAACGAGGAGGCCGCCGAACTGGTCGCCGAAATTAAGGATATGATCCCGCGATACACCCGGCTTCAGCGGGTCCAGCGAGACATTCCAGCAGACTTCATCGACGCCGGCGTCTGGAAATCCAACCTCCGCCAGCTCGCACGCCAGCGCATGGACGAACACGGCTGGGAGTGTGACTGTATCCGCTGTCGCGAAGCCGGCATGAACGACGCCGAACCCGACGAAATCGAACTCGACGTCATGAGTTACGACGCCTGTGGCGGTACGGAACAGTTCATCTCGTTCGAGGACTTCGAGCAGGACCTGTTGGTCGGCTTCTGTCGGCTGCGGTTCCCGAACGATCCGGTGCGTCCGGAACTCGAGAACACGGCGCTCATCCGAGAGCTTCACGTCTACGGCTCGGAAGTCGCCGTCGGCGGGACTGGTGAGACAGACCAACACCAGCATCAGGGCTACGGCCAGCGCCTGATGAACCGGGCCGAAGAACTCGCCGCCGACGCGGGCTACGACAAAGTCAGCGTTATCTCCGGTATCGGTGCTCGAGAGTATTACCGGGAGAAACTTGGCTATCACCAGGACGGCCCCTACGTCAGCAAGCGACTCTGAGGACGCCGGTCGAACTGGCGTGCTTCGATCACTCCCCTTCCTCGAGTGACAGCTCTCGAGAGTGGGTAACGATTGCCTGTTGCACAGCGCTAATATAACTACATTCTCCCAGAAAATTTATACGGCGTTGGGGATAACGTTTCACCTGCCGACGATCGTCGGCACCGTTGTCATCTCCCCACCCGGACAACGGCCACTGAGTTGCCTCTCAGCGCGCCGTGAACTCCCCAGCTCGTTCATCCCCCACCGAACGAGCACCCCCGCGGCGTGTTTTTACGATCGCACGACCTCGAGAGCGACGCGTCTGTGCGTTGTCAGTCGACGTCGTCTCGAGCACGACACCGCTTCGCCGTGTCGGTGTCGTCCCCGCTCGAGCAACAACCAGGTTGTATTCGTTACGTATACTATCGTGTCTGACCTCTATTGAGACGAGATGACATTCAGCGACAGCTTGCTCGAGGACGGCGCACACATCTGGGATGCACAGAAAAACCACCCGTTCGTCCGTGAACTCGCGGCAGGGACGCTCGATGAGCGGGCGTTCAAACACTGGGTGAAACAGGATTATCGGTATCTGCTCGATTACGCGCGACTGTTCTCGATTGCGGGGTCAAAAGCCCGCGACGAGGACACGATGACTCACCTGCTGGGGGTCGCTCACGAGGTCCTCGACCACGAGATGGATCTCCACCGGGAGTTCGCCGCCGACTACGGCATCTCGCGTACGGATCTCGAGTCGGTCGAGAAAGCGCCGACCTGTGTCGCCTACACGAACTTCCTCGTGCGGACGGCCTATGACGGTTCGATCGCCGAGATCGCGGCCGCGCTGTTTCCGTGCATGCAGGGGTATCTCGACGTGGCCGAGCACATGGCCGATCTCGCCGATGGCGAGCATCAGTACATGCCCTTTATCGAAATGTACACCAGCGAGGAGTTCCGCGAGGCCACCGCGTGGTGTCGCGAGTTCGTTGACGACTGCGGCGAGCGGTTCCCGGGCGAACACGACGCCATGCGCGAGGCGTTTCTTACGAGCGCCAAACTCGAGTACCGGTTCTGGGAGATGGCATATTCGCTCGAGGGGTGGGAGCTGAAGCGAGAACTGTAGCCGGCTGCGAACCCGTTCATACGGTCTGCTGTACCGATCTCCAGAGACGGGATCGGTGATCGGCGGTCACTGACGACAGCAGTCCGTCTCAGTCGATCGTGACCTCGAGTTCGAGCACACCCAGATACTCGGGTGCGCCGCCGGCGGTCGTCCGGAACTCCGTGGGCGTCGCGCCGACGTAGTCGTAGAACTCGGACTGGCTCTGTGGGACGACCGGCGTGCCGTCGTCGCGTTTGAGATAGGCGGGTGCGTCCGTCCGCTGGATTCGCTCGAGGCGTTCCTCCCAGTCACTGCCCGAGTAGAGGAAGACGCCGAACGAAAAGCGGCCGGCAGCGAGGGCGTCGTGTTTCGACTCGAACATCGTCGCCTCTTCGGTTTTGTACTCCTCGTCGCTAACCCACGCGAGCGCCGCCACGTCGTCGGCCTGGAGCAGGTACAGATCCCAGCCGAGCTGGGCGTCGAACACCGCCCAGGTGTTCCGGGGACCGATCGTATCGACTTCGACGCTGAACGCGGGTCGGCCACGTGCACCGGACGGTTCGTGGACGAAGGTGGCGTCGTAGCCGGGGGCGCGGATGCCACGGTCGTGGTAGACGATCCCGTCGACGTCGATGTCGACCTCGAGTTGGTCGACGATCGATCGCACGGAGAACGCGCCCTCGTCCTCGAGGTGGCCGACAAACGTGGGAAAGCGAGAGACGTGCTTCCAGGGGCGGTCATCGGGCTGGCTCATGGCTGCCACCCTCGATCAGACTGCTGGCGTTGCTGGGCGTGTCGGCTGGGCCGCACTCGGCCGGCGTCGACAGTGTCGCTCATACACGCAGCAAGGAAGGCGGCGGGGATTAGGCTTTCCGACTGCAGGTCCGCGCTGACCCAGCCACGCCGGAGCGACACGTCTTTTTGACAGCGCCGGGCAGGTGTACGTATGGATCCAAAGCGCGAGCTTACGAGCGTCGACCTCGCTGCCCTCGTCGGGGAACTCGGGGCCTACGAGGGCGCAAAGCTCGACAAGGCGTATCTCTACGGCGACGATCTCGTCCGACTCAAGATGCGAGATTTCGACCGCGGCCGCATCGAACTCATCCTCGAGGTCGGCGAGGTCAAACGCGCCCACACGGTCGCCCCCGAGCGGGTACCCGACGCCCCCGGGCGACCGCCGCAGTTCGCGATGATGCTCCGGAACCGACTCTCGGGGGCTGACTTCGCCGGCGTCGAGCAGTACGAGTTCGACCGCATCCTCGAGTTCGTCTTTGAACGCGAGGACGGGACGACCCGACTCATCGTCGAACTGTTCGGCCAGGGGAACGTCGCTGTCACCGACGGCGAGTACGAAGTGATCGACTGTCTCGAGACGGTGCGACTCAAGTCCCGAACCGTCGTGCCGGGCTCGCGCTATGAGTTTCCCGACAGCCGACTCAACCCGCTGACAGTGTCTCGGGAGGCGTTCGACCTCGAGATGGAAGATTCGGATACGGACGTCGTCCGAACGCTTGCAACGCAGCTTAATTTCGGCGGGCTCTATGCCGAGGAGATCTGTACCCGCGCCGGTATCGAGAAAGGGATGGATATCGCCGACGCCGACGAGGACGACTACGATCGCCTCTACGAGGCCATCGAACGTCTCGCCCTCGACCTTCGGAACGCGAACTTCGAGCCGCGACTGTATCTCGAGGACGGCGAAGACGGCGACGATGACGACGAGAGTGCCCGCGTCGTCGACGCGACACCGTTCCCACTCGAGGAACACGCTGAGCTGGCGGCCGAGCCCTACGACTCGTTTTTGGCCGCGCTGGACGACTACTTCTTCCGGCTGGAACTCGACGACGAGGAGGAGCCAGACCCAACGACCCAGAAGCCCGACTTCGGCGAGGAGATTGCCAAATACGAGCGAATCATTGACCAACAGCAGGGCGCGATCGAGGGGTTCGAACAGCAGGCCGACGAACTTCGGGAGCAAGCCGAGTTGCTGTACGCCGAGTACGGCCTCGTCGACGACATTCTCTCGACGATTCAGGACGCTCGCGCGCAGGACCGTCCCTGGGACGAGATCGAAGCACGCTTCGAAGAGGGTGCCGAGCGCGGGATCGAAGCCGCCGAGGCGGTCGTCGGCATCGATAGCAGTGAAGGGATCGTGACGGTCGACATCGACGGCGACCGGATCGACCTCGTCGCTCACGACGGTGTCGAGCAGAACGCCGACCGGCTCTACACCGAGGCAAAACGCGTCGCAGAAAAGAAAGCGGGCGCGCTGGCGGCCATCGAGGACACTCGTGAGGATCTCGAGGACGCAAAGCGTCGCCGCGACGAGTGGGACGCCGACGACGAGGGCGACGAGGAAGCGGACGATGAGGAAGCCGAAGAGAAAAACTGGCTCGAGATGCCGTCGATCCCGATCCGCGAGAACGAGCCGTGGTTCGATCGCTTCCGCTGGTTCCACACCAGCGATGGTTATCTCGTGATCGGTGGGCGCAACGCTGACCAGAACGAGGACCTCGTCAAGAAGTATCTCGAGCCCGGCGATAAGGTCCTGCACACGCAGGCCCACGGCGGCCCGGTCACCGTGTTGAAGGCGACGGACCCGAGCGAAGCCTCATCCTCGGACATCGAGTTGCCTGACTCGAGCATCGAGGAGGCTGCCCAGTTTGCCGTCTCCTACTCGTCGGTCTGGAAGGACGGCCGCTATGCGGGTGACGTCTACGCCGTCGACTCCGATCAGGTGACGAAGACGCCCGAAAGCGGCGAGTATCTCGAGAAAGGCGGCTTCGCGATTCGCGGCGACCGTACCTACCACCGCGATACACCGGTCGGCGTCGCGGTCGGCATCCAGTGTGAGCCCTACACCCGCGTCATCGGCGGCCCGCCGTCGGCGATCGAGGGACAGGCAGAGACGACGATCGAACTCGAGCCGGGGCGCTACGCCCAGGCGGACACGGCGAAGCGACTGTATCGTCGCTTCCGCGAGCAGTTCGCTGACGAGTCGTTCGTTCGCAAAATCGCCAGTCCCGATCGAATTCAACACTTCATGCCGCCGGGCGGCAGCCGGATCGCCGAGGAGTGACTGGTCGGAGCGGGCCAGCAACTCGGGGTGGAAGCAGTTATCGAACCGACCGAAGAGCAACTATGGAGTGGACGAAAGTAGCGATCGAATCGGCGTGAGGCACACATGGCCAGCGACCGTTTGTGACACGGCGCCGCCCGAGACAGTCGGCTGGCTGATTGATATCCAAGACGAGAGCAGAACTGCTGTCGAACCGCGTCTCGAGGGAGCGATTTTTGTTCCGGGAACGCCACCAAGACACCTCTAGGCGGTGTTATCCGAATTAGGCGGGAAAACCCACGACTTCAGTCGTGGGATGAATCGCCGCACGGTTCTCAAACGTTGAAAGCGTAAAGTACGAGTGCCCAAACTACGTATCAGCGATTGTCGTTGCGATGATAGCCCATCGCGATTAACTGTCCGAAAACTGGCAGTTGACTTGGTGTTTGCCTCATCAAAAAGTAAGCCTTCGGACAATCCAACCGACGTTAAACAATCAGATACCTCCGAGTCCTGTATAGGATAGGAGTAACGGGGACGTGGCACTCCCATCGGCGTGTCGGGTCGTAAACGTAAGTTCCTAAACCAGCGCAACGGGCGTGGGAAGCCCACGACGTTAGTCGTGGGAGGATGTCACACTGTGTCTAGTGTTTTTTGTTGACAAGCGATGGCAAGAACGGTACTGAAGCCAATGAGTGAGACATCAACTGACACGGAGATTCCTCTTCACCTGTCCGACGCCACCCTCGATCGATTCGATGGGGACGATGTCGTCTGCCTGGTCGACGGAGAGCATTATCCGCCGGTAACGACGGCAACGCTTGACTCCCTCGAATCGAACGGTGTGACCGTCTCTGGACTCGTCTTTCTGGGCGGAACCGAAAAGATCGAGAATCCGACGGCGGAGTTAGCAACGACCGGAACCACAGACGCCGCCCAGATCTACACCGGGCAGGCCGCGGACGGGGATGTTCTCGACGCGATCGAACGGGCGATCCTCGAACAGGACCCGTCGATCGTCGTCGACCTGTCGGATGAACCGGTCGTGACCTACGAGGATCGATTCGAGATCGCGTCGACGACGATCGCGCTCGCATCGCGTCGCCAGCGGCGACGTCGGTTCGGTGGATCGGTGACGGCGAACCGATCGACACTGGAACCACCCTCTCGCTGAGCGACGTGTCGAGTACGTACGTTCGCGCCGAAGCTTCCGGTCCGGGTGGCGCGGTGAGTTGCACACAGCCGCTGTTTCTCTCCTGAGGCGGTCTACTGTAGTGAAACCGTTGATCGCTTTCAGTCGATAGAGTCCGCGTTTGCCTCCTGCTTGTCGACCCACCGCTGCTGGGATTCGTCGTAGGAAGCCCCAAGGGCGATCAGGAAGCCGATGATAGCCGTGACGACGGCGATTGCACCGACGGCGACGATGGCAATTGGGAGCACCGACCCGGGGAGAACCTGGGCCGAGGTCAACAGCGAGACTGCCGTCACGACGGCGATGAGTGCGAGCAAGCGACCGAAGCGGCCGGTATCGAGGTCGCTCGCTTTTGTCTCGGTTTTTGTTTCAGGGTCGCCAGTGGCGCCGATCTCGGAGTCCGTGTCACTGGTGCTGTCCAGCAGTTCGTTCAGGATCCCGTCGTACTCGTCGTCGCTCGAGACGTTACCCAGCGAGTGAATTGAGTGAGCGACCCACAGCCCCGCGGTGAAGTTGAGCAGGGCAACGAACGAGATGAGCCCGACCTGTCCGCCGACGACCAGCGCTGCAAGCACCGCGTTGGCAAAGGCAAGGACCATGACCGCGTGGACGGCGAGTGAGCGAGTTCCGAAGTCCTCGAAGAACTGGACGTGTGCGAGTTTCATACTCTGTAGTGGCTTCGAGCGTGCATACACTGTGCCCCTAACTATGACACACCGTACCAAACGTGACTGTGGTGCGAGTCGATACGAACGCCGATCGAAACCGAGACGGCCCGCCGCCGGGACCCACTCGAGTCGCTCGAGGGATCGCAGCCCACTTACCGATTCCGCGCAAAGCCACGGCCATGCAGATCAAAGACCGGGAGCACGTCGAGGGCGGGCGCGAACGGGTGACCGTCGTCCCCGAGAGCGTCGACGACCTCTGGCACTTGCAGTACGTCTTAGAGCCCGGCGACCGCGTCGCGGGCGATACGACCCGGCGGATTCAGCGCAACGATGACCAGATGCGTGATACGGGCGGCGAGCGCGAACACATGTGGGTCGCCATCGCCGTCGACGACATCGAGTTCCACAAGTTCGCGAATCGGCTCCGGGTTGGCGGCGAGATCGTCGCCTGCTCGCGAGAGGACCAACTGGGCTTTCATCACACCCTGAACGTCGAGGAACGCGACGAACTCTCGATCGAGAAACGGTTCAAACCGGACCAGGAGGCCCGCCTCGAGGAAGCCGAAGAAGCGACTGAAAACCCCGACGTCGCCATTGCGACCGTCGAGGAGGGACAGGCCCACGTCCATACGGTCGCCCAGTACGGCACCGAAGAGCGGGCGACGATCACCGGTACGACTGGGAAAGGCGAGTACGCTCGCGGCCGCTCGGAGCTGTTCGCCGAACTCGGCAAAGTCCTCAGGCGACAGGACGCGGACGCGATCATCCTCGCCGGGCCAGGCTTTACCAAACAGGACGCCTACAAGTATTTCGAGCAGAACGAGCCCGAGATCACCGAGCAGATCACGATGGTCGATACGGCCAGCGTCGGCGACCGCGGCGTCCACGAGGTGCTCAAACGCGGCGCCGTCGCCGACGTCCAACAGGAGACTCGCATCGAGAGCGAGGCCGAGTACATCGACGAACTCACGAAGCGAATTGCCGAGGGTGCGAAAGCCGCCTACGGTCCCGAGGAGGTCAAGCAGGCCGCCGAGTTCGGCGCGATCGAACGGCTGCTCATCCTCGACGACCGACTCCGAAAAGAGCGCGGCCCGGACGGCGAGTGGGTGATCGACGTCGACGACATCGTTCGCACAGCGGAACAGAAAGGCGGCGAGGTAACGGTCTTCTCGAGCGAGTTTCCCCCGGGACAACAGCTGTCGAACCTCGGCGGCATCGCGGCGTTGTTGCGCTATCGGCTCGAGTGAGTTCGCCGACGACGCTTTTTCGATCAGTTGATGTCGGGCTGTACTTCGTCGCTCGCCTGGATCAGCTGGATCAAGACGGACGCAAACAGCGAGTCGGAACTCCAGATCGCCGTCTCACTGTGGTCGTCACCGACGACGCTCAACAGGAGGCTGTCGTCGTCGACGATGACGATCCGGCCCGAGCGCTGGTCGTCGTCGCGATGGGCTGGTGGAACCGCGGTCTCGACGCCCTCGAGCGCACCGAGTTGTGCCCGAACCTCATCAGTGCGGCTAATCACGAGCACTGAGACGCCGGCTGCGGCCTGTTCCTCGAGCGTCCGTTTGATCGGCTCCGTGACGAGCGCTGGCAGCCGCGTTCCGAAGACGATCGTCTCCTCGGCCTGTGAGAGCAGATCAACGACGCGGTCGTCGACACGGTCGCGGCTCCGAACCGTCCAGATGTCTTCCTGTGTCTCCTCGGTCGCCGACTCTTGTTTGACCGTGTCAACGTACTCGAAGGCCCGTTCGCGTTCGCGTTCGAACCGTTCCTCGAGCGTGGCCTGTGCTTCTTCGATGCTCACCGGCCGGTAGCGGATCGGATTCGACTGCTGGATCTCGAGCAGGCCGCGGTTCTCTAAGCTCTCGGCGACGCTGTAGACCTGCGATCGGGGAACGTCGGTGACGCTGGCGACGTCGCGTGCCGTGCCGGAGCCGAGTCGGTGGAGGGCGATGAACACCTTGGCTTCGTAGCTGGTGAGCCCGAGCCGTTCGAACGCGTCGAGGGCGTCGCTTTCATCAGTCACTACTCATCGCCTCGTGAGTCGTCTCCTGTCGCATTTGGTTCGGTTTCGGTGCCACCGTCACTTGCCGTTGGCGTTTGGGTGGTCGCTCCCGACATCGCAAAGGAGACGTCCGGACCGAAGTATCGCGTCCAGAACACCAGCAGCGTCGGTAGGACGACGACGCTCGCGAGGAACGCATACGTGATCGTCAGCCCGGTGATGATCCCGAACTGCCGGAGGACAGGGAGGATGGCGAAGGCAAGGGTACCGAAGCCACCGACGGTGGTTGCGGCACTGCCAAGCAGTGCGCCGCCGGTTCCGGTCACAGTCGTCTGCATCGCCGACCAGACGTTGCCCTGGCGCTCGAGTTCGAGCGTGTAGCGGGCGCTGATGTGGATACTGTAGGCAACACCGAGCCCGATCGTGAGGCTAGTGATCATCCCGGTCAACACGTTAAACGGCATCCCGATGAGATGCATCGTCCCCAGAATCCAGCTGACCGAGAAGGCGACCGGCAACAGCGTCACGGCCCCAAGTGTCGCACTGTTTCCGGTCAGCCAGTAGGCTGCTGTCAGGAACCCGAAGACGGCGACGAGCGTGATCAGCAGGCTCTGGAGCACCGTATCAAGCAGATCTTGCTCGACGATGTAGTTGACGAGTGGGTCGCCGGTTGCAATCGCGTTCAGTTCTCCGGGGCCGGCATCGAGATTACGTTGATCGCCGGTGCCGCTGGCGTCGATTGTTCCGGCAATGGCGCGCATATCGTCGGTCGTCTGACCGAAGCCGACGTCACCGCGGGTGGCGATGATCAACCGCGCTGACTCGTACTCGCCGTCGTCGGTTCGGTAGAGCACGCTGCTGGCTGCATCCTCGTTGGCCTCGAACAGTTCGTCGTACAGTGCGTCGACGTTCTGGTCGGGGACACCGTCGTCGTCCGTATCGGCAGCGTGGAACGACTCGTTGAACGACTCGTTTTGGGCTGCTGTCTCCTCCATCACCGAGAGTGGCCCTCGGATATCTGCCTCACCGTTTGCGAGCGTGTAGACGGAGTCGGTCGCTGCCGCCTCGTCCTGTGCGTCAGCGACCTGTTGTAAGCTCCCGTCGTCGGCTATGTCTCCCTCGATGAGTATCTGGGCTTGCGTATCATCACGCTGGAAGTTCTCGTTGACGAACTCGAGATCAGCTTTGGCCTGATACTCGCCCGGAGCCATCCCTGCTGGGAGGTTCTCGGTCCAGGCGGGCGGGCTCTCGGCGAGGAAATCCTCCTCGTCGAAGCTGGTGTCGACCTCGCTCGCGCCGTAGACGCCGCCAGCAGTGAGCAACAGTGCCACGACCAGGATGACAAGCGGGATTTTTCGGGCTGCGGTCGATCCAAGCGTGAGGGCGCTCGTAAATCGGCCCTCACCGGTCCCGAACGCGCGCTTGTGTCGGTTCCAGCCGCGTGCCTCGAGTGCCGAATCGATCTCGACTTTCAGCGCGGGAATGAGCGCGCCGAAGATGATCAGGGCTGCGATAATGCCGACGGAGCTGACGATCCCGAACTCCCGAATGGGACCGATCGGGCTGACGAGGTTCGCGAGGAACCCGATCGCAGTCGTCGCCGTCACCCAAATGAGGGCGACACCGACGCCCGCGAGTGCGATCGTCATCGATCCGCGGACGGTACTGTCTACACCATCCGTCTCACGTTGCTCACGGGTCGCGTCGCTTCCCGCTCGCTCATCCGAGATCCGTTGGGTCTCGCGTTGCTCTCGATGTCGCATAAAAACGTGTATCGCGTAGTCGATCGAGAGCCCGATCAGTAACACCGGCACCGCGATCATCATCTGGTTGAAGGCGATTCCGGCCCATCCCATGAAGCCGAACGTCCAGACGAGCACGGCAAGGATACCGACGACCCCCAGCGCGATGTCGAGCGGATCGCGGTAGGCGACCGACAGTGCGATGACGACGAACAACAGCGCGAGCGGGCCAACAATCGCGAGACTGTCGCCCATCGATCGATCGATCTCGTCGTTGATGATGCCAAAGCCGAAAACCAGATACTCCTGTTCGTTCTGGTTTGCGAGTTCACGAAGGTCGAGTTGAGCGTCGAGTGCCGGACCGGAGCCACCCTCCATCCCCATCATCTCGCCGCCCGTCTGCTGGGAGACCAGCGTCATGCGAGCGTCGGCCTCGGTCGTGCCAGGCTCATACGACGTCGGCATGAAGCCAAGTGCTGCCCCGCTGCCATCACCGTCTTCAGAGAGCGTCTGTGTGAGTGCGTCCTCGAATTCCTCCTCATCGAGGTCCTCGAGCGCCTCGATCTGTGCCTCGAGCGACGGTCGCTCGTCGCCACCTTCCTCGAGTGCCTGTTGGTCTTCCTGAAGCTGTTCGGAGTCCGCTTCGAGCTGGTCGTACTCGTCTTCGAGAACGCCGAACGTCGCGCCGGCATAGACGTCCTCGAGGCTCTCGGTTAGCGCCTCGTAGTCGTCAGCGACCTCGGGATTCGTCGCCGGATCGTCATACTGTTGTTCGAGTGCCCAGCGGTCAGCCTCGATCTCTCGAGCCTGGTCGCCGAACTCGGTGTACTCTGCGGTCTGCTCATCGTCGAGTTCGGCTTCCTCGGCGGCCTGTGTGAGTGTCGCCTCGATGTCGGCTTCCGTGTCTGCGGCAGCTGCCTCGTCGCCTGCTGCAAGTTCGGCCTGATACTGCCGCTCGAGTTCGACCGTCTCGTTGAGTCCATCCTCGAGCGTGCCGCGTCTGGTCTCGAGGTCGGCCTCACGCTGCTCGAGTTCGGCACTTTGCGCTTCGATTTCGGCAACCTGCTCGTTGGTGATTGCCGTGATCGCGACGAGGTTTTCGACGCCGGTTATCGAATCGTTCTCGACGAGCGTCGCGTTGATCGACTCGTTCGCGTGAATCTCTTCTTGGAACTCAAGTGAACTGACCAACGACTCCTGTGTCAGGACGTCATCGCCTCTCGCGATCAGTTGTACTGATGTCGTGTTTTCATCGCCTTCAGCGGCGAAGCGCTCGTCGATATCCTCGAGCGCTTCGGCCTCCGGTGAGTCAGTCTCGAACTGCTCGAGTGAGGACTCGTCGTCGACCATCGACACACCTGCACCCACGAGTGCTGTCGTCAACAGGAGGGCAAGAATAACGACTCGAGAGTGACGGGTTACGACGTCTGCGAGACGATTCGGGACGCTCATCCATCTATCGCCTCGAAATAGGCCGATTGGAGTTGTGGGACCATTCTGTTGTTATGATCCTACAAACTACTGCTATATACTTCGTTCGGATATCACTGTTAGGCATGGGTGGCGTTGGCTTTGAACACAGGTGATAGGGTCGTCAACTCAGGAGTGAGGATCGGCGAAAAAGAAGTTCATCGGCGACACTGAGACGGACTGCTGTCGTCACTGACCGCCGCTCACCGACCTCGTCTCTGGTGATCGGGACAGCAGCCCGTCTGACTGCTCACTGCCCGCTGTTGACGGATTCGTCGCTGGTATCACTCGACCGAGATCGTTTTCAGATCCTCGGCGAAGCGGACATCGCCGTCGTAGTGGGTGCCGATCGACTCGAGCATCTCGTCGTGACGGCCCTCGGTGTGTGGATACAGATGCGTCAGGTAAACCCGTCCGATCTCTCGGCCGGCAAGTGCCGTGCCGAGCGTTTCCGGTGTCGGGTGGTTCGAGACGTCGACGTCGTCGGGGAACGAACAGTCGTGTGCCAGGATTGCCGAGCCTTCGGCGAAGTTTGCCAGTCCGGCAAACGCCTCGGTGTCGCCGCTGAAGGTGAACAGATCGCCAAACCGGTAGGCCAGACACGGCAGCGAATGGCGCGTTTCGTAGGCCGAGACGTCGAAGCCAGCGACGGAGAACTCGCCAGCGACGACCTCCCGAACCTGCAGATCGAGTTTATCCTGCATGTACTCGTGAACGTCGAGCAGGTCGTCGACCAGCGCTTTCGTTCCCTGCGGACCGACGATCTCGAGGTGCTCTTCGCCGGCGAGCCAGCGGGCTTTCATCAGCGGCAGCAAGTCGGCGACGTGATCGAGGTGATGGTGGGTCAACAACACCGTCGAGATCCGCTCGTAGCCGACGCCGGATTGCTGGAGTCGGTGCAAGACGCCCGAGCCACAGTCGACGAGCAGAGTTCGACCGTTCTCCTGAACGAGCACTCCCGTCTGGAAGCGCTCACCAGTCGGCATTGCGCTCCCGGTTCCGAGAAAGGTGACACGCATATCGAACCCTTCGAACGGCCTGCCCGATAAGGGTAGCCTCTTGGAGGTCGCGTCGCTTCCGACCACTGGTCTACTCGAGTGCGTTGGTCCTGACTTATCCCACGCCCGATCGGTCTCCTATCGCCCCGGAATCGGCGAGGGGTTTTCCATGCTGGACGCCCTCCATTCTTGTAGAACAGTGCCATCGCTCGAGTACTACGACAAACTCCTGCTCGCTATCGCCGGGAGCCTCGCGTTCGGGGTGGCGATCGGTGTTGCCACATCCGTCGCGTTCGAAGTTGGACTTGCCAGCGGGGCGGTATTTGCGACGCTGTTCGTCTACGATGCGATGTTTCGCAACCCGCCGCTCCCGACGGCGGGTGCCAGAGCCGCCGTCCTCGTCTGGCATGTGTTCGTCATCGTTGCGATCGCGACAGCGATCCTCTGACCGACGACGCACGGTTTACTTTCACTCCGGTGGGCAAACCCTCTTACATACCCATCCCCCAGACGACGACAATGGACGGGAGTGTGCGCCCATCGGTGCTGGATTCCGACGCCGAGTTGCCGTTCGATCCCGACGCGGTTACGATCGAGGACGGTGACGTTTTCGAGTTGCTCGAGCCCGCAGTCCAGGAGTGGTGGCTCGAGGCCTTCGGCGAGTACGTTCCCGAGAATAGCGGCTTTTTTACGCCACCACAGCGAGGTGCGATCCCGAAGATCCACGAGAGAACGAATACGCTGATCTGTGCACCCACTGGTTCGGGAAAGACGCTGAGTGCGTTCTGTGCGATTATCAACGAACTCTACAAACGCGATCGGGAACACAACGACACCGAGACGCAGCCGCCTGTTCGGGAGACGGCAGCCGATTCTGGTCTCGAGAACTCCGTCTACTGTCTCTACATCTCACCGCTGAAGTCACTCGCCAACGACATTCACCGCAACCTCGAGGTCCCCCTCGAGGGGATCGAAGACATCGTCGCGAGCCGAGACGACAACCGGGAGATGGGCGAGATCCGCCACGCGATTCGCCACGGCGATACGTCCTCGAGCGACCGTCAGCAGATGCTCGAGGAGACACCCCACATCCTCAACACGACACCCGAAACGCTCGCGATTTTGCTGAACTCGCCGAAGTTCCGCGAGAAGCTACGCACCGTCGAGTACGTCATCGTCGACGAGATTCATTCGTTAGCGGACGGCAAACGCGGCACCCACCTGTCGGTTAGCCTCGAGCGACTCGAGGCGATGACCGAGGGCGACATCACGCGAATCGGCTGTTCGGCGACGATCGACCCGCTCTCGCAGGTAGCCGAGTTTTTGGTCGGGCAGGAGACGCCGGGCGGTGACTCTCGTCCGTACGAGATCGTCGACGCCCGCTTTGCCCGCGAGTTCGACATCGAACTCGAGTGTCCGACCGACGATCTGATCAACACCTCCCGCGAGGTCGTCCAGGAGCGGTTTTATCGCCAACTCCACGAGCATATTCAGGCCCACACGAACACACTCGTCTTTACCAACACGCGCTCGGGTGCCGAACGGGTCTTACACACCCTCCGCGAGCGCTTCGACGCCTACGACGAGGGAAACTCCGGCTGTCATCACGGCAGCCTCTCGAAAGACGTGCGCCAAGATATCGAGACGCGGCTGAAAGACGGCGATATCGACGTCGTCACCACCTCGACCAGCCTCGAGTTAGGGATCGACATGCCCCACGTCGACATGGTGATCCAGGTCGGTTCGCCGAAAAGCGTCGCCGCGTTGCTCCAGCGAGTCGGCCGCGCGGGTCATCGCGTCGGCCAGACCGTCACCGGCCGGGTGATCGCCCTGGATCGGGACGAACTGCTCGAGTGTGCGGTCATGCTCAAAAAAGCCGACGACGGGTTCGTCGACTCGGTGTCGATCCCTCAAAACGCCCAGGACGTCGCCGCCCAGCACGTCTACGGGATGGCGATCGCCGAGATCCGCCCGGAGGCCGACCTGAAGGCGATTTTGAAGCGGGCCTACCCCTACCGGGACTACGCCGAGACGGAGTACGAGTCGCTCATGCGATATCTCACCGCCGAGTACGCCGGCCTCGAGGATCGAAACGTCTACGCGAAGATCTGGCGCGACGAGAACGACCCACCCGACGGCGAGCACCACCACGAGGCGTTCCCCGTCGGCGAGCCCCTGATCGGCAAACGCGGCCGGCTGGCACGGGTCATCTACATGACTAACATTGGGACGATCCCGGACTCGTTCACCTGCGATGTCTATACGCGCGCCAGCGACGAGTGGGTCGGCCAACTGGACGAGAACTACCTCGATACGCTCGAGAAGGGCGACGTGTTCGTCCTTGGCGGCGATCACTTCGAGTATCGCTACCGGCGGGGCTCGAAAGTGTACGTCGACCGCACGAGCGCCCGCCCGACTGTCCCCTCGTGGTACTCCGAACGGCTACCGCTGTCGGTCGATCTCGGCCGAGAGATCCTCACGTTCCAGGCTGCCCTGCTCGACCACTACGAGACTGGCGGACCACCCCGCGTTCGGGCCTGGCTGCGAGAGTTCCCGCTGGACGACGACAGCGTGCGCGCGATCGCCCGACTGTTCGACCACCAACTCCAGTACGCCGGCCTCGAGAGCGTAAGCACCCACGACCGACTCGCGATCGAAGTCGTCCGCGACCGCGAGGAGTACGAACGCCACTACTACGTCCACTCGGCGTACGGCCGCAAAGTCAACGACGGCCTCTCGCGGCTGTTTGCCTACCACTGCGCCCAGCAGGCGACCACCAACGTCCGTGTCGCCGTCGCTGACAACGGCTTCGTCCTCTCGATGCCGTTGAATCGCAAGGTCGATCTCGAGGGACTCATCGACGACCTCGAGGCCGACGACGTCCGCGAGGACCTCCGACAGGCGATCTCGGGCACGGACCTCCTCCAGCGATACTTCCGGATCAACGCGACGCGAGCGCTGATGATCCTCAAACGCTACAAAGGCTACGAGAAATCGGCGAGCGAACAGCAAGTCTCGAGCGAGATGTTACTCGGCTTTGCGGAGGACCTCGAGAACTTCGCCGTTATCGAGGAAACGTATCGAGAGGTGCTCGAAGACAAACTCAACGTCGACAAAATCGAGGCGGTCGTCGGCGACATCGAGACCGGCGACCTCGAGGTTTCTCGAACCCTGCTCGATTCGCCGACGCCGCGGGCGTTCGGGCTGGCGACGCTGTCGGCCAGCGACGTCGTCCTTGCCGAAGACGAAAGCGCCGCGTTGCAGGCGTTTCACGAACACGTCCTCGAGGAGATCGGCGATGAGTCGCTGCAGGGACTACAGGCCAGCTCAGACGACAACTGAGACGATACCGTCAGGACAGCGCTTCCACAACTCATAGATACCATTCAATATAATTCCGCAGCAGTGGCTCGAAATCCATAGCTCGCACATATAGTTGGATGACCTGCAGCATTCTGGTGTGCGCTGGCGGTGAGCCAGCCGCTGTCGCGGTCAGCAGGGACCGACTGACTGAACTCGCGGATTGAACAGATACACATCACTGAACCACAGAACGGTAGACAACTATGACTGATAACGAACAACCAAACTGGGATTTCAAGGACCGTGATATTGCTATCCTCTGTGAACTCTCGAGTGACCCACAGCTGTCTTCGCGGGAACTGACGAACGTCCTCGAGTCGAAGTACGATATCGACGTCTCACACGTGACGGTCAGCGAGTCGATTCGACGGATGCGCGATGAGGGTGTGTTCCGGGAGGCCATTATTCCAAACGAGGAGTATTACACGTTCGCGCTGTTCGAGTTCAAGTTCAACACACAACAGTTCGAAGACAACTGGCGAGACGCAATGGAGCATATCAAAAACGACAAACATACGTTGTTTTTCTTCCTCTCGGATGGCGAGTACCAGTGGAAAACGGTCATGATGTTTCGCAGTCGCGAGCAGATTTCGAAGTGGATCCACAACTGCTACAAAGAACACGGCGGCGTGATCGCAAACATCCGGAACTCGTCCGTTCACAACGTGTTGAAGTTCCAGACGGATCCACAGATCTACAAGGACCTCCGGGACGAACAGTGATCAACCGGGGGTCGTCTCTCATGACGTTTCGGCAGCGTCCTCGTTTTTATCAGCGAACCACCCATACTGGCGAGTGAAACGACCAATGGTACCACAGCCACGCCTCGACGCCGAGACGACAATGTCTCGAGTTGTCACACGGAGTTCGGAGGATCGAAAGCGATGACAGACCGAGACGTCCACCTGCCGGTCGCCGCCCAGCCGACCGTCGACTCGATCGTCGACTACACCCAGCGGGCCGAAGCCGGCGGCTACGACTGCGCGTGGCTCCCCGAGACGTGGGGCCGCGACGCCGTCACCGTCCTGACGGCGATGGCCGAACGCACCGACGAAATTGCGATCGGCTCGAGCATCCTCAACACCTACTCACGGTCGCCAGCGCTGTTGGGCCAGACGGCAGCAACGCTACAGGAGGTCTCCGGCGGCCGGTTCCGACTTGGACTCGGCCCGAGCGGCCCCGCCGTCATCGAGAACTGGCACGGTCTCGAGTACGGCAACCCGCTCAAGCGCACCCGCGAGACCGTCGACATCGTTCGGCAGGTGCTCTCGGGCGAGGCCGTCGACTACGACGGCGACGAGTTCGACCTCGCGGGCTTTCGGCTGCGCTGTGCGCCACCGGAGCCGACCCCGCCGATCGAAGTGACCGGCATGGGGCCGAAGGCCGTCGAACTCGCCGGCCGTTTTGCCGACGGCTGGCACGGGATCATGCTCACCCCCGACGGCGTCCGCGACCGCCTCGAGAACATCGAACGCGGGGCCGAACTGGGCGAGCGCAACCCCGAGGACGTTCGAGTGACGACCGGCGTGACCTGCTGTGTGCTGGACGATACGGCCCGCGCCCGCGAACTCGCGCGCCAGCACGTCGCCTTCTACGTTGGCGGCATGGGAACGTTCTACCGCGATGCACTCGAGCGACAGGGCTACGACGAGGCCGTAGCGATTCATGACGCCTGGCAGGCAGGCGACCGCGAGCGCGCACTCGAGCTCCTTGGAGACGACCTCCTCTCTGATCTCTGTGCCGTGGGCGACCCCGAATCGGCTCGTGAGAGCCTCGAGCGCTACGAGGCCGTCGACGGGATCGACGCGATCGCCGTCAGTTTCCCACGTGGCGCGACGGAAGCCGAGGTTCGACAGACGATGGATGCAGTGGCACCGGGAGCCGACTGAGCACCGGCGGTCGAACGACGTCGGCCGCGGTGTGTTTTTCGACCGTGCGCTCGAGTCGACCCCGACAGCTACAAACCCCCAATCCCCTCAGTTCGTGGTATGCCCGGCAAGGTGAGCCCGGACGACTTGCTCGACCACGTCTTCGGCCGGACGGGAACGGCTGCCGACGACGAGACAGTACTACAGGGACCCGCAGACGGCGAGGACGCCGCCGGAATCGCAGTCCCCGGAAGCGACGAGACGCTCGTCGTCAGCTCCGATCCAATCTCGCTTGCGGCCTCGCAGGTCGGCACGCTCGCCGTCCGCGTCGCCTGCAATGACGTCGCTGCCTCGGGTGCCGACCCGCGCTGGCTGACGGCCGTCATCATGCTCCCCGACGAGGACGCGCCACTCGAGGCGATCACGCGCGACCTCGACGCGGCCGCTCGAGATATCGGCGCGTCGATCGTCGGCGGCCACACGGAGTACGTCGACCAACTCGAGCGCCCGCTGCTCTCGCTGACGGCGATGGGGATGGCCGAGTCGTTCGTCCCGACACACGGTGCTGAACCCGGTGACAGCGTCATCCTGACGAAAGCCGCCGGCCTCGAGGGAACCGCCATCCTCGCGTCCGACTTCGGCGATGACCTCGGTGTCGACGACGCCACCTGCGAGCGCGCTGCGGGGTTTGTCGACGAGATCAGTATCGTCGCCGACGGCCGCGCGATCCGGGAGTATGCCACGGCGATGCACGACCCCACTGAGGGCGGCGTCGCCGCCGGCGCGCTCGAGATTGCCCGCGCCTCCGACGTTCGACTCGAGATCGATCGCGACGCGGTGCCGATTCGCGAGGAGACCCAGCAGCTCTGCGAGGCGGCCGACGTCGATCCGTTGCGGATTTTCGGCTCCGGGGCGTTGCTCGCGACCGTGCCAAGCGAGGCCGTCGATGACTGTCTCGAGTCGCTCGCCGAGGCAGGCCTCGAAGGGGCCGAAATCGGCACGGTCCAAGCGGGTGCGTTCGAACTGATCCTCGACGGCGAGTCGATAACCGACCCGATTGAGGACGACCTCTACCCCCTCTGGGAGGCGGCCGACGCCGAGGACTGACCGTCGGGACTGCTGGCTGCCAGCACTGCGTCGATGACCGTCTCGATGAGGACCGGGTCGGGCGCGACGACGACGTCCGCCCCGAGACGAACGAGCGAGCCGCTCGAGTCGGCTGTAGCAACGGCCACGATTTTGGCGTCGGTGTGCGACTGGGTGGCAGCGATGGCGTCGCCGGCGTCGGTTCCAGCAGCCGAAACGAGCACTGCGCGACACCGCTCGAGTCCCGCTCGCTCGAGCGTGTCGCTGTCCGTCACCTCGCCGACGAACCTACTGACGTCGTCAGGCAGGCTCGAAACCGCGTCTTCGTTCGTGAGGACCGTGACCGACGCGTGTTTCCCAAGCCTCTCGATTACGGGCACGAGCGTCGCGTCGCCGTCGAGGACGGCGACCTGTGGCGTCTCTCCGTCCTCGGTGTCGCCGGCACCACTGGTGTCGGTCGTCGTCATCGCGCGCCGGCCGGTTCGCTCGAGGTGGGCCTCGAGTGCGGGCTGGAACAGGCTGCCGGCGGCCGCGGCGATGGTCGCGGGCCCAAGGATCGCCAGCGAGATGGCGAACAGGCGTCCCGAATCGGTGGCTGCGTGGATGTCGCCGTAGCCGACTGTACTCGCGGTGACGACAGTGAAGTAGACCGCGTCGACGACGCCGTCAACGCCGTCGAACTCTCCGCGGAGCGCGTACGCACCGGCAGTGCCGTAACAGAACACGCCGACGAGCGCCAGCAGCGCGCCGATCTGCGTTGCAGTGAGATGACTCGAGCGACCGAACCGCCCGCTCGTGGCCACGAGAACGACGAGACCGCCGACAGAGAGGACAACGAGCGGCACCGAGAGCAGCCGGTACTGGACGATACCGTGAGCCGCTGACAGCCCGATGAGGGCGACAGCGGCGGCGAACGCGATTCGGTACCCCCGTCGCATTCCCCACGCGGTGACGAGCAGGGCGAAGCCAATGATGGTGCCGCTGAACTCCGTGACCGACTGCAGCGTCCCGAGGACGCCGGCCGCCTCGATAGCGGGGTCCGTGAGGATCGCCGCGACGCCAGTCACGATGGACGTCAGCGCGATCGCGACGACGACCCAGACCACGACCCGAACGCCGGGCCGACGCGGGTGAAGCGAGTCGAGCATAGCGAGTCCTCACCGCCGACAGCGGTAAATCCCCGGCCGTCTTCCACGTTCCGAGACCGGACCCTGCGCGAATTCGCCTGCACGAGTGTTTTCCTCACGATGGTGGTTGTCGCGGTATGGCGACAATCGCGTACGAGACACCCGACGGCACCGCCGAGGAAGGGGTCGACGCCGAGCATATCACGGACTCGGGGAAGGTACAGGGCGTTCGAATCAGACTCGAGAACGCGGGCTTCGTCCACGTACCGTACACTCGGCTGTACTGGATTCGAATGAGCGAGGACGAAGGGAGCGTCGACTACTCCTCGGCGTAACGACTCGAGCGACGATCGACCACCGCCGAACCGACGTGGCCGACGACCGCGGGAACGACGACGATCCACGCGACGAGGGCAGCGTAGAGTGCGCCGAGCGAGAGTGTGGCGCTGACGACCGATTCGGCAAGTTGGAGTGCCACGACGCCGCCGCCACCGACAGCGGCGAGGGCGACGCCCTCGAGTCTCGAGCGCAGGGCTGGTAGCCCGTTGATTCGACCGGCAGTCAGCAGGCCGCCGAGCGCCCCGCCAACGGCAAGGATAGTGTCCTCGCGGCCGCCAGTGATGACGAGGGCGGGCACCGCGAGGACGATCGCGATCGCGAATCCGACTGCCGGCACACCGCGAGTGAGTCGGTTCATCGCGACGACGAAGCCGATCCCCAACAGTGCGCCGACGATCACATCACCGAGGTAGTGGACCCCGAGGACGACTCTCGAGAGCGAGATGGCGATGACGAGCGCCCCGACGCCGGCGACGGCCCACGTCTCTCGAGATCGGTTGGATACCGAGAGCAGACCGCCATAGACGACCGTCGCCGCGAACGCGTGACCGCTCGGGAAGCCGTAGCCCTCGCGTTCACTCTCGAGGGCGACCAGCATGGCGTCTTCCGGCGGGCGCGGGAGTGCGAGCGCTGTTTTCAACGCGAGCATCACCGCGAGGCCGGCGATCGCGTAGCTGATCACGAGCGCGCTCTGCCGGCGATCGCCCCACCAGAACAACAGCGCGAGGATCCCCATCAGCGCCGTGACGCCGCCGAGTTCGGTGATCGCGATCACGAACTCCGCATACTCCGCCGACACCGCCTCGCGAACGAGTTCACTCTCCGCTTCGAGTCTCATCACGGGTACTGACTGTCAGGCAAATCTATATAAGCGTATCCCGTCGCCGTCGCGTCGGGCCGGCTCTCGAATCGACGCCGACCGCCGTCGATCCGGACCCGCGGCCGACACGAGCGAACGCGAGAAACTCACTCGATCTTCGCCGTAGTCATGACGGTGGCAGTCTCGCCGTCGTCGTAGATCACCGTCAGTTCCGCTCCGGTTGGCACGTCCTCCATCGTGGCTGTCTCGCCTGCGGTTACCGTCTCGACGCCGAACGGGTTTTCGTGTCGGTCGCCGTCGACCTCGACGACGACGGCGTCGCCCTCGAGGTGGTCACCGCCCGTGTGGGTGAGTTCGACGGTCGCCTCGTCGTCCAGCCGTTCGATATCGAACGCGACCTGTGGAACACTCTCCGTTTCGGTATCGGTGCCCCGTCGGTGAATGCCGACAAGCGTCGCCGTCCCTGCCTCGAGTGCATCCTGGCCGCCGTCGACGACGACGAGGCCGTCGGCGTCGGCACTCGTCTCGAGGTGGAACACGCCGGCTTGCAGGTCGTCGAACGACGCTTGACGCTCGTCAGCGGGGGTGTTGTCCACGAGCTCGACGAGCGTCCAGTCGGCATGATCGACGAACGGCCCGTTCGCAAAGACGTGATACGTCACGCTGTCGCTGTCCACGACTGGGGCGATGTAGGCCGTCGGGACGTCACTGTCGAGATCACGGCTGACACGGAGTTCGTCGGCCGTCGCGTCCGCACCCTCGAACTGTGCAGCGAGGACGAACGCCGACTCGGAACCCGAATACTCGATCTCTTGCCCGTCGTCCGTGACGCGCACGTCGTCGTCGACGAACGCGGGATACTCCACAGTTGCGTCGGCCGTCACTGCGTTGGCGAGTGCATTCGAGTCGTCGCCGTCGGTGTCGTCTTCGCTCGACTCGTCGGGTTCGACGGATGACTCGTCCAGACAGCCGGCACCTGCTGTGGCGATGACGCCCACAGCGACGGCGAGCAGTCGTCGTCTCGATGATTCTGTCATTGTGACGGCTTTCGAAGCAAGCTATAAACCTGTTGCCAACTCGTCGAAGGAACAAACACTCCTGTGTCGGGCTACGTCCGCGCCCACTCGAGCATCCGTGCATAGACCGGGTCAGACGACAGCGCTGCCGGATCGCCGACGAGCACGAGCGCGCGTTTCGGTCGGGTCAGCGCGACGTTGATCCGTCGGTAATCCTCGAAGATGGGTCCCTCGAGCGTTCCCGTCGCAGTAAAAGAGATAATGATGACCTCCTGACTCGAGCCCTGAAAGCGGTCGACCGTATCGACGGTGACGTCGTCGGGCACGTGTCTCGAGAGTTCGGAGACCTGCGCCCGGAAGGGAGCGATAACGCCGATTTCGGATCGCTCGAGGCCTGCCGCCTCATACTGCTCGATCAGGTCGGCGATCCGCGCTGCCTCCTCACTGTCGGTGTACTGCCCGCCGTCGCCCTCGACGTCGACGAACGTGACTGGGTCCTGCAGTGCTGGGGGGAGTGCATCCCTGGCAACGCCCTCGAGATCGTTCAAGGTTCGTCCGGCGACCTCGGGTTCGGCGGGTCGGAGCTCGCCGTCGTAGAACTCCCTCGAGGCGAAGGCCTGAATGCGCTGGTTCATCCGGTACTGGCGGTCGAGCATGACCCCAGCCTCGGGATGGCAATCGATGAGGCGTTCGAACAGCGACTCCGTGAGGTCGTTTTCGGCGCGGACGACTGGCGGCAGCTGTTCGTGATCGCCGACGAGGACGAATCGCTCGGCGAGATTGATCGCCGCGCAGGTGCCTGGCTCCGTGAGCTGGGCGGCCTCGTCGACCAGTGCGACGTCGAACGCCTGCTCTTTCATCACTCGAGAGCCACAGGTCGCCGTCGTCGCGGCGACGACCTGTGCGTTCTGGAGTTCGGCGACGCGGTCTTCCGGGTCCCCCGAGCGCTCGAGGCGATACGGCTCCATATCCTCGCGGATGCCGCTTTCGGAGCCGACGCGGACGACGGAGACGCCTTCGCCGTCTCCAGATCGTTGCGTCTGCGACCCAACGCCGTCTTCGAGTTGCTCGAGCAAGGCCTCGAGAGCGTTGTCGACGGCTCGGTTCGTAAACGCAGAGAGCAGGACGCGCTCACCGCGTTCGACCATCGCGCGAATGGCACGGGCAATGGTGTAGGTCTTCCCGGTGCCCGGCGGACCGTGAATCAGGGCACAGTCTCTCGCGCCGACGGCTTTCGTTACGGCCTCGTTCTGGGCGGCGTTGTTGTCGATGAACGTCTCGTCGACGCCGCCGGTTTCACCGGCTCTGTTTCGGTGCGTCTCCGACGCACCGCTCTCCTCGAACTCGGGCGTGGCTCGCCCGAACAGGATATCCTTGCGACGCTCGTCGCCTTTGAGCAACGCGTCGTGCATCGCGACCAGCAGCCGGTCGGTCGTCAGTTCGGAGGGGTAGACGTCGAGCCGCGTGACCTCGACCGGCTCGTCGGCCGTCAGGACGACCACATCGTCCAACCGTTCGATGGTTGCGAGTTCCGAACTCCCCCGGACTGGATGGCCGTCGCTCGCCAAGACGAAGTCGCCTTCCCGTATCTTCGAGTTCGCGCTGCTCGTCCGGCGGGCGCGAAGCTCCCAGCGACCGCCCTCGAGTGGGCGTTTCTCGATAAACTCGAGGTCGATCAGCGCCCGGTCGTCGTCGGCTCGTTCCTGGGCATCCTGTTCCCAGAGTTTGGCGTACTCGCGGTGGACTTCGCGGCGTTCTTCTTCGATCGCCCGGTAAAAGCGCTGGAAGTAGTCGCGTTCCTCCTCGGGTAGCGGCGTCGCGATCTGGCCGGCTTTCGACTCCTGATCGAGTCGGCCCGAGACGACCATGCAGGTGTCCTGTTCGAAACAGTACTCACACTTGGCCGACCCCTCGTAGCCGGTCGGGATGTCGCCGGCGATCTCCATCGCCGCGAGTTCGTTGCGCTGGCGGACGACGAACTTCAACAGCCCATCGCCCATCGTGAACTCCTTTGCCGGGGTGAGATCGCCCGTTTCCTCGTTGCGATCCAGCGCCGAGTTTTTCGTGTAGAGCAGCGTCCCGAGGTCGACGTCGCCGCCGTGTTCTTCGAGCAAGAGCGCATAACAGGCCGCCTGCACCTTGTCTTTGAACCGCGGCTCTTTTTTCAGGTTTTTGCCCGTCTTGAGTTCGACCGGCGCGCCGCGTCGGATGGCGTCGGCCCGCCCGCGAATGCCGAACGTCTCGCTGATGAGCAACTGCTCGGAGCGCCAGCTGTCTTCTTCGGTTAACCGACCCTGCTCGAGCCACCCTTCGATCGCTGTGGCGTTCTCCCGAACCTCCTCGGCGACAGCCTCGGACGTCTCGCCGAGCAAGCCGAGTTCGAGGCCGCGTTCGTCGACGCGGGCGGCGATCGATTCCTCGAGGTCGCGGCCACGAAGCAGGTCGCCAAAGACTTCGTGGACCAGGGTCCCTTTGACGACGGGATAGTTCAGCGGCACACCCGACAGTTTGTTCAGATAGTAGAGTCGGGGACACTCCACCCAGTTGCGGATCGCCGTCACGTTCACCAGAAAACTCGGCTCGACGACGACGTAGGAGTCGCCCGTCGTCGCATACTGGGTCTCGCCCTGATACTCTTCTTTTTTGGCGTTGGTAACGAGCACCTCCATTCCCGGCTCGAGATAGTCAGCCGACTCAGCCCACTTGTTCCAGAGGGTTACCGTCGTGGTCTCGTGGCCAGCTGCGAGGTCCGTCTCCGTGTCGTCTCGAGGACGCGCCACCGTTTGTGACGCTGTGCCGTTATCGCCGTCGCCTGCCATCCGCAACGGCACTTCAGCGAGGTCGCTCTCGCCGTAGCTCGTCGACACCGTCCGCACCTCAACCTCATCCGCGACGGTTCCGCGTACGTACACGACTGTTTGTCACGGACGAGTCCTCAAAAACGCTATCGGTCGTCCGTCCACGCGCCGTCCACCTGTTAGTTGCTCCCCGAGCCGAACCGTCTCGTCACCGCCCCCTCGAGTTCGGTCCTGACCTGTCGGAGGATCGGGCGCGGGTCGTCCAGATGGCCGTAATCGAACTGCGGCGTCGTAACACACGAGCCGATAATCTCGGCCGCCCGCCCCGGCAGCGGAGGCCGTTCGACGAACGGAGAGTCCTCGCGAATGACACTTACCAGATGCTCGAGTTCGCCGTACAGGTAGTGGGTGCCGACGCCGACGTCGTAGCCGGGTTCGATCAGGTCGGACCGACCGGTGGCCGCCAGCCAGTACCAGGCCGGGAAGTCCGCACCGGCGCGAGTCGCACACGCGAGCGACTGCCACATCCGCGGGTTGATCTCGATGATCGAGAACTCGCCGGTTTTCGTGTCTCGGACGTACTCGATACAGGCGAGGCCGTGCCACTCGAGTTCGTCAAGGATCGCCCGGCCGGCGTCCTCGAGTTCCGGAATGTCGACCGACTCCCGGAAGACGCCCCCGCTGCCGGTGTAGGAGTCGCCGCGAAGCTGGCGGTGCTGGAACGTGCCGAGCGCTTCTCCGTGGTCGTACAGCGCCCCGAAGAGGTACTCCTCGCCCTCGACGTACTCCTGGACGATCGGTTCGTGGCCCATCTCCGCCTGGAGCGTGTCGACGTCCGGCGTCTCGCCCGCCGGTACGTGTTCGACCGACTTGGCGATCGTCGAGTCCTCGAACGTGAACTCCTCGAGGTACGTATCGGTGAGCAGGTTGTACCGGGACTTGACGACTCTGTCGCCGCTCCAGTCGTCGACGTCGCCGAGCAGTTGGGTGTCCGGGATCGCCACATCGGCCTGCTTTGCAGCCTCCGCGAGTTGCTTTCGGTCGTGAACCGATTGCAGCGTCTCGAGATTCGGGACGACGACGTCGACGTGGCGCTCGAACTCGTCGGCGTACTTCGCGAGGACGTACGGGTCGTGTGGCCGGTGGGGGACGATCGTCCGAACGTCCGGCCGGGCGGCCAGGCCCAACAGCGCGTCCCTGTACGCCGGGAGATCGCTCGGCGGTGAGACCAGCACCGACTCGTCGCAGTACCGGGAAGCGGTGACGCTCAGAGACTCGTCGTCGACCGCGGCGATCGTATGGACGTCGCGGTGACCGAGCGATCTGACGGTCGCGTACCCGTGTGGATATCGCGATGCGGTGACGACGACGGCGTCGCGGTTGTCAGTCAAGATCGATCACCGTCGGTTGGAGACACCGCTCGAACGGACCGGGCGTGTGATCGTGTCGCATCGTCGAATCGTCCTCGAGTACACACGCCGTCGCGGGCATCGTCAGGACTGTCAACAGCGTATAAAGCTCGCCGACACGGTCTTCGCCGCGACAGTGGGTCCGGTACAACTCGCGTATCGCGTCGGCGTCCGGACCGGGGAGCGCGTCGGCGAGACCGCCCTTCGCCTCGAGGATGTCGGTCGCGAACCCGAACGAGCGAAGCAGTTCTGCGTCGTCAAGCCACGGGCCGTCGGTCAGATACGGCTCCGGCGGCGACCGGGGCGAGACGTACTTCTGCCAGCACTCCATCGCGTGTTCGCCGGCGTACGCGGCCGGGAACGACCGCGAGAGCGAAACGCCGGTGCTCGCGTGTGGGATCGCCACCAACTCGGGGGACAGTCGCTCGACGGCCCGGTTGACGAGGTTCCGTCGGAGCCGGTACCGGATCGGCATCGACAACGAAAGGTCGACGAGTCGGTCGTCGAGAAACGGCGTTCGATACGGAAGGGTCTGCCGGAGGGCGGTGTGAAATCGCATGTCGTCGTCGTTCGACAACGGATACAGATCGCCGTAGTAGACGACTTCCTCGAGCGAGTCGTAGGTGACGCCGTGATGGACGATCCGATCGCCCTCGCGGTAGATGTTCTCCTCGAGCACCGTCCGGAGGTCGGTCGGGGTTTCGAGATCGTCGTGGGCCCGCTCGAGCAGGAGATCGATGTAGTCGTCGACCGTCTCGACCGACCGCTCGACCGGCAGCGTCACCGATCCCAGCGGGCCGAGCGACGTCGTCGGGGACGGGATTCCGAACCCGTCGAACAGCGAGTCGGCGTACAGCCCCGACAGGAGTCCGTCGATCCGGTCCGTGAGTTCGTCTTCGAAACCGGTCGTGTACGGCTGCGTGAACCAGCCGTTGAACGAGCCCGCCCACCGGTTGCGCTCGAGCGCGTTGATCCGGTACTGTGGCCCCCGCTCGAGCAGTTCGAACTCGGCGTCAGCTGTAAGCGCGACCCGTTCCGCGATGCGGGCCTCGCGGTTCATCCAATCGTTCATATGAAACGCTGTCGCGTCCTCGAGGCCAGCCAGTACGAGCCTGGAGTCGCTGCCCCCGGAGAGCAACACGCCGTAGTCGCGACCGTCTCGCGTCCACTCCTCGACGACCGTCCGGAACCGACGCGTGAACTCGTCGACAAACCACTCGAACGACTCATCGCGCGGGCAGTATCGCGGCCGCCAGTACTGGTCGGTCGTCAGGTCGCCCTCGGCGAGCGAAAGCGTCGTGATCGTCCCCGGCTCGAGTTTCTCGATTTTCTCGAACGGCGTCGTCACCCCGAACGTTCGGCGAAAGGCGAGATACTCGTGGAGGTACGCCGGGGAGAAGGCAGTGTCAACTGCCGGATGAAACGGGAGCGCCTGGACGTTCGTCGAAAAGACGAGCGTCTCGTCATCTGGCCGCGTCCAGTAGACCGGTACCGTGCCGAGTCGATCGGTACACAACGAGAGTCGGTCGCGTTCCGCGTCGTACAAGAGCAGCGTGAAGTTCCCGTTGAGTTCGCCGACGAAGTCGATCCCTTCGCGTTCGTACCGCGACAGGCAGTACTGTGCGGGATCGACACCGGTGGGACGAGGCTCGTACTGTCCGGGTCGCGTTCCGTCGCTCGAGTCGGCTCCGTACACGTCGCCGATCACCCAGCAGCAGATCGATCCATTGCTGGCCGCGTGGGGACTGTTCGAGGCCCGGTGTACCCGTGGCGCTGCCGCGATCGCCACGCCGTCGGTTGCGTACTGTACGCTGGCGTCGGACGGAAGCCAGTCGTCGAGTATGCCCGCAGCCGAGCCGCCGGTGTGGACCACCCCGTGTGTGTATCGCATCTCTCATCACCTCTCCGCCGAGTCGAGCAGCGCTTGCTGATCGACGGTCGACGAAAGTACGCGAGCCTGCATCATAGCCGACGGAAGTACGCGAGCCTGCATCATAGCCGACGAAGGGGTCGCTGCGGTATTTATTATATCTATGATAGAATCAATGCATTCCGTGAGTTCAGTCGCAGTAACTGAGATTGGCCTCCATCACGAATCCGTAACCCGCTGAACGGCCGTCCGAGACCCGGTATTTCGGCCGACCGACACGACTGATCGAGCGATCGTCCGCCGGGAGCATCGCCTTCACACTACGGCACGACGGGAACTCTTTCACGTGGTAAAACCGTTAGAAACAGTTCATGATCGATTCGTCGGGTGTCGAGCTCCGTCCGATCGTCAGACGTCGGGACGATCGACGCGTGGTACGACCGGTCGGTCCGTATCAGTCACCGTCCTCAATCGTCTCACCCTCGAGATACCGTCTCCCGCGGTCCGTAATCTCGTACTTGCCACGGTCGACCCGCTCGACGAGTCCGTGCTCGGCTAACTCGTTTAAGCGGCGGTTGACTGCTCCCCGACTCCGATCGATGTTTCGGGCGATCAGCGACGGCGTGAGAACCAGTCCTGCGGTCTCGAGCGTTCGAAGGATGTGTCCGTCCATCGGCGTCATCCACTCCGGTGGCGACCGAACCGCGCTCGGATCGGCACAGAGAAAGACCGACCACTCCGTCCGCCGGAGACGGTTGTGCATCGGATCGTAGAGCCCGTATGCGACGAGCAGCGCAGCCACCCCGTGGACGAAGTGAATCGCCGGGCGATACGTCAGCTGCACGAGCGGATCGCCGATGACGAAGAGAAACAGTCCGACGAACGAGACGGCTATCGATGGCCGGGTGCGAAGCTGGACCCGGTTCCGATACAGGAGGATGCAGAGGACAAGGCTGGCCAGTACCCCGACGAATAGATCGTACGCCACAAGCATTGAGTGGTCAGTCACGACTCTCCCCCGAAGTCGTGAAGCGTCAGGAAGAGCAGCGACACGAGGACGAGGACGCTCGTGTTGACCCCGCTCTTGAGAAGCCGTACGAGCGGAACGTCACAGCCGACGAGCAAGACGAGGCCGTTCTGGACAGTAAACAGTGACATCACCACCAGGAGCGCAAAAACGAGCGTTCCGATCGGCGTACGACGGAAGACGGACCACAGAAGCAACGAGAGGAGCGTCGCACTCGTCCCCGTAATAACTGCAAAGAGGACCGAGGCCTCATAGACGAGACAATCGCTCATTAGCCGACTATCGATTACTCCTTCTCATTACTCTTGCTCTGTTGACCGCCGTCTTTCGCGGACTCGAGACCGGATCAGCGGCCGAATCCGCTCAAGCGACGCGTCGTAAGCCCGGATTACTCGCGTCGGACCTCGTCTCGAGGTGGAACAGCCGCCGACGTTTTTGCCCGAATGAAACGGATCACCGCCCGTTATGAGTGACTCGAGCAGGGACGACCGTGATCGGGAACCAACGAGCGGGGCCGGTGACGTCGGCGACGAGGAACGGGTGTAAGCGGTTCGAGCCCGCCTAGCGGGCCGGACCGAACTCCGGCTCGAGTTCGTCCTCAAGCCGTCGGATCCGGTGTTCGGCGGCGTGATGGCGCATCGCCACGACGGCAAACGCGACCATGACGACGGCGAACGCACTCGAGACCGCAAACGAGACGCCGTTGAGATAGCTATTTCCGAGCTGTCCGACGGCAAGTGCAAGCGGACCGAGTGCGAGCAGGCTGCTTTTGACGGGCGTTGCGCGAAACAGTTCGACGAGCGAGAGTGACTGGCGGACAGACATGGACAAGCGTCAGTTACTCGTTCTGTCGGGGGAGTCGGGGTAGCCTTTTTGCTTCGACCCGATCGGGTGCGGTTGCCTGTCTCGAATCGCCTGGCAGGGTCGTTCGTCGCGACCGATACGTTCATTCTGCCTGCCTCACAACCACCACGTATGCGGATTCGCGAGTGGAAAGACATACTCGAGGACGTCACTGAGCGGGACGTCGAGCCGGAGGATTGGCGTGCTGTCGCCGGTGATCGGTCCGGCGGCGTCGGCGAAGACATGTACCTCGCGCATCCAGCGGCCGGGGTCTTCTTCCTGAAGACCTACGCAAAGAACCCGTTCGAGGTGCGCGGTGTCGGCACGCGGGTTGCTCGCAGTCTCGATGACGAAATCGGCTCGTTTCTCCCCCAGCAGGACGAGGGCGGGCGCTTTGCCGTGCAGTCGCCACCCGAAGATGAGGATCAGGCCGAAACCGTCGGCAAGCGACTCGAGACCGTCCTCGAGACCCATGCGGACGCGCCGACGCGTCCACAGGATCTGTTCGACGACGTCATGGAAGCTCTCGAGAGCCCCGCGTTCGGTCCGATGGCTTACGACCAGTACGACCGGCCCGACGAACTCGAAGGGCTTTCCGAACAGTTCGAGGAAGCTGACGACCTGCTGAACGCGGAACTCGATGACCTGATCGAGACCGATGAGGTCGATCGTGGGTTCATGTGAGCGACAGTGGCTGCAGCGTTCGGCCTGCGTTTGCGACCGGTGTGTCTTTGCAGGCGGATACCGACTGGTGATGATATGAGCGACCGTGCAGAAACCGTCGTCCGTGACTACTACGACGCACTCCGGTCCGGTGAGCCGCTGTCACCATACTTTTTCGAGGACGAATCGACTGTCAAATTCGGGATCAGTGAGTCCCTGTACGGATTCGAGGCTGTCAGCGAGGCGTTACGAGAACAGACGGTGACGACTGAGGAATGGACCCTCGAGAGCGAGCACCTGGTCGTCACGGAACGCAACGGCAGTGCTACGTTCGCCGACGAGGTGACGATGGCCTGGACGGACACCGAAGACAATGATCGACGGCGCTTCGAGACGCGCTGGAGCGGCACGCTCGTCGAGACAGCAAAAAGCGAGGCAGCCGTCGACGCACACGAGTGGCTGTTCGCGACGATGCATGTCAGCGCGGCCCATGAGCTATGAGACGTGGGCCTGGGCGCGACCCCGGAACAACGTCGTCCGGAAGTGAGATAACGAGGTCATCGACCTGGCTCGAGGCCGGGTTCGTCTTGCTTGTCGGTCTTTCGGGTGGGATGATGGCACTCCAGGGTGGGGCATCACTGGCCGTGATCGGGCTGATGATGATCGGTGGACTCATCGCTGGCGGCGCGTTGCTCTGGTATCTTCGCTGGATTGTCGACTAGTAGCTCACACATTGACTGCTGTGCCGGCTCAAACGGTGCCGGTCGCCAGATACGCTCAGCGATCGACACGCCGGAGCCATAGCTCGGGCTCGTCGAGTTCGTCGTGTGTTGGGAGATATGCTGGCCCCTCCCAGACGAGACTCGCCGTCTCGAGGTCGCGTGCGCTAACGACGTCTTCGAAGAAGTTCTTCCCGCGTTTGTACTGTCGTTCTTTGAGGCCGAGACCGAGCAGCCGTCGGAACAGTTGCTGGAGCGGTCCGCGACCCTGTCTGCGTTCGTCGAGTTTTCGACGCAGGTCGGCGTACTCGTCGTCGAAGGCGTGGTCCATGAGTAGTTCGGCGTACCCCTCGACGACGGTCATCGCTGCATCGAGTTCGCGGAACGATGCCCGGTTGAACGAGCCGTCTGAGAGCGCTGCGATGCCGTCTTCCATTCGAGTCTCGAGGTGGTCGGACAACCAGGGTGCAGCGCCGAACTCGGCGGCGTGGGTTACCTCGTGGAAGGCGATCCAGCGCCGGAACCGGTCGGCGTCGACGTCGAGTTTCTCGGCGGCGTTTAAGATGTTCGGCCGAACGAAGTACAGCGCGTGATCGTCGGCGGGCGTCTCGGCGAGCAAGAGCGGATCGTACTGCCCCAGCACGTTTCGACCGAGAAACGCGAGCAGAACAGTCATCGTACCCGTATTGACCGTTCGGGCAACACCGGGGAACGTACCGGTCTGGACCTGACTCTCGAGGGTGCCCATGACGCGTTCGAACGTCGCGATGTTGGCGTCGATCCAGTGGTGACGATTCTGAATCTCGATAGTGTCGGGGACGTCGAACTCGGCACCCGAAACCGTTCGAATGGCGTCTCGCGCCTCCCGGACGTCACGCGCGTAGGCCTCGCGCTCGGCGGCTGGGACGTCGAGCGACCCCGGCTCGGTCGCTGCTTTCGCAGCGTCGGCAGCCGACTGCCAGTCGATCATATTGTCACCGGACGCCCCGGCAACGGCCTGGGCGCTACGATAGAGATTCACGAATACGAATACGGGAAGCAGGCGCAAAAGCGTTCGGTCAGGTTAGTTGACGATGACGTCGGGCTCTTCTTCTGTCTCGAGGTCTGGCTCGTCCTCGCCGCCACGGAACTTCTTGACAGCGGCGGCGATGCCGACGAGGACGACGAGTGCGACGATGGCACCCACGGCTTTTCCGCCGGAGCTGTCGTCAGTTGTGGCAGCTTCGTCCTCGTCAGTTTCGGCCTCGAGGTCGGATGACTCCTCGCCGTCGCCGAACGGAAGCGGCTCGTCGAGCGTTCGTGGTCCAAACTGGGTGTCGCCGTCAAGATGCAACTCGATGAAGGTAAACTTCTTTTCTCCCATAACCGGATGTCCCACGAGTGTCCACTTAGCCGTTGGGTTCGGGTTCTGAGAGCGAGAGGCACACAGCAGTTCCAGTCACAGCCACAGCCGTCTCGTCGCTCCACACTGTATAGCCGCTGAACGTCACTGCACACCAGATTGCACGATGGCTGTGCGATCAGTGTCTCACTCGGTTCAGTTGTTACGATAAATTGACTCCGTTGGGACGGTAATTCCAACCATCACAGTCGGTACCAGATGGATACAGGACCGGTACGATTAAGTGTCCATCACCTGCGCTCTTTCGTATGAGTGGACGACCGCTGGATGTCCTCGAGGCGTCGCTTGGTGAACGTGTGTCGGTACGGCTCAAGAGTGGCGACGAGTACGTCGGCGACCTCGCTGGCTACGATCAGCACATGAACCTCGTGCTCGAGGACGTCACAATCCCCGTCGGGGACGAAGTCGAATCAGAGTCGCCGGCCGAAGACACAACCATTATACGCGGCGATAACGTCGTTTCGATCACTCCATGACTGGCGCAGGAACCCCGAGCCAAGGAAAGAAGAACAAGACGACACACACCAAATGTCGTCGCTGCGGAGAGAAGTCCTACCACACCAAGAAGAAAGTCTGCTCGTCGTGTGGCTTCGGTAAATCGGCCAAACGACGCAGCTACGAGTGGCAGTCGAAAACCGGCGACAACTGATTCCTGAGACTGCGGTTTTCGCTTCTGCTTTCTTCATTTCGAGTCCCAACTGCAGCTGTCACTGATCGTGCCGACAGTCTGTGCGACAACGTGAAACCGCCGATGGACAGTCATTTGTCTTGGGGCACGAACACGTGCGTATGGAGACGACGGACGCCTTTGTCGGTCTCGAGTGTGTCGACTGTGCGGCGACCTACGACGCTGCGGACGAACCACACCAGTGTCCCGCCTGCGGCGGGATGCTCGATCCGAGCTACGACTACGATGCGATCGACCTCGACCGCGAGACCCTCGAGTCGCGACCGTTCGACTCGCAGTGGCGCTACGCGGAACTGCTCCCGTTCACGCGAGAGTCGGCAGTGACGAGCGACGAGGGGGCAACGGCGCTAGTCGACTGCCCGAATCTGGCCGACGAGCTGGGCGTCGAGCGTCTGCTAATCAAAGACGACGGCCGGAACCCGACGGGGTCGACGGCGGATCGCGGCCAGTCGCTGGCGCTGACGGCGGCCAGTCAGCACGGCGCGACTGACGTCGTCCTCGCCTCGACGGGCAACAGCGGCCAGTCCGCGGCCGCTTACGCAGGCCGGGCGGGCCTCGAGTCACACACCTACGTCCCGTCGCGCTCGAGTTTCACGAACAAGGCGATGGTCAACGTCCACGGCGGCGAGATGAACGTCGTTGGTGGGCGTTTCGATGACGCTGTCGGGGCCTACGAGGAGGGGCTGGCCGAACACGACAACTGGTACTCGGTCCAGTCGTTCGTCACGCCGTATCGTCACGAGGGCGCGAAGACGACCCTGTACGAAATCATCGAGGGACTCGAGTGGTCGGTGCCCGACATCGTCGCCTACCCGACGGGTGTCGGTGTCGGTCTTGTCGGCGCGTACAAGGCTGCGACGGAGCTGCAGGAGCTCGGACTGATCGACGAGTCGCCAGCGCTGTACGCCACGCAGGCCGAGGGCTGTGCGCCGATCGTCGACGCCTTCGAGAACGATCGCGACGTTCACGAGCCGGTCGAGACGCCCGATACCATCTGTGGCGAACTCGAGATCGCGGACCCGCCGGCGGGTCGACGGGTGCTCGAGGCGCTTTCCGAGACGGATGGCGGCGCCGTCGCGACTGAGGACCGGGATATTCTCGAGGCGGCGGTGCAGGTCGCCCAGCATACCGGCCTCGAGATGGCCCCGAGCGCGGCGGCGGCCGCAAGCGGTGTGTGGGAACTCGCCGAGCGCGACGCGTTCGACGGCGATGAGACCGTTGTCATCGTCAACACGGCCTCGGGGAACAAGGAAGGTGACGTGTTGCGCAGTCACCTGATGAGCCAGGGCATATAACGGATTCCGCCCCGAACACGGTCGTATCGTCGCTCACACTGTTGTTGCGTGTTCGAACGTGGACTCGAGAGCCGATTAGCGAGGACTGAACCGGTTGGTCCGATCGTCACCGTCAGTTCGTTCGTCGTCGATGCTCTCGGTGACGTCGTCGTAGATGTCGATGTGGTGGATCGCACTCGGCGAGAGCAGTCGGTCGCCCTCGAGTTCGATCCAGCCGTTCGCGTGGACGACGATCGGGCCGGCATACAGCTCCTCGTCTGCGTCGGCTCCGTCGTAGATGACGACATCACGATACGCCTGCGTGAGCGGGTTCATATCGTCTGTAACGATCGAGTCTCGCGAGAACGGCGGCGGGAACATTGACATCCAGAACGAACATTCGCTGGCCGATAACTGTTTTGTTGCTGACACGGCGTTCGTGTCGTCAGTCGTCGTCGGCCTTCTCGGCTTTTCGGTCGTCGATGCGTCCGGCTTTCGCCTCATCGACGACATCGATCGAGACGCCGGCCTCCATACCGCGGTTTCGGTTTGCGTCACCGAATCCGGCGCTTAGCACGCGGGTCAGGGCGTCTTCGACGTCCTCGTCGAGTTCGGTGATGCGGTCGGATTCGACTTCGATGACAAAGCCGGTCGTGATGTTCGGTGACGTCGGCAAGAACAACACTTCACGGCCGTCATCAGTCGTTTTACCGGTTTTGAACGCCGTCATCCGGAGCCCGTTCCAGGTCTCGAGTTTGACGGGTTTCTGGAGCGATTCCTGTTCGCCGAAGGCCGTTTCGGCGGCCATCTTCGAGGCGTTGTAGACGACCCGCATGACGGGGACGCGGTTTGCGATGTTGTCGACGAGCCGTTCGACGAGGCCGCCGACGGTCGTCCGCATGAGATAGCCGACGGAAAACGTGAGGATAACGAAGACGGTCAGTGCGACCACGACGCGGAGGAACTGTGCAAGTTGCTCGCGAGTTTGCTGGGCCTGCTCGTTATCGCCAGGGATGAGCGACTCGAGAGCTTCGGCCTCGAGAATCAGCCCGGGCGTCATCCCGGCGATGAGTCCATAGAGCCAGTAGATGACGTAGAGAGTGACGAGAATTGGGCCGAGGACGATCAGCCCACTTGCGAAATCTCGCTTCCACGAAGCCATGTACAGAAACTCTCACTAGGGGCTAATGAGCCCTTCCCTTCAGCGCCCGACGATCGCTCGGAGGGCGAACCAGAGATTTGCTTTCCGTTCGGTTATCCGGCGATAGAAGTACGATTTCCAGCGGTCGCCGTAGGGGACGTACTGGGAGACGGGGAACTCCTCGGCGAGGTCGAACTGAGCGGATTCACGGACCCCCATGAGCATTTGAATCTCGAAGTCGGTGCCGTACTCGTCGTGGAGTTCGATCGCGTGGTCGATCCTCGTAGTGTTCGCCGAGTAGATTGACGATCGCCCTGACGTTTTGGCCATTGAGCTGTCGGACGTGATCGAGTGCCTGGGGATTCCCCGGCGACAAAGCGGTTCGCGATCGGCGGGATCATACCGACCTGTTCGCCAGCCAGTCCTAAGGGAGTTTGTACGTCACTCGAGGTGATACGTTCGTCCGGGACTGATTTCGACCCGTGTCGTCGTCCAGCTCGAGCACACACCAATATTCGAAATCTGTGTATGGTCTGCATGGATACTGTGGACAAAATATTAATACCTGTTTCACCTGGGGTGATGTATGACCGCAGGACCACCGATCGAAGAGCTGCATTACGAGGACGCACCGGATGTCGACAACGTTCCTGGCCCGAACACCCGCGCGCTACTCGAGAAACAGGAAAACATCGACAGCAGCGCGGTCGCCTATCCCGGCGACATTCCGATCGCGTTCGAGGAGGGGAAAGGCGCGACGGTTCGTGACGCCGACGGCAACACGTACATCGACCTCTTCGCAGGGATCGGCGTGCTCAACGTCGGTCACTCGAACCCCTATGTGCTCGAGGCGGTCCACGAGCAGGCCGACAAGTTCGTCCACACGGTCGACTTCCCGACGGAAGCGCGCCTCGAACTCATCGAGAAACTCGACGAGATCGCGCCGGCGGGTCTGCAGGGGAACAACCGGGTCGTCTTCGGCGGTCCGACGGGGAGCGACGCGATCGAGGCCTCGATCAAACTCGCCAAATACAACACGGGCGGCGACGGTCTCATCGCCTTCCGCGGGGCCTACCACGGCGCGACGACCGGCGCGATGAGCGTCACTTCGAACAAGAAGTTCAAGGGCCACTACACGCCGCTGCTTTCTGACGTCGTCCACGCGCCGTACCCACATCCGTTCCGACAGGACAAGACGCCTCAGGAGGCCGTCGACCACGCACTCGAGGAAGTCAAAGCGATCGTCGAGGACCCATACGGCGGCCTCGCAAACCCGGCCGGAATCTTCGTCGAGCCGATCCAGGGCGAAGGCGGCATCGTCACCCCGCCAAAAGGGTTCTTGCAGGGACTGCGCGACATCGCCGATGAGAACGATATCGTGCTCGTCTTCGACGAGATCCAGAGCGGGCTCGGCCGCACTGGCGAGTGGTGGGCCAGCGACTGGGAAGGTGTCACACCGGACGTGATGACCTCCGCGAAGGCGCTGGGCGGCGTTGGCTTCCCGCTGTCGGCGACGATGTATCACGAGGACCTCGACACCTGGGGCTCGGGCGATCACGCTGGCACCTACCGTGGCCACGTCGTCGGCATGCGCGCCGGCACCCGTGCCATCGAGTATATTCAGGAACACGACCTGCTCGCTCACGCCCGCGAGCTGGGTGAGTACATTCAGGGCCGACTGCGCGAGGCCGCCGACGAGACGGACCGTCTCGCAGACATCCGCGGCAAGGGCCTGTTCATCGGAGCCGAGTTCGTCGACGAAGACGGCGCTCCGGACGGCGACGTCGTCGACGCCATCCAGCAGTACTGTTTCGAACGCGGTGTCCTGATCTGGACGGCCGGTCGCCACGGCAACGTCCTACGATTCCTGCCACCGCTCGTGCTCACGCACGACCTGGCAGAGACGGCGCTGGACGTCGTCGTGGAGGCAATCGAGCACGTGACCGAAGACGTGAAACAGACTGCCTGAGCCGGTCGCTCGAGTCAGTATGTCCGACCCCACCCCCATCGAAACCGACGGCGCGCCGAGCAACGACAACCCCTACTCACAGGGCGTCCGCGCCGGCGACACTCTGTACGTCTCTGGCTACGGACCCGTCGATCCCGACACCGGCGAGGCTGTCGACGGCGAGATCGAAGCCCAGACCGAGCGAGTGCTCGAGAACATCGCCGCTGTCGTCTCCGAGGCCGGCGGCGACGGCCTCGCGGACGTCGTCAAGGTGACGGTCTATCTGACGGATCTCGAGGACTACGAACGGGTCAACGAGGCCTACGGCGCGCAGTTCGGCGACGAACCGCCGGCCCGCGTCTGCGTCGAGGTCTCGCGACTCCCCGAGGACGTCCGCGTCGAGATGGACGCGACGGCGTACCTCGGCTGAGGCGGCTTGCTGTACCCAACTCTCGGCGGTTTCACTGTTCGCGGTCGTGCCGGAGCGACGACAAGCAGCCCGTTCGACTTTTTTCGAGTTGTCGTCGCGCTGTCCGTGGCCGTGCGGGATGCGAGTATTGAGCACGATTAAGTAGTTCTGCTCTCTAGCAGTGCCAAGCATGGCCTACGACACCCCCACCCGACTGCGCGAGCTGCGACGGGCGTTCCACCGCCATCCCGAACCCGGCTGGCGGGAGTTCCAGACGACGGCCCGCGTCGTCCGCGAACTCGAGGCGATCGGCGTCGACGAGATCGCCGTCGGCCGCGAGGCGCTGGCGACTGATGAACGCATGGCTGTCCCCTCCGACGCTGACCTCGAGCCGTGGCTCGAGCGGGCCCGCGATGCGGGGGTTCGCGAGGACATCCTCGAGCGGACGGCAGACGGCCACACTGGCGTTGTGGCGGTCCTCGAACAGGGTTCGGGACCGACGGTTGGCTTGCGCGTCGATCTCGATGCGATCTCGATGGCTGAGTCAACTGCAGACGACCATCGGCCGGCCGCCGAAGGGTTTCGCTCGGTACACGACGGCTACATGCACGCCTGTGGCCACGATGGCCACATCGCGATGGGGCTGGGAACGCTCAAGGCAGTCAAAGCGAGCGAGTTCGAGGGGACACTGAAGGTCTTCTTCCAGCCCGCCGAGGAGATCTCCGGCGGCGGGAAGGCGATGGCCGCCGGCGGCTATCTCGACGACGTCGACTACCTGCTCGCGGTCCACGTCGGCCTCGACCATCCAACCGGCGAGATCGTCGCCGGTGTCGAAAAACCACTGGCGATGGCGCACCTGACGGCGACGTTCGAGGGGGCAAGCGCCCACGCCGGCAAAGCGCCGAATCAAGGCGCGAACGCGATGCAGGCGGCGGCAGCCGCGATCCAGAACGCCTATGCGATCCCCCGCCACGCCGACGGGATGACCCGCGTCAACGTCGGCCAGATCGAAGGCGGCACCGCGAGTAACGTCATCGCCGAGGAGGTCTCGATCGAGGCCGAGGTCCGCGGGGAGACGACGGCGCTGATGGAGTACACTCGGACAGAACTCGAGCGCGTGCTGTACGCCGCCGCCGAGATGCACGACTGTGACGTGACGCCGCGCGTGCTCGGCGAGTCGCCTCGCGTCGACAGCCATCCGGCGCTGCGCTCGCTCGTCGGCGACGTCGCCTGGGAGGTGCCAGGCGTCGACTCCGTCGTCCCGACGACTGATCTCGGCGTGAGCGAGGACGTCACCTATCTGATGGAGCGTGTGCAGGCGAACAACGGGCTCGCATCGTACGTGCTCGTGGGAACGGATCATCCGACGAACCACCACACGCCGACGTTCGACATCGACGAGGACAGCCTCGAAATCGGAGTTTCGGTGCTTGCAAACACTGCGATCGAACTCTCGCGGCGGCGACCATGAGAGTGATCTGTCGCCAAACACGTTCGAGTACTATCATGTCTGGCGGATCAGAACCATTAATTCCCGCGCTCTCTGTGTATGCACCATGAGCCAGGACGACGTGCCGGAGTCGCTGCGAACGGCGGCGGACTCGGATCGGCCGCGCGGAATTCTAACGCCCTCCGACCGTGACTTCCTGCTTGGCCGAAAGACGGATTACACGGACCACTCGAAAAAACAGAAGCGAAACCGAATCCGGCGACGGGTTCGCAACGCGGTGCTCGATTTCAGTATCCTCTTCGAGTATCTCGAAGAACGCGACCGACAGACGGTCTTTGATCCCGACGACGAGGACCGGGACGCCTACACGCAGGGGATTACGGATATGCTCGCCTTTCTCCATCTCGGGACGATGGGCTACTACACCCCGTTCAAAGACATGCTTTCGGAAGGCGTCGGCAAAGCCGAACAGCAACTCGCCGGCTCGAACTACCGGATGGTCAACGTCGAGTTCAACGTCGAACCGGTGGGCCAGATCGACGTCGACGAGGTCATCAACAAACTCGAAAACGAGGAGTTCGCCCAGTTGACCGACGAGGAACTCCGTGCATTCGTCCGGCTGTTGACGATGTCGGAGGGGTTCTCACCCGACGCGGCCCGCGAGAACATCCAGGACCGCGTTGACGAATTCAGCCAGCGGCTTACCGAAAGCGCCGAGACACGCGAACAGAAACTCGAGGATCTGACGAACTGAGCCACGTCGACCGACGACTAACGGCGATGCATCCGCCGTTAGTCCACCGTCGCCAGTGACGAGCGAGCCGTCCGTGTTCACGATCGGCCTCGAGGCTGTCGGGTCGCCGTTGGATGGCACCGTTCGGGGCAAACCCTGCTATCGGAGTGGGATGTCTTCTATTGTCATTAGCAGTATACAGTATGTGACTCTGGAGACTCGCGCTTCTTTCCAAAGGAACAGCGCCACTCGCAGTGCTGGTTCCAAGTAGTTGTTTATTCGCGCCAGAAGTAGCTGATACTATTCTACGCTCGTATCTAGGTGTACAATCGACATATTTTGTATATCGTTAAGACAGTCAGCTACAAATCCGTCCAATAAACGCAATCTGTGTATGCCAGTTACAGAAAGGAAATATTTATACGAGATACTGACAATTGGTTCGGTATGCCATTGCAGCTCATGGCGAGTGGTAGATGGAGGCACGGATTGGGGACCAAACGAGCGGCCCAGCACTCGAGGGAGGTGAGAACATGAGTGACTCCGAGATGGGGATGATCGAACGGTTTACCGACGAGCTCGACCCGGTCGTCTTCGTGTTCGGTGCGTTGCTCACACTCGGGGTGATCGGCGCATTCTTCTTCGATCGGGACGCCGTCTCGAGCGGGATCGCGACCGTGCACGCGGAGATGCTCAGCTACCTGAGCTGGGCGTTGCTGGTGATCGTCTTTCTGATCGTCCTCTTCTTGCTGTTCCTGATCGTCGGCCCGTGGGGGAAGATCAAGCTCGGTGATTCGGATCCAGAGTACAGCTTCCTGTCGTTTTTCGCGATGTTGTACTCGGCCGGATTCGCCGCCGGTGTCGTCTTCTGGGGACCGACCGAGGCGCTGTTCTATTACGACAGTCCGTCACCGCTGTTCGGCGTCGAAGGTGGAACGGGTGAGTCAATCTCGATCGCCGTCCAGCAGACGCTGTTCCACTGGGCGCTCCCCCAGCTTGCGGTGTTTACCATCATGGGGATCGCGATCGGCTACTTCGCGTACAACTACGAGTCGGTGCCGCTGCGTGTGTCCTCGGCGCTGACGCCGATCATCGGCAAGGAGAACCTCGATGGGCCGGTCGCGAAAGTGGTCGACATCGTCGCCGTCTTCGCGACAATCGGCGGTGTTGCGACGTCGCTTGGCTTCATCGGGAGCCAGTTCGTCTCCGGACTCGACTACCAGTGGGGGATCAGCATGGGCGACACCGGGATCTTGCTCATCGTGACGACCATGACGATCCTGTTTACCATCTCGATGGTGCTCGGGGTCGACAAGGGGATTCGCCGGCTGTCAAACTTCAACATGGGGCTGTTCGTCGCACTCATGCTCGCGACGTTCATCCTCGGTCCGACGATGTTCCTGGTGTTGCTCGGCTCGCAGGCGATCGGTGGAATGATCAGTGACTTCGTGTCGATGAGTCTCTACACCGGTGCCGGCACCGAGGGCGGACTCGCGTGGATGGAGACGTGGACCGTCTTCTACTGGGCGTGGGCACTCTCGTGGTCCCCGTTCGCCGGCCTGTTCATTGCGCGGATCGCCAAAGGCCGCACCGTCCGTGAGGTCGCATTTACGGGTATCGTGGCGACCTCTGCGGCGACGATTCCGTGGTTCACGTTCGTCGGCGGCACTGCCGTCTTCTTCCAGCACGAGGGGATCGCCGACTTCGGGCAGGTGATGGCGTTCGAGGTCGGGCCGGAAGTGTCGGGCTTCATCCTGTTCGATGCGTTCCCGCTCGGGTCAGTGTTCATGATCGCGTTCCTCGTGCTCGTGACGACCTTCTTCATCACGTCGGCTGACTCCTCGACGCTCGCCGTCTCGATGATGACCACCGGCGGCAAAGCACAGCCTTCGACGATCAACCGCGTCTTTTGGGGGATCGTGCTCGGGCTGACCGCAGCAATCCTCATGATCCTCGGCGGTGAAGGTGGTGCCGACGCACTCCAGCAGGCAGTCGTCATCACCGGCGCACCGTTCGCGTTCGTCTGCCTTCTCGCGATGTTCTCGCTGATCAAGAACTTCAGCGCCACCCAAGGACAAGTGTTGCTCCAGGACGAAACCGTGCTCATCGGCTCAGCATCTGACAAGTCCGAGGACGAACCCGCTGCAAGCGCCGAACCGACCGACGACTAAACCTCGCCGCCAGTTCGTTCTTTTCTCGATTCGACTGGCAGTCTCTGTGCGATTTCTACGACCATCCGCGAACCCATAACAAGATTTAATGATGACGTACACATAATCTGTGTATGGACAGGGACACAGCGCAACCGGACGTGGACGCCTTCCCCGGACCCAACGGCCGCGAATGGGTCGAATTCCACGGCAAGAACGCGGCACCGAGCGAGTACTCACACGAATTCGTCTGGGACATCACCCGCGAGGCAGACGGCCCGTTCGTCACCGACGTCGACGGGAACGTCCTTCTCGACTTTACGTGTCATATCGGCGCGGCGCCACTTGGCTACAACAACGAGAAACTCACCGATAAGCTTCGTGAGTTCGATCTCGTCGAACCGATGAAGATCGCCGGTCAGGACATGTACTTCGGTGCCGGCCCGAGTCCCGAGGAGTCGGACGTGCCGGGATCGAGTCACCTGATGGACAAGCTCACGGACGTCTCGAGCCAGTACGGGATGGATACCGTCTTCCTCTCGAACTCCGGGGCCGAGGCGATGGAGAACGCGATGAAGATTACGAACGACTACCGCGCGCCCGCAAAGTACGGCGTCGCGTTCTCGGGGAGCTTCCACGGCCGGACGTTCGGCACGCTCTCGATTACGAAGTCCAAGGAGGTTTACACCCGCCACTACCCCGAAATTAGCGGGATCGAGACGATTCCGTTCTGTGCAGACCGGGGCTGTTCGGCCGACACCTGTGACTGTGGGTTCTTTACCGGCGCGGGCTCACAGCTTCGCAACTCGCTTGCGCCCGAAGGCGGTCACATCAACCCCGACGAAATCGCTTTCCTCACCCTCGAGCCGATTCAGGGCGTCGGCGGCTACCGTTTCCCGAGCACCGAATTCATGCAGGAGGTCGCGGACGTCACCGACGAGTACGACATCCCGCTGGTCGTCGACGAGATTCAGTCGGGCGTCGGCCGCACCGGCGAGATCTGGGCCGCAGATCACTACCCGATCGAACCCGACGTCATCGCCAGCGCGAAAGCCCTGCGCGTCGGCGCGACGATCTCGCGCTCGGAGATCTTCCCCAGCGAGAAGAACCGACTGGGCTCGACCTTCGGCGGCGGCGATCTGCTCGGTTCGATGATGGGGACGTTCACCCTCGAGGCCATCGACGAGTACGACCTGCTCGACAACGCCACCAAACGCGGCGCACAGGCCAAAGAGTTGCTGCGTGATGATGTCCCCGACTACGTCGAGGACGTCCGCGGCAAGGGCTTGATGCTCGCCGTCGAGTTCGACACGCCCGAGCGACGAAGCGCCGTCGTCGCCGAATCGCTCGAGCGCGGCCTGCTCACCCTCGGCTGTGGCAAGAAGACGATCCGTCTGCTCCCGCCGCTTGACTCGAGCGAACGCGAGATCGAACTCGGGATCAGTATCTTCCTCGAGGCGATCGACGCCGTTGGCGCGAGTGCAAAAGCGGCATAACTGCGACCCAGCGCTGGCGGACGTCTGACTCACTGTCACCTATCGAGGCACATGCTCTTCGTGACTGTGACACTGTTGGCTGTGACGGACTGAGCGACTTGGACCGACAGCTCAGCCGTACGTTCGCTCGAGATACGCGATGATATCCTCGCTCTCGACCATCCCTGAGACATCGTGCTCGGGGTCGACGAGCACCGGGACGCCTGATTGGCCACTCACGGCTTTGACGTCCGAACGTCGAAAGCGAAACAGAGAGACGTTGTGACACTCGTATTCTACCTCGAGTTCGTCGAGTTTTCGTTCGACGTTTCGACAGTACGGGCACCCACGGAGTCTGTAGAGTTCGATCATCGAGATTGTACTGGTGGCGACGTAGGCGGCGGAAACTATAGTAGCTACTGACTGTCAGTGCAGAGCCGATCGCACGACGACTCCGGGTCGGTGTGGAACGCTTCACTCGAGTGAGTGCTCGACCACCGACACGCCCTCGATGTCAGCTAGCGCCTCGAGCACCCCACGAAGATGTTCGGGGCCGCTGCCCTCGAGGCCGACAGTCACGGGGGTTCGATTCGGATGATCACCCGCGGCTCGACGCGCGCGCTCGAGGACGTCGAGTTCCGCCCCCCGTGACTCCACGGCGTCGACCACGCCACCGACGGCCGTCGGCCACCCCGAAACGGCCAGTCGGGCGTCGACGTAGCGCTCGAGATCGTGAAGGCCGGTGCGGGTCAGTTCGGCGTGTTCGGTGAGGTTGACGTTGCCACCCGAAATGACGACGCCGACGTGGTCGCCCTCGAGGTCGATGTCATCCGAAAGCGCAGCAGCCAGCGGCGCCGCGCCGGCGCTCTCGGCGACGGTCTTCGCCCGCTCGGCCAGCAGCGTCACGGCAGTCGCAATCTCCGTATCCCCGACGCTTACCACGTCGTCGACGACCTTGCGGGCGTTCGCAAACGTGGTCTCGAGCAGCCGCGTATCCGCGATCCCCTCCGCGACGGTGTCGACGGTCTCGAGTTCGTGAATTTCGTCGCCCTCGAGCGATGGCTTCGCGTGGGCAGCGCCGTCGGGCTGGACCCCGATCACGCGAATATCCGGGTCGTGTGCCTGCAACACTGTCCCGATCCCCGAAATGAGGCCACCGCCGCCGATGGCGACGAGGACGGTGTCGAGGTCGGGATACTGCTCGAGTAACTCGAGGCCGACTGTCCCCTGTCCGGCGATGATCGCTTCGTCGTCGAAAGGGTGGACGAACGTCTCGCCAGTTTCGGCAGCGCGCTCTACGGCGTACTCGTAGGAGCGTTCGTAGATCTCGCCCTCGACAACGACTTCGGCTCCGTAGCCGCGGGTGGCCTCGATTTTTGCCGCGGGCGTGACCTCGGGCACGACGATGGTCGTCTCGATATCGAGCAGCTGGCCGGCCAGCGCCACGCCCTGGGCGTGGTTGCCCGCACTCGAGGCGATGACGCCCGCCTCACGTTCCTCGGTGGTGAGTTGAGCCATCCGATTGTACGCGCCGCGGATCTTGAACGAGCCCGTCCGCTGGACGTTCTCGAGTTTGAGACCAACGGAGTCGGCCCCGCTCAGTTCGGCGAACGTCCGCGAGGTGTCCAGTGGCGTGCGATGGACGACGTCGGCGATACGCTCGCGGGCGGTCTCGATGTCGTCGACGCTGACGAGCGGGGCGCTCATCTCTTCGACCTCGTTCATCTCTCACTCTCGTTCCGTGCCACAGGATGCTGGTGCTCGAGTGTCCGAATCGTCTCGACTAAGACGTCGACGCCGTGGGCGAGGCTGTCCTCGTCGACGTCGAACGTCGGCGTGTGGTGGCTCGTCGGATGGTCGGTGCCGACGATCAGGTACGTCGCCAGCCCGCCATCTCGCTGGACGCGCTCCATCAGGAAGGTTGCGTCTTCGCTCGCGCCGAAGTCGGCGGCGGGCAGCACGCGGTCGATGCCGTCGACGCCGGTTGCGACCTCGCTGACGAGCGACTGCAGTTCGGGGTCGCTGTCGGCTCGTGGCGACTCGCTGACGACCTCGACGTCGGCCCGACAGCCGTGCATTCTGGCCGCGGACCTGACCGTTCGCTCGAGTCGATCCTTCATGTACTCCATTAGCTCAGTCGTCTCGCCGCGGGCTTCGGCCTCCATGTGGGCGCGTTCGGCGATGACGTTGCTCGCAGAGCCTGCTTCCGCGTAGCCGATGTTGACGCGAGTCATCCCGTCGGCGTGGCGGGGGATGCCGTAGGCGTTCTCGATCGCCGTCCCCATCGCGTGCATCGCGTTGTCGCCCTCGTTTGGAGCCTTGCCCGCGTGGGCGGAGGTCCCCTCGATCGTCGCGTCGACGTGACACATCGCCAGCGGCTTTTCGATTCCGGCGACCACTTCGCCGGTTGGATGGTCGAGGCCGACGTGGATCGCGAGCAGGTAGTCCAGCCCCTCGGCGAACTCGCTTTTGGCCATCGGACAGCCACCGCCGCTGGTCTCTTCTGCGGGTTGGAAGAAGACGACCAGTCGCCCCGAAAAGTCGCTCGCCTTGATCGCCTCGAGGACGGCCAGTCCCCACGTCATGTGGGCGTCGTGGCCGCAGGCGTGCATCGTCCCGTCGATCTCCGAGCGAAATCCTTCGGCTGCGGGGTCGTGATCGTCGTCGTCCGACTCCTCGATGAACAGCCCGTCGATGTCGACCCGCAGCCCGATTGCCGGCCCTTCGCCGCGATCGAGCACGGCGACTGCGCCGGTGTTGCCACCAGTCATTCGCTCGAGCAGGGCCTCGTCAGCACCGCGCTCGCGGGCGCGTTCGAGCCATGGCTCGAGGTCCGCGTCGGGGACGGCCATCCGGTCGGCGGGGTCGTAGGCGTCCGGGCCGACGGCGAGTTCGTCGACGCCGATGGCGCGGATCTCTTCGACGAGTCGGGCTGTCGTGGCGAACTCTCGCCACGCCGGCTCGGGGTGGCGGTGCAGGCTCCGTCGGAGCGTCACGAGGCGGTCTTGGATCGGTTCGTTCATGCGAGTCACTAACGCGCCCCACTGACTTAATTATACACAATCTGTGTGTACGGGAGATACACAAAAAGGATAAGAGAGACGGTGACAATCGTACTGTATAGTTGCGTTTCAGCGGTACTACACCGTTGTCGCGCGCACATCCACCACTATGAGCACGAACCCAGATATCGTCGTTCTGAGAGAAGGCACCGAAGGACTGTCGATGGAGTCGTACGCCGACACCCTGCGTGAACGGCTGCCCGACCACACCGTCGCACTCGCACGGACGCCCAAAGAAGAGCGCGAACTCGTCCCGAAAGCACGGATCGTGACCGGCATCACCATCGAAGAGGACCTTCTCGAGTCCGCCGACCGACTCGAACTGTTTGCCTGTACGTTCGCCGGAACCGACCACGTCCCGATGGACGCGCTGGCCGACCACGGTGTCGCCGTGACGAACGCGGGCGGTATCCACGCCCCCGGCATCGCCGAGCAGTCGATCGCGAACATGCTCGTCTTCGCGCGAAATCTCCACGAAGGGTGGCGACGCAAGCGAAACGGCGAGTGGCGTCACTTCCAGTCACAGGAGTTCACCGACAGCACCGTCACGGTCGTCGGCCTCGGCTCGATCGGCCAGGAGATCGTCAAGCGCCTCGAAGGGTTCGACGTCGAGACGATCGGCATTCGCTACACGCCATCGAAAGGCGGCCCGACCGACGAAGTGCTCGGTTTCGAGGATGAAGACATCCACGAGGCCTTCTCTCGCAGCGAGTACGTCGTCCTCGCCTGTCCACTCAACGACCTGACCCGCAACCTCGTCGACGCGGACGCGCTGGCGACGCTCCCGCCAAACGCCGTGATCGTCAACGCCGCCCGCGGTGGCATCATCGACACCGACGCGCTCGTCTCGGCGCTGCAGTTCAACGGCATCCGCGGGGCCGCCCTCGACGTCACCGATCCCGAACCGCTGCCCAACGACCATGAGCTCTGGGACCTCGAGAACTGTCTCATCACACCTCACACGGGCGGCCACACGCCGAAACACTGGGATCGACTCGCCGACATCGTTGCCACCAACGTCGACGCGCTCGAGGGCGACGGTGACCTCGCAAACGTCGTCTATCAGCCGAACTCGAGCTGAGTTCAATGGCAGCTGACAACTCGCGTTCGACGACTGACCACAGCGACCAGACGTCGACGCCGGACGAGACCGAGCTCGGACCGCCGTCGGATCCGCGAGCGGGTGACCCTGCAGCGGACCCGCGAGCCGACTACGACTACGTCGGTGGCGACATCGACCGTCCCGACCTCGTCTCGGCACTGCGCGAGCGAATCGACGGCGAGGTCCGCTTCGACGAGTACAGCCGCCGGCTGTACGCCACCGACGCGAGCGCCTACGAGATGACGCCCGTCGGCGTCGTCCTGCCGGAGTCGACGGCGGATATCGCGAGCGTCGTCACCTACTGCGCCGAGAACGGGATTCCGGTGCTCCCGCGGGGTGGCGGGACCAGTCTCGCCGGACAGGCGGTCAACGAAGCCGTCGTCCTCGACCTCTCGGCGCACATGGGCGAGGTCTGCAATGTCACCCCCGACGAGCGACGGGCGACGGTGCAGGCCGGTGCGGTGCTCGCCGATCTCAACGACGAACTCGAACCCTACGGCCTGAAGTTCGCCCCGGACCCTGCCGCCGGGAATCGAAGCACGATCGGCGGCGCGATCGGCAACAACTCGACGGGGGCCCACTCGCTGCAGTACGGCAAGACCGACGCCTACGTCGAGGCCTGCGAGGTCGTCCTCGCCGACGGCTCCGTCGAACGCTTCGGCGAGGTGACGGTCGCCGAACTGCGCGAGCGGGCCGATCCAGACGGGACTCTGCTCGAGCGAATCCACGAGGCCCTGCGCCGCGTCATCGACGAGGAAGCCGACGCGATTCGGGAGGTCTTCCCACAACTGAAACGCAACGTCTCGGGCTACAACCTCGATCGGCTGGTCGCGGAAGCCTACGGCGAGCCGGAGGCGTTCGACGAAAACACCGAGGGATCCGTCGAGATCGACGGCGAGCCCGACCCCGACGCGACGGTCAACCTCGCCCGTGTCTTCGCCGGCAGCGAGGGGACTCTTGGTGTCGTGACGGCAGCGACCGTTTCGCTCGAGCCCGTTCCCGAGACGACGTCGGTCGCGCTGTTAACTTACCGCGAGCAACTCCCCGCGATGGCCGACGTCGACACCATCGTCCGGAACCACGACCCGGCAGCGATCGAGGCGATCGACGACGTCTTGCTCGACCTCGCCCGCGACACCGAGGAGTTCGCCAACTTGGTTGACCGACTCCCTGCGGGCACTGAAACCGCGCTGCTCGTCGAGTTCTACGCCGACAGCGACGACGATGGCCGTGAGCAGGTCGACGACCTACTGGCGGATCGACTCCCCGACGCGGACATCCCCGATCCGACGGCTGATGGGGGTGCGAACGTGGCGACGGACGCCGCGAGCGAGGCCGACACTGACCCCACCCGCGCGTTCGACGCCCTCGAGGCCCACGACCCGGAAGGGATTGCCGAACTCTGGAAGCTTCGCAAGAGCGCCGCGCCGATCTTGCTCTCGCGGACCTCCGACGCAAAACATATCTCCTTCATCGAGGATACGGCCGTGCCGACGGAGAACCTCGCGGAGTACGTGGCGGACTTTCAACAGGTGCTCGAGGAGAACAACACCTTCGCAAGTTTCTACGCGCACGCAGGACCGGGCTGTATGCATATGCGGCCGCTGGTCGACACCAAGAGCCCGGCTGGCCTCAATCAGTTCGAGGCGATTTCCGACGCCGTCACCGACCTCGTCGTCGAGTACGGCGGCAGCGTCTCGGGCGAACACGGCGACGGCCGCGCCCGGACCCAGTGGAACCGCAAACTGTACGGCGAGGACGTCTGGAAGCTCTTCCGGGAGCTGAAGACGGCGTTCGATCCCGACTGGCTGCTCAACCCGGGTAACGTCTGTGGCGACCACGATATGACCGAGCACTTGCGATTCTCCCCCGACTACGAGTTCGAGGCCGGCTTCGAGCCCGCCCTCGAGTGGGACGTCGACAACGGGATGCAGGGGATGGTCGAACTCTGTCACGGCTGTGGCGGCTGTCGCGGCGACCAGGAGACGACCGGCGGCGTGATGTGTCCGACCTACCGGGCCGTCGAAGAGGAGAGTCTCAGCACCCGCGGCCGGGCGAACATGCTCCGGGCGGCGATGAACGGCGAACTCGAGGCCGACGCGACTGACGAGGAGTTCTTAGCGGAGGTGATGGACCTCTGTATCGGCTGCAAGGGCTGTGCGCGGGACTGTCCCAGCGAGGTCGATATGGCCAAGCTCAAAGCCGAAGTCGAACACGCGAATCACCAGGAAAACGGCTCGAGTCTCCGTGCGAAGCTGTTCGCGAACATCGACCGACTGAACGCCGTTGGCTCCGCGCTCGCCCCGGTTTCGAACTGGGCGACGTCGCTGCCCGGCGCTGGAACCGTTGCCGAGAAGACGGTCGGCATCGCTCGCGAGCGCGACCTGCCGACGTTCGCGAGCCAGAGCTTCGAGGACTGGTTCGAGAGCCGCGGGCCGCGGATCTCACTCGAGGAGGCCGACCGAAAGGTCATGCTCGTCCCCGATACGTACACCAACTACAACCATCCGCGAGCGGGGAAAGCAGCCGTACAGGTTCTCGAGACGGCGGGTGTCCACGTCCGGATTCCCGAGAACGTCGGGTCGACTGGCCGGCCAGCCCACTCGAAAGGCTTTCTCGACATCTCGCGCGAGCGAGCGCGGACGAACGTCGACGCGCTGGCTCCTGCCGTCGAAGACGGCTGGGAGGTTGTCCTCGTCGAGCCCTCCGACGCGGTGATGTTCCAGTCCGACTACCTTGATCTGCTCACCGGCCGTGACGTCGAACGCGTCGCCGTGAACACCTACGGCGTCATGGAGTATCTCGAGCGGTTCGATCTCGCAACGAAGCTGCCGACCGCAGCGCCCGGCGAGCGGCTGACCTACCACGGTCACTGCCACCAGAAGGCGACGAAAAAGGACGGCCACGCGGCGACGGTGCTCGAGACGGTTGGCTACGAGGTCGACGCGCTGGATTCGGGCTGTTGTGGGATGGCCGGGTCGTTCGGCTACGAGGCCGAACACTACTCGCTCAGTCGGAAGATCGGCGAGATCCTGTTCGACCAGGTCGACGGCAGCGACGGCGAGACCGTCGTCGCGCCGGGGGCTTCCTGTCGCACACAGCTCTCGGCGTACGACGGCTGTAACGATCCACCGCATCCGATCGAGAAAGTATCCGAGGCGCTGTCGGCGACGTAACGGCCCGATTTTCCGATCTCGTTGTGACTCGAGGATCTCGTCGTGAAATCGGGATACGCGAACGAAACCGAGTTGTGGCCGGCTACGGCCAGAGCCCGCGCGTCGCCTTCGCCTCGGCGATTCGGGAGAGCGCCACGACGTAGGCGGCGTCGCGCCAGGTGAGGTCTTTTGCTTCGACCTCCGCACGGACGTCGTTCCAGGCCTCGAGCATGTGTTCTTCGAGTTCTGCGTTAACGCGCTCGAGACTCCACTGGCGGCGATTGATATCCTGAAGCCACTCGAAGTAGCTCACCGTCACCCCGCCGGCGTTGGCGAGGATGTCCGGAATTACCTGTACGTCGCGCTCTGCCAAGATCGAGTCGGCGGCGAACGTCGTCGGTCCGTTTGCCCCCTCGACGACGATGTCGGCCGCGATGGCGTCTGCGTTGTCCGCGGTGATGACGTTGCCGACGGCGGCCGGGATCAACACGTCGACGTCGAGTTCGAGGACGTCCTCGTTGGTGATCGTTTCAGGGGCGTCCTGCTCGAGGACGGCTTCGGGCTCTTCCTCGTGGGTCGGAACGTCATGCGTCGAGAGACCGTCGGGATCGTAGATCGCGCCGTTGACGTCGCTGACGGCGACGATCGTCGCGCCCCAGTCCTCGAGCAGGCGGGCGGCGTTGGCGCCGACGCTGCCAAACCCTTGCACGGCGACGGTGGTGTCCGAGAGGTCGCGGCCGTTGTAGTCGACCGCCTCTCGTGTGACGATCGCGGTCGACCGACCGGGAGCTTCCTCGCGGCCGTAGGAGCCGCCGATGACGGGTGGTTTGCCGGTGACGATCCCGGGGACGGTCTCACCCTGTTGCATCGAGTAGGCGTCCATGAACCAGGCCATGGTCTGTGCGTCGGTCCCCATGTCAGGTGCGGGGACGTCTTTCGTCGGACCGACCACGTCGCGCAGTTCCTCGGCGAACCGACGCGTGAGCCGTTCGGTCTCGTCGCTGCTCAACGATTTTGGATCGATAGCGACACCGCCTTTTCCGCCGCCGAAGGGGAGATCCATCACGGCGCACTTCCAGGTCATCCACATCGACAGCCCGGTACACTCCTCGGCAGTTACCTCGGGGTGGTATCGGAGTCCGCCCTTGTATGGGCCCCGAACGTCGTCGTGTTGGGCGCGATAGCCGGTGTAGACCTCGACGCTCCCGTCATCGCGCTCGAGCGGGACCGAGACCTGCTGGACCTTGGTCGGGTGTTTCAGTCGCTCGATCACGCCCGGATCGACGTCGATGTGGGCCGCCGCTCGCTCGAGTTGGCGGCGAGCGGTGACGAGCGCCGAGTCGAGTTCGTCGTCCGTCTCGTGGGTGGGTGGTGTCGTCGTCATCGGTTCCCTTAGGTCGTAAACAGCTCTCGTGGAAACTCAGCCAGCGTCTCAGCGCCGTCGCTGGTGACCCGGAACGTCTCGCTGATCTCCATGCCGACTTCCTCCGTCCAGATGCCGGGGATCATGTGGAACGTCATGTTCTCCTCGAGGACCGTCTCGTCGCCCGGACGGATGCTTGCGGTGTGTTCGCCCCAGTCCGGCGGGTAGCCAAGCCCCATCGAGTAGCCGATCCGATCCTCTTTCTCGAGGCCGTACTGGGCGATCGTCTCGCGCCAGGCCTTCTCGACGGCCTCGCAGGTCACGCCCGGTTCGACGACGTCGAGGGCCGCCTCGATCCCTTCGACGACGATCTCGGCGGTTTCCTCGAGTTCTTCCGGTGGATCGCCCACGAACGTCGTCCGGGCCAGCGGCGAGTGATACCGGTGGCGACAGCCCGAGAGTTCGATGATAACCGGATCGCCGTCTTCGAACGGACGGTCGGTCCACGTGAGGTGTGGCGTGTCGGTGTGGTCGCCCGAGGGCATCAGCGGGACGATCGAGGGGTAGTCGCCACCGTACGCTTCGGTGCCCATGATCAGCGCCTCGTAGATCGCCGCCGCGGCCTCGTACTCCGGGACGCCTTCCTCGATCGCGTCGAGGCCCGCCTGCATGGCCTTTTCCGAAATGCGGGCGGCCTCGCGCATGTACTCGATTTCTTGCTCCGATTTCTTGATTCGTACCCAGCCGACCAGCAGCGTCGCGTCTTCGAACTCGGCGTCGGGCAGGTTCTGCTGCAGGCGCGTGTAGGACTTCGCGGTGAAGTAGGCCGCATCCATCTCGAGGCCGATCCGGCCGTCCGCGACATCGAGGTCCTCGAGCACGCCCGCGATGTAGTCCATCGGATGGAGATCGTGTGGCGAGTGGACGTGGTCGTCACTGTAAGAGAGAATGTTCGACTCGGACAGATACGCTGTCGCCCGCGCGCCGCCGCCGTCCATCTCGCGGCCGACCCAGACCGGTTCCTCGTGGTCTGGCGTGACGATGACCGCCTGATGAACGTAAAACGACCAGCCGTCATAGCCGGTGAGGTAGTTCATATTGGCCGGGTCGGAGACGACGATCGCGTCGAGGTCTTCCTCGCGCAACCGTTCTTTCGTCCGCTCGACCCGCCGTTCGTACTCGGCTTCGTCGAAAATATTTCGTGACACGGTAACAGGGCCTCTACGAGGGAGGTCGACCAGCAGCGCTAAAAGTTTTTCGTGTATGTCTATTACAGATACTGTGTACGATTGGGCGACGGACCGGCGCCGTGAGTCGTTCGTGGATCGTTCTCGTAGTCGCCTGCGAACCACCGCCGATTAAGACACGGCGGTTCGTTCGGCCGGATATGGCAATCCTCGAGACAATCGTGATCGCGTTCTGGGCGATGTTGCCCGCCTACGTGCCGAACAACGCCGCGGTGTTGGCCGGCGGCGGTCGACCGATCGACGGCGGCCGGACGTGGGGCGACAAGCGAGTGCTTGGCGACGGCAAAACGTGGCGCGGCACTGCCGCCGGGATCACCGCTGGTCTCGCGTTGGCTGGTCTCCTGTCGGTCGTCGCGGCCGATGTCAGTGCAGCCACCGGGATCGATGTCCCCGAGTTCACGCCGCTTGCAGCGCTCGGGCTGGCTGCCGGGGCCATGCTCGGCGACATCCTCGCCTCGTTTCTAAAACGCCGGTCGGGCCGCCAGCGCGGCGCGATGTTCCCCGGCCTCGACCAGCTCGATTTCGTCGTCGTCTCTTTGCCGCTGACGGCGCTGCTCGCGAGTGAGTGGTTCTTCGACGTGTTCACGTGGGAGGTCATCGCCGTCGTCGTGATCGTAACGCCGATCCTCCACGTCACGACGAACATAATTGCGTACAAACTCGGCCTGAAAAACGAACCCTGGTAGCTGGCTTTCGTCGGCGGCCTCGAGTCGTCGTTCAATCGTGAACTCGGCAGCGATGGACGTGACTCGAGCCGGCTACTGTTCGGGCGCTGCTTCCTGCTCCTTTTGAATCCGCGCTTCTGCGGTCTCTCGATCCTCGGGGTAGCCGACGTCGATGCGCCAGCCATCCATTCGGATCGCGTCGATCGTTCGCCCGGACTGGATCAACAGATCGATCGCGTCGGGCAGTTCGTACTCCCCGCGGTCGCTGGGCTGGACGAGGTGGCAGGCGTGGAAAATGGCAGGCGTAAAGGTGTAGAAGCCGGTCATGACGAGATTGGACGGCGGCTCGTCCGGTTTCTCGACCACTTCGACGATCTCGCCGTACTCGTTGGTGTCGAGGACGCCGTAGCGAGAGGCCTCGTCGTAGGGCACTTCCTCGACGAGGAACGCGGCGTCTGCGCGATCTTCCTGCTGACGGTTGATCACGTCGCCGAGGTTCCCCCGGAAGACGTTGTCACCGAGCATGAGCACGAACTCGTCGTCGATGTGTGGCTCGGCCTGGAGGATCGCGTGGGCGAGCCCCAACTGCTCGCGTTGGTGGGCGTAGGTGATCGGCACACCCTCGTACTCGTCGCCGTAGCGTTCGATGATCTTCTCTTTCATGTAGCCGACGACCACGACGAGTTCGGTGACGCCGATCTCGAGGAGATTGTCGAAAACGTCCTCGATGAGTGGCTTCCCGTCGACCTCGACGAGGACCTTCGGCTTGTCTTCGGTGAGCGGCCGGAGGCGAGTGCCCTTGCCCGCGGCCAGGACGACTGCTTGCATATCTCGAGTTATCGAGAGCAAGACACTATATACTTTGTGAGCGATAGGTCCGTCCATTATGAACGTCGTTGGAGACACACCGCATCGATCGGTCGTCGACGGCGTATCCGCGACCGACAGCCATCCACGCGACGTGACGAGACAACACGCCGGTTTCAACGGACTGGGTTGGGGAGGTCCCGAGAGACGACCGCGTCTGCTCGAGCCCCTCGGCTTCAACCGTCCAGTTCGTCGTAGACACGCTTGCGGGCCGTAACGTCTTCCTCGGCGAACGATCGAAGGAGTTCACGTAAATCCTCGGCGGACGCCGACTCGAGGGCGTCCTCGAGCGATCGGTCGTCACCGATCGGCTTGACGTCGCCACTGGCCAGCACGGCCGCGACGATGTGCTTGCAGAGGTTCGCGTCGTCGGGACAGTCACACCACCCTTCGACGTAGCTGCCGTTCGAGAGCGTGACTTGGACGTCGTACGGGCGGCTTCCCTGGACCGTCGCCTGGAGATGGTCGTCGACGCGTTCGATATCGGTCACGGCTCCCTGTTCGTAGTAGCGCTCGCCGCGATCGTATCGGCCGGGGTCCGTGATCGACCGAAGCGTGCCCGTGTCGACCGCTGTGGACGGCTGTCGTGTTTTGAGACGCGGGAACGCCTCGACAACCGGCTCACGTCCCGGGATGGTGGGCTCTGCTGACCGACGATGGATGTACCCCTGCTGGGGCCACCCGAGCGGGAACCAGTATGCGGGGTCGCTCACGACGTCCCAGCAATCGGTGATCACGCCCTCGTGGTCCGCCGGGAGAACGCCCTCGAGAGTTACGGTCCGGGGCGTCGTGGCGACCTCGAGTCGAACGTCCGTCTCGTGGGACTCGTCGTCGGCAACCCGATCGGCGTAGTCGGCACGGATGGCCTCGAGTGCAGCGAGTCCTTCCGCCGAGAACCCGTGGCCAGTGCGCTCGAGTTCGAAGACGACGTCGGCGTAGGTGTGTTTCTCGCGGTAGTTGATGAGCGGGCGGTTGCTGCCGATCAGGTCGGTGGGATCGTACGCCGTCCCGGGAAGCGTCGTGCCGAAGACGATCGGCGTAACCGGTTCGTCGGGCGTCTCGGGGAGGCGATCGGTGTCGGGTGTGTGCTCTGGCTCGCCCAGTCGTGTTTCGAACAGTCGTCCACAGGCCGGACACACCGTCGCCCCGAGGTCGTCGCTGTGCCACGTCGTCCGTTCGTGTGCGCGACACCAGTCACAGCCCCGGCGCGTCTCGTGTTCTGTCCGTTTCCAGCCGGCGTCACGAACCGTCGTCACCCGCTTGCAGTCGGCAATGACCGCTGACCGGCGTTTCTGGTGGGATTCCAGTCTCGTGCGACAGGAGGCACAGAGGTCCGAATCGCTCTCCTCGATCGTCCTCGGGAGGACGAGACGCTGGTCGTGGGTGTGACCTCGAGCGGCGGCGAATTTGTCGATCGATGCATCCGAACGGACATCCTCGAGTGTCGGCGGTGGGTCGTAGGCGACGATATCGGTGGCCGTGGCGGTTTCGTCGGGCGAGGTGTCGTCGTCGAACTCCCGGCCGTACCGACAGCCGTCGGGACCGACGACGTGCCACTTCCCGGAGCCGGTGCGAGCGAACGTTGGCACAGTTGGCGGGAGAACGGTGCGGTGACGGATAGTGGTTTCCAACCGTGGCCAACTTATTTTGGACTGCAGTGAGGCTATCTCAGACAGACACTGCGGATCGCCGACGACCTCGAGAACACAGACACAGATGAAAGCATATCCATCGATTCCACGCGTCGAAACCGCTCCCGACCGACTCTTCGACTCGGGCCACCTGTGGCTCCTCGAGAAAATCGACGGGGCACTCCTCCGTTTCCAGCTCCAGCCGTCGGGGCTGATTCGCTTTGGCGATCGAAGCCGCGTCTACGACGATCCCGACGATATCCCAGCGCCCTACCAACACGCCGTCCGCCACGTTCGGGAGACCCTCGAGCGTGACGCGCTCCGCAGCGCCGTCGACGACGTGGAAGACGTCGTCTTCTTCGGCGAGGCTACCCACCACCACACGATCGAGTACGACTGGGAGCGCACGCCGTCGTTTCTGGGCTTCGACGTCTGGTCGGCCAAGGCAGGGGCGTTCCGTCCGCCAGACGCCGTCGAGGGGATCTTCGAGGGGATCGGCCTCGAGCCCGTAAACGCCGTCGAACAGGAACTCCATACGCGGGATTTCGATCCGGACTCGTACACGATTCCACAGTCTGCGTGGTACGACGGACCTGCTGTAGGCGTCGTCATCCGGAACAAACGGGGCGACCGTGCGAAGCTGCTCCACCCCGACTTCCAAGACGTTGATACGACGGTTTCAGTCGATTCGTCAGCCGAGGAGCTGGCAGCGGAGTACGCCACGCGACGGCGATTCGAGACCATCGTGGGGATGCTCGAGGATCGTGGTCAGTCGGTGACCTTTGAGACACTGTATGAACGTGTCCTCGAGGACATCGCTCGTGAGACGCACAACCAGCTGTATGGCGAAGCGAGGGCATTCGAGATGGGGACGTTTCGCTCCGAAATCGGTGCGTTGACGCGGGCGTTTCTCGAGGAGTGGCGAGACGGCGAGTAGTGATAGCCGTGGAACGCCCACCGCACAGATCTGGCACGTTACTGTGCGAAGGGGACATCAAACGGGAGATTTCTCGAGACCGTGGTTCGGAACGTCCTCGAGAGAACGAACAACGCGACGAAGTAGACCGCTGCGCCGATGCCAATGATGACCACGGTCGTCGCGTGTCCAACGACCGAATCCTCCATCGGCGGTCCGAGGACCACCATCGCATATATTACGACTCCCATGAGGAGTGCGGCGAGACACTGATACGCGACGTCCTGAAGCGGGAGGTCGAACTCGAGGAACTCACAGGTCGCGTAATAGGCGTACACGAGCGTCACCGCTGCAGCGAGTGCCGTCGCGACCGCCGCGCCGATCCACCCGTACTGCCAGATGAGGACGACGTTGAGAACCACGTTCACAGCGACGAACACCGCGTTGATCCGGAACGCGATCTCTGGTCTGTCGATCCCGTTGATCGTGTTGACCAGCTGTTTCTGGTAGCCGTAGATCGTCCGGGCGGCAATCAGGATCAGGAGAACACTCGAGCCGGCGACGAATTCCGGGCCGTAGATGAGCAAGATGCGCTCGCCGACGAGTGCGGCCCCGACCAGTCCGGGGATCATGAACAGGCCGTTGTACCGGATCGCGTCGGTGACGAGGGTCGACACCTGCGATGGATCTTCCTGTGCGGAAATCTTGCTGATCTCGGGAAACAGCGTCGTGCTGATGCCCTTGCTGAAGATCGTCAGAACGGCGGCGATACTCCAGGCGACTGAGTAGACGCCCACGAGCGCCTGGGAGACAAAAAAGCCGAGGACGGTGACGTCGATCCAGCTAAAGGACATCTTCTTTAAGTTACCGAGCCAGGCGTACTTCGCATACTCGAAGAGACTCTTCGCGTGTCGAAGCGTCGGACGGACGAGCGCCACGGAGACGAAAAACAGGCTCACCAGCGCGATTGCGACCGAGGCGAAGGCGTACGCCGCGAGCAGGCCCCCGACACCGAAGCCGACAGTGATCACGCCGATCTGAAGAGCGCTTCGCATCGTGACGTTCACTGGATCGAGGACGGCGTAGACGTGCACGAGGTGCTGGCCCTTGAGCGCCGCCGACGTGAACGCCCGAAACAGCTCGGCGGCGAGCAAGATGAGAAGAATCGAGAGAATCGGGGCTCCGATATAGGACTCGAGTGGTCCGCGGAGTGCGATGGCCGCGACGGCGGCGATCGCAAAGATGCCCGCCATCATCGCGAGTCCGGTCACGAGGTAGGCGTCCGGCTCATCTCCCTCGCTCACCCGTTTGGTAATCGCCGAGGAGACTCCGATCTTGCCACCGATCTTGAGCCAGGCGAGGACGGCGAGCGCGAGCGCGTAGATGCCGTAGCCTTCCGCCCCGAGCATCCGGGCGATGTAGAACGTCGCGACGAAACCCGCGATAGAGGAGCCGAACTTCGAAAAGAAGTAGACGACCGACGTCTGCCCCAGTTTCATCGACTTGCGGTCATCGGCGGAACTACTTCAAATCACGTAAATCCGGATGGTCGGGGATCGGCTCGTCGCCTTCACAGAGTTTCTCGCGGTACTCCGTCCACTCTTTGTGGCGTATGAGAAAAACAACTGGAATTTCATTTAAGTCGAGTAATTTAGCGACAGTCAGTCGATGGATTCCATCGACGTGAAGAAGTTCGCCATTACGCCCAACATCGACCGTCACTTCATCTAATGTGTCTAAAAATAATCCATCGTTCATATCACCTGGTTCTTCCAGCAGTTCCCCCTGTGATAAATACCCCTCTTGTCGGATTCGATCGTAAACTTCGTCCAATCTCCTATAAATAGCAAGGAGATCATCGCGGTCTTTATACTTATAATCATCATGAGAACCACATTCAATGCCTTCTAATTTTTGTCGAATCGAGTCTATTTCTTCCCACCGAACACCATCTATAAAGTGTTTTTCGGCTGCATGATAAAACTCCGAATCCTCTATTAGCTTTCCTTCTTTGTCCCAGTCACCATCTCGAACCTTCCCAAACAGTATACGACGATTCAGATGTTCTGGCCAGGGTCGGCCAGTTCGCCGTCGAATATCGTCTGGATCGACATATTCGATTTTAAATGGATCTGGTGGACACTGGTATTTCAGTACATCGTTAGAAGATCGCCACCGAAAGTATCGAGGGGCGGTTTTCCAGTATATGGGTGGGGACTGGCGTAACATTTCGATGAACAATTTCTCAATCGAGCCAACTACGATATGTTTGAGTCCGCCCTGCGAGTATTCATATTGAATTTGGTGAAGAAGGTTCCGCATAGAGGTATGTGCTCATAGTGTTTCAATGAGGTTTGAGTTTTGTGTTTCTCAACAACTCATACAGACCTTTATAATTCATCTACGATGTAATGATTGACCGCACTCGAGACGGCGACCCGCTCCTTGTCGACGGTAAACACCGCCTGTTCATCGCGAAGGTGTGTGACGTCGAGAAAATCCCGGTGCTCGAGATCGTTCGACACGAGGAGTACGTCAACGAACCTCGAGACGGCTGACGTCCACCACTCGAGAACGTCCCGGAATCCCACAAGTTCGATCCCCTCACCTTCGAGTGCAGTGCACGCCGAACGGGTCACGAACGGTCGACGACAGTCGACGCCGTCCGGAAGTCGTCACTCGAGTTGAACCCCTGGTGGCCGACACAGCGGGCAGTGCCGTCGGACGTGCGGCCCGCTCGAAGGGGGGCTGGCCCTCGTCGCGTCTCGTCGATCGGATGGCGCGGTCTCGAGGAGTACAACCGACGTCGCTGAACGGGGCGGCGGGCCGGAGTGCTCCGAGGGGTTTATGCAGCCGACACGTCGTAGTCCAAATACGACGAATGTCCAACTCCGCACCGGATTCCGACGGGGAGACGATCACGACCTACGAGTTGCTGGAACGAAGTGCGGAATCAGCGCTCGAACTCCAGCGCGAGGACGGGTCGTTTCCGCCGGGGCGGAACTACACCTACGACGAGCCGGAAACACCGGTACGGACGACGTCGCACTGGACAATGACGCTCTCCGAAGTGTATGACATCACGGGCAAAGAGAAGTTCCAGGAGGCGGCCGACGCGGCCGTGGATTATTTGCTCGGCGACGAAATCCGACCGCACGGGTACACGTACTACTGTCGGGATGCATCCGGGAAAGACCACTGCAATGGGCTAGTCGGTCAGGCATACCCGATCAGAGCGCTCGCCCACGCGGGACTGATATTGGAGCGACAAGATGCAATCGGCATAGCGGAAGAGGTGTTCACGATCCATCCGTTTGACGAAGAACTCGGGCTCTGGGAACGGGTGGAGATCGATGGGAAAAAGCTCTCGTTCGACAGGACGTTGAACCACCAGATTCTGTTTGCGGCCGGTAGTAGCAAACTGGCTTCAGAGTCGAATATCGTCGCCGATCGGATCACAACATTTCTCGATCGTCTGCCATCGAATATGGAGCTACATTCGGATGGCCTGATAAAACATTACGCCCGCCCATCTCCGATCGATGCGGTCAAAGCCGTTATTCGTCGCCCGAGACACTGGCCATTGCTACTGAATGAGATGGTGTTTCACTATTATTCGAGATCTGCCGAACGACGGAAGAAAGAAATCGGTTATCAGCCCGTAAATCTCAAAGGGCTTGCTCAATTACGGATGCAGTTCCCGGAACACGGGGTCTGGTCGAACAATAAAATACGAACCGCTCTCGAGGCTTTTGACGTGGACGAGTGTAGCGATATCGACTACGGTAGTATCACTCCCGGCATGAGTTTCGCGCTGGCAGAGTATGCTTTCTCTGCCGATACAGGTCGAATAGCACCCCTGATAGAAATGGATCTCAAGGGTCAGTTAGATCACACGACCTACCTCCTTACTTCGGACACTGTGAGTGATTTCGACCAGTCGTCCACTATTTCGATTCTGGTAGAGTTGCCAGATCACGATGTGTGCGTCGGATCGTAATCAGATGTTGGTAGAACCGTGTCCTGATGGTTATTTCATTGGCGGGATTTATGTGGGCTTGACCGTAAGCAGTCGGACACGACCATCCTGTAGAGTGTGTCTTCGTGACTGATATATGGAAGATAATATCGACGTCTCGGTTGTGATCCCGGTCTACAACGATACTGAAGGGATTCGAACGACTATCCACTCGCTTGTGGCTCAATCGGCACGGACCTACGACCTCTTCCCTGTCGATAACGACTCGACGGACGGTACGGGTGACGTTATCGCCGAAATCGCTGACGGGCACCCGGAACTCGTTCACCCGTGTGAGGAGACGGCCATTCAGTCCTCCTACGCGGCTCGCAACACGGGCATCGAACACGCCTCTGGCGACATCCTCCTTTTTTTCGACGCGGACATGTGGGCTCCCGAAACCTGGATTGAAGACATGGTCACAGCCCTCGAGTCCAACGACTACGACTATCTCGGCTGTAACGTCGAAGTCGTCGCCGACGACCGGCCCAACTTCTGGGAGCGCTACGAACAGTCGTTTTCGTTCCCCGTCGAAACCTACCTCGAGGACAAACACTTCGCCCCGACCTGTGCGCTCGCGGTCAGACGCGAGGTCTTCGAGGAGGTCGGCCTCTTCGACGAACGCCTCGAGTCCGGCGGTGACAAGGAGTTCGGCCAGCGCGTCCATCGGGCAGGGTTCGAACAGGGCTACGCCGGGGATGTGACTGCGTATCATCCGGCACGGGACTCCTGGGATGCCCTCCGCTCGAAAGCACTCCGGATCGGACGGGGACATACACAGAAGCGTCGCTACCACCCGGAACTCGGCGAACCACATCCGCTGCACCCGATTAATTACCTCCCACCGAGTCCGTTTCGTCTTCGGCGTCGCTTCTCGGGCCAGGACGTCTCGCTCGCGTCGCTCGTCGGGTTCTACTTGCTCGAGTACGTCTTGAAACTCACCCAGAGCTACGGAACGCTTCGAGAAACGCTCGCACAACGACGATCGAAACGCGAGGAACCCTCACGATGATCTCAATCGTCATCCCCGTCTACAACGACCCCGATGGCATCCAGACCACCCTCGAGTCTCTCCTCCCCCAAACAGCCAACCACGAAATAGTCGTCGTCGACAACGACTCCACAGACCGAACCCCGGAGATCGTCCACTCCTACGAAAACGACCACGACCACCTCACCCTCGTCCACGAACGCGAGATCCAGTCCTCCTATGCGGCCCGCAACACCGGCATCCGAAACACCAACAGCGACCTCCTCGCGTTCGTCGACGCCGACATGACCGTCCCCGAAGACTGGCTCGAGTCCGCCCTCCACACCTTCCAAACCACAGACGCCGACTACATGGGCTGTAACGTCGAGCTTACCCACCCCGAGAACCCACCCCTCCCGGCCCGCTACGATCATCACACGGGCTTTCCCGTCGGAGGGTACCTCGAGCACCAACAGTTCGCCCCGACCTGCTGTCTCTTCACCCGACGAACTGTCTTCGAGGACGTGGGCTTGTTCGATCACCGCCTCGAGTCCGGCGGCGACAAGGAGTTCGGCAACCGGGTCCACGAAGCGGGGTATGACCTCCAGTTCGCCGAGGACGTGATGATGTACCACCCAACCAGAAATAGCCTCCGCGCACACGTGAAAAAGGATCGCCGCGTCGGCCGCGGGCTCTGTCAGCTCCAACGCTTTCACCCCGACCGCTACGGCACGCCCGGCGTCCCGCCCCGGCCCAGCGGGATCAAACGCCCCGGGCGGGATCTCCCCACGAAGGATCGACTCGCCTTCGGCGCGCTCTCGAGACTGCTCACCGCCGTCCGCGGGATGGGCTACTACGAGGAGTATCTCACTGGCGACGAGAACGCGACCCTCGAGGGTGTGCCGCGACTCGAGGCGTGAGCGATCGCTCGAGGACACATTACACCGTCCGGAAAGAAAACCAGACAGTCAGTTACCCGCCGTAGCGTCACGGTCGGCGATTAACTCCGAGCGATCGACGTCGAGCAATCCGTAGAGATAGCCAAACCCGACTGCCGCGGTAAAGATGAAAATCGTCACGAGCTGTTTTGCCTTCGCACTCGAGGGCTCACGAACCAACTCGCCGACCCGATCTGGAACGAACTCGAGCATGAGCTGTCCCAGGTATTCGTTTTTGTCCCCAGAGGCCTCGGGTAACAGAATGTCCATGATCCGTTTGGAGTAGCCCTGCCAGAACGACCGAAACACCAGCCACCGGAAGTCCCCACGGTAGTCGAACAGTTTGTGGTGAACCACGGCGTCGGTGTTGTAGATCACACCCTTGCCATACTTGTTGGCCATTCGAATACACACTGGCGCTTCGTGAGCCTGGATGTGGCGATCCCCTTTCCGGCCCGTATTCTCGTCGTAGCCGCCGACGTTCAAGAACACGTCCCGGCGAAAGGAGATGTTCGAGCCGTACGTGTTCCGCAGTTCCTCCATGTGCTCGCCCATTCCGCGTTCGTCACAGCCGACCAGCCAGTAGAACTCCTCGGGGAAGAAATCCGGCTTCTCGGTCACCCAGTCGGGTTTTGCGTGGCCGCCGACAGCAATCGCGTCGGTCTCGTCGTAGACGCGTGCTAGTTCCTCGATCCAGTCGGGTTCGGCGACGGCATCGTCGTCGATAAACGCCACGACGTCGCCAGTCGCGATCTCGGCGCCTCGAGTCCGACTGTAGGAAATCCCCTGATTCTCGTCGTTGCAGTGGAGTACAACGTCCTCGAGGCCACCGTAGTCTTCGCAGACGCGATCGAAGACGGCGTCGTTCCCGTCAACGACGATGACGACCTCGAGTGGGTCGTACGTCTGGTCGAGGACGCTGTCGACACACTCCGAGAAGACGTCGTAGCGTTCCATCGCGTAGGTACAGATGACGACAGAGACCTTCATCGAGAATCGGTTGCTGTGAGCGGCGAATAAGTGTTTTCCTTCAGGTGAGTTACAGTCGTGGTGGAGTGTCCACCGGCGATCCCTGTTTGAGTCACGACAATGGGGTAGAGATGTCAAAGAGCGACAGAGAGATGACAAGGCTTATTCTTGGCTTGTGTCTGGTGGGACCTAATGAGTACGGACACTGAACACGTCGAAGACGAGGGCGCTGAAACAGCGCCGTCGTTGCTCGAGACGTGGGCTGACTGGTATCACATCCCCGTGATCGGGGCCGTGATGCTGTTTATGTTCTGGGTACGGACCCAGGCGTATGGAAGATTCGTTACCGAGGATGGCACGCCCGCACTGGGTGGTGTTGACTCGTGGTATCACTGGCGGACAGTCGAGTGGACCGCCGAGAACTACCCGAACACGATGCCGTATGAGATCTGGACTGGATTCCCGACTGGTAACTACGTCGGTCAGTTCGGGACGCTGTTCGACCAGATCATCGTCACTATCGCGATGATCGTGGGGCTCGGCGATCCATCCACGAGCACGCTCTATACCGTCGCGTTGCTCACTGTTCCAGCGATGGCGGCACTCGTTGCGATTCCGGTGTTCTATATCGGCCGACGCCTTGGCGGCACTGTCGGCGGGCTTGTCTCGGTCGTTATCCTCGCACTCGTGCCGGGGTCGTTCCTCGCTCGGTCGACTGTCGGCCAACTCCAACACCACGTCGCCGAGGTGCTGTTCATGGCAATCGCCGTCCTCTCGATGATGGTCGCCTTGCGAGTCGCCGAACGCGAACAGCCGATCTACGAACTCGTTGTTGACAAGGATTGGGAGACGCTTCGGGAGCCAGCGCTCTATAGTGTCCTGGCAGGTGTTGCACTCGCACTGTATGTTTGGGTCTGGCCACCTGCCGTCGTCCTGATTGGGATCTTTGGTGTGTTCTTCATCGTCGCACTGTGTATCGACTATCTTCGTGGCGTCTCTCCAGACCATCTCGCGTTTGTTGGTGCGACAAGCTTTGCTGTCACGGCTGCAATCACACTTCTTCTGGTCGAAGAACCCGGTTTCAGTGTCACAAGCTTCGGCTATCTACAGCCAGCGTTGGCGATTCTCGGCGTCGGCGGATTCGTTTCAATGGCATGGCTCGCACGGCAGTGGAACAACCGCGGTATCGATAGACGGTACTATCCTGCAGCCGTAGCGGGCATGGTCGCTGTCGCACTCGGTATACTGGCGCTCGTGCTGCCGGAGCTGTTTGATCGTATTGTGAGTGAGGCAACGGGCCGAATCATGCCACTCGATCCGGCTGACCATCGGACGACGATCTCGGAAGCCCAACAACCCGAAAACTTCACCAGTCACGTCTTCGACGAGTTCGGGGCGGCCTTTTATACGATGCTTGCGGGCCTTGCCCTGCTCATCGCTCGGCCGTTCCTCGGCCGTGAATACCGCGCTGAGTACACGCTGATCATCGTCTGGTCGCTGTTCCTGATCAGCATGGCTGCGACACAGCTTCGGTTTGCGTACTATCTCGTGCTAGCCGTTGCGGTCGTCAACGCCGTCTTCGTCGCGGATATCGTTCGCATCTTCGACCTCGATATTCGAGGTGGTGTCGACTCGCTTCGCCAGGTCGAGACCTACCAGATCATCGTCTTGGTGCTGGTCGTGATGCTCCTGTTTGCACCACTACTGCCACCGATCGCGGCCGACACTGATACCGCGTGGGACCGTGGCGAACGCGTCGGCCCACACCAGGAAGCGATGGTTTGGGAGGAATCGAACCACTGGCTTGCAGACAACACGCCCGAACCGGGTGACTGGGGTGGCGCGGATAACGCCAGCGACCTCGAGTACTACGGCACCTACGACTACCCCGAGGGCGCGGACTACGACTACCCTGAGGGTGCCTACGGCGTGATGTCGTGGTGGGACTACGGCCACCTGATAACGACACAGGCTGAGCGCATCCCACACTCGAACCCGTTCCAGCAGAATGCCCGCTCGTCGTCGGCGTTCCTGACCGCTGAATCCGAAGAACGCGGCGAACTGATCCTCGATGCGATCGCTGCAGGCGAAGATCCGCGTGGCACTGATGTCCACTCGAGTGAGGACCTCGAGGCAATGGCCGAGGGTGCGACTCACGAGGAGATGCGGTACGTGATGATCGATCACGCGATGGCTGGCGGGAAGTTCCCCGCGATTACCCAGTGGACGGGGCCGGAGTACACCGACTACATGACGCCGGAAGACTACCAGCCTGGACAGCCACTCCATTCGGATGAGATCGCAGAGACGTTCGGCGAGGTGCCGTATCACAACACGATGCTCTCGCAGTTGTACTTCGACGACGCGGACGGCATGGAACACTACCGTGTCGTCCACGAAAACGAAGGTGCTGGAACGGCCCTATTCGCCAGTTACGCGCAGGTGTTCGCGGAAGAGGCGTTCCCAGAGCAGACCGTCCAGCAGTTAGAAGCGTGGGGGTACGAGGACGGCGACGTGCTCTACGTTCAGGACGGCGAACTCGCCCCACCTGGTGAGGGACAGCTCGCAGTTCAGGTGAATCAGCGAACGAGCCAGGACGAGCTGTTACAGCTCGATCAAGGTCCGACCACGGAGCTCTTCGGTGTCAATGACGCTGCCGCAGTCAAAACGTTCGAACGCGTCGATGGTGCGACACTCTCTGGGACCGTCGACGACGAAGACGGCCTCCTCGAGGAAGAGTCGACGATCACCGCCACGGTCGACCTCGAGACGAACGCCGAGCGAACGTTCACCTACACGCAGGAAGTCGAGCTCGCTGCCGACGGCTCCTTCGAACTGGTCGTTCCGTACGCAACGGACGACGAACTCGGCGTCGAGGACGGCTACACGAACAGCAGCGTCGAAGCAGTTGGTGACTACACGCTAACCGTCGGCGAGCCCGGCGAAGAGGGCTATGAAGCACAGACTGCTGTCCCCGAAACGGCAGTGATTCAGGGTGAACTGATCGACGAGATCGAGTTCGAGCAGACTGAACTCGAGGACCAGGACGACGCTGACGATGCGGACGGTATCGAAGACGTAGACGACGGTGACATCGAGGAAGGGGCCCCTGAAACCGAACCCGATGACGAACTCGGCGACGACGCAGGTGTCGCTGGCGCACTCGCTCCGGCGGCGACGCAGGTGGCCGGCTAACGACACTTCGTTTTTATTGGCTGTCTCGGAACTGGGCTTTCGTGATCGTGTCTCGAGATGCCATCGGATCGACACGGACACTGTGTGACAGTCGGCTAACAACAGTTGCTGATCGGCACACTGGGCGTTGTTCAGCGCTGTCCAAGAGTAAGAAAGCTTTTCCCGTCGTCCGGAATACCCCCGGGCAATGCGGGAGTTTCTCGCCGTCTATCTGAAAGGATTCTCGATGGGGGCAGCCGACGTCGTCCCCGGAGTATCGGGTGCGACGATCGCGTTGATCGTTGGGATCTACGATCGGCTGATTCGGGCGATTACGGCGATCGACCCACGATCGTTTCGGCCGGCCCTGCGTCCCCACGACCCCGAGGCACGAACACAGCTCCGGACGGAACTCGAGCGAATGGACATTCCGTTCCTGATAACGCTTGGACTGGGGATCTCGACGGCGATCGTGGTCCTTTCGCGGGTGATGCATGGAGCAGCGACGACGTATCCCGTGCCGACCTACGGCTTTTTCTTTGGGCTGATCGCGGCATCAGCAGTCGTTCTCTACGGCGAGGTCGAGACGTGGACGGCGGGACGGGTCGCGGTCTCGCTGGTCGCGATCGTGATTGCGTTCTTTATCACGGGTGTGACTGTGGGTGGGGCCTCACACAGCGCACTGATGGTGTTCGTTGCCGGTGCAGTCGCGATCTGTGCGATGGTCTTGCCGGGCGTTTCAGGGGCGTTTTTCCTCCTTATTCTCGGCCAGTACGAGTATATGACTGGCGTGTTGAGCGCATTCGTCGATGGCCTGATCGGGCTGTTCAACGGTGATGCGCTCGCACCCGTACTCGAGGCGGGCTCGGTCGTCGCCGTCTTCGGCGTCGGCGCAGTTATCGGGCTGTTCACGATGGCCCACGCAGTGGGCTACGCCCTGGAACGCTACCGGGCTGCGACGCTTGCTTTTCTGGTGAGTCTCATGGTCGGTGCGCTCAGACTGCCGTTTGTAGAAGTGACGACCAATCTCGGTAGCGCACCCGCTGGCACACCGACTGTTGCCGTCGTCGCGGGCCTCGTCGGCGCGGCTGCCGTCTTGCTCGTCGACCGATATACCGACGATCTCGAGTACTGATCTGCTTGGCGGTCTTTGGAGCGATAGTAACAACTGAAACGTATAGAGACCGTCTCAGTCGGTCGTGTTCTCGTCGTCGTTCGTGGTCGGTCCCAGTGCCTGGAAGACGATCGTCGGAAACCGCGGGACGACGGCACTGGGTCGCCGACCGCTTCCGTTTGCGGGCAGTGGGACGCGTTCGATGATCCCCCGATCTGCGAGTTCGTAGAGAAAGCGTTTGACCGTGCCAGCAGTCAGCGAGGAGCGGCTGGCGATCTCCGTGGCGACCTCGCGGATCGGTCTGTCAGCCGACTCGACAGCGACGAGATCAGCGAGCACCCGCTGGCGCGTCTCGGAGAGTGAGAGTACTCGATCGAGATGGACGCCGTCTTCGGGAACGCCAGCCCATGCCGTCTCGAGGTGGTGTGATTCGAGTCTGTCGCTTCCGTCGGTGGTCGCGAGCATGCTGGCACCGAACAGCGTCGCCAGCGCGTCGTGTGCATTGCCGTCTGCCCACCTCGCGATGGTGCGAATCGACTCGTGATCCAGCGCTCCGGCTGCCAGCCCAGTCGAAGCGCGGTCAGTGACGACATCAACGAGTTCGTGGTTGCGGTAGGCCGGAACCGAAATGGTCGGGTGCTCGTCGCTCCAGTTGTCAGGGACGGTCTGGCCGACGGCGACGGTCGAGACACTTTCGGCAACCGGCTCGAGCAGGTCGTGGGTGCGGTCGTATGCGAGGGATTCGGGCTCATCGTGGTGATCGAGGGCGATCACTGCCCGGTGGTCCGGCCGTCCGAGTCGGTTACAGAGTCGGTCTCGAAGATCATCAGTGCCGACGCCGCTTTTCGGGACGGGTTCCTGAGAGAGAACCGACAGGACCTCCTGATAAAAAGCGAAGGCGCTCTCGACGCGGCGGCCATCGACGTAGACGAACCACGTCACTGGGCCGGTGCTGCCGGCACGGGTTGTCGTCCCGATCGTCCGCGTCGGTTCACTGAGTCGGTCGTTTAACGCGCCGAACAGGGCAGTGATGATCGCTGACGTTCCCGATCCGGGTGGGCCGACCACGGACACCGGTGGCGGCAACTCGCCGTCGAACACCGGTTCGAAAGCGTCGAGCAACTGCTCTAAGACCGGTCCACGACCCACTGGATCCGGTCGATGGACGACTGGACTGAGGTGATCGCGGTCGACGACGACCGACCGGCCCTGTCGTGCTGATAATCGTCGCGCGATTCGCTCTTGTAACTCCATCTATCTGGTCTCCTGACCCCGGCGCTGATCTGCGTCGTGAGCAGTCCCCACGAGTGCCGCTGCGATAATTTCGAGGGTGTGTTTGATCTCGTAGCCGGTGCCGTGTTCCATCTGCATCGAGCAGGTTGGACACTCCGTCAGGCCCGTTTCGGCTGGCGCGTCGTCCATGTGCTCGAACATCTCCTCGCCGATCTTCATCGACGTCTCGTAGTTCTCCTCTTTCCAGCCGTACGTGCCGGAGATTCCAGAACAGGAATCGCCGACGTCGTGGGCGTCGATGCCGTCTATTGCCCCTAGCACTTCGATCGTCTGTCCATCGAGTCCCTGGTTACGTGAATGACACGGTGCGTGATAGGCAAACGACTCGTCCTCGAGCGACGTGCCCTCGAGTTCACCCTCGAGGTCCTCGTGGACGCGGAGATATTCGACGGCATCCCAGGTGTTCGCGGCGACGTCGTCGGTCCCCTCGAAGTCGAACAGTTCGGGGTACTCCTGTCGGATCGACATCGAACAGGAGCTACAGGAGGCGATGATGTCGGCTCCGTCTTCGAGTGCGGCCGCGAGTTCGCTGACGTTGGTCTCGGCGGCTCGACGGGCGTCCTCGAGCATCCCGTTTGCGAACATCGGCGTGCCTGAACAGGATTGTTCGGGGACCATGACCTCGTAGCCGAAGTGTTCGTAGACGCGGACGAGCGCCTTCGCGACCTCGGGGGTGTTGTAGTTCGAGTAACAGCCGTGGAAGTAGGCGATGCGCTTGTCCTCGCTCTCTGCATCACCTCGCTGTGCTCGCGCTTCCTGTGCTCGCTGTTTCGAGGTCGCGTTGCCACCTCGCTTCGTCCACCACTTCCGGAACGTCTCGGTCGCGAACTCGGGGAACTCCCGCTCGCTCGTGACCCCCAGCGTCTTCTCGCCCAGCCACTGGGTGACCGACAGCCCCATCACGAAGTTCGCCGTCCGTGGGAAGGCCGCGGCCAGCGGCGCGAGTCGCCGGTAGTTCGCGAGGATTCGGTTGCGGATGTACTCTCGAGAGAGTTTGTTCATGTGCTCGTCGACGTACTCGCCTCGAGCCGTGTTGTGCATCTGCGAGAGCGGTACCTCGGAGGGACAAGCGCTATCACAGCGCATGCAGTTCGAACACTTCATCACGGAGTCGTCGATGTCGTGGTCGTCCTGTCGTTTGAGCCGCCACTGCTCTGGCCCCTGGAACTTCGGGCCGGGGAACTCGTCGTCGACCTCGGCGACAGGACAGTTCGTATCGCAGGTCGAACACTTATAACAGTTGTCGGCTCCCGGTCGGAGGTCCATCTCCTCGGCCTCGGGGAAGACCTGAATCGGTTCGAACTCGTCGTCGGTCGATGCGTCGCCGTCGGTTGAGTAGTCGCCCGGTGCACCGTCGTCGGTCGGGTGTTCTGCGTCGCTCATGAAATTACCTGTTTCGGCCGCTCGCACTCGAGTTATCGCTCGATTCGGTCGCTCGCACACTGTGTCTCGAGTCAGTCATTCGCCGCCCTCCTCGCCGGCCCGTGTCCCGGCGACGTAGCCCGTCGCGAGCGAGACGCCGCCGCCAGATTTCTCCGCCGCGAAGTCATACCCGCTCAGAACCGCGCCAGCCGCGCGCAGGTTCGAAAACTCCGGCTCGTCGTCGGCAGTCAACGGCCGCAACTCGCGGTCGACGCGCAGGCCAAAGCGCGCGTAGGGCTGGTCGCCGAACACGTCGTCGACGAACCAGTCGTAGCGGTCGGCGGCGTGGGGAACGTGACAATCAAAGAGCGGTTCGTACACCCGCTCGCGTTCCGAACGGACGCCCTTGCCGACGAGCCCGCCCGTCGCGAGGACGTACTGGTCGGCGCGGTGGGGGAGTTTCGAGCCGGTGCGGTCGACGACGACGTGGTCGATTCGGTCGCCGTCCGTGTCAGCCTCGTACTCGACCACCGGCACGCCCGAGGTTACCCGCACGCCCGCATCCTCGAGTGCATCGTAGAGCAGGTCCTCGAGTCGCAGTCCCGGCAGGCTGGGCGGCCCCATCGGGACTTCGAAGACGTCGACGCCAAGGGCGGCTGCGAGGTCGGCCCGCACCTCGGCGGCGTGGTCGTCGCCCAGAATCGCGGGAAAGCCGACTCGAGACTCGCTCTCGAGGTGGGGCTCGACAGCCGCGGCGAGCGCCTCGCGCGCGCCGGTTTCGCCCGCATCCGTAGAGATGGATTCGTTCTGATCGAGCAGGTGGGCATACCGCGTCACCTTCGCGTCGTCGCGGACGATGCCGGGGAACGATAGCGTGACGCCGCGAGCCGCGAACGGGACGCCGGCGGCCTCGAGGTGGGCCGCAGCCAGTGGGGCCTCGAAATCCGGGAGGGTCTCGAAGCCGACTAGCAGCGTGTCCCGGTCGTCGCTCGCCAGCCCAGCGGCCGTCGAGGCCGGGTAGCGGGCGGTCGGTTTGACCGTGCCGCCGTGGGTCGGGACGAGTGCGTTCACGTCCGTATGTGCGCCGGCGTACGCCTCGCCCACGACGTCGTCGAAAAACGCGAGGGCGTCGCGGACGGCCTCGACCCCAACGCGCTCGTAGGGGTGGCCGTCGGGGAGGTCCGAGAGGGCGTCGAAGGGGTCGACGAGCGGCCCGTCGCCTTCGGGGGTGTAGCCGAGGACGTCGACCAGCCCGCTGGCGTGGCGCAGCGTGCTCTGTTTGTGCGTTACCAGCCGTACCTGCACGTTCTGCTCCGCCGCGGCGAGTGCCGCCGTCGCGCCGGCGAGGCCGCCACCGATCACGAGGACGTCGTCTTCGATCGCCATCTCAGTTCCCCCCGTCGGCGCGCGGTTCGGCCGTCTGGTTACCGCCGTCGAACGCCGCGTACTCGAGGTCGGCCGACTCGCTTGCGGGGTCGCGGTCGCGGTTCATCGTCGTCGCGTGCAGAGCGTAGTTGAGCATCGCTTGGGAGAGCTGTTCGCCCCACAGCGCGTGGCGTTCGCCCTTCCAGCGCTCCTGAAACAGTTCGTCGAGCGCCGTTCGGACGGTCTCCTCGTCGTACTCGGGGTGGAGTTCGTTCGCCATGTTCTGACAGCAGAAGCCGCCTTGGCAGTTGCCCATCGAGGCACGGGTACGGATGCGAACCGCGTTCAGGTCCGTTCCCGACTGTGAGATTCCGTCCTGAATTTCCGCGCGCGTAACGCCCTCACACTGGCAGATCACCGGATTCGCGGCGTCGGTCTCGAGCACCTCGCTTGCGCGACTGCCGAGGCGTTGTTTGCTCCGGCGAGCGACCGGCGAGCGCAGCCCGAAGTCGTCCATGCCGGCCTCGAGGGTCTCGATGTCCTCGCTGCCGGGGAGTGGTTCGTCGGCAGTGGCACACGAGGCTCGCACGCCGAGTTTGTCACAGACGTGATCGACGATCTCTTCGGCCATCGCCCGGTACGTCGTCAGCTTCCCGCCGACGATGCTGGACATCCCCGAGACGCCGTCGCGCTCGGCGTGATCGAGCAAAAAGAACTCTCGCGTGATGTCCGTCGGATCCGTGGTCCCGGTCCCTGGCGGCTCGTACAGCGGGCGAACACCCCAGAACGAGCGGATCGTCCGCGCTTCCGAGAGGATCGGGACGAGTTCCGAGAGAGTGTCGATCATCTGGTCGACTTCCCACTGCTCTTCGGGGTAGTCGTCCGGGTCCGAGACTTCCTCGTCGGTGGTGCCGAGGATCGCCGTCGTCTCATGGGGGACGATAATGTCGGCGTCGCCTTTCGGCCGACAGCGGTTGATGACGGTGTCGACCTGCCGGACGTTCATGATCGTCATGACGCCCTTCGAGGGGCGGACCTCGATCTCGAGGTCGGCCATGTCCCCAATTTGGCCGGCCCACGCGCCCGTCGCGTTGACCACGTAGTCGGCCGTGATCTCCTCGGTCGTGCCGGCGACGGTATGGTTTCGTTTGCCCGGCCCTGAGGTGTGGCGCACGTTCACGCCGTAGATGTCGTCGCCGTCACGCAGGAGGTCGATCACTTCCGCGTGGGTCTCGATGCGTGCGCCGTGGGTTTCGGCGTCGACCGCGTTCGCGACGCAGAGTCGAAACGGATCGACCGCGGCGTCGGGAACTTCGATCGCGCGTTTGACGTCGGTCGCGAGGTAGGGTTCGACCTCGCGTGCTTCCCGTCCCGAGAGAACACGCGCGGGAATGTTACACTCCCGACAGCCCTCGAGTTTCTCCTGGAAGTACGCGTCCGAGTCCTCGGGTCGCTGGACGAACAGGCCGCCGGTCTCTTCGACGCAGTGGCCGGCGATCTCCCGGAGGATTTCGTTTTCCTCGATACACTCTATCGCGCTCGCCTGATCGGAGACGGCGTAGCGGCCCCCGCTGTGTAAGAGCCCGTGCATACGGCCAGTTGTCCCCTCCGTCAGATTGCCTCGTTCGACGAGTGTCACCTCGAGGCCGCGCATCGCCAGATCTCGAGCGATGCCACAGCCGGTGGATCCCCCGCCGAGAACGAGGACGTCAGTGTGGGTTGTCATCCCTTGGTTCGTACCTAGATCCCCCTACTCTTTATTTTATCGACGCTCCATCAACGCCCATAACAACTGAACGTGTGTGGGAGTGTCACTCATTATCTGACCACATTTCGGCCCCTGTTTCGGGTGAAACGACGATTTTCGGGCGAACCACTCGACTGTTTTTGGAGAGGTAGCCGTAATATTGTTAGACCAATATAATGGGGCTATTACACTTACAGGAACATTTATAATGATCGTCGAATTTGTTTACCAGTAGCACGCAACCGTCGATAAAGACGTCGCGTGAGCAGTACGATACGGGTGACTACTAGTGACAGAACATACCTACGTCGGTGCAGTAGATCAGGGGACGACTGGGACACGATTCATCGTATTCGATCACGGCGGGCAAGTCGTCGCGAACGCATACGAGAAACACGAACAGGTGTATCCGGAACCCGGCTGGGTCGAACACGACCCGATGGAGATCTGGGCGAACACCAAACGCGTCATCACGCAGGCGCTCGGGCAGGCGGGCGTCGCTCCCGACCAGCTCGAGGCGATCGGCGTGACCAACCAGCGCGAGACGACGCTGCTGTGGGACGCCGACTCCGGTCGGCCGGTCCACAACGCGATCGTCTGGCAGGACCGGCGCACGACCGACCGTGTTGAACAACTCGAAGACGATGAGATGGTCGACACCATCCGCGAGAAGACCGGCCTCGAGGCCGACGCCTACTTCTCGGCGACCAAAGCGGAGTGGCTGCTCGACAACGCCGATCCGATCAAACTCGAGCGGTCGCGACCGGACGACATTCGTGATCGGGCGGAGAAAGGCGAGGTGCTGTTCGGGACGATCGACACCTGGCTGATCTACAACCTCACGGGCAACCACATCACCGAGGTGACGAACGCCTCGCGAACGATGCTCTACAACATCCACGACCTCGAATGGGACGATGAACTCCTCGCGGAGTTCTCGATCCCCGAGGCGATGTTGCCTGAAGTGCGCCCCTCGAGCGACGAGGCGACCTACGGCACGACTGACCCAGAAGGCTTCCTCGAGGCCGAGGTGCCCGTCGCGGGTGCGCTCGGCGACCAGCAGGCGGCCCTGTTCGGCCAGACCTGTTTCGACGCCGGCGACGCGAAGAACACCTACGGGACGGGCTCGTTCTTCCTGATGAACACGGGTAACGAGGCTGTCGAGAGCGACCACGGGCTGTTGACGACGATCGGCTTCCAGCGCTCGGGTGCGGACGTCCAGTACGCACTCGAGGGGTCGATCTTCATCACTGGCGCGGCGATCGAGTGGCTTGAGGACATGTCGTTGATCGACAACCCCTCTCAGACGGCCGAACTCGCCCGCAGCGTCGATACGACCGACGGCGTCTATGTCGTCCCCGCATTTACGGGCCTGGGTGCACCTCATTGGGATCAGCGCGCACGCGGGACCATCGTTGGGATGACCCGCGGCACGCGGAAAGAACACGTCGTTCGAGCAACCCTCGAGTCGATTGCGTTCCAGACTCGTGACGTCGCGGAGGCGATGGAGGCCGACTCGGGCATCGAGATGACGAGCCTGAAAGTCGACGGCGGCGCGGTCAAGAACAACTTCCTCTGTCAGCTCCAGTCGGACATCATCGACTCGGAGATCGTCCGCCCGGTCGTCGACGAGACGACAGCGCTGGGGTCGGCGTACGCAGCCGGGCTCGCCGTCGGCTACTGGGACGACGTCGACAGTCTGCGCGACAACTGGCAGATCGATCGCGAGTTCGAGCCACAGATGGGGAGAGAGACGGCCGACAAGCGATACGACCGCTGGAGCGACGCCGTCGAGCGGTCACTGAACTGGGCGACGGAGGAGTGATCGATGTTTCAGGCACTCCTGCAGCTCCCGGTTATTGGGCTGGAGGTCGAGCAGTTTCTGCTCCTGTTGATCGCCGCCCTCGCCGGTGGAGCGTTCGGCGCGGCGATCGGTGCGTTGCCCGCGTTCATCTTTACGGGCTTTGTCGTCTTCCTCGGTGAAGGCGTCGCGATCCTCCAGCGAGAACTCGGCACACTCGAGGCCGTCGAGACCGGTGGCCTCGCCACCGACATCACCGGCGTGATCGGCTTTGGCATGGTGACTGGTCCGCACGTCGCGTTCGCCGGCGGTGTCGCCGCGACGGCCTACGCCGGCCGGAAGTACCCCGAGATGGAGCCTGCGGGCTGGGACTACCACTTCGGGAAGAACATCCTCTACGCGTTCGGGACCAAACCCGACATCCTCGCCGTCGGTGCGGTCTTCGGCGCGGTCGGGATGCTCATCACCCAGGTCATGAACGGCGTCGGCTTCCCGACGGACAACATCGCGCTGTCGGTCGTGGCGACGGCCTTCCTCGCGCGGCTCGTGTTCGACTACCCAATCGTTGGCAAAGTGTCGGGGTCGAACATCCTCGATATGTCGCCGTTCGAGAACGGTGAGAAACGTATCGCAACCGACGGCGGCACCGAGACCAGCCGACTGGCGACCGAACCGTGGCTGCCCCACCAGTACAAGTGGTCCGGCGTCATCGCTATCGGCCTCGTCGGTGGTGTCCTCGGCGGCTACATCTGGCTCGAGACGGGTAGCATCTTCCTGGGCTATGCGATCTCCGCGATCAGCCTGCTGTTTCTCAACCTCGGCGTTGAGAAGATCCCCGTCACTCACCACATCACGCTGCTCGGCGCAGTGGGGGCGATCCTCGCGATGCCCGTCATCGGGAGCGAACCCGTCGCGTTACTCGCCGCCGGTGCGTTCGGCGCGATCAGTGGCCTGCTCGCAGAGGTGACCCAGCGGATGTTCTACTCCCACTCCGGGACCCACGTCGACCCGCCGGCGATGGCGATCGCGATCTTCATGTTCGCACTCGGTATCCTCTACCTGCTCGGACTGCTGCCCAACGCGGGCTACCTCGCGCTCTAAGCGGTCTGGGGGGTTTTCTCTCGAGGACGTACTCGCCACGGTCTCCGGCGATCCGTTTTGTAGCACTCCCGAACGAACCGCATGTGATGAGACGCATCGAGTGTCGACCACAATCGACCGACAGTCACCGGTCCGGTGGTGAAACCGTATACGAGTCGGCGTCTTCTTGCTGCCCGAAAAACGCCTCTAATGCTTTCAACACTCCGAAATAGACCGCGTACGCTGTGAGGGCGACATAAATCATGGGGACGACAATAATTTCAATCATATCTGGAATGGTATTCGCAAAAACAAGTGTGTTCTGCTCGCTGGCATTCGATGGAGTGAGCGACAGTCGCGGTTGCTGTCCAGCGCTCTTGCACTCTCGAACCGACTCTTTTAGGTCTCCAAGCCCTCGAGTGACGGCTATGACTGCCGATCCACCGCTCGTGCTCGATATCGACGGCACGCTGACCCGGCCCGACGGGTGGGGCATCGACCCGCGCGTCTTCGACCCGATCCGCGACTGGGAGGCCCCCGTCGTCATCGCGACCGGGAAGGCGTTTCCCTACCCCGTCGCCCTCTGTCATTTCACCGGCATTCCGGAACTCGTCGTCGCCGAAAACGGGGGCGTCGTCTACACCGGCAACGACGTCTTCTTCACAGCCGACCGTGAGGCCGCCCAAGCCGTCACCGAGGAGTATCGCGCCGCCGGCTACACGCTCGGCTGGGGTGAGGAAGACACTGTTAATCGCTGGCGGGAGACCGAGATCGCCGTCAACTTAGAGCAACCGATCGAGCCGTTGCGCGAGATCGCCGCCAAACACGGCCTCGAGGTGATCGACACGGGCTACGCCTACCACGTCAAGGATACGAATCCGACCAAAGGCGACGGCCTCGAGACGATCGCCGAGCACGTCTCGATCGACCTCGAGGCGGCCGTCGCCGTCGGCGACTCGATCAACGACGTCTCGTCGTTCGACACCGTCGGCCGGAGCTTCGCCGTCGGGAACGCCGACGAAATGGCCACAGCAGCCGCTGATGAGGTGCTCGAGGAGATCCACGCGGATGGGACGCTGGCGGTGCTCGAGCGTGTCCGGGGCTCGGTCTGAAACGCAGAACGCTTTTGCGGTGGCTCACTAACCACTGTGTATGGTCGTTGACTCCCTCGTCGCTGTTTTCGGACTCGTGGCGACGGGTGCGCTCTTCGGTGTGATCTACTGGGACGCCATCCGTGTCGACGTCTCGCGGCCGCTGCTGTGGGCCGCGCTTGCCGCAGGGACGTTCGCGGTCGGGGTCGGACTGTATCTGTTCGTCCCGACAGCCCCGATGACAGGCATTCTCTTGACCGCCAACACGGGGCTGGTCCTGTACGGCTTCGAGCGCGAAGTGTCGACCGAGGACGACGAGCCCGCCGAACCGGGTGAACTCCCACACAACTCCGGCAAGTAACGCAGACGGGCTGTTGCCGTTCGTGCCAGTGCATCTGCGATCGGCCTGCGGGGACAGCAAAACGCGGGGCAACAGCTCGCATCAACCCACACCACACGGTTTTTGTCTGCGCCCACCCAATCGAGGGCAACATGAGCAATTCCGCCGAGACAGGCGTTGATACCGGATCCGACGCCGAACAGAACGAGGGCGACGGCGACGGCGGTGCGATGCAGGTCTCGAGTCCAGATTATCACAGCGAGAACCACACGGCTGCCCAGACCTGTGGCTGGACGGCCAACGCCCTGCGCGGCGAGGGGAAATGTTACAAGAACATCTACTACGGGATCGAGTCCCATCGCTGTATCCAGATGACGCCCGTCGTGCGGTGTAACGAGCGCTGTGTCTTCTGCTGGCGCGACCATCAGGGCCACTCGTATGAGATGGACGACGTCGAGTGGGACGACCCCGAAGCCGTCGTCGACGCCTCGCTCAAACTCCAGAAACGACTCCTCTCCGGCTTCGGTGGCAACGAGGAGGTCCCACGCGAGGTGTTCGACCAGGCGATGGAGCCTCGCCACGTCGCCATCTCGCTCGACGGCGAACCGTCGCTGTATCCCTATCTGCCCGAACTCATCGAAGCCTTCCACGACCGCGATATCACCACATTCCTCGTCTCGAACGGGACCCGACCCGAGGTGCTTCGAGAGTGTGATCCCACACAGCTGTATGTCAGTGTCGACGCTCCCGAACGCCACACCTTCGACCAAGTCGTCGGCGCGATGGAAGACGACGCCTGGGAAAAGCTACTCGAGACGATGGACGTCCTTGCGGACAAAGACGAGACCCGCACCGTGTTGCGGACGACACTCGTCAAAGGCGAAAACATGCACCACCCCGACTGGTACGCCGGCTTCTTCCAGCAGGCCGATCCGGACTTCATCGAGATGAAAGCCTACATGCACGTAGGTCACTCACAGGGTCGACTGGACCGCTCGGCGATGCCCGACCACGAGGAAGTCGTCGAATTCACCGAGCAAGTCCAGGAGTATATGCCCGAGTTTACGGAGTGCAAAGGGGTGCCCGCCTCCCGTGTGGCGCTTCTCTCGAAGACAAAAGACACGTGGGTTCCAAAGTTGAAAAAAGACAGCGAGTTCTGGGCGCGCGATTCAGTGACCGGTAACTGACATCAAAAAGCGGAGTCACACCACTTGCAGGTGTTCTTCTTGAAGTTCTTCGTCGGTGACCTCTTTCCCGTGGACATCCTTCATGTGGTCTCTGGCCAGTTCGATCGCCTCTGTTTCGTTTTCCGATTGAATAATGAACCGGCAATCAGCGTCTGCCGACTCACAATCGAGTTTGTGTGCTTTCGCCATGTGTAATCAGTCTGTTTCTCCGCGTCCCAGACACTGATTTGTCCCTAGGTGATGGTCTCTGTTACCAAGCACCAGTATATCTACGACAGTATATTACTTAGTCCTTTTTGTGAAATTATGTGTAACCCAACCGAACCGTCCATCGACTGATCCAGTCGTCTCGCCATCGACACCGTGATTCGGCGTTCAGCGATGGACAAACGACACGAGTCAGGGTAGTAACGGTTGAAACAGCCGAGACACCGATCACACGGGAGTCCTGCCGATGGGTGTGTTCATCGGTTCAGTCGCCACGATAGACGTCAGGGAACTTAACTGAACGAACCCTTTAGCTCTCCTAGCCGCAACCGTCCCGTAAATGACCCTGCGATCGTTCATCGAGGACACTGGCCCCCCAACGGCGACGATCGCCGTCGTCGGCGACGACCAGCCCGGCCCGCTCGAGGCGATGCTCGACGAGACGTTCGAGACACAGCCGATCACCGTCGAGACGGCGGCCACCGACACGTTCGAACTCACTGACGATCTCGAGCTCGAGGCCGGTGACGGTGACGTCGCTGTGCTCCTCGAGGACGGCGTCCTCGTGGCTATCTCGTCAATGGCCGACCTCTATGAGTCGCTTCTCGCGATCAACTCTGATCTGTTCGTGACCGGCACACGCGGGCTCGGCGAGATCGAGTTTCCGGACGTGCTCGCGAATCTCGACGAGACCCGGCTCCGGCTACGTGGCTATCCGCTCGCCCACAAGGAGAAGCTGCTGTTGATCATCGTCTCCCGGCGCATCGAACAGTTGGCCTGGAACGGTAGCAGTGGCACGCTACGCAGTGCGTTCCAGCACCTCTCTCGGATCACCGACGAGATCGGCACCCACGAGGTGTACACGGAACTGGCGGCGAGCGACGTCGACGTGCACGTCTACGGCGTCGACGATGCGACGGTCGATCTCGACGTCACCGTCCACAGCGGGACGGAACAGCGGTATCGAAACGCCTGGTTCGTCGTCTATCGCCCTGACGACCCTGCCGACAGCGACGGATCTGCCCTGGTCTGTCTCGAGGACGAGCCACGCGTCTGGGACGGGTTCTGGACCGACGACCCAGAGCGTGTCGTCGCGATCGACGAGGCCATCGCACGCGAATTCTGATACTGCTGGCCGTCCTGTGTCCCAGCGAAATCACACCACAGGGTCGCGGTTGTGCCGGAACTGACAGACCACCGGCCGTTTGAGACGACGCCGTGACCGATGGCTTTTTGCATTAACTCTCCAACGAACTGGTACTGCGGATAAACGCTCGAGAACTCTATCACAGTTTCGTTACGCATGCCACATTCGGTATGCTTTTGAGCGATCCCCCCAAACTCACTGGTATGCCAGTGTCAGCTGAGTCCGCTGTTGGGCACGACGAACTCGCCGTGCTCAAACTGCTCGCACTCGAGGGCGGACTCGAGGGCGACGTCAAGATCTCCTGTTCTCACCTCGCAGATCGTCTCGATGCATCGAACCAGACCGCTTCACGACGCCTCCAACGGCTCGAGAGTGCGACACTGCTCGAGCGCGATACGGTCAGCGACGGCCAGTGGGTGGCGATCACCGACGACGGCGAACGAGCGCTCCACGCCGAGTACGAGGACTACCGTCGCATTTTCGAGACGGAGTCGGAGATCGAACTCGATGGCACGATCACCAGCGGTATGGGAGAGGGACGGCACTACATCTCACTACCGGGGTACAAACGCCAGTTCGAGCAGCGACTCGGCTACGAGCCGTTTCCCGGCACGCTGAACGTCGACCTGCGCGACGACAGCGTCCGTCGACGAAGCGCCATCAGCGCACTCGAGCCAGTGCCGATCGACGGCTGGGAAGACGAGGAACGAACGTACGGGCCGGCAGTCTGTTACCCGGCGACGATCGAGACAGTCGACGGTGACCGTTACGAGACTGCCCATATTATTGCTCCCGAGCGGACCCACCACGATGAGGACCAACTCGAGGTCATCGCGCCGGACAAACTCCGCACGCAACTCGAACTCGAGGACGATGATCACGTCGTCGTCTACGTGGGTGATCGCCAATGACTGGCCACCATGCCGGTCCGCGGTCGAACGCAAACGCAGACAGCGCCACCACGGCGACAGACACGATCGAGACGGCCCTCGAGGCGCTACAGGCGGGTGAACCCGTGCTCGTCCACGATGCGGCCGACCGGGAGGGAGAGACGGATCTGATCTATCACGCTGACGCCGTCACGCCCGATGCGGTTGCCCGACTGCGAAACGACGCAGGTGGACTGGTCTGTGTTGCACTCGGCCACGAGGTCGCCGAGGCGTTCGAGCTCCCGTTCTACAGCGAGGCGATCGATCATCCCGCAACGGGTGACCACGAACTCGGCTACGACGAGCGCTCGTCGTTCTCGCTGACGGTCAATCACCGCGACACGTACACCGGGATCACGGACGTCGATCGGTCGACGACGATTCAGGCACTCGGGAAAGCTGCGGCCCACCCTTCAAAAACGGTGTTCGCCGAGGAGTTTCGCGTCCCCGGCCACGTCCACCTGCTGAAAGCCGCCCCCGACCTTCTCGCACAGCGAGAGGGACACACCGAACTCGGGGTGGCACTCGCCGACGCCGCCGACCTCTCGTCTGCCGTCGTCGTCTGTGAGATGTTAGACGACGAAACCGGTGAGGCACTGACGCCTGCAGACGCCCGCGGCTACGCCGCCCGCCACGAGTTCCCGTATCTTGAGGGGCGAGACATCCTCGAGCGACTGCAGTAGCCGCCGTCAGACGGTCTGCTGTCCGTCAGTTCCGGCGCGACCACGACCGTTCTGTGGTTGTGCCGGTCAACCGGTACAGCAGACCGTATCAGTCGCCGTTCGAGTCCGACAAGACGGCACCGGAGTCGGTGTCGCCCTCTGCGTTTTGTCCTGAGAACGGCCCGCTGCGATAGACCGCATACAGGATGAGCACGGCAATCGTGAAGTCGACGCCGTGTTCGACGAGATGATGGACTGTCATCGGCACGACGCCGAAAACGGTCCCGAGACCGACGAGCGATCGCCCGACGAGCAGTCCGAGAACGATCGTGATCAGCAGATATCGAGTCGATCGCCGTCGCAAATAGGCCACGATCCCACAGCAAAAGAGGATCGTCGTCCCGATAACGGCGAGGATAATGATGCCGAGGAGCACTGGGGCCAGTTGTGGGTCCAGCCACGCGATCTCGAAGGGGCTCGTGTGATCCATCTCCGCTACCGTCTTTCGGAGCGAGAGTTACCTATGTGCTTCGGTCGATCGGTCCGGAACCGTCGTGGCTGGGCGGGGCTGACGGCATCTCTCTCCTGATACTCAATGCGGGTCATATGACCCGTTCTCACTCGTCGGGAACGATCAGAACCCGTTATGGGGCCAGCATTATTAGCGACAACTATCAGCGGGCTCCCGATCATAGGGGCATAAACACGGATCAACAATCGATTCCCATGAGCGATACTCGACAACAAATCAGGGCGCACGTCCAGGCGAACGCTGGTATCCACTTCAACGAACTCGTCCGGTCCTCGGAGTTCGCACCGGGACAGATTCAGTATCACATCCGTCGGCTGATCGACGCTGACGACCTCGTTCGCGAGGAACGTTATGGCCAGACCCACTACTACACACCACAGTACGACGAGTGGGAACGGGGTGCACTGGCGCTGTTCCGTCGCGAAACGGCTCGAGAGATCGTCGTCTACCTGATCGAGCACGACCCGAGCCGACCCGCCGCAGTCGCGGATGAACTCGGGATCGCCCGAAGCACACTCGAGTATCACCTCGATCATCTGGTCGAGTGTGAGATCGTAAATAAACGCTACGACGAGCGCAACAGAGTCACGCTCTCGCTTGCCGACCCCGAACGGACCGCGCCGTTGCTCTCGGAGGTCACCCCAACGGTGCCCGACCGGCTGGTCGATCGGTTCACCCGACTCGTCGATGGACTCCTCGAGAGCGGCCACGACGCACGATAACTGTACTCGAGTGGCTCGTGACGGACGAACCGTTTTGATTCGAGAGACTGATAAGCTGTCTTGGAAACACGTTCCTCGAGAGCGATCTCCGTTCGTCAATCGAACCAGAATCAAGATGGGAAAGGCATAATTATTGCCGGTATGGACCAACCCGTCAAACGACGGCGTGTTGTACAGGCAATAACTGGTGGAATCGCGGTCAGTCTGGCGGGTTGTCTCGGTGACGACGATGACGACGGTGGCGATACCACCGACCGGAACGGTGACAGCGGCGATGGCAGCGAGGGACTCGCCTACGCGTTCGCGCCGAACACGATCTCGATTATCGATCCGGCTGAGGGGGCGGTCGTCGACGAGATCACCGATGGGATCGACGACAACGACTGGGGCGATCCGCAGATCACGGCAGATTACAGCGAGATCTACGTGATCGAAGGCTCGCTCGATCAGGTGCTCGCGATCGACACCGAGTCCCGCGAGGTCGTCGCGGAAGTCGATATTGGCCCCGATGCAACCCACATGTACCATCCAAACGACGACGAGATCTGGGCCCACTCCGACGGGGAAGGGGCGTTTTATGTCATTGAGACGAGTTCACACGAGGTCACCGAGATCGTTGATTCGGGCCTCGAGGGAGAGGGCCACGGCAAACTGCTCTACCACGACGACCTCGGCTCGACGGGCTATGCGACGAACGTCAACGATCCGGGCGCGCCAGTCATCGATCTGGACAGCTACGAGCGATCGGACTTCCTCGAGTTCGGCGACGACGGCGGCACACACTACAAAGCCTACAGCCCACAGACCGGACTCGCCTACTTCGAGTACGGCGACGAGACCGTCGTCGTCGACACCGACACCAACGAGATTGTCGACGAACTCGCGTTCGCGGGCGGCATGTATCTCACGCCCGACGAGGAACTGCTCGGTGTGCTCGACGGCGATGAGATTCGCTTTCTCGATGCGACGAGCGACGACAGTACGGAACTCGACTCAGTCACGGTTGAGGGCGGTCCCGACGCGCTGCGGTACTACGACGACGGCGACACGATGTATGGCTTCACTGCCAACACGATGAACGACGAGGCGGCAGCCATCGACCTCGACTCGTTCGATGTCGTCGACACGCTCGCCGTCGGCGACATCGAACGACCCGAGGACGCCCATCACCTCCACCGAACCGGCGTTGCTGGCGACGAGTACTTCCTCACCCCCGCCGACGCCGACGGGTTCGTCGCCGTCGTCGATATGTCCACGCAGGAAGTGGTCGACCACGTCGACGTCGAGGACGGTGTCGATACGATCCAGTACGTCGGTGACTCGGGCACTGGCTACACCGGCACCATCCGATAACCGATGCATTCGACCGAATCGTCCGATCGTCGTCGTCCATTTCGGATCGTGACTGTGGCCGCCGTGGTCCTCATCGCCATCGTGCTGGCTGCAAGCGTCGCAACGCCCGTTGTCGCCCACGCCTATCTGAGCGACGCCGATCCGGCAAACGGCGAGCAGGTCGAAACGCTCCCTGAAGACGTCACGCTCTTTTTCTCGGGTGATGGCGTTCAGGTCGCCGATGTCACCGTCACCGGACCCGATGGCGAAGACGTCAGCGGCGACGCGACGATCGATCCGGACGACACGCAGATCGTTCGGACGCCCCTCGAGGCCCCAACTGAGAGCGACGACGTTGACGGGATGTACACCGTCGAGTGGGAGGTGTTCGCCGACGACGGCCATACGACATCCGGCACGTTCTTCTTCAGCGTCGGCGACGGCCCGCTTGATCGTGACGCCGTCCTCGAGGCCTACGACGACGAAGACGACGCGGACGAGTCGGTTCCGCCGGTCGAAACCGCCGCGAAGGGGCTGTTGCTGGTCGCTCTCGTCGCCCTCATCGGCGGGCCGTTGACGGCTGCGATTGCGGTCTACCCGGCTGCCGGTCGCGTCGGTGCGTCGGCACAGTCGGTCGATCGGCGTCTCACGCGGCTGCTCGCCGGGGCGGGTGTCCTGCTGCTCGGGTCGGTGGTCGCGCTCGGTCTCGTTCAGGCGCGATCAGTCGGGCCGCTCGTTCCCGGAACGCTCCTCGAGTTTGCTGGGTTGCCCCTTGGCCAAGCATGGCTGGGACAGCTCGCGTTCGCCGCCGCGGTCGTGGCCGTCCTCGGGGCAGCCGTCGCTGGCTCGTTCTCGCGTCGTGGCTGGCTCGCCGGGACGGTCGTCGGCGCAGTCGGCGTTGCCGGGACTGTAAGCTGGACGAGCCACTCGGCGACAGCGATCGGCCGCCTGCAGGGGTTCGCCGTCGATCTGGCACACATTGCCGGGGCGGGCCTGTGGGTCGGCGGCCTCGTCGTTCTCGCACTCGTCGTGCCGCCGCTGCTTCGCGATACGCTCCCCGCTGATCGCACGGCCCTCGTCGTCGACACGATCCGTCGCTATTCGGTGCTCGCCCTCGCCGGCGTGACACTCGCCGGTGCGACCGGACTCATCCTTGCGGCGTGGCACGTCCCGACGCTCGAGGCCCTCGGCGAGACCGTCTACGGCACTGCCCTCTCCGCGAAAACGCTGTTGGTCCTGCTGGCGCTCGGACTGGGTGGGTTCACCCGGTTCATCCTCCTTCGCCGCCTCGAGTCCCCCACGGATGCCGGTCGAACCGGATTCGGTGGCCGACTGTTCGGGAGCAGTTCCGAGTCTGGGGTCCGCGAGGACGGCGGCCAGCCGGGACGGGAGACGATCACCACGTTCAGGCGCGCAATCATCCTCGAGGTCGGCGTTCTCGTCGTCGTGCTCTTGCTTTCGGGACTGTTGACCTCGGCACCGACGGCAGCCGTCGCCGGGGACGACACGCTTGGTTCGGCGACGATCGAACGGGAGGGGGATGTCGATCTCGCGCTGACGGTGACCCCCGTCGAAGGCGACGACGGAGACGACCGATTCCTCGTTGGGGCAGGTGAGCCGGTCGTCTTCGAGCTCGCGTTCCTCGACGATCACGGAGAGTCGGTCGCCTCCGACCGCACTGTCAGGCTCTCGGCAGCTGGCCCGGACGACACGTTCGATGTCGACCTCGAGGAAACCGACGACGGGACCTACGCGACCGTCCAGACGCTTCCAGCCGACGGCGACTGGGAGCTTCGCGTCACTGGCTCGCCCGATGGCGAGTTCGTCAGCGAGTGGTTCGACGCCCACGCGAGTCCGGCGTCGGATGCACACGAGCACGATCACGACGAACACGATCACGACGGCGGGCCGGACGAATCGCCATCGCCGTTCGTCACGCTTCTCCAGTTTGGCGCCGTCGTTGTCGGCGTCGTCGGTACCGTCGCCGTCGCACTCGAGGCGACACGGGATCGCGACCGTAGCGAGTAGCGCATCGATTTGATCGAGGGCGGTCTACGGGGATGTGTCCGTGACGGCGATCGCCCGTGCCAAACACCGGTCTCGTCCCGCAAATCACGAATACTTACTACAGTGGGTTTCCTCACAGTCGAGCATGGGATTTGACGAGATGGATGTCGACACGATCTGGATGGACGGCGAGTTCGTCGACTGGGACGAGGCGCAGGTCCACGTGCTCACACACGGCCTTCATTACGGCACCGGCGTCTTCGAGGGTGCACGCTGTTATGACACCGAAGAAGGGCCGGCGATCTTCCGCTGGGAAGAACACTTAGAGCGGCTGTTCCAGTCTGCAAAGCCCTATGAGATGGAGATCGATCACACCAAGGAGGAACTCACCGAGGCGACGAAAACACTCATTCAGCGTCAGGAGCTCCCCTCCTGTTACATTCGACCGATCGCCTTCTACGGCTACAACTCGCTCGGCGTCAGCCCGAAAGACTGCCCGACCCGCACCGCCGTCGCTGTGTGGCCGTGGGGAGCCTACCTCGGCGAAGAAGCACTCGAGGACGGAATCGACGTGATGATTTCCTCGTGGCGCAAACATGCCTCGAGCCAGATTCCGACGAACGCGAAGACGACGGGCCTGTACGTCAACAGCATGCTCGCTGGCGAGGAAGCCCGACGGAACGGCTACGCCGAAGCAATCGTGTTGAACAAGGAGGGCAACGTCGCAGAAGGCCCCGGTGAGAATATCTTCCTGGTTCGTGACGACGAGATTTACACGCCCGGCCTCTCGGAGTCGATTCTCGACGGCATCACCCGCGACAGCGTGATCAAGATCGCCGAGGATCTCGGCTACACCGTCCACGACGATGTCTCGATCTCCCGTGGCGAACTCAACACGGCCGACGAGCTGTTCTTCACCGGCTCTGCGGCCGAAGTGACCCCCATCCGGAAAGTCGACAACGTCACCATCGGCAACGGCTCCCGTGGTCCCGTCACCGAGGACATCCAGTCGCGGTTCTTCGATATCGTCGAGCGCAAAACGGACGCATACGACGAGTGGTTCGAGTACGTCTAAGCTGACGGTCGAGCGCAGTCGACGGAACCGCTCGACGGCCGAGAGCGCGGCCCTCGAGCCCGTTTCTCGAGAGGGGGCCGATTCGTAGCGTTTTTGCCGGTTGTCGGGAAACGGAGCGGTATGACTACCGCTTGCCCCTGGGACGACTGGAACCACATTCTCAAAATCGATCCCGACAAGGAGCTTCCCGAGGGCGTCACCTACGGCGACCTCTGTGCGACCGGCACCGACGCGATCGAGGTCGGCGGCACCATGGGCATCACCGAGGAAAACATGGAAGCCGTCGTCGAGGCCTGTGCCGAACACGACGTGCCGCTCTATCAGGAGCCGTCGAATCCCGAGGTCGTCATCGATAACCGGGCGCTCGAGGGCTATCTCATTCCGACCGTCTTCAACGCCGGGTCGCCGTTCTGGATCACGGGCGCACACAAAGAGTGGGTCCGACTCGATGGCGACATGGACTGGGATCGAACGTGGACGGAGGCGTACATCGTGATGAATCCTGAGGCGGACGTCGCGACGTACACCGAAGCTGACTGTGATCTCGACGCCGAGGACGTCGCTGCCTACGCAGAGGTCGCCGAACGGATGTTCGGCCAAGAGATCGTCTACCTCGAGTACTCCGGCATGCTGGGCGACGAAGCCATCGTCCAGGCCGCAAGCGAGGCGACCGAGGAGTCGACGCTGTTCTACGGCGGCGGCATCCACGACTACGACTCAGCCGCGAAGATGGCCACACACGCGGACGTCATCGTCGTCGGCGACCTCGCCCACGACGAAGGTGTCGAGGCCGTCCGCGAGACGGTCGAGGCGGCACGCGACGCCTGAGACGGGCACACGCGATCGCCGGCTGTTTATCTCTCTTTTCGAAGCAGACCTGTTTCACGCCTCGAGGACGTCACGAAGCCGTGGCAACACAGTCGTCACGTCCTCACGGTAGACGATATCAGCAGCCGAGTCGACCGGTGTCGACTCGAGGTTGATGATCCCCACAGTCGTCTCTGGCGACGCGGCGAGTCGGGGCAGCGACGCGGCGGGTTCGACCACCAGCGAGGAGCCAATCGCGAGGAAGACGTCGCTCTCGCGGGCGAGTGCTCGAGCGCGCTGGATGACCGCCCCCGGAAGCTGTTCGCCGAAGAGGACGACATCGGGTTTGTAGACGCCGCCACAGTCACAGGTCGGTGGAAGGTCGCCGTCGGCAGCGCGTTCGAAAACCGGATCGCCGTCGATACGACGCCCGCAGTCGGTACAGCGCACGCGTCGAGCGTTGCCGTGCAGTTCGAGCAGTGTCGTCTCACTCGAGTCGCTCGCAACCGAGTCGGCGGCATCCGCATGAAGACCGTCCGTGTTCTGGGTCAGAATCGCCTCGAGGTGTCCGTCCGTTCCCATCGCAGCCAGCGCCTCGTGGGCTGCGTTGGGTTCGAACTCGCCGTCGAACATCGCTCGCTGCAACTCGAGGCGGTCCGCCCAGAACCCCGCTGGGTCGCGCTGAAAGCGCCCGTAGGTGAACTGGCCCTCATCGAAGTGCTCCCAGACGCCGTCGTCGCCGCGGAAGGTTGGGACGCCGGAGGGTGCAGAGATGCCTGCGCCGGTGAACGCAACCACAGTGTCTGCACGCCGGATGTCGGCGGCGAGTCGCTCAAGATCGTCCATACCAGTCGCTTATCGGTGGCGGATAAAAACGAGTCTGGTGCCAGCCAGCACAGGGGTGGACAGCTGATCGGCTCGAGTCGAGCCGGCTCGTTCGGGTCAGCGATCCTGAGACTGGATCGACGCAGCGTAGGCGCTCGCGAACGCCGATTCGATGCGCTGGAGGTGTTCGGCGACGGTTCCCGTCGCGCAGTCGAGTTGGTCGGCGAGATCGCGCTGTGTCGTCTCCCGTGGCACCTCGTAGTAGCCCTCCGCGAGCGCCAGTTCGAAGACCGCTCGCTGGCGCTCGGTAAGCGTCGCAAACTGCCGATCTGCCTGCGGGCGGTAGCTGCCGAGTCGATGGAGTTCGAGGCTGACGCCGTCGGGCAGATCCGTGGCCGCCTGTTCGATCGCCCAGTTCGTCCCGACCACTGTCAACTCGAGCCCGCGGTCGGTCTCGGTTTCGACGGCCGTGATCGGCCAGTCGATGACGATTTCGCGGTCGTCGAGGATCGAGAGGAGGTCACCGACGAGGCCGACGGTGCGCCACTGGACGTAGGCGACGCCCCGGTCGTCATCGCCGACGAGATCATATTCGATCGCCTCGGGCGCGTCCTCGAGCAGTGTCCGCGCCCGCTCGAGGTCGCCACGCAGATCGAGGAGTTCGACGTACCGGCCGTCACCAATAGGGTTGACGTAGCGGATCGACTCGAGGGAAACCGCGTCGTCGGGACCGAAAATATCCGCGATCGGATTGACGTGGCCGCCGTCCCACGAGAGCGTCACCGTTGCGGCTCTCATGTCGATACCTGGCGTCGCGCGTGCATCGGTGGGGTTCGTGCCCGTTCGCTTGAGTGTGCGTGCATGTCGGGAGACCGGGGCGGGTTATAATTAAGCGTGCCGAGGATGCTCGGCCGTAGAGATAGGTGGCTCGCGTCCGTCGAAACGAGTAGCAATGAGCAGCGACACCCCCGCGATCCGTGACGAGCAGCCGCCCGGTCCCAGTGGACTGCCGATCGTCGGCAACCAACTCGCCTTCCTCCGCGATCCGTACGATTTCATGACGACGACAGCCCAGGAGTACGGCGATATCGCCCAATGGGAGGAACCGGGTGGCCCCGTCTACCAGCTCAATCATCCCGACTACATCGAGCAGGTGCTCGTCCAGAACAACCAGAACTACATCAAAGGCGAGCGGTTCCAGACCATTCTCGGACCGGTCACGGGCAACGGCATCCTCAACAGCGAGGGCGCAGTCTGGCGGCGAAATCGCCACCTCATCCAGCCCGCGTTCCACCCCAACCGAATCCAGGAGTACGCCTCGATGATGACCGAGTTCACCGAGGCGGGGCTCGAGGAGTGGGACGACGGTCAGACCCGGCTGTTCCACGAGGACATGATGGAGATTACACTGAAAATCGTCGCCCGGGCGCTGTTCGGCGTCGACATCGACGACGCCGTTGACACGGTCGGTGACGCGCTCGAGGAGTTCATGCTGGCGAGTGAGAGCCTCTCGCATCTGGTCCTCCCGCCGACGGTTCCGACGCCGTCCCGACGCCGAATCCAGCGCGCACGCGAGGAGCTCGACGCCGTCGTCTACCGATTGATCGAAGAGCGGCGGGCGAACCCCACAGAGCAGGGCGTCATCTCGAAACTCCTCGAGATGAGCGACGAGGAGGGGGCCACGCTCTCGGACGAACAGATCAGAGACGAGGTCGTGACGCTGTTGCTCGCCGGCCACGAGACGACGGCGCTCTCGCTGACGTTTACCGCGTATCTCCTCGCGACGAACCCCGCCGCCGAGCAGCGACTCGTCGAGGAACTCGACGAGGTACTCGACGGTGAGACGCCGACGATGGCGGATCTCTCTGAACTCACATATACGGAACAGGTCGTCAAAGAGTCGATGCGCCTCTATCCGCCGGTGCCGGGAATCGTCCGCGAACCGGTCAAGCCGGACATCATCGACGGCTACGAGATTCAGCCGGGATCGACGGTTCGGATGCACCAGTGGGTGGTCCACCGCGACCCGCGCTGGTACGACGACCCGCTCGCGTTCCGGCCCGCGCGCTGGACCGACGAGATGGAGTCCGATCTCCCGAAACTCGCCTACTTCCCGTTCGCGGCGGGGCCGCGCCGATGTATCGGCGACCGGTTTGCGATGCTCGAGGCACGGCTCATGCTCGCGACGATCTACCAGGAGTACCACCTCGAACTCGTCCCCGGGACGGACCTCGATCTGATGGCGACGATCACCGCGCGCCCGAAACACGAGATTCCGATGACCGTCCACGAGCGCTGAAATCGCTTGCTGGTCACGGTCCACAGCCCGTTCATCGGTCAGCCACTCCTTCGAGTCCCTCTCGTATCGCGTCAGTAGTCCGTCTCGAGCGCCGTCGTCCGGCACAGAACGATTGCGCTTAAGTTCCGGCGACGGGAATCGGGTGGTATGCAGGACAGAATCCATACTGCCGACGCTGAGCCGGGCGACGACGTAACCGTCGCTGGCTGGGTGCACGAAATCCGCGACCTCGGCGGCATTGCCTTCTTGATCCTCCGAGACAGCACGGGCAAGATCCAGATCAAGTTCGAGAAAGACGAGATGGACGACGAACTCGTCGAAACCGGCCTCGGCGTCTCTCGAGAGAGCGTCGTCTCGGTTTCGGGTGCCGTCGAAGAGGAGCCACGCGCGCCAACGGGCGTCGAGATCACGCCCGAAAGCGTCGAGGTCGTCGCGCCGGCCGACCCCGAACTGCCGCTTGACCCGTCGGGGAAGGTCGACGCTGACCTCTCGACGCGACTCGACAACCGCACGCTCGACCTTCGAAAAGACGACGTGCAGGCGGTCTTCGAGATTCGCTCGGAGATCCTGCGTGCCGTCCGCGAGCAGTTCCGCGAGTTCGAGTGTACGGAGATCAACACGCCGAAGATCGTCGCCACCGGGACCGAAGGCGGCACCGAACTCTTCCCGATCACGTACTTCGGCGAGGAGGCCTTCATGAACCAGTCGCCACAGCTGTTCAAGCAGCTGATCGCTGGCTCGAACGTCGAGCGTGTCTTCGAAATCGGCCCGATCTTCCGCGCCGAAGAGCACAACACGCCGCGACACCTCAACGAGGCGACCTCGATCGACTTCGAGGGCGCGTTCTGTGACCAGAACGACGCGATGGACGTCGTCGAAGGCGTCGTCAAAGCCGCCTACGAAGCCGTTTCCGAGAACTGTGCCGACGAACTCGAGGCGCTCGGCCTCGAAGACGAGTTCGAGGTGCCCGAGGAGGCGTTCCCACGCATCAGCTACGAGGACGCCATCGAGCGCATCAACGCGACGGGCGAACTCGACGAGCAGCTCGTCTGGGGCGACGACCTGCCGACCGAGGGCGAGAAGGCACTCGGCGACGACGTCGGCGGCCACTACTTTATCACCGACTGGCCGAGCGAGATCAAGCCGTTCTACATCAAAGACCACGACGACGACGACCAGCTCTCGACTGGCTTCGACCTGATGCACCCGCGGATGGAACTCGTCTCCGGCGGCCAGCGCGAACACCGCCACGAGAAGCTCATCGAAGGCTTCGAACAGCAAGGGCTCGACCCCGAGCAGTTCGAGTACTACACGAAGATGTTCAAATACGGCATGCCGCCTCACGCCGGCTTCGGCCTCGGTGGCGAGCGCCTGATCATGACGATCCTCGGACTGGACAACATTCGAGAGGCTGTGTTGTTCCCACGAGATCGACAGCGACTCTCGCCGTAGACGAGGTCGCTGTTCGCCGAGCGGGAGCTCGTTGGACGAGCAACGCGAGTCCAACGGTGTTCCCGCGAGATCGCCAGCGTTTGTCGCCGTAGGCGGCAAACCTGGGGGCCAGCGAGACGCTCGCGTGCGAGCGCCTCGCCGGACCGGCAGCGTCTGAGCCCGTGCGGGCTCGCCGCTTGCTGACGACTCGAGTCGATCACGAAAACCGAATTTTCACTGCCGGGAACGATCCGATACCGCTACCAGTTCCCCGCCCGTATCGACCGCCAGTGGCCGGTGTCTCGGCTTGCGAGGATCGTCCGCTCGAGGAACACGATGAGAGACAAACGCACGATCGGCATCGGACTCGTGGGATTGGTCGTTGTCGCTGCGCTCGTGGTCGGCGGGCTCGCCCTCCTCTCCGACTCGCTTGCAGAGGACAGCTACACGAGCGAGTACAGCTACAACGTCGAGGTATCGACAAACGGGACGGTGACGAACGCAACGGTTCTCGTCCCAGTGCCGGTCGCTGACGGTGAGGTATCCGTCGCGGGCGCGCTCGAGGACGGCGACTACTACGCCCAACCCGAGGCGTTCTCGAGCCGGCTCGTCGACACTGACCGCGGCCCGATGCTCGAGGTGACCGTCGACGAGTTGGTCGTCGAACCCGAGTACTACCGATTCGTCGAGGAGGGTGACCTGGGTCGGACAGAACGGATCACGGCCGAGGAGTACGACCCGGACGACCCCGAGATGTTCGTCCGCGACCGCGAGCAGTACGAGTTACACCTCCGGATCGAGAGCGACGAGCCGATCGAGACGCGCGAGCCGGTCGGCACCGAGCCGGTGCTCGAGCCACGCGACGACACCACCGAGACGACGTGTCTCGACGGAACGGATCGCTGTCTCGAGTACACGAGCTTTGTCTACGCCGAGTACGATGCCGATCCGTCTACCGAGGTCTCGATCCGGGTCACCCACCGCGGCGAGAACTCGTGGTGGGTCGGCGGCTGGAACGGCAACCGGTACACGGACGAACTCGCCGTCGACCTCACCGGCCCGCAGGCGGATTGGATCGCCGTCTCCGGCAGCCTCGAGGCGGAGCAGGGCTCGTATCGGTGAGGGTCGACTGAATCTGTGTCGAATCTTCACTGTTATATCGCCGCGGTCGCAAGCATCCCCAATGCGTGAGGAGGCGACCGCGTTCGTACCGGGGCATATCACGGGCTTTTTCAGCGCGCACCCAGCCGAGGATCCGACAAAAGCGGGCTCTCGAGGGGCCGGGCTGACACTCACCGACGGTGTCGACGTAACGGTCACACCCGCACCCGAGGGCGAGTCGACGATCGTTCTCGATGACAAGGAACTCGAGATCGATCCCGTTAGAACCGTCCTCGAGACGCTCGAGACGCCGGCCCACGTCGAGGCCGAATCCGAGATTCCGCTCGGCTCCGGCTTCGGCGTCTCGGGGGCGATGGCGCTTGGCACTGCACTCGCGGCCAACCGCGTGTTCGAGCGAAAGCTCTCGCGAAACGAACTCGTCACGATCGCCCACGGGGCCGAAGTACAGGCCGGAACCGGACTGGGTGACGTGGTCGCGCAGGCCCACGGCGGCGTGCCGATCCGCCTCGAGCCCGGCGGGCCACAGGAGAACAAACTCGACGCGATTCCGGAACGGGCGCGCGTGGAGTACGTCTCGTTTGGCGAACTGTCGACGGCGGAGGTCCTCTCGGGGGAGACCGACCAGTTGTCGGCGGCCGGGAAACAGGCGCTGTCCCGTGTCGTCGAGGAGCCGACGCTGCTGTCGTTCATGTACGCCTCCCGGCTGTTTGCCCGCGAGGCAGGGCTGTTGACCGACGAGGTTACAGCGACGATTACGGACGTTGCAGACGCCGGGGGGCAGGCCTCGATGGCGATGCTCGGCGAGACCGTCTTCGCACTCGGGACGGGTCTGTCAGACGCCGGCTACGAGCCGACCGTCTGTGCGACCCATCCGGCGGGCGCAATGTTAAAATAAATTACGTATGTCGACTTTTTTCAGCTATTCGACTAGTTTGGCTTCGAATCGCCTGACTGCGTCGTGAGACATCGTCTCATCGCTTCCCATCTGACTCTCGACTGTCCGTGCCACTCGACGGTGTCGATCGTCCCGATGTAGCGGCGCTGCCCCGTCTCGAGTGCCGTTCCGCGTGCCGGTGGCCGCACATCAGAGGGTTAACTGGCCGTCGTCACTCGATTAGTCTTCGCTACTGATCAGTCATAGTTTAACGAATATATCTAGAATTTGTACTGTGGCCGGAGCTTTATTATGGTGTATTTCAGTTATCGAGTCAAGTCCACGAATGTCCTCAATAAGTGAAATTCACCACAAGCTGTTTCGACTGTACGAACACTACGTTGGCGAACCCGACTCGAGCACGGACGTCTACGGCTACTGGGTGTTCATTTTTGGCTACATACTCGGCGCGGCGGGCGTGTTCGTGTTCGTCGTCGGCTACGCGGGGAGCGCCGATTCCTATGCGCTGATCAGGGGCTCAGGTGTGACGGCGGCAGCGGGGCTTGCACTCTGTCTATTCGGCATCGTATTAATGTTGCCAGTCCGTCGGATCGGGATCTATGCGAGCGTGCTCGGACTGCTCATTGCGCTTTCCGGCGTCGTCTTTTTCGGCTGGGCGTATCCGTACAACTGGCGGGAACTCGGCGTCGACTACAGTGTGCAGGTCATCACCGTCTATACGATCGGTGTCGGACTTATCGCGGGTGTCACCGCCCTCGTGCCCGTATTAACGGGACGGAAAGGGATGTTCGTCGATGAAGAAGGCGCAACCGACGACCCGGCTGTGCTAACCGGCGACGCCATCGAAGGGGCACAGTTCGCCGTTTTCCGAGACGAACACGGCGACTGGCGGTGGCACGTCTTACATCTCGAGGCGCTCGCTGCGAGCAACGGAAGTGCCGTCACGCGACCCGACGCAACCGAGAGTATCGAACGCGTGCAATCGCAGATCAGCTCGGCAGGGCTGATGGAGTTGACGACCTCCGCGTTTCGACTCTACGAGGATCGAGACGGCACGTGGCAGTGGACCCTCGCCCGCGACGACGGGAGCGTCGTCGGTGCCAGCACTGGCGCGTTCGCCGACCGCGACGACGCCGAAACGTCGGTGAGCTTTCTGAAAGACCGCGGCCCCGACGCGGACGTCATCGAAATCGACGGTGCCGCCTTCACGTACGCCGAGGACCGTGACCGGTGGTACTGGCAACTGGTCGACGACGACCGAACGCCACTGGCCGGAAGCGAGACGGGCCACGAAACGCAGGCGATGGCCGAGGACGCTGCCCACCAGTTCGCCGAACGGTTCGGCCGCGCACGGCTGCTCGACGTCGAACACGTCGGGATCGAACTCGTCGAGCAACTCGAGGGCTGGACGTGGCGGCTCGTCGACGACCGCGACGACGTCGTCGCCGCCTGCTCGGAGACGTTCGACAGTCGCCGCGATGCCGAAGCCGCTGTCGAGGCGTTGCTCCCCGCGTTCGAATCGGCGTCGGTGACCGTCGCCGGCGAACCGGCCTACGAGCTGTACGACTCGGGCGACCAGCGACGATGGCGACTCGTCGACGAAACCGAGCGTATCGTCGCGCGGAGTCCCCGTGGGACGACGGCAGACGCAGCTGTCGAGCGCAGTGCCGACCAGTTCGCAGATCACGCCCTCGAGGCCGACGTCGTCGAAATCGAGGACGCGGCGTACGAAGTCTATCCTGACGACGCGACAGCCGCTGGCGAACCCGAAGACACGCTGCCGGTGACGGCCGACGAGCCCGCGGCGAAACCCGACGGCGGCACCACACTCGAGTACGACGGCGAGCCCACTCCCGACTGGCACTGGCGGCTCGTCACCGACGACCGCGAGGTGGTCGCCGCGAGTACCGAGCCCCATCCCGACGCCGACACGGCGACCGAGGCGATTCAGCGGGTCCGCGAGCAAGCCAGCGAGGCCGAACTCATCGAGTTCGAACACGCGGCGTTTCAGGTCTACGAGGCCGACTCCGGCGAGTGGCGCTGGCGACTCATCGACGAGGACGGCAACGTCTTGGCCGACAGCGGTGATGAACACACATCGCGTGGCGAGGCCGCAGAGACGATGATGACGCTCAAAGAGCAGGCCCCCGAGGCCGAGTTGCTCGAGATCGAGACCGCGGCGTTCGAACTGTTCGTCGACGAAGACGGCGGCTGGGGCTGGCGGCTCATCGACGAAGGTGGGCAACTCGTCGCCGAAGACCCCGAGACGCATCCGACCCGCGGTGCCGCTCGACAGGCGATGAACCGGCTGCTCGAGCATCTCGACGCCGACGTGCGAACGATGGATCGAGCGGTGTTCCAGACGTACGCCGACAACGACTGGCACTGGCGGTTTGTGCTGCCATCGGGCGAGGTCGTCGCGGACGACGCGATAGCACACCCGACCCGAGACGAACTCATCGATGGTCTCGAGGACATCCGCGTGGCGGCCGCTCGCGCGTCCAGTCACTCCATCGGTGACGTCACCGTACAGCTGTACGAAAGCGGCGACTGGCACTGGCGACTGCTCGACCGCGACCGCGAGGAGATCGCCGACTCGACTGTCTCCTACGCCAACCGCGGGGCAGGGATGGCCGCTGCCGAGACCCTGCAGGCACACGCTGGCGACGCGCCGATCTTCGCGATCGAGGACGCGGTCATCCGCCTGGACGGCAGTGATGACTGGACGTGGGAACTCGTCGACCGCGACCGCGAGGTGATCGCGAGTGCGGCCGAGACAGCCCCGTCGAAAGCCGCCGTGCGCTCGACTATCGATACCGTTCGCCAACTCGCACCGATGGCCGGCCGGGTCGACTTCGACGTCGCCTCGTTCGAACTGATCGCGGACGACGACGACCGCTGGCGCTGGCGGCTCATCGACGAGGACGGCCAGACAGTCGCCACTGGCACCGAAACCCACGCCTCGAGCGAGGCCGCACGCGCTGCCCTCGAGGACGTTCGGTCGCTCATCGAGGACGCGAGCATTCTCGAAATCGATAGCGTCTCCTTCGAACTCCACACCGCAGCGGACGGCTGGGTGTGGCGGCTGGTTGATGAGTACGGCTCGACGATGGCCGAGAGCACCCAGGCCTACGAGAGTCGCACCGAGGCCCGCGAGGCGATGAACAACGTGAAATCCCAGGCTCCCGACGGCTGGATCACGTTCACGGAATAAGATCGACCTCGAGCCCAAACCGTTCACCGTTTTTCCGTCTCGAGACAGTCTCCGACTCGCCGGGGACGGTCCGGGGCGATTGCGTGTGCCAGCAGTTCGAACTCAGTTTCGAGCGGGTACTCGAGGATGCACGCCGGATTCTCGAGCAGTCGACCCATCAGGTGTTCGGCCCCCCGGGCGACCGGATTCCAGGTATCGTAGTAGGCGTCGTACACCTGTTGCATCTCGTCGGCTTCCATGTACTGATACAGCGTGTAGCCGTTGTGCCGGTCGAGAACGATCGACTCCGTGTACATCCGTTCTTGCTCGAGCATCTCGGCGCTCCAGGATTCGAGTCGGTCGAGCGTTCGCTCACCGGAGATCACCTGCTGGGTCAGGCGTTCGAACCAGTCTGCGAGCCGTTCAGGAAGCCCGGACTTGAGACGCATCCGAACCAGTTCGACATCCGCGGCTGGCTGGGTGGAGACACCTGACTCCCCGAGAGAGCGGTCGGTCTCGCTTCGTCCGGGTTCGATCGTGCGCGGTCGCCGTGGATGGACGGCGTGGACGAGCAACGTCCGTTCGTCCGGGTCGTCGACTGGCTCGAGCACGTCGTGATCGACGGGAAACGCGTCCGCCACTGTCGACTGTGGATCGTCCCACCCGTCGACGACCGCGCGTGGGAGTTCGACGTACCAGACGAGTTCGGGGGCGGTTTCGCTCCGGTCAATAAAGAGCGACGCCGTACTCGCCTCCTCGAGTCCACGCACGCGGTTCGGATCGGATCCGAGACACGTCCGCGAAATCTCGTTTTCGATCGTCTCGACGTGACCGGGGTCGATCCGTCGACTGACGAGAACGGCGGTCGCGTGACGTTCCGTGATGATCGTCCCCTCGTCAGGCGATCGCTCGGCTCGAGACCGATCTCGAGCGTACACACCAGCGAGGCCCGCCCCGAGAAGGAGGCCACCCCAGCACACCCGCCGAAGTCGTTGGCTGTCCATACGTAGACTCGTCTCGGGAGCGCCGTCGGGATACTCCCGATAGCTATCGGGAATTTAAGTTCATTGCCTCGGATTCTCGAGTCATGAAATCGATGCGGATCGAGCTTCGATACACGACCGCTGCACTCCCGCCGCTCCACGAGGGGATCTGTGACTCGTCGGCGCTCGAACGGGAGGTGATCGTCGGCGGGCAAGCCGTCGATGGCGTCGAAACGATCACGTCCTTTGTCTACGGCGATCCCGAGGCCTACGAACCGCTGTTAGACGACCTCGAGGCGGTTCTCGAGTACGAGATAACGCCAGCCGACGACGGCTTCTTTCTCTATCTTCGTCGTGATCTCGGGCCGGATGGGCTGTCGCTGTTGAGCGCGCTCGCACAGGACACCGTCGTGGTCGTCCCGCCCATCGAGATCAGATCCGATCGAACGATTCGACTGACGCTCGTCGGGCATTCGACGGCGCTCACCGCCGTGATGGCGGAGATTCCCGACGGGATGGCACTCGACGTGCGCTGGGTCAGTCAGGCGATTACAACCACCGACACGGCGGTTTCCGATCGACAACTGGCCGCATTGCAGGCCGCTTGGGACGTCGGCTTCTACGAGGTCCCGCGCGAGGGTGGTATCGAGGCCGTCGCCGACGAACTCGAGTGTGCCGTCTCGACAGCATCGGCACTCATCCGTCGTGGCGAAGCGAACGCGGTCGAGCGCGTGCTCGAGCGTGGCCCGTAGGCCACTACCTCTCTTTTTCGCAGACGACAGTGTAGAGAGTCCCGGCTAACGAACTGTCGACGAGTTCGTGGGTATCGAAAACAGTCGCGAGCGCATCCACGACGTCGTCGTCGGGGTTCCAGTTCGCGTACCAGCGAAGGAACCGCCACAGGAACGGATTCAAGACGCGAGCGGGGCCGTCAGGGACCGGTCGAACATCGACAACCACGAACGTCGTGTCGGGGACCAGCGACTGGGAGACGGTTTCGACTGCACGGTGGATGTCGGGCATGACGGACAGCGAAAGCGTCGCGATCGCTGCATCGAAGGGGTCGTCGAACTCGGCCGTCGTCGCGTCGGCGCGGCGAACCTCGACGTTCTCCCAGCCGTGGTGGTCGATGCGTGCTCGTGCCTTTGCGATCATCTCCGGGCTGTAGTCGACGGCGACGAGTTCGCCCTGCTCGCCGATCTCGCTGCGAACCCGCTCGAAGTTGACGCCCGGGCCACAGCCGATCTCGAGGACGCGATCGCCCGGTTGCAACTCGAGTCGGTCGATCGCTGCCTCACGCAGCGGCTCGAGGTCGGTCTCGCTCATCGTGTAGTAATCGCTCCAGCGGTCCCAGACGGTTCGACTGCGCTCGAGATGGGCCGCATACTGGCTGTCGTCCGGGTCGCGTGTCTCGTTCGTTGGCGTGTGTTCTCGATCGGGTGTCTCTGTGGCCATAGTTGCAGTTGGCTCGAGAGCGGCGAGTACCTCATCACGAACTGTATCGTGAATTTATATCCCTCTCGAGGATAGCAGTAGGTAGTATTACGATTTTTTCATCCACATCTACGCCTGAAACTGAATCGGGCAGTTCGATAACTATAGTTGCTTACGGCACGTTATATTCATCGAAGTCCAATCGAAACAAGTGTCGGTGGTCATGAGGTCCACAACCGAAAAATTAACAGTATTCATTCTGTTCATCTATCCAATGAGTTCGTGGATTCGCGTCACGTTCGACCCGGGCGACCGATCCGTGACAACGGTAGAGGAGCAACTCCGTGAAGCACTCGAGGATCCAGACACAGTCCGATGGCCTGACGCTCTGGTCTGGAAGGCCCAAGCGGAAATCGACGCCGAACGGCTAACCGACCTCGGCGTCGAAGCCCGGCGGGCGCTCGTCGTGTGGGCGAACGATACTGCGATGGCAGGCGACGGTCGGCTGTACGAGCGGATCGATGGGAGATTCGTTCCGGTGGACGCCATGTCCGGTGCGGAGGGGTTCGTCGGTCGAGACGTTACCTCCTATTTCCAGCGCGAATATGGCTTGCTAGCGGAGCACCAATGACGTGGGCAAGACGATGACGGATCCGCTGGTCTCGTTCGTCGGTCGATTCGCCGACGCAGACGATCGAACGCAGGCAGCGGCAATCCTCGAAGAGATCAGTGTCCCAGACGTTGAGGACGCCAGTCCCGATTACGTGGATGACGAGTTCGCTCGGGAGTTCACCGATGCGCTCGACGACGTGGTCGCGGAGTTGAAGTGTGAGGACGAAACGCAGCGTCGAGACGCCGCCGAAATCCTCTATGAGGTCTCGCAGTTCGTGCCGACGCCGTTGTGTCTTCGAGGTCCGACGTTGGTCACGTCGCTTGACGATCCGACGACCCGCCCGTACATCGCCGGCGTCCTGACGACTGTAATCGACCATCGGGATTCGGTGGTACTCGCGATCGAAGCGGTTCGCTCGGACATCGAACGGTCACCGTCGGGCGTCGCTGCCATTCCGTTTCTCTCGCGGATTACAAAACAACGAGACAGCACCGACGAGCAGTCGTCACTGGACGTCGCTCCCCTTCGGTTTCTCTCGTGGATCGCAAAGACGCACGACAACGCCGTCGAGCCGGTCGAGCCCGCGGTCACGGCCGCTCTCGAAGCCGACGATCCAGCGGCACGCGAGTATGGGAGTCGCTTCTTCGCCGTCACCTGGGAGCACTACGTCGGTGGGAACGACGCAGTGGGGCCGCTGTTCGCCCTGACCGACGATGAGAACCCGCGGACGCGGGCGAACGCACTCACTGCGCTTGGCCACCGATCGTTCACGCAGCTCGAACGAAATGAGCACCAGCAGCCGGTCGACGTGGAACGAATCGTCGAGGCAGCTACTGCCCACCTTGCAGACGCGGACAACCGGGTTCGGTCCAACGCGGCGGCTGTCCTTTCGGAGACCGAGCACGAAGTCGTGGACGAGGGGCTTCAGTGCTGGCCGGACTACGTCGACGATGAGCTCACCGAACTCGTCGTCGAACGACTGATCGACGGCCTCAACTCCAAGCACTGGGGGCTCCAGCGCCAAGCGGCCCGAGCGGTCAGCGGTCTCGAACGATCCTGTCCCGATCTCCTCGCAACATACGCCGATGCCCTCGTCGAGTACGGGTGGACGACGGATCGACCGAACCAGATCCAAATCAAGAAAGCGGTCGCCAAGACGGCCAAACACCATCCTGACGCCTTCCTCCCACACGCCCGGACGTTCGTAGAGTCCCTCGATGATCGACAGGGCAGATGGTCACTGAGCGTCATCGAGCACATCGGGACCGTCGATTTCGATGCCGTTGCCCCTGCTGTCGATCTGCTCGTCGATCAGTTCATGGCACCACAGACGAACAGGCTCATACGCCAACACGTCGCCGCGGTGCTCGGGTCACTCTACGACGGGAGACCAGACGCGTTCCCCGACTGGGTGGAACACCTACATGCGGCAGTCGAAACGGATGGACGAAGGGGCGTTCGAAAGCCATTCGTGGCCATCGCACAGCGGGATCCGGCTGCAGCGGCGTCCGTATTCCACGAGCTATGCAGCCGGCTCACCGAACCCGACGTCTCGATCTCGTGGACGACTACGTATTCTCTCGGCCAGGAAGACCCGGCGGCGATCGAGCCCGCGATCGATGTACTGGTCAAGCACGTGCTCGACGGAGACGTGACGACCGCCGCCAACGCGGTGGACGTACTCTACGGGATCGTGAAACTCGAGACCCATCACGATCTGCTGGAACCGGCACGCGTGCCGATCGAGCGCCGACTCGACGAGTTCGACGGGCGGACTCGAGAGAACGCACAAACAATCCTCGAGACAGTCAGTGGGACGAACAGGGAATAGATGGCAGAAAAGAGTCGGGTCAGAGCAACTCGAACCAACGTTCGCACCACCGACCATCCTGATTCAGGATCGCGAGGGAGCCAAACGGGCAACCAAAGCGGTTGGCTCATCGGATGTCAATTCGAGTGAGCGAGATCCCAACAGGAGTCGAAAATAACTCCCGAACACGGTCGGTGTGTTGGGCCGTTATCGATCTGTACTTACCACGGGTTTCACGAGCAACTCTTAGGGATTCTCGTAGCCAGCCGGGTGTCTCTATCCAGATGTACCGTTTCCGTGGCTCGATCTCCGTGCCGAAAATCTATGACTATCGACGAGAACCCCTATCTGAACAACGAAACCCTATACCCAACTACTGATCGGATCGACTCCGGACACCGCTGCCCCACGGCCCACGGGAGTCGACCGTCGAGCGATCGGGCCGTTTTTTATTGACCGAAGCCAGTGATCGATCGTGACCGATTACGACACCGTCTCCGCCGACGTCGAACACGAAGAGGAGATTCCGGAGGACCATCCCAGATACCAGGACCTGCTCACCCGCCACCGAATCGAAAAAGGTGTCGAGAAGGGGATCACCCACCTTCAGGGAATGCACGCCGAGGGGCGCGGGAGCGCGTTTGACTACCTGCTGGGCGAGGCGACGATCCCGAGTGCGGACGACGCCGAACGCGTCGCCGCGGCCCACCTCTTGCTCGCCGATCGCCCTGTGCTCTCGATCAACGGCAACGTGGCTGCGCTCGTTCCCGGCGAGATGGTCGAACTGGCCGAAGCCACGGGCGCCGACCTCGAGATCAACCTCTTCAACCGCACGCCCGAGCGGATCGAAGCCATCGCGGATCACCTCCGCGAGCACGGTGCTGAAGACGTCAAGGGCCTCGAGGCCGACGCGCGGATTCCGAACTTGGATCACCAGCGCGCCAAGGTGGACGAAGACGGCATCTACGATGCTGACGTCGTGCTCGTGCCCCTCGAGGACGGTGATCGCGCGGAGGCCTTAGAAGAGATGGGAAAAACGGAGATCGTCATCGACCTCAACCCGCTCTCGCGGTCGCCACAGGTCGCGGACGTCCCGATCGTGGACAACATCATCCGTGCCGTGCCGAACATGACCGAGCACGCGCGGGCGCTGGCTGACGAAGACAAGTCAGAGCTGCAGGCGATTATCGAGGCGTTCGACCGTGAGACGGCACTCGAGCAGGCCGAAGCGCGGATTCGATCGGGCGAGCTGTGAGCAGGCGACGGCAGCCGATCAGAACTCGTCGGTGATCGTCGGCGAGACGGCGTCTCGTTCTCCATCGCGGTCGATAATCTGGTTCTTGTTCCCACCGAGAACAGGGAGTCGGGATCTGAGCGCTGTCAGACGTTCTTCGACCTGATAGTACGACACCGAGAGATACTGGCTGGCTCGCCGTGACAGCGAGTCGTCGATCTCGTACTCGATGCCACTGGAGCCGTTGAGTCGCTCGTCGCCGGCATCGACGAGCCAGCGGCGGGCCAGTTCGACACCTTTTTGGGCGTCGTAGCCGCGTGCGACGTAGTGTTTGTACGGATGGCGGATCCAGGAACACTCCCAGTGAGCGTAGACGTCGACTTTCTCGGCGTCCTCGAGTTCGTGGAGAACGATATGAAGCTGGTTGTCGGCGAGTGGAGACTCACGCCAGACCCACGAGCCTTCGGCGGTGTTGCCGTCCATCCGAACCTTCAGCGACGCGATGGGGTTGCGCGAAAAGCCCAGTCGCTCGAGAATCTCTTCGATCGTCGCCTCCGAACAGTGGGCGGTCAGAGCATACTCGTCGGCCGTGGTGTGGCTAACGGCGTAGCCGTCGAAGCTACTCTTGAACAGGTAGTGGAGCTGTGGGATAATGGTTCGGCGGACGGCGTTGATGGCATCCTCTCGATAGCCCATGGAATCGGCTAGCGTAGGGCTGTCCGCAACAAGTGTGTTCGGCAGGCACTCGCCACGGGGCACACACGAGCGCCGCCAACTGACGACGCGACTGTGCTCGCTCGAGGGTCTTTCATCGACTATAAATTCCTGCTCCGGTTTCAGTCCACATATGGATACGTACGACCTGATTATGCGAAACGCCGAGGAGGTCGTCACCGACGAAGAGGTACGCGAGCTCGCGGACGATCCCGAGGGCAAGCGCGTCTACGTCGGCTACGAACCCTCCGGCGTCCTCCATCTCGGGCACCTGCTGACGGCGAACAAACTCATCGATCTTCAGGAGGCGGGCCTGGAGGTCGTCGTCTTGCTCGCGGACGTCCACGCCTACCTGAACGGGAAAGGCACGTTCGAAGAGATCCGCGAGACGGCCGAACAGATGAAAGCCCAGTTTATCGCCTACGGCCTCGAGGAGAACAACACCGAGTTCGTCTACGGCTCCGAGTTCCAACTCGACGAGGAGTACACCCTCGACCTGCACCAACTCGAACTCTCGACGACGATGAACCGCGCCCAGCGCGCGATGGCCGAACTCCAGGGCGACGAAACCGCGAACGTCAGCCATCTCGTCTACCCGCTGATGCAGACGTTAGACATCGAGTACCTCGACCTCGATCTCGCCGTCGGCGGCCTAGACCAGCGGAAGGTCCACATGCTCGCCCGCGAGAAACTGCCGGAACTGGAGTACGAGGTCCGGCCATGTCTGCACACCCCCATCGTTGCTGATCTTACCAGCGGCGAGGGGAAGATGTCCTCGAGCGAGGGCGTGACGATCTCGATGGAGGACTCGACCGCGGACGTCGAGGAGAAGGTCAACTCGGCGTTCTGCCCACCGACCCGGGACCCCGAGGGCGACCTCGAGAACCCCGTCCTCGAACTGTTCGAGTATCATGTCTTCCCACGCTTCGAAGACGTCGTCGTCGAACGGCCCGAGAAGTACGGCGGCAATCTCACCTACGAGGAGTACGAGAACTTGGCCGACGACCTCGAGTCCGGCGAACTCCACCCCGCCGACGCGAAAGGAACGCTCGCAACCTATCTCGACGAACTGATCGAACCAGGTCGCGAGAAACTGCTCGAGATTCGAGACTGAACGATCGGTCTGACAGCGTCGATCACAGCAACTGATCGCATCGGTGTTGTCGATCCGACACCTCGACCGGCCAACTCCATCGGATCAGCTCTCTCGAGCGGTCCACTCGAATGGCTCGAGGACCGCCGAAAGCGGCCGCTCGGATCGACGCTTGCCGACGGAATAAACCAGACCTGGTGTCGATAACCGCTGGCACCTACTGCTGGCGGCAAAAATCGCGTTCAGAATTCCACTGCGCCGATCCACGGCTCCTCACCACAGTAGCGACACTCGTAGGTCGTCTCGTACGTCTCACACTGTTCGTGTACGTCTCTGCCGCACGTGTTGCAGTGTATGATCGCGTCGTCCTCGATACGCGCGTTGCAAACCGTACAGGTCGATCCGATCTTCATGGTCTTTGTTACTCCCTCACACAGTTGGACGTCCACCAACCACCGACAAAAACTTGTGGAGTAGCCAGCGAACGAACGTGTCCGTGACAGTGACACTCGAGACGACCGTTCCGCTACGCTCTGAGTCACCGTGATCCAGTCAGCCGGAGACGATCCCGCCGATTGAAGTACGAGCGTGCCCCTCTCGAGGGCATGAACGAGACGCGACGATCGATTCTCAAGGCGCTTGCAGAGGGACCAGTCTCGGGGCCGGAGCTGGCCGACAGGCTGGATATCTCGCGAGCAGCAATCTGGAAACAGATCGACGGGCTTCGCGACGATGGCTTCGAGATCGAGAGTGGGTCTGACGGCTACGAACTGGTCGACGTGACAGCCTACACCGGCTCAACCGTCGAGTACGGACTCGAGGCCCCGTTCTCGGTCGAGTACCACGAGTCGATCGGGAGTACGAACGCTCGAGCACGTGAGTTGGCCACCGAAGGAGCGTCGAACATGGCCGTCCTCGCGGATGAACAGACCGGCGGACGCGGCCGCCTCGAGCGTGCGTGGTCGGCTCCCTCGGGTGGCGTTTGGGTCAGCGTCGTCACCCGCCCCGAGATCACACCGGCGCAAGCGCCGCTGTATACGCTTGCGGCGTCGGTCGCGATGGCGCGGTCGATCCGCGAAGCCGGTGTTGACGCCCGAATCAAGTGGCCAAACGACGTCGTCATTCCCGTCGGAGAGGACGGCGACTATCAAAAACTCGCAGGGATTCTCACCGAGATGGAGGGCGAAACGGATCGCGTAGAGTGGATCATCGTCGGCATGGGGATCAACGCGAACATCGACGCTGAGAGCCTCCCCGAAGGGGCTACGACGATTCGCGACGAAGCGGGCGACGTCGACCGGCGACTGTTCGTCCAGCGGGTCTTAGAGGAGTTCGACGCCTATCGGAACGACCTCGAGGCAGTCGTACCAGCCTGGCGTGAGCTTGCGTTGACACTCGGTCAGCGGGTCCGGATCGAACGCGCCGCGGGCGATATCGTCGGCGAGGCGGTCGACGTCACGTCCTCGGGCGCGCTCGTGATCGAGACTGAGGAGGGAGAGAAGACGGTCTCGGCCGGTGACTGTGAACATCTGCGTCCGGTGTAGTCGCTGATTAGAGAGCTTCTCGTGGCAGTCATACGGGCTGTTGTGCCAATTGACTGGCGAAACCGCATCCCATCCTGCGGTCGCGCCGGAACTGACGGACAGCAGACCGTCTCATTCGACGGCAGCGTGTTGTTCCGATCGGTCCTCACTGTTCTCCGGATCGACGTGTACTGTCAACACCGGGACTGGGGCCTGCCGAACGACGCGCTCGGTGACGCTGCCGAGTAAGAGCCGATCGATCCCGCCACGGCCATGTGTCCCCATCACGACGAGATCACACGCCCCTGGCTGTGCCTGCTCGACGATGACGCGACTCGGCGTTCCATCGACGATTTCCGTTTCGAGTTCGATGTCGTCCGGCGCGAGCTCCTCAACCCGTTGCAGGGCTGCCTCCCCTTCATCTCGAAGCGCACCGCTGATCCCCTCCAGCGCGCTCTCCATGGGCAGGCTCCCGTAGCCAGCGACATTGACGACATAGAGTGCCCGGATCGTCGCGTCGTGTGCGCGTGCCAGCTCGAACGCGTGCTCGAGCGCCCGCTCGACTTCCGGCGATCCGTCGGTCGGAACGAGGATACAGTCGTACATACGATGTATGCTAGCGTACGTCAGTGAAATATAATAACGTTGCTGTGAGTGGCGTTGACACTCGGATGTTCTCGCTCCGTCGTCAGCCTCCGAAACAGACGTCAGTGACGTCGCTGACGCCAGCCCGTCGAACCACGGCTCGAACGGGGTCCCGCACTCCTGCGAGATTGCTCGAGTCACCATCGAGCACCAGCAACCGAGCCTCCCGCCCCGGCTCGATGAGTCCGTACTCGAGGTCGGCAATCTCGGCCCCGTTTATCGTCGCCATTCGGAGGATTTCTGCAGCTGGCAACTCGGTGAGTTTGGCGAGGAACTCCATCTCCCGGAACATCGAGGGGGAGTTGAGCATCACGTTGTCCGTTCCGAGTGCGAGCATCGTTCGCTCGTTTAGTTCCGCGTAGGGCGAGAGGCCGACATCCGTAACGAGATTCGAGCGTGGACAGACGACGACCGGGATCTCGCTGTCGGCAAGCCGGTCGAGATGGACCGGTTCGGGGTGAACCATATGTACCAGAAAGTCCGGCTCGAGATCGAGCGCCGGGTGGATGTCGCTCGCGTCAACCTCTCCGGCGTGGATCCCGAACGGCTTCCCAGCGCGACGGGTTGCCCGCCGTTCTCGGTCGAACGTTCCGTCGTTCGCACCGCTTGCGCCGAACCCATCGCCCGCTTCCATCGCCTCGACGGAGCCGCGGGCGAACGAGTACGCATCGATCTCGAGGCCGGACGCGGCGTCTGCAAGCATCTCGACACCCTTGACGTCATTCTCGCGGAAATCGAGACAGGCCGCGGTGCCGGCCTGTTGCATGAACTCGAGCGATGTGCGCATCCCCGCGACCAGTTCTTCACGCGAGGCCGCCCGAAGCAGGCGATGTTTCAGTCCATCCGGCGGTGCGACCAGTTCCTCGAGCGAGAGGCCGCCACCGGCCTCTTTGGCGATCGAGTCGCCAATATGGGTGTGGGCGTTGACGAAGGCCGGCACGATGATGTCCGAGCTGTCGACTGACGTCTCTTCGATCGCTTCGATTCGACCGTCGTCGTCGATGACAACCCGTCCCTCGACGGGCTCGAACTCGCGACCGCGAAGAATCGTCCCCGTTCGTTCCATACGACTGTCTTCGTCGTCTTCGTCTTCAACCGTTCGGCGTCGACCGCACATCGGAGCCGACCATCACGCACAGACAGACAGACAATCCACGTCTATGGTGGGAAAAATCAGTTGTTGAGTGTCGTAACAGGCCACAGTTGCGATGGCCGACGAGAGCGACGTTCTGGTCGACGAGTTGTCCGCGGAGGCATTGCTCGAGGCCGCACGCTGTGCGATTCGAACGTGGTCGGAGAGCTGTGACACCGGCACAGGGATAGTGCTCAAGAGCGTGTCTTGCTAGCATGAATCAGATCGAGGTGTTCGAAGAGATCGATGCCCCGCCCGAGGTCGTCTGGGATGTCCTCCTCGAGTTCGACAGCTACCCCGAGTGGAACCCCTTCGTCCGCGCGATCGAAGGGGAGCCAACCGAGGGCGAACAGCTCCGGGTTCGGATCGAACCACCCGACTCTCGAGGAATGACGGTCAAACCGGAGGTCATCGCCGTCGAGGAGCATCGCAGGCTCGTCTGGCTCGGCCGACTCGTCGTTCCGTTCGTCTTTGACGGCTACCACGAGTTTCATCTCGAGCCGATCACCAACGGCGAGCGAACGCGGCTGCTCCATCGCGAAACGGTCCGTGGCGCGCTCGTGCCACTGTTGTTCGATGCGGATGCGCTCGAAGACGGGTTCGAAGCGATGAACGCCGCGGTAAAAGAACGCGCCGAGGCACGGGTTGAAGCGGCGAGCTAGCGAACCGCCCACCGACTCTCAACTGAAGGACCAGGTCAGTGGGCCGCGTCGTGCCGGTCTCTGTCCGTAGGTTCAAGTACGGATGGGCAACCAGCACCAGCGATGGCACGCCAGACCACGACCTGTCGCCACTCGAGAGACACACACAGCTATCGGGTTCGTTCGAGACGAGAGGCCAATGGGGCATAGAGCACTCGTCGCCTACCGACGGCCGGATCGACTCTACGATCTGCGATACAGCCACTGGGGCGGCGAAAACGCCGCTTTCGGGAGACAGATCACCCCCGAAACACCGCTCGCATCGGGTTCGGTCACCGCCGACCTGCTCGCGGATTCGGTCGCTCGGGATCGAATTCTGACGGATTTCCTCAACCCCTGCATCCACGAGGCGTTGTATCTCGTCGACCCCGATGCCAACTACGACGTCACCGCCTACCGCGTCTGCTGGCTCGAGTGGGGTGATGGCCGCAACGGCGGTCGTGGCGCAATCGTCGCCGTCGAGAGCGACGCTGCCGACCGCCGTGTGCGAACGTGGTTCCGTGCGACCAAGACGGCGCTCGGCGATCTCATCGAGATGGGGGCCCTCTCACGGCGTGCGGCACAAGCGTATCTCGAGTCGCGGGTCTGTGCGGACGAGGACGGAACGGTCTACACCTACGTTGGCGACGATCCGGAATCGGACGTCACAGCGTATACGCCGACGCCGGACCGCTGGCTCGAGGACGACTGGTGGCAGGATGTGACCGACAACTGGGAGACGAGCGAGACGGATGACGACTGGGAGACGGGCAACGACACGGACGATCCTCCTTAGTCGCGTTCGCGCCAGCGCGCGTCGACAAGCGTCTGCTGGACGACGTCGCTCCCGACCGCCTCCGCGAGCGTCTCGAAGCCCGCTTGCTCGCTCCGGTCGTCGGCGTTCGCGATCAGTCTCGAGACGATGAACTCCGGTGTCGACCGCCCGACGGTGTCAAACCGGGGTTGGTAGTCGACCAGTAGCTCCAGTTCGGAGTCCAGCCCTTCCGCGAAGATGCCGTCGACGCGCGCTTCCGACGGCAGCGGCGCGAGGTCGTCGGCGAGATGCGTGACGAACACGCCGAGAGCGTCCTGCTCGACGGCGAGTCGGACGAGTCCGTGCAGCAACTCCGCCGCACTGCCAGGTTCGGTGATCGCTTCGAACTCGTCGACCAGCATCAGGGTACGCCCACCGGCCGACAGCGGCGGCACGATCGAGCGCAGTGTCGCCTCGAGGACACCCGCGTTGAAACTCGCGTGTCTGCGGTGGAAGACGAGCGACTCAACGGGTGTCACTTCGGCCCGCTCGGCAGGGACGGGAATCCCCATCATCGCGAGCAAGACGACCTGACACAGCGTCTCGAGCAACGTCGTCTTCCCGCCGCTGTTGGCACCGGTGAGGACCGAGACGCGTTCTGTGCCGGGAACCGCGTTGACGTCGACGGGCACGTTCTCGATCCCGTGCTCGCCTAGCGCGTAGGTGATCGGCTGCGTCGAGCCGTCAGTGTCGTGGGAAGCAAGCGTGAGGTTGCGTGCACCGACAACGGAGACTGCGCCAGCCTGTTCAGGTGTACGCTCAGTTGGCTCGCTCGCAGGCCTCGAGACACGATGCGCTTCGTCCTCGACGAACGCCGGCCGCGTACAGTCGTAGGCGAGTGCAAAGCGTGCAAGCGATAGTGAGAGAGCGATGTCGTCGACCGACGTGACAGCTCGGTCGATGGCTGTTCGAGAGGCTTCGAGGGTGTTCTCGAGGTCGCCTGCGACCGTTTGTTCGCGCTCGTCGATCGCAGCGGTGAGATCGGTCCGCAGCGCTCGGAGCGTTGTTCTGATGAAATCCGTCGCGTCGACCGCGTCGGTCGCCATCGCTTCCCGAACCCGGTCGACCGTGACTGCCGTCTCGGTCAGCAGGTGATCTTCGACGGCCTCGCGGAACTGACCGACGTCACGCACGCCATCCGAGCGGAGTTCCGCGAGCAGGTCGGATGCGTTGGCGTCGATATCCTCGATCACCCCCAGCGTCTCCCGGAGCCGGTCGAGTTCCGCGTCTGCGCCTTCGTTGACGCGGCCGTCGTCGAGGGCGGCGAGTGCGCGTGCCGCGTCGGTCAGTCGCGCCTGCTCGAGGTCGGCAACCGCCGCGAACGGCCCGGAATCGACGCCGGCCTCAAGCAAGGCGAGTGCGGCCTCGACGGCGGCGTGTTCGCTCCCATCGCGCTCGTCGTAGCGTTCGTAGGCGGCGAGGACGGTTTCGCGGTCGTCGTCCGCGAGTGCCGCCCAGGCGTCACGAGCCGCGAGGACGTCGTCCAGCCGAGCCTCCATGGCCTCGCGGCTCGAAAGCGGCGTGAGCACCCTGATGCGGTCGGCTGCACGTTCCGTAACGGCGTGTTCGACCACGATCTCGAGCAGTTCCTTATACGCCGCGCGAGCGTCACTCGTTGCCAGCGTGTCCATCCCACCGCTGCCCGTCGCCCGCCGAAGGATACGTGTCGCTCGCCCGTGCGCGAGACCGGCATTCGAGAGTGTACGCACGTCTCCGTTCTCGATTGCCTCGATCGCCCGCTTTTCGCCCAGTTGTTCGACTAGCGTCGCTCTCGTCTTCGGACCGACTCCCCAGTACTCCTCGAGTCGCATACACAGTGACTCGAGGCAACGGCCTTGAACACGTGGGGATTTGCGTCGCCACCTGGTGTGGTTCTGTCCCGTCGGTGAGTCGTCGGACGATCGGTTGAGTCACATGGGGTCGTATCACACGCGAACCGGGCGCTGTCGCCCGGATATCGACATAGTATGCACGAACATGGATAGTAATGAAGCTCGATGGGTAGCTGAAAAGCACAAACACGGGGATTTTTATCGACTGGGTGCCCTACTGACTTCCATGACTGATGGGCGGGGCGAAACTCCCCGGCGAACAGGGATGACCGAAAAGTGTGGCGTCGTCGGCGTCTCACTGGACGGTCGAGACGCGGCACGACCGTTGTACTATGCGCTCTATGCACTCCAGCACCGCGGCCAGGAGTCCGCTGGGATCATCACCCACGACGGGTTCCAGCAACACAGCCACGTCGATATGGGGCTCGTGGGCGACGTCTTCGATGAAAGAGACCTCGACACCCTCAACGGGTGGGCGGGGATCGGCCACGTCCGGTATCCGACGGCTGGCTCCGTCGACTCGTCGTGCGCTCAGCCGTTTTCCGTCTCCTTCAAGAGTGGCTCGCTTGGCCTCAGCCACAACGGCAACCTCGTCAACGCCGACGAGATCCGCGAGGAGCTCGCGGCGGTGGGCCACGCGTTTACCAGCGACGGCGACACCGAGGTCATCGCCCACGACCTCGCGCGTAACTTACTCGAGGAGGACCTCGTCCGCGCGGTCAAGCGGACGATGGGGCGGATCCATGGTTCGTACGCGCTGACGATCAGCCACGACGACACCGTTCTCGGGGTCCGTGACCCACAGGGGAACCGACCGCTCTGTATCGGGAAACTCGAGGACGGCTACATTCTCGCCTCCGAATCGGCGGCGATCGACACGCTCGATGGCGAACTCGTCCGCGACGTTCGGCCGGGCGAGCTCGTCGTCCTGCAGGAAGCTGGTGAGGGATTCGACTCGTATCAGCTCGTCGAGAACGACAACACAGCCCACTGCTTTTTCGAACACGTCTACTTCGCCCGGCCAGACAGCGTCATGGACGAGACGCTCGTCTACGAGGCACGCCGGAATCTGGGCCGGAAACTCTGGGAGGAGAGCGGTGTCGAGACCGACGTCGTGATGCCCGTTCCTGACTCCGGACGAGCGTTCGCATCGGGCTATGCCGACGCGGCCACGGAGACGACGGCCGATGGCGAGTCGCGTGCCGAGGACGACGACGGCGTCGAGTTCGCAGAAGGGTTGATGAAAAATCGCTACGTCGGCCGAACGTTCATCATGCCGACACAGGACGAACGCGAACGCGCCGTGCGGCTGAAGCTCAACCCGATCAAATCCACCATCGAAGGAAAGACCGTTACCGTCATCGACGACAGCATCGTCCGCGGGACCACCTCGACACAGCTCGTGCAACTGCTCAAAGACTGTGGGGCCGAAGAGGTCCACGTCCGAATCGGTGCGCCGGAGATCGTCGCCCCGTGTTACATGGGGATCGACATGGCGACCCGCGAGGAACTGATCGCCTCGGACAAGACGACCGAGGAGATTCGTGACGTCATCGCCGCTGATAGCCTCGCCTACCTCTCGACTGACGCCGTTGCCGAGGTCCTGGGGAAAGAGCGCATCGACCTCTGTCTCGGCTGTGTGACTGGAGAGTACCCCTACGACATCGACGGCGAGGAAACCGACCGTGACGTCAGCCGACCGGATCTCGGCGGACAGACGTTGCAGGCCGACGACTGAGACACGTTTCGGTATCGCTTTTCGGTTTCTCATCGGAGGGTGTCATAGAACACTTTCCGTGATATTAATTGCACCCCATCATTTGGTGAACTGATCGGTAAGTAGGTATGCTTATTGAACAACTTTATTACCAAGATGGACATGTCCGTATTCATGCCTGAAAGGAGCGAGTTTGAGGAGTGGCAGGCGGGGGTTTTGATGACTATTGGTGCCATCCTCGTGGGTGCGATTTTTGCAATGATTTTTGTCCGCGTGTTTGGAACGTTTGGTGTCTATCTCGGCTTCGCAGGCGGTGTTGTAGCAACGTTTCTGTTTCTCTCTTTCGTGCTCTATGGCCGGTAATTAGAACATCTGTACTTACCTTCGCCGGATAGTCAAAAAGAGAATATGTGAATTATCTTAGACTCCCACCGAGCGAGTTAGTAGCTGACGTATAACAGCACGTAGACGACGATTCCCAGCGAGAAGGAGATCAGCCACAGGCTCGCCGCGAACCGGCCGACGCGAGCATGACTGGTCTGGTACAGCTCTTCGGTCGGCCGCGAGGTCGCAAGCAACAGCACGTAGTAGACCAGCGGGACACAGATGACCGCCAGGAAGATGTGAATGGCGAGCACTGGCAGGTAGACGAACTGGTAGACGGTATCGGGGCCGGGGAACGGGTCCGGACCGCCGGTCGCAATCAGCCGATAGAGATAGAACGTCAGGAAAGCCACGAACAGTCCGAACGAGGCGACCATCGCGAGACGGTGTCTGTCGACGTTCCCGCGACGGATCGACCGCCAGCCCAGCGTGATCGTCCCGATTGCCGCCACGCTGATCGCGACGTTGAGATGTGGGATTGCGTCAAGAAACCACTGGGGCGCGGCCGGCACCGTCGAGGCCGGTATTCGGCCCCCTGCCGCCGCGAACACCACCACGAGCGAGACGATACTTAGGACCGCAGTGAGAGCGTTGACGCGCTCTCGAGGAACGTACTCCATATCTCATCGTTTGACCGAGACAGGAAAGGGGTTGCTGTCTCCTGACGACGCTGCCGGCTTGCGGAACTGTCGGCCGTCACTCGGGGACTGGGGGTTGACTCGAGCGAACAGCGCTGTTGCTGTGTGATGTCGTTTCTACAGGAGTTGTGCGTGGGACCGGATTCGAACCTCCGTCGTGTCGCATCGCTCACGGCTACGCCGTTCGCATTCCCGTGGCGCTTCGTGCCACGCGTCGCTCCACGACGACAGTCGCGATTGGCAAACCAATCGGTCATCGGCGGACCCAGACGGGACAGCACCGGGTACCGAGCTATCGCTCTTGGGAAGTAGTTTCCTCAGAAGTTATGCGTGGGTGATGTCCGCGAAGGGAAATCACCTGCATCGTTAGTGGCGGGAATCCCGCCCATGCGATGCGTGGGACCGGATTTGAACCGGCGGACCCCTACGGGACAGCGCCCTCAACGCTGCGCCGTTGGCCTGGCTTGGCTACCCACGCTCGCGGTCTTTGTCTTACTGCACTCAATCGTAGCCACGGGTATTACAAAAGCCCTTTCTTTTCACTCCGCCCTGCGCTCGGATGACACGGGACCGATTGGAGCGGAGATTTGAAATGCGACAGTTGCCAAAGGATACCATGGCTAAGTATTCGACGGGTTCATCCTCCGGCGGCGGCGGGACGAACTGCGAACTCTGCGGTGCCGAGAGTGATTCGCTCCGACTCGCCTCTGTTGCGGGTGCCGAACTCGAGGTCTGTCCGGACTGTGCCCCACACGACGACAACCAGAGTCGCTCGCGCGGGAGCGGCCAGCGTGGGTCACAGGGCGGCCACGGTGGCTCGAGCGACGGACCAACTCGCAAACAGAAGGCGGCCCAGAACGTCGCCAAGGCAAACCCGGTCTGGGATGGCGACTCCAAACACTGGGAAAAAGAGGGGACGAACTACAACGAGGATCCGCTGCCGTATCTCGTCTCCGGCTACGGCGAGGCGTTGATCGACGCTCGTCGGGACGCCGGCCTCCAGCGTGAGGAACTCGCCGAAGAACTCGGCGCACGCGAGAAAGACATCCTCGCGGTCGAACAGGGACGAGCGACCCAGGCTGGTGTCGGCGGTGGGTTGATCGACGCCCTCGAGGACCGACTGGATGTGACACTCGCGGAGTAACCGCCACTGAGACGGTCTGCGGTCCCTGTTTCCCGGTGTGACCGACGGCACGCGGCCGCACCGGAACTGCCCGACAACAGTCCGTACGACACGTGCGTCGTCGCCAGCAACACGTCGCGATCGATCACGACGCTGGCTCCCGATCGCGGCGAGCAGACTTTTGTTGGCTGCCGAGAGAGTCCAATCGATGACCGGACAACGGGCGGCACGGGAGCCGTACGCCACACGATTCGAAACGGAGGTGACGGCTGTCGATGGAGACTGCGTCTGGCTCGAGACGAGCTACTTTTATGGTGCAAGCGGTGGCCAGCCGGCCGACCGCGGGACGATCGGCGGCCTCGAGGTCGCCGACGTTCGGCTGGTCGATGGAGAACAGCGCCACGTCTTAGCCGAGGAGCCGTCGTTCAGACAGGGCCATCGGGCCCTGTGTTCGGTCGAGTGGGCGTTTCGAATGTACTGTATGCGGGCGCATACGGCCAGCCATATTCTCGCTGGTGCCGTCAGGCGAACGCTCGGAGAGGGGACCGTCGCTGGCCTCGAGATCGGTCCGGAGGTGGTCGGACTCGACCTCGAGACAGAGCCAGTCGACGAAGCGACACTGATCGAACTGGACGAACTGGTCACTCGGGTTGTCTGGGAATCTCGGTCGGTGTCCTGGGAAGCGATCCCGGTCTCGAGGGCACGCGAACACGAGCGAATTTGCGTCGACGAACGGGAGGTGGACGCTTTCGAGGGCGATCGTGTACGAGTCGTCACGATCGGTGCGAACGATACCAACAGCGCCGGCACCACGACATCGAGCGCGCATGGCCAGTGGGACGTGTCGGTCTGCGGTGGCACACACGTTCGGAATACGCGCGAGGTTGGCCCGGTGACGGTGCTCGGTCAATCGAGTCTCGAGGATGGACTGACTCGAGTCGAACTCGCTGTCGGTCCGAACGCGATCGAGCGGCGAACGGCCGAAAAGCGCGTCGCGTTCGCAACGGCGCGGACGCTTGGTGTCGGCCTGGGCGACGTTCCCGACGAACTGGATCGACTCCGGTAGCCACTGGCCGTCACCACGGCATAGTAACAGTCGAATCGATTGACACCGCAGCGAAGAGTGTCGTGCGATGCGGTGTGCAGTGACGTGCAGTGGCTACGATAGCGAGCTGCTGGTTGCTCATCTCGTTCAGTCGGCGACTGGACCGAACAGTGACACTCGTTTTTCGATCGAGAGTAAATTTATTGATCCACGGAGCGAACGGGACCCTATGATGGGACGGCTGTCCACAGACCGGCGATCGAGCGGCCAGGCGGCGATGGAACCGAACCGACAGCTCTCGAGCGGAGGGGACCGATGACCAACGCCCGCAGTATCAGGGATCGGATCGTCGACGGCGGCGTCATTGCCGTCCTCCGTGGTGTCGACGAGGACGATATCGTCCCAGTCGCCCGAGCGATCCACGATGGCGGCGTCGCCGCACTCGAGGTGACGGCCGACGGGAAACGCGCGAGCGAAAAGATCGCAGCTATCGACCGGGAGCTCACCGACACGGACGCGATCGTCGGGGCCGGGACGGTCCTCGATGCTGCAACCGCACAGTCGGTGATCGACGCTGGCGCGGCGTTCGTCGTCTCGCCACACACTGACGCCGCGATCATCCGCACCTGCAACCGACACGGCGTGCTCTGTGCGGCAGGCGTCATGACGCCAACGGAGGCCGTGACCGCGATGGATGCCGGTGCGGACGTGCTCAAACTGTTCCCTGCCTCGTCGATGGGACCAGGCCACATCGGCGCGCTTCGGGGGCCACTCGGCGATGTCGACGTTATTCCGACGGGTGGGATTTCACGCGAGAACGCTGCAGACTACCTCGAGGCCGGTGCCGTTGCCGTCGGCGCGGGCGGTGCGATCCTCGACGCCGATGCCATCGCTGCGGGCGATATGGACCGTGTTCGGGAGACGGCTGCTGCGTTCGTCGACGCCGTCGATGATGCCCGACAAGACTAGGTCGCAAGCGATTCGAACCGTCATCCTCGTGAATCGGCAGCGTGTCGGCCAGGTTGACTCTCGACGGCGCAGCGTCGATACCCAGCGACCGTTCCCGTACAGCACTACGTTATCGGGTGTCTACCGCAGCCGACACGACAGCGAACGCCGTGCTATGCTCGTGTCGTTCACTGGTTCAGCCGTAAGCATGGCTGATTGGGGCGATACAACTCCACCACAGCCGCGTCCCGACCAATATTTACTGGCGGTGCGGTATCGCCATTCACAAGTCCCTACTGGGAGTGACACAGCGCAGCAGTGTGGTTGGGTCCCGTCACGAATACTGTCGAGATCGATCGCGGGCGCAACGGTCCACCGTCGATGGCTGTCGACGGCCAGAATCTATCAGTGACGATCGCTGCCCCCATTCCAGACACACGAGTTTCGTACCCACCGTACACCCGATAGCACGGGTCTCTTCGATAAGTTCACGAACTGTGTGGCTTCTCACGGTAACGCACTCGAGGTCAGTGGGCAATCATATCACCACAAAGAGAGGTACTGCCGGTAACACAGCCTTGTTCAAATATTTACTACGGATTGGGTAAATCTTTTACCGGCTGCCGTCCTTGCTCGAGATATGAAAGCGATCGCTGTCGAACCCGGGGCCGGGGAACCCGTCCTCGTCGAGAAACCCCGTCCCGAACCGTCTTCTGGCGAAGCACTCGTCCGCACGCTTTACGTAGGGGTCGATGGAACCGATCACGAAGTCATCGCGGGCCACCACGGACAGCCACCGGACGGCGAGGATCGACTCGTTCTCGGCCACGAAGCCGTCGGCATCGTTGAGGATTCGAACGGTACCGACCTCGAGGAAGGCGAGTTCGTCGTCCCGACGGTTCGGCGTGAACCGAACGGAGCGAACGAGTACTTCGAGCGTGGCGAGCCCGATATGGCACCCGACGGCCAGTACGCCGAACGCGGTATCGTCGGCGCACACGGGTTCATGGCGGAGTACTTTACGAGTCCGGCGGAGTACCTCGTGCCGATTCCCGAACGACTCGCACCGCTTGGGTTCCTCGTCGAGCCGATCAGTATCACCGAAAAAGCCGTCGAACACGCCGTTGCTTCCCGCTCTGCGTTCGAGTGGGAACCCGAGTCGGCGCTCGTCCTCGGGAATGGCTCGCTTGGGCTGATTACGCTCGCGATGTTCGAGACGGTTCTGGACATCGACCGCACCTACTGTCTCGGCCGGCGCGATCGTCCACATCCGACGATCGATCTCATCGAGGACCTCGGCTCGACGTACGTCGACTCCCGCGAAACGCCGGTGCCAGAGATTCCGGCCGTCCACGAATCCGCGGACCTCGTCTACGAGGCAACTGGTTACGCCAAACACGCCTTCGAGACGGTCGACGCGCTCGCACCGAACGGCGTCGGCGTGTTGCTCGGCGTCCCCGAACCCTGGGAGTTCGACGTCGACGGTGGGCGACTCCACCGCGAACTCGTCCTGCACAACAAGGCGCTGCTTGGGACCGTCAACTCCCATCGCGGCCACTTCGAATCCGCAGTCGACACTCTCTCACAGCTCCCCGAGTCATTCACCGACGACCTCGTCACTGGAGTCTACGGACTCGAGGAGTTCGAAGCGGCGTTCGAAACGGGCGACGACATTATAAAGACGGCCGTGGAATTCGGCAGCGCATAGAGCCGGAAACAATCAGAAATTATTACTACATTCAGAGTTACCATTCAAAACATGGGTGTCGATTACACGCAATTACACGATCCGAATGCGGAGTACACGATGCGAGACCTCTCCGCGGAGACGATGAACGTCACACGCGAGCGCGGTGGCGGGCGCGACGTCGAGATCACGGACGTCCAGACGACGATGGTCGACGGGAACTTTCCGTGGACGCTCGTTCGAATCTATACTGACGCGGGTATCGTCGGCACCGGCGAGGCCTACTGGGGCGCAGGCGCGCCAGAGTTGATCGAGCGAATGGCGCCGTTCCTGCGGGGCGAGAACCCACTCGACATCGACCGCCTGACGGAGCATCTGGTCCAGAAGATGTCCGGCGAGGGGTCGATCGGCGGCGTCACCGTCACCGCGATCTCGGGCATCGAAGTCGCTCTTCACGATCTAGCGGGCAAGATCCTCGAGGTCCCAGCGTACCAACTGCTCGGTGGCAAGTATCGCGACGAGGTCCGGGTCTACTGTGACTGTCACACCGAAGACGAAGCCGACCCGATCGCGTGTGCCGACGAAGCCGAACGGGTCGTCGACGAACTCGGCTACGACGCGCTGAAGTTCGATCTCGACGTGCCGTCGGGCCACGAGAAGGATCGCGCGAACCGCCACCTTCGGGCGCCAGAAATCGAACATAAAGCCAGCATCGTCGAGGCGATCACCGAACGCGTCGGCTCACGGGCCGACGTCGCGTTCGACTGTCACTGGACGTTCTCCGGCGGCAGCGCCAAGCGTCTCGCAAAACGCCTCGAGGAGTACGACGTCTGGTGGCTCGAAGACCCCGTCCCGCCGGAGAATCACGACGTTCAGCGGGAGGTCACTCAGTCGACGACGACGCCCATCACTGTCGGCGAGAACGTGTATCGAAAACACGGTCAGCGCCGCCTGCTCGAGGAACAGGCCGTCGACATCATTGCCCCCGACATGCCGAAAGTCGGCGGCATGCGCGAGACCCGCAAGATCGCCGACCTCGCGGATATGTACTACGTCCCTGTCGCGATGCACAACGTCGCCTCGCCGGTTGCGACGATGGCCAGTGCCCACGTCGGCGCGGCGATCTCGAACTCGCTTGCCGTCGAGTACCACTCCTACGAACTCGGTTGGTGGGAAGATCTGGTCGAGGATGACGTCATCGAGGACGGCTACATCGAGATACCCGAGCAACCGGGCCTCGGCGTGACACTCGACATGGACGCCGTCGAAGAGCACATGATCGACGGCGAGGAGCTGTTCGACGAAGAGTAATCGCCCTCGAGCAAGCCGTGTGTCGATTTGCTCAGGCCGACGAAACTCACCACGCGACCGGTCACTACAGCTCCGGTGGATCGCCACGTCTGAACAGCGTTTCTGCGTTTTCGGGATCGAAGTCAGTTGGCGTGACCTCACCGTCAGCCTCGATCGCCCGTGTGAGATAGGTGACGCTGTTTATCAACCCGAGATGCGAGAACGCTTGTGGGAAATTGCCCAACAGCGTGCCGTCCTCGGGTGCAACCTTCTCCGAGTAAAGCCCCAGCGGGCTCGCATACTCGAGTACGTTTTCAAAGTACTTCCGCGCGCGCTCGAGACGGTTCGAGAGGACGAGCGCGTCGATCAGCCAGAACGAACACAGGAAGAACGCCTTCTTCTCGTCCTGGCGGATATCACTGTCGACAAACCGGACGACGAGTCCATCGTCGGTCGTCAACTGCTCGAGAACGGTGTCGATCGTCGCCTGTACGCGGTCGTCTTCGGGCGGGAGGAACTCGTAGATCGGTATCAAAAGAGCAGTCGCGTCGATCGCCGTCTCGGTCTCGAAGTGCTGGACGAAGCTGTTTGCGTTCTCGCTGAATCCGCGGTCCTCGATAGTCTCGCGGAGGGCGGCTCGGTTCTCGCGCCACTCCTCGAGAGGTGCCTCGAAGTCGTTTTCGGTTGCGAGTGCGATTCCCCGATCGAGTGCGACCCAGCACAACAGTTTCGAGTGAAGGAAGTGCCGCCGTTCGTCTCGAAACTCCCAGATACCGGCATCACGCTCGTCCCAGTGTCGACAGACGTAGCTGACGATGTCACAGATCGCATCACAGTCGTCGCTGTCGAGTGGGATGTCTTCGTCGAACTTGATCGTCTCGTAGATCGCCTGTACGATCGTCCCGTACGCGTCGAGTTGCCGCTGTGGGGCGGCTCCGTTCCCGATCCGGACGGGTCCCGTATTGCGATAGCCAGAGAGATGCTCGAGCGTGTGCTCCTCGATGTGCTCCTCGCCATGGAGACCGTACAGCGGCTGAATCTTCGCCGGATCGCGTCGAGCGATGTCCGCAAACCAATCAAAGTAGTCGCGGGCTTCCTGTCGGTGGCCCGTATCGTGTAACGCCTGCACGGTGAACTTCGCGTCACGAATCCAGTTGTATCGGTAGTCCCAGGTCCGTGGCTCGCCGATGGCTTCGGGGATCGAGGTCGTCGCGGCGGCCGGAATCGCTCCTGTCTCGTGGTGGATGAGCAGTTTCAACAGGAGCTCCGACCGGACGACCATCTCGTGCCAGCGCTCGGGCATCGGCGCTGGAACCTCATCACGGGACCCAACCCACTCGCGCCAGTATCGTTTCGTCTCGTCGAGCGTCGCTTGACGATCGATCGACGCCATCGGCTCTCGGCCACCGTACTGGACACCGACCCAGCAACGCTCGCCCGCCGTGAGCGAAACCGTTCCCGTCGCCGACGGTTCCGTCTCATCGATTGCGAACTCGAGGTCACCGATCAAATGAAGCTGCTCGCTGCCAGTATCGGCCTCCCTGTCCGTGGCTTCGGCCCTGTCGTCGCCCGCTGGCTCATCACTGCTCGTGGCGCGGACACCGTCGGCTGTCGGCTCCAGTGTCGCCTCCCTGCGAGCGTAGTCGAACCGCGGTTCGAACTCGAGTCGTAATTCGATCGATCCCCGATCGCACTCGAGACGACGGTAGATCGCCTGCTGAAAGCGCTCATCGCTTGGCATTCCACCGGCTCGAATCGGCATGAAGTCGGTTACGGTCGCCTGTCCGCGCTCAGTTTCGAAGGTCGTCTTGAGAACGTTCGTTCGATCGGCATAGCAGTGATTCGACTCGTGGTCGGCGGTCGGGTACACGGCGAACTGACCACCGTGATCGGCGTCGAGAATCCGAGCGAAGACGCTCGGTGACTCGAGGTGTGGGAAACAACACCAGTCGATCGATCCGTGGCGGCTGACGAGTGCACAGCGGTCGTCGTTGCCGATGAGCGCGTAGTCACGTAGCGGTAGATACTCCATACAGGTAGTGTGATTGTGACAGGGGACAGTTAGCGAGCAGTTCGGATGTCTCTCTATGGCTCGCCAGCGACAATAAGCGACGGCCGGCAGCGGCCGGGGAGTGGTGATACGGCCTGCTGTTCCAACCACCAGCAGCGGGGTCGGTGATCGGCGGGACGTGACGACAACAGTCCGTACGAGCCCCCACCGTTCGGGATGGGCGTGCTGGTGAATGTTTTATTGGACTCCTCGGGGTGGCAATGGGCATGTCTTCAGAGCAAACTCGCGTCAGTCGCCGGCGAGTGCTGGGTCTGACTGTCGGCGCTGCCACGGCACTTTGCGCCGGTGGCTCTGCAGCTGCCAGCAGTCACACAGTGATCGGTGACTCGAGCGCCCAGAGCGATGACCTCGACGCGGGCAGTCCGTACAGTGCCGCCTACGAGGAGACCATCGACGACGTCGTCCTCGTCAACGTGTTCGGAGCCGACGAATCGCTTCCCGGCGGGCTCGGCTCTGGGTTCGTCATCGACGACGACCACGTCGTGACCAACCACCACGTCGTCCGTGGGGCAAGCGAGGTCGAACTCCAGTTTCGCGACGAACAGTGGCGAGCGGCGTCTGTCGTTGGGACGGACATCCACAGTGATCTGGCCGTGCTCGACGTCGACGAGATGCCAGATGGCCCTGACGGGCTCTCGTTTGCCGACAGCGAGCCCGAAATCGGGTCGGAAGTGCTCGCGCTGGGCAATCCCTTGGGCCTCGATGCGTCGATTTCGCAGGGGATCATCAGCGGTATCGATCGGTCACTTCCGAGTCCGACCGGGTTCTCGATTCCGGCAGCGATCCAGACCGACGCGCCAGTCAACCCCGGTAACAGCGGTGGCCCACTCGTCGACCTCGAGGGCGATGTCGTCGGCGTCGTCTTCGCCGGTGCTGGCCAGACGATCGGCTTTGCGATCTCCGGGCTCCTTGCTGACCGCGTCGTTCCTGCACTCATCGAAGAGGGGGCCTACGATCACGCTTACATGGGGGTCAACGTCCTTCCTGTTGGCCCGCTGGTCGCTGACGCCAACGAGATTTCGGAGCCGGGAGGCGTTCTGGTCACAGACGTCGTCCCCGACGCACCGGCCGACGGCGTCCTCGAGCCAGCAGACAGCGGAACGACCATCGACGGTGATGTCGTCCCGGTCGGCGGCGACGTTATCGTCGCTATCGACGACCAGGAAATTCCCAACCAGGATGGGCTTTCCTCGACGCTCGCACTCGAAACGACGCCTGATGAGACGGTCGCTATCGAGGTCATCCGCGATGGCGAGCGCCAAACGGTCGAGTTGACCCTCGAGCCCCGGCCTGACGTCGACGTGCCGTAAGCGGTCGATTTTATACACGATCCCACATCGGCTTCAAACAAGTGTTTGGGGGCTTGCCCTCGAGGGGGTTTACGAAGTGTTGCCAGCGGTGCAGTGAGACGGTCTGCTGTACCAATGTACCGGCTCGACTGCAGGACGGCTCGCGGTCACGCCAGAACTGACGGACAGCAGACCGATGGTCGATCTGAACCGAAATCCGGCGTCGAGACAGCACAAAAGCGGCTGTCGTCGCGGTCAGGATCCGTCTGCGTCTGCTCGCTCCTCGGTATCCGCTGTTTCCTCGAGGTCCTTCAGGTCGGCCGCGTCTTCCCGTGGTGCGTTCTGGGTCCCGAGGTCGTTGTCACCGGCATCGGCCTCGTCGGGATCGCGGTCGATCCGCTCGAGTTCGTCCTCGATCTCGGCTTCCTGTTCTGCCTCGTACTCGTCTGTCCGGTCGGTATCATCTTCGGCCATAACACGTCCGCTTTGTCCTCGAGTGGTTTGGTCGCCGGGTCGTCGAGTGCAACGTTGGGCTGTTGTCGCTGCCCCATCGGCAGTGATGTCGACCCAGTTATCCAGCAGACACGAAAGACAGATAAAAGAAGCAGCGTTGTGACTAGACATATATGGACGTTCCGTACGACCTGACCTCATACGTTCGGGTGTTGAAAATGGCGACGACACCCACTACTGAGGAATTCCTTCAGGTGTCGAAGATCGCCGGCGCAGGGATCCTGCTCATCGGGCTGATCGGCTTCCTTATCGGGGGTATCATGCTCATCCTGACTGGTGGTTTCTAATGGGCATTTACGCAGTCAAGACCACGGCGAGTCAGGAGCGCACCGTGGCAGATATGATCATCAACCGCGAGGAGCCAGAGATTCACGCTGCACTCGCTCCCGATTCGCTGACCTCCTACGTGATGGTCGAAGCCGAGGGGAACAATGTGTTGAGCCGTGTCCTCGAGGACATTCCCCACGCCCAGAGTATCGTCCCCGGCACCTCCGACATTACGGAAGTCGAGCACTTCCTCTCGCCGAAACCGGACGTCGAAGGGATCGCCGAGGGAGACATCGTCGAACTCATCGCTGGCCCGTTCAAAGGCGAGAAAGCCCAGGTCCAGCGCATCGACGAAGGTAAAGATCAGGTGACAGTCGAACTGTACGAGGCCACGGTTCCGATTCCGGTGACAGTGCGGGGCGATCAGATCCGCGTGCTTGACAGCGACGAACGATAGTTCGTCGAAGAGCGAACGGCGCATCGCGCCGTGAGCACAGTGACGAGCGCTAACGCGCTCGTCAAGCAGTCAACGCGGCACTGCCGCGCTGAATACAGTGACGAACGATAGTTCGTCGAACCATGCGAACGGGCACACTGTGCCCGTGAGCAGACAGTGACGAGCGCGAGTCGAATACTTTTAGACGACCGTTTCAAGGAGCAGCGAGCGACGAATCGCTAGGCAGAACAGTCCAGTGACGGTCCGTAACGGCGTGTGCCGTCTCGTCCGTCGTTCGGTGTTCGGCAGCGACGAACCGAACTTCGACGGCAACTGACTCATCAGTGTGGGAGTCGACCCCCGCGACGAGTCGGTCGGTCAGGCTGTCTCCCGAGGCAACCCCGGTCCCAGAGATGACAATGACGACCCGCTCGACTGATCGGATCGGATACTCATCGTCAAGTTCGGCGTCGACCGATTCGACTTCGAGATGCGCGTATTCTGGGTCGGTAAGCACGGCGTTGACGTCGGTTTCGACCTCCGACTCGAGTTGCGCGGAGCGAAATTCGACGACCGTTGCGCTGACGAGTGGGACCAGCAACAGTACCATGACCAGTCCGAGGATCGCCGCGAACGCAAGCGTCTGCCGGCGGGCAGTAGAGACGGAGAACAGTCCTGCCGGTCGATACCCACCACCCCAGAGCGTGACCAGTGCGGCGAAGTTGATCGACAACGTATTGACCAGCGTCAGTATGAGTGCGCCGGCGGCAGCGCCATACATCCCCCATGCGAGGGCGATCCCGACAGCCGCAGCTGGCGGAATAAGCGCGGCGGCGATCATGACGCCGACGATCGCCTCGGACAGTTCTCGTGTGAGACTCAAGATACCCGCGACACCGGCACCGAGTGCAATGACGAGCGCGAGCAAGTTCGGTGCGACCCGTTCTTCCAGTTCCGCAATGGCAACGATATCGATTCCAGCTGGCTCGAGGCCGACGATTCGGACGAGACCAGCGAGCATGATCGATCCGAGCACCGCAATACCGAGGCCACTGAACTGGTAAATGAAACCGGTTGATCGAAGCTCGGTGTCGGCGATGACTGTCCCAACGCTGGCAGCGAGGGCTGGGCCGATCAGTGGGGCGATTACCATCGATCCGACAACGACGGCCGGCGAATCGAGCAACAGGCCGGACGTCGCGACGATCGCGCTGATGAAGGTCATCATCGCGTAGACGGGAAACGAGGGCGTCAGGCCCGCCGCTCTCGTCTGTAACTCCTGTCTCGAAAGCCGATCACCGACCGATCCGTCGCGGCTGTGTTTTGCGTTGAGCTGAGCGAACTCGGCGGACAGAACGGTCTGGGTGTCGAAGACGACAATGTTCGCGTCGTCGCTGATTCCGGCTTCCGTCAACCGATCGAGTGTGCGTTCGACGGCCTGACTGGGCAACAGGAACCTGACGACGGCGACGTAGTCACGATCGCTGGTCTCGTCGCTGACAATGTAGTCGATATCCTCGTCCTCGAGGATATCGAGCACTGCTCCTTTCCGGCCGGTTGGAATCGTAACCTCGACGTAGCGCACAGACCCAACAGATGTCAACAGGCCATATACTGATTGTCGACGGGAAGCGGTGATTCACGGATAGACGTATTATCGGCTGTTCGGTATCTCCCAGTCGGAAACAGTGGGTTGGGAAGCCGATACCGCCCGGGCAGACAAGTCGCGGAGAGACGGCCGCTATCGTTTCAGTTCAGCGGCGATCGTTTCCATATCCGCAACGTCTTCGACTTCCGCTAACAGTTCCTCCCGGTTGCGGACTTCTTCGGAGCTCGCACCGTAGGCGCGGACGTATTCGGCGCGACTATGCTCGGTGAAGGCGTGTCGAATCGCGAGGTAGCCGTCAGGAACGACGGTACCACAGACCTGACACTCCTGCCGTGTGTGTTCCGTCGCTTGATGGACGATCGTCGACTCGGCGTCCTCGAACACCGCCCCACAGCCGTCGATTCCGCATTCCCAGGCCATTCACTCTCAGTGAATGGTTCGAGTGGCGTGGGTAATGATCTTTTCGCAGCCAAGCAGCGTGCTCAGATACGCAGTTCGTGCGGCGATGTCGTGACGAGAGCTTTCGCGTTCCGTCTCGAGGCCGCCGACAGTGCCAACAGTAGGGGAGCCGCTCTGTGTCCGACCGGTCGATTCATGATGTGTGTTATCCTCATGATTAGATACGCTATTTAATATGACAAACGAGATACCGAACACCGGGAAACTCGAGTCGGTCGCGATCAGTCGCGAGGAGTATGTCGGACGGATCACCCTCGACCGACCCGAGGCGATGAACACGTTCAGTACAGGACTCGCACGGGACCTCGACGATGCGTTGCACGCGCTCGAGGCGGCGTCCGATATCCGAGCAATCGTCATCGATGGCGCGGGTAAGACGTTCTCAGCCGGAATCGACCTCTCCGAACACGACGACCACGAGACCAAAGCGGAGTACGAGGAGTGGGTCACGGTAATGGAAGCGCCGTTCCAGACGGTCGCCGAGATGGGAACCCCCGTAATCGCGGCAGTACACGGACATGCGGCTGCCAACGGCATCGGGCTGGTCGCCGCCTGTGATCTGGCTGTGGCTGCTGAGGGAGCCCAGTTTGGAGCGACAGCACCGAAGGTCGGCCTGTTTTGTATGGGGCCGTCCGTGCCGTTGATGAAAGCACTCCCCAGAAAACGATGTCTCGAGTTGGTTCTAACCGGCGACCTGATCGACGCCGAGACAGCGCTCGAATGGGGGCTGATCAACCGTGTCGTCCCGGACGGCGAGCACCGAGCGACGGCGGTCGACCTTGCCGAGACGATCGCGAGCAAGAGTCCAACGGCCGTCCAGATGGGGAAAAAGGCGGTCTACGAAATGTTCGATCGCGAGTACGACGACGCACTCGAGTACTCGAACGAGCAGTTTGGGGCCCTTTGCACGACTGCGGATGCCCACGAGGGGATCACAGCCTTCCTCGAGGGCGAGCCACTCGCCGCCGACGAGTGGCCCGGTGAGTAGTCGCTGGTCGCTACAATCGCGGGACGGTCGCGTGGCGACAAAACCAGAATTCATAACTCGAGTGTCGCAAAAGAGGCTCCCGTGAGCGACGGCATAGCAGCGGAGGCTCGAGTTGACTGTCACGTAAAGGTGCTCAACGACGCGGTCGTCGAGCAGGCCCGTGCTGCGGGACTCGACGCGATCGTCTACGCACCGCATTTCACTCGACTCCCCGACATTCGACGACAGGCCGCCAGCTACTCGAGCGATGAGCTGCTGGTGATTCCCGCACGGGAGGTGTTCACCGGCTCGTGGCGAAATCGGAAACACGTTCTGGCGATCGGCCTCGAGGAGCCGGTGCCGGATTTCATCCCGCTCGAGGCGGCGATGGACGAGTTCGAACGACAGGAGGCTGCGGTGCTTGCTCCCCATCCCGAATTTGCCAACGTCAGCCTCACAGAGGCGGATTTACAACAGTACCGAAACGACATCGAGGCCGTCGAAATCTTCAATCCGAAACATCTGCCAACACACAACGAGCGGGCGCGTGGGATCGCCGAACGACTGGGGTATCCGCCGTTTGCGTCGTCGTACGCTCATCTTCCGCGTTCTGTCGGGGTCGCACACACCGCGTTCGAGCGAGCCATCGAAACCGAAGCCGACCTCGTCGCTGCACTCAAAGACGGTGTCGCCAGACGAGTCGTCTACGACAACGGCTGCAAGCGGTGGCGAACGACAGCACGCGAACTTGCCCATCTCGCCTATGAAAATACCTGGGAGAAGGTCGATCGGCTCTTTCTGTCGGGCACTGAGCCGACACATCCACACCACATCGCCTACGACGGCCGGTTCGACGACGTCTCCGTCTACTGATCGACCACCGTTCCAATTTTCAGCAGCAAACAGCAGTATCTCTCACAAAGAGAGAGTAACTGTGTGTCGCTGGGCTTGACACAGAACTTTTGCTGCTAACCGCGTTTTTCGTCCCTGTCGGAGTGACAGCGGGCGCGATAAACGCCGACCCGCCACCAGCAGTCACTCTCGACTGTCCAGTATACGCGATAAGCGAATCACCGAACATAGGACACGAGCCAGCGGAACGGCTAGCTAGCTCGATTTCAAAATCTCCCGTATAGGAAGATGTGAAATCAGAGTCCAGCGAGTCCGATTCCGCAAAGAACACTCGCGCCACGTTGACAGCGCCAACGTAATCACGGTCAGCCTGAAAGCCACACCGAGTGTTGTCGCAACGGAAGTGACCGCCGTGCCAGACCTCGTAGTAGTGGTCAGGCGATTTCGTTGTATGTCCTGTAGAGCCACAGCGAGGACACGACCGACTCGTGTTCCCTGCATACACTCGTTCAACCTGAATACCAGCAATATCGGCGCGGTATTCGATGCTCTTGATACTCTCTCGCCGCGCCCACGACGACAACTCCCACGACAACTGTCCCTCACCTCGTGGAGGAGAGAGTGATCGCAAATCTTCGTGGACAATAGCGTCCACATCGTACACGAGAGCGAGTGCGAGTATTTGGTTGGCTACGTCGTGTACGAGTTGTTCGCGTTTGTGTCGAATCTTGTTGTTCACTCGCTCGTACTCTGACTGGATATGTTTGAAGTGGTCTGTATGGTCGCGTCCCTGTCGTCGGAGGTCTGCGAGTTTCGAGTTGAGTTGGTTGCGTTCACGGTTCAGGTTCCGCATTCTCTCCCGTTCGGTGTTTTGAATGAAATATGGCGTTGAGAGTTGTTCGCCATCACTGTCCACGACGACAGCGGTTGCATCTTTCCGCAGACCGCCATCAATCGACAACACTGTGTCAACGTCGTCAGAGGTGTCTGCGTGTTCGACTTCGACAGGGAACGATAACTCGTGGTATTCGTCCCCTCGTTTCGACGTGTTGGGGTGGAACGACGGAGCAGAGAGACTACCGTGTTCAACGAACTCGTTGAATGATTCGTATCCATCAAGAGTGTATTCTGTCCATGTCCAATCCCCATACGTCTCGGGTTCGAGTGTATCGGGTGTTTTGAGTTCGACAGTGAGTTGTTTCGTGGATTCATCGTACTGGTATTTGACTGCCTGTCCGCTGGTAGGGCCGTCATCAGCTGAATACGGTAGCACACCAGAGGAATATTCAGGGCACTCTTGAAAGTCAAAGTACGTGGCCGGATACGTGCCGTGAACGTTGTAGTAAGCATTCAACTGGTCGATAAGCAAGTCAACGTAACCTGATGAGAGGTATTCCTCGGATTCCCAAAGTCGGTTTTTGATTCGGCGTGTATGGATGCGTCGAATCTTGTGGTCTGGAAGCAGCGGTTTGACTGTTTGAAAGGCTTCTCGTTTGTCAGCGTGACTGCGAAGTGTTTCTCCAACTTTCTGGAGGAGGCAGCGTTTGTATCGACTGGGGAGATAGATGTCGAACTGTTCAAACGCTTCTTGTTCGTCAAAGTATTTCCACGCTTGATACGAGGACTCGTTAATCTCTGTAAGATAGTCTGGTGTCCAGTACTGCTGTATGAGTGTGTTCGCTGTCTGCGTAGTGAGGTCAGCGAGTCTATTGTATCGCTCTCGCTCCTCATCTGGCAGTCGTAGTGGGAGTGAGAGGTGTGTAGAGGACATGTGTGGTGTTAGTCGTCTTGGGAGAGTCGGATGACGGCGACTTCTTCACCAAGCCATTCTTTCGGGACGAAGACGTGCGCGCCCGTTCCTGTTTTTGTCACGTCTTTCGTGATTGCTTCCTCGCCTTGGAACGTGAACTCGGCCATACCACTATGTATATTAGATATACATTTAAGGGTTTGGGTTAGCATCTCGTTTTGATGCTGACTGCTGCTGTTTGCTGCCAAATTTTGTAACTGTTACGTAACCCTTTCCTCGACGCCGTCGGCCGACTACTCCTCTTCGAGTGCGTCCGCGATTCGCTCGAGTTGGATCCCGACGTAACAGAGTGCTTGGGTTTGCATGATCGCAGGGTCGTTGCTCCACTCGTTGGCGATGTACGCTGCCTGTCTCCCCGCTCTATCGAGATCGTTGTTACCGTTTGTCATTGCTCCAGTACGTTCGTCGTCGACCGACGAAACCGTTCGGGTCAGCTCGCCGCTGTGAGAGTCCCGAATGCGGTCGCAGGTCACGGCTCGTCGCCGCCTCGCCGGATCGCCGAGAGCGTCTTTGCAACCCGATCCCAGTGGCTGCCACGCCAGAAATACTGTCCACAGCGTCGGCAGCGCCAGCTCTCGACTTCGGCAGGATCGGGCGCATACTCGGGTGTCGACGCCAGCGGCTCGACGCCCTCGAGTCGCCCGTTACACCGGCCACAGAACGCTGGCTCGGCTGCGAGCGTCAGCTCTACGCCCGCGGCCGCGAGTTCGGCGAGTTGGTCCTCGACGTCGCGTGACTCGAGGAGGATCGACTTGTCGGCACGAGAGGCGAGTTGGACGTCTCTCGTGATCAGCGTTCGATCCTCGGCTCGAGCCACGTCGAGGAGGGCGTCGTCGGCCTCGAGTCCACGGTCGCCGGCGTAGACGGTGTCGTGGTTGCACATCCGCAGATACGAGACCACGCCGCCGCACATGACGTCGAGCAGGAGCTTCATCGGAGTCAGTGCAAGAACGCGCGCAGTTCCTCGAGCCCCCACGTGTTGATGACGTCGTCTGGTTCAGCCCAGCCGCGCCGGGCGGTGTGGACACCCCAGCGCATGTACTCGAGGGTCGATGGCTGGTGGGCGTCGGTGTTGACCGCGATCGGTGCCCCCTTCTCCAGAGCCGCCTGAACAGCGCTCCCCCAGAGATCGAGCCGCCGTGGATTGGCGTTGATCTCGAGAGCGGTGTCGTTGGCAGCGGCAGCTTCTCCGAGGGCAGTCGCGTCGAACTCGAGGCCGGAGCGTTCGTTGAGCAATCGGCCGCTCGGGTGTCCCAACACGTCCACTGCGGGGTTTTCGATGGCGCGGACGAGGCGGTCGGTCGCCGTCTGGGCGTCCTGATCGAGGCCGCTGTGTGGCGAGGCGACGACGACGTCAAGCGCGTCGATCACGTCCTCGGAGAGGCCGATCTCGCCGTCGGCGTCGACGTTGGCTTCGATACCCGCGAAGACGGCGATCTCGCTGTCGGCGTCGAGCTCGCGGACGAGCTCGACCTGTCCCAGAATCTCGGCGTTCGAAAGCCCCATCCCGCCGACGATGCCGGGCCCCTCGGCGTGGTCGGCGACGCCGTAGTACTCATAGCCCAACTCCGTGGCGGCTTCGACCATTGCCTCGAGTGAGGTGTTGCCGTCGGACCACTCGGTGTGGGTGTGGAGATCTCCCTGAATGTCCGCGCGTGTGAGCAGGTCCGGCAACGCGTCGTTCTCGGCGGCGGCGATCTCCCCGCGATCCTCGCGCAGCTCCGGTGGGATCCACGGCAGGCCGAGCGCCTCGTACATTCCCGCCTCCGTGTCGCCCGCGACGCGGTCGCCGACACGCAGCCCGGCATCGGGGGCGTCGATCTCGCTCACGTCGAACGCGCCGTACTCGTTGAGCTTCATCCCGCGGTCGATCGCGTAGTTGCGAAGCCGGACGTTGTGGTCCTTGCTGCCCGTAAAGTACTGCAGCGCAGAGCCGAACTCCTCTGGGACGACGACCCGTAGGTCGACGCGAATCTCGCCAACGCGGACGCTTGCCTTCTCGGGACCGGATTCGATCTCGCCGTCGACCGACTCCCAGTCGACGAACGCCTCGACGACGTCCTCGCCCGCATCCGTCGCCGCGAGCACGTCTACGTCGCCGATCGTCTCGCGCCACCGGCGGATCGAGCCCGCGACCTCACAGCGCTCGACGGCCTCGAGCCCCTCGAGAAACGCGAGCACGTCGTCGGCGAGGGGTCGCCCTTCCCCCAGTAGGTAGCGCTGGCCGATCTGGCGGGCGAACTCGAGGTTGTCCCGAATGTTCTGTTCGGTCTTCGGGCCGAAGCCCTTGATCTCCTGAACGTCGCCGGCCTCGGCGGCTGCCTCGAGGGCGTCTAAGCTCTCGACACCCAACTCGCGATACAGTTTGCCCGCGGTTTTGGGGCCGACGCCTTCGATGCGGGTGATGTCGGCGATGTCGATCGGCAACTCCGCGCGCAGCTCCTCGAGTTCCTCGATCGTCCCGGTCTCGACGTACTCGACGATTTTGGCCGAGATGGCGTCGCCGACGCCGTCGATTTCCTCGAGGACGTCCTCGTTGCCGCTCGCGACGGGATCGGAGATCGGGACGGGGTGGGCGCGGATGTTCTCGGCTGCCCGGCGGTAGGCGCGGGGTTTGTACTCGACGTCATCGGCCTCGAGCAAGTCGGCGAACTCCTCGAATCGGCCGGCGATCTCGGCGTTGGTCGCCATCAGCGCCCCCTCCGTGCCGCGCCGTCGTCGTCTCGGCCGAGCGCTTGCTGTAGGAACGACATCCAGCGTTTCGTATCGGCGGCCTGTTGGGCCTTCTGTTCGCGCTCTAAGTCCGTCGGGCCGAGGCTCTCTAAGGCGTTGAGTGCCCGATCGATGCCGATGATGCTGCCGGCGAGTTCCTCGCCTTCTTCGCGGGTGATGTTGCCCTCCTCGATCAGTTCGATGCGCTCGTTTCGCTCGCGTCTCAAGTTCCGTTTGGCCTGCTCGACACGGTCGCGTTCGCCGGCTGGCACCGTCTCGCGGCGTTTGATCTCGAAAACGAACGTCCGGAGGTCGATATCTTCGCCCTGGACGGTGATCGTCTCGGGAATGTCCGCGCCGACGGTCGCGCTCTCGCGTTCGACCCGCTCGAGCAGCTGCTTGCGCTCGTATGCTTGCACGTCCCGATATCCGGGTTGGGTAGGCAAAAATGTACAGTCCGGCGACTCGAGGCTGTCGTCGCGAGCGCACACTCACGAGACGGCCTGAACCCCAAATCCCTTAGCGGTGCCACACATACCCCCCGCCAATGGCCACGTGCGACGTCTGTGGGAAGGAAGAAAGCATGCCCTACAACTGTCGGCACTGTGGGGGGACCTACTGTTCGGAACACCGGCTCCCCGAAAACCACAGCTGTGCGGGGCTGCAGAACTGGAACGATCCGCAGGGGGTGTTCGACAGCGGGTTCGACGACTCCGTAAACGGCGGAGGGAGCAAATCGAAGGCCTCGAGTATCACTGACAAACTTCCGATTGATACGGGACCAGGTGGCCCACTCGCGTACTTCCGCGGGAACATGACCTACCTGTTCCTTGCGATCATGTGGGTCACGATGATGGGGCAGTTCCTCGCGTGGCTGATCGGTGGGTGGGCCCTCCATGATACGTTGTTCGTACTCTCCTCCGAGAATCCGCTCTATATCTGGACATGGGTGACTTCTATCTTCGCTCACGCGCCCTTCTTCGCTCAACCCGGCGGTGTCGGAATCTTCCACATCATCTTCAACAGCATCGTGATATTCTTTTTCGGCCCGCTCGTGGAGCGCTACGTCGGCTCGCGGGACTTCGCGGTCCTGTTCATTGTGAGCGGTGCGCTCGCCGGACTCGGCCAGATCGGAATCTCGGCTGCACAGGGTGACCCAAGTTCCGTCCTCGGCGCAAGCGGTGCCGCGCTCGCGATCATGGGTGTGATCACGGTTTTGAACCCCAATCTCACGGTGTACCTGTATTTCGTCCTCCCGGTTCCGATCTGGATTCTGACCGGGCTTACCGCGCTCGTAAGCGTCCTCTTCATTGGTGCTGGTGCTGGGGGAGGTGGTGGGATTGCCCACATGGCCCACCTCGTTGGGCTGGTGATCGGACTCGGCTACGGAGAGTACATCAAGCGCACGCAGAACGTCCGCGCGCCGAGTCAGTTCCAACTCGGCGGTGGCCCAGGCGGTCCCGGCGGACCTGGCGGTCCCGGTGGTCCGGGCGGCCGTCGTCGCTTCTGAGCCCTCGTTTGGAACCCCGACACTGATTTTCGCCCGCTGCCAACCCTCGAGCAGCTATGCCACCCCGGCCCGACCTCGCACCCGACTCCGGACTCGAGCGCGCGGAGATGGAAGCCCTCCAGCGCGAGATCGCGGACGCCGCCGTCTTCGAGGACGACTTTGCGTTCGATCCGTCGACGCTCGGCGATCCCCTCGCGGCGGCCTCGAGTCCCGACGACCCGCCGATCGTCGCCGGCGTCGACCAGTCGTTTCTCACCAATGCCGAGGGCGAGCAGGACCGCGCGCTTTCCGCCGTCGTCGCCATGCGCGGCGGCGAGGTGATCGAACGCGTCCACGCGGTGACGCCACTCGAAATCCCCTACATTCCGGGCCTGCTCGCGTTCCGCGAGGGCGGGCCGATCCTCGAGGCGCTCGAGGCACTCTCCGTCGACCCCGACCTGTTGCTCTTCGATGGCAGTGGTCGCATCCACTTCCGCCAGGCCGGCATCGCGACCCACATCGGCGTCGTCCGTGACGTGCCAGCCGTTGGCGTCGCCAAGAGCTTACTCTGTGGCTCGCCTCGAGGCGACCTCGAGAACCTCGCGGAAGGGACTCGCGTCCCGATCGAGGCCAACGCGCGGGTCGATGCGCCCGATGGAACCCTCCTTGGCTACGCCGTCCAGACGCGCCAGTACGACTCGCCGAATCGGTACATCAATCCGCTGTACGTCAGCCCCGGCCATCGCGTCGGCCCGGACACCGCGGCCGACATCGTCCTCGCGCTCGCCGACTCGTACAAGCTCCCCGAGCCCGTCCGACTGGCCGACAGCTACGCCGACGAGGCGAAACGCGGCCTCGAGGAGTGATGACCAGCTATGTCCGAGAGTGTACTCTCGACCCCCTCTCGATAGCTGCTTGACCATCTACCGACGACAGCGACCCAACCAGCTGCCCGCGGGGGTGGGACTGAAAGGGGCCGGGCCAGTCGGCGACGCACGACGACGCAAGCACGCGAACGGAGTGAGCGCGCAGCGAGGCGCGCGAGCCGACTGGCTCGGGGGCTTTCGGGCTGGTCGTCCCAACACTGGCTCAAGGCTTTCTCGGGAAACGAGACTCACGCCAATTGGACCGTCCGATGAGCGCGACAAACCGTCGATACTTAGGTATCGTCTCTCGAACCAGTCATGTATGGCCACCGCTGAGGACGTCGAGGAAACCGACGACGGGCCGGCTGGCACCGTCGTCGAGGACGATCACGAAGCAGACCAGAGAGACGACCGCTACACCCGCAAGAAATGCGTGCTGATCACCGGCTGTTCGTCGGGCATTGGCCGGGCGACCGCGACGGCGTTTCTCGAGAACGACTGGCAGGTGTTCGCAACGGCACGAAACACCGACCATATCGAGGCACTTGAGGAAGCGGGCTGTACGACGCTCGAACTCGACGTCACCAACCCCGAACAGGTCGCACGGGTCGTCGAACGAACCGTCGAACGCGGCGGCTCGATCGACTGTCTGGTCAACAACGCCGGCTACGCCCAGATGGGGCCGATGGAAGACGTCTCGACGGTCGATCTCCACCGACAGTTCGACGTCAACGTCTACGGCCCTCACCGACTCGTCCGGGCCGCGCTTCCGCACATGCGCGCCCAGGGCGCGGGCCGAATCATCAACGTCTCGAGCGTCGTCGGCCGAATCTCGTTCCCCGGCTCGGGCGCGTACGCGGGCTCGAAACACGCCCTCGAGGCGATGAGCGACTCACTGCGAGCGGAAGTTGATGAGTTCGGCATCGACGTCACTGTCATCGAACCCGGGCCAGTCGAGACGAACTTCACCGAGCGCGTCGACGAGGAGTTACCCGAAGAGAAGCGAACGCCGGCCTACGAGACGCTGTACGAACTGTACGACGAGATGCAGCTAATCGGCGGCGGGTCGGGCGGTCCCTTCGCCTCCTCGTCCGAGGACGTCGCGGATGCGATTCTCGAGGCGAGCACCGTCTCCGAACCGCCGGCACGATATCCGGTCGGGGTGCTCGCCCAGTACGGCGTCTACGCCCGCTTCCTGCCCGATACGCTGCGTGATGCAGGCTATCGGCTGCTGCGGAAGCTCGTCTGAGTCGATCGCTGTGGATGGCTCGCGGGTGCTGTTCGTGAGCATCGACAGAACACTCATAGTCGACCGCTGACAATATTCGCTCGAGATGTCCGATTCGACGTCCAGTGTCGTCGCACTCGCCGATTCCGTCTCCGACCTCCTGTACGGGATCGCCGGCTGGTCGCTGGTTGTGCTCGGGCTCATGCTCGCCGGGGCTGGCGGGCGCGTCCTGCTCGAGTTCGGGCTCACTACCTCGGCCACAGTCGGCGCAACCATCCTGTTTGGACTCGCGTTCGTCACGACGGCGGTCGGCCTCTTTGTCAACCCACGGTTTCGTCGGCGACTCGAGCGTCGCCACGCGCCGTCGCAGTTCGGGTGGGTCCAGAGCGTCGACCAGCGAGTGATCCGGCCCGAAGAACAGTGTCGCGAACGCTGTGTCGCCTGTGGCTCACGAATCGAGCAAGGGATGGTTCGGCGCTACCGCGAGGAGTACGCCGTTGTGGGCATTCCCATCTATACGAGGTCCGTCGGCTACAATCACTACTGTCTCGAGTGTGCAACGGCCGAACTCCAGGGCGGCGAGCCGGCCGCTGAGACAGCCCGCGAGGACGAACCAGGCAAATGCGAGTTCTCACTCGAGCGACAGTAACCTCGAGCGCGTCGAAAAAGCAGTTAGTCCGCGAGTCGCGTCGGCAGTCGCTCCGTGCTGGTTTCGACAAGCGTGTACATCCCGCCCGTACAGCGACGAATGCAGCCGTCTCGCTGCAGTGTCTGACAGTAGCGTTCGACAGTCATTGGATGGGTATCGAGCGCGGTCGCCAGTTCAACGGTCGTCGCCGGACCCGAGCCATCGAGGGCCTCGAGGATTGCGTCTGTCTGTTGCTGTGCTGGGGTGTCCGAGTCTGGCATTCCGTCTCGTTTGTGCCATGTTCCAACAGGGGTATCAACCTCGACACCGGTTCTCAGCCGACTGGAATCGCGTTACCGTTGGTTATTCAAGAGCGGCGACAGCAGACCAGCATTGTTGTAGTGTGTCGTTGGCAGTCACAACACCGCTTTCAGTGCTGTTCCCGACGCACTCAGTTGGAGTCGACACACCGCAGTACTCGGACTCGAAGCTGGCGCTCGAGTTGAGAGACAGCGCCGGCACGATTGCAGGTGCCTGCGATCGAATCGAAAATAGTGAGCCGCGGAGTCAGGACACAGTCGCTACGAGTCCCACTGCTCGACGAACTCGGCTGGGATCGCAGTGATGTCGATTCCCCAGGCAAGTGGCAGCCAGACGACTGCGACGAGCGTGATCAGGATGATCCCGATAACGTTGAGACCAGCCCCGACGCGGGCCATCTGTGGCAGCGAAATGTAGCCGCTGCCGAAGACGATCGCGTTCGGCGGCGTCGCAACCGGCAGCATGAACGCGAACGAGGCTGCGGTTGCGCCGGCGATCATCAGCCCGTATGGGTGGACGCTGATCCCGACCGCGACACCGGCGAGAATCGGCATCAACATCGCCGTCGTCGCCGTGTTCGAGGTCACTTCGGTCAGGAAGATCGTCATCATCACGACGGCCAGCAGGATGAGGACCATCGAGACGCCCTCGAGCAGTTGGAGCTGTTCACCGACCCAGACTGCGAGGCCAGTCTCACCGAAGCCGGCGGCGATCGCGAGACCGCCACCGAACAGGAGGATGACACCCCACGGGATGTCGACCGCGTTCGACCAGTCGAGCAGGAAGGTGTGGTCACCGTCCTCGGTCTTCGTCGGCAGGGTGAACAGAACCAACGCGCCGCCGATGGCGACGATGGTGTCGGCGTCATCGGGCGGCGTAATTCCGAGCACTGGCTCGAGCAGGCTCGCTCCGATCCAGGCGGCGGCCATCCCGATAAAGACGACGAGCACCCGTCGTTCCGGCGAACTCATCGAGCCGAGTTTCTCGAGTTCGGCGTCGATCGTATCGGCTCCCATCGGCAGCTGGTCGAACTGTGGAGACATCGCAACGCGGGTGACGTAGATGTAGACGGCCACCAGGCCGACGATCGAGATCGGAACGCCGTAGAGCATCCACTCGGCGAAGCCGATCGTCGTATCGAAGAGTTCGCCCGCCTGGCCCGCAAAGAGGATGTTCGGCGGCGTGCCGATGAGCGTCGCGACGCCGCCGACGGAGGCGCCGTAGGCGATACAGAGCATGAGCGCGATCCCGAACGAGAAGTTCCCTTCGCTGGTGTCGATGTCGAGTCCAGTCTCGTCGACCAGATCAGCGGTCTGGTAGATGACCGCCAGCGCGATGGGGACCATCATCATCACGGTCGCGCTGTTGGAGACCCACATCGAGAGGAACGCCGTGGCGATCATAAAGCCGAGAATGAGCCGCGAGGGCTTCGTGCCGACGACCTTGATCGTCCGCAGTGCAATACGCTTGTGGAGTCCCCACCGTTGCATCGCCATGGCGAGGAAAAAGCCACCCATAAAGAGGAAGATCAGCGGGTGCCCGTACGACGGCGTCGTCTCTGCAACCGGGAGCGCCCCGGTCAACGGGAACAGGACGATCGGCAGCAACGACGTTGCGGGGATCGGAATCGCCTCCGACATCCACCAGACCGCAACCCACGCGGTGACGGCCGCAACGGCCTGACCTGCGGGCTCGAGGCCGGCTGGTGTCGGCGCGAGGAAGATCAGCGCGAATAGGATCGGGCCGAGAACGAAGCCGATCTTCTGGCGCAGTCCGTACGAGCCGTCGACGTCGAAGGGCGATTTGTCGTTGCCACCTTGCCCGTCGCCGCCGCTTCCAGCGTTGGCAGCTGACCCGGCCCCCTCGCCGGTCGTCTGGCCACCGTCACTGAGCGCTTTCTCTGCGAGGCGCTTTTCCTCGTCCGAAACGCCGTCCATATCTTTGACCATGGCCGGTCCATCGAGCGTGAGATACGCCTTCGTCTGTGCGTTGAGCCGCCACAGATAGATCCAGACGTTCTGAATGAATTTTTGAAGTGTTTTGTGAGAGTCGTACACCATTTTTCGAATCTGTTTCGAATAGGCACTATAAATTGTGTCGATTCCATTCAGGAATTATCACTATTGTTCGGGCAGGTGACCAAGAGTCAAGTAAACACGTCTCTAGTTGTCTTTTGACAGGTCAGGAAGACCACAGAGCGAGCGACTCGAGTGAGGAACGCGAGTCGTAACTGCATCGACCGGCCGTCGGAACCCACAAAACAGCGGCTGTCGAACTCGAGGTATGCCGCTGTTACAGTTTGATACGACGCTGTCGTTGTCAGCCGACGAGAAAACGGCGATCGCAGAGCGGGTGACGGAGCGGTATACGACTGAGATGGCGACGACGGCGGGTCACGTCGCGGTGACGATTCGTGAACACGACTCGGCCGCTCTCCACCTCGGGCGGGCTGTCGAGGGGCCGATGGTGTTTCTCGACGCAGAGATTCGACAGGGCCGGTCGTTCGACCGCAAGCGTGCGTTCGCGGTCGCGACGATGACGTATCTCGGCGAGACGTTCGATATCCCCGACGAGAACATGAAGGTCGTGTTCACTGAACACCCTGGTGAGGCGATGATGGGTGTCGACCGTGTCGGCGGCGAGTGGAACGGCGAGTAACGTCGTTTCGGTCGATCCACGTTCCGGCTGTGGTGTACGGCATCGAGATCAGCACAGTGAAGCACGTCCTCGCGCAAGCACGCGACGTTCAATGGATCGGTCGTACTGGCGGACTGTCTCGCTTGTGACGCTGTGGCAGGTCTCGGCAAGTATCTGTTACTACGCTGTCTTTGCCGCGACACCGTTTTTCCGCGATGAGTTCGGGCTCTCTCGGTTTTCGGTGGGACTCGTCGTCACCGCACTCACGCTCGGGTATGCGATCTGGCTGTTGCCGGTCGGTGCGCTGGTCGATCGCTTCGGAGAGGGGCGAACACTCACACTCGGCCTCGTCGGGTTGGCGGCCGGCGTCACGCTGGTCGCTGGTGCCCCGACGTACGCAGCCTTGCTCGCAGCGGTGTTTTTCCTCGGGTCACTGTACGCGACGGCGATGCCGGGAACGAACAAGGCAATCTACGATAACGTCGCTGCAGGCCGGCAGAATCTTGCGATTGGGATCAAACAGGTCGGCGTCACCGCCGGCAGCGGGATCAGCGCCCTGCTCGTGACTGGGCTTGCCGGTGTCCTGTTCTGGCAAGCCGGCTTCGTGATCGCCGCGGCTGTTGGCGTCGTCGTCGCCGGCTGTTTTGCGCTGTGGTACCCACAACAAAGAGACGGTGGCCGCGCGTCGTATCCGGACTTTCGAGGACTCTCACGCAATCGGCCGTACCGAACGCTCGTCGCAGCAGGGTTTTTCCTCGGCGCGGCACTGTTTACGACGACCGGCTACACCGTCCTCTACGTCGAAGAGTCGGTCGGCGCTTCAGTTGCCTTCGGTGGCGTCGTTCTCGCGCTCGTCCAGCTCTTTGGCAGCGCCGGTCGGCTCGTCACAGGCTGGCTCAGTGATGTCTTGCCCGGCGATCCACAGCGTCGGATCGGTGCCATCCTGATCGTCCAGGCGCTGGCCAGTGCCGTACTGTTCGTCGTCGTTGCAACGACCTCGAGTCCGTGGGGCGCTGCCGTCGCGTTCTCTGCACTCGGTTTCTTCGTCCTCGGCAACACCGGCGTCTACTACTCGTATATGGCGACGCTGGTCTCGGCCGACGAGATGGGCGGGGCGACCGCCGGCGGCCAGCTCTCGCTCGTCGCCGGCTCGGTCGTCGCCCCACCCGCCTTTGGCTATCTCGCCGACACCGTCGGCTACCGCGGCTCGTGGTGGCTGCTTGCCGCCGGCTCGGTCGTCGCCGCCGGCCTCCTGCTGGTTGCAGTTCGACTCGAGTCGCCGGTCGATGAGCCGGCGATGCGCGAGTGATGCGTGGGTTCATGAGAGAACATGTGGAGCGATGACAACGATCAGACACAGCCACGAGAAAGAGCCATTTTAGGCCCCCGGGGTTGAACGCCAGTACATGTACCGTATCTTACTTCCGGTCGATACGAACGAGTTACGAGCGCGTGCCCAGGTCGACGCCGTCCTCGAGATGCCTGCCGCTGCCGACGCGATTCTCGTCGATGTGGTTCACGTCCACGGCGAAACGACGCCGGACGCCGAGTGGGCGGCTGGCGGGTTTTCCGAGAGCTATACGGAAGAGATGGCAGCGAACATCAGAGAGAGCAGTCGCATTCCAGCGTCGGTTGAGACCGTCGTCGACGTTCTCGAGGCGGCCGACGTCGAGTACGCGGTCCACGAGGCCACCGGCGAGCCAGCCGACACGATCCTCGAGATTGCAACAGAACAGGACAGCGACGTGATCGTGCTCGGAAACGGTAACCAGTCGCCAGTTGGGAAGATGCTCTTTGGCAGCGTCGCTCAGGACGTCGTTCTCGAAAGCGACCGGCCGGTGACCGTCGTTCCAGCCGAGTCGGAGTAGCGCCCTCCGTTCCTGACAAACGCGGTGTGAGTGCACTCACCGTAGGCAGGCCCCGACGACCTCGAGCATCTCCTCGCCACGAACTTCGTGGGCAAACAGCGGGACGCGTCGCACGTCGGTCCCGCGAAAGAGATCCTGCGCTTCCGCGAGTGCGGACTGCTGGACATCCCAGCGCCGCTGACAGAACTCACAGTCATCCAGATTGGGCTGGAGGAACGCACCCTCGACGTCGTCAGTCACGTCGGAGAGCGGTTCCATCACGCGGTTGACGACGACGGTGCCAACCGGGATATCGAACTCGTCGAGTTGCTGGCGCAGACGCTTGGATTCGAAGACACTCATCTCCTCGGGCACCATGACGATTCGGAAGTCCGTTCGAGCGGGGTCACGCAGCGCTGCCCGAAGCCGTTCGATTCGGTCGCGCAGTTCCTCTAAGTCCTCGAGATCACCCTCCTGCTCCGGCGGCTCTTGGCCGCCGAACATCCCTTTCATCCCCTCGAACATCCCGCTGAGTCGCTGTCGGAACGTGAGGATGCGCCCCATCATCGAGTCCATCAGTTCGGGCAACTGGAGCAGTCTCAGGGTGTGGCCTGTGGGCGCGGTGTCGACAACCACGCGCTCGAATCGGGGATCGTCGAGATACTCGAGCAACAGCTGCATTGCGGCGGCCTCGTCGGCACCAGGCATCGCACCGCCGAAGAGGGCGTCCATCGGCGACTCCTCGCCGCCGAGCATCTCGCCAAGCCCACCCATCGGACCGCCAGCACCAGCAGCCCCTGGACCGCCCTCGCCGCCGAGGAAAGCCGCCTGCCCGTTTTCCATGGCGTGTTCCGGATCGATCTCGGCCCCATAGAGCGGGATATCGTCGCGAATGCGACCGGGTTCGGCCGGAACGGTCGTTTCGAACGTGTCCGACAGCGAGTGTGCCGGGTCCGTCGAGACGACGAGCGTGCTGGTCCCATCGCCGGCGCTCTCGAGGGCCGTCGCGGCGGCCATCGTCGTCTTCCCAACACCGCCTTTCCCCCCGTAAAGCACGTAATCGGGGCCGTCGAAGGGCTCGTCGGACGGTGCGACGTCAATCGTCTCTCGTTCATCCTCCGTGACGGAGTCCGTCGGTGTCACCTCGATCGTGTGTGCGCCGTCATCGTCCGCTGTCGCGTCCTCGGCCACCTCGTCGACCGACTCGACGTCGATTCCACTCATACCAACCGTTTTCCCGTCCCAACACGAGTAGTCGTCGGTCTCGAGCGAGACGGCAGCCACCGTCCTAGATGGATGCTAGCTCGAGACATTTTTGAATGTCACCTAGGATCACCCTAATACATACTAGGACATCTCGGAGTGTCTTCACATCATATAATTGTACCACCCCTAACATTAATTAGGAGAACGTTGGCGTTCCACTCAGACCAACGACGGTGAGACATCCATCGCCGTTTCACGACCCCATGACATCCCAACTCATCCAGAACGCCGCCGACTCGACGACCGACCGCACCGATAGCGAGCGATTCCCCTACGAGGGTGACCACGCCGGCTACGCACTTCCGACAGCCACTGCTCGAGGCGTCCTCCGGCCGACCGACACGTCGGAAGCGATCGGTGCCGCTGGCTCGCTCGACTGCCCGGCCTGTGACAGCGAGACGACCAACGGCGCTGGCCTGTTTGCGTGTACCGACTGTTCGTGGGAGGGGACGCTCCGATAGCGTTGTATCCCGTTAGTTGAAATACGTCGCCAGCCGCGCAGCGGCTTCTTCGACGCGCGGCGTGACGAGCGCAAACCGGAGCCAGTCACGGCGTGAATCGCCGAAGGCCTCACCCGGCATCCCAGCGACACCAGCCTCGTCGATCAGGCGCTCGACGTTCTCGAGCGTGCCGGGATAGTCCTCGAAGCGCGCCAGCACGTAAAACGAGCCCTGTGGCGTACTGTATTCTGCACCCGCCGCATCCAGCGCATCGGTGAACGTCTCGACGCGCTCGCGGAGCAACTCACGGTTCTGTTCGTAGTACGCCGGCCCCGTCTCACGAAGCGCCTGCAACACGGCGTACTGGCTGGGGCGGCTGCCGGCGACGTTGACCAGCATATGCCGACTCTTGGCGTTCTCGACGAGGTCCGGTGGGAAGATCGCGTAGCCGACGCGAAAGCCCGTAATCGCCATCGATTTCGAGAACGCGTTGGTAACGATTCGGTGCTCCGAGTCGAGCTCAAGCGCACTCGAGAACGTCCCTGAGAGGTCGTAGTGGTCGTACACCTCGTCGCTGACGAGGATCGCGTCGTACTCCTCGGCGATCTCGACCAGCGCCTCGATCGTCTCCGCGGGGTAGACCGCGCCTGTCGGGTTGTTCGGCGAGTTGACGACGATGGCCGCGGTCTCCTCGCTTGCAACAGCGCGGACATCGGCGGGATCGAGGTGGCCCGTCTCGTCCGTCGGAACGAACCGTTGTGTGCCGCCGAGCATCGTCGTCTTTCCGGGGTAGTAGGGGTAGACCGGGTCCGCCAGGACGATTTCGTCGCCGCGGTCGCGCTCGAGTGCGCGGGCCATCGCGAGGTAGTTCGCCTCGCCGGCCCCGTTCGTGATGACGACCTGCTCGGTGTCGACACCTCGGCGGGCAGCGATCTCCTCGCGCAACTCGCGCAAGCCGTCACTCGGCGGATACTGGAACTGGTCGGGCTCGAGGTCGGCGTACTCGTGGAGCCCGTCGCGGAGCGCTTGCGGTGGCTCCCAGTCTGGGTTTCCGCTGACCATGTCGATCACATCGCGATCCGCCCGGTCTGCGTACTCCATCACGTGAAAGAACAGCGGCGTCTCGTACTCCATACCGGAAGCACGGAGGGGATGGACCGTCGTTCTTTCCGTTTTCTACCGACGCCGACCGTCGACCCTCGCTTTGACGGTCCGGGAACGCGTCGGCTCGCATACGAGTATGACCGACGACATCGATCACGACCTCTCGACGGCGGTCGGCGACGCGCTTCGAGCGCGCGAAGAGACCGTCGCCGTCGCTGAGTCCTGTACTGGCGGCCTGATTGGCGCTGCGATTACGGCCGTCCCGGGCGCAAGCGACTACTTCGATTCGGCGCTGGCGACCTACGCCTACGACGCCAAACGCCGCCACCTCGGCGTCAGCCGTGAAGCACTCGACGAACACGGTGCCGTCTCCGAACCCGTCGCCCGCCAGATGGCCCAGGGTGTTCGAGACGTCGCCGACGTCACCTGGGGCGTCGCAACGACGGGAATCGCCGGCCCGACCGGCGGGACCGAGGACAACCCAGTCGGGACCGTCTATATCGGCGTCGCCTACGCCGGCCCATGGGGTAGCGAGTCGTCGTTTGCATCCGTCTCCCGCTACGTCTTCGAGGGCGACCGCGACGCCGTCCGCATAAAGACCGTCGAGCAGGCACTCGAGGACCTGCTCGCAGCGATCGACGCACAGTAGACACGGCGGGACGACCGCTACTGGTCAGCGCGGCGACTGATTCGGCACGACGACACTCTCCGAAAGAAAACTATTCGAGGCTTGCACCGCCAGTGGCGGATAGATGAACAAGAAGGGACACGTTCTCAACGCCATGCTCTTGAGTCTCGGGTTGGGGTATTTACTCGAGCCGGCTGGGGACCTCGAGACGTTTCGGATGATCATCGCGATCGGGGTGCCGGTCACACTCGGCGCGATGGTGCCCGACATCGACACTGCGTTCGGGAAACACCGCAAAACGTTGCACAACCTGCCGCTTCTGGCCGGCTTTATCGCCTTCCCGTACGTCTTTGGCAACCTCGAGTACGTCTGGATCGGCGTGTTGACCCACTACGTCCTCGATATGGCGGGCAGCAGGCGCGGTATCGCGCTGTTTTACCCGCTCACGAAAACGGAGTACGGACTCCCGACAGGTGTCACCGTCAGCAGCAATCGCGCGGATCTGGTGACGGTGATTATCACCGTCCTCGAACTGCTGGTCGTCGCCCTGATCGTCTACGAGGTCCCCCAGTGGGGCTTCGAGATGGGGCGACAGGCAGCCGGATTCTAGATCGGCGTCACAGGGGGCTGTGACGACTCGAGGGGTGTCGGATCGAAAACGAGAACAGAACATGGTCGGCGGCTGTGCGGTCGCTTTTCGACGGCGTTATCGGTTGTTCGGTGTCCACTCCTCGCAGGCGTCCATATCGTCCATCGCCGTCTCGTGGTGGGCACAGTAGGGGACCATCCCATCTGACGAGCGAACGTACTCGAACTGGCTGCAGTTGCCACAGTAGCGGTCCGTCGGTTCTGCCGGCTGTTCTGTCGGTGCGTCGACGATCTCCGCATCGTGGCCGTCGCCAGCATCGATCGGCGAGCTGATATCGGAGGCCGCTGTGCCGCCGTCGCTGGTCGCCACGCCGGCGGCCTGGGCTCGAGTGCGGCCGGTGCCGGTCCCAGCTCCAGTGTTGGACCCCGACTTCGGTGCGGACTGGACCGACGCGTCGTCGTACGAGAGCGTCGTGCCGTCGGCGTCGGTTGCATTGGTCTGCGTTTCGACGTCGCCGTCGGGCGTCCCACCGAAGAAGCCGATGCCGCCGAGCCCGCTCGAGTCGTCGTCTGACTCGTCGGCCTTGACGACGGTCGTGTTGTGGCGCGTGACGTTCATCTCGAGCATACCGCCCGGATCGTTGCGTCGTTTGAACGTCGCGACGGCGGCGAACAGACACCAGATCGCAGTGATGAGTCCGAGCAGGTAGATCACCGAAACCTCGAGCGTTAGCTGATCGCCGCCGTATCGCCAGTGTTCGGGGTAGGCATGCCAGAACAGGGCGACGCCGAACAGACAGAGACTTGCGCTGATCGCGGCAGTGGCCTGCACGCGGCGGCTGGCGGGCAACACGACGAAGACTCCGATCAGGACGATCGGGACACTGAGCCCGGCGAGAACACCAGCAGCACGAACGGTCGCGAACTGGGGTGCCATCCCCTCCGAGAGCGCGATCGCGTACTCGCCTAAGAGGTCGGTCGTCGCCACGAGTACGGCGACGACGGCCAGAATCGCACCGAGCAAGACAAGCGCCGTCCCCGTATACAGTCGCCTGGGGCTCGCCACCTCCCGTGCGCTTCCGTCGTAGGCCTCCGTCAGACTTGTCATGCACGGTGATTGTACCTCCCGCCACAAAACGGTACGTCAGACACATTTCGAAGGATAGAGAGGTATCGATGACCCCCGGAAACGAAAGCTTGAATCGACGCGCTCGCAAACGAAGGCGTATGAGCGACGAGGACGACGAGGAGCCGGCTGTGACGCTCGGAGACCAGACCCCAATCGAGGGTGCCCCCCTCGCCCGCGTCACGTCGCGGCTGACGTGGCCCAAAGAAAAGAGCGAAGTCGACCGTCTCGAAGGCGACAGCGTCATTCGAACGCCCGATGGACCACAGTCGCTGTCGAGCATTCTCGAGGCGGTCGACGAGACGTACTTCCAGCGCCACCAGGAGTTCGAAACCCACGTTCGGGACGTCATCGGCACTGGACCGATTCCGACCGCAGACGAGTAACGACCCGTGGCGACAGAAGGAGCACGCAGCGCCGGCGGCTGGGTTCGTGATCAGTTCGATCGCCTGTCGTGGTTCCAGAAGTCGCTACTCACCGGCGCCGTCCTGACGCTCGTGTGGATGCAGTACGTCCCGCCCGACCTCGAGCGACGGGCCGTGTTCGACGGACTGGTGTTGATCGGGGGGCCGCTCGCACTGGGGCTGACCCACGGCAACCACATCGGCTGGAACATCAACCGCGTCGCCGTTCGCAACACCGTCTTGCTCTCCCTGTTCGTACTGCCGTTTTATCTCATCGGATCGACGCTCCCGACGATCCGTGCGTACTATCCGATCTGGCCGACCTCGAGTGCGCTCGCAACGTTTCTCCCACACGCAGTGCAGCTGTTTCTGCTCGCAGTGGCTGCGGAGACCTACTACCGCGGCCTGCTCTGTGTCGGCGTCAAAGAGATCGGTTTCAAGGCGGTGCTCATCAGCCCTGTCGTCTACATGTTTCACCACGTTGGCAAACCGCCGATCGAGTTCCTGCTGTCGGGACCGACGGATATCCTCTTCGGTGCCGTCGACTACCAGTCGAACTCGATTCTCCCCTCCGTGGTCGCCCACGGGGCCGGGCTCGTCTTGCTCGATTGGCTCGTCTTACACGAGCCACTGTTCGATCCGCTGCCAGTGTTGGCTCGGCTCGAGTGGGTGCCGGTCCCGCTGTGATACGGATTGCTGTACCGATGTCTCGCCGATCGCCAGCACGGATCGGCGATCGGCGGTCAGTGACTCCAGGAAACCGTATGACCGGCTGCTGGGACGGCGAGGCTTTAGTATGGTCCTGGCGTTGACTCGAGTATGACGCTTCCAATCGACCCTGCCACGATCGATCCGGACGAGTACGGCGAGAAACAGGTCGTCCTCGAGATGGACCACGAGGAGGCCATCGAGCACGTGCGCGAGGTCTGTACGGATGCCGGCTTCGGCATCCCCGTCGAGTTCTCCCCGTCGGAACTGCTAAACGAAAAAGTCGACGCCGACCGCGACCCCTACTACGTCCTCGGCGCCTGCAACCCCGCCGTCGCGAACAAGGCACTCGAGCAGTCGCTGCAGATCGGCGGGCTCTTCCCCTGCAACATGGTCATCTGGGAAGAAGCCCCTGGCCGACAGCGCGTCTATCACGTCTCGATCATGCGAATCGCCCGCCTACTCGGGATGGCCCCGGACAACGACGCCTGGGACGAGATCCTCGAGGAGACCGGCGAACTCACCGAGCAAGCCTTCACGAAACTCGAGGCGGCCGAGGCTGCACAAACGGACTGAGGCCGTTGGCCGAGTGCTCGAGCGACGACGCTGACGTCGGATCGGTGCCAAGCGTCGAGATGTCAAGCTTTACGTACGATACGGCTCACCGTCTCGTATGGACGTCCGAACCGCGTTTTTCGCCCTCCTCCTCGTCGTTCTTGGCGTGATCGCGACCCTGATGATCGCCCCGCTGTTGCAGTACGTGATGGCTGCTGCCCTCCTTGCGTTCGTACTCTATCCCGCCTACGAGCGCTTACGCCCTCGGGTTGGGCCTCGCCCCGCAGCGTTGCTGTTGACGGGGTTTGCCATTGCTGCTGTCCTCGTTCCCTTGCTCGTCATCTCCGTCATTGTTCTGCAGACGCTGCTCACCTTTCTGAATACCGCCGATGAAACGATCGCCGTCGAGACTGTTCGCGACATCGCCCGAGACGAGTTCGGCCTCGAGCCGGACCAGGTCGACGCCCTCGAGACAGCCGTCCTCGCGGAGATCGAATCGTCGGTGTCGGGAGCCGTCGAACTCGCCGTGCTCGAGGTGATCGGGCTGGTCAACACCAGCGTCGAGATGGGGCTCGGTCTGATCGTCTTCCTCTTCCTGTTATACTATCTGCTCGTCGACGGCCGCACGTTCGTCGAGTGGCTCGGCGAGGTCGCCCCGATCGACTCGCATATCCGGGACGAACTGTTCGAAGAGGTAAGCGTCGTCACGTGGGCAGTCATCAACAGCCACGTCCTCGTTGCCGTCGTCGAAGGCGTACTCGGCGGCATCGGGTTCTACCTGCTCGGGCTGCCGAACGTTGCCTTCTGGACGGTCATTATGATCATCGTCTCCTTCCTTCCGGCAATCGGTGTCTGGCTCGTCTGGGGGCCCGCTGTAGGGTATCTCGTGGTCGCGAACGATCCGTTCAGTGCCGCGTTGCTTTTGCTGTATGGGATTGCCGTGCTCTCGGTGGTCGACAACTATCTGCGAGCGATCTTCGTCGACCGCGGCTCCGGGCTCCATCCAGCGGTTGTCATCGTCGGCGTTATCGGCGGGATCTACCTGCTCGGAATCATGGGACTGTTCCTCGGTCCCGTCTTGCTCGCGGTGTTCAAAGCCGGCCTCAACGTCTTCAATCGCGTCTCGCTCGAGGGCGATGAGAGCGACCCCACGTCCGAGCCCCAATCGACGGCGGCGTCGGCCGTCACTCCTGCGCCCGAGCAACGACTCTCGGAGCCCGACGACGCAAATTGACTGCGCAAGCTACTTTTCCTCCCGTGTCGGGGCATCGTTCTCGAGCTCGTCGAGATACTGCTCAGCGTCGTGTTGCAGATAGCCCGTGACGACGGCGATGATGGCGATGACGAACAGTGGAACGCCGATGAGCAGGATAATCATCGCGATCGCGGTGAGGAATTCGGCGCTGACGAGCGCGAGAGACATACAGCCACAGACGCACTCGGACGGCTTAGCAGCCGTGGTTCGACGCCCGGGCTGTTATGTTGAGCCCGAAAAGGCGCTCAGATTCGACTGCAGGCCGGCTGCAAGCTCCGATTTGCGCTGGAGACGTGCGTACGAGATCGGGAGCTGCGTCGCGACCTCGTTTACTGCGTCGTGGAACGTCTCGGCTTCACCGTACTGGCCCTCGAAGGCGTTGCGGACGCTTTCACGGACCTGCCAGACGCCGACGGGTGCCCAGTAGTCATCCGAGACTTCACGCAGGACGAGACACTTGGCCTGTCGGCCGATCGACTCGAGGTGCTCGAGCACACCTAACCGGGCCGCGTAGTAGGCCCCCGCAGTTTCCTCGACGTAGCTCGAGCGTCCTTCGTACCCTTCGCTAGCGCTCTGGAGCCAGACGTCGCCGCGGGGGTTGGGGTTCCAGATGCTGCCGGGGGCTTTCATCTCGACGAGTTCGAACTCCCAGCTACCCGGCGCGAGGATGACCCAGTAGCGGTTGCCCATATACTCGTTGGCCCAGACCTGCACGTCGTCGATACTCGGTGCGTTTCGGATGCCGCCCCGCAGGAACTGGCCGACCGTGTCGTCGACGGCGGTGATCGACCACCGGGTCGGGACGAGTCGGCGCTGTTTCGTCTCCCCGAGTGCGCCCGCCGAGAGGATCGAGTTGATCTCGTAGACATCGAAGCCGCGGCGATAGAGGTAGGTCATCGCGCCTTGGGCCTGCCAGTCATCGTCTTCTAAGGTCTTTTTGACCGGTTTCGGGACGTAAGGGTTCTCCCGCAACTCGGCGTTTCGGGCGTTCGCACGAGGGCCACGAGGTGTCGCGACATCCGTGCCAGCCTCGAGGCCGAGCTCCGGCTTTCCGTCCAGCCCGATCTCGAGATCGACCGGCTGACCGGCGATGGCGACCTCACGCTGGATACCGACGAAGCCATCCCAGCTGTCGTGAACCGACGGTGCCATCCGGCTCGCAATCGACGGCGAGTCGACGTTTGCGTGCTTGCTCGAGTTCAACAGCCCTGTCCGCCGCTGGAGGACGTCGGTGATCCCGTGGCCCTGCTGGTACCAGCTGCCGTCGGTGACGTACTCCTCGGCGGCGTCCTCGTCGCCGACGGGGGAGAGCACTCCGACAGGAATATCGGGGTAGTTCGACCGCCCGACGAAAATCGAGGGGGCCGTCGAGCCCACGAGGGTATCGCCACTGAGTGCGTCGTCGAACCGCTGTTCGAACGTCTCGATGTGGTCCGTGATCGCGTAGGATTTCTCTTTTGCGAGGCGCCGTCGCTCGGCTTCCTCGTCGGGCTCGAGATCCTCGATGTAGTCGTCGAGACGCATTCATTCACAGTAGTATCCCGCTCTGTTTGAATGTTACAGTCCGCCAGCAGAATGTCAGAGGCAGAGGTTCGGAAGCGTTACGCCGCCGAACCTCATGCATCTCTTGCGCGCGAACCCTCATGTATATAGACGCGCGTTCTCTGTCTGTGAAAACACACCCCGAGTCCCACAAAAGACAACGGTTAAAAACGGCGGGCGGGAAAGGACGGGTATGAGTACGACGGACGATCGAAACACGCGATCCTGCGTCTCCTGTGGGATCAACATCGCCGGCACGAACGCTGCTGCGTTCAAGTGTCCAGACTGTGGCGCCCAGATTTACCGCTGTGCCAAATGCCGCAAGCAGAGCAACCTCTATGAGTGCAACGACTGTGGTTTCACCGGACCATAAGGTGGTTTGAGCATGGGAAAAGTAGCTGCCAAAATCAAGGTCATGCCGGACAGCCCCGAAATCGACCTGGACGCACTCCAGGAGCGCCTCGAGAGCGCACTCCCTGAGGGCGCCAAAATCAACGGTGTCGAGCGCGAAAACGTCGCGTTCGGCCTCATCGCACTCTACCCAACCGTGATCGTCCCTGACGGCTCGGGTGGGACGGAGACTGTCGAAGAGAACTTCGCAGACGTCGAAGGCGTCGAAAGCGTCGGCGTCGAGAACGTCGGCCGCATCTGAAGCCGGACCGTTTTTCATCCCGGAACTGTGTCGCTGGTGAGCCGTTGCCTTGAGGTCGGTCGTGCGACCGGCGTCAGCCCACGCACGCCTTGCCAGTCACACAACGCTTACCACGCCACTCGAGAAACGTGTCCAGCGTGAACGTGCTGTCGGATCCCACCAAACGACGGTGGCTCGCGTGGGGTGCGTTGGCGACAGTCTTCCTGCTCGTCAATCTACACCGCCTCTCGACGGCCGTTCTGTCGGAACGGCTAACCACCGATTTCGGGACGACGGCGGCACAGCTCGGCACGCTTCACGCCTCGTTTTTCCTTATTTACGCCGCGATCCAGATTCCGACGGGCGTGCTTGCCGACCGGGTTGGGCCGCGCTACGTCGGCTCGATTGGCGGCCTCGCACTGAGTCTCGGGGCTGTGGGCTTCGCGATGAGCGACAGCTATCTCACGGCGTTCGTCTCACGGGCGCTCATCGGTCTCGGCAGCGGCGTCATCTTCGTCTCGATTCTTCGCTTTTGTGCTAACTGGTATCGCGCTGAGGAGTTCGCGACGATGACTGGCTTGACCGGCAGCATCGCTGGCCTTGGCGCAATCCTCGCGACGACGCCACTGGCAGTCACCGTCGAGCAGGTCGGTTGGCGGCCGACGATCTTCGCGCTGGGGCTCGTCGGAATCGTCGCTGCCGGTGCTGTCTTCGTCCTCGCGCGCCAGTCGCCGGCCGCTGCCGGCCTCGAGCCAATTGCAGGCGTCCCGGAACAGCCCGCAGTCACGTTTGCGGAACTGGGCGGTCACCTGCGGGCGCTCGCACGCGATATCGATCAGTGGCTGCTGTCGATCGTCTTCTTCGCGGGAAACGGCGCAATGTTGACGCTCGTGGGGATGTGGGGGGTGCCGTATATCGTCGTCGTCTACGAACTCGACGTGACGACGGCCTCCTATTTCACCCTCCTCGCCTCGGTCGGGGTCCTGTTCGGCCCGACGGCGATCGGCTGGCTCTCCGACCGACTCGAGCGGCGTCTGGTGCCGATGACGGCTGGAATCGGACTGTTCGCAGTTGCACTTGCGACGATTCCCATCTTCGGCCGCCCACCGCTTGCGGTCGTCGCCGTCGCCTATCTGGCCTGTGGCTTCCTCTTCGGCGCGGCGATGCTCTCGCTGTCGATCGTCAAGGAGCGATATCCCGCTGGCGCCAGCGGCGTCGCCATGGCAACGGTGAACACGGCAGGGTTCGTCGGCGGCACAGTCCTCCCGATGGTGATGGGGATGGCACTCGATGCGTATCAGACGGGCGAGACCGTCGGCGGCACCGTCGCCTACACCCAGTTCGGGTATCGGATCGCTTTCGGTATTCTGGCGGGAACCGTCGCTATCGGATTCCTATCCTCGTGCTGGCTGCTCGTCCGGGATCGGAACGGCTCGGCGGCGGTGAGCGCCCGCTCGAGCGAGGTCGATCCCTAACTGAACCCCTGGCGGTCGAAACGAGGGCGGCGGGGGATTGCCCCGGCATCGCCGGCCATCGACTGCTGTGCGTCAGTTTTGATGCGCTCGCAACCCGCCCTGTGGAGAAATGAACGGGTCACGGACGCGTGCCGCGGCGAGCGTCCGACGAGCAGATGTGGACGTTCCAGACTCGAACCGCAGCTCGCTTCACTCCGCGTCCGCTTCGATCCGTTGTTCGAACGCCTCGAAGTCGATGTTTTCCTCGAGTGCGTCGACGGCTCCCTCGAGATCCGCGGCAGCGTCATCCACGCCACCGTACTCGACGACGTTCCCGGTCTCTGCTTCCCATTCGGCGGTCTCTTCGTGCGTGGCTGCGTATTCGATTGCGTCGGCGAGTTCTCGGCGCTCGTCTTCGGGCGTTCCCGGCGGCGCGACCTGTGTCAGCCGGAACTCGGTGATGTAGGACAGGCTCTCACCGTAGTCGGTGATCTGGTCGATCTCGGGGAACGCCTCGAGGTCGGTGTCCATCAGGTTCACGACCGCGCTGGCGTTACCCGTCGCTTCCACGTCGGCTGCGGACGTGTTGGTCGCGATTCCGGCAGGAGCCTCCCCGGAGATCACCGCTTCGTTGACCTCGCCACCACCATCGTACGGGACGATGTTGTCCCACTCGAGGTCGTACTCATCTCTGAGCAGGTAGGAGACGATGTGGCTGTCGTGGCCGGCACCCTGGAACGCGAAGTTCTCGAGGTCGCCGTCTGCGTAGGCGTCCCGAAGCGCACCGAAGTCGTCGATCTCGTGTTCGTCGTTGACGATGATCGTGTACCCGAACACGCCCGAGTAGGCGATCGGTTCGAAACTGGTCGGCTCCCAATCATCGGTGTCCTCGAGCCGCCAGGCGAACTGCCAGCTTGGGGTGTTGACCGTTCCGAAGGTGAAGCCATCGTCGTCCTGATCGTGAAGCCATTCGATCCCGACGAGGCTTCCTGCGCCCGGCCGATTGTCGATCATGACGGATTCGTCGAGTGACTCCTCCATCAGCGACCCCAGTTGGCGAGCGTAGGTATCGGTCCCGCCGCCCTCGGACCAGGGAATCATCCAGGTTCGCTCTCCGTCATCGAGACAGCCGGCGAGGCCAGCAAGTGAGACTGCAGACGCTGCACCGACGCCGCTCAAAAATCGTCGTCTATTCATGACCGTTGCTACCCGCTGGACTGTTGATAAGGGTGGCCACCTGTGCAATAGTTACAGCTATCGAGTACGTGCATGAAAAATAAGTAGGGAAATTAGGTGACAAATGTGTAGAAATGTGTGTTGAGATGGCACGAATTTTGTCATCTATTCACAAGAGAGATCTTGTCTCATGTGACTCCCTGACGTCTCGTGAGGATCGGATCATACGTTCTGCTGTCTCTGTTTCCCGACACGACCACAGGACGGCACGCAGTCGCGCCGGCACTGACGGACAGCAGTCCGTCTCAGTCGATCGTTCGCTTCGAGTCGGGCTCGACCGCAGTGAGATACTGCTCGAGTAGGTCGGGGAACTCTCGGCCACGGATGTAGCGCAGGCCGAAGTCCTCAGTCCAGCCGATGATCCCTTTGTCTTCGGTGACGACGCCGGCCTCGAGTTCCCGGGCGAGAATCAACAGGTCGAAATCCTCACGGGAGTCGAGGACGCCGGTTCGCATCGCTGACCGGTACTTATCGCGCAGGTTCGAGATGACGGCGTCGACTTCGGTCATGTGGTCGTGTTCTTCGAGCACTTCGTCTTCGGTCTGTTCAGCCTTCCGGACGGCCTGTTCGGAGACGCGCAGTCCGCGGTCGACGCGATTGCTCATCTCGTCGACGAAGCTGTAGACGACGTTGGCGGGGATCGACACCGCATACCGATCGGGATGTTTGCGGATTACCCACGTGTTCAACTTCGAGTACACCTCGTCGTCGACATCGCGGGCCTCGAGCATCGTCGTGAGTTCGTCGTGGATCGTCGGCGGCATATAACAGGAGATGCCGAGGTTGAGTCGCGCGTTGGCGATCAACTCGAGCAAGCGGCAGACAGCGTCCTGGAGTGATTCCTCGGGCCGGCGAATGTCCTCGGTGAGAAAGAGCGAGGTGTCGAGGACGAACCGCTGTTTGAACGCCTCGGTGGACATACCAGTGTGTTCGACCCGAGCGGACAAATAAGTGGAGTGTGCTGACAACAGCCCGCGCGACGGGGTTTCGATCGCTCGAACGGTGGCTGTTTCATACGGACTGCTGTCGTCAACTTCTACCGATCACTGACACTGCCGTGATCGTCGGTCAATCGGGACAGCAGCCCGTCTCAGTTGGTCGGCTGGCGCTCGGGATCGGCACCGAGACCGGCCTCGGAGATGATCTCCGCACCAGTCGGCGAGAGGTCGACAGTAACGTCTTCGTGGACGGCTTTGCTGATCTCGTCGACGTTGCCCGCAAGCACGGTCAGGATGTCGTCCGGATTCGCATACAGCAACATGTTTCCATCCTGGCCCTCAGCGACGAGTTGGGTATCGTTCAGGACGATCTGGTTGTTCTGGATCGTCGCCGCGACGACCGGCAGTGCCTCCGGTTTCCCCTGCTCGTCGTCCCGGACACGCCGAATGTGGACGGCCTCGAGGTCGAGGACGTCTTTGTGCTCTTGGATCTTCTCGGCACAGTTGACCATGTCCTGAAGAAGGAGCGATTTCTGCTCGCCGCCGTGGCCGTCGTCGCCCTCGAGACAGTGCTGACAGACGCGAAGTTCGAGTCGCATACGGGAAGGCTTGTGACCGGACACCGATGAGAATTCCGCTTCGAACCCTTCTTCGGAGACCGTCGCCAATCGCCTCGGGTCGGCTGTGGCGGCCCAACAGGGGTCCTTCTGTTCATATATGTGCCATTTTGGAGCGTGTTTCTTCCCGCTTCGTGGTGTACTGATACTGTATGAGCGATACCGAGTACCACAGATTGCTCGGGATGGGGAAATCGGCGTTCGAGGAACTCGAGAACCACCTCGAGGAACGGAGCTACGAAGGGCGCCAGTACCGACACGTCCCGGACTACCGTCGTGGGGTCGAGCGCGGCACCACTCTGATCGACGGCACGGTCGTCCGTGGCTTCCCGAAGGTGCCACGAACGCTCGTCCTTTCAGAAGGGATCCCGGAGTGGTTCGATGACTATCCCGGCGAACGAGTTGCGGTCGAAGAGAAATTAAACGGGTACAACGTCCGGGTCGTTCGCCTCGACGGCGAGCGCCTCGCGTTCTCTCGAAGCGGGATGATCTGCCCGTTTACGACCCGCATCCTCGAACGACTGGTCGATCTCGAGGCGTTGTTCGAGCAGTATCCGGAGGCGATGGTCTGTGGCGAGATGATCGGGCCCGAAAACCCCTACACGGCCCACGACTACCCGGAGGTCGACTCGCTCGCGTTCCGAGCGTTCGACTGGCGCAACCGTCTGTCGGGCGAGCCGTTGCCCGTCGAGATTCGGCGCGAGCGCTACGAGACGTTCGACGTTCCACAGACGCGACTGTTCGGCCAGTTCGAGGTCGACGAGGCAGCGACCGAGATTCGACGTATCATCGAGGAGTTAGACGCCGACGGCCGCGAGGGCGTCATCATGAAATCGCCGGACGGCACGGCACAGTTAAAATATACGACGTCGGCCGCGAATCAGGGCGATCTCGCCTACGCGTTCTCGCTCCCGTTCGATTACGGCCAGCCGTTCATGTTCCGGCGACTCATTCGGGAAGGGTTCCAGAGCATCGAGTGGGACGAATCCGACGCCGTCGCCCGCGAACGCGCCCACGAACTCGGCGAGGCGATCCTCCTCTCGATGCGCGAGACGATCGACACCGTCGCCGACGGCGACGCTGTCGGCGAGCGCCACACCGTCCGGGCCAGTCCGGAGACCGTCGACGTCTTACTCGAGCATCTCGACGGCCAGGGCCTGACGATCGAGATCGAGGCCGATCGGCGCGAGGATGGCGATCGCGTCTGTACGTTTCTGAAGCGAACCCAGTCGACCACCGACAAAACCAGAAACTACCTCGATGGACACATCGTCAAAGAGTGAGCTGGCGCGGCGGCCGGTGTCACTCAGTCGGTTCGTCGCTCGGCGATCTCTCGAATTGCATCACTCCCTCGATCGACGTAGCCGCCGTGATAGCAGACAACGTGGTCGATCTCGAGCGTCGCGAGCGTGCCGACTGACTCGAGTGCGCGGTCCATGTCGGGCGTAAATTCTTCTTTCGGGCCCGACAGCGGCTCGTCGCCGTCTGCGACGAGTGCGTCGCCGGCGACCAGCAGGTTCCCCGCCGGGAAATACAGCGAGCAGTGTCCGGGCGCGTGGCCAGGCGTCTCGATGAGTTCAATCGGGCCCGCAAAGGTTGGGATGCGGACGCCGTCGACCAGTTCCAGATCGACCGCTGCTGGTGGGTACCGGTCGCCGTCGCCTTTGATCGGGTCGCGTTCGCCTGTCACGAACGGGGCTTCCTTGTGGTGGGTCGCGACGACCGCGTCGACGGCCTCGAGCAGTTCACTGAGGCCGCCAGCGTGGTCGCCGTCGTGGTGTGTCAAGACGACGAGCCAGATGTCCGCAAGTTCGTAGCCAAGCGATCGGAGATGGGTTCGAATGCCGTCGACAGCGCCAGCCGGGCCGACGTCGATCAGGACGAGGCCGCGGTCGGTCTCAACGGCGGTGGGTGTAATCGTCAACGTCTGCCCGCCGTAGTCGACTGTCAATGGGAGCGTGTGCACGCCTGCGCCGCGCTCTTCGTCGGTTTCCATACTCGAGGCGAGGACCGCCGGGCTCAAAGGGCTGTTCGTCCGGATTGAGCCCGAATTTTCGACCGAAATCGGACGTCGTCCGGACTCGAGACAGCCGGTGGTCCGAGGGAATTACAAAACGGTGAGCGCAAGACGTGCATTTTATAACCATCACCAAGTAAGAGGGGCGTACGACTATGCCGAACTCTAATGGCCCTCGTCAGGGATCCCGTAGAAAACTCGCGAACGCTCCTCGAGACCGTGGTTCCTCGCCGCCACAGCGAGCGATCCAGGAGTACGAGGAGGGTGAAAAAGTCCACCTGAAGATCGACCCAAGCGTTCCAAATGGACGCTACCACCCACGTTTCGACGGTCGAACCGGCGAAGTCGTCGGGAAACAGGGCGACGCGTTCAAAGTCCAGATTAACGACCGTGGCAAAGAGAAGACGCTGATCGTCACTGCCGCGCACATGCGCGCTCAGAACCAGGAAAAGAGCCGGATCTGAGCCAGGAATGACGATCTTCAAAGAGATCGTCGACGAGGAGTTCCTGACGGTCTCGGAGACAAAGGAGCTACTCGCCGACATCGAAGCCGAACGCGCGATCGACGAGGACCGCGAACTGCGGTACGAACTCGCACGAGCGATCGAACACGTCAACCGGTTTACCGTCCTCGAGCCCGAGGAAGCCCAGCAGCTCGTCGACGACTTACAGGAGATCGAGAAAGTCGACGAAGCGACGGCGTATAAGATTGCCAACCTCCTGCCGCGTAACCGACCCGAACTCCGATCGGTGTACGCACAGCAGCGGTACTCGCTGTCAGGGGAGGAACTCGACGAGATTCTCAACGTCATCGCGAAGTACGCCTGACGGCGGGCCGACTCTTTAAGTACGCCGTCGCCGTATCGTACCCCAATGAGTGAAGCCGACAGCGATGGGACAGACGTTCGACGCGCAGTCGTGTTGGATTATCTCGCGCACGGACTCTCCGACGATGGCCGCCCCCAGTACGAGAAGTCACCGGCTGGTTACGCCCTCGGGGTCGACGATTTCCAGCTCTACCAGGTGGCTTTCGACGAAGACGAGCGGCTCACCATCGGGAGCGAAGTCATCGTCGAACCGCGTGAAAAACGCGACGTCGTCACCGAGTCCCACCGCGTCGAGTACGATGCTCTCTCCTCGGGCGCTCAGTCTGAACTCGAGTACGTCGTCGCCGACTTAGTCGAGGAAAACGAAGGGCGGTTCGTCGACTTCTACAACGACGCCCAGCCGATCACGCTGCGCCTCCACCAGCTGAATCTGCTGCCGGGGATCGGGAAGAAACTCCGGAACGGCATCCTCGATGAGCGTAAGCGTAAACCGTTCGAGAGCTTCGATGAGCTCGCCGAACGCGTTTCCGGGCTGCACGATCCAGACGAGATTCTAGTCGAACGCATCCTTGAGGAGTTGCGCGACGACGACCTCAAATATCAGACGTTCGTCGGCCGGGCCGAACAGGAACAGTAACCAGTTTTCCTGCCGCCAAGACAGTGCGTTTACACCGATCCCCACCATAGCGGCGGCAATGAGAGATCCAGACGGACTCATCGCCCGGGCGGGCGTCCGTGGCGATCCGGACCGCGACCAGCACTTTCTCGTCGACGATCGCGTGCTGGACCGACTACCGACATACCTTCCCGAACTCGATGCCGACACCACGCATCTGCTCGAGATCGGCGGCGGGACGGGCGTACTGACGGATCGACTGCTCGAGATCGCCGACGAAGTGACTGTCGTCGAGCGCGACCGTACGCTGGCCGCGTTCCTCCGCGAGGAGTTCGCCGACGAGATCGCTGTAGGACGGTTGACCGTGATCGAGGGCGACGCTCTCGAGGTGGAACTGCCACCGTTTACGGCGTCGGTCTCGAACCTGCCCTACGGCGTCTCGAGTGAGATCACGTTCCGCCTGCTGCCAGAACAGCGCCCACTCGTCTTGATGTTCCAACAGGAGTTCGCCGAACGGATGGTGGCTGAACCGGGCACCCCCGAGTACGGCCGGCTTTCGGTGTCGACTCAACACTATGCGGACGCCGAACTCGTCGAGTCGATCCCCAAGGAGGCGTTCTCACCACCGCCAGCGGTTCAGAGCGCGGTCGTCAGACTCGAGCCACGCGACCCTGACTACGAAGTCGACGACGAGGAGTTTTTCCTCCGATTCGTCAAGGCGTTGTTCACCCAGCGACGGAAGACGATCCGAAACGCGATTCGGAACACGGCACACATTTCGGGACTCGAGGAGCCCGATGCAGTCGTCGAGGCGGCTGGGGAAGACGTCCTTCGAAAGCGGGCCGGTGCGATGGCTCCCGCTGAGTTTGCGGCATTGGCCCAACTCGCCGCCGATGTGAGCGAGATCGGCGACGGGCAGTGATACGGTCTGGTTCGAACGGCCGTTTGTGAACTGTTCGCAGCGTCGCATCCGACCGACGGATACTCGTAGCTGCACGGCTCATTCGCTCGAGAGACGAACACCAACTGATGTCCGTGATACTGACTGCACTCGACCGATTGGCGGACGCGTTCGGGCCGAATCTCCGGATCGCGGTGACGATTGCAGCGGTCGGCGTGTTGTTGCTCGTGTTGCTCTCCTATCGACAGTTGCAAGACTGGCTTAACGAGCGGACCAAGCCGCTGTATAGCGATATTCTGTCGACAGCGGTTCTCATCGGGGCCTGTGCCGGGACACTTGCCGTCGTGCTCGGCGTGTGGGATCTGACCGGCGAGATCTATACGATCTATTCGGAGGAACTCGGGCTCGGTGAAGGGATTATGATCCAGGCGGTCGTGACGTTTATTCTCCTCATTGGGACGTTCATCCTCACGCGGTTTATCAAACGAGTGTTGGATGAGTTCCTCGGCTCTGCGTCGGCCGTCACGGCCCATCAGCGCGAAGTCACCCATCGGATCTCACAGGTCATCATCTGGTCGGTGGCGCTCGTCATCATCCTCGGTGTCTGGGTCGAAGATCTCGGTGGCCTGCTCGTCGGGGCTGGATTTCTCGGGATCGTCGTCGGTATGGCCGCACGTCAGACGCTTGGCACGGTGATCGCCGGCTTCGTGTTGATGTTCGATCGCCCGTTCGAGATCGGCGACTGGATCGAGGTCGAAGACCACGAGGGGATCGTCACCGACATTTCGATCGTCAACACGCGCGTGCAGTCGTTCGACGGCGAGTACATCATGGTTCCCAACGACCTCATCTCCTCGAGTATGGTGATGAACCGCTCGAAACGCGGCCGACTCCGGATCGAGATCGACGTTGGTGTCGACTACACGACAGACGTCGAACGGGCCGCCGAAATCGCGAAAGCAGAGGTTACTGCCCTCGAGGAGTCGCTGAACGGCCCGTCGCCACAGGTCGTCACGAAGGAGTTCGCCGATTCGGCGGTCATCCTCGGGGTGCGCTTTTGGATCGACAATCCGAGCGCCAGACGGCAGGCACAGGCACGAACGACCGCGATTCACGCCATCAAAACGGCGTTTGACGACGAAGGGATCAAGATTCCCTACCCACAGCGTGAACTGTCCGGCCGGGCCGAAACCGGTGGCTTTCAGGTCGCTGATGACAGGGCGCGAGCGACGGATGAGCACTCATCCGACACCCACGAGAAGAGCCGAGAACCACACCACGAGATGACACCAGAGGACGACTAATGACACTGAGAGAGCAGCGAGAGATCGAGACGGACGTGTATCAGCCAGCGGAGGACTCGCAGCTACTCGCCGAGGCAGCCTGTGCGCGACTGCCCGCTGACGAAGACCAGCTCGTCCTCGAGGTCGGCACGGGCTCGGGCTACGTCGCGGGTCGAATCGCAGCGGAGACGCCAGTGCGCGTGATCGCCTCGGATTTGAACCCGCATGCGGTTCGGGAGGCCCGCGGTGAGGGCGTCGAGACGGTGCGTGCCGATCTGGTCGCGCCGTTTGCCGACGGGACGTTCGACGCAGTCGCGTTCAACCCGCCGTATCTCCCGACGGATCCCGAAAACGAGTGGGACGACTGGATGGAACACGCGCTGTCGGGCGGCGAGGACGGCCGGGCTGTCATCGATCCATTCCTCGAGAACGTCGGTCGCGTGCTCGCTCCCGACGGCGTCGTCTACCTGCTCGTGAGCAGCCTCACCGGTGTCGACGAGGTCGTCGAACGGGCCGGTGAGGAAGGGTTTAGCGCCGTTGCCGTCGCCGACGAGTCGTTTCCCTTCGAGACGCTGACGGTGCTCAAACTGTTCCGGTGAGGAGCTAGATCCCACGGTCACCGATCAAGGTGGACACAGCTCACTTTCCAAAGCAATTTGTGATCTGACTATAATGGGGTGACATAATGCCCTCCGATAGACGAACGTTTCTCTCGGCCGTTGGTGCCGGGAGCGCCGCACTCGCCGGTTGCTCGAGACTGGGCGGTGCTCCGTCTCCCGATGACCCGCCGCCGGCCGGCGTCGATGACCTGCCCGATCCCGGGCGACACATCCTCGGCGCGAACGGGAGGTGGTCGAGTTTCGGCTGCAACGCCGCCAACAGCCGCGCAGTTGCCGACGGTGAAGCACCCGTCGACGGCGTGACCGAGCGCTGGCGAACCGAAGTCGCACAAACGGCGTACCACGAACCCGTCGTCGCGAACGGGCGCATCTACCATCCCGACGTTTACACGCTGCGGGTGTTCGACGCCGACGATGGGTCACCGCTGTGGACGTTCGAGGATATCGCGACGGCACCGCTGGTTCGGGACGGCGTCGCCTACGTCTCGAGGAGGGACCGGACGGTTCACGCGCTCGACGCCGAAACGGGCGACCGGCTTTGGGAGCGGGCGTTCGAGCGGCCGGGCCGAGTTCGGACGCCGTCGACGTACGCGGGCGATGAACTGCTTTGTGGTGTCGGCGAGCACGTGGTTGCACTCGATCCGGAAGACGGCGAGGTCCTGTGGGAGCGAGAACTCTTCGGAAACCTCCTCAATCATCCAGCACACGTCACGGGCTACTGGATCGCCGTCGCGACCGATGCCGGGACAGTGTATTTGCTCGGGGAAGCAGGGACCGGATACCGTCGGTGGAATCTCCCTGCACCGCCGACGTGTCCGCTGAGTGCCGATAAGAATAGAGTCTACGTGAACTGCGAGGACGGGTTGACGTACGCGTTGGATCCGGAGCAGACCGACGAACCCGTCTGGTCGGCTGACACCGGCCGTACCGACCGGGGGATCGCCGTCGCAGCGGGGATCGTGTTCGTTGCCAACGGTCGAGAGCTGCACGCGCTGCGTACGGACACCGGCGAGCGATATTGGACACACGAGATTGGCGGCTGGCAACACACAGCCCCGGCGTACGGCCGCGAAACCGTTTTCGTGGGCGGTGATCGACTCCGAGCGTTCGATCCGGCACCTCGAGACGATCCGAGCAACGGGCCGGCGCTCCGGTTCGAGCGGACGTTCGCTGGTCGCGTCGGTCCTGGTCCAGTCATCGACAACGGCGTGCTCTACGTCGTCGCCGAAGTCGAAGACGGCGAGTACGCGCTCGTCGCCCTCGAGTAGAGTCCCCCTCTGTCCTGTGTTCACAGGAATCTCGAATTCGTCGCCGAATGCGAAGAAACCTGCAAAAATTACTGTAATGCATTACTATGGATGGAAAATATTAAGCGTCGGTATAGCCTAGCCGCTCCCACGATGACTGAGTACGTTTCGACCACGCCGGGGCTGTTTCCGCTCCCGGACTGGGCGAAAGACGATCTCTCGGACCTGAAGGGACACCAGAAACACGACCTCATCAGCGGCGACGAGGGTGAGGAGATTTCTTCGGCGTACAAACAAGCACGCGAGGAAGTGATCGCGACCCAGCAAGACGCCGGTCTCGACCGCGTCGTCGAAGGACAACTGCGCTGGGACGATATGCTCGCCCACCCGCTGGCCGTCCACGACAACGTCGACACACAGGGCATCGTCCGCTACTACGACAACAACAACTTCTATCGCGACCCCGTCGTTCAGGGCGAACTCGACTTCTCCGGCGATGTTGCACGCGAACTCGAAGCCGCGTCGGAGCTGACCGACGACCTGCAGGCGGTCCTCCCCGGCCCGTACTCGCTGGCTGACCTCGCCACCGACGAACAGTACGGCGACGAGGCCGAGTTCCTCGGCGCGATTGCCGACTTCCTCGCCGGCGAAGTCGACGCCTTCCCGGATGTCGAAACCCTGTTCCTGCTCGAGCCCTCGCTCGTCGAGAACGCACCCGAAGACGGCACAGACGAACGCGCAAGCGAGGCGATCGATCAGGTCGCTTCCGCGACGGACGCCGACGTCGTCGTCCAGCCCTACTGGGGCGCACTCGAGGAGAAGGTGTACGCCCACCTGCTCGATGCGGATATCGACGCGGTCGGCTTCGATTTCGTCTCGAATCAGGACGACAACATCTACAACATTCAGGAGTACGGCGCGCCTAAGGATATCTCGCTCGGCCTCGCCGACGGCCAGAACACGCTGGTCGAAGACCCCGAAGCGATCCGTGACCGGGTCGACTGGGTCGAAGGGCAGTTGCAGGTCACCGAGTTCGAAACCGTCTATCTGACGACGAACACGGAGACGTTCTACCTGCCATACGCCAAGTACGAGGAGAAACTCGAGGTGCTTGCTGAGGCCGCAGATCTCGCAGAGGTGACTGTCGCATGAGCGTAAACGAGAACAAAGACCAGTTCCGACCGGAGGATCACGAGAACGACCATTTCCTGCTGACGACTGTCGTCGGCTCCTACCCGAAGCCCAAATGGCTCAACCGCGCCAAAGAGCTGTACCAGGACCCTGACCACGGCTTCGACGAGGACGACTACCAGGAGGCAAAAGACGACGCTGCCCGCCTCATCACGAACGAACACGAGCGCGCAGGGCTCGACGCCGTCGTCGACGGCGAGATGCGCCGAAACGAGATGGTCGAGTTCTTCGCCCACCGCATCGAAGGCTACGAGTTCAACGGCCCCGTCAAAGTGTGGGGACACAACTACTTCGACAAGCCCTCCGTCGTGAGCGAGGTCGAGTACACCGACTCCTGGCTCGTCGACGAGTACGAGTTCACCGCCGAGGCGACCGACCGCCCAGTCAAGGTCCCGATCACGGGCCCCTACACGCTCGCCAACTGGTCGTTCAACGAAGCCTACGAGGACGACGACGAACTCACGCTCGCACTGGCAGACCTCGTCAACGAGGAGATTGAAAAGCTCGTCGACGCCGGCGCACGCTACATCCAGATCGACGAACCCGCCCTCGCGACGACCCCAGACGACCACGCCATCGTCGGCGAAGCGCTCGAGCAGATCGTCGCCGACATTCCAGAGGAGGTCCGCATCGGACTCCACGTCTGTTACGGTGACTACTCCCGGATCTACCCCGAAATCCTCGAGTTCCCCGTCGACGAGTTCGACCTCGAACTCGCAAACGGCGACTACGACCAACTCGACGTGTTCAAAGACCCCGAGTTTACTGCAGATCTCGCACTCGGCGTCACCGACGTCCACGTCGCCGAGGTCGAATCCGTCGAACAGATCGAGGAGAACATCAAGAAAGGGCTCGAGGTCGTTCCCCCAGAACAGCTCGTCGTCTCGCCGGACTGTGGTGTGAAGCTCCTGCCCCGTGAGGTCGCCTACGGCAAGATGGCGAACATGGTCGAAGCAGCCCGCAACGTCGAGGCCGAACTCGACGAGGGAACCATCGACATCGAACGCGACACCGCCGCACCTGCAGACGACTAACGACTCACAACTCGCGGCACACCACAACGCTGGTTCGTCCGCACTCGTTTTCGCTCCGTTTCCGTCTGCGTTCGTCCGCTCGACTCGAGCACGCATATGCTTGTGTTGACATGTAAGATTGTAGGTTGAGTCGTTGTTTCATGGCCACTGTCGACATGTTTCGACGACATCGATGTCACCTGGTAACCCATATGTCCAATAATGTACATATGTGCGGCAGCCGTACGAGTGTCTGATGCAAGAGACAGTTCCGACCCGACGCGAACTCGACGAGGATGTCGCCGACCACCGCAGCCCCGACTACGACATCGATCCACTCTTCGTCAACCGCTGGTCGCCACGTGCGATGACGGGCGAACCGCTCGAGGAAGCCGAATTTCTCCCACTGTTCGAAGCCGCACGCTGGGCTCCCTCGGCGTACAACAACCAGCACTGGCGGTTCGTCTATGCGACACGCGAGGACGACGAGTGGGAGACGTTCGTCAGTCTCTTGAGCGAGGGGAACGCGTGGGCAGCCAACGCTGGCGTCCTCGCCGTCATCCTCTCGAAGACGACGTTCGATCACAACGGCGAGCCAGCGCCGGTCCACTCCTTTGACACCGGCGCGGCGTGGGAGAACCTCGCCCTCGAGGGTGCTCGTCGCGGCCTCGCAGTCCACGGGCTGGCCGGCTTCGATTACGAACGCGCCGCCGAGGAACTCGACGTCCCCGAGGAGTTCGCGGTCGAAGCGATGTTCGCCGTCGGCGAGCGCGCATCGCCGGAGACCCTGCCCGAGGAACTGCAGGAACGGGAACAGCCGAGCGGCCGCAAGCCCCTGTCGGAGATCGTCTTCCAGGGTCGTTTCGAGTAACGCGCTCGCGTTTTTGGTCGTCTCCGTTCCCGTTCATGTCTCGTATGCATTCGGAACACATTATCCGAGGGACAGCGAACGAAGCGGCGTGTCCCACGACGTACTGATCGCCGGCGAAACGCTGATCGACTTCCTCCCGACCGCTTCAGGCCCGATCGACGCAGTCGAGGGGTTCGAACGACGACCTGGCGGCGCGCCAGCGAACGTCGCCGTCGCCCTCGCTCGACTCGAGCACACGCCGACGTTCTGGACCCGTGTCGGCGATGATCCCTTCGGTCGGTACCTTCGTGATGCGCTCTGCGATCATGGTCTCTCGGATCGATACGTCGAACTGGATCCCGATGCGAAGACCTCACTCGCCTTCGTCACTCACGACGAAACCGGCGACCGTGAGTTCTCCTTCTATCGCGACGGCACCGCCGACACGCGCCTCGAGCCGGGGCGAATCGATGACGATGTTCTCGCCGACCACAAGTGGGTCCACGTCGGCGGCGTCACGCTCTCGAGCGGCCGGTCTCGAGAGGCGACCCTCGAGTTGCTCGAGCGGACCGCCGAACGAGGCTGCACCGTCTCGTTCGACCCCAACGAGCGCCCGGAGCTGTGGGTCGACGACGACACCTACCGGCGCGTCGTCCGCGACGCACTCGCGAGCGTCGACGTGCTGAAAGCCACCGCGGGCGAACTCGAGCGACTCGGCTTCGAGGGCGACAGCGCTGAGGAAATCGCTCGAGACGCAATGACGGCCGGCCCGTCGGTCGTCTTCGTCACGCGCGGCAGTGAGGGGGCGATCGCCGTCGCCGACGACGGGACGCCGTGGGCGGGCACGGCTTCCCACCCCGGCTACGAGCCCGATGTCGTCGACACGACCGGCGCGGGGGACGCCTTCGTCGCCGGCGCGATTGCAGGGTTACGAGAGGATCGTGATCTGGCTGAGACGCTCGCCTTCGCCAACGCCGTCGGTGCCGCCGCGACGACGGCTGCCGGGGCGATGGCAGCACTCCCGACTCGAGCGGCTGTGACGTCGTTCGAAGACTGAACACGCTCAGCGTTCCGCGTCGTCGAACGTAAAAAACCGCTCGTCACAGGCGGGACAGACCAGCTTTTCCGACGGCGTCTGACCGACTGGCGTCGTTTCACCACAGCAACTCGACTGCGTGACGGTCAACGGACCGTCACAGCACGGGCAGTGCTCGAGCAGCGAACGCATCGGTCGGCCGGCGGCGCGACGAACCGGGGCGGAATCGACGTGAGGCTTAAGCGCGCACACGGCGCCGAGTTCGGCGATGGCGACGCCGCGACGAAGCGTGACGGGGGCACGTCCCTCGCGCTCGAGGACGAGCACCGGCTGGCCCCAGTTACGGCCTGCACGGGCGTCGGTCGACGACTCGGTTTGCTCGTCGGCAACCCGTGCGAGCGTGGCCATCTCGTCCTCTCGAAGCGTTCGCATCTCGTGTCGCCAGTCGTCGCGAACGTCGTCTGCGAGCTGGATGTCGTCTCCCTCGGGGACGAGAACCCCGGCCTCGAGGAGTGTCCTGAGAACGTCTTCACCGGTTGGTTCGGCTGCACTGGTCATCCCGTCGGCTGTGGCACTCGAGTCCGACAGCGACCCGCTGGCGGCGGCTGGCTGCCCGTGATCGAACGGAGCAATTGGGAGCGCGGCGACGAGCGCCGGCGCGAATCGCGGCGTGTACGGCACGACGTAGCCACGAAGGGCGATCGCTGCCGTGCCGACGACGGCAACTGCTCCGGCGACGGTCCGTCGTCCCAAGAGAGTGAGTGTGCCGACGAGAGCGGCCAGCAGGACGCTGTTGGCGATCGTACACGGCCAGCATCGGTTCTCGCCGGTGTACGCTCGCCGTCGAAGGCGATCGAAGAGATCGGTCATGGGCCATGCGTTCCGAGTGCACTGTCTTGAGTGTAGCGCCAGCAGTACCTTTTTTTGTAACAGGTCTAAGGTTCAGCCAGTGATGAACACGCGTTCGATAGTGACCCGACCAGCAACGCTGAGTGACTGCCAGCGTCACTCGTCAGCCTGCCGACGGCCGAGCGGTCTCCAAACGCCACTGCAGGTGAGAGTTTCTCATGGACAGTGACGAACTCACCGAGACACTCGAGGATGCGGGCCTCTCGCCGTATCAGGCCGACGCGTTCGTAACCCTGCTGGGACTGGGTTCTGCCTCGGCGACCGACATCGCACAGGCCAGTTCGGTTCCCGACCCGCGTATCTACGACGTCCTACGTGACCTCGAGGACGCCGGCTACATCGAAACCTACGAACAGGATAGCTTGCACGCTCGAGCGCACGATCCGGCGGACGTGCTCGCGGATCTCCGCTCGCGCGCCAATCGGTTCGAGACTGCAGCCGAGGAGATCGAAGATCGCTGGAGTCGACCGGATCTCGAGGATCACAAGGTCAGTATTGTCAAACGACTCGATACCGTCTTGGCGCAGGCCGACGAGCTGATTCGGGCGGCGACGAACCAGGTCCAGATCGGCCTGACACCGTCGCAGTTTCGTGACCTCTCGGATGCGCTCGCGACGGCCACCGAAAACGGCGTCGACGTGAAGGTCTGTCTGTTCCCACAGACGGGGGCCGAGCCGGAGCTCCCGTCGACCGACGAGCTTTCCCGGGCGTGTACGGAGGCCCGCTACCGAGACATTCCGTCGCCGTTTCTGGCGTTGATCGACCGGTCGTGGACGTGTTTCTCACCGCACGGTGGGTCGACAAACGAGTACGGCGTCATCGTCGATGATCGAACCCACGCCTACGTCTTCAACTGGTACTTCCAGACCTGTCTCTGGGAGGTCCACGAGACGATCTACTCGGCACGCGACGACGAGTTGCCGATCACCTACGTCGATCTCCGGCAGTGTCTCCGGGATGTCGTCCCGCTGCTCGAGGACGGCCGGCAGGTCGATGCGACGGTCCACGGCTTCGAGACGGATACAGGCCACGAGGTGACCCTGCACGGGACGATCACGGACAGCACCTATGCTGGAGTCTCGACGAGCGACGAGCGTGAGACGCCGCTCACACAGCTGGCAGGCGAAGCCTCGTTGACGCTTGCGACCGACGACGGAACGTATACTGTCGGTGGCTGGGGTGCGATGATCGAGGATTTCGAGGCGACACGGATCACGATCGAGTCGATCGACTGACTAATCGTCGTTCCGATTGCTGTACCGAGACCGAATTGACGGTGAGCTATCGGTATAGAGGGTGTGTAGCCAATTCTGGAACAGCCTACGCTCTCGTTTTCTCCGACCAGTTTGGTTAACTACACCTGTTGTACCTCACCAGTAATTATAAATAGCAGAGACTGTCATATTCTTTCCTATGAGTGATAGATACTCACAGGGGAATGAGAAAGTCGACTCGAGCGTCTCACGGCGGACGTTCGTCAAGGCAGCGGGCGCAGGCGGGGCCGCAGTCGGCCTCGCGGGCTGTATCTACGGTGATGCGTCGTCGGAAGACGCCGTCGTCTGGGGGATCGATCCGAACGCCGAGGATGAAGTCGGTGACGGTATCATCGAACTCCTCGAGGAGAACGGGGCCGACGGAATCGACATCCAGTTGCAACCCGGCGACGAGGACACGGGTGACCGACGGGATTCGTACACGAACCTGTTACAGGCCGAGGAGACACAACCGGACCTGTTCCTGATGGACAACGGCTGGGTGAACGTCTTCATCCAGCGCGGCCACATCGCCAATCTGAGCGAGGAACTCGACGACGAGGACCTCTCGCTCGTCGAAGACGAGTACTTCGAGTCCTTTACCGAGACGGCCCGCGATCCGGAGACGGGCGACCTCTACGGCGTTCCGATCTTCCCGGATTACCCGACGATGCAGTACCGCAAGGACTACGCCCGGGAGGCCGGCTACGACGACGATGACTTCGAGGAGTGGGCTACGGAGCCGATGACCTGGCAGGAGTGGGCCGAGATCACCGAAGAGATCGTCGAGGCTTCCGACGCGGAGTACGGGCTCGCAACCCAGTGGGACCAGTATGAGGGGACCGCTTGCTGTACGTGGAACGAAGTCATGTCCTCGTTCGGCGGCGCGTACTTCGGCGGCTTCGACAACCTCTTTGGTCCGGTCGGCGAGCGCGACGTGACCGTCGACGAACCCGAGTTCATCGAGGGACTGCAGATGATGCGGACGTTCGTCGCCGACGAAGCCGACGAGTACACCCTCGAGGACGAGTACCCGCTCGGCCTCGCCACCTCGGATATCACCTCGTGGCAGGAAGAAGACGCTCGTGAAGCGATCCTCGCGGGCGAGGCGGTCATGCAGCGCAACTGGCCATACGCGATCAATCAAAACCTCTCGAGCGACGAGGGTGACGACCTCACAGTCGACGAATACGGCGCGATGCCGATGCCCTACGCCGTAACCGAAGACGAGGCCACCCAGCCCGGAACGGGTGGGTCGACGTCCGCACTTGGCGGCTGGCACATCGTCCTCAACCCCAACTCCCAGAACAAAGAGGAGGCACTCGAGGTGCTTCGCGCGACGATGACCGACGAGTTCAACCTCGGTATGCTCGAGCTCTGGGGCTGGGTTCCACCGAAGCCACACCTGTTTGAAACCGAGGCGGCCGAATCGGTCGACCCGATGGGACACTATATGGACACGCTTCGAGTCGCCGGAGAGAACGCGATGCCCCGCCCCGTGACGACGGTGTGGCCAAACCAGGCCAGTCTTATCGCCGAGGAGGTCAACCTCGCCGTTGCCGGGGATAAAAGCCCCGAGGACGCAGCGGCTGATCTCCAGAACGGACTCGAAGACACGGAAGAGTAAGGATGGGCACCGAAGACCGGACGGCCGGCCCCACTCGACAATCGAATCGATCGGGACCGATCGTCACGATCACGCGCTGGATGGAGAACCTTGGCGAGACCGGGTTCGCCTACCTGCTGTTGACACCGGTAATGCTCCTGCTGGGGACGGTCGCGCTCTATCCGCTCTTGCGGACGTTCGAGCTGTCGCTGTATCAGAACGTGCTCTCGGACGACCCGGTGTTTGTCGGCCTCGAGAACTACGTCCAACTGTTCACTGGCGGGGCGAGTCCACGACTCCCCGGCTCGACGACGTTCTTACCCGGCGTGAGCACGAGCGGGAGCTTCCCGTTCGTCCACGTCGAGGGACTGCTTCGAAGCGCACTCGCGGTGACGCTGATCTTCACCGTCGTGAGTGTCTTCTTCGAAACGATCATCGGCTTCGGACAGGCGCTGGTCCTCGACCAGGACTTCCGCGGTCGGCGCTGGGTCCGCGCCGCGATCATCATCCCGTGGGCGATCCCGATCGTCATCCAGGGGATGATCTTCTATCTGATGTTCCACCCGTCGGCCGGGTTCCTGACGGAACCGCTGTCGAACTGGGGCATCGTCGCGCCAACGAATACGCTCAACGATCCGTTCAGCTCGCTGTTGATAATCACGGTCGCGGACATCTGGAAGACGACGGCGTTCATGGCGTTGCTCATCCTCGCCGGCCTCCAGAGCATCGACCGAAGCCTCTACGACGTGGCGAAAGTCGCCGGTGCGACCAAATGGCAACAGTTCAAACTGATTACATTCCCGCTGGTGTTGCCCGCCCTCGGGATCGCAGTGTTGTTCCGAACCATCGACGCGATGCGGATCTACGGCCTCATCGACTCGGTGTCGGGCTGTACGACCGTCCCGTCGCTGTCGTGTATGGTCGTCGCGACGTTCGACACAAACCGCGGCCTCGCGGCCGCCGTCGCGTTCGTCACGGCCGGCCTCATCGCGATCGCCGTGATGGGCGTCATCTACCAGCAGTACAAGGAGGGGCTCTGAAATGGGGGCCGCATCCGACTCCGCTCAAACAGCCGACGACGAGATGGGGCCACTCGAGCGGTGGACTCACGGCGTCGTCAACGATCAGGAAAAGCGCAACCGACTGTACAAAGCGCTGTTCTACGTTGCAGCGGCGTTTTTCCTCGTCACGACGCTGTTCCCGTTCTACTGGCTGTTAGTGTTGGCACTGACACCCAGCGTTCGACAGGCGGATTGGAACGTCTCGATCCCGCTGCTTGGCGAGGTCCCGTTCCCGACGCCACAGGGGTTCAACGTCCACGCGTTCGTCGAGGTGTTCCAACAGGTGCCGTTCCACCTCTACGTGTTCAACAGCTTCGTGCTCGCGACAGCAACGACGATCATCGTCTTGCTCCTCGCGAGTCTCGCCGGCTACGTCTTCGGCCGCCTCGAGTTCCCCGGCCGCGGCCTGATGATGCTCGCCATCCTGGCAGTGTCGTACTTCCCGCCAGCGGCGTTCCTGATCCCGCTGTTCGATGCGTTCCTCGGGAACGCAGTCGTCGTTCCGTTCCTCGGGATCGAACTGTTCGAACCGCCACGGCTCGTCAACACGCCGGGGTCGATGATCATGCCCTTTAGCGCGTTGTTCCTGCCGCTGTCGATTTTCATCCTCACCACGTTCTACGCACAGATCCCAGACGGGCTCGAGGATGCGGCACGCGTCGAGGGAACGACCAGACTGGGCGCGCTGTTTCGCGTGATCATGCCGCTTTCGGCACCCGGTGTCGCCACGGCGGCCGTGTTGACGTTCATCGCCGTCTACAACGAGTACTTCTTCAGCTCGATTATGGCGCTGAACAACCAGCCCGACCAGTGGTCGCCACTGGTGGGCGGGATCTTGAGCTACCAGACCCAGTATACGACGGACTTCAACCTGATGGCAGCCGCCAGCATCGTCGGCGTGTTGCCCATGCTGATCATCGTCGTGGTCGCACAGGAAAAGATCGTGAGCGGACTGACCGAGGGCGCACTCAAAGAGTAATCATGGCACGAGTACACTTAGACGACGTAACGAAACGCTACGAAGATATCATCGCCGTCAACGAGATGAACCTCGAGATTCGGGACGGCGAGTTCGTCTGTCTCGTCGGCCCCTCCGGCTGTGGCAAGTCGACGACGATGGAGACAATCGCCGGGCTGACGAAACCGACGGAGGGAACGGTAACGATCGGTGAGACAGACGTCACCACTCTGCCGCCGAAAGACCGTGGGGTCTCGATGGTCTTCCAGAACATCGCCCTGTTTCCCCACATGGACGTCTACGACAACATCTCCTTTGGCCTCCGACTGCGGAAGTTCGACAAAGACGAGATCGATCGTCGTGTCCAGGAGGCCTCCGATGTTGTCCAGCTCGAGGGAATGTTAGATCGGGAGCCAAACGAGCTTTCGGGCGGCCAACAACAGCGTGTTGCGATCGCACGCGCGATCGTCCGCAAACCCGACGTCTTCCTGATGGACGAACCCCTCGCCAATCTGGACGCGAAGCTGCGCGTCCACATGCGCACCGAACTCCAGCGACTCCACAAACAGCTGGATACGACGATCATCTACGTCACTCACGACCAGGCCGAGGCGATGACGATGTCCGATCGGATCGCGGTCATCAACGCCGGCGAACTCCAACAGATCGATCCGCCGCTGGTCTGTTACAACGAGCCCGCAAACCGGTTCGTCGCCGGTTTCATCGGTTCGCCGTCGATGAACTTCGTCGAGGGCGAGCTGACCGGCGACGGACTCACGACCGACCACTTCGACCTCGAGTTCGATCCGACCGATCTCGACACGGCTGCAGATGACGTCACGATGGGCGTTCGGCCGGAGGACATCTACCTCGAGCGCGAGGCCGACTCGGCGACGAGCACGTCCGAGACGATCGAGGCGCGAACGGACGTCCTCGAGCCGATGGGTGATGAGATCTTCATTTACCTCTCGCTCGACGGCGCGAGCAGCGAGATGATGACCAGCGACGAGGCCTCGACCGCGTCGAACCAGCTCCTGATGAGCGTCGATCCGGACACGGAGATCGAGGCAGACGAATCCGTGTCGGTCGTTCTCGATCGATCGAAGATTCACCTGTTCGAGACAGCCTCGGGAACGGCGATCACGCACGGAATCGCTGCGCTTTCAGCCCAACAGTCGCCAGCGGCGGGCTCGTCGGGCGTCGCTCCGGAGGCCGAATCGGGAGGCCAACATGAGTGAGGTCGTCGCGCTCATCTACTACGGCGGGCTGACGGTCCTGTTTTTCTTCTGGATCTACGGGATCGTCTCGTTCGCACTCGACGTCAAAAACAAGATCATCCCCGTACTGCTGCAGTATCGACGCGCAAGAACCGAACGCAGCCGACAACAGGAACACGACAATGAGAGACAGGAACGAGAAGAGCAGTTGTACTGAGCGCAGCGACGACGCCCGGTCGCAGCGAGCCCCCGACGCGACCGAACCAGTGGAGGAGCGATGACATCGGAGCCGCCAGCCGTCCGAACCGGCATCGTTGGCCTCGGCAACATCGGCCAGTATCACGCCGATCGCCTCGAGGAACTCGGTGTTCCGATCGTCGGCGGGATGGACGTCTCGGCCGAGGCCCGCGACCGGTTCGCCGAGCGCTACGACGTCGATGTCTACGACGATCATCACGACCTCTACGACGTCGCCGACGCCGTCGTGATCACGACCCCGAACAAGTTCCACGAGGCCTACGCCGTCGACGCCTTCGAGCGCGATCTCCATACGCTCCTCGAGAAGCCACTGGCACACTCGGTCGAGAGCGCCGAACGGATCGCCGCGGCGGCTGAAACGACTGACGGAACGTGCATGATCGGCTTCAACAACCGGTTCCGAAACACGGTTCGGCTCCTCAAAGAGCGAATCGACAGCGGCCAACTCGGCGAGATCACCCACGTCGAGGCCAACTACGTCCGCCGGCGTGGCATCCCCGGCCGCGGCTCGTGGTTCACCCGGCGCGAGATCTCCGGCGGCGGCGCGCTCATCGACCTCGGCGTCCACGCCATCGACCTCGCGCTGTACTTACTCGGTGAACCGACCGTCGAGGAAGTCTCGGGTGTCACCCGATCGGAGTTCGGCTCCCGCGAGGAGTATACGTATCTCGAGATGTGGGGCGACGACAGCGGTCCTGACGCGTTCGACGTCGACGACTCTGCCAGCGGCTTCATCCGCTGTGCGGACAACCGAACGATCTCACTCGAGGTTGCATGGGCCACGAATCGGCCGCCGACCCACGACTTCGTCGTCCGAGGAACGGAGGCCGCGGCCCGATTCGACCTGCTCGAGAACGAACTCACGATCCACTCGGCGAGTTCCGACGGCGCTGATCACTTCGTCGATACGACGATCGAACCGGCGGAGAACGATCCACACGCGGACGAACAGCGGGCGTTCTTCGAGGCAATCGACGCCGGGCGAACCGTCGGTGGCGGCGTCGAGCAAGCGCTGACCGTACAGCAGATCGTCGACGCCATCTATCGCTCGAGCGAGGACGGGCAGACGGTCGCGGTGAAAGAGCCCCCACGGGCTCACTAACACCGGACGCCGGACACACGCACGCATTCGGCGTGGTCCGGACCAGCGCGTTCGCTCTGGAAGAGAACGAAATCGGCATGTAGAGGCATGTCTGGAATTTAATTCCAATATCAAATCCGATGAATTTATACGGAGAAAGCGCTTCAATGCCTCTGTATGGATATCGGCGTTCACACCCCACCACTGGCAGATGAATCGCTCGAGGGAGCCCTCGACTACCTTTCTGAGATCGGCGTCGACGCAATCGAACCCGGCGTCGGCGGCTACCCTGGCGACGCCCACCTCGTCCGCCGAGACTACCTCGACGACGAGGACGCCCAGGCAGAACTGCACGACCTCCTCGACGAGTACGATATGCGCGTAAGCGCACTTGCGACCCACAACAACCCGCTGCATCCGGACGACGAGCAGGCCGAAACCGCGGATACGGAACTGCGCGAAGCGATCCGTCTCGCCGACCAGTTCGGCGTCGACACCGTCACCTGCTTCTCGGGCCTGCCGGCCGGCGGCCCCGACGACGAGGTGCCGAACTGGATCACCGCCCCGTGGCCGAGCGAACATGCCGACGCCCACGAGTACCAGTGGGACGTTGCGATCGAGTACTGGGCCGACCTCGCGGCGTTCGCCGACGACCACGGCGTCGACCTCGCGCTCGAGATGCACCCCAACATGCTCGTCTATGAACCCCACGGGATGGCTCGCCTGCGCGAGGCGACGAACGAACGCGTCGGTGCGAACTTCGACCCCTCACACCTGTACTGGCAGGGGATTTCGATCACCGATGCGATCCGCTATCTCGACGACGCGATCCACCACTTCCACGCCAAGGACACGCGGATCTACGAGGAGCAGGCCCGGGAGAAAGGCGTTCTCGACACGACTGACTACGACGACGAGCCCAACCGGTCGTGGCTGTTCCGTTCGGTCGGCTACGGCCACGGCGAAGAACACTGGAAAGACGTCGTTTCGACGCTGCGGATGGTCGGTTACGACGGCGCGCTGAGCATCGAACACGAGGACTCGCTGACCAGTTCGCGGGAAGGCCTCGAGAAGGCAGTCAACCTCCTCGAGCGCGCGGTCTTTCGCGAACAGCCCGGCGAGGCCTACTGGGCCGAGTAACCGTTTCGACCGTCGGCCCCGCTGCTCCGTTCGGTCCTCACTCGCCAGCGATCGGTGGTAGGATCCGAACCTCGCTTTAGCAACGGACAGGCGTCATTGCCCGAGGATCGCCTGGCTCTCGAGTTGCGCCTCGCGCTCGATCTCTTGGAGGATCGGGTAGCCGTCACGAGTCACGTCCGCATCGGTTCCGCTGACGCGGTCCCACGTGCCGTCGAAGTCGAACGCGGCCACCAGCGCCTCGTCCAGATCGTCGCCCTGCATTCGTTCGGTGTCGAGTCCGTTGTCGCCCGGTGATCCGGCGCTCTGGGTCTGTCCCGTTGCGGTCACGTCCCAGTAAACCTCGTCTACAGCGCCATCGTTCACGCCGATAGCACCGCCGACATCGACGGCACCGTCGACCGGACCAGCCGCGTAGGACTCGGTGATTTCGCTGCCGGATTCGTTCTCGCCGACGAGGCCACCGACCTCGGCGTCACCACAAACGTCGGCGATGGAGTACGACTGGTCGATCGTCGCTCCGTCGTTGTTCTCACCGACGAGGCCGCCAACCTGCTCCTTGCCGTCGACGCTTCCCGCGGCGAACGATCGTACGATTTCGCCGTCGTCGTCGTTCTCGCCGACGAGGCCGCCGACCTCCTCGACCCCGATGACGTCGCCAGTAGCAAACGAGTCCTCGACGGTGGCGTTCTCGTCGTTTGTCCCGACCAATCCGCCGATCTGTTTTACGTGACCGGTAACGGTACCCGTCGCGTGCGATCGGGCGATCAGCCCGCCGACTTCGTCTCCGTCGTCGTTTTCGCCGACGAGGCCGCCGACCTCTTCGTCCCCGCTGACGTCGCCGGTCGCGACGGAGTCCTCGATCACGCCACCTGCGTTGTGCTGGCCGACGAGGCCGCCGATCTCCTCGCTCCCGTTGGGGGCGTCCGAGGCGTCCACATCCCCGTGGGCTGCACACCGCTTGATGATGCCGTTGTCGTCGTTCTCGCCGACCAGTCCGCCGTACTCGCCGATCAGTCCCACCGAGTCCGCCGACGCCCGCACGTCGCCGAACGCTTCACAGTCCACGACCGCGGTGCCGTTGTCGAAGGAGGCATCAACCTCTCCGACAAGTCCCCCGATATCGTTGGTGAAACCGAGGACGTCCCCGCGGGCGACGGAGTCCTCGAGGCGTGCGCCGTTTCGCATCTGGCCGATGAGCCCGCCGGCCTGCCCGACAGCGTCGTTGGGTTCGGCCGCCGGCTCTTCTCCTTCCTCGACGAAGACGTCCGCCTCACAGCCGATGACGAGCGCGACATCCGATTCGTCGACCCCGTCCTCGACGCCGCCGTCGACCTCGCCGATGAGGCCGCCGACGAACGCGTCGAACTCGATTTCGTCGCGGCGTTCCAGAAGGACTGCGCCGTCGTTGATGACGTCACCACCGATCGCCGAACATCCATCGACGGTGCCGGCAAACATCTTGCCGATCAACGCGCCGGTGTCGGTCAGTCCGGTGATATCGACGTCGCGGAGTTCGACGCCCGACACGTGGGCAGTGTTCGTCGCGCCGAACAGCCCGACCTGGTTCCGCTCGCGGTCGATACAGAGTCCGTAGATCTCGTAGCCGTCGCCGTCGAGCGTCCCGGTAAACGGTTCGTCGTCGACGATCGGCTCGTTCGGAGCGCCGTCCTTGTCGACGCCGCCAAGTTCGCCATCCGTGCCGATCGGCTCGAATCCCGAACCGTCGTTCCACACGCGAGTCACACTCGCGTCGATATCGGCAACGAGGCGATACGTGCCGTCGAGTGGGATGCCCGCTGCGGTTTCGATCGCCTGGAGTTGTTCGACAGTCCCGACGTGGTCGCCGTCGGTCTGTGCGTCCTCCGCGATCCCGTAGGCGACCGCGACGTCCTCGCCGTCGACGTCGACGGTGGCCTCGATCTCGGCGTCCGTGAACGTAAAGTTCACGTCCGTTCGTGAGTCGCTGACCAACCGTTCGGCGGCCGCGTACAGACGTTGTCCGTCGAGTTCGAACTCGCCGTTGAGGACACACACTACGCGCACGTCCGTCGGGGAGACACCACAAACCTCGAGCGAAAACGCACCGCCATCCGTCTCTTCGGTATCGAGCACAGTCCCATCGTCGGCCAGCGCCCGCACAACCGCACCGTCGACGCTCGTGCCCGGAACCGATGTGGCGGCTGCGTTCCCTCTCGCTGGTCGCTTCTCGAGGACGTCAGCCGCCCGACCCGGATTGTCTCTCACTGCCGCGTTCCCGTTGCCGGGGTTCGCTGCGACGACGACGGTTCCCTCGATCGTCGTCGACTTGCTGTTCTCAGCTGTCTGCTCGGCTCGAGCCTGTGATGCCATACCAGGGCTGGAGAGTAGTCCGATGCCAGCCGCTCCTGTACCGACGCCGTGTAACAGTGTCCGTCGTCTCACGGTGATCGCTGTCCGTCGTTTGTATTTAACATCTTATATGAGTGATATATGGCCGTACAGGAGCAGCTGCGGACACGTTTTCCAGCAGTATTTCTACAGCATTGTACGAGGTGGTCCCGTGGGCTCCGAAGACATCTCGAGTCAGACAGAGAGCTATCGGTTGTGTTCCCTGACCACTGGACTTGTCTTGAAACAGAACGAAGAAAAACGACAACCGTCTCTCGAGTCGATTCATCACGGATCGTGAGACTGTCACTCGTGACGAAAAGCACTAACTACACCTATTGTGAATGAGTATGCATGACGCTCGAAGTCGGTGTACTCGGCTATCGGTTTATGGGGAAAGCCCACGCAAACGCCCTCTCGCGGCTCTCGATGTTCTTCCCGGACGCGCCGGACGTCGAGCGCAGCGTGCTCGTCGGCCGCGACGAAGACGCCCTTTCGGACGCAGCGGACCAGCTCGGATTCGAGTCGATCGCGACCGACTGGGAAGCCGTCGTCGACGACGTCGACGTCTTCTACAATCTCGGGCCGAACCACGTCCACGCAGAGCCCTCGATCGCTGCCCTCGAGGCCGGAACGCCGGTCTTCTGTGAGAAACCCCTCGCGCCGACGCTTGCCGAGGCCGAACGAATGGCCGACGCCGCCGCCGAGGCTGGCGTTCCCAACGGTACCGCGTTCAACTACCGCTTCGTCCCCGCGATCCAGCACGCAAAGGGGCTGCTCGAGGCCGGCGAACTTGGCGAAATTCACCACGTACGCGGGCGATACCTCCAGGACTGGCTGGTCGATCCCGAGGCCCCGTGGTCGTGGCGAAACGACGCGGAGATGGCAGGGTCGGGTGCCCTGGGCGACCTCGGTGCGCACACGGTCGATCTGCTTCGCTTTCTCGTCGGCGACGACGACCTCGCCGGCGAGATGGAACGCGTCAGCGGCCACCTCCAGACGTTCGTCGGTGAGCGACCTGTGGACGGAAGTGATGAGATGCGATCCGTGACCGTCGACGACGCCTACTCCGCGCAGGTCGAGTTCGAAAACGGCGCGATGGGGACTCTCGAAGCCTCTCGGTTCGCGACGGGGCATAAAAACGACCACACGATCGAGATCCACGGCTCGAAAGGCAGCCTGCGATTCTCCCTCGAGCGACTGAACGAACTCGAGGTACTGCGGGCCGACGAGAATCGCGGCTACGAGACGGTGCTGGTCACCGACGAGAGCGATCCGTACGTCGACCACTGGTGGCCGCCGGGACACGTCTTGGGCTGGGAACACACCTTCGTCCACGAGAACTACGAGTTCCTCAGCGCAGTGGCAAGCGAGTCGTCGGAGACGCCTCGAAACGAAGGCGGTGAAACCGCCGGAGCTGGTGATACGTTCGAACCCAGCTTCGCGGATGGTCTCGCTGCCCAGCGCGTGCTCGAGGCAATCGAAGCGAGCGACGAGAAACGTGAGTGGGTTTCGATCAGCTAGACTCGACGCGAATTACCGTATCGATCTCGTCGTATCGAACGCTGCTGTCAGTGGGTGAGTGGCCGTCGAGTTCCAGATACCCCGGTGTGATATCGGTCACCGTGCCGGTATGGTTCGGGTCGTCGCCGTCGGTCCGTTCGCGGTCCCAAATTTCGACGGTATCGCCCGTCGTCACGTGTTGACGGACGAGTTCCGCGGCGCGATTTTCGTCGGCGTCCGGCGGGATAGTGAGTTCGGTCATCGTCGGTCCGGAGAAGGGGCGCAAGCGGTGTAAGCACCGACTCGTCAGCGGCCGGGCGCTTTTAGGCCGTCGGACATAGTTGCCACTGAGCGTCACTGCACACCCTCTCGCACGACAGTTTTTCCGTGAGAGCGCCGAACCGGACAGTATGAAGACGATCAAGGACAGCGTCCACGACCACATTCGAATCGACGGTGTGGCTCGCGACCTCCTCGATACGCCCGAGATACAACGGCTTCGCCGTATCCGTCAGCTCGGCACCGTCTCGATGGTCTACCCATCAGCCAACCACACCCGATTCGAACACAGTCTTGGTGTCTATCATCTCGCATGTGAGGCGCTCGAGTATCTCGACATCGATGGACGACAAGCCGAACGCGTCCATGCTGCTGCACTCTTACACGACGTCGGCCACGGCCCGTTCAGCCACAATCTCGAGTCGCTGACCCACCGTCGGACCGGCCGCTATCACGACGACGTCCACGAGCTGTTGACCGACGGCGCAGTCGGAGACGTCCTGCGAGACCACAACCTCGAGCCAGCCGCAATCGCCGACCTCGTCGCGGGCGAGGGCCGATTCGGACAGCTCGTCTCGGGTGAACTCGACGTCGACCGGATGGATTATCTCGTCCGGGACGCCCACCACACGGGCGTTCCCTACGGGACGATCGATCACGGCCGGTTGATCCGCGAGCTGACCTTCGTCGATGGCGAACTCGTGCTCGATGAGGGCAACGTCCAGAGCGCAGAGAGTCTGCTGGTCGCGCGAGCGTTGATGAATCCCACCGTCTACAGCCACAGCGTCGCCCGGATCAGTAAGGCGATGCTTCGCCGGGCGGCCGAACGATTGCTCGAGTCGCCACACACCGAGATCGATGCCGACCGACTCCAGCGGATGGACGATCACGATCTGATCGCCGCCCTGCGGAGATGTGCGGCGACGGGTGAGTTCTCGCGGCGACTGGATCAACGCGACCTGTTCAAGCGAGCAGTGTGGGCTGAAATCGACGACGTCCCCGGCGGGATCATCGAGGCAGACCACGAGACGATCCGGGAGTTCGAACGCGAAATCGCCGCCGACGCCGACGTCGATCCGGAGTACGTAATTCTCGACGTCCCGGGTCGTCCCTCGATGAAAGAATCCACGACGCGGGTGATGGTCAACGGCGACGTTCGCCAGCTCGGGCAGCAGTCACCGCTGGTCGAGGCGCTTCGGGCGGCCCAGTACTCCCAGTGGCGACTCGGGATCTACTCGCCCGAATCGGATCGAGATCGAGTCGGCCGGGCCGCCGTCGACGTCCTCGGCCTCGATATCGACGGCGCGCTGGTCAGCGAGGTGCGAGACGGGCTGGACACGACGCTCGATCAGTTCGTCGACTAATCGCTACGATTGGAGCCACTGCGGTCGCTCGAGTGCAAAGCCTGCTGCCGGCCCCTACGGTCTTTAGCATAGAGACCGTCTCCCAAACCGATGCGAGCTGCTGCCTTCACCGACCTGATCGGTCCGGACGGCGTAAGCGTGATCGACCAGCCGGACCCGGAGCCCGGCCCCGGCGAGGCCACTGTCGATGTCTCGGCCTGTGCCATCAACCGCCACGACCTGTGGATCCTCGAGGGGGATTCGGCGATGGTCGACGGCGACACGCTGCCGTTCGTCACGGGGTTGGACGTGGCCGGCGTCGTCGAGGCGGTCGGCGACGACGTCAGTGGTGTCGAACCGGGCGACAGGGTCGTCCTCTGTCCGAACCAGACCTGTGGCACCTGTCGATTCTGCAGCGAGGGGCCGGAGAACACCTGCGAACGGTTTTCGCTGTACCACGGCGGCCTCGCCGAAACAGCGCGCGTTCAGGCAGATCGCCTCCTCGTATTACCCGACGACGTGAGCGCGACTGCCGCGGCCGCACTGCCGACGGCGTACATGACCGCCTTTCACATGCTCCGGCGGGCCGACGTCGGTCCGGGCGACCTCGTCTTCGTCCCGGGCGCGACAGGTGGCGTCGGCGTTGCCACCGTCCAACTGGCGGCGATCCTCGGTGCACGGACCATCGGAACGTCCTCGTCGGCCGAGAAACTCGAGCGCGTACGCGACCTCGGACTCGATCACGCGATTCGCGCAACCGACCCCGAGGAGATTCGGGCGCAGGTCGCCGACATCGGTCACCCGGATGCGGTCATCAACCATCTTGGCGGCGAGTACACACGGCTCGGCCAACAGGTCATGCGCCGCGGCGGGACGATGGTCGTCTGTGGCCGCACGGCCGGTACCGAGTCGACCATCGACGTGCCGGACCTCTTTCTCGGCCACAAGCGCGTCGTCGGCTCGACGATGGGAACCCAGGACGACCTGCGCAGACTCGTCGAGTTGACGGCCGCGGGTACTCTCGAGCCGGCGATCGATCGGATGTTCGCGCTCGAGGAGACCGACGAGGCGTTTGCGACGATGCAAGACCGCGAGAGCGTCGGCAAACTCGTTGTCGAACCGTAGTCTCGCGTCTCCGACCGGAAGCGTGTGTCTGCCAGCCGACCGCTCCGCCGCCCGGTGGAAATGAACGGCGCATCCGTTCTGGGCGACCCCAAACGACGGAAACACAGCGAGCCTCGGAATTTTAGGGAGCTTTCGATCTGTTATCGCACGCTCTCGAGACTGGTGTGTCTGCGCTGTATCCACCGAGTAGCCGGAACGCGCTGGCCTGGCCTATTTTTGTCCGGCCGAGGTCATACGTCTATGACGAACATCGCGATCACTGGCGCATCCGGACGGGTTGGTAACGAAGCCATCGAGGCACTCTCGGCCGACTCACTCACACTGTTTTCACACAGCGAAACCGAGGAGCTGGAGACGGAACCGATAGACATCGCGAACCGGGAGACGTTCGTCGACGCCCTCGAGGGACAGGACGTGTTGCTCCATCTCGCAGCCAACCCGGACCCGCGCGCCGAGTGGGATGCCCTCACTGGACCCAATATCGAGGGCGTCTACAACGCCTACGCGGCCGCCCTCGAGAACGACTTAGAGCGCGTCGTCTTCGCGAGTTCGAACCACGCGGTCAATATGGGAAACACCGTCTCGTCGATCCGGCCGGAGTCGACGGTCGGGAAACCAGATATCGTTCGCCCGGACGAGACGATGGATCCGGACACCTACTACGGCGTCACCAAGGTCTTCGGCGAGGCGATGGGCCACTATTATGCGACCCGGCACGGACTCGACGTGGTCAACTTACGGATCGGGTGGTTGCTGTCTCGAGACGAACTCAGAGCGGAGTGTGCCGAACGCGATGCTGCTGGCGAGCGATACGCCCGCGCGATGTGGCTCAGTTCCGACGACTGTCGACGGGTGATCGATGCGGCCGTGACAACGACGCTCGATTCGAACCCGACGGTCGCCCACGGAATCTCGGATAACTCCGAGCGATTTCTCTCGCTGTCGGAGACGATGCTCGAGTTGGGATATTGGCCACAGGACGACTCGGCCGCCGTCCTCGAGGACCGTTGAGTGTCGTCGTCACGGATCATCTGCAAGCCTCCCGATTGTCCACGAGGTGATCACGGAACCGTAAGGTCGAATACCGGTAGCGTCCTACTGACGAACATGTCTACAAAAGTAGCCGACTCGACGGGCTACGGGCCGAACAGACAGATGTCGGTGTTCGGGTACATCATGGCTGGCGTCATGGTCATTATACTGCTGCCGCTGCTGCCGGTTGTCATCCCAGCATACGTGCTCTGGCGGGTGTTCGTCGCAGAGGAACCCGTCGAGCGAAGTTTCGAGACGTGGCGCAGGGAGTCGGGTCGGTCACGGAACGGGTCGTAACGGTCGTTGTTTCAGGTTATTCGTCACTGCTAGCGCCGACCAGTGCTGACGGTGGGTCGCCCGGCAGTTCGTCGCGGCCGTGTGGCGCGTCGAACGCGAGGTCGGGACCGCGCGCGATGATTCCGTGTGGCGTCACTTCTGGATGGGTCGTGTAGTAGTGTTCTTTGATGTGGTCCATATGCACCGTCTCACCGATGCCGGTTTCACGGGTCGCTTCGCTCGCGGGTCGTTCCTCAACGTTCGAATCACCGAGGTGCTCCGTTCGGTCGGCGACGCCCGTCTGATAGAGATCACGAAGATACGGCCAGAGATGCTCGTACTCTCGAATGTACTGGACGTTGCACATGAAGTGCGTATGATAGACGTTATCGAACCTGACGAGCGTCGTGAACATCGCGATATCGGCTTCCGTCGGGCGGTCACCCGCGAGATAGCGCTGCGCTGCCAGTACGTCATCCCAGTGCTCGAGCGCCTCGAAAAGGTCGTCGATGGCCGCGTCGTAGGGTGCTTGCTCGGTCGCAAAGCCAGCTCGATAGACGCCGTTGTTGATCGGCTCGTAGATCGCGTCGAGAATCCGGTCAATTTCGTCCCGGTAGCCTTCGGGATAGAGATCCACGTCGTGTGTCGCATAATCGCCGAACTCGGTGTCGAACATCCGCATGATCTCTTTTGACTCGTTGTTGACGATGGTCTCTCGCTCGGTATCCCACAGCACTGGCACCGTCACACGACAGGTCGCGTTCGGATCTGCCTTGACGTACAGTTCGCGGAGGTAATCGACGTCGTGGACGTGATCGCGTGTACAGCCGTCCTTCCCGGGCGTGAACTGCCAGCCGTCGTCGCCACGGTAGGGGTCGACGACTGAGACCGAGATCGCGTCCTCGAGTCCCAGAAGGGCCCGTGCGATGATCGTCCGGTGCGCCCACGGGCAGGCGTAGGAAACGTAGAGGTGGTATCGGCCGGCTTCGGGCTGGTACGTGGCGTCGGGGTCATCTCGAACCTGGTCACGAAACGGTGCCTCCTGGCGATCGAACGAGCCGTCGTCGCCGGCCGTCTCGTACGCGTCTGTCCGCCACTCGCCATCGACGAGCATGTTCATACTGCTCGTAGGGGCTGGCGGACACAAATGGTCTCGCTAACACTCGTGTTACCACCAAACGAGTCGTCGAAACGGGCCGGACCGTCAACCGAACTGACCGCTACGGACTCACTCACGTGTGACGTACGACTCGATCGTCGCGAGCAGTTCCTGACCCGGTTCACCGGTGGTCTTTCGGACTTGATTCGTTTCGGTATCGTGGACGATCATTCCGCACGCATCCAGCTTTGGGAGATGGATATGATGGAGTGCGGTACGGACGCGTTGTCGATGTTCGTCGGCCGACTGATCTCCGTTTTGAATGTGCTCGGCAACCCGCTCTACAAGCGTCGAAATCGCCATTACTTCCGTATCCGTTTGGTCCAGTATTTGAAGGATGGCCCGGCGGTGTTCGTGAGCGACGATCGAGAGGACCACATCGGGAGCGGTCGATCGCTCTTGCTCGGCTGTATTGGTCGTCGAAACGTCTTCAGCGTTCACCCGGTCTGCTCTCGACGTATGTTCCATACCCATACAATACCTCGCTGACCTGGTGTCCTTTTGGCATGGTTCACAATGGAACTGCGTATTTTACACTTCTGGCTCTGGCGGAAATAGTGTGTACGTGGTGAGCGCCACGATCGCACGGCGGAGTCGTTCCGTCACGGCCTGATCGGAAATCCCGAGCTCGTCCGCGAGCTCCTTGGTCGTACAGCCTCTCGGAATATCGTAGTACCCATTCTGTACGGCGAGCGTAATCGCTTCACGCTGGCGATCGCTCAAGCCATACCACGGGCCAGCGTCCGGTTTCGTCGGGTTGTACACTCGAGTCACTTCCAACGAAATCTGCGCGTCTTCACAGTGTGTCGTGAACTCGCTGAGGGCGTCGTGATCAGGAAACCGAAGCTCGAAATCCCACTTCTCGGGTGTTCCGATGGCACTCAACAACTGTCCGTTGAACTCGCTAATGCCATTAAAAACGTGATCCTGATTCGCGTCCCAATCGAGCGTAAAGAGCGTTCGGTCGTCGAATTCGTCCACCGCCGATGCGTTGCTGACAGTCGGATGACGTTGAACGGATTCGACGAACGAGTTCCGTGTCGACTTATGGATCCAGAAGAGCGGAACGGTGGCTTCACCGACCGGGACGATACTCTCGAGCTCAATAGATGTGACTCCCTCGACACGGAGAATCCGTCCGAGTTCGAAGTCAGCAGATGAGATCCGAAATTCTGCAATTACGCTCATTACTTGCTTATGCCAGCTTGGTTGGCCATGGCCGTACAAAATGGGGTGGCTTGATACACCATGCTTATGCGTAACCAGCAGGCAACTGCTCGCTTTCATGTGGTCTGGTATCACTGTGTCCTGGCTACCGTGACCGTGGCTTGATACACCACCCACGTGGGTTATCGGCTCTCAGGACGAATCAGTCGGCATGGCTACCGTGATGGAGTTTACGAGTCCGGCAGACGAGTTTCCACTGGGAACGGTCTTCGAAAACCTGCCGGGGGTGACGATCGAACTCGAGCGACTCATCCCACACGAGACGCTGATAATCCCGTATTTCTGGGTCCGCGGCGCGGAGGCCGAGGACATCGAAGCCGCGTTCGAAGCCCACACTGGCGTGGTCAGCATCGACCTCATCGACAGCGTCGAAAACGAGTATCTCATGCGTGCCGAGTGGGAAGAGCAGTACTTCGGCATCCTGAGCGCGCTTGCCCAGTCCAACATCGCCGTTCTCTCCGGGATCGGGACGAAAGACGGGTGGGACTTCGAGGTACGCGGTGAGAGTCGCGAGGCGATCAGTGAGTTTCGGACCAACTGCCAGAACCACGACATTCCGATCGAGATCACCGCCGTCCACGCGTTGCTTCCGATCCAGGGCGACAGCTACGAGCTCACTGACACCCAGCGAGAGGCGTTGGTGTTGGCCTACGAACGTGGCTACTTCGATTCACCACGCGAGGTGTCACTCGAGGAGATCGCTGATGAGCTTGGAATTACCCAACAGTCGCTTTCGTCTCGACTCAGACGCGGCCACCGACGGCTCATTGCCGGGACGCTCACCAGTCAGGGGGTCTGACCGGAACGCCGGGTAGGGTATTAATACCCTCTGTATAAACAGTAGTCTTGCTAAACCGAGTCAGGCCGCTAAACTGATGTAGAATAGCATGACAGCCAGCCTAGCTAGTGTCGAGTTGGAGTCGCTCTCTCGAGAGTCAGAAACGTATCGTGCCCGGTACGATCAGGACACGACGTCTACAAGTATCGCCGTCGTCGCAGCGATGGCGAACATTCTGGGCGTCGATCCGCTCGAACTGGACCAACTCTACCACACGATCAACACCGATGCCCTCGACAAACTCGGACAGGTTCAGGGGACGCCGGACGGAGCCGTCGACATCTCGTTTCCGTTCGAAGGATACGCAATAACGGTGTCCAGCGACGGGGTGGTGGCACTCTCGCCACCGGACCACGACCGAACATGTGTTCGGGACACAGGAGTCACGAACGAATGACCACCGAAGAGACAGCACTCTCGTCCGAAGCAGAATTACATGCCGAACTAAAGGCACTCTTTCGTCGGGCCCACGCCAACGGGATCGATGTCGAAGGGGGGTGGGAGTGTCGAAACGGTACCGAACACCCGGACTGGGACGTGATCGTTACCGAAGTAGAGAAAAACGGCGAGTCGGAGTGACTCGCACCGAAGGATCAGCTTCAGGGTGTACGGCTATGCTCGGTACGTCTGTCTTTGATACGAACCGGAGTACGTAGCGACCATAGCGTTATGCCATTCACACCCGTATATTACGTAATGGGCGATACCAAAAAGGGCCGAAACAAGCAAGCCCGCGACGCAGATGACCGCCAGCGAAAACGGGAGCTCACAGAGGCGCGCGACCGTGCCGACGAAGCCGAACCGCCACGCGACGAACAGGATGACGTGGCCGAGGCCCAACTGGAGGAAGATGAATCTCTCAATTCGACTCGAGAGTGTCACCGCCGAGGCTGTACAGAGTCGGCGACGTTTGTCGTCGTCGAACGATATCAGGAAGAGACCGGCCACGGCCCTGTCGAAGCAGCGGCCCACCTGTGTCGAGAGCATACCGCCGAAGAGAGCCCCGTGAATCTCGATGGCGTCTACGACGACTACGTCTTTCGTGTCGAGGCGCTTCCAGCGGCAGACGACGTGGTTTAGAGACCCCAACAGGCCGATAGTGTCTACATCAGCTCATTCGATCGTTCCGACTGCGTTCAAACGACAGTGCGTTGCTCGAGCGACCGAGTCGAGAGCCACGAATTTAAGCCCCCACAGTATCCACTCGATATATGGCAGACGACGGGGACAGACATCGACAGAGTCGCCTGATCACGGACGAAGATGGCGGGTTCGATGCCGAACGCGCTCGCGATGAGTCCCTGCCAGTCGAAAACGGCGAACTGATAGACACTGACGAACTTGCCGATCACCAACACTATGTTGAGGATCGAGGAATCTACGACGAACGCAATCGGGTCAACGATCTCACGGGCAAAGAGTGGAAGTACGCGACGAAATCGGTACTCGCGGAGGGGTATCCGCCCGACGTCCAGCACGACCTGCGAAGCGAACACGGCGGTCAGAAACCACCACGGCTCTGTGCCGAGCTGATCGGCCGGTTCAGCAAGGCCGGTGACACCGTTCTCGATCCGTTTGCCGGCGTCGGCGGCACCTTGCTCGGCGCGAGTTTCTGCGAACACGACGGCACCGGGCTCCGGAAGGCCATTGGCTTCGAGCGCAACGAGCGCTGGACCGAGCTCTACGAGACCGTCCTCACACGCGAAAACGAGGAGCGACGCGCCCGCGGCGAGGCGCCACTCGCCGAACAGGACCTGCGCCACGGCGACTGTGCGGACCTGATCGACGAGATAGCGGACGATTCGGTCGAGTTGCTGCTCACCGACGTCCCCTACTGGCACATGGACGAACTCGAGCAGACACGAAACGAACGCGAAACACGCGAGAGCAAACTCGGGTCGTTCGATGGAGACGGAACAGCCGCCACCGAGTCAGCGGCGTCTAACGACACGGACAGCGGGACAACACAGACCAAAGCCGAGTGGCTGGCTGATATGGCCGAGAAGTTCGATCGATTTACCGATGCCGTCGCGTCTGACGGCCATCTGGTCGTGTTTATCGGAGACATGTATCGCGACCAGTCCTACGAGTTTCTCTCAGCCGATCTCGCGCGTGCGATCGAGTCGACTGCACCAGTGACGCTCGCGGCGAATCTGATCTGGTACGACCCCACGAAAGACCTCCACGTCTACGGCTATCCCTTCTCGTTCGTCCCGTCGATGGTCCACCAGAACGTGCTCGTCTTCCGACTCGACGACGAGTGAAAAGAATAGTCTGACCTGCGTCATTCGGGTGTCTGACGCGGTTTTATTGGGACATGCCCCAACGGACTAATTGGCGCGCACTGGCGGAGACCTCCCCATCCCACTCTACTGACCCATCCGCGCGCCACCGATCTCCCCACTCCCACTTTCGCTCCCGCTTTTCACGTCTCAGGCGTTCGCAGGAAGTAGCTTCGCCCGAACGTCGTCCGCTCGAGCAGTTTCAGTAATCACTGCAACCTCGTCACCAGCTGCAAGCTCTGTTCCCGGAAGCGGGATCGTCAGCGACTCGCGTTCGCGACCGTGGGCGTAGATGCGTGCTCCCTCGGGGAGTTCGAGTTCGCTCATCCGTTTGCCGACGGCAGGCGAGCCGTCCTTGATTTCGAGGACGGTCAGTTGCAGGTTCGTTGCGAGATCGGCGACGACGTTGAAATCGCCGCCGAGCATGGCCGTCTTGGCACCTGCAGCCCCGAGCCGCTCGGGATAGATGATCTCGTCGACGTCTTCGGCGTATCGCTCGTAGATTTCCTCGCGGTAGTCTTCGTCGATCCGTAAGACCGTGCGACAGCCGTGATGGGTGCCGACCATACAGGCCGCGAAGTTGACGTTGAGATCGGGCGTGAAGGCACCGATCGCGTCGGCGGTGTCGATCTCTGCATCGACGAGCACCGCTTCGTCGGCGCCGTTGCCATGAATCGCCTCAAACCCATCTCCTTGAGCTCGTTTGACGCGATCGAGATCGTTGTCGACGACAACCGTCTCGTGGCCTTCTTCGGCGACGATGCGTGCCGTTCGCGATCCGACCCGTCCATAACCCACGATGACAAACCTCATGAGACAGCAATACACGCTCCGAGGTGAAATATACTGCGGGCACTCACTGCGTGTGTGACCTGCCGAGACCGTCTCGGAGACGAAACATGCCGACTGACAGCAGGCCGTCTGCTGGCTCGAGCCTCGAGCAGGCCGCTGTACCCTCCTGAAACGGGTCTGGAACCCATCGCACAGCCGCCGTTGGGGTGTGTACTGCTTTTCAGCGGCGACTGGCCTCGTCAGCAGTGCGCCCGTCGGCAGCGCTTGGCTCCGCAACGACGAGCACGCGCAGGTCGTTCAGATTCGTCCCGGTCGGCCCGGTTTTGATGAGTCCGTTTCGGTCGGCGAGATAGGGAAACACGTCGTTGGCTGCCAGTGCGTCTCGGGCTCGCTCGCTTGTATCGACAGTCCTGTCGTCGACGACACCACCCGCAGCGTCGCTCGCGCCGTCGATTCCGTCAGTGTCGACGGCAGCGACGGTAATTCCGGGCTCGAGATCCAGTGCCGCACTCGTTACGAACTCCTGATTCGGCCCACCCGTCCCGTCTCCGGTGACCGTCACCGTCGTCTCGCCGCCAGAGAGGAGCACGGCCGGCGGTGAAACGGGCACCCCCGTCGCCAGCACCTCCTCTGCGATTGCGACGTGAGTCGTCGCCGCCTCGCGGGCTTCGCCACGCACGCGAGCGGAGAGCATAAGCGGATCATACCCGTGTTCGGCGGCGACCTCGCGGGCCGCTTCGAGAACAGTCATCCCATCAGCGACGATGTGGTTCGAGACGCGCTCGAAGGCAGGATCGTCGGGCCCCGGCGTTTCCGGAATCGCGCCGGCGCGGCCGCGCTCGAGACGATCAGCGACGGTCTCTGGAACGTCGAGATCGTAGCGGTCGATGACCGAACGGCCGTCCTCGAACGTCGACTCGTCGGGCGCAACGGGGCCGCTTGCGATCACGCTCAGATCGTTGCCGACGACGTCACTCAGAAGGATGCCGACGACTGTCGCTGGGGCGAGCCGACGGGCGAGCTGGCCGCCTTTCAGCGCTGAGCAGTGTTTGCGGACGGCGTTGATCTCGTGAATGTCGGCCCCGCTCTCGAGTAGCGCGTCGGTGGTTGCCTGTAGATCGGCAAGCGAGAGATCTCCTGCAGGCGCGGCCATGAGTGCGCTGCCACCGCCGGTGATCGCCGCCAGGACGAGTGTCCGCTCGTCTGCAGTGCCAGCGGCTTCGAGGAGTCGGCGTGTTCCCGCAACGCCACGCTCGCTCGGAACCGGGTGGTCGCCCTCACAGATGGTAACGTATTCGGTTTCTGTAGGATCGTCCGTGACGACGACGCCGCGATCGATTCGGTCACCGAGGACGTCCTCGAGTGCCACAGCGACGTGTGCAGCGGCGTTGCCGCCGCCGAGAACGACGATCTCGTCGTATGCGCTACAGTCATAGGTCGCGCCGGCCACGTGGAGCGTCTCCCCCTCGAGTGCGATCGCTTCGTGGATGACCCGTCGTGGATGACCGGCGTCGATCCCCGCCTCGAGACAGGCGAGGGCAACGTCGCGTGCGTCGGTCGTCGCCAGTTGGGCTCGATTCTCGATCATCATACCCGAGCATGTCCCTGAACCCGCTAAAATCAGTGGGTCGAAATCCGTGACGGAGTGACGACTGAACGTCCAGCCGATCGGCGTGGCGAATCGCCTCGAGACGTTCCCTTATCTCGGTTGACAAAATAGGGCCGGGAGAACACAATGCACAAACATGAACATCTTCTCGGCGACCTCGGACGGGAACTTTTAACTAATCGGTCTTACTATGCTCGAACGTCCAATATGGGGGCTTCCGATACAATCGCGGAGTACTTCGGGTTCAACGAATCCGATACAGACTATCGAACAGAAACGCTTGCGGGGGTAACGACGTTCTTGGCGATGGCCTACATCATCGTCGTCAATCCGGCGATCCTCAGCAGTGCGATCCTCTGGAACCACGAAACCGGCGAGTTCCAGGGTGAGGCGACGATCAACGGGACCGTCTACGGCTCTGGCGAGATCATCCAGATGCTCGCCGTCGCGACGATCCTCGCCTCGGTCGTCGCGACCGTCGTGATGGCGTTGTACGCCAACCGACCGTTCGGGCTGGCGCCCGGCATGGGGTTGAACGCCTTCTTTGCGTTCACGGTCGTCGTTATTCTCGGCGTCCCGTGGCAGGTCGCGCTTGCCGCTGTCTTCGTCGAAGGGATCATCTTCATTGCCCTGACCGCTGTCGGCGCGCGACGGTACATCATCGAACTCTTCCCGGAACCAGTCAAGTTCGCCGTCGGGGCTGGTATCGGTGTCTTCTTGCTCTTTCTCGGACTGCAAGAGATGCAGGTCGTCGTGCCCTACGACGCAACGCTGGTAACGCTTGGAAACGTCCTCGAGAGCCCGGTCGCTGCGCTGTCGCTCGCCGGCCTGTTTCTGACGCTGTTGTTGTACGCCCGTGGCGTTCGTGGCTCGATCATCATCGGGATCGTGACGACAGCCGTCGCTGGCTGGGTGCTGACGCTTGCCGGTGTCGTTGCCCCCGACGTCTTGACGCCGGAGGGATCCTACGACGACGTCACGAACGAGGGGGTCATGTCGATGCTCACCTCGGTCCAGTACGATTTTACCCCGCTGTTCTGGGGCTTCGTCGACGGCCTCGGCATGATTACTGAGGATCCGTTCGTCTTCTTGCTGGTCGTGTTCACGTTCTTCTTCGTTGATTTCTTCGACACCGCCGGCACGCTCATCGGCGTCTCGCAGATCGGTGGCTTCCTCGACGAACACGGCGACCTGCCAGAGGTCGAAAAACCACTGATGGCCGACGCAGTCGGCACTACCGTCGGTGCGATGATCGGTACCTCGACCGTGACGACGTTCATCGAATCCTCGACCGGCCTCGAGGAAGGTGGTCGAACCGGCTTTACGGCGCTGGTCGTCGGTGGCCTGTTCGCACTCTCCTTGCTGATCGTTCCGCTGATGGCCGCGATTCCTCAGTATGCAACGTATCTGGCGCTGGTCGTCGTCGGGATCATCATGCTCCAGGGTGTCACCGACATCGACTGGAACGATCCCGCGTGGTCGATCTCCGCCGGGTTGACGATCACGGTCATGCCGCTGACCACTTCGATCGCAAACGGACTCGCTGCCGGGATCATCAGCTATCCGTTAGTCAAAGCCGCGATGGGTGAGACGCGAGACGTCTCGCCGGGTCAGTGGGCGCTTGCGGTCGCGTTCATCGGCTACTTCATCGTCTACTTCTCGGTCGAATCCGGGTCAGTGACGTTCTGAAATCGTCGGCAGACGCACGCACATTTTCGAGATTTTCGCCACGATTGACTTCTAGACACCGTCTCAGACGGAGCTCTGTCAGTCAGGTCCGGCGCAACCGCCGAACGACTCGTGGGCGCGGTACGTAACCCGTCTCAGCCAACCGGTGGCCTCTTGCCGATCAGGCCACTTGCTCGAGATATGGCAGACATCACGCTGTACGATCTCCCTGGCTGTCCGTTCTGTAGGATGGTTCGTTCGAAACTCGACGAACTCGGCCTCGAGTACGACACGATCGACGTTCCTCGTTCACATGCCGCACGAACCGAAGTCCAACAGGTCAGTGGACAGACGGGCGTCCCCGTCATTACCGACGAAGCCCACGGTGTCGAAGGGATGCCTGAGAGCAGCGACATCATCGAATACTTAGAAGAGACGTACGGCGAAAACGGAGCGTAACCGCGAACGACGGTTCGCGAGAGTCAGGCTGCCTCTTCGTACTCCGCGCGTTCGCGGATGACTTTCCGTAACTCCGCGGCGTCGTGGAGATCCTCGAGTTCCTCGCGTTCGACCAGCGCGGTGCCGTCGACTGACTCCTGTTTTGCACGGTCGACGACGTACACCGATCGCGTGTGCGTGACCCGCCCGATCGAACTCATGATCCGAGCGCGCTTTTCGGCCGCTTTCGTGAACTTCGAGTGGCCGGTCAGCACGATGCCTTCGTCGTCGTCTTCGTCCTGGCTGACGGCTTTGAACGGCGAGCGAAGCGTCGGATGAACGCTGTAGCCGGCTCGCGTAAGGACAGCGACGACCTGCTCGTCGTCGGGGTCTGCGTCGGGGTCGTCCGGCGTCGCCTCAGTTTCATGGACCTCGTCGGCACCTTCCAGGACGTCGACGGGGCTCGTCAGCGGCGCATCGAAGAGGTCCTCGAGTTCCATTGCGACTTCGACGGAGGCGTTCATGCCGTCTTCGTACTTCGAGACGGTGCGTCTGGAGACACCGAGCTCGCTCGCGAGTTGGCCGAGACTCCACTCTCTGTCCTGTCGTTCATCGGCGAGCAGGTCGCCGTCGATGTTGACGTAGAGGCCACCGGGTGCGGCATAGATCAGCGGTGGGACGCCTTCGATGAATAGGTTGTACGCCGTGTCGGGGCTGAGGACGGGGACGCCGTGTCGGAAGTAGACGACGTCTGGTTTGAGGTCTTCGTCACGACTTCGCAGGCCGATAACCATCGGCGTCGCATTGAGGTAGGTTCCAAGCCGGCGCATCTCGTGGCCGGTTGCCTCGTTGAACGCATCGATGTTGCCGAGTATCTTGACCAGCAGCAGGTCTTCACCGCGTCGAGCCGCGATATCGAAACTCTTCGGCCGAATCGCACACCGGTCACTGACCACGAACCCCGCGTCCTCTAACATTGCGGTCACGTTGCCGACCAGTGCGGAGCGGGACATACGGGGGTGTAAGTGATTCCTCGTATAAGACGTTTTCCCCGCGGATCCGCTTGCTGTGTCGTGATTCGATACTGTACCGCCAATATACTTATATACCAGGTCGTCTCCGTCGGAGCCATCATTCCGCAGCGCCGTCTGTCGTCCCGAAAGGGGTTACTCGCCGCCGGCCCAACCACCGTCAATGACTGTCGTCGGGATCGACGATACGGATTCCCGCGAGCGCGGGATGTGTACGACCTACGTCGCCGCCCAGATCGCCGAGCGACTGCGCCGTGATGGGGCCGAAGTCGAGCGGCTTCTGCTCATCCGGCTTAACCCCGCCGTCGAGTACAAGACGCGAGGCAACGCCGCGCTCGCGATCCACACCGACTGCGACCCCAACCGAGCGTTCGACATCGCTCGCGAGCGCCTCGAGGCACTCGCCGAAACGGCCGACGAGCGGACGAATCCGGGACTCGTGGTGACAGCAGCCGAGCCCGACGAGATGCCCGACGACGTGGCCGAATTCGCATGGCGAGCGATTCGCGAGCACCTCACAATCGACGACGCAGCGTCCCTGATCAAACGCCACAGCTACCGCTCGTGGCACGCCGACGACGGTCGCGGACGGATCGGCGCGCTGGCCGCCATCGGCAGCTGGCGCGCACTCGCTGACTGGACGTACGAGTATATCTCTTACCGTGACTCCGAACGCTGGGGGACGCCGCGGACGATCGATCACGAGCGCGTCTTCGCCGCAGCCGACTGGGGTCGCCCCGAGGTCTGGGATACGGTCGACCGCGGCGAGGACGACACAGTCTGCGTTCCGCACACACCGGGACCGATCCTCCACGGGATTCGTGGCGACGATCCCGACGCAGTTCGCGCCGTTTCCAACCGGATCGAAAGCGAACCCGTCGCCTCGAGCCAGCTGTTTGTGACCAACCAGGGAACAGACGTTCACCTCCGGGACGGCACGCTCGAGGCAGTCGAAGACGGCCACGCCTACCGCATCGACGGACAGGTCGCAAGCAAGCCCGAAACCCGACGTGGCGGGCACGTTTTCGTCGACCTCGAGAGCGAGGGTGACGACGACCCAGCACGCATCGAGTGTGCTGCGTTCGAGCCAACCAAACGGTTTCGCGACCGCGTGCGAGCGCTGCGGGTCGGCGACCGACTCACCGTCTGTGGCGAGGTCGCTCGCGGGACGCTCAAACTCGAGAAGTTCGCGGTTCGCGAGCTCGTGACGACCGAGCGCGTCACACCGACCTGTCCCGACTGCGAGCGGCGAATGAAAAGCGCCGGCCGAAACCAGGGGTATCGCTGCCGGGACTGTGGAACCAGTGCAGACGGGAAGGCAACACAGGACCTCGAGCGCGACCTCGAGGTCGGCTGGTACGAGGTCCCCCCGTGTGCGCGTAGACATATTGCAAAGCCGTTGGTGCGTGGCGGGTTCGACGCGCCGACACATCCCGAACGATAGGATCGTGACCGTGTTCTCGAGCCCACCGGCGAGTGTGCGTTCGGAGATGACAGAACGACTATTTGTTCGGCACGGGATTGATCGACTATGCGCCCTCCATTGACCCGCCGTCGGCTCCTCGGCGTCGCGGGCGGCTCGTTGCTCGGCGGCTATCTGCTCGGGCCTCGAGCCGGCGGCTCGGACCACGTCGATCCGACAGTCGACGGCGAGTGGCTTCACCCGCGGGCCGACTCGAGAAACGTCGCGTCGACTGCCGATCCCGGCCCCGGCGGCGATGGGCGGATTGAGTGGGAACAGACGCTCGAGGCGCGTCGACGATACGAACACGCCGGGTTCGCGCTCGTCGACGACACACTACTTGTGCCCACCCATCACTCGCTGCGGACACTTGACGCCGAAACAGGCACTACGCGCTGGCAGTATGCATATCAGCGGCCATCAGCGAGACACAACGAACAGACACAGCTCGATTCGGAGCCACAGGTTCGCGACGGCGTCGTCTATCTGGTGTTTCAGACGACCGTCTGTGCGCTCGACCTCGAGACACGACGGCTCCGCTGGCGTTGCGATCTGAACAGCAGTGCCGACGGCTGCTGGCTGTTTGGCACCACGCTGTATGTCACTGCCCGCGTCGACAGCGAGTATCGACTCGTCGCGCTCGATGCCGAGACCGGTCTCGAGCGCTGGCGACGGACTGCACGCGACTCGGTGTTGGCTGCCGGCAGCGGACTGGTCGTGGTGGCCGACTACGATGCGGGACGCGTAACTGGTCTCGTTCCCGAGACCGGAACGGAACGCTGGGTGAGCGACACGGCAGTGTCCGCGTCGTCGCTCAGTCGTGGTGAGGTTGTGATCGTCGACGATTACGTGTTCGTCATAACCGCAGACGGTGACCTGACAGCGCTCGAGGCAGCAACTGGCGACCGCCGCTGGACGATCTCCGGTGGGACAGACGAGCACACGATGATGGATACACTCGCTGTCGATCCATCGGCCCGTGCAGTCTACTGGTCGCAACCGGACAAAGGAACGATTGCGCAGTTCGATATCATGGGTGAGTTGGTGTGGGAGACAGACCGGAATTCGCTCGAGTTCGGCATCAGCGTCGGCAACGGGACAGTCTACGCGTCGACGGCGAACGGACTGCTCGCTCTCGAGGCCGACACCGGGGACGAACGGTTCCGCGTTTCCCCAGTGAGTGTCGGGGACAGCTCCCCTGGGTGTACGCCGTTGATCGCCGGCAACCAGGTCTATCACTGTCTCGGGGAAACGATCTACGAGGTGGGCTCGCGATGAGTCAGGCGTCGCGTGTCTCAGTCGGACGGACACTCGAGTTCGCGCTCGCTGCTGGCCCAGCAGTCGCCCCAGCACAACAGCTGCTCACAGCGGGTGCCGAACTGGCTGGTGTGTCTCTCTCGTACTGGCTCGCGTTCTTGCTTGTGTTGCTAGTCGGCGTCGTCCTCGCGGCGACGTACGACGGCTCGAGTACGACGGTGTTCGGTGCGGCGATACTGGCGGTGGTCCTGTACGTTGCCTTGCAGTGGGTCGTCGGTCTCTGGCAGGTGAACGTGATCTCGCCGCAGTTGATCGTGGCCGACGTGTTCGTCTATCTGGCTGCCGTCTCGAGTGCAATCGTGATCGTCTCCGGATCACACGGGGACACAAATCCGCCACCACGGAACGGCAAAACAGACTCACGAACAGACGAACACAGCAGTCAGGCGTGTGGCTCAGCGAACGCAGATTCCACGGCGGGCGAGTGACTCGCTGGCTGCTTTGATTTCGACAGGGCTGCCGATGATCCGGCGCCGGTCTTCGCCTTCAGCGACGATCGATACCGTAAACGCCTCATCAAGTGGCGGCTCGAGTCCCTCGACAGTCTCCCGGTGAAGCACGATCTGGGTGCTATCGCGCAGCTGTGTCGCATCTGGCATAATCCAACATTATTTTTCATGCTGTTTATGCCTGTCGAATCTCTCGAGTAAACGACTGTTCGTTAATACGGACAATGATAGCGATACACACGCGCATTCGGCAGGTCGCATGGAAAGTGTTTTTCGGCACGGGCGGTTGGATACAGTCAAATGGGGCTCGAGGAGGAGATCGACAAGATCGAAGAAGAAATCGCCAACACGCCCTACAACAAGTCGACAGAGGCCCATATCGGCCGGCTGAAGTCGAAGCTCGCGGAGAAAAAGGAGAAGCTCCAGAATCAGAGTTCGGCTGGTGGCGGAACCGGCTACTCCGTCGAGAAACACGGCGATGCGACTGTTGCACTGGTAGGCTTTCCCAGCGTCGGCAAGTCGTCGCTGTTGAACTCGCTGACGAACGCCGAAAGCGAGACTGGGTCCTACGAGTTCACGACGCTTGACGTCAACCCGGGGATGCTCCAGCACCGCGGGGCAAACATCCAGATGCTCGACGTGCCAGGGCTGATCGAGGGCGCAGCGTCGGGGCGTGGTGACGGCCAGCAGGTGCTGGCAGTCGTCCGAAATGCTGACCTGATCGTCTTCGTGCTCTCGGTGTTCGAGATCGAGCAGTACGACCGACTGCAAGAGGAGCTGTACGACATCAACATCCGCGTCGACAAAGAACCACCGCGGGTGACGGTGCGACCGAAGATCAAAGACGGCATCAAGATCACCTCGAGCACCGAGCAAGACCTAGACGAGAAGACGATTTCGGACGTCCTCCGCGACCAGGGCTACGTCAACGCCGACCTCAACCTGCAAGAGAACGTCGACATCGACCGACTGGTCGACGGCCTGATGGAAAACCGCGAGTACATCCCGTCGATCACGTGTGTCAACAAGGTCGATCTGATCGAACCCGACTACAAAGAACAGGTCGACGAGCAGCTCCGTGAACGTGATCTCGACCCCGAGGAAGTGACGTTTATCAGCGCCGAGGAGGAGAAAGGACTCGACGTCCTCAAGGATCGCATCTGGGAGAACCTCGGCCTCATCCGCGTCTACATGGAGAAACCCGGCCGCGGCGTCGACTGGGAAGAACCGCTTGTCGTCGAAGGCGGAACAACCGTCGGCGAAGCCATCGAAAAACTCGGCGGCGAGATGGAAGAGCGGTTCCGTTTTGCCCGTGTCACCGGCCCCAGCGCGACCCACGACGAACAACAGGTCGGGAAAGACCACGTCCTCGAGGACGAAGACGTGCTCAAGCTGATTTTGCGTCGCTAACGCGTCTCTGAGACGGCCAGCGCGCGTTTCGTACAGCGACCTGTGCGTGATCGCTCACGTCTTGAATGATCAGGATTATCCCGATGCTCGATGAGTAACCGGGTATGTCGGAATTTGGGGCACTGTCACTCGTTCCACCGTTGCTCGCGATCGTCCTCGCGATCGTGACGCGCCGGCCAATGCTCTCGCTGTTTCTCGGGATCTGGTCGGGTGGTATCATTGCGACTGGCGGTATTGGTATCGGACGAACGTTCGAGTGGATCACCGAGTCGATCGGGGACGTGTTTCACGCGAACATTCTGGTGTTTACCCTGCTTCTTGGCTCTGGCGTCGCCCTGATCTGGCGACTCGGCGGCGCGACCGCCGTCCGCAACTGGGCGACCGAACGGCTCGAGACCCAGCGCAACACCGGGCTGGCGACGTGGATACTGGGTATGGCTCTGTTCTTCGATGACTACGCCAACACGGCCATCGTCGGCTCCACGATGCGTGAGATCTCCGATCAGATGCGGATGTCCCGCGAGAAGCTGTCCTACATCGTCGACTCGACGGCTGCACCCGTGGCGACGATCGGGCTCTCGAGTTGGGTCGCGTTTCAGCTGTCGATGATCGACGAGGGGTACACGAGCCTCGTCGAGAGCGAGGCCCACGACGTGGCCGCGGCCGACACACCGGGTGTGTTCGAAACGTTCGTCAGCTCGATCCCGTTCAACACCTACTCGCTGCTCGCGATCGTGATGGTCGGACTCATCGTCATCTCGCGGCGCGATTACGGTGAAATGCTCACCGCCGAACACCGCTCCTGGCAGACTGGAAAGGTCAACCGCGACGAGGCACAGCCGCTGCAGGAAGTCGAAAAGGATCTCGGCGCACCGATCGATGACCGACCAATGCTGCGGACCTTCTTCGCACCGATCATCGTGTTGATCGCCGTGACGCTTTCGGGTGCGTTCTGGACTGGGTACCAAGACTGGCTCGCAGAACAGGCCGAGGAAGGCGCGACAACGTCGCTCGAGACTGCTATGGGCGACGACGGTGTCGTCCAGGTGCTCGTCGACGTCGTCGGCGCTGGCGACTTCGCAGCTGCGCTCGTCTGGGGATCGTTCGCGATGGTGGTGGCCGCCATCGCCATCGGGATTGGCTACGATCTCTTCGATATCGGGGACGGCATCGAAACCGTTCTCGAGGGATTCAACCTCATGCTGACCGCCGTGACGGTGTTGGTGCTTGCGTGGTCGATCAGTGCAGTTGCCGATGATCTCGGGACGGGGACCTACGTCGCCGGCGTCGCAGAAGGCGTCGTCTCGCCCGCCGTGCTTCCGATCGTCGTGCTGTTCGTTGCTGCGTTCGTCGCCTTCACCATGGGGTCGTCGTGGGCGACGATGGGGATCGTGACGCCGATCGCGATCACCGTCGCCTACGACCTCACGGGGACGTTCGAACTCATGCCAGTGATGGTCGGCGCGGTGTTCTCGGGTGCGATCTTCGGCGACCACACGTCGCCGATCTCCGATACCTCCGTGCTCTCGTCGACGTTTACGGGAGCCGACCTCATCGATCACATCCGCACGCAGCTGTACTACGCCGGGACCGTCATGCTCGTGGTCCTCGTCTGCTACGTGCTGTATGGGTTCCTCGGCGTCTCGCCGCTTTTCTTCCTCCCGCTGGGCGTTGCCCTGCTGGTCGGGCTCGTCTACAGCTTCTCCGAACTCGACGCTCTCCGCAAAGGCGTCGATCCCAAGGCCTCGACAGTGACACGAGACACCGACAGCCAGCAGCCGGCGACAGATTCCAGTTCGTCCCCGGGCGAGTTCGAGTAAGCCGCCGTCTCCGCCACGTTTTTGCCGCTTGCAGGAGTGATTTCGCGTATGGACGGAACGCTCGATCACACCATGCTTCGCGTCGCAGACCTCGAGGAATCGCTCGACTGGTACCAGACCCACCTCGAGTACGAAGAGAAAGACCGCTACGAGGGTGACGGCTTCACCATCGTCTATCTCGGTCCCGAAGACATGCACGAAGACGGGGCGTTGCTCGAGTTGACCCACAACGAGGGCGAGGACGACCTCGCGGTCGGCGACGCCTGGGGACACGTTGCGGTTCGGGTCCCCGAAGGCGAACTCGAGGCCCACTACGAACAGCTGATGGACGAGGGCGTCGAGGACTACCGCGATCCGGAAAGCTGTGGCGGCCGCTATGCGTTCGTCACAGACCCCGACGGCCACGAGATCGAGATCGTCCAGCGCGACCAGGGTGCGCTATGGTCGCTCGACCACACCATGATCCGCGTCGAAGACGCCGACGAGGCGCTTGGCTACTGGGTCCGGAAGTTCGAGTACGACGAGGTCGGCCGCTGGGAGTCGGACACCTTTGCGAACTACTTCGTCGAGCCCACGGACGCCGCCGACGAAGCGATGTCACTCGAGTTGACCTACAACTACGACGGGCGCACGTACGAACAGGGCGACGCCTGGGGCCACCTCTGTGTCCGCGTCGACGACCTGCAGGACGATTGGGAGCAGTTGCTCGAGCGTGAAGCACCCGACTACCGCGACCCGGAGAGCAACGACAACATGTACGCCTTCACGAAAGACCAGGACGGCCACGAGATCGAGCTGCTCGAGCGCGACCCCGAGGCCGACTCGTTGTTCCCGTTCTGAGCTGGCGCGTGTCGTCGACTGCGCCAGCAGTTCGGTCGGCAGTTCGCGCCGACCTCCACTCAGTTTTGCTCTGTTCGCGCTGCGGCCGTTCGGTCAGTTACCCTTCGAGGACGGCAGTGCCGTCCCAGAACGCCGAGACGGACACTCGATCGTCATCGACGTCGAACGTGACGTCGTCGGCCGAGGTCCCCATGCGGTCCTCGAGTGTGGATTTGGTGTCGTCGTCAACCGACTGCTCGAACGTCATCGCAACCTCGGCGCTGACGTCGCCGTCGATCGTGAGCGAACTGACGAGTCCGGTCACATCCTCGAGTTCGTCTTCGGCAACCTCGTCCTCGCCGACCTCGTCGTCTGCCTCCTCGAGGTCACCACTCATGCCGAAGGCGATCTGGCCGTGGCCAGCGGTCTCGAGAAGCCAGCCGACGTTCTCGAGGGTGTCCGTCGCCCCGTCTGCATCACCGGCGTTGACAGCGAGTGGCTGTGTGACAGCGTCGACGGCATCGATGTCGCCGTCGGCGGTCGCGAACACGATCGCGTCCTCGCTGACGGCGATCGTCGGCGACATCCCGTCCTCGACTGGCTCGTACAGCTCGAAGCCGTGGAGCTCGTCGGTTCGTTCGTAGACTGCCTGCATCGAAAACTGGTCGTCAGGCTCGTGAGTGAGCGTCTCGTCGATCTCCTCGGTGTCGATCTCGCCGGCCAGCACGTAGCTCTCGTTGACGACGAGCAGTTCGTCGATCGACGTCTCGAACTCGGTCTCCGCCGTGCCCTCGGCGTCAATCTCGACGACGCCGTCGAGTCCAGTGCCCAACAGCCCGATCCCCACGCCCAGCCCGACGACAAGCGAGCCGACCGCAGCCATCTCGAGCATGAGATCGTCCGCGTCGGTGAGTTCGCCGTCGCCCTCACCGAACGGCGCTTCGGCCTCGTCGAACGACGGCACGTCCTCGAGGGCGGCCTGGTCGAGGTAGGCGAACATGAGTTCGTCGTCGCTGGCGGCCAGCCATCGCTCGTAGCTCGGGTACGATGGGCTGTCGTCGTCGTCACTGCCGTTGGCGTCGTCGTCATCGTCTCCGAGACAGCCAGCCAGCCCAGCGGTCGAAGCGGCGGCGGTCAGTCCAGTCAGCTGCAACAGTCTGCGTCGGTTCGCGTTCATACACACACGTGTCGTGATAATAGTAAACCTGTTCTGGTTAGTGACTGTCACCGATCGATGGCTGTTCGTGACGGCCCCAGCGAGCATCAGTCGCCTCGAGTGACAGTCCACTTGCGTTGGTTTCGACGCTGTTAGTAACACTCTAAGCGACTGTCTCGGTCGGCGTTATGCCCCGCAGTGGCGAGGAGACGGGCTCTCGCTCGAGAACGCACTCATTTTGGCCGGTTTTGGCGCTGCTTTCACCCCCTAATACTCCCTTGCGAATGTATCTCACGATACGTTATCAATTCGAGCAAACAGCTTCGAACCCGGCGCAGTCATGCGTTCTTGGGTCGATCTCTCGGAGAAATGAACTACTGGAATATCCAGAAAGCTTATTACGCGATGCTTTATACGTTTGGATACCCCTACCCGGTGCGAGTCAGTGTGGGGTCCCCACATTGGTACCATGCTCGCACTCCGACCGAATCGTGCGACGACTAACACAACACGAAACACAAGACAACTTAATGACAAACGAAACTTCATATCGCGAAAAGGGACGCGCCCTGTTCCTGGCCGCGCTTATGGTACTGTCGGTTGTTGCGATGTCCGCAGCGTTTGCGGGCGGCGCAGCGGCGACAGCTAACTTAGATGACGACAATTACGATGTTGGACCGACTTACACAGATGCAACTGGTGAGGATGGTCTGGACGGGAAAGACGTCTGGATCGGCCAAGAGGTAACGATTGGCGCCGCTGACGATGCGGATGGAGATAAGATCGACGCCTCCGGTGTCGAAATCCACGAAGGTCTCGAGAGCGATGACTCTGACCGAGTGACGACCGTCCGCGTTCGTGACGGACAGGCAACCTTCGACTCGTCTAACCTCGAAGAGGGCGAGCCATACCACCTCGAAGTCTCGGACAGTAACTGGGACGGAGTCGAGTTCTGGGTCGAGTCTGAAGACTTCGATGCTGACTTCAGCTCCAACATCGTCAGCGATGACGGTGACGTTGATCTGGAAATCAGCTCCGACCGAGACTCCCAGTACGTGAACATTACGGCTGAGGACCTCGATGCAGAGGAACTTGCCGACCTCTTCGGTGAGGGTGAGGAATTCCACGATGACGATGACGTCCTCACGCTCGAACTCTCGGATGATCAGTCAATCACTGCCGACCTTGATGGTGACATCGAGGCTGGTGAATACGACTTCGAGTTTGACGTCACCGACTCGAACGCCTCGGACACGGCCACTCTTGAAGTGACCGACGAGGACGCAGACTACTACTTCGTTGATGTTGATGATGTCAACCAAGGTGACTTCGCTGAGATCACCATCGGTGTCGAGCAGGTCGACAGCGCAATGGTCGTCCTTCACGAAGAGGATATTGACTTCGCCTCTGCTGTTGAGGTGACTGACATCGAGGACGACGAAGTTGTCCTCCAGTACAACACGGACCAGCCTAGCAACGATAGTGCTTGGAGCGTTCACGACGATTACGACGCTGACGTGGGCGATGCCTACCACTACCTCGACGGCGACAAACTCGAGCAGCCACTTCCAGTCCACAACTGGGACCTGAACGTTGGTCCTGGTGCAGACATGCAGCAGGATGCACTGGATGATGATGGCGACAAAACGATCGACATCGACGAGTTCAACGACTTCGACCGTGACCGACTCGTCGTTAACGAACACGCTGGCTTCGGTGACACGGTGAGTTCCGTCGCACCAGCTGACGAGACCGTTGACGATCTCGAAAGCGTCGACGAGTACGCTACCGAGTCGAACGTCGTCGCAGAGCAGGATCACTTCCTCCTGACTCTCGAGGACTTCGGCGCTGAAGCCGCGATCGAAAGCCTCGACGAGGATGAGTTCGTCGTCGAAATCGCACAGACAGAAGCAGACATTCGTGGGGACAGCACGAGCTACTTCAACAGTAGTCTCGACACAGACGAAGAGGGCGACGATGACGAATACGCTCTCTCCGTCGATCTCCTCAACGAAGACGCTGACGAGTACGACGGTGACCTCATCTTCGCAGTTGCAGCTGACGACCTCAACTACGAAGATGCTGAACACACGGTTACCCTCACGGTGAGCGAGGACAACGACTACGTCGGTGACGAGGAATACGAAGCGGAACTCGACATTGACTTCGAAGAGCGCGACCTCGACTGGGATGACATCGAGTCGCTCCCAGCTAACGACGACGCAACCGCAACCGGTACGACGAACGTCGCACCAGGTACGGAGCTCGAAGCCGAAGCCGACTCGCCAAGCGATGAAGGCGGATTCGTCGACTACACGAGTGCTGTCGTCGCTGACGACAACACGTTCGCAGCCGAATTCGACCTTGAAGGCGAAGAAATCGGTTCGCTCTTCGACCTCACTGCTGAAGACGACTCCGTCAGCAGTGACTACGCAGCTGAAGACGCAGTGCTCGAGGACCTTGTCCTGACTGAGGGCGACGAAGAGCCTCCAGAGGAAGGTCTCGAGTGGGACGTTGACGTCGACCCAGCAGAGCCTGTTGAAGGCGACGACGTTGACGTGACGGTCTCCGCCGAGAACGTCGGCGAGGAGATGGAGAACGCCTCCTACGAGTTCTACTTCGCTGGTGACCTCCTGCTCGATGGCGACATCGAACTCGAGGGTGAAGAGTCCGAATCGTGGACCGACACTGTCGAAGACGCTGAAGCCGGCGACTACGAGTGGGAGCTCAAGGTCGACGGTGACGTCGAATCCGACGGTACGCTGACCGTCGCTGAAGAGGACGAGCCAACTGACGACGACGCTGACGCTGACGCCGGCGACGCTGACGCCGACGCCGACGCTGACGCTGACGACGACGGCGAAGCTGACGACGGCGAAGACGACGGTACGCCCGGCTTCGGCGTTGCTGTCGCTGTTGTCGCACTCCTCGCAGCCGCAATGCTGGCACTCCGCCGCCAGAACTAAGCTGTAACCAACTACCGGATTTCATCCGGCTCTTGCCGCATTTCGACTTTTTTGGGCCCCATCGCACCCAGAGCACTTCGCTCGAGTAGCGACAGCACTCGAGACCCGTGTATCTAGCGCCGAGTGAGCAGCCGCCATCGAAACGACGGGCTGTTCCCAGTGGCTACCGCACAACCGAGTGAACACTAAAAGCGCTATTTGACCGAACACCAAGCTTATGCCATCTTACTGGAGAGTCCTGATTGATAATAGATCGAGCGCTCTTCGGAAGCAGATTGTTGGTCGAACAGAGCTGGCGCTATGAAAGCGTAGCGGGCAAGGGTGATGCGTCAGCATCACCCGACTATGTTTCCAATTGAAGTGTTTCGTTCGGAGGCGAGCGCCGCGAACCTGCTGGAGCAGGTTCGCTGGCGCGAGGGCCTCCAGTGCCCGCGCTGCCAGTCTGAATCGGTGATCAAGTACGGCAGCTATCGAGAGTATCAGCGGTATCGCTGTAAAAATTGTGGACGCACGTTCAACGACAAGACCGGCACGATCTTCGCGCACGCGAAGATCAGCCTCGAGAAGCTGTTGTTCGCGTTCTACTCGTTGCTCCGGTTCAACACGAGTATCCGCCAGTTAGACGCTGAACTTGATGTCTCGTATCGGTCGCTTCACCGGCGCGTCGAGCGCTTCGCCAGAACGCTCGACGCGCCTCGCATCGATCTCGTTGGCCCAGTCGAGATTGACGAGTTCTACGTCTCCGCCGGGAAGAAAGGCCGCGAGCGCGACCAACCGTCGCGCTCGCGTGGCCTGTCAAAACGTGGACGAGGAAGCTACGACGGAGATAAGCCACCTGTGTTTGTCCTCGTTGATCGCGGTAGCGATCAGCGATACGTCATCCCGTCGAAATCCGCCGACGAATCAACCGTGCGACTCCTCCTCGATAGCCACGAGGAGGAGTCGCTGACAGTCTATACCGACGGATTTCGTGCCTACGACCCATTAGAGAAGGACGAAACGTACCAGCGAGAAGCGGTTATTCATGGCGAAGGCGAGTACGTTGATGGAGACGCACACGTGAATACGTGCGAGAGCCACGCGTCGCTGGCGCGACGGTGGCTCTCGCCCCATCGAGGCATCTCGAAGAACAATCTCACTGCGTATTTCAGACTCTTCGAACTTCGCCGGGAAATCCTACGCAAACCCGGGCGAGACGCCCTGAAAGAGATTATTCGAACTGTTCTCTGACTCACCAACAATGTCCTTCACAAGAGCGTAGATCGAGATAATGTCACAAGACACACCCAGTTCCGCCACCCGGGACCGGCTTGCCAGCGGGCTCGACTGGATCGGGCGTGCAACGCGGCGTCGGTTTGCGATCGATCCCCGTGCGCTGGCGGCGTTTCGAATCTCGCTTGGGGTACTGCTCCTCGTCGACCTGCTGCGACGAGCACGACTGCTCGAGGCGTTCTACACCGACGCCGGCGTGTTGCCACGGGAGGCACTGTTTGCCGACTACTCGTCGGTCTACTCGCTGCACGCCCTCTCCGGTGAGGCGTGGGTCCAGGGACTCCTGTTTCTGGTCGCCGGTGGGTTTGCCCTCGCATTGATCTGTGGCTATCACACACGCGTTGCAACGCTCGTCTCGTGGCTCCTGTTGATCTCGCTGCACATCCGCAATCCGATGCTTCTCAACGCTGGCGACACCCTGTTGCGGATGTTGTTGTTCTGGGGACTGTTCTTGCCACTCGGCGCTCGGTGGTCGATCGACGCCCGGCGACTCGAGTCGACTCGAGACCGATCACAGTCGACGCTGGCCACCGTTGGGACGATGGCCGTGCTCTTGCAGGTACTGCTGATGTACGTGGTCAACGCCATCCACAAAACCCGGAGTGAGATGTGGATGGGTGGCGAGGCGGTGCTCCATATCTTCGAAGCCGATCATCTGACGATCCTGCTCGGAAACACACTCGCAGGAAACTCGCTGCTGTTAGAGGGGTTCACCTACGCGTGGATGGTGCTCATCCTTCTCTCACCGCTGCTGATTCTGCTCACCGGAATCCCTCGAGCCGTGTTCACGACGTGTTTCGTTGGGATGCACCTCGGAATGCTCGTCACACTGCGGATCGACCTCTTTCCCGTGATCGTTGTGGCGGGTCTGCTGCTGTTCTACCCGCCTGTCGTCTGGGACTGGGTCACGACACTGGCAACGCGTCTCGGGATCGCTGCACCGCTTCGCCGTGGGCTCGATAGACTCGAGACAGCACTCCCCGGGACAGGGATTGGCGACGTGCGCTCTGAGAGCGAGGAGACATCCGTGCGTTCGGCAATCCTCTCGCGTGGGCGTGTGCTCTTCGGGACGGTGGTCCCCTGGCTCGTCCTCGTGCTGGTCGTGCTCTCGGGTGCCGAAGCTGTCGATTACACGGAAGTCCCGGACGCTGGTAACGAGGTGCTGGATACGATCCAGTCCAGCCAGAGCTGGCAGATGTTCGCACCGAATCCAACCTCGACCGCCCAGTGGCTCGTCGTCCCTGGAGAGTTGGCAGATGGCTCGACGGTCGACGCACTGCACGAATCCGAGGTCGACTGGGATCGACCGCCAAACGTCGATGAGACCTACGAAACCTCTCGAGAACGAAAATACATCTCGAACATGCGCTATGCCGGCAACGAGAACCATCGCTCGTACTTCGCCAACTACCTCTGTGAACGCTGGAACAGCGAACACGAGACTGAACTCGAGAGCGTCACTGTCTACGGCATGTCGGACCGGTCAGGGCCGTACGACGACGACCCAGACGTTGCGGAGTTTACGCTGCTCGAGTACGACTGCTCGGGCGAGTTCATCCAGAACTAGGCTGTCGGGTTAACCGTCGAATGTTATCCGTTGTAACAACGTTCCTGCCGTCTGCTTCTGGTCCAAGGTAACCGGCTACTCACAGACAGCCGGAATCGATCGTCGGTAAGAGCGCGCCCTCAGTCGTCTGCTGCAGCCGTCTCAGCCTCACCCGTCGCTTCTGCGCGCTCGAGATTCTCGAGATACTCATCAGCGTCCAGTGCGGCCTTCGAGCCCATACCGGCCGCGGTGACCGCCTGCTGGTAGTGGAAGTCGACGACGTCGCCAGCACCGAAGATGCCGGGGACGTGGGTTTCGGTCTGGCCGCCACCGTCGCCGCCTGTGGTCTCGAGGTAGCCCTCGTCGTCGGTCACGACGCCGGTGCCCTCGAGGTAGTCGGTGTTGGGGGTGTGGCCGATGGCGAAGAAGACGGCACCGACGTCGAACTCGAATTCCTCGGTTTCGGGGTCGTCGAGGCGGTCGGTCGGGTGGCCCTTGTCGTTGCGGACGAGAGTGACGTGGTCGATGCCGTCCTCACGGGTGCCGTGGAGTTCGGTGACCTCCGTGTTTTTCATGATCTCGATCTCGCCGTCCTCGACCTTCTCGTGGACGCGGTCGATCCAGTAGTCCTCCGCGCGGAACTCCTCGCGGCGGTGGGCGATGTAGACGGTATCGGCGAACTTGGTGAGGAAGGTCGCTTCTTCCATGGCGGCGTCGCCACCGCCGACGACGAGCATGTCTTCGTCGCGGAAAAAGGCGCCGTCACAGGTCGCACACGTCGAGAGACCGTAGCCCATGAGTTCCTCCTCGCCGGGGATGCCGAGCGTGCGGGCGCTCGCGCCTGAGGCGGCGATGAGGGCGTCCGTGGTGTAGACATCGCCGTTGGTCAGTTCGACGCGGAACGGCTTGCTCGAGGCGTCGACGTTCTCGACGATGCCGTTTTTGAGCTCAGCGCCGAACTGCGTGGCCTGTGCTTTCATGTTGTTTACGAGTTCGGGGCCGCTGATCCCCTCGGGGAAGCCGGGGTAGTTCGCGACGTCGGTCGTCAGCGTGAGCTGGCCACCGGGTTCGTCGCCTTCGATGACCAGCGGCTCGTTGTTCGATCGGCCGGCGTAGATCGCGGCGGTGAGGCCGGCGATCCCGGTGCCGGCGATGATGAGGGTTCGGTGTTCGACGATATCGTCGCTCTCGAGTCCGAGCTGTTCGTCCAACTCGCCCGTTTCGTTGAGGGCGCTGGTGTCGTCCCAGCCGCCGATGAGTTCGTCGTCGATGAACACTTCAGGAGCGGTCTTGCGGCCGTTAGCGCGCTCGACCATCTCCTCGAAGCGCTCCTCGTCACCCGTGACGTTGTAGGTCTCGTACTCGATGCCTTTCGCGTCGAAGAGGTCCGTGGCCTTGACACAGTACGGACAGTTCTCCTTGGTATAAATCTCGACTCGAGGCTGGTCGCTCATGCCCAACAGTTGGGAAACTGGGCCTAAACGCCTTGCGTTCTCAGCAATCGCCTGTTCGAACTATTGTGACAAACGGGGGCGTTCGGAGTCTACTCGCCGGACGACGACGCACTTACAGTGTCGACGACCGACCATCGACTATGGCTGCGGATCTCGAGGAGAAGACGGATCGGTACGGTGAACTGCTCGCAGAGGCACTCGAGGCGGCATCGGTCGCTCCACCCACGGGGACCCCGATGGCCGAGGCAGCAGACGAGTGTTACGAGATGGCGTCATCGTATCTCGAGGATGGAACCCACTTCCGCGAGGAGGGCGACCTTGTCAACGCACTGGCGTCGTTCTCGTACGGCCACGCATGGCTCGATGCAGGGGCACGCGTGGGGCTGTTCGATGTACCAACAGAGGGACACCTGTTTACTGTCTGAACGACCATATATAGTGGTCAGTGGACATTAAAATCCCATTTCGAACGCTGAATAGATCTCTCGGGGAGGTGAAACGATAGCAGGTAAGCAGTTAATATCGTCTTGAGTGGTTGTGATGACAACAGCCAGACGCTGGCGATGCCATCCCACATAATTAATACATATATAACCGAAACATATATACCTGTTTCCCCGATTAGTTTATAAAGTAGGCGAAATCTTTATAACCCTTACGGGCTTACTATACGTTAGCCGAGGCGACCGGGTTTCTTCTGGTTACCCCACCCGGGAGCCCCGAGTAACTAACTCGATACACTATGACAGACACTCGAATCAGAACCTATACGGACGAAAAGGAACAGGAAAAGGAAGAAACGACCGAGCGGTCGGGTGAGCAAGAGCACTGCCCAGAGTGTGGTGGCCGTCTCATCACCGACGAAGAGCACGCCGAAACAGTCTGTACGGACTGTGGACTCGTCGTCGAGGAAGACGAGGTCGACCGTGGTCCCGAATGGCGTGCCTTCGACGCCAGCGAGAAAGACGAGAAGTCCCGCGTCGGTGCCCCCACGACGAACATGATGCACGACCAGGGGCTGTCGACGAACATCGGCTGGCAGAACAAGGACGCATACGGACGCGCCCTCTCAAGCCGCCAGCGCCAGAAGATGCAGCGCCTGCGCACGTGGAACGAGCGGTTCCGCACTCGCGACTCGAAAGAGCGCAACCTCAAGCAGGCCCTCGGCGAGATCGACCGCATGGCCAGTGCGCTCGGCCTTCCAGAGAACGTACGCGAGACCGCCAGCGTCATCTACCGACGCGCCCTCGAGGAAGATCTCCTCCCAGGCCGATCGATCGAAGGCGTCGCGACGGCCTCGCTGTACGCTGCCGCCCGTCAGGCCGGCACACCACGTAGCTTAGACGAAATCTCGGCCGTCAGCCGCGTCGAGAAGATGGAGCTGACCCGAACCTACCGGTACATCATTCGGGAACTCGGCCTCGAGGTCAAACCCGCCGACCCTGAACACTACGTCCCGCGGTTCATCAGCGACCTCGATCTCTCGGATGAGACCGAGCGCATGGCTCGCGAACTGCTCGAGTCGGCCCGTCAGGAGGGCGTCCACAGCGGTAAGTCGCCGGTCGGCCTCGCCGCCGCCGCGGTGTACGCTGCCGCCTTGCTGACCAACGAGAAGGTCACCCAGAACGACGTCAGCGACGTCGCCAGCATCTCCGAAGTCACCATCCGAAACCGGTACAAGGAACTGCTCGAGGCCTCCGATACAGCAACTCCCGCATAACAACGAACTGTCGGGTGTGTGTCATCGGGTCTAGCCGTTTATTTTGGGTTGGGGCCGACCGATCGGCGAGCGAACGTGCGACAACACTTTTGAGTAGTGGTGTGTAATAGCGTGCCATGGACCAAACGTCCGTGAAACTGTTGTGCCCCGAATGTGCGAAAAGCTGGCAGAGTCTACCTGGTGAACTTGATGCGCCTGCGACGATGTTCCATTGTCCCAACTGTCACGCCTCTCGGCGACTGTCCGAGTTTATGCGAACGGACCGCGACCTGCAGACGCTGAAGCAACTCGGCTGACCGCGGTGCAATGGAAGCTATTCGTGGCTTTCAGTCAACAATATTTGCGGGTTAATTGCTCAAACACGATGTTGGAAAAATGAAGGAAATAATATATTGTAGTAGTAACACCATCTTATACTCGCTCCCTTCCGCCAGTATTCGGATAGTAGGCCTGGCTTTCAATCACATATCCCTTATGACACACAGGATATCGTATTAGAGGTGCGTGTTAACGAGACTCAAGATAATAATATAACCCTGCAGTGGGTAGGCTTGCATGGTTATGAAGAAGCAGGAGCTCATTCACCTTCACGGCCTTCTCGCGGAGGTATCGAACCAGTGTGCAGCGTGGGATGACTGTCAGATCAATCTCGAGGAGTACGAATCGCTTGGTATTCGACCGACATCGATTCATAAATCGAAAACTGATCATAAAGCAGCTGTCTTTGCGCTCGCCGGTGGAATTACAATGAATATGCGTGAAGACGGACAGGAAGCAGTCGCCGCTACCGCAGACTGAGAAATTCGTCGCCTCCTTCGATCATTGCAACTCCGTACTGACAAGTCTCGTGCTGGGCGATAGTTTCAGTCGCGACCGTCAGCCGATTGCAAAAGCAGAACCGAATTAATCGGTTATTCCACCAGGAAACAGTCGGGACCTCACTCGCTGCGGTCAGTCTCGTTCGACTAAATCCTCGAATTCGGGAAGAATGTCGTCGTCATCGGTCTGTTCAGCATCGGTTTCAGATGGCTCATCTGCAACCGATGGAGACTCGTCTTGGTCGGTGTCTTCGTCCCCGTCAGAATCGGTCTCTGACGCCTCTTCGTCGTCTTCGTCCTCGAGTTCGTCGACCTGTAACACCTCGAGCGGGATGTTCTCGAGGCGCTGGCCGATCTCCTTGCGGGCGATCCGTGAGGCGTGTTCCTCGCGCTCGACGTTGAAGACGGTCATCTCCAACTCGAGTGCAACGAGTGCTTCGTCGGCGGCGATAAAGGCAGGTGGCAACTCCTCGCCCGCTGGCGACGTGCGCTCACCCATATTGATCTCGACGTAGTTCAAATCAGGGTTCAACATTTCGCCCGTTTTCGAGATGGCGATGCGAATCGCCTCGTCTTCCGTCTCGACATCGAACACCGGCACGGCAGCCTCGACGACAACCCTGCAGTCCATACCATGGTATTGTCTCGCCACCAGTATGAAAGTTCGCCCCAACAGATGAATCGGCCGCCGACAGGGAGTCTGCGTGGTTGCGATGCCGGCATCTATCGCTGTCGTCCGGTTCGAAAGGCAAAAGCATACGCCCCCGAAGGCACGGACAGATGGAGACAGGGACGATCACTCTCGACGGACTCTCCGGCGGCCTCGATCTGTACCGCACGCTCGAGAGCGGCCAGAGCTACTGCTGGCGACGGAGCGATGGTGAGATGTACGGCGGCTCGCCTGCGCCCGACGCGTGGTATCACACCGTCGTCAGCGGGCCAGAAACGGACTCGGACGCCGTGATCCGTGTCCGCGTTCGCGATGGGCACCTCGAGTGGGAGTCGACGGTCGACGCCGAACCGCTCGTCCGCCGGCTGTTACGATTGGACGACGACCTCGAGTCGATCGTCGCGGCCGCGCCGGACGATCCACTGCTGGATGAAGCTTACGCGGCTCACCGCGGGATGCGACTGGTCGAAGATCCATCCTTTGCCTGTCTGATCTCGTTTATTTGTTCGGCCCAGATGCGTGTGGGCCGAATCCATGGCATGGTCTCGACGCTAGCCCGCGAGTACGGCGACCCGATCGAGTTCGACGGCGACGTCTACCACGCGTTCCCGACGCCAACCCAGCTCGCAGCAGCGACCGAAGCAGAACTGCGCGAGCTCGGCCTCGGCTATCGAGCACCCTACGTCGTCCGTACAGCGAAGATGGTCGCCGACGGCGAGGCCCACCCCGAGGAAGCACGCGACCTCGAGTACGAACAGGCTCGCGAGTATCTGACCAGGTTTGTCGGCGTCGGCGACAAGGTGGCCGACTGCGTCCTCCTCTTCTCGCTTGGCTTCGACGAGGCCGTGCCGCTGGACACGTGGCTCAAGTCGGCGATTGAAGAGTACTATCCCGACTGTGATCGCGGCTCCTACACGGCGACCTCGAGAGCGATTCGGGACCGATTGGGGGGCGAGTATGCGGGCTACGCACAGACGTACATCTTTCATCACCTGCGGACCGGGGAATGACCCCAATCCGAGACGACGAACTTTTTGTTAGCTAGTTGATTATAGTGGCGTATGAGCGCCGAGTCGCCGCTCCTCCTTGGTGTCGCTGCGGGGTTCGTTGGGCTCCTGGGCGTCCTCATCAAGCACGCCGGCGCAGTGCGGTTAATCGCAGGCTACGACACGGACCGAGTCACCGACGAAGCGGGACTTGCAGAGTTCATCGGGACGAACACGCTCTACGTGGCTGCGCTTCTCGTTTCCGTCGCAGTCGTCGAGTACACCGATCCGTTCGACGGAACAGCGGTCGTCTGGATCGTGTTCACCATCAGCGTCATCGGGCTCGCTGCTCGCATGATCGTTGGCAGTCGTCGCTACGAAACGTCGGAGTGAGCGCATGGGTCAGTGGCTGGCAACTCGAGCGATGCCGCGGTGGGACCCCGACAGGGAGCCGGATTTTTGACGGTCGCACTCGAGAGTCCAGTCATGACGGATCGAACCCGCGCACACGTCTTCGTCTCCGGAACCGTCCAAGGCGTCTACTACCGTGCAAACACGCGTGAAACAGCCCGCGAGAAGGGTATCGACGGCTGGGTGAGAAACCTCGAGGATGGCCGCGTCGAAGCGGTTTTCGAAGGGCCTGAAGCCGCCGTCGAGTCGATGGTCGAATGGTGTCACACGGGCAGTCCCGCAGCCGACGTCGCAGACGTCGATGTCGAGTACGACACACCACAGGGTGAGGACGGCTTCGAAATTCGGTACTGAACCACCTCGTGTGGGGTCGCCATCACTCCCATCCCAAGTCGGCCTATTCGTCCGACTCGAGTGCTTGTAGCGCCGCCTCAAGCCACGGCGGCTCGTCGGTGTACTTCCATTCAGCCCACTCGGCCTTCTCGCCGGCGTAGTACGCACGGTACGCGCCGACGGGGTCGCCCGGCCGTTTGTACTCGTCGGGCATCGCCTGTGGCCGCGGCGTCGGCTCCGTGGTCGGAAACGCGATCTCGGTGGGGTCGATGCGCTCGATTACTTGCCAGCTGGCGTGGTCGTCGTCTTTGTCATACCGCTCGACGAACTCGGCGTTGAGCGCCCCAGCGTGGTCGCGCAAGCGAAGCCAGTTGGCTTTCGATTCCGCGGTCCACTTCGTGACCGGGTGGCCGACGTGGGTCGATCCATAGAGGAAGTCAGCCTCATATCCGTTCTCTCGAGCTGCCGTACAGAGCATCTGTGCGGCCTCGAGCAGCAGCTTATTCACGTGCTGGTCGCAGTGATACCGTGCGGCGAGGCGTGGATCCTCGTCGAGCCAGAAGACGTTCACATCGAACGGAGGTGCCCAAAGAACGAGACGCTACCGGTCAGAACGCCGGGTCTCAGAAAATGAGAGCGAGTGGCTCCGCACTGGCGAAGCCAAGCAGTGCGATCACGAGCGAGCACGTGATGGACAGAACGGCAGTGTACACACGATCACCGACAGCCCTGCCTCAGAACGAACGCACAACCGTCGTTATCAGTCGGTCTGATCGCGCCGACTGAACGGCAAAGCGGAGGGTTCATTTTTACGAACGCAGAACTGTCTGTATGGTCTCGCGACGACAGGTGCTCACGGCAGCCGGAGCTGGAATCGGGATCGGTGTCGCGGGCGTCGGAGTAAACGAGTCACTTCACCGCGGAAAGGTCTGGGAGAAGTGGATTCGTGGACGACGCGACGGCGAGAACGACGACCTCCACGTCGTCATCGCGGATACCACCACCCAGTCACCGTACGTCACCGAACGGTTCGAGGACGCCGACGTATTCACCCGCTCAGAAGAGAGAGCGCCCGTCGTTACCGAAGAGACAAAAGCGACGCTTCAGGACCACTACGACGGCCTCGAGTACGGCGTCATCGTCAGCACGACCGGCGAAAGACAGATTCGCGAGGGCGGAACGGTCTCTCGCGAGGCATTCAACGACGTCCAGATCTTCGACGAGGCGACCGCGGTCGCGGCCAGGGGACGGTTCCGGTTACTCTAGTCCCCACACGCTTTTCGCAGCCGCGGGTGTTCAATCAAGCCAGAAACCGTTCACAGTGAACCGGGGGCCGGCGATACGAGCGCATGTCGCTCGAGAGGGCCGTCGTCGGTGAGGAAAGCGTTATGATTCGGCGGCGGTGCTCCGATAGCCGGCAGTGAACTCGTATGCGACGAGAACGATCAGTAGCGCTGCGACGAGGCCCGCAATGAGCAGCCGTTCGCCCGGGTCTGCGCTGGAAAACCCGAGCATCGCGATTACGAGTGACAGGACAGCAGCGATCCGAACGCGCTGTCGGCCGGGAACGTCGTCGTCGGTGACAGCGAGATACAGTTGCGGCACGACGATTCCGATTCCAGCTAGAACGACGAACGTCACCACGGCACTCTGTGCACCGATGCCCGTAAGCCCGATGCCGACCACGGCGAGCCAGACGGCCAGAAGTGAGCCGATGAGGACGCGGTTTTCGCGGGAGACCATATGACAGACTATCCTGTTAGCCCCATTACCTCTTTGGAACTGTTCACGATCCAACGTCCACGGGCCGGTCCGGCGGTCGACTCTCTCGAGAGAAGGGACACACTCCCACACGCTTAACGCGCCCGCGGGCAAATCCACAGGATATGATTACAGGCAAACGGATGGCTGCCGTCGACGAGAACGCGGCAGCGCTGGGCGTGCCGCGAAAGCAGTTGATGGAGTCGAGCGGGCACGCCGTCGCTCGCGAAGTGAAAGACCTCACAGAGCCGGGCGCTCGAGTCGCGATCGTCGCCGGCCGGGGGAACAACGGCGGGGACGCGTTCGTCACGGCGAGATTTCTCGATGCGTACGATGTTACCACCCTGTTGCTCGGCCGTGCGGAAGCCATCGGCACGCGGATTTCGAAGGAGAACTGGAACGCACTCGAGTGCGCCGACTACGACACCCGCGAAGTAACCGACTCGAGTGCGTTCGACCTCCCCGAAGCCGATGTGATCGTCGACGCGATGCTTGGGACGGGAATCAGCGGCGACCTTCGAGAACCGGCAGCGACTGCAGCCGAAGCGATCAACGCCGCCGACGCGACCGTCGTTGCGGTCGATGTCCCCTCCGGCTTCGACGCTGACGAGGGTGACCACGCCGACAACGGTGTCGAGGCCGACCACGTCGTCACCTTCCACGATGAAAAACCGGGACTGGCCGACCTCGAGGCCACCGTGGCGGTCGCGGACATCGGGATTCCGGCAGCCGCAGAGCGCCTCGTCGGACCGGGCGACGTCGCCCTCGCACGCCCTGATAGCCGGACAGGACGCGCGTTCGTCATCGGTGGTGGCCCCTACACTGGTGCACCGGCACTCGCCGCACAGGCCGCGCTCCGAACCGGGATGGAGCTCTCATTCGTCGCCGCACCCGAGTCCGTCGCCGGCGAAATTCAGGGGTACAGCGAGGATCTCATCGTCCAGCCCTATGAGCACGATATCCTCACGCCGGCACAGGTCGACGACCTCGTCGACACCGCAGAACGCTATGACGATGTCGTCGTGCTCGGCCCGGGGCTGGGCACCGCCGACGAGACGCTCGAGGCAGCCCGCAAGTTCCTCGAGTCCTACACCGGCCCGGCGGTCGTCGACGCAGATGCTCTTGCGATTGTGCCCGGCCTCGAGACCGACGCAACGCTGGTCTGTACACCCAACCGACGCGAACTCGCGCGGATGGGCGGGCCGGATGTGGACGCACTGGCCCCAGTCGCAGACGAGATCGAAGCCTTCGCGGCAGCGCTCGGTCACGTCGTCCTCGCAAAAGGTGTCGACGATGTCGTAACCGACGGCAACCGAACCCACATTAGCCGCTCCGGAACGCCCGGAATGGCGGTCGGCGGCACCGGCGACACGCTCGCTGGCGTCACCGCGGCGCTGTTAGAGCACGCAGGCCCACTCGAGGCCGCGGCGGCGGCCGCACAGGTCAACGGCCTCGCGGGCGAACGCCTCGCCGACCGAGATGGCAACGGTCTGCTCGCCTCCGAACTATGTGCGCAACTCCCAGCAGTGCTGTGGGGTGAGAGCAATGAGTGACGAGACGACGGGCCACGCCGAAGAGCTGACACACACCACTGACGAGGGCGATGTTCAGATGGTTGACGTCGGCGACAAACCCGATAGCAAGCGTCGCGCGGTCGCAGCCGGCGAGATTCGTCTCCAGCCGTCGACGATTGAGGCGATCCGCGAGGATGGCGTCGGCAAAGGCGACGTCCTCGCGACGGCCCGTATCGGCGCGATTCAGGCCGTCAAACACACCTGGGAGACGATTCCGATGTGTCATCAGATTCCGATCACGAACGTCGACACCGAGTTCGACCTCCGAGAAGACCACATCGAACTCGAGGTTGCGGTCGGGACAACGGGGAAGACGGGCTGTGAGATGGAGGCCTTAGAGGGCGTCACGACCGGGCTCAACGTCGTCTGGGATATGGTCAAAGCCGTCGAGAAAGACGACGAGGGGCAGTATCCCGACACCGGCATCGAGAACGTGCGGGTGCTCACGAAGGAGAAACATCGAACGGAGTAGTATCGTAACAACTGAAACGGGTTCTACACCGAGCGCACGATGGCTGTGCGCTCGGGTGTGTACTGACCGTCAGTGGCTACGACAGCAGCTCGATTCGGAGGGCGTTCCGAGGAGGAGATAGAGAGTTGAGGACGTGATTTGCGGGGCGAACGGTCCGGCAGCGTAGCGATGAGCGCTAGAGGTCCATCCCGCCGTTGACGTCGATCACTTCGCCGGTGACGTAAGAGGACTCCTCGCTGGCGAGGAAGCGAACGACGGCGGCGATGTCTTCGACTTCCGCGAGTCGCTCGAGAGGGATCCCCGAAATGATTCGCTCGAGGACCGAATCCGGGACGCTCTCGAGCATGTCGGTCGCGGTGAAGCCGGGGGCAACGCAGTTGGCCGTCGACCCGCCTTTGGCGAGTTCGAGCGCGATCGTTCGGGTGAAGCCGAACATCCCACTCTTGGCGGTGGCGTAGTTGGCCTGCCCGAAGTTGCCCTGTTTCCCGACGACACTCGAGATGTTGACGAGCCGGCCCTCGTTGGCGTTCCAGATATCGTCGAAAAACACCTGCGTGCAGTTGAACATCCCGCCGAGGTTGACGTCCATGACTCGATCCCACTCCTCACGGCTCATGTCCGTAAACTGTTCGTCGGCCGTGATGCCGGCGTTGTTGACCAGCACGTCCGCCGGGCCAAACGCCTCGTGGCAGACCTCGTGCATGTGCTCGACCTCTGCCCGGTCGGAGACGTCTGCACGCGCCGCAACCGCCTCACCACCGGCCGATTCGATCGCGTCGACGGCCTCGTGAGCAGAGCCCTCCGACGAACGGTAGTTGATCACGACGTTTGCACCCTTTTCACCGAGGTGTTGTGCGATTCCCCGTCCGATACCACGTGCCGAGCCTGTGATGACGCAGGTGCGTCCTTCCATCGACATGATGCATACCTATTGTAGCTCCGATGGTAAATAATAACCTGTTGGATATTGGAACCGAACTGGTTCGGCTCCACAGGAGTTATCACTGACAGAGACAGTTGCTGGACAGCAGTGTCGGGAGACACGGCGGAAACCGAGTGAAAAACGAGTCGTGGTCCGGTGACGACGTCAGCGGTTCCGTGCCTGATCGGCCCAGTCCTCGATTCGACTCGGCGAGATGCCCGTCTCGCTGGCGAGGTCTGCGACGTCGGCTTCGGCAAGCTGGTCGAACGTCTCGATACCAGCGTCGGCCAGACTGTCCGCGTACGCCTGTCCAACACCGTTGAGGTCTGTGAGGTCGTCCGCGCCGACGTCGGTAACGGACTGGTCGTCGGCGGTCGTCTCAGTCGGCTCTGTGGTCTCGGACCCGACGTCTTCTATGTGTTCGGACTCGACGCCCGTCCCGCCATCGGTGACGTCCTCGAGACTGGATTGGCCGCCAGCATCAGCAGCGACCGCTGTGTCCGTGTCCGTGGTCGTTTCGGCCGAAACCTCGGCCGCGGCCTCAGTTTCGGTCCCGTTCGAGCGCGCTTCGAACCACTCACAGACGTCCGGCCACAGCTCGTCGTGGCTGCGTGAGGAGACGGACATGCCGATGTGGCCCGTTGCGAACTCGAGAATCTCGGTATCGTCGGACGAGACGAACTCGTTGAACGGTTTGGAGGCCTCCGGCGGGATGAGGTGGTCGTACTCCGCGACGATCTGAAGCAGCGGCATGTCGATGTTCTCGAGGTCGACGTGTTTGCCGTCAAGATAGAGTTCATTCTTGATCAGTTTGTTCTCCTGATAGATGTCGCGGATGAACTCCTCGTAGACGACGCCGGCGACGTCGATCCCCTCGTCGAGCCACCGCTCCATGCGAGCGAAGTTCTCGACGAAGTCCTCGTCGTCCATGTTCTCGTAGAACCGGACGTACTTCGTCACGTTGTTTGCGACGGGGTCCATCAGCGCGAACCCGACGTCCAGGAACTCGGCCGGAACGTTGCCGAACGTATCCGTCACCGTCTCGGGGTCGTAGAACTCTTCGCCACCCCAGAGTTCGAGCACCCCACCGTCACCGGCAAAGCAAAGTCCAGCGGCCATCAAAGCCAGGTTCTGGACCTTTTCGGGGTGTAACGACGCGTACATGGCCGACATGGTGCCGCCCATACAGTAGCCGAGAATGTTGACCTTCTCTTCACCGGAGCGTTCGCTTACGACATCGACACAGTTGTCGATGTAGCGGTTGACGTAGTCGTCGAGCGACAGCTGTCGATCCAGCTTCGACGGCTCGCCCCAGTCGATCAGGTAGACGTCGAAACCGGCCTCGAGCAGCGTCTGGACGACCGAGCGGTCGGGCTGAAGATCGAGGATGTACGGCTTGTTGATCAGCGCGTAGACGATGAGGATCGGAACGTCGTGTTGCTCCTCTGTCATCGGCTCGTAGTGGAGGAGCTTCAGCTTGTTCTCCTCGTAGACGACCTCGCTCGGCGTCTGTCCGACCTCGGCGTTCTCGAGCGTTTCGGTTCGCTCGGGGGCAACCTGGCTCTTTTCGGCCAGATCGGCGGTCGCCTCCCAGGCCTCTCGTTGCATATCCAAGACGGTTGCGTACGGGTTTTTCATTGTTCGTCGTCCAGGTGCTCGAGGATGCGATCGAGTTTCTCCTCGACGGCGTGTTGCCGACGCTCGAGTTCGACGAGGCGGTCACCAACCTCGACGACACCGTCCTCGGTTGCAAAGCCGAGCGACCGCAAGGTTTCCTGGGACGCCTCGTCGGCCTCCTGTTGCAGTTCGAGCACGTCGCCGACGGTTTCGCCGGTCATTTTGGCGAAGGCGGTCGTCGACATGACGTCTTTGAACGCCTCGTTGGCCGTGTTCAGCCAGATGTCACGGAACTCATCGACGTCGACGTCCTCGCCCTCGAGGGTGTCGTTCATCCGCTCGACCATCTGCTGTGAGGCGTTCATCCACGTCTCGTAGGCACGGGCGTACCCCTCGACACCGTCGGAGAGCTCGTTGTCCTCGCTGACCTCGCCGACGGTCTCCGACCAGCTCTCGACGAACTCGGCCTGGGCTTCCATGTTGTCCTCGAGTGCGTCGAGAAACTGTTCATTCCACTGTTCGACAAACGCGTTCCAGTTTTGCATCTGGGGCTGTGAATCTGTCATTGGTATAAAATTGGGAATCGACTGTCAAAAGCCTACGGCCTCTTTCAACGTCTACGCAGAGACGTCGAACTCGTCGGTGGCGTCTTCGACGTTCTCTGCGACGGCGGAGACGTTCTCTTCGACCTGACCGTGGGCCTCGAGGACGGCGTCGAACGAGCTGTCGACCATCTCGGAGTAGTTCGCGGCGAACTCGTCGTAGGCGGCTTCGGACTCATCGAGCATCTCGAGCATGGACTCCATCGACTGGGTCTGGGCTTCGGAAGCGGAGTCGAAACCGTCGTCGACGAGTTCACGCATCTCGTCGAAGTCGGCGGCGTCCTCGGGCATCGAGGCCTCGAGGGCGTCGAAGTAGGCGTGGATGGCGCCTTTGGTCATCTCGGTGTTGGACTCGAAGAGGGAGCTCGAGGACTCCATCGCGTCGCTGAGGGCGCTGATCGACGCCTTCTGGGCCTCGAGGGCGTCGTGGGTAAGGTTCTGGGACTGTTCAACTGCGGTGCGCTGTGCGTCGAAAACGGCGGTGAATGGGTTCTGTGTCATGGTATTAGTCTCGGTTTCGTTTGACGGGTACGACGATCGTCTGGACGATATCTCCCTCTTCGATGTCGAGGGCTTCCCGCTCTGGACCGGGAATACTGATCCGACCACCGCTCTGGACACGGGCTTTGAACGTTGCCGTTCCCATGTTCATCGGGCCAAGCGCTGACCCGGTGTCGAACGGGTTCGAGCTTCCGGCTTGCATCATCTTCTGCAACAGCTCCTGCTGGGATTCGGCAACCTGCTCGCCTGCCTCCTGCATCTGTTCGGTGAACATCGCAGGTGGGAACCAGGGCGTTCGGTCGGAGTCGTCCGTCATCACCTGTAACAAAGAACCCGACGCATATAAAACTTCCCACCAAAAACCATCTGATGCCATTGAGTGGTTCAATTTGTATTTCGACTCCGCTAGATGTTTCTGTCTGTGTTTTCTCCCTCACATACATGTGGTATCGTAGATCAATCGTTATTTTCGACAAAACAGCCCCAAGAGCACCTCTAGTACTAAATTACTCGGCAACATATAGAGTAAATTCGCCTTGGGTAAGCCAAAGAAGTCATAACCATCACACACCTACAGACAGACTAGATGTCCCACCAGAACACCGCGAAAGACAATTTCGCTGCGATGACTGACGCGTGGGCGACGATGACACAGACGGTCCTCCAGAGTGCAACCGCGGCAAACCGTGCAGCGATGTCCGCAATGTTGGCACCGGGGCTTTCGAACGGATCAGGAAGCGAGACTGTCGCTGCATCGATCCCGTCGATCGATCACTCTCATCTCGACTGGCAGTTCGACCGAACCGTCGACGATACCGAGAATATCAGCGTCGGCGACACTGTCACGTTCGAGAAGGTCCTCAGTGAAGACGACGTTCGTGCGTTCGCACACATAAGCGGCGACACAAACCGACTGCACCTCGACGAGGGGTTCGCAAGCGACACCCGATTTGGCGAGCGGATCGTCCACGGCACGCTCGTCTCCGGACTCATCAGCGCCGCGCTGGCTCGACTCCCCGGACTCACGATCTATCTCTCCCAGGATCTCGAGTTCAGTGGCCCCGTCGGGATCGGCGACCGCGTCTCCGCCCGCGTCGAAGTCGTCGAAGACCTCGGCAACAGACAGTACCGACTCGAGACGGTCATCCGGAACGAGGACGACGATGCGACCGTCATCAACGGCGAGGCTGTCGTGCTGATCGACGATCTGCCTGACGAGTAATCGCTGTCTCAACGGCACCCCAACGTCGTCAGTCGGCTTGCCACCACACAGCTGCCGGTCCGATCCCCGCCCGGAGCGTGTGCAATGTTGCTAAGTAGCTCCTCGCGGAACGCCTCCCTATGACCTTATTCGGGACTGCAGGAATCCGTGGTCCAGTCGAGGAGGTGACGCCGGCGCTGGCACTCTCAGTCGGCCAGGCCGTCGGAGAACCTGGCAAAACGGTCGTCATCGGCCGCGATGGTCGAGAGACCGGCCCCGCACTCGCTGCGGCCATCGAAGCCGGCCTCGAAAGTGCCGGTGCCGACGTCCGTCGACTCGGTGAGGTACCGACGCCAGCACTCGCGTTCGCCTCGCGTGGACGAACAGGCGTGATGCTCACCGCGAGTCACAACCCGCCCACGGACAACGGGATCAAGCTCTTTGCTGATGGCGTCGAGTACGACCGAACTGCCGAACGGGCCATCGAAGACCAGCTCGACGGTGCCAAGCACACGACCGAACTCGCTTCGTGGGACGAGTGGGGCCAGTCGTCGACCCTCGACATTCTCGAGCAGTATCGCGACAGTGTCGTCTCATACGTTCTCGAGCAGTTCGACGGCACGGACACGGCACAGCCTGCGTCTACTGGCCCCCTCTCTGGGCTCTCCATCGCCGTCGACTGCGGCAACGGGATGGGATCGGTTGCGACACCACAGGTCCTCGATCGACTCGGTGCCGAGGTCGTCGCAGTCAACGCGAACGTCGATGGCCACTTCGTCGCCCGCGAGAGCAAACCGACACCGGAGACCCTGTCGGCGTTTACTGCCTTTCTCGAGGAGGGAACGGAGACACAACGCGGCACGGAACGAACACGCGGTGAACCCGCAAGCGGATTCGATCTTGGGCTGGCCCACGACGGGGATGCCGACCGACTCGTCGTACTCGATTCGGATGGAGAGGTCATCCACGAAGACACGATTCTCGCCGTCGTCGCAGCCCACTACACCGACGCGGCAGATGTCGACGATCCGGTCGTCATCACCACACCCAACGCCTCCGCCCGCATCGACGAACAGGTCCGTGACGCTGGCGGCCGCGTCGAACGGGTCCGACTCGGGGCGCTTCACGAAGGTATCGCCCGAGAACGAAGCCATGGGAGCGACGACACTGAAATCGTCTTCGCCGCCGAGCCGTGGAAACACATTCATACGGCGTTCGGTGGCTGGATCGACGCCGTCGTCAGTGCTGCCGTCGTCGCCGCGTTAGTCGCCGACGCCGGCGGGACAGACGCCCTTCGGGCACCTGTCTCCGAGCGCCCCTACCGAAAGGTGAGCGTCGACTGTCCCGACGACGCCAAGGCCGATACGATGGCTACTCTCGAGACCGCGCTCCCCGAGGCGTTTTCCGATGCCATAGTCAACACCGACTACGGCGTTCGCCTCGAGTTCGACGACGCTTCGTGGGTACTCGTCCGACCGAGCGGCACCGAACCGTACGTGCGTCTGTACGCCGAGAGTGACACCGTCGACGAACTCGTCGAGACGACACGCGGCGTCATCGAGTCCGCAGTGGCCGAGTCGACGTAGCGTGCAGTAGGCAGTTTCTTGCACTCGCTCGAATCAGTACACCCATGTACGATCTGATCGATGCCGCCCGTGACGTCCAGTCAGCTGCTCACGTTCCGTACTCGGAGTACGCCGTCGGCGCTGCGCTCGAAACCGAAGCTGGCGAGGTCTTCGTCGGCTGTAATCTCGAGAACGCCAACTACAGTAACAGCCTGCACGCCGAGGAAGTCGCGATCGCCGAGGCGGTCAAAAACGGCCACCGCGAGTTCGCCCGCATCGCCGTCAGCTCCGGTCGCCGGGACGGTGTCACCCCCTGTGGGATGTGTCGCCAGACGTTAGCCGAATTCTGTGACGACGAACTCCTCGTCATCTGTGACGAAGGCGATGCCGAACCGCCAACGGAGTACACGCTCGGCGAACTGTTGCCGAATACGATCTCCGAGGAAACACTCGAGTAGCGCCGTTCGTCCGGGCTGGGTTCATGCCCGATCACAGCGACCGCGAGGAGTTGAGGACAACGAGCAGACTGCTTGTCGCCATCGCCACCGCCGCGAGCAACGGGTTCAGCAGGCCGACGATTGCGAGCGGAATCGCAATCGCGTTGTACATGAACGCCCAGCCGAGATTCTGACGGATCCGCCAGTAGGTTCCAGCGGCGATATCGAAGATCTCGACGACTGCCTCGAGGTCGTCGCCGACGATGACTGCGTCGGCAGCGTCAGTTGCAAGCTGTGTCCCACTTCCCATCGCGATACCGACATCTGCGGCGGCCAGCGCCGGCGCGTCGTTGCTCCCGTCGCCGACCATCGCAACCGTCCCGCGAGCGCGAAGTCGCCGAACAGTCTCGGCTTTTGCCTCCGGCGGGACCCCAGCGAAAACGTCGTCGACACCGTCGACGGCTCGGAACCGGTCGGCTGATGCGCCCTCGTCGCCGGTGAGAACGACGACTTCCCGGCCATCAGCGAGCGTCTCGACAGCGGCTTCCCAGTCTTCTCGTGGCGAGTCACCGACGACGACCACGCCGTGAGCCCGATCGTTCCAGCCGACGACGACCGGAACGTCGCCGGCTGCTCGCACGTGATCGATCCGGTCCTCGAGTGCTGCGGGAATCGAGAGCCCGTGTTCACGAAGCAGGTCGGGGTGGCCGACGAACACCTGTTCGCCGTCGATGACACCGCTTACGCCGCGGGAATAGCGCTCGAAGCCATCGGCGTCGGCAGTTGTCTCGAGATCGTGATCTTCGGACGCTGCTTCGGTGATAGCCTGTCCGATCGGGTGTTCCGAGAGCGCCTCAACGGCACCGGCACGCCGCAAGATCGTTTCGGGGCTGGCATCTGTGGCCGTCGAGTCCGCTCCCGTGACGACGTGAACGCCCTCGACGGACATCCGGCCTTCAGTGAGTGTGCCAGTCTTGTCGAGGACGACGATGTCGATATCCGGCGCGTCCTCGAAAATCGTCTCCGCGGCGACGACGATCCCCCGTCGTGCGGCCGTCTGCACACCGGAGGCGATTGCAAGCGGTGTCGCGAGGCCGAGCGCACAGGGGCAGGAAACGATGATAACGGTTAGGCCGACGAGAAACGCCGTAGAGAGCGGCGACCCTGTCGCGAGCAAAAGTGCAGTGACAGTTGCTGCGAGGACGACGACAAGCGGCACGAAAATCGTGGCGAGCTTGTCCGCGAGTCGCTGGACGCCGGGCCGTGCACTCTGGATCGACCAGAGCAAGGAGACGAGCCGGTCGTGAGTGCTCTCGGCGTCGTCACCGACTTCGACGACCAGTGGAGCGTCGGTGACGACGGTCCCTCCTCGAACCGGATCGCCCGCCTGCTTTTCGACGGGCAGTGATTCACCAGTGACCAGCGACTCGTCGACGGCAGCTTGTCCGTCAATGACGGCACCGTCGAGTGGCACGCGCTCACCAGGCCTGACGAGCAGGTGTTCGCCGGGGTCGACAGCTGAAAGCGGGACCATCTCACCGTCGTCTGCACGCCGGGCTTCGTCGACCTGTGACTCGGTTAGATCCGAGAGCAGGCCAGCAGCCCGGCGCTTGATCAGCCCCTCGTAGTACGTCCCTGCCGTAACGACGAGGATAATCGCGACTGTGACGTCGAAGTACAGATCTGTCCGGCCGAGACCCATCGCTAGCGTGCTGTATGCGTACGAACCCACCGCAGCGAGCGTGACGAGCAGGTCCATGTTCGGCATTCCGGCTCGAAGGCTCACGTACGCACCGCGTAAGATTGGATAGCCGGTGTAAAACAGGACGAACGACGTCATCAGCCAGATGTTCGCGACGACGTAGTACCCATCGTAGCTGCCGAACTCGGCCAGCGGCTCGTAGCCGAAGTATGTCGGATACAGAAACAGCGCATACCAGATCATCACCATCATACCGAACATTCCGCCGCCGATCAGGAACTTTACCAGCGCCGCGTCTCGAGGCTCGTCGCTGCGTCCCTCACCACGATCGCGAGCGTCGTAGCCATAGCCGGAGACGAGCTCTGGAAGCCTCTCCGCCTCGAGCGACTCGGGATCGTACACCAGCCGGAGCGTATCCGTTGCGTAACTCGCTTCTGCACCGTTGATGCCGTCGGTGGCAGTCGCACGCGTCTCGAGAAACGCCTCACAGGTCGCACAGTGCATTCCGTCGACGGCGAGAAACGCATCTTCGCCATCAAACTCGTCTAAGTCGGGGCCGTCATCGTCGAGTCGGTCCCGGACGGCGTCGGCGTCGGTATCGTCGACCGTCTCGAGCGTTCGGTGGACCTCGAGACAGCCCTGACAGCAGAAGACGCCGTCGACGTCGTCTGCGGTGATGGGGTCGGCCGGTGTCGGAAACGAACAGAGCGTACACTCACCGCTGTCAGCCGCCTGTTGAGTGTCTGTGCCTGGCTCGCTGGAGGGAGTTTCGACGGCCGCATCGGTTTCAGAGTGTGGTGGGAATCGGCTCATGAGCTAAATTCAATATTACAGACTCACGATAGCTGGTAAGACCGTGTTAGCAGATGTGAAAGAGTAATCCTGTCTATCAGCAGGACGGTTAGCAAGCGGACGCCTCGACGATACGTGTGGACTTCGGGGAGTCAGCTGGACACGCGAACGAGTCACGTGAGGCCAGACTTACGACGCTTCGCTCGACCCGTGAGCGTGCGAGTCGCTGACGGGCCCGAACGCGATATAGAGGCTGGTGATGATGATCAAGACGTTGAGTGCAGAGATGGCGCCAGCGGGCAGTGAACTCCCGAACGCATACCAGGTGACCGGCAAGAGCGCCAGTAAGCCGACCACGAGTCCGACTCGTGGAGAGAGCTCTTCGAGTTCCATACTGGACAGGTGGGAGTCGGATTCTATAATAACACTCACCGTTCCTACGGAGTGAGAATGAGTCAAGCTGTTAAGCAAGGACTATCCTAACACGGGCGTATGGGTCAGGCGACAGAAGAGCCAGAGCAACTACAAGAGATCGGCCACGACGAGTACGATCCAGTCGGGACACTCGCACTGATCGGACTGTACTTCGTCATTCTTGTGTTGCTATGGTTTTTCGTATACTTCGTTGAATTCCTTGGCAACGATCCGACAGTTATTGGTACGATGTTGATTGGGGGGATAGCCTGATGAACATTCACTCATACGAGAAGCTGTGGTTGATCGCCGCATTGCTGTTGATCGTTGGGTTCATCGCAACGATCACGTACGGCTCAGTTGGTCTCGGCATCGCGATGGTCGACGACAGCCAAGATACTGTCAACCCCGGCTCTCTCGATGAAGACTTCGGCGAACCACGTGTCGAGCACGTGGGTGAAAACGAGTATGAGGCATACGTCATCGCGCAGACGTTCATGTACCAGCCGGATCCAATCGAGGTGCCCGAAAATAGCGAAGTCACGTTCCATGTGACCAGTCGGGACGTCATTCACAGCTTTAGCCTCGTTGGGACCAACGTCAATACGATGGTGATACCCGGCGAGGTGTCGTCGATGACCGCAGAGTTCGACGAGCCCGAAGAGTACGGCGTCGTCTGTAACGAGTACTGTGGCGATTTCCACCACACGATGGAGGGAATGGTACACGTCGTTCCTGAAGACGAGTTCGACATGACCGAGCTCTCGGTCGAAGCAGACGACGAGGTCGAACTCGGTGACGAGGCGACGTTCAACGTTACAGTCGAGAACGGCATGCTCGACGATCTCGAGACGACGGTCACGTTCGAGATCGACAACGAGACGGTCGAAGAGGAGATCACCGTCGCCGGCGATGGCACCGAGGAGACGACGTTCACCGTCGACTCGTCGGATCTCGGCGAGGGTGACCACGACTGGACGATTACGGTTGACGACTACGATGACAGCGGAACGCTGACCGTGGTCGACGAACTCGAAGACGAGAACGACGGAGGCAACAACGATGAGTAATGCATATATTGATCAGTTTCCTGCGGAAGCGAAAGTAGTCAAGGCGCTGTTCTACAGCTCCTTTGTCGCACTCGCACTCGGTGGCGTGTTCGGGATCATCCAGACGCTTCACCGAACGGATATCTACCGGTTTATTGACTCGGCGGACTACTACTCCGTCCTCACTGCACACGGTGTGTTCATGGTGATCACGTTCACGATCTTCTTCCTCGTGGGCGTATTCACCTGGGGTGTGACGACCAGTCTCGACAGGGAAGTCGAGGATATCCGATTCACCTGGGCGTGGGTCGGACTGATGTCGCTCGGGACTGTGATGGCTGCCGTGCCAATTCTCGCTGGTTTGACTGATTCGATCGACATGAGCGCAGCGGTGCTGTTTACGTTCTACGCACCGCTACAGGGCCATCCCCTGTTCTATCTCGGTCTCGTGTTGTTCGTCGTCGGGACCTGGGTCGCCGGGGCTGACTGGTTCCGATCCTGGTGGGCGTGGAAGAAGGAAAACCCTGACGAACGAATTCCGCTCCCGACGTTCATGGTGTTGACGACGATGATCATGTGGTATATCGCCACGTTGGGCGTTGCCACATCGATCCTCGTCTTCTTGCTGCCGTGGTCGCTCGGCTGGATCGATAGCATCAATCCGCTGCTCACCAGAACGCTGTTCTGGTTCTTCGGCCACCCAGTCGTCTACTTCTGGCTGATGCCGGCGTACATGATGTGGTACGTCATGCTGCCGAAGTTCTCCGGTGGAAAACTGTTCAGTGACCCACTGGCCCGCGTCGGGTTCGTCCTGTTCCTGTTGCTGTCGACGCCAGTTGGGATCCACCACCAGTATCTCGACCCCGGCATCGCAGAAGGATTCAAGTTCATCGCGATGACGAACACGATGTTCCTCCTGCTGCCGAGCTTTCTGACCGCCTTTACCGTCGTTGCCAGCATGGAACACGGTGCCCGCCAGCGCGGCGGAACGGGCTACTTCGGCTGGCTCAAAGCCCTTCCGTGGCGTGATCCAGTCTTCGCCGGGATGGCGCTTGCTGGCTTGCTGTTCGCTGCCGCTGGCTTCTCGGGGATGGTCAACGCCGGGATGAACATCAACTATCTCGTCCACAACTCCCTGTGGGTCGTCGGTCACTTCCACCTCACCGTCGGTACCGCCGTTGCGCTGACGTTCATGGCCGTCTCCTACTGGTTCATCCCACAGGTGACGGGCAAGGAACTCTGGAATCGCTCCGTTGCGCTGGTCCAGGTCGTCCTCTGGTTCATCGGGATGACGTTCATGACGAACTCGATGCACCGCGCTGGATTGATCGGGATGCCACGCCGGACTGCCGAACCACAGTACGACGGCTTCGAGTTCGAAACGGCCGTCGGCTCTGTCAGTGAGCTTGACGCCCAGATCGCACTGGGTGGGTTGTTGCTCACCCTCTCGCTGGTGTTGTTTTTCGCCAACATCATCGGCACGGCATTCGGCAGTCGCAGCGACAACCTTCCAGACAACGGGTACGCCGAGGCACTGTCCGGCTCCGATGACGCACCGCGCGTGCTCGACAACCTCAAACTCTGGACCGCGATCGCGGTCGTGCTCGTGATCATCGCGTACTCGCTCCCACTGATGAGCATCGTTGACCGTGGCGGGCTCTACGGCCCCGACATCACCCCGCTCCCGGTTAGCCTCGAGTCAGTGACGTTCCTCGCGTTCGCTGTCGAACACGCCGCAACTGCCACACTCGAGTCGGCCGGAACCGCAGCACAGAGCGCGCTTTCGGGGGTGATGAACTAATGCGTATCTCGAAAGCAGGACTGCTGGTTGCACTGGCGTTTCTCGCACCGATTCTCGTCGAGTTGCGGACGGTGCTCGCCTGGTTCGATATCCATCTGAGCGTCCTCGAGACGGTTGTACTCGGTGGTATCCTCGTCGTTGCAATCCTCGTGTGGGCGTTCTTACCTGAAGACGGCGACGAGACGACGTCCGAGCGGGACGTCTCGAACTCGGAGCTGTAATCCGAGCGGTACACACGGTTCGATCGTTTTTTTCGTCCCTCGAACGAGACTGACCTGAGCTCCGGATACAGGCACGTCTGTCTCCGCTGAGACGATCCCAGTTTCGCGAGTCATCCTGGCGATCGGATCGTCCCGTATTTATATACGGTGCCGGCTCGAATCGCCGCTACTCGATGACCGGCGACAGCGAAAACCCGAACACAGACGTACAGTACCATCTCGAGGTCGGTCCCGATGACGTCGCGTCGACCGTGCTTCTCCCGGGCAACCCCGACCGACTCGAGAAAATCGTGGCTCACTGGGACAATCACGAAATCGAAGCCCACCACCGCGAGTACCGGACTGCGACGGGGTCCTACGAGGGGACGCCGATCTCCGTAACGTCGACTGGGATCGGCAGTCCGTCGGCTGCCATCGCCGTCGAGGAACTCGCTCGCGTCGGCTGCGAGACGTTCATTCGCGTTGGTTCCTGTGGAGCGATCCAGCCCGAGATGGCCGTCGGTGATCTCGTGATTACGACCGGTGCGGTTCGCCAGGAGGGGACCAGCGACGAGTACGTCCGAGAAGACTACCCCGCCACAGCCGATCACGAGGTCGTCAGCGCGTTGATCGCCGCAGCTGACCGACTCGGCTACGACTACCACACGGGGATCACGATGAGTGCGGATTCCTTCTATGCGGGGCAGGGTCGGCCAGGGTTCGACGGCTTCGAAGCCGCCGGATCGGCCGAGCTCGTCGACCAACTCAAAGCCGCGAACGTAAAGAACATCGAGATGGAGGCGAGTGCGATACTGACGCTTGCAAACATCTACGGACTCCGTGCGGGTGCCGTCTGTACCGTCTACGCCAACCGTGAAACCGGCGAGTTCCGAACCGAAGGCGAATCACGCGCCGCCGAAACCGCGACGCTTGCGACACACCTCCTCGCGAAGATGGACGCGATCAAGCGTGAGGCTGGCGCGGACCGCTGGCACGCCGGCCTTTCGCTCGAGGACTGATACGGACTGCTGTCCTGAGTCTCGGCACGACCCAAGACGAGCCGCGGCTGCGCCGGCACTGACGGACAACGGTCCGTCTGTGATCTTCGCTACCCAGCGCACGACACTCGGTCGAGGGACTCTCGCTAGTCCCGAATCCGGACAACCCCATCCTCAAACACCTTCCGGTTCGGCACGATATACTCCTCGGAGTCGTCCTCGATTTTCGTCACGAACAGGTCGACCTCTTGGACGATTCCCGTCTGGTTGCCGACCCGAATCCGATCCCCGATCCCGTAGGGCTGGTCGAGCAACAAATAAATCCCGGCCGCACTCGAGACCAGAAAATCCTTGAACGCGACAGTGCCGACGATGACGAGGCCAACGGCGTACACCGTAAGCAAAATCAGCAGTGCCAGCACGTGAACGCCGATCTGGCCCAACGCGATGATGAAGGTCACATACAGCACGGAGTATTTGACCAGCTTCGGAAGCAGCGAAACCTCGGGGAGTTTGACCCCGCGGAGATACTCGCCAACGACCAGTTCCGCCTTGTCAGCGATAATGAAGCCGAGAATCAACACAAGGACGGCAATAAACACCTGCGGAATAAACTCCGTCACTCGCAGCCAGAACGCGTCGGTATCCAACAGCTGTGCGATGTGAATCGCCGTCAGAACGGCGATCCCATAAATAAACCACGAGCTCAAGCGGGCGACGATCTTGACCGTGGAGGTACCAATCGACTGGGCGGTCCGCTCGAACGGCGTCCCCTCGACGGCCTCGGGCACCCCGGATGCAGAGAGGAGCTCTTCGTTGAGCCGTCCGACCAGATAGCCGACGACGATCCCGAGTGCCAACACCGCCGCAGCGATGACGGCTGGTTCGTCGATGAGGGTCTGCCAGTCCATATCAGTACGCCTCCGGATCGACCTCCAGGATGAGCTCGCCGGCCTTGAACGCTCGAACGAGCCCATCGCTTTCGGAGAGCACGATCGTAATCGCGTTCGTGTCCCGCGTGATCGCACCACCGGCCATATGCCGCGCTCCCAGTCCCTTCGGGATGTCGACCCCCTCCGCGGATGGCTCGAGGTAGCGATACGCCGAGACGATCTTGCCCGCATCCGAGATGATGAAGGCGCCGTCGAGTCGTGAGAACTCCTTGAGCATGACGTTCACGATCGGATCGCCGACGTGAACGTGAGACTTCTCGAAGGGGTTGTACGACAGTGGACGGGACTTGTTCATCACCTTTCCTGCATCACCGACGACGAACAGCGCACCGACCGGCTTCCCTTTCTGTCCTTTCTTCCCGAGTTCGACCGCCAGCTCGAGGACGGCTTTGACCACTTCCGGCTCTGCACGCGATTTGACGAACAGATCGTAGATCCCGGTGCGCGTTTCCGCATCCGCTCGAACACGCGAGACGGTGTCGATTCCGTCGCTGAACACGCTCGTTGCACAGGCGAGTTCGTCGCCGTCTTCGATCAAATCCTGTTCGATGGCACCCTCGAGTCCGAACTTGATCCGGTCTCTGATGTCGTCGAACGCGAGCGGAAGTTCGACGAACGTCTCTGCACCCACGGTGTTTTCCGTTCCGATGACGATCAGATCGAGGTCCTCAATACTCGCACAGCGCTCGTAGTACGAGCCACTTGGTGAGAAAAGGATCGCAGCATCGACACCCTGAAAGAGCTCCCCGAATACGTCGTCTAACCCGGCCATTAATCATACAAGCTTCGCCCCGTGAATAAGCGTTTTGGACGTCTGACACGCGTCTGCTGTCCGCAGAACGGCTTCGAAACGGTGTGGTTGGGTGGGGTCGGTTCGGCCACTGCTCTCGCCCACATGTCACGACATCAGTTCTCTCGTGGGTGTGTCCGTCGCTCGAGACATGGCCAGTGGCGTCTTCTCGTTCGACGGCTGTCAGTCGCGTAACTGCTCGGAAAAGTATGCGCGGGAACGGATTCGAACCGGATGAAACCTCGCTCCGCTCGGTTTCCAGGGTTCGACTCCTCATCGCGATGCTTCTCCTCGCGGAATTGCTCGGAGAAGCATGCGCGGGACCGGATTCGAACCGGCGGATCCCTATGGAACAGCGTCCTAAGCGCTGCGCCGTTGGCCTGGCTTGGCTACCCGCGCTCATCTCCTGATTTTCACGAATCGAGTAAGTACCTGTCGGTCCGCGTCAGCGCTGCTTCACTGGTTCCTCAGGAGACCAGTCAGGGGGCACAATAAACGTAACGTGCTCAGACGCGCGAAGCTGGTGGAGTTCCGCTGCGTGTTCGGCCAGCGAGCGATCCCGGTACGGCATCTCGAGGCCGCAGCCGGTACAGACGAGTTTGCAAGTGGGCTCTTTCATGGACAGACGCAGCCGTAAACCGAAACGGGTGACGGGCGTCGGTTCGACTGTTGGTGGCTCTCTGCTTTAGTAGTCGTATCCTAGTGGAACTGACAGTGAACGGCCAATTTTGCGACTCGTTCGTATCGATACGTTGCCCCGCCGTAGTACCGTATTGGACAACGCGGTCGTCGAAACTAGCAGCGCCATATCTATTAACTGATATCAATAGAAGACGGTCAACCCCGTACTTTATTCGCACGGAGACGATAGTCCGGTGTATGCACAGCGCTCGAGATCGTATCGAGTATGAACAGTGGCTCGAGGAACTCGAGACCATCGCCGAACGGCTCGAGTTGTCGACCGACGCGCGGTCGTGTGCGATGGACCTGTTTCTCGCTGACGTTCCCGAGGACGACCGCTCGAAACAGGCGGTCCTCGCCGCGAGTCTGTATGCCGGGTCGCTCGTCGCTGGCGACGGCCGGACTCAGGGGACAGTCGCTGACGCTGCGGATGTCTCGCGACTTTCGATTCAGTCACGCTGGAAGGACTTGCTTGAACAAGCCGGACTCGAGCCGCCACGGTGGTAGCGGTGACTGTTTCGGTGGGTTTCTCTACGAAGTGGTATGATGTACCATGGTAACTGCGTGATACGGGGGCGAAATCGGATGTAACAGTCCGGGTTCTGTCTGGTAGACCGAGTAATACGCTGCCGACGAAGCGGAATAAAACGTTTGCTGACGGCTCCCAACTGTCACCGCGCGTCGTCTGGGTTATCTGCTGTCTCGCTCTCTTTGAGGACGGTTCCGTGCTCATCGATTTCACCGCGAACGATTCGAGTGCTCGAGATGATGTCGCCGTCGTCGGCAAGCATATGCGGAACCACGACGACATCGAGTGGATCGTGACCCCGTTCACGCCTGATCTCGTTGATCCGCTTCCCACCGTTGCGAGTTTCGGGTGAGACGACCAGGTAGTCGAACTGCGGCTCGGTCGCGATACCCGTTGGCTCATCGAGCCGGCGAATTTCGAACTCGCGGTCCTGTTCGGCGGCGAGTGGCTCGAGTTCCGTCTCGAGCCGCTGCTTTCGTTCGCTGAACGATCTCACGCGCCGTTCGACGTGCCGTGTCTTCGGTGCGAGATCGTCACTCGTCAGTCCCACGGTCACATCGCCGAGTTCGAACGCCCGTTCGAACAGCCGGCGATGGCCATCGTGGACGGGGTCGAACGTCCCACCAAGCGCGACGTCCATACCCCACCACACTGTCGCGGTGCGTATAAAACGGTCGAATCGGTGAATCGTCTCTTTGGACAGTCACGTATGCTATGTGGGCTGACTTTCGACATATGACGAAAGTCCCCTTCGCATTGTTTTTAGTAGTCCCCTGCAGTGTCACCGGTATGGGACTAGATGAGGATTCACTGGAGTACCACCGGACCGATCCCCCCGGAAAGATCGAGATTTCGACCACGAAACCGACGAATACGCAGCGTGATCTCTCGCTTGCGTACTCGCCCGGCGTCGCCGCGCCGTGTTTAGAGATCGACGAGGACGAGACCGACGCCTACACCTACACGGCCAAGGGCAACCTGGTCGGCGTCGTCTCGAACGGCTCTGCCGTGCTCGGTCTCGGCGATATCGGTGCACAGGCGTCGAAACCCGTTATGGAGGGGAAGGGCGTCCTGTTCAAGCGCTTTGCCGACATCGACGTTTTCGACATCGAACTCGACGAAGCCGACCCTGACAAGCTCGTCGAAGCCGTCAAAATGATGGAGCCAACCTTTGGCGGCATCAACCTCGAGGACATCAAAGCCCCCGAGTGTTTCACCGTCGAGGAACGCCTGCGCGAGGAGATCGACATTCCGGTCTTCCACGACGACCAACACGGGACCGCCATCATCTCGGGTGCTGCATTGCTCAACGCTGCAGATATCGCCGGCAAAGAGCTCGAAGACCTCGAGATCACGTTCTCCGGTGCCGGCGCAAGTGCGATCGCGACGGCCCGCTTCTACGTCTCGCTTGGCTGCAAAAAGGAGAACATCACCATGTGTGACTCCTCGGGAATCATCACCGAGCAGCGAGCGGCGGAAGGCGAACTCAACAAGTACAAACGGCAGTTCGCTCGCGACGTTCCTGAGGGCGACCTCGCGGACGCAATGGAGGGGGCGGACGTCTTCGTTGGCCTCTCGATCGGTGGCATCGTCTCACAGGAGATGGTCCAGTCGATGGGTGACAACCCGATCGTCTTCGCGATGGCCAACCCTGATCCGGAGATTGGCTACGAGGATGCCAAAGCGGCCCGAGACGACGACGTTATTATGGCGACTGGGCGCTCGGACTACCCCAACCAGGTCAACAACGTCCTCGGATTCCCCTTCATCTTCCGTGGCGCACTCGACGTGCGCGCGACTGAGATTAACGAGGAGATGAAAGTCGCTTGTGCCGAGGCGCTGGCCGACCTCGCGCGTCAGGACGTTCCCGACGCAGTTGTCAAGGCCTACGGCGACGAACCGATCCAGTACGGCCCGAACTACATTATCCCAAAACCGGTCGACCCCCGCGTGCTCTTCCGCGTTGCACCATCGATCGCCGAAGCCGCGATGGAGTCGGGTGCCGCCCGGACGGAACTCGACCCCGAGGCCTACGAAGAGGAACTCGAGGCCCGTCTGGGCAAGTCCCGCGAGATGATGCGCGTCGTCCTCAACAAAGCAAAGAGCGACCCCAAAACGGTCGCGCTTGCGGAGGGTGAAAACGAGAAGATGATCCGGGCAGCCTACCAGATCCAGGAGCAGGGAATTGCCCTGCCGATCCTTATCGGCGACGGAGACGAGATTCGACAGACGTCGGCAAACCTCGGCCTTGATTTCGATCCACAGATCGCAGATCCATCCGTCGGCGATTACGAGGGCTATGCTGATCGCCTGCATGAACTGCGCGCACGAAAAGGTGTCACGCGGACCGAGGCAGGCGAACTCATCGAACGCGACTCGAACTACTTCGGGAGCGTGATGGTCGAACAAGGCGACGCTGATGCGCTTTTGACCGGGCTCTCACATCACTACCCCTCGGCGCTGCGCCCACCGCTGCAGGTGATCGGCACCGACGAGGACGTCGACTACGCCGCGGGTGTCTACATGCTCACGTTCAAAAACCGCGTGCTCTTCGTGGCCGACGCGACGGTCAACCAGGATCCCGATGAGGAAGTTCTCGCCGAGGTCACCAAACAGACCGGCAAGCTCGCACGCCGGTTCAACGTCGAGCCGCGCGCTGCCCTGCTGTCGTACTCGAACTTCGGCAGCGTTAACAATGAGGGGACGCGCAAGCCACGCCGGGCCGCAAGCATGCTACAGGACGATCCCGAGGTCGACTTCCCCGTCGACGGTGAGATGCAGGCCGACACCGCCGTCGTCGAGGACATCCTCGAGGGAACGTACGGCTTCTCCGAACTCGATGAGCCGGCGAACGTGCTCGTCTTCCCGAATCTCGAGTCGGGCAACATCGGCTACAAGTTGCTCCAGCGACTCGGCGGCGCAGACGCCATCGGCCCGATGCTCGTCGGCATGGACGAGCCGGTCCACGTCCTCCAGCGGGGCGATGAGGTCAAAGACATCGTCAATCTGGCTGGTGTGGCCGTCGTCGACGCGCAAAAAGAGTAATCCGATTACGAAGACGCCCACTCCCGTAGCGCCCCGTCGACGACGACCTCGCGTCCCACGTTCGTGAACGAGACGCCGCCGTAGGCGACGCTACAGCCGGGTCCCGAGTAGATGCCGGCATCGCCACAGTCCGCTGCGCGAGCGGTCGTCAGCGTCGCGTCGACGTTCTTCCGGAACCGGAACGCCTGACTGTCCGCTCCCGTAGCCGTCACGGTACTCAGCTTCAGGTCGTCCATATCGTCGAAGAGGATCGAGTTCGTGAACTCACCGTCGACGATGGTGTTTGCGATCTCGGCGCCGTCGAACCCGCCCGCATAAATTCCCGATCCGGCGGCCAGCCCTCTATTGTCGGTTCTGATCGTGACGTTGCTGATCGTCAGCTCTCGCCGGCCGCTTTTGATTTGACCGAGCGAGATGCCTCTCGCGTTCTCGATACACGAGACGGAGTCGATCGTCAGATCGGCAATCTCGTCGCCGGTATCGGCCCTGATCGCCGCGTACAGGCAGCCGGTGATGTAGCCATCGCTGATCGTGATCGACTCGTTTCCGTTCCGGTGTATGTGGACGCCGTAGTCAGGGCCGTTCCCCGGATCGATCTCGAAGTTTTTCAGAGTACAGTTCCGCGTCGGGGTCCCGTCACTCCTGGACAGCAGCTCGTCGGTTCCGTTCCAGACGCTGTTCGATGCAATCTCCGACGTCTGGTTGTCGAACTGGATCGGTGCGTCCGACCCGCCGTCGCCGCCTCGAGTCGCCCAGTAGCCGTCGATGACGACGTTTTTGGACGATACGACATCGATGTGGTGATAGTAGATGCGGTCGCCATAGACGTTTTCGAGCCGGACGTTCTCGGCGTGGGCGGGCATGATCCCGTTTGACGCGGGCGAATCGATGCGGACGTTGCAGACCCCCCAGTTCGATGCGCCACCGTATTCGACCGTATCGTAGCCCCTGTTGGACAGGAGTGCTCGTCCTTCCCCGCCGTCGGGGCGCGTTCCTTCGAAGACCGTCGCGCGACCCGCGCCCAGCAAGATTGTGTCGTCGCCGATCAGCGGCGTCCGCTCGAGGAGATACCGGCCGGGCGGGAAGTAGACGATCCCGCCGCCGGCCGATTCGACCTCCGCGAAGAGATCGTGGACGTCCTGGCCGACCTCGGTCTCGCCGTCGCCCTCGATCCCGTGGGCTTCGACGTTCCAGACGGGGGTCTTCGCGGTGCGCGCGTGGACGAGTTGCGCCGCGTCGAAGTGACTCGTTCCTGGGACCGGCTGGTCCGAACACCCTTGCCCGCCGAAATAGACCCAGTCCCCGCTCGAGACATCCCAGCGCCAGGTAATCCCCTGATCGGTCGCGTGGTACAGTTCGTCGTCGTACTCGCCCGATGCCGGCCGGTCGGCGATCGGTCCCCGAACGATCGCGTGCTCGTCGACGGCTTCGACCGTGTCGGTGTGATCCCACGCTTCGCCGTCCTCGAACGTGCCCAGTCCGAGTCGCGGTGTTCGGTCGCCCACGCTTACTCGCCTCCGGATCCGTATCTACGACCGTAGGCGGTTCCGTAGCCCGACGCCGACGCATCGCTTTCCGTGCAGCCTGCCAACAGGAGGGAGGTGCTCGAGACCGCAACGAGAACGTCCCGTCGGCGGAGGTCTGAATCTATCATATTCACAGACTGTCATACCGTCGTATAAATATGTTGTCTCGAACGCGGTAGGGAGCACCACCGCCATTGCATTCGTGACGACTGCGAAAACAGTGGATTTTTGCGAGTCTTACTCGAGGCGCTGTTTAGAACCCCATGCGATTTCCAAACCGAGACGCGGTATCCGAGCGCAGGTCAGACCGATCCGCTGGACTCTCCCGACGGCGATTGCTCGGTGTGAGCGGCGCGGCCGCGGCGGCCGGACTCGCTGGCTGTGTCGACCTCCCGACAACGCTTGGCGGTCGCGTCGACGAGTCGGCTGCAGTGTCGCTGTTCCACGGCGGACTGCGCCGTCTCGGCTACTACCCTGACGAGACCGTTCCGGAGTCAGTGACCGTCAACTGGACGTTCCCGATCAACTACGTCGGCCATACGGCGGCCAAGGCCAGCCCCGTCCCAACCCCCGACGGGGAAACGATCATTTTTGCGGGCGACAACGGCCGGGTCCACGCGTACGCGCCCAGCGGCGAAAAGCGCTGGTCGACTCTCACCGGTGCGACGGAACTCGGCTTCCACGGCTCGGCGGCTATCGTCGGTGACACCGCCTACATTGGCGGCTACGACGGCGACCTCTACGCGCTGGCCGTCGACAGCGGCGAAATCGTCTGGCGAACGCGGTCAGACGAGCTAGACGGCGCGCTCGCGATTGGCTCGAGTCCGGCCTACCACGACGGAACGCTCTACGTCGTTTCCGAGTACGGCTCGCCCTCTTCGGGCGCGCTCTGGGCGATCGACCCTGACACCGGCGAACCGACCTGGAGCGACGACCGCATGTGGGGCCAGCCCCACCCCTCACCCACGATCGATCTCGAGGCGGGCCGGATCCTCGCCGGTTCGAACGACGGCGTCGTCTACTGCTGGGAGTACCCCTCGCTCGAGTTCGCCTGGGCGTTTCAGGCCGACGCGGACGGCGAGGAACGCGAGGGGGGCGCGTTTCGTGCAGGTGCCGAAATCAAGGGGACCACCGCGGCTTACGACGGCTACGGCTACGTCGGGAGCTGGGACGACAGCTTCTACTGCATCGATCTCGAGGACGGCAGCGAGGAGTGGGCGTTCGAGACGGATCGCTCGATCATGTCGAATCCGGCGGTCGATGTCGACGAGGAAATCGTCTACATGGGTAACGACGACGGGTACGTCTTCGCCCTCGAGGTCGCTTCCGGCGAGGAGCTATGGTCAGCGGATGTCGGCGGGCGCGTTATCGGTGCGCTGACGGTCACCGCAGAGACCGTGCTAGCTGGCTCGTACGACAGCCACCTCTACGCGCTGGATAAGGCAACTGGCGACCGGCGGTGGCGGGTCGAGAACCGGGGACGGGTTACCAGTGCGCCAGTGCCCGTCGACGGTCGGCTCTACTACGCTGAACGCGGCGTCTTTTCGAACTACTACAGCAGCGCGGAGACGAGACTAGTGGAGCCTGGCCACGCCTCCTGTCTGGTTAGCAACGAGTAACGGGGGCCAGTACTGCCGGACAGCACGTCCACTCGCCGGAAAAGCGCATAGCAGTGCATTCAAGTATACGCCAGCAATTTGATCGAGTATGCAAAATCAGGGACGCTCTACGCGAAAGCGAACCGGTGGCCGACTGAAGAACGTACGCAAACGCCGTAAAGACGAACTCGGTCGCCTGCCGACGGAGACGCAGGTCGGCGAGCCACGATTCCGCACTGTCGACGTCCGCGGCAACGGAACGAAGACGCGCGCGCTCGCGACGAACGTCGCAAGCGTCAACAAAGGCGACGAGACGGTCTCGGCCGAGATCGAAGACGTCGTCGAGAACGACGCGAACCCGAACTACGTCCGCCGAAACATCATCACGAAAGGCGCCCTCATCGAGACGACTGAAGGACAGGCACGTGTTACGTCCCGTCCCGGTCAGACCGGACAGGTCAACGCCGTTCTCCTCGAGTAAGACCACAGCTCTCACCTGAGCTCCTGGCGTTTTCAGTCCCGTGAGCAGCTGCTATCGGCCGCGTGACTGGTCAGATAATGCCACGTTCTCGCGTTCGAGACGAATCAGAAACCGATAGCTGTCAGGGTCGTGGGGCAGCCTTCTGGAGTGCCGTCTCGGCGATGTTGCCGCCGTAGTCAGCGCTCCGAGAGAGCGAGTCGACGATCAAGCCGAGCGATTGGGCCTGGACGGGTTCTAACTCCCGGAGCATGTCATCGATCGTCCGCGTATGGTCGTCGATCTCGAGGACAGCCTCGCGAGCGGCATGTCCAAGTCGATTCGCCTCCTCAGTGTCGTCAGCGACCAGTGCATCCATCGATTTCTCGAGGACATCTGAGGCATCCGCGTGAAGACTGACGATCGCATCGGCGACAGCCCCGGGGATCTCGTCGAGTTTGAGGGCGAGATTGCTGATCTTGGCGGCGTGGTCGGCAACGCGCTCGAGTTGGCGTGCACTCGAGTGGTAGTCGAAACAGTCCTCCCGTGGTACGCCAAGCTCTTCGGCAGCACGCGGAGAGCGCAGCGTCGCCCGGAAAATTCGCGAGACGACCAGCCAGAGTCGGTCGACGTCGTCGTCACGTTCGATGACGTCCGTGGCGATGTCGTCGTCGTTTTCGATGAGTGCCGTGACTGCGTCCTCGAGCATCGATCGTGCGATCAAGCGCATCCGTGAGACGGCGTTGACGATCGACAGCTCCGAAGAGTCGAGCAGATCCTGGATAACGACGCTGTCAGTCGTCTCCGAGAGCACTTCGACGCCGACGAGACTCTGTGTTGCACTCCGAATCGCGCTGCGCTGGTCGGTCGTGATACGGCTTGCCTCGAGGCGGATAATGTCGAAGCCGCTGACGTACATCGTCATCACGGCTCGAGTGAGTCGTTCGCCTGCGAGGTCGGTGATGTCGAGTGTCCCCTCTTGTCGATCGGACTCTCGCTGTGGTGTCAGTAACAGAGAGTCGTTTTCAGGATAGAACTCGACGACCGTCCCGGCGCTGACGCCGTTGTCGGTTGCCCAGGGTTTTGGGAGCGAAACAGTATACGTTGAGCCACCCGTTACCTGGACCTTTCGCGTCTCCATACGATCGCATTCTGGCGTATACTGATAAATCCATCTGCCTCTATAGACCACCAGAGATGTCGTTGTGAACTCGTGTCTCCGTGGTGATAAGGTGTGCTCCAGAGAGAGCAGCGATCTGTCTGCCAGTGTCACTGGGTGTCGAACATAGAGATATATAGATAACATAGCAGGGTATTTAGATAGATTCGCCTATAGAGTGCACTGATGGGAAACGAGCCGATATCCGGTTCAGACGGCGCGGTTTCTCGCCGTCGGTTTCTGCTCGGCACTGCCAGTGCCGGACTGACGGGACTTGCTGGCTGTCTCGTCCGGGGCGAGGACAGCGGGCTCGAGGGGGAGATTCGGATGGATGGCAGCAACACGGTGTTGCCCCACGGGGCCGTGGTCTCTGAAGAGTTCCAGTGGCGAAACAACCGCGTCATCGTTCCGGTTCGCGGATCGGGAACGGGCGCGGGGTTCCAGCGCTTCTGTAATGGGGATACCCACGCACAGAACGCGAGTCGCCCGATACTCGAGGACGAACAGACGATCTGTGAATCGAACGGGATCGACTATCTCGAACTCGAGACGGCACTCGACGGACTGGCCGTCTTCGCCAACCCGGACAACGACTGGTGTGACTGTCTCACCGTCGACGAACTCCAACAGATCTGGGAGTCGGGGTCAGATGTCGAGACGTGGAGTGACGTCCGCGATGAGTGGCCCGACGAGGAGTTCGACCTCTACGGCCGTGATCCGGCCTCGGGAACGTTCGACTACTTTACCGAGGAGATCAGCGGTGAGATCGGCGATATCAGATCTGACTACTCCGCGAGTGCGGACACGAACGTGATCGTCCGCGGCGTTCGCGGGAGTCAGTATTCGCTTGGCTTCGGTGGTGCTGGCTACTACTACGAGAACGAGGACGATCTCAAACTCATCGCCGTCGACAACGGCGACGGCTGTGTCAAACCGGATCGAGAGACGATCGAAAGCGGCGAGTACCAGCCGCTGACGCGACCGTTGTACACCTACTTCCGGATGGATGCATTCGAGCGCGAGGAGGTTCGTGCGTTCGCTCGCTTCTACTTCGAGGAGATCGACGGTGAGGCGACGGAGGCAGACATTGTCGAATCCGGAGAGACCCTGAGCTGGACCGAGTGGGCTGCCCGCCGAGTGGGGTACTACGCGATTCCCGACGAACAAGTCGAGGAAAGCCGGCAGAAACTCGAGGATGCGATCGAAGAGGCGACAGCATGAGCCAAGCCGATACAACGATTACTGCAGGCGGAAGTAGTATCGACGACCGAAAAAACGATTTTATCAAATACGTCTTCTTCTCCTGTGCGTTCGTCACGGTGTTGACGACGCTGGGGATTATCCTCGTGCTCATTCAGGGCTCGATCGAGTTCTTCCAGCACGTCTCGATCGTCGAGTATCTCACTGGAACGAACTGGTCGCCGGTGATTCGGCCCTACAGCTACGGCGTGTTGCCGCTGGTCTGGGGGACGTTGATCATCACGGTTGGCTCGGCGCTCATCGCGATCCCCGTCGGGACGGCCACAGCGATCTATCTCAGTGAGTACGCAGAGCCACGGGTCCGTAAGGTCATCAAGCCAACACTCGAGATCCTTGCGGGTATCCCGACGATCGTTTACGGCTTCTTCGCCCTGTCGTTTATTACGCCGGTGATCCAGCTCGTGTTCCCCCAGACGGGGACGTTCAACGCCGCTGCGGGGGCAATCGTCGTCGGGATCATGATCATCCCGATGGTCTCGAGTCTGAGCGAAGACGCGATGTCGTCGGTGCCGGACGAGTTGCGGAACGCGGCCTACGGCCTCGGCGCGACGAAGTTCGAAGTATCGACGAACGTCGTCGTTCCGGCGTCGCTGTCGGGCGTGGTTGCATCCTACATTCTCGCGCTGTCGCGAGCCATCGGGGAGACGATGGCTGTCACACTCGCTGTCGGGATGACTCCCCAGATTACGGCAAACCCGCTCGATTCGATCCAGACGATGACTGCGTACATGGTCCAGATCGGGATCAGTGACGTCTCGGTCGACTCGATCGGCTACCAGAGCCTGTTCGCTGTCGGCTTGACGCTGTTTATACTGACGCTGGCGATGAACATGATCAGTCTATGGGTTAAATCGCGCTACCGGGAGGAGTACCAATGAGCACGAACAATCCCTTTGCCGAGGGCACGGACAACATCGAACGAAAGCGGCGGATCGGTCGCGTATTCGTCGGCATCTGTTTCGCCTCCACGCTCGTCGGCATCGTTGCACTCGTTGCCCTGCTCGCCGACGTCATCTACGAGTCGTGGGGCTGGGTTACCTGGGAGTTCCTGACGTACCCGCCGTCACAGGTCGTCGAGAACTTCCTGCCCGATGGTCGTGGGGCCGGGATCTATCCCGCGATTATCGGCTCGGTCTTCCTCATCGCGTTGACCGCTGTCTTCACCATCTTCCTCGGCGTTGGTGCGGCAGTCTACCTCGAGGAGTACGCGGCTGACAGTCAGCTGAAATCGTTCATCGAGGCGAATATCGCGAACCTCGCCGGTGTCCCATCGATCGTGTACGGACTGCTCGGACTGGCGATCTTCGTCCGGGGGATGCAGTTGGGCTCGAGCCTTATCGCCGGTGCGCTGACGCTGACGCTGCTGATCCTCCCGATCGTCATCGTCTCGACACAGGAGTCGTTGCGGTCCGTTCCGGACTCACAACGGCAGGCTGCCTACGGGGTCGGTGCGACCCAGTGGCAGGTTATTCGTGACGTCGTCCTGCCGCGGGCGTTGCCGGGGATCATGACGGGAACGATCCTCTCGCTGTCGCGGGCGATCGGCGAAACGGCACCGATCCTGATGGTCGGTGCGGCAACGTCGCTGTTCGTCTCTCCTGACAGCCTCACAGCGCCGTTCAGCGCCATGCCGATGATGATCTTCGAGTGGGCGACGCTGCCCGAACCCGAGTTTCAACACGTCGCCGCCGCCGGGATCGTCGTGCTACTGACGATCCTGTTGTTGATGAACGCGGTTGCGATCTTGATCCGGAACAAGTACGACCCCAGAAGCTGAACGCGGGCGGTCGACGAAATCGACCGCTCTGTTGTCCGCTCCCGTGACTTTTTCACCGACAGCCGTCCGATAGAATAATACCCACGTTATCTGTACACCGTATACAGGCGTGCTCGAATGAGACTCGCATATCGGTTCGCAATCGTCTTTCTCCTCGTCGTTCTCGTGGCCGGTGGCGTCCTCGTGGCCACGTTCGACGCACACCGAGCCGATGTCGAGGAAAACACCGAGACGTCGATCGAAGACCGGGCGACCCTCTCTGCGTCGACCCTCGATGATCGTCTCACCGAGCAACAGCGGACGATCGCGGTCGCTGCGACCAACCCCGACCTCGCGGCACACGATACGGCAGACCAGGACCAGGCCCTCGAGTCGATCGTCACAACCTCGGCGTTCGATGGCGCAACCGTAGTCAACGAGACGGGAACGGTCCAATCGTTCACGACGACGAGACAGCCTCATGAAACCGAGCCGGTCGTCGGAACAGATCTCAGCGACCAGGAGTACGTCAGCGTTGCACTCGGCGGCGAGCAACACATCAGCGACCCGTTTCGTGCTGAGACGGGAAATGCGATCGTCGTCGTCAGCGCGCCACTCGTCGATGACGGCGAGGTCGTCGGCTCGGTCAACGGAGCCTACGATCTCGATGAAACTGGGCTGTTCGACTCGCTGTCCGGAACCGACAACCGAGATGCGATCACTGTCGAAGCGGACATCTGGACGCTGTATACGACCGCAGATCGGTTCGACGAAACCGTCTCTCACAGTGTCTCACTCGAGGTCGTCGACTGGACGGTGACTGCCCACCGCGATCAGGCGGCCGTCGATGCTCGAATCAACCGTCTCGCGATCTTTCAGGCCGTGTCGGCGGCTGCCTTGCTCGGCTCGATCATGGTCTTCGGCGGGTGGGTGTACCGATCGAAAATCCGCCGTATCAGCCTCCTCGCAGACCGTGTCCAGTCACTCGAGCAACGGGAGTACGACGCTGGGCCATCGATTGGTGGGGTCGCAGAGTGGAAGCGTATCGATGAGGCGCTTTCCGGCCTCGCGAACACGTTGGCGCGCCGGGAGACGATGTTACTCGTCCTGAATCGCATTCTGCGCCACAACCTTCGAAACACGCTCAACGTCGTTGCCGGTCGGGCCGCCGATCTCGAGGCCCGGCACGAGGGGACCGACCAGGCGTCTGCCCGCGAAATCCGGCTGGCAACGGAGGAACTGCTCGAGTTGGCTGACAGAGCCCGAATAACCGAGGACTTGATCGATCCGGTCGGTGACGAGACACACCGGACGGATCTTGCAGCGGTGGCTCGTGATCGCGTGTCGCGGGTGACTGCTGCCCTCGAGGACCGTGACACCGAGCCACTGCCGGAGATAACGGTCACGACTCCAGACCGAGCGGTTGCAGCCTGCGGACCGGAAGTTGAGATCGCGATCGACGAGTTGCTCTCGAACGCCATCACCCACGCCGGGCCAGAGCCGACCGTCGCTGTCACTGTCGAGACGACGGTCGACACTGTCCGGGTCTGGATCGAGGACAATGGGCCAGGAATCCCGGACGACGAAGCCGCTGTCATCACGGGTGAGCTGGCAATCTCACAGGTGTGTCACACTGGCGGGATCGGGTTATGGCTGGTCGACTGGATCGCCAGCCGACACGACGGTCGACTGGTGCTCGATCCAACCGACTCGGACAGCCCGGGTGTCGGCGAGGCCGAGCGAGAGTTCAAGGGCAGTGATTTCGAGGGGTCAACCGTCGTTCTCGAGTTCCCTCGAGCGACGAACCCGGTGTCGAACGTGGAGACGGGTTCCGATTCCGACGACGATTGTGCCGGTCGCGACCAGTGAACGGCAGGACCTCCATAGTTCTATATAGCAGTATTGAGCAGACAACAGCTCAATAGAGCGGTCATAGCACTGTATTTATTTGCTGAGTCGCCTGCGTACCGTAAGGGCGCTCGCGTATCAGTCCGGAGCACGGTGCCGACTGGTTCGGCATCCGTTCCGCAACAAGTAACTGCGTGAGTCCCAAGATTCAACTACCTCATATGACCACGAACGGTGGCGGCTCACGAACCGTATCGACGCCCGAATCATCCGGCTCCCGTTCGGACGCTGCGATGACCGACAACGCTCCACTCGGCTCGCCGCGGGTCGACGATGCCGTCATCGAATCGCGTGGTCTCGACGTGTTCTACGGTGATGATCAGGCACTCCACGGAATCGACATGGACATCCCCGAGCGAAAGGTGACCGCGCTCATCGGTCCCTCGGGCTGTGGGAAATCAACGTTCCTGCGCTCGATCAACCGGATGAACGACCTCATCGACATCGCGCGTGTCGAGGGTGATCTTCGTTTCCACGGCAAGAACGTCTACGACGATGATGTCGACCCCGTCGCCTTGCGACGGAAGATCGGCATGGTGTTCCAGAAACCGAACCCGTTCCCAAAATCGATTCGCGACAACGTCGCCTACGGGCTCCGCGTACAGGGCAAAGACGACGGCGATGTCGATGCGAAAGTTCGGACCGCACTCGAGCGAGCAGCGCTGCTGGACGAAGTCGAAGACCAACTCGATTCGTCCGGACTGGATCTCTCCGGTGGCCAACAACAGCGACTCTGTATCGCTCGCGCGATCGCACCCGATCCGGAAGTCATCCTGATGGACGAGCCAGCGTCGGCGCTTGACCCCGTTGCAACCTCGAAGATCGAGGACTTAGTCGAGGAGCTCTCCGAGGAGTATACGGTCGTCATCGTCACCCACAACATGCAACAGGCGGCCCGCATCTCGGACAAAACTGCGGTCTTCCTCACTGGCGGTCATCTCGTCGAGTTCGACGACACGAACAAGATCTTCGAGAACCCCGAGAGCGACCGCGTTGAAGACTACATCACCGGCAAGTTCGGATAACGGCAAGCTGGTCGTCATCTCGGCGTCGATCACACCCGCGGCTGGTCGTTACGTTCTTATTTGAACATAAGTCTAATCACTGTCGAGCGAGCTTTCTGCAGTATGGCTCGGAAATCGTACCAGGAGAAACTCGCGGAGCTCCGCGAGGACATCCTCTATATGAGTGAAGTCGTTATGGAACGACTTCGAATGGGGCTCGATGCCCTCGAACAGAAAGACGACACGCTCGCTCGCGAAGTGATCGAAGGCGACGGTGAGATCAACCGGATGTACCTCGATCTGGAGCAAGACTGTATCGAGCTGCTGGCGCTCCAGCAACCCGTGGCAAGCGACCTCCGGTTTATCGCTGCCTCGTTTAAGATCATCACCGACCTCGAGCGGATCGCCGACCTCGCGGTCAATCTCGGCGAGTACACCTTAGACGCCCAGGAAGACCTCTTCCCCGACGTCGACGTTCAGGAGATGGGCGATCTGACGCTTGCGATGATCGAAGACGCAATGATCGCATACGACACCGAAGACACCGACGCCTGCAGAGAGCTCGCCGACCGTGACGACGACCTCGATCACTTCGCCGAGCGGGCAAGCGAGATCGTCGTCCGTGACCTAATCGAGCGCGAACTCCAGTCTCCCGATGAAGTCGAACTGTTGTTACAAGACGTCTCTCGGCTTCTCTTGACGATCCGTGACTTAGAGCGTGTCGGCGATCACGCGGTCAACATCGCCGCGCGAACGCTGTATATGGTCGAAAACGACGACGAACTGATCTACTAACTCGACGCGTTCGGTTTTTCCATCGGCCACTGACACGGCGTGAAGTGAAACTCCACGACACCAGTCGTGGCGTACTCACTCAGGGTCCCGTTCGCTCGTTCCCATCGTGATCTCGCCGTCAGCACGGATCGTCCCATCGATCTCGGCGTCTGGGCCGACCTCGAGGTCGGCACACGAGACGTCGCCGAGAATGCGGGCGTCACCGTCGATGGTAACGTTTCCATCGCGGGTAGTCAGATCGCCATGAATGCGGGTTCCGTCACCGACAGTGACGTCGCCGCGGGCTCTGAGACTGCCGAAAATAGTTGTATCCGATCCCACATCGATCGTTTCGGCACGAACGTTGCCGTGGAGCCGACAGTCCTGTCCGATCGTGGCGGGCGTCGAAACTCGCCAGGCGTCGTCGTTGACCGTCGCGTTTCTGGGGATGACGAGCGGTTCGACGTCGGCCGCTTCGTCTTCATCGACGAGTTCGTCGACGAGCTGTTGGGCAGTATCGTCCTCTCCGATGAGGAGGAGGTGTTTGAGATAGACAAAGAGGAAGACGATGGTCGGCATCGGGTTTCGAATGACGATCCAGCCGTTTGCCTCGAACCCTTCGTCGATTTCGACATCGTCGCCGATATCCAGATCGCCCGCGACTTTCATCTCACCGGCGACGTGGACGCGCTCGCCGATGTAGGCGTCCTGTCCGACCAGAACGTTCTCGGCGACATCACACCACATGTCGAGTCGGCAATCGCCTTCGGCCTCGATCGCACCGCCGAACTCGACGCTTTCGCCAGCGAGGACGTTACGACCGCGCACACCGAACCCGATCGCTGATCGAGCGCCGACGAGGACGTCACCGTCGGTAACGAGATCGACTTCCTTGGCTTGCGTGCCGTCGGGAACGACCAGCTCGTCGAGCGGATCCCTGCTGAAGGCCACATTCCGGACTACAGGAGGTATCAACTAATAAACCTCGCGCGTCGTCTGCCATGTGTCAGACACACGTCGGACGATTTTCGCTTCAGGTCGCCTCGCTTTTAGTTGCCCATCGCGTACATCACTCCATGACAACTCTCGCGTTCGACGACGACGGCGTCGATGTCGTCTACGAAGGCACCGAATTCCGTCTCGAGAAAGCTCTCATCGAGGAGGCGACGGAGAAGTCGTACTACGACGTCACTGATCACGAAGTCCTGCAAATGGTCGCCGAACAGCCGAACCTGCAGGGCGAACCGCGCCGAGTCGGTGACATTCTCGACTGACACGAATCGGTATCCCGTTTTACCGGTAATCGCTGCCCCGTTCGAGCGATCACCAGTAACGTATCATACCAGACCGTATGAGTGGCCACGTCACCGACGGCGGCATCGACCCTCCTCTTGCGTCCGGTTTCGGTCGTGAAGCGGTCACAACCACGGAGGAGAATCGAAACGGGTAAAAACATCACCCGGGTATGTACTGATGAGCCGAGATAGCCTAGCCCGGCCAAGGCGGTAGATTCGAAATCTACTGTCCTCACGGACTCGGGAGTTCAAATCTCCCTCTCGGCGTTTTCCAACATCAGTTCAGTGAGCGACGCATCCCGTCTCCAGTTGTCACGGTCTCGGATCGACTCGTCGACTTGATAACGACTGAGGGAAACTCCCACGTATGGACACTCGTCAACGACTGATCGTCGGGAGTCTCTGGATTGGGGTCGCAGCGCTGATGGCGATCACCCTCGAGCCAGGCGTTCCCGACTCGGCCAACGCGTTCGCCCGGCTGTTCGTCGTCATCGTTGCACTGTTTCTGGCTGGCATCTATCTGTTCGACCCGTGGGGGATCCTCAGTCGACAGCCGTTTCACTAACAGCAGACAGGAATCCGAAGAGAGTGGTCTCGGGCAGTGTTAGTCGTCTGCCGGTGTCAGCGGCTGTTCGTCTGATGCAAGGAGCCGATCGAGCGCGTCGACCATCGCTTCGACGCTTGCGCGTGTGATGTCTGCTTCACTGCGGGCGACGGTCACCGAACGGTCGTTGCGAACCATCGTCACCTCGACGGTGACGACGGCGTCGGTGCCGCCCGTGACGGCGTCGACGTGGTAGGACTCGAGTTCGGCATCGGCCATCGAGCCAAGCGCCTCGCGAACAGCGGAGACAGCGGCGTCGACAGGGCCGGACCCGGTGCCGCTGGCGACGCGTTCTTCGCCACCAACTGAGAGGCGGATGCTCGCGGTCGGAACGGCACCACCGCTCGTGGCGGTGAGATCCAGCAGTTCGACAACGCGATCGCGGTCGTCACCGGTGACGTCTTCAGCGATCGCGAGCAGGTCGGCGTCGGTGACCCGGCGGCCGCGGTCGCCGAGTTCCGTCACGCGGGTCGCGATCGTTGCGATTTCGTCGCTGCTGGCCTCGACGCCGTGTTCCTCGAGCGTCGCTTTGACGCCAGCTCGGCCCGTGTGCTTGCCGAGGGCGAGTCGGCGTTCGCGGCCGACCGTTTCGGGCGCGTAGGGCTCGTACATCTTGTCGTCTTTGAGCGTTCCGTCGGTGTGGATGCCGCTCTCGTGGGTGAAGGCGTTCTCGCCGATGACGGCCTTGTTCGGCGGTAGCTGGATGCCGGTCGCTCGAGAGACGGTCTGAGCGAGGCCGTATAGCTCCGTGAGTTCGAGTGTCTCGACGTCGTAGACGTGCGACAGCGCGATCGCGACCTCTTCGAGGGCGACGTTGCCGGCCCGCTCGCCGAGCCCGTTGACGGTACAGTGAACGAGGTCGGCCCCGGCGGAGATCGCCGAGAGTGCGTTCGCGACACCCAGTCCAAGATCGTCGTGGGTGTGGGCGCTGACTGGACCGAGTTCGGCGAGTCTCGAGACCGCTTCGGCGGTGCGTTCGGGGCCGGTGTGGCCGACGGTGTCGGCAAAACAGACTCGGTCGGCACCAGCATCGAGCGAGGTCCCCATCAGCTCCTCGAGATAGTCGAGGTCGGCTCGAGAGCCGTCCTCACCGATGACCTCGACCCAGAGATCGTGGCCCGTGGCGTACTCGACGAGTTCGGCGGTTTTCTCGAGGTTGTCCTCGCGGGAGGTGCCGACTTTGTCCTCGACGTGGCGGTCGCTCGAAGGGACGACGAGATGGATGCCGTCGACGTCACAGTCGAGTGCGAGATCGATATCGGTCTGGATCCCGCGGCAGAAGCTGGTGACGCGAGCATCGAGATCGAGGTCGGTGACCCGCGAGATCGCCTGCCGTTCGCCCGCCCCGGTACAGGCGCTGCCGGCCTCGATGACGGAGACGCCGGCTCGCTCTAAGGCGTTGGCGATCTCGACTTTTTCGTCGGGTGAAAGCGAGACACCAGGTGCTTGTTCGCCGTCGCGAAGCGTCGTATCGAGAAGGCGGACTGTACGATCAGATGGAATCGTCTGTTCAGCGGAGTGAGTTACAGGCAAGAGTGATACACTACGATTAGTTTCGTCGCGGAATTTCACGCCCAGCCGGGTTGCCCCGACTTCCTCTATCCTCGGACTCCGGCGTTGAGAACGAATCTCGTGCCATGGTATCAGATCCTAATGGATTATGCTGACTTAAATCCGCCGGTCCTGAAGCGAGCTTCGACAGCGGAGGGACAACGCCTGTGACCACATCGATCGGCTCCCACTGAAACGGTCATCTCGCCCCGTGACACCCGACTCGAGGCTCCCGTCGTAAACGGCGTGACAACTGTCTGGCAGACCGGAGAGACGAAATCCCTCCCCGGTGTATGGGACCAGTGTATGGACTCCACTCTGGAGCCGCTTGCGCGATCGCTTCGACAGGCCCCCGTCGTCGACCGGGATGGCTACGAATACTTCGTCCACGGCGTCACTGACGGGATTCCTCCGGTCGAGCCGGCAGTGTTGTCTGCGGTTGCCGATGGGATCAGCGAGCGTGTCGACCTCGAGGCCGTCGACAAGATCGTTGCGCCGGAAGCGATGGGGATTCACCACGGGACGGCGCTGTCGATCGCGACTGACGTGCCACTGGTCGTCGTCCGCAAGCGCTCCTATGGCTTTCCGGAAGAGGTCGCGGTCCATCAGGAGACCAGCTACGGCGAGAGCGAACTCTATCTCAACGGTGTCGACGCCGGTGATCGTGTCCTGCTGGTCGACGACGTCCTCTCCTCGGGTGGCACAATCGAGGCTGTCTGTGACGCCCTCGAGGCCGTCGAAGCCGAACTCGTCGATATCGTGGTCGTCCTCCGACGGGTCGACGTCGATCACGCAGACGTCTCTCGGGACGTGACGAGCCTGCTCGACGTTCGCGTTCGGGATGGAAAGGTCGAGATCCTCGAGTGAGAGCGAATCAGGACGACTCGAGGACGAGCCGATCCCCGGGCTCGATCGCGGCTCCAGCCCCGGCGGGCAGTTCCACGAGCAGGTCACACCGCTCGCGTTCGAAACTCCGCCACGGCCGCAACCGCTCGACGCGCTGGACGACGTCGTCGACGACCCAGACCGCATCGATGGGGACGAAGACGAACAGCATGTGGACATCGCGGGTTTTGGCGGTGTCGAACCGAAATGCGAGCGCGTAGTCGTCGGGGAGCGAGCGCCGAAACATCAGTCCGCGCGTCTGGCTCAGGATCGACTCCGCGAGGTCGACGTTCGTCGCTACGACGTCACGCTGGGCAGTGCCGTCGCTATCCGTCTGCGGATCCGTCTCGCTGTCGGGTGTCGAATACTGGACCAGCCGCACATTCTCGAGTCGGACGGCCGATCTCAAAAACCTTCTCGACAGGCTCGAGCGTCTCTGTCAGAAGCTTTTCCAGGTGATTAACGCCCTCAGAAGTATGCACAGGGCGAGCAGTTATCCGAACGGCTGTCGATCGCTTTGATCTATAGTAGCCACTGACCGTCAGTGTGCACCCGATCGCACGACAGCTGTGCGATCGGTGTGCAACCAGTTTCAGTTGTTACGATAATTCTCTCGAACCGAGGGTGCCGCGAGTCAAGACAACCACGCCAATCGCCACGAGACACTGCACAGCGACAATCATCGTATACGGGTGTGTCAGTGCAGTATTCGTAGTGCTCTCTGGTAGCCATAGGAGAGTCGCGTTGAACCCTGCATGAAACACCGCCACGACCAGCACGCTCTGCCCGGTAGTGTGATACAGCAGGGTATGGAGAATGCTGAGAGCAACGATCCCCACGACAAACACTACATAAGGGAGTTCAGCTGGGTTCAGTGCACTGAACATGAAAAGTGGTGCATGCCACAGCGCCCATACCACACCGACGATCACGCTTGCGCCAAGGGCGCCGTAGCTCGTCTGCAACGCTGGCAACATCAATCCACGCCAACCGATTTCTTCGTTTCCGCCGAACAAAACCACCGAAGCAGCCAGCACTACCGGGTAGACAGAAACTGCGGCGGAGTCCGTCCGTGACTCTATTGGGACTCCAATTAACGACGCTCCAAGGAGTCCAGCGATGAATATCCCGACTGGGAGAACGAGAGTCAAGAGCCACCACCTGATGCCGACTCTCCATCTCGTCAGTTGGCGTTTCACTGTGGCAAATGTCCCTTCGTAATACCGCCAGACAGCGAGGGCAGCCAGTGCTGGTCCGAATGCACCTCCGATCGTAAACAGCCCTCGGAGCATGCTGCTTTCGGCCAGATGCACTGCTGCACCCCAAAGCGGCCAAGATATGATAAATGTGAGAACAACGAATGTCGTCGATTGCGCTCGTGTTGGGACAGGTGCTTCCAGAGACGGGCTGTTCATTCTGTACGGTATCCTCCATCGGTTTCGATGATATATAACCCTCCCAAACCATGTCACAAAGGGCTCGACACAAAGAACTCAACGACCGAAATAGCATCTTCGGCTAGGTCGTAAACCCCGTTGACGTAGGGAGACTCCAACCATCCATACAGCACCCGTGAGGTTCAATTGGCACCCACACCAATGAGAGGCAACCGCACATGGAGAAAACGCCACAGGGAACCTCGGTCGGCGTCGACGACCCCTACGAGTTCGCTGGCCTCTGTGACCATCTCACCGGCGAGGGCCAGTGTCGGTACGCCCTCGAGCACTACAGCCACGACCCAGAGTTCGCCCGCGAACGCGCCAGCGAGGAGTACGCCTGTCCCGTCGTCGACCCCGAAACCGACGAGACGTGGGCGGACTGTCCGCATTTTCGCTCGCGCAACCGTGAGCGTGAGTGTGTCCGCTGTGGCCTCGAGGAAAAGCGGATGGCCCACGACAACGAGCGCCCGCTACTCGAGGAACACCATCTCTCCTATGCCCGCGACGGGGCACAACTGAGCCATGAGATCACGGTCTATCTCTGCCGGTGGTGTCACGCGAAGGTCCACACTTCGTGGGCGCGGATCACTGACGATGCGGCCCGCGATCCGGAGGCGATCGCCGCCCTCGAACAGCGCCGTGGACGCGAACACGCGGAACTGGGGTTCGAGTCGGCCGCGGAGCGATACGACACTGGCGACGAACAGCGTCGCTGACCGGTCGCGACGAGCGACGACGGCGGACTATCCCGTGTTCTTCATGCCGGCGGCGACTCCCTTGACCGTCAGCCGAAGCGTTCGTTCCTCGATATCCGTGCGGTGGGTTTGATTGAGCAGGTAGACCTGCAACAGGTTCAACGGATCGACGTATGGGTTGCGCCGTGCCAGATTCTCACCGAGCCAGTCACGCGTGTGCAGTTGGTCTCGCTGGCCGATGGTGGTGATCAACTCGGTCGCCTGCTGGTACTCCTCGCTCACCCGTGGGAAGAACTGGGCTCGAAGGTCTGCATCCGCCAGATCCGCGTACCGCTCGGCAATCTCGAGCTCAGTTCGGGACAGCGAGAGGGCGGCGTTGTCGAGTGTCGTCCGGAAGAACGGCCACTCGTCGTACATCTCTCGCAGCGTCTCCATCGAGCCGCCACCGTCCAAGTAGGTTTCAATACCAGTCGCAAGGGCGTACCAGCCCGGCAAGATACACCGCGACTGGGTCCACGAGAACACCCACGGGATTGCCCGCAGATCCTCGACGGTTCGCTCGCCGCTTCTCGAGGCGGGGCGAGAGCCCAGATCGAGATCTTCGATGACGGTAATCGGCGTCGCCTGCTCGAAATACTGGACGAAGCCGTCGCTCTCTAAGAGATCGCGATACTCCTGTCGTGCGGCGTCGGCCATGGTCTCCATGGCGTCGACCCACTCCTCATGAACCTCCTCTTCGGGCTGGTCTTTCGCGTGCAGGCGCGCCCGAAGCTGGGCGTTCAGCATCTGCTCGATGTTTCGCTCGGCGATGCGTGGATTGGCGTACTTCTCGGCGATCGCTTCGCCCTGTTCGGTGAATTTGACCTGCCCCGTGACGGTGCTGTTCGGTAACGCCAGCAACGCTTCGTTCATCGGGCCACCACCGCGAGAGATCGACCCGCCACGGCCGTGGAACAGCCGCATCGTCACGTCGTAATCGGCACAGATCTCGCCCAGTCGGCGCTGGTTTTTGTATAGCGACCAGTTCGCCGCAAGGAAGCCGTTCTCCTTGTTCGAGTCCGAGTACCCCAGCATGATCTCCTGGGTGCGCCCGCGGGCCTCGAGGGCCTGTTTGTAAGCCTCATTCTCGAACAGCGTCCCCATGATGCGACGCGCACCCGAGAGAGCGTACTCGGTCTCGAGCAGCGGGACGACGTCGATGCCGCAGTGTTCGGGCAGAGAGACGACGCCGGCCTGATCGGCGAGGAACAGCACCTCGAGGACGTGACTTGGCTCCTCGGTCATCGAGATACAGTAGGTGTCGATCGCTTCGACACCGTACTCCGACTGCCAGTCGCCGAGGTTATCGAACAGTTCGAGAACTCGGGCCGACTCCTCGGTGAGGTCCTCGGTGTCAGCACAATCGATAACACGGTCGTCCTGAAGGATCGCGTCGGTGAGCAACTCGGTCCGCTCGTCCTCCGAGAGGGCGTGATAGTCTATTTCCTCGCGTTCGAGGGCAGCGGCGATGGCATCGGTGTGGTTTTGCTGGTGTTCGCGTAGGTCCAGACTCGCAAGCGAGAAGCCGAACGTGGCGACCTGCCGGCGAATCGGGTCGACGTGGGCTTCGACGACGCTTTCGGCCCCGTTGTTCCGCAGACTCTTTGCGATCGCTTCGAGGTCAGCGAGCAGTTCGTCGACGTCCTCGTAGCCGCCGGGGCGGACGTCACCGACACGCTCGAGCCGTTCACGCATGAGCTTGAGTTTCTGGCGGTAGGGCTCGTCGGGATACCGCTCTTCGGCGGTCCGAGCGCTGCCGGGGAGCCGTTCTTGATCGGCCTCAAGCGTGCGCTCGAACGTGCCGCCAGTCTCGATCCGACTGCCGTCCTGGCTCAACACGCCAGACAGGCGTTTGAGCTGGTCGCGGTACTTCTCAAGGACGACCTCACGCTGCTGTTCGAGCGTGTTCGCCGTCACTTCGGGAGTCACATAGGGGTTGCCGTCCCGGTCGCTTCCAGCCCACGATCGGAACTCGAAGAGTTTCGGGATCTCGAGGGTATCCTCGATTTCGTCGTCGATCGCGTCAGCGAGTTCGTCGTACACTTCGCCGACGACATCGAACAGCGTGTTCTCGAGGTACCACTGGACGTTTCGGGCCTCGTCTTCGGGTTCGGGCTGGCGATTCCGAACCTGTGGCGTCTGCCAGAGACTCGTCACTTCGGCGTCGATATCCCGCCAAACCTGTCCTTCCTCCTTGTCCGTCAGCAGTCGCTCGTCTAAGGTCTCGAGTTGGGTCGATATCGTTCGCAGCTTCGATTTGACCGTCTTGCGCCGGGCTTCCGTCGGATGTGCGGTAAACGTTGGTTCGATCAGGACGTCGTCCAGCACCTGCTCGACGGTGTCGACGTTGCTCTCCGCTAACTCCGCGGCTGCCGTCTCGAGGCTGTCCTCGAGCGTTCCTTCCTGCGATCCGGTTCGGATCGTGCGCACCCGCTCGCGCTCTTCGGCGAGGTTGATCAGTTCGAAGTAGGTCGTAAACGCACGGGCGACGATCCGCTGTCGATGCGGCGACAGCTCTTCCAGTTCTGCGATAAGCGGCTGGCGAGAATCGAGCTCGCCCGAACGGTAGTTGATCGCGTCCCGCCGGCACGACTCGACCGTCCTGAAGCCCCGTCGAGAGGTCTGCTCCTCGAGGACATCTCCGAGCAATGCACCCAGCTCACGGACGTCCTGTCGAACGTCCCTGTTATGCAATGGCATTTCCCGGCGATACGTGTTCAACATTAAAAATCCCCGTGTCGATCAGTCACACAGTACTGCATTTTCGTTCATGATAATTACTGGCGGTAGAGTAAAATCTTCGACACTCGACTTCGGCTCGTTTCTGCTGGAATGTATACACTTCGGACACACTTCCTTTGAGTTGCTTTTTCCGGATGACCCACGACTTCGGTGCTCGCCTTCGATTAGTGTCCCACTGATGCGGGAGGGTGTTTCTCGGCAGCGCCATTCACTTTCACCATCATTGATGAATATCTCGGAAACAGCGGCCGTCGACCTCGCTTTGCATGTGGCCGACAAGCACCGTGAATGTGCTCGCGCGCGCTGGTCGTGTTGCGGTCACTGTCACTATCGTCCCGTTCTCGGCCAGTCGATGAACTCGTGTTCAGTCCAACCTCAGGACATCACACAGTCGGCCAGAGCGATAGACCGCGTTTCGACCGCCCGGACGAGCAAAAGCAGTCCGTACGCTATCGTCTTCAGGGAGCCCCGACAGGCTCGGCCTTGACGGCCTCGCCGATCATCGACCAGCCCTCTTCGTCGGGACCCTTTCGACCGACGAGAATCGCATCGTTATCTGCACTCGAGACAAAGCGATAAGCGGCCCCTTCGTCGTCGTCTCGAGTCCCTTCTGCCTGAAACTCCTGTTGGAAGAACTCAGCGCCTGAGACGCGAAACACTGCTTCAGTCCCATCATCGAGTGTTAGTCTCACCGGATCAGGAGAGATGTTATGAATCCGCTTTCCGATTGGGTTGAGATCGGCCATATCCGTTCGGAGACGCGCCCAGCAGTAAATGTTTCCGACGGCCGACAGGGGAGACGAGCGAGCACGAGTTGGCTGCGCTCGTTGTGCCCGGAGGCGACGCTGTGACGGCCTCTGTCAAAGGGTCGGGGTCGAAGAGCGCTTCGACGACATCACAGCCCCTCGAGTGCGCACGCGTTCGAGGCTGGCACGCTCACAAGCGAGGCACTCGTCTCGTCGGGTTTCGCGTCATGCCCGGTCTGATCAGTCGCACCGGTGTCAGCCCGCTGGTTTCACAGCAAGATACGGCTGGGCCGATGACCCGAACCGTCCGCGAGACAGCGACACTGCTTGACGTCCTCGTCGGCTACGACGCTCGCGACGACCTCACCGGCAACACAGAGTTGACCGCCGTTCACGGCTTGTACACCAACCATCTCCTCGCCGATGGATTCGATGGGGCTCGAGTCGGTGTGCTCCGGGACGGCTTCGGTGACGACGAAAATCCCGCCGCCGCGCCGGTCAACGACGTCATCGAACGGGCACTGACAACGATGCGGAATCTCGGTGCGACCCTCGTCGATCCGGTTGAGAGTCCGGACCTAGAGACGTCTCTCGAGGAGACGATGTTGTACATCCTCCAGTCGAAACGAGATCTCAACGCGTTCCTCGAGGAGCGTGAGACACCTGTCGACTCCGTCGATGAACTGTACGAGAGTGGCCAGTACCACGACATTCTGGATCTGTTTATCGGCTTCGCCGAAGACGGGCCCGCGGATCTAACGGATAATCTGGCGTACTGGAAATGTCGAAACGCGCAGTATGAGTTCCAGCAGAACATTCTGAACGTGTTCGCGAGCCACGACCTCGATGCGATCGTCTACCCGGACGTGCAGGTCGTACCGCCAACGGAAGACGAGATCCGGGATGGTGAGTATGAAACGATGACGTTTGCGACGAATACGATCATCGCTTCGCAGTCGTTGTGTAGTGCCGTCTCGATCCCAGCGGGATGTACCGACGACGGGCTGCCAGTCGGGCTCGAACTACTCGGACGGCCGTTCGATGAACCAACCCTACTCGAGCTCGGCTACTCGTTCGAACAGGCGACGGACCATCGCCAACCGCCGGAGACAACGCCGCCGTTGTCGAACTGAGCGGATCCGTTCTCGATCACGAAGACACGCTCACTGTTGTGGTCAAAATTGACGACGGCAAAAGGATGCTCCGACAGGGATTCGAACCCTGGTCATTGCCGTGAGAGGGCAATATGATTGGCCGGACTACACTATCGGAGCGGGCTTCGTCTGCATTCAATCGTTGTGCGTTTCGATGTTTAAGGGTTCCGTTTCAACCCGACAGTGTCGCCGTGTCTCACTGGTATTGAGGCCAACAGATACAGTAACAACTGAAACGGTTTGCACCCCGATCGCACAGCTGTCGTGGATCGGGTGTGCACTGACGGTCAGTGGCGACTGTAGCTCACTCGTCGAACGGCGACTTCGTCGCCTCAGGTTCGTATCCCTCGAGGCTGATGATGTTCTCGCGGCCGACACGGAGTTTGCTGATCGTATCCTCTTCTTCCATATCCGAGAGGAGCATACTGACTTTGGATTTCGACCAGCCAGTTTCGTCGACGATGTTGACCTGTTTCATCCGGCCACCGTTCTCGCGGATGAGCCTGACGACTCGATCTTCGTCAGTGAGGAGTTCCTCATCAGCGAGTGGAGCGGAGTCCGTCGACGGCTCCGTCTGCTGGTCGTCTTCGGCTGGCGCTGTTGTTGCAGCTGTCTCGTCGGGACCAGCAGGCTGACCAGCATTCGCTCCGGTATCGGTTTCGCGATCGGCTGACTGCCGTCGGTACCAGAGACCACCGCCGGCGATTCCCAGCCCGATAATAGCCACAATAGCGAGATACCACGACATGTTGTCGCTGCTGAGAGAGTCGCTCTCGGCTGTGGCACCTTCCTGGACGAGGACAGCCCAGGGCTGGCTATCGAGGAACTGCTGTTCGCCACTCCAGCGAACCGAATCAGCATCCTCGAGGTCGGAACGTGGATACTGGGCACTCTCTGCGGGTTCGACACGGTCGAATGTGAGATCGTCGGCGGCCTCGATCTCGATCGCCTGATCGGGGCCGATATACAGATTTTGGAAGACGTCACCGACTTCCACGACGCCGTCTTCGACGTCGGCAAACTCAGACCAGCTAAACGACATTTCGACGATTCCGCGCGTTCCAAACTGGTCTTCGACTGTCGCAGAGCGCTCGAAGTGTGTCGCTTCCATCTCCCGGTCAGTCAGCTCTCCACCGGAGTCGACCATGGCGTCTGCTTGCTCGGTGAACCCCTCATAGAGCTCAGTCTCCTCGGACTCGAACGCTGTAGCGAACTCCTCGAACGACTCGCGGTCGTCTTCTTCCGTCTCGTTGCCAGTTCCAAAGCGCTGTTCATATTGGAATGTCCACGTCGCACTCCCGTTTTCGTGGACAGTGATCTTGAACGTCGTCCGGTCAAAATCCTGCGAATCGCCAGTCAGCGAATGTGTCGTCTCTGGGGATGGCTGCAGTTGCATGGCGCTATCCATCTCCGTCTGGGTCTCCAGGACGGCTTGGTGGGGTTGAGACGAGGCAGCCGTCTCATCTCCGGTCCCGGCAGCCGTCATCGGGCCGAGAGCGACGATGGAAACGACAACGACGAGAGCGATGAAAGCGACAGAGACCGGCCGGTTCATTCGTCTACTACTACGTGCCGGAGCTAAAAATGCTTGTGAATATGGGGATCACAGCGGAAACGACACAATCTCGAGCAGCAGCGCACATTTTCGTGGCGCCGTGTCGATACGCACAAATCGATCGATGGCATATCGTGAGCCATGATCGCTAATCTCGCACAGGGCGTGCAGGCCTTCACAAGTAACGTCTATCTCGTCACCGGCGACCGAACCGTCCTCATCGATACAGGGGCGAACTTCGACGTCGTCGAACCCATCCGTGAGCGAGTCGACGAACTCGATGCCGTCGTCCTCACACATACCCACCGCGATCACGTTGGCAATCTCGAGGCAGTCAAAGCTGCCTTCGACGTCGATGCGTGGGGATACGACACGTCGGTCGACGGCGTCGACCACGCGATTGCCGACGAGGAGACGGTCCAACTCGGTGATCACGAGTACATCGCGCTCCACACGCCAGGGCACAAAAACGACCATCTCTGTTTTTATTCGGTCGACGCCGGCGTGCTCTTTGCGGGCGATCTGGTCTTCCAGAACGGGAGTTTCGGACGGACGGATCTCGAGGAGGGTGACCGGCCGACGCTCATCGAGAGCATCGACCGCGTGCTCGACGTGATCGACGAAGACCTCACAGAGATGCATACGGGCCACGGGCCGAGTGTCTCGAATCAGCCCTACGGCCATGTCGAACTGTCGTCACAGATGGCTCGGCAGGCCTGAAGACAGACCGCGCCGGTGTCGGTTGCTGACTCGAGATCGACGACATCGACACCTGATCACTCGGACGTGACCATGTGGGCGTCGGCCGACTCGAAGCCGACAGCGACCGCCTCGCCCTCCGGAACGGCCTCGAGTTGGAGCACGACTGCGTTCCCGTTCCACCGTCCGTACGCACGTACGTGTTCACCGCGGAATTCGCATGTTTCGAGAGCAACCGACAGCCGATTCGTTTCGACACCACGAGTGAGTGCTGTCGGCCGAACGCAGAAGTTCGTCTGCTGTCCGTCGGTGGGGAGGTCCGGCCCAGCGAGTTCGAACGTGGTTCCGTCGACATCGATGCGCACACTCGCCGTCTCGAGCGAGTACGGTGCCGTCGAAGACGTTGTGCTCCCCGATGAACTCGGCGACGAACCGCGTACGTAGCTCGCGGTAGATCTCCTGTAGCGTCGGATCTGTTCGGGCTGTCCGTCGGACATGACGACGACACGGTCAGAGATCGCCAGCGCCTCCTGCTGCCTCGATCGTGATGTCCCGATCGGCATCCCCGATATAGTGGCTGACACCCTGGTCTAGAAGCAACTCCCACTCGAGTTCGGCGTCAGGATACTCGTCTTCGAACGCCTCCTTGAGCCACGGTTCCGCTGGACTTTTGCCGTCGACCATCGATTCGTCGGTGACGACGGTGAGTGTTCCCTCGAAATCCGGGTCGTCCGGTTTAGGGTCGCCATCCGAGTCAGCCGAGTCTTGATCATCATCCCGAGTCAGACAGCCAACCCAAGCCCTGCCCCACTTCCGATTGCGCCGATGAACGTTCGCCGTCTCAGTACTCGATTGTCACACTGGGTAGTCGTAACCACTGCAATCGACGAACGCGAGTTTTCAGCCCGATACCTGTCGGTTTGGCGGCGATAGCTCGACACCAAACACTGAGAATAGAGCGCCAGGAGTCGCCGTTGGGCCTCATCAGAGCGTGCCGGCTGCATCCAACAACGCGTCGTAGGCATCGCTGTACGCAGTCGCGATCCGTGCTGGCTTCGCCCGGTCGTCGCTGCCAAGCGCCGGCAGACGAACACGCTCGAGTGGGTCGAGATAGTCGAGCACATCTGGGACACGTTTCTCGAGCGTCCCGTCTTTTGGACTCGAACTGGCGATTTCGGCGGCCCGACAGTAGCGGTCGCCCGGATAGATGCTCGCACGACCGGGCTCGACGGCCACGACGGCGCTGATCGCTGCAGGGTCGAGCGACTGCAGCGGCCGGGCGATGTCGCTGTAGGATTCGACGACAGCAACGGACGACGATTCGATTTCAGCAGCCAGTTCCTCGAAGATGGGGACGTATCGCTGTTCGGCAAGCTCGTTGTACTCGCCGACGGTTTCGACCGGGATCGCGTCCTCGAGCGGGAGTGCATCGGCGACGGCAGTCGGAATGTCGGCGGTCGCGTTGCGGACGAACGTCGACGCGGTGTCGTCCGGACGACCAATGCGATCGACAAGGAACTCCCGATCCGACTTGCCAAGCAGTCCAGTCCCGCCATCGGGGGTTGGCCGCCACAGTCGGTGCACAGGATTGAGCGCTTCGGGGGGTCGGCCACAGTCTTCCGCCGTTGCGAGTCGGGCGGCGTCTTTGCCGTAGAGCCGCCCCTTGGAAAGCGCTCGCTGGCAGTCGTCGTGGTCGAACCAGAAGTCGTTTCCGGCACGGGGTTTGTAGCCAACCGCACCGGTTCGCTTGAGCAGGCCAACCGAGAACGTGGTCTTGCCGGCGTCGACACGATCGGCACCGACCACGAGGAGAATCATTCTTTCAGGCCATAGTAGCCGGGCTCGTCGTCGCTGCGTGGTTCGGCGACCACGAGGTCGTCGGCGTTGGTCATCACCCACGGAATCGCCCAGTCGAGCAGGATATCCTCGGTTTCGCGGTCGATATCCGTGTCCGGCTCGAGCCCCTGCAGCAGGCGGGCGATCTCGTAGACAGTGTACATCTGATCGTCCTCGAGCAGTTCCTCAGGTGTATAGAAGTCACACGGCGGCAGGCTGTCGAACTCGGATTTGGAAACGGGCATGCTCATCGCTACCGCTCTCAGCCGCCTAAATCGTTCGTTTCCCTACGACTGGTCCGCTCGATTACGACGGCTTCGATACCATCTCGTTCAATGGTGTGCGGATCGGTGCGACTGACTGCGCTGTCGCTGCCAGGATCGTATCGTTGCAAAAAAACGTCAGTGTTGACTTGCTCGTCGCGCCTGCTGCGTTCAGCTTACTCGAAGTGGTCGAGACACTTCTCGTACTCTTCTGCGGCCTTCTCCCAGTCGACGACGTCGAAGAAGGCGTCGATGAAGTCGCCACGGTCCGGACCGTAGTCGTAGTAGTAGGAGTGTTCCCAGACGTCCAGTGCGAGGATGGGGTGCGAGCCCCAGAGTGCGCCCTGGTCGTGCTTGTCGACTGGGACGTTTCGCAGCTGCTTGGCAACCGGGTCGTACACGAGCAGTGCCCAGCCACCGGCAGCGCCGGCAGCGGCTTCGAACTCGCCTTTCCAACCCTCGTAGGAACCGAAGTCCTCCTCGATGCGGTCGGCGAGGTCTCCCTCGGGCTCGCCGCCACCGTTTGGCGACATGTTCTCCCAGAACAGCGTGTGGAGATAGTGTCCACAGCCGTTGTGAGTGACACTACCCAGCGCACCGGGCGTCGAGCCGAACTCACCGGACTCGCGGTTCTCCGCGAGGGTTTCCTCGGCAGCGTTGAGGCCGTTTACATAGCCCTGATGGTGCGTGTCATGATGCCAGGTCACGACCTGCTCGGAAATCGACGGCTCTAGTGCATCGTAGTCGTACGGAAGTGGTGGAAGTTCGTGGTCAGTCATTGAGTTTCACCTATCTGTTAGCTCGGTAGCTGGCGAGTTAAGTTTTAAGGAGAGCAATGCTATCATTCAGCATAATTTATCACCGCCACGTCGCGAGATTCGTCGCCGACAGCCGATAGACACCCCATCAGAGAGTGTCTACTCAGCATCTTCACGCCGACTGATAACAGCCCGGTCTCTCTACAGCTGTTCCTTATGCTGGGCGTGTTCGAGCCACTCCTCGAGGGACGGCTGGCTCCAGTACCGGACCGTCTCACTGCGGTGATCGTGCTCGAGGATGCCCGCGTCCTCGAGTTTCGGCAAGTGCGTATGCTGCAGTTCCATCTGGATCTGCCGCTGGCGTTGCTTGCGATCGGTTTCGGTAGTCGTCTCGGCGTCGGCACTCGCCGTCGACTCTGACTCAGCCAGACGCTCCTGAAGAGTAACGACGCCGTCCAGAACTTCTTCGAACGTCGCGACACCGTCCGGCTGGTCGTGCAGATAGTAGAGTGTATATCGTCGGTGGCGATTCGAGAGCAGGTCGAAAATCAGGTCCAGCGAGGGCGTTACCTGTGCTGTAGCTGCTGTTGACTCTCTCTCCGGATCATGCATCCACGGACCACCTACCGTCTGTTACCATTCGAAACCACCACTCGGAGTTACTACAGCCGTCACATTAGATGTTACGTCTGTTTAGTCACGAACATGTGTGATATCCGACTTTTTGAAGCAGTCCAATGACACAGCCACTCCTCTGAAACGACTGCAGGACAGCCAATAGAATGTTACGCCAGTTCCAATCATGAGCGTGCACGCAGCTGGCGGGCAGAGACGGCTCGAGAACGAGCCGTCTCTCAGTAGACGTGACTCGAGCCGATCAAACGCACACACAGGAGAGTCGATCGCAGCGCTTTCGGCTGCTACACTATCCGGTAGTTGACCAGTCCTATTGAACCGAGAACAATGAGTTCGTCACCGAGACGAACTTGTCACTCGTACAGCCACTGAGCGTCGTGCTGATCGTAGTCGATCAGCTCGTCGTCGTCGAAATGAATCGAAATTTCGCGCTCGTTTGCGCCTTCATCTTCGTGGTCGGCGGCGTGAACGACGTTTCGACCGAGATCGAGCGCGTAGTCACCACGGATCGTGCCGGGTTCGGCCTCGAGTGGGTCCGTCTCGCCGATCATCTGTCGGACCTGTCGCGTCGCGTCCTGTCCTTCCCAGACCATCGGGACGACTGGACCGGACGTGATGAAGTCGATGAGATCATCGAAAAACGGCTTTTCGGTGTGTTCTGCGTAGTGTTCCTGGGCACGCTCTTCGGGCATGTTGATGACCTTGATGCCCACGAGTTTGAGCCCACGGTCCTCGAGTCGGGAGACGACCTCGCCGACGAGCCCACGCGCGAAGGCGTCGGGCTTGACCATCACGAACGTGCGCTCGTGATCGCTCATTCCTCGTCCTCCTCGGACTCGTCGTCGGCCTCGTCAGCTTCGTCAGCCTCATCAGCTTCGTCGGCCTCGTCAGCTTCGTCGGCCTCGTCAGCTTCGTCGGCCTCGTCGGTCTCATCAGCTTCGTCAGCTGCTGGCTCTGCAGGACCTTTGTCACGACGGCCGTCTTCGGTCCACTCCAGGTCGCGTGGTTCGCGACCGAGCTTGTAGTTTTTCTCCGCTTTCGAGTCGACAAAGTGGAGGATACTCCCGTCGTTCTGGACATACATGATGCCCGTTCCGGGTTCAATATCCTCGCCCGTGTAATCACAGGTTCGTTTCTCGACCATTATTGACCTCCGATGGAGTCTGCCTCACGGGCGGTCTCGCGAAGCTGGAGCACGTCTCCTTCGCGAACCGGCCCGAGGCAGTTTCGGGTGATGATTCGTCCCTGGTTCTCGCCCTCCTTGATCCGGCACTTGACCTGCATGGCTTCACCGTGCATGCCGGTCTTGCCGACGATCTCAATGACCTCGGCGGGCGTAGAGCCGCTTTCTTCCTCTTCAGCACTCATCTCTGATCACCTCAGTCGAGGTCCTCGACCTTGCCGGCGATATCTTCGACGTCGTCTCCGGCTTCGCCGGTGTCGACGATCGCGGCGGCAGCCGAGCCAACCTCGAGGCCGGCAGCGTGGCCGACGTCGTCCTGTGTTTCGATGAAAATGACAGGAATGCCCTTCTCCTCTGCGAGGTCAGGGATGTGCATGACGATCTCTTCGGGGGAGACGTCTTCTGCGACGTAAACAAGGTCGGCGTTGCCGCGCTCGATTGCCTTCGTCGTTTCGTTGGTTCCTTTCTTTACTCGTCCGGTGTCTCGTGCGACCTCGAGGGCCTCAAGGGCGTCCTCTGCGAGGTCGGCTGGGATGTCGGTGGTTACGTAGACTGACATTGGTTGTTCACCTCTCCTACACGTGGGCTCGCGCTCCCCTGCCGTCCGGAGCACTGGGTACTCCGTGCCGGATCAGATTCCGGCGGAAGTCCTGTAAGGCTAGGAGCATCATCAACCCCGCGTAGGGTGTACTACGCTGTAGCGTTGCCCTCCTTAAAAGCGTGTTCAAACAGCCGGGGCTATGCGATAGGCACACACAGAACCTGCTTAGTCGAAACGTCGCCTAACGTGTATGTGTATCGAGTCCCACGTCGTGGACGGGATCAGTACGATGGCCACGGCAAGGAACGACTGATACGGACTGCTGTAGTCATAGAGATCAACAGACTAGTTCATAGCACCTCTCGTCGTGCGGTTTTTCAGTAGGCTGTTCTCCTCGTGAAAACGTCCGAATATCCACGCTGATCCCTATCAGTTACCACCGATCACCAACCCCGTCTCTGGTGATCGGCGGTACATCGGTACAGCAGACCGTATGAGACGGAAGGCTGTATCGGTGCGACCGCAGGACAGGTCGTGGTCGCACTGGAACTGACGGACAGCAGACCGTACGAGTACCGCAGCTCCGACAGGTGGTGTTCCGTTGCCTATTACTCCCGAGCCCCCAAAACGAGAGCATGGACGGAGACGTCGTCGGACTCGCCGAGTCGCTGTTCGAGGAGGCGACACAGACGAACGAGCGACGGCTGCTTGTGCTAGCAGGCGATCGTGAACACGGATACGACGCCCTCGAGTCGATTCTCGATACGCTGCCGGTTCCGATCACAGCCACCACACTCGTTGGCCCCAACGATCGGCTACGATGTGAGCAGCTCCCGCAGTCGAACGCGAGCGAGCTTCTCGGGACGACACGGGATGCGGTCGCCCTCGACGCCCACGGCGGACTCCAGCCGAACGCACTCGGGAAAGTCGTCGGAACGGTCAACGGTGGTGGCCTGCTGATCGTGCTGGCCCCGCAGCTTTCGGCGTGGCCCGACTGTCACGACGAGTTCGACGACTCCCTTGCTGTCCCCCCATTTTCACCCACAGACGTCACTGGCCGGTTCAGACGACGACTTGTCGAGACACTGCACGTCCACCGTGGGATTGCAATCGTGAATCTCGAGACCCGACAGATCGTCGAGAACGGGCTGACGAACCCGGCCCCGCGGCTGTGCAGCACGCAGGAGACAGCGCTCGAGGCGGCGGCAGCTGTCCGGTTCCCGGCTGCCACCTACGAGGCCTGCCTTACGCGCGATCAGGTCGAGGCCGTCACAGCGTTCGAGTCGCTACTCGCGGGCGGTGATGACACAGACGGCAACAGCCAGCCTCGAGCCGTCGTCCTCGAGGCCGACCGCGGCCGGGGAAAATCAAGCGCCGCCGGACTGGCTGCAGGTGCGTTCGTTGCCGACGGCATGGACGTCCTCGTGACGGCACCACGGTCGCGAAACGCCGCGGAGCTGTTCGACCGCGCCGCGGAGCTCTGTGACACACTCGAGAACTGTACCGCCAGCGTCGATGCCCGTCGACTCGAGACGAACGCCGGCGGACGGATTCGTTTTCTCGAGCCCGCCGTCGCCGTCGACCGCCTCGAGACTGCAGACATCGTCATCGTCGACGAGGCCGCGGCGCTCCCTGTCTCGGTTCTCGAGTCGCTGCTTTCGGCCGACCGCATCGCCTTCGCGACGACGATTCACGGCTACGAGGGGGCAGGGCGTGGCTTCTCGGTTCGGTTTCGGGACCGACTTGACGAGAGCGACCACGACGTCGTCGATCGAACGCTCGGCGAGCCAATCCGCTACGCGGCGGGCGACCCCGTCGAAGTATGGGCCTTTCGGGCGCTGTTGCTCGATGCGCGACCGCCAGTCGAGTCGCTGGTCGAAGACGCGACACCCGAGACCGTCGCGTATCGTCGCCTCGAGCCCGACACCTTGCTGGCCGACGAGCACCTGCTTCGAGAGGCGTTCGGGCTGCTCGTGCTCGCACACTACCAGACCGAGCCAAACGACCTCGCACGGCTCCTCGATGCGCCGAATCTCGAGGCGCGTGCACTGTGTTACGATGGGCACGTCGTCAGCGTTGCCCTGCTGGCTCGCGAGGGAGATCTTCCAGCGCCGACGCGAGCAATGATGTACGAGGGGGGCCGGGTGCGCGGCAACATGCTTCCGGACATCCTCACGAGTCAGCTCCGCGATGAGTCCGCAGGTGAGCCGGCTGGTCTCCGTGTCGTCCGCATTGCAACACATTACGCGGTGCGCTCACGCGGCCTCGGTTCGCGGCTGCTCGAGTGTGTTCGAGAGGAGTTCAACTCCCCGGTCGACTGGCTCGGCACTGGCTTCGGTACAACGCCTGGCCTCCTCGAGTTCTGGCGGGAAAACGGCTACCGAACCGTCCACGTCTCGACGACGCGCAACGACGCCAGCGGCGAGTACTCCGCGCTCATGCTCGCGCCGACGAGTGAGGCAGGCCGAGCACTGCACGACCGCCACGCTGACTGGTTCGCCCGCCGCTTTCGCGCACTCTGTACGGACGCCCTCGACGACCTCGAGCCAGATGTCGCCCGCGCGGTGTTCCGGAGCGTCGACACCGACGTCGACGACTGCGAGTTGACTGACCACGAGTGGCGACTCGTCGCCGGCGCAGCCTACGGTCCCGGTCTGTTCGATATCGATCCGGGGCCGTTTCGCCGACTCGTCGTCCGCTACTTCCTCGAGATGCCGGATACAATCGAGTTGACGGCCCGCGAGGAGCGACTGCTCGTCATGCGTGCCTTGCAGGCTCGCGAGTGGGAACGGGTGGTGGATCGCCTCGAGTACCATTCGACGAGCCAGTGTATGCGCGCGCTCGGGGATGCCGTCTGCCCGCTGGTCGACTACTACGGGTCGGCGGTTGCGCTCGAGGTTCGTGACCGGTTTCAGTAGGCTGTTCAGCGGAGTGTTACTCAGGTGAAAAGGCGCTGCATGAGACGTTCGGGAAGCGCGTTCAGGACCCAGGCAACGAGTCGCCATCGACGAGTCACGTAGACGTGATCGCGCTCGCGGTCGATCGCGCGCCGAATCTGTCTCGCCGCCGTCTCGGGCGAGCACATCCAAAACTCGCCCATCGCCATCTCAGTGTCGACGAACCCGGGTTCGACCGTCGTGATTGTCACGTCGCTCTCACGGCCGGCCTGCCGATAGCGCAGCCCCTCGAGATACGTCGAGACGAACGCTTTCGATGCGTTGTAGGCGGGTGCGCTGCCGTTGCCGAAGACGGCTGCGACCGAGGAGAGCCCAACGAGATGGCCCGCCCCACGGTCGTCGAAGTGAGCCATCGCGGCCGTCGCGAGCGCTGTGAAGCCACGGACGTTGACGTCGACCGTCTCGCGTTCGGGTTCCCACTCGAGGTCGCGGTTCAGGTGGCCGACGCCGGCGCTGATCACGACGAGGTCGACCGACGGCATCGCGTCGACGAGTTCGTCGAAGCCCTCACGAGCGTCGGTGACGTCGGTAACGTCCATCGTCGCGACGTACGCGTTCGTGGGGAGCACTGCGCCGATTTCGACCAAGCGCTCCGTCCGGCGGGCTGTGAGGCCGACCTCATAGCCTTCAGCTGCCAGTTCCTGCGCCAGTGCCTCGCCGATTCCCGAGGATGCGCCGACGACGATCGCACCGTCTGTCATAGCTATCCGTTTCGGTGACAGATGATATAGTAGCCACTGACCGCCACCATACACTCAATCGAACGACGAGAACGTGGGTCGGAGCGAACGACGTAAGCGAGATCCACTGCCAACGCGATCGATGTGTCACACGCTCCAGTTGGTACGATATACGATAGGTGCGATCTACGATACTGGTTTCGGCTCGACAGCCCCTGCAATTCCGTCTGGTCGGGACTGGGGTCATATCTCAGCCGAACCAGCATCCGGCCTTGCATCGACCGAGACGGCGGTGATGCTGGCACCACGGTTTTGGTGTCAGCACACCTCTGTAGAGTAATGGTCGACGCAATCGTCGTCGTCGCCATCGCGCTGTTGGTCGGTGGCGTCGTCGGGACAGTCATTCCGTTGGTTCCTGGCGGCCTCTTTTCGCTCGCCGGACTCGGACTCTACTGGTGGCACTCCGAGTTCACCGAGCCCGGAATCATCGCGGTCGCCGTCCTCGCTCTGCTCGGCGTGCTGACGCTCGTCGTCGAGTTCTTCGGTGGCTCGATCGCTGCGAAAGCTGGCGGCGCGTCCTGGGGAACGACTGCCGCTGCCGCGGCCGTTGGAATCGTCCTGATGCTCATCGCCGGCCCGATCGGGCTGCTCGTGGGGCTTTTCGGCACCGTCTTCACCCTCGAGTTCGCTCGGAACGGCGAGTTCGAGGCCAGCACGCGGTCTGCGTTCTACGCGACCGTCGGCACGCTCGCTTCGACAGCGACACAAGTCCTGTTGACGGGCACGATTCTGGTTGGCTTTCTCGTGGCTGTCTTCCTGCTCTAAGGACACGAGTACTGTCGCTGTGGCTGCTTTGGACGTGGGTAACTCGCTCACTGATGGGGGTACTTATCCGTGTGTAGGACGATGACATACCTATGAGCATGTTCGAACGGCTCGGCAAGAAAGTCGAGCGGTTAAAACAGGAAGCCGAAGCCGGCCGGGCGGACAGCGTCGAGTATCGGTGCCGTGCGTGTGGCGAAAGGTTCCACCGCGAGCAAGAGACGTGTCCCGACTGTGGGAGTCGCGAGATTGAACGAGTTTAGGAGTGCAGTAGCCACGGAACGTCACTGCACACCACATCGTACGACCGCTGTGCGATGCGTGTGTGCCTCGTTTCAGTTTCTTATAACGTACCTGTCCGAAGACGCGGCAGGCGACTCGCCCTCTCGGAACCAGCGCCGATTGTCTCAACCATGATTCAGAGAGTCAACGCCAGCACTTCCTCCGAGTTCAGGGATGCGTGTAGTAGGCAACCGTCCGTTCGTCACCATCGTCGCTCTCGTGGCGGTCGATTCTCGCGAAGCCGACGCGCTCGAACTGGACAAGTTCGTCACCCTCGAGCTCAGCGACGCCGGGTTCGGCCCGGCCGCTTACGTCGCCATCCATCGTCCGTAGTCGGACAGGAACGCTCTCTGCTGCTGGCACCCAGTGAATGACGTCGACATCTCCCTCACGGACCACGTCAATGTCGTCGCCGGTGTATGCAAGCGAGTCGCCGGTGTACTCGAAGCAACCGAGGCCTTTCAGCCAGATACAATTTTCGGCCGCCGGAATATCATCGGCCTCGAGCAAGACGGCGTCGCCGGATGGGATCTCTCGGACGCCACGGTCTTCGTGGTTGGGATGCAGTGGGGGGTTAGCTTCCGCTGGTGGGCTCCCGGCGAGCGGAATCTCGGTCCCCCCGCGGACGAAGAATCGGCGATCAGTCTCCTCGTCGATCAGATCGCGGTTGTTCGAGTAGATCGAACTCATCGCGAGATCGACATCACTGGTCGAGGTCCCCAACTCGACCATCGAATCGACGATTGCCTCGCCGCGGATACCACGCCGCCGGAGACTTTTGAGTGTCGGCGCGCGTGGGTCGTCCCAGCCGTCGAGTTCGCCGTCCTCGATCAGCGCCGAGATCGTGGAAGTGCTCACCTTCACGTCGTAGTCGTCGAGTTGGACGTGGCCCCAGTGGATGACTTCGGGGTACTCCCAGCCGAAGTAGTCGTAGACGAACTGCTGGCGTTTCGCGGAGTCTTGCAGGTCAATCCCGCGAATGATGTGGGTCATTCCGAGCAGGTGGTCGTCGACGCCCGACTGGAAATCCAGCATCGGCCAGCAGCGATACTCGCTGGCTTCCTCACGGGGATGGGGCGTGTCGATCATCCGGAACGCAACCCAGTCACGCAGTGCTGGGTTTTTGTGCTCGATGTCGGTCTTTACGCGGAGGACCATCTCGCCACTGCTGTACTCGCCATCGATCATGTCCTCGAACTCCTCGAGGACGGTCTCGACGTCTTTGTCGCGGTGTGGACACGGCTCGCCAGCGTTTTTCAGCTCCGAGAACTCCTCGCCACTACAGGAGCACGTGTAGGCCCCGCCCATCTCGATCAGTTCGCGGGCGTGCTCGTAGTAGGTCTCGAGTCGGTCGCTGGCCCGATAGATCTCGTCGGGTTCGAAGCCGAGATAGTCGAGATCCTCGAGGATTGCGTCGTACGCCTCCATATCCGGTCGTTTCGTTTCGGGATCGGTGTCGTCGAAGCGGACACAGAACCAGCCGTCGTAGCGCTCGCGATAGGTGCCGATGACGGCGGGCATCCGTGCGTGGCCGACGTGCCACGGCCCGTTCGGGTTCGGCGCACATCGCATGCGGATCTCGCCGTACTCGTCTGCGTTCGGCAGCTCCGGCAGATCGTGTTCGTCTTCTTCGTCTTCGGCTTCGATTTCGGCGAGTTCCTCGGGGGCGAGATCCTCGAGTCGGGCCCGCTTTTCCTCGTATGTGAGGTCGTTGACCCGGCCGATGACGCCGCCAGCGACTCCCGGAATCTCGTCGCCGTGCTCGCGGAACTCGGGGTTGTCGCCCATCAGCGGCCCCATGATCGCGCCGACGGCGGCATCGCTCTCGTGTTTGACGGCGTTCAACAGCGCGTGCTTCTCTGCCTCGCGCTCGACGCGCTCTCGTAACTCGTCGTTCATTACCGAGACGTATTCGGCCCCGAACCAAAACCTCCGCGATGTTTGCTCGAGTAGTGGCGCTCGAGAGCCGAACTGCTGACAGTTGTGGTGATGTTCGGCTCCGCTGGTGTTCGGTCCGGAAGAGGCGGTCGGCTATCCAGATGCGCCCAGACACACCCCAGAGTGCCGATGTAAATCCTCCGAGAGTGTGCCCACCAGCGATTCTGACGGTGAAATAGGGATATTCATCGATCGTCTTCATACAGCAATACCAAAGCGTATAAATAACCGACCTTCGATATCGGTCATACGAGAGTCACAACAGTTGAGTTGTGACGTCGGTCACAACGTGTCCAGCCGAAACACGTGTGCCTTCCCACCCGTTGTTCCGTCCGGTGCCACGTCGCTGAATCGGTCTTTCCAGCGGTTCCCGTGGACACGCTCGGAACAGTTACATCGGCACTCCGGGGTGGGTGTGTTCCATCCTACCGCGCTACACTGGCACTCCGGTCCAGTTACACTGGCACTGGGGAGTGGCTAAAATACAAGTAGTGGGCCTGAAACGCCATTTTAATAGAACTACATCGGCACTTCGGTGTGTTTACATCGGCACCGAGGAGTTAGCGTTAAGTAGTCGCTCGGACATTGCCGACGTATGTCCGGCTCAGAGTCGTTTTTCGACAACCAAAACTACATCTTTGCCAACAAGGATCTGCTCCGCATCTCCCATCTCGTCGAAGGCGATCGAATTATCGGCCGACAGGACGAACTCAACAGTCTCGCACAGGCACTCAAAGACGCCGTTCAGGGACAGACGCCGAATCACGTCCTGATCTACGGCAAGACGGGAACGGGCAAATCGCTCTGCTCGAAGTATATTACGAAGGACCTCCGCTCGAGTGCCGCGAAAAACGACGTCTCGATCGGCGTCGCCTACATCGACTGTCTCCAACATGCAACGGAGACGCAGGCAGTGCGGACGATCGCCCGCGAACTCAACGACGAGGCTGAGACGGGAGTCACGATTCCCGCTTCCGGGCTGAGTACAGGGGAGTACTACCGTCGGCTCTGGAACGTCCTCGACGGACGGTTCGACGTTGGCATCATCATTTTGGACGAGGTCGACAAGATCGGCGACGACAATATTCTGATGCAGCTCTCTCGAGCCGTCGAATCCGGGAAACTCGAGGAGAGCACGCTCGGAATTATCGGGATCAGCAATAAGATCCGGTACAAAGAGGAACTCAACGAGCGCGTCAAATCCAGCCTGAGCGAACGGGATTACGTCTTCCCACCGTATGACGCGAACCAACTCAGGGCGATCCTCGAGTCGCGCAAGGATGCGTTCCAAGATGGCGTCCTCGAGGATTCGGTCATCCCGCGTGTGGCAGCGCTGGCCGCGAAAGAACACGGCGACGCACGAAAAGCGATCGACATTCTCCGCTACGCCGGGGAGATCGCCGACGAGAACGGCGCCGAAACCGTCACTGAAGAACACGTCAACCAGGCCCATACTCGAGAGGAACAGAATCGGCTGGCAGAACTCATCTCGAAACAGCCGCCACACTCGAAACTGCTTCTCCAGGCGCTTGCGTTCCAGACCCAACAGGCCCCGGACGACGACCCGGCGATTCCGACGGCGGACATCTACTCAACCTACGAGGTCCTCTGCGAACAGGAAGGCTCTGACCCGCTGCGAATCCGACGCGTCCGTGAGTTACTCAGCGAACTGGCGTTTCTCTCGATCATCGAACAGACCCGGAAAGGACGTGGCCACGGGAAGGGCGCACACACGATTCACGAACTTGTTGACAACCCGGAACTCGTGCTCAAAGCCTGCAAGTCGATCTAGCGACGACTGTCGCAGTTCTCATCCGGCAGGCCGTGACGAATATTCTCAAACAGGAACGGCACACAGCCTCTCACCCCAACGTGGGGTCTGACAGTACAAAAGAGCTCACTCGAGCCGCGTGACCGCGAGCCGAAACGGCGTTAGTAGCCGCGTTCGATCAGGTAGTCTGCGATCTCACAGAGCAGGTCACGGGCCTCGTTGTCCGGGAGGACCTCGAGTCGCGCTTTGCCCTGTTCGACTAGCTCCTGAGCGGTCTCGTTCGCGTAGCTGATCGAGCCGGCGGCCTCGAGTTTGGCGACGGCGTCATCGATTTCGGCTTCGGTGACGGCGTCGACGTCGTTCGTGTCGATGAGTCCCTCGATATCGACACCCTGGCTGCGGGCGTGGACGGTGATCAACGTCTGTTTGTTCTCGACGAGGTCGCTGCCGCGCTGTTTACCGAGTTTCTCGCTTGGGACGGTCAGATCGAGCACGTCGTCTTGGATCTGGAACGCACGGCCGATATCGAGTCCGTAGCCGTATAGCGCGTCGATCGTCTCGTCGTCGGCACCGAGTAAGATTGCGGGCAGACACGCCGAGGCAGCGTACAGGACGGCGGTCTTCTGCTCGACCATCTCGAGGTACTCTTCGGGGGAGACTTCTGCGCGGTTCTCGAAGGTGACGTCGAGCGATTGGCCCTCACAGATCTTCGTACACGTCGTCGCGAGGATCTCGAGCGCTTCGACCGCGCGTTCGGGTTTTGCACCCGTCTCGAGCATGATCTCGAACGCTTTCGAGTAGAGCGTGTCGCCGGCGAGAATCGCGGTCTCGAGGTCGTACTCCTTGTGGACGGCGGGGACGCCACGTCGAAGGTCGTCGTCGTCCATGATGTCGTCGTGGATCAGCGTAAACGACTGGATGACTTCGACGCTGACGGCGGCGTCCATGATGTCGATCGTCTCGCCATCGAGGGTCGGGAACTCGCGGTAGTCGACAGTGAGTGGGTCGACATTCGCGAGCGCTTCTGCCGTTGTGAGTAAGACGGTGGGTCGGAGCCGCTTGCCGCCAGCATCGAGCAGGTACCGCGACGCTTCGTAGAGTCGCTCCGGCCGCTGGATCGGCAGCTCCTCTGGGATGGCCTCGTTGACCAACTCGCGGCGCTTGCGGACCGCCTCGAGCACCGCCTTTTCTCGTGCCTCTGGGGTTGTCATATCAGTCGACAAGCTGGATGAGGTTCCCGTTGCGCGTGACGTGGACGTCTCGTCCGACCTGATAGCCCTCGCTCTCACAGAGGTTCACGTAGCCGGAGAACCCTTTGAGATCCTGGTGAGCAGGGATGATGTGCTGGGGCTGGAGCGCATCAAGCATCTCGTAGTGGCCTTCCTGATTCAGGTGGCCCGAGACGTGGATATCGTCGTAGATCCGGGCACCCTGCATACCGAGCAGTTTCTCAGCCTGATAGCGCTGGCCCTCGTTGGTCGGCTCCGGGATGACGCGAGCGGAGAAGACGACCTTGTCGCCGTCGTCCAGCTCGTAAGGCGTCTCGCCGCGAGCCATTCGGGTCAACATTGCGCGTGGTTCGCCCTGGTGGCCGGTGACGACGGGCAAGTAGTCCTCTTTGCCCTCGTTCATGATCCGTTTGAACGTCCGGTCGACGGATTTGCGGTGGCCGAACATCCCGAGGTCCTCCGGGAAGTCAACGAAGTCGAGTCGCTCTGCAGTGCCCGAGTACTTCTCCATCGAGCGACCGAGCAAGACTGGCTGGCGACCGATATCCTTGGCGAACTCGACGAGGCTCGTCACACGTGCGATGTGACTCGAGAACGTCGTGGCGACGATCCCGCCGTCGTAATCTTCCATGCTGTAGAGCACGTCGCGGAGGTGTTCGCGGGCGACGTTCTCCGAGGGCGTTCGGCCCTTCTTGTTCGCGTTGGTACAGTCCTCGATGTAACACAGTACGCCCTCTCCTTCGCGGCCGATCTCACGGAACCGCTTCATGTCGATCGGGTCGCCGATGACCGGCGTGTGGTCCATCCGTTTGTCCAGTCCGTAGACGACTGCGCCCTCTGGCGTGTGGAGAACTGGGTTGATCGCGTCGATGATCGAGTGGGTCACGTTGACGAACTCGAGTTCGACCTTGCCGGAGTCGCCGATCGACATCGTCTCGCCGGCGTCCATCTTGATCAGGTCGTTCTCGACGCCGAACTTCTGTTCGCCCTCGATCTGCTGTTTGACCAGTTCGATCGTAAACGGCGTCGCGACGACCGGCGCGTTGTATCGGTGAGCGAGTTTGCTGATCGCCCCAATGTGGTCTAAGTGCCCGTGAGTCGGGACGATTGCTTGGACGTCGCCTTCCAAGTCGGACATGATCCGGTCGTCAGGGATCGCGCCCATGTCGATCAGGTCTAAGCTGTGCATCCGTTCGGTTTCGACGTTGTCGTGGATCAGAACCTGCGAGAGGTTCAGGCCCATGTCAAAGATGACGACGTCGTCACCGGCGCGGACGGCAGTCATCTGCCGTCCAACTTCTTCGTAGCCGCCGATTGTTGCGATTTCGATTTCCATGGTTCGTTGTACTGAAAGCCGCGTGGTGGACTCTCATCGAAACGGTCCGCGGACTCCCGGTTTTGCGGCCCCGGCGTCTTACAGCACGTCGGCCATCCCGCTATGCGAACGTGGAGGCTGTTCCTCCAACTGACTCACGATGGTCGTGAATCTCGAACGCACTTGCCCGCGGGTTTCGCTAATTCGTCCATACACGCCCGGGTGTTAAAAACGCAGTGGGTTGGTCGCCTTCGCCCGCATACGTCCCGCTCTTGGCGGCGAGTGTGAAACACAGTGCACGCGGCCGCTGGAGCCACGACAGGCGATATCGAACTCGAGAAATAAAATCAATCACATGAGTACTAGATCTCGTATTATTATCCTATATTCTTGTTAACTGTGTTCTATGAAGACATACGAATTATCAATAAGAATCTTTTGTAACGTCCGCACAGAACATCTACTCGATGGCGAAGGATCTCGAGCGTGATCTCGGGTTGTTTGCCGTAATCGCGATCAGTATGGGAGCGATGATCGGCAGCGGGATCTTCATCTTACCAGGCGTTGCGATGGCCGAAGCAGGGCCAGCCGTGATCCTTGCGTTCGTGATCGCAGCGATTCTCGTCGTGCCAGCAGCACTCAGCATCGCCGAACTCGGCACGGCAATGCCCGAGGCCGGCGGTGACTACGTCTTCATCGAACGAGGGCTGGGACCGTCGTTCGGGACGATCGCTGGCCTCGGCACGTGGCTCATGCTCATGCTGAAAGGATCGCTTGCGCTCTACGGTGGCATGTTCTACGTCAACTTCATCTACCAGCTCCCAACGTTGGAAATCGCGATTCCGGCACTCGAGGGGGGCCTGACGATCCCCGGCGTGCGCGCACTCGGAATCACGTTTGCAATCGTGCTGATCGCAGTCAATCTGGTCGGCGTCAAACAGACTGGCGGACTCCAGTTGATTATGGTGATCATCATGCTTGCGATCCTCTCGGCGTTCGTCGTCGGCTCGATCGTCCAGGTCGAAGGTGCGAACTACGATCCGTTCTGGCCGGACGATGGGATAGACGGTGTTCTCAGTGCGACTGCACTCGTGCTTGTCTCGTATGCCGGCGTCACGAAGGTCGCTGCTGTCGCCGAAGAGATCGAAAACCCCGGCCGAAACCTCCCGCTTGGACTGTTCATCTCACTTATCGCGACGGCCTTTCTGTACGCGTTACTCGTGTTCGTCCTGGTCGGCGTGGTCGAAGGACCTGAACTGACTGGGACAGAAGAGCCAATGGCTGTCGCGACGGAACTCCTCTTCGGAGCGGCAACGATCCCTGTTCCGATTGTTGGGACCCTTCCTGCTGGTTCGTTCGCCGTCGCGGCGATCGTGCTTGCTGCCCTCCTCGCACTCGTCAGCACGGCTGACGCAGGGATTCTGACGGCCTCCCGGTATCCACTCGCACTCAGTCGCGACAAGCTCTTTCTCGAGGTGTTCGAGTATATCCACCCGCGCTTTTCGACGCCGTTCGTCGCCATTCTCACCACTGGTGCGATCATCATCTTTATCGTCGCCACACAGGAAGTCGACGAAATCGCCAAGATGGCCGGTGCGTTCCAGATCCTCGTCTACATCCTCGTCTGTGGGGCGCTGATCGCCTTTCGCGAGCACAACCTCGAGTGGTACGATCCGGAGTTCCAGACACCAGGCTATCCCTGGATACAGCTGTTCGGAATCCTCTCGGGAATCTTTATCATCACGCAGATGGACGCCCAGGAGATCATCGGCTCGGTCGGGATCGTCGTCTTCGGCTTCCTCTGGTTCCGATGGTACGCCAAAGACAGGATCGAACGCGAGGGTGCCGCCAAAGGTCTCGCCCGCCGTGAAGCCGGGAAACAGTTCGTTCGCGACACGGAAGAACAACTCGAGCGCGAGGACCGCTTCGAGATGCTGATCCCGCTTCGCCGGGACGTGACTCGCGAGCAAGAAGACGCGTTGATCCAGTTAGCCGCACCGATCGTGCGCCGTCGAGGCGGGCGAATCCGTGTTGTCCGGTTCGATGAAGTTCCCGACCAAGTGCCACTCGATACCGCCGCCGAAGCGCTCTCCGAAACCGACCTCGAGTTCGAACAGCGGACTGACGAACTCGTTCAGGATCTCGAGGTTCCTGTCGAGGTCGGAGAGATCGTCAGCCACGATACGCGCCATGCAGTCGTCAACTTTGCCGACCGAATCGGCGCCGACCTCGTCCTCGCCAGACAAGAGGCGACCAGTCGCCTGGGGACTCTCTTCGGCCGGGACACCGACTGGATCATGGAACACGCTCCCTGTGATGTCGCATTCGTCCAGCATGCCCAGCGAGTTTCCGTCGACGAGATCGCCGTCGTTACTGATCGAAGTCCGTTTAACGACCCGCTCAAGGTCGAACTCGCGGATGCGATGGCAGACGTCCTCGGGGCTCGCATTCGGTTTCTCTTTGCCGTCTCCGAGAACGCACCCGACAAACTGCTTGAGACCATCGCGGACTACCATGCGGAACTCGACGCGCTCTGTACCGTCCCCGTCGAATCGTCGATCATTCGTTCGGACGACGTGGTTGACGGCCTCTCTGAGGCGCTCGAGCCGTCCGATATCGTCATCTTGAGCACCGTCACACATCGGCGGCTGCCCGATCTGCTCATCGAACAGCGCTCAGATCGTCTCGCTGCAGCCATCGAGCAACCAGCGTTGCTCGTTCACTCCAAAGAGACCCGCCGCGGGTCGTTCCTCCGGCCGATCCTCGAGCGCGTACTGTTCGACTGACTTACAGCGATCGTCGCCACCGCCAGTCAGCGAACCCGACCGCACGATGACTGTGCGATGGGCGAGAAAATCGGTTCAGTCGGTCGGAAACCTACTCGATCGTCGTCCCCGGATTCGCTCCCTCGAGAAACGACGCCAGCCCCTCGAGCCCGAAGATCGACGCTTCGGCGTCGAGTGCAAGCAATGCCTGGACCTTCGCTGCCATCCCGCCGGTGACGTCAGTCGCATCACTGGCTCCGAGCACGGATGCGACGTCCTCATAAGCCGAAATCCGATCGATAACCGCATCATCCGCATCCAACACCCCGGGAACTGTCGAACAGAGTCCGATTCGATCAGCGGCGAGATCACGAGCCAGTTCAGCAACCAGCTCGTCGCCGCTGACAATGGTCGCGCCTGCGCCAGCGTGGGCGATCACGTCGCCGTGGAGCACGGGAACGAACCCCTCCGACAGCATCGTCTCGATCTGGCCGGCCGGCAACTCGAGGGTGCCATCATCGTCGCGGTGAGCGGTCGAGAACGGATGAACCGGCACCGCTTGCACGCCGCGCTCGAGCAGTCGGCTGAGGACGAACTGATTTAGCGTCTTCATCGCGCCGTGGATCTCGAGAACCGCCGCAGCGTCGTGTGTTCCGTTAGTCGTGCTCACGCCGTGTTCGCTGGCGTTGTGGTGGCCGAAACTGCCGCCGCCGTGGACGATCACGAGGTCATCGTCGTTAGCCGCCAGTGCGCTCGCAACGGCGTCGGCGGCCTGCTCGAGTGCATCGCCGTCGAGCGTTTCAGGTCGTTCTTTGTCCGTAATGACGCTCCCGCCAAGTTTCAGAACGATCATTCGAGCCGTTCGACCCCCGTTTCAGAAAGCTCAGCACGGAACGTGTCCGCACAGCCTGGCGTGTACGACAGCGCAGTCTGGGTCTCGTCGGTCGGATCAAGCGCGACGATACAGCCGCCGCCGCCGGCACCTGTTAGCTTCGCGCCCGCTGCACCGGCGTCGCGAGCAGCCCAGACCATCGAATCGAGCGAGCGAGAGGAGACTCCGAGCGCCGAGAGCAGTCCGTGATTGAAATTCATCAACCGACCGAGTTCCTCGAGATCGCCCGCAGCGAGTGCTGTCTCGCCGTTTCGGACGATATCGCCGATCGCATCGACCGTGTCTGCCGCAAACTCATACTCCTCGCGGAGACTCCGCACGCCCGCCACGAGTTCCCCGGTGTCCCCGGCACCGCCGTCGAATCCGATGACGAGGGGCAGATCGGGGGACTCGAGTGACTGACAGTTATCTCCCTCGACCCGAACAGCACCTCCAGTGGCCGAACAGAACGTATCGGCCCGAGACGCCTGTCCGCCCTGCACCTCGTACTCGGTCTGGTAGGCTCGCTCAGCGAGTTCGTCGACCTCGAGTGTCGTCCCGAGCTCGCGGGTTCCGGCGTCGATTGCGGCGACCGCGACTGCCGCGGACGAGCCAAGCCCTGCGCCAAGCGGGATATCGCTCTCGATCGTCACGTCGAAACCGACGTCTTCCTCGCCCGTCACGTCCCGCACCTGTTCGATCGCACCGTCGACGTACCCCATCGCTGCGGTCAGCAGCGACTCCGAGACGTCCACGTCGGGCGGCCCGTCTGCCGTCCCGCCGTACTCCACCGTAAACCCATCTAGACTGAGGTCTTCGGCATGAATGCGCAGTTTGCTATCCGTCCGTCGTTCCACACCGACCCGTGCTCGTACCTCGATAGCACACGGAACAGCGGGTTCGCCGTAGACTACCGCGTGCTCCCCAAATAAGTACACCTTGCCGGGAGCGCTCGAGACTGCCATATCCAGCCGTTCGCACGAGGACGGTTAATAACTATCTTCTCGAGTGAGCGGCGACAATCGTTATTAGACTTCTATTCCCGACAAAAATTCAGACACCAATGGTTATTTATTTGTTCGCTTTGAACGGGACGATAATGGTTACTCAGCTGTCACGCCGACAGTGGCTCGGAACGTGTGCAACTGTTGCAGGGACAACGGCGATTGCTGGCTGTTCTGGAAGCGACGAAAACGGAAATGAAGAAGACGAACACGGAGACAGCGACGGTGAAGAATCCTCGAGCAGTGACTGGCCGATGTATGGTGTTGATCTGCAGAACACGGGGTATCACCCGGATGCAACTGGACCAGCAGGTGATGAGGTAATTGAGCGTAAGGTTATTGATACAGAGATGACCGGTCTATATCCCATCACGATCGGTGATGGAATGCTATACGGAACCAATGCGGGACAGAGTATCTACGCATTGAAGCTTGAAACAGAGGAAATTAAGTGGAAAGGAAATGTCGGTGGGTCGACTATTGTCCATGATGAGATGATCTATGGTCCTGTCAGTGATGAAACGCTGTATGGATACGATACCGACAGTGGGGATCAGTGGGAGTCAGAACAAAATAACTCAGTCAGCGCTTTCGTTACTCAACCCATTCCGACATCGGATGGCATTTTCATTGCATCGGATGATGCTATTTGGCGGTTCGATTTCGACACAGGCGAATCCACGAAGGTTATTGACACCCCCTTAGCCAATGTGACTACCGAATGGCCGGCATTCGACGACAAAACATTGTACATTGGTCGGTCAGCAGGGCTTCATGCGATCAACGTTGACACTCCAGAAATTGAATGGACGTTCGAACCAGACAATGGTGGAAGTGTCGCTGCAAGCAACCCGGTTGTCGTTGACGGCACAGTCTACGTGGTAAACACAGAAGAACGTCTACATGCGATTGATACCGATACAGGCGAGGAAGAGTGGGCAGTTGATGTCGATATAGCTGGAGGAAGTCCAGCCGTCGCTGAAGGAATGGTCTATCTTACTGGACCGCGGTCTGTCGTTGCTGTTGATATCAATAGCGGCAGTATCGAATGGGAGGCTGGAGACGATGTCGCACTTGAACCGTACGACGCCGTCGTTGCGAGTGGGATATGTTACGTCGCAACCTCATTTAGAATGTGGGGATATGATGCGGACTCCGGCGACCTAATCTGGAAATACGAGCGACCAGATGACAGTGAGATTCGGTTCTCTGCATCACCAACAGTGTTTGACGATACAATTTACGCCCCGTCTAGTGATGACACGCTGTACGCGATTGAAGATGCCTGATCCATCGTTTTGTTCTCACCTAGATATCGCAGTTGTAGCTTCTTCCAGGAACTATGCTCTTACGTGAAAACCCCACTTCTAAACAGAACTATAATTTTCGCTAACACATACAGTTGCTAAAACAAATTGCTGTGGACGCAGTTATCATACTCAGTCTTACAGACAGCCGTTCTTTTTAGATTCAGGATCAGTCTTATCGAAATCGGGTCCAATCTCTTCCCAGAGCGGTGAACACATCTCACCGGGTGCGTCGCTTCCGAGTTGATTATCGCCGACGCCGGGCGCACCCTGTGGCAGGAACTGCGGCGCGGGCACCACGACGAGAATCGACTGACTATTCTCGTAACTAATCGGATCAGTCGAACCTAGTTTGAGGTCGGTGCCATTGGGCGTCTCGAGCGTGACATCTTTGTCTTCGCGGACGTATGTCGTGGAGCCGACTTTCGACGGATCGTCACTGGTCGCTTCTACCTCGAAGCGAGCATATTCGCCCTCGAGTTCGATCTCCCACGCATCGACTTGCAGGTAGAACAGTGGCGGCCACGGAATCAATGGGAAGCCGGGTAGCCCGACCTCGTTTTCGTACCCAGAACCCATCGGTGCGAAATCCATCTCGTCATCGATCTCGAGCGGTCCATCACCTTCGGCCCGCACTGCTGGCACCTCGGTCTGGTTGACCGCAACCTGAGATGAGTGATACGTCGGCGAACCGTCGACAGCAACGTGCACGTCGTTCAGAACATCTGGTGTATCGATTTCAGCGCCCCCTTCGTCCTGAAGCAGGTCTTCGCCTGAACCAAGCATTTCGTCGAGCAGGTCCATCGGACCGTTGATAATCTCGTTGACGGAATCTAAGAAGCCGCCGAGAAGACTATCGATGAGATTCCCACCACCAGTCGTCACTTTCTCGTGTTCGCTCGCCATTTCATCGATGTGCTCGTAGATGTTGTCGAAGTATGCCTGTCTAGCTTCCATTTTGGCAACGTCGGGCGCATCTTCAAATTCAACGTTATCAACTACGTATTTCTCTTCCACCTCCTCGACATTTTCATCGATTTCTCTGATTGGGCTACTCTCAGCTGTCAGCATTTGCATAACTTCGGCCTCAATCGGTTCAATCTCAGTCACGGTCTCATTGTGGACCTCTATAAGATCGTTCCAGACAATATGGCTGTGAAGAGTATTCTCGCTACGTGGCGATAGTTGGATATCTTCGTCGAAGCCGCTGTCGTAGTTGATCGCGTCTTCGAAATCGCTCGTCGATTCAATATCTCCGACTTTCCCACTTAGCCAACTTTCAAAATCTGAGTCACTGTTGAAATCCTGTCCAAAGAATTCTTTGGTGACTTCACCCGCTGCATCTTTCCAGTTGGTCGGACTTCCCACGTATGCGTCTGTAGATCCGCCGTGATTGAGTATGTGATCAACGCCAGTCGGATTAATTTCCAAGTCAGGAGCAAATTCTCCGTCGAGTTCGAACGAGGCCGTAAAATTTGCATACCGTGATTCAGACTCCCAAACATCGACAGAAGAATTGGTTGTGGTGTCGTTCCATTCTCGAACTGTTGAATATCTCATTTCAACTTCGATATCGACCGCGACGAGCGATCGGCCGAGGCTCGAATCACCGTTGTCTTCAGTCACTTTATCGATACTCGCATCTATACCTGTATTGGTAGTGTAGTAAGTGCGATCGGCTTCTGTGTGATTACTGGCATTGTATTCCTCGGGCAGAGTGGGAACTGGATGTCTGAGACCATCCATTGACGGAGAGTTACTGACGGTTCCAAGTTCCCCATTCACGGTGTATACATCATCAATGACTGTATTTGCATCATCTATTTCAACAGCATCTTCCCTTAGACCTTCGAGAGAATCTATCAGAGCAGAAAGATCATCGATTTTTCCTTCCACATCGCTAATGTCCGTTCGATCATTCCCAACATCGTCATAATAATCCTCGAGATACGCCTCATTGAACCGTTCCGTCTCGTTGAGCCCAGCTCGCATCTCGTCCTCGAGGTCGCCTTGTCCAAGCCCGGCTTCCATCTCGTACATCGCCATATCGGCGAACGGATGGCCCTGGATCGTGCCGTTCTTGTCGACGTTCTCGAGCATTCCTGCCACAATCTCTTCGACGGTCGGCATATCCGGTAGCTCGCCGTCCGGGGAGACGGCCCCTGCTGCACAGAGATCATCGACGGTACTGACGTTCTCGTCGGGGTGGAGATCGGCGGCAATTGCATCGAAATCGTACGTCTCACCGAGATCGAGTGCACTATCCGAAAGGTCATACGACAGACACAGTAACGGACCTGCCATCACGCGATTGCCATAGTCATCTTGTGTTCCGAAGACCTCTTGTTGTGCCGTCAGCCGCGCGTCGTTGGCCATGACCTCTGTGTGGTCGTTCGGCGTGACGTTCTCGAAGGCCCGGTCTCCTGGATCACTCACCAACCGATCGTAGTAGGCCTTGCCCCAGACAAGCGGCCACAACCGCTTTGTGAGGTCGTAGCCGTACCCCTTGCGATCGTCGATGCTATCGAGCATGCCTTTGTTCAGGTGCGCCTCGTACTCCTCGACACGCTCGTGGAGTTTCATCATGGTCGTTCCCACTGACACGGTGATATCGCGCGAGACCGTCGTCTCGAGGTTGCCATCCGCGTCCCTGACAGTGAACTCGACGCCGTCGATCGTCACATCCATGATTCCGTCGTCTTCCTTGAGTGTAACGGACTCGAGTGCCGACTCGAGGTCGTCGTCGTTGCTCCAGTCGTCGACGTCGGGCAGCGACACTTCGACGGTCCGACCCTGTCCGACGGTCTGTTCACGACCGTCGAGTGCTGCGGTGGCTTCGGCAAGAATGGTCAGTCGCGTCTGGTCTTCGAACGCGGAGTCGTCGTCGAGAACGCCATCCATATCGGCATCGACGGTGGTCACTGGCGACTGAACGACGGTGTCGGTTGCACGGACGGTTGCGTGACGGAGTTCACTGATCGCGTACGCTTCACCGCGGTCGACTGCTAGCTCCGTGCTCCGGTCGATCCTCGGTTCGGTTCTCGTCTGAAGCGTCGAGACGATCATAATGGAACTCACGAGGAGCAAGACACCGATAATTGCGAACGGAATCCGTGCTCTGTCGTCGTCTGCGATCGAAATCGTGTGTGGGCAGGTGCGTCTCATTCGTCCCAGGTCTGGATGGTGATGGTCACGTCTTCGGTTGCCAGTGCATCGACGACGGTCTCGACTTTCCGTTCATCGCGCTCGGTCCCGTCGTAGCGTTCGTCGATCGTGTCGAACTCCTCGGCAAACGCTTGAGGGATGTCCGCCGCGATCCAGGCAGCGAGTGCGTCTGCGTCGGTAACGTCGTAGCCGCCTTCCTGTCCAACGAGGACTTTTCGATTCGCTTCTTCGGCCCGAGCTTCGGACCGAACCAGTGGCCGGTGCGTATCCGCACTCCGAAACGAGAACTCCCCAATGGTGTCGACCATCGATTTGTAGTGGTAGACCGTGAGCGCTCGCTCGATACCCTGATCCTCAAGTGCGTACTGGGCCGATTCGGGCGGAAAGAGCCCGTCGACGATTTCGTCGCCGATTACAGTCCCGGCTGCCGCGTATGACTTGTTGTCTGCCCCTTTCAGTCCCGGAACGTCCGACGAATCGTCGACCGCTGGGTGAACGTCGGCCACGTCGTCGATCCAGTCGTCCCACCAGTCGTCTGCTGCCAGCCAGTTCGATTCGAGTTCGTCCTCGCCGATTTCCGAAAAGCCACTCGAGACGGTTGTCGTTGTACTGGAGACGTCTGCGGTGGCGGGTGGCCGTTCGCCGGCCGTCGCAGTTCCGTTGAGACTGGCATTCGCATACGGCTCCCACGTCGCGACGATGTAGAAATTCTGTTCGGCACCGAGCAGCGTGTGTCGAATCGCCCAGTCAATGGCCGCCTCGTACTCCTCGCCGTACGCCAGTACGGGCTCGCCATCGAGTTGATGATTCGTCACCGCGGCGTCGGCCAAGAGCCCGAGCGGCGGGCCGTGGTCGGTTCGTGTGTACGTCTGCTCGTTTGTGATAACTGGTTCGGAGAACGCGTCTTCGTCCGTGACAGCCTCGAGGCTGTACGTAATGGAGACTGTTGATGTACTGAGGACTGCTGTGGTCTGGGTCGCCGACAGGCTGTCGGCATCCCCATGCGGATGAGCTGCCGGAGCTGCGTCTGAGCCTGTCGAACTGGTCGACGTGTTGGCAAGGGTGTAGCCGACGATCATCACACTTGCAGTGATGAGGAGCAACGCCAGAGCGACATCGGCCACGGTGCTGACACCACGTTCGGCGTCGAATCGAGCCACGATCACCAGACCTCCACGTAAAGCGTTCCACCACGGATGTCGGCTTCTGTGACTTCGACTGAAATCGAACGGGTAGCGATCCCCGTCTCGTCAGGTTCTCTAGCTGCGTGGGGTGGGCCATAATCAGGGTGTGTCGATGACAGCTGTCTGTCTCGTAGGTCGTCGCCATCGGAATCGAAGTGTGCCGACGCAAAGACGGTCGGCTCACCATCTTCGTAGGCCCTCACTGCGACGTAGCTGTTCTTTCCGTTTGGGAGTGACGTCTGGTCGATAGTGTCACGCATTTTTCGGTCCATGGCAGAGTCGTACTCGTAGGCGGGGAAGACGCCCCGCTCGTCGTCTTCGAGGTCGTCCCAGATGCGATCGATCGTCGTCTCTTCTGTAGTACGATCGCTCATCCCCGGGAGCACACCGCCGAGATACACAGTGTACAGTCCAACGGCGGTGATGAGCGCCATCACGGCGAAGAGGGCTGCGATCGGTTCTGTCTGTGCTCTAGACGACGACCAGCGTGACATGGTAGCTCTCGGTTGCCTCCTTGTATTCGACAAACGGCTCGTCATCATCGAACCCCACAGACCGCGGTAGCAGGTTCGTACACGTCGGCTCGGAATTGAGTCCGACCGTTCGCTCACACGTCTCACCGTCGTCGAACGCAATCGTCACGTCGACGGGAGCTGCGGCCGGCCGACTGAGGTGTGATGACTCGATGTCTCCCTCGAGTTCACCCTCGCCGTCGGAAAAGACGCGGTCGGTATCGGCGTCGCTGATGGATGTGTTATCCGGACCGACGTAGTTCCCATCGAGAGAGAGTTCGATACCGTTCCCAGCGACGCCGTCATACGATGCCTGAACGGCTCCGATACCTGTGTATCCGATGCCGCCGATTGACAGCTCCGAGATTGTTGTCTCGAGATCAACGGTTTCGACGAGCGGGGCGAGACGGTCACGTTCTGGGTCGACGCTGAGTTGCCGAACGACTAGCTCACCGCTTGCGGTCAGCGGCGTGCCGCTGTTTGTCTCGTATTGGGCTCGGACTTCCGAAAGGAATGTTTCGACTGCGTGTGTGTCTCCGTCAGCCAGTTCGTCTTCGTACTCGTCTTCGAACGCCGCTCCGCGGGTTATGTTTTCCAGCCGTTCAGAATCGTTGAGTGGAACCACGACGCCGTACGCCATGCTGGCATGGGTAGTGCCGTGCTCGTTTTCCATCTCGACCGTCGTTCCGTCGATGGCAATCGTCTCGGCATCGTACGTCCACGTGGCGCTGGTTTCAGTGGTGCTACCCGCGACTGGTTCGATCGTATTTGCCGCCTGGTTGGCATCCGGTGGCGGTCCCGATGGCAGGCTGAGTACGACACCCGCGACCGCCACACTGACGAGAGAGACTGCCAGAAACGTGTACCACGCATCGAGAGGGGTCTCCCAGTCCATGCCCCGGTTGGTTCCGTTTTTATACTTAAATGTACGTAGGCGTGACTGTCGAACGTCGTCGCAGTCAGTCGCTTTCGGGTTCGATCACAGAAGCCGTCGTCCGGACTTTCTCGATGCGGAACTGTAGTAGCCATTGAAAATCAATGCACACCGCATCGCACGATGGCTGTGCGATGCGTGTGTACATCGGTTCAGTTGTTACTATGGTGGCGAAGGGGTCGGCTTCAGAAGAGGCCGACGAGAATGCGATACGGAATCCCGACCGCGAAGATCGCGATGAGTGCCGCCGTCGCGGCGATTACCGGGAGCGGCATCTTCTCCTCTTCGAATTTGAACAGTGAATCGATCATAGTCGTCGTTGTCCCGGTGTGTACGTAACTCCTTTGCCATCGCTATCGTCGCTACTGCGTTTCAGTTGTTACGCATCCGGAACCGCGCAGATCGAGAAAAACGAACAGCGTTAAAACGGGTTAGACCATGCTCTCGAAGTCCTCGAGCGAGTACGATGGCTCGGCACCGCGGCGGTCGAGGACTTCGTTGGCGAGCAGCCAGTAGACGACCGAAAGGGCCTTGCGACCCTTGTTGTTCGTCGGGACGACCAGATCGACGTTGCTGACCTGGTTGTTCGAGTCACACATTGCGATAACGGGAATCCCGACCGTGATGGCCTCTTTGACGGCCTGGGCGTCGCCGATCGGGTCCGTGACGACGAGTACGTCGGGTTCGATGTAGCCGTCGTATTTGGGGTTGGTCAGCGTTCCGGGAATGAAGCGGCCGGTGCGGGCACGAGCGCCCACGGCTTCGGCGAACTTCTCTGCCGGGAAGCGACCGTACTGTCGGCTCGAGGTGACCAGGATCTGCTCTGGGTCGTAGTTCGAAAGGAAGTCCGCGGCCGTACGGATACGGCCGTCGGTCTTGCCGACGTCAAGGACGTAGAGCCCGTCGGTTCGGACACGGTGGATAAACCGCTCCATGTCGTCGGTCTTTTGCTGGGTCCCGATGTGGACACCGGCGCCGAGATAGTCCTCGACGGGGATGAGGAGGTCGGCCTCCTCGTCGGCCATTACGTCGTCATCGAGGGTTGGACCGGCGTCTTCGTCGGCTGGTTCTGCATCGGCGTCGGCCTCGGTGGCGTCGGCGTCGGCGGGCTGTTCGTCAACTGGCTCGACGTCGTCCTCGGGATCGGCGGCGGGGCCAGGCCCTTCGGCTGGCTCCTCGTCGATCTCGTCTTCGGCTGCGTCGAGCCCTTCCTGGGTTGCGTCGTTTTCTGTCATGTCGCGTCGTCTGCGATTCTGATGAGCTCGTTGAGCTTGGCGGTTCGCTCGCCACCGACGGCACCCGTCTTGATGAAGGGTGCGTCGGTTGCGACGGCGAGGTGTGCAATCGTCGTGTCCTCGGTCTCGCCCGACCGGTGGGAGATCACGGAGTCGTAGCCGTTCTGTGTCGCGAGTTCGATCGCGTCGAAGGCATCGGTCAGCGTCCCGATCTGGTTCGGTTTGATCAGGATGCTGTTTGCCGCGCCGCGTTCGATCCCGTCAACGAGACGCTCGGTGTTCGTGACGAACAGATCGTCACCACAGATCAGCGTCTGGTCGCCAACCTCGTCGGTGAGGTCTGCGAACGCGTCGTAATCGTTCTCGTCGAGCGGGTCCTCGACGTAGACGAGATCGTACTCGCGAACCAGATCCGCGATGTAGGCGATCTGCTCGTCGGTGTCGCGACTCGTGTCGCTGTACTCGTACGTTTCCGACTCGGAATCGTACAGCTCCGCACCGGCGACGTCGAGGCCGAAGCCGATATTGAAACCGACATTGTCTTCGACCATCGAAACCGCTTCGTCGACGATCTCAAACGCCTCGCTGTCGTCGATCGAGGGTGCCCACGCGCCTTCGTCACCCTTTCCACATGGGACGTCGCGTTCCTCGAGGAGGTCAGCGACGGTGCTGTGGACGGCTGCGTTGGCGAAGACGGCGTCTTCGACGCTTGGAGCGCCGACGGGTGCGACCAAAAACTCCTGAATGTCGGTTGCGTCGGCTGCGTGTTCGCCACCGCCGACGACGTTGCCCAGTGGCACTGGGAAGTTCTCGCCACGGAACGCACCGCCTAAGTGCTGGAACAGCGGTGCGCCGAGCACGTCGGCACCGGCTTTTGCAGCGGCCATCGAGATGGCGACGGCGCTGTTGGCACCGATCTCGGAGAAGTCATCGGTTCCATCTGCCGCGTGGAGAATCGAGTCGACTTCTCGCTGGTTGCCTGCGTAGGCGTCGCCGACGAGTCGCCCCACGGCATGTTCTCGAGCCGCGGCGATCGCCTCGGATGGTGGTCGCTCGACGGCTTCATACTCGCCCGTGCTGGCACCGCTTGGTGCTGCAGCACGGCCGAAGCCACCGCTTTCGGTAACGACATCTGCCTCGACGGTGGGGTTGCCACGCGAATCGAGGATGCGTCGGAGTCGAATGTCTGTGATCAGTGTCATTGCTTCCCTCGTTTGACGGTAAAGGGTAACACGCCAGCGTCGTACTCCTCAGCAGCGACGAGGATCGGTTCGGACTGATCCGTCTCGATCAACACCGGCGCGCCGTAAGAGATCTGCAGTGCTCGTGCACCGAGGATGCGGGCTTTCTCGTAGCGGTTGTAACGTTCCTGTTGCATGTTACTGGTATGGAGAGACGACGTCGACGAGGTCGGTGTGACTGACGAGCATGCGCCGACAGCAGTAGCGGTCGACACCGAGTTCGTCGAGGACTTCTTGTGGGTCCTCGTCGCCCTCTTGTGCGCGCTCGTCGAACTCCTCCCAGTGTTCGCCGACGACAGTCCCACAGCTGAAACACCGGACCGGTACCATCATGATTGAATCACCTTAGCGGTAGGACTTCTGGTAGCGAGCCCGAGCGCCCGGGCCGCCCCACTTCTTCGGTTCGGACTGGCGAACGTCGTTGACCAGCAGCGAGCGGTCGAACTCCATGAACGCATCACGGAGTTCGGCGTCGTTCGAGTGCTGAACGATTCCGCGTGCGATGGCCGTGCGGACGGCGTCTGCCTGGCCGCTGATACCGCCACCTTCGACACGAACGTCGATGTCCATGTCGCCGCGGAGTTCCTCACCGGCGATGCGGAACGGTTCGAGCATCTTGAGGCGGGACATTTCCGGTTCGACCAGTTCGACTGGCTTGGAGTTGATTCGGACGCGACCCTCACCCTCGCGAACGGTCGCTCGAGCGACGGCGGTCTTTTTCTTTCCACTCGTGTTCGTTACCATGTGACGTTAGCACCGAGTTGTTCGGAGACTTCGCCCAGGTGGACGAAGCGGATGTTCGAAAGTCGGTCCAGCGACGTTCCCTCGAGGATTTCGGCCTCGCGGTCATCGTCGTCTTCGTATGGGTTGCCCAGGTAGACGCGGACGTTCGAGAACGCCTCACGGCCACGCGGCTTCTTGTAGGGCACCATCCCACGGACCGAGCGCTTGAAGATCGTGTCCGGTCGGCGTGGGTAGTACGGCCCGCTGTCGGAGCCGAGCTGGACGCGCGTGCGGTAGGTGTCGAAGATGTCCTCTTTGTCGCCGGTGATCACGGCGTCTTCGGCGTTGACGATGGCGACGCGCTCGCCGTCGAGGGCGAGCTGGGACACTTCGCTGGCGACGCGACCAAGGATACAGTCACGGGCGTCGACGACGACGTCCGCGTCGAACTCTGCGATACTCATCGAATCACCCGCACGTTGGATCCCTGTGGGTTCTCTTCGAGCACTTGCTCGAGCGGTACTGTGTCACCGACGGCGTCGATTTTCGTCTCTGCAGACGACGAGAAATCGACAGCCGCGACGGTGACGTTTTTCTGTAATGCGCCGGAGCCCAGCACTTTACCGGGAACGACGACAGTCTCTTCTTCGCGTGCGTATCGCTCGATACGGCCAAGGTTCACCTCTGCGTGGGTGCGCCGGGGCTTCTCGAGTCGGTCCGCAACGTCTCGCCAGACATCGGCGTCCGTCTCGCGGGACGTCGACTTGAGCTCGGCGATAAGATCGTTGAGCCTCGGATTAGTCTTGCTACTCATTGATTTCCTCCAAAGTCGGTCGTATCGGAGAGACGAGGAAGCGTCTCACCGATCGTGGAATCGGTTGTGTGTCGAACGAGTCGGGTCGCTGTTCGGTCAGTCGTGATCGAACAGCCACCGTGTGTTCGACGAGAGAGAAGTGGATGCAGGGAGCAGGATTTGAACCTGCGGACTCCTACGAGACAGCGCCCTGAACGCTGCGCCGTTGGCCTGACTTGGCTATCCCTGCTTGCACTTCTTTCTATCCGTTGCCCCGTAAAACCCCTTTCGATTCCAGGTCGCGAGCGCGTACCGGTCTCGTCGCTCACGGCGCCGGTGAACGCGGACTCGCGGTGTCGGGATTGGGGGCGTTGGTTCATTGTCTACAGCTGTACTGCGTCTTCGAGGTCGGTTGCACGCGCCGCAATCGAGTCTGCAGCTCGTGTAACCAGTTCATCGACCGGGAACGAGCCGTCCGTCTCGATGTTGAAGACGAACGCGTTCGGTACGTCCTCGACTTCGACTTGCTTTCCAGGATAGCGGTTCGACAGATCGTTATCGAACTCGCTGGTCTGGATCAGTTCGCCGTCTGCTTCGATGACGCCGCGAATAATTCGGGACTCCTGCTCTTCGAACTCTGGCAGGTCGTCGACGACCGTCACACGCTGAAGGTGTCGGTAGCCTGCAGAGACAGCGCCCTGATGTTTCGCGTGGTTTTTGCCGCGGTTGAAGACGGCGTCAGCCTCGGCCTCGAGGCGCTGGTTGTCCTTGAGGTCGATGATCGGAATGTTCTCGTCTGCGGGTTGCACGAGATCGTCGCTCGAGACGAGATCGCCCGAGTAGGCGGTGGCTGGTCCTTCGACGTCGATCGAGAGCGTGACGGTGTCGTCCTCGGCGAACTCGGCTTCGGGTGGGGTCGTCAGTGGGACGAGCCCGAGTCGGAGTGCGAGTTGCTCGTCGAACATGACCGACGAGTTCTCGATGAACCGGACGGTATCGATGGCCAACGTGGGAACGTCCGCGAGCATCGCGCGACGAAGCCCGTTGGCAAACGCGGGTGTGACACCGCGAACGAGGAACCGTGCGTACCGGTCCTCGTGTTCGACGAACTCGACGTCGTAGTCTTCAGTCATGGATCTAGTAGCCGCCCTTGCCTTTCGGTGCGCGCGATCCGTCGTGTGGGATCGGCGTGACGTCCTCGATGCGCCCGATTTCGATGCCCGAGCGGGCGAGTGCGCGGATCGTTGCCTGTGCGCCTGGCCCGGGAGACTTCTGGAGGTTGCCACCGGGGCCACGGACGCGAACGTGCAGGCCCGTGATGCCAGCCGCTTTGACCTCTTCGGCGATCGACTCGGCCATCTGCATGGCCGCGTACGGCGACGCCTCGTCGCGGTTCTGTTTGACCGCCGTCCCACCGGAGGACTTCGCGATCGTCTCCGCGCCCGTGAGGTCGGTCACGGTCATGACGGTGTTGTTGAACGATGCGTGTACGTGGGCTACGCCCCATTTCTCGTCGTCCTGACTCATGTTATTGGCCCTCCGCTCGTTCCGGGTGGAGTTCGTCTGCGAGTGAGCTGTTCTCGTCGAATGCGACGAGGTCCTCCTCATCGACGTCAACGACGTACGATGGGATGCAGTGGCGCTGTTCGCCGACCACGATGTGCCCGTGAAGAATGAACTGTCGGGCCTGCTGTGGCGTGTTGGCCAGCCCTTTGCGGTAGGCAACCGTCTGGAGACGGCGCTCGAGAACGTCTTCGATCTCGAGGCTCAGCACATCGCCGAGTTCGTCGGTCTCGTCAAGCACACCAACGCGCTTGAGTCGTCCGAGGAACTCCTCGGAGCGGCGGATGACGGCTTCGTCGTCCTGGGCCTGACCGAGCAGTTCTCGAGCCTCGCGCCGGTAGGAGCGAAGCTCGGACTGTGCTCGCCAGAGCTCTTCTTTGTTCGACAGCCCGTAGCGGTCGAGCAGGGAGTGCTCGGAGGCGATCCGTTCACCCTGATATGGGTGATTCGGCGTCTCGTACTTTTTAGTGTCTGTTCCGAGTGGCATTATTCGTCATCCTCCTCGGCAGCAGCTTCTTCTGCCTGCTCTTCGCGGATCTCTTCGACGTTGACTCCGATGGTGCCCTCCGTACGACCGGTGGACTTGGTTCGCTGACCGCGGACCTTCTGTCCGCGCTTGTGACGCGTTCCTTTGTAGGAGTCGATCATCTTCATCCGGTTGATGTCGTGCTGGCGGGTGAGTTGGAGATCGTTACCGATCTCGTGGGTTGTCTCCCCGGAATAAAAGTCCGACTGGCGGTTGTTGAGCCAGTCAGGAACGTTCCCAGCATAGTTCTCTACGATGTCGACGACGTTTTCAATGACGTCGTCGTCGAGACGACCGAACGTCGCTGTCCGATCAACGTCCGCTTCGTCGGCAATGAGTCGGGCGGTTCGTCGACCGATCCCGTTCATCTCCGAGAGCGAGCGCTCGACAGACTTCGTCCCATCAAGGTCGGTCTGACCGATGCGGACGAAGTACTGAAGGTCTTCGTCGTCTTGTTGTTCTTGAGGTTCTTCCTCGCTCATGTGTCGTGTATCTCTGTCTGTCTGCGCGCGTTGCAAATTCGGCTGACGGAAATGCCAGCCAAGGTGTAACCGACGTTGTGGCGGGGATTCGAACCCCGGAGGCTTGACGCCACATGGTTAGCAACCATGCGCCTTGGGCCGCTTGGCTACCACAACACCGTGTCTTTATCATCGCCCTCACGGACTCGGGGACTACTCCCCTACACGTATTGCACCCCAACCTACCGCCGACGGGTACTTAAGCGCAACGAAAGGTGGCCACAACGTCATCCCCTCACATTCGCGGGGCGGATAGACGATCCGAGGTCCGGCATCCATCCAATGTGTCGAATCAGATTCCGGCGTACTCTCCGATGTACTTGTCGTTGAGTTCCCACTCGCCGTCGGCGTTCTGAATCATATACTCGCCGTAGTAGGGAACCCGATTGGCAACGACCTCGCGGAACGCCTCGCGGATCTCGGGTTTGGACATCTCACCCATCGATTTGAGATCATCGTTGCGGTTGAGACAGCCTTTCAGGTATCCCTCGTGAGTCACGCGGACGCGATGGCAGTTCGCACAGAACGTCGGGTTCTCGACAGGGTCAACGATTTCGACCATCCCCCGCCCGTCACCGTCGTCGTTGCTGACCCAGTACCGTTTCCGGTCGTGCATCTCGCGGTGTTCAATCTCGTCAGCCTGCTCGGCCAGCCAGCCGTGCACTCGTTCGATATCGACGTTCCACTCCGGCTTGCCAGTTAGTTCGGGCATGTACTCGATCAACTGGAGCTGGAGCCCCTCGTTTTCGGCGACGTGGTCGACCATCCGCGGGACGTACCCGGCCGTGTGTTCGAAAACGACCATGTTGAGTTTGACCGGATCCAGTCCCGCCTCGAGCGCCGCCTTGACGCCCTCGATGACTTTCTCGTACGCGCCGCTTTTCGTGATTTCGGCAAAGTCCTTCGGATCGAGGGCGTCTTGCGAGACGTTGACTCGCTCTAAGCCCGCATCCACGAGCGCTTCGGCACGTCCCGGGAGGAACGTCCCGTTCGTGGTCAGAGAGACCTCCATCTGATCGGGGGTTCGCTCGATGATCTCCGCTAAGTCCTCGCGAAGCATCGGCTCGCCGCCGGTGAACTTGACCGCGTCGACGTCGAACTCCGCGGCGACCTCGAGAAACCGAACGACGTCGTCGGTCGACATCTCGTCGTCCTGTGGATCCATCGGGCCGCGTGTGTCCCCTAACCCCTCGTTGTGACAGTAGACGCAATCGAAGTTACACCGGTCGGTAAGTGAAACCCGAACCCCGGTTACCTCGCGTCCAAACTCGTCGGCGAGCATGCCACCAGATAGCAGACGGATCCGCTTAAACATCCCGGGCTTCTCGCAGTTTCGTAACTGTTTTTGGTTTCGTGAACGGGGCTTCTTGCCGATCTGTTCTGTTTCAGCGAGTCACACTCGAGCAGCGGCGGAAGAACTACCCGGTGGACGCTCGAACGAGGAGTGTATGGACGAGGATATGCTTGCAGACCAGCGTCGCCTCGTAGAACTCATCGAGGACGAGGGCTGGGACGTCACCGACCTCGAGATTTCGGCCTACGACAGCCCGTGGGCTGACGAGGACACCCCCGAGGCGACAGTAACGATCACAGCGCGAAAACCCTACGAGAGCGAGACAGCAGCGGATGATGACGACAGCGACGACGAGAACCCGTTCCGACTGAAGTAGCTGTGGAAATCGGTGTGGGTAGGCGGGTTCTCGAACGAAACTGGAGGGCGACGGACACATCCGACTCGAGCGGCCACGCGTCGAATCTTCTCGGCTGCGGATAGTTATGTGAGCTTACAAAACCAGTATGGTTCGTGGGCGTCTATATCACACACGGACAGTTACATGACCCTCTCCAATGATCCCGACCTCATCACGCTGCAGCCGGATCAGCCGTTCTTCGAGACGCTGTATACAGCCGCTCCGTTGGTGATCGTCGGCACACGTGAAGAAGACGGTTCGGAAAACCTGGCGCCAAAACATATGGCAACCCCGTTGGGGTGGTCGGACTATTTCGGGTTCGTCTGTACGCCCGACCACGGGACGTATCGAAACGTCGAGCGGACGGAGGCGTTCACTGTCAGCTACCCCCGGCCCGAGAGCATACTCGATGCCAGCCTGGCCGCGGCTCCCCGGGGTATCGAGGGGGAGAAACCCTCGCTCACGGACGTCGAAACGGTCGACGCAGACGTCGTCGATGCGCCCGCCGTAGCTGGGGCCTACGGTGTACTGGAGTGTGAACTCGAGCGCATCGTCGATGGGTTCGATGGAGCCGGCCTCGTCGCCGGCACCGTCGTCGAAAAACACGTTCACACCGATGCCTACCGCAGCGACGACATCGAGCCGGAGACACTACTCGAGCAGGCCCCAGTGTTGGCACATCTCTATCCCGACCGGTTCGCCGAGGTGAGCGAAACCCAGGCGTTTCCGTTCCCAGAGGGGTTCGAGCGATGACGCCCTCCGAAGCGGAATCCGCCGCTGAACGCCGGATTCAGGAGTGGGTCTACGCTCATCGAGCGGACATTGCCGAGTATCTCCTCGAGTTGGTCGAACTGGAGACGCCCACCGAGAACCCCGAAACGTTCGACAACTTCTTCGATCGACTGGCGGACGACTTCCACGAACTCGGCCTGGAAACGGAGCGCGTTCCAGGCGAGGAAACCGGCGGACGGCTTGAGGCGTGGTCAGCCGGTCGCGATGACGCAGACGAGATCCAGCTCGTGATCGGACACGCAGACACTGTCTGGCCGCTCGGAACCGTCGACGAGAACCCGCCCGAGAGACGGGATGGCATCCTCGAGGGACCGGGCTCGCTCGACATGAAAGGCGGACTGACACAGACCGTGTTCGCGCTTCGTGCCCTCGACGCGGCCTCACTCGACCCGTCACTGCCGGTTCACGTCCTCATCTCCAGCGACGAAGAGATCGGGAGTCCCGAATCCAAGTCCCGCATCATCGACCTCGCCAAACAGGCGAACCGAGTGTTCGTACTCGAGCCCGCCAGCGGCCCGGAGGGCAAGATCAAGATTGCACGGAAAGCGGTCGGGCATTTCACGGTCACGATCGAGGGAAAAGCCGCCCACGCCGGCCTCGAGCCAGAAGAAGGAGCCAGTGCGACGGAGGAACTCGGAACCGTCATCCATCAACTCCACGAACTCACCGATATCGAGTCGGGAATCACCGTCAACGTCGGTCAGGTGGAAGCTGGGCTGCGGTCGAACGTCGTCGCACCGGAGGCACGAGCCGAAGTCGACGTTCGCGCACCCACCGATGAGACGGCAGCTGCCGTCACCGAGCAGATCCACTCGCTTGAAGCGACGACGCCGGGGACGGAGCTGACGATCGACGGCGGCTTTGGGCGGCCGCCGATGGAACAGACACCGGGCAATCGCCTGCTTTGGGACCGTGTCCAGACGATTGGGAAGCGTCTCGGCCTCTCACTCGAGGGGACGCGCTCGGGAGGTGCAAGCGACGGAAACGACGCCAGTCAACACGCTCCCACGATCGACGGGTTCGGTGCCGTCGGCGACGGGGCCCATCAGACGTACGAGCACGTGCAACTCGATGCACTCGTTGACCGGGTGGCACTTCTGGCCGCCTGCGTACACGACGAACCGCTTCCAACCGATCCACAGCAATGATCCAACTCACAGCACCATGGCTATGAACGCAGACGTCCACACCTCCGTGACACGAATCGCCGACCTCGAGCAGCGGTCGTACGAGATCCAGTCCCGTCCGAAGACAGCGTGGGAGACTGGGGAGTACGTGTTTGGTCGGGTCACCAAACGACCAGATCCCGGCGTCAGGATCGAGAACCCGCGCGGGAGACGTGTCGAACTGATGGAGGGTGAGACGGTCGTCGGCGCGCTTGGAACTCGTCGAGCGACCCGTGAGTTGGTCGGCGGCTGGCGGGATGTCGGCGACGATGGGCTGTTAGATATCCTGACCGGAGGCGGCGTTCTCGGTCGAGTCACCTCTGCCTCACCGTTCACTCAGACACCGGTCGAACTCGAGTACGAAGGGCACGTTGTCATCGACGATGCTGTCTCTCGAATGTCCGACTACGGCCTGACAGCTCCATCGACGACACCTGCCGTGCCGGTCGTCCTCGTCCTCGGAACGAGTATGTCGGCTGGAAAGACCATGACTGGACGGGTGATCACCCGTGTGCTCGTCGAAAACGGATACGATGTCGCTGCCTGCAAGCTGACGGGGGCGGGGACCTACGAAGACGTGTTATCGATGGAAGTGGCGGGTGCAGACCCCATCTACGACTTCGTCGACGCGGGGCTGCCGACGACAGTCGTCCCCGAAGCAACCTTCCGGGACGCCGTTCGCCCTGTCCTCGGCCGTCTGCAGGAGGCAGACGTCATCGTCGCCGAGGTCGGTGCCAGCCCGCTCGAGCCGTACAACGGGGCCGCCGTGGTCGACATGCTCGAGGATCACGTTGCGTTCACCGTGCTCTGTGCGTCCGATCCCTACGCAGTCGTCGGCATCGAGGAGGCGTTCGGACACTCGCCTGATCTCGTGGCAGGGATCACGACGAACACGACCGCTGGCGTCAATCTCGTCGAGGAACTCATCGACTGTTCGGCGCTCAACATCCAGAACGAGGCCGCCAAAGACCCGCTCGAGAACATGCTGCTCGAGGCGCTGGCCGACGCTTAGCCTTTGATGTTACAGACGGGGAACGTCCGTGCGACCTTGTCGCCGATACCGAGTTCGTCTGAGATTCGGACGACTTCGTCGACGTCCTTGTAGACACCCGGCGCTTCCTCGGCGACCGTCGCACCTGATTGGGCTTTGACGTAGATCTGGTCCTGGGCCTCGAGTTCGTCCTGGACGTCGCCGCCCCAGTACTCGTTTTTGGCCTGGGTTCGGCTCATCAGTCGCCCCGCACCGTGGGCGGTCGAGCCGAACGTCAGCTCCATCGAGTTCTCGCCACCGCGGAGGACGTAGCTTCCCGCACCCATGCTGCCGGGGATGATGATTGGCTGGCCGACGTCGCGGTAGGCCTCCGGCACGTCGGGGTGGCCGGCCGGGAACGCCCGTGTCGCTCCTTTGCGGTGGACGTAGAGTTCGCGTTCTTCCCCATCAACGTCGTGGACCTCTTTTTTCGCGATGTTGTGCGCCACGTCATAGAGCAGGTCCATCTCCATCTCCTCCCACGAGCGGTCGAAGACGCGCTCGAAGACCTCGCGCGTGCGATGCATGATCAGCTGGCGGTTGACCCACGCGAAGTTGATCGCCGCGTTCATCGCCCCGTAGTAGTCCTCGGCCAGCTGTGAGCCCGCGGGCGCGGCCGCGAGTTCCTTGTCCGGGAGCTTGTTCAACAGCCCCTGATGTTGTTTTTCGATCTTCCGCAGGTAGTCGTTGCACGTCTGATGACCTAGTCCACGGGAGCCACAGTGAATCAAAACGACGATCTGGTCTTCCTCGAGCCCGTAGGCCGACCCCACTTCGTCGTGGAAGACGTCAGTCACGCGCTGGACCTCGAGGAAGTGATTCCCCGACCCCAGCGAGCCGATCTGGTTTTTCCCGCGGTCTTTCGCTTTCTGGCTGATCTTCGAGGGATCGGCCTCTTCCCGGTGGCCTTCGTCCTCACAGTGGAGCAGGTCGTCCTCGACGGCGTAGCCGTTCTCGAGGGCCCAGTCGACGCCCCGAGCGAGGATTTCGTCGACGGTGTCGACACCGGATTCGACGATGCCGCCCCCACCAAGCCCCGACGGAATGTTGGCAAAGAGGGAGTCGACGAGCTCCTGCTCGTTGCCTTTGAGATCGTCGTACGTGAGGTTCGTTTTCATCATACGGACCCCACAGTTGATGTCGTAGCCGACCGCGCCCGGCGAGATACAGCCGTTTTCGGCGTCAAGTGCCCCGACGCCGCCAACCGGGAAGCCGTAGCCCTGATGGCCGTCGGGCATACAGATCGCGTGTTTCGTGATTCCCGGCAGATGCGTCGTGTTCTTGAGCTGCTGGAGTGTCTTGTCCTCTTTGATCTCCTCGAGGAGCGCTTCGCTCGCCAACACTCGGGCGGGGGTGCGCATGTCGCCCTCTTGTGGGATTTCCCAGACGTACTCACGCACTTTCTCGAGCGTGATGCCGTCGGCGTCGAACGTGGAATTGCTCATACCTGTCCTTCCGACTGCGACGCTGAAAGGTGTTCGTCTCTCTGTTTGCCTGATGTGACACCGACAGGTGGTCCAGCACGCGGGTTCGGATCCGGCCGACTGCCGGTGAAACGCCGGTTTCACTGTACGGTAGTGATTTACGGCGGGTTACCGTCGGTCGAAAGGTGAACAGACGAGCGTTGCTGTCGGTGACAGCAGGCACGGCCGCGAGTGCGACGGCCGGCTGTCTCGGACGGCTCCCCGCCGTCGGCTCGAGCGTCAGCACGGAGTTCGAACTCGTCGACGCGGACCTCGATCCGAGCGACGACCCGGATGTGACCGTCGAAGACGGCACTGTCGTCGCTCGCGGGACGATCGAGTACGGCTCGAGCGAATGTGGGACAGTCGAGTTGGCACACGCCGCCTACGAGGGGTCACAAGAGCGGCTGGATCTGCTCGTCGTCGCTGCGGACGACTCCAGTGGCGTCGGCGGCTGTTCGGATGACCTCGTCTACGGCGGTTACCGTCTCGAGGCCTCCGTCGAGGGGCTTCTCCGGCGGGTGACGGTGACCGAACACCACGTCTTCGGCGACGCGTACTCGACGACCGTCGATGGCCTCGACGACTAACGTGCGACGGTGGTCCGCTCCCGACTAGACGTCGAAGACGACGTACGCCTCCCAGCCGTCGTCGACTCGCTCGAGTCGCATCTCGGAGTAGGTGACGGCTTTCACTTCACGGGCGTCGATGTCGGCAAGTGGGACGCCGCGGGCGCTGGCCTCGAGCGTCCAGCTCTCTGCGTCGTCGGCGTCGTCGCTGTGGGTGATCGCCTCGACACGGTGGTCGACCGGGAGCTCGACACGAACATCTCGCAGATAGATCAGTTCGTCCAGATAATCAAACAGCAGCGCCTCACGATTCTCCGCGGTCACCGACAGCGAAAACCGGTCGCCGGTCTCGTCGGGAATCTCATCACACGAGGCGGCTCCAAGCCCGTCGGCGACTGCAGCGAAGACGCCCTCGAGTGAGTCGCCGGCTGCTTCGACGGCGATATCGGCCGTGTGTTCGCGGAGTTCGAACCGCTGGCCTCGTTTGCGTGTCATAACAAGTACTGGGTGTCCGTTCGACTGTGAGCATCCTATGTTCGTCGGTTTTTGCTCCGTTTGACAGGCCGGATCGACGGCTGCCGGTGGAATTATATTGGCTACGATACTACGCAGTACTAGTGAGCGTCAACATCGACAGTCGGGTCGTCGCGCCGGGGAGCGACGACCTCGTCGAAGAAGCCTGGCACCTCAAAGAGGAGATCAATCGTCGGGAAGGCGTGCTCAAACAGCGACGCGACTTTTTTACTGACGCGTATCGTCGATCCAAGGTCCACTGTTATATTCGAGCGGGTGAACTGGTAGGGTTCGCTGCGGTCCGTCGTGATGGTTATATACTCTTTCTGGCTGTGTCGCCCGATCTTCGGGGAGAAGGAATCGGCAAACGACTCGTCGCCCGCGTTGCCGAAGACCACGACACGATCACGTGCCACGCTCGGACGACCAACGAAAACGCCCTCCAGTTTTACGAGCATCTCGGCTTCGAGATCAAACGACGTATCGACGACTACTACGAAGACAACGGCGACGCCTACTATCTGAAACTCGGCTCCGACGTCGGGATCGCCGACAAAATTTCGGACTTGATGCGCCGATAGGCCCCGCCGCTGACGCTTGTTATTTCCCCACAGACGAGCGACGTCTGGCCGCCGCAGTTCGGCACACCTATAATGCCGTGCCGACGAGAAATCGAGGTGCATGGAGGAGCGAACGAGGGCCTATCTTCGGGGACGATTTCGTGATCATTACCGGCGGACAGAGATCACTCCGCCTCCGGCGGCCAACGAACGCGAGTGGGGATTTATTCCCTGGACAGAAGGTCCGGAGACGACGATGGTCCGACACCGTTCGCTGCTCGAGTTAGGCGATCTTTCGGAGTTTCTCGTCCGGAAACGGCCACAACACATCTACTTCTCGGCGGGACGGTTTCGCGATCCCGGCGCGAGTTCGATGCATGAAAAAGACTGGCAGTCCGCTGATCTCGTCTTCGATCTCGACGCCGACCATCTGCCGAGTGTCACCCTCGGCGAGGACTCCTACGGCGAGATGCTCGCCAAGTGTAAAGACGCGCTCTGCCGACTCCTCGAGTTCCTCGAGGAGGATTTCGGCTTCGAGGACCTCGAGATCGTCTTCTCGGGTGGCCGGGGGTATCACGTCCACGTCCGCGACGAGAACGTCTTGCATCTCGAACGAGAACACCGCCGAGAGATCGTCGACTACGTCCGCGGCATCGGACTCGAGTTCGAATCGTTGATCGAGACCGAGACCGTCGCCGGTCTGGGCCGGAAGACGCCGACCGAGCGCCGAACGCTCAGAACGGAAGGTGGCTGGGGTGCACGCACGCACGCCCACCTGATGGCGTTTCTCGACGAACTCCTCGCACTCGACGACGAGGACGCGCTCGAGCGCCTACAGGAGTTCGACGGCATCGGCGAGGGGAAGGCGACGGCGACACTCAACGCCGCTCGGAACAACCGCGAGCAACTCGAGGCGGGCAACGTCACCGTCCATACAGCGATCGCCCAGTTGGCAGAACGGTTCGCGATGCGGGCGGTCGAGCAAGACAACGCGCCGATCGACGAACCCGTTACCACCGACACGAATCGGCTTATCCGGCTACCGGGCAGTCTTCACGGCGGGAGTGGTCTCAAAACGGTGCGCCTCGAGCGCGACGAGATCGCCGACTTCGATCCACTCGATGACGCCGTGCCGGAGACGTTCCGTGGCCACGAGATTACGGTCGACGTCACCGACGGCGGCGAGGTCGAACTCGGTGGGGATAGCTTTACGGTCTCGGAGGGAGACCAGTCATTACCAGAGTACGTTGCCGTGTTCCTGATGGCACGCGGCAGGGCTGAAAAGGAGAAAGAATGAACCTAGACGAGTTGCGGTCGGTCCAGAGCAAGGAGCGAAAGAAAGACAGTCTCCAGAATCTTCGCCCCTCGTTCTACCAGGAGGTCGGCGAGTACATCGCCGAGTTAGAGGACGAACGTGAGCGCGTCGCCGACCAGGTCGATGACCCGTTTTCTTCACCCGAGATCGGTCGTCTCACTGACGAGATCGAGACCGCCAAAGACGTCGTCGAGGCGATTTACGAGCGCCGAATGGGGAAACTCGTCAAACAGGCCAGCCTCGCCGCGGCCGGGATGGCCGCAAACGACGAGGGACTGACCGCCGAAGAGGCCGACCTTTTCGACGACCTCGTCGACCGTATCGGCTCGAACAAATCCCGCGTGCTCGACGTCCTCGAGGGTGTCGACACTGGGACACACGTCGAACCCGACGCACCCGACATTGGTGACGAGACGGCGCCATCGGCCGACAGCGAGCCCGCCGACACACCGCCGGCCCCACCACAGGAACCCCCACAGGGTGACATCCCTGCCGACGAATCCGACAGTTTGGACGTCGAGGCAGGTCTCGAGTCGGGTGGCTCGAGTGGTGTCACGCCTGCCGATGTCATGGGCGGCGATGGGCCGTCGATCGACGACGCGCCCGCCGAACCGCCTTCGACGCCACCAGACGAGGCTGTCGCTGATGCTGGTTCGACTGATGAGACGAACGGCGGTGACGACGTCGATCGCGTCACTGTCAGAATCACGCAGGATATCGGCTCGATCCTCGGCGTCGACGACCGCGAGTACACCCTCTCGACCGACGACGTCGTCACCCTGCCCGCCCAAAACGCCACCCCACTTGTCGAACGAGAGGCAGCCGAACCGCTCGAGTAGCCAGTTGCTGATTCGATCGGCCGGAATCACAATACATACAATAGCAGTCGCTAACACACGGCCATGCTCGATGTAGGCGACAAGGCGCCCGAGTTCGAACTGCTAAACCAACACGGCGAGGCTGTCCGCCGGTCTGCGTTCGAGGGACAGCGGCTCGTTCTGTACTTCTATCCACGTGCGAACACGGACGGCTGTACCACCGAAGCCTGTGCGTTCAACGACGCACTCTCGCAGTTCGCCGACCGTGACACTCACATTGTCGGGATCAGCGACGATCCCGTCGAGGATCTCGAGCCCTTCGCCGCCGAGTACGACCTCGAGTTCGATCTACTTTCCGACGAACTCGGCGAGGTCGCGACGCTGTATGAGTCCTACGGCGAGAAGCAGCTGTTCGGGAACACCTTCGACGGCGTCTTCCGCAACACGTACGTCGTCGGCCCCGATGGCCTGATCGAGGCCGTCTACGAGGATGTCACGCCGGAGGGACACGCCGAAGCGGTGCTCGAAGACCTCCCAGCAGTTACCGCGTAATCGGTTCGATCGCAGTGACCTTCGTTTTTTGTTTGGACGGTAAACCGGTCGCTCGAGCGTAACCGAGGTGCCTACAGTCCTGGAAGAACGACACTCTGCTACGGAGATAATACATGGGCGGGCAATCACCACCCGAGGGTCCGGATTCGCCGTCGAAGGAAAACCGGGCCAACGCTCAGCCGACAGTCGGGCGCCGATCCGCACTACAGGCACTGGGTGTGGCGGCGACCGCGGGACTCCTCGGCAGCGTGTACGTGTTGGCACGAAACGGAGAGACGACGACTGGCGTCTCGGACGACTTCGAGTGGGAGATCGTCGACGACGGGTTGCCCGATGCCTACGACGTCCACGGGATGGACGCACACGACGGGACACTCTATCTGACGGTTCGTGGGTCGGGAACAGACGGGCTGTTCAAACTGGACGGCGACAACTGGGTCCACATCGCTGACCGGCCGGTCGCTTACGGAATCGACGACGTCGTAGTCGCCGACGGCCGAGTGTTCGTTGTCTCACACTGGCACCTGTTCGAACTCGTCGACGGCGAGTGGGAGTGTCTCAGCTGTCGCCGTGAGGACGATGAGTGGGTTAAGGGAATCGCGTACGGCGACGGACAACTCATCGCACGCGGCGGCGATGACACGGATCCCGAGTTCTACCGCTTTGACGTCTCTGACGGGGAGTGGGAAAACCTCGAGTTCCCATTCGACGATCTCGACGGCAAACCGCACGTCTCCCTGCTGGTCGACGACGATGGCCGAATCTGGTATCAATCGAACTACAGTGGTATCTTCGTTTACGAGGGGGGCTTCTGGTCGACAGCACACGAGGACAGCGGTGCCCTGGGACTCGGCGCGGATGGAACGGTGTACCTGGCCAAAGAACGCGCTCCGACGACCCAGATCGCCCAGTTCTACGAGTACCAGGGTGACGGCGAGTGGTCGCTTCGCCACGAGAGTTCCGGCTACGGTCCATCGTGCGTCCCCGGCGATAGTGGCGCCCGCGCGATCTGTATTAGCGGTCGCTTCGGAGCGCTCGCCATCGAGAACCACCGGCTCTGGACCCTCCCGCCGTTGGACGCCGATATTGACGTCGAAAACACCGCGCTGCGAATCCGGGAGACTGTCGTAGTCGATGGGACGGTCTACGCCGTCCAGGACTTCGACGACTATCACACGGACACGGACATCGACCAGCGAATTCTCCGCTACGAACTGAACCTCGACGATCGCCCGTTCTACACGACGAACATCGAACTCGAGGCCGGGACGTACCTCGACGACGAGGCGATCGATCCGCAATCCGTCCACCTCGGGGCGGACGGGCGAATACTCGTCGCAACGAACGACGAGGACGAAACGGTCGGCTCGTTGATGTACGTGTCCGCTGACGCCACCGCGATAGAAGGAACGCACGAGTTCGACGAGCCGGTTCATGCGGTCGATTACGACCGGACCGCAAATCGGGCAGTCGTCGGAGGAGACGAGCACGTCTTCGTCGTCGATCTCGACGACCCAGAAACGATCGCGCACCGAGACCCCATCGACGGAGCTGCTGATGCCGTTTCGGTCGATGCACGAGGGCGCTACGCTGTCGCTGAGAACAACACCTACACGGTGTACGACCGGGACGGTGAGACGCTCACGACCGAGTCTGTCGAACGGAGTTATCTCACCGACATCGAACTCGACGACGACGATGACACGATCTATCAGGTCGGTTTTGATAACAAGTCGCTGCCGGGCGGCAACCCGGTTCAGGTTGCCTACGCTACTGCTTACTCGTTCGACGGCGAGTTTCGGTGGCAGCGCTTTGGCTTCGACGGGGGAAACCTCGAGGACAACATCGCCGACACGCGTCTCTACGGGATCGAGTACGTCGACGGCGAGCTGTTCGTCCTCGGTGAGTCGGCCGGTTCGAAGACGATCTTCCGGTACGACGGCGAGCGCTATGCGGGCGACGAAATCGTCGAACGAGTCGATCACTACAACAACCTCTGGGACACCGCTTCGGCACACATCGCGTATCACGCGCGCCTCGACGCCGAAAGCGGCGACGTCGAGTCGGCCCAGCTGACGATGGCCAGACAGGACGACGGCGAATCGAACACCTTCAGTGTCAGCGATGTCTCGGCGGCCGACGGACGCGTCTTTGTTGCTGGGTCGACCTGCGCGTCGATGGCCGCCCGCGACGCCCAGTCAGTCAACGGCGAGCCGGTCGGGGAGTACCGCGGCTGCGACCCCGCACTGTTGGTCACGACCGACGACATCAGCCAGCGTCTTAGCTGGTCGTCGTTCAATCGCGAGGAGGCGCCGGGGGAAGTCGTTTCAGTCGACGCCGATGCCGACCGAACCGTCGTGCTGGCACGGATCGACGGCGGTGAGTCGTTCATTACCGACGGCGCGATCGTCGACCGCAACGAGGCTGGCGAGGCTGCATACCTCGCGGTCGTCGATAACGAGGCCACCTACGAAACCGGGATCGATACGACATGAGCATCGCCAACTAACGAGGGCAACGACACGGCCCTCGAGTGCGCTGGCCCCCATCCCGCTGGGAGCGACGTGACCGTCACAGTGACCGTTTCAGTCGAGGACGCGGCCTGCTGAGTCAGCGTGGCACGACGAACGTACTCACTAGCGCAGCCGCTGGCTGCATCGAATCCGTGAAAAAACACCCGCCACTGCCGCTGGCACCGCGTTGGGTCAGCAACGTGGCTGCTTACTGGAAGGTGCGACCGAGCTGGTCTTTTTCCGTGGTCGGTTCTGCCTGCTGGAACTGCTCTTCGAGCTCCTCGTACTGCTCGCGCGTCTCGGGGGTCACGCTCGGTCCGACTTCCTCGAGTGCGTGTTCGAAGTGGTCCGTGCTGATGCGGACGTTGCCGACGGAGTCACCGATATCTTCGCGCTCGACCGAGTTGATGAACTCGCGGCTGGCAGCCATCGAGGCCTCGCGGGTGACGGCTTCGATGTCGGCACCGACGTAGCCCTCCGTCTTGCCTGCGAGCCACTCGAGGTCGACCGTATCGGCCAGCGGTTTGTTTCGGGTGTGGACCTCGAAGATCTTCTTGCGGCCGTCCTCATCGGGGACGGGGACGTGGACGTGGCGATCCAGTCGGCCGGGACGCAGCAGGGCCGAGTCGATCAGATCCGGTCGGTTCGTGGTGGCGATGACGACGACATCCTCGAGTTCCTCGAGGCCGTCGAGTTCGGTCAGCAGCTGGGAGACGACGCGTTCGCCGACGCCGGAGTCGCCCTGTCGCTGGCCACGTTCGCCGGCGATCGAGTCGATCTCGTCGAAGAAGATCACGGTCGGTGCGTTCGACCGCGCCTTCTCGAAGATCTCACGGACGCCTTTTTCGGACTCGCCGACGTACTTATTCAGCAGTTCGGGGCCTTTGATCGAGATGAAGTTCGATTCGGCCTCGTTGGCGACGGCCTTGGCGAGCAGCGTCTTTCCGGTCCCCGGTGGACCGTACATCATGACGCCTTTGGCGGCGTTCATGTCCATGGCCTCGAACACCTCGGGGTAGTCGAGTGGCCACTGGATGGTCTCGCGCAGCCGTTCTTTGGTGTCGCCGAGCCCGCCGACGTCGTTCCACGTGACGTCGGGAACTTCGACGAAGACTTCCCGCATCGCCGAGGGCTGGATGCCCTTGAGCGCTTCCTTGAAGTCCTGCTTGTTGACCTGCAGTCGGTCGAGGACGTCGGCGTCGATCTCCTCGGACTCGAGGTCGAGTTCCGGGCGGATGCGACGCAAGGCGTTCATCGCGCTCTCTCGAGCGAGCGACTCGAGGTCTGCGCCGACGAAGCCGTGGGTGTTGGACGCGTAGTGTTCCAGATCAACCGAGTCCGTCAGGGGCATCCCGCGGGTGTGGACCTGCAGGATCTCCTTGCGGCCTTCCTTGTCCGGCACGCCGATTTCGATCTCGCGGTCGAAGCGACCACCACGCCGGAGCGCGGGGTCGATGTCGTCGACACGGTTGGTCGCCGCGATGACGGTTACACGACCCCGTTCCTCGAGGCCGTCCATCAGGCTGAGCAGTTGGGCGACGACGCGGCGTTCGACGTCACCGCCGGCTTCTTCGCGCTTTGCGGCGATCGAGTCGAGTTCGTCGATGAAGACGATCGAGGGGGCGTTCTCTTCGGCCTCCTCGAACACCTCGCGGAGTTTCTCCTCGCTTTCGCCGTAGTACTTCGACATGATCTCCGGGCCGGAGATCGTCTCGAAATGGGCGTCGATCTCGTTGGCGACCGCTTTCGCCATGAGGGTCTTCCCGGTACCCGGTGGGCCGTGCAGGAGGACGCCCTTTGGTGGTTCGATACCAAGCTGTTGGAACAGCTCGGGGTGGCGCATCGGCAGCTCGATCATCTCGCGGACCTGATCGAGTTCGTCGTCTAAGCCACCGATATCCTCGTAGGTGACGTCTGGGACGCCTTCCGAGGACGCACCCGCGCCGGCGCTGACCTGTTCGGCCGGCGTCTCGGAGATCTCGATGTTCGTCGAGTCCGTGATGACGACTGTGCCCGACGGCGAACTGTTCGCGATCTTCAGTGGCACCGACTGGCCGGAGCTGGCCATCGGACCGAACGAGAGCGAGAACGGTACCGTCTGGCCTTCGGTGACGGCCTGCCCGCTGAGTTTGTCGCGCACGAGCGGCCCGATGTCGCCGCGAATGCGGAGATTCTGTGGGAGCGCGACCGTGACCGATTTCGCGGGGTTGACGTCCGCAGCTTCGATCTCGACACGGTCGTCGATCCCGACGTCAGCCTCCTGTCGGAGGCGGCCGTCGATCCGGACGATCCCGCGACCTTCGTCTTCGGGATAGCCGGGCCAGACGCGGGCGACCGACTGGTTGTCACCTTTCCCCTTGATGACGATGTAATCGCCGTTCTCGAGGTCGAGCTCGCGCATCGAGACGCGGTCGATCGCGGCCAGTCCACGCCCTGCGTCCTTCTGTTTCAGTGGTTTGACGGTAAGTTTCATAGATCGCCCTCCATCTCGACAGTCAGGACGCCGTTTTTCATAAACGTGTGTGCGTCATCCACGCCATCGGGAAGATTAATCTCGTATTGGCCGTCTTCGGGGAACGAGCCGCCTGAACGGTCAGCGGAACGTCGTTCCGCGCGATCGACGACGACGATAACCGTATCGTCGACAAGGTCGACGGTGGCATCCGTCTCGGCGACCCCGAAGTCAACGGCCAGCACCGAGCACTCGTCGTACTCATACTGGCGGGCAACCTGCCCTGCTTCTGTAGTGAATTGTTCGAGAGTCATGTTTCGACTAACCCAAAGTAAGCACCCATAGTATATATCTCTTTCGCTGGTTGATGCGATGACGGCTCTGCATTCGACAAAAGAACACTGTTCGCGGTTCACACCAAATCGGGTGGCTCTGAGAGCGCGACTCGACGGATCGTCGACAACTCGAGAGTTTAAGCCTGTTCCGCTCGTTCGACACGTTATGGAGGTTGTGACACATCATGGCCGAGACACGGCCTACGAGGTTGCTGATCGCGGCGGGGATGGTGCGCCGGTCTGCTTCGTCCACGGAAGCGGTGGCTCACGCAACATCTGGCGGGCACAGCACCGTCTGGCTGATCAAAACCCGGTCGTCACGCTCGATTTGAGCGGCCACGGCGACTCCGACGATGTCGATGCTCGACCTGGCTATACACGCCTTTCTGCGTACGCTGATGACGTGCTTGCCGTCGTCGACGAGACGGACAGTCAGGTACTGGTCGGCAACTCACTTGGCGGTGCTGTCGTCATGCACATTCTGATCGAACGCGAGTTCGAGCCCGACGCAGCGGTTCTCACCGGCACCGGCGCACGACTCGGCGTCCTCGAGGATCTGCTCGACTGGCTCGAGAACGACTTCGAGCGTGCCGTCGAGTTCCTGCATGGACCGGACCGACTCTTTCACGACCCCGTGCCGGAGCTGCGCGAGGAGTCGATGCAACAGCTTCACGAGACGGGCCAAGACGTCACCCGCCGCGATTTCCTGACCTGCCACGAGTTCGACGTTCGAAACGATCTCTCGAAGATCGACAGCCCCGTCCTCGCTGCTTACGGTGAACACGACAAGCTCACTCCACCGAGATACCACGAATTCCTCACAGACGAGATCGACAACGCCTGGCTCGCCGAACTCGAGGGGGCGGCCCATCTCGCGATGCTCGAGCAGCCGACGGCGTTCAACGCCGCTGTCAGTGAGTTTCTGGATATCGTCTTCGAACGGGAGTAGCTGCGCGCATCCGGGCGACGAACGCAGGAGCGTCCAGAAAAGCGAAGCAGCACGGTCGGGCCGGATGCCACCAGAACTGCGCGTTTCGAATACTGAGTACCTACCGGGCGTCCTCGAGCGAGACGAACGATTCGCCCGTCGCCGTGATCCACTGGTCGGCGACCTCATCTTCGGCGACGTGTTGTGGAAACATCGTACAGACGGCAATTTCGTCGTCGTGTTCGACGGTCACGTGCTGGAGCGCTGCCGAGTGATCCGCGTCGGCGCTGTGGGCACCGTCTGTTTCTGTTGCTGGCTCGATCATGGTGTCTGGCTGTTCGGACATTGTCTCTGTCACCGCGTCGGTAGTTCTGTATCCTCGATCAAGACATATAAATTGCCCCGATAAAGATATAAAATACCTATTTCGTCATAATATGTCCTTATTATGTGTCTTGGACACTGTCTGAATCAGTTTCCAGTTGTCTTCTGGTGAGTTCGGAGTACAGCACGCTTCGGCTGCCATCGCCCAGATCATCAGTAGAGTTCGTCTAAGTCGCTCTCTTCGTGGCTGTGTTCGGCCGCGGGGAACGATTCGGATTCGACGGCCGAAATGTAGTCGTCGATCGCCGACTTCATCTCCTCGCGGACGTTTCCGAACTGTTTGGAAAACGAAGGAGACCATTCGCTCAGGCCAACGGCATCGTTGACCACGAGCACCTGTCCGTCGCAGTCCGATCCGGCACCGATCCCGATCGTTGGAATCTCGAGCGCCGCCGTGATCTCGGCCGCCAGATTCGATGGGACGTGTTCTAACACCAGTGAGAACGCGCCCGCCTCCTCGTGGGCGAGTGCGAGCTCGAGGATTCGCTCGGCTGCTTCCTGATCAGTCCCCTGTCGCGGATAGCCGCCATACTGGTTGACGTGCTGTGGCGTCAGCCCCAGATGAGCCATCACCGGAATGCCAAGCTGAGCCATCTTCTCGGTGAGCTCGATAGTGTGAGGGCCGCTCTCGAGTTTGACTGCCTGTGCACCCTCCTCTTTGAGCATCCGGCCGGCGTTCTCTAAGCTGTCTTTCTCGTCGACACCGAACGAGAGAAACGGCATATCGGCGACGATGAGTGCGTCGTCGGTGGCTCGCGAGACCGCGCCGACGTGGTGGGCAATGCCGTCGACAGTGACGGGAACCGTTGTTTCGTGGCCAAGCGAGACGTTACCAACGCTATCGCCGACGAGAATAATATCGACGCCGGCATCGTCGACAATGGCTGCCGTCGGCGCATCGTAGGCCGTCAACATCGTGATCGGTTCGTCACCTGCTTGCTCTCTGAGATCCCGGACGGTAGGCATACACACACCTTCGTCTCCGATGATTAAACGCCACCGTTCTCATCCCGTCTCGCGAGCCGAGACGACTCCCCAGTGTGGCGAACCGTCGGGAACAAAACCGGCATCCGCGGTAGTTAAGAGGGCTGGGGCGTCACTGTCAGCCGTGCCAGAACCCGTCGAAACAACTACGCCCGAGGGTGTCGATTACGGCTGGGTGATGCAGGTCACCTTCGTCGTGACGATTCTCGTCGGCGCACCGATCGTCGCCATACTCTCGCTGAACGCTGACCTGCCAAGCTGGGGTGCTCGAGCCGAGTTTGCGATCCGCGTTGGCGCGCCAATCTGGTTTCTCACGGCCCTTGTCGTCTTCACGTACGCAAAACGCAAGCAGACGTAACGAACCACTCGCATCTGCTACCGTCGGATACTCGACCAAACTCAGACGCCAGATGGCCCGTCACCGACGTATTCGAACGCCATCCCTGCCCGTTCTGCTGTCAGTTCGTCCCGCGCAGAGTCACCGATGAACAGCGCTGTCGCTGGATCGACCTCGAGTTCCCGGACCGCCTCGAGAAGCGGCTCCGGATGCGGCTTCTGTGTCGAAACTGTATCCCGGCCGACGACGACGTCGACCGCGTCGGTGAGGTCGTGCTGTTCGAGCGCGATTCGACAGGCTGCCTCGCAGTTGAGCGAACAGACGCCAACCGGCACCGAGCGCTCGAGCAACTCGTCGACGTGGGCCAGCCGTGGCGCGCTCGTGGCCCCATCGCGTTCGTGGGCGGCGATCGTCGCCTCGACCTCATCGGCCACGCCAACGTCGGCTGCGGCCTCGAGTAAGTCCCATAGGTCTGTGCTCGGGAGGTCGATATCTGCGCGCTCATACACTGCGCGAACGTCTTCGGCGACGGCATCCCAGTCGACGTCGAGGTCGACGAGCGTCCCATCGAGATCGTAGACGACGGCGTCGTAGTCGGTCACACGCGGCGATACGTTCGGTGGGTGAATAGTGACTTCGATCCCGGAGATTCGATAGGCGGTACTCGAGAGCCGGCTGTGCTATCCGCCGGCGTTGTGAACCGCGCCGGAAACGACAAGAAATCAAATATGTCATTCTCCAGTACTGTTTCGACTGGTCCGATGGTTGACAATATTTCAAGACGGAACTTCATCCGGAACGGCAGCGCAACGGCACTCGCAGTCGGCACCGCGGGACTTGCGGGCTGTACGAGCAGCCTTCCGGTCGTTGGCGACGACGCGTCGGCGATGGCCGCCGACGAGTGGCTCGTCGACCTCTCGTTTACGCAACTGTTCCAGGAAGATGAACTGAACGAGAACTACGCAGAGGCCACACTCGAGGAGTACGACCAGACCGGCCGAGAGTTCAGCAGTGTCGTTCCACAGGCAATCTTCGACAACGAAGAAGAACTGATCGTCTACTGGCCACTCGAGCAGGGCTCGGAGCTGCGGTCGAAGGTGGGCGTTCCCGAAACCGACCTCGATTGGCAGCTCTCACAGCACGTCGAGTGGGAGTACGAATACACCCATTCGTACGAAACACGGCACGATAGCCGGACCATCGAGGAAACGCAGACCGCCTCGGTCGACATCGGAACACTTTCCGGATCGTTTGACCCCGAAACTGTCGACGAAACCCTCGAGCGCTGGGTCGACGACCAGCGCTCGGACGACGAGGACCTCTCCAAAGCGGGCGAACACGAGGGATTCGAGCTGTACGAAGTCGGGAACCTGGCGTTTGCCGTCGGCGACAGTCACGTTATCGAAGCCGATGTCGACACCTATCTCGATCCGGTTGCCGCCATCAAGGCTGCGCTCGATACCCGATGGAGTTCGGATGGGGCCTGGGCCGAGACGGACGACGGCGATGCACTGTTGGCAGCGTTCGATTCGGGCCATTTCGCCACTGGAGAAATCCACGACCCTCGAACTGTCGACTCGAGACTCGAAGCACAGTACGGGGACCTCGAGGACATCCCTGACTCACAACGCGACGAGCTCGAAGAACGGATCGAAGACAGCCTCGACGACTGGGAAACTGGACTCACGGGAACAGCGACTGCCTACGAGTTCGACGGCGAAACGAGCGACCTCCACGAGGTGTTCCTCTATGAACACGAGGGAGACGCAGACCCCGAGGCGCTTCGCGATCACGTCGATTCGAACCGAAACATCGGCGACCGATGGGGGACGATGAGTGATTACTCAGTCAGCGACGAAGGCCGCACGCTCGTTCTGACCGGAACCGTTCGGACGCGGGCACTCCTCCAGTAGCCCACGCCCACCGCGGATGGGGGCCCAGCGATCGTCTCAGTCGAGTCGTGCCAGCCGGTTCAGCGCGTACACCGTCCGGAGGATGTCCACGCTTTTTCCCCGATCGAAGACGAGTTCGTCCGTCTCGAGGACGTGCTCTAAGGTGTCTTGGGAGGCGTGTTCGGGCGCGGCTGAGATTCCCGCATCGTTCTCGTCGACCCACTCCATTACGCGCAGGTCGCTTTTGGAGTCTCCCATCACGAGCGAGAACGGATCGTCGACACCCAGGACGTCGAGCGCTCGTTCAACCCCGACGACCTTGTTCAACTCGAGGCTCCCGATCTCGGCCGCGTCGGCCTCGTAGTAGGCGACGTCGATGCGGCTCAAGACGTCCGTGAGGCGGTCGGGAACCTCGCTGACCTCGAGATCGGGGTACGCGCCTTCGCCCTCGAGGACGGCCCTGATCTCTGGGTCCTGGTCGGCGTAGAAGGCACGTGTCCAGTCGCAGATCGTCTCGTCGTTGAGCTCTCGGCTGCCGTTGCCATCGCCGTTGGCGTCGGTATCGTCGGCCCCGTCGAGTGCGGTTCCGACAGCGTCGGCGAGCAGATCGATCAGGTAGACCAGCGCGGTGTCGATGGTCTCACGGGCTTTCGTCGAGCCGGTCTCGTAGTTGGGTTTCATCGTGACGTTGAACTCGTTGCCCTGCAGGTGACAGCCACGGCGAAGTTCCTCGGGCGCTTCGGGAAGCACCCGCGAGCGGACGTCGTCGAAGACGTCTCTGATCTCCGCATCGAGTTCCTCGTAGAGCAACTGTTTCGTCTGTGCGCCGTGGCCGGGCGTGAACACGCCCGTCCCGGCCTCGTAAACGATCGAGAGGTCGCCCGAGTGGACGATCTCGCTGCCCAGTCCCTGAATCGCGAACCCTTTGACGTTCTCTAAGGTCTGGCCCGTACAGATGACGATCGGCACGCCAGCTTCGTGAAACTCCGTCAGCACGTGGAGCGTGTCGCGTGGGATCTCGTTGTCGGTTCCCCCGGCCGACCGCAGCGTCTCGTCGACGTCCAAGACGAGGACGTTCACCGCGCGGCCGTACTTGGCCTCGAGATCCAGCGCCGTAAAGGCCTGATCTCTGTCGGCCCGCGAGGCGATCTCGGCGAACGTCTCGCCAGCGGCAAACGACGAGCGGATCTCGTCTTTACGCTCCTCGAGTTCCTCGTTCGCGCTCTGCCAGTGTTCCAGTGCAACACGGGAGTCGATCGCCGGAAAGACGTTGACGAACGCCTGGTACTCCTGTAACGTCTCTGTCTCGTACTCGTCGTACAGTTGGTAGATGAGATCGTACCGTTCCATGTCAGCTACAGGCAGGGGCAGGGGGATAATCGTTTTCAGTGCTTGCGAGGGTGTTTCAGTCGCCACTGGCCCAACGCATTGATAATATAACCAGATGTCAAATGAATATATCTACAGCCCCGTAGAAACTGCCGAAAAACTGCCAGCATAGAGTAACAACTGAAACTGTCTGCACACCGATCGCACAGCCGCCGTGCGATCGGGTGCGCGCTGACGGTCAGTGGCTACTATAACCAGTGGACTCGAGTGAGCGGGCCGAGAGCGAATTTGGCGGTGGGTCTCGACGTCCGAGTAGGTCCATCGATCGAGACATTCGAGTGTGACGACCGACGAGTGATTCGCCGACGACGACACGACTATAAAAGCAGCGATCGAATTTACGCCCATATGAAAAACGTTGACGACTTGATCGAGAGCGCAGCAGAGCTCGCAGCCCGCGGGCTCTCCAAAGGTGAAATCGCGGACGAACTGAACGTCTCGCGGGAGACGGCAAGCTGGCTCGTCGAACGCAGCGGCGCGACGGCGGAGCCTACAGATATGCCCGCCCGAGAGGGAGCGGCCAGTCCCGGGAGCAGCCCACAGGACATCCACGTCGACTGGTCCGCGATCGGCCGAGATAGCAAGCGAATGGGCGCAATCGCGGAGGCGATGGCCGACATGCTCGCCAAACATGGCGAAGGCGTCGATCTCACGATCGGCATCGAGAAAGCTGGCGGCCCGATCGCGACGCTCGTTGCCCGCGCACTCGAGACCGATCTGGGGACCTACACGCCCGCGAAACACCAGTGGGAAGAAGGCGACATCGAAGAGCTCGGTGGCACGTTTAGCCGGAACTTCGCGGGTATCCGCGACCGCGAGTGTTACATCGTCGACGACACCATCACCAGCGGCACCACGATGCGTGAAACCATCGAGGCAATTCGTGCCGAGGGCGGTGAGCCGCTTGCGTGTGTCGTGCTCGCGGACAAACAGGGTCTCGAGGAGCTTGACGGCGTCCCGGTCTACTCGCTGTTGCAGGTCATCAGCGTCGGCAAAGAAGACAACTAATCCGACCGAACCTGCTATTTCTCGCCGCTTTCCGGTCCGTTTTCACCCTCCAAATCGACACCCCGCATATGGAGTACACCACGCTTGGCAACACGGGAACAACCGTCTCGAAACTCTGTTTTGGCACCTGGCGATTCGGCCGCGAGACCAGCGGTGTCATCGAAACCGACCGTGAGGAGGCCTACGAACTGCTCGATGCGGCCTGGGACCACGGTATCAACTTCATCGACACGGCAAACGTCTACGGCGATCCAAACGGCACGAGCGAACAGTGGATCGGCGACTGGCTCGCCGACCGCGGCCACCACCGTGAGGACCTCGTCATCGCCTCGAAGGTCTACTTCCCATTCGACGGTCGGGGCGAGCCCGGCCCGAACGATTCCGGGCTCGGACGGAAACACATCCGCGCCCAGATCGAGGGCACCCTCGAGCGACTCGGCACCGACTACCTCGATCTCTACTATATCCACCGTTGGGACGAAGAGACGCCGATCGAAGAGACGCTCTCGGTCCTTTCGGAACTCGTTCGCGAGGGGAAAGTCCACTATCTCGGTGCCTCGAGTATGGCCGCTTGGCAACTGACGAAGGCGCTGTGGACCAGCGATGTCGAGGGTCTCGAGCGGTTCGACGTCACCCAACCGATGGTCAACGCCGCCCACTACGACGCAGTCGGTGACTACCTCGACGTCTGTGCGGATCAGGAGCTCGCGGTCTGTCCGTACTCGCCGCTTGGCGGTGGCCTGTTGACGGGCAAGTACGACCGTACTGAGGACGGCGCGGTCGAAGCGCCGGACGGCTCGCGGGCCAGCCTCGACGACATGTTCGAGGAGTACTACGCGACCGAGCAGGCCTGGGACGTCCTCAAGGCCGTCGAGGACGTCGCCGACGAACTCGAGGCCACGCCGGCACAGGTTTCCCTGCGATGGCTGATCGATCAGGACCGGTTTACGTGCGTCCCGATCGTCGGCGCGCGAACGCCCGACCAACTCGCCGAGAACGTTGGCGCGGTCGACCTCGAACTGGGCGACGAGCAGTTCGCACGGATCGAGTCGGCCAGAACAGACGACGAGTGAGACCGTACCTATCCGTGCCGGAGATGACCGGTCGGTCGGCACGGCAGACGGCGTTCGAACCGTCGAACGAACGTATCGCAGTCGCCGTGGTAGATGGACGGTCGATCCATCGGCGAACCGTCAGCTTTCAGACGGCCTCTGTCGTATCTGTGGGCAATGAATACCTGGTGGCGACGGATCGGGCTCTCACTGGTCGCCGTTTTCGGCGTCATGGTGCTCTACAGTCTTCTCTATCAGTGGGCGATGATGGCGTTCGAGGGCGAACACCGGACGCTGTTCCAGTCGGCACAGACCGTCATCGAGATCCTGACTACCGCCGGGTTCGGTGGCGACGCTGACGACTGGACGACCGCCCCGATGACCGCCATCGTGATCGGGATGAACCTCACCGGTGTACTGCTCGTCTTTCTCGCCTTGCCGTTGGTCGTCGTCCCGCTCTTTCAGCAAGCGCTTGCGAGACAGCCGGCGGAGTCGACCGAGCTGACCGACCACGTTATTATCTGTTCGCATACCGAACGCGAAGACGTCCTTCGAAACGAACTCGAGGCCGCGGACGTCCCGTACGTCTTCATCGAGGACGATCCGGAGACGGTACTGGAACTCACCGACGATGGCATCGAGACGATGCTTGGCAATCCAGAGCAAGAACAGACGCTCCGGGCAGCAAACATCGACGACGCTCGCGCCATCGTGATCGACGTCTCCGACGAGGCCAATCCCGAAGTGATCCTCACCGCGCGAGAGCTTCGAGACGATATCAAAATTGTCAGCGTCGCCGAAGACGACGAGGTGGCGACCTATCATCGGTATGCTGGTGCGGATGCCATCGTTCGGCCGCGACAGGTTCTCGGGCACAGTCTCGCACAGAAAGCGGCGCTGTCAGTCACTGAAGAGCTCAAGGAGACGATCGAACTCGGCGAGCAACTCGAGATCACCGAGTTGCTCGTCGAGGATAGAAGCGATATCGCCGGACAGACGATCGCCGAATCTGGCATCCGCGAACGAATGGGTATCAACGTGATTGGTCTCTGGATGGATGGAGAGTTCGAGCCCGTTCCGGATCCCGAGACCGTCGTCGAGGAGAACACGATCTTGCTCGTCGCCGGTCAGTACGACGCGCTGACGGAACTGACCTCGAGAACGGTCTCACCCTCGGCAACGCGATCACAGCGCGTGATCGTCGGTGGCTACGGCGAGGTCGGACGCACTGTCAGCGAGGGACTCGCCGACGCAGCGGTTCCACAGACGGTCGTCGACAAGGAGGCATCCGACGGTGTCGATGTCGTCGGTGACATCACCGACGAGGCAACGCTCAGCGCCATCGACTGTACGGATGCGCGATCGATCGTTCTCGCACTCGATGACGACACGACAGCAATCTACGCGACGCTCGTCCTCGAGGCGGTCGCACCGGATATCGAGGTCCTCGTGCGAGCAAACGAGACGGAAGCCGTTCGCAAACTCTACCGAGCGGGTGCCGAATACGTCCTTTCCCTGTCGACGGTGGCAGGCCGAATGCTCTCGTCGGTGTTGCTCGAGGACGAAGAAATTCTGGCCCCGGAAACACAGTTCGAGATCATTCGGACGATGGCACCTGAGTTCGTCGGACGGAGCCTCGAAGAACTCGATATCCGCGCACAGCTTGGCTGTACCGTCGTCGCAGTCGAACGGAACGGCGACTTGATCACGAATCCCGGCGCTTCGTTCGTCGTGCAGGAACACGACGAGCTCATCGTCGCTGGCAGCGACGAAAGCGTGAACCGTTTTATATCCAGCAACCGGTAAGCCGTCGCTTCACTCGACAGTCCCTAGCGTGCGTCTTCGACGCTCGAGACGATCTCGTCGATCTCGAAGGGGTCCTCGATCTGCTCGCCGTCGACGATGACAGTCGGTGTGCCCTCGACGCCGTTCTCGTCGCCACGGTTCCAGTCAGCGACGAGCGTTGGATAGTATGTCCCATCTGAGAGGGCGTCAGCGACTGCGTCGCGGTCGACGTCGGTCTCGCTCGCGGCGAGGTCGGCGAGTGCGTCATCGCTCCAGTCGTCGGCCGCGATCACTGCCTGCTTATACGCGAAGAACTCGCCGGCAGGCTCATCTTCGGTCATCGTCTCGGCCTGCACCGCTCGAGCGGCGGTCGCCATCGCGACCGACTGGTCGTCGGCCGAGACCGGAAAGTCATAGTGGCGGTAGGTCGCCTCCCCAGTCTCGAGGAGTCGCGCCTCGAGATCGGGGAAGACGTCGGCCTGAAAGTCGTGACAGGCGGGGCAGCCAAGATCCTCGTAGACGTCGATACTGACTGGCCCGCTGGCGATCGTCGGGACCGGAAGCTGGTCGGCATCGGGCTCGACATCTTCGAGTTCATCTGGAAGCGAGGCCTCGAACAGCGACGTACAGCCGGCGATCGAAAGGGTCGCCCCCGTGCCGGCTACTGTGAGAAACGAACGGCGGTGCATTCGACTGGAACTATGGCTGCACCACGGTTAGAAAGTGCGGTTCGACGGCGACGGGGAAGGCGTCACGGCGGAGGAGAGATCGATCAGAACAACGAGACCGAGAGGACGAGCGCATCGACGAGGATCGCGACCAACACGGCACCGAGGAACGCATTGGAGGCGTGGAACGAGCGAAACGCCGCGTCTTCGGTCTGCTCGAAGTGAAGCACGATCGCCGCCCAGAGGAAGATCCCGCCGAAGATCGAAACGGTTGCGGCATAGAGCACGCCGAGGTCGGCGATCCAGGCGAGTGCAACGGTGCCAACGAGCGTCGCCGCAATGTAGTAGAGGATGTGCTTTCGGGTCGTCGTCTCACCGCGGACAACGGGCATCATCGGGAAGCCGCCGCGAGCGTAGTCGTCTTTATACGCCAGCGCGAGATTATAGAAGTGGGCCGGTGTCCAGAGAAAAATCACGCCCGCAAGCGCGAGTGCGGGGAGTCCGATCTCGTTTGTCACGGCAGCCCAACCGATGAGCGCCGGCAGTGCGCCCGCAAGGCCACCGATGACCGTGTTCTGGACCGTGTTTGGCTTGAGCAACAGCGTGTAGACGACGCTGTAGAAGATGATCGCGGCGAGGCCCAGCGCGGCCGCGAGCAGGTTGATCGTCAGGAAGACGCCGAGCGAGGCGACCGTCAACAGCCCACCGAACGCCAGCGCGTTCCGAACTGGAATCAGCTCGTTCGCCAACGGTCGATCAGCTGTCCGCGACATCTTCTGGTCGACGTCGCGCTCGAGGACGTGGTTGTAGGTCCCCGAGGCACCGATCGCGAGGACACCGCCGCCGAGCGTGGCGACGATGACCTGAGGTGTCAGCTCTGGACCAGCAGCCAGCGCCATCCCTGCGGCAGCAACGAGACAGAGCAGCCACATCAGCCGCGGCTTCATCATCTTGAAGTACGCAAACGCGGTGAGCCGTGCTCGAGCGAGGCCGCCGGTGGGAAGCGGGTGACTGGCGACGGCCGTCCCATCGCCGGCCGCCGTATCGGGCTCGTACGGCTCGGGGTCGTCGATCGTATCGTTCTCGCTCCCAGTTGCGAGCTCGAGGTCCCACGCGAGTGCGAGGACGATCAAGGTAAAGATCACGAGTCCAAGCCCGAGATGGAGTCCGGGCGCGATTGCGGCGGGACCGGCGATCGCCGTGACGCCACCGACGCCGACCTGGACGACGTAGAGGACGGTGCCGGCGAGGATCGTTCCGCGGACGCGTCTCGAGACGTCACCGATGACGGCGGTGATGGCTGTCACGGCGACGAGGATGCCAACGAGGACAGCCGCGAGACGATGGCCCCAGGCGATCGCGAGCTCAGTTTGACTCAGTGGATCGGTCGGCGCGTGGCAGGTTGGCCACGTTGAACACGCCGACGCGGCATCCGTCAGCGACGTCGTTGCACCGATGATTAACAGGAGATACACACCGAGTGCAGTCGCTGCGAGCAGTGCAGAGAATCGTTGTCGAGTGCCGATCGGGCGGGGGAACGGCGAGGATGCGGTTGCCACAGCTATTCTCGTATGGATCGTACGACTCCGTGTACTTATGATTCCCGTTTCAGTGCTCTTCCGCAGCCCGCAGTGCTAGAATACCGACGGAAGACCGGACACAGCACCGAAATCTGCTGGCTGTCGGGGCAATGGTTGGATTCTCGAACAGGAGGATGTCCACGAGTAACTGCCAAACGGCAGTCAGTCGTGTATCGGGGACCAGAATAGCTACCTCTGAATTCCCCGTAGTCGAGAGACACTGGTGTGGCATAACATAGTTGTCCCTACATAGTTGGGGATGTCGACGCCGAACAGGACGCTCGGACGGTCGTCCAGCAGTGACTTAGTTCGAAGATTGCGCCGCTGGTGGGCCAGCATCGTCCGGGATGGAGACTCGGTGAAAATCGCCGTCACCGCAGGAACACTCGTCCGAGACGCCAATGGGCCTGATCGTCCCGTCCGGTTTCTGCTCGGAGACGTAGACGGAGTCACAGGCACGGCAGACGGCAACGATCTTTGACTGCGATTCTGAGCTACTCATTACCGTGACGATGAGACGTGCGGACATCACCATTCGCCCAAGGTGATTTGGTGGTCACGACGCCACAGGATTGCCGTCGACGACTGTGACGGACTGCTGTACCGACTTTACGGCGCGGCCGCAGTGGCGGCCTGTATCGTGTCGGCGATGACCGTGTCATGCGGAGCGGATGTCGACGGCAAGCGCACGCTTCGCGTCGGTCAGGGTTCGGCGACGCCACCGGAACGCGATCAGTTGGCAGGTTGCTCCTTGATAACGACGATCGCCTCTCCGTCGATCGCCGTTATTTCGTCGTCGGTCTCGACTGTCGTCTGGAGCCGATAGCGTGTCTCGCCAAGTTTCTCAATGATTTTACAGTTGGCGGTGACAGTCGTGCCGATTTCGACCGGCGCACGGAACTCGAGGTCCTGTGAGAGATAGATCGTGAGCCCGGGGAAACGGGCCAGCGCAGCGCTGATCGTTCCGGCGACGAGTGTGCCATGGGCGATTCGACCGCCGAACTGCGTCTGTTCGGCGAACGACTCGGTCAGATGGAGTTGATTGGTGTCACCGGAGATGTGGGCGAACGCGGAGACGTCGGTGTCATCGATCGTCTTGGTGAACCGGACGTACTCACCGACATCGAGGTCGTCGTAGTCGTCGACCGATCGCTCCATCAGCCACGCCTCGTTACCGAAGGCGAGTTCGGTGATCGGTGCCTCTGCGTTCTCAGGCCTGCGTCGTGTCGTGATCGTGCTTGTCTCGCTCTCGCTCGAGGGCGAGATCCCCATTGCTGCGAGGAACGCGTTGTTGGCCTCGAGATAGCTGTTGACAACGTGTTTCGAAACACTGGACCAGTGCTCGTTTGACGGTACCGTGCTGTCGGTGGCGTCGGACTCCGGACAATTGCTGCTCATAAGTGTGAGGGATTCGTGGCTGGCGTTCCGATTACTATGTGGTCCCGACACATGATAGCCTTTTGCATGCAATCAACTTCCACTCGCTGCCAAATCGTGTTGGCTTTCGGAGCGTTACTGTTCATAATTCGTACGTGTTGGGGCGGACATTACCGCGCTGCCGGGTCGAGAAACGACTCGGTCGCAGCGTTGAATGCGTTCGGCCGGTCCTGATTGACGAGATGGCCCGAGTTCGAGAGTTCGAGTCGCTCGCCGTCGGCGACCTCCGAGACGAGTTGCCGTCCCTGTTGTTTGACCAGCGGGACCTCCTGTTCACCGTGGATCACGAGCGTCGGCGTTTCGACGTGAGAGAGATCAGACGGCTCGTACCGGTAGAGCGCGCTGAACACCTTCCGAAACTCGCGGCGAGAGATCTCGCCAACGGCATCCAGCGCCGTCGAGCGCACCGCCGGATCCACTGACAGCCACTGCTCACCGGTTGTTGCCTGAATCGACAGCAGCAACGACCGAAACATCATCTCTGGCCCCGTCATCGACAGCGTCGTCGTCAATGCTGGCAGCGGAGAAATAAACGGTTTCATCCCTGCTGGCAGGGTTACTGGCGGCATCGAGCGAACCGCACCGCCGAGGATTGCGCCCGCTGCGCGATCTGGATGGCGAGTCAGATACTCCTGGGCGACCATCGAGCCAAGCGAGAGCCCACAGAGAATCGGGTCTTCGACGTCGAGTTCCGAGAACAGCGCCTCGAGGTCGTCGGTAAACAGTTCGATCGAGTACTGGCTGGAGTCAGTTGCACCAGTCTTGCCATGGCCACGGACGTCGAGGATGACCACCTGATACTCATCAGCGAAGCGCTCGACCTGTGGCGCCCAGGTCTGTCCGTTCATCCAGCCGCCGTGAATGAACACGAGCGGCTGGCCGTCGCCGTGTGTCTCATACCAGAGTGAGCCGTCCTCGAGTGGAAGTGTTGCCATTACTACTGTTTGTCGGGCGCTGGACGTATAGCTCGACGGGTTGCATACACTGTGAGAAAACAGCCAAAACGGGTGGCGCGACCTCAGTTGCGCCTGTCGGTGTCGGCGTCCGAGCCGGTCCAGCGCTCCCAGAACGTTTCGAACTCGGCGTCGTCTTCGGTGAGTCGGTCCCACTCGGCCAGCCCGCGTTCCTCGCGGCTGCCCGGAATCGTGTTGTCGAGAACGAGCGCTGCGAGCCCGCCGACAGCCATCCCCGTCGAGCCGATGATGAACACGGTGTCAACGAGCGCCTGCATCGCGGCTTCGAGCGATGCCGCGACGACGGTGCCGGCGATCACGTCCGCCTCGAGCAGCGGCGCGAGCGTGGCCTCGAGGGCGACCGCATCGCGGAACTCGAGTGTCGAGCCGAAGTTAGCCATGTACTCGGGGATGGCCAACCCGACGAACAGCGCAAAGCCGATGACGAAGACGTTTCTCGAGGAGTCGAGATCGACGTGTTTGAGATTGGAGATGCCGACGGCGACGATCTGCGCGAACATCGCGATGAAGAGGCCACCGACGATCGGATCCGGAATCGTCGCGATCAGCTGGCCGAAGTAGCCGACGAAGCCGACGACGAGCATGACGGCCGCGCCGATCTGGACGACGTAGCGGGAGGCGACGCCAGTGAGCCCGATCGCACCGACGTTTTCCGAATAGGATGTCGAGCCACCGGTGCCCATAATGCCGGAGAAGACGTTCATCACTCCCTCCATCCCGATGCCGTGGTTGATCCGTTTCTCACTCGGTGCGCCAGACCCCGTCATATTCGCCACGGCGTAGTAGTCGCCGATACTTTCGACGATCGAGGCGAGCACACCGGCGAACATCCCGATAATGAACGCGGTCGTGATCTCAGGGGTTCCCCACTGGAACGGGTAGATCGGCAAGAGGAGCGACGTGTCGGTGACTTCACCCAGCGGAACGTAGCCCGGGTGATCCCCGGAGAGAACGCCGTCGATCGTGATCGGACCAAGTTCGATTGGGCCGATCGAGACGGGACCGAATGTCCCATCGACCGACAACGCCGCGGCGGCGATCCAGGCGATCGAAATCGCCAGAATAACCGGGTACAGACGGAACGCCTTGTGTTTGAGATCGAGATACTGCGAGAACAGGACGATGAGCACGAGCGTCAGTCCGAGCAGCCACCAGCTCTGGTCGACTGTCGTAATCTGTGGTGCGTCGAACAGCGCCAGTCCGATCAGTGCGATCGTCGGGGCGATGACGACGGGCGAGAGAAACCGCTGGAGTTTGCCGACGAGCCCGAAATAGCCCATCGCGACCTGAACGGCCGCGGCGACGATGATCGCACCCTGTAGCTGTAGGAGTGCGGCCTGCCAGTCTGTCCCGGCACCGCCGACACCGCCAGCGGTGACGACGGCGATGATTGCCAGCGCGGGTGCAAGCATCGAAAACGGCGCGCCCTGCACGATCGGGTAGCGGTTCCCGAACGTCGTCTGTGCCAGCGTCGCGATCCCCGAGACGACGAAAAACGTGCCGATAAACTGGGCAGTCACGTCGGCCGGCATCTCCATCGCACTCGCCAGAATCAGCGGCACCGCGATGTTCGCACCGACCATCGTCAGATAATGCTGGATGCCAAGCACCGTCGACTCACCCAGCGGCGGTCGGTCGTCGATTCCGTACTCGATCTGGTCGCTGACGTCGCGATCAACCTCGTCGCCAGCGCCCCTGTCTACGTCTTTGTCCCCCTCATCAGTCATAGACTCGTCGGATAACGTGCGAGGGGGGTCAAAGACGTATTGATCCACACCGGCGCTGGCACGCCGTAACGCGGTTCGGCGTCACTCGACCGCCAACGTTAGGACTCGTCCGTGGCAGCCTGGTTCGCCGCCGTCCGAACCGTCTCGACCGACAGCGACTCGAGATTGACCAGTTCGCCGTCCGTTTCGTCCGCGACCAGTTTCGAGAGGCCAGCCCGGCTGTCGTCGCCGGCGTCGACGACGATCACCGTCGCCTCGTCGGCCGCGAGCCCGCGTGCAGCCTGCCGTGTCGCCGCCGTCGGGCTCCCGTCGGCGACGTTCGCCCGTCCGTCCGTCACGAGCACGACGACCGAGGCATCCGTCTCCGCGCGCTCGAGCACCCGTCTCGAGGTCTCGAGCCCGGCGGGGAGCGGCGTGCGATCCCCTGACGGTAGCTCTTTGAGGTGGCGTGCGGCGAGCGAGACGCTGTCGGTCGGGGGCAACAGCACGTCGGCGTCGTCGCCCGCGAAGGCGACGAACGCGACCTGATCGCGCTGCTGGTAGCTGTCCCGAAGCAGTTCGAGGACGACGCCTTTGGCGGTCTCCATCGCGGGTCGCATCGAGGCGCTGGCGTCGACGGCGAAGACGATGGTCACCGACGTCTCACCGGCCCGAACCGACTGTCGGAGATCCGCTTTCTCGACGCGCGAACTCCCACGGGCGGCAGCCGATCGGACCGACGCCGCCGCGTCGATGGCACCGTCGCCCGAGGCGGGTTCAGTCCGGACGCGTGCCCCGCGGTTGTCGACGCTTGGCGTCGTACTCGCGCGTGAGCCACCGGCAGCCGTCGAGTCGCGGCTCTCGACGGCCGGCGACTCGAGGTCGGGTGCTCGAGCCTCGCCGACGTCGGCGATTTCGGCGCGCTGCTGGCCGGGAACCAGCGGCTGGGCCTCGTCTTCCCTGTCGCCGTCCTCCCCCTCCTGCTCACCCGAGTCGTCAGTCTCGTCGCCATCGCCATCCCCGTCAGGACCAGTGTCGGCGGGTGACGGCTCGCCACCGGCTGTGTCGCCGCTGTCGTCGGGGCGCTCGTCGTCACCAGCGCCGTCGGGCCCGTCGCTCGAGCCATCACCACCATCGCTTCCGTCCGCAGGCCCCGAATCGGCGTCGTCGTGGCCGTCGTTACGATCCTCGCCGCCGGACTCGTTTCCCGTCTCACCGTCCCCGTCGACCTCCGAATCGCTCTCGCCGTCGGCGTCGTCAGCCTCGTTCTCATCCCCGTCCGACTCCTCCTCGTCAAAGCGGTCCTCGAGGATGTCCTCGAGCTCCGGCTCGTCTTCGAACGGCGTGCTCCGCAGGCGGTGGGGCAGCGCGTAGCGGGCGGCTTCGTAGACGTCCGACTCGATGACTGTCGTCCGCCCCTCGAGTGCGGCGATCGTCTTCGCAGCTCGGGCCGTTGCGACGTCGCCACGGTGGCCGTCGACGCCGGCCTCGAGACAGAGCCCGGCGATCTCCGTTTTAAACTCGGCCGGGAGCGTCACGCTCGAGAGCCGATCACGGGCTGTGGCAAGCTCCTCGCGGCGCGTTTCGACTGCGTCGGTGCACGCCATCGGATCGTCGTCGCCGCGGTCTCCAAGTGCTCGATCGATGATCTCCACGCGGTCCTCGAGGTCTCGACAGCCTTCGACAGTCGCCTGGAGGGCGAAGCGATCACGAAGCTGCGGACGGAGGTCGCCTTCCTCGGGGTTCATCGTCCCGATGAGGGTGAACTCGGCCGGGTGTGAGCGGCTGATCCCATCGCGTTCGACGGTGTTGATGCCGCTCGCAGCAGCGTCGAGGATGACGTCCACGAGGTGGTCGTCGAGTAAGTTCACCTCGTCGACGTAGAGAATGCCGCGATTTGCACGCGCCAGCAGGCCGGGGTCGAAGTCGGCCTCACCGGCCAATGCGTCCTCGACCGAGAGCGTGCCGACGACGCGGTCTCGAGTCGCCCCTAGGGGGAGCGTTACGAGCGGGACTGGTCGCGTCTCGACCGGCAGTTCTGCGGGATCGCGCTCGCGACAGTCCGCACACTGCCGGCTCGGGTCGTCGGGCGAACAGCCGTAGGGGCAGTCGGCAACCGCTTGCTGTTCGGGGAGCAGATCGACAAGTCCCCTGACGGCAGTCGACTTCGCGGTCCCCTTCTCGCCACTAATAAGTGCGCCGTCGAGCCCGTCGTTGGCCGCGACGGCGAGCAGCACGCGTTTGAGCTCGTTTTGCCCGACGATCGCCGGAAAAGGAAGTGACGACAACTTTTTGTCCCCAGCGTCTGCAACCATATTTGAGCTAACACAACAGAGGTTTAAAAACGCGATGACACGGATTGGGATCTACACCGCGACGGAGAACGAACTCGGCTCGATTGGACGGGCCGCCGAGCGCCTCGAGGACGTCGAACTGGTCGTTCGGTCGGAAAGCGACCTGGATGACGAGGCCGACATCGAGGAGTTCGTTGAGGAATTGACCGACGCCACGGCAGCGATTTTCTGGCTGCACGGCGCCGAAGACAGCATGCCGGGCTACGAGTATGCGACGGCTACCCTCGAAGAGGCGGGGGTTCCCCTGATCGTCAAGGCGACCGGCGACGCCTACGCCATCGAGGACACGACGGTCAGTGCGACCCATCGTGACCTCGCCTACGAGTACCTCGAGAAAGGCGGGACGATCAACACGGCGAACCTGTGTCGCTTCCTCATCGCCGAGTACGAGGGCCGCGACGTCGACTACGACGAGCCGGCGACACTCCCAACGGAGGGAGTCTACCACCCCGACCATCCGGGCATCGAGTACGAAGGCCTGCTCGAGACCCACGACCCCGACAAGCCGACGGTCGCGGTCTGGTTCTACGAATCCCACTGGACCCACGAGAACACCCGCTACGTCGACGCCCAAGTTCGGGCGCTCGAGGAGCAGGGTGCGAACGCGCTCCCGATCTTCTGTAATCCGGCGACGGATACGGACGAACAGGAAGACGCTGAGTGGGTGACCGACACGTGGCTGATAGACGACGCGGGCAAGCCGATCGTCGACGCCGTGCTCTCTTCGTTTATGTTCTCGCTCTCGATGGACGAGCGCGGCCGCAGCGCCAGCGATGAGGGCTCGAGTGCTGAGGACGTCTTCCTCGACCGGCTCGGGGTGCCGGTCTTGCAGACGGTCACCACGATGCGCTCGCGCTCGCGATACGAATCCAGCGACACCGGCGTGATGGGCTTCGAACTCGCCCTCTCCGTGGCACTGCCGGAGTTCGACGGTAACGTCATTACGCACCCCATCTCGGGCAAAGAGCGCACCGACGACGAGGCCGGCATCGGCAGCGCGCCGAAACACCACTACCCGATCGATGACCGTGTCGACCACGCGACCCGGCTGGCAGTCAACTGGGCACAACTACGACACACGCCGAACGAGGACAAGCAGATCGCTGTCGTCCTCCACAACTACCCACCGAGCGACGACGGGATCGGGACCGCCTTCGGACTCGACTCGCCCGAGTCGACCGTGAACCTGCTCGCAGAACTCGAGTCTCGAGGGTACGAGTTAGGCGGCGATATGCCCGAGGACGGCCAGACACTCGTCGAGAAACTGACCGCCCAACTCACCCTCGAGGACCGTTGGGTCGCGCCCGAGGACGTTCGCGACCTGTCGGTCGACGTGGTTTCCGCAGACACCTACGAGCAGTGGTTCTCGGATGCCGACGAGCGATTTCAGGAGAATATTCTCGAGGAGTGGGGTGACGTTCCGGACCGGCCGTTCGCGATTCCGGGCGTCGAGTTCGGCAACGTGCTCGTCACCGTTCAGCCCCCACGTGGGTTCGGCATGGACCCTTCGAAAGTGTACCACGACTCGGACCTGCAGCCACCCCACGACTACTACGCCTTCTACGGCTGGCTCCGAAACGAGTTCGAGGCCGACGGGGTCGTCCATCTGGGAACCCACGGCAGCCTCGAGTGGCTCCCCGGCAAGACTGTCGGGCTCAACGGCGCAAGCGCGCCGGATCAGCTGATCGACGACATTCCGAACGTCTACCCCTACATCGTCAACAACCCCGGCGAGGGGACCCAGGCCAAGCGGCGCTCGTATGCCGCCATCGTCGACTACCTCACGCCAGTTATGCGAAACGCCGGCACGTACGACGAGCTATCCGAACTCGAGGAACTCGCCAACCAGTACCGAGAGGCCGGGATGGAAGACGCCCGTGCCGACGACGGCGAACATCTCGAGGGTCTCATGCGCGAGACAGTCGAGGAGTTGGATCTCGCGGTCGAGTTGGGTATCACAGGTACCATCGACGAGAAAGCCGACGTTCGCGGCCCCGACGAGGCCGGCTCGACGCTCGCTGAAGGCGACGTCGAGGGCGATGCGCTCGAAATCGACGATCTCGTCGAACGGATTCACGAGTATCTCACCGACGTGAAGACGACCCAGATCCGACTCGGGCTCCATACGATGTCCGAGCCGCCGGAAGGTGAGCGTCTGACCGAGTATCTCGTCGCGCTGACCCGCCTCGAGAACCCCGGCGCGCCGAGCCTGCGCGAGAGCGTGGCGGGCGCACTGGGCGTCGACTACGAGATGATGCTCGACTCGCCGGGAACGTACGACGACGCGCTTGGCATGACGTATGCCGAGGCCGCCGACGTCGTCTACGAGACCAGCGTCGACTTGATCGAGACGCTCGCGGCGAACGAGTTCGACGTCCCCGTCTCGGAACGCGAGATGCGGTCCGACGACGTCTCGTCCGAGCGCCGCGAGGACGAGGCTCGTCAGACGAAGTCTGACGGTGAGGTCAACATCAACCTCCTGATCGTCGACCTCGAGACGATCGGCGACGCGCGGGCGAAGCCAGGAGCCCACGACGACCTCCGGAAGGCCCTCGCGTACATCTGTGAGGAGGCCCAGCCCCGCGTGCAGGGTGCCGAAGACGAGATCCCGAGAACTGCGGACGCACTCTCGGGTGAGTACGTCCCGCCAGGCGGGTCGGGCGCGCCGACTCGCGGCGGCGTCGACTTGCTGCCGACTGCGCGGAACTTCTACACGCTCGATCCGCGCAAGGTGCCGGCGAAGGCCGCCTGGCAGGTCGGAAGCGAGGTCGCCGAGGGCGTCCTCGAGCGCCACTACAGCGAAAACGACGAGTACCCCGAGGAGATCGGCGTCGTGGCGTGGGGGACCCCCACGGTACGAACCCGCGGCGAGACGATCGCGCAGGTGCTCGCGATGATGGGTGTCGAACCCCAGTGGACTGACGCCGGTCGCATCGACGACGTCGAGCCGATCTCACTCGAGGACCTCGACCGACCCAGGATCGACGTTACCACGCGCGTCTCCGGGCTGTTCCGGGATGCGTTCCCTGCCGCGGCGGGTGTTATCCACGACGCCGTCGACGCCGTGGTCGACCTCGACGAACCCCACGAGATGAACTACGTGAAGAAACACGTCGAGGAAGAGCAAGCCGACCTCGAGGACGACGGGCTGGACGAGAAAGCGGCCCGAAAAGCGGCGAAACACCGCGTCTTCACGACGAAACCCGGTGGCTACGGAGCCGGCACGAACAAGGCCGTCGACGAGGGCAACTGGGACGACCGCTCGGATCTCGCAAGCGTTTACGTCCAGTGGGGCGGCTACGCCATGGGGTCGCGCGGCCGCGTCTCCGACGCCCACGGCGCCTTCGAACGGCGACTCTCGAGTGTCGACGCGACGGTCAAACTCGAGGACACGATGGAGCAAGACGAGTTCGACTCCTCGGACTGGTACGCCTTCCACGGCGGGTTCATCTCCGCGGTGTCGGAGATCTCGGGCGAGGAACCCGCCTCGTACGTGGGTGACTCCTCCGATCCGGATAACGTGGACGTCTACACCAACGAAGAGAAGGTCCGCAAGGCCATGCGCGCCCGCGTGCTCAACCCCGACTGGCTCGAGTCGATGGAAGACCACGGCTACAAGGGTGCTGGCGATCTCTCGACGACGGTCGACGTGACGCTGGGCTGGGACGCCACGACCGGCGTCGTCAGCGACACGCTCTGGGAGGAGGTCGCCGGAAAATTCGCCTTCGACGAGGATCGCCAGGAGTGGATGCGCGAGGTGAACCCGTGGGCGCTCGAGTCCATCACGGACACCTTACTCGAGGCCATCGAGCGCGATCTTTGGGACGCCGACGACGAGACGGTCGATCGGCTGCGCGATCTGAACCTCGAGGTCGAAGGTGATCTCGAGGCGCGGACGACCAATCCGGCGATGGAGGTGACGAACGATGACTGAGCAATCGGAGTTCGAGGACGAGTACGCCGATCTGGGTGCGACGACCCAGAACGCGATGGATATCGCGGAGACGAGCATGGATATCGTCCGGCAGTTCGTGCCGGACGAGACGCTGGCCGACCGAATTCGACAGAAGTCGGTCCACTCGATGGGCGACATCGAGTTCCAGCATCTGATCAAATTTACGGGATGTGACGGGATCGGCGACGACGAGGACGCCCCCGTTCGCGCCGGCGCACGGGCCGTCCTCGAGGAGGCGACCATCGTCACCGATATTACGATGTCGAAAGCCGGGATCACCGGCCGCGGCCACAACTGTGAGAAGCGCAAGGCGATCGGTAACGGGGCCGAACTAGCGAAAGAAACAGGGATGACACGGACCGCAGCTTCGGTGCTCGAACTCGACAAACAGGGCGTCTACGACGGTGCGATCGCCGTGATCGGCAACGCCCCGACGGCCGCGTTCGCGCTTGCAGACTGTATCGAAAACGGCACACGCCCTGCGGCAATCGTCGCGACGCCGGTCGGCTTCGTCAAAGCCGAGGAGAGCCGCCAGCGCATCCGCGAGGTCAGCGAGGCCTACGACGTGCCGGCGATAACCAACGTCGGTCGCCGCGGCGGCAGCGGACTGGCAGCCGCGCTGACGAACGAGCTGATCCACGTCGCAAAAGACGCCCGGACCGAGGATCTCGAGTTAGAGCTCGACGCCGAGACGCGAGCGGCACAAGACGGAGACCACGCGACCGAGGGCGAGCAATGAGCGACGAGTACGATCTCGAGTCGGGGCCGGATCCGGCGACGTTCGCCGCGGCAGTGCCGGAGCCAGATATCGATGAGGCGACTGACGACCCAGTCTACGCCGTCGGCGTCGGGCCGGGAAATCAGGAGTTTCTCACGCCCCGCGGCAGGCGGGCACTCAGCGAGGCCGACGTCGTCGTCGGCTTCACGACCGTTGTCGAGTTCGTCGAGGACCTGACCGACGCCGACCTGCTGACCTGTGGCTACAAAGACGAGGCCGAAGCGCTCGAGGCGTTCGGCGAACGTGTCGCAAATGGCGAGTCGGGAACGGCCGTCGCGATGGGCGACCCCAACCACTCGGGGTATCAGTTCGTCGGGAAAGTCCAAGACGCCGTGGAGCGCGCTTCCACGAGCCCTGACTCGCAGGCTCGTCAGGACGCCATAGAATGTGAAGATCCAGAGACACCAGTTCGCGTCGTCCCCGGCATCTCCTCGATCCAGATGGCTGCAAGCCGTGCCCGAACGCCGATGGAAGACACCGAGTTCGTCACACTGCACAAAAGTGGCGACCTCGAGGCCGATATGGACCGGCTCGCCGCCGCCGTCACCGAGGACGAACGCCACCTGCTCGTGCTTCCACGGCCGTACGACCGGATGCCCGGCGATCTCGCCCAGTTCCTGCTCGAGGAGGGAGCCGAACCGGACCTCGAGGCGCTGGTCTTGGAGAAGCTGACCCACGAGGACGAGCAAATTCACCGCTTTACGCTTGCCGAGCTATCCGAACACGCTGGTGGCAGCGGCGAATCCGAGACGCCGTTTTCGGACCTGATCGTGCTGGCGGTTCGACAGCCAGTATCGGGGTAGTCCAGCGCGTACACGCGCTCTCCGTAATAAAAAGGCGAAACTGGTGAGTGGACGAGTTAGCCGTGAATTCCCATCGCTTCGATCTGTTCTTGATATCGATTCCGGATCGTCACCTCGGTCACCTGGGCCACATCGGCGACCTCGCGTTGGGTCTTTTTCTCGTTGCAAAGCAACGACGCGGCGTAGATTGCAGCGGCGGCGTAGCCGGTGGGTGACTTGCCCGAAAGCAGTCCTTCTTCGGCCGTTTTCTCGATGATTTCGTTGGCCTTCGTCTGGACTTCTTCGGAGAGTTCGAGTTCAGAACAGAAGCGGGGAACGTACTTTTTCGGGTCGACGGGACGCATCTCGAGGCCGAGTTCCTGTGAGATGTACCGATACGTGCGACCGATCTCCTTGCGTTCGACGCGGGAGACTTCCGAGATTTCTTCTAAACTGCGCGGAATCCCTTCTTTCCGACAGGCAGCGTACAGCGCGGATGTCGCGACACCTTCGATCGATCGACCGCGGATGAGGTCTTCTTTGAGCGCGCGGCGATAGATCACTGACGCGACCTCCCGTACCGAGCGCGGGACGCCAAGCGCCGAAGCCATCCGGTCGATCTCGCTGAGTGCAAACTGGAGGTTCCGTTCGCCTGCGTCTTTGGTTCGGATGCGTTCTTGCCACTTGCGCAACCGATGCATCTGGCTGCGCTTTTTCGAGGAGATAGAGCGGCCGTAGGCGTCTTTGTCCTTCCAGTCAATCGTCGTCGTCAGCCCCTTGTCGTGCATCGTCTGTGTCGTCGGCGCACCGACGCGGGACTTTTGTTGCCGTTCCTGGTGGTTGAACGCCCGCCACTCAGGACCGGGATCGATCTTTTCTTCCTCCACGACGAGCCCACAGTCTTCACAGATGAGCTCACCCCGGTCGGAGTCTTTTACGAGATTTTCCGATTCACACTCAGGGCATGCACGAACCCCTTCCTGATCCTCGGTCTCGTCCGTCTCACGCGTTCGCTCCCGCTGGCGGGTGGACCGTGTCATCGCACTTTTATAGTAGTATCACCAACGTATATAAACTCTTGGGTCGAGTTTTCATCCGTTGTCGCTAATTGCCCGAAATCAGGCCACACAGCGCTTCAAGGACAAGGTTTACAATTCGGAACCGGAAAGACTTTATCCGATTCTGGCCGACAACAGCCACGAATGCCGGTTATCGAGTGCGACGTCGAGGCCGCTCGAGAACGACTCGAGGATGCAGGAGTAGCTGTCGAATCGGGAAACACCGACCACGAGCGCTGGCGAGCAAGCCGTGAGGGCGCGACAGCGGTCGCCTACGACGATAAAATCGTCATCCAGGGTGAGAACCCACAGGATATCGAGGCACTGCTGCGCGAGGACGGCGGCCGCGCGCACGTCTATTTTGACGGTGCCTGTCGCGGCAACCCGGGCCCTGCAGCCACCGGCTGGGTGATCGTTACTGGCGACGGCATCGTCGCCGAAGGCGGTGAGCGGATCGGGACGACGACGAACAATCAGGCCGAGTACGCGGCACTGATCTCGGCACTCGAGACGGCCCGCGATTACGGCTACGACGAAGTCCACGTTCGCGGTGACTCTGAGCTGATCGTCAAGCAGGTCCGCGGAGAGTACGATACGAACAACCCGGAACTGCGCGAACAGCGTGTCACCGTCCACGAGCTGCTGTCTGCGTTCGATGAGTGGACACTCGAGCACGTCCCTCGTGAGATTAACGCTCGTGCCGACCGTCTGGCGAACGAGGTGCTCGATCAGGGATGAGCGCTCTCACGGCGCCTCACAGACGAGGCGGCGACGGCTCGGCGACGAGACCAGCAAGGGAAAAGTCCTCGAGCGCGTACGGATCAGTATGACCGATTCGAACGAGCGCCAAAGTGGCGCCGATGGGGCCGACAACCCAGAAGTCGATGCAGTCGACGCCGGCCACGAAGAGCTCCCTGCCGATGTCGTCGACGAAGCCGAACGACTCACTCGCCTCACGCGGACGACTCCCGATGAAAGCGAGGCACAGGCCCACGCACAGCGACGGGCCGAACTCCTCGAGGACCACGATTTTACAGCCCGTATTCGCGACGATGATGGTGACGACGTGCTCGTGCTCCATCCCGAGGAGTGGCACGACAAGGCAGAAGGCGTCATCAGGACCGATCGTATCGACGATCTCTCCCGTGCAGTCGAGGTCCCACTAGAAGGAACTGGCGACCCCGACGACTGGGACGTCGTCGACGCGCACAACCGAGAGCTTGTCAAACAGGTGCGAGCGAGCCACGGCGATATCCATGGCGACAACGCGACCGCACTGGCCGATTTCGTCGGCAACCATTATGCAAAACAGATCGAAGCGATGACCGACGAGGAGCTGTCGGAGTTTCGGACGGAGTACTTCGTGCGAAACAGCTGGCCATCGGACGAGCAACGAGCCGTGATCGACGAGTCGATCAGACTCGTCTACGAGACTGCCGAAGAGCCGATGCCTGACACACAGATCCGGTGAATCGCCTCGGAGTCACGTCCTGAGGGATTCTTCGATACCGCGTGATGAAAAACTGCTTCTGGTGGAGTTGGGGAGTCGCGTTCAGTAGCTGTTCTCGACGATCTCGTTGATCTCGTCGGCGCGGTCGTCGCCCGTGACGACCTTCGAGAGCGTCCATTCGATGCCGTCGAGGACGGCCTCGTAGCCGTCGTCGGTCAGCGAGTACTGGTTGGTTCGCTTGTCGAGTTCGCTCTTCTCGACTAGACCGAGGTCGACGAGCTCGTCGAGGTTCGGGTAGAGACGTCCGTGGTTTACTTCCGTTCCGTAGTAGTCCTCGAGTTCGCGTTTGATCGCCAGGCCGTACATCGGCTCTTTAGCGAGGATGACGAGGATGTTGTTCTGGAACGCTGTAAGCTCGCGTGCAATACTCTGTCCGTCGGTGATTGATTGTGCCTCTGACATACTTTTGCAAATGTCATCAGACTATTTAAGACTTGCCAACCATTCGCCACTCTCGACCAATTTATTTTCGATGTATTGGCTACGCTGTCGCCGGATATTGGTGGATTGTAACCGAACGGCGTCTTGTCGTAATCTGATGACCGTCGTCCCGAACATGACACTTGATTACGAAAGTACTTTTTGATCGACCGTGGACTGCAGAGCGATGGTCGGCCGCTGAGATGACCTCGAGCCCGGACCCAATGCGCCGGAAGCGATCGATGCCAGTGTCGATCGACCTGATAACGTTTTCCACGCCGGGGCTCCACTGTTGTTTTCGTCACGACCTGATTCACGGCAGTTATACGCTCGCGTCTGGCTCATGCATTATGAGCATGAGTAATTTTATCTGGTCGGACGGGGTATATCGACCTGTTATGGCAGCAACCAACCCGTCCCCACGAACGTCCCAGGCAGACGACACCGACGACGCCGGTGTCGGTATGGCCCACCTGACGGTCGTCCCCACGAACTTCGATGCCACTGTGGACGACGACAGCGACGAGTAGCCCTCTCACACCCGAAGGCGGCAGATCTCGCTGTTGTCTCGCTCAAGGCCGCGACGCCGGCAGTCATCCCGAGTCACGACTTCCGTGTCACGTCGATGCTGTTTGATCGATATCGTAGTCATGACTCCGTCGTAGACATTCTCAATAAAGTGTCCCGAAACGAACCTTCTTGTATACGGTTGAACTACGTCCGTCCATGGGTTTGTTCGATCGACTGCGGGGTGACGGTGCCCCCAGAGTCGCATTTATCGGGGTCGACGGCGTGCCGTACAGTCTTCTATCGGAAAACGAGGACCTGTTTCCGAACTTCGCAGCGCTCGCCGACGAAGGAACGGCAGGCGAGATCTCGAGTATCGTGCCGCCCGAATCAAGCGCCTGCTGGCCATCGCTAACGACCGGGATGAACCCCGGTGAAACCGGCGTCTACGGCTTCCAGGACCGGGAGGTCGGCACCTACGACACCTACGTCCCGATGGGGCGTGAAGTGCAGGCCGACCGTGTCTGGGACCGTATCCAAGAGGCTGGCCGACAGGCGACCGTCATGAACGTCCCTGTTACCTTCCCACCACAGCGAAACGTTCAGCGGATGGTCTCAGGCTTTCTCTCGCCTGGACTCGACAAAGCAGCCTACCCGGACGACGTCCGTGACCATCTCGAGTCGCTGGACTACCGGATCGACGTTAATCCGAAACTCGGCCATCAGGAGGATAAAGCCGAGTTCATCGAGGACGCTCATGCGACCGTCGATGCCCGCTTCGAGGCGTTCAAACACTACATCGAGGAAGACGACTGGGACCTGTTTTTCGGCGTGTTCATGACGACCGACCGGGTCAACCACTTCCTGTTCAAAGACTACGAGCACGACGGCGACTACAAAGACGAGTTCCTCGAGTTCTACCAAAAGATCGACGACTACATCGGTCGGCTGCGTGAGCTGCTGCCGGAGGACGTCACCATGATCGTGGCCTCCGACCACGGCTTTACCAGTCTCGATTACGAGGTCCATTTCAACGCATGGCTTCAGGAGGAAGGCTGGCTCTCGTTCAACACTGACAGTCCAGAAGAGTTAGGCGACATCGCCGACGACACCACGGCCTACTCGTTCATCCCCGGTCGGTTCTACCTCAATCTCGAGGGCCGCGAACCGCGTGGCTCGGTCTCCGAGGAGGAGTACGACGAGGTTCGCGATCAGCTCAAAGCCGACCTCGAGGCACTCGAGGGGCCAAACGGCAACAAGGTCGTCGACCGAGTCGTCGAAAAGGAAGCCGCGTTCCGCGGCGACCACGACGATATCGCGCCGGATTTGGTCGTCATCCCGAACAACGGCTTCGACCTCAAATCCGGGTTCAAAGCCGACTCCGACATCTTCACTACTGGTCCCCGAAACGGGATGCACAGCTTCGACAACACGTCGCTGTACGTCGACGACGCCGACGTGACGATCGATGACGCCGACCTGTTCGACATCACGCCGACCATCCTCGAGTTGATGGATATCGAGTACAGCCGCGGGGATTTCGACGGCGCAAGCCTGGTCTAGTACCCGCCCGCCGACTCGACCCTTGCCGTTCGGGCTTGGAATGCTCTCGACTCGAGCCCACCGTGTTCGACGACAGCGGCTTCGGCAGTCTCAGAAACATGGCGGACCGTTTATCATTCAGGAACGGGAATCGATCGCTATGCGCTCGTCCCGGACCGGCTCTCGGATCGCCGCCGCCGGAGTGGTCGTCGCGAATCTGGTTTCACTGGTCGGCGTCGTTTTCTTCGGCTGGACGCTGCACTCGCTGCTGGTGATCTACTGGCTCGAGAGCGGCGTCTTGGGGATGGCCTACGTCGCGAAGATCCGTCGTGCTGAGGGTACGGACGATCCCGACGAACTGCCCGCGTGGGAGATCAGTTCGGTCGGCGACACGGCCCCACGGACGCTCGAGTCGTTCGTCGGGAAGCCGAATCGGGCGATCGCGAGATACTTTGGGACCTATTTCGGCGCGTTCTGGCTCTTCCACGGCGTGTTCGTGTTGTACGGACTGCCAAGCGAGTTTCCGGATATGGCAACCGCGTCGCCGTCCGCGGTCGTTGTCGCGGCTGTCCCCCTCGCCATTTACCATGTCCTCTCCTACCGCCTCAACTATCTCGGTGCACGGGAGTTCGAGCGGAACGGCCCGGTAACGCTCATGGTCGACCCTCTCGAGCGCATCGTCGTCTTGCACGTGACGATCGTCCTCGGTTCGATCCCGCTCGAGTGGTTCGGCGCACCGACCGGCGCTGTCGCCGTGATGGTGCTCGTGAAGACGTCCTTCGACCTCGAGGCCCACCGGCGGGAGCACGAACGAGCCCGCCAGCGGACAGCGACGGCGTCCACGGCGAACTGAGACGGACTCCTGTACCGATGTGTCGGCACAACCGGGAGACGGGTCGCGATCGCACCGGCACTGACAGACACGTCCGAGATCGGTGTGCCCGGCCTCGAGCAGGGCGGCCGTGATTCGAGTCCGTTTTCCGCCCGGCACCGAACCCTCGAGCATGGAAGAAATTATCCACGCTCGAGGTCACGAGCACGTCACCGCCGAGCACTCGAGCACGTTCGAGGTCACGACCGACGACTTTCTCACCCCCGCCGGAGACTGCATCCTCGCAATCGAGGCCGACCGCGCACCCGCCGACTTCGATCCCGACTTTATTGCGGCCTGCCAGGATCGGGAGGCGACGATTACGGTTACGATCGAGGCCGGCGGCCACACGGACTCGGTGTCGGGACGGGGCGATCCCGACCTCGAGTTGACGAACGAGCGGAGTCTGGTCGGCCGAACGAGCGAGTACGTCGACGACCGGACGATCATGAACGACGCACCGTTCGCGGCCGAGGGATTCGATCGCGACCTCGTCGCCGCGTTAGCCGACGGCGCCGAGGCGACGGTGACGATCACCGTGGAGTGAGCGCGATCGCGGTCGATATGTCCGTGCTGTCACCGCGTCGTCACCGGTGACTGCCTACGGCCTGTTCGTGCAGTTCGTCTTCTGCCTGCCACGCGCGGGGTCGAAGCGCAATCCCGACGGCGACGAGGTAGAGTGCGACGACGATGCCAGTCACCAGCAGTCCCGGCAGCGGGCCGATCGCTGCGCTGTCCGGCCACGGCTGGGTCGCGAACGCGACGACGTGGATCCCCCAGGCCCCGAGCATGACTGTGAACAGAAACAGGTAGATCCGTCGCAGTCGGTGGGCGACCGACTCCTCGAGGGAGATCTTAATAACTGGTCTGCGGTAGTCCTGGCCGAGCTTTTGACGCCAGTCTGGATCCTCGAGCCCACCGGAGGCGTCGAGACCGTACGCGAAGACGTTCCGTTGGAGCATTCGGACTCGGCCTCGCCAGAGGTCGTAGCCACGATAGCGGTGGGCTTCGATGAACAGGAACGCGACGAGCGCTGTCGTCCCGAGCAAGACGATGTAGTGAGGGTTGGCCTGACTCGAGAACGCCCACGTGATGATCGCGCTCATAACGATCACCGCCCAGTTCGTCGTCTGATCGAGCCGTTCCCGCCAGACCTGCATCCGGTGGACCTCGCCGCGATAGAGGTGTGCCAGTGACGAACTCGGCCCCATCTGCTCCTCGAGCAGTCCGCCTCCGACTTCGCGGTGTTCGGCGTCGGTTGGATCGATGTCTTTCGTGGATCGCTTCGCCATCGTCTCCTATATGCGGCCGGAGTGCGAAAGAACGTAGTGATCCTGTCGGCTGGTCGACCACAACCGTTAGTTCGCCGGAACCACGAGACACCGCACGGATGGTCACAGACTCTCGTGCCGAAGCCGTCGTGAATCGCCTTGCCCATCGCTACGGCGATCGCGGGTTTCCCGAACACAACATCGACGGCGGACAGAACGCGGTCACGATCGATGACGATGAGTCGATATTCTGGGACCGGACCGGTGACAGACAGGATGCGTTCGACTGTCTCGTTCGGACCATTCTGAGCCAGAATACGAGCGACAAGGCGAGCCAACCAGCCCACGACGCGCTGCTGGCGACGTACGATGGCGACGACATCGACCTCGCCGAGTCGCTTGCAAGCGCCGACCAGTCGATGCTTGCCGAAACGATCAGTGGTGCTGGCCTGTACAACCAGAAGTCCGAGACCATCATCGATACCGCGGCGTGGGTCCTCGAGGAGTTCGGCTCCGCCGCCGCGTTCGATCGCTATGTCAAAGACGAGACCCCGTCGGTCGTCCGCGAGACACTACTCTCCGTTCGCGGCGTTGGTCCCAAGACGGCCGACTGCGTATTGCTGTTCTCGGGTGGCCGATCGGGTGTCTTTCCCGTCGACACGCATGTCCACCGTATCTATCGGCGCATGGGTATCGCCCCACCCGACGCCGACCACGAGGCCGTTCGCGAAACCCTCGAGCAAGACGTCTCCGCAGCCAAATGCGGCTTCGGCCACACGGCGTCGATCCAGTTTGGCCGTGAGTACTGTACGGCCCGCACGCCCGCCTGTCTCGAGGACCCCGACGCCTGCCCGATGGGGGATATTTGCGATCAGGTCGGCGTCTATCCCGAAACAGGAGAGGTCGTCGATCCGGCCGACGTCGGCGAGTGAACACGGCGCGATGTCGGTCTGGAGCTCCCGATCGTCGTCCGAACCCGATCACCGTCTTTATGCAACTCTGATTTATCCACTGAAATGATGGTTTCATTCACCGACGACGAGCGAGACGCAGTCTACAAGACCATCTACGCCCGTCGGGACATCCGCCGATTCAGAGACGACCCGATCCCTGAGGCTGTCCTCGAGCGACTCATTCAGGCGGCCCACCACGCCCCGAGTGTCGGCTTCTCACAGCCCTGGGACCTGATCGTCGTCCGCGACGACGAGACGAAAGTCGAGATCGCCGAGATCGCCGACCGCGCCATCGCGGCCGCTCGAGAAGGCTACAAAGAGCCGACGAGATCGGAGTTCGCGGCGTTGAAACTCGAGGGGATCCGCGAGTCGCCGGTCAACATCTGCGTGACCTGCGATCCGACGCGAGGGGCACCTCACGTGCTCGGCCGGAGTTCGATGAAACGGACCGACGTCTACTCGACGTGTCTGGCGGTCCAGAACCTCTGGCTGGCTGCGCGTGCGGAAGGTGTCGGCGTCGGCTGGGTGAGCGTGCTCTATCCCTACGAACTGCAAGACGTACTGGGTATTCCACCCCACGTCAAACCGGTTGCGTATCTCTGTCTGGGCTATCCCGAGGACGGCTTCCCCGAAGAACCCGTCCTCCAGCAGGAAGGATGGCGTGAGCGACTCGACGTCGACGCGCTCGTCCACGAGGGCTGCTGGGAGGGTGATCAGTCGACTGACACGACAGACGGTGCGCGATGACTGGCGACGGGTCGCCGTCCGGATCGCGTCGAACCGCGCACCCATCAGCCGATCTGGTGTGCAGTGACGTTCAGTGGCTACTATAGGCAACGGCGACTGGACTCTGGCGTTCGTCGAGGTCCACAACGGTTTTATGTCAGTATCCGGGTAGAACCGGGGCACCAATGGCTGCAGACCCTGATGGGGTTGCAGAGACGAGCGAGACAGTTTCCGAACCAGCCGATCGTTCGCCGACGACATCACGTCGACAGCTGCTTTCCGCGACGGCGGTCGGCTCGGCCACCGCGCTCGCAGGCTGTGCCGAACTGCTCGGCAGCGAGTCGGGCCTGCGTGTGATGGTCTGGAGCGGCAACTACGCCGACCGATTCGAGGAGGGTCTCGTCTCCCAGTGGGAGGCGGAGCACGACACCGACATCCATATCGAGCGCGGCTGGGACGGCGTCTTAGAACAGATTCGAAACGCACCCGAGGACGACCCACCGTTCGACGTCACCGTCGCGGAGGGGAATTTCTACTACTACGGGCGACAGGATGACCTCTTCGAGCCGATCGACCGGGATAACATCTCCAACGAGGACGAGATTATGGACTTCTTCACAGAGATTCGCGACCCCGAGTACGGGATGCCCGTCGACGGCGCGCCCTGTACGATCATCCACCGCGAGGACGCCGACGTCGACCCCGAGACGTGGGCCGACCTCTCCGGCGACGCCGTCGCCGACAGCGAGGGCGTCGGGATCGACACCGGCTTCTGGTGGTACCCGATGTACGCCGCGGCGCTCGGGATGGGCGAGGAAGGCGACGCAGAAGCGATGTACGACGACGGCAACCACGAGGAGATCCTTGAGGCTGTCGAGGACTGGGGCGTCGACGAGTGGGCCAGTTCCGGCGAAGACATCTGGCAGGCGTTCGACAACGGCGTCATCGACGTCGCCCAGTGGTACTACGACCAGACGGCATACGATATCGACGACGAAGAGGGACTGACCCACACCATGCCCGAGCAGACGACGGGCTGGATCAACAACTGGTGTGTCGTCCGCGGCACCGACAGACAAGACGAGGCCGAGGAGTTCATCGATTTCCTGCTCGACGCCGAGGTCCAATCGGCGTGGGCCGAAGACCATCCGATGATGTTCAGCAACGAGAACATCGAGTACCCCGCAGAACTCGAGGCGGACCTCCCGACGACCAACGAGGAAGCGAAGAACATCGCGTTCCCCGACTGGAGCTTCCTCTCGGACCACGCCGGTGAACTCTCCGAGGCGTTCGACAGTATGCAACACTCGTCATAACCGAACCACTTCCATACCACGCTATTTCAACTGTTATGTCCACCATCACCTTGCAGGGACTCGAGAAGCGATACGGTGAGACCACCGCAGTCGAAGACGTCTCGGTCGAGATCGACGACGGCGAACTGCTCTGCCTGCTCGGACCGAGCGGCAGCGGCAAGTCTACCACGCTGCGGATGCTCGCCGGCCTCGAGACGCCCACCGAGGGCGCGATCCGACTCGACGGCGAGGACGTTACCGATCAGCCCGCCTACGACCGGAACACTTCGACGGTGTTTCAGGACTGGGCGCTGTTCCCGCACAAGACAGTCCTCGAAAACGTCGCCTTCGGGCTCAAGATGCGCGGCATCTCGACCGACGAACGCCACGAACGCGCCGAGTCGATGCTCGAGCGCGTTCAGATGGCCGGCTACGGTGACGAGGATCCGACGACACTGAGCGGCGGCCAGAAACAGCGCGTCGCGCTCGCGCGGTCGCTTGCCGTCAATCCGGACGTCTTGTTGCTGGACGAGCCGCTGTCGAACCTCGACAAACGGCTCCGAGAAGACATGCAGATCGAGCTTCGCGAGATCCACGACGATCTCGAGGAGACGTTCGTTCACGTCACCCACGACCAGGACGAGGCGTTCACGCTCGCCGACCGTATCGGCATCATGAACGAGGGCGAACTGATACAGGTCGGCGATCCGAACGAGGTCTACGAGAACCCGAAGAACCGTTTCATCGAGGGTTTCCTCGGAGACACCAACTTCGTCGACGCGACAGTCGCGCGAACGAGCGGGGAGGCGGTCTACGTCGAGACGGAACTCGACGCCGAGTTGATCCTTCCGAGCGACGGCGACCACGGCCTCGAGTCCGGCGACGAATTGACGCTTTCGCTGCGACCGGAGATCCTCTCGATCGACCGGGGAGAGCCCGACGCGGCGACGACCGCCACCGCCGACCAGCGGGCGGTCACCGATGGCAGCACGACCAACGCCGTCGCGGGCACGGTCGCGAACGTGATCTACCGCGGCTCGACCGTTCGCTACTCCGTGTCGATCGACGGCACGTCGGTGTTCGCCGAGCGAACGGACGCGAGTTCGGGGTCGCTGTCGTCCGGCGACGACGTGACTCTCGAGTGGAACGGCGAAGACGTCCTCGCGTTCCGCGCGGACGGGAGCCGCATCTCGCTTCGTGAGCCATGACGGAGACACTGTCCACTTCGACGTCAATGCTCCAGAATCCGATCAGCGCCGCCCGGTCCCGTCTGGCCGCCCAGTCGGGGTCGCGTCGCGCGCTGTTGCTCATGGCACCGCTGATCGCGTTCGAACTCCTGATCTTCGTGATCCCGTTTGCGATCCTGTTGCGAATCAGCTTCGCCGCTCCCTCGAGCGACGGGGTGTACGTCAACGGAACGTGGTCGCTCGAGGCCTACCGGCAGGTCTTCGCCAGCGACCTGATCTGGAGCGTTATCGGCTACTCGTTCCGACTCGGTCTCATCGTGACGGTGCTGTCCGTCATGATCGGGTTGTTCTACGCGTACGCAATCTGGCGCTCGAGCGGGCTCATGAAGTCGTTGCTGCTGTTCTCGGTCGTCCTCCCGTTGTTGACGACGTTGGTCATCCGGACGTACGCCTTCGATCCGCTGTTGCAACCCGCTGGCCTGCTGTACAGCACGACCGGCGTCGTTATCGCACAGCTGTACATCGTCCTTCCGTACGCCGTGCTGGCGATCTACAGCGTCATGGCGACGACCGATTGGCACGTCGTCGAGGCCGCCCGCGACCTCGGAGCGAGTCGGCCGCGGTCGGTTCTCGAGGTTGTCGTGCCGCAGGTGATGCCGGGAATCATCGTCGCGGCAGTGGTCTCGTTCGCCTGGAGTGTCGGGGCGTACGCGGCACCGGAACTCCTCTCGAACAACATCACGTTCGCCATCTACGTCGAGAGCCTGATGCTCGGCGATATGAGCTATCCCACTGCAGCCGCGCTGTCGGCCGTCATGCTCGGGCTGATGTCGATCTGTATCGCCGTGATCTTCGGCGTCCTCAACCGATTCGGAGGTGAGTTCGAACTTGCATAGAGAACCCGTCGAAACCGTCGCGTTCCGCGCCGGCTACCTGGCGCTGTTCGCGCTCATGATCGCACCGCTGTTGGTCGTCATCGCAACCTCGTTCTCGGAGGGTGCCCGGATCGCGTTCCCACCCGAGAGCCTCTCGCTGGTCTGGTACGGCGAGTTCTTCGACAGCATCCGCTGGCTCGAGGCCTTTACGAGCAGCATCGTTGTCGGCGTCGGCACCGCCGCGCTCGCGACGTTGCTCGGCGTGCTCGGCGCGTTCGGCCAGGAGTTCGACGACGGGCCGCTCGGAACCGTCGTGGCGCCGCTGGTCCTCATCCCGCTACTGATTCCGCCGGTCATCCTCGGCATCACGCTGCTGATGTACTTCAACGAGGGTGGGTTTCGGGGCTCGTACGCGAGCATCATCCTCGCACACACCCTGTGGGCGACGCCACTGGTCTACTTCGTGATGCGATCGGTGTTCAGCCGCTTCGACTGGCAGCAACTCGACGCCGCCCACGACCTCGGCGCGGGTCCCGTCCAGTCGTTCGTCCATGTCGTGCTCCCGAACGTGAAACACGGCGTCTTCGTCGGTGCGCTGCTTGCATTTATTATCAGCCTTCAGGAGTTCGTGATGGCGCTGTTCCTCTCGACGTCCCGCACGGAGACGATTCCCGTCCTGGCCTGGACCGAACTCCGACAGGCAATGGATCCGATGGTGAGCGTCGTCTCGACGTTCCTCATCCTCATGTCGCTGGGCGCGCTCGTGCTGGCGGTGATCGCGACGAACCTCGAGTGGGTCTCGAAGCAACTGTCTTGACCAGCGCGCTCGGTCACGGACGTTCCGCCACTGTACTCGAGTCGGTCAGCGTCGCGTGGTACGGACTGCTGTGTCAGTACTGGGACACCCGCAGACGGCTCGCGGATGTGGAGCTTTCGCTACAGTAGACCGCACGAGGCGGTACCGAACTCATCTCGTCACGACGACGTCTGAAGAGCGTTCTGGTATCTGCCGGAGTGATCGGACTTTATTTCGCGTCGCCAAACATCGCCCATGGTCAACGTCGGAATCGGACTGGCGGTTGGAGCGCTACTGTTGTTCGGCGGCTGGGTCGTGACAGCGGGTCTCGCGACGCGGTCGGTTTCGGCCGTGAACGCGGTTTTTCTGTCCTACGTTGCGAGTCTCGGGATCATCGGGATCTACGTGTTGCTGGCTCGGCGACCGATCACCGGGACCCAGACGGATCTCGTCTTCGCGTTGCTTTCCGGAGTGTTCCTCGCGATCGGGACGGTGAGCTTCTACGGCGCGCTCACGCGGGGCGACATGGCGATCGTGTCGGCGATCGCGGCGCTCTACTTTATCGTTCCCGTGGTCGTCGACGTCGTGTACTTCGAGACGAATCTCGGTGCGACGAATCTCCTCGGTCTGGGACTCGCCGTCGTCGCTGTCGTCCTCATCACCGTCTGAATCGGGGGCGTGTTCACTCACCACGGCGCTCAGACAACGTCCTGCCCCGTTGTACCGAAAGTCCCGCTCGTCTTCGTTCAGCCCGGCACGATCGGCGAGCGTTGGAGCGGACAGCAGGCAAAACACGGCCGCAAGCGGTGTGTCCGCGCGGGTTCTATCGAGCGTTAGAGAAACCGGAACGTCTCGAGGTTCTTCGGCGCGAACGTCCGCATATTGTAGTCGTGATACAGCGCGCTCGAGAGATCTTGTGTCGAGCGTTCGTCGCCGTGGACACAGAGCACCTTCTCGGGGCGTGGGTTCATCGTCTTGACGAAGTTCTCGAGGCCGGCTCGGTCGGCGTGGCCCGAGAAGCCGTCGACGGTTTCGACGTCCATGTTCAGCGAGAGGGTCCCACGTCCACCGCCGTTGTTGCCCATGGCACCGACTTCGCTTGTTGGGATCTCGTCCCAGCCGCTCTGGATGCGTCGACCGAGGGTTCCCTGAGCCTGGTAGCCGACGAAGACGAGCGTCGAGTCCGGATCGGGGCCGATGTGGCCGAGCCAGGACATGATCGGGCCGCCGGTGACCATCCCCGACGTCGAGAGGACGATACAGGGGCCGCCGTCGGCGACGTCCTGGCGCTCTTCCTCGCCGGCGTCGATATGGTTGAACTCCTCGGCGAGGAACGGGTTCTCGTCGTCGTGGAAGATCCGATCTCGGAGGTCGTCACGCAGGTACTCGGGATAGGTCGTGTGGATCGCTGTCGCCTCCCAGATCATCCCGTCGAGATGGACTGGCATCGAGGGAATGTCGCCGCTGCGCATCGCCTCCTCGATGACGAGCATGATCTCCTGTGATCGACCGACGGCGAACGCCGGGATCACGACCTTGCCGCCCTTTTCGTGGGTCTTGTTGATGACTTCCTTGAGTTTCTCCTCGGAATCCTGCTGATCGGTCTGGTAGTCGTTGCGACCGCCGTAGGTCGACTCGAGGACGAGCGTCTCGACGCGGGGGAAGTCGTTGACAGCACCGTTGAACAGGCGGGTGTCGTCGTAGTGAATGTCGCCGGAGAACGCGACGTTGTAGAGGCCGTCGCCGATGTGGAAGTGCGAGACGGCCGAGCCGAGAATGTGGCCCGCGTTGTGGAAGGTGAGTTTGACGTCGGGAGCGATGTCCGTGACATCGCCGTACTCGAGCGGGATGGTGTGTTTGATCGCTTCGCGAACCTGCTCGCTTTCGTACGGTGGTGCACGGCCTTCTTTGGCCGCGACGTCGAGGTAGTCGAGCGTGAGCAGCCCCATCAGATCCCGCGTTGGCTCGGTACAGTAAATCGGGCCGTCGTAGCCGTATTTGAACAGGAGTGGGATGAGCGCGGAGTGGTCGAGGTGGGCGTGGGTGAGGACGACGGCGTCGATGGTCTGGGGTCCTGCGCCAAGCGCCTCGGGTGCGTGGAGATATGGGACCTCACCTTCTGCACCGGGCTTGTCGCCACAGTCGACGAGAATCCGTGTTTCGGGTGTCGAAAGAATAAACGACGCGCGGCCGACCTCGCGGCAACAGCCAAGCGTCGTGATACGGACGTACTCGTCGTCGGACATCTCCTCGCGGTGGATCTGCCGGCCGACTTTCTCCAAAATGTCCCGTCGTTCGTCACGTTCCTGTTTGAGGAAACTGCGGACGTTCGAGACCGTCGAGGACTCGATCGGCGGCGTTCGGACGACTTCGGGCGTCCAGCCAACGTTTTTCGTAATATCACGGAGTGTCGAGCCATGGCGGCCGATGACCATCCCGGGCTTTTCGGCCTCGATAACGACCTCGCCAGTGTCGGCGTGGAAATCGAGGTCCGTGACGCCTGCTTCCTCGGGGATGACACCCATGATCTCCTCGCGGGCCTCGTTGGGCCGTGAGAGAACCGACGGATCAGGTCGGATGGTAATCCGTTTCCGAAGCTTACTCGCGAGTTTCCGAACGAGGTCACCCTGCTGGGCGAACTTCTTCGGATCGCGCGTGTAGACCACCAGTTCGGGGCCTTCATATTTCACCGAGGAGACCGAGATATCGTTCGGTAACTCGCTCGTGATCTCTGCTTTCAAATCGTCAAGTTGCTGCTCTACAGTACTCATAATCGCCGATTGTGGCTTGCGTGAACTCGCCGCCGGGAGCCGGTGTCCGGTCGGTCCGACGCGACTAGGAACTGCGACTCGAGAACAGCCAAGCGACGATCGCTGTCTGCTGATCTCGATGTCAGTGATCCATGCTGTCGTTGTGTGACAACAGTGATCATATACCGTCCAGTATCCCAAATCATCGCGTTATACCGTGTGTACGAACACGCTCCCAGGTCGGTTATCCTGGTTCGTGCGGGAAGATTCCAGGGAGAACCCGCTTATTCGACGCTACTGCTTGCGCGGTATAAAAAGCTTCGCAAACATCAGGATGATCCGTCACAAACAGGGGGTATGGAGCTCACACCGGAGCGTGTCGTGACGGAGCGAAACTGGGTCGCAGACCGTGCTGAAACCGTCGTCCCGGTCATTAATCACGTCCGCGATGATCTCGGAGCAATCTTCGAGACCGATGTCGATCACGTGACCGAAACACAGTATCTCGAGGCAGTCGACGCCGTCTTCGCCGACGGTGATCTGGCGGTCAACGTCGCCGCGATGGTTGCGATCCTCCGAGACCTCGACGTCGAGGGCGACTATCCCGGCTTCGTCGTCGACGAGATCCTCGGCCGCGAGCTCGCGGCGACGATCGCCGGCACCCAGCCCCTGCGGACACTCGGCGAGGCGACCTTTCATTACGCAGACCTGCAGGTCCACGGCGACGAGGATGAGAACGCGGGTGTGGACGATCTCGAGGCGGCACTCGCAGCCGGCTTTCAGGAACGGCTCCCAGGCTGGAACTGGACCGAACGCGAGAGCCCGTTCAGCGTCGGCGACCGATCGGCGAACGCCGAGTAAGCGCCGGCTCGAGTCGATGGCTTGGCGAGAGAGTCAAGCGGTTCGCTGCGGGAGAGACGCGACGTTACTCGTCGTCTTCGCCGTCGCGTTCGTCGTCAGTGTCCTCCTCGGCGTCGCCATCGTCTTCGCCCTCTCCGTCTTCTTCCTCGAGTTCTTCCTCAAGTTCCTCTTCGAGGTCGTCCTCGTCCAGCTCGGGCTGTTCTTGTTGCTGTTGTTGCTGTGCCTGCTGTTCGAGGATCAGGTCGTAGGCATCGCTGCCGTACAGCACGGTGACGGGGCCGCTTCGGAGGGCGCTGAGGATCGCCTCGTCCGGGCCGTCGATCAGATACAGCCCAGCACCCTCAGTCGTGGACTCGTCGATCTGGATGTCTTCGGCGTCCGCATAGCTTTCGAACTCCTCGATCGGTTCTTCTTGCAGCTCCTGGGCGCGCTGTTGGAACTCCGCCTCGTCGATCTCGCCCGCCTCGAGGTCGTCGTAGAGTGCTTCGACGTCCTCTTGGTCCGGTTCGACGATGGCGGTCAGCCGCTCGTCGGCCTCGTCATCGCTCAAGAGTCCGAGATCGGTACAGCCAGCAAGTGATGCGGCAGCGCCGGTGCCGGTGAGTTGGAGAAATCGACGGCGGTTGTGTCCGTTCGTCATTGCGTCGAACGCATGGACGAACAGTCATAAGGGTTTTTGATATACGCTAACTCAGCGGTCGTCTCCCACTCGCTCCGCTGGTCCGGACCGCTTTTAGTTCCGCGACAGCTACCCCGTTGCAGTGACTTCCGGCACACCGACATCGTCAGCACGGGCCGTAACGCTCGAGCAACCCACACTCGGGGCGGCCTGTGAGGCCATCGCCGACGCGCTCGAGCGCGAGGCGTTGGTGACCGTCTTCGGCCGCTGTACCGTCGACTACGAGGGCCGTGCCTCGAGCACGCTCGAGGCGGGCGATCGCCACGTGATGCTCAAACCCGACGGGGCGGCGCTGGTCCACACTGACGAAGGCCAACAGCCAGTCAACTGGCAGCCGCCGGGCTGTACACACGACGTGTTCTGTGACCGCGCCGGCGACGATATCGACGCAAACGGTGCGGAAACGCTCGTCCTCGAGAGCGGGCGACCGACGCCCGACGAGCGACTGTGCGTTCGCTTCCAGGACGTCTTGCAAGTCTCGGCGTTTTCGGGAACCGACGAGAACGAGCTCACGCTGTCGGGAACTGAAGAGGACCTCCGACAGCGAATCCTCGAGGAACCGACGCTGCTCGAGGCGGGCTTCAGGCCGCTTGCGACCGAACGCGAGACGGCCGCCGGTGCCGTCGACATCTACGGTGAGGACGCTGCCGGCCGAACCGTCGTCGTCGAACTCAAACGCCGCCGCGTCGGCCCCGATGCAGTCGGCCAACTCCGGCGATACGTCGACGCCTTAGAACGCGATCTTCACGCCGACGCCGACGTCCGCGGGATTCTGGTCGCGCCCTCCGTGACGGATCGCGCCGATCGCTTGCTGGTCGATCACGGCCTCGAGTTCGTTTCCCTCGAGCCGACGAGCGAGTAGGGCGGCGCTGGCTGCGCTGGGCGCAGTGACGTGACGTATCGGTCTGTTGGTGGCCTTCCCTCGCGAGCAACAAAGACGTTACAATCAGCGCGACCCTGTCATGACCCCATCTGTCCGGTCGCCGCTTCACTCCTCGAGCAGCCGCTGCAATCGGTCGAGTTCAGTCAGCGCCTCGACCGGCGTGAGATGGGCGAGCTCGAGGTCGCGGAGTTCAGAAGCGACAGCGGGCGGGACCGCGCCGCCATCGGCTGTCGCCTGTGTCAGCGCGCTCGAGTCGGTGCCCCTGGCTGTCGGTTCAACGGTGTCGTCCGATGGCTCCGCGGCTGCTGAGACCAGTTCCCGCGACCGTTCGACGACGGCTTCGGGCACGCCCGCAGCGGTTGCGACCTCGACGCCATACGACCCCGTCGCCGCGCCGGGCGCGATCTCGTGGTGGAAGACGACCTTGCCGTCGTCCTGCTCAACTTCGAAGTGGAGCGTGAACGCGGCCTCGAGATCGGCCGTAAGCTCGGTCAGCGGGTGATGGTGGGTTGCAAACAGCGTCGTCGCACCGACCGCGTCGTGGATGTGCTCGGTGATGGCTTGTGCGATGGCGAGGCCGTCGGCGGTCGACGTGCCGCGGCCGACCTCGTCTAACAGGACCAGCGAGCGCTCGTCGGCTTCGCGCAGGATCGTCGCGAGTTCGTCCATCTCGACCATGAACGTCGAGCGCCCGCCCGCGATGTCATCGCTGGCCCCGACGCGGGTGAAGATTCGGTCAACGGGCGTCAGCCTCGCAGCTTTCGCGGGAACGAAGCTCCCGACCTGTGCCAGCAGGACAATCTGTGCGACCTGTCGCATGTACGTCGATTTGCCAGACATATTCGGCCCCGTGATCACCGCCAGCCGCTGATCGTCGGTCAGGTGTGCGTCGTTGGGGACGAACGACGCTTGCGTACGCTCGACGACGGGGTGGCGACCGCCCTCGATGTCGATCTCGATGTCGTGCTGGTCGTCCCCGATGATGTCGGGGCGGCAGTAGTCGTACTGTGCGGCGACGGTCGCAAGCGAGACGAGCGCGTCGAGCGTGGCGAGCGCGTCGGCAAGTCTCTGCACGCGTTCGACCTCCTCACCGATCGTTTTCCGAACGTCACAGAAGAGGTCGTACTCACGGTCGTCGGCCCGCTCTTCGGCGCCGACGATCTGGTCCTCGCGGTCTTTGAGTTCCGGTGTGACGAATCGCTCGGAGTTTTTCAGCGTCTGGCGGCGCTCGTAGTTCTCTGGGACGGCGTCGAGGTTCGGGTTCGTCACCTCGATATAGTAGCCGTGCACCGAGTTGTAGCCGACTTTCAGCGAGTCGATGCCGGTTCGTTCGCGCTCGCCGTCTTCTAAGTCATCGATCCACTGTTTCCCCTCGCGGGCGGTCGTCCGAAGCTCGTCGAGTGCGTCGTCGTACCCCTCCGCGATGATGTCGCCCTCGGTGATCTCGATCGGCGGCTCGGTGACGATGGCGTCGTCGATCAGCTCGCGCACGTCGACGAGCGGGTCGAGATCTGCGTGCAGTTCCTGCAGTCGGTCACAGTCGGCGTCGGCGAGTTGCTCCCGGATGTCGGGCACGACGGCCAGCGTCTCCCGAAGCGACCGGAGGTCTCTCGCGTTCGCCCGTTTGCGAGAGATTCGGCCGATCAGCCGCTCTACGTCGTAGACGTTCCGAAGCAGTTCGTGAAGCGTCTCCCGACGCTGGACGGCAGCGGTCAACTCCTCGACGGCATCCAGCCGTGTCTCGATCCGGCGGGGCTCGAGCAGCGGCCGGCGAAGCCAGTCTCTGAGCTTTCGGCCGCCGAGTGCACACGCCGTCTCATCCAGCACGCCAACGAGCGTCGCCTCGTCGTCGCCGTGGACTCCACGAGGCTCGAACAGTTCGAGGCTGCGCAGCGCGACGGCATCCAGCAGGAGGTACTCGCGAGGGTCGTAGCGAGTGAGGCGCGTGATGTACTCGAGTCGCTTTTGATCCGGTTCGTCGGCGTCCGTCTCGGTCGGCGTCTCGCGCTCGCCTTCGTGGTCGCCGCCGCGGACGTACTCCGCGTAGGCGAGCAGTGCGCCACAGGCTCGAATCTCGGTCTCGCTCGCGAGCAAGGCGTCGGGGTTTCGAACGTATCTCGAGAGCATGTCTCTTGCGCGCTCGTGGTCGAACGCGGCCGCGTCGAACGGCGTCACCATACAGTGCTGGTCGAAGACGTCAGCCGGTGCGTCCGGGCCCACGACTGCCTCCGACGGCTCGAAGCGGCTAATCTCGTCGGCGATGGCGTCGCTCGAGTCCGAACTCGTCGCTACAAAGTCGCCCGTCGAGACGTCGAGTAAGGCGAGTGCGAGTTCGTCAGTGTCGCGCCCACGAGCGAGCGCCGCGACGAAGTTGTTGTCGTCGTTGGCGAGCAGTTCGTCCTCGGTGAGCGTCCCGGGCGTGATGACGCGCGTGACGGCGCGCTCGACGATTCCCGGTGACTCGCCGGGCGCTTCGACCTGATCCGCGACGGCAACCCGATACCCCGCCTCGAGCAGCGTCTCGATGTACGATTCGGCGTTGTCGATCGGAATCCCGGCCATGGGATACTCGCCGGTGGAGTCCTCGCGGCTGGTCAAGGCAATCTCGAGCAGCCGTGCGGTCCGTTCGGCGGCTCCACAGAACGTCTCGTAGAAGTCCCCCACCTGAAAGAGCACGATCGCGTCATCGTAGCGCGCACAGAGATCGTGATACTGCGCCATCATTGGCGTCAGCTCGTCGCGTTTCTCGGCCATCGCTGCAGGCGGGCCAAGCGCCGGATCCATATGGGGAACCCACCTTCGAACGCGGAAATAGCTTGCTGGATCGACCGCGGTTGCAGTCCCGGTGAAACTGTTCTAATTGAGTTATTGTCACGAAACGAGAAACATGTATTACGCTCGACTGCAGAAAGGGACCTGCGCAGTATGAGTTACCGTTCGTCAGCCACGAGCCGGATTGTCGTGTGTCTCGTGACTGTGCTGCTCGTCGGTGTCGGGATGGCAGGTGTCGTGACAGCGGCGACACCTGCCAACGGCTCGATAGCCCTAGAGACAGACACCGACTCGGTCGAGGACACAGTCGACGGACCGACTGGTGCGCTCGAGAACACGACGAACGACACGACTGCGGATCTCAAAGAGGCGGTCGATGAAACGAGTAGCGATCTCGAGAAGACGACAGACGGCACCACAGACGGTCTCGAGGCCACAACCGACCGGACGACGGACACGCTCGAGAACACCACCAACACCCTCGATGGGACAGTCACTGAAACGACGGACACGCTCGAGACCACCACCAACACGACTGTTGCTGGCCTCGAAAGCGACCGTGGAGCATCGACCACGATCGACGCGCCAGTTGTCGGACTCGAGGCCAGCGTCGACCGTTCGATGAGCGACACACCCGAAAGAGCGGATGCCGCCGAGGCCGCAGCCGACAGTGGTGCTGACGGGATGCCAGCCGGTGGAACCGCACCCGCGACGGATGCCGTCCTCGTCGGCCTGTTGGGTGCGATTACCGCCGCTAGTGCTGGCGCGTCTGCAGGCACCGGAGCGGCAGCCGGTGCCGGCACGTCGGCCGGAGCGGCTGGCGCTGGCGGTCTGAGCGGGCTGGTGGCCAACTGGCTCACGCACTCGAGTGGGCTCCGTCTGCTCCGGCGTGTCGGCTCGGTCGTTCCCTGGGAGCTCGCCCCCATCTTCAAATACAGCCGGTACGACGATTCGGACCCACTCGAGAACGAGCATCGTCGAACCGTCTACGAAACGATCGCATCCCAACCGGGTGTGTATCTCTCGCAGATAAGCGACGACAGCGACGTCGCCCTCTCGACAGTCCGCCACCACGTCCGCATCCTCGAAGCTGAGGGACTGGTCGCTACGGCCAAAGTGCACGGCAAGCGCCGATACTATCTCGAGGCCGACGGCGAGAGAACAGTCACAACTCCTGATGGCACCGTCGGTGTCGAACTCCACGCTGCCCTCGCAGAACCCGCAAAGCGCGAGTTGCTCGAGACGCTCGCGGCCCTCGGACCGGTCTCCAACGGCCGACTCGCCGACGAACTCGAGTGCGACCCGAGCACTGTCTCACACCACCTCACTGCGCTCGCAGCCGACGACCTGATCGTCCGTGAGCAAGACGGACGATCGGTCAGCAACGACCTTACGACCGATGTCGAGACGGTGGTTCGTGATCCAGAACACGCACTCGAGGACGACTCGGGTGGAACGTCGGAAGTGCTGGCAGACGACTGAGACAGGCATAGATGGCTGCTGCTGTCGGTGTTCGTCGTGTCGAAAAAATCGGTGTCGTCGTTGTCTGCGCTTAGTCGTCCGTGGCGACGTCTTCTTCGTCGACGTCGACCGCGGTCGCCTCCTCTTCGGCGACTTCTTCGGGGTGTGCCTCGAGTGTCGTCTTCTGGATCTCGACGCGGCGCAGCGGGTAGATCGTCTTGGCTTCGCCGTAGATGCCCGAGGAGAGTCGTCCCTCGACAACGCTGTCGATGAGTTCCTCGAACGAGCGCTCGGCGGCGGCCTCTTCGATCATCTCGACCATCGTCTCGCGGATGGCTTTCTCCTGGCTTGCGTCGGCCTTTTTCGTCGTGAAGGCGACGGGCTGGATCTGAACACGGTAGTCGTCCGTCGTCAGGACGGTGACGTAGGCTTCGATCTTCGAGGCACCGCGGCGGACCAGCGAGCGAAGGTAGTCACGGGTCAGGGAGTGTTCCTTGAACTCCGTGTAGGCGCTGTCGCTGCCGACGTCGGTGATTTTGAAGGTCAGCTTCGTGTTGTTCTCGCTGGCGTTGTTGTTCAGTTCGCCAAGCGTCGTTTCGATGGTTCGGTCGTAGACTTTCTCCGGTTCGTCAGCGGGGGTTTCGCCGAGTTCCTGCCGGTCGAACTGCTCCGGTGCCAGGACGGTGTACCACCGCTTTTCCTGTTTTGCGCGTGAAACTGATCGTTCACTCATTGTTTGGTAGTGTCTCTTGATCGCTGTCGGACACAGGGCCCGTGTCCGTCGGTTGGTCGTGCTGTCCCGCTCGCGTCTGCTCGATGACGTCGACTGCGACCTCGAGATTGACGACGTAGTCGTCGACCGTCGAGTGGAGTCCGCCAGTGGTCTCGCGGTCGATCCGCGTGACGACGGCCTCACCATCGTCGGAGACGATAGTCTCCATCTCGTCTGTGTTGTCCGGGTCTATTGCCCGCACAACGAGTTCCGGCTCGTCGTGAGCCGTTCGAATGGTCGCGTGTCGGCTCATCGTAACTCCCTCACTGCCTCGATGATCGTCGCGTTATCCCTGGCTGAATCGTACCGAAGGTAGCCACGCCGATGGCCGATATCGTACTCGGCCCTCGAGTCGCCCTCGTCGCCGAGTTCCCGGGCAACACCCTCCACAGTCACGCCGAGCGGGTCGTCGCCCCGGGTCACGATCGCTGCCTCGGTGCTGTCGGCATCGGCCGACTGCTGTCGTCCCTCGCCGATAGCGAGGACGGTCGGCTCCGGCGAGCGACACGCTGCAGCGATCCGTGCGACTGCTTCGACTGGCCCGTCGTTGATCTCGACGACGAACAGTCCGTTATAACGACTCGTCGACGCCGTCTCGAGTGCCGTGTGAGCGCGACGGCCGTACTCGCGCCAGACTGCAAGCGCCGGCTCGTGGACATCGTGGCCCAGTGCGAGCGCAGCGCCCGTCCCTGGATCGGTTCGGGCCGTCGCCTCGAGCACGTCGGCGTAGCCGCCGACCGTCTCGAACGTGTGATCTGGCGTCGCATACGGGCGAAGCGCCCGCTGGATCGTCTCTGCGGTCGCCGCAGTCGCCGCTTCAGCACCGACGACGTCGAGTGCGACACTCGAGCCAATCGCTCGATGGTCGTCGGTCGTGAGCGTCTCGGGAGCGTCGAGGTCGATGCCGAGTCGCGAAAGCGCGTCGCGCGTCGCGTCTGGAGTACCCGACCACGATGCGTGCAACCGTGTCGTGTGGGCGAGTCCGTCGACTGGGTCTGCGGTCGGAACTGCAACCCCTGGTCGGCGGGACACGAGCCCGCGCTCTTGGGCGGTCTCGAGCACCCATTCGCTCTCGCCGGCACCCGGCTCGATATCGGCGGCGACGAGGCCGGCGAGTGCGAGCACGGACTCCGGATCGGTCCCGAGTTCGCGAACACAGTCGAGTGCCGCGAGTGTGGCTGGTCGGTCGGCCGTCTCGAGTCGCGTCACGTCCGTATCGATCGCACCGATTGCGATCGTGACGTCGTCTGCTGCCGGCGTTCGGTCGCGAACGCGTGCCGTCCGCGCCGCGACGGTCCGGTCAACGCTCACCTGAAACGGCGTCTCGTGCTCGGCCAGTGCCCTCGCGAGGAGGCCACTCGCCGCGAGCGCGTCGCCGTCGGCTCGCGCGACGATGTGGACGAAGCCCGCGCTCTCGAGTGTCCTCGAGACGGGGGCAGACGTCGATTCGACGGACCGGCCTTCGGTTGCCATGGAGCTAGTGCTTACTCTTCGATGAGTTCGACGGCGACGTCGTAGGAGTACGTGAAGTCAGGCTCAATCTCGTCACCACGGTAGTAGTCGACGAGGCGGCGAACCTTCGATTCCGTGTTCTGCAGGGCGCGTTTGTTCTGGTAGTCCTGCTGGTTCTGCTGGATGTGCTCGCGCAGGCGCACGGCACGTTCCATCAGGTTGTAGAGGTCCTCGGGAATGTCCGACTTCGCGTCGTTCTCCTCGAGAATCTCGGTGAGCTTCTTGCCGGTCGCCAGCTTGACGTCCGGAATCGGCGTGCCCGTGACACCTTCGTCACGCAGCTTCATGCCGATCTGGCTTGGCTCGTAGCCCTGCTCTGCTAGTTCGACGACTCGGTCTTCGATCTTGTCCGAGTCGACGTCGCTCCACTCCGGCGGTTCGTCTGCCGCTGGCTTGTCCGATCCGGACGAGCCACGACGGCGGGTGTGCATTCGTGCCATTGGTCGAGGATAGGAACCGCACTGACCGCTCCGTACGCAACAGTCGGGTCGGCCGACTGCCGGTGCACTTCCGCAATCCCAAGCCATCCGAAACAGTGGATGGCACAGTCGGATTTGCGGCCGTGCGCTTCCCATGCCTGCTTTCCGTCGAACGGACTAAAGGGTTTCTAGACCGTGCTCGCGACCACGACTCTGCCGTCGACAGCTCTCGGCTGGACGCTCGCGTTCGGTTCCAGCTGGCCTGTGGCCTCGCGTCGTTTCGGCGATGACCGCCGATCGTCTCGTATGTGTGGTAACGACAGGGTTGGCTCGAGCGTTTCGAGGGGTTTATCTATTCCCCGGAGAAACGATTGAATGCGAACGAGGGCTCGTAGATCAGGGGTAGATCACTCCCTTGGCATGGGAGAGGCCCCGGGTTCAAATCCCGGCGAGTCCACTATTTTCGCGGCGAACAAATTCGTGAGCCGCGCAACTCGTCGTCGAAGGTGGGATTTGAAGCCCTGGAAGTCGCAGCGCGAGCGAAGCGAGCGACCGTCTTCCTTCGGGTTCAAATCCCGGCGAGTCCACTTCTCTCCGCTCGCTTCACTTGCTCCGATCAGTAAACTCGCTGAACATCGCAAACAAAAAGTGGTTGCTCAATCCCGGCGAGTCCCCTATTCTTGTAGTGCGAACAACCCAGTAAACACTGCTTTTCCGATTCGGTAGTGGCCTGTTTCGGCGTATTCGGTGAGCCGAAGGGCCACGCTACTCGAGTCTCGAGCCGGCTGCAGTTGATCTGTTCGAGTGTTTCGACACCCTGATCGGAGACCACATCGCACGGATGCCGACCGGCAGCTCGTGGCGATGCACCGCAATGGTTCGGGCGACGTCGAACGGGTACTCGAGGCCGATCTGGATCCAAGTTCGGTGTCTCCGGTAGCGGTGATGGAGACGATTTCGACTGTGGCCGACCGCGAGCAAAAATTGTCAGCGGGCTAGCAGTAGTACACCCAGAAGGGATGCTCGTTCGTACATTCGACTTTCGTGTACTCACCAAATGCAGCGACATACGGGCTCACTTTTAGTTCCACGTCCGCTCCAGGGACGGTGATACTGATGGTTTCTGCACATTTCGGGCACGCAACGTCCTGTGTCTCTGTTAGTTGTGTCATGGTTCCACTGCTGGGGCTGGTTTGTCGGCACGCATCGAGATGCCCATCATACGGTATTTCTGACAGGCGTTCACCGCCTGGTCCGAAATGGACTCGTGTTTCTCGATTCCCACGCCGCGGGTGATGTGCTGGTCTGGACTCATTGGTCTGTCATTCCCCATCAACGGTTGCTACGAGAAGGTGGGTGAGGTAGCTATCTGATGACAGTTCAGCAGTTGCTGCCGTTCGTGCACCTGTTGCACACGTGTCACCAGCTGAGCGACAGCTCGTGCGTGAGACCACGTATCGAGAGACAAGATCCAGATCGAAAGTGAGGACTCGACCAGTGTAAGCCGACACGACCATCGCCGGAAGTCAGTCCACGATGCAGGCTGCTGTGAGTGGGCGAGCGTTGTCCCGGCCGGACGAACACTCCGATTTGGCCCACGCTCGAGTGACCGGTATGTCGGTCACGACTACCACTTGAACCGCCCCGCTATCGGCGTCGTAGCCACTGACTACGGTCCGGTCGTCCAGTAGGTCGACGCTGTACGGCGGCAGCTCGTTGTGGGCCGAGATGGAGAGAGGGCACTCGAGAGCCCCGGAAAATGGTCCTGATTGATCGCGTGGCTGTCTTTCACGACGCGTTGCGAATCGATGAGCGCCGTCTGCATACCCGCGTTGATCGACACGCAGATATCCCCGGTGGCGTCGCCTGTGTGGGGTTTTCCATGGACGATTGGCCTGTGATCCGACTAGTCGGACGCCTTCCTCGTCGAGTTCCGACTATTGCAAGCCTAGATCACAAACAGCTGCCGACAGGCCGCGAGCGCTCACTCGTCGTCTCGAGCCGCTTGCGCCCGCTCCCGTGCTGTTTCGATCTGTTCGTCCAACTTCTTCACGACAGTGTATTTGAATTCGTCGGGCATCTGGCCGTACTCGACGTCGACGGTCACCATCGCATCGCAGTCGTCGACGATTTCCGGAGCCCACTTCCCACGTGCGAGTTTCGACTCTTCCGTGACGACTGCGGTGCCGTCCTCGAGATCGATGAAGGCGGTCACTGTGTTCCAGATCTTGGGGTTGCTCGTGGTTGCCTCATCAAACAGTCCCTCGAGTCGTGATTCTTTGATCGGCTCGGCTGCGACCTCATCACGCAACCCCTCGAGGGCGTCGGCAAGCGCCTCGTACTCGGCTGCGGTCCCCTCGGAGTCGTCGAGAATCATCGACGCCACCCCGCGTCGTTGGTGCTGGTCTGCATCTGTATGAGACGGTTGTGGCTGGATCCCCAAGACTCCCGCCTTTCGGTCGACAGCCGCGCGTGACCGATTTGACAGCCACTGCACACCGCATCCTACGACAGCGATGGTCTGTTACTCGGTTCAGTTGGCACTCGTCTGCGTGCTGAAAGACAAGATGAGTGTCACGCCGGACAATATCTCGTATTTCATGAACGTAAATCGTGTCACACAGAATAGAATTTATTGAAACGAACCGGTCAGGTACACCGTACGCAGACGACGCGTGTACCGCCGGGTGAGTAGTGACAACGTAGTTAATACCGGTCCGCCCAACGAGAGAGAATATACTCGCGGCCACGACAACAGAGTTCGTCATGAATCCATCTCACTCGAGGTCGACTCGAACGGTAGCGGCACAGCACGGGCAAGATCGCCTGATCGTCGATGTGGTCGAGGCGTTGGCCGAGGCAGATCGGCTTGACCCCTACGAGGTCGAGTACACCCTCTATGAGCACATCAACCCGGAGGTCCTGACACAGTTAGCTGGTGACGAAGGTAACACGTGGGAGTTTACCTTTGAGGTCGCCGACCACGAGGTGACGATCACAAGCGATGGCCAGCTGTTTGTCGACGGTGTTCTCTGTCGAACCGACCTGACACTGCATCAGTCGACGGCGACGTGTACCTGCGGCTAACACGTCAACCCGGCGCAGGCTGTGAGTCAGACGGCGACTCACAGCAGCAGCGACAGGACTGCGAGGACGAGAAAGAGTACTACCAGCCACTTGGCGATGGACATAGTGACACCTGCAACGCCGGTCGCGCCGAGTGCGCCGGCGATGATCGCGATCACGAAGAACACTATTGCGAGTTCTAACATAGCTACTGTAAGACGCGTTCGACGGAAGTGAATTCGGCCTGAATACGCCAAATCGGATGCGCACTGGTCTGGCCGCGTGTTGTCACAACTGGTCCGATGGCGACACGCAACGCAGGGCTGTCGTGTGAACAGGGCCGTTCAACCGCTGGTTGTCACCACATGGGCGCTGTCGGAGTGCGCACACGACCGTGGAGAACACCGTCGGAACTCTCTGCGGGTAACGCGAAGACGAGAACCAACTGCGTGTTCACCTGCTGTAACGCTCGTTGTCTGTCGGCCGTGGCTCGTCACTCGCTGAGATGTGATCGGTACCCTTTCGGTTCGAATCCACGCCGACAGATAACTCGTTTCCGGCCGACAGAGATCGCACTGATCTGTCCGTCGTCTTCCATCCCGTTGATGACCTCCGCCAGATGCTCGTCCGACCAGCCAGTTGCTTCTCGAACAGTCGACTGATCGACACGGCCGCCACGTTTGACCAACAGCCTGAGAATTTTGTCCTCGTCCGGCAGGTCCTGTTCATCGACACCGTACTCGATCTCCTCTGCATAACTCAGTGTTTCGTCACCGGTTTCGTCGTCTGACTTCTCGGCCGTGGACTCGTCGTCCGCCGCTTCGTCCGTCGACTCCGACGACCAGAGAGACGAAAGCCGGGCCCAGAGTGCATTGAATACCATTGTTGATCACTTTCCGTCGAAACGATCGCTACTCGAACGCGTCTCTACGTTAATTTCGTGTTTCATATATTATCTATCCCTGTCGCTGGCGGTTACGGTATGAGTATCGTAATGCTTCTGTCGGCGAATAGCGACGGCCTTGCGACCCGCAAGTCAGTTATCACATCACCGATTCGACACACGCGGTGAGTCGGTATCGCGCTCACGATCGATCACGCATCTGATGGACGCCCTCGTCGACGGTAGACGCGTCTTTACGTGTGGTAACGACGACGTCGCTGTCGACTCGACCACCGAAGACGCCGTTGACACCGGTTGCAGGTGTAACTGCCTCGAGGTGGTCGCCAATCGCCGACAGGCGCGCGTACTGGTGTCTCTCGGTCTGCTCGAGAGACCCACACGACACGCAGTGTTCGAGTTCGACGCTCGTCATAGCTGAGGATTCACCATCCCAATACAAATCAGTTCGGTCGCGAATTCCGTTCTCGTGTCGATGAACAAGCAGCTTAGTGCTCGACGGCCGCCGGATACGTTTCTGCGAGTGCAGTCAGTGCCTCGTGATGGTTCGTCGAGTGGGGTGCTGTAAGCGGAGAGACGCTGATCCGTCCCTCGACGACGGCCCGACGATCAGTCCCGTCGGGGTCGGGCAGCGTTTCGGGATCCATCTGTTCCCAGACGCGGTCCTTGAGATGCACCCGATTCCCGTCGCGTTCGGCGTCCATCTCGTAGCGTTTCGAGGGTCGCGTAACCTCGAAGGGAGCGGGCTCGCCGTCGGCAAGCGGGACGTTGACGTTGAGATACGCGGCATGATCGAAGACGCCAGCTCCGAGGGCGTGGTCGACGAGATAGCTCGTCACGCGAGTGGCTTCGGCATAATCGTCGACGCCGAGATCGATATCGCGCAGCGACGTCCCGGGGGCGGGAACGTACATTGAGGTGGCGATAGCAGGGACGTCGAAAAAGGCTGCTTCGACGGCGGCGCTGATCGTCCCCGACCGGCCAAGGACGTACTCGCCCAGATTCGCCCCCTTGTTACAGCCCGCGACGACGATATCCGGAACCGGGCCGAGTTCGGCCAACCCAGCGACGACGCAGTCGGCGGGTGTCCCGTGGACGGCATACCCCAGCTCGTGGTCGCTGACGTCAACCTCGTGAGAGATCGAGCGCCCGCAGGCGCTGTGGTCGTTTGCGGGAGCGACGACGGTTACGTTGGCGTGTTCAGAGAGCACATCGTGTAACGCCCGGATGCCGGTACTGTCGATCCCGTCGTCGTTCGTCAGCAGGATCTCGAGGGGGTCGCTCATATCACCGGGTTGGTGTCTAGTGCGAAAAGCCCACCGCTTTTGGGAGTCAGCGGTCCGAAAACTGGGCCGTGATCGTCGAACGACGTCGGCAATGTGACGACCGGGTGAGTTGAGGTGGCGTCAGCCGAGCTGGTCGACGATCGTGTTCTCGTCGACGACCAGATTGTACGCCCCTTCGTCGTCGTTCCAGAGGGCGAGAATCTGTTCGAACGAACAGAGGTCGCCGTAATCGGCCTCGAGGAGCGGTCGATTGAGCTCGGTTTCGTTCGTCAGCACGGCGTAGTGGTCGATCGCCTCGCTCCCGTCGCTGATCTTGAACAGTGGGTTCGACCTGCCAGACCGCCCGCTGTAGTCGTCATCGCTCTCGCTTAGCGAGCGGCTGAGCTTCGCCGCGACGATGTCGATCCGGTTGGTGACGTGGCGTTCCATCTCGGCCATCGTCGCCCAGTCGCTGGTCTCGAGTGCGACGTCGAACCGTCGCTGGCCATCGAGACGTAGCTGCGAGTAGGAGAACTGGACGTCGACGTTGACGAACTCGCCGGGGGCGTGCTCGTCGTCGCCTTCTGGCGTCGCCGCGTCGAGTTTGCGCTGGAAGCGCGGCACCTCGAGGTCGGGGCGGACATCGAACGACCAGCCGCGGTCGGTGGGTCGCTTGCCGGACCAGAGCCGAACCGTGGGGCCGTAGACGGTTACCCGTCTATGCCGGCCGTCGGCGTCGTCGCTGTCGGCGAGCCCCAGTTCGTCGGGTTCCCACAACCGCTCGTCCTCGAGGTCGCGTTCGACCGCGCGAAGTCCGACGCTGGTGTTTTTGTCGGCGGGAGCCATCGCGAGGGCCGTCCCGTCCGGCGCGAGCAGTTCGAGCGCCGAGCGGAGCACGGCCGTCGGGTCGTCGACCTCGCTCAACACGTTACAGGCGAGGATGAGGTCGAAGCCGTCGTCGGGGGCCGTCGGATCGAAGCCGTCGCTGTTGTCGTCGGTGACGGCAGCCGGATCGAACGCTTCTGCGGTCGTCCGGTGGATCGTCGAGTGAACGTTTTGTCCTGTCTCGTCGAGGAGTTCCTCGAGGATGTCCGCGGCGGCGCTGGGTTCGACGGCGTGGTACTCGAGCAAGGAGTCGTCGGGGAGGTATTCACAGAGCCCGAGCGCTGGCCCGCCGACGCCAGCGCCGATGTCGAGGACGCGCATGCTGCGATCTAACAGCCCGCGCTCGGCGAGGTCGTCCAGCGTGTACTGGACGGCGGCGTAGTAGCCCGGCAGGTGGTAGATCGCGTAGCCCGCAGCGACGTCGTCGTCGTACTCGACCGGTCGCCCCTCGAGATAGTGAGATTTGAATCGGCGGACGGTCGACCGGAGGAGGTCGCCGGTTGCGTCTTCGTGCCAGTTGACGCCGTAGCGGTCGGCCAACAGGTCATCGAGTCGGCGTTCGTACGTCGTGGGGAGCTGTCGAACGGGCCCGTGACGTGGTGACACCGGCTCGTCCGAAACGGGGACGAACGTGCCGTCGTCGCGCTCGAGCAAGCCGAGATCGACCGCCATCTCTCGGAGATGCTGGCGAACGACTGCCGGGTGAGGCGAGCCTTCGATGTAGTCACAGATCTCCTCGGGGTCGATCGGTCTGACGTTGCGGAGATATTTGGCGTTCGAGCGGACGGCGTCGCGGTGATCACTCATTCAGTAGGTCCTCCATCTGTCTCGTCGGCAACGGGTTCTCGGTCCATGGTACCGGCGTCGCGACGGGTCCTCACATGGTCGCTCTCGCAGTCGTCAGCGGTGTGGTCCTCGCCGTGCCACTGTTGGGCAGCGTCTCGGTACAGCGACTCGAGTGTCGCCGGGTCGGCGTCGGCGATCGCCGATGCGGCGTCGGCGACCCTGTCGGCTCCATCGAACGTCTGCTGGATATCAGCGTAGACACGCGGCGTCCCGCCGGTTACTTGCTTGGTTAGCTGCCGGAGTCCCTGATAAATCGGTGTCTCGAATCCGTCCGGCACCGACTCGGCAGCGAGGGCAAACGAGAGTACGGCTGCGTGGGTTGCCGCCTGTACCGTCTCCATCGCCTCGTCGTGTTCGGTTGCCGTCGTCTCGAGGGGGTCGTTACCACGCGCGACGAGCGACTCGAGCAGCGCATCGATCGTTGGACCTGGCTTGTCGCTGGCGACAGCGATCGATCCGGGGGCCCGCTCGGGGGCAAACAGCGGGTGAAAACTCGCTCGCTCGAGCGCCGGTGCGTGGGTCGCCATCGCCTCGAGCGGTGGTTCCATCACGCCCGAGACGTCGACGATTGCGCGTTCGGCCCGGCCAGCGTGGTCGGCGATCGCTTCGACGACGTGACCAATCGGGACAGCGATACAGACGACGTCGTAGCTCTCAGTCCCCTCGAGATCGGTGGTTTCGGCGTCGTCTCCAACTGCACCGGCGGCTGCGACGGCAGCGTCTTTGTCCACGTCGGCGAACGTGACCGTGGCGTCCGTGGCCTGACCGAACCACGTCCCCATCTCGCCCGCGCCGACGATCAGTACGTCCATCGACGCCACCTACCTCCCGACGTTGCAAAAGCCGTTCGATCGATCGTCTCGCGGGACCGTCTGCTCGCATGAGATGTCGGCGACGAGGCAAACACCTCTCTCGAATGAGAACGATCGTGGTTATTGATATCATCACCCAATATCTAAGTCACTAGTCTGCATACGAGTCGTATGGGAGCGACCGAACGGCCAACGTTTACATCAGACGCCAAGCGGCGTCTCTACGAGTACGTCGAGCGCAACGGGACCGTCAAGCGACACAAGCTCCTAGACGTCGTGTCGCTCTCGTCAGACGAGTTCCAGGCACATCTCGAGGGGTTGAAAGCCGACGGCTATCTGCAAGAAGAGGGCGGAACGCTTCAGATCGCACTCGAGTTCGGGGCGGTGACGAAACACGAGCGGGACGGTGTCGAGTTCGTCATCCGGCCGGGCCGACAGTCCGACTTCGATGGGCTCATCGAGACGATCCGGGACGTCACGTCGGAGGAGACGTACGTCGTCGCAGAGACCATCGCCGAGGAACTGCTCTATGAAGACACCGTCACGAGACACAACACCGTCAAATCCAGAGTGTTCTTCGTCGCGACGATTGACGGGGAGGTCGTCGGCTGGACCCATCTCGATCTGCCACAGATCGAACAGATGCACGGCACTGCCCAGCAGACAGTCGGCGTCCGCGAGGCCCACCGCGGCCACGGGATCGGCAGCAAACTCCTGAGTCGCGGCCTCGAGTGGGCCGAAGCCAACGGCTACCGGAAACTGTACAACAGCGTGCCGATCACCAACGATCGTGCACTCGAGTTTCTGACCCATCACGGCTGGGATACCGAGGCGATCCGCCGAGATCACTACGCAATCGACGGCGAACTCGTCGATGAAGTGATGATGGCCCGCGAACTCTAACACACACCGCCACACGTCGCCGTTTGCCAACGCCGGCAAGCGACACAGGCTGGGCCGAACTACTTGGGAGGGGAGCCCTGAGTAGCAGCTATGACACGGATCGGGATCGTCGGTGCTGGTGTCGCCGCCGCGGCCGCAGCGGACACGATCGAAACGACACACGAAGACGCGTCGATCACAGTCTTCGAGAAATCTCGCGGCCTCTGCGGTCGCGCGGCCACGCGACGCCGTGACGGCATCAGGTACGACTACGGCGCGAACTACGTCAAATCCGCCGACGACCGGGTAGTCGACCTGCTCACGGAGACGCTCGAGACCGATGGGCTCGTCGATATCACGGAGCCGGTCTGGACGTTCGACAGCGAGGGCAGCGTTTCTGCGGGCCGGGCTGCAGACGAGCACAAGTGGACCTACCGCACGGGGCTGACCCAAATCGCAAAACGGCTTTTCGGCCGCACCGACGCGACGATCCATCGCGAGACACGCATCGAAACGCTCCAGCGAGACGACGACGCGTGGCGTCTCGAGGACACTGATGGCGACCAGTGGGGCCCCTTCGACGTCGTGCTCTTGAACCCGCCAGCGCCACAGACGGCCGACCTGTTGCGGTCGGCCGAGTGGGACAGTGACCGACGCGGGCCGCTACTCGAGGCCGTCGACGCCGTCCCTTACCGAACGATCTGGACCGGTGTCTTGCACTACCCGTTCGACCTCGAGGTGCCCTACTACGCGCTGGTCAACACGGACAAAGCCCACGAGATCGGTTGGATCTCACGCGAGGAGTGCAAGCCAGGTCACGTCCCCGACGGCGAATCCCTGCTGATCGTTCAGGCCAACCACGAGTGGTCGGTCGACCACTACGACGCCGATCCCGACGCGAACCTCGAGGCGCTTGCGGAACTGAGTGCGGACGTACTGGATGACGAGCGCCTGCTCGAGCCGGACTGGACGGATCATCAGGGCTGGCGCTACGCTCAGCCTGAGGCCGCAGTCGACCGGGAGCCGCTCCGGGAAGCCGAAGCCGAGGGGCTGTACTGTCTCGGCGACTGGGTCGCCGGCGAGGCGCGAGTTCACGCTGCGTTGCGCAATGGGCTCGAGGTCGGCGAGCGTGTTGTGAGTGATGAGTAGGACGTGGGCTGTCACGTCGGGCGACGACGAGCCACTGACTCGCCCACACCGGCACCACTGATTCCCACGTCCTCCCCAACCGATTCGCTCGCGCCGCTGTCGCTCGCTCATCCCTCGCACAGTGTCGGACCACGATTCGCTCGTCGCTCACCGTGGTCCAGCGCGCGCCACCGCAGCAGTCAACGTCGAACCCGCTTCGTACTCGGCAGTTGGCTCGAGGCCCGCGCTACTCGGCAGTTGGCTCGAGGCCCACGCGGTAGTCGGTCAGGTTCTCGTAGCCGTCCTCGGTGACGACGACCAGATCCTCGATCCGGACACCGCCAACGTCGGGGTCGTAGAGGCCGGGTTCGATCGTGATCACGTGGCCGACTTTGAGTTCCCCTCCAGCGGGCGAGACGCTCGGTGCCTCGTGGATATCGAGGCCGACGCCGTGGCCCGTGCCGTGGATAAAGCCGGTCTCGGCGCTGGGATCGCTCCGCAGGGTGTCGTAGCCGGCGTCTTCGATCACATCACAGGCGACGTCGTGGACATCTGCGCCGGTGACACCCGCCTCGACGGCCTCGAGGGCGGCCTCGTAAGCCGCTTTGGTCACCTCATACCGTCGTCGGGCCTCCTCGCCCGGGTCGCCGCGGGCGAAGGTGCGGGTCATATCCGCGAAGTAGCCCGTCTCTTTGTCCCGCGGGAAGATGTCGACGACGATCAGTTCGTCAGCCTCGAGCGGCCCACTCCCTCGGTTGTGTGGGTCTGCGCCGTCGGCGCCGCAGGCGACGATGGTGTCGTCGAGGCCACAGCCCTGGCGAAGCAGTGTCACCTCGATTTCGGTCTTGACACGTTCACTGGTGAGTGGCTCGCCGTCGTGGACGAGCACGCCGTCCTCGATGTCGGCAGTCGCGATCAGTGCCTCGGCGGTCGCCATTGCGGCCTCGTTGGCACGCTGGCTCGCCTGGATCTGCTCGCGTTCCCACTCGGTTTTCGTCGCCCGAACGCCTTCGATGATCCCCTCGGGTTCGACCGTGACCTCGAGGCCCTGTGCTCGCAACCCGTCCGCGGTTCCCGTCGGGAACGATCGCGGGACGGCGAGCGAGTCGACGCCGTGGTCGGCACAGAACGCCACGAGCATGCGACATTTCCCTTCGTAGGGGCCGTGGTCGGCGACGAGTTGCTGGTAGTCGTAGGCCGACCGGCGCGTCACCGAGTCGGCGCTCGCGTCTGCCTTCGCACGACCGTACTCAAGACCGGAGACGAGCAGGTGGACGCCCTCGGCCGTGACGAGCGTCTGGTAGGGATCCGGTGCGGTGAAGCCGGAGACGTACCGCTGGTCCGAGTCGGTCCCGTCGGCGTCGATACAGTATCCGTCGATGGCTTCGGCCTCGAGATACTCGCGCAGCGACGAGAGGTCGACGTCTACGTTCATGGGCGGGTGTCTAACGGGCGGCCACATATACTGTTCGCTGTCGTCGGTCACAGAGCCCAGTTCGAGGGCGGACACCATGGTTCGATTCAAACCCATATTCTTATCAACAAATGCGATTATCTGGCGTACATGAACCGTCGACGGGTCCTCGCAGCAGGGGCCGTGGCTGCACTGGCTGGCTGTGTGAGCTACACTGCCGATGGCGATGACTCACCCAGCAGCGACGAACTCGTTCAGGACGCAATCGAGACACGAAAGCGGATGACTGACCTCACAGCCCGTCGGACGATGACGGTCGAAACGCCCGACGAGACAACCGAGCGGACGGAGGCCGTCGCACGGCAGCCGCCGGCCAAACAGCGAATCGAGGTGCTCGAGTCGACCGATCCGAGCGTCTCGGGTGGATCGATCACGGTGACGAATCGCGCGGAAACGTGGGAGTACAATCCCGAGACTGAAACGGTCGACAAACAGTATCACCCGAACAAGGTCGACACCGATCGAACGCGGCTCGTCCTCGAGGCATTACTCGAGAACAACCGGCTGGGATATGAGGGTACGGCGACTGTCGATGGACGCGACGCACATATTATCGAAACGAAGCCGCCGGTCGACGATATCGGGCCGACGATCGACCTCGTCGTGGGGGACACGACGTTCGTCGTGCCGCTGCGAGCGACGGGGGATCTCGAGGAACTCGACGTCTCCCGGACCATCTGGATTGACGACGAGTATCGGTATCCGATCAAGGAGGAAAACACGATCAGCGACGACGGCGAGACGCGCCACCGCGTTGCCGTCACCTACGAGGAGTTAGCGATCGATACGGGACTCGATCCGGAAACGTTCACCTACGAGCCGCCGGCGGACGCGACCGTCGTCACCGACGGCCCAGAACCGGAGGGGGTCTTCGAGACCCGTGTGGCTGCCGAGGAGATCCTTCCGTACAGCCTGCCGGAGCCGGATGTGCCGGACTCCTACGTGCTCGACCGAATCACCGTCGTCACAAAAGGCGAGGGGTTCGGGACGACCACGACGCTGTGGTACAACGACCCGAACGTGATCGCTCGCGAACTGTTCGTCGTCGTTCGTAACGTCCAGCGGTTCAATCCGGACGCCCTCGAGGAGACCGAGATCGACGGCCGAACGGCCTATCGTCGAGACGGACGAATCCAGAGCGTCTTCTGGGTCTGTGAGGAGCTGAACTACGAGGTCTCGAGTCTGACCGACGACACACCGTTGCTCGAGATCGCGGCTTCGATCGGCTGTCCGTAAGCACCCGACCGGCCCGCAGCGAGTGTGCGGATCGGTACCGGTAAGGCAGGCCCATCCCACAGACAGAGCATGAACGTCACGATCACGCCCTCGAGCCTGCAGGGTACGGCACAGGCACCGCCATCGAAGAGCTACACCCACCGAGCGATCCTCGCCGCAGGGTATGCGGGCCAGACGACAGTCCGCGACGCGCTCTGGAGTGCCGACACGCAGGCGACCGCGCGGGCCGTCGATCTCTTCGGTGGGGCCGTTTCGCGGGCCGACGACGGCACGCTCGAAATTGAGGGCTTCGACGGCCAGCCTGACGTCCCCGCGGACGTCATCAACTGCGACAACAGCGGGACGACGATGCGGCTGGTCACGGCCGCCGCCGCCCTCGCCGACGGCACCACCGTCCTCACTGGCGACGAGTCGCTGCGCTCGCGTCCACAGGGCCCGCTGCTCGAGGCGGTCGCCGACCTCGGTGGCGAGGCGAAAAGCACGCGCGGGAACGGCCAGGCCCCGCTGGTCGTCACCGGCCCCATCGCCGGCGGCGAGGTCGCGATTCCAGGCGACGTCTCCTCGCAGTACATCACTGCCCTGTTGATGGCCGGCGCCGCCACCGACGACGGAATCGACGTCGTCCTCGAGACCGAACTCAAGTCCGCGCCGTACGTCGACATCACGCTCGAGGTGCTCGAGGCCTTCGGCGTCGACGCACACCAGACGGCCGACGGGTTCTCGGTCGAGGGCGGCCAGTCATACGATCCGGTGGGCGGCGAGTACGCCGTTCCCGGCGACTTCTCGTCGATCTCCTACCCGCTCGCCGCGGGGGCGATCGCCAGCGAGGACGGGATCCGCATCGAGGGTGCCAACCCAAGCGCACAGGGTGATACAGCGATCGTCGACATCGTCGACCGGATGGGGGCCGACGTCGACTGGGACCGCGAGGCGGGAACGATCGACGTCTCGAGTGCCTCACTGTCGGGGATCGAAGTCTCCGTCGAGGACACGCCGGATCTGCTGCCGACGATCGCAACCCTCGGGGCCGTCGCCGACGGCGACACCCACATCACGAACGCCGAACACGTCCGCTACAAGGAGACTGATCGCGTGAGCGCGATGGCCGAGGAGTTGGGCACAATGGGCGTCGCGACGACCGAGGAGCACGATTCGCTGACGATCCACGGCAGCGAGTCGACCCTCGAGGGCGCGACCGTCTCCGGCCGGGCCGACCACCGGATCATCATGGCGCTCGCGCTCGCGGGGCTGGTCGCCGACGGCGAGACCACCGTCGAAGGCGCTGACCACGTCGATGTCTCGTTCCCCGGCTTCTTCGACCTGCTCGAGGAACTCGGGTGTTCGCTCGAGCGCCAGTCCTGACTCTTCCGTTCGCTCGAGTCGCGATTCGATAAGTACGTGTGTCAACTGAGTGTTAAAGCTTATTTTACTATTAAACCAACCCATATTATGGTCGATGTGAATAGGTTTCAGTTCGTTGTAGTCTTCGGCATTGCTCTCCTTGGTATCGGGTTGGTCTTTAATCCGTTTTATTTGTATCCGAACGGCGGGGGTGAGTGGGAGAGGACGTATCACGTTACGCCGATAGAAAACGAAACGATGGCCTCCCAAGCGCTAGGTCTCTCCGAAGAGGTGCTGGGATGTCCGAGTGACCGACCGTGTGTGTTAGAGCAGCAGATTCTTGAGGACGGTTCCGTGGAATCCGACGTTCCAGTGTACGGAGACGATTCGCCGTGGTACTCCGTCGTACGAACCGCGAACGGAACGTACGTTCCGGAGCGGGGAGTGGAGGATAACGAAACCGTGCTAACGCTAGAAGAAGTTACTGCGATGGAAGCCGTCGAAGAAATCGCCGTCCCTTCCGATGAACGACCGGAAGAAGTCCGCGAAGCCGTTACAACCGGATCGGTCACCGTCTACAGTGAGACGGTTGAAACGTTCGAACGAAATGAGGTACTCGAGCACGACGGAGAATACTATTACCAGACGCGAACAAGGGGCAGCTCGCACTGGACGGGCGATGGCAGCCTCGCTCAAGTCAGAGCCCTCCTCTTTCTCATCGGGGGCGGATTAGTCGCCTATGCCGGGTGGCGGTTCAAAGAACTGTCTGACTGATAAGAGGCGATTCTTGATTGATAACTATGGTTCCTGAACTTTTGTTATTTTCACACGTTAATATAAATAAAGAGGTCGTATTACCAATAGCTGCTAACAGTGGTCGGCCTCGGATTCGGTTGTCGCCTCAAAGCCGTCCTCGAGGACGAACAGCTCTGTCGCCGGGCAGGGGTCGTCGAACGACGTGGCTTCGATGTCGGGGGCGTCGACGGCCGTGTCGTCGACGGTGACGGTCACGTCGAACTCGTTTCGCCCGTGGAGGAAGACGGCGACGTGGGCCTCGGGGGCGAGGTCATAAGAGCCGCCGGTGGAGATCGAGCCGTCAGCGGAGTCGACCTCGAGGCTGACGGCGTGGCGCTCGTCATCCAGATTCCAGAGTCGGATGCGATGGGGTGGGTCGTCGCTTGACTGCGAGCCGATGACCGAGCGGCCGACCGGGTCGTCCGGGTCCGACGGCGGTTCGACGGTCGTCCCGTCGCCAGTGTTCTCTGACTCCCGATCGTCGTCAGTTCGGTCGTCACCCGCTCCGTCGGCGGCGCTCTCGGCGTCCTGTTCGTCCGACGACTCGCTGAGGGAGAGACAGCCCGCGAACGCGGCAGCGACACTCGAGACACCGACGGCAGCGAGCAACGATCGACGATTCATAGTGTATCCCGTCAGACAGGGATCAGGATAAAGGACGTTGGGCAGGCCAGTGCCGGTGTGGGAAGTGTCCGTGGGCGCTCGAGTGTGTGCCGTGGTGTCCGACAGTATGAATCCTGCACCGCTAAGTGTCCCCGTCACTGAGAGTGCCGTAATGAACGGCAACCGCTTCGGTCGCCTCTTCCAGGTGACCACGTTCGGCGAGAGCCACGGGGAGGCGATGGGCTGTACAATCTCGGGCTGTCCCGCCGGCCTCGAGTTGACAGAAGAAGACATTCAGAAAGACCTCGATCGGCGTAAGCCGGGCCAGTCGATGATCACGACCAGCCGCGGCGAGCCCGACGACGTCTCGATCAAATCGGGGATTCAGGACGGCTACACGACGGGGACGCCGATCGGACTGGTCATCCAGAACAAAGACGCCCGCTCGGGCAAGTACGAACCTTTCATCACCGCGCCGCGACCGAGCCACGGCGACTTCACGTACTCGGCCAAGTTCGGCACGCGAAACTGGGGCGGCGGCGGCCGCTCCTCGGCTCGAGAGACGGTCAACTGGGTCGCTGCGGGCGCGGTCGCGAAGAAACTCCTCGAGCGAGAGGGGATCCAACTCAAGGCCCACGTCAACCAGATCGGTGATATCGAGGCGCCCGACGTGAGCTTCGAGGAGATGCTCGAGCACTCGGAAGAAAACGACGTCCGGTGTGCCCATCCCGAATCGGCCGAGAAGATGCAGAACCTGATCGCCGACTATCAGGAGGAAGGCGACTCCATCGGCGGCAGCATCGAGTTCGAAGCACGGGGTGTTCCTGTGGGACTCGGCGCGCCACGTTTTGACTCGCTCTCCGCACGACTCGGGCAGGCCATGATGGCCGTCCCGGCGACGACGGCGTTCGAGTTCGGCATCGGCACTGAGGCTGCCGAGTGGACCGGGAAGGAGCGAAACGACGACTGGGAGTTCGACGACGAGGGCAACCCCGTCCCGGTCGAGAACGACCACGGCGGCATTCAGGGCGGTATCTCGAGCGGCGAGCCGATCTACGGCGAAGTCACGCTCCATGCACCCACATCGATCCCAAAGAGCCAGCAGACGGCCGACTGGGAGACGGGCGAACTCAAAGAGGAGAAAGTCATCGGTCGCCACGATCCCGTGCTCCCGCCACGTGGCGTTCCCGTCGTCGAGGCGATGCTCGCGCTCACCCTCGTCGACTTCATGCTGCTGTCGGGTCGACTTAACCCCGACCGCGTCGACGGCCAGCCCGGCACGTACGACACGGACTACCATCCGAGCAACCCGCGAAACGAGTGAACGGCCGTACTAACACGACACACAGACGGGTCGATGACCTGACAGCTGTCGTACCGTGTCCGTGTCGCGGCTCTGTTAGGCTTCTCGAGTGACCACGTGCTTCAGTTCTCTCCTCCCGGTCGCTCATTTTCACGACGAACGTTCCGAACGGAGACACAATCCCGTTGTACCATGGTGTGGTAATTGCTAGCATTTATATTAGGGATTGTGGTACGGTATTATGCACCATGGCCGATTTCGACTTAGCAAGCCAGGAGGGCCGACTCGAGGCGCTACGACGGATGGTAACTATCCGGGCGTTCGACGAGGAGGCGGGGGATCGATTCGCAGACGGCGAGATACCGGGGTTCGTCCACCTGTATATCGGTGAGGAGGCGGTCGGAGTCGGCACCTGCGCCGCGCTCGATCCGGACGACTACATCGCGAGCACTCACCGGGGACACGGCCACTGTATCGCGAAAGGGCTCGATCCGAAGTATATGATGGCCGAACTCTACGGCAAGGCCGACGGCTACTGTAACGGCAAGGGTGGCTCGATGCACATCGCGGACGTCGACGCCGGGATGCTCGGTGCGAACGGCATCGTCGGCGCGGGGCCACCGATGGCGACCGGCGCGGCGTTGTCGATCGACTATCAGGACCGCGACCAGATCGCGGTCGGCTTCCTCGGCGACGGCGCCGTCGCCCAGGGGCAGGTCCACGAAGCGATCAACATCGCGGCGACGTGGGACCTGCCCGCCGTCTTCGTCATCGAGAACAACCACTACGGCGAGGGGACGCCAGTCGAGGACCAGCACAATCTCGACAACCTGAGCGACACGGCTCAGGCCTACGACATTCCCGGGCTGACCGTCGACGGGATGGATATTACCGCCGTCGCCGAAGCCGTCTCGGAGGCTCGAGACCGCGCCAGAGCGGGCGACGGGCCGACGATCGTCGAGGCCGAGACCTACCGCTACCGCGGCCACTACGAAGGCGACGAAGAACCGTACCGCGACGACGCGGAGATCGAACGCTGGCAAGAGCGCGACCCGATAGAGTCGTTCAGAGATCGACTGATCGACCGCGGCGAACTCACCGGCGAGGAGTTCGACGAGTTGCAGGCCGACATCGAGGCCGAAATCGATGCCGCGATCGAGTTCGCCCAGGACGCTCCAGCGCCAGAACCGCACGAGGCCTACGAAGACATGTTCGCGGAAATGCCACCGGAGATCGAACGCTTTGCCAGCGCCGCCCGCACGGACGGCGGCCGGCCAGGAGGTGACCGATAATGACTGCACAGGTAGAATCCGAACTCGAGACTGAAACCGAGGAACTGACCGTCAGAGAAGCGATCCGACAGGCGATGCGCGAGGAACTCGAGCGCGACGAGGACGTTTTCCTCATCGGCGAGGACATCGGCGTCTTCGGCGGCGTGCTCGAGGTCACGGGCGATCTCTACGAGGATTTCGGCTCGGAGCGGATCAAGGACACGCCGATCAGCGAAGCCGGCTTCATGGGGGCAGCGACGGGTGCGGCGGCAACCGGCACGCGGCCGGTCGTCGAACTCATGTTCTCGGACTTCGCCGGCGTTGCGATGGAACAGATTATGAACCAGATGGCGAAGATGCGGTATATGTTCGGCGGCAAAGCGGAGATGCCGGTCACCGTCCGCACCACCGAAGGCGGCGGCATGGGTGCAGCGAGCCAGCACTCGGGGACGGTCCACTCCTGGATCGCTCACTTCCCCGGCCTGAAAGCCGTCGCCCCCGGCACTGCGGCCTCGGCAAAGGGCCTGACGAAAGCCGCCATCCGCTCGGACGACCCCGTCTTCGTCTTCGAAAATAAGATGATCTACGAGCAACGAGGCGCGGTGCCGACCGACGAGGACTTCACCATCCCGATCGGCGAGGCCGCCATCGAACGCGAGGGTGAGGACGTCACCGTCGTCGCGACCCAACGGCTCGTCGGCGAGTCGCTCGAGACGGCCGAAAACATGGCTGACGACACGAGCGTCGAAGTGATCGATCCACGGTCGCTGTACCCGCTCGACATCGACACCATCGTCGAGAGCGTAAAAAAGACCGGCCGACTCATCGTCGCCGACGAGAGCCCGCTGTCCTACGGCACTCACGCCGAAATCGTCGCCCGCGTCCAGGAGGAGGCCTTCTTCAGCCTCGATGCGCCGATTCAGCGCGTCGGCACGCCCGACACGCACATCCCGTTCAGTCCACCACTCGAGCAGGAAGTCCTGCCCAGCGGCGACGACGTCCGTGAGGCGATCCGGCGGGTGACATAGCCATCGTGAGCCGCGTCGGACTGATCGTCAACCCCGCTGCGGGCCGCGACATCCGGCGGCTCACCGGTGGCGCGAGCGTCGTCGACAACTACGCGAAGCGTCGGGTTGCGACCTGTGTCCTCGAGGGGCTGACAGCGGTTTCCGAGCCGCCGGACGCGCTGGTTATGCCCGACAGACGAGGAATCTCCGACCACGTCCTCGAGGAGGCTCCCGACGACCTCACTGTCGAGACACTCGAGATGCTCGTCGAGAGCACCGCAGCCGACACACGCCGGGCAGCCACCCGGTTTCGCGAGGATGATGTCGACGTCGTCGTCGCGCTCGGCGGTGACGGAACGACTCGCGATGTCGCCTGCGAGATCGGTGACGTGCCCGTCGTCGCCGTCTCGACCGGAACGAACAACGTCGTGCCGACGGCCGTCGACGGCACCGTCGCGGGCGTCGCTGCGGCACTACTCGCGACGGGTGCGGTCCCGGCGGCCGACGCGACCACGCGCCACGGGATGATCGAGGCCCGCGCGGAGACCGCAGGCGGTACACAACGGCTCTCGGCGCTCGCGGCCGCCGAGGTGTCCACACAGTCGTTCATCGGAACGCGGGCGCTGCTCGATCCCAGTGATCTTCGCGGTGGCGTCGTCTCGAGGGCCCACCCAGGCGATATCGGGCTCGCCGCCATCGCAGGGGCCGTCGAGTGCCTTGAGCCGACCGAACCGGGCGGTGTCGCCGTTCGGTTGACCGATCCAGACGGCGCCGCGCGGACCGTCCGTGCAGTGCTCGCTCCGGGCGTCACTGCGACCGTCGGCATCGAGTCACTCGAGCGCCTCGAGTGGAACGAGCCCGCCGAGTTCGACGTTCCCGACGGCGTCGTCGGGGCCGACGGCGAGCGCGAACTCGAACTCACCGAGACGACGGTCGAACTCACGCCCGTCCCCGACGGCCCGCGACTCGTCGACGTCGATGCAACGCTTTCGGCCGGTGTCGAGGACGGCGCACTCGAGCACGCCGGTCGGCTGCAGTCGACTGAGGACTGATCGCTGATAGAACGGTTCACTCACTCGAGAGTACTGAAAACACTATTTTACCCGGTGTGGACAGCCAACTATGGTTGGCAATTCCATACCACAGTTAGACGTCGAGATCCCGGAGCTCTCACAGGTCGCGTTTGTCGTCGAAGATCTCGAGGATGGGATGGACCGTTTCGAGGGGCTGCTCGGGGTCGGCCCGTGGCAGGTGTACCGGTTCGAGCCGCCGGCGTTGACTGACCGCACCTTCCGTGGGGAGTCCCACGAGTACTCGATGCGGTTGGCGCTGGCCCAGCTCGGCGAGACGATGCTCGAGCTCATCGAGCCGCTCGAGGGGCCGAGCATCTACACCGAACACCTCGACGAGCATGGCGAGGGGCTCCACCACGTCGCCTGTTTCGCGTTCGAGGACCCACACGCCGTCGTCGAGACGTTCGAAGACGCCGGCATGCCCGTGATCCAGAGCGGGAACTTCGACGGCGTCGAGTACTGGTACTTCGACACCGCCGACGAACTCAATGGGACGATCTTCGAGACCGCGGCCAACGTCGATTCGATTCCCGAACCGGAGATGACCTATCCCGAGTGAGCGGACGACGGCGTCAGACCCGTTCCCAGCTGATTTCGACCTCGAGATCGTCTCGAACCAGCTGTGAGACGTGACAGCCCCGTTCGCCGAGATCAATGAGTCGATCAAGGGTGTCGTCGTCGGCATCGGACTCGAGTTGAACCGTCGCTTCAAGCTGTTCGACACCGCCGTGTTCTGGCTCAGCCGTCGTCGTGACGTCGATCGCGCCGATCGGCGTGTCGCGCTTGCCGGCCTGGAACCGGATGCTCAGTGAGAGACACGCAGCGAGCGAGCCGAGGAAGACGTCGACCGGCGTCGGCCCCGTTTCGGTGCCGCCGGCCTCCTCGGGCTCGTCGTAGCCCCACTCGAACGAGCCGGCTTCGATCGTCCCGGCCATGCCGTCGGGGTTGCGTGCCGTGACCGTGCGCTCGGGCATCTCCGTTGGCGCGCCCGCTTCTGTGCCGGCCCCGGCGCTGATTTCATCGGGCAGCAGCGCCCATGGCTCCTCGAGGTGTTCGACGAGGCTCTCAAGGAAGCGGGCGGCGTCAGCCCCGTCGACGATGCGGTGGTCGAAAGAGAGATCGAGCGGAAGCTGTCGTCGCCACTCCACCTCGTCGTTCGACCCACGTGTGGGGACCTCCGAAATCGCGTTGACGCCGAGGATGGCGACCTGCGGCGGGTTGATGACCGGGTCGAACGACTCGACGCCGAGGACGCCGAGGTTCGTCACGGTAAACGTCCCACCCTGGAGGTCGTCCATCGTGTACTCGCCCTCGAGGGCCGATCCAACGAGGTCGCGCCGTTCGTCGGCGATCGTTGCGAGTGACTTGCTCCCCACGTCACGCAACACGGGTGCGATCAGCCCGTGTTCGACGTCGACGGCGAGACCGACGTTGTGTTCCGCCCAGAGCGTGTGGACCTCGTCCTCGAACGTCGCGTTGAATTCGGGATGGTCCTCGAGCGTCGCCGAGATGGCGAGCACGAGCAGATCCTGAATCGAGACATCGGTCTCGAGGGCGTCGTCCGCGGCGTCGGTGGCGTCGAACAGCGCCTCGGCGTCGGCCTTGCGGTGGACTGTGACGTGCACGGCTTCCCGATAGCTCTCGCCGAGGCGGGCGGCGATGGTCTGGCGCATCCCGCTGAAGGGGCGTGTGTCGACCGGCGTTCGATCGCCGCTGCCGGCCGCATCTTCCACGTCGTCTTCAGTGATCGACCCCTGATACCCCGTCCCCTCGACGGTCGTCAGATCGACGCCGAGTTCGTCGGCGCGCTTGCGTGCCCGCGGGGAGGCGTTGACGTCCGCTTCGGCGGCCCCACCTGATTCGGCGGCCGCCTCGACGTCGTCTTCGGTGATCGAGCCCTGATACCCCGTCCCCTCGACGGTCGAGAGGTCGACCTCGAGTTCAGCGGCGCGCTCGCGAGCCCGTGGCGAGGCCTGCACCTCGCTGTCGGCCGTGTCCGTCGCGGCTGCCGTCTCGCTCGCTGGACCGCTGTCGGCGCTTTCGGCCGCCGATTCGTCGGCTGCTGGCTCCTCGGCCGCTGTCTCGCCGGTCGCCTCCTCGATATCAGACGACGCCTCCGCCTCGAGGTCGGCAATATCAGCGTCTTCGGGCGCGACGATTCCGATCGGCGTGCCGGGTGGGACCGTCCCACCCTCCTCGAGATACGTCTCTCTGAGGACGCCGTTCTCTCGAGCCTCGACCTCGGCGATGCTCTTTTCGGATTCGACTTCCGCGATTACCTCGCCCTCCTCGACGGTTGCACCCGCGTCGATCCGCCACTCGAGCAGTTCGCCTCGCTCCATCTCCAATCCCAGCTTTGGCATCCTGACGATATAAGCCATGAAATACCATACCATAACAATCACATAAAGCGTGCCGGTAGCTCCGTGGTCGCGAGACAGTCCTGGCGGCGCTGGTCGAAGTGGCCAGTATGGACTCGACACTCGGTTATCGAATACGCATAGTTTCGCATGATCTTTCCATAAGGTTCACACAGTCGTGCTGGGTACTGGATGATTGTTCATTCTTCACGATAGATATATGGTAATGTATAGCAAAGGCTTTAGGTTCAGTAGGGCAAAATTCCGGTACGGTTGGCCCACAGGCCACTGATTTACCTATGAGCGACGACGAACTCATCTGGCGAATCGCAGGCGGTTCCGGAGACGGAATCGACTCGACGAGCCAGAACTTCGCAAAAGCGCTGATGCGCTCGGGGCTCGACATCTTTACTCACCGCCACTATCCGTCGCGGATCCGCGGTGGCCACACGTACGTCGAGATTCGGGCCGCAGACCACGAGGTACAGTCACGCGGGGACGGCTACAACTTCCTGCTCTCGCTGGGCGACTCCTTCGCCCGCAACCCGCAGGAAGAGGCCTACTACGGCAACGAAGAGATCAAGCCACTCTCGGAGAACCTCGACGAACTCCGAGAGGGCGGGATCATCGTCTACGACGAGGGCCTCATCAGCGAGGACGACGTCGAGGCGATCAACCTCGAGGAACGTGCCGAGGAAAACAACTGGCACGTCTTCCCGGTCGACCTTCGTGGCCTCGCCAAAGAACACGGCCGAGAAGTCATGCGTAACACCGCTGGGGTCGGTGTCACGGCCGCGCTGCTCGATATGGATCTCGAGCACATCGAGAATCTGATGTCGGACGCGATGAGCGAGGACATCCTCGAGTCGAACCTCGAGATTCTCCACGAAGCCTACGAGATGACCCTCGAGGAGTACGACTTCGAGCACGAGCTGCGTGCCCCCGAAGGCTCCCACGAGACCGAGCAGGCGCTGCTGTCGGGCTCGAACGCGATCGCCTACGGTGCGATCGACGGCGGCTGTCGGTTCATCTCCGGCTACCCGATGACGCCGTGGACGGACGTCTTCACCATCCTCAGCCAGAACTTCCCCGACATGGGCGGGATCTCCGAACAGGTCGAAGACGAGATCGCGGCCGCCGCACTGGCCGTCGGTGCCAGCCACGCTGGCGTCAAGGCCATGTCCGGCTCCTCCGGCGGTGGCTTCGCGCTGATGTCCGAGCCGCTCGGCCTCGCCGAGATGACCGAGACGCCGCTCGTGCTCGTTGAGTCGATGCGTGCCGGTCCCTCGACCGGGATGCCGACCAAGCCCGAACAGGGCGACCTCGAGTTCGTGCTCTACACGAGCCAGGGAGACTCCTCACGCGTCGTCTTCGCACCCGGCACCATCGAGGAGGCCTACGAGCAGACACGACTCGCCTTCGACATCGCCTGGGAGTACCAGATCCCGACGATCATCATCTACGACCAGAAGCTCTCCGGCGAGAACACGAACGTCGACGTCGAGTTCTTCGACCGCGAGCCCGAACCCGGACTGGGCACGACGCTGACCGAGGACGAGCTCCTCGAGGCAGCCCACGACGCTTCCGGCAAGTTCGAACGCTTCGGCTACGATGACAACGAGAAGAACGTGAGCAAACGGTCGCTGCCCGGCCAGAAAGGCGGGCGCTACCTCGCGACCGGGAACGAACACTCGCCCGTTGGCCACATCAGCGAAGATGCGGACAACCGGGTCTACCAGATGACGCGCCGTATCGAGAAACTCGACTCCATCCGCGAGGAACTCGACGAGGAACACCCCTCGAACCAGACCTACTACGGCGACGAGACGGCCGACTACGGCATCATCACGTGGGGCTCGAGCCACGGTGCCGTTGCCGAGGCCGTCGAGCGCCTGAACGATGACGGCCACTCGGTCAAAGGCATCACCGTCTCCGACATGATGCCGTTCCCAGAGGCCGAGATGACCGAGTTCTTGGAGAGCGTCGACGAGGCGATGGTCGTCGAGATGAACGCGACTGCCCAGTTCCGCGGCCTCATCCAGAAGGAACTCGGTCGCTTCGGCGAGAAACTGACCAGCCTCCTCAAGTACAACGGCAACCCGTTCGAACCTGCCGAGGTCGTCGAGGGCTACGAGGTCAACGTCGCCGAAGAGGAGCGTGAACCGACTGCACAGGTCCGAATCGAACCCGCAGCAGGTGACTAACCATGAGTGCATTCAACGCAATCGGAGAGGAGCGAGAGATCGACCGGGACGAGTTCACCCCCGGTGTCGAACCACAGCCGACCTGGTGTCCGGGCTGTGGTGACTTCGGCGTCCTGAAGTCGCTGAAGCAGGCCCTCCCGGAAGTCGGCAAGACGCCAGAGGAAGTGCTGACGGTGACCGGGATCGGCTGTTCGGGCAAGTTGAACAGCTATCTCGACACGTACGGGTTCCACACCATCCACGGCCGTTCGCTGCCCGTGGCCCGTGCCGCCAAACTCGCCAACCCCGAACTCGAGGTCATCGCCGCTGGCGGTGACGGTGACGGGTATGGCATCGGTGGCAACCACTGGATCCACACGGCCCGTGAGAACCACGACATGACCTACATCGTGTTCAACAACGAGATCTTCGGCCTGACGAAGGGCCAGACCTCGCCAACGAGCCCGAAAGGCCACAAGTCGAAGACCCAGCCATCCGGCAGCGCGAAGACGCCGCTTCGTCCACTGTCGATGTCGCTGAACGCCGGTGCGAGCTACGTCGCCCGCACCGCCGCGGTCAACCCGAACCAGGCCAAAGAGATCATCAAGGAAGCCATCGAACACGACGGCTTCGCCCACGTCGACTTCCTGACCCAGTGTCCAACCTGGAACAAGGACGCACGAGAGTACGTTCCGTACATCGACGTACAGGAGTCTGACGACTACGACTTCGACATTACGGACCGTCGTGAGGCCGCTGAGATGATGCGCGAGACCGAGGACGTCCTCAACGAGGGCACCGTCCTGACCGGCCGGTACTACGTCGACGAGGACCGCCCGTCCTACACCGAAGAGAAGAAGGCCATCGGCGAACTGCCCGACCAGCCACTCGCTGAGCGCTACTTCGACGACGACGCCGAGTGGGAGCGCAGCTACGACCTGCTCGACCGTCACAAGTAACGGTCGGCAGTACCCTCACTGGACGGTTCCATTTTTCGCGATGTGGACTGCTTGAGCGAGTACGTAGTCACAACTGCGCCGAAGAGTTGCCCGAACGGAAACTGCTCGTTACACGGTAAGTACAGACGAGGGTGCGACCAGGATACTTGATCGCAGTACCGGAGAATACCTCGGGGTCCGCCCCGAAGTATGTTACAGGAGCGGTGAAGTGCGAGACGGTCTCGATGACTGTCGTTCAGCAACTGGTCGAAACCTTCCGAACGCAAGCACTTACCCTCAACCCGACGCAGGGACAGGCCGTGTCGCCGGCCACGAGCGAGCCGACCACAGTAGTGTCAGCAGCAATCAGTGATGGGTCTGAACTGGTCGACGGCTTCGCTACCCTGCTCGAGTCCTTGGAACCCCACAGAGAGAGACTCTCGATCCGTTTTTCCGGATAATCAGAGAAACCGCCGAATTTATTCATTATCTTGCATAGCGTCGGTATGCCTACACCCATGCAATCGAGCGTGATCTACAGCCAAATCGTACAGTTTCTACCCACCTTCCCCGAGGGCCGCCGATGAGCACGTCCTCGAGGGCCGGCCGCGTCGGCAGCCAGATTCGCAGCAGAGCGGGCCACGGGACATCCCGTGTCCGAAAACCTGCGTTTTACCTTTTGACGGTCGCATTCGTGGCGTTCCTCCTGTTCGCCTTACGGGAGGCGATGGCGATGGTCGTCACCGCGTGGCTTGGCGGCTACGCCTTCCCCATCCATCGCGTCCATCACGTCATGATCGGCGGTACCCTGGCGGTGTTCGTGGCGACGGTCGCCGTGCAGTTGTACCGGCCGTCGAAGCGCGTCGGGGCGTTGCAGGCGGCACTCGCGTTCGCCGTCGCTGCGTTCGTACTCACTGTGATCGCGTCGGGACTCATGGCCGCCGGTGAGATACTGGTGTTCCTCGTTCCGGTCGTGCTGATCGCCCTGTTGCACCCTGCCCGTGGCGAACTCCTGCCCCGACTCGAGGGAGCCGACCGCCGCGTCCTCGCCGTCGCGGGCGTCGGCGCGATCGGATTCGCGGCGCTCGCCGTCACCGAGTTCGTCAACCACACCACGCTGGCCGACGAGCACGTCACTATGGGCCACTACGAGTTCATGCTGTTCGGACTGGTCTCGATCGGTCTGTTCGGCCTGCTCGGCGCACTGAAGCCGACTGGATGGCGGATCCCGCTCTACGCTGCCGGCGCACTGGCGCTTCTCTTTGCCGCCAGTTCGCTCGCATTCCCCGGCGGCGAACAGGGTTCGAGCCTCGGCACCGTCGGCGCGCTCGCAGTGCTACTCTGGGCGATCGCGCTACTCGGCGTGTCGGAGTACGTCGAGCGCGGCGACTCGAGTGAACCGCCGGCGGACAACGCGGCGTCGGCCTGAACGCGAGACGGGAAGGTTCAGCGACACCACACGTTTTTCCGGGGTCCGAATCACGAGCATTTCCAAGAGTATAGTAGCCGCTGACCGTCATTACACACCCCACCGCACGACGGGAGCGCGGTTCGGAGCGTGCGCGGTTCGGAGCGTGCGCGGTTCGGAGCGTGCGCGGTTCGGAGCGTGCGCGGTTCGGAGCGTGCGCGGTTCGGAGCGTGCGCGGTTCGGAGCGTGCGCGGTTCGGAGCGAACGAAGTGAGTGAGAACCGCGGATAGCGAACGGGGAGGAACGACCCGTGAGCGAACGAAGTGAGTGAGAACCGCGGATAGCGAACGGGGAGGAACGACCCGTGAGCGAACGAAGTGAGTGAGAACCGCGGATAGCGAACGGGGAGGAACGACCCGTGAGCGAACGAAGTGAGTGAGAACCGCGGATAGCGAACGGGGAGGAACGACCCGTGAGCGAACGAAGTGAGTGAGAACCGCGGATAGCGAACGGGGAGGAACGACCCGTGAGCGAACGACGTGAGCGAGAACCGCGGCCAGTTCGATGGGTGTGTAACCCGTTTCCGTTGTTACTATAGCGACCTGCTACTCATGGAGCCACTCCCATTCACTGTCTATCAAGAGCGGCGTGCTGACGACAACCCTCTATACTCAGCAGGCAACTCCGCTCGTCTATTGTGGATTTCAATTAACCGGTAGTGCGGAGTCGCTTTCTGCTCACGGCTTCGCCGTTCGTACGGTCGGCGGAACCTTCGGTTCCGCACTATCCTCGAGCGCAAGCGGGAATGTCCGTCCAGTCAGCCTACTAGGGATACCGGACTCAACACTCGAGGCTCAGCGACTCGCCGACTGCAAGCGCAACGTCTGTGTCGCCGATAGCGTCGCTGACGAACACCGAGTAGTACAGCCCGTCACACGACCACTGGAGTTCCGTCCCTTGTTCAGTGGTCTCGAGCGTGCCCGCCACCTCACCGACGCTGATCGAGTCGCCGTCGGTCGCGAACGCTCGAGGGCCGTCGCTCGTGGTGACCGTCACTGACTCGCCATCTCCGTTGGGATAGAAGAGCGACACCTGTCTGCGGTCCTCGTCGTGGAACTCGTAGCTGCTTGCGCCGTCGAAGGCAACGGCAGCCGGCAGCGCGTCGGCTGACGGCTCGGCGACCGCGAACGGGGCGGCCGTCTCGGCGTCGGCGACCGTGTCGTACTGCTCGATCGTAGGGAAAGCGAACCCGGTTTCGTCGGCATCGTCGTCATCGGCGACTGTTGGTGGCTCGAACAGGTCGTCTGCGAGGCCCCCGTCGATCGACAGATTTCGATACGTCGTCGTCAGTTCGATGCCGTCGCCGGCGATAGTGTGTTTGACGGGGAACAGCGTCTCCTGCTCGAGCCAGAGTTCGACTCGGTCGGCGCTTCGCTCGTCGGGGTCGGCTTCGGTTGTCTCGAGTGGGAAGACGTACTCCGTCTGGGCGACCTGAACGCCAACTGAGCGCTCGATCGTTTCGTTCGCTGGTGGCTCGAACTCGACGCGATAAGCGTCCTGACCGTCGAACTGCACCTCCTCGAGAGCGGTCACGTCGTAGGCGTCGAGATATCGTTCGGGCTGGGCGGAGAGCCCCTCGAGAAACGAGGCGTCCGGATCGCGCTCGTAGCTGCGGATGGCGTCGCGCTCGAGGTCGTGGACGTATCGGTCGGTGCCGTCGCTAACGATGACCAGTTCGCTGCCGTTTTCGGTGGTCTCGATTCGACTGGTGCCGTCCGCACGGAGCCAGACCGTTTCGGTACGCTGGCTCGTCTCCCCGTCGATCGTTTCGTTGATTTCGACGGTTGCTGAGAGCTCGTCCGGTGGTGTCGTTTCTGCGAGACGATCCTCGAGGTGGGCCTGTGAGGGACCGGCGTCCGGAACGGCAACACAGCCGGCGAGCACCACGGTGAGAAACAACGCAGCGGCGACGCGGAGGGGAATGTGGTCGGGAGCGGGAACGCGCATGTCAGGAACAATTACAGTCAACCCCTATTATGTCATCGGCTCGAGGGCGGCGGGCCGATGACGCAGCCCAGTGGCTCAGCCGTCGTACTCGCCGCGGTAGCCGACACCACGTGCGAACAGTTTCGTCAGGTAACTCAAGACGAGCAGCGAGACGAGCAGCCCACCGAGCGCAAAGGGGTGAAAGCCGTAGATCATCTCACGGATTGCATAAGCGACGACGAGCACACCCATGAACAAAGCGGTGCCGCCAGCCCACCGAGAGACGTACGCCGGATCAACCGATTCGTCGTAGTTGGCGTGGAGGTCAGCGCGTCCGCGGATGGCGATCACGTAGCCGAGATACAAAATGGCGAGGCCACAGAGCAACCAGACGGTCCCGCTGATGATGTTCGCATCAACCATGTCGTTCTCCCGAAACTGGGGTCACTGAGCGAATAAGTCCGACGGTCTCGCAAGTGCGGACTCGAGCAGATGCACAGACCGCTTGATCCCGGCGTATCCCGGCGCTTCCGTCGGGTTACCGGTCGTTTTCGTATACAAAAGATATTTTTCCGTCCGAGCAAAAGAGAGTAGCATGAGTACACAGGCGACAGAAGATCGCATCCTCGAGGTGCTCGAAGAGGATGCTCAGGCGTCTTACGCCGAGATCGCCGACCGGGCGAATGTCTCGAAACCAACAGTTCGAAAGTATATCAATCAACTCGAAGATGAAGGCGTTATCGTGGGCTACTCGGCGGATATCGATCCGAAAAAGCTCTCGAGCAAGACGATCGCGCTGGTCGGCTTCGACGTCGCAAGCGAACGCTACGTCGAGGCGACGAAAGCGCTCAGAGCGCTCGATGAGGTCGAAGCGCTGTACAGTTCCAGCGGCGATCACATGTTGATGGCAGAGGTTCGCGCCGAAGACGGCGACGAGCTGGGCGAGATCATCTCGGAGACGCTGCTCGAGATCGAGGGAATCACGGCCGCGCATCCCTCGTTCTTACAAGAGCGGCTGAAGTGAGCCTGATCGAAGAGCGTTGATCGCCAAAAGGTCGGGTTCTGAGACAGTGTATGGCAGTCCCGTTTTGACGCCAGCCGCCGTAACGATGGGTAATGGCAACGTACGAACGCCGGACAACGGTCGATGCACCGCTCGAAGACGTCTGGCAGTTTCACTCGCGGATCAGTGGCCTCGAGGCATTGACGCCGGACTGGATGGGGTTGCGCGTCGAGACGGTGGTCGGGCCTGATGGAACGCTGGATCCAGAACTGCTCGAGGAGGGAGCCGAAATCTCGCTCTCGATGCGACCGTTTGGCGTCGGTCCACGTCAGTACTGGACGTCACTGATCACGGAGCGCGAGCGAGCCGACGGGAGTGCGTTCTTTCGCGATGAGATGGTCCACGGCCCGTTCGACCACTGGGAGCACACACACTCGTTTTACGCCGACGGCGATCAGACGCTCCTTCAAGATCGCGTCGAGTACGAACTGCCACGTGGCGGACTCGAGGGAGTCACCTGTGTCGGCGACGGGATTACAGCGGCCTCGAAGCTCGGCTTCGAAACCATGTTCCGGACGCGCCATCGGATGACGAAAGCGCGCCTCGAGTAGCAGATACTGCCGGACACGATTCACGCACCGATCGTATCTCACGCGTCGTCTCTTTTGGCGCCGACTGGTTGCGTGCGGTCGGCCGTTCACTGACTGCTGTCTGGCAGTATGAACCACGCTCGTTTTGCCGATCGGGCCAGTACGAATAGCTATGGCGAAACTCGATGGACGGCCCATCGGACGGCGGGGCCTCCTTGGCACGCTTGTGGCAGGCACAGCAGCCGGTGTTGCGGGCTGTCTGAACGGGGACAGTGACGATGGCGATGACCATGTCGACGGCGAAACCGCTGCCATCTCCTATGATCCAAACATTGACGAGCACCCGGGCGACGATCCGATCGAGTTCGAGTCGTCCCACAGCTGTGCCATCTGTAACATGGCGACGACCGACTACCCTCGGTGGCAGAGCCAGCTCGCACACGAAGACGGGACAGGCGCTGTCTTCGATACACCGGGGTGTCTGTTTGCCTACCTCGTCGCAACCTCGTCTGACTCGTCGGTCGCTGGGGCGTGGGCCACGGAACACGAGACGACCGAACTCGTCGACGCGACCGACACACACTTCGTCCTCGTCACTGACGCGGACGCGGCCGACGACCCCATGGAGATCAACCCGCGCGTGTTCGCTGACCACGACGACGCCGTCGCCTACCTCGAGGAGTGGGATGCAGAGGAACTCACCGAAGACGACATCGTCGGCCTCGAGGACGTCGACCTCGAGATCGCGTCGATCTATCGCGGCAACCGGCTCTGAGGCGGGCCGTCGGGTGGTTGTTGCTGAACTCGTCTCACAGAGGCCTTTCGCAAGGGGTTTGAGTCGCTCCATCGTGTGCTGGTGACGTGTACGCGTCCGATCTCGAGGTAACGCCGGCTGTCGCCCTTGCCGGTGCGGTGTTTGCGGCGAGTACCAGCGCGATCTTGGTTCGCTGGAGTACTGCCCCGAGTTCGGTCGCGGCCTTCTACCGAGTGCTGTTTACGACGGCGATCGTCGCTCCTGTCGCGTTGCTATGGTATCGTGAGGAGTTTGCCCGCCTCTCGCGGCGTGATCTCGGCCTTGCTGTCGTGGCCGGTGTCGCGCTGGCGATTCATTTTGCCACGTGGTTCGAAAGCCTCAATCATACGAGCGTCGCGGCGAGTGTGACCATCGTCCAGTCCCAACCCATCTTTGTCGCACTCGGAGCCGGGCTCGTCCTCGGCGAACGGATCAGCCGCGAGACCGTGGTGGGGATTACCGTCGCGATCGGCGGCGCAGCCGCGATGTCGCTCGGTGATGCCGGTCAGGCACCCATCTCCGATGCAACCCTGTACGGCAACTCGCTGGCCCTGCTCGGCGCGATCACCGTCGCGGGCTACGTGCTTGCTGGCCGGTCGATTCGCCAGCGTGTCTCGCTGTTTCCCTACGTGACCGTCGTCTACACCGCCTGTGCGCTGACGCTGTTCGTCCTCGTCGGCACGCAGGGCCACGCGTACGTCGCCTACCCGGCTCGTGAGTGGCTGCTCTTTCTCGGAATGGCAATCGGCCCCGGCGTTTTCGGCCACACCGTCATCAACTGGGTGTTGAAACACCTCGAGTCGGTCGTGGTCAGCGTCGCCTGGCTGGGCGAACCCGTTGGCGCGACGCTACTCGCGCTCGTCTTGCTCGAGGAGGTACCAGACACAGTGACGGTGGTCGGCGGAGTGGTCGTCCTCACGGGCATCTACGTAACGACGATCGAGCGAGAACGACGCAGGCCGATAGACTGATACGGTCTGCTGTACCGATGTACCGCCGAACACCAGCGGCGGGTCGGTGATCGGCGGGACGTGACGACAGCAGTCCGTATGATCCGACGACTGGCGTCAGGAGCCGCTATCCCGAGCCCGTCGAGAGATGTGCTTTGCCGGCCGCAGTGATCGCGTACACGCCGCTCGAAACCTGGCGAACGTAGCCGTCCGCGTGCAGTTCGCGACACGCCGCTCGCACCGTCAGTGGATGAACTCCGAGCGCTGCCGCCAGCGATGAGGTGTCGACTGGCCCACGCTCATCGAGGATGGACAGGAGCTTTTGGCTCGAGCAAGAGCACATCGTGGGAGCAAAGAACACGATAACAGTTAGCGTAATGCTTTCGGTGGAGGCCCCTTCTGTTGACATCCTCCCCGTTCTGAAGGGCGAGGTTTTGGGCCTGTTCATCCCATAACTCCGAAATCGTGGTATCGTGTCCCTGCGATACGATACCGTACTGTCCGGTAGGGATCCGTTTTTTACCACGCAACATGTACAAACTGATATGAAAACCCGTGAACTGACACTGCACAAACAGCTGTGTGGTATGTCCACACTGGACACATCACGACAGCCGTTCGATTGGCTATGAGACGGCGTGAACTCCTCGCTGCGACAGCGGGTATATCGGTGCTGGCGGGCTGTCTCGACGATGGATCGGAGCCCGCTGACCAGCTGGACGACACCGACGAGAGCGACCCACCGTTCGAGATCCGGACCGTCGATGCGCCCGGAAGCGAGGCAGGGACAGTCCAGATCCCACAGGCGGGACGGGTCATGCTGCTCAACTTCACCCGAACGCGCTGTCCGACCAGCGAGGGGTTGCTGTCGGCTGTCGGTGACACAAGAGACGACCTCCGACGAGCCGACGTCGACGTCATCTCTGTCACCGACGGGAGCGCTGGCCCCCAACCGTCACCGGCGGAACTGGCCGATTGGTGGCGCGAACACGACGGAAGTTGGACGATCGGAATCGACGAACGCGGGTTGCTCAACGACCACTACGAGATCCGTGGCTTTCCGGTCGTCATGGCTATCGATGGCGCTGGCGAGGTTCACTGGCGCAACGACGGCCCGACGGCAGCAAACAACATGGTATCCGGTGTCCGGACGGCACTCGAGGCAGAGGAGGCAGAACGGCTACCGCTGTGAGGATGGCGACGGCTCACGCCCCGTGAGCTTCGGATACGACTGTGCGCCACCGCTCGAGTTCCGTGCTACGAGCGTCGCGACCGCGGCGGTTCCGCCGATAACTGGCCGTCGTCGCTCTTCGTAGGAGAGGATCGTCAGGTCGAGACACGCCCGAAGGAGGTCGTTCGATCGGTACCGATACCGATCACTCGAGGGGCCGACCTCGAGGGGATCACTCGAGCGAAGATGGTGTTCGTAAACGAGCACACCGCCCGGTGTAAGCGCCTCCTTGAGCGCCGGCAGATGCTCGAGTGCAGCGAAGAAACTCACCGTAATCACGTCATACTCGCCGACAGGCCAGTCGAACTCGTCCAGGTCCGCTCGCATCCAGTCCACCTCGACACCGCGCTCACCGGCACGGTGTCGTGCCTGCTCGAGGGCGACGTCTGAGATGTCGATCGCGTCGACGTCGTAGCCATGCTCGGCGAGAAAGAGTGCGTTTCGCCCGTTGCCAGTCGCAACGTCCAGCGCACGACCATCTGGCAGGGTCGAGAGCCGCCGCTCGAGTTCCGGGATCGGATCGTCGGGGAGTTCGAAGTCGACACCACTGTACTTCTCGTTCCATCGGTCGCGATCGTCGGTCATAGCGGTATGCACGGGCGAGACCTATTTGATCGTTGGCACCTCGAGACACGCTCCCAACATCGGACTGTGTGGTCCAGACACCACACTCGTTCGTCTGTTCCACAAATGAACCAGTGGACCCTTTGGCGTTGAGGACGTAGCTACGTGTATGCAACGTCTCTCGCCACACTCGCCTGAAACAGGCTGTCGATGGGCAGCGGTGGTGATCCGATGAACCGGCGTGAACTCATCGCCGGGATCGGCAGCCTTGGCGTCCTCGGCGGTGCCGGTGCCGTCCTCTGGAACGGGCTCCCATCGTTCGGGGACAACAGCCCGGGGTCAGCCGACGACGAGAGCACTGGCGACCCACTCGAGGTCGAAACGATCGATGCGCAGGGAAGTGAGGCGGGCTCGATCACCGTGCCGGACGACTCGGTCATGGCTATTATGTTCTTTTCGACCGGCTGTGGCAGCTGTCAGACCCAGATGCAAGAACTCGGCCCGGCCCGTGAGGAGCTCGCCGACCAGTACGGTGATGCCGTCCGGGTCATGTCGGTCACCTACCAGACGCCCGAAACGAAACCCGAAGACGAACTCCGCGAGTGGTGGACCACCCACGACGGGGACTGGCACATCGGCTACGACTCGGGACTTGCCACTTCGTACAACGTCGTTGGCTTTCCCGTGACGATCGTCGTCGATACGAACGGCGAAAAACAGTGGGAGGAAAACGGCGTCCAGAGCGCCGATCAGATCGTTGGGGCTGTCGAATCCGTCCTCGAAGCGGAGGCGGAAGCCGAAGCTGAGGCGGCTGACGAAGACCCGGACACCGACTCTGACGAGACGGGTGACGGGACTGCAGCCACGATTACGAGCGCGTAGGAACGCCCTCGAACGGAGCCGATTCAGGCGTTTGCCTGCCAGGTTCGGATTCGATCGGCGCTGACGCCTTCGACGTCGTCGGCGACGGCGTCGGGATCAGCCTCGCTCAGATCGTCGATACTTTCGATACCTGCGTTCGCGAGCTTTTCGACCGTCTTGGCACCGACCCCATCGAGTGCCTCGAGATCGGAGCCAGTCTCGCTCTCACGGGCCTGGAACTCCTGGTAGTTACAGATCGGACAGCCCAGCTCCCATGGTTCGTCGCCGCTGTGGATAACGAGCTCCGGAAGTCCGTGTTCTTCGCAGTGGTCGTCTGTAACCTCGATATCGCCACGTCGGGGCAGCGGTAGCGAGTACTCACAGTCGGGATACCGTGTACAGCCGACGAGACGCGAGCCGCTCTGGAGAGTCTTGATGGCGAGTTCCCCACCGTGCTCGTCACCACAGTCGGGACAGTCGCCCAGAATCGGCCCTTCGCCAGCATCTTCGGCCTTACAGAGCGGACAGCCGTGGACGAACGTCTGGCGACCGGCAAGCATCTTGATCTCGTTCAGACCATGCTCCTCACACTCGCGCTCCATGATCAGTGGCTTGCCAGTCGACGGCAGCGGCAGCGTGTACTCACAGTCTGGGTAGCCATCACAGCCGATGAAATGCGAGCCGTGGCGGCTCCGCCGGACGAGCAGGTCCTCGCCACACTCCGGGCAGGGGCCCAGTCGCTTGTCGTCTTTGAGCGACTTGCGAAGATGGTCGCCGATATCTTCTCGTGACTCCGCGAGATTCGCGAAGATCTCTTCTAACATCTCACGAGACTCGTCGGTGACGTCGTCCAGCGTCGCTTCGCCCTGTGCGATGGCATCCATATCCCGCTCGAGTTGGGCGGTCATCCCCTCGCTGACGACCCGGTCGGCGTACTCCTCTGCGGCCTCGACGACGGCCATCGCGAGCCGAGTCGGCCGTGGTGGATCGCTTTCGACGTAGCCTCTGTCGTACAGTTTTTCGAGGATATCGTGGCGTGTGGACTTCGTTCCCACGCCGAGATCTTCCATCGTCTCGATGAGCCGCGACTGGCCGTATCTGCGGGGTGGCTGGGTCTCTTTCTCCTCGAGTTCGACACCGGAAAGCGACAGCTCCTCGCCCTCGTCGACGTCGGGCACGAAGTTTTCGGTCGTACTGAAGTAGGGATAGACCTCGTGATAGCCCGGTTCGACGAGGCGCTTGCCGTTTGCCTTGAGTCGGTAGTCGTCGACCTCGGCGACGACTTTGAGGTGTTCCCAGACGGCTGCGTCGGCGACCGTCGCGAAAAAGCGCCGGACGACGAGTTCAAAGATCTCCCACTCGTCGTCGCTGACGTCGCCTCGAGTTGGAATCTCGCCGGTCGGATGGATCGGCGGGTGGTCGGTCGTCTCCTCGTCGCCCTCGGTGGGGACGATCTCGTCGGCCTCGAGCAGCGACTCGGCCGACTCGCCAAGCGTCGAGTGGCCGACGAAGTCATCAAGCAACTCCTCGGGCTCGAGGTCGTCGGGGTAGACGGTGTTGTCTGTTCGGGGATAGGTAACATACCCTGCCGTGTAGAGCTCCTCGGCGATCGACATCGCCCGTTTTGCTGTGTAGCCGATCGAACTCGCCGCGCGGATGAACTGGGTCGTGTTGAACGGCGTCGGTGGCGTGTCGGTTCGGGTTCGGCGGGTAACGTCGACGACCGTCGCGCTGTCGTGACTCGAGAGCGTGTCGTAGACTTCATCGGCGACGGCTTCCTCCCAGACGCGTTCCGCTTCGTTGTCGTCCTCGTCGCGATAGAAATACTGGGCTTCGAAGGCGTCGGTGTCGTCGTCTTTCTCGAGGTCGGCAAACAGCTCCCAGTAGGATTCGGGATCGAACGCTTCGATCTCGCGTTCGCGGTCGACGATCAGCTTGAGCGTCGGCGACTGAACCCGGCCGACCGAGATGAAGTCGTTGCCGAGCTGGCCGGCAGACAGCGAGAGAAAGCGGGTGAGCGACGCGCCCCAAATGAGGTCGATAATCTGACGAGCCTCGCCCGCGGCTGCCAGATCGAAGTCGAGTTCGTCCGGTTCATCGAATGCGCTTTGAACCTCGTTTTCCGTAATCGAGGAGAACCGAACGCGCTGGATCGGGACGTCCTCGTTGACGTCGCGGACGATTTCGTAGGCCTCCTTGCCGATGAGTTCACCCTCGCGGTCGTAGTCCGTCGCGATCGTGACCCGTGTGGCCTTTCGCGAGAGAATCCGCAGCGTCGCGACGATGTTCTCTTTCGTCGCCGTCTTCTCGACGTCCGCGTCGATGAGTTCGGCGGGTTCGACGTCTCGCCAGTCGGAGTACTCCGACGGGAAGTCGACGCCGACGACGTGGCCCGACAGCCCCACACAGCGCTTGCCACCCCACTCGTAGACGTTGACGCCGTTCTCACGGCTCGAGTCGTACGTGCCGCCGCTCAAAATGTCGGCGATCCGCCGTGCGGCGTTGTCTTTCTCCGTAATGATCAGTTCCACGGCGGCTCACCTCCGGTATCGGTCGGTCCCCCCGGCTGTGGGCGAGTAGTCTGCATCGTCGGCGGCTACGGCTGAAGTTCTGATAACGCTTTCGCCAAAACCCGCCGACAGCGCGGGTATGCGCGTACTCGAGCGGTCGCGCGTGTGCGAGATGATGTGGCTGGCTGTGAGAGTGGCAGTGCCGGCAACGGACCCGGGGAGCCAAGCGCTTTTCACGGAACCGGGACTCACTCGTAGCAGACACAACGTGGGAGAGACGGAGACAGACCGCAAGCGCGTCGATATGACTACGGGGGCGATCCCCCCGAAACTACTGGCGCTGGCCTGGCCGTTGGTTCTGGGCAACCTCCTCCAGACGTTCTACAACCTCGCCGATATGTTCTGGGTCGGTCGCGTGAGCAGCGAGGCCGTCGCTGCCGTCTCCCTGATGTTTCCGCTCTCGTGGCTGTTCGTCTCGACGGCGATCGGTATCACCGCCGCGACGATCGCCTTAGTCTCCCAGTACGTCGGCTCCGATGATGACCGACTTGCCGACAAAGTCGTCGGCCAGACAATCTTGCTTACGCTTGCCGTCTCGACGGTTCTTGCGGCGCTCGGACTCGCCTTTCGGCGGCCGCTGCTCACCCTCATCGGTGCGCGCGATCAGGTGTTCGTCGAGGCGCTTGCCTACATCGAGGTGATCTTCCTCGCGCTGCCGCTTACCTTCTTGTTCTTTGCGTTCCGCTCGTCGCTGCAAGGCGCTGGCGACACGAAAACGGCGATGTGGCTCGTGGTCGTCTCAGCGGGTATCAACGTCGTTCTCGATCCTTTTTTCATCCTCGGCTGGGGGCCGTTCCCCGAGATGGGGACCCGCGGTGCCGCCGTCGCGACGTTCATTGCTCGTGGCGTCGCCACCGTTGCCGGCGTCTACATCCTGCTCGACGGCCGGTTCGGTGTTCGGCTGCGCCTCGAGGATCTCACCCCCGATACGACTATTCTCCGACGGCTGGTCGACATCGGTACACCCTCGACGATCGACGGCTGGGCGCGCAGTTTCGCATCGGTTGCGATGGCCGGCTTCGTTGCCCGGTTCGGCGCAGCACCCACAGCGGCGTACGGGATCGGTGTGCGGCTGATGTCGGTCACGTGGGCCGTCTCGGGTGCCGTCGGAAACGCGACGGCGACCGGCGTTGGCCAAAACCTCGGCGCGAAGACACCTGACCGTGCCGCTGCTGTCACGCGAACGGCGACCGCGGGGACGATGGTCCTGATCGGTGCCGTCGTCGTCGTACTTCTTGCGTTCCCCGCACAGGCAATACGAATCTTCGTCGACGATCCCGATGTGATCGCCGAAGGCGTCGTCTTCTTGCGAATTATGGCTCCTTTCTGGGCGCTGTTTGCCGGCGTGATGGTCATTCAGGGGGCGTTCCGCGGCGCTGGCAACACGAAAGAGGCGATGGTCCTCTCGTTTCTCTCGCGGTGGGTCTTCCGGGTTCCCGTGGCGCTCGTGCTCGCCTTCGCCTGGAGCGTGACGATACCCGTTCTCGGCCTCGAGATCGCCGCTCTCGACTGGGGAGTCAACGGGATCTGGTGGGCCTACGCGTTCGGAATGGCTGTCTCCTTCGTCGTCGCCGTCGGCTGGTTCCGGCTGGGGACGTGGACCGAGAGCGTCATCGACGACGACACTGAGTCGGACGCGAGTGCACCATCCCGCCCTCGAGGCGAGCAGGCGGCGGACGACGGCGACGTGGAATCGATCGATGACTGATCAGCGACTGGGGAGCCACTTTCGCAGCGTCGGGCTGAACTCCGCGGCCATCTGGGCATCGGCGTCGGTAAAAGCATCCGTCGCGATCAGCGTCAGCAGATAGGTGCCGACGACGACGACCGGGAGCACCCCGGCTGTGACCGTGTCTGACTCGAAGAGATAGACGACGGGCACGCCGGCGATGGTCGCGGGGACGCCGGCACCGACGATTTTGGCGAAATCCCGCGTGAAGGGATGGATGCCGTCGAGATAGTAGATTTCGACGAGGGTCAGGCCGCCAACGAGAAAGAGCGCCGTCGCTGACCCGACCGCAGCCCCCTCGATGCCGATGATCGGGACGAGCGCGAGCGAGACGAGAAAGTTCGCGCCGAAGAGGACGAGTGTGTTGGCGAAGACGATCCGAGAGTAGCCCAACCCCTGGAGTAGCGAGCCGTCGGGGCCGCCGAAGGTGACGTTAAACAGGAAGGCCCCCGCGAGCAGGATGACGACGGTGCTCGCTTCGGCGTACTGGGGCGTGTAGAGGACGGCGAGATACGAACTCGCACCGAGCGAGAGGAAAATCGCAATTGGGAGTGTGATCGCGGCGATCCAGCGAGCCATGATTCGGAAGCGCTGTTCGACGAGGTCAATATCGTCTCTGGTTTCGGCGATCAACGGTTTGAACACGGGCGATAGCGAGTTGAAGATGATCATCAACCCCGAGCCAAGCATGTAGCCGACGCGGTAGATACCGACGTTATCCGACTCGAGGAAGTAGCCAAGGACGAAGTAGTCGACGTGGCCCATCAGCACGAAGACGACGCTGGTCATCGCCAACGGGAGCGAGTACGTGACCAGTGGCCCTGGCGCGACGAGTTCGATCTCGGCCGACAACAGGTTCCACGCCTTGTAGGTGAAGACGGCTGCGCCGACCGTGATCGCGACGAACAGGCCAACGACGTAGCCGCCGATCAGTCCGAGCAGCCCGAAGCCGGCAAGCAAGAGCCCCGCAGTGACGACAAATCGGACGATGGGCCGAACCAGATCGCGCATCAGCACCCGGTACTGGAGCTTCTTGATGCTGTAGTAGGAAGTCAACAGAATGTTGTAGATCGCAAGCATCGGAATCGTGACCGAGAGGAACAACAGCGCGACCCGCATCGATGGCTCCTGAAAGAGTTCGCTGATCGACGCCGCGCTGAACGCGAGTGCGAACGCAACCAGCGACGACGTGACCAGCACGGTCGCCGTCACCTGAACGATCACGCCCTTTGCCTTCCCGCGTTCGTCGTCGGCCAAATACTGCGGCACGAAGTAGTCGATCGCCAGCGGCAAGCCGAGGTTCGCAAACACCTGCAGAAACAGAATCACGGACGTCGCCAGCACGAACAGGCCATACACCGAGGGGCTGACGAACCGGGTCATCAACATGACGATCGCAAACCCCAACACCCCTTTGACAACGTTCCCGGCGAACGTGATGCTTCCCTGCTTTGCGAGCGTTGACACCCCTTCGTCGTGGTCTGGGTCGGCGTCCGAGTTGTGTGGCCCGTGAGCAGAACCAGCGTCTGGATCGATCATCGCAGCTCGTGTCTCCGTGTGCCCGCCCGGTCGTTCACGTCAGTCAACGGCGTCACCTGCTTACACAGATTCACCCACCCACGAGACTGATTCCATCGAGTCGAGACTATGCTCGGTGCCATCAGACCCCCGTTGCTGGCTCGAGTTCGTACGTCGAGACGTCGGCTGCGTCCTCGCCGAAGCGAGGGAACTCGACGTCGAATGCCCACTGCTCTCTTGAGTCGTCTTCGACAGTGACGCTCTCGATGACGGTCTCGAGTACCTCACCGTCTGCGTCCAAAAATGTGGCCCGAATCTCGATATATGAAAGTGTCCGATCCCCAATGTTTCTGACGGCACCCCAGACGACCACCCGCTCATCTTCAGTGTCGGGGTTTTCACGCACGAGATCGTCCCAGACAATCTCGACGTCGCCAGGTTCGGTGATCTCCTCGCTGTTATCCTCGAGGAAGTCGAGACAGCCAGAGACCGGAACGAGGACGGCACACGCGAGAAACGCACGACGATGCATCTGGCTACTGTAGACGAGGGCGAGTCTTCAGCGTTCGGGTCGTCGTGGCTCCGACTTCGTCTGTCGTCTCGTCGTGCCAGCCGATCTCAAAGGCCCCATTCATGTCAGGCTATCGCCTCGACAGACTTTTAACTACCCAATCATACCACCTAGTTGTATGAGCGAATTTGAACAGTTCAGTCAGGTCGGTGAAGCAGATGTAACGCGTGCAATCGGACAGGAGTGGACCGAGGAGTTCATGGACTTCTCGGACTCGGACGTCATCATCGTCGGCGGCGGCCCGTCCGGGCTCACGGCCGCCAAAGAACTCTCAGAGCGTGGCGTGAAGACGATGGTCGTCGAGAAGAACAACTATCTCGGCGGTGGGTTCTGGCTCGGTGGGTTCCTGATGAACAAAGTCACGGTTCGCGATCCCGCCCAGAAGGTCTTGGACGAACTCGAGGTGAGCTACAAACAGTCCCAGGACAGTGAAGGGCTGTACGTCGCCAACGGCCCCGAGGCCTGTTCCGGGCTGATCAAGGCCGCCTGTGATGCGGGCGCGAAGATGCAGAACATGACCGAGTTCACGGATATCGTTATCCGGGAGAACCACCGCGTCGGTGGCATCGTCATGAACTGGACGCCAGTCCACGCCCTGCCCCGCGAAATCACGTGTGTCGATCCGATCGCCGTCGAAGCGGATCTGGTGATCGACGCGACGGGCCACGACGCGATGGCCGTGAAGAAACTCGACGAACGCGGTGTCCTCGACGCACCGGGTATTGCCGACGCCGAAGCGAACGCGACGGGGATGGACCAGACAGGCGACGACAGCTACGGCGCACCCGGCCACGACTCGCCCGGCCACGACTCGATGTGGGTCGGCAAAAGCGAGGACGCCGTCGTCGAACACACCGGGCTCGTCCACGAGGGGCTGATCGCGACCGGGATGGCCACCGCGACGACCTACGGGCTGCCGCGGATGGGGCCGACGTTCGGTGCCATGCTCGTCTCCGGGAAGCGTGCCGCACAGGTCGCCCTGGACGAACTCGAGGTCGACGCCGACCCGGTCGAACTAACCTCGCGTGCAGCGCCAGCCGACGACTGACGAACGATGGTCGACAGCGTCGTCCTGTATCGTGCCCCCTCGACCGTCGTCGACGTCGACGAGCTCGGCGCATGGCTCGAGGCCCGGATCGATGCCGAAGTCCTGGTTCGAGACCGGTTTCTCGACGTCCATCGCACTGACGACCTCGCCGAGCGATTCGCCGTGGCACGGGTCACCTCGCCGTACGACCGCGAGACGGGCAATACGATGCTCGGGACGATCCGCTACGAGGAACGTGCCCTCGAGCAGCCCAAGCGTGAGGGCGGAGTGCTCTACGATGGCATTCAGGTGCAGCGAGCGCTCAACGCCGCCCTCCCCGCCGACGAACGCGGCCTCGAGACGCTGCACGTCCCGATCCTTGACCGAGCGATTGGCACGTGGGGTGACCACGACGGGCGCTGGCACAAGCGCGTGAACGTTCTCGGTTAGCCCGCGCTCGTCTCGGTACCGGGGCTGTACGAAGCGCCCGCCAAGCCCGAGGCCTACTACAAAGAAAAGCAGCGCCACGCCCTGCTGTCGGGCGACGCGCCGCCGCGGGAAGTGCTCGAGAATCAGGTCGAGGGTGATTTTCTGGTCGAGAACGATCCCCGATCGACGGACGCGCTGAAAGGCTACGTGTTACAGCCCTACCACTACCTCGAGACCGGCGAGGCGTTTTGTGACCGAGCAGGGTGTCGCCTGTTCAACGCCCACTACCACGAGGACCTGATCGAGGCCCAGTTGCGCGACCCACCGTTCTGTGCGGCCCACGCGCGCCTGTACGGCGACTCGTGATGACGCCCCGTCGGACGGAAACCGGTGCCCTCTTTTCCCCGACTCGAGTTCGACAACGTACAATGAGTGAACCGTTTACCGTCGACGTTCCCGTCCGATTTCGCGACCTCGATCCCCTGAACCACGTCAATCACGCCGTTTACGCGAGCTACCTCGAGACCGCCCGCGTCGACTACTTAGCGGACGTGGTCGGGATGTCCGGCGACGACCTCTCGTTTGTCGTCGCAAATCTCGAGATCGGGTACGAACGGCCGATCGTCGCCGGTGACGACCCCACGGTCGCGCTCTGGGTGTCCAGACTCGGCGACTCGAGTTGCACGATGGAGTACGAGATCCGTGTCGACGGCGACGTCGTCGCGACGGCCGAGACGACGATGGTTCATATCGATTCCGAGACGAAACAGCCGTCGACGATTCCCACCGAGGTTCGAGAGCCGGTGCTCGAGTACGAGGACATAGCGGAACAGCCGTCGACACAGTCCTGAAGATCGGCCGTCGATTACGACGCCTCGAGTCGGCCACCAGTCAACCGAACGACCCCAAAGACGTGTGTCTCGTCCGCGACAGCCACAGCCCGCTCGCGGAGGCGGGCGTGTGCCGCGTCGATCTTCTCGTCGAGTTGCAGATGTGGCTCGTTCTCGTAGCGCAGTTTCGTCGTCGGCGGCGTCGAGAGCACGACGATCGCTCGAAAAACGGCGTTGACCGGCGGCGCGTACCACGCCTCGCTGCGGGCGGCGTTGGCGAGGACGACGTGGCCCTCGGGGTCGACGAGTTCACACCAGTCGTCGACCGCATCCGCGGGGTCGGCAAGCATCCCGACGACGAACGTCGCGAGAACGGCATCGACAGACGCCTCGTCGTCGATACCCTCCAGTGGCGGCCGCGTGGCGTCACCTCGGACGACGTGGACGTTGTCGTACTCGCTCGTCAGCGCGCGCGCTCGCGTAAGAACTGGCCCCGTAAAATCGATCCCGATAACGGTTCCCTCAGGGCCGACCTGCTCGCGCAAATAGGGCAGGTTCGCGCCCGTTCCACACCCCATCTCGACGACGGTGTCGCCGGACTCGAGTTGACAGGCAGCGGCCGCTCGCCGCCGCAGCGCCGGAATGCCGGGCGTTCGACGTGCGATGACGTCGTAGAGGCGCGCCCAGCGGCCGTAAAACGCCTGTGCATCCTCGGGCTCCATGCGCGCCTCGAGTGTCGAGCGAAGCGAATCCATCTCAGATCAGCGAGCGAATCGTCTCCGCAACCGACTCCGCGTCCGGCCCCAGCACGTAGATCAGCGGCTCGATTCCCATCCCGCCGGTCTGGTAGAGCACGGTCGCTTCCGGTTGGTCTTCGATCACCGCACCGACGCTCGAGGCAACGTCGCCCTCCTCGTCGAACTCAGCGGTGACGTGGCCGCGTTCGGCCAGCGTATCGAGCAGTTCTGGATCATACGTGATGTTGATCGCCGCCGACGCATCCGCGCCGTGGCGACGCGCAGCGAGCAACACTGTCGCGACGTGTTCGGAGACGCCGAACTCGGGGTCTGCTGGCACCGTTGCCTGTCCTTTGACATCGAAGATTCGTCCCGGGACACCGGCGACGTCGTCGATATCGTCGACGTCATCTGCGTCGGGTGTACACGCGACCAGATTCGAGCCAACTGCCGGGACCAGCCTCGTAAAACCGCTTGCGTTCTCGAGACTGCGAAGGCCTCGCCGGAGCGAGGAGAGAACGCGCTCGCTGGTTCGCAACTCGCTGTCAGGGTCGTGGACGCGGAAACTCGAGCCGTAGTCAGCGAGTTCCGGGACGGCGTCTTCATGCAGCTGTGCTAAGAGGTCCCCGCCGGCCTCGAGGTCCCGAATCAGGACTTCAATCTCGATCAGTGCCTGCACGGGGGTGATGTCGCCGTCTGCGAGTCCGTCGGCGAGTTCGGTGACGAGCGCGTCAACGCGCTCGTCGGCAGCGATGCGATCGTTCGTGGTGACGTCGCCGTGGGCGTACTTCGAGACGGCGCTCTGGCTGATTCCGAGCATCCCGGCGACCTCACTCTGGGTCAGGCCGCGCTCGCGGAGTGCACCGGCGAGCAACGACCGAACAGTCGGTAAGAACTCCTCGACGACGATCTCTTCGACGAATTGCATCTGTTTGGTGTCGGTATGATCGCCTACCGGATAACTGTGGCCCTCGTCGCTGAGCGACGTCCTCGGCGCGTGCTGTTCGAGGATGTTCGACACGGACAACTAGACGGATTCATGCCGTCCTCAAGCCTGTTCGAGTTGCTGGTTCCCAGTACGCATACCGGCTGTCGGTCAGTGGCGGTACGCATTCGTTCGCACTGACAGTGACCAGCGCTTACTCGTTTCGCTCGAGTTGGTCGCCGCCGAACTCGTCGTCGCTCTGGATGCGTGAGGCCTGCGGGCCATCTTGATCCTGATACTTCGAGCCGCGGTCGCTGCCGTAGGGGCGTTCGGCTTCGGTCTTCAGCTCCGTAAACGTCAGCTGGGAGATCCGCATGCCGGGCGTGAGCGCGACGGGTGCGCTGCCGAGATTCGAGAGTTCGAGCGTGATCTGGCCGCGATAACCGGGATCACAGAGGCCGGCCGTGGCGTGGACGACGATGGCGAGTCGGCCAAGCGACGAGCGTCCTTCGACGTGGGCGATCAGATCCGCCGGGATCTCGACGCGTTCGTGAGTCGTCCCCAGCACGAAATCACCGGGATGGAGAATGAAATCGTCGCCGTCTTCGACGATCGTCTCGGTCACGTACTCGCCGACCTCGCGCTCGGAGGTGGGGTGGATACAGGGGATGTTCGTCCGCTGGAACTCGAGAAACTCCTGGCCAAGCCGGAGGTCGACGCTTGCGGGCTGAATCTGGAGTTCGGGATCGTCGAGGGGGTCGACGACGAGGTCGCCCTCCTCGAGCCGTCGCAGAATGTCTGCATCGGAGAGGATCATACCCGACGAGTCGAACGGTGGGTGTGTAAACCGTTCGATCCAGCTTACTCGAGTGCGGCGTCGATCTCGACCATCGGATTCGTCTCGGTGAGATCGATCTGGTCGCCGTCGACGAAGACGGCTGGTGTCCCCTCGACGCCGTTGGAGCTGCCGTAGGATTTGTCGTCTTCGAGCAGCGATCGGTGGCTTTCCTCCTCGGCTGCCTCGCGGGCCGCGGCACCGTCGAGATCCAGCTCGTTGGCGACCGTTTCGACTGCATCGTAAGAGTACGAGCCCAGATAGTCGTAGATGTCTGCCGCAAACGCCCAGAACGCGTCGTTGCCCTCGGTCTTGTAAATCTCGCGTGCTGCACAGGGGATCGCCCACGACCAGGTGTCATCGAGGAAGGGATAGTCCCGGTGTTCGTATCTGATCTGCCCGGTTTCGATATACGCGTCATCGATATCCGGGAAGACCTCTTCTTTGAAGTACCGACAGCTCTGACAGGAGAAGTCCTCGTAGACGGTCACCGTCACGTCGGCGTCGGGATCGCCCAGGACGGGTGGCTCCGGTGGATCCTCACTACCGAGACAGCCCGCAACTCCGGCTCCGATGCTGACAGCCGCGGCCGTGCCGAGAACCGTCCGTCGCGTGAGTTTCATGTCGCTAGCTATCGATTCGGCGTAGAAATACGTACCGCCATCCACTCAGGAGCCGGTCCTCCGATCGCCGACGCTTTATCGGTCGCCCTCGAGTGTCGGCGTATGAAACAGGCCATCGTCGCTCGCACCGACATCGGCATGGGACAGGGAAAGCTCGCCGCACAGGTCGCCCACGCGTCGCTGTCGGCCTACGAAAAGGCAGACAGCCAGCTTCAGAGCCAGTGGAAAAGCGGCGGCCAGAAGAAAGTCGTCCTGAAAGGTGAGAGTGAGCGGCAACTGCACGAACTCGCCGCAATCGCCGACAGCAACGGGATTCCACACGCCATCGTCAGAGACGCCGGCCACACCCAACTCGAGCCCGGCACTGTCACCACGCTGGCCGTCGGCCCGGCGGCTGACGACCGCGTCGACAGCGTCACCGGCGACCTCTCGCTGTTCTGAACAGCGCTGCCAGCGCTGTCGATCGATGCCGCCGGACGCCGACACTGTACTGTTTTCGTACTGTCACCACCAGTAGATACTTCTCGCCAAGACAACAAGTTACAGCCACAATGTCTGTGCTCTCAACAGAAGACGAAGGCAAGTTCCTGATGGATATCCGTGGCGAACAGATCGGGATCGTCACCGAAGTCGACCCGATCGAACAAATCGCCTACGTCGATCCCGAACCGACGCTCACGAACGCGTGGCTCCAGAGTCTCGGTCGTGGCGATGCCGGCGAAGACGACCTCGAGATCCCAGCCGAAAACATCGAGACGATCACCGACTCGGAGATTCGCGTCGACGCAGACCTCAGCAGCGAAGCCTGATTTCGGACCGACTCGTTCATGTGGGGGGTTGGGACTCGAGTAGCGCTACCTCGAGAACGAACCGATTTATTCCCGGCAGCCAAAGCGCAGCCAAGCATATGCGCCCGGCACATCCCACAGAGCAGGCCGTCGGTATGGAGCACTACGTCAGCGACACCGACGGTATCGGTGGCCACCTTCGCGAGGACGACGAGCACTTCCGCGTGCGCGAACTCGAGCGTTTTTCGACCGAGCCGGTCGACGCGAGCCTCGACGCCTACCCGCATCTCGTCTTCCGGGTGACGCTGTCGGGATGGGACACCAACGATTTCGCGAGCCGACTGTCGGACGCACTCGGCATCTCTCGAGAGCGAGTCAACTGGGCCGGCACGAAAGACAAGTACGCGGTGACGACGCAGCTGTTTTCGGTGTACGGAGCCGACCCTGCGGACCTCCCGGACGTCAACGGGGCCGAAATCGACGTGCTCGGCCGGGCCGGCCGCTCGCTCGAGTTCGGTGATCTGGCGGGCAACGCCTTCGAACTCGTCGTGAGCGATCCCGCCCAGCCCGCAAACGTGGCCCAAATCACGGACGAACTCCACGCCTTCGGCGGCCTCGAAGACGAGGACACTGAGGGCACCGTCGTCGGCGTCCCCAACTTCTTCGGCCAGCAGCGCTTTGGCAGCCGTCGCCCGGTCACCCACAAAGTCGGCCTCGAGATCGCTCGTGGTGACTGGGAGGGGGCGGTGATGGCGTATCTCGGCAACCCAACCGACGCGGAGCCGGAAGGGACCCAAGACGCCCGCGCGTTCGTGCAAGAAACCCGCGACTGGCAGGAAGCCCTCGAGCGCTTTCCCAACCGGCTGCGATACGAGCGTTCGATGCTCCACGGGATCACCGAGTGCGACGGCGAGCCGGGTCCCGAAGACTTCCGCGCTGCCCTTGAGCGCGTCCCCTCGAATCTCCAGCGGCTGTTCGTCCACGCCGCCCAGTCGTACGCGTTCAATCTGATGCTCTCAAAGCGCCTCGAGCGCGGGCTCCCGTTCGACCGGCCCGTCGAGGGCGACGTGGCCTGTTTCGCCGACACCGACGCGCCCGCGGGCCTCGAGTTACCCGACACGGATCGCCTCCAGCGCGTCGACGAGCGCCGCGTGCGATCCGTGACCCGCCACTGCGAGCGCGGCCGTGCGTTCGTCACCGCCCCGCTCGTGGGCACTGACACCGAGCTCGCCGACGGCGAACAGGGCGAGATCGAACGCGCCGTTCTCGACGACCTCGGCCTCGAGCCCGCCGATTTCGATCTGCCCGGCGAGTTCTACTCGAGTGGCACCCGTCGGGCGATCCTCGTCCGGACGCCCCTCGAGTACGAGACCGATCCGCTAACGCTCGAGTTTTCGCTGCCGAAAGGCTCGTACGCGACGGTGGTTCTGCGGGAGTATCTGAAGGTCGACCCGGTCGATCTGGGCTGATCACTCGAGACGGGATCGAATGGAACTGAACGGACGGATGCACACTAACGCCGACAACAGATCATGATTGGAACGGATCAGGAGACTGACCTCGTCGACTGGCAGAAAACGGAGCGTGATGGGACGACGGTGTACGAACTCGAGTACAGCGCACCAGTCTCGGAACCGACAGGTCGGCCACGGACGCTGTTCGGGGCCACCAGCGGCGGCACCGTCCCGGCCGCCGAGCAGTCCGTGCAGTTGCCCGATGGCGAGCGGATTCCCGTGACCGACGTGACGTTCGAGGCGGAGGGAACCACGCTTCGGATTCGGCTCGAAGAGCCGTCACTGCTGGCCCGACTCCGGCGAGCGCTTCCGTGGTGGACTCGTGCGTGAGACGATCTGCTGTACCGATCTCCAGCACGGGATCGGTGATCGACGGTCACTGACCCCAGCAGTCGTATGAGCGGTTCCGTCGAACGGGGCCGGTCGACGACGGCTTCAGCTCAGCCCCGATCGGAGCACGGTACCGAAGCCGGCAGCCCCGATACAGAACGCGATGAGGCCGCCGATCCCCGTCAGCGTGAGCACGCCGTTAAGTCCCGCAGCGACGAGCAGGGGTTTCAGCCAGCTGTCTCCGCGGCCGATGAGTCGCTCGGCGATCGCGAGGTAGGCGATCACCGACCCGATCGCCCACAACAGGTATACGACGAGCAACAGCGGGAGGGCAACGAGGATTCCGATAATGGTGATGAAGAAGACGAACGCTAGAATCAGCACGGCAACCAGCGCGATGAGACCGTAAACGAACGAGCCGATGGGTTCGTCAAGCACGTCACCCATCATCCGCTCGGTGTACTCGGGGACGACCGCGATCATGATCGCGCCGACGATCAGCGTCGTGAGGAACGCGCCGACGGCACCCCCGGCGAGATTGTCGGCTGTTCCGATGCCGATATCGACACTGGGACCTGCCTGTGCGACGAACAGCGCTGTCAGTGTGGACTGTGCGAGGACACTCATAAATACGAACAACTCCCCGCAGGAAGTTAAACGACCACGTTGATGATCGCCCTCGAGAACCAGTCGACGCGGTCGTGCTCACGAAACATCGGCTGCTCGCGCCCTCGAGAATATCGCATCCTGTCCGGCGTGTAAAGCGGTCGTCACCGAGAGTTCGCGATACGGCCGCGTGGGACGAAACTCGCAGATAGAAGGTGTCAGGAAACTAACAGCGTCGAATAGATACTCGTATCCAGTCCCATCCCTAACACGGACTGTATGGACGAGCAGCCGGACATTCTCCTGACGAACGACGACGGGATCGACGCGCCGGGCATTCGCGCGCTGTATGACGCGCTCACCGAGGTCGGCTCAGTCACCGTTATCGCCCCGGACCGAAACCAGAGCGCCGTCGGCCGGTCGTTATCCTACGGTCGCACAAGCGACGAGGCGGACGACCCGGACGGGTTCACGCTCGATCTCGAGGAGAGTTCCTTTACCTCGCCAGTTCCCCACACCGACCACGAACTGGGCTACGCCGTCAACGGCACCCCCTGTGACTGTGCCATCGTCGGCGTCAACGCCCTCGAGTCGTCCCCTGATCTCGTCGTCTCGGGCTGTAACGCCGGGGCGAACCTCGGGGCCTACGTCTTCTCGCGGTCAGGGACGGTTAGCGCCGCGATGGAGGCCGCGTTTCTCGGCACCCCGTCGATCGCGGTTTCGATGGACACACTCGGCATGGAAAGCGACCTCGAGCCCGCGGATTTCGAACACGCCGGCGAGATCGCTGCGACGCTGGCACGGGACACACACGAGACGGGCCTGTTCGATCGGATCGACTACCTGAACGTCAACGTTCCGCGGCCGGATCTGGAGGGCAACGGCGTCGCGTTGACGCGCCCGACCGAAATCTACGAAATGGACGCCACCTTCGAGGACGGCGGCTTCCAGCTGACCAACCGGCTCTGGCAGCAGATGGCCAACCGGGACATCCCCGATCCCGAGGACACCGACCGCCACGCACTGCTCGAGGGCCAGGTCTCGGTATCACCGATGCGAGTCCCCTACGATGTCGTCGAGACCGATGCAGTGCAGACCATCCTCGAGCGGGTGCTTTGACAGTCGTCTCGAGACGATCGAAAACACGTCAATTTTACACGCCCCGCACGAACTGGCAGTATGGAGTGTCGCCACTGTGCCTCGCCGCTCGAGAAACCCGGCGACTACTGTCTGGTCTGTCGGGAGCGAAACACCGAAGCGGTCGTTCTCGAGGCGGGGCGCGAGCGGGCGACGATGACGATGCTCGCGGGCGACGATGACGACGATCCGACGACGGCCACGCTCGACGATCCGGTGCTTGGTGAGACGACGATCACGACGACGCCCGAAGACGGCGAGAACGAGATCGTCGAACTGCGAAACTTCGCGGGCCGAATCGGTGACGAAATCCGGCGTAAACGACCCGAAGAGGTGTATGCGGGCGGCGAGCGGGACGTTATCCGGGCCGTCCGTGAGGACATCCACTTTCCGTGCTATCGCGTCGACGACGCAGAGCCCGTCGAGGCGGTCCTCGAGCGCCGTGGCAATCGCGCCCTCGACGTCGTCCAGACGCCGCCAGCCGAAAAGATCGGCGGCAGCCACACCACCCTCATCGGTGGCCGCACGGGGATGCGGGCGATCCACACCGTTGCGGACCACCCCCACGTGAAGAAGGTCATTCCAGGGCCGATCGACGCCGGTGGGAAGGGGTCCCAATCAGGGCTTCGCGCGAAGGTAACCCGCGCCGACGACGGCGGCAACGTTCGCATGCTCTTGCGAGACGGCTCGAGTGTGCAGGAAAACCGCGTCGTGACGACCGCCCGCGACCGGGAGATGGGCGAGATGATTCGGGACGATTTGAACGAGGTCCTGACCGACGCTGAGTTTCAGTAGTTGACGGCCGTCTCGAGAACGGCCCACTCGCTCGAGGGAGTGTCGTCGGTTACGGCGACTCGTCGTCGGGAGCTTCGTCGGGACCTTGGTCTGGTGGTTCGTCGGCTGGTTCGGCAGGTGGTTCTGTGGGCGGCTCTGCTGGGGGATCAGCCGGTGGTTCCCCAGGCGTGTCCTCAGGTGGCCCAGGTTCTTCAGGTGGCTCTTCGGGCGTGTCTTCAGGCGGTCCTGGCTCTTCTGGTTGCTCTCCTGGCGTGTCTTCAGGCGGCCCTGGCTCTTCTGGTTGCTCCTCGGGTGGGTCCTCAGGCGGTTCGGTATCCACTTCGGGTTCGGTCACGGTGATCTGAACCGATGCTGTGTCGTCGTCGGTTCGCACGGTCGCGGTTCGGTCGCCGACATCCGCCGGGGTCGTCTGGTATGTCAGCGATACCGAGCCTGTTTCGTCCGGGTCGAGCGACACCGACTGGCTGGCAACACTCTGTTGCTGGTCGAGATCCAGCACCACGACCGTCTCGCCAGCTTCGCCGCCGACGTTCGTCAGGTCGGCAGCAACCTCGAGCGTGTCCCCACCTTCGACCGAGTCGGGTGCGCTGACGCTCGAGATCTCGATCGTCGCCGGCTCGAGGGGTTCCTCGACGGTCACCTGTGTCGTCGCCTCGTCGTCCTCGCTGCGGACCGTCACCTCGAGGTCGCCGACGTCTTCGGGCTGGGTCTGGTACGACAGCGTCACGGTGTCACTCTCCCCACCCTCGAGGTCGGCCTGCGTGGTGTCCACGACCTGCGCACCGACCTCGAGTGAGAGTTGCTGAGACCCCGCCGCACCGCCGACGTTGTCGACGTTGACCGTCACCTCGAGCGTCTCACCGGCCACCACGGGGTCGGTCGCCTCGAGGATGGAGACCGAAAACTCCGGCTCCAGATCGAGATAGTCCCCGGCGGGCTCCGTTTCGGCCCGCAGCGTTTCGTCGTAGAGATACGACGAGAGATCGACTTCCCAGACGAGTCGCTCGTCGTCGGTCTCGGGCGTCCACTCAACGGTGAACGTGTGGGACCCAGGCTCGAGCGTGGGCGGTTCGTCCGGGGTCGTCCCGGCGACGAACGCGCCGCCGAAGAGGTCGAGGTCGTTTGGGTTCTCGTAGCCGAACGTCACCACCAGGCTGTCGTCTTCCTCGGGCGTGACGTCCTCGAGGTCGATCGTCGGCTGCTCGGGCCGTCGTTCGTCGACGCAGTCGTTCGGGTTGCTCTCGCGGATTTCGTCCGGGCCAAACCAGTTGACGATGATCGTTCCGATGGTCGACCCGAAGCCGTCATCCGGGAGTCCGACGACGACTTCGTCGTTGGTTTCGTCGACGACTCCGTCACCCTCACCGATCTCGAATCGGATCGTTCCCGAAAACGGGGCGTCGATTTCGTCGCCGACCGTGATCCCGTGATGAGCGTTCCCGACACCCGCCGAGTCGATGAACAGCGTTTCGACGGTCAGATCGTCGCCGTCGTCGAACGCGCCGGAGACGGTGGCCTGTGTACAGTCGGCGAACTCGATCTCGAGTTCGTCGTCATCTTCGTCATCGGTGCCGTAGACGAGAACCGTGCGTTCGTCCGCGGCGACGGGGCTCTCGACGCGAACCGGGAACTCCTGGTCGTCCTCGACGAGCGCCGTCTCGAACGACATCGTAACCGTCTCGCTGTCGCCTGGCTCGAGTTGCACCGAGGCGGTGTCCACAACGGTCGGATCGTGGCCGACGACGAACTCGAGATCCTGCGTGACGGCGACCGCGCTCGCGTTTTCGATCTCGGCGGTCACTTCGAGGACGTCACCGGCGTCAACGGGATCGTTCGTCTCGGTGATCGTTATGCTCACCTCGACGTCGTCCGTGCCGATCACCTCGACGTCACGGACGGCTGCGTCGTCGTCGCTTTCGACCCGCACAGGGAACGTCTGCGTTCGCCGGACAAGTGCCGTTTCGAACTCGAGATCGACTGTCTCGGTGTCGCCGCCGGCAACGGTCACCGACTGGCTGTCGACGAGTTCGGGGTCGTGACCGACGATCAGTTCGATCTCCTGGGTCGTCTCCGACTCGGCGGTGTTCTCGAGTGTCGCCGTCACCTCGAGGACGTCGCCGGTCGCAACCGGGTCGTTCGTCTCGAGGCTCGTCACCGAAAGCGGCGGCTCGTCGACGTAGACGAAGACCAGAACCTCGTCCGAATCACCCTCGGTTTCGATCCGAACTGGAAACCGCTGGGCGGTCTCGACGACGGCGGTCTCATAGCCCATCGTGATCGTCTCGCTGTCGCCCGGCTCGAGTGAGACGTCGACCGTCTCGACCACCGTCGGATCGTGGCCGACAGTCAGCTGTACCTCTCGGGTTAGCCCTGTGCCGTGGGTGTTCTCGACGTCGGCAGTCACCTCGAGAAACTCGCCTGTCTGGACCGGCGAATTCGTCTCGGTGATCGTTACGTCCAGCCCGACGTCGTCGGTGCCGATCACCTCGACGGTTCGCTCGTCGGTGCTGTCTTCGGCTTCGACCCGCACAGGGAACGACTGGGTTCGTCTGACGGCCGCCGTTTCGAACTCGAGATCGATCGTTTCGGTCTCGCCAGCGCCGACAGTCACCGACTGGCTGTCGACGAGTTCGGGGTCGTGGCCGACGATGAGTTCGACATCCTGTGTCAGTTCGGAGCCGGTCGTGTTCTCGAGTGTCGCCGTGACCTCGAGAACTTCGCCGGCGTCGACGGGATCGTTCGTCTCGGTGATCGTCACGGCCAGCTCCGCGTCAGGTTCGCCAACGTCGTCGATCACCCACGGGCTCTCGGACGTGTTGGACCCATGTTCGTCGATCACCCAGACAATGATCGGACAGCCGTGACAGCTGCTCTCGAGGGTGAGCGTCGCGGTGTCCTCGCTGCCGCTCACCGCCGTTTCGCCGAGAATGACGTCTGCGTGCCCGAGCCACCAGACCACCCGCTCGAGTGCACCGTCAGGGTGAGCGACGTCAAGTTCGAGGTCGATTGGGTCGTCGGGGTCGACCGCGATCGAGTCGTCGGCCGGCCGTTGCCCCTCGATGGTCGGCGCTGCGGTTCCGGTTTCCGCCACGGTGACCGTCCACATCGCTCGAGTGCGGTCGTCGTCGCCGACGGCGGCGGCGACCTCGTAGGTGCCAGCATCGTCGAACGTCGTCTTCCAGTAGTCGGCCCCTTGATTGCCGTAGTACGCGCTGTGCCAGGGTCCCATCGACCAGCCGGCGTACGCTCCGTCGACAAACCACTGCGTTTGACCACCGTACTCTCCCAGCGCATCCGATTCAACCTCGAAGAGTACTGTGGTTCCTGGCTGAACGGTGAGCTCTCGGTCCGGCCGCGTCTGTGTCGCGTCGAGTTCGTCGACCGCAAGGACGTCGACCGTCTGCTCGGCCGCGTCGCCATCGACCTCGAACCGGACCGTGACCGTCTCATCCTGCTCGACCGGAGACGTCCGGAAACTGAAGTAGTCGAGCGTTCGGCTCTCCCCGGGATCGACCGGCGTCTCGATCGTCGACCGATGCTCATCCTCGTAGAACGCGTCGACGACCACTCGAACCGGCGTGGTGCCGGTGTTTTCGACTTCGACCGTTACCTCGAGCAGCGACCCACCTTCGACGGGCGCGTTCGTCTCGAGGATTCGTACCTCGGTAGCGCCGTCGTCTTGGACGGCACGGCCCCGTCTGATCAGCCCCCGTTCGATCGCTTCCACACTCCCCGTAAGCGTCGCCGCCAGACCGCCACCGGCAGCGAGATAGCTGCGTCGCCGCATGATATCAGTTACCACGACAAACGATATAACCCATTGTGGGGGTTCTCCTGACCGTTATTTTTTGCGACGAGATGATCGCGAAACCGACAGGCGAACGGACCGTCAGACGACTGCGCTTGCCTCGAGCGACCGCAGTCGTGATCGGTGGCACTCCGACTGATCGAGTGAAACGGTGCGAATACTGTCAGTATCCGATGGAAGTGACACTGTCTGCTGGTTGTCAGTCCCTTATCTGGGCAGACGTAATGAGATATAATTAGCCATGCTCGAGCGACCAGATGCCGTCCTGGCTGCGATTCCGCTGCTTGCGGTAAGTGGACTCGTCGTTCGATCAGCGATCGCGATGACGGGCGTCGCGACGGGGCTTCTTGCGATCCCACTTGCACCCGTCGGCTATCTCGCTGCCCTCGTGTTCGTCTTTCGGGAGCTACTTACCGGACCGGTCGCAACGGCAGCGGCCGAAACCTGAGACGTGTTCGCTGGCGGCCCCGCCGCGACTCAACAGGTTTAAGAATCCGCTGGGGATAGCTAGTCCTACTATGGCCAAGAAAGGAATAGTCGGTAGCGCGGGCCGCTTTGGCGCACGCTACGGTCGCGTTGCCCGACGTCGCGTCAGTGAGATCGAAGACGACATGCAAAACGCCGAGGTTGACGGCGACTCCGTCACCCGTGTCGGCACCGGTATCTGGAAGAACGAAGAGACCGGTGAAATCTTCACCGGCGGTGCCTACCGCCCGGAGACGCCTGCCGGCCGCACTGTCAAGCGTTCGATCCGCGCCGCACTGGCAGAAGACGAATAACGACCACGGATACTGATTCAGTATGAGTTACAAATGCTCTCGCTGTAAGCGCGACGTCCAGATCGACGAGTACGGCGGCGTTCGCTGCCCCTACTGTGGTCACCGCGTGCTCCTGAAAGAGCGCAGTCGCGACGTCAAGGAAGTCGGCGTTCAGTAACCGCGCGTGTCTTCTCACGACGCGACCCTCGAGTTCGAGTATGAGACCCCGTCTCGTGCTCAACTCGTCGCCGAAAGCGTCAGCCGCGAGATCGGCGAGATCGATGACGACCGCTCCCAGACAACCATCGAGCACCAGCAGTCGGTCGTCCGAATCGAGATCGCCGCCGCGGACGTAATCGCCCTGCGAGCAGCACTAAACACCTGGTTTTCGCTCGTCGATGTCGCCGAACGGACGGCTACTATCGGCGAACGCACACTCGAGTCGTCGTAAGCAGAGTGTCGATTCGAGTCACGCTGTGTGTCCAACTCAAATCGCAGTCGCACCGCACTGACCGGCACTGGGTGCCGGATTGTGGTTTTTCTGCGCTCGCCGGACAGGACGGTCGCGACAGTCGTTATAGTAACAACTGAAACGAGTGACACACGCATCGCACAGCCGTCGTGCGATGCGGTGTGCAGTGGCGTTCAGTGGCTACTATCGCCTGTGCTATCAGTCGCCACATCACGGCCGCGACGCCAACATCCGAATACGCAGTTGGACTGTGCTTGCTGGGGCGCGCTGATCGACGACAAAGCTTGGCTTTATCCGTCCGGAGGGCGACGGTCGAGATATGCAAGGTAATCTACCGCCGGAAGCACAGGAGAAAATCGAACAGCTGCAGGACCTTCAGGAGACGGCTCAGACGGTCGCCGTCCAGAAACAGGAAGCTGAATCGAGCCTCACCGAGGCCGAAAACGCCCTTGACGAGCTCGAGACCATCGACGAGGAGACGCCAATGTACCGTAAGGTCGGCGAACTGCTCGTCGAGACGGAGTACGACGAGGCCGAAGACGACCTCGAGGACAAGGTCGACTCCCTCGAGATCCGCCTCGAGACCCTCGAGAAACAGGAAGAGCGCGTTCAGGACCAGTTCGAAAGCCTTCAGGGCGAGCTCGAAGAGCTCCTCGGCGGCGGCATGGGCGGCGGCCCAAGCCCGGCAGGCGGCCCAGGCGCTGGCGGCGCATAAATGCAGACTGACGAGCCGACGGCCGACGACGTCGTCCAGACGGCGTCGGATGCTGCGGAAGGCTACGTCTTCTCGCAGTACAAACAGTCGGCCGTACGCGATCTCGACGTCACCGTGACGTTCGAGGACGGCGTCCTCGAGGTCGACGTCTATCTCAACGCACCCGGTGACGAGGAGACGGCCGATCCCGAACAGGTCGCCGACGACGCCGCACTCGCGGCGCGGGAAGCGGTCGACGAACTGTTCGGCGAATAAGCGAGTGGTCGGTCGACGGCCACACATGCCGTTTTCGGCACAGCACTGAACCAAGAGCGCGCCGCTTGTGGAGCCGAACGGACTCGCTGCGGTGCCGTTGAAAGACAGCTCGAGAGCGACTGCACCGAGAGCGATGTCGCCGGTTACAGCCAAACCGATGGGCACACCGATCGCATCGCCGCCGTGCGATGGACCCGTACCGTGAGTTGCAACGGCGACTGGAGCCCGCAGGTAAACTCAGCGCGGCGGGGCCAGCAACTCGATCGGATGCGGAACGTCGCGCTCGAGCAGCGTCTCGAGCTGGTCGCCACACGATGTCCCGGAGGCGACGACGGTTTCCGCCGTCTCGAACTCCTGGGCCAGTCGGTCGCCGACGTCCATACTTAGCTCGTAGTACTCCTGTTTGTATCCGAACGAGCCGGCCATCCCACAGCACTCCACACTCGAGGTCCGTGGGTCGTAGCCACAGCGCTCGAGCAGCGCCGTCGTCGGGGCCTCGAGGCCGAGCGTCCGCTGCTGGCAGTGGGAGTGGTAGGCGATCGACATAGCTTGCTCGTCGGTCCCGCCATCAGCGGTCGCAAGCGCGTCCGCGTCGGCTCCGTGCTCGAGGAGGCCGTAGACGTAGTGACACACCTCGTAGCTGTTGTCCCGGAGGCGCTCGAACGAGCGGTCGGGCAGCAAGCGCTCGTACTCGCGGTGGAACGCCGCCAGCTCGGACGGCTCGATGACAACGAGATCCCGGCCGGCATCGAGGTCCTCGACGACGGCGCCGTAGAGGCGACTGGCCTGTCGATCTGCCGTGGCGACCATCCCCTGTGACAGCGGCGCGCGGCCGCTTTCAGGGAGATCGGGAACGCTGACCGGGACGCCGAGTGCCTCGAGTGTCCTGACCGCGGCTTTCCCGCGGCCGGTGTCGACGTAGTTCGTGTAGACGTCGGGGTAGAGGACGGCCTCGCGGTCGACGTCGGCCTCGCTGGCTTCGGACGTGGCGCGTTCTGCGCGGCGTCTCGAGGTCGCCACGCCACCTCGAGCCTCGAACCAGTCGACGAGCGTCTCGCGCTGGAAGCTCGGTAGGTCGCGACGCTGGTCAATGCCGAGGGTGGACTCGAGTACTCTGCGAGCAGGGCCAGTCTGGGCCAGCCAGTTCGAGACGGGTGCCGTCGCGGAGCCGAGTTTCGCGACGGTGCCAATGTTCCCGAAGAACCGCTTGCCGAGGTCGAGGCCACCAGTCTCGGCGTCAGGTGTGAGACCATCGACGAGGAAGTCGTACGACTCGCCATTGCCCTCGCGATTGATGCGATCTCTGACGACGGTGTTCATCCACGGGATATCGATTTTTACCGGACAGGCGTTGACACACTGTGAACAGCCCGTACAGAGGTCGTTGAACTCAGCGGCGCTCTCCTGACCGTGGACGCCGGCTTCCCAGCCAGTGGCGATGCCGCCCGAATACGTCTCGCCGCCGAAGGCGTGACCGCCGACGGCCTGGAAGTTCGAACACGAGTTCGAACAGGCACCACACCGAATACAGTACAGCGTCTCGCGGAGCAGATCGTCCTCGCGCATGTCCATGCGGCCGTTGTCGAGCAACACGAGGTGGAACTCGCGGTCGGGCTCGGTGCCTGCAGACGATGTATTCGCGTCCGCGTCCGTGCCCGCGAGGGGCCGGTCTGGGGCGTCGAAATCCAGTGTCGGCGACGCAGTCGGCGGCGTCAGCATCGTCACGTACTGGGAGATGGGCTGGCCTGTCGCGCTTTTTGCGATCAGGTCGACGAACGGCTCGAGGTCCCGAACCGACGGAATCAGCTTCTCCACGCCGGCGATGGCGACGTGTGTATCGGGTGTGACGGCACACTTGCGGGCGTTGCCCTCGTTCGTGACGAGCGCCATCGTTCCCGTTTCGGCGACGACGAAGTTCGCACCCGTGATCCCGACGTCGGCCTCGCGGATGCGTTCGCCCAGATAGTCGCGGGCGAACCGCGTGAGCGATTCGGCCGTCTCGAACGGCTCGTCGGGGTCGAAGCGCTCGGTGAACAACTCGGCGATCTCCGGCTGGCTGATATGCATCGCCGGCCCGACGATGTGGGAGGGTGTGTCGTCTGCGACCTGCAACACCCACTCGCCGAGATCCGTCTCGTAGACGTCGGTGCCGTTGGTCTCGAGTGCCTCGTTGAGGTCGATCTCTTCGGTAGTCATCGACTTCGATTTGACGACGGATGGCTGGTCGCCGTCCACAGGAGTCGATCGGTCGGCAACGACATCCGAAACGTAGGCGTTCGCGTCCGCAGCGTCGTCGGCGACGTAGACCGTCCCGCCGTTTGCTTCGACTGCTTCCCGAACCGTCTCGAGCAACTCGGGGAGTCGGTCGATCGCCTCTTCCTTGATCGCTCGTGCATCGGCCCGCAGCGTCTCGATATCGTCCGTCTCGGCGTAGGTCTGTGCCTGGCGTGCACTCATCGCACTCGAGTGGGCGTGGACGGCCTCCCCTTCGGTCTCGAGGAGCTGTCGGATCCGCGCGGCCGTCTCGCTTCGGGAGCCGGGCTGGTGGGTTCGCTCTGCCATCGTGCTCACCGATCCTCCAGAACGATGACGCTGACTGTCCCAGGACCGTGGACCCCGTGGACGAGGTCGCCCATGTCCGCCGTTGCGCTCCGGCCAGTCGCGAAGACGATGCTCTTTCGATCGGCGAAGCAGTCCTCGAGGCGGTCGAACCCGGCTCCGAGATCCGGGACGACGTCGCTCGCAGCGACGACCGCGACGTGGTGGTCGGGGTAGAGGCTGATCGGCTCGTCGCCCACAGCTCGAGATTCGATGGCGACAGTGCCGTACTCGGCGATCCCGAACGTGGCAGGCGTGACGCCAGTTCGTGCTGCCTCGAGGTCGCCGGCAGTCGGTCGCGTCGTCACTGATTCCGGTTGCGAGGCGCCGTCAAACGGGAGGGGGACACCGACAGCAGGTGCCTCGAGGACGGCCGCGATTCGCTCAGTCGCATCGACTGCCGGCACTCGTTCGACGCCGACCTCGAGAGACTCGAGGGCGCGTTCGAACCGGCCGACGGTATCGATTGTCATCAGATACCACATTCGAACCGATGATAAATAGACTGGCGGTCGCCGACACTGACTGACTCGGGCAAATCGATACGCGCCGCTCGGGCCGAATGATCGCGTAGAAAACAGTCGTGATCGGCGGTGGCTACGCGCTGTCAGTCACTGCATCGCTTTGACCCAGCCGGGAACGGACGCCATGCCGTCTTTGTCCTCCCAGCCGTGTTCGCGGAGATACGTCTCGAGGTCCGTAAACTCGAAACCGAGCTGCGCCTCGAGCGCGTCGATATCGGCGCTGTAGCCGACCTCGTTGAACCACTCGCACATCACGGTGAACTCCTCGCCGAAGCTGTCGTAGGCGTCCTCGATCGGGACATAGACCGGCTCGACATCGACACCGGTGACGTTCGAGAGCGTCTCGGCAGTCTCGGCAAGGGTCAACTCGTCGCCGGCGAGTTCGACGTGCTCGCCAACGAACGCGTCGGGGTTTTCGAACGCGACCGTAGCCGCGTGGCCGACGTCGTCAACGTCGATCATCTGGAGGGCAACGCCTTCCGCGAGTGGCAGCGCGAGCTGACCGTCCTCGACGATATCCTCAGCGAACGCCTCGAGGTTCTGGAAGAAGAACACAGGCTGGAGGACGGTCATCGGCAACTCGAGGTTTTGGGCGTGCTGGTCGATTTCGTCGGCCGAATCGAAGTGGGGGACGCCGGTGTCTTTCTCGTGGCTCCCGACGCCGCTGAAGACGAACTGGTCGACGCTCGCCTCGCTTGCGACGTCGGCGATGTTCTTTCCCTGCTGGACCTGCGTCTCGTAGCCTTGGGTCCAGAAGTTGGTGACGGCGAAGACGGCGTCGACGTCGGCGACGTGAGGTTCCAGGGACGATTTGTCGTTCAGGTCTCCTTCGACCACTGTCACACCCTTGTCGGCCAGTTCCTGTGCGCGGTCGCCCGAGGCGTCACGGGTCAGCCCGGAGACGTCGAAGTCGGTGTCAGCCTCGAGGAGGTGTTCGACGACCGATCCGCCCTGATTGCCGGTCGCACCGGTAACGAGGACGCTCGTGGTCATCTCAGTCCACCTCGCCGAAGCACGTGGCAGTGAGTGGAGACGAGACGACCGTGGTTGGAACGGGACGTGAAACTGGTTTCATTACGTTATCTGATTCGCCTTGAAACCTACATATACACTTGGCGACATGAGCGATACTAGCTTACACCGATGTTACCACATTTTGCTGAGAATACACGTTGGTGATGATTGCAGCTGTGGCTACGCTGGTGGACAATCCACTGAAAACAAAAAATCGGTAGCGAGTGAGTCGCTACTGTTCGCAGATCTCGAGGAAGTTCTCGAAGATCTCGTCGCCCTCTTCCGTGTGGGCAACCTCCGGATGCCACTGGACGCCGTAGAGATCACGGTCGGTATCGCTCATTGCTTCGACACCACAGACGTCGCTTTTGGCCGTGAGCTCGAAGCCGTCAGGCAGTTCTTTGACCTCGTCAGCATGGCTTGCCCAGACGCGGGTTTCGGGGTAGAGCGATCCCGTCAGTGGGTCATCCTCGTCGAGAATGTCGACGTTGACATCGGCGTAGCCGCCGTACTCCCCGCTGCCGACACGGCCGCCCAGTTCTTCAGCGATCAGTTGCATTCCCAGACAGATTCCGAGGACTGGCATGTCTGCCTCGAGGTAGTCTGCGGATTTCCCAATTCGGTCCATATCCGGGCCACCCGAGAGGACGACGCCATCAGCGTCGACGTCCTCGGGGGGTGTCTCGTTGTCGAGCAACTCCGTTTCGACGCCGAGGTCGCGAAGCGCGCGGCGCTCTAAGTGGGTGAACTGACCGTGGTTGTCCACCACGACGATCTTCGTCATTGACTGGCCATAGCCAGTCACCCGGTAAAAACGGTCCGGAACGCGTTCTGTGAGGGCTAGTGACCCGAATCGATCCGACCAGCGCACGCTCGTTGGCCCTGGAGCCAGCAAGTTTCGTCTGTCCACTAATCGCTCACGCTACTTCAGTTTCTCACTCATACTCTCTAAAATACTGGGTTTTTCAATCACTTTTGTGAGGTATACCAAAACGTTCATACATGCACCAGCAGTATTTGTAGATATGACACTCGAGGCCGAGTCGGTGGGCAGTCAGCCGGACAACGACGGCACTGTCGTCGCGGCAGTCGACGAGATCGATGGTCGATCACACCTCGTTATCGCCGATATTACGCGAGATGATGTGTGGCTCTCGATGCCGGAGCGAGCGGCTGTTTCGCTCGAGACGTGGCGATAGAGAGGAAGGTCAGTGTCGTCGTCTATGGTTCCGGTACGTTTATACTCGTTTCACCGGAGAATACACGTATGACAGTCGATCTCAGTGAGTTCAAGCATTCGTCGTGGATCACTGCGGGCGGAACAGTGGTCGGATATTTGTTGATTCTTGCCGTACTGACGGTGGCACTGTTTGTTATTCCGTGGCTGGTCTTCGCGGCGCTATAGCGCCACAAAACGGGTCGTAGCGCTCTGTTGTTCTCGAGTCGTACCGTCGGATCGAGCTGTCGCTCGCTCTTGACGGTGAGAGAACAGAGAAAAACGGCCGGTTCAGGCGAAGGTTTTCGAGACGTCTTCGGTTTCATCCGAGTCAGCCTGGACCTTCTCCCAGGCGTTACGGAAGTCTTCCATACGGATCTCGGTTCGCTCGTCGCGGATGGCGAACATCCCGGCTTCCGTACAGACGGCCTTGACGTCGGCACCGGAGGCCTCTTCGGCTTCTTCAGCCAGTTCCGCGAACTCAACGTCGTCGGCGACGTTCATCCCACGGGTATGGATCTCGAAGATGATTTCGCGGCCTTCCTGGTTGGGCTTTGGCACCTCGATGAGGCGGTCGAAGCGGCCAGGACGGAGGATCGCGCGATCGAGCATATCGAAGCGGTTCGTCGCGGCGATAATGCGGATCTCACCGCGTTCCTCGAAGCCGTCCATCTCGCTTAAAAGCTGCATCATCGTCCGCTGGACCTCGGCATCGCCCGACGTTTTGGACTCCGTTCGCTTGGCAGCGATGGCGTCGATCTCGTCGATGAAGATCACGGCGGGTTCGTGCTCGCGGGCGACCTTGAACAGGTCGCGGACGAGCTTTGCACCCTCGCCAATAAATTTGTGGACCAGTTCCGAGCCGGCCATCTTGATGAAGGTGGCGTCGGTCTGGTTGGCGACTGCCTTGGCGAGCATCGTCTTCCCGGTTCCCGGCGGCCCGTAGAGCAAGACGCCGCTCGGTGGGTCGATCCCGACATCGTCGAACATCTCGGGCTTCTCGAGAGGCATCTCGACGGTCTCGCGGACTTCTTGCATCTGCTCTTCGAGCCCACCGATATCCTCGTAGCTGACATCGGGACTCTCGGTGACTTCCATCACGCGGGCACGCACGTCAGTCTCGCTCGAGAGGCTCTTGACGATAGACAGCGAGTTGTTGACGGCGACCCGGGCGTCTGGGTCGATCTCTTCACGGAGTTCGTCGGTGACCTCCGTCAGCGCCTCCTGGTTGTTGCCGTGCTGTTTGATAATGACGCCTTCGTCCGTGATTTCCTGGACGGTGGCGACGAACAGCGGGGACTGCTTGAGTTTCTTGTTCTCGTGTGTGAGTCGCTCGAGTTTCTGCTGGTACTTGTTATTCTCGGCGTTGGCATCGAGGAGCTTGTCTCTCATCTCCTCGTTTTGCGCCTCGAGGATCTCCAGCCGTTCCTCGAGCGCCTGGATCTTCTCCTGTTGGGACGCCTCGTCCTCGTCGTATGGGAGGTCGACGTCGTCCACAGTGTCGCTCATCACCCGTCTCTTGGGTGTTGCTTCATAAGAGGCTTCGGGTAGGGGTGCACTTACTCACAAAATATAACCAATGTGCATTTATCGAAACAGAAAATATTATCACTCTGTATTCGAAACGGTGAGGTGATGAGTGCTTCAGAGTCGTTGGGACACGAGGCCGAACCGAGGGGAACGTGGGATGACGTCAGAGAGCTACCACCGAGTGCGAAACTCGTCGCAAAGGTCCTCGAGTACAACGACACGATGACCCAACAGCAGATCGCCGACGAGACGCTCCTGCCGTCTCGAACCGTTCGATACGCACTGAACCGCCTCGACGAGGAAAACGTCATCGACTCTCGATTTTCCTTTTCCGACGCTCGTAAACGACTGTACAGTCTCGACATCCAGGAGTAACGCGCGTTCTGTCCGAGGCAGCTGCCCCCCGTTTCACACTCGAGTCTGTCGTTCGTTCACTTTCACTCCAGTTACAGAATCCCTTTAGGACGCGCTTGCCAAACACATGGCAATGACGCGGGTACTACATACGGGCGATACCCACATCGGGTACCAGCAGTACAACTCGCCCGATCGACGCCAGGACTTTCTCGAGGCGTTTCGTGACGTGGTCGACGATGCGGTCGCCGACGACGTCGACGCCGTGATCCATGCCGGCGACCTCTTTCACGACCGCCGTCCGGGACTGGTTGATTTACAGGGCACCGTCGAAATCCTGCGAACGCTCGCTGACGCCGACATCCCCTTTCTCGCCGTCGTCGGCAACCACGAGGGTAAACGCGACGCCCAGTGGCTCGATCTCTTCGCCGACCTCGGCCTTGCGACGCGACTCGGTGCCGAACCCGAACTCGTCGACGACGTCGCCGTCTACGGACTGGACTTCGTTCCCCGATCGCGACGGGACGACCTCGAGTACGAGTTCGCCCCCGTGCCCGAGGCAGCCGACCACGCGGCGCTGGTGAGCCACGGCCTGTTCGAGCCCTTTGCCCACGCCGACTGGGACACCGAGCGACTGCTCACCGAATCGACGGTCGAGTTCGACGCCGTCCTGCTCGGAGACAACCACAAACCCGACACCGCGGAACTGCACGACACATGGGTCACCTACTGTGGCTCGACCGAACGTGCAAGCGCAAGCGAACGCGAGGACCGAGGCTACAACCTCGTCGACTTTACCGACGACGCCGTCTCGATCAGCCGCCGTGGCCTCACTGAGACCCGCGAGTTCGTCTTCGTCGATGTCGACCTCGAAGACGGTGAAGGCGTCGACCGCGTTCAAGAACGCGTTCGTGAGTACGACCTCGAGGACGCCGTCGTCATCGTGACGATCGACGGTGAGGGCCGACCGATTACGCCAGCGACAGTCGAGACGGCGGCCATCGACCGCGGGGCACTCATCGCCCGCGTCAACGACCGGCGAGAGCTGCCCGACGATGACGAGGAGCTATCGGTCCGCTTTGCCGACCCCGACGCCGCCGTTCGCGACCGTGTCCGCGAACTGGGGCTCAGCGACGCTGCCCTCGAACTCGACGAAACCGTTCGAAACGACGAGCTGGTGGATTCGAACGTCCGCGAAACCGTCGAACGACGCGTCCGGGAGATTCTCGAAGAGGACACAGCCGCATTCGACCCTGCTCCCGAGCGCGAGCCCGACGACGAGGACGTGACGACGGTTGCAGACCAGCTTGCCCACGGCGACGAAGACAGCGCGGAGACGACCACGCCAGAAGATGAGACAAGCGACGAGTCCGCAGACACCGCCTCGCTGGGTGATTTTGCATGAGAGTCGACCGTATCCGGCTACTGAACTTCAAATGCTACGACGAAGCCGAACTCGGGCTCGAGCGCGGTGTGACCGTCGTCCACGGCGTCAACGGCAGCGGAAAATCGACGCTGCTCGAGGCCGTGTTCTTCGCGCTGTACGGCTCGAAGGCGCTGGACGATCGCACCTTAGACGACGTGATCACGACCGGCGAAGACGAAACTGAAGTCGAACTCCGGTTTACCCATGACGGTCGCGAGTACCACATCGAGCGCCACCTCAAACTCAGAGGTGATCGCGCGACAACGGCGAAATGCGTCCTCGAGACACCTACTGAGACGATCGAGGGTGCACGCGACGTTCGCCGCGAGGTGACCGAACTGCTCCGGATGGACGCCGACGCGTTCGTCAACTGCGCCTACGTCCGCCAGGGCGAGGTCAACAAGCTGATCCACGCCTCGCCGAGCGATCGCCAGGACATGATCGACGACCTCCTCCAGCTTGGCGCACTCGAGGCCTACCGCGAACGAGCCAGCGACGCTCGTCTCGGCGTCAAGACAGTCCTCGACGGCCAGCAGGAAGTCCTCGAGGATCTCCGCAAACAGGTCGAGCAGAAAGAAGAGAAGGAGCTTCACAAGCGCCTGAACGGCCTCGAATCCCGTCAAAACGACGTTCGCGAGGATATCGATCACTTCGAAACGCAGCGTGAGCAGGCACGAACCACCCTCGAGAGCGCCGAAGACGTCCTCGAGCGCCACGCAGAAACGCGCGAGGAGGTCGCGACGCTCGAAGACGAGATCGGGGAGCTGCGCTCGAAGATTTCCGAAACCGAGCGCAAACGCGAGAGCGCGAAAGACGAGATTCGGGATCTCGAGGACCGACGCGAGGAACTCGCCGCGGAACGCGACGAGCTGCTGGCCGAGACCGATCTCGAGAGCCCCGACAGCGACGCCGTCAACGCCCGTCTCGAGACACTCGAGGCACGCGACGATGAGCTCCGTGATGAGCTCGAGGAGGTTCGAGTATCGATCACGGAGACCACGAGCGAAATCGAACGTCGCCGCGAGGCGGCCGCCGACCTCGAGTCTACGGCCGAGGCTGCCCGCAAGCAAGCCGACGACATCGATGCCAAACTCGAGGCCGACGCGGATGCGATCGAGGATCGTGAATCGAAGGTGGCGGATCTCGAGGCACAGATCACCGCTGCACGCGAGCGATTTACCGATGCGCCAGTCGACTTCGGTGAAGCCACTGCCCATCGCGACTCGCTCGAAGCACAACGGGAGCAGTTGACCGACGAGATCGGTGACGTCACCGCCGATATCAGGACCGTCAAGAACGCGATCGAGGAGGGCGAGCGGCTGCTCGAGGAGGGGAAGTGTCCCGAATGTGGCCAGCCCGTCGAGGACTCACCACACGTCGACGTGCTGGACGACAAACGCGAGGAACTCGCGGAACTCGACGATCGACGCGAGGCCCTCGAGGCCGACCGCGACGAGCTCGACGACCGACTCGAGCGCGCCGAGGAACTTTACGAGGCCGAACGGCAGGTCGATCGACTCGAGGAGAATCGGAACAACATCGAGCAACTGCTCGCGGAGAAACGCGAGACGCTCGCGGAGCGACGCGACCAGCGCGAGCAGCTACGCGAAGACGCCGAGGCGAACGAGGCCGACGCCGAATCGAAACGCGCCACTGCCGACGACCTCGAGGCCGAGGTCGACGACCACCGAGCCGAACTCGGCGCGATCAACACCGAACGCAGTGAGATCAAAGACGCTCTCGAGTCACTCCAGCGTCTCGCCGACATCGGCGATGAACGTGCCGACCTCGAAACCGAAATCGACACGCTGCGCGAGCGCCGCCAAGACTGGCAGACGATGAACGACGAGCGCCGCGAGGCGCTCTCGAGCAAACGCGACCGCAAGCGCGACCTCGAGTCGGAGTTCGACGATGAACGCGTTGTAAGCGCCCGTGAAAACAAACAAAACGCCGAGAACTACCTCGAGAAAGTCGACGCGAAACTCGAGGAACTCGAGGAGAAACACGCCGACCTCCAGAACGCGATTGGGGCCGCCGAACGGGAACTCGAGGAGCTCGAGGAACTTCGTGAGCGTCTCGAAGCCGCCGAGACACGTTGTGAGCACCTCGAGTCGCTGTACGACGAAGCCGAGACGCTACAGGCGACGTATGGCGATCTGCGAGCGGAGCTCCGCCAACAAAACGTCGAGACGTTAGAACGGCTTCTCAACGAGACGTTCGAGCTGGTCTACCAGAACGACTCCTACGCGGCGATCGACCTCGACGGCGAGTATCGGCTGACCGTCTACCAGAAAGACGGCGAAACGCTCGAGCCCGAACAGCTCTCGGGTGGCGAACGGGCGCTGTTTAATCTCAGTCTGCGGTGTGCGATCTATCGGCTACTCGCCGAGGGGGTTGAGGGAACCGCTCCGCTGCCGCCGCTGATCTTGGACGAGCCGACAGTTTTCCTCGATTCAGGCCACGTCACGCAACTGGTCTCGCTGGTCGAATCGATGCGCGACCTCGGCGTCGAACAGATCGTCGTCGTGAGCCACGACGAGGAACTCGTCGGGGCGGCGGACTCGCTCGTTCGCATCGAAAAGGATTCAACGTCGAACCGCTCGCGACTCGAGCGCGGTGAGCCACCCGAGACAGCGCTGCTCGCATCCGACTGACCGAGACACTGTCTTCCGAGAGCAGGGGTGAGTTTTAGCCCCGAGAAACCCGTCTCAATTGCTGTCAGCGGTCTCGCTCGAGTGCGCTGCGGTCGTCGTTGATTCGTAACCGTCACCCATCGAAACTCGTTCGAGCGCTGTCGCACATGTCTCGGTCGTCCGATACCCACGTTCGCCGCCAACTTCGACCGTTTCGAGCAGGCCAGCAGCCGACAGCACCGTGAGTCGGCCGTGGAGATCACTCTCACAGAAGTCGTACGCGTCGAGCAGTGTTCGGATCCCAAGTGGACCGCGGTCCTCGAGCTCGACCAGCAGGCCAAGTGTCGCCTCGTCGTGAACGTTCGTCAGGAGCGTCCGAACCGGCTCGGTGACGGTACGGGCAGCCGTCTCGAGAGCGGACTCGTCGACGGCCTCGAGGCGGTCGTTCTGGATGTAACACTCGTTGCCGTTCTGTGGATCCCGAACGAGACTTGCACGTTCGGAGCGTTTAAGAAGCAGATACCGTTTGCCGGTGTCGTCGTGAACGGTTTTCATGATCGGGTATGATCGTCCGGTGGCGGACGTTCGGTGACCGCCATTGAAGTAGTTTCGCCTGCACCCTATTCCATGGGTTCCGTGGGACGGTCGGCATCGTCGTCATCCGCTGGCGCAGTGGCGTCGTTCGTTCGTTGGAACACCCGATAACGATAAACCGCGAATCCTGTGAGGACGAGGCCGGCGGCCACCAGATAGGTGCTGTACGTGACTTCGCTCTCGAAAATGAAAAAGAGGAGTCCGAGTGCAAAGGCCAAGACCGCTGCGTTGACGACGAGTACCAGCGCCCAGAACTGTGTCAGCAGGTCGCTGTCGACATCGGTCTCGGAACCTGATAGGCCGGAGACGCTTTCATCTTCTTCGAATTCCGATTTGAGATCCGACCGCAGATCTGACCCTGCGTCTTCGGTCGAAATCCGGGGAATGGTAATGGAGTCGCTGTCGGGGTCTCTGAACTCCGCTTCAGGATCGTACTCGTCGGGTTCGTTCTCGGTCCGGTCGGATACCACAGGTGAACGGAGGACAACGATCCCAAAAAACGTTCGCGTTCGACCGTCTCGGCTGTAGTCGACTGACCGTTTCACACTGCTGGCTCTACTGTGTCTCGACGCAATCACACCCATCCGGCAGGGTGCGCTAGAATGGATGCCAGCCGACGGCGTCAGGCGACTTCTGCCAAAGAGAACGTCTGGGAGGTCTCAACCCACGCGAGCGGATTCTCGGCGTCATAGAAGACGACACCATCATCCGTTTCATAGGACTCGACCGTCGCGGTGCCCGCTGGTTCACTACGTGGCTCGCTTCGATCCGTCGTGTCGTCGTTGACGTGGGTGGACACTTCAATCACCTATACTCGTGGTATGTGTTACCACATTATATGTCTTGCTGCACCTGCAATACTCAGACAGGTCAGCGGAGTCAACGAATTGTGGGGGTTTTTATCCAGCCACTGCCAACTCCGATACCATGACTGAGGCGGGCCAAACCGGACTCTCGGAGTTTTCTCAAGAGCCCGACGAGCGACCGGACGAAGAGGCAGTTGCCGTCGCGGGCAACGGTGGATCGAACGCTGGCGAAGTGATCGACGTCATCGAGGAAACGCTCCCCGAAGCCGACGGCGACCTCGAGCTAGCCGTGATGCAGGTCGACTACACCATCGCCGGCTACGGCGACGAGGAACGACCGATCATGCACGTCTTCGGCCGGACGCCCGACGGCAGCTTAGAGCACGTCCAGGTCGTCGGCTTTCAGCCGTACTTCTACGCGCCGACGGACTCACTCGAGCGCCCACCCGAAGAGCAGTACGATCGGCTCACTGGCAGCCGCGACGTCGATGCAGACGGTGAGCCCTACGAGAGTATTCGTGGCGAGAAACTGACCAAAATCTTTGGCCAGACGCCGCGAGACGTCGGGCAAGTGCGTGATGAGTTCCAGCACTTCGAAGCCGACATTCTCTTCCCGAACCGGTTTCTGATCGACAAAGACGTCCGCAGCGGCATTCGCGTGCCCGACCGCCGGGCCGAGGACGGCTCGCTGGTCGTCCCCCACGACGAGGTCGAAGCCACGGACGTCGACGCCGACCCGCGCGTTTGTACGTTCGACATCGAGGTCGACGACCGCTCGGGTTTCCCAGAGGACGGCGAGGAGCCGATCGTCTGTCTCACCAGCCACGACTCCTATCGCGACGAGTACATCATGTGGCTCTACGAGGCCCCGATCGGCGACGGCCCGATCCCCGACGCGATCACCGACTACGAGCCAATCGAGGGCGAGCTCGAACACGAGGTACGGGCCTTCGAGGACGAAGAAGCGATGCTCGAGGCCTTCGTCGACTACATCCGAGACACCGACCCCGACGTCCTGACGGGCTGGAACTTCGAGGATTTCGACGCCCCCTATTTCCTCGACCGCCTCGAGGAGCTCCAGGGCCCCCACCACGACTACGATCTCGAGATCGATCGCCTCTCTCGAGTCGACGAGGTCTGGCGCAGCAACTGGGGTGGCCCCGATATCAAGGGCCGGGTCGTCTTCGACCTGCTGTATGGCTATCAGCGGATGGTGTTCTCGGAACTCGATTCCTACCGGCTGGACGCCGTCGGCGAGGCCGAGTTGGGTGTGGGGAAAGAGCGCTACGCCGGCGACATCGGCGACCTCTGGGAGGACGACCCCACCCAACTGCTCGCGTACAACCTTCGGGACGTCGAACTCTGTGTCGAACTCGATCGCCAACAGGAGATCATCCCGTTCTGGGACGAGGTGCGCTCCTTTGTCGGCTGTAAACTCGAGGACGCCCCCACACCCGGCGACGCGGTCGACATGTACGTCCTCCACGAAGCTCACGGCCGTTTTGCGCTGCCCTCGAAGGGCCAACAGGAGGCCGGCGAGGAGTACGAAGGTGGCGCGGTGTTCGACCCGATTACGGGTGTCAAAGAGAACGTCACCGTCCTCGACCTGAAGTCGCTGTACCCGATGTGTATGACGACAGTCAACGCCTCGCCGGAGACGAAAGTCGACCCCGACGAGTACGACGGGGAGACCTACGTCGCTCCCACCACCCCCAAGCCGATCCACTTCCGCAAGGAGCCCGACGGTGTCATGCGCGAGATGATCACCGAGTTGCTCGCCGAGCGTGAGGAGAAGAAATCGCTGCGAAACGAGCACGAACCGGGTTCACTCGAGTACGAGCAGTACGACCGCCAGCAGGGTGCCGTAAAGGTGATCATGAACTGCTTTACGCCGGACACGGACGTCTTGACTCCCGACGGCGTGCGCAATATCACTGACCTCGAGATCGGCGACGAGGTGTATTCACTCGACCCGGAGACGGAGCAACTGGAGATCAAGCCAGTCGTCGAAACCCACGCCTATCCCGACTACGACGGCGAGTTGATCGACATCGAGACGAGCAAGATCGACTTCCGTGTCACGCCGAATCACCGAATGCTCGTCCGAAAGAACGAGACGAACGGGATCACCGAAGACGAATACGACTTCGTCGAGGCCGGCAATCTCGATCGGGCGACGAACTACGAACTGCCCCACGACTGGGACGGGCCGGATGGTGAGGAACTCGAGCACGTCGATCTCACGGAACTGATCGACGGCGAGTACGAAGTCTGGGTTCGACCGTCCGTCCACGGCCACACGTTCACCGCCGAGCTCGGGTGGACACCGCGTCGCGTGCCGAAGGCTGATGTCGGGAAGACGGGCTACGTCTTCACCGCCGAGGAGTTCGAGGAACACCGCGAATACATCGAAGAGGTCTGTGAGATGAGCTACATCCACCGTGAATCCGGCCGAAAATGGATCCCACGGACCTACGATGGCGACGACTTCCTCGATCTGCTCGCGTGGTTCGTCACGGAAGGGAATATCTACACCTCCGAAGACAAACAGTTCGGCGAGAACTTCCGCGGGTCGGCGACGACGATACAACTCGCACAAGACAAACTGCCTGTCACTGACGGTGGTGTCGACCACCACACGACGATCGGCACCCTGCTCGACGAGATGGGATTCGATTACTACGTCGACGACCGCTCGTATTCGGTGACGTCGAAACTCCTCGGAAACCTCCTGACATCGCTCTGTGGCGATGGCAGCTTCGAGAAACAACTCCCCGGCTTCGTGTTCGAGTGCAGCCGTCGGCAGAAACGACGATTCCTCGAGGTCCTGATCGACGGTGACGGCGATCGACAGACGAACGCGTGGCGATACACGACCTCGAGTGAGCGGCTTCGCGACGACGTGCTTCGGCTCTGTGCACATCTCGGACTGACGGCCAACTACAACCGCGATAGCGGCTCGTGGCGAATCTACGTGACCGAAGGTTCGAAGAACACACTTCGAATGCACCGCAGTTCCGCCCAAAGCACGGCCGAAAACGGCGTCTACTGCGTCACCGTTGCGGACAACCACACGCTGCTTGCAGGCCGGAACGGCACGTTCCAGTTCGTCGGCCAATCGTTGTACGGCGTGTCCGGGTGGGAACGATTCCGTCTCTACGACAAAGAGGCGGCAGCCGCGATTACAGCCACCGGACGCGAGGTCATCGAATTTACCGAGACTGCCGCAAACGAACTGGAGTATCAGGTTGCATACGGTGACACCGACTCGGTCATGCTCGAGCTCGGCCCCGACGTCCCGAAAGACGACGCCCTCGAGCAATCGTTCGAGATCGAGGAGTACATCAACGAACGCTATGATGACTTCGCGCGCGACGAGCTCAATGCGGAGTTCCACCGCTTCCAGATCGAGTTCGAGAAACTCTACCGACGGTTCTTCCAGGCAGGCAAAAAGAAACGCTACGCCGGCCACATCACGTGGAAGGAGGGCAAAGACGTCGACACGATCGACATCGTTGGCTTCGAGTACCAGCGCTCGGATATCGCCCCGATCACCAAGGAGGTCCAGCATAAAGTCATCGAGATGATCGTCAAAGACGGCGACGTTGAGGGGGCAAAAGAGTACGTCAACGGCGTCATCGAGGACGTCCGTACGGGCGACATCTCGCTCGAGGAGATCGCCATCCCGGGCGGAATCGGCAAGCGACTCGACAACTACGATACCGACACGGCACAGGTTCGCGGCGCGAAGTACGCGAACCTGCTGCTCGGCACGAACTTCCAGCGTGGCAGCAAGCCCAAACGACTGTATCTGGATCGTGTCGATCCGCGCTTTTTCGAGCGACTCGAGGCCGAAGAAGGGTTCGATGCCCGCACCGATCCGCTCTACGGCGCGTTCAAGCGCGACCCCGACGTGATCTGTTTCGAGTACGACGACCAGATTCCCGAGGCGTTCGAGGTCGATTACGACACGATGCTCGAGAAAACGCTGAAAGGGCCGATCGAACGCATTCTCGAGGCGCTCGGTGTCTCGTGGGAGGAGGTCAAAAGCGGCCAAGAACAGAAAGGCCTGGACAGCTTTATGTAATCGAACCGGATTTCGGAACGCAGAGACCACCGACGACGACCCACTTCTACGCTGCAACTGTCGCTCTACAGGAATCCCCCAATACGACGGGTTCTACCTACCTATCACGGTCAAAATACGCCGAAACGCAGCTTCAGTTTTCGTTTTCTTAAATAATCTTCTCCAATCGGGATCGTATCCAACCGGATACGAAACCGTTATGAGTCATACGACCCACGGTTTAGATGACAGAGTACTATGGCACGTCTCGAACTAAACAACCTGCACGCGGAAGTAGCAGAAGGCGACGAGAAGATCCTCGAGGGCGTTAATCTCGAGGTTAAGTCGGGAGAAATTCACGCTCTGATGGGGCCAAACGGCTCCGGGAAGTCAACAACTGCGAAGGTCATCGCTGGCCACCCTGCCTACGAGGTCACCGAGGGCGAGGTCCTGCTCCATCTCGAGGAGGGCGAGTTCGGCGAGGAGATTGAGATTGACGAAGACCAGCGAACCTGGAACCTGCTCGACCTCGAGCCAAACGAGCGTGCCGCGCTCGGGATCTTCCTTGGCTTCCAGTACCCAGCCGAGATCGATGGCGTCACGATGACGAACTTCCTCCGCACGGCGCTCAACGCCAAGATCGAAGAGCGCGAAGAGCTCTTCGAAGGCGAGGATGACGACGCAGATGAAGAAGAGGACGAAGGCTTCGAAACCTCGCCGATGGAAGGCCCCGCAGACGAGGGCGAAGTCGGCGTCGCCGAGTTCCAGCAGATCCTCCAGGAGAAGATGGAAGCGCTCGACATGGATGAGCGATTCGCCCAGCGGTATCTCAACGCTGGCTTCTCTGGCGGTGAGAAGAAACAGAACGAGGTTCTGCAGGCCGCCATCCTCGAGCCGTCGATCGCCGTGCTCGACGAGATCGACTCCGGACTCGACATCGACCGTCTGCAGGACGTCTCCGATGGCATCAACGCACTACGCGACGAGGAAGGCACCGGCATTCTTCAGATCACACACTACCAGCGTATCCTCGATTACGTCGAGCCCGACCACGTCCACGTCATGCTCGACGGCCAGATCGCCAAAAGCGGCGACGCTTCGCTCGCGGCGGAACTCGAGGACAAGGGGTACGACTGGGTCCGCGAAGAGGTCTACGGCACCGCGTAACCGACTTCGGCTAGAACAACGGTAATAACCCTACAGCCGTAACCATATACACAATCAAATTATGAGTTCCGAACAAGATCACCTCAAAGAAACTGACACTGAAGCGCGGTTCGAGTTCAAGAAAGAACAGAACGCCGCGGTGAAGTCCGACAAGGGACTGACCGAAGAGGTCATCCGTATGATCTCCGAGGACAAAGACGAGCCAGACTGGATGCTCGAGCGCCGCCTGCGCGCGCTCAAGCAGTACCAGAACATGCCGCTGCCGACGGACTGGCCCGGCCAGCCGGATTTGACCGAACTGGACATCGAAGAGATCGTCCCGTATATCCGCCCGGACGTCGACAAGCGCGAAGGCGTCGACGACTGGACGGAGCTGCCAGACGAGATCAAAGACACCTTCGACAAACTGGGCATTCCGGAAGCCGAGAAGAACGCGCTCTCGGGCGTCGGTGCGCAGTACGAGTCGGAGGTCGTCTACCAGAACATGCAAGAACAGTGGGAGGAGAAAGGCGTCATCTTCATGAACATGGACCGCGCGGTCCAGGAGCATCCCGAGCTCGTCAAGGAGTACTTCATGACGACCTGTGTCCCCCCAAGCGACAACAAGTTCGCCGCGCTGCACGGTGCAGTTTGGTCCGGCGGCTCGTTCGTCTACGTCCCAGAGGGCGTCACGGTCGAGATGCCGGTCCAGGCGTACTTCCGGATGAACTCGGAAGGGATGGGCCAGTTCGAGCACACGCTGATCATCGCCGAAGAAGGCTCCGAAGTCCACTACATCGAGGGCTGTTCGGCACCGAAATACGGTGCACACAACCTCCACTCCGGCGGCGTCGAGGTCTTCGTCGGCGAAGACGCTCACGTTCAGTACTCGACGGTGCAGAACTGGTCGAAAAACACGTTCAACCTCAACACCAAACGCGCGATCTGTGAGGCAAACGGGACGATGGAGTGGATCTCGGGCAGCATGGGTTCGAAAGCAACCATGCTCTACCCATGTACGATCCTCAAGGGTCGTGGCTCGACGGACACCCACATCACCATCGCCTTCGCTGGCGAGGGCCAGAACATCGACACCGGCGCGAAGGTCTACCACAACGCGCCCGACACGAGCTCGACCATCGAGTCCAAGTCGATCTCGAAAGACGGCGGCCGCACTAACTACCGCGGGCTCGTCCACATCGCCGACGGTGCCGAGAACTCCTCGACTGCGGTGGAGTGTGACGCGCTGATGTTCGACAACGAGTCGACGTCGGACACCATGCCGTACATGGAGATCGAAGAGTCGAAAGTCGACGTCGCCCACGAGGCGACCGTCGGCAAGATCGGTGACGAGGACATCTTCTACCTCCAGAGCCGCGGGCTGGACGACGACGACGCCAAGAAGATGATCGTCGCCGGCTTCATCGAACCAATCACGGAAGAACTGCCGATCGAGTACGCCGTCGAACTCAACCGTCTCATCGAACTCGAGATGGAGGGAAGCCTCGGATAATACATGAGCGCAGGAACACAGGCACACGCCAATCTAACCGACGAACAGGTACGCGAAATTAGTGGGAACCTCGGCGAGCCCGAGTGGCTCTTAGAGATCCGTCTCGAGGCCCTCGAGGCCCTCGAGGAGCTCGATATGCCTGACGTCATCCGGACGCCGGGTCGAGACTGGACGAACCTCCACGAACTCGACTTCGAGTCGCTCGTGGACCCGCTGAACGCGGCCGAGAACAAAGACCAGGTCGGTCCCGATACGGTCGAGGTCCTGTCGTGGGCCGAAGCGGTCGACGAGCACGAGGCGCTCCTCGAAGAGCACTTCGGCTCGATCGTCGATCCCCAAGAGAACTACCTGACGGCGCTGTCGACGGCACTGTTTAGCACGGGAACGGTCGTCTACGTCCCAGAGGGCGTCGACGCCGAGGACGTGACGATCCGGACCGAGCAGAACTCCCGCTCGCTGTTCAACTACACGCTCGTCGTCACCGAGGAATCGTCCTCTGTGACGATCTTAGAGCGCCAGTCCACTGGCGAGGAAGCCGAGGAGCAGTACTACAGCGGCATCGTCGAAGTCGCCGCCGGCGAGAACAGCTACGTCCAGTACGGCAGCCTCCAGAACCTCTCGGAGGACGCCTACAACTTCACCGTCAAGCGCGGTGTGACGGACACGTACGCGACGATCGACTGGATCGAGGGCAACCTCGGGACCAAGCTGACGAAGACCGAGGTCTCGACGGAGCTCAACGGTGACTCCTCGGAGACCCAGATCGTCGGTGCGTTCTACGGTCATAACGACCAGCACTTCGACCTCGATATCAAGGTTTGGCACCGTGCCGAGCACACGACTGCCGACCTCGTCACCCGCGGCGTCACCGACGACGTCGCCCGCTCGGTGTACGAAGGCGTCCAGGACGTCGGCCGAGATGCCTGGGACACCAGCTCCTACCAGCGCGAGAACACGCTGATGCTCTCCGACGAGAGTGAGGCCGACGCCTCACCGAAGCTGATCATCAACAACCACGACACCGAGGCCAGCCACTCCGCGACGGTCGGCCAGATCGATGCCGAGGACCTGCTGTACATGACCTCCCGCGGTGTCGACCCCCGTGCCGCACGCAACATGCTCGTCGAAGGCTTCTTCGTGCCCGTTCTCGAGGAAATCGACGTCGACGAACTGCGCGAGGACTTGTCAGACCTCGTTGCTGCGCGTCTTCGCAAGCGAGCGTAGTCGACGGATAGGCGAAGCAGTTCGCCCCAGCGAACTGTCTTCGAGCGAGAAACGACGCGAGCCGCGAGTAACGAACGCTTCTTTCTGACCGAATGATGCTACTGTTCGAGTTCACCTTGGCATAGGCGAACGGCTGTATCTCGACCATCGTCAGCCGGCGCTGTCTGCCCAACGTCGTCGCTACGTCTGACGACGACTTTTGTATGATGATCTGGTACTCTGGAATGATGCGAGCCCTCTCCGTCGAACTCGAGGACGATCTCGTCGACGTACTCGAGGCCGAGCGAGAACTGTTCGGCTTCGAAAGCCGTCAGGCGTACGTTCGCTGGATCATCGAGCACCGCGGCTCGATCGAGGCCGAACAGACGCCTGATAACGACGGCGATCGAGACCGGCTCCTGGCAGAACACGGCGATCGACTCAGCCGACTCGAAGAACGTGTGGCGGCGATATCGTCACCGGCCGATCGAGATGGAGCGCAGACGACTGGCAGAACGGAATCAGACGACGAGACGGCAACGGAAGCCGACACGAGCAACTCGGATAGAGACACAAACGCAAGCGACGAGCACCGCGGCTGCCAACGCCAGCACGACGTGGCACCGAAAACGACGCCACAGACACCCGAATCGGTGCTCGAGGTCCGTGGCTCACCCCGAACGGTTCGACACGGTCCCAGTTCGACGGACCAACAAGACGACGCGATCACTGCGACGGAAGACCAGCCCCCCTCGAGTTCGGATGATGGGACAGACGACGGTTCGGCGGCGGAGTTCGAGCGAACAGCCACCACCGCCTCGACGCTGTCACCGGAACGCGTCGCACGCATTCCGGAGGACCCGGTGATGGAGGATGCCGGTGTGCTTGGCACCGTCGAGTCCGAGCGACTCGACGAACTGTCTCGACGAGCGGTTGCAACGACACGCAAGCGTCTGAACAGGGAGATCCAGACTGGCCTTGAGTACACCGCTTCGACACAGCTCGCTGGGGATGGGATCCGTCCCGGCGAAGATCTCGCCGACCTCGAGGCGCTATCGATTCCGGGCCGTTCAGCCGAGATACTCGAGCAACGTCGCCGCGCTGTCGGTCGAGCGCTCGCGTACGTGCGAGACGAAGGATCGGCGCGCCGATCTGACTTCGTCGAGGCGCTCTATTCGGAGTGTTCGGCTGGCTACGAGACGGCAGATGGCTGGTGGCGATGTATCAAGGCAGGGCTGAAACAGGTCGATTGCGTCGATGGTGGTGAAGGCACACGCGTCTGGCGGTACCAGCGGTGATTCGTCAAGGCACCAGACCGTGTTCAACACGGACGCCCCCTCTCGAGTCGGAGATGGCCTAAATGAGTGCCGGCAGACCCGGGCGAAGACACCGAGTAGGGACGGTTAAGTATCAGCGGCCCGGACAACGTGGTATGAGTTTGGGACAGCGCGTCTCGAGCGACAACCAACTGACCCGACTCCTCCAGATTGGGGTCGTCCTGGAGGAACTCGTCGAGTCACGTGCCGCCCACCATCTCGACTCGCTCCCCCCGGAAGAGCGGGCCGCAGTCGATGAGGCGGTCCGAGAGTTGCTCATCGAGGCCGCAGCGGAGTCGGCCGACCATCGCGAGCGACTCGAGACGCTGATCGAGGACCTCGAGGCCGAGACGGTCCCCTACGAGGAGATCAACACGCTGGTCGATGCCCGATATGGGCCACCAGAGGACACCGATGGCGTCCTCTATGATCAGCTGGCAAACGAGGAGACGGCGTACAAGTTCTATGACGATTTGATCGAAGCGATCGAGGCCTCCGACACCGAGTTCGCCATCGATCGTGATCGACTCCTCGAGACCCTCTCTGGAATTCGAGAAGAGGAACGTGAGGGTGTCGAAGAAGTGACCAAGATCATGGAGCAACGAGCATGAGCGTGCGGCTGACAGAGGCGGCTGATGCACCAATCGCGGTGCGCCGAACGATACCGCAGCGGACACGCTTCTGTATGGACGCCCGGATGCTGTCGCCCCGGCGAACGATTACCGCGACAGGCGGTCTCAACGGAGGGACACAATGAACACCGCAGATCAGTATCTCAAGGCGATCTACCTCGCACAGCGAATTGAAGAGGGCCCCGCATCGACCGGTACGCTCGCGGACTTACTCGAGGTCAGTCCAGCCAGTGTTAACGAAATGATCGGCAAACTCGAGGACCGAGGGTTTGTCGACCACGAGAAGTACAAGGGTGCGAGCCTGACTGACGAGGGGATCGAACGCGCACACAACGCCCTCCAGACGTACTGTATCATCGAACGCTTCCTCGCGAACGTCCTCGAGGTCGATGAGTTCCGCGAGGAAGCCCGCGCGTTGGAGAGCGTTATCGATGATACTGTCGCGGAACGCCTCGACACGATTATCGACCGGCCCTGTGACTGCCCGGACTGTTTCGACCCCGAACTGGACTACTGTGAACGGCTCGAGGTCAGTCCTGACGGGCGTGCAGACTGAGTCGCTACCGATCGTCCGCGCGCTGAACACGCTGCTCTCTTTGACTTGTGCCTCGAGCGAGTCTACGACTGACCGAACCGTACGTATCGACGGCCAACGAGCGCTGCAATAGCGAGTGCAGCGACGACGGTGAGACTAACCTCGAACGGGAGTGTCCACAGCCCGCTGTCACCATCCCAGTCGGCGTCGAAGACGGCTGCATAGTAGGCTGCGATCGCCGCGCCGTGGACTGCAAGGAGAATCTCACGGTTGTTCTCGAACGCATTTTCGTTCCAGTTGGCGCTTCCGACGACGGCAACCTCCCGATCGATCACCACGCCTTTGGCATGGATCTTCTCGAACTGGTCGGTTTCCTCGACGAGTCTGGCCTCGAGCGGGAGCGAGTCGTCGGCAGCCAGCTGTTGTAGCTCCTGTGCAAGCGCTTCGTTCTCGGCTTCGTGGTACCACGCCGAATCAAGGAGGATCTCGACGTCGACACCACGACGAGCAGCGTCGATCGTTGCCTCGAGAACGGCGACGTCGTCGCCGATACTGGCCTGCTTGACGAGTATTTCGTCGTCGGCTTCGGCCAGTAGCTCAGACAGTCGTCGTTCGGCGTTGTCCGGCGCAACGAGGAGTTCGACTGTATCGACAGGGGCTGTCGTCGGCTCGTGTTCGGTTGGCAGTGAACGAGTTGCCGTCCCGTCGCTGTCATCGTCGACGAACGAAGTCGTTGCCCGGTGGCTCGAACCGGATTCGGTGTCCCATCCCTCGTGGTCGGCTCGAAAGACCGTCGCGAGATCAGCCGCGAGACGCTCGTTTTCGAGTCGGATACCCCAGCCGCGACTCGAGGCGCCGCCGATACCCGAGGGCTTCCAGTTCTCGCTCGTGACGAGGACCGTGTCGTCGGCAACAGCGTACTTCGGGTGATGGTACCGGTACCGAGCACCCTCGCCACCGATGACGCGGACGTCGACACCGCCAGCCTCGAGTGTCTCGAGGACTGGTTCGGTCGCCTGTGGCGTGCCCCCAACGGGGCCAGACTCGAGGAGGACCGCGACGTCGACGCCGCGGTCGGCCGCCGCGACGAGTTCGTCTGCAATCTCACTCGAGGTGAACGTATAGCCCGCAAGCAGCAGTCGATCGTCGGCTTCCGCGAGCGTCTCACGTGGGATGCCGGGCGCGTCGGGGAGGACAAACGCCGTCGCCGCATCGGCATCGACACTCGACACCGGGAGACAGGTCGCGTCTCGAGGGTGCCAGTTGCCGTCGGCTGGATCGGGTGGCTGTGAGTCAGCAGCGACCGCGCCGCCGTCGGTTCGGTACCACCGCTCGGCTGTCGGTGCACGGTCGTACGAAACCGCGTCGACTGTTGTCGTTCCGTTTCGAAGCGTGAGGTCGTCGCCGTCGACGGCGAGGCGGAGTGTGCCGTCGAACTCGAGCACAGGGTGGTCAGTGAGCCCATCGGTCGCGTCCGGATCGGCACTCAGTGCGATGGGTCCAGAGACGGTTTGGTTGGGAAGGGCAGCGGTCGTGTGTCCATCGGTGATCGTCCAGTTCTCGAGTGACGTCGCTTCGGGCGTCTCGAGGACGAGATACTCGCCGACGTTGCCATCGGTGGTTGGATTGGGGTAGAGTTCGACGATTCGGGGACCAACAGCGGTGGTGTTCGTCGCTGTTGCCGTCTCGTTTGGCGTGCTTGTCGGCCCGGTTACGCTGGGCGGACAAGATCGGTTGGTTTCGAGTGTGTGGGTTGGTTCGGTCGACGAGTGCTCGTTCGTCGCAGGCTCGGCCGCCGTGAACCCGACTCCCGCAGTCACGGTGATGACGAGCCCGACGGCACCGACCGCGGCGAGAACGACGTAGGCGAGCCGTCGGCGTTCCATTGGGCCGTCTGGCCGCTCTTTCTGATATAAACCCTTGGCTCAGTGGCGGATGGTGAACGCTGTCCGTCGAACGGATACGCGAAAAATCGATTCGATTCCGACCGTCAGGCTGCCGGCTCGGGAGAGACCTTCTCGGCTTCGACCTGGACGAGGTACGCGCGGTCGTCGCTGTAGCCGGCGACGACCTCGAGGGCCTCGGCCGTGCCGATCGTGTTGAGTGCCCAAGCAGCGCTGGCGCGAACACGGTCTTCGTCGTCGTCGGCCAGCACGTCGGCGAGTGGCTCGATGGCACGGGTGTCGCCGATCAGGCCGAGTGCGCGAGCGGCCCAACTCCGGACGTCCGGATTCTCGTCGACCAGCTGGTTGGCGATTGGCTGAACCGCCTCCTCGGACCCGACCTCACCGAGCGCTCTGAACGCTGGCTGCTGGAGGTTCGGGTTTGAATCGACGTAATCGAGCAGCGTTTCGACGACCTCGTCGTCGTCGACGCCGATCTTGCCGAGGATGCTCATTGCGGCCGTATCTCGGCGGTTAGCCTTCTGAAGCATTGGCTCGATCGCTTCTTCGGGACCCATTCGCTCGAGCGCCTCGAGACAGTGTTCCTCCATGAAGTCGGAGTCGAACGTCTCCAGGGCGAGCAGGATCATCTCGACGTTGCCACGCTTTTCGTGGACTTTCAGCGCGTGCCACTCCGGTGGGAAGTCTTTGATGTGGTCGAGCACGTCGTAAAAGCCCTCTCTGCGCATCTGTTCGCGGACCTTGAGGTCGGTCCACTCGGTGGCGTCGTCGATGTCAGACTGGAGGTCGTCACAGCACTCAAGGAGGCCGGCGATCGTCTCGGCGTCGTCGTCGGCATCGAGTGCGGCGGCCTCGACGGCGTCGACCGCATCCTCGAGCGTCGCCTCGAGCTGGTCAGGGACATCGTCGCCGTCGGCGGCTCGTGTCACGGACGCGTCGAGCAGGTCGTTGAACGTCTCGAGGAAGTCGTCGACAGCTGCGAGCAGCTCCTCGTCGCCTTCCTCGGTCCAGCGGGTGCCGGTGATCGTGCCGCTGGCGCTTTCGATTTCGCTGACGACGTCTTCGCCGTAGGGACCGCGCTGGTCCTCGAGGTCGGACTCGAGATCCGAAACGTCGCTGTCGATATCGTCGTAGCGCTCTTGTAGAACTTCTTCGGGCGCTGGCTCCTCGTCTTCCTCGTCTTCCTCGTCGTCGGTTTCGGGTGGCTCCGGAATCTCGAGGTCGTCGAACGCGTCGCGAAACGTCTCGAGATCGGCTTCGACGACGTCCAGATCGTCTTCGGTGTCGGCTGCCTCGAGGTCCGCGTCGAGGCGTTCGACATCGTTCTCGAAGGACGCGAGCTCGTCGCGAATCGCCTCGAGGTCGACTGGTTCCTGTTCCTCTTCGGCGTCCGCTCCGTTGTCATCTGCTGACTCGTCGTCGCTCATGACATCACCCGGGTGCTGAAACGACGTCGACGCGTAGCGGTGTGCATACATTACGGTCGTGTCAGGACCGTCCTAAGCGTTTCCATGCAGTTCGGATGTCTCCGGCTGTGTGTCCTCACGCCAGTAGAGCCACGGACTGAGTGTCATGTAGGCGATCCCAAGCGTCAGCAGGGCGTACGGAAACGTCCGACCAGCAAACGACGGGATGAGTATCGCGAGTGCATGGACGACGCCCATGATCGCGGCGTCGCGGGCGAAGAGGTCAGGGTATCGGATTCGCGAGACCATCAGATAACAGAACGCGCCCGTGACCGCGAGGACGAGCCACGGCTCGGTTTCGCCCGCGAGAATTGCCGCTCCGAGAATCGTCGCCGCGAGTGTCGTCTGGACGCCTTCGGTACAGCTCCCGCTGACGTCGTACGCGGTGTACATGCCGAGCCGGGTGACGGCCATGGCGACGAACAGCCCACAGATCGCAGTGACCAGCAGTAACTCGGTTGTCACCGCATCGAAGCCGATGTTGAAGCCGTCGGTAATGACGACGAAGGCGAGGACGGCAGGGGCGACGGCGAAGGAGGCGACGTCGGCAAGCGAGTCGAGGTAGGGGCCGGCGTCGGTGCCGCCGTACCGCCGCGCGAGTATCCCGTCTAACCCGTCTGCAATCGCGGCAAGCAAGATCAGTCGCGCGGCAAGATCGATGTCGACAAAGGCGATGACGACGGCCACAAACCCCAGTGCAGCGTTGGCGATCGTCACCGCGTCGGCGACACCCAGTCGCCCGACGAACCGGGGGAGCATACTCGCGGATTCGACGTGCAGCTACCTTACGTGTTTTCGTTTGCGAACGCAATCGCTCGAGTTGGGTTGGCGTTCGACGATCGAACCGGGGCCGTTATATCGCGACTCTCCTAACGCGTTCACATGAACAGGCGCGTCTATCTTGCCGCCGTCGGGACCGCAGTCTCCGCCGGCCTTGCGGGCTGTTCGGCCGTTCGTAGCGCCTTCGAAGACGAGCCGTGTGGTGGTGACGAGTGTACGATCGGCATGAGCCGAAACGAGTTCCTGCCCGACGAGTACGAAGCAGACGTCGGTGAGACCGTCGTCTGGAAGAACACGAGCGGAGCCGACCACACCGTCACTGCCCTCGAAGAAAACATGCCAGACGAAGCGGAGTACTTCGCAACTGGTGGCTACGAGGACGAGGAGACGGCGCGAAACGCCTGGCACGACAGCACCGGCGGTCGGCTCGGCACGCGCGAGACGTTCGCACACACCTTCGAGGTGCCCGGAACGTACACCTATATCTGCGAACCACACGTCAAAGGCGGCATGATCGGGCGGATTATCGTCTCCGAGTGAGTGTCGCAGCTCGATTTTCGCGAGCGTACTGATGCCGATCCTCGGGTAATCAGTCCCTTCTGTCCCGACTCTCGTTGCTGGTAATGACCTCGAGTAACAGCCGCTGACTCGAGTGCAAACCACCGCAGTCTGTCGATGAGTATTATTCCTTTTTCGAGTATATTTCCATATGTATATGATTTGAGACAGTTAGTTGCTGGATAACAAATCAGCCGTTTAGGCCGGCTTCAGGGCATAAAATGCCGTATGTCATCTGGTCACTGGGTAGGATATGACATACGGCGGTCAGAATCCTCCATGTTTATACATCGGGCTAACGGTGGTCTATGTATATGTCCGAAACCGGGGCTGAGACCCGTCCGCTGGTCCGGCAGCTTCCCGATCCAAAGACAGCGTCGAACGTCCGGTACAATCCATCGCTTGCAGAACTTCGAGAACTTGCGGCCGACGACGAGACGACGACCGAGTTCGGTTCGCCGTCGTACGTCAGCGAGTATCGATCACGGAGTTCTGATCGGACGAAAAACACCATCGATCACGAGTTTTCCGACCACGATCACGAACTTGTCGACGAAGCAATCGAGCTCGCCGGCGATCGTGAACTGGTCTGTGTCGACCGTCTGATGGGCCGTCATCCGGAGGCGTCCTTCTGTTGCCGTCTCTTCGTCCCTGTCGAGCACGCCCGGATCGCGCTGGCGTGGGCGAACCTGTTCGAACCGACTGACGGCCGCGAACCCGATCTGTACACGGTCCAACTGCCCGACTACGACGAAACGGCGATCCGCATCCTGCCCGATGAAAGCTTCACTGCGGTGTTAGGCAGCGACTACACCGGTGAGGCCAAGAAGTCGTTCCTCCGGCTGTTTATGCGCCGGATCAAAGAGCAGGGCGGGCTCGGCCTTCACGCCGGCAGCAAGCGCGTTCGCGTCCGCGATGACGACGACGAACTGCGTACTGTCGGGCAGGTGTTCATGGGGCTTTCGGCGACCGGAAAATCGACGCTGACGTCTCACGGCTGCTGGCTCGAGGAGCCTGAAGACGCCACCATGCTTCAGGACGACGTCTGTGGCCTCCTGCCGGACGGCTCGGTCCCCGGCAGCGAAGGAAAAGGGCTGTTCATCAAAACGATCGGCCTCGGCGAAGACGAACAGCCTGAACTCTACGAGGCTGCAACCGACGAGTCGGCAATCCTCGAGAACGTCGCCGTCGACGACGATGGGACGGTCCACTTCGAGGAAGACCGCTACACTGCAAACTCCCGTGCGATCATCCAGCGCGATCAACTCGAGAGCGCCGACGAAGAGATCGATCTCGAGCGGATGGATCAGGTCTTTTTCATCACGCGAAACCCGCTGATGCCGCCGGTCGCGAAGCTCAACGACGAGCAGGCAGCCGTCGCCTTCATGCTCGGTGAGTCGATCGAGACCAGCGCTGGCGATCCGTCTCGAGCGGGCGAGTCGATCCGTGTCGTTGGCACGAACCCCTTCATCATGGGTCCTGAGGGCGAGGAAGGAAACATCTTCCAGGATCTTATTGATGAGCTCAACGCCGAGTGTTTCGTCATCAACACGGGCTATCTCGGCGCGAAATCCAAAGATATCGGCGTCACTGAATCCGTCACGGTGCTGACCGAAACTGCACGCGGGACGATCGAATGGACCGACGACGACCGAACTGGGCTGACGATTCCCGAATCCGTTCCCGGACTGGACATCGAGGAGTACTACGTCCCCGACCACGTCGAGGACTACGACGATGCGGTTGCAGAGCTGCGCGACGAGCGACGTGCGTATCTCGAGCAGTTCGACGAACTCCGCGACGAGATCAAAGACGCCGTCTACTGATCGACACAGCGAGTTCGTGTCGCGGACGATCCCTGTTTTGACGTGTTGACCGTCTCTTTCGGAGGATATGTGGCGTTGCCGAACAGGAATACTGTTATATGAGTGCAGTTCTCACCTCCAGTAATGAGTCCACAGGTACGAACGCCGACGGCCCGCGTTTGCGAACGGTGTGGTCGAGCAGAACAGTGGGATAGCGACCTCGAGGCCTGGCAACTCGCCCGTGAAGATGGCGAGAAGCAGGTCGGAAACCCACACTGTCTTCACGAGTGGGATATCAACGGAACGTTCAATCCAGTCGCTGAAAGCGACGGCTGATCACACGAGTAGCGGTCGACGAGAGACAGCAGATCAACCACCCGACAGCTGTCTTTGCCGCACGCGATGGGAGCGACGCGCGGATCTTTTTTGCAGTGTCGTGCGTATTCAGCAGTATGCCAACCGTCTATATTACGGTCCCACCGGCTGCTGCCGACGAAATCGCGGAAACACTGGTCGAGGAGCGGCTTGCGGCCTGTGTCAACAGTGTCTCGACGACCTCGACCTATCGCTGGGAGGGCGAGATCCACCACGACGACGAGATCGTCTTGCTCGCAAAGACGACGGATGACGCCTACGGCGAACTGGTCGACCGCGTCCAGACGCTCCATCCACACGACGTTCCGTGTATCGAGCGATTCGACGAAGCCGACGTCCTCGAGTCGTTCGCACAGTGGCGAGCAGAAAGCATCGACTGATCGCCTGTCCGTCCCCACACACCGACCGCCACGGTACGCCGTCACAGGCGGTGACTGCCCGAAAAAGCAACCCTTAAAACTCGCGCACGGGTTATCACGGATATGGCTGGAACCATCGAAGTGCTCGTTCCGGGTGGCCAGGCCAACCCTGGCCCACCGCTCGGTCCCGAGCTCGGACCGACCCCCGTCGACGTGCAGGCAGTCGTACAGGAGATCAACGACCAGACGGCCGCGTTCGACGGCACAGAAGTGCCCGTCACCGTCGAATACGACGACGACGGCTCGTTCGACATCGACGTCGGTGTCCCACCGACGGCCGCACTCGTCAAAGACGAGGCTGGATTCGAGACTGGCAGTGGCGAACCACAGAAGGACTTCGTCGCTGACCTCTCGGTCGACCAGGTCAAAAAGATCGCCGAGCAGAAACACCCAGACCTGCTGGCCTACGATACGATCAACGCAGCAAAAGAAGTCGTTGGCACCTGCGCCTCGATGGGTGTTACCATCGAAGGCAACGACGCTCGAGACTTCAAGCAAAAAGTCGACAGCGGCGAGTACGACGACGTGCTCGCGGCAGACGCGTAATCGGTTCGGACGTCGACGCCGGACGAGACCGTTTTTTGACGTCAACCGTCGAGCCGCCGGTCTGTGCTCCCTTTGAGACGGACCCCTGTCCGTCAGTTGTGACCTAACCCGGCGCTTTCGGTCGCGTGCAACCGATAGCGGAGGCCGTCTCACGACAGGCAGTGGCTACGCAGCCGTCACTGCATGATCGATGTCGCAGGGACTGTTCACTCGGCCTGGTTCTGGGGGCGTCAGATCTTGTTTGCGGGCGGGACGGTTCGCTCGTCAGGACTGGTCGAGCTACCGGACCCGAACAAGACGCGGACACCAGCGCCGACACCAAGTGCCCCAGCAAGAACGGCAGCGGCGACGGTTGCAGCTATCGAGAAGCCAACGAGACCGCTAAGAACGCTCCCAGCGATAACGCCAGCCCACAGCCGGTCGACGCCCACACGAGCTGCGATAGAGTGGCCAATCGCGACGATACCGAGTACTGTCAGTATCGGGATTACAGTGAGACCGATGACAACCAGAACAATGCCGAAGAACGTCCCGAGACTCGTCCCGATGATGAGATACCCCGTCGCAGTGACGCCAGCAAGAACGAGCAGGCTTGGCAGTCCGATGCAGAGCGAGATGACTGGGCTCCGTCGCGATTTCGTCACCGTTCTCGGACCGTACCCCTGAAGCAATCCGAGAACGACCAGAGCGACGACGAACGTCGCGACGAACTGTACACCCGCCCGCTCGAGCGCGCCGAGTGAGTGGTACGTCTCACCGTCGATTCCACTGAGCACGAGCGGTCCGACCGACTCGAGTGTCATCGGAACGATGGTCGTATATAAATCTAACGGCCACATAGTTCAAATCTATACCTTCATGTTCAATAATATTTTCGGTTCTTAGAGTCATTTTTATGCGCGATCAGCGCAACGGACAGCGTCTCGAGTGTAGAGCCAGAGATGTGTCTCTCGGTAGCAGTCATCGACCGTGTCGTTCGGTGTCAGCGCCCGCTCCGGAGTGTCGCTGCAGGACAGTTCGACGGGTTTAAGTTCGACATGCCACTTCGTTCAACAGAGACAGGCATTGCCTGTTTCACTGACCCGTAGGAGCATTCCTGCGTACTACGGAGGTGAACGATGGCAGATTCGGATATTAAAACCGCAGTGGCTCGCGCACTCGAGGAGTCGCCCGATCGGAACTTCACCGAAACGGTAGATCTCGCGATTAACTTGCGCGACCTTGACCTGAACGAACCGTCGAACCGTGTTGATGAGTCTATCGTCCTGCCGTCCGGAACCGGCCAGGAGACAATCATTGTCGTTATCGCTGAGGGCGAAACCGCTGTCCGCGCCGAAGAGGCTGCGGACGACGTGCTCTCGGTCGACGATGTGGCCGATCTGGACGATGACGAAGCCAAGGATATGGCTGACGAGACGGACTTCTTCATCGCTGAAGAAGCGATGATGCAAGATATCGCCCGGCACCTGGGTACCATTCTCGGTCCTCGAGGGAAGATGCCGGACCCGCTCTCGCCCGACGACGACGTCGTCGAGACTGTCAACCGGCTCAAAAACACCGTGCAGCTTCGCTCCGGCGACCGACGAACGTTCCACACGCTCGTTGGTGCCGAAGACATGGATGCCGAGGACATCTCGGACAACATCGACGTTATCTTGCGTCGCCTGCACGCTGACCTCGAGAAGGGGCCCCAGAACATCGACGCCGTCTACGTGAAGACGACGATGGGGCCGTCCGTGGAGGTGGCCTAGAATGAGCGCACAGGCTGAACGCAAAACCGAGAACCTTCCCCAGTGGAAGAAAGAAGAAGTCGACGAGCTCACGTCGCTCATCGACAGCTACGAGAGCGTCGGTATCGTCGGCATCGCTGGCATTCCGAGCAAGCAGCTCCAGGACATGCGCCGAGACCTGCATGGCACTGCTGAGTTGCGCGTCAGCCGCAACACCCTGCAGGTCCGTGCCTTAGAAGAGACTGGACTGGACGACCTCGTCACCCACATCGAAGGGCAGGTCGGCCTGATCGCGACGGACGACAACCCGTTTGCCCTCTACAAGGAACTCGAGGCGTCGAAGACGCCCGCTCCGATTAACGAGGGCGAAGTCGCCCCGAACGACATCGTCATCCCCGAGGGTGACACCGGTGTCGATCCGGGGCCGTTCGTCGGCGAACTCCAGAGCATCGGTGCAAACGCACGCATCGAAGAGGGTTCGATCCAGGTCATGGAGGACTCGACGGTCTTAGAGGCCGGCGAGCAAGTCTCCGCGGACCTGTCGAACGTCCTCAGCGAGCTTGGGATCGAACCCAAGGAAGTCGGGCTCGACCTGCAGGCAGTCGTTGCCGAAGGCGTGCTCTTCGACCCAGAGGACCTCGATATCGACATCGAGGCCTACGAGAGCGACGTGGCGACGGCCGCCGCTCGCGCTCGAAACCTCTCGGTCAATGCGAGCTACCCGACCGAAGCAACTGCACCAACGCTCATCGCCAAAGCCACGGGCGAGGCCAAGAGCCTCGGCCTGCAGGCGGCGATCGAGGACGAAGCCCTAATGCCCGACCTCGTCTCCAAGGCCGACGCACAGCTGCGTGCGCTTGCGGCCCAGATCGACGACGAGGACGCCCTGCCTGAGGAACTGCAGGGCGTCGAGGCCCCTGCCGCACCGGCAGCGGCCGACGAGGGCGAGGACGAATCGGCAGACGACCACGACGACGCTGAGGCCGACGACGCCGACACCGACGATGACGATGACGACGAAGACGGTGGCGGTGGCGAAGGACTCGGCGCAATGTTCGGATAATCAACGGAGGATTTACCAATGGAATACGTATACGCTGCACTCATCCTGAACGAAACGGACGAAGAGCTCAACGAAGACAACATCACTGGCGTGCTCGACGCTGCTGGCGTCGACGTCGAAGAATCCCGAGTCAAGGCGCTTGTCGCCGCACTCGAGGACGTCGACATCGACGAGGCAGTCTCGGAAGCCGCTGCCGTCCCCGCTGCAGGTGCCGCCGCAGGCGGCGCAGCCGCAGGGGCTGCAGACGACGGTGAGGAAGCCGAAGAAACCAGCGACGTCCCAGACACGACGGACGAAGACGAAGACGACGACGAAGACGACGACGCCGGTGGCGAGGGCCTCGGCGAACTCTTCGGCTAAGTCGCGACGCGACGACACAGTTCAATCCTGATTTTTTTGGCCCAGCGTCCGTAGCGGTCGCTGTCAAGAGTTGAACCCGAAACGAGTGCCATCTGAGTGTCACGAAATGCCACGAGACAGCCGCTAGCGGAACAGGTAGTCCATGACCAGTCGCTTGAGGAGCCCGTCCTGACGACCCTCGTGGGTCTGAACCATCACCGCGGTGCAGTCGACGGAGTCGATCAACTGGTTTCCGGGGCGACCGAGGAGACGGCCGCTGATGCCCGTTCGGTCGGCACCGATGACGAGCAGGTCGGCAGGGCGGGCAAAGCGAGCCAGTCCTGCTACCGCGTCGTCGGCCTCGACGATCGTCGATCGCGTGGGAACGGTACAGATCGAGATCAGTTCGTCGTGATACTCCTCCATCGTCCGTCGCTGTCTGTCGGGTGGATCAGCGGGGATCGCTTGCAGGAGGTTGATCTCGGCACCCGTCTCCTCGGCGATCGCGTCGGCCAGGAGTAGTTTGAGCGGGTCGTAGGGACCGCGGTTCGCGACGACGGCAATCTCGTCGGCCTCGTCGAACTCGTCGTCATCGACCAACATGACGTCACAGGGAGCGTTCTCGAGGATCCACTCGGTTTCGCCGCCAAAGAGGCGGCTGTGGAACTCGGCGACGTTTCGCTCGAGGACGAGGAGATCGCAGTTCTCGTAGGTGGCGAAGTCGACGATCGCGCGTCGGTGGTCTTCGCTATCGATTTCGCGATACTCGATGCGTGTCGGTAGCTGCTCGAGAGGGGCGTCCGTCTCCGAGGGAGGGAGGTCGACGCCGCCGGACGTTCGAGCGGGTGGGTCGAGTTCATCCGTCGGGAACCACGACGGCGCGTCCTCGGGATCCGACGGAAACCACTCGGGAAGGTCTCGGTCGACGATTTCGGGATGTCGCTCGGCGAAGACCCGGTGTGGGACGTCGACGAACTCGACGACGGAGACGGCAGTGGTTCGGACTCGACCCAGGTCCGTCGCCATTCGGAGCATATCTCGTTTGGCGTCGGTGGAGGTCTCCTCGGTGATCGCGACGAGCGCGTCGTACTCGGCGTCGCTCTCGAACAGTGCTCGAGTTCGCTCGACCGCGGATGCACCGATGTTCCGTCGGACGGCGTCACGAGCGGCACCTTCACGATCGACGTTGTGGCGCGCATAGACGAGGTAGTAGACGATCGAGACGACGGTAATGAAAATCGCACCGGCAAGCGGGACCAGTCCCACTTGCGTGAGGACTACGAGCCCGCTTCCCATCCCGAATAGCTGTATCCAGGGGTACCACGGGCAGACGAAGGCGGGGTCGTAGTCGTCGACAGCCCCTTCGCGAAAGCCGATTACGGTGAGATTCACCAGAATGAACACGATGATCTGGAACGCGCTGCCGAACTTGGCGACCTGGTCGATCGGCAGGAAGGTGATCATCACGACGATCACGGCGCCGGACAACGAGACAGCAAGCGCTGGTGTGTTGAACCGGGCGCTGATCCGCTCGAACTGGGGCGGGGCGAGTCCGTCTCGAGCCATCGCGAAGGGAAAGCGCGAGGCCGAGAGCAGTCCGGCGTTCGCCGTCGACGCGAGAGCTAAAAGCGCAGCGATGACGACGGCAGTCACGCCGATCGTCCCGAGCGTTGCCTCGGCGGCCAGTGCCATGATCGGTCCCTCACCGTCGCTTTCGAGTTGGCCGGCCTCGATCGCACCGGTGACGTCAACGATGCCAATCGCAACGTACACGACAAGCACGTAGAGCACGGTGGTAATCGCGAGCGAGCCGATCATCGCCCGCGGAATCGTTTTCCCCGGGTCTTTGACCTCTTCAGCGACGGCAGCGATTTTGATCACGCCTGCATAGGAAATGAATACGAGTGCGGTCGCGGCGAGAAAGCCGCCACTTCCGACGTCGAAGGAGCCGGCAGTTCGCTCGGGGGCGCCGCCACCGACACCGCTCACGACGAACCAGGCCATCACGAGGAGCATCAGGCCGACGATGACGAACTGCAGACTGCCGGTGCTTTTCGTACTGACGACGTTGATGGCGGTGAAAAACAGGGCGAGTCCGACCGCAAGCGGGAGGATGTAGTTGCCCAGCTCCGGTGCGACGAACACGAGATACGGCACGCCGCCGATGAGCGCAAGCGCTCCCTTGAACGAGAGCATGAACCAGTTGCCGACTCCGGCAATCGTGCCCAGCAGCGGCCCCATTCCGCGTTCGACGTAGACGTACGAACCGCCGTCTTCCGGCATGGCCGTCGCCATTTCGGAGGCGCTAAGTGCCGCCGGCAGGACGAGAATCCCCGCGAGGAGAAACGCACCGACAACGGCCGGCCCGTCGACAGTGACGTAGGCAACACCGGGAAGAATGAAGATGCCGGAGCCGACCATCGCACCGATCGCAACAGCCATCGTCGCTGGCAGACCGAGGTCACGGTTGAGTTCGGTCGTCACGGATCGATCACCCACTTCGTGTCGCGACTGTGAGTACGATCGTTGATCTGTTCAGGGATATCGTGAAACGGAGGCACGTGCTGTATGTGCGAACTGAGTGTGTAAGGGACTCACACCTTACTGTGTTAACATATTCACGGTCGGTGATCAGTTGGGGCAACCAGCCGGAGAAAACGCGCCTCGAGCGAGTGCAAACGGCCCTGTTTCGGGGAGAGAACAGTCAGCGCGGGATACAATCAGGCGTCGTTAGCTGAGAGATTCGGTGAGAACGCTGAGAAGGAAAACGGCGATTGCACAGCAGAACGCAATGCCGCTGGCCACGACGACTGGGACCGCGACAACCGCCTGCGAGTGATACGGGTCGACACCGGCGGCGACGAGCGTTTCTACGGTCTCGACACCGGCGTAGCCGACGCTCGCGAGGACGAGCGTGGCGACGACTCCGAGGAAGCCGCTCCCGAAGCCGATCCCGGAAAAGAGCCCCTCGATTCCGACCAGCGACCACGCCTGCTGCTCGGTGATGCGATCGAGCCGATCGCGGTACGTGGCGGTGGCGGCGAGGCCGACGCTCGCCACGACCAGACAGCAGACGCTAAACAGCACCAACGCCGTAAGCGCAACGCGCGAAGAGATCGGATCGACCCCGAGATGCTGCTGGCGGACGGCAGGCGGTAAAAAGAACAGGATTGGAAGCAACGTCGACGACGCGAACAGGAGGTAGCTACAGCGGCGGATTTTCTGCGGGATCGACCACCCACTCAGTAGCCCGCGGCGGGCGCGGAGAAACTCGTACTCCGATCCCTCCAGAACGAGTTGCGTGTACTTGTCATGATCGTGCATGCGGCCTGAGCGGCCGATGGATAGTGCCGATTATAGCCTTTTTGGATCGGCGACAACCGACCTGGCGTCGGTCGAGCGAAAACAGACGAAGAGGAGATGATGCGTGACGAAGGCGGTGTTCGCGAGGAGGACAGACAGTAGTTGAGAGCAGATCTCACAGCGAGGACGGGCCATGACAGGGACGCACGACTCGAAAAATGGAAGCGACGCGATCGCGGAGCGGGTTCAGGTCCGGATACGGACCGCTGTACGTCCGTTCGGCCCAACCGTGGCGTCACGGTTGGGCTGACAGATCGGTACAGCAGACCGGCTCAGTCGTCAGCGGGCGTTCCGGCTCCCGATTCCGGCCCTGCACCAATGGTGAACGTCGACGGCTGCTTTGCGATCACCGCTTCGTTCGCGGCGACCCAGCGCAGCAGGAGGAACGCGAAGACGTACTTTGCACCGATGTCGAGGAAACTGTAGCCCCACGACGTGATCGCCACGTCGAGGATTGCCAGCCCTTCCGCGCCGAGCGCCCAGAAGATCGGGTAACCGAACCAGAGCACCACCGTCAGGATCTTCAGCAGGTTGAAGATCTCGGCGGTGTTCGCAGCCTCGGCATCTTTGGGCCACTCGACCAGCAGGACGTAGAGCACGACGATGAAGAACGTACAGCTGATGAAGTACCAGAACCACCGAATGGCGTAGGAAGACGTGGTCATCGCGGCCGCAAGGCCGGTCACGCACATCGCGATGTCAGCGGTGATGATCGTAAAGAGCTTCGTCAGGTTCGTCCCTGCGAGCAATCCGAGTGCAAGCAGGATCATCGGGGTCGAGAGCGTCCACGTGAGATACCGTCCCCACATCGTGAGTACCTCCTCACCCGCCAGGGCGTGTCCGCTCGGCATCTCCAGGAAACTTATGGTCAGCCCGGAGGCGAGTCCGGTGTAGCTGGCAATCGAGACCAGCGGCACCATCAGCGTCGCTACCCAGATGAGCTGGGCTCGTGGGTCTTTGACGTTCCGACCCATATAGACGAACAGGAGGATCGCGATCCCCGCGAGGGCAATGTTGGCCCAGAACGAAGCGTTCAGGAGCGTATCGTCCTGTACGCTCTCGTAAATCTCCGTCTGGGTCATCTCGAGCGGGACAAGCTGTGCGTACGTTGCCATCTCTGCCGCGATCGTTTCAATCATGCTACAACAATACTGACGACCCGACGGTGGATAATAGTAAATCCATACTAGTAAGGGACCGCTCAAGCGGTGGCAGCGGCCTCAATCGCTGCCGATAATACCAGAGAACAAGACATTTCACATCTCCTCTCCGTGCGTGTCTCCGGACCAGTGATAGCAAATTTCTCGAAAACACCACCAGGATTCGTGACGTCGGGAAAGACACTCCTGAGACACCGTCGAACGGATCCCCAGCGATGCTGTCTCCATACAGGGAGGGCTAACTAGTATGGTATCCGTTTGTTAGGTCTCCATCACCTACGATAAGTATATGAGTAACCAGTTGGTCGGAGCCGGGGGAGTCGGTGTTAGGCCTGACGTCACGGCACCGAACGAATATCACTCCGACCGATCTGCAGCCGACACGAACACCGCGTTCGCCCCCACTGTATGAGCGTCGCACTGACCTATCTGGGCGTCCACGCGGTGTTCGTCCTTCCGCCGATCATCGTCCTCGGTTGGCTCGGCCTGCGCCGAGACGGGTTCTGGTGGAATAGACGGGCTGCCAGCGGGCTCGCGATCATGCTCGTCCTCGCGGTGACCTACACGACTCCTTGGGACAACCTGTTGATCGCGGAGGGGGTCTGGTGGTACGGAGACGGAGCCGTGGTGGCGACCATCTGGCACGCCCCGGTCGGGGAGTACCTCTTTTTTATCTTACAGCCGATTCTGACCGCACTCTGGCTCTTTCACGTCCTCCAGATACCTGATCGCTCGCTGTGGATCCCCTGGAAACACCGCCTCCTCGGTGCTATCGCGGGACTAGCTGTGGGCGGACTCGGCTGGATCCTTCTCGGGACGACGTCGACGTTCTATCTCGGCGCGATCTTGCTCTGGGCCGGTCCGATTCTCGCGATCCAGTGGGCGTTCGGACTCACGGCGCTGTGGGACGTCCGCCGAAGGACGCTGCTCGCCATCGCCGTGCCGACGCTGTACCTCTGGATCGTCGATCGGATCGCAATCGGGCTCGGCGTCTGGGTCATTTCCGACACGCATACCACGGGCCTGACGCTTCTCGGGCTCCCGATCGAGGAGGCGCTGTTCTTCCTCGTGACAAACGTCTTCCTCGTTCAGGGGCTCGTCTTATACGTGTGGACGCTCGATCGACTCGACAGCGACACGACCATTCAGGACGTCCGGAGCCGTCTCGCAGACCGGAGCGATGCCGGATAACACGACGACGCTCGAGCGGGCGACTGGTCCAGTGACGTGGTCCCGGGCTCGAGACTGGGCCAGCGTGGTAAGCCTCGCAGCCGGCGCGATGACGGTTCTCGCCGGACTCGCGATCGTCGCGGTAGCCGGCTCGCTTCCGCTCTGGGTCCAGTTCCTGCCCCTTCTCGTGAGCGTGCTTGTGCTCGGGCTCCCCCACGGAGCAGTCGACCACCTCGTGCTTCCGCGAGCCCGTGACGAGCCGGTTACTCGTCGATCGCTCGCAGCGATCGGCCTGTTGTATCTCACGGTTGGCGGGGCCTACGCCGTCGTCTGGGTGTTCGCTCCGGCGACCGCGTTCGTCCTGTTTATTCTCCTCACCCTGTTTCACTGGGGACAGGGCGATGTCTACGCGATGATCGAGTTGATCGGCGTCGACTACCTCCAAGGTCGGGGCTCACGTTCGCTTACCATCCTCGTTCGGGGCGGACTCCCCATGATCGTCCCGCTAATCGCCTTTCCGGAGCAGTACGCGCTCGTCGCGGAAACGCTCGTCGGACTGTTCGACCCTGCCGCCGCGACGGCGCTCGAGCCGGCGTTTCAACCGGGAGTCCGCCTCGCCGTCGGCCTCGGGTTCGCGCTCGCGATCGTCGCCGCACTCGGGCGTGGGCTCGCCCACTCGGGAGTGTCGGCCCCGTGGCTGATCGACGCCGGAGAAACCCTTGGGCTCGTTGCCCTGTTCGCCTTCGTGCCGCCGATTCTCGCGATCGGGCTCTACTTCTGTCTGTGGCACAGTCTCCGGCACATCCTTCGAACGATGCTCATCGACGACCGAGCCGTGGCGGCGCTGTCTCGCGGTGCAGTGGGCAACGCGAGCCGTCGGTTCATCAGGGACGCAGCCCCGCTAACCGGCGGTGCGATCGTCGTTCTCGCCACGATTGCGCTGCTGGTTCCGCAGACGCCCGCCACCGTCCCGCAGATCGCGGGGCTGTACCTCGTCACCATCGCAGTCCTGACGGCCCCACACGTCGTCGTTGTCTCGCTGCTCGATCGAGAGCAGCAGTTCTGGGCCCCCGAAACTGCGTGACTGGTCACGATCGAATCCGCTTCGGGTTTAAATCCGATGGGGAAGCCAGAGTGATCGATGGCCACACCCGGAGTCGAGTTCGTCACCGATCCCGCCACGACGCTGCAGTTGCTGGCCTGGATTCTCGGCGGTGCGGCGCTTGGTGGCCTGAGCGGCCTGGTTCCCGGCCTCCACGCGAATAACTTCGCGCTCTTGCTCGCCGGCTTCGCGCCGTCGATTCCCGGCCCACCGCTGTTCGTCGGCTGTGCGATGCTTGCGGCCGGCGTTGTCCACACCTTTCTGAACGCCGTCCCCGCGATGGCACTCGGCGTCCCCGACGCCGAGATGGCCGTCACTGCGTTACCGGCCCACCGGATGGTTCTCGAGGGACAGGGCTACGAAGCGATTCGACTCTCGGCGCTCGGCAGTATCCTCGCTGTCCTCGCAGCCGTTCCGCTGGCGTTACCGATCACGTGGGGTGTGACGGCTGTGTACCCGACGATTCGGGATAATCTAGCGCTCCTGCTGGCGATGGTCGTCGTCGCGCTGATCGCCTCCGAACGGACGTGGCGTGGCCGCGTTGGTGCCATCGTTTCGTTCGCCCTTGCCGCTGTTCTAGGACTGCTCACGCTTGATTTCTCTCCGGACGCGCCGCTCGAGGCCGGCGGGATGCTTGCACCCCTGTTTGCCGGGCTGTTCGGTGCGCCGGTGTTGATCGATGCGATCCGCGGAAGCGGGATCCCGCCACAGCACGGCGATGCCATTGCGATGTCCCACCCGCTCGTCGGAATAACGGCGATCGCCGGTGCGCTCGCGGGTGCCGTCGTCGGCTACATTCCCGGGATTTCGGCGGCGATCGCTGCCGTCGCGGTCCTGCTATTCGTGCCCGGGCGCTCCGGCGACAGGGGCTATATCGTTGCGACGAGCGGCGTCGATACGGCGAACACCATCTTCGCGCTATTCGCGCTGGTCGCGATCGGCCAGCCCCGAACCGGCGTGATGGTCGCCTTCGAGAGCGTCGACGCCCCGCTCGAGGTACCGATCTTGCTCGCGGGTGTCGTCCTCGCGGGGCTGCTCGGGTTCGTGCTCGTGATCGTCGTCGGGGATGCGTATCTCGAGGCTGTCGGCCGGATCGCCTACTGGAAGATTTCGGTCACTGTCCTCACCCTCCTGTTAGCCCTCTCGTATCTGTTTACCGGTGTCATCGGGATCGTCATTTTCTGCGTCGCGGCCGCGATCGGGATGGTCCCGATCCGCTTCCGTGCGCGGCGGGTCCACCTGATGGGTGTCTTGATCGGCCCGTTGCTGGTCGGCTTCTAACACCGTACAGGGCCTGTTAACGGTGTGTGTTTACACGCCAGCGCTGGCTGCTCGAGAGTTCGGCACGACGGTGTGCGTTCACGGCTGACTCGAGTCCCGTGTGGCCGATACGAGGGTCTCGACACGCTGACGTGAGACCGGGTTCGTCGTTTCCCCGCCTGCTTTGAGCGCTGTACCGACGATGACGCCGTCAGCACCCGCCTCGAGACAATCGCCGACCGTCTCGCTCGTCACGCCGCTGCCGACAAAAACGGGGGTCCGCTCCGGTGTCGATGTTCGGTCCGCCAGCACGTCCGCGACTCGCTCGACGTCCTCGAGTGCAGTCTCGACACCAGTTCCGGGTCCCGAGACGATCACGCCGTCAGCCATGCCACGTTCGGCTGTCTCGAGTGCGGCCTGCTCGAGATCCCCCTCGCCGACCGGCGTCGCGTGTTTGACATGAACGTCCGCGAGGATGGCGACGTCGGCCTCGAGCCGATCGCGAAGCCGGAGCGTCTCGTGGGCCTGTCCCTCGAGGAGGCCCTGATCGGTCGCCGCAGTGCCGACGTGGACGTTCACCCGGATAAAGTCGGCCGCAGTGGCGGCGGCGATCGACAGCGCCGCGTCGGCGTCGTTTCTGAGCACGTTGATGCCGAGCGGGATGTCCACGGTTCGCTGCAGCGCCGACGCCAGCGCAGTCATATCTGCGACGACGTGGGCCGGAACGTCTTCGGAATAAAACGGTGTGTCGCCGAAGTTCTCGAGCACGATGCCGTCGGCTCCGCCAGCCTCGAGTCGGCGGGCGTCCTCGAGCGCGCGAGTGCGGACGGCATCGCGGTCGCCGTCGAACCCCGGCGCGCCGGGGAGGGGTGGGAGGTGGACCATCCCGAGAACGGGTCGATCGGCGTCGAAGCGATCGCGGAGGGGTGTCGGTGTGGGCATAGCGGTGGTGTGGGCTCGAGGGCCAAAAGCCCGCACGATAAGTGACCAGACGAGATCGGTTCCTCAGCCAGTCGACGGCTCAGACGACAGCTGGCTGTCGTAAAACCGGGTTCGTGCGACCAACAGATACGCAAGGACGACGAGCGGGACGGCGACGAGTGGCACGTAGCTGAGACCGAAGACAGTCACCCCGAGTGCCTGATTGAGAAGCAATAGTCACGAGGGACACGACCATCCAGCAGTCGTTCGCGGGCTCTACGTCCGTGATCTCGAGTATACGCACCGGGTCCAACTCGCACCCCGGTGTAGTGACGCGTGGTGGATTCAGACGCGAGGAACGCCCGAAGGGTGGGCCAGCTGTCACCGTTGATAGTCGAGCCTACGACACCCCAATGGGTAGTCAATAGTCCAACACCGGGAGCCAGCATCACGAACAGCTCCGCTCGAGCCTCGAGGCGGCAAGGCCGGCCCCGTCCACGACCGTTTTGCCGTCGCCATCGAAACACACGCGCGATGACCGATTTGTTTACGCCACTCGAGTTGCGCGACCTCGATATCCCCAACCGGATCGCCGTCTCACCGATGTGCCAGTACTCCTGTGAGCCCGACGGGCTCCCGACGGAGTGGCACCGCGTCCACCTCGGGAGCCGCGCCGTCGGCGGTGCCGGCATCGTCATGACTGAAGCCACCGCCGTCGAACCGCGCGGGCGAATCACGCCTCACGATCTGGGTATCTGGAGCGACGAACACGCCGACGCGCTCGAGCCGATCACCGCGTTCATCCGCGAGCAGGGTGGCGTGCCGGGGATTCAACTGGCCCACGCGGGTCACAAGGCGAGCAAGTGCCGTCCGTGGGATGGCAACCTCCCGATTCAGCCCGGCGAGACCGACCCCGACGGCGCGTCGGGCTGGGAGGTGCTCTCGCCGTCGCCCGACGCGTATCCACCGTTCGACGGCGACCGACCCGCAATGAAACGAGCCGACGCGGACGACATTCAGGGTGTGATCGACGCCTACCGGGCCGCAGCCGAGCGATCGCTTTCGGCCGGCTTCGAAATCGCCGAGGTCCACGCGGCCCACGGCTACCTGCTTCATGAGTTCCTCTCACCCGTGACGAACCACCGGGCGGACGAGTACGGCGGGAGCTTCGAGAACCGCACGCGCCTGCTCCGTGAGGTCGTCAACGCGGTCCGAGACGTCTGGCCCGAGGACAAGCCCGTCTTCGTCCGTATTTCAGGTACCGACTGGCTCGAGGGACAGGACGCGTGGGATCTCGACCAGTCCGTTCGACTGGCTGACGATCTTGCCGACCGTGGCGTCGATCTGATCGACGTCAGTTCGGGCGGACTTCACCCTGATCAAGACGTTCCCGGCGGGCCGAACTTCCAGGTGCCACTCGCCGAAGCGGTCCGCGAGGGTGCAGACGTCGCCGTCGGTGCAGTCGGCGGCGTCACCGAACCCGAGCAGGCCGACGCACTCGTCCGCAACGGCCGTGCCGATGTCGTCCTCGTCGGCCGGGAGTTCCTCCGCGATCCGTACTTCGGGCTCCGAGCGTCCGACGACCTCGAGGACGATCCGATGGCGTGGCCGGAGCAGTACCGACGGGCGGTTCAGTAACGCACTGACTGCTGGGCGACTCTCTCAGTCATCAGTCCACTTGATCGAACAGCCTTGCGAGGGCTGCCACTCGAGGTCGACTGACTCGCCCGCGAGCACCGCCTCGATCGCCTCGCGAATGTGGAACCGCGTCGGCTCGTCGTCGGGATTGAGCGCATCGTCGAGGCGGCCCTGATAGACCAGCTGAAATCCATCCTCGGTGTTTTCGAACAGGAACGGATCCGGCGTACAGACCGCGCCGTACGCTCGAGCGACCGCCTGGCTGGCGTCGCGCAGGTAGGCGTCGTACTGGATCGTGCCGTCGTCGACGTACTCACGCATTGCCTCGAGGGAGTCGTCGGGGTACTCCTCGGCGTCGTTGGGGTTGATGCCGACGACGGCAACGTCGTCGTACTCGTCAGCCAACTCGTTTAACAGATCGAACTTCGCTTTCGCGTACGGGCAGTGGTTGCACGTAAAGACGACCAGCAGCGCCTCGGCGTCGGCGAACGACTCGAGGGAGTGGGTCTCGCCGTCTGCCCCCTCGAGTTCGAACGCGGGGGCCGCGTCGCCGGCCGCGAGTTCGGAGTCGGATTCTTTGAGTACCATGGTCGTCGGTTCCGGACCTGCGGTCTTAAGCACCTCGCTGGGCTGTGGATTCGAGCAACAGGCTGTGCCAGCGGACGGTCAACACGACCTACATATTTGTACCCTCCGTGAGATCGATCTCATATGCAAACGCTCGAGGTCACAGACGACCAGTACGCTGCCATCCAGTCGCTTCGCGAAGCGATCTCCGAGGACGTCGTCGGCGAGTACGGCTTCGTCCGCGAACGCGATGCCGTCCAGTTCCTGCTCGACAATCTCGACGACGACGCGGCTGTGTCCGTCGAGACGACAGTCGAGTCCTCGGCGACCGACGACGTCGCCGCTTCCGTCGGGGCCGCAATCGAGGGCGAGACGGATCCACACGCCCTCGAGGAAGTCTCCTACGTCGAAGACGAGTCCGTCACGGACGACGCCGAAGTCGAAGTCGAAGCCGACCCGGACCCCGAGACCGAGACTGGCAGTGATTCGATGGGCGAGTTGAAAGGCGACTCGAGTGATAGCGAAGCCGACGCCGAGGAGCGTGACGACGAGAGCGATGCTAGGAACGAACCCGACTCCGGTACCGACGGCGATGAGATCGGTGTCGATGCGTCCGGCGGTGCCAGCGGTGATGCCGACGATGACGATATGTTAGACGAGATGATGAGCCTCCTCGAGACCCACGACGACAAGTGGGGCGAGGCCACGTCGGCGGACTACCGCTACAGCGTCGAGTTACCCGACGGCACGACGGAACAGGTCCAGACGAAAGACGACGTTCGGGCGCTGTTGTTCAAAAACTACCGGTAGGCTGTCGGTGTGCGATCCGGATCGCACGCGAGTCCAACTGTTCAGTGACGATCGAACAACGGTAGAACTTTACTCACGCTTGCATTTCTGGGAGATATGAGCGAACGCGAGGTACTCGAGTTGCTTCGTGAGAACGCGCGCTATTCGACGGCGGATATCGCGCGAATGACCGGCCTCAACGAGTCTGAGGTCGAGACCACGATCGAGGAACTCGAGGCAGCAGGTGTGGTTCGTGGATATCAAGCGGTCGTCGACTGGGATAAACTGGAAGACGAACGCGTCCGAGCCGAAGTCGAGTTGAACGTCACGCTCGACCGCGAGACGGGCTACGACGACATCGCAGAGCGCCTCGCACGGTTTCCCCAGGTCAAAGCCTTACGGCTGGTCAGCGGCGACTACGACTTCGATATGGAAGTCGAGGGCGACTCCATCCGCGAGGTTTCTCAGTTTATCAGTGAGAAGGTCGCACCCGTCCCCGAGATCACCCAGACGGTCACACACTACGTGATGACTTCCTACAAAGAAAACGGGATCGAGCTCGGTGACGGCGAAGACGACGAGCGGCTGTCGTTCTCACCCTAATCATGACGTTCGAACTGTCCGAACGCGTCCAGACGGTGCCGCCGTCGGGGATCCGACGGTTCTTCGAGATCGCCGAGGAACGCGACGACGTCATCTCGCTTGGAGTCGGTGAGCCCGACTTCTCGACGCCGTGGGCGGCCCGCGACGCCGCGATCACCTCTCTGGAGCAGGGCAAGACGTCCTATACCGCGAACCGGGGGATGCGCGAACTCCGCGAGTCGATCGCCGACTACGTCGCTGACCGCTTCGAACTCGGCTACGATCCCGACGAGGAGATCATCGTCACCGCCGGGGCGAGCGAAGCCGTCGACCTCGCCTTCCGGGCGTTCGTCGATCCTGGCGACACGGTCGCGATCGCCCAGCCATCTTACATCTCCTACGAGCCCGGCGTCATCTTCGCCGGCGGCGAGGTGTTGTCCGTGCCGACGACGGAAGAAGACGAGTTCCGACTCACCGTCGAGGGCCTCGAGCAAGCGGGCGCGGACGAGGCCGACATGCTCGTGCTCTGTTACCCCAACAACCCGACGGGCGCGATCATGACCGAGGCTGACCTCGAGCCGATCGCGGAGTTCGCCCGCGAGCACGATCTGATGGTCCTCTCCGACGAGATCTACGCCGAACTCACCTACGACGGAAACGAGCACACCTCGATCGCGACCCTCGAGGGAATGCGCGAGCGAACCATCGTCTTCAACGGCTTCTCGAAAGCCCACGCGATGACCGGGCTGCGACTGGGGTATGCACTCGGCCCCGCCGAGGCCATCAACGCGATGAACAAGATCCACCAGTACACGATGCTGTCCGCGCCGACGACGGCCCAACACGCCGCCCTCGAGGCGCTCGACTCCTGTGAAAAGGACGTCGAGGACATGGTCAACGAGTACGACCGCCGTCGCCAGTTCGTCCTCTCGCGATTCCGCGAGATCGGCATGGACGTCTTCGAGGCGAAAGGGGCGTTCTACTGTTTCCCCGAAGTGCCCGAGGGCTTCACGGCAGAGGAGTTCGCTGAAGGCGTCCTCCGCGAACAGGGCGTCGCAGTCGTCCCCGGCGACGTCTTCGGCGCGGGTGGCGAGGACCACCTGCGGATCTCCTATGCGACCGGGCTCGACGATCTCCGGAAGGCCTTAGCCCGGATCGAAGCGTTTGTCGAGGAACACGCATAGTCCAGCGCCCTCGAGAGAGCGCGGTTTTTGACTCGACCTACGTGTCCGGATAGTGCTGTTCCCAGGGTCGGGCGCGCTCGAGTGCCCTTGCAGCAGCGAGCACGTCCGACTCGGCGTAGCGGCGGCCAACGACCTGCAGCCCGACCGGGAGCCCGTCGTCGGTGAGGCCGGCAGGAACCGACGCGGCCGGGTGGCCCGTGAGATTGAACACCCACGTGAGCATCGCGTCAGTCGGAATGCCGGCGACCTCGTGGCCGTCGATCTCCGTCGGGTAGCGATCGCGCAGGTGTTTGCCGTACGGTGGGACAGTCAGTGTTGGTGTCACGAGGATGTCCGCGCCCTCGAGTGCCGCCTCGATCGCGTCGTAGGCTTCGACACGGGGCCCGTTCGCGAGTCGTTCCTCGAGCGGGTCCAGATCGGCACCCAGCGAAATCGTCGAACGGACTGTCTCCTCGACGTCGGCCGTCTCGAAGTCGATGCCGTACTGTTCTTCGACCCGGGTCGCGACCGCCGCGAAGTAGCCGCCGACCTGCGTGTAGTAGGCCCGGCGAAGCACGTCGACGTCGGGGAGCGAGACGTCGACAGTGTCGACCGCCGCGCCGGCAGCCGCGAGGTCATCGACGGCCGCCTCAACCGTCTCGCGGACGACGGGAGCAACGGGCTGGAGATTCAGATCCGGACTGTACGCGACCGAGAGGTCGTCTGTCGGTCGCTCGAGCGCCTCGAGGACGTCGTCGTCACCACGGGGGACGCTCAGTGGATCGCGATGATCCGGCCCGGCCATGATCTCGAAGCCGAGCGCGACGTCCGCGGCACTGCGGGCGATGGGGCCGCCGACCATGAACGGCGAGTGGCTGTCGAACGACTCGAGCCGTGAGTTCGAGGGGATGCGTCCGAACGAGGGTTTGAGTCCGATGACGTTACAACACGACGCCGGAACCCGCAGCGAGCCGCCGATATCCGAGCCGGTCGCGAGTCTGGCGAGGCCGGCGGCGACTGCCGCTGCCGACCCGCCGGAAGAGCCACCCGCCGACCGCTCTCTGTCGAACGGGGTCGCCGTCGCGCCGACGAGCCGGTTGTCGGTTTTGATCGTGTGGGCAAGCGCCGGCGTGTTGGTCGTGCCGACGATCACCGCACCGGCGGCCTCGAGGCGTTCGACGGTGATCGAATCCTCCGTGGCGACGTTCTCGGACAGGGCAGCGAGTCCGAGCGTGTTTCGGACGCCGGCCTTGCGGTCCCGGAGGTCTTTGATCGCGACCGGCACGCCGTGAAGCGGGCCGAGATCCTCGCCGGCGGCGGCCGCACGGTCGGCTTCGCGGGCCCGTTCCCGGGCCGACTCCTCGAGCACCGTGACGTACGCGTTCAACTCCTCGGTGGCCCCGATTCGCTCGAGCACGTCGTCGACGACGGCTGCCGACGACATCTCGCCGTCCCTGATCGCCGCCGCGAGGTCGCGGAGAGAGGTAGTGATAGTATCAGCCATGATGAGTGTGACCATGGCCGTCGAGATAAATCCACGGACAGCGACGTAACTGGCTGCCGACGCAAACGCTCAGACGACGTTTCGTTCCACTCGAGCCGACGATGTCTTGAAGCGGTCGCTCGAGAGCGCCGTGGGATCGACCAGCGACAGTTCGCCGTCGGTGACGAGTTCGGCGACAAGCGTCCCGGTTGCGGGAGCGTGCTGAAAGCCGTGGCCCGAGAAGCCGGCGGCGGTAACGAAGCCAGGAGCCGTCTCCTCGACGATCGCAGTTTCGTCCGGTGTCACCGCATACAGGCCCGCCCAGCCGCGCTTGATCGCCGATTCGGGGCCGAAGTAGGTCGTCCAGTCGGCAACGGTCTCGAGAGCCTCGACGGCCCAGGGGAACGCCATCGATCTGTCGTAGCCGTCGGGATCACAGGCGGGATCGGCGTCGCCGACGTGGCCGCCGACCAGCGCGTCGCCGTCGCGATCCGGCCGGAAGTACGTGCCGCTCTCGAGGTCGATCGTCAGCGGATCGGTTTCGGGAACAGGCTGACCGGGCTCGACGACAGCGATCTGACGGCGTTTCGGGGTGATCGGTAGCTCGCAGTCGGCCATCGCCGCAACCTCGCCGGCCCACGGCCCCGCGGCGTTAACCACGAACTCGGCCTCGAGCCGGCCGTCAGGCGTCTCGACACCGGTTACCCGACCGGCGTCCGTTCGGATCACGTCCACGACCGGCGTCTGTGTCCGGACGTCGACACCCTCGTCGGCCGCTGCCTGCGCATAGCCCTGCAACGCGAGGTGTGGGTCGGCAACGCCGTCCGTCGGGGAGTACGTCGCTGCGACGAACTGCTCGTGGTCGACTCCGGGGCAGTGGTCCCGTATCGAATCGGGCTCGAGCACTTCGCTTGGAACGCCGCGGTTGTTTTGCATGGCGACCGCCTCCTCGAACCGCGTCGCCGCCGCCTCGCTCCGGGCGAGAAAGAGATAGCCGATTTGTCGGTAGTCGATGTCGATGCCGAAGCGCTCCTCGAACGTGTCCCAGACGCGCATGCTCTCGAGGGATAGCTCGACGTTGATCGGCGTCGAAAACTGTGCGCGAATGCCGCCCGCGGCCCGTTCTGTGCTCCCCGAGCCGATCGAACGCTGCTCGCAGACGACGACGTCGACGCCGCGGGTGGCGAGTTCGTACGCAGTTGCCATCCCGACGACGCCGCCGCCGATCACGACTACTGTCATGCTATGACGAATCACACGTTTGTGGATAAGCGTTCGGTCGAGTCTCGAACGCGGCGGCGAACGGTCCGGATGACGTCGGGACTGGCTCCTCGAGCGCCGATCGATCCGCAACGGGTCCGGTTCGATCGGTCGAGGATGGTCAGACGACTAAAGTAGCCGACCGAGTATGTGCGCGTATGGTTCGCGTGCTCTCTGATGCAGATGTCGCGTCGGTACTTGATCTCGAGGCGCTGCTCCCGATCGTCGCCGACGCTTTCGAGAAACAACGAGCGGGCGCGGTCGAGCGCCCTGAACGACCCCACTACCCGATCGGGGCGGGTCTCGACCCCGACACACCTGACGAGCCGACTGGCACCGGGCTCTGTATGCCCGCCTATATCCACGGCAACGCCTACGTCGCGACGAAGCTCGTCACCGTCTGCGAGGACAACCCCGAGCGCGGGCTGCCGACGGTCACGGCACAGCTGACACTTGCCGACGCTGAAACCGGCCAGCCAGTCAGCTATCTCGCGGGCAACCGGATCACCAGTGCCCGAACGGGCTGTATCGGTGGGCTCGCTGCCCGCGAACTCGCCGTCGACGGGCCGCTCGAGTTGGCAGTGATCGGCGCGGGCACGCAAGCGCGTTGGCAGACGCGAGCGATCGCCGCCGCCGTCGGCGTCGGCCGACTCGACTCGATCCGCGTTTACTCGCCCAGTGACTCCCGACTCGAGTGTGCTCGTGACCTCGAATCGGACCTCAGTGTCGACGTGACGCCAGTCTCGAGTCCACGCGAGGCCGTGGCGAACGCCTCGGTCGTCGTCACGACGACGACGAGCACTGAACCCGTATTCCCGGGCGAGGCCCTCGCTGACGGGGCGCTCGTGGTTGCCGTCGGGGCGTACACGGCCGAGATGCGTGAACTGGACGATACGACGATCGAACGCGCGTCTCACATCGTCGCCGACGTTCCGGAAGAGGCCAGCGAGACCGGTGATCTTCGAGGCCACGACGACCTCGAGATCCGCTCGTTCGGCGATATGTTGGCTACCGACGACGGCCGTCAGTCGCCGGACGAGATCGTCGTCCTCGCAAGTGTCGGGAGCGCGGTCTTAGACGCTGCAACTGCCGAGTTCGTCTTCGATCGATCCGAAGACGCCGACCTCGGCACGACGGTACCAGTATGAACGTCATGGGCTCGAACACCATCGCAAACTGATGAGTGGTGTTGCGTACCATAGCGGCTCCCGGCCACGACACTGAAATAGCCACTCCGCAAAGTGGGGTCCGAGTAGCTGCCGATGAGTGATCTGACAGTGCGACCCCACAGCAACCATCTCGGAGGGGGTGTCCAACGGGTGCCGAACGGCGACGGAGGGCGAGACCGATGACGATTCGCTCAATTCCTGTTGCCGATCGTGTCACCGACGCCTTCTTCGCACTCGATACGGACTTTCGCTTTACTTATCTCAACGAGCGCGCCGAAACCCTGCTGAAACGCCCTCGTAAGGAGCTGATCGGCCGCGTGATGTGGGATGAGTTCCCACAGACTGTCGAAACTCAGTTCCCCGATGGGTTTCATCGCGCGATGGACGAGCAGATCACCGTCTCGTTCGAGGTGTACCACGCCCAACTCGAGACGTGGTTCGAGGCCCGCGCGTATCCGTCCGAAACCGGCCTCTCGGTCTACATGCGCGACGTCACCGAGCGAAAATCACAGGAGACGACGATCGCCCAGCACGCCGCCGTCGTCGAGGCGGTCTACGATGCGATCCTCACGCTTGATCGCAACCGCGAGCTCGTCACCGTCAACAGCGCCATCGAGGAACTTCTTGGCGCTGATCGTTCGGACCTCATCGGCGAACACGTCGAAACGCTGACCCAGCAAGCAGGGATCTCAGACGACGATGCCGTCGAAATCGGTCGTGCGATCACCGACGTCGACGTCGGCAACGCCGACAGACGCCAGCTCGAGGTGGCGTTTACTGCTGCTGATGGGAGCGATCGAGTCGGCGAGTTTCGGTTCGTCCCGATCGAAGACGACCACGCGACCGTCGCGGCCGTTATCCGGGACGTCACTGACCGCCACGAGTACGAACGCGTCGTCACGTCGCTGCACGAAGTCACTCGGTGGCTTCTCGAGTCGGACGACCCCGAAGAGATCTGTGCAGTCGCCGTCCACGCCGGCAGCGACCTGCTCGATCTCCCGATCAGCGGCGTCTGGCTGCTCGACGACGAGCAGGGGTATCTCGATCCCGTTGCCGGAACCGCCGGCGCACACGACGAGTTCGGTGGGCTTCCGCGATTCTACCCCGGCGAGGGACTCGTCTGGGACGTTTTCGAAGGCGGCTCGGTGGAGCGCTTCGACGACCTCGAGTCGATTGCGGAGCTCTACAACCCTGAGACGACGCTTCGATCGGAGATCATCGCTCCCATCGGAACCCATGGTGTCCTCATGACTGGGGCGCTCGAGGCCAATCAGTTCGACGAGACCGACGTCGACCTCGTCTCGACGCTCGTCGAGAACACGCGCGCAGCGCTCGACCGAGCCAATCGTGAGCAGGTTCTTCGGAACCGAACAGCCGAACTCGAGCGTCAGACAGAACGGCTCGAGTCGGTTGCCGAGATCCTCTCAACCGACTTGAAACAGCAGCTGTCTACCGTCGCAAACGCACTCGAAGACGATGCCGACGAGTGGGAGTTCCCGCTCGCGGAGGATTCGGTCGAAACCACGCTCGATCGCGCTGAACGGCTCGTCGACGACGTCCGCGAGTTCGCCCGAAACGCCTCGGCCGTCGGCCCTCGGTGTCGGATCGATCTCGAGGAAGCAATCGAGAGCGCACTCGAGCAGTCACAACTGGACAGCGCCCACATCGTCGTCGAACGGCCAGCAACGCTTCGGGCCGACGCAGACCGATTTTCCCACCTCCTCGAGACAGTGTTCGACGATGTGGCGGCTCGCGCCGACGGCGAGGTGACGATTCAGGTGGGGCTTCTTGGCGTCGACGAGACAGCGTGCTCCCGTGGTGTGTTCATACGGGACGATGCGACCGAGATTCCGCCGGCGGCTCGTGAGCCACCGGCCGAGTCGACGACCGGAGGCGCAGTCAGTGCGCCAGCCAGTCCTATCGACGGGCTGGGGCTTACCCTTGCCAGAGCGATCGCCGAGGCCCACGACTGGACGTTGACCGTCGATACCGGCGAGAATGGTGAGACACGGTTCGAGATCCGTGACGTGACGACCCTCGAAACGCAGTCCTGAATCGTACTACGGTGTGGGCTCGCACGTGAGGTCCTGATAGAGTCGCCGATAACAGCCCTGGTCGAACAGCTCCGTCATCGTCTCCTCGACACGAACACGACACACTGCGAGTTGGTCCTGAAGACGCGCGTACTCGTCGCTCGATTTGCGTTCGGCAGCGGTTTTTTCCGCATCGAACAGGGCCTTTGTCGAGGCGAGTGCGAAAAACTGCTGGAGCTGTTCGTCGTAACTCGAGCGCAACACCAGTTGCTCGACAATCCGGAGCAGTTCGTCTTTCGAGACTGGTTTGACGAGGTAGTCGTCGACCGCCGCCTCGATGATGTCGAACGTCGGTTCGACAGCGGTGATCATCGCAACACGACACTCGAGGTCGCGCTCTTGAAGCATCGTCAAAAGCGCCTCACCGGATAATCCGGGGATCCGTCGGTCGAAGAGAACGACGTCGATCGTCCCGTCGATTACAGCTCGCGCCGTTTCACCATCGGACGCCATCTCGACGTCGTACGTCTCCTCGAGCCAGGTCGTATACAGGCTCGCGAGGTCGGGTTCATTTTCGACGATCACGACGGACGTCGTATCAACAGTCATTCTACAGTCATCCCCAAAGAGTAGTTCGTTTCCTGAATGTGACTGATAGTATATCAAAATACCGGGCATCGGAAATTGCCGATCCGAGCAGCGCTTACTCGAGGCCGTTTTCGATGGTCGAGCGGTGTTCGTCGACCGTCGCGGCGTCCGTCGTGATCGTCTCCGATCCAACGTCGATCGTCAACTCGCCGTCGTCGGTTGCCGTCCCGAGTTCGACGACCGGGGCGACGCCGTCGAACGCGTCTGTGACCGTTTCGGGCGACTCGGTCTGAATCAGGACTCGACCCGGCTGTTCGTGGAAGAGGACAGCCGATTCGTCTCCAGCGTCGGGGACGGGAAGCGAGACCTCGAGACCGGCTTTCTCGGTGACCATCTCGGCAAGCGAGACGGCGAGCCCACCGTGGCTAACGTCGTGAACCGCAAGCGTCGACTCGTCGTTCGCCACGTCGGCGAGTGTCTCGACGACGGCTGCGGGGTCGGCCGGCAGTTCGGGGAACCCGTCACTGCCGTCGAACTGGGCGAGATACTCCGAGCCACCGAGCCGAAGGTCGCCGGCCTCGAGGCCGACGTCGCCGACGAGCAACAGCGTGCCTTCCGATTCGACCGACAGCGGCGGGGCGTCGTAGCCGTCTTTCGTCCCGACCATCGCCAGCGTCGGCGTCGGCGGGATCGGGCCGGCGACGGAGTCGTTGTACAGCGAGACGTTCCCGCCGACGACCGGAGCCGAGAGCGTCGAACACATGTCCGCGAGCCCGTCGACGGCGCCCTTGAAGCCACCGTACACATCGGGTTTCTCTGGGTTGCCGCCGTTGAGACAGTCGACTGCGGCAAGCGGTGTTGCGCCTTTGGCTGCGATGTTCGTCGCGTTCTCGAGGGCAATCGCTTTGGCACCTTCGTAGGGCGCGACGGCAGTCCAGTTCGGTGCCGCACCGGAGGAAATAGCCAGCCCTTGCCCGATCTCGCGGCTATCGCCGCTCGATTTATCCGCGGAGTGTGGCTCCGCGCTCGCTTCTCGGACGGCGATAATCGCCGCGTCGTCGCCCGGCCCAACGCTCGTGCGGACACCGACTTCGTGGTCGTACTGTCGGTAGACCCATCGTTTCGAGGCCGTGTTCGGACTCGAGACGACAGCGTCGAACGCCTCCTCGAGGTCGACTGCGGGCAGGTCGGTCTCGGGCTGGTCGACGGGTTCGCTCTCGAGGTCGTTCATTGGCGCGCCTTCGCCAAGGAAGTAGGCGTCGACGTCGACGACCGTCTCGCCCTCGAACGTGCAGGTGTAGTTCTCTTCGGTGACCTCACCGATAACCGAACAGCCGAGGTCGAAGCGTTCGGCGATCTCGCGGACACGATCGACGTTGTCGGGGTTGACCTCGTAACACATCCGCTCTTGAGATTCGGCCAGCAGGATCTCTAAGGCGTTCATGTTCGGCTCACGCTGGTGGACGCGCTCGAGTTCGATGTGTGCGCCGAGGCCGCCTTTGGCGACCAGTTCGCTCGAGGCACCGCCGAGGCCGGCGGCACCGAGGTCGCGTGCGGATTCGATTAGCTGCTCTTCGACGAGCTGTTCGTTGGCCTCGATCAGCAGCTTCTCGGCGTAGGGGTCGCCGACCTGGACAGCCGGTCGATCCTCGGTTTCGGCGTCCTCCGCTAAGTCCTCGCTGGCGAAACTCGCACCGCCAAGGCCGTCACGACCGGTGCCGTTGCCGACGAGCACCAGCTTGTTGCCGGGCTCTTGAGCGACGGCGGTGACGAGGCGTTCCTCGTCAGTGAGGCCGACACAGGCGACGTTTACGAGCGGATTGCCCTCGTAGTCGGGGTGGAAATCGACGCTGCCCGCGACCGTGGGGACGCCGATACAGTTGCCGTAGTGGCTGATCCCTTCGACAACGCCTTCAAAGAGGTACTTCGAGTGTTCGTCGTCGAACTCGCCGAAGTACAGCGAGTCCGCGAGCGCGATCGGATAGGCACCCATCGAGAGGGTGTCCCGGACGATCCCGCCGACACCCGTCGCGGCCCCATCGAACGGATCGACGTAGGAAGGGTGGTTGTGGCTCTCGATCCCCATCGTGATGTAGGTGCTCGAGCCGTCCTCGTCCTCGTCCTCGTTTCCGGGCAAGGCAACGACCGCCGCGTCGTCACCCGGCCCGATGACGACCTGGTCGCCCTCGCTGTCGAACGCGGAGAGCAGCGGTCTCGAGGAGCGGTACGCGCAGTGTTCACTCCAGAGGTTCTCGAACAGCGCCGCCTCTGCCGGCGTCGGCTCTCGCCCCAGCTCAGAAACGACGAGCTTGTGGTCCGAATCGGCAAGACTCATTCATGTCGGTGATGGAAGTCGGGTAGTAAAGGGGTTTCTATATACACGTTCGTGTATCGTTTCTGCAACTGTGAGTGGTGTGCAGTAGCAAGCCATTGCTCACACGTCGCTCGTGAGTAAGTCGGTCAACTGTCTCGAGGCCGACGACTGCCAGTACGAACCGCTGTGGACCACCTGGAAAACAATTGGCGACGAAACCAGTGGTGTCAACTCGCGTTCGCTCGGCGCAGACGGTCTGTGGTCACTGTCTCCCGGCACACCCGCGACCCGCCATGCGGGTGCACCAGAACTGACCGACAGTACTCCGTCTCAGTGCTCGAGTTCGGCGTCCTCGAGCCACGAGCCAGCCCAGCACTCGATTTCGTCAAAAACCGGCTCTAAGGACTCTCCTTTCGCGGTCAGGCTGTAGTAGGTGGCGATCGGGGCGTCTTCCTCGATGCGACGTTCGACGAACCCCATCTCCCCGAGATCGTCGAGCACGCGCGAAAGCGTGCGTGCGTTCGCCCCAGTCGAGCGCTTGAGTTCGTTAAATCGCTGCTCGCCAGCCAGCAGTTCGTGGAGGACGGCAAGTCGCCACTGTGAACCGATCTGCTCGAGCGATTCGATGACGGGACAGGCGGCGTTCTCGTCGCGGGGTTCAGTTTGTGGAGAGGACATTGAGACGTTCTATCGTGACTACGTCGTGGCCGTCTTTAGTGGTTCGGGTCCGAACCAGCTAACACGGCGTTAGCAGGACACACGGGAAGGCGCGTTCAGTCGGCGTCGAGGACTGACTCGAGTCTCTCGAGTGCCCGAAGCGAGATCGGCGCGGAGCCGACAGCGTGCACCGGGAGTTCGAAGATGACTCGACATCGATCCGCAGTGAGTGCTTCGACCCGGTGGGTCGCGGCAGGAACACCAGCGACACACCAACTCCATCGACGATCCGAATCCGAGTAGTCGGTGATCCGAAATGGGACCCACACGCCGGACACCAGCACGTGGCCAGTCGTCCCGAGTTGTATCCGACGCTCAGTCGCCTCGACACCGGTTACGAGCGGTGCCCAGTCTGGCCATCGAGCGGTGTCGACGAGGAGATCCCAGGCGTCAGCTGCGGGGACAGAAAGCACGTGTGATGCCTCGAGACGGCGACCGTCCCGCGTGTGTGCGGTCTGGAGGCGAGTCATGTGTACCGACTGGTACGTCGGCCGTGGACATGGAGGTTTGCACCGCCACGGATACTGTCTCGTCTGGCGGCCCGCTCGTCGACGCGTCCACGACGCATACTGTTTTTTGACCGGCGCGCATCCGTCCGGTATGGAGTATACGACACTCGGTTCGACCGGGATGGAAGTCAGCCGGCTCTGTCTTGGCTGTATGAGCTTTGGCTCGAGTGACTGGCGCGGGTGGGTGTTAGAAGACGAGGAGAGCAAAGCCATCATCGAGCGGGCGATCGATCTCGGAATCAACTTCTTCGATACGGCGAACATGTACTCGAAAGGCGAGTCCGAGCGGATTCTCGGCGAGGCACTCGAGGGCTACCGCGAGCAGTCGGTCGTCGCGACGAAAGGCTACTTCCAGATGCGCGAGGACGACCCAAACTCGGGCGGACTCTCCCGAAAGGCGATCGAACAGGAACTCGACGCCAGCCGCGATCGGTTAGGGATGGATACCATCGATCTCTACCAGATCCATCGCTGGGACGACGACACGCCGATCGAGACAACGCTTCGGGCGCTCGACGACGCTGTTCGGCGGGGCCACGTTCGCTACATCGGTGCCTCGTCGATGTGGGCCCACCAGTTCGCCGACTCGCTTTATACGAGCGACCGGCTGGGACTCGAGCGATTCGTCACGATGCAAAACCACTACAACCTCGTCTACCGGGAGGAAGAACGCGAGATGTTACCGTTCTGTGAAAACGAAGACATCGGCGTCATGCCGTGGTCGCCACTGGCGCGTGGCTATCTCACCCGGCCGCACGCGAAGATCGACGCGACAAAACGCGGCGAGACGGAAGAACACATGTACGACCACCCCTACCGCGATGGCGGCGGCCAAGAGATCAACGAACGTGTCGCCGAAATCGCCGCTGATAAGGGCGTAACGATGGCCCAGATCTCGCTTTCGTGGCTGTTGCACAAAGAGTGGGTCGACGCACCCATCATCGGCACGACGAGCATCGAACATCTCGAGCAGGCCGTCGACGCCCTCGAACTCTCGCTGTCGTCGTCGGAGATTGCCTACCTCGAGGAGCCCTACGAGCCGGTGGCGGTTTCTGGCCACGACTGAGACGGACTACTGTCGGCAGTGACCACCGATCACCGACTTTGCCGCTGGTGATCGGGACAGCACACCGTATGACTGACCCGCTTCTCGAGGACAGGATCTCCATTGAAAACGGAAATCCGAAACGCGTGCTCGAGTGACGACACTGCTTCGGGTTTTCCGATGTGATATTTGTCATCGGTAAACTGATTCTGGTTACACGGACCCAGCATATTGGGAAAGAGTAATTAGAGTTCGTTACAACAGGTCGACCAGCGACGACCGGATCCGCCGTCCACGCAACCGAGACGTCAGGCGTCCGGTCAGCGAAGCCACCCCAGCATAATGCCACACACGAAATTCGATTCGACATCGTCGACCGCAGAGGGAACGAAAGCGCAGTCCGCGAGCGAGGGAACTGATCAGTCTACCGAGACAACCACGACCTGCCCCGAGTGCGACGGCCGACTGATCGTCCGGGACGATCAGACACACTGTGAGGACTGTGGTCTCGTCGTCGACGAGGACCGCATCGACCACGGCCCGGAGTGGCGTGCGTTCAACGCCACTGAGAAGAACGAAAAGTCCCGGGTTGGTGCACCGACGACGAACATGCTGCACGATCGCGGTCTGTCGACGACGATCGACTGGCAGAACAAAGACGGCTACGGGAGCACCCTCTCCGCCCGAAAGCGACAGCAGTTTCAGCGGCTCCGAACCTGGGACGAACGGTTCCGCACGCGTGATGCCACCGAACGGAACCTGAAACACGCCCTCGGTGAGATCGACCGGATGGGCTCGGCACTCGGGATCCCGGACGCCACCTTAGAAACCGCGAGCGTCATCTATCGCCGCGCACTCGAGGAAAACCTGTTACCCGGCCGATCGATCGAAGGGATGGCGACAGCCGCGCTGAACGCTGCCGTTCGACAGACGGGCGTCCCGCGGTCGATCGACGAACTCGCAACCGTCAGCCGGATCGACTACCTCGAGGCAGCCCGCGCGTACCGATATCTCGTCAGAGAACTCGAACTCCCAATGGCACCGCCGGACCCGCTCGAGTATCTCCCGCGGTACGCGTCGGCGCTCGAGATCACAGCCGAGACGGAACGGCGCGCCCATGATCTCCTCGAAGGCGGAATGGAGGCAGGGCTCCACAGTGGGAAACATCCCGTTGGTCTCGCCGCTGCTGCGATCTATGCGGGGAGCCGACTGACAGGGGAAACGCTCACACAAGACGACGTCTCGGATGCGATCGACGTCAGCAAGGTGACGATCCGGAACCGCTACCAGGAACTGCTCGAACACGAGATCACGACGTCCGACTCCACTGCTGCGGACTGATGCGACAGCAGCCACAAACGTGTCGCTCGCAGATCACGGGCCGTCGGTCCACAACCACCGACTGGGCCCACAAGAGCTGAGGCGGTTTGCCACCCCGAACAGCACACCGTAACGAACGAGTCGGCGTGAGCGAGACGGCCCTCGAGACGCGCCCACGCGTAGTTCGCAGTGTTTTGGAAAACGCGGCCGCACGCGCGCTCGTGCTGATCAGGAAAACCGAGAGGCGATATCCGCTTCGGTGATGATACCGACCGTTTCGCCGGCTTCAGTGATCATCACGGCCTTGTAGTGCTCGAGCAGATTACTGATCTCGTCCAGGGTCGCATCTTTCGAGACCGTCGGAAAGCTTTCGCTCATGTGTTCTTCGATGGACTCGTCTCGCACTTCGGAGTCGAGATGGACGAGGTCGCTCTGGCTGATCGAGCCGACGGGGATCCCATCCTGAATCACGGCCAGCTGCGAGTAGGCTTCCTCTTCCATCTTTCGGGCGGCTTCCTTGACGGGGTCGTCGGGCGAGACGTTGACGACGGCTTCGTTCATCAGGTCGTCAGCGCGGACGACGTCGCTCTCGGCTTTCTCGAGTGCGTTGACGATTCGACGAAGCGTCGAGAGTCGCGGGTCAACGTCTCCGCCTTCGATCCGGGCGATCAACGGCTGTGAGACGTCGGCCTTGTCCGCAAGTTCACTCTGGGTGAGCCCGAGTTCGGTTCGGCGCTGGCGGAGATCCGCGGACGTCGGGAGTTCCATACGGTTGGATAACTGCGGGTTATAGAAAATCCTTTGGGTCAGACCCAAATTCGCTGCCGTCCGCGACACGCGGGCGTGCGTGCCTGCGATGGAACACTCAGTCTTCGTCGGGAACTTCGATAACCTCGACGACCGACAGCGGAACGTCCCGCAGTGCGCCGCCGACTTCGCTCTTTGCGATCCGAGAGGCGTGCTCCTCACCATCGGCGTTGAAGACCTCCATCTCGAGGCCAAGTCCGACGAGTGCGGTGTCGGCCGCAATAAACGCCGAGTCGAATGGCTCGCCACAGGCCGGACAGCCTGTCGCACCGACCTCGACTTCGACGTAGTCCATATCTTCGCTGTTGAGTCGTTTCCCGGCTTCGCTGACGGCGACGCCGATCGCGTCGTCGATCTGCTCGACGTCACGAACCAGCCATGCCGCTTCCATCGCGACGATGTAATTGGTCATATGTCGTCGTCGGCCCGGGGGACCACCTGTCTTGCGATTCGTCTCGAGCAGCGATTCCACTCCACGCTGGCGATGCCGTTACTGTCGTGTGTCGAGTCCATCGACAGCCGACGCTGAAAGCCGGCACCGACGTGAACGAGCACAGTGTGCCATTCGAGTTCGACGCGCTCGCGGTGCGCACGTGAGCCGGATAATGCTCATACGTTATGAGAATTGTGCGAGTCGATTGTCACCTGCTTAGTCGGATCTCAACTCGAGTCCGCCTCGAGTTTCCGAAACTGAAAGTAGATCTTAATCGCATGACTGCGTCGACCCGATTCAACGACACTGATCGGTATGCTCTGCACGAGTCAGTAATGTTTATATACACCCCTCGATTGGGCCACAGTGAACGTCGATGATATCCCGCGTGTACCACGCGACCCTGTTCGCACTGTACCAGCTGTGCATTGTGATCGGTATCGCCGCAATGCCACTCGCAATCGCCGCCCGCCAAGCTGGAGTCACCCTGCCGATCCACCGCATCCTCGCAACCATCGAGGAAGCCTACGAAGCAAACAGCGCACAGATGGAGTAGTCACGCCGGGTCACAGGTCGGAACGACGCCGCGATTTTTCTCGTCGACTGACGCCGAGAGCGAGCGGGCTGTCGGTCTGGCCGCGGAAGAAAACCGGAAACCCCCGTGGTGACCGCCGGTGTTTTATACCGTGCCGGTCGTAACGTTCGGTCAATGCGAGCACCTCAACATAACTCGGATTTTTCCCGCACCGTCGACCAGTTGGCCGACGACCCGAACCCCTACGAGCCCGAAATCGGTTCGATGCCGAAAAACGATCTCTCGCGTGCTGATCTGGACAATGTCAACAAGACTGGCACGACGACGATCGGCATTTCGACCGCCGACGGCGTCGTCATCGCGACGGACATGCGCGCCAGCCTCGGCGGCCGCTTCGTCTCGAACAAGAACGTCCAGAAGGTCGAACAGATCCACCCGACCGCTGCGCTGACCCTGGTCGGCAGCGTCGGTGGCGCCCAGTCGTTCATCTCGAGTCTCCGTGCCGAGGTCAACCTCTATGAGTCCCGTCGCGGCGAAGACATGAACATCGACGCGCTCGCAACGCTCGCCGGGAACTTCGCCCGCGGTGGTCCGTTCTTCGCCATCAACCCGATTCTGGGCGGCGTCGATCACGAGGGCTCTCACGTCTACAGCATCGATCCCGCTGGCGGCGTCATGAAAGACGATTACACCGTCACCGGCTCGGGGATGCAACTCGCCTACGGTCACTTAGAGCAGGCCTACGAAGACGACATGTCCAACGAAGAGGCAAAGACGGTCGCCGCTCGCGGCATCAAATCCGCCGTCGAGCGTGACACCGGCTCCGGGAACGGTGTCTTCCTCTGTGAGATCACCGACGACGGCGTCGACATCCACGGCCACCACGACTTCGACGAAGTGCTGTAACTCGGCTCCAACCGACCGATTTTTGCGTTCATGTACTGGCCCAGCGTTTGCTTCCCGTCACGAGAGTCCCTCTTCTCGGCGTCAGGAGAGCGAAAACAGGTGACTAGTAAAGCGGCCCAAAAACAGCCGTCAGTCGCGACCACGTGACTCGTTACGCTCAGTCCAACTGTGTTGCCTGCTCGAGTTGTGCCTCGGAAACGTTGGCCTGCTCGAGTTGGACTGCCTGTCCCGTCTCGCCCGAGCGGTAGATGGCATCGATCACACGCTGGACTGTCAGTGCCTCCTCGACGGTGTTCGTCTCGGGAGTGTCTCCCGTGGCGACAGCCTCGAGGAACTGCTCGTCCTGTTCGCTGTAGCCGGTCAGCGACGAGTCACCGGTGAGCGTCACGTCAGCGTAGTGGTCACAGCCAGCCGTCCCCGTCTCTAAGATCTCGAGGTTGGTATCGCCGATGTCGAACTGGGCGCCACCCTCGGTGCCGCGGATCCGAAAGTCCATGCTCTCTTCGCGGTTGGTCGCCCACGCGGCCTCGAGTGAGATCGTCTGGCCATCGGCGGTGCGGATGAAGGCGCTGACGGAGTCGTCGACCTCGTAGGTCTCGGCTTCCGCGTCCCAGTTGTCGCCGAATCCGTCAGGGTCGGCGTACCCCTCGTCGCGTCCGAACGTCGTTCTGGTGGTGCCGGAAACCTCCGTGATCTCTGGGAAATCGAGCGCGTAGAGGGCGAGGTCGAGTGCGTGGACACCGATGTCGAGCAATGCGCCGCCGCCAGCGAGTTCGGGGTCGGTAAACCACGAGCCGGGGCCGGGGACTCCACGTCGTCGAACGTAGTTTGCTTCGACGTGGGTGAGCGTGCCGAACCGTCCGCGGGCGTGGTGTTCGTCGAACATCGCCATCGACGCGGCGTGGCGATTGTGAAAGCCGACCATACAGATGCCGTCCGCGCTGGCTGCCGTCTGCACGATTCGTTCGGCACTCTCGAGGGAGTGAGCGAGGGGTTTCTCGACGAGGACGTCACAGCCAGCCTCGAGTGCATCGACGGTGATCGGTTCGTGAAACCGGTTTGGCGTCGTGACGATGACGGCATCGACATCGTCGTCGGCGACGAGTCCCTCGTGTGTTTCATAGGTCGTCGCACCGAACTCGTCGGCAAAGCGCTGGCGTTGCTCTTCGACGAGGTCGGCACCGGCGACGACGGTCGCGCCGAGATCCGTGATGCTGCGTGCATGGAGATGCCCCATCCCTCCAAGGCCGACGATCCCGACACCGATTCCGGTCCGACTCGCGCTCATCGAGAAATCACCGATTGTTGATTGACCACCGCGAATGTGTCGTAAGAAACTATCGTTTGCGTGCGATCCCAGTCCATATGGAGAGGCAGTCGGCGATCGAAATAAGAGTTATGACTGATTAATCTGCACTATTGGCCAGGAGTTTGCATCATGACGGATTGTAATGAATGTATTTGGCCCATTAGTTGTTATAATTGTATATTTTAAACTGACTCTCACGGTTGATTACCAGCCGGGCTAAGCGGCTGGCCGTCGACAATAGGGGTAATGGCGACAGTCACGATTTGGAATGAGTTCCGTCATGAACGCGAAGACGAGGATGTCGCGGCAGTCTACCCGGATGGCATTCACAAAACGATCGCAGATGGACTTTCCAACGACAAGGAGATCGATCACCACGTTCGTACGGCGACGCTCGAGGAACCCGACCACGGCCTCACCGAGGACGTCCTCGAGGAGACGGACGTCTTGCTGTGGTGGGGCCACGAGGCCCACGACGAGGTCGATGATGCCGTCGTCGACCGCGTGCAAGAACGGGTGCTCGAGGGGATGGGGTTGATCGTCTTGCACTCTGGCCACTACTCGAAGCCGTTTAAACGGCTCATGGGAACCACCTGTAGCTTACAGTACCGCGAGGACGGCGCGACCGAACGGCTCTGGGTCGTCGATCCCGGTCATCCGATCGCCGACGGACTGGATGAGTCGTTCGAGTTGCCCCAAACCGAGATGTACGGCGAGCCGTTCGACGTTCCCGAACCCGACCGTCTGGTGTTCGTCAGCTGGTTCGAAGGCGGGGAGGTGTTTCGCAGCGGCTGTTGTTACAGACGCGGCAGCGGCCGACTCTTTTATTTTCGGCCTGGTCACGAGACGTATCCGATTTATGAGGACGACAACGTCCGGCGAGTGCTTTCTAACGCCGTCGACTGGGCGAGTCCGACCGACGGCTCGCCGCGAACGTTCGGCGAACAAGAGTGACGACGGCGCGATGTCGATTACCCACTTCGCTGCGTGTCGACCAGTTCGACGACCATCTCGAGGTCGACTCCAGTCGCTGCCTCGAGTCGCTCGCGCACCTCGTCGACGAACCCGGACGGCTCCCGTTCGCCCGGTGGCCGCTCGACGAGGACGGTGACCGACGGCTGCCCGCCGGTGTAGACGTCTACGAGTTCGTAGGCGACGTCGCTCTCTCGGAACTGCAGATCGCCGAACGCAGGGTCGTCGCTCATCGCCTCGAGTTCGGTCTTGACGTCGTGTTCGACGGCGGCAGTCTGGTAGGTGCCGTACGTGACACCGCCGAGAACGACCGACAGCAGCCCGATCGCGACGAGGAGCACGACGATCCGCGAGCGCAGCTGTCCGTAGGCACGCTGGATACGATCAGATCGGTCCGGACGGTAGCCCGAGACCCACAACAGGATCAGTGCGGTGAGGTTGATCGACAGGAGGTTCACGAGAGCGAGCGTGCCCGCGGTGACGACCACCATCGGATGCCCCCAGGCGATACCGAGTCCAGCGGTGGCCGCAGGCGGGACGAGTGCAACGGCGATCGCGACGCCGACGAGCACTGACCCGACGTTGCGGGTGAGACTGACGACCCCGGCCACGCCGGAGCCGAGTGCGAGAAAGAGCGCGAGCACGTTCGGCGTGATCCGTTCGGTGATCTGCGGAACGGTTGTGATATCGAACCCGGGCGGGAGCAACACCGTCCCCCTGAGCGTCCAGCCGATCGCCGCTGCGGTGGCAACCGAGACGACGAGCCCGGCGACCTGCAAGCCGACACCGCGCGTCGCGAGCCCGTTGTCGTCGACGACGACGCCGACGCTTGCAGCCAGTGCCGGCCCCATCAACGGAGCCACGACCATCGCCCCGATGATCGTCGCTGCGGAATCGAGTAACAACCCGGCCGTCGCGATGGCCGTACTCACCACGAGCAAAATGAAGTACGTCGATGCGGCAGGCGCGAGATCCGCTGCCCGTGCCTGTAGTTCCTCTCGAGAGATCCTGGTCCCGGCGAACTGACCAGTCAACTCGTCCGTGCGGTTCGAGACGACCGTCTCCGTAGCCGTGACGACCGTGTACGAATCCTCATCGAGGCCGGCGGTTCGAAGTGACGAGAGAAACGGCTCGACAGCGGCTGGCGGCACGGGAACCGAGACGAGCGCCTCGAACTCCCCGCGACTCGTTTCCTCGGTGACGGCGTAATCGAGGCCCATCGCCGTCGCCGTTTCGAGGACGAGATCGAGTTCGTCCTGTGGGACGAACACCTGTACGAGACGCATACGCCTGCTACGACGGATGCGGACATAGGCTGTCGCCACCATTGACATCCTCCTCCGCGTAAACGCGGAGGAATCCCAAGCGGTGGGAGTTTCAGGTTCGCAACCATGACTCCGCCACTTTGCGGGAGTCCGCATCTAACCCAGCCGTCGTGACGGTGGCTGCCTGGCCATGCCAAGTGGCCGTTACTCCTATCCTCGGCGTCGTCGACGTTCGTGGTTGTTTTTGCCCGGCGAACGCTGAGTCAGCGTCAACAGACTCGGAGGTATCGTGGGCTTGTTGAAACAGGAGGCACGCGACCGCACTCTTCTGGAATGCGGTGTTCACCGCCTGCCTTTCGGATACTGCCTCGTTACATGGGCGGACAGGCCGTCGTCCGAGAGACTGTATCTCTCGTGATCACGAAAATCTCCGATTTTCGAACGACCTCCGAAGGTCGTTCGGAATCCGCTTCGTTCCGACCTAACCTTACCGATGTATAGCGATTCATGTAACTTGAACGTTGGGATTGAAAACTCGGCTATGTTCTTGACGGTGGAACGTGGCACTAAGTGATGGCGCGTATCCACGGCCTGAAGGCCGTGGTATTGCGCCTGTTCAGCGTATAAAAGAGTGTCAGGACTCCGTGTCAGTGCTTTCGGCCACAGGGTTGTGCCGAGGGTCGGCCGCATCGTTCGTCGGGCCGTCACCAGCAGCGAGAAGTGAGCGCGTCTCCGCCGGAGCACGCACAGACGCGACGCTATCAGAACTCGTGGTGGCCTTCGTCCGTGATGACACCCTCGAGCAGCGAGGTCGGTGTCGCGTCGTAGGCTGGGTTTTCGACGGCGAAGCCGTCGGCTGGTTCGGGCATGACCTCACTCCCTGTCCGGTATTCGTTTTCGAAGACGAATCCTTCGGTGACGATTTTCGACGCCGATCCGAGGACGGTCACCGGGACGTCGAGTTGACTCGCCGTCGCCGCGATCGGGAACGTGCCGACACGGTTGTACAGCGTCTCGTCGACGATACAGTCCATGCCGACGACGACACGATCACACTCCTCGAGATAGACGCCGTGTGCGCTGTCGGTGATGAGCGTGGTGTCGACGGCGTCGATTTCGGCTAACGCTCGCGCCGTCTTGCGACCGATGTAGCGCGGGCGAGCCTCCGTAACGTAGACCTCGAAGGACTTGCCATCTTCGACCGCTTGCTCGATCGCCTCGAGCACCGTCGAGGAGTAGTCGTGTGTCAACAGCGTCGCGCCGTCCTCGAGATGCTCGACGGCGTTTTCGGCCGCGAGTCGCTTTCCGGATTCGACCCGTGAGATGACCGTGTCAATCGTCTCCTGTGTGCGCTCTTTCGCTGCGTCGACGCTCTCTACGTCTGCATCGCTCACGTCGCTGACGACCTCTCGCACTGCGTTCTGCAGTGACGCATGCGAGGGGTTCGCTCGCCGCAACACTGTCCCGTTGCGCTCGAGCGCTCGAACGTACTCTTCGACGGTAGCAAACTCCCGATCGAGCAAATCCTCGAGCGCCCGTGTCGCGTTTACGGCCACTACTGAGGAGCTGTGCGTCTGCATTTCTTGGATCTCCTCGACCGTCTCGTCGATCATACCTGCATGGATTCCCGTGACCGCAAAAGGTGTTCCGGGTATCGTCAGCGACCGCTGTTGACGATCGCTTGCAAACGACTCATACGAAATGCTGTACCGGTGTCCCGGCACGACCGCAGAACGGGTCGGGGTCGCGCCGAAACTGACGGACAACGGTTCGTCTCACACAAACGGGCGTTTTCATGCGGACGAGCCACGACATCGGAGGGCCCGCCCGGAACCACACCCGGTTTCGCGTCTCCCGACAAGGGCCGTGGCTCCGCGCTCGCCTCTCGAACGCTGGTCAGCATCCAGCACCGGTCTACTGTCGCCAGTACGGAGTAGGATCAGTGATCAGTTCGAATAGCATCACGTTGCACAGATCAACGATATTCATGTGTTACAATCACAACCCCTGTACGGTCAGTATACTATCCGCTCAAACGGATACCGTGGCAGACTCACGGCCTCTTGGCAACTAGTTTGACACATCGTCGTCGAACCCCTCGAGCAGACGGACCCGTTCACGCGTTGCTCCCGTTCGGTCAGATTACTTCGATTGACTGTCACAGGAGCGATCGACGGGCTGTGCTATTCCACATATAACAAATCGTCAGTGTGGATTCAAACTGTGACGTACCGATGGACCGACGAAGCTATCTTGCGTCAGGATTGTTGGTTGCCCTCGCTGGCTGCACAGAACTCGGCAGCACAGACGAAGCAGATGCCGAAGACGACCCAGGCGAGGCCGACGACGACAACGATCACGAACCGAACGGTGACGACACCGACAGTGAAACCCCCGGACTGACCGGCACGTTCGACGATTTCGAAGACCTCGACGAGTGGGAAGCGTTCCAGGGCATCGGCTCGATCGAAGCCGATACCGACCGCTCTTACAGTGGCTCACAGTCGGCACACCTCGAGCCCGATGAGGAAGGACAGGTCCGTGTTCGCCGAAGCCTCGACGAGCCGATCGACGTCTCGGACGTCGTTCCTGGAATCGCTATGACTGCCGAAGATCGGAGTATCGTGCGAATCCAGCTTCAGGACGAAGACGGCGACTACATCGAGTACAGCCAGCAGGTGCTCGGCGATATGCCACTGGCTCGGAAGAACTTCGGTGTTACTCGCATTCGGGGCGATCCCGACCTGAGCGAGGTCATCGTGTTGCAGGTCATCTGCTGGTTCGGTGATGACAGCGACGGAGAGCTGTGGATCGATGACTTCCATTTCGTCCCCAACACCGACTCGGGGAAAGTCATGCTCCAGTTCCACGGCGGGTACGAAACACACTACACGGAGGCGCTGCCGCTCCTCGAGGAGTACGATCTCACGGGGACGACGTTCGTCCCGACAGACCGAATCCGTGCCGACGTCGCCGTCGAGGGAGACCGACTCACTCGTGATCAGGTCGGCGAACTCGCCGACGCTGGCTGGACGATTGGCAGCCAGTCGGCCAGTGGATCCCAGCTCAGCGACACCGAATCGTACGGCGACGACCTCGAGTCGAACATCACCGATCCGATCGACTGGCTCGAAGACGAGGGGTACGACGACGGCGCTCGATTCTTTGCGTTCCCCGGCTCGACGTACACCGAACAACCGTACGAGCTCGTTCAGGAGAACTACGACCTCGCGTTCGCCGGAAATGCCCCTGCGCAGGGGTATGCGGGGAATCCGCATCTCTGTTCACTGGCCACCAGCCCCGACCCTGGCGAGGCAACGGAACTGCTTGACTGGACTGCCGAGTGGGGTGGAATCACGAGCATCGCGTTCTATCAGATCGACGACGAGAGTGTGCTCACTGCACTCGAAGAGACTGTGTCCTACCTGAGCGAACTCGAGGAAGCGGGTGAGATTGAGGTGATCACGCCCGCGGAGATGGCCGACAACTACGTCTACTCCGAGTAACGCGCCGAGAGCCTCGCACCACCCCGGCGAACAGTATACGGTCTCGAGGAACCTAGGGCCGGTGATGACCGTTTCTGTCCGATACACCTGCCCCCACTGTGACGCTGTCGTGACTCTCGAGCGACCGCCAGATCTCGCCGATCGATCGGTCACGAAGCTCTCCCAGCCGGGTTGGGAGTATGCGACACCCGACGACGACGAGCGCGAGTCAGCCGATGGTATCGCCTTCGTCTGTGGCGACGACGACGTCACCGACCGCGAGGGCACCCCAATCGAGGGCTGTGGCCGCCCCTTTTACCTCAACTTCGTCCGCTTCGAGCAGGGCGTCGAACTCGAGCCGGACCCGGCGACCTACGGCGGCCCGCGCTTCGACTTTAACGGGTAACGGTTTCGGCCCTCGTCTCATGCGAACACAACCCTTTTCGACAGCGGGGCCTACCTCCGGGCATGGACGAAACCGCCGTTCGCGACCGCCTCCGGACGGTCGACGATCCGGAACTCGGCGACGATATCGTGTCGCTCGGACTGGTCAACGACATCACCGTCGACGGCGAGCAGGTCGACATCGATCTTGCACTCGGTGCGCCGTACTCGCCGACAGAGAGTTCGATCGCCAGTGAGATCCGTGAACTGCTCGTCGAGGACGGCCTCGAGCCCGACCTCTCGGCCAGTATTCCAGACCGAGACGACTTCGACAGCGAGGAGCAGGTCCTCCCGAACGTCAAGAACGTCATCGCCGTCTCCTCCGGGAAGGGAGGGGTGGGCAAATCGACCGTTGCGGTCAACCTCGCTGCCGGTCTCTCACAGCTGGGGGCCCGCGTCGGCCTGTTCGACGCTGACGTCTACGGGCCGAACGTGCCGCGAATGGTCGATGCCGACGAACCGCCGATGGCGACCGAAGACGAAACGCTCGTGCCACCCGAAAAGTACGGCGTGAAGCTGATGAGCATGGCCTTCCTGACCGGAAAAGACGACCCCGTCATCTGGCGTGGGCCGATGGTCCATAAGGTCATCACGCAGCTCACCGAGGACGTCGAGTGGGGCCATCTCGACTATCTCATCGTCGACCTCCCGCCGGGCACGGGCGACACCCAGCTGACGATGCTCCAGACGATGCCCGTCACGGGCGCTGTGATCGTCACGACGCCCCAAGACGTCGCCCTGGACGACGCGCGAAAGGGTCTCGAGATGTTCGCCGAACACGACACCATCGTTCTCGGTATCGCGGAGAACATGTCGACGTTTGCCTGTCCCGACTGTGGCGGCGAGCACGATATTTTCGATGCCGGTGGCGGCGAGCGGTTCGCCGATGAACACGAGATGCCGTTTCTCGGCTCGATTCCGCTCGACCCCGTCGTCCGCGAGGGTGGCGATGGCGGCGAGCCGACTGTCTTACGAGACGACAACGATACTGCCGACGCCTTCCGGACGATCACCCAAAACGTCGCGAACAACACCGGGATCGTCCACCGACGCAACGTCTCTCAGACGAGACGCAACGAAGCCGTCTCGAGCGATCGATGACCACGGACGGCAACAGCGACGCTGCTGACGGGGCAAAAGAATCAGACTCCAGCCCACCGTTGGAAGCCGATTCCGAACGGGTCGGGCAGTTGCGTGCCGTCGCCGACGACATCCGTGGCGACACCAGTGAGAGCAAACAGCTCGCAAACATCCTCTATCGAACCAGCGATCTCTACGACCCCGACGAGGAGATCACGCCCGAAGAGATCGTCCGAAATGTCAAATTCATCCTCGAGGTCACCGAACGCGGCGGCCTCGATCGCTGATTCCGCCAGTTGGCCGTCAGTTTCCCCAGGTGGACGACGCTCATGGGCGTCTCAGTCCCCGCCACACGAACGGGGCGGCTGCCTCAGCCGCGTCATTTTTGCGAGCGCGCTGCTACACTCGAATGTGGACGCAAATCAGCGAACTCGAGCAAACCCCTACGGCATGGACGAGTCGTGTCGGAACTGTCCGGCACTCTGTGAGACACGGACGCAAGTCGTCCACGGCTACGGCGACGTCGGTGCGGACTTCCTGTTCGTCGGCGAGCGACCGACTGAAAGCGCAGACGACGTCGGCGTTCCGTTTGCAGCTCTCCCTGGCAGCGAGGCGACAGCCGACGACACGGGAACAACTCTTCGACGACTCCTCGAGCGACTCGGCCTCTGTGATTCGACCTCGCCGATCGACCAGCCCATCCTCGAGAACGCCTATCTGACACACCTCACCCGCTGTCGCGACTCCGACCGAACGCCGACTGACGGGGAAGTCGGCAACTGCGAGCCGTTCCTCAACGCCGAAATTCGGTCGATCAATCCACACATTCTCATCCCTGTCGGGGAACGAGCGTTGCAGGGACTCGGTGACGAGTATACGACGACACCCACCGACGAACTCGCGTTGCCGGACGACCACGGGCGGCGAATCCGTGGCCGCGGCTTCGAGCTCGTGCCGATGATCGAGCCACATGAGCAGTCTGCCGAGCAAACGCAGGCGTGGCTCGAGGCGTTCGTCGAACTGATGGCGTCGGATTATCGCCAGACGAAAGGACAGCGGAGTCGATAGGAACGGACGAACCGTGACGAACGGTCGCAAAAAGCGGTGGCCGGTTACCAGTACGGCCCCTCGCGCCACTGTTTTGATCGGGCACCGAGAGCGATCAACGCGCCGACGACAACGACGGTGACCGCCAACACGGCGACCGTTGGTGCAAGATACGCGCTGGTTGACTCGAGTACGACACCGTCGACGAAGCCCCAGCCGCCAAGCACTGCTAGCCCGGCGACGACCAGCGCTCCGAGGAGCCCGACCGAGCCGGGTACTGTTCGTGATACTGCGTGGTCCTCCATAATCGACTGCAGACACCGCAGTAGTATAATTCGTCCGGCGAGGCGGCTGGTCGAACATTCCGGTGGCGCTATCGCGCCGCCAGAAGCGCCGCGTTCAAGAGTCACGCAGCCCGAACACAGCACATGATCGTCGTCGTTCCGGTCGACCCACCTCGAGACGGACTCGCGTTGTCGTCGCTCACCGAGCAAACGCCTCTCACCGCTGCCGAAGCGGTCACGCTCTACGAGGCCGCCGTCATCGACGTCTGTCGAGCCGTCGATGCCAGCGGCGGCGAGTTGCTCGTCAACTACCGTGACGAGACAACCCTCCCCGACGAGTTCGCCGGCGGCGACCCCGAAGCCGAGGTTCGTGCGCTCGTTACCGACGCGCTTGGTGATCTCGAGACGGAGTCCAACGACGGCCCACACAGCGACGAGCGTGTTCGATTCGAGAAACAGGTCGGCTCGAGTCGCAGCGCTCGAATCGGCAACACCGTCACCCACTTACTCGAACGCGAAGACGCGAGTAGCGTCGGTATCCTCGAGCCGACGGCTGCGCTGGTCGGTCGAACCCAGATCGACGGCGCGGCGATGTCGATCCGCCGCCACGACGTCGTCCTCGGCCCATCTTCGGGCGGGCAGCCGTACCTTGCAGCGTTTAGCGAGCCGATTGACTTCACTGACGCCTACGCTGGTTCCGAACTGGCGACGCTGGCCACCCGCGCAGACGAAGCTGGACTCGGAGTCGGTTTTGCCCCGATGCTCCCAACCATCGCAACGCCGGCTGGCCTGCGATCAACGCTTGGGCTCCTCGAGGCACGCCGAATCGCCGGCACACCGGGCGCTGAGGCAACGGCAGCTGTCGTTGACGACCTCGGGCTGACGATTGGGGAGGATGGTTCGCTCGAGCGATCGTAACCGACAACCCTTTTTGACCGGACGGAAAAGGAAGCAGTGAGGTGGGGTGGCAGAGCGGCCCAACGCGGTTGCCTTGAGAGCAACTGGCTGACAAGCCTCATGGGTTCAAATCCCATCCCCACCGTTGCTGTCGCGAACAAATTCGTGAGCGACAGCGACGTCAGTGGGATTTGAATGAGGGAAGTCGCAGCCCGGGAAGCGAACGAAGTGAGCGACCCGGAACGTCTTCACGTGGTTCAAATCCCATCCCCACCGTTTTTCGCGAACAAATTCGTGAGCGACAGCAACGTCAGCGGAATTTGGGGGAGATCAGTCGCGCGCAGCGAGGGTGTCTGGGCGTGGTTCACATCCCATCCCCCAGTTAGACAAGACTCGAGCAGTTTGACATCCACCCACCTGAAGTCGTGGGCGTTCTCTGTGTAACACAACAGATCTCTTCGCATCGCTATCGGCTCGAGACAGCACAAAAAAGACGACTCGAGAAGGAAGCCGTCGGACCGTGGTTACTGGTAGGAGAGTTCGAGGGTGCGAGCGCGCTCGAGTAAGTCCGCGTCGTAGTACTCTTCAGTCTGCTCGGGTCGGGTGTCGTCGATCGCTCGGACCTGCAAGATCGTGTTGCGGAAGACCTTGAACGTGGCTTCGTCGACCATCTGGCCGTCGAGGGTCACTGCGCCAGTCCCCTCAGCTTTGGCTTCGTTGAAGCGCTCGATCTTGCTCACGTCACGCTCGAGTTCCTCGGGCGTGGGCATGTGAACGGTGTTGGCCTGAATCGTCTGTTTCGGATACAGCGACCACGAGCCGTCGAGGCCGAGGTGGGCTTCGTGTTCGACCTGGTCGGCGTAGGCGTCGGCGTTGTAGTAGGTCAGACCAGCGCGCTCTTTGAACAGGTCGTCGAACGGGCCGCCGATCGAGAGGAGGCCGCCAGCGCTGGCTTCGTTCGAGAGCGCCTCGAGCAGGCCGTCCCAGCGTGGCCGACCGTCGCCGAGGTCTCGAGCGCCGAGTTCGGCGGCGTAGTCGACGGGACCGAAGACGAGCGCGGTGAGCCGGGACTCCTCGCCGAACTTGGCAATCTCGCGCAGATCCGAGCGAGCGCGGCCGGTTTCGATGATGATCGAGAGCTTGATCGAGCCGTCGGCGTAGCCGTGTTCGGCCTCGGCTTCCGCGACGACTTCAGCGGCTCGTTTGACGTCCTCGACGCGGCCGACCTTGGGGACGACGACGCCGTCGAGCTCGTCGCCAATCTCGCCGACGAGCTGATCGATCTGTTCGCGACCGCGGTCACGGAAGGAGGCGTCCTCGTAGCTCCACTCGACGCGGGGCCAGATCTCGCCGGGGAAGTCGTACTCGGGAACGAGCTCGATCGTGTTCTCGAGCCCTTCGTCTTTCATATTCGGCGCGGTGCCGTCTTCCATGTCGGGGACGAGCCAGTCGGGAGCCTGGAACCCCTCAGCTTCGAGGCCCGAGCGGAGGTATTTCGCCGAGTCGTCTTTTGGAACGGCGGCCGGTGCAGTCTGGAACGTTCGGCAGAGTCGGATGTCGTCAGTCATGTCTGTGAGTTCGTAGTTGTCTGCGTGCGATTATGATGTTCGATCGTGTTAGTTAGAACGCTTTTGGATTTCCGCCGTGCGTGTCCCCGAGTAGACAGGCTCGTCGTCCTGATTGAACGCGATGTGTTCGAAGGTGACAGTGCCTGCCTGCTCGCTCGAGGCGTCGTCTTCGGCCGAGAGCACACGCGTAAAGGCGTAGACGGTGTCGCCGACGGCGACGAACGTGTGGAACGATTCGTCGTCGAAGCCGACCTCGCGCCAGGTCTGCTCGTCCGAGCGAGCGTGACCCAGCGCCGTCGAGCGGGTGACATCGCCATAGGTGACGATGTCGCCGGATGGCGAGTCGCTCATCACGTCGACGTTGTGGTGTTGTTTTGCCGTGTTGAGCGTCGACAGTGGAAGCTGGGCGACGGTGACGTCGTCCTGTGTGCGGCCGCGTTCGTGGCGGTAGGCGACGGCTGCGTTTTCGCCGTCGGCTTCCTCGAGTGCGGCCTGGAAGTCCTCGAAGTAGCCTCCATCTGGCGTGATGAACTCCTCGGGGAGGTCGGGGCCGTCGTCGGCTTCGGCAGCTGCCGCGCCACTTCCGTCGGTCGCAACGGGCTCGCGACGTGGGATCATGTTCGTCCGTTCGTACGAGCACAGCACCTCGCCGGTCTCGGCGTCTTTGCCGCGAGTGCGCCAACTAACGATGCCGTACTCGGGACGGGAACTCGAGGTCGCCGTGTTGACGACTTCGCTTTCGACGTGGAGTTCGGTACCCGCATACACCGGCGCTTCAGGGAAGCGGACGTCCGTTCGGCCGAGGAAGTAGCCGCCTTTCTCACTCAGGTCCTCGACGGTGATGCCCAGCGTCGCCGCCGTCAGGTAGTCCGGATGGATCGGTGGCTCGTCGTAGCCACGGGCCTCGGCCGCATCGGTTCGCCAGTAGGCTGGGTCGTGGTTGAGCGTCTGGCCCATCCACTGTTCGTTGCCAAACCGGGTGAGCGTGAGTCCGGGGTCGTGCTCGATGACGTCGCCGTCCGCGAAGTCCTCGAAGCAGTTGCCCTTCTCTTTGGTTTCGACCTGTTCGAGTGCCTGTGCAAACGTGTCGGGATCGGTCCAATCAGTCATCTGCAGTAATCTCGTCAGTCTCGGTCTGTTGGTCTCGCTCGCGGCGTGCGATCGTGCGTCGCATCTCGTTTTCGACGATCATGTAGCCCTCGTCGAAGCCCATACCGGGCTTTGCGAGTGTCTGTGCGGCGTCCGTCGCGAGGGCGACGTGGGCACAGGCACGCGCAGAGGTTTCCGTTTCGTTGCAGGTCCCGCCGAGATAGGCACGGGTGTCGGTCCCCTCACAGTAGCGAACTGCCTGTCCGCTCCGGTGAATGCCACCAAGGTCGGGAGTTTTGATCTGCACGAGGTCGGCTGCGCCGGCGTCGACGAACGCTTGGACGTCCTCGAAGGTGTTACACCACTCGTCGGCGACGATGTCGACATCGACACCGGCCGCCTCGAGTCCCTCGCGAAGTTCGACCATCGCTGCGATCTGATCTTCTCGGTTGCCAACGTCCATCGGCCCCTCGATCTGAAGCGGGTACGGCGCGGCGGCCTCCTCTAAGGCGGCGAAGTAGTCGACCACTTCGTCGCGGTCATAGGGACCGTCGAAGATCTCTCCGATCATGCCGTAGACGTCGATGTGGAATCGGGGATCGTAGTCGTCGGGGCCGAGCTCCTGAGATCGCTCGACGAGCCACTCGACGTACTCGAGTAAGGTCTCGCCGTTTTCGCCGATCTTCTCGACGCTGTTGATGAGCGCGTGGGGCAGGACGGGAACGCCCTTGACGAACATCTTCTCAGTGTTGTTGTAGCGGTCGTCACCGGACTGGCCGAAGACGGGCACCGGTTCGGTTGCCGGCTCCGTACCGAGTGCATCGGCCATCACGTCTGTCTGCGTGGTCTGTTCGGCTTCGGCGGCTGCGGCGAGCAGCGCCTGGGAAACACCGTATCGGATCGCCGTGTGCAGACGGTCGCCCTCGACTTCCATCTCCTCGAGCGTCTCAGCGTTGTCGAGGAAGTCGGTCGCATCGCGGCCGACGAGTTCGTCGGCAACAGGGCCCTCGATAACGGGAGCGTACTCCTCGGCTTTGAACAGCGGATCACGCCCGCCGGCACCGGAGTACTGGACGGCGGTACAGTCACCGCGGACGACGGTGCCGTCCTCGAGTTCGATGTCGACGATGATCGACTCGCCGGCTTGTCGGATTTCGTCGAAGCCCTCGGTGACGGGCTCGCCCACGTAGGTGAAGCCGTCGTGTTCGGCACCTTGCTTGATCGCGCGCTGGTCGTCGAAGAAGAACCCGGAGTAGCCGGGCGTTGCGTATATGCCTGTAATATTCATAGTTTCACGTCGCCCTGTGGGCGACCGATGAGTTTGCCGTCGCTGATCGCGTCGACGTCGTCTGCAACCATCCGGAACGACTGTTTGCGGCCCTCGGTGTCAGCACGTTGGGCGAGTCGCGCCTTGTGAATCTCTTTGATATCGTCGTCCATCGCGAGGTCGGCCCACTCGAAGATGCGGACGCGACCGTCGTCGTCTCGGGCCGGTAACACAGCCCCTTTCGCACTGTCGCTGGGTGCGAAGGGAACGTCGAGGGCACCGGAGTCGAACGCCTTGAGCGTCCCCTGAACGACGTCGCCGTCGCCGTGTTCGAAGACGGTGTCCATCAGACACCGGGTCTCGCGCTCGATGAGGTCCTGTTCCTCTGCGATGCCATCGATGTCGATCTTCTGTTCGATGGCCATATCGATGACCTGGCGTGTGGTGCGCAGGCCGGCGGAGTTCGCCTCCATCGTCGGAACCCCTTGGAACTCCTGTGGGGATTTCGTGATGACCTTATCTGGCTTGGCGATCGCGGCGGTCATCCCGCCGAAGCTGATGACTCCGTTGGCGCGGGCTTCGTCCGGCGGGAACCCGCCCATCCACTCGTGGAAGACAGTGGTGACGACGACTTCGTCGGGCAGATACTCGTTGCCCAGCTTTTTCAGCGCGTTCAGGGCGGCGACGTCTTGGACGACGTTACCGACCTGTCCGTAGCCGAGCGTGATCGAGCGCACGCCCTGTGTCGCTGCGAGCTTGCCTTCGATCAGCATGACCGCGATTGCGATCGATGGTGGGACAAGCGTCCCTGTGAGCGGACCGAACGGCTCGCGGTTGATCCGCACGCCGCGTTCGGTGTAGGCCCCGGCTAGCCGGTCGACGAACTGCCAGCGCTCGATCGTTTCCTCGAGCCCATGGCGTTTCGTGTACGGAATGTTGTAGGAAATCGGGCCGCCTTCGAAGCTCTGGAAGCCACCTGCGAAGGTGATCGCCGCCAGCAGCCGGGCGTCCGGGGTGCCGTGGCGAACTTCGATCGGCGCGTCGACCGCGTCGATCAGCTTCCGACAGCCATCGACGCCATGGTTGACGGCCGGGAAGCCGTTCAACGTGTCGTCGCCCGTCTCGCGGGCTTTCTCTAAGCCCTGCTGGGCTTTCTCGTACTCGTTGTCTCGCGTGTACGAGTCGATCGTCGTCGGGAGGAGGTCTGCCTGTCCCTCTTCGTGAAGATATCTCAGGAGCTCGATCTGGTCGTCAAGCCGGGGAACGCCGGCTCGAGGCTGCAAGAGCGGCTTGTCAGCCGACTCGAGGACATCCGCGAATCGCTTGTGGTCGGGCAGCGACTCGTGGTATGCGATGGCGTCCTCGAAGTCGACGTCGTCGCCGGTGTGCCAGTTAGACCGGATCTCCTCGTCAATACGCCGTAGCTCGTCGGAGGGAATACGTTCGTCTCGTATCATCTAGGAACTGATAGTGGCGCGTTCCGACTCAGTCGGTGTAATCTGCAGGTCCTGGCGAAGCGCTTCGATCGCGTCTTCGGAATCTGTCTCGGAGTCGAAAACACGGTCGAATCCAAGCTCCCGGAACGTCTTTCGGGTTTGCTCGAAATCGTCCTGACCGACGGCGAGGTTGCCACCGATGTAGGTGACTGCGTCGACGCCTGCTTCCTCCAAGACGTGATGGAATCCCTGACAGTCCTGCTCGGCGTGGCCGTAGAGCGAGGAGACCAAGACGGCGTCAGCGTCGTGGTCTACAGCTGCCTCGGCGAACTCCTGCTGGGAGGTCTGGACACCGAGGTTAACAACGTCAAAGCCTGCTGCACTGAAGGCCTGCTCTAGGATTGTGATTCCAACGACGTGGGCATCGGAACCAATCACGCCGAGGACGACCGTTTGGGACATCGTATGCAGAACCATGAGGAACACCACTATAAACCTAATGATCTTCCATGATCATACTCCTTAAACATCCTAACAGCGTCCCTATGTTACGATCTAACAAAGTTCATGATCAATAGTAAGGATTTAGGTGCTGGTATCGCAAGGACTCGTACATGGGAGCGCTTTCGAATCTCCGTGTGCTCGATCTGACCCAGGTGCTTGCTGGGCCGTACTGTACGATGTTACTCGCGGACATGGGTGCAGACGTGGTCAAGATCGAACGACCGGGCGGCGACCTTATCCGCTCGAATCCGCCGTTCGTCGACGACCCCGAAGCGGAAGCCTACGGTGGGTACTTCCAGAGTGTCAACCGCGGAAAAAAGAGCATCGAGCTCAACTTCGGTGACGACGAGGACCGCGAGGATTTCCTCTCGCTCGTCGAAGAGGCCGACATTGTCGTCGAAAACTATCGTGCGGGGACGATGGAGAAGTACGATCTCGGCTACGAAACGCTCACCGAGTACAATCCAGAGCTCATCTACTCCTCGATCCGTGGCTTCGGTGACCCACGCACGGGCGAAACACACCGCCAGGGACAGCCCTCGTTCGACCTCATTGCGCAAGCACTCGGCGGCGTCATGGAGATTACTGGACAGGAAGACGGCCCACCGACGAAAACCGGACCCGGCGTCGGTGACCTCTTTACTGCGGCGCTAAACTGCGTCGGCATTCTCGCGGCGGTCAACCACCGCGAACAGACTGGCGAAGGCCAGTACGTCGACACCGGCATGTACGACTCGATGCTGAGTTTCACCGAACGCGCGATTTACCAGCAGTCCTACGCTGGTACCCCTCCGACTCGACAGGGCAACTCCCACCCCACCCTGTTCCCCTACGATGCCTTCGAGACGGACGACGGCTACACTGTCATCGCCGCCTTCGGCACCAACCACTGGGAGGAAGTGTGTGCGGCGATGGGACGCGAAGACCTTGCCGAGGAGTACCCAACCGCGGCTGACCGCCTCGAGAATCGCGACGCGCTGCGCGAAGAAATGGCCGCATGGACGGCCGAATTGACCAACGACGAACTCATCGACACACTCGAGGGCCGAGTTCCCGTTGCGCCGGTCCAGACGACCGAGGAGATCTTCGAGGATCCGCACGTTCACGCGCGTGACATGCTCGTTCCGGTCGAACAACCCGGTGCTGACCGTGACGTCGAGATTGCCGGCAATCCGATCAAGATGTCCAAGACGACGCCCAAACCACGCGGCCGCGCGCCGCTGCTCGACGAACACCGCGAGGAAGTGCTCGGCGACGAAGCCGAAACGACAGCCGACGACTGAGAGACGGTCCAGCTGGGCGGATCAGTAGACCGCCGAACACGTTTTCTGGTGGGCAATTGCCACGGCGCTTGAGCAGTCCAGTCTGACCAGTGACCTCTGTAGGTGACAGTTCGAGGCGGACTCGAGGAACTCGTGATCGACGAACGTGCTGACGAACGGATGGACAGACTGAGGAGGAAATCGCTCTCGACGGGTGAACTGCTGAGAATCGTACCCGATCACACGACCACGAAAACCCACTTGCAGCGGCCCGCTCTGTCAGCCAGAACCAGGAGGCGAAAACAGCACGTTCGTAATCTCGACAACCGCACTCCACGTCGCTGGTAGCCAGTCGGATTCGACTAACGACATCCAGAGCGGACTCGTCTACGAGGACTCGAGTATATCGGGTGGGGCATGACAGCCACAGGGCGACGCAATGGCTTCATCCGGCCCGATCACGGTCACCATCGACAGCAGCGAGCCACAGACCGAACAGCGAGGCCGCGACGAGTCGGCCGACTCATCGTCGTCGCTGGCCTCGAGATCGGTGGTCACCTCCATCGATCCCACTGTTTGAGGCGGCTCATCGGTAGACGTTTGGGGCAAACAGACCGTCGCGCGGGATGGGAGACTCCCGCTGAGGAGGATCCAATCATGATATGTCTCGTACACAGTCAGCGATGGCCGTCGACTCGAGACGGCCGATAATCGCTTCGTTGGGCGTTGAACTACCCACACCGGGTGGAACACACGTGCGGACGTGTGTGCCTTTGGGCGCAGGGTTTCGTTCGCTATATTCGTTTACAGCGACATATATCTGACGGTGATTATTATAAGCAACTGAATGACACCCTCGAGCTAGCTCTCAGATGACCGACACGGACATGATGCTCGAGATTCCAGACGAAAGCCACTCCTCGTCGGAACCGCATCCGAACATCGTTCCCGCTGTTGTCCACCAGCCCGATGTTATCGCATTATTAACCATTATATCAATATCGTAATGCTTTAGCCAGATCAGATGGAAGGCGTTCGTATGACTCGACAACGAGTTACGGAAGAGCCACAGCCAGTGAGGAAATGGAACGACGTGTTCACAGCCATCTCGGCTGAGCCACGCCGTCAACTCGTCGCCTCACTGCTGGATCAACCGACAGCTCAGTCCGTTTCGTTGCCGGACGGCGCGACGCCAGCGACGTCGTTCGGTGATCGAGACACACTTCGACAAGAGCTCCACCATCGTCATCTGCCACTGCTAGCAGACATGGGATTTATCGAGTGGGACACCGACCCGCTGGTTGCCTCTCGAGGCCCACGATTCGAGGACGTCGCCGTCGTGTGCAAGTCCTTACACGCCAACGCAAGCGAGATCCCTGAGTCGTTGCTCGAGGGAAGCCACTGGCTTGAGTGAGAGTCACAGCAAACGAAACAGCGCACGTTCTGGTGGCCTTGGAACGATGTTGGACGTGCTACTGACAGCACGTGTCCCCCGTAAAATGAACCCGCACTCGAGTCACAGCCTGCGGCGATTCACCGGGCCGAAAATCCTACTCCGCCTCAGTCTCGTCCGAAAGCTGGCCGGCAGCACACGCTTGTAGCACCTGCCGCACGTGAAAGTCCTTTTCCGCAGGGTCAGTTTCCGCTAGCGCTTGCTCGAGATGTGCCGTGCATTCGGGACTGAGTTGCCTGTTTGAGGTCATCTCGTCCGGTCATATCGCATCGAATGTAAAAAAGATAGTCCCGTCAAGTACCGGATCGACCCCCGGCATCTCGAAGCGATATAGTAGCCACTGCACGTCACTGCACATCTGATCGCACGATGGCTGTGCGATCAGCGTGTACATAGTTGCAGTTGTTACTATCGCTGACCGACTGCGACCACCCACCCACACGGCTGCGGTCAGAAACCGACCCAGTCAGGCGACCGCGCCGTACCGAGGCGACGATGGAGAGTAACCCTTTTGCGGGACCCCTACACACGTTCCCATATGGACTGGCCACACGATCCCGACGGAGAGCAAGGGAGCGAAGGAATGCGAAAGTTCGACATGCGGATCATCGCTGACAAAGTCGACGAGGAGGAGGACTTCCCGCTCAACCGTGACGAGTTCGTTGCCGAGCACGGCGACGACCCGATCCGGATCAACCACGAGACGGTCGTGCCGATGAGCGACATCTTCGAATACATCGATGACGAGGAGTTCGAGACGATCCTCGACATGCACAAAGCAGTCGGCGCCGCAATGCGGGCCGGTGACTTCTGGGACTACCACCCACAGGGTGCAGACCCGGAGAAGAAACACGCCTAACTGTCGGCTCGAGCCGATCGACTGTCGCGTTTTCGACTCCCATCACGAATCTGGATTACGTATCACTTATACGACGCCGTTCGAAAGAATCGATCACCGTGACTAATACGCAGGTGACGCTCTTTCAGATCGACAACTACGGGCCGTGGACGGTGACACCAGAGCCACGCAGGGAGGCAGACCTCCAGACGCTGCAATCCCGGCTCTATGCCGACATCTCCCAGTTCGTCGGCAACCGTGACGGCTACGTCTTTTTCACCCGTTTCGATAACATGGTCGCCGTCACGAACGGCTGCTCGTTCGAAGATCACGAACTCCTTCAGGAGTCCGTCGGCAACCGCTACCCCGTGACACTCAGCCTCGGTGTCGCGACCGGTACGAACCCGGTTCAGGCACTTGCAGACGCAACAACACGTATTCAGGACGCCGGTAGCGCACAGGACAAAGACCGACGAGAGTGTCTCGAGGGACGGGTCATCGATGACGTCCACCGAACCGACGAAGACGTCCAGATCGCGCATTTCGACGTCGTCAACGCGACTGGCCAGTACACTGATGAGCTCAACGCCTTCGATACGTTCATCGAGATCGAGCAGGGGTATGCGGAGCTCATGCGCCACATGCGCTACGCCCACAACAGCCTCTCCTTTTTCGTTGGCGGCGACAACATCATCGTCGTCTGCCCGGATCTCGAAGAAGCCGACTACGAGGAGGCGATTACCCATGTCGAAGAAGCAGTCGATGTCGAGTTGCAGGTCGGCGTCGGGCGTGGAAAGAGCGCACACGATGCTGGCTTCGCAGCGAAACACGCGCTCGAAACGTGCCGTGCCGACGGCACCCGCGTCGAACTCGAGTGGTAGGCTGCTCGAGACGGTGAGTCACGGATCTTCGTGGCGAATTTGCTTAAGTGTAGTGGAGGTAGCTTTTAGCCCATCTATGGGTATTGTTCACATATGGAATCGGAACTGTCCGTCAGGGATATCCTGGCGACTGAATACGTCGGTGTGAGCGAGTCAGACTCCGTCCGCGGCGCAGTTGCGCTCATGCGCGAGGAACGCGCGAGTTGCGTGCTCGTCGTCCGCGGGAGCGAACCAGTTGGTATTATGACCGAATGGGATGTCCTCGGTGTCGTCGGCGACGGCCACGAGCCCGATGAGACGACCGTCGGTGACGTGATGACCTCGCCAGTCATCACGTTCGGTCCGGATCGGTCGCTCACCGATGTTGCCAGCACGATGGCTCGTGAAGACATCCGCAACGTCGTGGTTGAAGACGACAGCGGCGTGGTGGGGCTAGTGACTCAACGAGACGTCATCGCCGCTGCGGGATCGTTCCAGGCGACGATGACGCCGCCACGGTCAGGCAATCCGACACTCGAGGAGGAACGGCCGATCGACGAGCGTTCCCCCCAGTCGACCACTCTTGCCGGCTCCGACCACGAGTCACCGGTGCGTTCCAACGGCGACGAGTACTCGACGCAGGGTGTCTGTGAGGCCTGTGGCTCGCTTGCGGACTCGCTGTGGGATGCGAACGGACAGTTAGTCTGTACGGACTGTCGAGCGGTTTGAACGCCCCTGTCGACCCGCTCGCGCCAACGGTGGCGCTGTCCTTCCGCTGGCTGCGCCGACAGACACCTGTGCTATGCTAACAGTCATCGACATCGATCTCTCCGATAGAAAGACCTTTCGGGGGCCGCGGTGGACTGGTCGATAATGACCGATACCCTCGACGACCTCGACGTCGAAGGGACCACCGTCGGCGTCCGCATCGACGTCAATAGCCCTATTGGTGACGACGGCATGCTCGCCGACGATGCCCGACTACGCGCCCACGTTGACACCCTTTCGGAACTGATCGAGCGAGGCGGCCGAGTTGCCGTCCTCGCCCACCAGGGTCGTCCCGGTGGTGATGAGTTCGTCTCCCTCGAGTCACACGCCGACCGACTCTCTGAACTGCTCTCACATCCCGTCGACTACGTGGATGCCACGTTCAGCAACGCTGCTCGCGAGGCCGTCAGCGCGCTCGAAAATGGCGACTGCATCGTCCTCGAAAACACGCGTTTTTACAGCGAGGAGTATATGGAGTTCGAACCAGAACGGGCCGCTCGAACCCATCTCGTACAGGGACTGGCCCCGGTACTTGACGCCTACGTCAACGACGCCTTCGCCGCGGCACACCGATCACAGCCGTCGCTCGTCGGCTTTCCAACCGTTTTGCCCGGCTACGCCGGCCGCGTGATGGAGTCCGAACTCGATACCCTCGGCTCGATCGAAGAGACACCTGAACCACGCATCTACGTTCTCGGTGGCGCGAAAGTTCCCGATTCGATCGACGTCGCCTGGAGCGTCTTGGAGAAGGGGCTGGCCGATCACGTCCTCACTGCCGGCGTTGTCGGCAACGTCTTTCTCATCGCCGACGGGGTCGACCTCGGCGACGCGAGCTCTGACTTCATCTACGATCAGGGCTACTGGGACGAGATCGATCGCGCCGCTGACTTGCTCGATGCCTACGGCGAACAGGTTGCACTCCCGCGTGACGTTGCCGTCGAACGCGACGGGCAGCGACACGAAATCGGCGTCAACGCCTTGCCACCACAGGACGGCGAGGCCGCGATGGACATCGGCAGTTCGACGCTTGCTTACTACGAGCGACTGCTCGAGGATGCGGGCACGGTGATCCTCAACGGGCCGGCCGGCGTCTTCGAGGACGAGGCTTTCGAGACGGGAACACGGGAGCTCTACAACGCGGCGACAGCTGTCGAGATGAGTATCGTCGGCGGCGGTGATACGGCCTCGGCGCTGCGCCAACTCGGCGTCGACGGCTTTTCGCACGTCAGCACCGGCGGCGGTGCCGCGTTGCGGATGCTCACTGCGGAACCGCTCCCTGCCGTGACGGCACTCGAAAATGGACCCACACAGCAACAGCCAGCCGACGATTGAACACGCGTCTCAAGACGACATCGAAGCAGTCACGACGCTCTGGGTTCGGCTTGCCCGTGACCAGCGCACCTACGACTCGTCCGTCCGAGCTGCTGCCAACCGGGAGACGATGCGCGAGACGCTCACGGCCCACCAGATCAACGACGGCCTGCTTGTTGCTCGCCTCGGTGGCAATGTTGTCGGCTTTGCGTCGTTTGCCGTTGAACACGGCTCGCTCGAGCTCGATGCCACCCGTGGCCACCTGTCGAATCTCTACGTCGACCCCGCCTTTCGCAACCACGGGATCGGCACCGCGTTGCTCGAGGCCGTCGAGAACGCGCTTGCCGACCAGGGTGTAGACATCCTTCTCCTCGAGGTGATGGCCGATAATGAGGCTGCACGGCGATTTTACGCCCGAAAAGGGTACGACGATTTCCGAGTCACAATGCAGCGCTCACTCGAGGGCGAGGACTCATCGGAAAACGATACACATTCAAAGGAGGACCGCTAATCGAAAACTGCGCCAGGGGAGCATGGGTGGTTCATGCACTCGACTTGTAATCGAGACTCCCGGGGTTCAAATCCCCGCCCTGGCTTTTCAATTCGCGAGCGACGCAACCGACATTCCGGCGATTCTCTCTGATCGTTCGACGCGCAAGCAGCCGTAACCGAGTGAAAACCGGAGACGTTTCGACTGTACCGCGTGGCTGTCCACGACCACCAGGAGTGTCATCGCTGGCGAGCGGTTTGGTCAGGGTTGAGACGCGCCGTTGTGCTGCGTGACCGGCGTGGTCGCAGGACGGTTCATGATTGTGTCGGCGCTGGCCGGTCGTCGCCGTCTAAAAGACGAGGGGCGATGTCTCAGAGTGAGAACTCCATTCGTGGCAACGACTGGTGTTCTGCCCCCGTCCTCAGCACGAACGTGATAGACCCTGATAATTCCACATCCAAAGCATGTTGGGTCGGCCGTTTAGAAGGATTCGGTCTCGAGGCCAGCGCCATCGGGGTCGATGCCGGGCTCCACGAACTCCCACAGCGGTTCGGCGGTGAACGTTCCATCAGCCGTGATTACCCAGGGAATGAGCTGACAGGAGTGACAGCGACCGCTGTCGACGGAGAGCGTTGCTGTATCTGACGCGCCCGAGACGTCACTCACGCCAAGGATCCGATCCGCCTGGGTGAGCCACCAGACGACACGCTCGAGGTTTCCATCTGGGTCACTGACGTCGATCTCGAGAGTCATTCCCCCGGGACTGATCTCGAGAGGGCCAGGGGCTGGTCGCGCGGTGTCGATGGTTGGGTCTTCGAGCCCTGTCGGCGTGACGGTGATCGTCCAACTGGCTCGGTACTGCTCGCCGTCGACGTCGACACCAGCGACCACCTCGTAGGTCTCGTCACGCTTGTCGTGTCCGTCACTCTCGAACGTCTCCTGCCAGTAGTGGGCTGCCTGTTCGACGTAATAAACTCCCTGCCATGGATCTGCCAGCGTGTCGCCAACGTTCTCGCCGTCGATCCACCAGGTGGTCGTCTGAACGGCATCGGGGTCGACAGCACCGACTTCGAAGTGGACTGTCGTCTCCGGCTGGACGGCTGGTTCGGGGTCGGGAAACTGCAGTTCAGGGTCCAGTTCGTCGGTCGCACGAATTCCAACGGTGCGTTCGTCTGTCTCGCCGTTGGCGTCGGCCCGAACCGTCACCTCGTCGTCTTCCGGGACGGGTTCGGTCCGGTAGCTCGAGGGAAACGGTCGCTCGGTCTCGCCGGGGCCGACGGTGAGTGTCACGTTCCCTGCCGGCTCGCCATCGACGGTGTACTCGATGGTTGGACGGATCGACTGATCGGTCGGGTTCTCGACCTCGACGGTCCACTCGAGTACTGCACCTCCCGTAACGGTCTCCGGAATTTCGACGATACGGACGGCGACTGGGGTGTCCTCGTGGTCAGCTGTCGTGTCACTGTCGGTGGTCATATCACTGTCGGCTGCAGTGGTGTCGGCTGGTTCACTGGCAACTGTTTGCTTCCCGATGTGTGCTGCTGGGACGATACTCCCAGCCGCAACCGTTTTCAAGATCGTTCGTCTGTTCACAGGTCTGCCCTCATATCGGTTCCCAACCCGAAATCACAGCATAAGTGCGTGCCACCGTTGTACAGTCAAATCGGACATTTGAATCATGTGATCACTCCTGTATCTTCGATGGTGGGGCCTACTGGACTGTTGTCCGTGCATAACACTGGGGACGACGGGCAGCTGTTCGACGGCGCAGTCGGTGGCTGATTCAGACGAAACAGCCGAGAAAACGGAGCGGAGAGCGGTTTTTGATCAGCCTACACGTCATCTCTCGACTCGGGCCTCTCCCGAGAGCGCGTCGACGTGGACCTGCACCGTCTCCGAATCGGTCTCCAGAGAGACGGTCCAGACGGCACTGATTCGATGTGGCTTCTCGAGCAGCGTGATGTCGTCCGCCTCGAGTTCCTCGACATCGGCTGTCAGGGTCGCTCGAGCGATCCGTTCGGCATCATCGGCGTCGTCGATCTGGATCTCGTCGGTCAGGCGCACGGTCACGACGGGGACGTCGGCCATTCGGACGACGCGTTCGGTGACGCTGCCGACCAGGAGTCGATCGAGCCCCGTCCGGCCCTGTGTCCCCATGATGATCATGTCGATATCGTGGTCGTCGGCGTACTCGAGGATCTCCTCGTGTGGGACGCCCTGCTCGACCGCCGTTACGGCCTCGGCACCGCCCCGGGACGCTTCGGCCTCGATTCGATCGACAGCGCGATGGGCAGCGGGTGTCGCTGCATCGCTCTGGAGCGTTCCGAGCGGCCCCTCCGGCACGATCGAAAGTGCGTGAATCGTCGCATCGAAGCGATCTGCGATCGTCAGGCCATGGGTGATCGACTGACGAGTGCCATCGCTCCCGTCCGTCGGAATGAGAACGTCCTGATACATTACAACGACGTTTGGTACACAGACATAAATACACCGCCGGCTGTTGCTGTTGGTCGCTCGAGCGGAGAGCACGAGGGCGGACGGCACCCCCGACTTACTCGGGACGAGCAGGTCGAGCGCCAGTCGACAGCAGCGTCGATATCCGCGCGTTCTCTTTGATTCGCAAGCCGCCGTCGGCGACCGTTAGTGGGATCAACGGCAGATGTGTGGTGACCAGTACCGAGGGGTGTGAGCCGCCACGAGCCAGCAGTTCGTTCCGCGGCTGAAGCTGCAGCGGTTCCTCGAGGCCGGTCAGAAACTCGTTGTGCTGGATGACGTACTGGCCGCCCTCGAGGTCCCACCAGCCGAACTCGTCGTCGGGCTGTCGGAGGTCGGTCGCCACTGGCTCGAGGTCGGCATCCTCGAGTTCGTCGCCCCCGAAGTCCAGCTGGCCGGGAGCAGCGACCTCGTAAACTGCGCTGACGGTCAGATCGATACCGTGTTCGTGGACCTGTTCCGGTTCGTAAACGAGGTTATCGACGACCTCGGCGAGGGGGTTTTCGACAGACATTTCGGTTGTCCTGACGGTTCCGAACGGGAAAAACGTGTCCTCGAGTAGCGGCGTGAAGCCTCGATTCGAGCCGTGGCCACGATCGGATTCGACTGAACAGATACACATATGCATCGGCGAACCGACGGCACGAACGATGCCACAGCTCGAGTCCATCCGTGTCTATCCGATCAAATCCCTCGACGGGGTGTCGATCACCGAGGCCGAGATCGTCACGAACGGCGGGCTGTCGTGGGATCGGCGGTATGCGATCGTCGAACAGTCACCGGATGCGATGGCAGCGACCGAGCCGAACGACCGGTATGTCAACGGCAAGCGAGAGCGTCGACTCCATACACTCGAGGCGACCTACGACTTCGAACGGGAGACGGTCACGGTCGGTGAGCACGGTCACGACGAGCGACAGACGTTCCACCTCGAACTCGACCGAGACTGTTTCACGGCATGGCTGTCAGACTACGTCGGCTACCCGGTCGAACTCGTTCGCAACGACGAGGGCGGGTTCCCGGACGATACGGATGCCTCGGGGCCGACGGTGATCAGTACGGGCACACTCGAGGCAGTCGCCTCGTGGTACGATGGGATCGACGCTGGCGAGATGTGTCGTCGGCTGCGGCCGAATCTCATCCTCGATGCGCCCGCGTTCTGGGAGGACCGACTCTACGACGCTCCCGGACGGGTCGTCCCGTTCGATATCGGGTCGACCACGCTCCAGGGGGTCAACCCGTGTCAGCGGTGTGTCGTCCCGACGCGGGATCCCGAGACAGGCGAACCGACCGAGGACTTTCAGGAAACGTTCGTCGAACGTCGGGAGGCGACCCTGCCCGAGTGGGCCAGCGAGGCGTGGTTCGATCACTACTTCCGGCTGATGGTCAACACACGCGTTCCCGACGACTCCCTTGGGGCGATACTCGCACTCGATGAGTCGGTCACTGTCGGGGACTCGGTGACGGCACACTCGGCGGAGTGACCGAGAACTCGGTTCCGCTGTCGGACGAGCTGCACTCCCGGCGTCTCGGTGCACCTGCGACCGCCCTGCAGGCACACCGGCACTGACTGACAGCAGTCCGTATCAGTCTGCCTCGAGCAGCCACCGATAGCGCGGATGAAGCCACGACCAGTCCTGCTCGACGATCCAGTCGCGAAGCTGTCTTCGGTTAGTGATTCCCGGGACAGTGTCGGCCAGTTCGGATGGCGACCCCCCTGTAACCGGCTTGTATGCGATCGATCGTGTGGCTGTACAGTAAAACGAGGCCCGCGTACAGTCGTTTTGGAGCCCGATCAGATAGCGATTGATCTGATCCTCCCCGAGGAGATACGCACTCACTCGACCGGCGTCAAGGCCGTCGCCCTCCTGACGGACAGCCAGAATCGCCGACTCGAGATCTGTCTCGAGCTGGCGCTCGTACCCGTATCCCGGCACCGGTGTACGTCACGCGGGTGGGCCGGAACTGATACCCAGCCGACGGGAGCAGCTCACGGCTGGTTTTCAGTTCTGGTATTCGAGGCCAAAACGCAAAGAGGACTGTCCGATTTGCCGTTGCCATGGAATACGGTCTCGATATCGGTCCAGAGGCGATCCGAGCGGCTGTCGAGGCGTCAAACGGGGTGGCGATCGAATCGGTTCGTCCGATCGTCGTTCCAGCCGACGAGGAGAAAGCCGAGTCAGCAGGGACGGAAACGGGTGATGAACTGTTCGTCGAGCAGGACGAGACGCGGTATGCGGTCGGGCCGACTGCAAAAACCCTCGCCGATGCCGAGGGTGAGACGCCTGCAACACTGTTCGCAAACGGTGTCCTGTCGGAAGCTGGGTACGCCGGACCGGCACTCGAGACGCTCGTTGACGATGTCCTCGAAATCGACGATGCAGTCGATGGGCGGCTCTGTTATACGACTCCGGGACCGCTGGTCGACGCGGACGATCCGACCGACACGCATCGCGATACTGTCGCGTCGATCCTCGCCAATCGCGGACTCGATGTCACACCGATCAGCAGCGGGTTTGCCGTCGTCTACGACCAGTTCACTGACGACAACTACACTGGACTCGGCATCCGTCTCGGCCCCCAGACCACGAGCGTCACACTCGCATACTACGGCGTGCCTGCACTGGCGTTCTCGCTTGCAAAAGGGAGTGCGTGGGTCGTCGAACAGGCAGCCACCGAGACAGGGCACGAGCCAGCACAGGTCGAAGCCACGCTCGAGCAGTTTGCCCTCGATCCCGACGCGGCAGCAGGCGAGATCGAGGCTGCGCTTGCCGCGGCCTTCGACGCGTTGATCAGTGACCTCGCAGCAGCGCTCGAGACAGAAGCCAGCGAGAACGATGTCCAGCAAGGGTTGGCCGTCCCGGTCGCACTCGCTGGGTCGGGCGTAGTCGATGGACTCGAATATCTCCTTGGCGGTCGGTTCGATGCGGCACCGCTGCCGTTTTCGATCCGGGGCGTGCGACTCGCCAACGATCCAGCCACAAGCGCTGCCAGAGGCGCACTCGCGGCCGCCAAAGACGGTGTCGACGCCCACGAGGCTGTGACGTGGTCGCCAGCCGACGTGAACGACACCGGTGGCGACGTCTCCACGGCGATACCCGCACCGACCGGCGAGACGACGCTGTCGTTCGACGATCCACTCGACGACGGCACCGACACAGAGCGCGCTCGAGCGGATGCCGCGATCGATCAGCTGTTCGCCCGTCTGGCCGACCGAGACGATGAGATCCAGTCGGTTCGAGCCGACCTCGAGACAGTGTTCGACGATCTCGAGTCCATCGAAGCGGAGACGGCCAGCGCCGAGACGGTCGACGCCCTCGAGGACGACCTCGAGTCGGTCACGGACGGGCTGTCGGACCTCGAAGCCGAACGTGAGCGTTACACGAGCGACCTCGAGACTCTGGAGGGCGAACTCGAGGGCGTATCAACCGCGTACGACGCTCTCGAAGACGACGTCGATTCTCTCGAGTCGGCGCTAACAGACGATTTCGACACGCTCGAGGCGACGATCGAAACCCTCGAGACAACAACCGCGGACGAACGGGCAGCGCTCGACGATCGAATCGGCGACCTCACGGCCGATCTCGAGGCAGTTGCTGAGCGCACTGACACGCTCGGGGACCAGTTCGAACGGCTGCAGGCGTCGGTGGAGACACTCGAAGAAACAACTGCGTCAGCGACTGCCCTCGAAGCGGTCTCGGAAACGGTTTCGGAACTCGAGGCCGAACTCGACACTGTCGACCGGCACGGAATTCGAATCGACGGCCTCGCGGGCCGACTCGAGGAGCAGGCACTCCGGATTGGCGATGTCTCGGATCGATTCACAGCCCACGCAGAGCGAGCTGACGAGGAACGTGCACAACTCGAAGGCGATCTCGAGTCGATCGACTCAACACTCGAAGACGAACTCGAGGCCGTCGATAGCGGCCTCGAGACCATCGATGAACGGGTCACCGAACTCGGTGTCGACCTCGAGGCGACGACCATGGCTCTCGAGGACGCCGAAGAGCGACTCACATCGACGGCTGGCCACGTCACGGCGCTGGACGACGAGCTGGCTGCCGTCCACGACTCGTTTCGCGACCGCACTGCCGACCTCGAGACCCGTCTCGAGACCACACAGGAGACGGTCGGTGGCCTCGAGACGACGGCAGCTGACAGCGATCGGGTGACTGCCATCGAAGCCGAACTCGCGACCCTCGAGACGGAACTAGACGATCTCACGCAGACGGTGTCGGCCGTCTCGGAGACCGTGGCTGGACTCGAGGAACGAACAGCACCCGCAGAGACGGTCGACGCCCTCGCTGCTGATCTTGACGCGATCTCAGACGACCTCGACAACCGCCTCGAGAGCGTCGATGATCGCATCGAGGCTATCACAGGGAAGCATGACGGCCTCGGCGACCGAGCCGAGCGGCTCGACGACCGGACGAGCGATCACGCGAACCGACTCGAGGCGCAACGCGAGACCATCGACGACCAAGAGAGGCGACTTGAGACGGTGCTGACCGAGGTCGACGATCTCAGGAAACTGCTCGAGGATGGCGCTGACGAGCCGGTCGAGACCCAGCTGTCGACGCTCGAAACACGTGTCGACGCCATCGAATCAGGGCTGGAGACCAACCGGGATGACGAACTCGAGGCAATCCAAACAGCCCTTGAGACACTCCAGGATCGAATGCAGCGTCGAGAACAGACTGCGACAGACGAGACGCAGGCTGTCGTCACTCCGCTCGTTGCTGGCGGAGGCGGTGCCGGCGTCGTCGCTGGCAGTTCGCTCGTTCTCACCGGTGCTGGGGCTGTCGGTGCGGGTGCAGTCCTGCTCGGACTCGTCCTCATCGGTACTGCGGTCGCACTCGAGCGCTGACCGACGCTGTGGCTGCCCTCACCCTCGCTCCCGAGAACGCTGTCGGCACTCCGGCTCGGCGCGTCGCCGACTCGACTACTCCCGGATCAGTTCGACGTTTCGCATCTCGCCTCCACATCGCCGACAGGTGCTGAGGAGTGCATCCATGACCGTCTCTCGATGGCCACAGCCGACACACTCGTACTCGAGTGGTTCAGTAACAGACATGAGGGTATCTATGTAATGGGGTGTGTTAACTCTTTTCGTGGTAAACTGGGAAACAGCGGGTTCTCGACGCCAGCTTACGCACACACTACTCGAGCAGCCAGAGCAGCGTTGCGAGTCCCGTGGCTGTGATGAGCGACGCTGCGAGCAGCCAGAACGCGGGCTGGAAGCCGGCCGTTTCCGATAGCGTGCCGACGATCGCGGGTGCGACGGCGCCGGCAGCCATCAACATCGTGCGGACCACTCCGAGGCCACCGCCGGCGACGTCGTCGGGGATCGTAGACATCAGGTACGCACCCCGTACAGGTCGAAAGCCGTGCGAACCCACCCCGACGGCAACGAGTGCAGCGCCGAGGACAACCGGACCGGCGATTCCAGTCAGCGAGATGAACGCAACCAGTGCAACGGACGCGAGACCGAGCATCGCGACAATGATCGGGAGCCGGCCGATTCGATCGCTGAGGTCGCCGGTGGCGAGCTGGACCAGGCTCGCAAGAAAGAGCGCGCTGTAGAGCAGTCCTGCGGCTGCGTTCGTCAGCCCGGCCTCCTGTGTCAGATACAGCGGTGCAAACGCCACGAACCCGTTGTAGGTAAACGAAAACAGGATCGTCAGGAGTGCAAACACAGAAAATCGCCAGTCTCGAAAGAGCGTTGCATACTGGCCGACGCCGGCAGCTGAAGCTGCGGTCGGCGCAGCGTCACCTTCGGACTCAGTTGGCATCCGTCGTGGGACCCGAACCCGGAACAGCACAGCAAGGCCGACTCCCGCGAGTCCGGCGAGCAGGAAGATGAGCCGCCAGCTCTCGCCGAACGCAAACGAAAGTCCCGCAACGGCGACGACTGCAGCGGGTGCAAATACGCCGCCGAAGGCACCGAACGTGTCGAGGACCCCAAGCGCTCGGCCCGTCCGAGACGGGTAGGCTCGAGACAGCAACCGGACGGCGACGGTCTTGTGAGCGCCAGTTCCAGCACCCATGACGAGCATCGCCCCGACGAGGACGAGAAACGGGGAGTCGACGACCAGCGCGAGCGACGCGACCGCTGCGACGAGTGCACCAGTGGTAATGACGACAACCGATCCGAGTCGGTCTGCGAGCACGCCGGAGGGAAACTGCATGGCAGCGTAGACGAGCATGAAGCCGGTGAACGCCATCCCCAGAACCGCGTTTGACACGCCATAGCTCGCCTGAAACGGGTCAAACAGCGGCGGAAAAGCGTACCGAAGGAACTTCCCGAGAAACCAGATCGCTGCTGTCACCACGAGGACGTCGTAGTGGGCGAGCCGGCCGGCCACCCCTCGACTCGTGTCGTTCACGTTCAACAGTAGATCGGTGGGGGAACGAGTACGCTCCGATTCAGCGACTCGAGTCTCGCCTTCGGTCGACAGCGTGGACTCGAATCCGTAGCTGCCCTGCCGCCTGTGACACTGCCCCGAGCGGCCGACAGCCGCGCTCTCGGGAGCGAGATCGAGAGAGAGCACGCCGAATAATAGTGGTATTAAATACCATATACAGGTACTAGTTCTTAACCGAGTACACTTATATGGATTCTTCTGCCAAGAACGGATAGCATGGCAGTGAACACCACCGCAGACTGGAACGACCCGATCAGCTGTCCGTTCTGTGGCGACGAACTCGAGTCACCTGGTGCCGGATTCGTCGATCATATCGATGCCAACGCAGACTGTGAGGACGGGTTCGAGCAGTGGCGATCGAACATCGCGAGCGATCTCGCTGGCGAGTGGTCCGGGTAGAGGCGTTGCATCCAGCCCGGCGGCGACAACTGCTGCGTGCTGACCGCTTTTTTGTTCACCGTCCTCGAGACGGATACGCCACCAGCGCTCAGCCGTACCGCTTCACACGTGGACGGCGTGTTGGAACCGAAATCGACCAGCGACTCCAGCCATCGGGCAACGGGTGACACTACCAGACAACCGTCAGTACCGGCCCGATCGCGCCTCACGGCTCGTCGCCGACGGCGACGATCGTTCACGTACGATCGGTTCGTGAATATAGTATGTCGGTTCGGCTGGCGCCCCATGTCGCCCCATACTGAACATCTGTCCAATACATTAGGATACATCTGCTTCTCTATCGAGATAAGTGCGCTAGAAGAATACCAACGCAACCGTTTTTGTGGCATGAGTTAACAACCCACTATGACTCAGATCGACCCGTACACGCCGTCCCGACCGTACTACGAATGCACCGTCTGTGGGTTTCGAGACGTGGGCGATTCAAACTAGGTAGCGAGGCGGATTCCCCGCCCCACCGTGGGCGGGGTTGAAGCCGACACCCAACCCTGCCTTTTATAAATCAATAGCACTTTATTGAACATGTGGCGTCGGACGAGTACCACCGTCGAACACTCATCACTCGCCTCACCCTCCGTAATGACGAGGATGAGCAACTGCTCCTTGACACAATCGAAGAGTGGCTCGACGGCTGCAACATCGCAAGTACCCTCGCGTGGAACACTTGCCACACCAAGTCCGACGTGCGACAACTCGCCAAACAACAAATCAAGCAGGAAACCAAGTTAGGCGACCAGCACGCCACGCTCGCCTGCCACGAAGTCGCAGGCGCAATCAAATCCTGCATCGAATGCCGCAAAAACGGAAAGAAAGCCTCACAACCACAGTTCACAAGCCGGTCGATGACATTCGACCGCCGCACACTCACCGTCTTCCCCGACCAAGAAACGGTCACACTCACCACGCTCGGAAACCACAGTCGCGTCCACGCTGACTTGTCTCTTCCCGAAGCCGAAGATGGATACCAGCGTGTGTATCTTGATAGTGATGAGTGGGAGTACACAGAATCCACACTCCACTATCGAGACGGTGATTGGTACATTCATCTTGGCTATCGAACACCAAAAGAAGACGACGATTCCGAGTCACCGACCGAGAACGGAACGGTTCTCGGTGTTGATCTCGGCGTCAACCAAATCGCTGTGACGAGTACAGCTCGCTTCTTCGACGCAGATGAACTCAACCACTACCGCCGCGAGTTCGAGAAAACACGTGGCAGTCTCCAGCAGACCGGGACGCAATCCGCACACCGAACCATCGAATCCCTATCCGGCAGGGAAGAACGATACGTGAAACACGTTTTGCACAACGTGGCGAACGGTATCATAGAAGAAGCACTCGAACACGACTGCGACGGTATCGTGTTCGAGGAGTTGGACGGGATTCGAGAGGACTTGCCAGAAGCGGCGTGGCATTCGGAGTGGGCGTTCCGCAAGCTGAAGGACTTCGTGGAGTACAAGGCGGAGTTTGAGGGCTTGTTCGTGGATACGACGAATCCTCGAAATACGTCGAAGCGGTGTAACGAGTGTGGGTTCACGCACGACGATAACCGGCACGCTGGGCAGTTCGAGTGCCAGTCGTGTGGGAGGACGAATCACGCGGATTACAATGCGGCGAAGAACGTTGCGGAGTTGTATCTCCGGCGGGGCCATCAGTCGTCCGGTCGGAGGAGCGTCAGTCAATACGCTCTGAAGTCAGGAGCGAGGACGCCGAGTTAGCCAGATACACTGGCTCCCCCACTCTTGGGGTAGAGGCCGAGTTCACTGACAAGCCCCGCGCCACCGTGCGCGGGGCAGTTGACTCGCGTTCTGTCCGGACTGTGGTGGCCGCACGCAGAATATCGCAGTCCCTCGAGAGTAGTCGCCTGTCAACAGAAGTTCTCCCACCGCCGGCTCCCATCAGTACCGGAGCGACCGCGTCCGTCGGATGGGTGCAAAACCCGTTTCAGTCGAGTGACTCAGTCGAAATCCGGCAGATCCTCCGGCGGTTCGTACTCGGCCTCCCAGTCGATATACTCGTCTTTGAGTATTTCCGAGACGATCTGTCCGAACTCGGTTAGTTCGGCGTTGATCGAGGAGACAGTTCCCCACGTGTCGAGGTCGGGATGGTACTCCCGCGCCTGCCAGTCTTCGGGGATGCCGGGGGCGTGATAGCCGACGCGGTCAGCGAAGTCGTCCCAAAAGAAGTCAAACCCCGCGAAAAGATCGAGGTCGCGGGCAATCTCGTACGCCCGTTCCTCGAGATCAGTATCCACAAGCCACTCTTCGAATGCCTCCTCCCAGGCCCCTTCCTCGAGAAACTCCTGCAGTTCCTCGCGGCGGTAGTCGATGTCGGCTCCGTCTGCACTGATCGTTGCGTCCTCGTACTCGTTCGGATCGACGTACTCCAGTTCCGGTGGCTCGGGGGGTTCGACCTCGAGTGTCATAGACAGGGGTACGGACGGTTTGCGGATAAGAATTCCCTCCCCGGAACGACGCGTTTTCGAGCGACCGGTCAGCAGCCAACGTCCCGCTCCTGGCGAATGTAGCCGATCCCCACAGTTATTCCGACACAGTCCCAACACGTCACTATGGGCAGCGAGCGCGGCGGAACGAACTATAGCCTCACGGAGATCTTCGCCATCAAGTTCGTCCTTGCCGATATTCTGATCATTGCCGTGTTGCTGTTTGCCGGCCCGCTGTATGCCCTCGCGATCACGGCGCTGCTCGTGGTGAGTGTCTTTCTCGTCTGGTATCTCACCCAGCGCGTTGGTCCTGTCGGCACCGACACGACCGACTCGAGTCGATCGGACCGCGAACGCGACCCCGTCACGAAACTCCAAGATCGGTATGCAGCCGGCGAACTGTCCGACGCCGAGTTCGAAGCCAAACTCGAGCGGCTGATCGACGCCAACGAGCGGGCCGACGCCGCCGGCATCGAGACGGCGGACCTAGAACTCGAACGCTCGGAGTGACCGCGGATCCCCACGGCTGATTTCCCCGAACCCAACACTCAATCGACAGCCAGCCCTAGCAGTATACAATGACGAGCTACGAGGCGGCGATCCTCGACGTCGACGGCACCATCGTTCGAGGCGAGGAGCTGCTCCCGAACGTAACCGACGGCCTCTCTGCCCTCGATGACGCCGGCATCGATCGACTGCTGTTCTCGAACAATCCGACCCGTGGAAGCGACCACTACGGCGAGAAGCTCGAGCCACACGGAATCGCGATCGATTCCGACAGCGTCCTTACCTCAGCGACGGTCTCGGCGACGTATCTCGCAACGACCCATCCCGACGAGCGCGTGTATCTCGTCGGCAGCGAGCGACTCGAGACGATCCTCGCGGACGCGGCCGTCGAACTCACCGACGACCCCGAGCGCGCCGACGTCGTCCTCGGGTCGTTCGACAAAGCGTTCTCCTACAGTGCGCTCTGGGAGGCGTTGCGTGCACTCGATGATGACGTGCCGTTTTATGGAACCGACCCCGATGCGACGATTCCGGTCGACGGTGGGTTGATTCCCGGCACTGGAGCGATCCTCGCCGCAATGGAGGCCGTTGCCGGCCGAGAGCCCGACGCGATCCTCGGCAAACCGTCCACGATCGCCGCCACGGCCGCAATGGACCGTCTCGAGGCGGCGCCCGAACAGACGCTGGTCGTCGGCGATCGCCTCAACACCGATATCGAACTGGGGAACCGAGCCGGCATGACGACCGCACTCGTTCGGACTGGCGTGACAGATCAGACGACACTCGAGACGTCGCCGATCCAGCCGGACTACGTTCTCGACTCGCTTGCCGACATCGAGACGCTGCTGTAAGCGAGCCAATCGCCCGCTTGTGACTGGCGGACAGGCGTGGGAGCGCTGCACAATGTGGGTCTGAGAGACATACTTATCCGTGATAGTCTCGATAGTCGTCATATGGACTTTGCGGACACGAAAGCCCACGTCAAACACGTACTGCTTCGAGCGCGATACGCAGCGATTGGAGCCGCAGTCGGGGCCGCGATCGGTGCCGTCTTCAGTCGAAACGCCGCGAGCACTGGCGGTGCGATCGGTGCGCTGGCCGGTGCGACAGTCGCAGATACGCGCGATACTGCGAGTACGTTCCTCGAGGACGCCAAGGAAAAAGAGTTCGTCCCGCTGTCGAACGGCGACGACGAGCAGAACTGACAGCGTCGGAACCAGCGCCATCCGCCACCGGTGGTGGCAACAGTCGTCAGTAGACGAGAAACGGCGTGACCGTGGCCGATTCGCACTCGAGTCGGCGGTCGACGATCTGTCCGTCTTACTTCCTTTTGGTCCGATACTGGTAAAAGTCCACGTCGAGTTGAATCGTTAATGAGCGATGCAGGCGACGCCGGCGTGCCAGAGCCCCCGAAGCCGCCAACGGACGAACAGGGGTCTGTCCACGTTCTCGGGACAGCACACGTCTCGCAGGCGAGCGTCGATGACGTACACGAAACGATCGATCGTGAAGACCCAGATGTCGTCGCCGTCGAACTCGACGAGGGTCGATATCGACAGATGCAAGGCGGGACACCGGACGATATTGAAGCCAAAGACCTCCTCTCAGGCAACACCGTCTTCCAGTTTCTGGCCTACTGGATGCTTTCGTATGTCCAGTCACGCCTCGGCGAGCGGTTCGACATCGAGCCCGGAGCGGACATGCGGGCCGCCATCGAGGCCGCCGAGCGCAACGAAAGCGGTGTTGCACTCGTCGATCGAGATATTCAGGTCACGATCCAGCGGTTCTGGCGTCGGCTATCTGTTAGCGAGAAGCTGAAGATGGTCGGCGGACTCGCCCTCGGAATTACCGATCCCCGGACGATCGGGCTCACCTTCGGTGCCGTTGCCGGGCTCTTGGTCGGCTTTGTCTTCGCTGCCTTTCTCGCACCGCTGCTCGGGCTTGGCGACCTCCTCTTGCTTGGTGTCACCGGCTCGACGACGCTTCAGTATGTGGGCGCGACCATAGGTGGTGCCATCGGCGGTGCGTTCGTCGGGTTGCTCTTTCTCCCCTCGCTTGAGACGAACAGCGGGTCGGCTGGCGGGCTTCTCGACGGGCTTTCGATACGGATCCTCGCAGGCGTCGGTCTCGGGATCAGCGCCTGCCTGGCACTGGTCGCAACTGGAACCTTCATTGGACCGTTTTCAGCAGGCGCGTTCGAAAGCGCCGGCATCTACGGGATCCGCGGGACAGTTGGTATCCTCGCCGGGCTCGGCGTCGGTGTCGCCATCGGTGGCCTCCTCGGCCTCGTTCTCGATGCCGGCAGCAGCGACGTCGAAGACGTCGACGAGATCGACATCGAAGAGATGACCGACGGCGACGTTGTCGCCGCGATGATGGAGGAGTTTCGCCGGTTTAGCCCCCGCGGCGCAAACGCCCTGATCGACGAACGTGACGCCTACATCGCGAATCACCTCCACGAGCTTCGCGACCAGGGGTACGACGTCGTCGCCGTTGTCGGTGCCGGCCACAAAGCCGGGATCGAACGCCATCTCGAGAACCCATCACAGATTCCTTCCCTCAAGTCGCTTTCGGGGACTGCGTCCAAGCGACGATTCTCGCCACTGAAGATCGCCGGCTATCTGGTGATGATCGGCTTCCTCGGCTTTTTCTTCCTGCTGATTATGGCGGGCGTGCAGGATACGTTCTTGCTCAAGCTGTTTGGAGCCTGGTTTCTGTTCAACGGGTTCTTTGCGTTTACACTCGCCAGACTCGCTGGTGCACGCTGGACCAGTGCCGGCGTCGGCGGCTCGATTGCGTGGCTAACCAGCATCAATCCACTGCTGGCCCCCGGCTGGTTCGCTGGCTACGTCGAACTCAAACACCGGCCAGTCAACATTCGAGATATCCAGACGCTCAACGAAATCGTCGGTGACTCCGAGCGGCCGGTGAGCGACGCCATGAGCGACATGTTCGATGTCCCGCTGTTCCGGCTCATTATGATCGTTGCGTTGACCAACATCGGGAGTCTGATCGCGACCCTGCTGTTCCCGATCGCGGTGTTGCCGTGGCTCGCTCCCGAAATCGGCGGCGTCGACGCTCTCTTTGGTGAGCTTCTCACCGGTGCTGAAAACACCCTCGAGTTACTCAGAGGGCTGTTGACATGAGCGTGCGAACACGCCGGCAGCCGGAGCCGGAACTCTCTTTCAGCGACAAGGAACTGTTCGACCTCGCGCTGGCCTGGATTACACTGAGTGTCGCGTTCGCGCTGTTGCTGGCGCCGATTCACCGCTCACCGGTCACTGTCGGCTACTTCGGTGCGATGGTCGGGCTGAGTTTCGTCACCGTCGGCGTCGCCTTTCTGTTGCACGAACTCGCTCACAAAGTGGTCGCGATCGAGTACGGCCAGGTCGCGGAGTTCCGTGCAGACTACCAGATGCTGTTTCTCGCGGTCATGAGCGCACTTATTGGCTTTCTCTTTGCCGCACCAGGGGCTGTCTACCACCGGGGCCGGATCACGACGAAACAGAACGGGCACGTCGCGCTCGCAGGACCCATTACAAACCACCTGCTTGCACTGGTGTTTTTCCCGCTTATGTTGTTTCCCGGCATTATCGGGACCGTTGGTCACCTCGGCGTGCTCATCAATCTCGTCCTTGCCGCGTTCAACATGATCCCGTTTGGCCCCCTCGACGGGAAAACGGTCCTCGAGTGGAGCAAGCCAGTGTTCGGCGTCGTGTTCGGCCTGAGTCTGGTGTTGGTCGTCGGCTTTTATTTGACGTTTGGGTTATTCTGAGACGCGCTCGATGGGCCGGCGGCCGACCATGCAACCGGTGATCTTTTGCTCACCCCGAGAGGTCGTTCAGACATGACCGATCCAGCGGACGACGATGCTGCAACGGAACAGCTCACTTACGCCGACACCGGCGTCGACATCGAAGCCAGCGAAGACGCGACTGCAGCGCTGCTCGAGGCCTTTGGAAGCGATCTGACGACCGAGTACGCGGGCCTGATCGACATCGGCGATCGCTATCTCGCCCTCGCGACTGATGGCGTCGGCACGAAGCTCATGGTCGCCGAAGCCATCGAAGACTTCTCGACGATCGGCATCGACTGCATCGCGATGAACGTCAACGACCTCGTCGCCGCGGGCGTCGAACCCGTTGCGTTCGTTGATTACCTCGCGATCGACGAACCCGACGACGACCTCACCAACGAGATCGGCGAAGGGCTCGCCGTCGGTCTAGAGGAATCCGGCATGACGCTCCTCGGCGGCGAGACAGCTGTCATGCCCGACGTCGTCACGGGCTTCGACCTCGCAGGCACCTGTGCCGGCCTCGCCGGCAAGGACGAGATTCTCGAGGGAGAGGCACAGGTCGGTGACGTCCTCGTCGGCTTTGCCTCGAACGGCATCCACTCGAACGGCCTCACGCTCGCTCGCGAGGCAGTCACGCGCGACCACGAGTACACCGACGCGTTCCCCCACGACGACGATCGGACGATCGGCGAGGAACTGCTTCGGCCGACGCGGCTCTACACGTCTCTGCTCGAGCCAATGCGTGAACACGGTGTTCGTGCGGCGGCCCACATCACGGGTGGTGGCTGGACGAACCTGCTCCGGATGGGCGACCACGAGTACGTGATCGAGGATCCGTTCCCGGCCCAGCCGATCTTCGAGTTCGTGCAGGCTGAAGGGAAGGTGACGGACGAGGAGATGCACCGAACGTTCAACATGGGCACCGGCTTCGTCGTCGCCGTTCCCGAAGACCGTGCCGAGGCGCTCGTCGCCGACACCGACGGGCAGATCATCGGCCACGTTGAAGCGGGCAACTCGGTCGAGATCCGCGGGCTCTCGCTGAGCTGAGCCTGCGCATACGACGATCGCACAAAGCCGTTTCCGGCGCTGGCGAGGCCTAGTTGTGTCCAGTTGCAACCGAAACGGGCCGTCTGTCCCCGCTATCGAATTATCTGTTCTTCGACACCATCGTGCTCGAGGATACCGCAAACGCAGTCACAACAGCCGGTGCGACGAACACAGCAGCGAGGGGAGAGACAGCAAAAAGCCGCGGAGTGCGCTGCCGTTCTCGCTTGGGGGTGCGGTCAACCGTCAGGAGACCGTCTGGCTGCTGTCACGAGTCATCTCCGGTCTCTGAAAGTGGAGAAGCAGTTGGAACGGACTCGAGACGGCGATCCTCACTTCTGACGGACTGCTGCCCGTCAGTTCCGACGCGACCGCGTGCAGTCTTGCGATTGTGCTGGGAAAGAGGGACGGCAGACCGTGTTAGACCGCCTGAACGGGTGTCTCGGTGAGACGGATGACCCGGTCGGTGACGCTCCCGAGTGGCGTTGTCCGGTCGTTGGTCGCTCCCCGACGGCCCATCACGATCAGGTCGGCGTCGTTTCGTTCCGCATGGGTCGTGATCTTTTCCCACGGAAGCCCTCGGCAACACTCACAATCGACCTCGAGGCCGAGTTCATCGGCACGTGCTTTGATTTCGTTGAGCATCTCGGTGGCGTCGTCCTCGAGTTTTTCGTGTTCGGCCTCGACGCTTCCAAGCGCCGGCGGTCGTCCGTGGCGACGTTCGTCGACGACGTAGAGACACACTACTTTTGCGTCGTACTGGTCGGCGAGGTTGAGGCCCTGTTCGACGCCGCGGGCTGCCTGTTCGCTGCCGTCGGTCGGAATGAGGATTGTATCGTACACTATTAATCACCTGCGTAGTAGTTGGTGACCGTACATAGTAAAACTACTACCAGTTCTCATCTCATAGAAACAAGAATCTAGGTTCACGCCACCGGTTCCGACGGACTCGCAGGCCACCGTGGGGTAGAGTGCCAGTCGAGGAACGCGGTTTCTCAACTCGACGCCGCGGTGTCGGCAGTCGCTGCGCGGATCGTCTCGTACTCATCGTCGCTGTATGCGATCAGACGCACATCCTCGAGTGACGCTGGCTCGTATACGTCGATCGTTTCGCCGATGATCTCGGCACCGTCGGCGAGGTCGAAGCCGGCGACGCCACAGCCAAGCGCTGGGATCACGAGCGATCGGCAGCCGAGTTCGTCAGCTCTCTCGAGCGTGTTCTGGGTCGCATCGCGGATGCTCTCAGCGGTCGCCTGGCCGTCGCCGTAGTGAGGCATTGCAACCGCATGGATGACGTAGTCGGCGTCGAGGTCGTAAGCGTCGGTGACCGCGACTGCACCGAGTTCGATCGGTCCGTTCTCCATGGCCTCCTCGTTGATCTCTGCGCCTGCGCGCCGCCGAAGTGCGCCAGCAACACCAGACCCCATTCGGAGACTCGTGCCGGCGGCGTTGACAAGGACGTCGGCTGACTGTGCAGCGATATCTCCCTGAATGACGTCGAACTGCATACATGGGGGTACGAGAGCGACTGATTTCAAGCTGGGCCGTGAAATCGTCTGCGCGTCGGCCCCACCGTGAAGTTAGGCCAACCAAAACCTTTTTAGATTTAGGCTCGCCTAACTCCTCCTAATGGACGCACCCGTCCGCAGAGAAGATACCGAATCCGACGAGACAGCCGAGGAGCCGACGGCGATCGTGACCAGTCACGAAACCCGACCCGGCAAAGTCGTCTTTACCGAACGCGACAACACCGACGGCTGGATCGCAGCCGATTGCGTTGTCGACCTCGAGCGCTGAGCCGTTTCATCGATCGAGAACGACTCCCCGACGCGTGAGGCCCCCCATAGCGGACGGTTTCTGACGGTGGCTTGTATGTAACGCCGTGGATTCGTGATCGATCTGTCGTTCGGCCAGTGACTGTATCCATGTTCAATGTTCTCGAGTCGCATCCAAACGAGAAGCCGTCGTCGGTGAATTCATGCGATAAATACCATAAAATGTCTCGCGATAGAGTATGACTGATACGCCAACTGGTAAAAACAGCGTGTGACATCCAAGTGAAGAACATACCGTTCAGCACAGGAGAAAGAATGGGCACACTGACTGTCTGCTATTTTTACTGAACCAGCCCGCTTATTCGGGGTTGCCGAGCAGATCTGACCAATAATAAAATAGCAAGATGATAATTGCCATTAGAAACCCGGATAGAACTCCAGAGACGAGGGGGTCACCGAAGAGACGAGAGACGAATCCTATTGCTATTGGCAAAATCAGTAGAAGTAGAATTGATTGCTTGAGGGTGAGTGCAGTATCTATCTCAGTCATCATCTGATAATAACTACTCTGCTACGTATTCTCTTCGCCGTTCAGTTTGCACTGTCATTGATCTTTAGCTAAACCTCAGCGGTCGGTTGGATGGTGGTAGCGAGTTGTTCTTGGAGGATTGGTCGTTGCTTGTGGATCTTCTGAGCGTCTTCGATCAGTCGTTGTAGCAGTGGCGGCGGTGAGTAGGCGAGATATTCTCTCAGTTCACGGAGGATGAGCTGGGCGTGCGACCGAAAGGTCGCCGCCCAGCGTTCCGGCGGGAACACGATCCCATCATCAGCGTGCTCGATGACCAGCCCGAGCAAATCACGACTCACGACCAATGATAACAACGCTGCGTACAGCAGAATCTCTACGATATGCTTCTTCGTTGTGTCGAACTTGTCTAGCTCGTACTGAGTCTTGAGTTCTCGAAACAACAGCTCTACTTCCCATCTACATCGGTAGATCGTCGCTAGATCGGCCGGGAGAAACTCTTCCCGAGACAGGTTCGTGATGTACAGATGATAGTCGTCGTCGTCCTCGTTGCGGACGCCGACGACGCGGAACCGTTTCGTATCATGTGACTGCGTGCCCGCGTACTCTCGCCGGTCGAACTCGACCTCGACTTCCACGTCGATGTATTTGCGGGAAAGGTCGTCGACGATGTCAAAGATTTTCTCGCCTTCCAAGGGAATGGCGCGGCCGCGCCATTCCCGTAATTCCTCGGTTACAACCGGGTTTGCGCTCTTTTTCAGCCGGCTAACAAAGTAGCCGTCGTTCTCGTCGATCAACGCGAACCGCCGGTACTTGAAGTAGGCGAGATCGAAGATCGCTAATCGTTCTTCCAGCCACGAACCTGTGTTGAACAACGTGCTGTCATGCGTTTTCTCGTCTGTGACGCTGAAGTGTTCGACCGTCTGATCAGTGACGTTGTGGAGCAGGTGGAGCTTCGCTCCAGCCTGCTCCTCGTGACGTGCTTTGTACTCTTCAGAGAGCAACTCGTGCAACCGCAGGACGGTTCCATCAGCGATCATCACGTCCCGAAAGCGGTCGAACTCATCAGAGACGGTGTGAGGCACAGCGACCTCGTCGAACCCGTATTCGACGAGGTCGCGGAGGTACTCTGCGAGTGTCGGAGTCAACCGCTGATAGAAACCACCCGGAGAGATCGACTCGTCAGCAGTGGAGTTGTAGGTTCGTCTGAAGGCTGCAAGCGTTCGGCTTTCGCCTGCGGCGAAGCCGAACGCAAACGACCAGACAAGTGGCGGGAGCTGAAGCTTCCCCTCGCGCTCGACCACGCCGACACCTTCGGCGTGGTCTTCGAGTGCTTCAGAAGGAAGGAGGTTAGTGAGACGACGTTCAATATGACGTGAGGAGGGTTCTGTGTGCACAGCTGAATCCTCCTCATTCCTTCCGAAAAGTTGTCCCGATAAGCCGCCGCAGTCATGCGATTCTTCGCTTAGCTAAAGACGGATGAGTTTGCACTGTCTATTCAACACGACTTCCGAAACCGATCACCAACCAAGGGTTTCAGTCAGTCTGTTGCTACGTCCTCTAACCCTACTGAACAGTTGTTTCGATAGCTTCCAGTTCATTTTTCCGGAATGACGACGGTGCCGCGTTCGGATTATTCTCTTCTAAAGCGCCGATTTTCCACAAGATTCCGGCCCGCATTTCTGCTTTCGGAGGCAGGCGTCCGCTCGTCTCAACCTCATACTCCACCGCATCACAAATTGCGGCTAAGTCCTCTTTCGTGAACGCTGCCGATCCCTCTCGCTCGAATCGCCCTACAGCGACCCTGATTTCATTTCGGAGTTCATCAACGGTTTGTGCCATACCTGTCACGACACGCACCGACATTGTCTTTGTTCCGGTCAAACCCCGTTACAGACGATGGCCCCGGAACCGGATAGAACGTTCAGCCGTTGTTAAACACAAGCAACAGCCGTGGTTCAGCTGTTGTTAAACACAAGTAACAGCCGTGAGTCGAGTCTCTGCTGGCTCGGTTCTCTAACTCGTAGAAAAACAACCCGTGAGCGGTCGCCGTCCGACTCGTTACTTCGTGGCCTCTTCGAGCACCAGCGTGTCGTCTTCGAGGTAGTGCTCGAAGTGGTGGCCGTCTTCCTCGAGCGTCACGAGGATTTCACGCAGGATTTCAACGGTGGCGTAGTCGCCGAGGTTTTCTGCGAGTTCGATGCTGTTGCGCATCGACTCGATAATGTCGCCGTACATCTCGAGGTCGTTTTCGAACATCGTGCGGACATCGTAGACGTCCTCGCCCTCGAACTCAACGGTCGCTCGCCGCTCCTGAGCGGTCGGCCCGGAGACGGGGACGCCGCCGAGAGCCTGTGCGCGCTCGGCGATGATGTCTGCGCCTTCCTCGACGTGTTCGTAAGCCTCTTCGAGGAACTCGTGAAGCGGCAGGAACTCTGCCCCCTCGACGACCCAGTGGTGCTTTTTGAGCTGGTGATACAGCACGTATGCGTTTGCTAGTTCCGTGTTCAGCGCGTCGACGATCTGTTCGGCTTTCTCTTGCTCGAGTCGAAGGCTGTTCTCTTCGACGGAGTCGGCCTGTTGGCGGACGGTCTTCTGGGTGCTCATCGTACGTTATCGATACACTCGCATCACACTTAAACGTTGCCCATGACAGAATAATTTTTCTGTATATAGAAACTGCCCTTCGTGGCTAAGAATACTATGTTGTTCTTTCTGCAAGAGAAACGAGTTTCGGAGTGGTAGTATACACTCGTTTGTATTTTTTCAAGTATGAGTAAACATTTTTAGTATGGAGGTCCAAGGAGTGAGTATGGCAACGAGAGTCGCACAGCGGAGAGAGCGGATCTACGTCGATGGGGAGTGGCTCGAAACCGAGAGTGTCATCTCAGTCTCGGATCTCGCAGACGGCGGTTCCTTCGCACAGGTCGCCGCCGCGGATCCAGCCACGGCACACGCTGCACTCGAGGCGGCCCACGAGATCAAACCGGAACTGCGCGAGACGACGGTCGTCGAGCGCGCGAAGTGGTGTGAAACGATCGCTGAGGGCCTTCGCGAGCGCGAAGAGGAACTCGCAGAGATCATTGTTCGCGAGGCTGGCAAGCCAATCTCGTCGGCCCGCGGCGAGGTCGAACAGGCCGCGACGCGGTTCGACCGTGCAGCCGAAGAGGCGCGCAACATCGTCAGCAAAGGCGAGTATCGCGAAGGTTCGACCGAGGGCCACGAGGGCTGGCAAGCGATCGTCAAACACGAGCCGATCGGTGCGGTGCTCTGTATCACGCCGTACAACTACCCGCTGGCGACGACGGCATTACAGGTTGCCCCTGCACTTGCCGCTGGGAACAGCGTCCTGCTCAAGCCCGCGAGCAAGACGCCCATCTCGGCAGCGGTCCTCGCCGACGTCATCGCCGACGTCGACGGCATTCCGGACGGCGCGTTCAACTTCGTCCCCGGCGAGGCAAGCGAGATTGGTGATCTCCTCTCGGGCGATGACCGCATCAACGCGATCGCCATGACCGGCTCTTCGGGTGCCGGCAAACACGTCGCCCGCGAAAGCGGCATGGTCAACTTGCATATGGAACTCGGCGGCAACGCGCCCGCGATCGTCTTTGACGACGCCGACCTCGCCGACGTCGCAGGCAACTGCGCGAAGGGGTCGTTCAAGTACGCCGGGCAGCGCTGCTCGGCTATTTCGCGCGTACTCGCACACGAAGACGTCCATGACGAACTCGTCGACCTGATCGACGGGCAGATGGACGCCTGGCAAGCCGGCGATCTCTTCGACGAGGACACCGCGCTCGGCCCGCTTATCTCCGAAGACCAGGCCGACTGGGTCGAGGAACTCGTCGAGGACGCCGTCGAGAAAGGCGCCGAAATCGTCCGTGGCGGCGAACGCCGCGCCCCCGAGGGCGTCCCGGACGATCTCGGAGATCAGTTCTTCGAGCCGACGCTGCTCGCGAACGTCCCCCACGACGCCCGCATCGTCGACGAAGAGCAGTTCGGCCCCGTTGCCGCCATCACGACGTTCGCGGACGAGGACGAAGCCCTCGAGATCGCCAACGGCTCCAACCTCGCACTCGACGCGGCAGTCTTTACGAGCGACTACAAGCGTGCGATGCGGCTGGCCAACCGTATCGACGCGGGCGCGGTCCGGATCAACGGCGCACCAAGCCACGGGCTTGGCGACGTCCCCTTCGGCGGCAACAAAGACTCCGGCATCGGCCGCGAAGGGCTCGACGCCTCGATCCACGAGATGATGCGCAAGAAGAGCATCGTCCTGTAACCGACCCCACTCGAACCCGCTTTCCCCGTTGGCTGCGCGGCTTTGCACCTCCGCTCTCTCGAGGAGCGACCAGCTCCCTCCATCGTGCTTTTCGTTGCATGGTGCTGCCCATGCCGATGACCTATAGTAGCCACTGAAAGTCAATGTACACCTGATCGCACGATGGCTGTGCGATCAGTGTTAAATCGTTTCAGTTGTTACTATACCCGTCCGTGACGTCGTGACTGCGCTGACATCGAACGAGACGATACACAGCAAACAGACACTCAGCGCTTCTGTCACTGATTCTTACAATCCCATGTCGCATAGCACGACCGATGAGTAGGGAATCCGAGATTCTGTCGAGCGGTCTCACAAGCCGATTCCGTGGAAGGGGACAACGACGAAGCCACAAGCACCGCGAGGGCGACATTTGGATTCGAGCGACGAAATGAGAACCGCGGCTGGGGCAGACTCGAGTACGTCGACGGAGGATGAGGACGAACCGGATGTGCTGACGCGTGAGAATCTGGGGCTGCTGGTGGGGCCGCTCGCCTTCGTGATCGTCTACGTGGGAACGCCGTTTGCCATTCCGAGTGACGCGAACGCGGTGTTAGCCGGGACGCTCTGGATCGCGATCTGGTGGATGACGGAAGCAGTCCCGATCCCGGTGACGAGTCTGCTTCCGGTCGCGTTGTTTCCGCTCACTGACGTTGGAACCGTCGCGGATGCCACCACGCCGTATGCTGACCCGATCATCTTCTTGCTCCTCGGTGGGTTCCTGCTCGCGCTCGCGATCGAATACTGGGATCTCCATCGGCGTATCGCACTGACGATCGTGAATCTCGTCGGTGCTAGCCCCGGACGGTTGCTGTTCGGTTTCATGCTTGCAACGGCCGTGCTCTCGATGTGGATCTCGAACACGGCGACGGCCATGATGATGGTCCCGATCGGGACGGCAGTCGTTACGCAGTACGTCACGATACAGGAGACGGACGGGGACGGGCAGACGGAAACAGCGGACGACGACACAACAGCCGAGCACCGCGACAACCCGAATCAGGAGGCGACGATGGCGACAGCAGAGACGGTCCCGGATACCGAGGACCTTCCCCGATCACGGTTCGGGATCGCGTTGCTGCTCGGTATCGCCTACGGCGCCTCGATCGGCGGGGCAGCGACGATCATCGGCAGTCCGCCCAACGCCGTTTTCGCTGGCGTGGCCGGCGCGAGTCTCGGCGTCGACATCGGGTTTTTCGACTGGATGCTGTTTGCGCTCCCCGCTTCGGCGATCCTTCTGGTGGCGACCTGGTATCTGTTGCTGGTGTTGCTCCGGCCGGAACGCGTCCCCGAATCCGGGATCGAGGACGTCGTACAGGCCGAACTCGAGGCGATGGGAGCACTCGGACGCGGCGAGCGCCGCGTGCTGGCCGTCTTCGCGATCGTCGCCGGCGGCTGGATCCTTCGGCCGTTCATCCTGGAACCGATCGTGCCGGCACTGACCGACGAGACGATTGCCATCATCGGGGCGATCCTGTTATTCGTCGTTCCAGTCGATCTCCGGGAGCGGGAGTTCTTGCTCGAGTGGGAGGCGGTTGCAGACCTTCCGTGGGGAGTCCTGTTACTGCTCGGTGCCGGGTTCTCGATCGCGAACGCGTTCCAGCTGAGTGGCCTTGACGAACTGATCGCCAACGCGTTAGCCGTCTTCGCCGACGTGCGGCTGCTCGTGTTGCTGCTCATCATCGCAGGGGTCGTCGTCTTTCTGACCGAGATCAACTCGAATACGGCGACCGCAACGGTGTTCATGCCGATCATGATCGGGCTCGGCGCAACGCTCGGGATCGACCCACTCGGGCTAATGGCGCTCACTGCGCTTTCGGCGTCGTTCGCGTTCATGCTCCCGGTCGCGACACCACCGAACGCGATCGTGTTCGGAGCCGGCTACTTGACCATCCCGGATATGGTGCGAATCGGGATCTGGCTGAATCTCTTGGGAATCGGCGTCACCGCACTGCTGACCTTTCTCTGGTTTCCGTTCGTGTTCGGCTAGGCGTCTCTGGAATCGCCGAAGAACGATCGAATGCGACGTGCTGTCCGTAGATTCGTCCGGACCGCTGTCAGTCATGCCGGTGCACCCGCGACCCGACCGGGAGGTTGGGACCGCAGACCGTATCAAGGCGGCTCAGTCGAGTTCAAGTGGGTCGATCCTCGCCCGCCCGCTCGAGCCAGACAGTCTTCATCTGGCTTGACTCCTCGAGTCCCTCTTCATCGGTTTTCCGACCGAGGCGGGAGGATACCCACCCTGCCGACACGGGGGCCGTCGAATCGACGCTTGAGGGTATCGAAAAGCCGTAATCGAGAGTCGGGGCCAAAAAGCAACACGGGTGTTGCAAGCCGACGGCCTATTTTGGTTCGGTCCCCTTCGTTTTCTATGTTCAGCGACCTTCGGGACGGCCTTTCGTTCGGGAAGACGGTCGTCGATGGGATTCAAGAGAAGAACGTCCCGTTCATGGCCGCGAGCATCGCGTATCAGGCGTTTATCTCGTTACTGCCGTTGCTCGTGCTGGTGTTCTTTCTCGTCACGATCGTCGGCGACGAGACGTTTGCGGCCGAAGTCACGGCAACGACTGAAGACTTCCTCCCTGAAAGCGGCCAGCTGTTAGTCGAAGAATCCCTCGAGGAGTCACCTGCGACGGCGGGATCGTCGATAATCGGACTTGTCGTGCTCCTGTGGGGGTCGCTGAAAATATTTCGTGGACTGGATACAGCCTTTTCGGAGATCTACGGCACCACGAACGAGGGTTCGTTCGTCGACCAACTCCGTGACGCCATGCTCGTCTTCGGCGCGATCGGTGGCGCACTGTTCGTGGCGGCCGCGACGGGCATCCTGTTCGCGTTTCTTCCCGCGATTCCAGGGCTGGGTGTGGTCCAATCGCTCCTGCTCGTGGTCGTCCTCGCAGTCGCGTTCTACCCGATGTACTACTACTTCCCCGACGTCGGCACCTCCCGGCGAGAGGTCATCCCCGGCGTCGTGCTCGCGGCTGTCGGCTGGATGGCACTCCAGTCGCTGTTCCGAGTGTACGTCTCGTTCGCCGCTGATTCGGAGGGCGCAGGCCCAGTTGGTGCCATCCTCCTACTGTTGACGTGGCTGTACTTCGGCGGGCTCATCCTGCTTTCGGGCGCCGTCGTCAACGCGGTCGGGACCGGGTATCTCGAGCCCACTGACGACGCCGAGACGGATGACGATTCAATCGCCACCACCGACCGTGACGCGTTCGTCGACGACCGGACGCGGGAACGTGAGCGTCTCACCGACCGTGCCGACAGGCTCGAGCGTGAACGCAATAAACTCCAGCATGACCTGCACGCCCAGCGCGAACGCCGCTATCAGCTCGAAGACCGAGTGACGGCTCTCGAGGAGACCGCCAGCACGCTCGAGGTCGAAAACGAGCGGTTGCAAAACGAACTCGAGGCCCAGACGCGACAGGAACCGGCGTGGCGACAGTTCGTGCAAGCGGTGCTCAATCGCGTACAGACGTTCAAGATCGCGGTCATCAAACGAGACTGACGGTGATCCCGACGGCGGTGGACTCGATGGGTGGTCATTACGCTCGTTGACGGAGTCGGGACAGCTTAGTAACTCCCGCTCGCACGCACAGTCGTGTCGCGCCCGGTACGAGACGCTCGACGACGGATCGAAAACGAACATCCCGACATCGTTGCGGGCATCTCTCATTGTGCGGATCACGTCGCCGAGCCCTGGGACACCGCCCGGACCACCGATAGCGATGCGGTTTCCAAACGGCTGCAGTCGGCACTCGAGGCGACGGGCCTGCTCGAGCAGCTGCCACTGGTGCTTGCAGACGTCGTCGCGGCGATGGGGTATGAGTTGCGCGCCCAGCCAGTCCCAGCGCCGCCGTACGTCGTCGTCACGAGTCGCGGCCCGATACTGCGAGCGACGATCGAACCGGGGCGGCTCGTCGTTCGGTTCGACGCCTTCGAGGTCGTCCGTGATGACGACCTCGAGCAGCCACCGGCGTATCGACGGCGAGATGGTATCCGACTCGATATATCACTCAGATGATGTTCGGGTGCGGATATTGGTGAAATCTCGCGGCGAGCATTCAGAGTAGCAGTGTTGTCAGAAATCAAGGAAACTATCGTTAGCAGCCGCGCCGACCGACGGAGTCGCTTGGGTTAGTCACTGACACCTCTTCTATACCAGTATCTGTTAGTGAACCGTATGGCATTGTTTCCTGTTAATAATATCGTCAAGTTCATTACCAACAAGTCATAACCAACTGCTGGTAACTCCTCATGACGACAAACCCACACTCGACATCCCGCCGAAAGCTGCTTGCAACATCCGGTTCGATCGCGCTCATTGGCGCCGCGGGCTGTCTCGGTGACGACGACGGAGACAACGGCGATGAAGACAACGGCGGCAACGGCGACGAAACGACAGCGTCGACCATGACTCTTCTCGTGGAAGGCGTTGGTGGCCACGATCACGACGACGGTGACGATCACGACGACGGTGACGACCACGATCACGACGGTGACGATCACGACGACGGTGACGACCACGATCACGACGGTGACGACCACGACGGCGACCACGACGACGACCACGGTCACGGTCTGAGCGACCACGATATCGAGCATGCCTGTGGCCACATGGATTACGACGAGCGCGAGGACCTTACCGCAGGCTCCTCAGAAGACGACGCACCGACGATTTCGGACACCCACCAGCCGTTCGAGGTCACAATCGAAGGTGACAACGGCTACGTCGTCTTCGAAGTTGACGACCACGACGACGATCACGACGACGACCACGACGACGACCACGATCACGATCACGACGACGACACGTTCGCGTTCTTCAGCGACGTTGTCGATTCGATCGAGGTCACCGACGGCCACGTCGAGTACGAAACGGAGGACGTCGACGGGTGTGACGGGATCGAAGAGTACGCCATCGTCGAACTCCACGACGGACGTGCAGTGCTCCGACTTACCGGCGAGTAACGATCTGTCGATCTTCGACTGTCAGTCTCGCACTCGAGCGGCGATTTGCTAACGACTGAAACGCCGGCACCACGCCTTATTAAATCGTCTCGCTGATATAATAATACTTTTAACCGCGTACCACCACCTACTGGTATGAATCTGACACGGCGGTCAGTGCTTGCGGGTACTGGTGCCGTCTCGCTCGGTGCGGTCGCCGGCTGTCTGAGCGAGCCCGATGAGATGGGCAACGAGGGTGGCTACGCCGCCTTCTTTTCGCTCTGGGATTGGGCGAATCAGGTCGCCGACGGCGAACTCGAGTTCGAGAACCCGGTCCCGGCCGGCGAGATGGGACACGGCTGGGAGCCCGACTTCGACCTCACCGCAGACGTCGCCTCGAGTGAAGTGTTCATTTACATGGACACACCCGAATTCTCGTGGGCTCAGGACATCGTCTCCGGCCTCGAGCGCGACTACGGCGACAGCGTCACCGTGATCGACGCGATGAGCGGGATGGGTCCACACCTCATCCCGTTTGGTGGCGCAGACGACGATGACGAGACTGAAGGGTTACCGGAACCGGACTACGACCACGAGTTCGACCCCGACGATATCGTCAGAGAGCGGTTCGACTTCTATGATCTGCGCTCGGAAGACCAACTCGGCTACTGGCACATCGACCACTGGCATGGTGGAGTTCCAGAGGTGCCGGTCGATGGCAGCGTGCCGATCGGAGCCGTGTTCCGAGATTCGGACGATCGGATCGTTCCGCTCGGGCAAAACGAGGCGTTCCAGTTCGACGCGCGACTGGCCGAAGGCGCTCAGGAGGGCGTCATCGAGATCACGTCCTACGGCGACTACGTCGAACTGACGGGCCTCGAGACAGGAAACACAGAGATCATTTTCGAGCTTCGTCACGAAGGCGAACTCGTCTACGACACCGACGCGGCTCCGATGAGCGTCGACGTGGTCGAAGGAGAGGGAGCAAGCGAGTTCCACGACCCACACGCCTGGGTCGATCCAGTCCTCGCACAGGACGCTGTTTCGAACATCGCCAACGGTCTTGCCGAGATCGATCCAGACAACGCCGACCTGTTCGAGGAGAACGCCGAGGCGTACAACGAGCGACTCGCCGAGGTCGACCGGCAGTTCGAGCAACTCGTCGAGGACGCAGACCGCGAGATCGTCGTCTTCGTCGGCCACGACTCCTATCAGTACATCGCCCGGCGATACGGGATCGAGTTCCACACGCCAACCGGTGCGACACCTGACGCCAGTGAGGATTTCGCTGCTGTTGCGAACTTGATCGATATCGTCGACGAACACGACATCGACACCATCCTCTACGATCCGTTCGAGTCCAGTGATCCAAACGACATGGACGACCTCCCGAGCGACGCCGAACAGCTCCTTGAGGGCAGTTCGGCGACTGACGCAGAGCCGCTTAGTCCGGTTGAGGGGACGACGGGCGAATGGAACGAGGACGATTGGGGATGGGTCGAACAGATGGAAGAGATCAACCTCCCCTCGTTGCGCAAGGCGCTCGATGCCGAGTGAGTCCATGCCAGAACCGACCACGTCGGTATCGGCCGAGAGGCCGCCGCAAGATGGAAGAATTAAACGTTCGGACGCTCGACGCTCAACGGAGAAGACAGTGACACCGATCGTCGACGTACAGGACGTGACGTTCGCCTACGGCGAGAAAGTCGCCGTCGAAGACATCTCGCTGACGATCGAGCAGGGGGACTTTCTCGGATTGATCGGCCCAAACGGGTCGGGCAAGACGACGCTGTTGCACCTCATGCTCGGTCTCCAGCGTCCCGATAGCGGCACGGTCGAACTGTTCGGCCAGCCCATCGAGGAGTTCGAGGCAGGCGAGCGGATCGGCTACGTCTCCCAGCGCTCGACCGATCGGGGTGAGACGATGCCCGTGACCGTCCGGGAGGTCGTTCTCATGGGTCGGTTCGCCCATGCCGGGCGCTCGAGGCTCACCGAGGAGGATCACGAAATCGTCGATGAGGCCCTCGAAACGGTCGAGGTCAGTGATCTGGCCGATCGACAGATCAACCAGCTCTCAGGTGGCCAACGCCAGCGGGCCTTTATTGCCCGTGCGCTCGCCTCCGAGGCGGATCTGCTCGCACTCGACGAACCAACAGTCGGCGTCGACGCGGAGTCGCGCGATCAGTTCTACGGACTGCTCGACGAACTCAACCAACAAGGGATCACGATTATTCTCATCGAACACGACATCGACATCCTCACCAAACACGTCAACAAGATCGCCTGTATCAACAAGGAGCTCTACCACCACGGAAAGACCGTCTCGTTCCTCGAGAGCGATGCACTCGCAAAGGCCTACGGCGCGGCCCATGGCGTCGTCGAGCACGATCACCAATGAGCCACGACACGAACAATCCAGCTGAGGCCACGGACGCCGCCGGCGAGAGCGTAGGTGTTCGTGCGCGTCTCCACGCGGTTGGCCCCTCGAGGACGCAGCTCGAACTCGGCGGAATCGCCGCGACCGCGCTGCTCGCGATGGCGATGATTGCGTTTATTACCCTCGACTGGCTTCGTGGCGCGCCCGCTTGGCTCGGCGTCGCGCCCCATGCGGAGTTCCTGTTCAGTCAGTTCCTCATCGTCGGGATGTGGATGGATTTCTACCTCGGAACGAACATCTTCCAGCATCCGTTTATGTGGCGGGCGATCGCGACAGGTGTCCTTATTGGCATCGTCGCCCCGCTCGTCGGGACGTACCTGGTCCATCGGCAGATGGCACTCATCGGCGAGACGCTTGCCCACACCGCCTTTGCGGGCGTCGCCGTCGGTTTGATCTTCGTGGCGTTCGCCGAGGGGACGATGTTGCTCTCACACGTCAGCAATAGCGGCGCGTTGATCCTCATCGCGATGGTCGTCAGCGCGCTTGGGGCGATCGGCCTCCAGTGGCTTACGGCAAAGACGAACACCTACGGTGACGTGCCGATCGCAATCGTCCTCAGTGGCAGTTTCGCCGTCGGAACCCTCCTCATCAGCTGGGGCCGTGAACGTGTCTCGATGGCGATCGACATCGAGGGCTTTCTCTTTGGAAGCCTGACCATCGTCACCGTCGAGGGGGCCCGGATGGTTGCGTTCCTCACCATCGTCGTCGTCGCCGTGATCGTCTTGACCTACAAGCAGCTGCTGTTCATCACGTTCGACGAACAGGCGGCTCGTGTCGCGCGACTCAACGTCGACGGCTACAACACCCTGTTGATCGTCATGACGGCGGTCGTCGTCGTCGGCGCGATGCAGATCCTCGGCGTGATCCTCGTCGCCGCGATGCTCGTCTTGCCGGTGGCCACGGCTTCCCAGATCGCCAGAAGCTTCCGTGAAACGTTGTATCTCTCCGTGCTGTTCGGACAGGCCGCAGTAATCGGTGGGCTGGCGTTTGCGATCTGGGCGAGTCTTCCACCTGGTGGCTCCATCGTCGTCGTCGCCATCGGCTTCTACCTGCTTGCGATCGTCCTCTCGGATCGCTCCGGGATGTCGATCTCGATGCACTGAGTCCGTCGGTCGCTATCGCCTCCCGATTGTCTCGAGGATGGCGCTCCGACGTGACGTATCCGTGCCCAACAGACGGGAGGAGGCCACGGCTTTAATTCCTCTCGCGTCGACCCAGTGAACGATGGGACGGTTATCCGCGTTATTCGACCCCGAGACCGTCGCCGTAGTTGGCGCGACCGACCGCGACGGTGCTGTCGGCCGTGCGATCGTCGAGAACCTCCGTGACGAGTTCGTCGGGGAGGTCGTGCCGATCAATCCGAAACGTGACGAGATTCTCGGGCTCGAGTGTTATTCAGCTGTGTCGAGTGCGCCGCCGATCGATCTGGCGGTCGTCGTCGTCCCGCCCGATATTGTGATCGAGTCGATCCATGATATCGCCGAGGCGGGGACAAAGAACGTCGTCGTCATCACCGCCGGCTTCTCGGAGACTGGCAGTGAAGGTGCCAAACGCGAGCGCCGGCTGCGCGAGATCGCCACAGAGTACGATCTCAACGTCGTCGGGCCCAACAGTCTCGGGATTATGTCCACGCCGAACGATATGAACGCCTCCTTTGGCCCCGAAACCGCGCTCGAGGGCTCGATCTCTTTTATGAGCCAGTCGGGAGCGTTCATCACGGCCGTCCTGGACTGGGCCAACGAACAGGAGATCGGCTTTCAGGACGTCGTCTCGCTCGGGAACAAGGCGGTGCTCGACGAGACGGACTTCATCCGCGAGTGGGGTGCCGATTCAGAGACGGACGTTATCATCGGCTATCTCGAGGGGATCGACAACGGCGACGAATTCATCCGGGCGGCCCGTGACGTGACCGACGAGACGCCGATCGTCCTCGTCAAATCCGGTCGTACTGATGCCGGCGCACAGGCAGCCTCCTCACATACTGGCGCGATCGCCGGCAGTGAGCGGGCGTATGAAGCCGGCCTCGAGCAGGCGGGCGTGATCCGTGCTAACTCCGTCCAGGAGCTGTTCGACTACGCACGGGCGCTGTCAGGACTGTCAGAACCGGACTCGGACGGTGTTGCAGTCGTCACGAACGCAGGTGGCCCTGGCGTGTTGACGACTGATGCAGTCGGTGACGTGCGCCTCGAGATGGCCGACTTCACGGACGAAACGATCGATGCGTTGAGCGAGGCGATGCCCGATGAGGCCAATATCTACAACCCGATCGACGCCATCGGCGATGCCGACGCCGATCGCTTTGGCGAGGCGCTCGATATCGCACTCGCGGATCCGAACGTCGGCAGCGCAGTCGTAGTTAGCGCGCCGACTGCAGTCCTCGAGTATGATACACTTGCCGAGACGGTCATCGAGAAACGTGCCGAACACGAGACGCCCGTCGTCACCTGTCTGATGGGCGGACAGCGAGCACGTGCTGCCGAAGAAGTCTTGCGCGAGTTCGGGATCCCGAACTACTTCGATCCCGCCCGAGCAGTCGCTGGACTCGATGCGCTGGCCCGATACCGCGGCATTCGCGACCAGACGAGCGAGGAGCCCGAACGGTTCGATGTCGATCGCGAACGCGCCCGAGAGATTCTCGAGCGCGCGGCCGGCCGTGACGACAACCGACTGGGCGTCGAGTCGATGGATCTCCTCGAGGCGTACGGCATCCCAACCCCGGATGGCGAGATCGTCGACGACCCAGAGCGTGCACTCGAGGTCGCCGAGCGGATCGACGGCGACGTCGTAATGAAGATCGTCAGCCCCGATATCTCGCACAAATCCGATATCGGTGGCGTGAAAGTCGGCGTCGCCGACGCGGACGTCTACGATGCTTACGAAGATCTCGTCGCTCGAGCGCGCAACTATCAGCCTGACGCGACGATCCTCGGCGTGCAGGTCCAAGAGTTGGTCGATCTCGACGTCGCCACCGAGACGATCGTCGGGATGAACCGCGATCCGCAGTTCGGCCCGCTCTTGTTGTTCGGCCTCGGCGGCATCTTCGTCGAAATTCTCGAGGATACGTCGGTACGTGTGGCCCCAATCGGCGAACGCGACGCTCGAGAGATGATCGACGAGATTCGAGCAGCACCGCTGTTGCGCGGCGCTCGAGGACGTGAACCCGCGGATATCGAGGGGGTTATCGAGACGATCCAGCGACTCTCACAGCTGGTGACTGACTTCCCGGCAATCCTCGAACTCGATATCAACCCGCTCGTTGCCGGCCCCGATGGCGTACAGGCGATCGACCTTCGACTCACCGTCGACACGGAGACCCTATGACCAACACTGAACCCACGGCGACCGACCAGACCGACACCGACAGCGAACCGACCGACGACAGCACCGACACGATCCTCGTTAGCTCGCTAGAGACCAGCACCGGCAAGACGGCTATCACGCTCGCACTCGCCCGGCTTGCACAGCGCGAGGGCGACAGCGTCGGCTACATGAAGCCAAAAGGAACCAGCCTCCAGAGCAATGTCGGGAAGACCCTGGATGAGGATCCGCTGCTCGCTCGCGAACTCCTCGACCTCGACGCGGAGATGCACGACTTAGAACCAGTTGTCTACTCGCCGACGTTCATCGAGCAGGCGATCCGCGGGCGCGAGGACCCAGCGGAGCTCCGAGAGCGCGTTTCGGAGGCGTTCGAAACGCTCGCAGACGGCACCGATCGACTGTTCCTCGAGGGCGGCGGCGAGTACGACATCGGCGGCATCGTCGATCTCACGGATGTTGACATCGCAGCGCTGTTGGACGCGCGTGTTGTCCTCGTCGCATCCTATACCGTCCCCGGCGACATCGACGACGTGTTGGCCGCGGCCGACGCCTTCGGCGACCGTCTCGCCGGCGTAATCTTCAACGACGTTCCAGACGCTGCATACGATCCGCTCGAGACCGATGTCGTCCCCTTCCTCGAGGGGCGAGGGATTCCGGTCTTCGGTGTCGTGCCGAGCGAGCAGGTACTCTCGGGCGTGACAGTCGACGAGCTGGCAGCGGAGCTGGGAGCATCGATGCTCGTCGACGCCGGCGCGGACGCGTACATCGAGCGGTTTACTGTCGGTGCGATGGGCGGCGATAGCGCCCTGCGCCATTTCCGCCGGACGAAAGACGCCGCCGTGATCACCGGCGGCGATCGCGCCGAGATCCACCGGGCCGCACTCGAGGCACCCGGCATTCGGTGTCTCATCCTGACTGGCGGCCACCGGCCGTCGGGAACGATTATCGGGCAGGCAACAGAACGCGGAACACCGATTCTGACGGTGCAGACGGACACGCTGACGACTGTCGAACGTGCTGAAGACGTCGTCCGAAGTGGGCGTACACGCAACGTTGAAACTGTCGACCGGATGGAACAGCTCCTCGGTGACCACGCAGCCATCGATTCGATTCTAGCCGCCGACAGCGATCGCCAACAGTAACACAGCATCGGCAGGTATCTAGACAACACGTTCGGTTTCAGTCTGCAATGACTGTCATGTCTGACCAAGAATTAAGAGTCCACCCTGCATGAGGCCAGACATGGACGATACTCCTCAAGAGATCACCTCTCTCGTCGGACGCGAGGTTTACTCAAACAACGGCGTCTTCGTCGGCGAAGTCGAGGACCTGCGGCTGAACGTCGACGGCGAAGCGGTGACCGGACTCGCACTCGGAAACCTGAACACTGAGCTGTTTGCAGACGCCGCCCACGGCGGACAGGGCATCATCGTTCCCTACCGGTGGGTCCGATCCGTTGGCGACGTGATCCTGATCAACGACGTCGTCGAGCGTGTCCGCCAACCCGACGATGAAGAAGACGAACTGATCGCGTAGTGGCGCGCTAGTTCCCGTTTGACCCTTCGCTGCCATCGACGCCCATCGCGTCGAACAGCGTCCGCTTGACCGCCTCTTCAGTCAACTCGAGCAGTGTATCCCGGGTATCCTCCGAGATCTCGATGCCAGTGAAAATGCCGAGTGGGATCTCTGCACTGGCCTGTGTCGAGTGGCCTGCTGTCTCGCCCATCTCACCGTAGGCGTCCTCGAGCACTTTGCCGATGTTGATGCGGATGTCCTTCGAGCGCCCGGCGAGGAAGATGGTCTCATCGGCGATGCCGAAGACGGCAGTCGTCGTGACGCCCTCGAGATTGAGCAGGTGGCTCGCGGCCTGTGTCAGCGCCTCCCGATCACGGACCAGGCCCGCGTTGGAGACGAGGTGACTCCCCTGCACGTCGCGGTTGGCGATCGCTTCGGCGAGCACATCGAGCGTCTCGGGTGACATCGATGGCGACTCGACTTGTTCTAGGGTGTCGTGGTTCGCAAAGGGATACAGATAGGCCGCGGCGGTGAGGTCGGCGGGGGTTGTGTCGCGTTTGAAATCCAGCGTCTCTGCACGGATGCCATACAGCAGTGCCGTCGCGACTTCCTCGGAGACGTTCATGTCGAACTCCTGAATATATTTCGTCATGATCGTCGACGTCGAGGACATGTTGGGACGGATGTCGACGAACTCGGGTTCGAACTCCACGTCGGATTCGTGGTGGTCGATCACGATGTCAACGGGGAGTTCCATCTCCGACGAGGTCGCGTGATCCACGAGCGCGACCGTATCGTACACCGATCGATCCTCGACTTCGTCCCACTGAACCAGATCGATCCCCAGCAGATTGACGAACGCGCGATTCTCCTGATGACCGACATCGCCCAGATAGATGATGTCCGACTCGATTCCGAGGTGGTCGGCAATCGCCTGAAGCGCCGCCGCACTCGCGATCGAGTCCGGGTCCGGACTGTCCTGGGTGACGATCGCCAGCCGCTCGTCGGTCTCCTCTAACAACTGGGCGAGTTTGCCCGCGTTGTACTCGAGTTCACCCGACTCGAGGGCTCGAAGCGCCGATTCGGCGATCACCGACGACGGGTTGATGACGATGTCCGCGCCAAGTTCCTCGAGTTCGTCGCCGGAGACGGGATCGCTCGCGCGGGCGACGACGAACTGGGTGTTGTCGGCGGCGCGGATGTGTTCGACGGCGCGTTTGTTCGATTCGACATCCGAGGCAAGGATGAGGACGACGTCGCGGTCAGCGACGAGCTCAGCAGCCTCGGGCTCGCGGATGTCTGCGGTACGGGCGTCCAAGTCCTGATCGCGAAGCGACTCAACGCGGCTCTCGTCGCGGTCGATGATGCGGACGTCTTTGCCTTGTTCGACGAGCTCCTCGGCGACGGCGTAGCCAACGCTACCACAGCCCAAGATCGCGTAGTCAGAGATCGACGAGATCGTAACCCCCGTACTCATTGACCGAGTGGTCGGCCCGACCACACTTAACGCTCCCGAAGATTGTTACATCGCAACAGACGGTCTAGGTGACGGGAAAGACGTCCCAGATGTAGTAACGCCTGGTTCTCTCTGCCACAACGCCGACCAAGGGAAACGTATTTTAGGTCCCATCCGAAAGTCGAAGGTACAGGGCCGGTAGCTCAGTCCGGCAGAGCGTCTGACTCTTAATCAGACGGTCGCGTGTTCAAATCGCGCCCGGCCCGCTTTCTTCCTTCACGACTTTGAGTCGCGCTACCCAGCAGACAGCGGGGCGATCGGCTTCGCGCCGACGTTATCCCCATTTTATTTGAGTCACTTAGTGAACGGCACTCGACGGCGTCTGGCATCTACAGTTTAGTTCTCGCGCGCAGACTTCATTCTGTTGATTGCTAGCATTCATCTCTTTGGTCAACGGTGACTCTTATCATTTGACTATAACAAAAGTTTGTACAAAGTGGTTTTGTGTCTCCCACTCCGGCGAGTCCACTACAATTTCACTCGTTTACAAATCGCCTGAAAGCGTCCGGTTTCACCACCCTAAGTCGGTACTGAGGGGGACAGTGAATCCGGCTACCACTCGGACTGTTATCTGAGCGGACAGTATTGCATATATTTGCGTACTACTTCATTCTATCGGGGGCGACAACCGCGTGCGGGATACTACCCAAGAGACCTAAATTATCGGCAGAACTAATGCCACAAAGTTTCCCCATCTAATTTACTAAAAATGAATTATTTAGAGATGTAGTCGGTATTCTGCGAATCAAACATCTATTGTAGACTCACGATCGGCTGTCTTGCATCAGCCGATCGATCGCCCGAACCGCCTAAGGATGTGTCCCACTGCTATATTTGACAAGTAGGCGACGACAATCGGGGATCCCCAAAAGCGGACGATCATGCGCTAGGCTGAGTTCAGATTACGTAGTAGTCTTGGGAGTGACTCGTCCATCAATGAGATAGAATGAAATCGCGCCCGGGCTGCTTTTCTTCGTTCTCAATCAGAGTCACGCTAACCAGATACGTCATGGGGTCAAGGTCCGTGCCGACGTTGTTCTCGTTCTATTTCGTTCGCTAAGTGAACGGCACCTGACCACGTCTGGCATCTACCGTTAATTTATTTCACGTGACGATTTCGTTCCGTTGGTTGTTAGCATTCCACTGTATCAGCATGGGAGACGGTGAAGTATCAGACTTGTTAAGAAATACGATAATCATTCCCTGGTTGTGCGGATTGTGGAAAGTTGATCGATATCCTAGTCCTCATTGACTAGCGTAACTCCTCTAATAAGATCTCAACTGAACTCTCTGATCGAAGATTACCCACTCCAACTTGAGTTATTCTGTTCTCTCGGATTGAAGTTGACACTGGTCTGCAACGCGTTCCGTATCGAACACGAATGTTTCCGTGACCTCATTAGGTACCTCTGTGGCGAGACAGAGTGGCGGAAAGATACAATCAACCCGTGACGGCATTAACTCGTATCACCACACTTGCTACGAAGATATGGGAGAGAAATATCATGGTGAGATTTTCAAATCCCGAATTTAGCGTGTCACTTGTTTGCCTAGCGTGAATACAAATAATGCAACAAAGAATGGACCTAATAGGGACTCAAATGCCATGAGTAATGCCGACCAAAACGTTGCCGGAGAGTAAGAACTTGATCCAATTGTAGAGAATGTTAAAATGCTAAAATATAGGTTTGCTCCGACTACATCGATTATTATACTTGGATCAAGCGATCCATTGATATCGAAGGTAAGCTGACGACCTGATTCCGTCTCATGAACTCCTCCTAAAAGAGGGTACAGAATAAATCCAGAAATCAATGGAATACCAGCAGCCCATGCTGCTGCTTTCCACGGTTGTTCACCATATCCACATGTTATGTCCAAAAATTTATTCTTCCATTGAGAAAGCTTCAAACGCCATTTCTCTCTAGTTCTTAATGTAGATGTTGAGAGATGATGAGCTCTTTTCTTTCTTTTAGCCCTCATCTCATTTATTAGAAACTGTGATGCCGATTGACTATCGCCTTGTCTGGAGGCTCTCTCTTTTGCCTTAATATATGTTTCTACGTTATTTCTCATTTCGAAAGTGTGATCATACAGACTATGTGCTTTACCTGCTTCTGGCCCTGATATTTTTTCTTTTATATATGAATTCACAGTCTTATTATCTATGGAGAAATTATGAAGTTGCCAATCTGCATTCCTGAGTTGATTGTGCATCTGCGTAAAATCGAAATCTGAATAATTTGTATCATTAAAATAAAAATCAGAAACATTATTACTAGTAAATTCAAATCGGACATCCCCTAATGTGGATTGAGATAGGTCATATAGCGTTTTGGCCTTCTCTTGTTGTAAAAGCCTGCCTTTTTTCAGTTCCGAACGAAGAATCCTGACTAATCTATCTGAATTACCCTCGTTAAATACATGGATGTTTGATATATTGCAGTCAGATATATGGATTAGAAAATCGGTTAGAATACAATCCATTCTAAGTTCTTCATCTACTGAAACATCATTAAGAATAATAGATGTCCAAAATTCACAGTCCTTAAAAATCAGATTGCTCCTGAATTCCGATTCATTAATATTAATCAAGCCACCAAACCGCGATCCTGAAAAATCAACCTCTTCATCATAGACCCCCTTCAAATAACTATCTCCCCAAACATCTGTATTTAAAATTTTAATTTCTTCTGACCAGTTTGATCCTGTGAAATGGAATCCTCCTTCTATAGTGCAATTACTGAATGATAATTCAATAGAGGTGTTAACGTCAATTATGTTGACGTGGCCAATAGTTCCACTTTCGATAGTGAAGTCATTGACAAAATCACAGTTACAAATACTCAATTTGTCATTGATAATTGGATGTATGAGTTTAGAAGTATGAATTGACCTCTCTCCAATTTCCCTATCATTGAGGTCTATACTCTTGAATTTCGGTGCGAATATGTCCTTATCTTCACTCAGCAGATCAAGAAAGACTTCTTCTTCTGTCTGCTCATGGTATTCTGGCTCAGAATGGTATTTACAGTAATCACTATTATCTAAAGAATCCTTAGGACATGGAACTCTATCTTCGGTAATTGGTATAGTTCCCCGTTCATGACGCCACTTATCAGGCTGAAATACAGCTTCACACTCAGACATTAGGATATCAGTAGTATCATTTTTATATTAACTTTCGGAATAAGATGGGACTGTTATGGCGATCGTGATCGTCAAAAACGAGCGATCGAACTTACTAGCAAAGTTGCAGCAAGCGAGGGTCTGACGCTTGAACATATAGCTCATACTTAACATCTCGACAACTGACAAACTGGCTGGTGTGTCATGGTATCCGTCGCCAGATCACGTGTCACAGGCGACCTTCTGAACTCGCCTCTCTTCCCGTACCATACCCCCGACATTGTTCCGACGTCAGTGTCGACGATGTCTTCGGGAACGAAATCAACTGCTTCGTGCGATCAGATCCTGCTGCGAGCTCTGAGTGCAATTACGATCCGCTGCTATGTTCCGTCGGTCGCCTTGAGAAGTGCTGTCACTTCGCCTTAACTGAGCTACATCTTCACCAAGTCGTACTTCTCGTGCTGTGGCAGATTCATACTGGTCACGATGACCACATATCGGCCAAAGACCGCCAGCAATCTAGGATCTTACCACCGATCAAGGATCGATCATGGTGATTCTGTGCGGGACTACCGCAATTCTCGGATCCGACCACCACGGCAAGTACGTCTATGAATATAGCGTTGGAGTCATGCAGCAGGCAGACACAAAACCAATAATGGAAGATATTCCGCAACCGTCGAGTGATTCTTACTCAATCGGTGATCGGGTCCGAATCTATATCGGTTCTGACGATTCAGATTCAAGATATCATGGGAAAGTCTGTGAGATTGTCAAAGTACTCAAAGACGATCTTGATGCAGAAACTGGTCGAACCATAGATGCGTACTCGTACATTCTTCGAGATATAGAATCCAACAAGGAGCTTCCAATCTCATTTCGCCATCACGACTTGGTACCAACTAGTGACGGTCAGTAGTTGCGACGACGTTGTTGAAACTCTCAACAGATGACAGGAGCTGGCTGCTGAATACAGAGAATGAGTTCAGCACAGCACCCGTTTTATTTCGCACTACTAATTCAGAACTATCTGAAAGAGAACGTACATACTTAGCGAGTCGGCATGTCCGAGATCATCTGGTTGCTATACATTCCTCTCAGTACATTCTCTCACAAATCCCATATTCAATAGAGATAGGAACCATAATAGGGCAAACTGGATGTACTTTAATATTTGATCGGAGAGTATACCTGTGTATGAGTGATCCTACCGATGGCGAATTTATGTCATTGAACGAGGTGACAGTCAGTGGTGATAGTGATGACCGCACTTTCTCTTTCAATAATTGGAAACCAAAATCACCAGCTATTGATAAGGATGTTTGGAGGTATCGATGTTTAGAACACTACACATCGATATTAGATCAACAATGCCTTTGGTTTTCACGTCCCGACCAATTTGATGATCCATTTGAAGGATCTCTTCCTCGGAAAAATATTGAAGAACGACGCGACAAATATTCATCATTTGTGAAAAAGGATCGTTCTGCGTTTCGTTATATATACCGTTTTGTGACATATTTGAATTGTTGGTATAGTGAAGAGCACGAATCAGATGCTATGTGGCGACTTTATTCTGATGAAGGTAATGCATTAGCAATTAAATCTACACCTTCGAAAATTGAAGAATCTATAAATGCTCCTGATGAATTGATATTTGGGGAGGTAGATTATCGTAATTACGATACCTTCAAAATTGAAACTGAAAACCCAATAGCCCCATTGTTTTATAAACGGAACGCTTTTGAATTTGAGAAGGAATTTAGGCTGCTCACTCACTATCATAGTAGTGATCTCCCAGGCAGCATGTCTGGAGAAATTAAAGAAATACAACCAGAAGGCATCCCTGTTCCAGTTGATGTTGAGAAGATGATTGAGGAAGTGATTATCTCCCCAACTTCCTCAGAGGAATTTATAAATAATGTAGAATCAATAACTGAAGAATATGGATATGATATAACTATAAACTCATCAGATCTATTAAATAAAGAATATGCATTTTTCTAATGGACGTATAGTAGGTCAGACCATATATTGAACTCGTATTATTGAATCCACGTCGTAGTCAGTACAGGGAATCTACTGACCGATCGCCACTTTCGTAGATTGAGCCGAAGCTTGTGCTGCATTCGCGCCCTGTATTCAGCACGACTTGCTGGACGTAATCTGGACCCGATAGAAACTTCAGTGGGATCTTCGCGACGAGTGTGTGACAGACCTCGTGTCTTCTCGAGCGACCCAGACAATAGTTCTCTTGGAGTCAACGCTGAGTTCGACCTTTGCGTTCGGAACTCAATCGCTCTGTCGAAGATCTTCTCCTCTACTCTCGTCGAGCCAGAGAGGACGATCAAGACTACGATCTCGGTATTAGATTGAATCACTTCTCCAATCCTATATAAACAATCAAACAATTTATATCTCAGATGGTTTTGATGGAGACGTAGTGTGCTTATCATCTATCAACGGGCTGTTCTGTCATTGTCAGCATAACGTTTAAGCTGGTAGAGCGCATACGTATAGTCGCATACGAATTTCTCACCCGGAAGCCATTACGCCTCTTCCGTCCCGTCGGAATGCCGCAGTAAGTCACCAACGCCAAAAGCTCTCTCATCCACTGGGTGTCAGAGCTACGGACACAACCGGAGTAGGGAATTTTCCCAAAATACTGGAGACAGTAGCACTCGACCGAGGGTTCGGCTCATTTGATTATGAGGATCAGCGTACTGTTGATCGATGGACGGTGTGGTACGTGAGGGTCGTGAAATCCATCTGGACGAGTTTGCAGCTGTCCTGAACGAACACGTATTGTGTTGTAGTGGGCGTCGTTCTTCTAAAATTGTACGGCTCCGCACAGCAAACGACTCGAAGAAATATTCTATCGAATATTTCCGAGTCTTGACTCACGTTTTCTTTCTTGCCGAAAGAAAACGATCGTCGAAACCGCAGAAGGATGGGTTCCCAGGAGGGTTGAACAGCTCCGCAGCAGACTATAGTAGTTCGAAAACCATCCGTTGATTTCAACTGGAGCGTGTCATAGAATCCAACTCATAGCTTGAGCATCTCACGTCCCGGACCGTGTCCTCGCTCGTAGTTGGTGATTGCAATGACGATCCGAAGACACAGCGCAACGAACACTTCTGTTCGTGCGTGGACGCGGCCTCGGGCGCAAACGTGCCCGAGGCCGCAGTCCTTGACTGCATCGTTGGTTCGTTCGACTCCTGTCCGGTTGTTGTACGTCTCGTCCAGAATGGATTGTTTCAGCTGAACGTCCTCGCTGTGTTCCTCGATTCGGTCTTCGACCCTGTACTCGATGTTTTTCGGGTCGTCAGTGTTTCGCGGATTATATGGTGCGATTGGTACGACTCCCGCGGCCAGCAGGTGGTCGTGCCAATCGAGGATGTCGTAGGCACTGTCTCCAAGCATCCAGATCGGTGTATCGACGGCGAGCGCGTCACGGGTGACGCGCATCGCCGTCTCTTGGTCTGCTTGTTTGGCCTGGGTGAACTCCGCCGCGATCGGGATCTTTGTGCCGGTTGAGACGATCGTACAACCGAAGCCGTAGTAGTACTCTTCGGCTGTTGGATCGTAGTTCCATGAGGCAGCGTCGTTGTACTGGATCGCTTCGACGTGGGTCGAATCGATGGAGTACGTCGAGTCGAGCAGGCCGCGGGCGGCGGCCTGCTCGACGAGCCTGTCGAAGACGTCGTCGATGACGTGTTCGAGGTCGGTGAGAAACCGATCAATCGTGTCTCTCGATGGCGGTTTCTCAAGTCCGCAGTAATACCAAGCGAGGCCGTGCTGGAGTTCTCGTGCAACCGGTCGTGTGCCGTAGATATCCTTGTAGTAGCAGTGCAGAAAGCCGCGAAAGAGGTCTGGTGGCTGGTGAACTCGTGTTCGCCCCCTCGAAGCGGGGGCGAACACGTCGTACTCCAGTAGAAACTCGAACTCAAGGTGCTTGAACAGCGGTACTGTCTCGGTAGCCGCGACATTCAAGAAGTCGTCTACCGAAGCTACGTCTTGCAGGGTTGCGCTGGTGCTGGACACACTTTCCGCACCCTGCTGCTTCGTACGTGACGCTTTCTATGACACGCTCTTCAACTGAATAATAGACTACTCGTTCCGTGTTACGTTTCTACGGTACGAGAAGTGGTTGCTTCCAACTCAGCATATTTTTCTAGTACGAGTTTGTCCGCGCCGACTGGATACCCGATTGGCTATGACAGCGTCAACGTCAGCCTCAAGTGAGGTCGTTTTGCGCCGATTAATTGATTTAACCAACAATCACAATCGTAGTCTACTGTGTTGGTTAAATTCGAACGGATCCCACACTTCACGACTAATAACATCGAGGTTCATTTTGAACAGGACTGGATCTACAACGAGTGCGATCACTTTCCTAGCGACACGAGTATCCAATTCGATTCATTATCCTGCTAAATGACACAGCCCTGAAGATGGTACAGTCGTGAATGGGAGCAATGGACGAAGAGAAGAAGGGAGCTCTGGTAGAGATGCTCGTCGCAAATTCACTCCCAATTCGTATGATGGAGAGTGAAACCGGGAGCGACGAAGACGATTCCCACGATTTTTCCACCCTCAAGCGCGATTCACTCAAAGATCTGAAATACAATTATGCGATGCAGCGCCTCATCGTCGATTACTTCAACTACGACTCGATGCAGGTTACTGTCAACGATCTCCAGCAATCGGTGATGACTGCACTGATGGATTTGGCGAACGATCCATTGGTACTTGAAGAGTTCACTGGGAGAAAGACGAGCGAAAACTCGGATAAATCGAACCAGGTGCCACCAGACCTGCCCGTACAAAAGACGGTAGAAGATGACGGACTTGTCGAGGTGTTCTCGGCCAAAATGGATGTTCTCAAACGGAGCTGGGGAGAGACGTCGTCTCGTGAGTTCACCATCTGGTTCCCCTGGCATATCTGTTGGGGTGACGATCCGTCGGCGTTCGAGATGTACGGACATACGTTTGAATCCGCCGACCAGTCCGAATGGCGTCCCCGTCTCGAGGAAATTGCACGTGGACCGGACGTGAGCGGTGGTGGATACATCCTCAAAGAAATCGAAAAAGGGAATTACGACGTGTGGAAGACGACGATCTCAAGTCGAACTCCGCGGTGGGCGATGCTTCGGTTCAAGAATGCGCTCAAAATTCTCTCGGCACAATTGAATCACTCAGCGTACTTTATGAAATCCCAGACGAGGGCTAATCGGTTGGGACGAATGTCGGGAGATACGAGGGGTGGTGGCCGATGGACGGCGATCCAGCGCCCGTTTGGGGTGTTCTACGTTGATGAATACGTCGACGAACGCCCCTACACCCCTCACTGGGGAGCAAACGTGTATCATCGTGGCGGACACCCTGAGGTTCCTCTCGACTACTCATCGCTCATTGATCGCTTTGATACCCATCTGCCTTTTGAGAACCTCCGGGTTGGTCACGAACCGTTGCTCCATGACGTCTTGGTCGACTATCAGCAGGGACTCACAGAAACTGACCATCGACGCTCGTTCATCAATTTCTGGCGAGTCATCGAGGAATTGTCGCTGGCCGGTCAGGGACAGAAGGAAGTGACAGTTGAGCGCGCCCTATTCGCGTTAGAGTTGGTTACAGACGGGGATTACGATCCGATTTTCGAACGGGTTGCCAACGAAATCTGGGAGGTTCGAAACACTCGAACCCACGAGACAGGGTGGATTCACATCGGTACTGAGCACGAGATTGTCGCGAAAGTGCTTGCCGATGCGATGATCGGGCTATACCTGACCGAGTTCGTAGACACGGACGGCGACATTGATAGATCAAAGACACGTCGTGTCTTCAAATGGGCAACGAAGTCAGATACGACCAGAGAAGAGACTCAAAAGGCGTTGAACACCCTCAACCGCCTTCATGATGAGTGAGAGACAGGTAAGGGAACGTACTTGCTCGGATTAGTGCCATTCCTACCACAGATTCAACTCTGATAGACTTACGCCGGGCGTCTATCACTCCGAATCCTTGTGCGACCACGATTGGCTCATAACCGACACTCGCTGCCTATTCAACACGAGTGCTGAGACCTATTATCAGCTGGTGGTTCCACAGATCCGGTGGTATACTCTGGCATAACTAGCAGTCGAGCTCGTAGTAGCCTCTGGGCCACGATACCTACCGTTTCAAAACCTAGAGACTCCGGCGCTTGATCGATACCCACGTCTTGATGATGCGTCTGCGATCGCTCCAAACTGGAGTTCTGCTTTAGTCATGCCATCGTGCACATTCACCTCTGGATCAGCGCTGCCGACATGGGGCAGTTGGTTACCCACGTATCTTGCAATTGGATTTGCAGGCTCTCTATTTTTATCAGCCGGAAATACCTTGAGATCTGTGTTCGGTGAGTCATCAACACGGACTGCACCAGACGGTAGCTCGTTTATATCTGGATCAAATTCCCGAAGGTTTGATGGGAGTTTCTCCTGTGCCCGACAGACTATCGCTTCTAAATCCGTCCGGAGTCCGTTAGCATCAGTCTTGTCTGCCCAGACGATTAAGTGCCAGTGTGGCACACCGTTCGTCCCAGTCCCTGCCTCGATTAGCGCATACTCTGAGCTTCGCTTCTGTCGAAGTCGGTATTTAATCGTTTGAGCTGCCCCATCTATTGCCTCCGCAAGAACCTGCTCATAATCCAGTATCGGTCCATAATTGGGGTCTACAGGACTATATTTCCCAAAAATAGTGGCCAGTCCGACTCGAGGGTTGTCAAATTCCGCGCGGAACGTTCTGTCGGCTTTGTAGATCGTGGCCATTTTCGACTTAGCCCTCTGCCGAAGCCCGCCCGTGTATCCATTTGCGTCCGAACTTGCTTCCTCACCTATGCGGTGGTTCTGATACCTCTCCAAAGCTGTCTCCCAAGATACGGGACAGCCATCATCGGAAAGGTACCGATCTGGGAGCCCATCTGCGAGCGACTCTGAGGCGAATGAGATCTTACTTGGATATACGGATGTGCCTGGGGAGGCAACGGCAGTATCGACTCCGACGGTATCCATCTCAGACTCAGACATTGATCATAACCCAACCAATCCTTTCGGCGTCTTGTCACTCGAATCGAGTACTGATTCGATCGGGACCGATGTGTGACCGTCGCTGGCGTGTAACCTTCGGTGTTTTGACGTTTCTACTACACGAACAGTACTGGGAAGATCCAGTTTAATTCCCAAACTTTCCGGAGTTGAAAACAAATGGTGTATCTCCGTATCTTCACAAAAGACGTCGCGAGAGTCGTTTTCAACAAGGGCTACGAGTTGGTGTTCACGGACCAGCGTATCGCTCTCTGTATCAACGTAGGTAGTGTAGCCTCTCTTATCAGTAAATTTTCGAATCATTGCGACAAACGGCTGGCCACGATCGGATAATAATCGACGCGCGGTATTTGATCAGTCTGCAGTCTGTACCAGTGGGGTCCTGAGAAGAGCACTGCAGTACCGTGGCCCAGGATTTTGTGTCTGTACTTTTCGCTAATATTCTATCTAGTATTTTGTAATTACCATGAATCTGTTTTCAAATATCGGGTTTGTTCAGTTTTCATTGGCAGACGTCTCAGATAGCAAATCTAGCGCATCGGAAATAGTCACATGGAGTGCTGTTTTAGCCGGTAACTTCTGATACTTCCCATGTACGCGGTGAATTTCTTCCAGTTTGTTAGCTGGCACGGTGATAGTCGATTTCGAGTTGTCAGACATTGCGACAGCGAAGAGGCGATCTACGGACGAATCTCCGCGAGATTGGTGTCCTGTTATCTCACTATTACATCTGTAGTCCAAGCGACTAATAAATGCGAACCATGCAGGTAATTACCCCGGCGTTGGGTTCCGTGGTTGGTGATTTTCGCGAGTTTTCACCCCCGACCTGCTCCATACGAATTTCAACTCTCTTTAAAAAAACGAGGCGGTGAATTCTAGTCCCAGAATTAGAGAACAGTCACCTGGAAGAGGGCCGAAGTTGCGGAACCCGATCAATTTTCACCTCGATCTCTAATTGAGCTCGGACAGATTCTGATCTCCCAAGAGGGTCGGCCGACTGGACGTCCTCTTCCGTCTGGACCCACCACTCGGCCGTCTCTCAAGAGCCTCAGGCCGGTGTAAGACGGCCTGCTGTCTCGAGCGGACCAACCTGCCGACTTAGTCCTCAACCGCCTTAGACGGCTCTTATTTCCGTCACAAACCTCTCTCAATGATATCGGGGTCGATCAGGCCCACCCCCTATAGCACCTCTCCTTTCTGCGGTTGCGGTGGGCGCGAGTGCCAGATGGACGGTAGCCCGGAACCCGCAGCGTGAGCGAAGCGAAACGCGAGGGAAAGCCCGGACCGTAGGGAGCACAGCGCAGCGAGCGACCGGCCTCGTTCTGGCCAGGGAGCGCCCAGTACCGTTGAATGTATACAATTAGCTATTCCCGAGTGTGTCAAACACCACCACAGTCAACCCGAACTATATGCACATGAAGCACTATATTATTGCAATATTGAATTTACAAATCTGATATATGTCTCGAGGTCTATTCTATCATCATGGGTCAAAAAGCAGAGCAAGACAACCCAAAACGGAAGACTGACCGAACAACTGATCTTGTGGTTGTAACTGATGGAGCATCGAAAAATAATCAGAATCAAGAAGATCGTCGAGGCGCTCTCGGCTACATAGTTGAGGAGAATAACGAGTGTGTCCAAGAGCACAGTGAGCTGTTAGGGCAAGATCCTGAGTGGACGAGCAATCGTGCCGAGTATCAAGCAGCTATCGAGGCACTCAACTGGGTTCTCTCGAACTATGACCCAACTAGTTGCTCGGTTCGGCTCCTATCTGACAGCGAGTTCATGATCAAACAGATCGAAGGAGAGTACAACGTAAACACCCCGGGTATCAAGCCCTACTTTCGGGAAGTCACCGCACTCATCGAAGAGTTCGACCAGTTTGAGCTGGAACATCGGTCAGAAGAGCCCGGAAACCGAATCGAGCGGGCTGACGAGCTCGCTGGTTTGGCTTTCGATGATTAATAGGAGGACCGAGGGTGTCATAGACATCTTCCTACAGCATTGATTACACCGACGTCTCGGTGAATTACCTATTTTGGACGGACGCCTTCAAGTTCACCTGGGTCACCAAGTGAGTCAATTAATCGAGATTCCCAATCCTCAGCGTTGGCACCTTGAACGATGCCCACAAGATCAAAGTCACCTTGAGTACTGATACCCTCATCTATCAGTTCGACACCTTGATCAGCGTAGTCTAACACTTCTTTCCAAATCTCAGATTCATCAGTTTTTTCACTTTCGACTTTCACCATTTGGTAGACCAATTCGATAGTCTGACGGTGTTCTTCTGGAGTAATGTCGGATAGCTTTATGAAATCCTGGCTTCGTTCTTCTGCATTAACCGTCTTCTGTTCTCCATGGAAGTATCCGTAGATCACACCGAGACTGAACAGTTCATAGTTATATTTGAAGATAGTATTATCCTCATCGCCATCTTCAACCAAACGTTTGTAGATATCCTGTCGAGCAGTTTTGAGTGTTCGAGCCATTAGTCATCCCCCGTGATCATTTTAGCCGATAGTTCTACCTCATCGATCTGAGAGGATTCCTGATCACCATCTCGATGATTGATCTCGTAGTGTTTAGAGGTCCGCTTGGCAATATGGTCTATGTCACTTCCTTCAAGTTCGTTTGGTTGATAGAGAATCATCACCTGGTCACTGAAGTTATGATAGTAACCGAGGAGGTTATTCTTGTGTGTCGGATCCAAACGACCGATCGGTGTATCGACCACTACTGGGGCATTTCGGGTAGCGTATTTGCTTAGACCGGCAATGAACGCATACGCAATTATCTGCTTTTGACCCTCACTAGGTCGCTGTTCGGCAATTGAACGGGACGATTCTTCTGTAAGAACGCGAAGTTCGTAATTCTCTGTGATTCTGAGTCCCCGGTAGTAGTTCGGCCGGTTCGTGAGTTTCAGGAATGTTTCAGAAGCATGTTCTTCAACCGTTTGACGCCGGTTATCGACCAACTCGCCACGGATGTCAGACATAGCATCACGGCAACGCCCGGTAAGTTCGATCAGTTTCTGATAGCGTTCTTCTTCCTCAGATGCCTCTTTTTGTGACGAAATCCGTTTCCGCAAGGAATCTCGTTTATTATTGAGTTCGCCAACCCGTTTTTGATAGCTCTCGACTTCACTTTCTAATTCCTCGATTTCCGCTTCAAGTTCCTCTTCTTGATCTTTGTAATCTGAGAGGTGCTTACGCTCGATTGTCTCAAGTTCCTGTTCAAGAGTTTCTTTGCGGTCTTTAAGATCGCTCTTACGAGTTCTAGCTTGGCGGATATCCTTCTGAAGACGTTGATACCTGTCAAGTTCCTTTCGAACACCGAGATTAAGCCCCTCACTTGCTTGGTCCAACAGCCCCGCAATCTTTCGTCGTTCTGAGGACTGAAGTTCCTTATATCGGTCAAGTAAATGCTCGCGGTGATCTGAATCACCGTCAAGTGGTTCTCCACAGATACAGTGGTCTCGTCCTAGAACGTCATTGATCACATCCGCTTCATCGGTTGTTCCTTCCACATCGTAGAGTTGCTGAATAGTCCCGGCACAGACTGCTGCCATTAATGGTCCGGCCCGCCGGCGAAGTGTGTTCCTTTCGGTGAGTTTATCATCGAGATCTTTATTAACAGTCTGTAAATTCTCGGTAACTTTTTCAAGATCCTTGCGCTTGTCATCTCCTTCCTCGATCGTCTCTAGTTCCGACTGAATGTCTTGAAGCTTCTGGCGTTTTGTACTGATCTTATCCTTTGTCTCTTGTATTTTACCGCCGTCCCCGTTCGGGCCCTCCAGTTCTTCCTTTTTATCGAGTATCTCCGTTAGGTCAGACTGGAGTTCTTCGACTTCGGCGACCGTAGACTCTATTTTTGCGTATTCACGTTCATAGTTCTTTTCTCGCTTCTTCAGATCGCTGACCGCATTTTCAATCTCTTTGATTCCTAGGACAGTCTCGATGGCATCTCGAACCTGTTTATCATTTGCCTCCTCAAATTTTTCAAGTTGCTCAGCGTCAAAGAAAAAGAAATCAGCGACGTTCTCCGGAATGAATTGGTTGATGAATCGACTATAATTGTCCCGTCGGTCGTCATTCCCTACAACTGTATTCCCATCAGCATCTGATACTCGAATAAAGAATTGGTCAGCTGACCGATCATCTTCGTTTGCTACCTGACTAAATTCGACACCACGTTCGATGGTGTATACGTCCCCACTATCATCAACAAACGATATTTCTACTTTTGAAACCCCATCTCCATCGGTTGCAGCTTTCCGGTTGATAAATTGGTCTCGCTGTGAACGTTCGTCAACTCCATGTAAACAATATTTGATTGCAGTATGGAAGGATGTCTTCCCAGTGTCGTTTTCCCCTTTTACCAACACCAATGGCTTTTCCTCTTCGGTATACGGTTCGACTTCAACCGTCCCATAGAACGGCATGAAGTTCTCAAGTCTTATTCGTGTAATTTTCATATTAGTCTTCGCTCACGTGAGATTCGATCGCTTTTTGCACGTCCTTGTGAATCGATGAGCGGCGGTCCATTCCCACAACTTGGCTTTCCGCTTCGTAGATCTCAGCCAGTAAATCAGCAGGCACATCGTGCTTCTGTGCATATTTTTCAATTAAGCGATTGATCTCCCCACCATCCACCTCATCGTTGTATTCCATATCACGACTAATTGTCCTGACCCCTTCTAAACTTTTGTCACATATACCGGCTGTTATTTCCGTTCCATACTGAGCTCCATTGTCTCGTCTTAGCTTGAAGAAGATTCTGGCAGACCATTCTCAAATGGGTCTGGTGGCTCAGTTGTATAAATTAGTGTTTTGAACTGTTCTCCATAATTTGCGAGTTCTTTTGCGAGCTGTACTTCTGCTTTTTCACCGTTTCTAGCAGCGTCCATGAGTAATTTTGCCCGACGAAGCTCCTGTTTGACAAGTTTCAGGGCAGTTTCATCATCAGGCTGGGCATTGATCCCAGGGAGAACCAGCATATCGTATATCACAGCATGGTCTTTACTATCTGATGTTCTTAGCACCCTTCCCCTTCTCTGAATGAATTCACGTGTGTTTGTAGAACTAGAGATAATGACCGCTGTCGGACAGTCAGGGACATCAACTCCCTCATCCAAACACTTGATTGCTAATAGATAGTCAATAGCTCCTGTCTCGAACTTGTGAAATGCGGAAGCCTGCTCATCTGCTCGATCCGAGACGTATACGCCGTAACTCTTGTTTCGATGTTGTAGCTCCTGTTCTAGTTCGTCTATCTGGCTATTATCTTCACAGAAGACGATAGCAGGTGTTGGATGGTCGGTATCGAGAAACGCACCAAACCGGCTGGGCTTTCGGATAGCACTCTTTTTAATTTGGGCACGCTGTCTGAGAAGTTGTTCACGCTGGTTATAGAGATGTTTTGGTGGTGATTCAGAGGATTTGAGTTGTGCCTCGATACTTCCAAGTTGGTTAGAATACTCGAGATATTCGTCAAACTCCTCTGTCGTTAATTCACACAACAGCGGATGGTATTCGTACTCTGCCAGATATCCATTCTCGATGGCGTTTTGTGTGCTAAATCGAAACGGTTCATGGTTGCCGAAGTAATTGTAGATCGCTTGGGTACCTTCCTCGTCCCACTGCCTGTTTGGTGTTGCTGATAATCCAAGCCGACGTCCAGCTTCGATCTCTAAGGTTTTGCGGAACTGAGATGAACCTATTCCGTGGACCTCATCAATTATTATCTGTAGACGTTTTGATGGGATGTGATCAACAGCACGACGGAAGGCATCGCTCGATGCAGTGTGTGGGGTCGTAATGAGGACTGTTCGGTTCTCTTCAGCGATTTCGTTCAAATCACCGATACGGTACGGATCAACGATGCTCAGTATTTGACTACGCCAATCCTCTCGACCGGTACACTCGAGAACCGATATATCGGGACCGAACACATCCGGCAGTTCGTCTAACCACTGGTCAACTAATACCTTAGTTGGAACCACGATCACTGTGAGCCGGGTATCTGCCTGTAATCGGGCTGCTCGGAGAGCTGTGTAAGTTTTTCCTGTACCGGTTGCCATAGCGAAGATGCCACTGTAATCATGATTTTTCCACCAGTTGATCGCATCTTCCTGGTGGGGCCAGAGATCTTTTTGATCATTATCTGTATAGGTGTCCCGTCCTTCTTCGGTGAGAAAGAGGTTGATTGCTGGCAAACCATCGATAGTGTCCGGGCTTCGGGCAGTAACACTCTTTTCTACGGCCTCAGGTAGGTTATAGACCTCTACTTCAGGATCCTCGTTGTTCCACAGTCGGTCAAAAGCATCCTGTTTGTCCTGAATCCGTTTGTCTTCACGACCGATCCACGAACGGAATACCTCAAACGATTCGTAGTTATCTGTCCAGCCAGACTTAGTTTCATTAATTGATCCAGCAAAAGCTATCCGGTTACAGTCATGGTCTTCGATTACCCCGATCTTCTCATGATATAACCGGTATGGGTTTTTCTGTTCATCTTCTGGCATATATGCAACTTTGATGTCAAGATAGCCTTGTTCAAGCATCCAAGCCATACATTTGAACCGATCCGTCTGGAGATACTGATCTACATCCTCTCCTTCGATTCCTCTTTTCAAAGCGTCTTCAAACACCTCTGTATTGTCAACACTCTTGGTGTACTCTTTGAGGATCTCTAAGTCATCATTGCTGAAACGAGGGCTAGTCAGTAAACGCATCTGACCCTCATTCTCAATGAGACCGGCAATACCCTTACCCGCTATAGCAAGTGACTTGCTGTCGAAAAAACCAGCTGCACGATCATACTTGTGAGCTACTGATAGACAGGGGATATAAAACCGATCTAATAGCTCACCTCCCGTACGATAGCTTCGCTTAAGAGAAAGATCTGCTAACGACGACGGGGTTGTATCATCCGAAACCATTAATTTCCAATGGACAATCCCTCATGCTGTCCAATAAATACTTGGTGAAAGATATCTTCTACCAGGATCATACCCATTAGAACTCTATAACTGAGAAGTATGTTATAGACGAGGCGCGTCACGACACTCGGTCAACTAATCTTCACTTTCGCCTCGGTTTCACAATCTTATAGGGGAAGGGCAAATTGGCTTATAATAATGGGAACTCGATCGAGCAGTGATGAGAACGAGCAATCGGACCCCCACAAAACTTCTGTGTGGGAGTACCGATCCTTAGACGACATCTACCAAGAAATTCGAGAAACATATCTAGCAGATAATCGGCCTTGGGTCATCGGTTACAGCGGGGGAAAAGACTCGACAACAACCGTACAACTGATCTGGAAGGCGATTAATGAACTTCCCGAAGACAAACAAACCAAACCAATATATGTCATTTCCAGCGACACTCTCGTTGAAACACCCAAGATTGTAAACCATATAACTACCTCATTGCAGAAGATTAACGAGTACGCTGAAAAAGAGGATGTACCTTTCTCAGCTCAGAAGGTCTATCCAGATGTAGATGATTCTTTCTGGGTCAACCTCATTGGTCGCGGATATCCAGCACCGAACCAGACCTTCCGCTGGTGTACTGAGCGACTGAAGATTGATCCCGCAGACAACTTCATCATGGACAAAGTTTCTGAACATGGTGAAGTCGTCGTCATCCTGGGTGCCCGGAAATCGGAAAGCGCCACCAGAGAGCAGGTGATGAACCTTCACAGTATTGAGGGAACAAATCTTGCTCGCCACTCGAAGTTCGCAAACGCGTTCGTCTATACCCCGATCGAGGACTGGCTAACCCAAGACGTGTGGAAGTACCTGATGAACGATCCATGCCCATGGGGGAAAGATCACGATGAGCTAGCAACACTCTATAACGAAGCCGACGATGAGTGCCCGATGGTGATCGATACCAGCACACCATCCTGTGGTAACAGCCGTTTTGGCTGTTGGACCTGTACTGTCGTTGAAGACGACAAAGCGATGGAGAATATGGTTGATGGAGGCGACGTCTGGATGCAACCGCTTCTCGAGTTCCGTAACTTTCTAAAATCCACACAGGTACCGGAACAGAAATCCAAGTACAGAGAGCCAAAAGGGCGCCAACATGGCCGTGTGAAAGCCAAGACCAATGGAGGAGACGGCATTATTCCCCGGGCATACAAGCACGAGTTCCGAAAAGACCTCCTCCGGAAATTGCTCGAAACAGAAAAAGAGGTTAATGAGCTTCGAGAGGATAATGAAGAGTATCTTGATCTTATCCGGGATGAAGAGCTAAAAGAGATCCGGCGACTCTGGCGCACCGAGGAGGCTGATTGGGAAGACTCTGTGCCGAAAATCTATAACGATGTCATGGATGATGATCTCGACTGGGTTCATGATGACCTCGGTTCGTTCAGCACTGAAGAGGCAGAAGTGTTAGAAGAGGTCTGCGCACAGTATGATGTTCCCGAGAAACTTGTGAAACGACTCCTCGATACAGAACTGCAACACCATGGAATGAAACGTCGTGCTGCGATCTATAACAAAATAGATAAGATCTTCCGGGAGGACTGGCGCTCTATTGAAGAGATCACTGATGAATATGAGAGTGAGGATCCTGAGAACTGGCAGTACGATATCGAATATGAAGAGATGATGGGTCAACTCGATAGATGAAGCTCAATCGCTTGGTTATTACTGATTACGGGCCGTACAATGGGACAAATGAGCTGGCTCTCAGCACGACTAACGACGAGCCAATCGTATTGTTTGGTGGGATGAACGGTGCTGGGAAGACGACACTATTTAACGCAATTCAGATCTGTCTCCATGGTCGAAGTGCGTTTGAGGATCGCATTAGTCGACAGGAGTATCATAACCGGGTCAGATCAAAACTTCATTCGTCAAATGGTGAAAAAGCGGACAAGGCATCTATCAAGCTTGCATTCGAGTACGGAAATCTCGGCGACACCGAAGAGTACGTTGTAGAACGGAGCTGGCGAAACCGTGGTAAGTCTCTCGAAGAATCGCTTAGTATTATGCGAAATGGGAGCAAGCTCACCGATCTTCGTGAAGACAACTGGGAGGACTTCCTAAAAGAGCTTATTCCCCCCGGAATCTCACAGCTCTTCTTTTTCGATGGTGAGAAGGTACAACAGTTAGCGAGTGCGATTGAGGAAGGCGACGACTTTGAGGAAGCACTTCTCTCCCTTCTTGGTTTAGATCTCGTAGAACGTCTTGATGCTGACCTCTCGATATATCTCTCCAGCAAACTCGACGAAAGTGGTCACGAAGATCTCGCAGAGGAAATCGAGTCTCTCCGACACGAAAAAGCCGATCTTGAAGCAGAGTACGAGCAACTCGAGGCGAAAATAGACCGGCAGCGTCGCGAGATGGACGAGATCACAGAACGTATCGAAAAGAAAGAAACCGAATTAGCACAAGAGGGGGGTGCATTCGCAAAAGAACGTGACTCGTTGAAACAACGGCGGAAGGACCTGGACGAGAAAATCGATGACCTCGAAGAACAAATTCGGGAAGTCGGACGCAACGCCTACCCATTCGCGCTCGTTCCGGAACTTTGCCAAGAAGTTGTTGACCAGCTCAAAAATGAACAGAAGGCCGAAACAGAGGCTGCAGCAAAAGCACGAGTCGTAAACGAGCTTGATTCCCTGTCGACCGAAGAAGAACTATGGACCGACTTCGATATTCCAGACGAACAGAGAACTGATGTGGTCCAAAAATTGCAACTCGAACTTGCACAGCGATTTGAGCCTGAAGACGACTCTGAACCTCGGCTCTCAAAAGATTTCTCCGACCGTCAGCAAGAGCAAATGCACAGAGTTGTTGACGATGCTCTGAATGATGTTCCAGAAGAACTTCAAAAGTTGACTGGAAGGCTTGAACAGCTAAACCGGGAGAGACAGGATACGGTTCAACAGTTACAGCGTGCTCCTGAACAGTCCGTGATCTCACCGATCCTGAAGGACATTAACGATCTGAATCAAGAACAAGGGAAGCTGCAGAACAAGATTGAGCAGCATGTTGATCGGCTTGAAACGCTTGAAACAAAGATTGGTCAGCTCGAGAGTGATCTCCAGAAAAGAGAAGATCAACTCGAGAACTTAGAAGATGTCTCCGAACGTGCGGAGCTCGCAGGACGCACTCGAAAAGCAGTACAAGATTATCAAGAAGCACTAGTCCGGAAGAAACTCCGACGACTTGAATCAGTTCTAACTGAGCGGTACCTACAGCTCACTAATAAGAACGAACTCTACGACAACATCATCGTAGACCCTGATGAGCTTACAGTCGAGATTGAGACGGTAAACGGTAACCGGAAAGACCAGTCGGAGTTATCTGCTGGTGAACGGCAGATATTCGCAACGGCGATGCTCTGGGCACTTGCTGAGATCTCCGATCGGCCACTCCCCTTCATTATTGATACACCATTGGGACGTCTTGACAATGAGCATCGAAGCAATCTAGTCGAACGGTTCTTCCCGGCTGCATCACATCAGGTCCTTCTGTTCTCGACGGATACCGAAATCACCGAAGAGTATTACGATCGTATTAGCGACGATATTGCTCACGAATATCACCTTCGACACGGCGATTATAGTGGTCAGACAGAAATCAAACCAGGATACTTCTGGTCCGACTACGACGATGAGACAGAAATATCCGAGATAGAGAAAAACTCCCAAAAACGTCTTCCATTCAACAATGAGTAAAGACCTCAACCGCGTCCAGATCGATGAAAGTGTCAGTTACAAACTTCGGAATCTGGGGAAAGCAACTGGTATGACACCAAACTATATTGCCCGGATCGGTCTGACATACTCACTTGGTGAGGATAGGCCACCCAGTATGGAAGAGTATGATAAAGAAGGAAAGGAGTTCAACCGGTATACGCTTCTGGGAGAGCACGATGCAATGTACATTGCACTTGTCAAGAAGCGAATGTTGAACGAGGGGTATAACCCAGAAACTGAGTTGGAAGATTACTTTCTTGCCCATCTCAACCGCGGAATCGAAACACTGTCCGGGCGAATAAGCAACCTAACCGACCTCTATGACTTGGTTCCAGGCGAAATAAAGGATAGAGAGGTGTCTGCGACGGAATCATGACTACAGATTCCGGTCGAGAAGTCTACCTCGATCATCACGCGACAACGCCGGTGGACAAACGGGTTGTAGAAGCGATGCAGCCATACTTTACCAAACACTACGGAAACCCGGCCAGCAAAGCTAACCACTCGATTGGACATACCGCTAGCAAACGTATCGAACAGGTCCGCGAACAGGTTGCCGAAGGAATCGGTGCCCGGACTGGGGGCGAGCCCGTTGCTAAATCGATTATCTTTACCAGCGGTGCGACTGAATCCAACAACCTTGCGGTCAGGGGGTTAGCCGAACATGCACAAAAAAACGACGCAGGATCACACATCATCACTTCCAAGATAGAGCACGAGGCAGTTATTGAGCCGTGTAAGTATCTGGAAGAGAAGGGGTTCGATGTGACGTATTTGTCCGTCGATGAGTACGGACAGGTGGATCCGATGGCAGTACGTGATGCGATTCGAGACGAAACATTCCTAGTCTCAATCATGGCTGCAAACAACGAAATCGGAACGATCAATCCGATTAAAGAGATCGGTTCTGTTGTCGACGACTATGAAGATGTGTGGTTCCACACGGATGCTGTACAGGCTATCGGTGCGGTTGACATCAATATAAACGAGATGGGAATTGATCTAATGTCAATATCTGGGCACAAAATCTATGGTCCCAAGGGGATTGGCGCTCTCTATACAGATCTTAAAATCAAGAATAAGATTGAGCCACTCCAGCTTGGCGGTGGCCACGAAAGCGGGAAGCGCTCAGGAACACCGAACGTTCCTGGGATCGTTGGACTAGGGAAAGCACTCGAGTTGGCCGTGGAAAACCGCGAAAATCGTGTTAAACACGTTGAACATCTTCGCGATCAACTGTGGAACCGTCTCTCCAACGAGCTCGATAACATAATCTTGAACGGTCATCCTGAGGAACGACTTCCCAACAATCTAAACGTGAGTTTTCCGAACGTGAATGTTAAAGAATTGGTACGTATGTCTTTGACGGAACATGGTGTAATGGCTGCTCTTGGCTCAGCCTGTGCAAGCGGTGAAGATACCTCACATGTACTAGAACAGATCTCGGATGATGAAGATCGGATCAAAGGGGCAGTTCGTTTCGGTCTCGGAAAAGACCTTACCAAGGAAGACATAGAATACGCTGCTGATGTAATAATCAAAGAAGTAGAATTGACAGAGTCTATCTTCGGGTGAGGGTTTGCTAACGGATCACTGCCCTCTCCTATTATAAAATTTACAATAACCCAAAACTTCGGGAGACTGAGACGCCCATATATTTCCGTTTAGTAGAAGCAATGAGCGGTCCATTAGCCTGATTCAGTAATCTTCAAAAGGTATTCATCATTTTATAAAAGAAACTCTTCTGTTGGCTTGCTAGAGACATCTACACCGAAACTGGTGGTGGCGGTTTGAGGCAAAATTTATAATATTGGGTAATTCTCACCAAGATACAGTATTATTGAGTACTGTTTACTCTCAGTAGAATTAATACCGTTACTTGAATTTGATCAAGTAGTACTACTTTGTATGCCAGGTACAAAGACAGTACAGTTTACTGGTGAATCAAATCAAATTGAATTGCATAACAAGTAGTCATTCTATATGAACAGTCTCGTTGGATATAAAATCAGATTACATAGGGTCACTAGGTAAATATTTCTCGTCGATATCAGACTTTGGTACCGAAGACCTGAATGGGTGCCCACCCCATGCGTCGGTTGTGGCTGAGTGGAGTAGTTCGTCACGTGCCATCTTGTCTACGTCACGTAGATGGGGTAGTTGGGTAAGGATATAGACGGCACCTTGGCTATTTTGCCCTGTATAGCTCTTTTCGCTCAGTAGTGTTTCCCGATCGGCATACGGGATCGATTCATCACCGTTTCCGCGGATTTCGACCGCTCCTTCGTCGGGCCGATTTCCTCTTCCGTCGTCAGGTGCGTATTCGCACGAACTAACGAAGGTGTCCACCACAGGATTGAACAGACTTTCAGAGACGTCGCCATCGATATAGACCAGTAGGTGGAAGTGCGGAGTCGCTCGCTCATCAGTTCCAGCGTATACACCAATATATTCCCATTCATCGGGGTCAAACGGTGCATCCGGTGCGTCCTGAATGCGATAGCGTAGTTGTCTGATCGTCTTGTCAACGGCCTCTCCGAGAGTAGTGAGCATCATAAGTCGGCCATCAGGAATCGGAGATATACGAAGCGACAACAGAGCAGTCGTCGGGTTGCCATACGAATCAAGCAACTGCCGATCGATAGCCATTCCTCGCATATACTGGTGTTTCGCGTGATGTTGTCGTCCCTTGTTCCATCCGTGTCTGCTTGCTGTTGTACTCTCCCCATGACGTAGCTCGATATATGATCCGACAGCCTTGAAGTGAGTGAGTGGTGATCCATCTTCGGCAAGATATCTGTCTTTGTCGACCACATCAGCATCCGGTGCGATCGGTTCGTATAGGGAATAACAGTCAGATGTTTCTCCCTCGAGTGGTTCCGCAGACCCATATTTATCGTGAGTAACAGGACGATCTTCCCACTGATCCAGCTCGGCATGCTCGTTTTCGACTGATGACCCTACGTAATCTGATTCGTCAGTTTCGATGTCCTCTGAGTCAAAACACGAACTGTCTTGATCACTCTGAGAAGTGTCTCTCGAATCTGGATCTGGAGATCCATTGCCCGGTAAATTATTATCCATGCGACAGTCCGCGAAGCCGGGCAGTCGGCGTCTATATGTAATAGTTCGCCAATAATGAATTACTCGGTTACACTCATGTATTCCTTGGGGGAATAATAGACTCAGTAAATCCAAGAGAATTGACTCGAGCTCAAGTCCCTCTATTTATTCAAAAAGGAAAGTACGCGAGAACGGAGGAGCTAATAAATATCATCGGTATCAGACGATCGTATGCAAGTGACCAATTTAATTTTAATTTTTTGTAGTTCCATAGGTAATTAATACGCTCCGGATAGTCGTCTTACTCACATGTACTTGTCACATGATGCTATAAAAGAGGAAATGAAGCGCCAACTGATTGAACATGGGGGTATCCCTGAACCATTGATTGAGACTGAAACGGCAATATTCCGTCCTCATTCCAGTGGGTGGCGTCGACCAGATATCAAGCTATTTGGATATCCACATGAGTTTAATGGTATAGCATTCGAAATAAAAACGGAAACGTCGAAGGATGCCAGATTAAGCGCCCTACGACAGTTGATTACTTACCGGCTCGGTAATTGGCACCCCGTTATTGTCGCTGAAGAGGATATATATGAAGGAAAGTTAAGTGGAAAGATAAATCATCGAGATATTGCAATATATATTGGGGCAAGCTATGTCGAGTTAATATCTAAAAGTCCTCCAGAATTTAGTATTAGAGTTGATCGCACGCCTAATTCTATTGGGCTGCCCCATCCAATTGGAAAAGATGACTTTGCGGAATGGTGTCTGTAAATATCTGAAAATCATCTCGATGTCCACTCGAGTTCAAACATAACAGAATAACTAGAGATGTCGACCGGTTGGGCGTCCCTTCTGTTTGGCCCCATCACTCAACTGCCCCCCGAGAGTCTCAGGCCAGCGTCAGACGGCCTGACGTCTCAAGCAGTCCCACCCGCCAACTTTCTCTTCGATCGCCTCAGACGGCTCTTATTCTCGTCTCAACGTCTTTGGTATGGACCACAAGCGACTCTGTCGGCGAAACCGTAATGTGGGATCGTCACAGTGGTTCGCTTCTTGAACTGCTTGGCGACGACAGCATCCACCGGAACAGGGCTCGTACTGTGGAATCTGGAGAATGTCCATTGAGGGTTAGGTTGGCGGACGTAACTACGCAAGGCCTTCTCGACCAGGAGTCAGGTATGAGCTCAGCATTGCCCGAATAGTTACAACCAATCTTTCAAATTCAAAATACCCGAAAGCAGTATGACGGCAGTGAAGAGAAGAGCAAACTCAGTCGAGACGACAAAAAGTTGGACTGTGAAGCCCGCGAGGAAGGCCGTCAGCCCGGCCATCGTCCGCATGGTCCGCTCGGCCTGAATGTCCATCTCGTCGCTCCCAGGCTCGCTATTGTCCGTCCGCTGTGCGATGAGATACCGGCCATGCCAAGAATTCGTAGCGATGATGACAGAACCCTGGAGATTGAGTAGGATGCCGTACGTTTGCAACGGCACCGGCCGGATAAGCCAATGAACTGCACTGCCGAGCAAGATGGCAATCACCAGCAACCGGCCAATCCGACGGAAAATATACTCACTAAAGGTAGTTCGGAAGTGGAAAACAAGCCGATCTTCGGCTTCGTGTACCGTTCTCTCTTGGCCGTCATAGCTCTCTCTGGCCTCAGTGTAATCCATGTTCCGAATCAAGCGTCTGATCGCCCTATCTCTGGCATCAAAGGCTCGGGTGAAGAATCGGGCCATGGGACCAGCGGATTCGCCGTTATCCGACTCCCCGGCACTCGTGTCTGCATTTTCTTGAGAAATTGTAGTCATGGATATACCGGAGTTACTGAATAATTTACCCTCTGATATGAAGGCCTGTAAACCAGAGGGCTGTGTTGAATCGCCATACGGCGTTGAATTTCATTGTTTGACGGCCTGCTTGATGTTATAGACGACACACATCATGGTAATTTCACGAAACTCTCGATACCAGGTACGTGCTCGCACGGCGTAGCCGAGCGAGCGCTTGACGGATGAATTGACGGTTTCGGTCATTGACCGCTGAGCGTACCGATCTTCGTCAATGCGGGCGTTGTGTGCGTGATCGTACGGAGCGAAGATCCGGTGTTTGATCAGTGGGCGAATGTCGAGTTCACGTAGTCGTTCTCGGAGCTGTTGCTTGTCATAGCCTTTGTCAGCGGCAAGTGACCGCAGATCGCCCGCATTTCGGCGGGCGATCTGCTCGGCGAGGTCTGCGTCGCTCCCTTCTAACGTCGTCGAACAGTGGAGATCGAGAACGGCTTGCGTTGCTGTATCGACGAGTTTTGTGACTTTGAGCGTTTGAACGCGGTAATTCGTTCGTTGGCAATAGTGGCGGCTCGCACGATCACGTTCGTAGAATGTTGCGTCGATAGCAGCGTGTTCGGATGGATCGTGTAGCTGCGCCGACTGGCGCAGCAACACTCGACAGACGCTCATACTGATTCGGTCGAACGCCTTACACAACGTGGATGGTGAGGGGAGATCGGCCGCGCTGAGGCCGATCTCCCCGGTTATTTGTGGCATCTCCTTGAGTAGGTCAATCGTCATTCGGTAGGACGCATCGAGGTAAATCCGCAGACAATGTAGGGAAACGAGGGCATAGTCGGCGAATCCGCCGCCCCGGAAGGTGGCGGCGGATTCGTCTCCATCACCAGTGACTCTTTGAGCGACCGGCACAACTTCCCCAATGAAGCGGGAGATTTGGGTCATGGACAACTCGACTCTCCCGCTTCAACTCCTTTGATTTAGCGAACCATTCCGCCGCCGTCTAGTGATTCAACATAGCCAACCAGAGTGAAAATGAAAAGTGACAACTCGGCTGGACAATCGTGAGTTGCTCTGTGATACGAGACTGCTATAGAACGATTCACATGGCGTTCCTTTCGCTCCATCTGGATTGAACTGTCCGTTCACTACAGCTGCGAATCTAACGCTGGAGATTCTATCAGCTATCTATGATTTTGGCAGAGTCATGTTGAACATACAGCGCGTATCTCGCATGGACGAGAGTGGAGGGGACGAGATCAGCAGGTCGGTCAATACATTCACTGGTTTTATTTTCGATTTGCCTCCTATGACACCAAAAGGAAGCGGGAAAATCATATACTTGTTTTACACTAATTCATTAATAGGCACTAGCTGGCCGTCGCCCCATTACACCAAGATTAGAAATGACGTCAAATAAATCTCTAGAGGATCTAGAAGAACAGTATAACGAGAGCAAAAATGAATCACTCACCGATCTTGAAAACTCATATCAAGAGTATAAGATACTTGGGTCTGACGAAGATTTCTCAGCGAAGATCACGGATGCTTGTGTCGATGAAAACATATATTTAGAATTTTCACTCACAGACGGAAGCAAAATAGTAGTCAATATTGAGAGAAACCTAGAAGGGCTAAAAAATCTCTACAGAATTTTTGAAGCAGTTGGACAACCTCTTCGTGACGATCTTCGATTACTCATAGGAGAAACTGTTAATGTGCAGTTCGAGAGTAAACAGATGGAACACATCTTCGTCGGCGACAAACGAGAAGTCAAATTAGATGTGCTGGACACTCCGAAAAATCTCGATCTAAATAATGAGTCCACTCTACCAGATGAGATCATAGCAGCCACGAAACGTCGTGTGAGATACGAAAGGGAAGAGGCCGAGATACTCCGGTGTGACGTGATTTCGGCATATCCAGAGGATAAAAGGTTAGTTCTAGAATTTGATTTATTGGGGGAAACTGCATTATGGTCAACTCCGGTACCTGATGGTCAGAATATGTCTGGTTCTACGTTTGAGTCCGTCGTAGAAATGGTGGGACATGGGAGTGTTCAACAAGTTGTAGAAGGAGAGGTGTATGTAATCGAAAAAAAGAAGATCCCCATTCCACTTGTTGATGCACCGAATATAATAGGAAAGTTTGAGGAATGGAAGAGTACGTGGGTCATTTTCGGCACGCGAAGTGATGCAGAAGAGTGTCTAGAGTTAGATGTGAGTTCTGCTACTGCGGAATCATCCGAACAAGCGGACCAATCGGCAGCAACGCAGGCCGAACACTATGTCCCCCGTGGTAAAATCAAAGCATTCCTAAATGAACTTCAACTCGGAGAGAGCATCCGATACGTCGGTAAAGGCGGTCCAATAGAAATCGAAAGAGGCGGAGATACAGAAATAGTCACAAGTATGTCTGGTCTTGAACGGATTGCGATTACTAGCGACAGAGTGATATTAAAAAGCTCGCAGGTTACTGGAGACGTCTATTACAAACTGTCCTATGACGAATTACGAGGAGCCGACCTCAAAACAGGGATAATAAATAAGAAGATATCCCTCAGAACCGGATATGGGACATATCATATTAAAATAAGTAATCCAGATAAAGAGAGTTGTAGAGAGATGGTCGATTTTATCAAGAAACAGGTCTGCTAAGCAGAGGAGTCAGCGGTTTTAAAGTGAAACAAGCGTGGTAACCGTGCTGAACCTCTGTATTCAGCACGCGATTCCTGCCAGTTGCTGAGGGTCTCAACAGAGCCTGGGAAGACTATGTCGATGACTTCGAGTCTCATTTTCATGAGTGAGAATGCTCAATTGGCGCTGATCGACGTCTTAGTAGTGGATAGCAAATTCGATTCCCCAGCTAAGATTGATCATGTTGACTTTGGATGGAACCAAGACAAGCATAAGAGTGAATCAATAACAATTCATTTTTGTATCTAATCTCGCAGCATACTACTGGCATAAGTCGTAGCTGGATCTGAGAACGCCTGATACGGTTTGCTGTAACGATTTACCCCTGATCACCGACCCGTCACTGGTGATCGGCGGTAAATGACTACAGCAGTCCGTATGAAAGCCTGAATTCTGAATTATTTGAGTATATGTTTAGAGTCGCTCGAGATACTGCTCTCTATTTTGCCTGCGTTGTTCCTTATCTCGTGCGTCATAGTGCAGATCCAACGTCTCCGTTGACAGAGACATGCGTTGAGAGCAAATCTCGGCCGGAACGTCCTTCGAGAGATGATGCGTGATCGATGACCGTCTCACTGGGTGACTCGATATAGAACTAGGACACTTGCTGTAACCACCGTACGTCGTCGCTTCGCATTCCTCTGGATCTCGATCGTGTGGGCACTCGGTTTTTATCCAACAGGGACGTGTAACTTTGTAACAAATCTTCGTCACACTCTGATAGTGCATTCTCCCGTGATTCGAGGCGATCAGCGGTTCTCGTCCGTGATTGTCTGTAACACTTGGACGCTGGTTCTTGGTCCAGTCGTTGAGCGCATCGACAAGTCGCTCGTCTTTTACCGTAACTTGACGTTCCCCTCGCTCTCCTAGCTTCAAACGAGTCCCCTGCTCAGGACGATGCTGAAGGTCGAGATAGCGCTCATTTGGATGCCAGTCTGAGACGTCCAACGCTCGTAGCCCACTCCGTCGCATTCCACAGTGATACAGCGTGTGGAAGATGATATGTGCTGTTGAGGCCCACTCGTAGCGACAAAGGTAGTTGATTACATCTTTGGCTCGTTCACGCGAGATAGCGATGTCTCGAGCTTTATCCTGTGAGCTCACATTGGGTATTACAACCTTGTCGGCGGTGCTCTCCGACACGAGATCAGCCTGTTCAGCCCATCTGAGAAACACTCGGAGTGTGTGGAGATGTTGTTCGATAGTAACGAGATTGCAGTCAGGTGCGGACTCTCCATTTGTCCTCCAGTTCTTGTACCGCTGAAGGTCGAAGCCGTCGAGTTCGGTGAGAAACTCGATTGATTCCTGTTCGGCCCACTCGACGAAGTATTCGAGCCTATAGCGATGATTGTCTAGCGTCGACTGTGCTACGTCGTGGCGTGATGATAGGTACTCTTCTACGGCCGTTTCGGGGGAGATTTCGTGCAGCCTTGTCATACCGGATCCGTCCGCTCGCGTCCGGCAGATGGTGATCGCCTCAGGTGATTGGCGGAGTTTGATGAACTCGGGGGGAAGCAGGGCCAAGTTGTCATCGACAGGCCTAGAGGCCCTGGGTTTTTGGCCGTCTTCCGCGACGCGGAAACGGCCCTACCGATCGGCCCGCGCAGCCCTCGAGCAGGCCGATTATGCATCCCGGCGAGTCCACTTCTAATTTACTCGCTTGGAAATTACCCGACAGCGTCCGGTGTTATGCGCCGGTTTTGATGGGCACAATGAATCCAGCTATTACTCAACCGATTGTGCGAGTGTCCGCATAAATCAAATTAGTAGGACTATTAAAATCTATCACCGTGTGATGATTTCAACAGAGCCTCAATTCTATTTAGCAGCGCTCCGAGCAGGATTCGACGATGATAAACTGCTTCTCGAGGAAATGTGTGAGGCTGGATACGGGTACTTCGATTAAATCGTCTTCAAATACCCTCGTCGCTTTTCCATCTTCTCTTTTTCCGTCATCTCATTGTAGTGCTTGTCAAGCACATCTGAGCTCACGTCAGCGCGGTCAGACACTACCTCCTTTGGTACGTCTGATCGGATCATATGTGTGATAGCCCCTCTACGAAGTGCGTGTGGGCTGACCGCGTCGTCACACTCATGGATAGAGTTGTACGCGTGTGGTGACGAGGAGCACGAGCATTCCTCGTTGACAAACTGGGGTGCAGTTACCCAGTATGTCTGTTTGCGGATGTTGCTTTTACTGATCCGGCCATAGTTTGTCGCGACGAGAGGTGTCCGGTCGTGATCGTCTCGTTTGCCAGGGTGGAGATGCTCGATCCAGTCCTCAAGAACATAGCACGTCTCATCTGAGATTGCAACATACCGTTCCCCACCAGACTTGTTTTTCAGTGGGGTACCGTAGTCCGCGCGGTGAACGACGCGGATATATCCTTCTTTCAGATCGACATCGTCGACGTCAAGGGAGCGGAGAGTACCAGTGCGCATCGCCGTGCGCCACAACAGGAGAAAGATAACATGCCGTCTGCTCGCATGCTCAAATCGCTCGAGGTGCTCGAGGATAGCATCAGCTTGATTGGCCTCGATCATCACGGAGCGAGCGTTTTCGCCCTTATCGAGCTCAGGGATATCTACCTTTTCGTGGAGATCAGGCTCAACAGCGTCGATTGACTCCCATAGTTTGATAGCTTGTTTGATCGTGCTCAGTTGCGTTCGGACACTAACCCTGTTGAGATTGCCATCTCGCTTGCGCCAAAGGCGATACTGGTGGAGTTTTCTTCCAGTAAGCTCGTTGATATTATCTATCTCCTGTTCATTACACCAGCGGATGAAATGTGAGAGTCGCATCCGATGTGCGCGCTGACTCGATTTAGCGAGCTCATCCGCGCGGTGGTTGTGATACATTTCGACACCTTCTTCTGGATCAAGTGGCTCGAGATTTGTCATTTGCTAATCCAGATGCCAGCGATAGCCGACTCGGTGCGCGCGTGAAGTGAACGTCGACGGGGAAGGTCGCCGTAGTCAGCATCAACTAGACTTCTGCCTCGCGCACGACAGTGATCAAACGCGATGTTCCATTGCGGGGCACCACTGTGTCCCGCAGGTACTCTGGCACGGTGTCGGGCCCCCGCGCCCGAGCACCGCGCCCGGGTGAAATCGCGCCCGGCCCGCTTCTCGCCGCGAGCAAATCCGCGAGCGGCGAGCATCGGAACCGGCGGGATTTGAACTAGACCAGAAAGGCGCAGCGCAGCGAGCATTTCTGGGCGTAGTTCATAATCGCGCCCGGCCTGCTTTTGCGATACGCAAACCCGCGGGCAGCAGCGATCCAACTCAGCCTCCTTCGAGGACAATGAGTCGCCGAGTTATAAGACCGCCCACACCGTACGTCTCGAGCGAGTATGACTGTCACCGACGAGGGAATCACGTTCGAGCGACTCGGCCACGCAAGCAAGCGACTCGAGACCGACGACGGGCGCGTCATCTACGTTGATCCGTGGAGTGACGTCCTCGAGGGCGAGCCGGGCGACGGCGATGTCGTCTTTATTACCCACGACGATTTCGATCACTACGATCCGGACGGGATCGAGGCCGTTGCGGGGCCGGACGCTACGGTCGCAGTCTACGAGGCCGTCGACACCGACGAGCTCGCGTTCGACGTCGTCGACCTGCCCCTCGAGGGCGAGACGACCGTCGACGGGATCGACGTGCAGACAGTGCCCGCCTACAACGATCCTGAGGGCGACCATGTCGACGACGACGGGAACCCGTTCCATGCTGAGGGAGAAGTGATCGGCCTCGTCCTCGAACTGTCGGGGACGACCGTCTTTTTCCCGTCCGACTCGGACGCACTCGAGCACCACGAGACGATCACCGCGGACGTCCTTGTCCCACCGATCGGCGGCCACTTTACGATGGATCGCCACGAGGCCGCGGACCTCGCTCGACACATCGAGCCTGAACTCGTGTTGCCAGAACACTACGATACGTTCGAGCCGATCGAAACCGACGCCGAAGCCTTCGCCAAGGAACTCGAGGCCGATGGGATTCGCGTCGAACTGTTCTGAGGGCGACTGCTGCGTTACGGCATCGACCGCCCGGTCGCGCGGTCGAGCGTTGAATAGTGCTGTCCGACAGCATGAAACGCAACTGACCCAACGCGTCTGCGGCCGAGCTGAGCCTGGTCGAACAGCTCTTGTATCCACTGCGTGAAGCCAACCGTAATGAATCGAGAATCGACGCTCCGGGTTGTCTGTCTCGCCGGCTCGAGCGATTCGGGAAAAACCACGCTCGTCGAGCAACTCGTCCCGAAACTCGCCGAGTACGGACGCGTCGCAACGGTCAAATCGATCCACCATGATATCGAGATCGATACGCCGGGAACCGATACCCATCGCCACCGAACGGCGGGTGCTGAAACCGTCGTCGGCATTACTCCCGAGCTGATCTTCGATATCAGCACGCACGGAAAACGGGACCCACCGTCAGCACCCGACGGTGACCGGCTGCTCGAGTCCGATGACCACGAACTGCAGGCGCTTGCGAGCACGCTCGCCCGACTCGAGCGACGGGGGTATGCGTTCGTCGTCGTCGAGGGCTTCACAAAAGCTCCACTGCCGACGATTCTCGTCGGTGACCGCGATCCGGCTGCAGTCGGCGGCGAGATCGTCGGCCGCGGAACGGACAGTCTCGACGAGCTCTTGGAGACGATCCGGACACTCGAGCCACAGACGACCCTCGAGTGAGCCACCACGAATCAGATCGGACCGACGGGTTCGGCTGACCAAGACATGATCGCGCTCTAACATCAGATGTCGAAGCCAGCTGACTTACCGTCTCAGCACTTCTCGGAGCGGTGTTCTCGTCTACGTCGTCATCTCGTCGGTGGCTATCGAGACGGCCGTCGACATCGAACGAGCCGTCCGCTCAGGCATCTGTCGAGGCAAGCGACTCGAGGAAGCCGTCCGGACGAGAGCATGATCGACCCGGACGACGACTCCGTGAAATTGACAGCAACCGTGTCATTCGCTACTGTCGTTGCTAATCTCTTTGGAAATGGGATTATGTGGATCCCGCTTGTACCATTGTTTGAACTCATGACCTCAATCGCAGACATCGAGATTCCGGCCGATGGAACCGGAACTGGCGAACTGTTCGAAGCAGCCCCGTCATTGACCTGTGAAATGGAGCGGGTGATCGCCTCGAGTGGGCACGGACTGTGGCTCTCAGGGCCATCACAAGACACGATCGAAACCGCGATGGACGACGCGAGTGCCATCGGCGCATACTCAGTGATCAACAGCGACGACGACAACGACCGGTGGTTGTACGACATCGCGTTCGAACCCGACACCATCGATCTCTTCGAGGTCGTCCTCGAGGAGGGTGGAACCGTACTGAGTGCCTCGGCCTCGAGCAACACGTGGTTGCTGAGCATCCGGTTCGCTGATCGTGAAAGCGTCAGCTCACTTTACGACCGGCTCGACAACGACAGCCTCACCCCAACGGTCGTCCGGCTGTTCGATCTGGCCGAAGAAACCAACTCGCAGTGTGGGCTCACCCCTCGACAGTACGAAACGCTCGTCGCAGCGATCGACCACGGCTACTTCGAGATCCCGCGCGAAGTATCGATGCAAGAGCTCTCCAAAGAACTGGATATCTCCCATCAGGCCCTCTCGGAGCGGCTTCGTCGGGCCTATCGCGCCCTCGTCACATCGGAACTAAACGTCTCCGAAGACGAAACTGTCGCGCCGCCGATGCCGTCGGACTGAGGCGAACGCGGCTGTTGGCCACCAGTCGTATCGAGGCCATCACACGGCAGCTCGTGACGGTTCAGGCACCGTCCTCAGTTTCGCCCCCACTCGATGTTTTCATGATAGTTCCTTCCCTCCCGACATCAGCCGCTGGAATGGCTTCACTGACGAACGGCTGCTCGCTCAGGAGCCAACGAGTACCATTATGTGTGCTGACAGTAATCAGACAGTCGTGAACGTCGACATCGAAGACGGAGTCTGTCAGATCGCATTCGACCGACCGGGGGCGCTCAACGCGCTGACGAAAGACACCGCCGTCGCGCTGGCTGAGACGATCGAAGACGCCTCAGTCGAGGAGTATCACGCGATCGTTATCACCGGTGAGGGCGATGCCTTCAGCGCCGGCGGCGATCTGCAGGCGCTGTCACAGGCGCCTGAATCAACACGAGAGGCGTATGAATCGATCACCGACACGTTCGGCCGCGTCGTCGAGGCGATGCTCGAGTGTCCCGTTCCGATCGTCGCGAAGGTCAACGGGGACGCCATCGGCGCTGGGTTGGCAATCGTCGCCCTCGCGGACATCGCCTACGCTTCCGAGGACGCGACGTTTTCCTGTGCGTTCGTCCGCGTTGGGCTGATCCCGGACACCGGCGGCACGTTCATGCTGCCACAGATCATCGGCCTGCGCGCCGCAAAGCAACTCGCCTTTACCGGCGAGTTCTTCGGTGCCGAGCGGGCGGCCGACCTCGAGTTAGTCAACGACGCGATCCCTGCCGCAGAACTCGACGACCGGGTCGAGGAAACCGTCGCCCAACTGCGAAAGCGGCCGACAGAGATCATTGGCCTGATGAAACAGGCCATGCACGAGAACATGAGCCGCCACTGGTCGGAGGCCATCGACTACGAGAACCTGTTGCAGGTACAGGCTCGAACCTCCGACGACCACGAGGAGGGCGTTAGCGCCTTCCTCGAGGGACGAGATCCAGAGTTCAACACGTAATCGTTCGGTCCGTACGAGCGGATGTGAGAACGGACGCGTCACCACTCGAACCGCAAGCAAGCCACCGCAAGCACCACCATCTTCCTTTTCTTTGGCGTTATCTATACTGCAATGTCTCCAGAGTTCACTGACGACGACATCGGCAAGACTGTAGTTAACGCAAACGGCGAGGAGGTCGGCATCGTCGCGGACGTCGAACACGGGACGGCTCACGTCCAGCCGGATCCAGGAGTGACAGACACGATCAAGGCGAAACTCGGCTGGGGCGGTACCGACGAAGACGCGTATCCGCTTCAGGAGAGTTCGGTAGCGCAGGTGACGGATGATCAGATCCATCTCGAGAGCGACCTCTCTGGAAGCGGCGGTGGTGCAATCAGCGCCGGTGATTCCGCCGGGAGAGAATCAGACACTCGAACGGAGAGGGACCGCGACACAGATATGCACGATGACGATCTCATCGGCGACGACGATGACGACCTGATCGGCGACGATGATGAGGGACTCACCGACGATGATGACGACCTGATCGGTGACGATGACGAGGGATTCACCGACGATGATGACGACCTGATCGGTGACGATGACGAGGGATTCACCGACGATGATGACGACCTGATTGGTGACGATGATGAGGGATTCACCGACGATGATGACGACCTGATTGGTGACGATGATGAGGGTCTCACTGACGACGATGACGACCTGATCGGCGACGACGATGACGATCTGGTCGGCGACGATACCCGGTGAACCGACACGGAACTCGAGTACACGGCTCCTGAGGCGTGTTCTCTGTAAGCCGAATCAGGGTCAAATGGTTCGAGACGCCAAGGCGTCTCGCTAGTCACAGACGTTCCGTATCGATCGACAGTCTGTTTTCGAAAGTAGAGATCCCGTTACGCTGAACAGTTCTCGTCGTCGAACTCGTTATCGGACGGTTGACGGTCATACTCGGACGAGACGTCCTTGTCTTCTCGTGGCATCTCGTCCTGTTCGGCGTCGTGGTCAGCACCCCGTTCGGAGCCGCCGGACTGTTTGATTTCCGTGGAGCGTCGAGGACCAGTGGATTCGCTGCGGCCACCTTGTTCCCGTCTCATTGACTGCTGCTGTCGATACTGATGACGGCCGTTGCGTTCGCTGTCGATCCGCTGTGTGGACCCGTCCTGTGAACGGATTCGGTCGGAACGTGGCTGTTCAGACTGTCGCCGCTGAGGTGGTTGACTGAACTCTCGACCCCGGTTTCGCTGTTCCTGCTGTCGTCCACTCGGTGGCTGATCGATTCTCTGCTGGTGCTGTCGTGGAGGTCGTTCCCCCTGTCGGGGCGGCCGCCGACCTTGCTGTGTCTCGTGGCCAGCTTGTTCACGCTGTAGACCATACTCCGACCGAGGATGCTGGGGCTGGGGCCCAGACTGTCTCTCCGTCGCCGTTTGTCGAGGCCGTTGCTGAGGAGGTGAACCGGACGGCTCTCCGCCGTATGAGTCTGCCTGTGTGACCCACTCGCCGGTCTGTGCGGGCAGTGGCCGCTGTTGGGTCTGGTCGCTCATCTGCTGGGCCGGCTGTTGCTGGTCTCGCATCCGTTGGTCATCCAGCTGCTTACGGGGCTGTTGACTCGTCATCTGCTGGCCGCCAACCGACTGCATCTGCGATCCCGACTGGCCACCCTGTCGTGTCGACTGCGGTTGCGATGTTGCGCGTAGTCCCTTCTCGAGGGCCTGTTCCATCTCCAGCATGACGGTCTCGAGGCCCTCCAGATAGCGCTCTATCATCGACTGTGTGAGTTGCTGGCCCACCATGCCCTGTAGCATCGACCTCGTCATTTCGAACCCCTGCTTTTGGGCCGTCTCCTGCCATTGCATCGCACTCAGGGTCATCTGTGCCATGTTTCGCTGCAGCTCCATCGCCTGCTCGATCGCTTCCTGGCCCTGATTCATCTTCGTCTGTTGAATTTCTGCGGTCGGCGCTTGCTGTGATTGCTGGTGGTCTGTCATTCAACTCACTCGAGGATGGACTGATCCTCGTTCGTCACGCACGGGGGCAAAGAGTGGTATAAAGACCCCTGTCAGTTCCGTTTGGAAGGCCACACCCAACGTCTGAAACAACAACACACATTCAATCGGCTTCGAGAAGCAACGGCCAGCACAACGCTGCTTGCGTGCGCTTGTCTCCGACCGACCGATCAGCGTGTTTCTAGAGTAACAACTGAAATGGTTTGCACACCGATCGCACAGCTGTCGTGCGATCGGGTGGGAACTGACAGTCAGTGGCTCCTATCGGTGGCAATCGACTCTCCATCGAACACCAACTGGAGTAACCAGTTCTTAGAACAGCCACTGCGCGGCGTCTCAAGCGTCTGTATCAGGATCGCCGTGTGTTACACCATCTCGTTCGTCGGCCCGCATGCGCCGTAGTGCTCCCCGTGCGTTGCTCGCCTCATAGCCAAAGAACACGTCGTTCCCGTAGGCTTCGGCGACCTCAGCGGCGTGGACCAGGTTGTCGATATCGATGTTTATCGCGTACAACTCGATATTAAACGGCGTCTCGAGTGCGCTTTCGAATCCCTTCGCGATCGTCTCGAGCCAGTAGGTCGTCTCGTAGGCCATATCGTACAGCGGCACGACGAACTCGTCGACGTGTTCTTCGACGGCCTCGAGGTCGATGCCGGCGCGCTCATAGAGATGGCCGGGATAAGGGTCGGGGTAGAGCGTCATGTAGACGCGGCCGGGGATGCGGTCGGCGGCTTCCTCGACGAACTCGGTGATGACGCTGGCGCGCCACTCGAAGCGGTCCTCGTACTCGCTGGCCTTGAACGACTCCTCACAGACGCCACACCGACAGTACTCCGGTCGTGGGAACCCGATGTCGTCGAGTCGAACGTCCTCGTTGGCCTCGACGCAGTCGTCGATAATCTCGAACAGACCCTCACGATAATCTGCACGGCTCGGGCAGATGTAGGCCCAGTCGAAGTATTTCCGGTCCCGCGTGGCCGGGCGGCCGAAATCGTCGACGGCGACGAGCGACGGATCAGCGTCCGCGGCAGCGTTGTCGCCGAAACAGGACACCATGTTCACGCCGTCTTCGATCGGTTCGGTAGACCGGCCGGTCACGTCTTTGACTTCGTAGAACCCGCGGTCGAACTCCGGCCACCGGACTTCTTCAGCGTTGCGCGTGACGACACCGTACATAGGCTACACTACGGTGGCACCGCCGTAAGCCGTTCGGAATCGTGACGGGTGCTATCGATGCGACCGACACTCGCTGTACACCGCATCGCACGACGGCCACACGTACGTCTGGATTACTGTCGAGGCGCTACTGTGTCCGGTGTCGGTCGCACAGATCACGAGCGACTACGAAAACGGGATAGAACTATCGGAGATTGCTCCAAAACGTGTCTGTCTCGGTGGCCGGCAGTCGGTTGCGAACGGACCCGGCCACGCGGTCAGAACTGTCGTGCCACGGATCGTGGCCGACGAGACGTTATTCGACTGGTTCGTACTCGATCTCTTCGATATCGACGTCGGAAGAGCCGCCGGAGACGACTTTCCAGAGGACAGCGATAACGAACAGGGCAACCAGGATTTTGACTGTACGTGACATGTACGTTCGACTGGTGGGCCGGTGCACACTTAGATATTCTGGATGGTTCTCTGGGAGCGAACAGCGGACGGGCCATGACAGTCCCAGCACCCGAACAACGGCCTCTCGAGGGAACGCCGTATCCGAAATCGAGAGCCGTCGGTGACGGCTGACAGCCACGCCGGCCGCAGTCAGGTGTCGATCAGCGACGGAATCTCGTCCCTGACGATCGTCCCGCAGTAGGCACACCGGACACCATCGTCGAGCACCTCGAACCGGGAGGCGACCGGTTCGTCGCCGGTCGAGATACACGCCATGTTCGGACACGAAAGGACGCCTTCGACGACATCCGGCCGTTCGACACGGTGTTTCTCGACCACTTCGTAGTCGCGGACGATGTTGATCGTTGCATCCGGGGCGATCAACGAGAGCACGTCGACTTCGTCCTGACTCAGTTCGCGGCCCTCGACTTTGACAATGTCCTTGCGGGCAAAGCGATCCGACGGGACGTTCATTCCGACCGAGACCTCCTCGCCATCGCTGCCGTCGATGCCGAGGATCGCCAGTACGTTCAGCGCCTGCCCGCCACGCACGTGGTCGATGACGGTCCCGCTGCTGATCTTGCTCACTCGCAGTTCGTGGTCGTCGTGGCCGTCGTGGTGGTCGTGGTCGTCACTCATCAGTCTCACCTTGAGTGTGGTTTTCCAGCAGCAAATCAAGCAACGCCATCCGGACCGGGATGCCGTTGTGAGCCTGCTCGAAGTAGGCCGCGTGGTCGGTGTCGTCGATCTCCGGGGCGATCTCGTCGACGCGTGGCAGCGGATGCATCACGGTCAGTTCGTCGCGTGCGTCCTCGAGCGTCTCGAGGTCGATCTGATACTCGCCGGCGATCTTCTGATACTCGTTTTCGTCGGGGAACCGCTCGCGCTGGATTCGGGTCACGTACAGCACGTCGAGCGAGGGGAGAACCTCCTCGAGCGAATCGTGTTCGCGGACCTGTGTCCCGTTGCCCTCCTGATGGAGGTCGTAGACGACCTCGCGTGGCAGCTGGAGACTCTCTGGACTGATGAAGTGCTGGCGGGTATCGAAGTTCGTCAGCGCGTAGGCAAGCGAGTGGACGGTACGGCCGTATTTCAGGTCTCCCATGATTCCGATAGTGAGATCGTCCAGCCCGGCGTTCTCTCGGATCGTATACAGGTCGAGCAGCGTCTGCGTCGGATGGTGGCCTGCCCCGTCGCCGGCGTTCAACAGCGGGACGTCGACGAACTCACTGGCCATGGTGGCCGACCCCTGTTTTGGGTGGCGCAAGACGAGCGCGTCGGCGTAGCCTTCCGTGACGCGGACGGTGTCAGCGAGCGTCTCGCCTTTCTTGACGCTCGAGGACTCGATCGAGCCCATGTCGACGACGCTGCCGCCGAGGCGTTTCATCGCGGTCTCAAAGCTCATTTTCGTTCGCGTACTCGGCTCGAAAAACAGGAGGCCAAGTACCGAGTTCGCGTGGCGATCGGCGACGGCCGACGGGTCGGCATCGATCTCGGCTGCTCTGTCGAGGACGGTCTCGATGTCCGCCCGTGAGAGTTGTTTGCTCGTGATGAGGTGGTCGTGGCGCATTCGTTCGTGTTGGCTCTTGCCGAGCCCTTGAATCTCTCCATTCGAACTCGCCACGACTCGAGTGACACGTGATGGCAACGACACAGAGCGGGTTCCGGTACCACCATTGGTGTCGGTCGAACCCATCGTTGTCTGCACACAGTATTCTTAAATAACCGATTCAACATGAAACCAAAGAGTTATTCGGGCGCTGCAGTAACTGGTCACAATTGAATGGTCGGGCGGCTAGATACCGGAATCGACGTGCTGGATCGGAAGCTCGACGGCGGGTTGCCACCGGGATGTATCGTCGCCTACAGCGCCGATCCAGCCAGCCAGTCCGAACTCCTGTTATACGAGCTCACGGCCGCTCGCGGCACGCTGTATCTTACGACCGAACGATCCGACGACGCCGTCCACCACGCCATCGATGCCTCCCCATCGGTCGTCGGCAGTCCGACCGTCCGACAGGTCACCAGCGATGATCCACTCGAGGAAGCAACCCGGCTCATCGGCGCGTTACCCGACGGTGCGAACCTGATCATCGACACGATGGATGTCTTGGAGCGAACCGACAGGGACGACTACATCGACTTCTGCAACGAGCTCAAATCCCAGATGCTCGAGACCGGCTCGATCGCGGTGTTACACTGCCTGAAAAGCGGGCACACGCCGGCCAACCGAACCCGAACCATCCACGCGGCCGACGCCGTCTTCGATCTCCGGACGAAGATCGCCGGCAGCGAACTCGAGAACCATCTCACGATCCCGAAGTTCCGCGGTGGCGGCCAGCCGACTGAGGCGATCAAACTCGAACTCACGGAAGAGGTGGCGATCGACACGAGTCGAGACATCGCCTAGTCTGGGGCCGGCTACAGCAACTGTCTTGCTATCGAGAGCGGTCGTGTCGACGACTGCTGGTGCTCGTCGCTGGTTATCGAACGGAGAAGAACGGAACTGGAGTTACTCGTCTGCGCCTTCGAGTTCGTCGACGATCTCGTCGGCATCGATGTCGGCGTCCTCGAGGGCTGCCTCGATGTCCTCGTCGCCCATGCCACCCATGCCGCCCATCATGCCGCCCATACCGCCCATGCCCATCCCGTCGATGGTCTCCTGGACGATGACGCGGTCGACACCGATCTGGTCGATGATCTGCTGGCCGATCTGCTGTTTGCCCATCATCCACTGCTGGTTCATGGTCATCTGGGGCGTGGCCTCGAGGTAGACCGTCTCCTTCTCGACGGTTTCGGTCTCGAACTCTGGCTCTGCGTCCTCGTCGTCCTCATCGGGCTCGACGGGGACCTCCTCTTCGACTTCGTCCGTCTCGATCCAGAGCTCGGGCTCCATCCCGAGGTACATCTCGAACAGGCCGGCGGCCTGCTGTTCGCGGTCGTCGACCTCGTCGAGGATTTCGTACTCGTACTCGACGTCCTCACCCGCAAGCGGGTGGTTGAAGTCGACGCGAGCGCGGCCGCCGATGATCGTGCTGATGTAGCCCTGCTGGCCGTCGACCTGCACGTTCGCACCGGGGTAGCGGTCGTCCTCGTCGATCTTCTCGGCGCTAACGGTCTGGACATCGTCGGCATCGTACTCGCCGAAGGCCTCTTCGGCGGGGATCGTCACGGTGCCGGAGTCGCCGACCTCGCTGCCGACGAGTGCCTCTTCGACGCCGTCGAAGATGTGGCCCTCGCCCAGCACGATCGTTCGTGGCTTGAACTCCTGGCCCTGGTCGTCGACACCCTCTTCCTCGGCGACGTCGGGGTCGGTCGTGTCGACCAACTGGTCGCCGTCGGCGGTGTATGCGGTGTAGTCAATCTCGACGAAAGCGCCGTGTTGAAGCCCCTCGGCTTCCTCAGCGTCTTCGTCGGCTGCTGCTTCTTCGACGTCATCGGCCTGCTCCTCGAGCTCGGCCTCCTGATCCTCGGTCATACGTTGTACGTCCCGCCGTCTACATTTAAGGTCGACGTTTTTGCCCCGGAACGACCGATACTTACGACCGCTTCCCGTGGCCTCGGCCATGTACGAAGTCGAAACGAAGGTTCCTGCCGATCTCGCAGCCGTTCGAACACAACTCGACGAACTGGGCGCAACTCGAGAGCGGACCGTTGTGCAGGCGGATACGTACTACGACGCCCCCCATCGCGAGTTCGTTGAAACCGACGAAGCACTGCGGATCCGCCGGGAGTCGACCCCCGAAGCGGGCACCGACGAGACGTGTGTCACCTACAAGGGACCTCTGCTGGACGGCGAATCCAAGAGCCGCGAAGAGTTCGAGACCGCAGTCGGCGATGGCGAGACGATGGACGCCATCCTGACGAATCTGGGCTTTGCGCCCGCCGCGACGGTCCGCAAAGAACGCGAACGGTTCGCGCTCGAGGGGTATACGATCACGCTCGATGCCGTCGACGACGTCGGCGAGTACGTCGAAGTCGAAACCGACGTCGAAGCCGAATCAGACCTCGAAGCTGCCCGCGAAGGAGCCTACGACGTCCTCGAGCAACTCGGTCTCGAGCCGGATGACCAGCTTCGGACATCGTATCTGGGGCTGTTACTCGAGTCCTGAGTGGAGCGTCCACACTGCAGGCGTATTACTTGTAAGCATTTTTCACACCTATTCTGTTTCCGCAAGTTATAGAACCACGGTCCGCCAATTCCCGGTAATGAGTGAGCGGAACATCCGAGTCGAGCCGATCGACCGACAGGCAGTCGAAGACCAGGAAGTAGAGATCGTCGAGCGGAAGGGGATCGGCCACCCCGACTCGATCAGCGATGGAGTCGCCGAGGCCGTCGCCGGGGCGCTGGCCCGGGAGTATCTCGACCGCATCGGCAAAGTGCTTCACTTCAACACCGACGAGACTCAACTCGTCGCGGGCGAAGCCGCACCTGCCTTCGGCGGCGGCGAGGTCGTCGACCCCATCTATCTGCTGATCGTCGGCCGCGCGACCAAACATTACGACGGCCAGACCATCCCCGCCGAGACCATCGCGCTGCGAGCCGCCCGTGAGTACCTCGAGTCCGAGATTCCACAGCTCACCGTCGGCGAGGATATCGTCGTCGACATCAGACTCGGCGAAGGCAGCGGCGATCTGCAGGACGTCTTCGGTGAGGATGAGGTAAGTGTCCCGATGGCCAACGACACGAGTTTCGGCGTCGGCCACGCCCCACTGACCGAGACCGAACAGATCGTCCTCGAGGCCGAGCGTCGACTCAACGGCGAGTTCGCCGATGAGAACCCATACGTTGGAACGGACATCAAAATCATGGGCAAACGCGAGGGCGACGAGATCGACGTCACCGTCGCGGCGGCGATGGTCGACGAACACATTGCCGACCTCGATGCGTACGCCGAGGCCGTCGAGTCCGTTCGCGAGTTCGTCGCCGAGGTGGCAAGTGAACACACCGACCGCGACGTCACCGTCCACGTCAACACGGCCGACGACTACGAGGAGGGCTCGATCTATCTGACCGTCACCGGCACCTCCGCCGAACAGGGCGACGACGGCTCCGTCGGTCGAGGCAACCGCGCGAACGGCCTCATCACGCCCAACCGCTCGATGTCGATGGAAGCGACGAGCGGGAAAAACCCCGTCAACCACATCGGCAAGATCTACAACCTGCTCTCGACCGAAATCGCCGAGGAAGTCGTCGGCGAGGTCGACGGCATTCGTGACCTGCGCGTGCGCCTGCTCTCCCAGATCGGTCGCCCAATCGACCAGCCCCACGTCGCTGACGTCCACGTCGTCACCGAAGCGGGCGTCGAACTCAGCGACGTCGAAGCCGAGATCGAAACGATCGTGGACGCGGAACTCGCAAACGTCACCGACATCACTCGTCGCGTGATCGACGGCGAACTGACGACGTTCTGAGAACGGCCTGATCGACGGGGTTCGTTTTTCGGCGAGCTAGAGCAGCCAGTCGTATCCCTCGAGGACGGCTCGTTTGCCGCCAGTATCGATGATCTCGCCGTGACCGGGAACGACCCGATCGAACTCCCACGCGAGGACGTCCTGAATCGATCGGCGAAACGACGCCTCGTTTGCGATCGTGAGTCGGAACTCGAGCGGCGGGCCGATCTGCTTGTACACTCTCAGTGCGCGAGCCACGAGCCGAGTCGTGAGCGGGCTCCCCTCGCCGATGTGGAAGCCGACGTCGCCGAGAATCACCGTTCGACTCGGGCGATGGACGTAGGCGAGTTCGGTGAGCCACCGGTGGCCGACGATCGCGACCTGATCGATGTCGGGGGCCCACCGTGGGTCGGGCGTGTCACCCAACAGCTGATCGAACTGGAGGTCGGGCCGCCGTGCGGGGAGTCCGGGTGCAGCCAGCAGTTCGGCATTGGGGTAGACAGCCCGGTACTGTTCCATGTAGAGATGCCCGTGGAGTTTGCTCGCCGGTGCAACGAAGCGAACGTCGCCGAGTTCGTCAAGCGCCGATTGCAGTTCAGGGGTCAGTTCAGCCGGTGACTGGACGAAGAGCCCGCCGCTCGAGAGTCGAATCACGGTCATGATACGGCCGATCTCGAGGCCGAGAAACCGGAGCGGTTCTTCGTACGTCCAGCATCGGTCGCCTCGCTGCTTGAGCATGCGTGTTCTCCCTCGTCACACGCGGATATACGTGTTCGCCGACTCACTCGAGGTGGACAACAGGCGAAAGGGAAGACAGCCACAGGGGTCGATGCACGCGTGCCAGGCTACGGATTGCGGTCTGGACGTTCGATGACCTTAGCGACAGTGAGAATGGCGTCCACCTCAGGGGGTGTGCCGGTGACTTCAACGACCCCCTCCTTGGGGTCGTACTCGATGTATTCTGCTTCGGACGCTTTTGGCAGATCTGTATGACGGAGGCTACATTCAACGCGTTCGAACAGTTCTTCCGGAATCGATGCTCGGACGCCATCAGTCTCCCACTCAGCAACTTTCTCAGCGACTTCATCTATCGGAACTGGCCCATCTTGTTGCTCGAGATAATACAACGCGTACCGTCGCCGTTCTTTGCGTAGCAGTTCAAACACCCGGTCTAACGATACCACGTGGATTACTATGCGTCTGCATATGATAACGCTTGTCGCGGGTAACTGTCTCAAGTAGTCCGCAGCCGATCGAGGCTGGCCTGCGGCGTGGGGGCTCCACGTTCGAGTGCGGTCTCGAGACGGGAGCGGCGTGTCGTGTCGTGACCGAGTGATCACCGCTTTCGATAGGCCCATTATTCCACGCCTGTCAGAGACGCGTAGCGAGTTTCGACTCGAAACAGCGCTCGAGAGCGATTGCCAGTGTCCCTGCCATCAGCCAGTTCGAACCGGATCGTCCTCGCCGTCGTCGCGAGTACCTTCTTTGTCGGCTTCGGCGGTGGCGTCATTTTCCCAATCTTGCCGAATCTGGGCGAGGTGCTCGGTATCTCGGCGTTCATGGTCGGACTCATCCTGAGCGCGAACCGATTTACCCGACTCGTCGCCAACGCGCCAGCCGGTGTCCTCATCGATCGCATCGGCACCCGAAAACCGTTCATCGCCGGGCTCGCGATCGAGGCCGTCGCGACGTTCATGTACGTCGTCGCGATCATCTCGCCGCTGCCCGAGTTCTGGTTTCTGATCGCTCGGATTCTCTGGGGGATCGGCAGTGCGCTCGTCTTCGCGACCGCGTACACGATCACGGCCGATGTTAGCGAGGCCGACTCGAGGGGGACCAGTATGGGCATCGTTCGCGCCGGCATCACGTTCGGCTTTCCCGCGGGCCTCGTCCTCGGCGGCGTCGTGAGCGACCTCTGGGGGAACGTCGAGGCGTTCGTCCTCGCGGCTGCGTTCGCCGGCCTCGCGAGTGTCATCGCCTATCTGATCGTCCCCGAAACCCACGTCGAAGACGAACAGGAGTCGGTCAAGCCGTGGGATCTCGAGACGAGCGTCCCGGCCCTGACGATCGGGCTCGTCAACTTCGGGCTCTACTTCGCATACATCGGCGTCCTCTTTTCGACACTCGTACTCTTGCTTGGCGAGCGCGGGATCACCATTTTCGGCCTCGATGCACAGGGCTCCTCGGGAATGTTGATGGCTATTACGGTACTTTCGGGTTCGGTATTTACCCTCGGTGGCGGCGCGTTGAGCGACTCTGTCGGCGCGCGCGTTCCCGTCATGCTCGCCTTTCTGGTGACCTCGTGTGTCGGCTTTGCCGTGTTAGCCTTTGGCTCGAGGTTCGAGGTTCTGGTGCTGGCGTGTCTCCTGATCGGAGCCGGACAGGGCGGCGTCGGTGGCCCGCTAACGGCGCTGCTTGCAGATCTCACGCCCGAAGAACGCATCGGTCGCGCGATGGGGACGAACAACGTCCTCGGCGATGTCGGCGGTGGTCTCGGACCGCTCGTCTCGCTGCCGCTGATCGACGTCATCGGATTCGAGGCCATCTATGCGATCAGCGCCATCGTGCCGATGCTCGCCGGAATCGTCCTCGTTGCCGGAATATACGCCCACACGGGTCGTCTGAGTCCGACGATCAGTGAGTCGATCAACTAACCGTGATGGGTTCTCACACGCGGTTCTCGGACGCTCGCCTCGTAATCCCCTTATAGCCCCGATCATCTATGCCAGTTCATGCACCCGCCGGGAGCCGATACCGTCCTCATCCGCCACGGGGACGTCAACACGAAAAGTAATGCGGTCAAGCGGTACATGGGAGAGTTGCTCGTCGAGAACATCGAAGCGCTCCTCGAGGACCGCTCGATCCCCGGCGATGTCGAAAAGGGCTGGAACCGGCCGCTGATCTACACGACCGAAGCCGCCGTCGAGGACGCGACTGCGGCCGCAGCGGACGCGTTCGGCGTCGTCTCCGCAAGCCCCACGCTGACCGTCAGCACCGAAAAGGAGCAGATTATCGAGGCGCTCGTCGAAACCGCCCACGCGTGCTACGACGGGGGGACGTTCGCCGTCGACGCGCGCCGAGCCGACAAGACGCTGCCCTACGACAGCGAGGACCTCGCTCGAGACGCCGGCAGCGCGATCTGGGACGCCGTCGAGGACGAGTTCGAGCCCGAAGTCGACCTCGATGACCCGGATCTCACCTTCGGCGTCGAAGTTCGGGAGGAGGGTACGTTCATTTACCTCGAGCACGTCTCCGGGCCGGGCGGCCTCCCGCTTGGCGCACAGGAGCCGGTAATCGCGCTGATCAGCGGCGGCATCGACTCACCCGTCGCAGCCTATGAGATGATGCGACGTGGCTGTCCCGTCATCCCAGCCTACGTCAATCTCGGCGACTACGGCGGCATCGACCACGAGGCTCGCGCGATGGAGACCGTGCGAAAACTCTCGCGGCACGCGCCCAACTACGATCTACAGGTCTACAAGATCCCCGGCGGCGAGACGGTCGACCTGCTAGTCGAGGAGATGAATCAGGGACGCATGCTCTCGCTGCGGCGCTTTTTCTACCGGGCCGCCGAAACGCTCGCCGAGCGCGTCAACGCTAACGGGATCGTCACCGGCGAGGCAGTCGGCCAGAAATCGAGTCAAACTGTCCGCAACCTCGGCGTCACCAGCAGGGCCACCCGGCTGCCGATCCACCGGCCGCTGCTCACCTGGGACAAACAAGATATCGTCGCCAAAGCCCGCGAGATCGGCACGTTCACCGATTCGACGATCAACGCCGGCTGCAACCGCGTCGCCCCCGACCGCGTCGAAACCAACGCCCGCCTCGAGCCGCTGCTTTCGGCCGAGCCTGACGACCTGCTCGAGCGCGCTGCAGACGCAGCGAAGAACGCGGCCCTGATCGAGCCCTGATCCGTAACCGACATTACACAGACGCACCGACCACAGACTAGAATCGTGACTCGCGTCTGTCTCATCGGGAACGACAACTGCAATCTCCAGTACGAACTCCTCTCCCGGGAGACGTCCCGCGAGGCCCTTGCAACGTACGATCTCACGCGCCCATTCGAGAACACAATCGCTCTCAGAACAGTCAGCGTCGGCGCTGCCGTCTCACTATTGAACGACCTGAACTGGTATCTCACCCGCTTTGTCGACGAGGCCCTCGTCCAGGAACCGAGCATCAGCGACGACGAGTGGCTCTCACGGTCACTCGCCGAGCAACTCCGGAACGGGGCCGTCGAGCCGGACGAGACGGCCGAGTTCTGCAAGATCTACGGCCTCGAGCGCGTGGCCGACACCGACAGCGAGGACGAACCGAAATCAGCTGCGACCGACGGGGATGACTCGAGCGAGACCGAGCGTGCACGGAGCGAGCCATCCTCAAGACTCGTCGAACCGCTGTACGTGCGCCGAACTGCGGGCGAACTCCCCGACTACGATCTCAGAGACGTCGACGAGACGCTCGTCGTTCGGCTTACCGAAGCCGAACACTCGCCCTAAAAACCACACAGTCGAGTGGATGCGAGATCAGGCTGTCTCGTGGGCAGTGCCGTCTTCGCGCTCGCTCGCGGTGTCGGCAGCAATCGCTATGCTGTGTTCCTGACCATCACTGTCGACGATCGTCACCGCTGCGCTAGGTACTTCACCGTCGAACGTGGCCCGCACGAGCTGGCCAATGGTGATCAGCTGTGTGCCACCGAACCCGTCTGACCCCGACGAGATCTCGCGGACTGCTGCCGCAACGACGAGCTCTGGCTCGCTGTCGTCCTCGTGTGCGACTGTAACTGTCTCGAGGGCCAGTTCGTAATCGAGACGAGGCGCGTCGGCCTCGAGTGCGAGCAGGGCACTCTCCTCGAAGTCAGTGTCGTCGACGAACTCGGTTGGCTGCTCATCGTCGAACTCACGAGCGTCGAGCCACCGTTCAGCGCGGGTCGAGCTACTGAGAAGCGTCGCATCTGGCTCCGTCGGAACGTCGGCGTGACTGAACGAGACGGTCTCGTATGCGTCGTCCTCACCGCTCGCTGTGTCGTCGGAAGCTGTCTCATCGTCGCCGTCGGTGTCGGCCCCATTGTCGTCCGACGAGGCGAGGCCGGCGTCGTCGAGACAGCCAGCGGCGAGGGTAAAGAGACCCGCAGTGCCACACAGGAGCGTTCGTCTGGAGGGATCAGTCATTACTCGAGAGAAACACGACGGCAGATAAAAGGGATTTGTAAGCTGAAAGGATGATTTCCGCTGCGTGGGTTTCAGAGACGCTCCAACTAACGTGGGGGATACGCCGTTTCGTCAGTCGAACAGCCCGGTCGAGAGATAGCGCTCGCCGCTGTCCCAGAAGACCGTCACGACGAGCGGACAGTCGTCGGCCGTCTCGCCGCCGTCAGCTTCGGGCGTCGTCGGCTCGTCGAACGCGCTCGAGATTTCGGGACAGGTCTGGTCAGGGTCGGCGAGTTCCCGGGCGATCCGCTGTGAGACGAGACTCGTCGCCCCACTCGACTGGCCGACGAGGACACCTTCCTCGCGGGCGAGACGTCGACACTCGTCTTCGGCATCCTCGAGGCGAGCCGTCTCGACGCGATCGATCAGGTCGAGATCCAGGTTGTCGCTGACGAAGCCGGGACCCATCCCTTGGAAGTCGTCGTCGCCGGCTTCGCCCGTCGAGAGGACGGCGTTGCGCTCGGGTTCGACGGCGATAATCTCCATCTCGGGGAACTCCTCACGGAGCCGACGGCCGGTGCCCGAGAGCGTCCCGCCGGTGCCGACACCGGCGACGAAAGCGTCGATTTCGCGGTCGCCGACCTGCTCTACGATCTCCTCACCAGTCGTCTTGTAATGTGCCTCGGGGTTGGCCGGGTTCTCGAACTGGCCGAGCTGGGTTGCGCCCTCTGCCTCGAGTTCGTCGGCACGCTCACGGGCAGCTGTCATGTCGCCGTCGACCAACTCGAGGTCGGCTCCGTAGGCGGCCATGATCTGGCGGCGTTCTTTGGACTTGCTCGCTGGCATGACGATCGTCAGGTCGTACTCTCGAGCAGCACAGACCAGCGCGAGACCGATCCCCGTATTGCCGCTGGTGGGTTCGACGAGCCAGTCGCCGGGTTCGATCACGCCGTCGCGTTCGGCCGACCGAATCATCTCGAGGGCTGGGCGGTCTTTCGCCGAGCCGCCGGGGTTGAAGGATTCGACCTTCGCAGCGACGGTCACGCCCTCCGGCGAATCGACCCGGACGAGCGGCGAGCCGATCGTGTCCAGAATGCTTCCCTTCATTACGGATCGCTAAACAGTCGAGACGTATACTGTTTGCTGTACCGGGTGCGATACCGTTAGCTTGCCAGCAGTTATTTATTGAAGATACCTTATCAATCATAATGTCTTGGAGAACAGTACCAGAAGCGCCCCCCGGAGAGATACACAGTGAGAGTAAAACTAATTTGATATTTCATACCTCTCTAAGTGGCCACCACGTATTTATCATCTACATCATAGTAACCAGCATGAATAGTTCTCAGCAGTTCGGGTCCGTGGGGTATAGTAGTGGGGTCGACGCGACGGAACTCGTCGATCGAATCGGACTCTCCGAGAACGAGATTGAGTGGCGAAAACAGTTCATTGAGTTCTCAGACGAGGACGTCGAGCGGTTACGCCGCTACGAGGAGACGTTCACCCGGCACGGCGACGACGTTGCGGATATGTTTTATGAAAAAATCGAGGAGAATCCACAGGTACTCGAGATCCTCGAGCGCTCACCACGGAGCATCGAACAGCTCAAATGGTCCCAACAGATGTACCTGGTGACGCTTGCAACGGGGACGTTCGATCAGGAGTATTTCCAAAACCGGGCGCGGATCGGGAAGCTCCACGACATGCTCGAGATGCCGGTGAAACATTACATCGGCCAGTACGGTATCTACTACAATCTCCTGTTGCCGATCATCTCCGAACAGATCCAGGACGATATTTCCGCGGCGATCCGTGACGCGATCGAGCGTCAATCAGAGCTTCGAGACGACGAGGACGACAGCGGCGGCCGACTATCGTCGCTGCTCGGCCGCGGCGGCGACGATGAGGGCGAAGACGAGGCGTTTGACACCACGATTTCGGAACTCGAGGACGAACTCTCGGTTCGGATCGACGAGCGCATTGACGAACTGCACTCACTGTTGAAGATTATCAACCTGGACATGCAGGTCGCGATCGATACGTACATTGACTCCTACGCCGACGTCGAGGGGCTGTTAGACCACCAGCAAGACGTCACGAGTAGAGTGTCCCACGCGCTGCAAGATATTTCACTGGCGGGCGAAGCAGTTGCGACGAGCGTCGACGACATCAGCGAGTCGGTCACTGCACAGTCCCAACAGACGAGCCAGGCGTCGACGGAGATGCAAAACATCAGCGCGTCGATCGAGGAGCTGTCGACGACAACCGATACGATCGCTGGCCGTGACGACGAACTGCTCGACGCCGTCGAAAGCAGCGAGGACCACTGCGAACAGGCAACGGAGTCGGTGGTCGAACTGCGCGAGTCCGAAGCCGACATTCGCGAGGAGGTCGACGCGTTCAAATCGATCGTCGCCGAGATCGAGACGCTCAACGACGAGATCGCCGACACCGCAGAGAAGACGCGGATGGTCGCTGTCAACGCGAACGTCGAATCCAAGCGATCGGGGGAGACTGGGAACTTCAACGTCGTCGCCGACCAGTTCCAAGAGCTCTCCGAGCAGATGACACGCCGAACGAAACAGATAGACGAACGGGTCGAAACGCTCCGCGAGCGGGCCGAAGAAACGCTCAGTTCGATCGAGACGAACCAACAACGGGTCGACACCAGCCAGCAGGAACTGTCGGAACTGACCGACGACCTCGACGACGTCCGTGAGAGCACGAGCGAGTTCATGCTCGACGTCGACGAACTCTCGTCGCTGATCGATGCCCAGGCCTCGAGTACACAGGAGATGACGACCCGAATCGAGACGATCGACGACGAAGCACAGTCGATCAACAACGACGTCGAGACCGTCACCGGCGAGATCGAAGAGCAGTTCTCGAAAGTGGAGATGATCGAAAGCGTCCTGACGGAACTCACTGAAGAAAGCCAACAGCAGACGGCTCGCTACGACCAGCGGACGGCATACAGTAACAACTGAACCGATTCACGCCAGATCGCACGAAAGCGCTGCGATAAGATTGGAGTGATGTAACTATCGGACTCGAGACCCCATCAAACACTGTGGAAACAGGACGGTTAAGCCGCCGGACACGCTACCGGCGGGTATGAGTCTCGAGACCATGCAACCAAATCCGACGTGGGACGCCGCGTCCTACGAAGCGGCTGTCGACACGCTCACAGCGCACAACGACGAACTGGTGTACAAAGTCTGGGGTGGCGACTGGTGTAAGGACTGCCGGAAACTGCTGCCCGATCTGGGCGCGGCACTACAAGCTGCCGGCGTTCCCGACGACCGAATCGAGGAGATCGCCCTCGATCAGGACAAGCAGGGTCCCGGTGTCGAAGAGTACGACATCGAGTACATTCCGACGGTCGTCGTCGAAACCGACGATAGCGAGGAAGTCGTCCGATTTGTCGAGTCGGAGGACCTGCCGCCGGCCATCTGGCTCGCCGAGCAACTCGACGACGCGCTGTAACCGGCCCGAAACGGTTTCGACGCGGATTTTTCGACGCCGATGTGTCGGCGTTAGAACGGACTTTCAGGTCCGTCGCTTGTCGTCTCGTCAGCCGTGGTTGCGCTCGTGTTCCCACCCAGCCACTCGAGGGCGTCCTCGACATCGCGGGTCGGCGGCGAACACGTCCGGCCACGACAGACGTATAGCGTCGGTTCGCCGTCACGCGCCTCACGGCCGGCCCAGATCGCCGGCGCGTCCGCGAGCCCTAACTGCTCGAGCCACGCCTCGAGTCCGTCTTCAGTCGGTGGCCGGCGTGCGAACAGCCGGTCTGGACGGTACGTCTCGGCGAAGCGGTCGCGCCATGCGTCGGGCAGTTCGTCGGCGGCGACGGTGATCTCGAGGGCACCCGACTCGAGCCGATCGGCGGCCAGACAGAGCGAAGCGTGCTGGAGCGGGTTCGCCTCGATGCGGTTGGCGTGGGTCTCGAGGACGGTCGACGCGATTGCCTCGAATGCCTCGCTGTCGCCGGCAAAGCCGTCGAGGGCGAGCAGCGTTTCGACGGCGACGCCGGCTGCCGAGGGCGTCGGCTGGTCGTTCAATTCCTGTGGCCGCGTGACCAGCGACTCGCCGCTTTCGGGGGTGAAGTACAGCGTCCCGGCCTCGGCGTCCCAGAACTCCGCTTCGATACTGCGAGCTAACTCGAGTGCAAAGGCGAGGTGGTCGACCTCGCCGGTGGCCTCATAACAGCCCACCGCAGCGCGCGCGAGGAACGCGTAGTCCTCGAGATAGCCATCGACGGCGACGTCCCCGTCCTTATACCGTCGCGACAGTCGCTTTTCGTCGGCGTCCCAGAGTCGGTCCCGGACGAACTCGAGGGCGTCGACAGCGGTCTCGGCATATTCGTCGTCGCCCAGCACCAGCGCTGCCTCGGCGTAGGTCGCGATCATCAAGCCGTTCCAACTTGCGAGGACCTTCTCGTCGCGGTTCGGTCGCGGCCGCTGCTCGCGGGCCTCGAACAGCCGTTCGCGAGCGGCCTCGAGTCGCGTTTCGACATCCGATTCCTCGAGGTCGAACTCTCCGGCGAGACTCGAAATAGACTGTACGCGATTCGGCTGATTCTGCCCTTCGAAGTTGCCAGACTCGGTGATGTCGTAGCGCGCACAGAAGAGGTCGGCGTCAGTTTCGTCCGCGAGCACCTCGCTGACCTCCTCGGGCGTCCAGACAAAGAACGCGCCTTCCTCTCGCTCGCCTGTCTCCGAATCCTCGCTCTGGGCGTCGAGCGTGCTGAAGAAGCCGCCCTCGTCGTGGGTCAGTTCCCGCTCGACGAACTCGAGGGTCTCGGCGACGGTCTCGGCGTAGCGTTCTTCGTCCGTGAGCTGGTAGCCCGCAAGCAGGGCGCGGGGGATCTCGGCGTTGTCGTACAGCATCTTCTCGAAGTGGGGGACCGTCCAGTCCCGGTCGACGCAGTACCTGTGAAAACCGCCGCCGACGTGGTCGTAGAGGCCGCCATCGATCATCGCGTCGAGAGACTCCTCGAGTACCTCGAGATACTCCTCTCGACCTGTCCGATCGAACGCGCGGGCGAGCACTCGGAGTCTGGAGGGCTGTGGGAACTTCGGCCCGCCGGAGCCGAAGCCACCGTACTGGCGGTCGGCGCTGCGCACGGCCGTGTCGGCTGCCGCCTCGAGGGCGTCGCTCGAAGGGGGCTCGGCGGCCGCAACAGTGTCTGGCGTCTCCTCGAGTTGATCCGTCGCTGCGTCGGTCCACTGCTGGGCGCGGTTTTCGACCTCGTCGCGATCCGTCTCCCACGTCTCGGCGAGACGCTCGAGGATATCGAGGAAGCCGGGCTGGCCGCGTTTCGATTCCTTGGGGAAGTAGGTCCCGATGTGGAACGGTTTGCCCTCGGGCGTGAGCCACGCCGAGAGCGGCCAGCCACCCCGGCTGGTGACGAGCTGGCAGACGGTCATGTAGATGCTGTCGACGTCGGGGCGCTCCTCGCGGTCGACTTTGATCGGGACGAAGTTCTCGTTGAGCATTTCGGCGACCTCCTCGTCGGCGAAGCTCTCCGACTCCATGACGTGACACCAGTGACACGCCGAGTAGCCGATCGAGAGGAAAATCGGCACATCGTGTTCCTTGGCCGTCTCTAAGGCCTGTTCGTCCCACGGCTGCCAGTTAACGGGGTTGTCCGCGTGCTGGCGCAGATACGGACTCTCCTCCTCGTCGAGGCGGTTTCGCTCGGTTGGCTGGTCCATACCCTCGGCTACGGTTGGCAATAATAAAAGTCCGGCGTATATTACTAGGAACGCCCGTTCTGAACACGAAACCAGTCGGGTCGGCGGCGACAGTGTCGGCCGCCGAAACCGATGGTTCGTTACTGCGTCTCTTCCTGAAGCAGTTTGCGGAGCACGAGGTGGAGCACGCCACCGTTCTCGACGTACTCGACAGCCATCGGCGTGTCGACCTGTGCGGTCACGTCGAACTCCGTGGTCTCGCCGTCGTCGTCCTCGGCGGTGACGGTCAGCACGGCGTTTGGCTCGAGGCCATCCTCGAGACCCTCGATGGAGTAGTGCTCGTCGCCCTCGAGGCCGAGTTCTTCCCAGCCCTCACCGTCCTCGAACTGCAGGGGCAGGACGCCCATGCCGATGAGGTTGTCACGGTAGATGCGCTCGTAGCTCTTGCCGATGGTCGCGCGGATACCGAGCAGGTCGGTTCCTTTTGCGGCCCAGTCACGGCTCGAGCCAGTTCCGAGCTCTTCGCCGGCCATGACGATCAGCGGCGTCTCCTCCTCGCGGTAGCGCTCGGAGGCTTCGAAGACAGTGGTCTCCTCGCCGGTTGGGTGGTGGATCGTGTAGCCACCTTCCTTGCCGTCAAGCAGCTCGTTTTTGATGCGGACGTTCGCGAAGGTGCCACGCATCATGACTTCGTGGTTCCCACGACGGGAGCCGTACGTGTTGAACGCGTACGGTTCGACGCCGCGCTCTTTGAGCCACTGCCCGGCAGGCAGGTCCTCGCTGAACGGTCCAGCGGGGCTGATGTGGTCGGTGGTGACGGTGTCACCGAGCGTCAGCAGCGCACGAGCGCCGTCGACGTTGTCGACGCCGGGTTCCTCGAGCGGGAAGTCCTGGAAGAACGGCGGCTCGCGGATGTACGTCGACTCTGGGTCCCAGTCGTAGACCTCGCCGGTTGGGGCGTCGAGCGATTCCCAGCGCTCGTCGCCGTCGTAGATGCTCGAGTACTTCTCCTCGAACATGTCGGGGGAGACGCTGTCGTGGATCGTCTGTCGGACTTCCTCGGTGTCCGGCCAGATGTCCTCGAGGAAGACCGGCTCGCCCTCGTCGTTCGTGCCGATTGGCTCCTCTTCGAGGTCGATGTCCATGCGACCTGCGAGGCCGTAGGCGACGACCAGCGGTGGGCTGGCGAGGTAGTTGGCCTTGATTTTCGGGTGGATACGGGCTTCGAAGTTCCGGTTGCCAGAGAGGACGCTCGTCGTCCAGAGGTCGTGCTCGTCGATGGCTGCCTCGACTGGCTCCGGCAGTGGGCCGGCGTTCCCGATACAGGTCGTGCAGCCGTAGCCGACGACGTGGTAGCCGAGTTCTTCGAGGTCATCGAGGAGTTCCGCACGCTCGAGATACTCCGTGACGACGCGGCTGCCGGGTGCGAGGCTGGTCTTGACGTACTCGGGCACTTCGAGACCCTGCTCGGCGGCGTTGCGTGCGAGCAGACCGGCCGCGACCATCACGGACGGGTTCGAGGTGTTCGTACAGGACGTGATCGCGCTGACGAGGATGTCGCCGTGGCCGATCTCGATCTCGGTGCCGTCCTCGAGTTCGACGGGAACCTTCTCGTCGAGCGATGGAGTCTGCTCGGCGACGAGGCCGCCGTCGCTTTCAGCAGCGCCCGATGGGAGGACACCCTCTTCCTCGAGCAGCGTTGGGAAGTGTTCGTCCAGATCGCCCATTGGGATACGGGCGTGGGGCTTCTTGTGGCCGGCAAGGCTTGGTTCGACTTCGCCGAGGTCGAACTCGACGACCTCGGTGAACTCGGGGTCCTGCTTGCCGAAGAGGCCCTGTGCCTCGAGGTATTCGCGAACGAGGTCGATATGATCCTCGTCTCGACCCGTGAGTTCGAGGTACTCGAGGGTCTTCTCGTCGACGGGGAACATGCTGATCGTCGAGCCCTGTTCGGGGGCCATGTTCGAGATGGTCGCACGGTCTGCGACCGACAGCTCGGCAACGCCGGGGCCGAAGAACTCGACGAACTTGTCGACGACGCCGACCTGGCGGAGCTTCTCGGTGATGTGAAGCACGAGGTCAGTCGCGGTTGCGCCCTCTGGGAGTTCACCCGACAGGCGGACACCGACGACTTCCGGCAGGCTCATGTTGATCGGCTGGCCGAGCAGTGCGGCCTCGGCCTCGATGCCACCGACACCCCAGCCGACGACACCGATGCCGCCGATCATTGGGGTGTGGCTGTCCGTACCAACGAGCGTGTCGGGGACGAGCCACTGCTCGCCGTCGACTTCGCGCTCGTGGACGACGCGGCCGAGGTGCTCGAGGTTGACCTGGTGGACAATCCCAGTTCCTGGGGGCACCACGTTGAACTCGTCGAACGCCTGCTGGGCCCACTTGATCGCGCGATAGCGCTCTTCGTTGCGCTCGTATTCGATCTCGACGTTTTTCTCGTAGGCGTCCGAGGTGCCGAAGTGGTCGACCTGCACGCTGTGGTCGATCACGAGGTCACAGGGGACTTCGGGCTCGACGACCGTCGGGTCGACGCCCTTGCGGTCGGCGGCCGAGCGAAGTGCTGCGAGGTCGACGACTGCGGGCACACCAGTCAGGTCCTGCAGGACGACACGCGACACCGTAAACGGAACCTCGGCGTCCGGCACGTCAGGTTCCCACGACGCCGCTGCGCGGATCGAGTCGGCGTCGATCTGGTCGCCGTCGGCGTTTCGAAGCACCGACTCGAGCAGAATCCGGATGCTCACCGGCAGTTTCTCGAGGTCACAGAGGCCCTCCTCCTCGAGGACCGTCAGGTCGGCCATCTTGTACGTCTCGCCATCGTGTTCGAATTCCCGGATCGCATCCGAGAACGAATCGGTTGCCATAGGTGACTTTCGAACCGGGGGGTTTTCAATCTCCCGAGAATCTGCTGTAGAATCATTATATACTCTTCAGTATCACCATGTGTTGTAGTATCATGAACTGGGGCTCGAGCCCCGAGAACGTGTGTGCCAGTCCAGCACACACTCATGATCGTCGGTTAGTGTGTGCCGGTCACCGGTGACAGGGAATCCGCAACAGAGTCACTACACACTCGCCGTCTGGGGTGTGCAGCGTCGGTCAGTGATGGCTGCAGCGGCAGCAACGGACCCACTGCTCGCTGTACACGCTCTATCGCGCGCAAAAAAGGAAGGATCGACGCGCCGCGTTAGCCTATGATACCGTTGTCGTTTTCTTCGTCCTCGGGTTCGTCCTCGGGTTCGTCCTCAGGCTCGTCCTCGGGTTCGTCCTCAGGCTCGTCCTCATCTTCCTCATCTTCCTCATCTTCCTCGGCGTCGTCACCGGTCGCACCGAGCGTCACCTCGACCAGGTTTAGTTGCGTGTCACGGAAGTCGCCGTCTTCTCCCATCGTTGCCGTATCGCCGGCGCTGAGGTCGGCATCCTCCGTGAACACGAGTCCCCACATTGGGGCTTCCGTACCGAAGTCGTAGTTGATGACGAAGACGTCCCAGTCGTCCGGATCGTCGAACACGTCGTCTTCCGAGCCGGACTCCTGGAGCAGTTCCTCTCTCGAGGACGTACTCAGTTCCGTGACGACGTCGAAGTCGGCACCGGGGTGGTAGTCGTCGCCGTACACGAGCACGTCGCCCTCAGCCTCACCGTTATCGTCGTCGTCGTCTTCCTGAGCAGCGACAGAACCGGATGTCGCGCTTGCTCCGAGAGCGGCCGCCGTCGTGGCGAGCGCTCCTTTTTTCATGAACGAGCGTCTGGAGTCGTCGAACAGTTCGTTAGTTTCTTCTGTCATGTCTCTCACCTAAGTCCCCTGTTGGGGGTAGACGTCCACTTGTGCCAATTCTCGCATAAGTGAGCCCCATTGTTTCACCGTATAAGACGAACTGAAATCGAAGGATATACCGCTCATACACCTCTGAGGCTGTATTTCAGCAGTTCACGACACGGCGGAAAATCGTGTCAGCAATGGTTGTTTATTCGGGGAAACGGGACTCATGCGGACGGTTCGGTTCCGTTGCTCCTCGTGACTGATAACGGTCAAATACGATCCATTTCGATCGTACTGTACTCCTGCGTGTCGATGTCCGATTCCTCGCTCTCAGGGTCTCCTTCCCGGTTTTCCGGTAGCAGCGGTACGATCCTGAACGCCTCATACAGTAAAACAAATGCTTTCCTCAGACTGTCCACGAGAAAATCATCACGGAGGACTAGTCACAGTCCAGTACTGTCCGTCGTCCCGAACGGCTCTTTGACTGGACCGCTCGAGCAGCGACGGCAGTCGGCACAGCGGACGTTGCCTGGGCTTGACAACGAGCGTCTCGCTGTTGAAACGGGCGGCTGTACCGTCGCAAGGAAAGAAAATCTCTCGTCAGGGCCAGTTCGGCGTTACATCACGATCCGCATCAGATGCAGTTCGGGGTCACGGATATCACCATCCTCGCCCATCGTCTCGCTGTCACCGGCACTGAGGTCGAGGTCCTCTGTAAACAGGAGGCCCCACGTCGGCGCGTCCGAGCCCAGATCGTGATTGATGATGAATACATCCCAGTCGTCCGGGTCGTCAAACACGTCATCTGCTGACCCCGACGCCTCAATTATATCCAGTTTCGCTGACGAGCTCAGCTGTGAGACGACGTCAAAGTCGACGTCGGGTTGGAAGTCGTCACCGAACACGACAACCTCGTCTTCGTTCTGAGCGACGGCGGCCCCCGCCAACGCCCCTGCGCCGAGAGCGGTTGCCGTCGTGGCGAGTGCCCCGTTTGATACGAACGAGCGTTTTGAGTCGTTGGATTGTCCGTCACTGTTTTTTATCATATCTCTCACGTTGGTCCCCAAGTTGGGACAGCCAACCCTTGCTTTAATTTTTCATAAATGAGTCGTATTGTTCCATCACTCAATCCGAGCTATAATCGAAGACCAACGCTAATGGCGAAAATATACGGACGCATGTCCACATATATCTCTTTTGATCGATCTCATACTGTTCGGTCGGAACGTGCTTTGAGCACGCCTTTCGCTCTATCGAATGCGTTGCCAGCGGGCGTCGAGTGCCGGTTGACCTGTTCGCGGTAGCTGCCGCCTGTGGAACTCGACTTCGGAACGCCACCGGTGCATAAACGTTTGCTAACACGTGACTCAAACTCCTTCAGCGAACGAAACAACTGGTTTCCTCGGACCGTCGCTCAGCAACTCGAGCAGAAATTCGAACGTGTCTCTGCCTTCGCCCACGGCTTCAGTCGGTGGGGTTTTGCTGGTGACAGACCAGCGCCCGGTACAACCGGTCATCCCCACGTCGGGGGTTCTTCGACCGGCTGCCGGGGTTCGGGCCGACCCAGTAGGCCTCCGACCGGGACAGTGGCTTTGACAGGCTCGTCTCGGACTCGGTATCCAATCTTTCGGACAGAATACCGATCGAGCTTACAGGCTTCAGCCGTAGGCTTTCGCTGTAATCCTGAGCTTGCGTCGTTCGGGCTCTGGGATTCGCCGCTAAAACAGAAAATTGTGTGGCCAGAAAGAGAACACAAGTCCGGTGGCAATCCCATGAGAAGCGTGAAGGAGCCACCGCTGTCTCACGACGACCCCATCACGCTGTGTCCAGTGTGAAAGAAAGAACCAGCCGCTGCCCGTCACAGTCCCCGGTCCGGTCACTCGTGGCGGGCGTACTCCACGAACGCGAACCCATCGCGTTCGTCACGCGAAACCGCCCGAAACGATTCCCGGTCCCAGTCAGGAAACACGGTGTCGCCGTCGGGTTCTTCGTGAACCTCGGTGACGATTAGTCGGTCGAGGGCGGGCAAGAACTGCTCATAGATGGTCGCGCCACCGGCGACGAACACGCGGTCAGTGTCGTCGTGGCGCTCGCTGGCTGCCCGGTCGGCCGCCTCGAGTGCGCCCTCGAGGCTGTTCGCGACGATAGCGTTCTCGGGCGTCTCGAGGTCTCGACTCGTCAGGACGATCGTCGTCCGCCCCGGCAGCGGTTCGCCAAGCGCCTCGAGAATACCCTCATAGGTGACCCGGCCCATGATGACCGGGTGGTCCATCGTCGTCTCCTTGAAATGCTGCAGATCCGCGGGAATATGCCAGGGCATCTCGTCGTCCTTACCGATAACGTCGTTGTCCGCGACGGCAACGATGCCGACGAGTTCGCGGTCGCTCTCGAGGTCGCTGTCCCCGCTCATTCGGCCACCGAAAACGTGAGCCCGTCGTGGCAGTCGTAATCCTGCAACTCGACGTCCTCGTAGGCGAGGTCGTCGATCGTCGCGTCACCGATCTCGAGCGTTGGGCGCTCGAGTGGCTCTCGAGACAGTTGCTCGAGCAGACCGGGGACGTGATCGAGTCGCTCGTCACCCTCGGCTTCGGCTGGCGCGTTGGCCTCGAGCCACTCGCGGACGGCGAGATAATCCTCGCGCTCGTCGACGTCGGCCAGACGAGACTGCAGCGCCTCGAGGTTGTCGGCATACCACTCCCCGCGCGCGCCGCGGCCGCAGTAGATGTGGGCGTCGACGACCGTGTGGGCGAAGGTTCCGGGTTCGAAGCCCGTCTGCTGGGCGACGACTTTCGTCAGGAGTGCGTAGGCCGCGATGTTGAACGGGATTCCCAGCGCAGTATCGCCGGAGCGCTGAGTGAGATGGCAGTTCAGCCGGTCGCCCTGAACGTTGAAGACGAACGAGTAGTGACACGGTGGCAGTGTCGAGACGGCCGCGTTCGCGGGATGCCAGGCGTTGACGACGAGTCGACGCGAGTTCGGGCTGTCAGAAAGGGTGTCGACGACGTACTGGAGCTGGTCGAACGTCTTCCGCCCGTCTGCCTCTTCGGTGACCCAGCGGTGTGCCTCGTCGGGCCACGTTTCACCCTCGAGTTGCGCGTCGCCGTCGGGAATCGGATACCGTCGCCAGAACCGGCCGTAGGCGGTGTCGAGTCGCCCCTCCTCGTCGGCCCACGCGTCCCAGATCTTGGTCTCTTCGCGGAGGTTTTTCACGTGTTCCTCGCCGGAGAGATACCAGCACACCTCGTGCAGCATTGAGTTCCAGCGGTAGCCGTCCATCTGTTTGGTCGTCAGCAGGGGGTACCCCTCCTGGAGGTCGACCTCGTAGTGCTCGCTGAACGACGAAATCGTGTCGACGCCGGTCCGATTTGGCTTGTAGGTGCCATCGGACAGGACCGTGTCGACTAACTCGAGGTACTGTTGCATTGTCGCTGCATTCGTATTCCGCAACTAAAACCCACCAGTCTTAACGTTTCAATCTGCCTTCGTATCGACCGGTCCTACTTTCATCACGCTGTCCAGACCGTCTTTGACCCTTGCGCCTCCCGACGACGAGTACGGCAGGGATCGACGAACCCCGCCGCGTAATTCGTTCGCTCGGCCGCGTTCGGGTCAGGTTGTGGCTGTGTCTCGCAGCCGCCATACGTCGAACAGACCGCGGAAGAACAGCACAAAAAATCCGACCAACAACAGGACGGCGAGATTGGCTCCGACGAGGCGAGGAACGGCGACGAGCGTTCCGTCCCGAAGAGCGATGACGAGCCGAACCCCCGCCCAGCAGCAAAACGCGGCAGCGATGTACTGCCAGCTACGGTTCGTCTCGGTGATCTCTCGAAGGGTCACGAGGAGAGCCAGACCGAACAGCGGGATGGTGAGATTGACGACGTTCGAAACCCCGCCGAACCACTCGAGCATCGGCATCAACTGATCGTTCCACCATCAGTACTCTTCTGACATCTCGAGTGCTCACCCGTCCGGATCAGCGTCGAAATCGGCGTCGGCGGGGAACACTCGCTCGGTGATCGAGAGATCGCCATACGTCGCGTACACCCAGACACAGACCAGCACAACGCCGAGGAGCAACCTGACGGTCCACAGCTCGACGCTCACGAGGAGCGACGGGGTTCCGACCCACTCGGCGACGACGACCGACGGCAGCGTTAGTTCGGGATCAGCGGCGAGCGGTTGCTGCTCGAGGCTGAGGGCGGCGATGCCGCCGAAGTGGACGCCGATCGGCAACCCCAGTCGACCGGTGAGGACGTAGGCCGTTGCGAACAGAATCCCGCCGATCGCGCTCGTAACGATGGCCGCGAGACCGCCGCCGAGAACGTGGAGCGCACCGAACACGGGGAGGCTGACCGCGACCGCGACGACGACCGTCGCGCCGATCGATCGCGAGCCGAAGCGAGCGTACAGTCCCGCAGCCGCGTTCGGGATGAGGATCGCGCGAAAAACTACTTCTTCGAACACGTTGTTGACGAGGAGAAATACCAGCACCACTACGAGGACGAGCCCACCAAGCGCCGCTGAGTCGACGCCGACACCCGTCACCGATACGCTGAGCGTTAGATCTCCTCGAGCAGCCTGGTACCCGACCGCTCCTGCACTGGCGGCGACGCCAATGAGGATGCCCGCGGCGAAGTCGGCGATCCACCCGCGGGAGCGGGCGAAGCCGTAACTCGAGACGGGTCGGTGGTCGAGCCGCGAGGCGACGAGCAATCCCGCAACCGCCGAGAGCGCGATCGTGATCGACAACCCAATAAAAAAGCCCGCTGTCGCGACGACTGCCGAGGTTTCGCCCGTCTTCATCCAGGTCTCGAGAACCGATGTGACGACGGTCTCGAGCAATGCGTGACCGGTAACGTAGAGCGCGATGGCGACGATGAGCGGGGCGAGTACTCGCCACGTCGCGCGCAGGCGGGTATCGCTCGAGCCGTACAGAAGCGTGTCGCTGGCGGATCGATTCGATTCCCTGTCGACAGTCGATTCAGCCATGGGTACGAATACCAGATTAACTGCCAAAGACCGTCCATCGCGGCTTCAGAAGGTGAATCAACGCTTACGAATCCGCTCCGTCTCCGTCAGTCTTGTCGGCGAAGTCAGCCAACGCGGCCGCCACGGCCTCGAGTGCAATCACGGTTCCATCGTGATTGCATAGAGGATACAGCAAAACGCGAAGACGTTCGTGACCTGGTAGGTGGTCACGATCCAGAACTGCGAAATCTCGACGAGTCGCGTGACGACCGTCATCGCGAGTTCGGGGACGATGATCGCGGCGAATCCGAGCGCGAGGAATAACATCGGTCGGCTCTGATTCCGTCGATAGCCCTGAAACGCGAGGTAAATGATGGCGAGACCGAGAATGGTCAAGATGATAAAGAGGCTTCCCTGTACGATCGCTTCGATGGACGGGTCGATAGTTGGGATCATGCTCACATCTCCTCTATTAGTCTGGTGAATCGGTCGGCGGCCGTGTCCGTGCGTTCGATACTCAGCTCGAATCCGTCGTCGGTGAGATCGACGGTCAGGCGACGCACGTTCGTCCGGTACACCTTGTAGTGGTTTCCGTCGCGCTCTGGCACCGTCGATGCCACGACGAGGTCGTGCTCGCGAAGCGTCTCGAGGCGCCGGTAGATCGTCACCGTCGAGACGTCACACCGGTCGGCGAGGGCGTTCGCCGACAGCGATTCCGTGCGGGCGTGAACAAGGATGGAACGGGCGACGGAATCTTCTAGAACGCCTCCGATCGTTTCGACATCGCAGTCCTCGCCCATAGTTGACACATCGTTTGCGTGTTCGTAAGGTAAAACCCGCAGCTTCAGGATTTGAAGTCGCGAACGTCAGTAACGAATTCGGCTCGCATCGGAACCCAGCACTTGGAACCAGGGTCACTCCGCACTCGGATACGCCAGTCGCCAGAGTCCCCACGCCGGAACCAGCGCGAACGGAAGGATGTACACGCCCTGAATGACTGTCCCGACCGACGGCGTGGCCGCGACCGCTAGCACGAACCCGAAGACGGCACACCCGGCGAGGGCGACCGCAGCCCCAGCCAGCCGTCGGTCGATCGGTTCCAATTCCGTCGATCGAACGAGCAAATCGAACGTCGTTGCGAACGCCTCGCCGTCTGAGACAGGCCCGAGATCGCGTTCGAACTCGTCGTCGCCCCAACCGATCGTCGCGGCGAACGTCCGGGTGTTGAGCAGGTGATCCGGAAGATTATCGCGGACGACCGTGACGTCCCGAACCTCGTGGAGTGGGACCGACCACTGCGGTTCGTCGACCCACGTATCGTACGCGACGAGTCGGTCCTCGTCCCGGTCGTCGTCCTCGTACCGCCGATACTCGAGCGGGCCGTATCTGAGGACGAACTTCAGAAACTCCACTGCGGGTTGCAACAGGAGCAAAGAGCCGAACGCGACAGCAGTCGCGACCACGACGGATAAGGGCGTGCCGTCGCCGGTAAAAACTGCGAGCAGGACGACCCACGAGATGACGATCCAGGGTGCGAAAAAGAGGCTCCTGAACAGCGTGTGCTGGACGGCAGTGTAGCGCACGGCGGTGTTGTCGGTCGAAAACCGAGCGGTGGGCTCGCCGTCGGGGACGATCGGCGGCTCCGTTGGCTCCGTCGGATCGTCGGGGCCGGCGAGCCAGCCGAGAATGCGGTTCGGGCCGCCGTCCCTGTGGGCGGCGCGAAAAGAAGCCCACTCGACGAGTACCTTGGCGGCGACGAAGCCGACGAGCAGCGCCACTCCGCTGACGTCCTCCGGTATCGTGACCACCATGAGGACGAACACGACGAAAAGCGTCTGTCCGACGTGTGTTTCGGCGACCTCGTAGGCGGAGACCGTCTCGTAGCGGCCGCCACGAATATAGTCGAACCAGCCGTCAGCCGCGCTGGCGGCCACCAGCGCGAGGATGCTCACCAAAACCTCGGGTCGCGTGAGGACGTCCGCGACGGGAATCGCTGTCGCGAGGATGCTCCCGACGGCGACTGCGACCCACGCGAACCCGGTGAAGACGGTGCTAACGAACGGGACGTTCCGCGGATAGATCGGCGGAAGCCACGAAACCAGTTGCGCGCTGCCGCGTCGCTCCTTCAGTTCGTCCGCGACGGTCGGGTCCTTGTGGTCGTTCTCGTCCGTTTCGACTTTCGACGGCTGCTGGGCGAACAGCGCCTTTACCGCTGCCAGTGGGAACGACAGGAACACCTCGAGTGCGTAGACCATCGCCAGCGTCGCCGCGTCCCACCCGAACGCGAGGACGCCCACGAGCGGAAGCAGGTTCGCAAGCAGAATCGGGACGAACCCCGCCCGGGGATGGGTGGACTCGAGGGTGGATGGTGCACTCATCGCCTGTAGCCGTCGCCATCGTCGTCGAGTTTGATAACTTTTCTGAACTGTTTATCGGCCTCAGACGACGATTTCGATGGCCCGACTCTCGAGCACGTCGGGGGGAATCTGGTTTACCTGCGCGAGAATATGCCGAGACCGGCTGTCGACTGGCCGGCGATCGGCACGCGTTCGTACTCGAGTTCCGCAAGCGGTTCGAGCGAGAGTGGTTCGGCAAGGTGTAGCGACTGGCTACTCCGAAGCCGATGTCGTGTCGGGACAGGCCGCAGCCTCGAGCCCATCTTCGAGCGACGCTGGCTCGCCCTCGAGTCGGTACGTGAAAGTGTACGCGGCACTGCCGCCGGAGCCGTGAACGACCGCGACGGTACCGGTGCGTTCGTCGCCGTTGCAGTCCGCGGCGTCGATCCCGTCGGGAAATGCGAACGGGGCGTACGTCGTCTCGAACACTCTCGTTTCCTCCGGCGGGATGACGAGATCGGTTCTGAATTCGGACAGCGGTCGATTCGCGGCGGCGCCGACGACACCCGGACCGAGAACGGACGAGTGATCGAACGAGTCGCTCTGGGGATCGAGCGTCGGGTTCGGAACGTCGCCGTAGATACCGACGAATCCGACGAGCACCGGGGCCGACGTCTGACTCTCAATCTCGAGACGCGCGCGGCCGTCCGGAAGCGCCTCGACGGTGTGGACGTACGCGTGAACCGGCTGTCCGACACCCAGTCGTGCCGACCCTCGGTCTGTTTCGGCGTTCACACGAAGCGAATGCGAGACGCGCGACTCGAGGCGGTCGGGAAAGACGACCGGGAACCGGACGGAATCGCCAGGGTGGTCGACGGTTTCGTACTCCTCGTCGATGCTCGAGTCGGCGAGCATCGCTTGATTCACATCGACATCGTCGTGGAACTCGACGACGAGGTCACGGTCCTCGTACCGGTAGCCGTCGAACACTTCGTTCGAATCTAGCCGTGTCGTCGAAAACGGAACCGATTCAGCACAGTCAGCAGAAAGCAGGATTCCGCCGGTCGCAAGGGTCTGGAGAAACGAGCGGCGTTGCATATTTCGAAAATTGACAGTCGGAAGACGTGTACGTTCCGGTAACACGATCGGAAGACAGATCGTCGGAGTACACACGGCCGTGCATACTTTCACTCGAGGAAAGAGCAACGCTTACAGGTTCGTGCGTTCCGCTATCGACCATGCGAGAGAACGTACTCCTGATCGGCGGCGGTGGCCGCGAACACGCCATCGCTCGCGCACTCGAGGATAGTGAGGCCGACCTCTATGCCTGTGCCGGCAACAAAAACCCGGGCATCGCCCGGATCGCGGCCGGATTTGAGACGCTCGAAACGACCGATCCGGACGCAGTCGTCGACTACGCCGAAGACGTCGAGGCGACGATTGCCGTCGTCGGCCCCGAGGCACCGCTCGACGCCGGCGTCGCAGACGCACTCGAGGACGCGGGCATCTACGCGTTCGGGCCGAAAGCCGACGACGCCCGCATCGAGACGGACAAGGCGTTCCAGCGCCGCTTCATGGCCGAAAACGACATCCCCGGCTGTCCGGACTTCGAGACGTTCGACGACATGGACGCGGCCTGTGACTTTATCGACGAGTACGACGGCGACCTCGCGATCAAACCCGCCGGCCTCACGGGCGGTAAAGGCGTCAAGGTCATCGGCGATCAGGTCACCCCCGAGGAGGGCAAGGAGTACATCCGCGACTCCGATTACGACCGGATCGTCCTCGAGGAACGCCTGATCGGCGAGGAAGTGACGATTCAAGCCTTCGTCGCCAACGGCGCGTTCGAGACGGCCCCCGCAGTCCAGGACCACAAACGCGCCTACGAGGGCGACGAGGGACCGAACACGGGTGGCATGGGCAGCTACTCCGACGCAACCCCGTCCCTGCCCTTCATGACCGACGAGGACTACGAGGAGGCCGTCTCGATCATCGAAGCCACCGTCGACGCCTTAGACGATTACCGCGGCATCCTCTACGGTCAGTTCATGCTCACGAGCGAGGGCCCGAAGGTCATCGAGTTCAACGCCCGCTTTGGCGACCCCGAAGCGATGAACACGCTGCCCGTCCTCGAGACGGACTTTATCGACGTGCTCACGGCTGCGCGTGACGGCGAGGCCCCGCCGGAGCTCGAGTTTGCCGAGCAAGCGACGGTCTGCAAGTACGCCGTGCCCGAGGGCTACCCGACGGACCCCAAAGCTGGTGCGAAAGTGCAGGTCGATGAGGAGAGCGCGGGTGACGCCCTGCTCTACTACGCCAGCGTCGAAGAGCGGAGCTCTTCGGGCAATCAGAACTCGAAGAGTTCTGATGACGTCGACGAGCGCGACGACGGCATTTATACGACGACCTCCCGCTCGTTCGCCGTCGTCGGTGTCGCTGACTCGATCAGCGAAGCCGAGGCGATCGCCGAGGACGCACTCGCCGTCGCCGGCGATGAGGGGCTGCACATGCGCCACGACATCGGCAAAGCCGACCTCGTTCAGCGCCGGATCGACCACATGAACGAGCTTCGCGGCGAGTAACGGCTGCAGCTTCGGTTTGCAGGACCTGTTCCCAGTGTGTGAGAGCGAACGCACGTTTTCATCGATGCGACGAGACAGCGGTGTCGTATGGTCTCCACGGAAGGACCGACGGTCCGAACACGAGTGCAACGGACCATCGAGCGCTCGCAGCCGTGGGCCTTTCCGACGCTGTATCTGGGCTGGGCGTACTTGTTCTGGCTCCCAATCGTCGCCTCCGGCGAGTCGGTCTGGTCGCTCCCGAACGTCGGCCTGTTCCTCGTCGGCGGGCTGAGCCCGCTGCTCGCAGGACTTGGCCTGCTGTGGCTCGAGGACGGCCGTGCAGGCCTCGCTGCGCTCCGACGGCGGCTGATCGACCGCGATCGTATCGCGCCCCGCTGGTGGCTGGTGATCGGCTGCTTCTATCCGGCGTTCAATCTAGCCGTCGCCGGCGTCGCGTTCGTGATGGGGGTCTCGTCGCCGCTCGAGGTCATCACAGTCAGTCGACTGTTCGATCCGACAGCGGTCGTCCTGCTCGTTGCCGTTGCGCTCGTGTTCCCGGCGATCGAGGAGATCGGCCTTCGTGGCTACTGGTTCGATCAGCTACAGGCGCGCTGGAGCGCACTGGTGGCAAGTCTGGTTCTCGGGAGCGTGTGGGCGGCGTGGCACGTGCCGCTCGTCTACATGGCTGGCTACTTCGAGGGGACGACCTTCGATCCTGAGCTGTGGTGGTGGCTCCCGAGTATCGTCCTCACCGCGATCATCGGCACGTGGGTCTACAACAACACGGAGCGGAGCGTCCTCGCCGTGATCGGACTTCACTTCGCCGGCAATCTCACCGGCGAGACGCTCGGCTTCAGTCCGGAGCTGTATCCGTACGCCCATCTCGGGACGCTCCTCGTGGTGGTTGTGCTGGTGGTCGGGTGGAGCCCAGCATCGCTTCGTGGCTGGGGACAGCCGCGTCCCGTTGCGACGGACGCGTCGACCGGTCGTTCTCGTGCTCACTCCAAGTGATCCGAAGCGCTCGAGTCGTCTGTCTCGCCCGTGAACTCATCCGTTACCTCGCCCACCGACGACGAGACATCGGTTTCGTCGACGGCCGAGCGCAGCTGCTCCTCGTCGATCACGTCGTCGAGTGTCTGAACGTCTGTCACCGCCTCCAGCCCCTCTTGTTCGACCGCGTCCGTGAGCGACTCGGTATCGATGGCTGACTCGAGCGTGTCTTCGTCGGCGTTCGTCGCCGACCGAAGCGCTCGCCGGACGGCGACGTACCCTGCCAGTGCGACTCCACCTGATGCAATCGCGCCCGGAACGCCGTAGCGTTTGTAACCAAACGTCACCGCTTTCTCGCCGAGCGAAAGTGCCCCAATCATCGTCTCTTGATTTGGCTCGGCCGGGAAAAGAGGATGGGGCTTTCGTACGACGACAGTCAGGAATCCGACGGCGTAACGGCCTCGATCGATTCGATGAGCAGTTCCACGCCGAGGCCGATCTCTCGCTCGGTGACGTCGAGCGGCGGCAACAGTCGCAGTGTTTTGTATCCACAGCCAAGCGTCAACAGGCCCCGCGAGAACGCTGCCTCGAGGACGGCATCGCGGCGTGCTTTGGTGTCGAACTCGACGGCGAGCATCAGTCCACGACCGCGGACGTCGACGATGGGCTCGAGGTCGCGTTCCTCGAGGCGGTCACGGAGGTTCCGGCCGCGAATCCGAACGTTCTCGAGAAGGCCCTGTTCGTGGATAATATCGATTGTGAGCACGCCCTGCATCGCGGCGATCAGGTCGCCAGCGCCCCACGTCGAGGAGAGCCGGCCCGTCTCTTCGGGGAACAGATCCGAGCGGGAGATCGTCGCACCGACACGTAGCCCCTTCGCACTGGTGATGACATCGGGTGTGAGATCGAGGTGGTCGATCGCCCATAGCTCGCCCGTACGGCCGATTCCCGACTGGATCTCGTCGGCGATGATTCTGAGATCGTACCGTTCACGCAGTGTCTCGAGGTCGCGGGCGAACTCGGGGTGGGCGACTCGATAGCCACCTTCGCCCTGGATCGGCTCGAGGATCAGGAAGGCGATTTCATCAGGATCGATCACGCCGCGGTCTGGGTGGAGCTTGTCAGCGACGACGTTGCCGCCGGGGCCGTCGGTGAGCCAGCGGCGTTCGTACTCGTCTTGCGTCGCTGGGTAGGGGAGACTGATCACGCCAGGCACTTCGGGAAAGCCGCGTCGATGGGCGGCTTTCGACCGATTGAGCGAAAGCGCGCCGAGCGTGCGGCCGTGGAAGGCACCCTCGAACGTAAACGCGCGGTGGCCGCCTGCGGCATAACAGATCTTGATGGCGTTTTCGATGGCTTCGGCCCCTGAGTTCGAGAGGAAGACTCGGTCCATCCCGTAGTGGTCAGTCATCGCAACCAGTCGGTCCATCAACTGCGTTGGGCCGGGAAATTCGGGATCTTCGGGCGGCCCGCTCCCGCTGACGTAGAAGTCCTGGCCAGCGATCTTCAGCGGATCAACGAGATCGAACTCCCGGAGTTTCTCGCGAAGAATCGGGTTGTTGTAGCCAAGCGGGGCGGCAGCGACGTGACTCGTAAAATCCAGCAAGACGTTGCCGTCGACGTCGGTACAGAACGGACCGACCGCGTCTGCGCCAGTATCCCAGACGAACTCGTAGACGTACGTACTTGGAGCGGCAAACTGGTGGTGGTAGTCGACCCACCGTCTGGCTCGCTCGTTGGGAATCGTCTCGACCTGGGGTTCCACCGTGTCGCGGTCCATACAGTGTGCTCTATGGTAGCGTGGCTGATATACTCGCTGGCCGAGCTCAGAGGATGATGAGAAGCGATGCGAGCCCACCACCGAGCAAGAGCAAGCCGCTGTAGACCGCGACCTGCTTGCGAAAATCGTGATTCGTCGACGTTGATGCGAGCAGCGCCTTGACGACGATACTCGAGACCGTCGCCAGCAGGATGGCGATCGTCGCCTCGGCAGCGCCGAGTTGGCCACCCCGATAGAGGACGACCGCCGACGTGGTTGCGCCCGCACTCGAGACGAAGCCACTCGCGACGGCGGTCGCGTAGAATCCCAGCGTCCCGAACCACGTCTCAGCGAGCGATCCGAAGACGAGAACGACGAGGAAGACGGCACCGAACGCCAGTGCATTTTTCATCGAGAACGGGCTCTCGAGTTCGATTGGTCCTGATTCACGCCAGTCAGCGGTGATGACGGCGATCGCGAACGCGATCAGGATCACGGCCCCGAGTGGAACGATCGCCTCGAGGAGGATCGCTGTCTCCCCACCCATAGTAAACCCCACTGCGATCGCGAGGTTTCGTGCGGCCATCGCTGCGTTTGCGAGCAAGATCGCTGCGACGGCATACGAGGCGGCTGCCGGTCGCTGGCGGACGTGATCGAGCATCGTGCCGACGACGGCCGTCGACGAGGCGAGTCCACCAAAAAATCCCGTCACGGCGATCCCTCGGCCGCCGTAGGTCGAGACGATCGCATAGTTGGCGATGCCGATCCCCGCGACGGCGACGACCATCAGCCAGATCACCTGTGGCTCGAGCGGGAGGACCAATCCACCGAACTCGAGGGCAATCTCAGCGGGCAACAGCGGGTAGATGACGAACGCCAGAATGGCGAACTCAGTGGTCGAGCGCATCTCTTCGCGGGACAGTCCCCACGCGAACTCGTGGAGTTCTCGTTTGAGGACGAGCAACAGCGACGAGAGCACGGCGACGGTGACACCTTCGATGATGAATCCGGAAGCGACCAGCACACCGACGCTGTAAGCGACGAGCATCGAAACGGAGGTCGTCAGCGAGAGTCCGGTGTCATCATCGCTCAACAACCCTTGAACCGCCAGCAACACACCCTGGATAATGACGAGCACACCGCCGAGGACGAGGAGCCCTTCACCGATATCCGTCTCGATGGCAAACAGCGTAAACACTGCTCCAAGGAGACTGATCAGCGAGAACGTCCGAATGCCGGCGGACTTCTGGGACCACTCGCGCTCTAAGCCCAGAAACATACCGAGCGCGCCAGCAAGCGCGATCCGGACGACTGTATTGTCTAGCGACGCATCGACGAGTTGCAACGAGACCTCGCTCACTGTGGCCAGTTCATCACGATCATATATAAGCAGCGTGTCGAAGCTGGGGATCCGTCCTCAAGCACGGTGTCACTGGTACCGTGGGGTTCGAGCTCCATCACTCTCGGCGCTCACGAAGACGACGGCCATCCCGCGGGCAGTAGTCGTACGCCGACTCAGTCGTCTGAAACGAACACTCAGGACAGTCTTTCACGGTCGATATCTGGCGCTGTTCGTCGTCATCTCCCGACCGTCCCCAGCCGAAGATGATCGGGACGAACGGGAGAAACAACAGGAACAGCGCCGTCTCGAAGAAGATCCAGGCGGCGGCGCTCACCGTAACGCCGACTGCCAGCCCCGCAAGCGCGGTAACCGTTCGTGACCGAACCACGCCCTACAACTCGACGTACTGCGCTTCCCACTCTCGACGTGCCTCGAGCTCTCGGCGGCCACGACGGGTGAGCGTATAGAAGTTCGTTCGGCGGTCGCGTCGTCCCTTCTCGACGAGGCCTTTGTCGACGAGCGTGTCGAGGTTTGGGTAGAGGCGGCCGTGATGGATCTCTTTCTCGTAGTAGTTCTCGAGTTCCTCTTTGATTGCCAGTCCGTGCGGTTCTTCCTCGCCGGCGATCACGTACAGCAAGTCCCGCTGGAATCCTGTCAGGTCGTACATTGGGAAAGTACCAATCGCACTTACTGTCGAATTTTAATAAGGCTATCGGGTTGTTTCGATCGAAACCGGGATATTACCGATGAGAATCGGCGTCTCGACCGTTCTCGAATGATAATCATGATGAGGGGTTCGAAGCAGCGCATGCATAATGCGGAAGTCATGTTTACAGTCCATCTGGATCGTTTCTGGAGAATTATAACAGCAGATTTCGTACACGAGGCTGCCGAATCGAGACTCAACGAACGTATCGATAGCACAGCCGCTACGCAGTAGTTTTAGTTGGAAACAGGAAAGCAGATCGCGTGACGGAAAAATGTCACGCGATCGCTTGCCGCCCTGAATTGGTCCCCGCTGACGCTTCGGCCCTCCAAGCGAAGCGTCACGTGACAGATTCTGCCGAGTGTACTTAAAGCTAACGACACCGGACTGAGTTGTGATACGTTTCGTACGTGACTGGATTCAAATATGCTCTTCCTCGAGGACCCAGCCAAGCGCACGTTTGTAATACGTGAACATCTCTCTAACGCCGTCGTGGCGCATCTCCTCGCTCTCGAGGTGTTCTTTGAGAAACTCGTACTGCTCGCGGATTTCGTCTTCGTCTCGCATATGCGCTGTTACACGCCGAAAGCGCAAAAAAGGTCGCCGAAACGAAACCACAGGAACGCGATACATCAGTGTCGTGGATGTTCCAGACGAGATTAATGCCTCAACACCCAGTGCAGTCGGCAAAATAATACGTAATTGGGCGCTTGTGCTGTCGCTCACGCTGTCTCTTTCACGGAGAAGCCGCTGGTTTGAATCGACAACAGTTGTGTAAACAGTTCACAGGGGCAGAGCTGGTCCCCCTACCTGTCCCGGCGGAACAACCACTCGTGTCGCTCGAGTGCCCTCGGCGCTGACTAACCGTCCATCCAACAACTCCACACGTTTGAAATGTCGTTCATTACGGGCCGATGATCCAAGACTCTGGATGATGGCAGCGTCTTCGATCGCAGCCGCTATGATGATATCGCGTCGGAAAAAGGGGCACGGCAGCCGATCAGCCGATCAGCCGCCCGGCGTTCGTTCGATCACCGCGTCGCGCTCGAGGAACGGAACGATAGCCGATTAGATGTCGTCGTCGTTATCGTCCATCTCGTCGTTGTCGTCCATCTCGTCGTCTTCGCCGAGCGTGAGCGTCAGTTCCTCGTCGTCGCCATCGATTTCGACTTCGTCTTCGGCCTCTTCGCCTTCGAACTCGGCGGTGACCATGTACTCGCCGTCCTCGAGGTCGTCGAATTCGACCTGACCGTCTTCGTCAGTTTCATCTTCTCGTGGGAACTCGTCATCGTCCATCTCTTCGTCATCGTCCTCATCATCCATCTCCTCGTCATCGTCTTCATCTTCCATCTCGTCGTCGTCATCCATCTCCTCGTCATCGTCTTCATCTTCCATCTCGTCGTCGTCATCCATCTCCTCATCGTCCATCTCGTCGTCTTCCTCGTCCATCTCCTCATCGTCCATCTCGTCGAGTTCGACCATCGCACCCTCAACGGGCTCTTCGTCCTCGTCCTCGACGGTCACCGTGAGCATGTACGTCCCGTTTTCGTCGTCGTCCACCATGTCGTCGTCTTCGTCATCCACCATGTCGTCGTCTTCGTCTTCGACGGGATCTTCTTCATCCACGTCATCATTGCCGTTATCTGCACAGCCAGCGAGTACGAGTGCACTTGCGGTACCTGCAGCGGCAACGAACTTGCGTCGGTTGAGTCTTGGATCGGACATATCTCTGGATAGGACGTTCCCGCTGGTTTCATTGCGGCCTGCAACTGCCGTCCGTTAATGACCTATTGAACAGCATGACTGGCTGCATGATACTCACTGATTTTGTACCGTTTGATGGGTAAATCCCGTGTAGCTCCGAGTAACCATCAGCCGTCGTTGGATTTCGGCTTATCGTCTATTCATAAAGCAATTGTAGTATCAGGACCATGTTCACGTGTGAAACGACGGATCGCCCTCGGGTTCGCGTTTGCCCTCCTCCTCCTCGTCCTCCTGATCAACGCGATCGGTGGCCAGAACGTTCTGGATGAGCTTTCGAAGGCTGACTATCGAGTGCTTGGTCTCGGTCTCCTTTCGGGCGCGCTCGCGCTGACGTTCCGTGGCCTGGTTTGGGCACGGTTCATCGCACTGATCGACGAAACGATGCCACGCAGACGGATTGGTGAAGTCTTTCTGACTGCGATGTTCGTAAAGTACGTCACTCCCTACGGACAGCTCGCAACCGAACCGTTCGTTGCCTATCTGGTCTCGCGCGACGGAGAGATGGCCTACGAAGACGGCCTCGCCAGTATCCTGTCCGCAGATCTGTTAAACTACGTCCCCTACTACACGTTCGGCTTTCTGGCTCTGGGAATGATCGCAGCCGGCGGCACCCTCAGAGACGGCATGGGCACGCAGTTTGTCGCGTTCGCCTCCTTGTTTCTCGTCGTCGTGGGCGTCGTCTACATCGCCGTTCAGCAGCCAGCGATCGTCTACCGACTCGTTCTCGGCATCACCGGCCTCTGCCGTCGCGTCGTCGGCCGGGTTACCACCCGGTTCGACGAACAGCTCTCTCCCGACGCCGTCCGGCCCCGGCTGGATGGGTTCTACACCACAGTCGAAACGATCACAGCCGATAAACGCACACTCGTGATCGCAACCGTCTACGCCCATCTCGGGATGGCTTTCCTAATGCTTCCCATCTATATCGGTGCACTCGCGTTGGGCTATCAGCTCGCCTTCCCCGTAGTCGCCCTTGTCGTCGCACTCGGAAAGCTGGGCGCTGTCGTTCCCGCCCCTGGCGGCACCGGCGGCGTCGAGGTGATTGTCACGGCTGGACTCACCACACTCGGTCAGCTCGAGCCAGCTGCTGCAGTGACGATTGCACTCATCTACCGGCTCTGTACGTACTGGCTCACGATCGGAATCGGTGGGCTCTCCGCCGCGAGACTGCTCGTCGCGCGTCCCACGGACAACTGAGCCACTGGCAGCCATCGGTCACTCGCTCTCGTCATGGAACTCCGGTGTGGTTTTTGGGCACCCGCCCGTAGTGACACCCATGAAAGTCCGGGGTGAGCGCGAGTGCAAGGAGTGTGGGACTCGATGGTCGTACTACGAAACCGGCAGCGTGGGCTGTCCGGCCTGTGGAAGTCTCCGGAGTGTTGGCATCGACGAACGCACCGAACACACCGATCTGCAAGTGTCGTTCGATCTCACGCAGGTTCGCAACGCGATCGACGATATCTCGACCAACGATCTCGCTGCTCGAGCCCGTGCGGAGTGTCGTGAGTACATCCGCCGCCGTGGCTTCGTCAACGCCGGCACGCTTCGAGAACTCGACGACACCTACCTCGCTGCCAGCGAACTCCGACACGTCGCCGACATCGTCGGCCGCGATCGCCGTCTCGAGGAGCGCGAAGAACTCTATTTCCTCTCGTTGCTTCGTGACGCAGACACGGGTGAGCGGCCGCCTGCCGCCGAAATCCCGCCGACCCTCCAAGGTGCCCGTGGACTCGCTGCTGCAAACGCCGTCCGCGAGTACCGCCGCGACGTCCGAACGTGGGCCGAGGACCGCGAGTTGACGAGTGCCGAGCGAAGCGCGCTCGAGACACTTGGGGAACACGTCACCCGCATCCGAATGCTCGATGGAGACGTCGACCCGCAGACGGCCGACCGGCTGATTGAGGCGACTCGTGACCTCGCAAACGGGCTTCGAGGTGACGAGCTGGCGTTTACGCAGGCCCAAAACAGGCTCGAGAGTCTCGAGTTCGACGAAATCGCGTAGAAACGGCGGCTCAGGGCAGGTCGACGTCGATCTCTTCCTGCAGGCTTGCGGCTTTGACCGTGTTGTAGAGCAACATCGCGCGCGTCATCGGCCCGACGCCACCGGGAACGGGGGTGATCGCGCTGGCGGGCTCTTTCGCGCTTTCGAACTCGACGTCGCCGACGAGTTCGTAGCCTTTCTCGGTGTCGGCGTCGACGCGGTTGACGCCGACGTCGATGACGACCGTTCCCTCGCTGATCATCGAGCCGTCGATGAGTTCGGGGACGCCGACAGCAGCGACGACGACATCCGCACTGCGAGTCTTCGCGGCGAGGTCGTCAGTTCGGGAGTGACAGACGGTCACCGTCGCGTTGCCGTCGTCGGCTTTCTGGATCAGTAGGTTGGCGAGGGGTTTGCCGACGATATCCGAGCGACCGACGATCGTCACGTCTTTGCCCTCGGTGTCGACGTCGGCGGACTCGAGCAATTTCTGGACGCCGTGGGGCGTGCAGGGGCGGAACCGGGCGTCGCCAGCGACGAGTCGGCCGACGTTTTCGGGGTGGAAGCCGTCGACGTCCTTCGCGGGGTCGACACGGCGGATAACCTCCCGATAATCGACGTGATCGGGGACGGGGGCCTGGACGATGTAGCCGTGAACGTCGTCGTTGTCGTTGAGATCGGCGATGGTGTCGTACAACTCCTCGGCTGGGGCGTCACCGGCGACGTCGACGTGGTGGCTCTCGATGCCGACCTCCTCGCAGTCGCGCTGTTTCATGTTGACGTACGTCTGGCTGGCCGGGTCGTCACCCATCAGGACGGTCGCGAGGCCGGGTCGAGCGCCTGCGTCGGCGAGCGTCTCGATTGCGTCTGTCAGATCGTCACGAATTTCGCTTGCGACGGCGTTGCCGTCGATGATCTCGGTCATTACTCGAGTGGGTGGCCGCGAGGCTAATCAACCCTCGGGTTCGTGCGCAGAACCGGTGTCGAAACCGGGGTTAGTACCCACGAACGTGGATATGTTTAGCCGAATCGTTCCTCAAGGAACGCAACGGTCGTCTCGGTGACCGGGCCAGATCATCCGAGGGGAGACGTGTAGCCCGTTGCCGCGCGGCGATCCAGCCGGGCGCTGAGCAGGTTCTCGAGCGAGCGATGGGCAGGTCACGTGAGTTCGGATCGAACGGTCTCGGAGAGTATCGAGATCCGAGCGTCGTGTTCGTAGCCGTCTCGAATCCCGTTTACGACGTACGCAAACGCCAGATCCGATTCCGGATCGGCCCAGGTCATACTACTGCCGAGTCCGCCGTGGCCGAACGTCACTTCCGGAGCGGGAACCCCGCGACGGTCGGGAACTGCCCCGCCACGCTGGAACCCGAGGCCGTACCGTGAGGCAGTTCCCACGCCGTCCTCGGGCGGTTCTTCGACGTGCAGATCGGTCACCGTTGTGACCATCTCTTCGCTCAGTACGCGCGTGCCGTCGAGCTCACCGCCGTTGAGGTAGCAGGCGTAGAATCGAGCGAGTTCTCGAGCCGGACCGATCCCGGTCCAGGCGGGATTGATACCCTCCTGAACCGTCTCTCGGTTGTAGGTCTCGGCGGCTTCCTCAGTGGTGTAGCCAGCCATCAGTCCCGGCTCGCCGACCCGATCGTAGGGCTCGAAGCCGACGAGCGTCGCGACGTCAACGTCCTCGTCCTCGGGCCGACCGATGTGAGTTCGGTCCATCCCCAGTGGCTCGAAGAGATTCTCGCGTGCGAAGTCGTCGATCCGGTCGCCCGTGACCTGGCGAACGAGTTCGCCAGTGATCCAGCCGAAGCTGTAAAACTGGTAGCTGGTCTCGTCGCCGGGTGAAAACTGGAGTTCTGCATCCTCAACGGCGGCGGCCAGCGCGTCGGGGTCGGTCCACTGGTCGTACTCCTGATCGATATCAGTCTCCGGAATCCCAGACTGATGCGTGAGGACGTGCCGAACCGTCACCTCGGCTTTCTCCGAGTTCTCGTCGGCGAACTCGGGCCAGTGGTCGACGATCGGATCGTCGAACGCGAGCTCTCCGTCGTCGGCGAGCACATGGACACAGGCCGCCGCGAGCGGTTTCGTGTTCGAAAAGAGGACAAATCTCGAGTCCGGTTCGGTCTCGACGCCGTCCGGATCGGCTTCCGCTTTCGTGAGTTCGTCGTCGCCTTCGACCCCGGTGATACCGCCGGCGAGGTCGACGACGAGTTCGTCTCCCCGATAGACGGCGAGTTGCCCACCGTGGTGGAGTCCCTGCTCGAGATGATACTCAAAGACCTGTTCGATCCGTTCTTCGCCGCGAGCAACGGTCTCTGGTACGTCGTCCTCGTTTCGGACGCCAGTTGTCGCACGCGTTGCTCCCGCCGAGGTCGGTTGCCCGGCGAGTGCGAGCAGTCCCGTGCCGACCGCCGAGAGCATCGATCGTCGACCGACGTTCGAGTTATTCGACACCATACTGTACGGATGCGTCGGTCGACGGCAAAACCACTGCGTGCGTATTCCGGGAGAGAAACAATCTGCGCCAAAAACCGTCTGCGAACCCTACTCGTCTTCGTACAGCGGGTTCGCGTCACACAGCGACTCGACGTCCTCGCGGACCTCGGCGAGGACGGCCTCGTCCTCGGGGTTGTCGATAACGCGCGTGATCAGGTCGGCCACGGTGCGACAGTCGTCCTCGTCGAAGCCACGCGTCGTCAGGCCGGGCGTGCCGGCGCGGATGCCCGAGGGGTCAAAGGCCGAGCGCGTCTCGCCGGGGACCGTGTTCCCGTTGAGGACGATCCCGGCGTCCTCGAGCGCTTCTTCGGCGTCGCCGCCGGAGGTGTCGGGGTGACTCTCGCGCAGGTCGACGAGCACGAGGTGGTTGTCGGTGCCGCCCGAGACGAGCGAGAAGCCGTTCTCGACGAGTTGCTCGCCGAGAGCCTCCGCGTTGGCAACCGTCTGCTCGGCGTACTCCTCGAACTCAGGCTCGAGTGCTTCTTTGAAGCCGACGGCCTTGCCGGCGACGTTGTGCATGAGCGGGCCGCCCTGTCCACCGGGGAAGACCGCTGCGTCGATGTCGTCGGCGTACTGTTCGTCGCACATGACGATGCCGCCGCGGCCGGCGCGGATGGTCTTGTGCGTGCTGCCGGTGACGAAGTCGGCGATGCCGACCGGCGAGTCGTGGACGCCGGCGGCGACGAGACCCGTGATGTGGGCGATGTCTGCGAGGTGAAGCGCGTCGACGCTGTCGGCGGCTTCCTGAATACGTGCCCAGTCGATCTCGCGTGGGTACGCGGAGTAGCCCGAGACGATGATGTCCGGCTCGAACTCCTCGGCCTGCTCGGCGAGCCCCTCGTAGTCGACGTAACCCGTCTCGGCGTCGACTTCGTACTGCTCGACGTCGTAGAGCTGACCGACGAAATTCGCCGGATGACCGTGGCTAAGGTGGCCGCCGTGGGTCAGATCCAGCGAGAGGATCTTGTCGCCGGGCTCGAGCATCGCAAAGTAGACGGCCTGGTTGGCCTGGGTCCCTGAGTGTGGTTGTACGTTGACATGTTCTGCACCGAACAGCTCCTGAGCGCGGTCGATCGCGAGCTGTTCGACTTCGTCGGCGTACTCACAGCCACCGTAGTAGCGCGAGCCGGGATAGCCCTCGGCGTACTTGTTCGTTAGGGCGCTGCCCTGTGCATCGAGGACGGCCTTGCTGACGTGATTCTCGCTGGCGATCATCTGCAGCGACTCTCGCTGGCGATCTACTTCTCCCTCGAGTGCATCAGCAACGGCGGGATCGACATCCCGGACGTGGTCGTGTTCCATGTCCGATGTGCCGGCTGGCGGCAGTATAAGTGTACCCGTCTTCGATGAGCGGTGTCACTGCACCGCACCGACGGGTCATATGTCGGATTGGAAACAACCCGATACAACTAACTTCCCTGCGTGACATTCAGCATCTCGAATGATAGAGTGGGCACTCGACGGCAGCCACCTCCGTCTCGTCGACGCCGACGACACCGTGTTGTCTATCCACGGTGTCGAACACGTCGAGGAGTCGGGCCACGAGATTCCCCGCCCCGTCGAGGAGACGCTCGTCGTCACGACGAGTGAACTCCGGTTCCCACACGCGGCCGTCTCCGCGTTTGCACTCGGCTCGAGCGAGCATCACGAACTCGACCCGGACGACACGCCGCTTTCGTTGTCTGCTGGCGAGTATATTCTCAGTATCAAAACAGCGCTCGAGACGTGTCTCCAGTTTTCGGACGCAGCGACGATCAGCCACACCGAAGGCGACGAGTCGCTCGTCGTTTCTTTCCCGGACCGTACCCGCGTGACCGTCGGCATCAAGAGCCACCACGACCTCCCGACGGAGACGATCACTGTTCCCGACTCGCCCGACGGGATCGCAACCGCCATCAGCCACCTCGCTGCAGCGCACAAGACGGACCGTTCGGACCGAACCTATCCCTCCCTCCGTGGGCATCCAGCGCTGCTCGAACAGGGCGATTCCCTCGAGATCCCCGACCAGCTGCGAGCGACACGCCCCGATTCCGGAATCGAACTCGTCGTTCCACCAGCCTACGAATCGCTGTTCGTGGCCGCGCCACTGGCATACCATCTGCAAGCGACTCTGCGGACTGCTGACGGCCGTGGTCGTGGTTCCGGTCGAGCACGACTCCGGATCCCGGATTTCGGAATCGAGAAACGGCTCTCGCCAATGCCCGACCTCGAGCACGACGTCGAGCGGCTGTTGCGAAAGACGTTCTTTCTCGACTGTCTCGTTCGCAACGCCGGGCCATACGGCACGACGCTGGCGGAACAACACATTCTCGAGGCACTCGACCTCGACGCTGGGGCGCTCTACGACGACAGTCCACAACAGCGACTCGCAACGTATCTCGACGTCCCCTACGATGCGATCAAACACCGGCTGCCGGACTGGCATCTTTCGACGTACGTTACGCCTGAGTACGACAGCGTCGAGTTGCTCCCGTTCTTGCTCGACCGGATGAGCATGGTCTACATGCCTCGAACGTCCACACTCGAAGGCAAGGAGCTGATCGAGCGAGCGCTCGAAGATTTCTACCGTAGTGGGAACGAGACAGCCAGCACCGGACTGAGTAGAGCAGGTGCCAGAAACGTCGCCGCTGTCGACATCGTCAAACCCGACCTCCAGAACGGCCGTGCTCACGGCTGGCTTGCGGATGGTGTCCCGATCGACGTCTTCAAAACCACCCCGGATGCCTACCAGAATCGCCTCGACTATCTCGAACAGCCGAGCGAGTCGATGTCGGTTCGTATCGTGTTGAACGATCCAGAGATGGCCGGTGAACACGACAGCGTCGCCGAAATCTATCGCCAGCGCGCCCAGGAGTTGGCAATGGATGTCTCCGTCAACGAATCGCTGACGACGGCCGAACTCGCACGTGTTTTCGAACGGGAGTCCGAGTTCGTCCACTACATCGGTCACTGTGAACGCGAGGGGCTGTGCTGTCCGGACGGCTTGCTCTCGACCGCGAGTCTCAGCCGCTGTAACGCACAGACGTTCTTTCTGAACGCCTGTGGCTCATACCACGAAGGAAAGCGACTGATCGAGAGGGGGAGTGTCGCCGGTGGGGTGACCTTTCGCGAGGTGTTGAACGACCACGCGGTCAAGGTCGGCTCGACGTTCGCAAAGCTCCTGATCAACGGATTCAGTATCGAACGCGCGCTGGATCTCGCACGCAGCCGGATTATGATGGGCAAAGACTACGCCGTCGTCGGTGACGGCACCCATTCGCTTATCCAGAGCGAACAACAGCTCCCGACGACCATCACCGTCGAAGCGCTCGACGGGGACGAGTATCTGGTAACGCTCGACTGTTATTCAACACGGATGACCGGCTCGTACTACGTTCCACAGACTGCCGCCAACGAGTGTGCCTATCTCTGTGGAACCGAGTCGAGTTTCACACTCGAGGAGGCAGGTGTTCGCTCGTTGCTCTGTGAAACCGATGCGTCAGTCATCTACGACGGCGATCTCTACTGGTCGAAAACGCTAGCACAGCAGTTTGGGAACTGACCACCAGTCGGCAGCACCGTCCCATCTCTGTGGGGGACATGCGAAGATAGTGATGAGTGTAAACACGGCAAAAAGAGAGATAGTACGGTCGGGAGCCGGGCCAGTAGCGTGCCCGTCGCGCGGCGTGGTCGGTCTGTCGTCCGGCTCAGGAGAACAGCCGACCGAGTTTTGAGCGGAGCCAGCCCAAGAACCCACCAGCGTGGTCATCATCGTCGGCCGTGGTTGCGGGCACGCCAGTCTGGTCGTCATCAACGAGCGCGAGATCCGTCGTCGCAGCCGTTTCGTCGTCCGAATCGGCGTCGGACGCCTCGTTCGGCTCGGCTGTGTCGGTCGTAGCCGTCTCTTCGCGGCCGTCAGCAGTGACAGCAGTTGGTGCGTTCTCGTCCGGCGTTTCGTCACTCGAGGGCGACGCTGCAGCCGACTCCGGACCGGCTGTCTCGGCTGGACCGTCTTCGGAGACGTCCGTCTCGGTATCGACGGCGTCGTCGTCGACACTCTCGGACTCCGGCGACGCCTCGGCGTCGGGTGCTGTCTCGGTAGTCTCGGACTCGTCTGCATCGACCCAGAGGAATTCCTGGTCTTTCGTCCGGTCGGTCAACAGGAGTTCCTCAAGTGCCCCCTCGTCGACGAGCAGGTCGTCATCGGCCGATTCCGGCTCCGGATCGTCCGCACTCGCGATGATATCCTCGGGACTCTCGTCGTCGAGAACGTCATCGATGTCGTCGGTCGTGGATCCACTCTGCTGGAGATTTCCGAAGACGGTCGCAGCCGTCTGGTCCTCGACACCCCCGTCGGACGGCTCTGGCTCATCGTCAGTCGGCTCCTCATCGCCTGTCGATTCCCCGTCGACTGGCTCCCCCTCTGGCACCCCTTCGTCGATCTCTCCGAACAGATCGTCGGCCGTCCCCCCAACGTCGAGTGAGCCGTCACTCGAGTTCGTGTTTATCGTACTATCAGTCATAAACTCCTTCTATGATAGTAGCTAATCATATGACTTTAACTTTCGGAATTTTTTCATTGCTAGTGACAAAATCCGATACCGTATTAGTGTGACGGCCGTTTTCGGGCGACAACAGCAGAACAGGTTGACGAACGTCCAAAAATAGTGTCGAGGGAGTGAATTGTATCTATTCGAGTCCGAGCGAATACGATCGAGAACGTAAATCCGCTCGTCATACCGCCGAAGCGACCGATGAGCCGGTTTTCGGTCGATCGGAGATCGCGCTGGTTTTCTGTGGTCTCTCCGGCCAGACAATGCAGGCGGTGAGGAGGGGTCTCAGCGAGTCGAGATCGGGACAAACGCTATTAGTCACCACATTGAATATTAGAAGTTGCTATGACCGGAATCGAATACGACGACTTCCTTGACCTCGAGTACGAACCCACAGACACGGATCTCGTCTGCGAGTTTACCATCGATCCGGCCGAGGGGATGTCGACCGAGGCGGCGGCGAGTCGAGTCGCCTCTGAGTCCTCCAACGGGACCTGGGCGGCGTTACACGTCGACGAAGACGAACTGACCGATCTGAGCGCAGTCGCGTGTGCGATCGACGGCCATGAGATCACCGTCGCCTACCCTGATGCCCTGTTCGAAGCGGGAAGCATGGCTCAGATCCTCTCGTGTATCGCGGGCAACATCATGGGGATGAAAGCGGTCGAGACGATCCGCCTCGAGGACTGCTACTGGCCCGAGCCTCTCGTTTCCGGCTTCCCCGGCCCGCAGTTCGGGACCAGCGTCGCCCACGAAAAACTCGACGCGGGCGACCGCCCAATCCTCGCGACGGTCCCCAAACCGAAGGTTGGGCTCTCAACGGACGCCCACGTCCAGATCGGCGAGGACGCCTGGCGCGGCGGCATCGACCTCCTGAAAGACGACGAGAACCTCACGGACCAGGCGTTCAACCCCTTTGAGGACCGACTCGCCGACAGCCTCGCCGCTCGAGACCGCGTCGAGGAAGACGTCGGCGAGCGAAAAGATTACCTCGTGAACGTAACCGCGGAGACCAACGAGATGCTCGAACGCGTCGACCTCGTCGCCGAACACGGTGGCGGCTTCGTCATGGTCGACGTGATCACCTGTGGCTGGTCGGCCGTCCAGACGGTCCGCGAGCGCTGCGAGCGACACGACCTCGCGATCCACGCCCATCGTGCCATGCACGCCGCCTTCGACCGCCTCGAGCACCACGGCGTCTCGATGCGGGTGCTCGCCCAGATCGCTCGCCTCTGTGGCGTCGATCACATCCACACCGGCACCGCCGGGCTGGGCAAACTCGCAAACGAGGACACGCCAGGGATCAACGAGTGGCTCACGTCGGATCTGTATGGCATGAACCCAGTCCTGCCCGTGGCCTCCGGCGGCCTCCACCCCGGCGTCGTCGACCAGCTGCTCGACGCACTCGGCACGAACATCATCGTCCAGGCCGGCGGCGGCATCCACGGCCACCCCGACGGCACGCACGCCGGCGCAAAAGCGCTCCGCCAGTCCGTCGAGGCCAGCCTCGAGGGCGTCTCGCTCGAGGACGCTGCCGACGATCACGACGAACTGGCGACGGCACTCGAGAAGTGGGGCGCGGAGACGTCGCGATAGCGTCGGTAAACACCACCGAAACGAGACAAAACACTTACCAGTTCGCGTCGAACGGGTCGTATGAGCCGCCCGTCACGCCGCTCTCTCCTCGGCCTCGTCGGAAGCACCGCCGTCGCCGCCAGTACCGCGGTCGCCGGCTGTCTGGGTCGCGTCGAGCACTCGACGCTGGGTCGATTCGAGGACCCGACCGACTCGCTCCCTCCAGCCGGCGAGAACAACGCGGGCTGTCCCGACTCCGACGTCGACCGGCTCGTCGCGTACCGGGAGATCGATCCCGACGAGGCTCCGATCTCCCTCGAGCCGTCGGCCGAATCGATCGCCGAGGGCGAACGGATCACGTTCACCCTGCGAAACGAGTCCCACAGCGAGTTCTCGTACAATCAGTACAACTGGCGACTGCACAAGCGCGTCGACGGGGACTGGTACTTTATTGCCCCTCGAGAGATTCCACTGCCGTTGCACACGCTCAAGCCCCGCAGGCGTTACGAGTGGGAGCTGACAGTCGACAACGACGGCGTCGAGGACGGAACCGCTATCGGCGGCCCGGGATCGTACGGGGACCGCGACCCGATCCAAGGGCTCGGCGGCGGCACGTACGCCTTCGGGACGGAGGGCTGGTTCGACAGCGCCGACGAGAAGATCGGCTTCTGCGCCCGGTTCAAACTCGAGACCGACGCCCTCGAACTGACGCCGACCCGCGCCGTCGACGAGACCGAGTGGAAAGACGACATCCTCGTCGCTCGGTCGATGCGGGGAGATCCGGAGAACGAGCACTCCCGGCTCGGCGCGTACGAACTCGAACGCATCGTTGCCAACACCAAGAGTGACGACGATCGTGCGAACGACGAAACCGCCGAACCGCTGATCACCGAAACCGTACTGCGAAACGACCAGTTGCGGGACGTCGTCGCGCTGGCCCGCGAGTACGACGCCGACCGGGTTCGTCTCGAGGAGTACGACGCGAGCTACCCGATCTTCGGCAGCCACGAGGACGGCGTTTACGAGTACGACGGCGAGGTCTACGAGATCACGACCCGAGAAATAGCGCCGAAAGGCGACTGACGTGCCGAAACCCCTGATGTCGCAAAAGACGTGAGTATCCACAACAATTATATTCTCGTTAACCGCCATTCGAATCGTGGTTTACGAGACGGACAACAAGACGGTCGACGACGCGCTCGAGCGAGTGTTCGCCGGCGAGCGGCTCGATCGAACCGATGGGATCGCGTTGCTGGCCCAGCCGGTCGACGCGCTCGCAGAAGCCGGCGCAGCCGTGCGCGATCACTTCGGTGACGGCACGGTCGACGCCTGCTCGATCGTCAACGCAAAGGCGGGCAACTGTGCCGAAGATTGTGGCTTCTGTGCGCAGTCGGTCCACTTCGACACCGGCATCGACACGTACGATTTCATCGGCCCCGAGAAGGTCTTAGAGGCCGCAAAGCGGGCCGAACGCGACGGTGCCCAGCGCTTCGGCATCGTCGTCGCCGAGAAAGGCGTCTCGAAAGAACACCGACCCGAGGAGTGGGCGGAGGTGCTCGAAGGCATCCGACTCGTCAGAGACGAATGTGACCTCGAGATCGACGCCTCCCTTGGCATCCTCACGGAGGAGGAAGCCGAAATCTTGGTCGAAGAGGGGATCAACCACTACAATCACAACATCGAGACCTCACCACGATACTTCCCCGAGATCGTCGACACCCACAGCTTCGAGGATCGGGTGCAGACGCTCGAGGTCGCCAAAGACGCTGGCATGGACCTCTGTGCCGGGGTCATCCTCGGGATGGGCGAGACGCCGACCGACCGCGTCGACGCGGCGATCGCGCTCCAGGAGATCGGCATCTCTTCGCTTCCGGTGAACGTGCTCAACCCGGTCGAGGGGACGCCGCTGTACGAGCAGGGGGCCGCCATCTCGACCGAAGAGATCATCAAGACGGTCGCGGTGTACAAACTCCTGCATCCCGAGTCGCGCGTGCGACTCACCGGCGGCCGCGAGGTCAATCTCGACCCCGACGAGCAGCATCTTCCGCTCGAGGCCGGCGCAGACGGCCTGCTCACGGGCGACTATCTCACGACGGAGGGCCAGTCACCTGGCGACGACATCGAGATCATCGAACGTGCGGGCCTCGAGCCAAACCAGGAGACAAACGAGTTCGACCCTGAGGCGGTCAAAGCTCGCCACAGCGACGCCGCGGAGTCGTCGACCGACTCGACAGCGAGTACCGGCGCAGAACCGAGCGACGACTGACCAGTAAACAACACAACAGACAGTATGGACGAAATTACGTTTGCAGTAGTTGGAACCGGTGGTATCGGCCGACGAGCACTCGAAGTGAGCCAGCACAAAGATGCGCTGACCCCTGTCGCGGCGTGTGACCGCCACGGCACCGCGATCGATTTCGATGGCCTCGACGTCGACGAGTTGCTGGCAGCGACGGAAGGCAACATCGATAACGAGGTCGCGACGGACGGCGGTGAGCGGACCGACGGTCCGCGATCCTCGACAGGGCTCCGCTCTGATGGCGGTGTGGGTGCGACGGCCGCCGAGGGCGGCGTCAAACAACACGGCAAGGACAAAGGCGTCGTCGCTTCCGAGCAGGCCCACCCCAGCGAGGATTCGATTCAGGATATTATCGACCACGGTGACGGGATCGACGCCGTCTTGCTAGCGCTGCCGAACTACGAACACGACTTCATTCCCCGAACCGCTGATCGCTTCCTCGAGGGCGGCTACTCGGGTGTCATGATCGACGTGCTCAAACGCTCGCGCGTGATCAGTATGCTGGACGAGCGCCGCGAGGCGTTCGAGGACGCCGGTATCACGTTCATCTGTGGCGCTGGAGCGACGCCCGGCCTGCTGACCGGTGCGGCCGCACTTGCAGCCCAGTCGTTCGTCGAGGTCACTGACGTCGATATCCACTGGGGCGTCGGCCTCAAATCGGGCTACGAGGACAACCGCGGCACCGTCCGCGAGGACATCGCCCACCTCCCCGAGTACGATATCGATACTGCTCGAGAGCTCTCCGACGAGGAGATCGAGGCGATCATCGACGACCACGACGGCGTCATCGAGTTCGAAGAGATGGAACACGCCGACGATATCCTGCTCGAGCGCGCTGGCATCTGTGCTGCCGAAGACGTCTCCGTCGGCGGGATCTTAGACGTTCGCAGCGACGAGAAGCCGACGACGACCACTGTGTCCGTGACGGGGCGGACGTTCGACGGCGAGACGGCGACGAACACGTTCCAACTTGGCGACGAGACGAGCATGGAAGCGAACGTCAACGGGCCAGCGCTTGGCTACTTGCAAACCGGCGTCCGACGGAATCGAGCCGGCGAATACGGTGTCTTCGGCCCCGCCGAACTGATGCCCGGGTTCTGAGCCACGTGTGTCGAACCGACGGCAGACGGTCCAGGACGGGTGAAATCGTCTATTGCGAAGTCGCTACGAGACGACGAGTGCAGGCGAGCCGTGCAAAACCGCGAATCCAGGCAGAACCGTGAAAGTAAAACCATGTCGATGACACCGTTCACCCGAATGGAAGACCGCGGGTTCGACCTCGAGGCCCGACTCGAGACCCTCGAGGACGCAACGCTGAAACGATCGTTATCACCCGTCGACCGGGTCGCCGAGCGGGGCTACTTCGCGGCCCCCGCCGGCGGCGGACTCCCGGTCCTCGAGTCGGACGAAGCGCTGGTGTTCGCTGCGAACAACTATCTCGGACTGACCGACGACCAGCGCGTCCAGGACGCGGCCCGACAGGCCGCAGCGACCGTCGGCACTGGTGCTGGTGCGAGCCGGCTCGTCACCGGTGATACGATGGTACACCACGACTTCGAGCGGCTACTGGCCGAGACGAAAAGCACCGAGCGCGCGCTCGCCTTTTCTTCGGGCTACGCCGCGAACGTCGGCACGATCACGGCCCTCGAGCCGGACGTGATCTTCTCGGACGAGCTCAATCACGCGAGTATTATTGACGGCTGTCGGCTCACAAGTGCCGAGACAGTCGTCTACGACCACTGTGACGCTTCGAGCCTGCGTTCGAAACTCGAGGCACGGGCGGCCACGGCCGAGGGCGCTGGCGAATCGTGGCTGATCGTCACCGACTCCGTGTTCAGCATGGACGGCACCGTCGCGCCGCTGACCGAAATCTGTGACCTCGCCGAGGAGTTCGGTGCGTGGGTGATGGTCGACGAAGCCCACGCCACTGGCCTGTACGCCAATGGCGGCGGCGTCGTGCAGGCAGAGGGGCTCGAGGATCGGGTCCAGATCCAGCTGGGAACGCTTTCGAAAGCACTCGCGAGCCAGGGCGGCTACGTCGCGGGCAGCGAGGCGCTGATCGAGTGTCTAATCAACGACGCTCGCTCGTTCGTTTTCTCGACGGGACTTGCGCCGCCGGCTGCCGCGGCCGCGAGCGAGGCCTTACATATCGCCCGCCACAGCGACGCTCGAGAACGGCTCTGGGAGAACGTTGCCCACCTCCGGGACGGCCTCGAGTCGATGGGATACCGGGTGCTCGGCGAGTCACAGATCCTCCCCGTGCTCGTCGGCGACCGCGAGGACGCCCTCGCCCTCGCCGATGGGCTTCGGGAGCGAAATATCGTCGCGCCAGCGATCCGGCCACCCACGGTGCCCGAGGGAACCAGTCGGATTCGGGTCGTCCCGATGGCGACCCACGACCAGAACGACATCGTCACTTGCCTCGAGGCGTTCCGGGCGGCTGGCACCGACATCGGGCTGCGCTAAGCGATGAGCGTTCCAATCGCCGTCGTCGGCACTGATACTGGCGTCGGCAAGACCGTCGTGACTGCGGGCCTGACGCGCTGGCTCCGCGAGCAGGGGATCGACGCGCGGGCGATCAAACCCGCCCAGACCGGGTTTCCGCCCGATGACGACGCTGGCTTCGTCGCCGAGGCGTGTGGCGATCCCGACGCCGCGACCTGTTGTCGATATCTCGAGCCACCGCTCGCGCCACGTGTGGCCGCCGCCCGGAGTGGCGAAGAACTGACGTATGAGTCGATTCTGACGGCCTGTCGGGAGGCAATCGCCGAGGCCGAACAGCCGATCGTCGAAGGCATCGGTGGTCTTCGCGTGCCGCTTTCCGGCGACCACGAGGTGGTCGACCTCGTTGCCGACCTCGAGGCGACGGCGCTCGTCGTCACGCGATCCGGACTCGGCACGCTCAATCACACCGCACTCTCGGTCGAGGCGCTCGAGCGCCGCGGAATCGACGTCGCTGGGATCGTCTGCAATGAGTACGCCGGTGAGACAGTCGCCGAGCGAACCAATCCCGCCGAACTCGAGCGCATGACCGGCCACGACATCACGACGGTGCCACCGCTGGAGGGTGAGACGCCACGAGCGATGGCCGATGGCGTTGCTGATGGGCTTTCGGCGACTGTTTTAAAACAGATCGTAACGGACGACTGACGCGTCTCAGTCGGCCGATGGAATCAGCTGTTTTTCGCTGGCTACCCCTGGCCTGTCGTCGATCGAACTGTCGATCCCAGTGTCGTGTAGTTCGATGAATTCGGTGACGATTTCGGATTTCCGGTGTTCGACCTCGAGGTGCACGTGGAGGGAGGTCCGTTCGTCGTACGTCTCCGTACAGAGGGGGCAGCGATGTCGGTTGTTCATTCGTTACTCACCGTCACGTGTTACCATGGCTCTGCAGAGTAATAGTGTTGTTTGTCGGGTGCTTCGACACGTTCATGGCGATGAACGGTTCGGCAAGCCGACACACGTTACATGAAGTCGCTCAGTCCCGACTGCCCGTCGTCGGTGTCATCGGCCGCGGTCTCTGACTCCGTCGTTGTCGTGTCCGTCCCTGCATCTGCCGCTGCCGTGAGCGTCTCCTGGTCGTTCGTCTCGTCGTCTCCTGCAGCGGTGTCAGCAGCTGTATTCCCGTCGCTCGAGTTGCCAGCATCGAAAAACGCACCCCCCGAGTGCTCGACCGTTTCTTCGGCGATCAGTTCTTCAGCGTCGGCGACGATCGACTGGACCTTATTCGTGTCTTTGCCGCTCCCGGTGACGAAGGAGACCTCCGTCTCGTCGAGTTCGTAGACGGCGGCCATCCGGACGGTCAGTTCGCGGTTTTTACAGTGGTGAGTCATCGCCGAGAGAAACGGGAGGATCTCCCGCCGGGCAGTCGCGACGCTCGTTCCCTCGCGTTCGGCGATGCGTTCGGCGATTGCGTCACGGGTGTTTCGGGTCCCCTTCGTACGACCGAGTTTCGACCAGTAACTCGGCGGGCCGTAGCGGGTCCAGCCCCCTTTCGAGCCGCGCCGGGAGGCAGCGACACCGGCGGTCATGTTGTCGGTCGCATACCGCCAGTAGGAGTAGTTCTGGGTTGCTCGCACCCGACCAAGCCAGCGGTCGGCGTTCGAGAGGTACCCGTAGGCATCAGCCAACTCTGCCCCCTCGTAATCTTTCGGGACGTTGTCTTCGATCCAGTTCAACATCTCGTCGGGGTTCTCGTCGACGTCGTAGGATGCCCGCAGCGCGCCTTCGGCGTCTTCTTCCTTGATCAGCGCATCGAGGAAGTCGAAGATTCCCTCAGTGGTGTCCCGGTCGCCCGTGACGACGTCGTCGACCGTCAGCCGTTCGGCCGTTTCGGCGACTGCCTGCAGGTCGTTGACCGCAGAGCGAAGGTCGCCGCTGGTCGCGTCGGCGATTTTCTTCAGGGCGTCCTCCTCGAACTCGATGCCCTCGCGCCGGCAGATATCTCGCAACACCGGGACGATCGACCGCTTCGAGACGTCGCGGAACTCGACCGTCTCACAGGCGTTTCGCAGCGACTGGCTCATGTCGTAGAACTCGTTTGCCACGAGCACGATCGGCTGGTTTGCGTTCTTGACGACCCGCGTGACCTCCCTCGAGCCGCCGTAGTCGGCGTTGCCGTGGAAGTTGTCGGCTTCGTCCAAGACGACGAGTCGGCGGCCGGCCCCGCCTGCGGTGAGCGTTCCGCTTTTTGCAGCCTCGCCCGCGATCCGTTCGATGACGTCGGCCTTCCGATTGTCGCTGGCGTTGAGTTCCATCACGGGCCAGCCCAGATCGTTGGCCAGCGCGTGGGCAGCCGACGTTTTCCCGACACCCGGACTCCCGTGGACGATCACCGCTTCCCGGTGGTCGTCCCACGTCTGTGCCCACTCTTTGAGCTGGTCACGGGCTTTGTTGTTCCCACGTACCTCCGACAGCGTCGTCGGACGGTACTTTTCGGTCCAGTCGCTCATTGGACACTGATTGGGGTGAGTCGCGTTTAGTGGTTGCGGAGCGTCACTCCTCGGAGATCGTCTTCAGGTCGAGACGTGGTGTGACTCCCTCGTATGTGTCGTCACTGGAGACGATGGTATTGCCGTCCGATTCGACACGGTCGAGTGTGTCGAATGGCGTGACTCAGTGGTCTTCCACGTATGTCGCCGCCGTAACGACTGTCTCCACGTCACCGCGTCCCTCGACGAGGGTCGCGGCGTTCGAGACGACGCGTTCGGTGCGGGCACACCTACTTCTAAGCAACTGGGACGGGTTTGTATCGGTGATGGCGGATCGCATCGACCTCGTCAGACGATCGCTCGAGGACACGACACAACGCGAGTTCAACCGTCGCGTCGACGAGCAAGCCACCCGTCTCACCGACGCTGTTCGCGCGGGCCGACTCGACAACCCCAGCTTCGGGCTTGGAATCGAACTCGAGGCGTACGCTGTCGATGACACGGGTCGGCTCACTCGAGTGCCTGATGCCGTCCTCGAGGGACCCTGTGAGAAAGAACTCGGCCGACACAACGTCGAGTTCAACACGAGTCCGAACCGGTTCGATGGGGACGAGGCCACTGTGCAGGCGGCACAGCTCCGGCGTCGCTACCGACGCGTCCAGCAGGCTGCTGAGCAAGCGGACACGGAGATCGTTCTGGACGCGATGTGGACGATACCGCCACGAGAGGGCACCCAGGCGTACCTCTCGGACGTCCGCGAACGTGACGGGGTGACCATCGCCGAAAACATGACGCCGTCGGCCCGATACTGGGCGATCGACAACGACGTGCTGGGCCAGACAGAGGGAGCGATCACTCTCTCTGTTCCGGGGGCCGAGCGTGAGTTCCCGTCGATCCTGTTCGAGTCGCTCGCCAGTTCGATCCAGCCCCACGTGCAGGTTCCCGACGTGGAGGCGTTTCCCCGCTACTACAACACCGCCATCCGGACCCTCGGTCCGGTGCTCGCAGTCGCGACCAACGCACCGCTTCTCCCACCGGATCTGTACGACATCGAGGATCCGTACCGCGTGCTCGAGGAGACCGATCACGAACTTCGGATCCCGGTGTTCGAACAGTCGATCAACCAGGCGTGGGAGAAAGTGTGCTTCCCCGCGGAGATACAGCGAACAGCCGAGACGATCGACACCCTCGTCGCCGACCCAACGTGTGCACCGTTTCTCCGTGAATGGCTCGCAGACGGTGACCGTGAGACGCTTACGGACCGGTTCTGGGAGCTCAACCACAAGCGGGGCACCTACTGGCGGTGGCTTCGAGCCGTCATCGGCGGGCAGCCGGTCGGGCAGGGCGACCACTGGTCGATCCGTATCGAGTACCGACCGCTCCCAACACAGCCGACGATCGCCGAGAACATCGGATTCCAGTGGCTGGTCGCCGGCCTCGTCCGCGGGCTGTGTGCGGCCGATCATCCGCTCGTGAGCCTCGAGCACGACGCTGCCAAGCGGAGTTTCTACAGCGCGGTCAAAAACGGACTCGACGCCGACCTCGTCTGGGTGACTGCCGACGGTGATCGAACGACCGATCGAGCCGTGCTCTACGAGGAACTCTTCGCGTTCGCTCGCCGCGGGCTCCGTATGCAGGGGATCGCCACCGAGTCGATTGAGGAGTATCTCGCACCGCTCGAGGCGCGCTGGACGGCCCGCACGACGCCAAGCCGATGGAAACTCGACCGCGTCCGCGAGCAGCTCGACGCAGGCATGCCGTTCGACGACGCCGTCCACGAGATGCAAACCGAGTACATCCGTCAGGCACGGACCGGTGAGCCGATCACGCAGTGGCCCTGAACTCGGTGCCGCCCGACGGTGCTCGAGCGAGCGGAGCGGCTAACTGGGCTGATCCCGAACACGTCTCATGCACGTCGCACTCGTCACCGTCGGCGACGAACTCCTCGCAGGGTCGACGACGAACACCAACGCCGCGTGGCTAGCATCGGCGATCACCGACCGGGGGAGTTCCGTTGAACGCATCCTGACGATTCCTGACGACCGCGACCTCATCGCCGACACCGTCTCCCGCTGGGCAGCGGCGTTCGACGCGGTTATTGTCACCGGTGGGATCGGCGGCACGCCTGACGACATCACCGTCGAGGCCGTCGCGGACGGGCTAGGACGCGACCTCGTCGTTCACAACGGGATCAAAGACAGACTGCTCGAGAAAGCAGCCGCCTTCCGTGCGGAAAACCCGGAGCTGGTCGCGGAGTACGATCTGCAGCTTGATTTCGACGCCGCGGCATCGATTCCCGAGGGTGCGACGCCGATCGTCGTCGACGAAGCCTGGGCACCGGGCTGTCTCGTCGAGAACGTCTACGTCTTCGCCGGCATTCCAGACGAGATGCGCGCCATGTTCGACCACGTCGCCGAGGAGTTCGCCGGCGACGGCGTCGCCCGAACGATTTTCACACCGGCACCCGAGGGGGCACTCCACGACGCCCTCGAGGGCGTGACCGAGGCGTTCGATGTGACCGTCGGCAGCTATCCACGCAGCGAGCACCGCCCGGGTCGAATCCGAGTCACGGGAACAGATGAGACGACCGTCGAGAACGCGGTCGAATGGCTCCAGCACCGGGTCGAAACGATTGCACCGCCGATGGCCAACGATTGATCCACACGTCGATGGGTCTCGAGTACAGCCGTCCGATGTTGTCTGGTCACGCGTCAGCTGGTGGCCAGTTTTCCCAGAGAGGCAGCTATCTACGAGCTTCGATGACCGTCGTCACGTCGGCCACGGTCCAGTAGCTACTTGGGGTGGCCACGCAACCGTCGCATATGAGCGGCCGTGGGCCAAAACGGGAACTCGCAGAGAAGATCGCCGGGGAGATCACGCTGAGTGACAACCCCGGCGCGACGCTGCGAAAGTGGCGAACCGACTTCAGCATCTCGCAGACGGATCTCGCGGCGGAGTTGGAGATTTCGTCGTCAGTGATCTCCGACTACGAGAGTGGGCGGCGAGAGAGCCCCGGCATTGGCGTCATCCGCCGACTCGTCAGGGGGTTGCTCGCAATCGACGAACGACGGGGCGGCGATCGAATCCGGCAGTACGGCCGGGTGCTTTCGGCCGGCTTCGAAAGCGACATCGTCTACGACCTCCGGGAGTACGCGACATCGATCCCGCTCGTGAAACTGTACGACGATATCGATGCGACCGAGATCACGCCCGGCAACACCGACCGCATCAGCGGGCACACGGTTATCAACAGCATCGAGGCAATCACTCGCCTCTCGAGTGAGGAGTTCTTCCGGCTGTACGGCCAGAGCACGAACCGTGTGCTGGTGTTTACGGGCGTCACCCGCGGTGAGTCGCCACTCGTTGCCCTGCGGGTCGTCAACCCGACGCCAAACGCCGTGATCCTCCACGGAATCGACGAGGACGAACTGTGGGATCACGCAGCCGATCTCGCCCGGATCGACGGCTACTCGCTTGCCGTGACGAACACGGATCTCGACGATCTGCTCGAGTATCTCGTCAGTCTGGAGTAGATCACGAACGGTGGTGCACAGAATGCTGACCCGAATGGAACAGCTGACGGTCGCGCTGACGGGCGTCTTTCTCGGGACACTGGCAGTAGCAGTCTCTGTCGGCAGTCCGGTGGTCTGGCTCGCCTGGGGGGTGACGATGGTGCTGCTCGCGGGAAGCGCCCTCGTCTACGCCAATCGGTCCGACCCGCCGCTGGACGACTGAGACGGACACCTGTCAGTCGGTGCCAGCGCGAGCGATTCTGCGATTGTACCGGCCACTCAGAACAGCAGCTGTAAGCGCGAGTGCGTCTCCAAGCGGTGGCGATCGAAGACCAGTTCAGGCGATCTGGTCTTCGTACTCCGCGGCGGTCAGCAGGGCGTCGAGTTCGTCGATGTCGTCGGCATCGATCTCGAGCATCCACCCCTCGCCGAACGGATCTTCGTTGACGAGTTCGGGGGCATTGAACAGCTCCTCGTTGACCGCCGTCACCTCGCCGCTGACGGGGGCATAGAGGTCCGAGACGGCTTTGATCGATTCGATGACGCCGAGTTCGCCCTCCTGATCGAGGGAGTCGCCTTCGTCGGGGAGTTCGACGAAGACGACGTCACCGAGTTCGTCCTGTGCGAAGTCGGTGATGCCAACGCGAACGACGCCGTTTTCCTCGAGTGCCCACTCGTGCGATTCTAGATACTGTCTGTCGTCTGGAATGTCGAAGCTCATTATACTGTGTCGATAAACGGTGTGGTCTCAACTCTTGCTTTTTTCGACTGGCCGCGGACGACGACCTGCAGGGTCGTCCCCGGCTCTGCGTACTCGGTCGGAACGTAGCCGAGTCCGATCGGTTGATCCAGCGACGGACTCATCGTCCCGCTGGTAACGGTGCCGACGACCCGCCCGTCGGTGTTCGTAATGTCGTAGCCGTGTCGGGGAACGCCACGATCGATCAGCTGGAGGCCGATCAGTTTCTCGTCGACGCCCTCCACGTCGACTTGCTCGAGGGCGTCCCGGCCGACGAACTCGGTCTCGAGGTCGACCGTAAACCCGATGCCGGCCTCATAGGGTGTCCGCGGATTGGACTCGAGGTCGAAATCCTGCCCGGAGAGCAGGAAGCCGGCTTCGATCCGTAGCGTGTCTCGAGCGCCCAGTCCACACGGGAGACAGTCGATAAGTCCCCAGATGTGCTCGGCTTCAGACCACGGCACGATCAGTTCGAACCCGTCTTCGCCAGTGTAGCCCGTCCGGGCGATCCAACAGGTTACGCCGTCGATGGTCGCGTACTGGGCCTCGAACCGAGCCAAGCTGGCGACGGACTCTTCGGTAAGGTCGTCGACGAGTGTGGGTGCGTTCGGTCCCTGCACGGCGAACATGGCATACTCGTCGGTTCGGTTGTCGACGGTCGCCTCGAGATCCCACTCGTTGCGGTAGCTGAGCCAGCGCTCGTGGGTCTCCTCGTCGGTACCAGCGTTTGGAACGAAGAGATACGTCGGCTCGTCGTCCTCGTCTGGCAGCCGGTAGGTGACGGTGTCGTCGATGATGATCCCGTCCTCGTTGGTGATCGCAGCGTACTGGGAGTCACCGACCTCGAGTCGGGTGACGTCGTTTGAGGTGAGCCGTTGCATGAGTGTCGTCGCATCCGGCCCGGTGACGTGAATCTGGCCCATATGCGAGACATCGAAGATGCCGACGTCCTCGCGGACGGCCGCATGTTCGGTCTGGATCGAATCGAACTCAACCGGCATATCCCAGCCGCCAAACTCCGTGAACTTCGCTCCGCGCTCATCGTGCGCCCCACGTAACGGCGGCGTCTGAAGCGGCATACTCTGGAGGACACTCCCGGAGTAGTAATGTCTTTTCGTCGGCCACGCATCCACGGCGCGTGACATCGCCACAGGCCAGGCTACTCGCCCCGAGAGGGCGCGTGTTTCGTCACATCTATCTCGCGGCCGTCGGAAAGACAGGACATGTTCGACCACGTTCGCGCCCGTCTCGCCCGCCTCGTCGGTCCCGACACCGACCGCGAGACCGAGCCGACAGTGGGCCTGTTCGTCGACGGACCGAACGTCTTTCGCGAGGAGTTCGACGTCGACCTCGATGACCTGCGAGACGTCGCCCGCACGCTCGGCCACGTCGGCGTCATCCGGCTCTATCTCGACGAACACGCCACACCCGGGCTTATTCAGGCCGCCGAAGCCCGTGGCTTCGAAGTGATCATCACCAGCGGCGACGTCGACGTCAAACTCGCCGTCGACTCGACCGCCCTCGCCGGCGACGGCACACTCGATCGACTCGCGATCGTCTCTCGAGATACGGATTTCAAGCCCGTCCTCGAGCACGCGGGCACCCTCGGCGTCGAAACGATCGCCATCGCCCCGGGCGAGTACGGCCGCTCGGACGCGCTGCGAAACGCGGCCGACGAGGCGATCACACTCGAGTCTTGAGGTAGATTCTGTCATACCCTCTGGTGCGCATCGGTTCTGATCTTGACTCGGCAAGTAGAGGGTACGCATGTACCAACGAAAGCGACCGTCTATCTGAATTTTAGCAAAAATAACGTGCGGAACAGTGAACAAGATCACACTATATCCAGATCAAATCAGTAAAAATATTCACAAATTAGCCGACGACATGTATTATGGGCTCTGAAAGTTACTCTCCGGGACCAGTCGTTCGATCTCTTGGGGCCGTCGCCTCTCGCACGGATAAATGGTGGTATCTTCCAGTACTGGCTGGTGCTAGTTCCCTACTTTTAACGCTTGTAACACCTCTTACGACACCACAGGCGGATGATGCAATTTTGGTGTTCGCCTTTTTGGCGGTTCTTCCCACCACACTTCTTTCAATTCCCGCAATCATTTTTGATATACTCAATAAGTTTGAGGAGACTCCGCCTCCCGGAATTTTTCTTTATCCACTTGGGCTGATTATGGCTCTGTTTACAAGTACTATGTTTATCATTCCAACAGTTAGCATTTATATCCTCATCTGGGTATGGCCCGGCAAGAACTGTAAACCGAGATTATCGGCTTTTAGATAGCATCACCGACTTTTAACCTGCCGAGTACACTCTCCGACTTATTAATTCACGGCACGTATACCGGGAAAATAGAGCCGGTTTGCTGCACACATACTCTGTACTCATCATGTCTCTTTGGAGATGTGCGCTGATTGATGTAGGTCTCGTCGGTCAGCGCGTACCCGCAGTGAACGCGCACCTCGAGTACAGACACATCTACGCTATCAGCGCTCGAGGCCACCGAAAGCGGGCCCGTAGTTGCACTCGTCCCACAGCCGAGCCGTCCGAAGTCGGTGACTTTTCCCTCACGGCAGCCACAGTAGCGGCTATGACCGAGGAGACGCCGATTCTCGACAACCACCTCCACCTCGATCCGGACCACCATCGCGGTATCGACGCCGTCCGAGATTTCGCCCACGTCGGCGGCACCCACCTGCTCGTGGTGAACAAACCCTCGTGGCATCTCGGCGTCGAAGCCGAGACGGGCGAGGATTTCAGGGCCGTCTTCGAGCGCACCATCGAGGTCGTCGAGGAGGCCTCGAGCGAACTCGAGGGACGAGCCTGGCCCGTTCTCGGCATCCACCCCGGACTCATTTCGCGGCTCGTCGACGACCGTGGCTTCAGTCCCGACGACGCGCGCGACCTGATGCAGGCCGGGATCGACGTCGCGGCCGAGTACGTCGACGCGGGCGAGGCGCTGGCGCTGAAATCCGGCCGACCCCACTACGAGGTCGACGACGCGGTCTGGGCGGCCTCGAACGCCGTCATGCGCCGCGCGTTCGAGCGCGCAAGCGACCTCGAGTGTGCCGTCCAACTCCACGCCGAGGGGAGCGAGGAGATGACCGAGGTGACAGCGTGGGCCGAAGACGTCGGCCTCCCGGCGCACAAGGTCGTCAAACACTACGCCGGCGGGCGACTCGAGGGGCCGATTCCGAGCGTGATCTGTGACAAAGACGAACTCGAGACGGCGGCCGAACGCGGCGAGCCCTTTCTGATGGAGACCGACTACATCGACGATCCGGACCGGCCGGGGGCCGTGTTGGGGCCGAAGACGGTGCCACGGCGGGTAGCGTGGTTACTTGAGAACGGGCACGAGGATGCCGTCCGGAACGCACACATCGAAACACCCGCGCTCGTCTACGGCATCGATACGGAAGCAACCCTTGAGCGGCCCTAAAACCGGCGATTCGGTGTAACTCGGATCAACGCACAGTAGAGAAAGGCATTTCAAGCGGCCGGTGTAGGTGTCTGTATGAGCAATCCCCCGACCGAGTTCTACTCGGAGGAACGCTGGCAGAACTGGATCGACCGCATCAAAGACGAAGAGCTCGATCCGGAAGACGAGGACTCGGCCCGTCTCCTGTTGAATCTCCAGGACGACACGGCGATCGCGATCGCCAAGATCGTCGCCGCCTACGACGATGGGAACCTCGAGCAAGAGGAAGCGCTCGCGGAGATCGGTGACGTTCGTGAGATCGTCCTCGACGAAGTCGACATCGAGGACGAAGAGAAACTGATCCTCGTCGACGGCGTCCAGACGAGTCTCGTCTGTGTCTTCTTTGCCGCCGAGGAGTTCATCGCCGGTGGCCCCGCAGAGGAAGGCAGTGTCGGCGACTACCTCGGCGCGGCGGCCGACGCCGAAGCCGAAGAAGACCTCGATGCGGCACTCGGCTACGCCGCACAGGCAGGTACACTCGTCATCGACGGCGACGAACTCGATATGTCCATGGCCGAAGACCTCGAGTACGGACTCGTCACCGAGTGGATCAACGGGCTCGACAGCCTCCAGAGCGCGATGAGCGATCCGGAAGTCGTCGAAGAAGACGAGTAGGAGTATTCGAACGCACACCTCGTCGGAGCTGTATTCTACGCGGTGTCAGAAGCGACCCACACAGCATCAGCGACCGCCGGCGACGGCCGGTTCTGGTCTCGCCAATACTCGCCGCTTCTTTCCGACGCCGACCGCAGACGTGTCCCGCCAGTTGAGTGACTACCTTGTGACTGTTTTACATAGCTCTCGAGATGAGCAGTCAGTTTCCAACTCGGCCTGAGACGGCGACAAACCAGCAGTACAGACGGAGGTGCAGCGTCGGTTACAACACTTCGATGGTATCGTCTCGAGTTTTGCAACCGAGAGATAGTTTCAAGCCATCGTCGCAGCTTGCGACAGACGTTTCCGCTCCCCCAAAGCGTTTAAATGTGGTAATTATATCTAATTACACCCTATGACAGCGAACTTCCCCGAGTACGTCGACGTCGACTACGACGATGGCGCTGGTGAGAACCCTGAAGACTACGCACACGTCCACGACCGGATCGAGAAAGCGATCGAAGTGACCCGACAGGGACTCGAGCAGTACGAGAACCCGGCCGTGATGTGGACCGGCGGCAAGGACTCGACGCTCGTCCTCTACTTCGTCAAAGAGGTCGCCGAGCGCTACGATCTCGAGGTGCCGCCGGCGATCTTCATCGACCACTACCAGCACTTCGACCAGATCCACGACTTCGTCGACCATTGGGCCGACGAGTGGGATCTCGAGGTTATCTACGCGCGTAACGAGGACATCGGCGACTACGTCGACGAACACGGCCTCGAGCCCGGCGACGAGATCGATATTACGGAACTCTCCGAGCACAACCAACACCACGTCGAGAACATCCTCGAGTACGAAGAGGACACGTTCCCGTTCCTGCTCGACACCTACGTCGGCAACCACCTGCTGAAGACGGTCGCGCTGAACAACGCCCTGGAGGAGTACGACGTCGATGGCGTCATCTCCGGCGTCCGCTGGGACGAACAGGAAGCGCGTGCCGACGAGACGTTCTTCTCGCCGCGTCACGATCCCGACATTTACCCGCCCCACGACCGCGTCCAGCCCATCCTGCAGTTCGACGAAGCCGCCGTCTGGGAGGCCTTCTGGAACTTCGTGGTGCCGGACACCGTCGCCGAGTTCCCCGACGACGGCTACGTCCCACAGAGCGACACCGACCTGCCGAACGACCTGAGCCAGGACGACATCCCCGTCTCGCCCAAATACTTCGCCGGCTTCCGCTCGCTCGGTAGCGAGATCAGCACCGAAAAGAGCGACGAGGACCCTGCCTGGCTGCAGGACCTCGAGGGGACGACCGAGCGCGCGGGCCGCGCCCAGGACAAAGAGGACCTGATGGAGCGCCTGCGCGACCTCGGCTACATGTAAGCGCGACGGTCTGGTGTCGCATCGCTGTTGATCGATTTTTCTGAGGTTGTCAGTAAACTCGAGCGACGGCAACTGCATCAATGCTCGAGTGAGGCCGCAGAAAGGACTCTCGGACGCGTTAGTGCTGTGCGCGGTACTCGCCGTGTTTGACGCCGATCGCGAGCATGATCGCGCCGAAGATCACCATCGACGGCAGTACCATCATCATAATGCTATCCGTCGTCATCATGTTCGATCCGATCATGCCACCAACGCCGAGAGCGATCAAGGCGATGAACACGCCTGCTGTCGTCGTAAGGTCAAATTCCATACGTGGTCGTTGGGAACCGGACACCTAATGCTGCCGGGAATCGGCAGTCCGTACACGTCGACCAGACAAGAGCGAGGAAAACGAGAAATTATTGCGACGGCCGAACCAGGTTCGCCAGCGCGGTGACGACACCCAGGAACCAGCCCAGTGGGAACGAGATACCGGTCCACATCGCCGCGTAGGCCGCCCCCTCGAGGTCGAAGTTCCCGCGCAGATACTCGTTGATGCCGCCGACGAAGAGGACGTTATCGAGTACCCAGACGGCGAAGTCGTAGCTGGGCTCCAAGATGACGCCCTCGAGCGATGGCGTGACGAGCGCGGCGACGACAGGCGGCAAGAACAGCGCCGTCATCGCGAAGGGGTAGGCGAGGGCGACCGTGAGCCCGCGGCCGCCGAACTTCGAGCAGGTAGCGGCGAGCGCGGTCGACACCGTCGCGACGCCGCTGGCTGCGGCGACGGCCAACACTGCGTCGAACGGAATATCGACCTGTTCCATGTACGCCATCGCGCCCCAGGCAAGCGTCAACAGCCCCCAGCCGAGCAAGGCGATACCCGTGACGCCGACGATGCCGAGGCGGGTCCGCGTCGAGTCGAGTTTCGCCGCGTAGTAGCGGGTGCCGAGGCCGAGTACGGTCAGTGGATACAGGACCAGCAAGCCGAGCAGTCCGAGAATGCTCCAGCCCCGGTAGGCGATGCGCTGGGGGAGCGTCTCGGGTTGCCATTTCCCCATGACGGAGTGGCCGCGGCCACGTTGGCGTGGAAAGACGAGTTCCATCCAGGCACCGTGTAACCGCTGGACGTCGGTTTTGATCGCCCCGACGACCCCACCACCGCCACGTTGTCGTGAACGGGTGGACATACGCGAGCCAAAAAGCCGGTGTACCGTAAACTTTCCTGCTTTTCTGGATCTGCTAGATGTTACTCGAATTGATTGGAAAACACAGACACCGAGCGGCGACGTCAGTTCCAGGGTGCGAAGTCGGGATCGACTTCCCGGCTCCGCTCCTCGATCGCGTCGATCGCATCGATATCGTCCTGCGCTAACTCGAGTGCCAACGACGCCCAGTTGTCCCGGATGTGTGCCTCACCGGTCGCTTTCGGAATCGCGGTAACGCCCGCCTCGCGCAGCCAGGCGAGGCTGATCTGAGCCTCACTTGCGTCGTGTTTGTCCGCAATCTCCTGTATCTCGGGCTGGTCGAACACCGCGCCGCGGGCGAGCGGCGAGTAGGCGACCAGTTCGACATCGTGTTGCTCGCAGGTCTCTCGAAGCTCCTGCTGGGGCAACATCGGATGCAGTTCGACCTGATTCGCCAGAATCGGGACGTCACAGCTCTCGATGGCTTCCTCGAGTTGTTCAGGTTCGAAGTTGCTCACGCCGACGTTCTCGATCAGACCCTCATCGTACAGCTGGGAGAACGCCTCGAGGGTCGCTTCGGGATCGTACGTTCGGGCCGGCCAGTGGACGTACAGCAGGTCGACGTACTCGACACCGAGTCGGTCGAGGCTCTCGCGGGCCGTCTCGAGGACGTCGTCGGGCTCGAGGTTCGAGATCCAAATCTTGGTTGCGAGAAAGACCTCCTCGCGGTCGACGTCGGCTCGAGCGATTCCCTCACCGACGGCGGCTTCGTTCTCGTATATCTGGGCGGTGTCGATGTGTCGATACCCCGTCTCGAGGGCCGTCCGAACGCTTTCGGCACACTGCTCGGGGTCTTCGTTCTGCCAGGTGCCGAGGCCGAGCATCGGCATTCCATCTACGGTTGGACACGTTTCAGGAGCGGCAGCTGTGGCGTCTTCTGTTCCCATAGCCAGGAGAACGGCCAGCATGCGAAAAGGGATTTGGGTTGCGGCTAGCGGTTCGGTTTCCGTTCGTGGCGGCCGTATATCGAGTCGCCCACACGGCCGATACGTAGCGCTCAAGACCGTCGCAACCCTCGCCAGAACCAGTGGCTCGAGACCTCGTCGTTGTCCTGTTGGCCGATCCGTTCGTCGTAATGAACACGATCGGGCTGGTCGCGTTCGCGCTCGTCGGAGCGACCAAGGCGATCAGAGAAGAGTTCGACCTGTTCGGGATCGCCGTCGTCGGGCTGGCGACGGCGTTTGCCGGCGGCGTCACACGGGACCTGCTCGTGAGCCGCCTTCCGTTGGCGCTTCGGTCGCTGGGTGAGATCAGCCTCGGTGTGCTCGGCATCGCTCTGGCGATCGGCCTCTATCACGTTCTCGAGTCCCCGGATGATCACCCGATCACGCTGGTTTCCGACGCCGTCGGCCTCGCCGCGTTCACGACGGCCGGAGCCATCGTCGCGACCGACACCGGCGTGTCGGCGTTCGGCGTCATCGCAATCGGGACGATCAACGCCGTCGGCGGCGGCGCACTCGCGGATATCCTGCTGGATCGCGCGCCGTTCATCCTGTTCGAGGACTTCTACGCGAGTTGTGCGGTGTTAGGAGCCGGCACCTACTGGCTGGTCGGCACGCTCGGCGCGGGCGGAAGCACTGCCGCGGCGATGTGTGCGGCCGTCACGGTCGGGACGCGACTGGTCGCCGTCACCTACGGCTGGCAGCTCCCGACGGCACAGACACTCGAGTCGGTCGGTGGCGACGTCGGCAAGCAGTAGTCGGCCGAAGTGGGGCCTCTCGAGCGACGAGGACGACCGGAACGATTACCACAGTTCGGTTGACACGTTCTCCTAACGATGGCGAACGAGACGGACATGGATACCGAGCCGAGCGACGAGCCCGAATACACAGTCGGCCGGAGTGTGGTTCGGGACGCGATCTTCGACGCAGTCGGCACCGTCGCGTTGCTCGGCTTTGCGCTTGTGTTCCTGTTTATCGGCGTCCGTGGCTTCGTCGTTGGCTCGTCGCTGCCACTCAGCGCTGCGTTCGTCGCTGCCAGCCTGCTCGTGGCCGGGGCAGCGCTGGATCTCGTGCCACCGTTTCGCGGCTAAGTGGCCCACTTGGCTCCGAAAACGGACCTGCTACTGGTACATTCGCAGCGGCTGGGCCTGCGAACTTTCTTCTTGTCCGATCGCCTGCATCTGCTTGGCGAACGCCTCTCGTTTTGCTTTGATCTCCTCGGCTTGCTCGAGGAGTTCGTCCGTGTCGATCGAGACGTCGGCGATCGGTGCGACGGCATCTTCTAAGAGCACGCTCGCGGCTTCGGGGTCGGGGAACTGGGGACTGCACTCGACGACGAGGCCGAAGCTGTCGTGTTCGCGGTGGGCTGCGCGGTTGAGCAACGCCCCCGTCGGCCCGGTGATGACGCCGTCTTCAGGCGGGGGTGAGATGTCGTGGGTTGCGAGCGTCTCGCCAACGGTGCCGGTCGCGATCCCGCAGAGCTCCGGTTTCGTCTCGCGCTCCGCGGGGAGGCCACTGAGATAGAGCGGCGTCGCGTCGTGGTCGACGACCCACTGTGTCACGCAGTCGGCGACGTTGTTGACCGCAGCCGAAACGATCGGCACGTCGCTCTGGAGTGCCAGCAGGTCGTGGTCGTCGCTGACGTAGAGGCGAACCGGCGGGCGAGCGGTTCGGTCGCCGCTGCGGTAGACGCCGATCCGAGGGAGCCCCTCGCAGTCGACGCTCGCGTAGTAACGCATCTCGAGTTGGTCGATGAGGTGGTCGGTCGCGATCTTGCCAACGAGTCCCACGCCGGGGAAGCCCTCGACGAGCGTCGGCTCCTCGAGGTCCGGTTCCGGCCCCTGAGAGCACAGTCCAGTCATATCTAGATTTAGCACGCAGTTTGCATAAAGACGATGGCGAGCAGCTCGGATAACGGCGACAACCGCAAGCGGGATGTGCAGGACGACTCCGACGTACCTTCGAAACCCACAAACGCCGGGCGCTCGAATTTCGGTTCAATGGAGCCATTCGAGCGGTATCGACCGATTATCGACGATTTCGAGGCGTTTCTCGCCGCGTGCGAACGGCCACTCGGCAACGCTGCCCGCATCAATACGATCAAGGGGTCCGTCGAGCGAACGCTCGAGGCCTTAGATGAGGAGGGCGTCGCCTACGAACAGGCCGACTGGGACCCGCGCGTGGTGCGTCTCGAGACGGACTCGCCGGGCTCGACGTGGACGTCGTTTCACGGCTTGACCCACGGCCAGGAGGAAGTGTCGGCGGTGCCGCCGGTCGTCCTCGACCCGCAACCGGGAGAGCGCGTCTGGGATAGCTGTGCCGCACCGGGCGGGAAGGCGACCCAGCTCGCCGCGCTGATGGACGACCGCGGAACTGTGGTCGCAAACGACAACAACCTCGGCCGAATCTCGGCGCTGCGGTTTAACGCCGAGCGACTCGGCGCGACGAGTCTCGCCGTAACCAACGCCGACGCCCGAACCTACTCGCTCAAGCGCTTTCCGTTCGACGAGTTCGATCGGGCGCTCGTCGACGCCCCCTGCTCGTGTGAGGGAACAATTCGGAAGAACCCCGACGCGCTCGACAACTGGAACGAAGGCCACATTCGTTCGGTCTCGGGCATCCAGAAAGGCATTCTCCGGCGGGCCGTCCAGGCCACACGCGAGGGTGGCACCGTCGTCTACTCGACGTGTACGTTCGCCCCCGAGGAGAACGAGGCCGTCGTCCAGCACGCCCTCGATAACGAGGCCTGTCGCGTCGTCGACTTCGACCTCGGCCTCGAGCACTCGCCGGGACTGTCCGAGTGGGACGACGAGACGTTCGACGACTCACTCGAGCGCGCCGCCAGAATCTACCCACACCAGAACGACACCGGCGGCTTTTTCGTCGCGAAGCTGGAGGTGACCGCCGAATGAGCGACAACGACGGGCAGCGCTTCGATCGACTCCCCGAAACGGACGCGGAGCGAACCGTCGAGGGCCGAGCCAGCCGTAAGGAAGTGATTGACTACTTCGAGGACCGCTTTGGCATCCCGCCGGAAGCGTTCGCCGACTACACGTTCTGGGAGAAAGGAGCCGGGAAGATCTGGATCTACGCGGGTGAAGCACCGACGCCGATCGAGATCGAAGCGATCGGGATGACCTGCCTCCGGACGCGACAAGAACACTGGAAGCCAACGACGGACTTCGTCCAGCGCTTCGGCCAGCACGCCACCGACTGCGTGATCGAACTCGAGCGCGAGCAGGCGCGAGCGTTCGCGGCTGGCGAGGATCAGGACCTCGAGTGGTGGGACGGCGACTGGGGATACCTCATCGCCGCCCACGACGTGGCAGGCGACCTCGAGCCGCTCGGGATCGGCCTCTACGTCCACGGCGAACTGCGCTCGATGGTGCCGAAAGGCCGCCAGCGAGACATCTGAACGGCCGCCACTCGAATATCGGCAGTATCGTTTTTCTTGCTGTTCGTGGCGACGCAAGAACAGCCGGGAGACTATCGCTCACGGATCGTCCCGCCAGCCAACCCCTCCCACTCGACTCGGTACCCCAGTTCGGCGAGGGTCGCACTCGAGTCCCCGATGCTGACGTCCTCGAAGACGGCCTCAGCCTCCGAAAGCGTCATCCCGGCCTCGATCTCGTCGGCGAGTGCCTCGAGCACGGCTGGCCGAACGAGCGTCCGTCCGACCTGCTCGTGGTCGGGAAACGAGATGTCCGCGAGGGCGTCCTCGCTGACGCCGTGGCGGTTGGCCAGCGACTCGAATGAGGTGACGTCGTCGTCCGGTCGCAGCTCCGCAGGAAGCGTGGCCGCGCTCTCGGCGACGAGCTGGCGTTCGTACTCACGGAGCACGTCGGCGACGGCTTTCAGCCGAACCGTCCCCGAGTAGGGGATCGCTCGGAAGTCACGGGCGGCGATCTCCTCGCCGACGCCGAGTGACTCGTCGACGGCGACGATCAGTTCGACGTCCTCCAGCTCGGCCAGTTGGGCGAGTTTCTTCTCGACGTACTCGGGTGTCCAAAAGCCCATGATCTCGAAGTAGACGCGGAAGTCGCTGTGTTGGTAGTCGAACGCGAAATCGGGGATCATCACTCGCGTGCCCGTCGCGAGCGGCTCCGGTTCGCGCACGAGCTCCCACTCGAGGTCCAGATTCGAAAAGCGGGCGGCGAAGTCAGCCTCGACGCCGCTGTCGAACGAGACGCCCGCGACAGGGTCAGCGTCGGGAGCGCGGACAGGGTCGGCGTGGGAAAGCGAGAGCGTGCGTTCGGTCCCGCGGTCATCGACCGTCGCCTCGAGGGACCACTCGTCGGCGCTCGTCACCGTTCGCAGAAGTCGGGCGAAACGAGTGCCGTACCGACGGCTCGCCCGGAAGAGGTGGGTGGGGCCGGTGACGATTACCTCGCGTTCGGCGATCTCCGTGTATTCGTCCTCGAGGCGGCGAATCTCGTACATCAGCCGGAGGCGTTTGATCGCCGAGATCAACGCCTTCGGATCGCTCGATCGAACCCGCAGTTCGGTCGCGTCGAACAGCGCCGTCTGAGAAAGCGAGAGGTTGTACTGGGCGACGAGTCCGTCGGGGCCCCACGGCGAATCGAACGCGGTGAGCACCTGTCGCTCCTCGAGGTCGGCGTACAGCGCTCGCTCGAGGGCGTCCGCAGAGCACGACAACGACTCGCCGGCCCGGATGAGCGCCATCGTCCGGTCGTCCTCGCTGACGACGCCGACCGCTTCGGCGGCCTCGAAGGCAGCTCGGCGGGCGCGTTCGGGATCGATTGCGGCGTCCGTCTCGAACGTCGCCTCGCGCTCGAGCAGCGCCGCGAACCCGCGGACGAGCTTGAAATCCGACGCGTCGGCCTCGAGGTCGGCGAGTGCGTCCTCGAGGTCGGCTCGTGGGGTGCCGACGTGACCCTGATACGTACCGATCACGCGGGCCGCCAGTGGCCGGTGTTCCCGACCGGCGAACTGGGGATGGTAGCCGCCCCCGGCCCTCGAGACACGAAGCAGGTCTTTCGTCAGCATGCCGGGCAGTCGGCGCGGGAGGGGCAAAAAGACCCCGTTGCTGTGCCAGCGCGAGTGGGTCCCGAAACTCGTTCGGCCGACGAGATTACGGCAACCGATGGTGACCGTTCCATATGGACGAGACGGAGCTCCGGATTGCGTATGAATCTCATGACGGGGTCCAGACACTGATCGATCAGCTGCAGTACTCGCTCGAGGCGATCAGCTTGAGTTTCGATCGCTGGGGCGAGCAGTACGTCAAGGGGCCGGGAATGTATATCGCCGTCGTGACGGGACCATCGATCGCGGCGTTTGCCGATCCGATGGGTCGAAACCAGTGGCCGACGGATCGCTGTCGAAGCGTCGAACACGACTGCGAGACGTTCGTCGAGGCTGCACAGGACGTCGCACTGACACGGGACGGAGCGGTGGTGTTCGGTGTCGATGGCGTCGTCGAAACACAGATGGTTCGGTTCACTGGCGGCATGCCAAACGATCTCGATTCGGGCGAGACCGCAGCGCCGACGTATGAAGATTGGATGGGGTCGCGCCATATGAGCGCGCTCGATATCTCACAGCGTTCGAACGTGGTGGCAACACTGACGTTGAGCGAGGAAACCGGGCGTGTCACACGCTTCGAAGCGGGCTCGTTCGAGACAGCCACGCGAACGGAACTCGGTGGCGAGTGGAACCCACAGGCGGTCGCTGAACAGTACGAATCGACTCGAGAGTGAGTCATACGGTCTGCTGTCCCGATCACGGGCGGTGGGGTCGGTGATCGACAGTCAGTGACTCCAGCAGTCCGTATTAGTCGTCAGCCGGATCGACACGCTGTGGGGTCGGTTCGGGAACGTCGGCGACGCCGGCGCCGTCTGCTGCGGTCACGAGTGTGACGCCGACGATGACGATGAGACAGAGCGGCCAGACGAGGATTGGGAACAGATCGGGGACCAGATAGAGGTTGCCGATCGAGGTAACAAGTCCGGTGATGATGCCGGCGAGAACGGCTTCACCGGTCGTTCGTTCCCAGAACAGCAAGAACAACAGCGGAAGGCCGAACGTCGCGCCGAGGCCGACGTAGGCGAACTCGATAATCTCGAAGATCGTTCCGGGTCGGAGGAACGCGAGCGCGATCCCGCCGATGGCCAGCACGCCGATCACGCCACGACCGAGCAGGATGAGTTCGGTGTCGCTCGCTTCGGGGTCGATCCGTTCCTCGTAGAACCGCGTCAGATCCGACGAGGCCACGAGAAGCATCGAGTCGGACGTCGAGAGAATCGCAGAGATGATCGCAGCCAGCAGGATACCGGCGATGACCGCCGGGAAGAAGTCGACGATCGCCACCATTGCGACGCTTTCGGGGTCCTCGACGGAGCCGTAGATGATGCGACCAGCCATCCCGATAAGCAGCGGGACGGTCAGACGCAGCGACTGGAAGGCGACAGCGATAACGGCTGCGCCGCTCAGATGGCGTTCGGAGCGGATCGCCTGCAGGCGCATCAGCGAGTGGGGTTGGCCGATCGTCCCGAACGCGAAGGTCACCCACGCAAGCGTTGCGATGAGCATCGCCTGTCCGGCGAGGCCAGCGTTGAGATCGAGCAACGCGGCGTCGTCGACCGCAGCAGCCTCGGAGAGAAACACCGACCAGCCGCCGACCTCCATGATCATGAGTACGGGTAACGTCACCGCCGCGACGAAGATGAGAATCCCCTGAAAGACGTCCGTCCAGATGGAGGCGTTGAAGCCGCCGAGGGTCGTGTAGAGGCCGACGACGACGCCACCGACGGCGACCGCAGCGAGATAATCGATTCCGACGCCGGTATCCATCGCCTCGCCGACTGCGATGATCTGGGCGCCGATGTACGCACCCATGAAGACGAGAATCGACAGCGTTGCGACGACCCGAATGTAGAAACTGAGCCGTTCGTCTTCGACGGCAAGCGAGAGGTGGTCAGCGATCGTGATGCTCCCAAGACTCTCGGACTGGCGGCGAAAGCGCGAGCCGACGTAGCGGTACATGAAGACAATGATGAAAATCATCGTCACCGAAAACCAGAGCCCGTTGAGTCCCACGGTAAAGCCGACACCGACCCACGCGAAGAACGTCCAGCCGCTTGCGACTGAGGACACTTCGGAGATGGCAATCGGCCACGTCCCGACGTCTCGGTCCGCAAGCAAGTACTCCGAGAGTCGCTGTGTCTCGGTGGTGAAATAAAAGTAGAGTCCGATCGCGAGCAAGATCAGCAGGTAGACACCGAACGTCAGTTGCAGCGTCGCCATCGTTATCGCCTCCCCAAAACGGAGACGTAGCCGTCGTTTCGTGTTCGATCAAGCCAGTACAGCGCAAGCGTTCCGACTGGAACCAGGAGCATCAGCAGGAGAGCGATCGTGCTCCCAGCTGGCAATCCGGATAGCATGCCCATCCATCACAGCCATTTCATTATATACGTACCGACTCGAGAACGCCGCTACGGAGCCCATACCACACGTTGGGAGAGAAACAGGACGGCGCAGACGGCGGTGTCACGCTCGCTCGAGCGGAAGGCAAACCGCGAGGACAGCACACTCACGCCGTGGAACTAAGTCGCGTTTCGTGGTGTCTGAGACCGTGCTGACCGATCACGAACGCGATTTCGATCGCCATCACGACCGGGGGTGGGCAGTCACATGACCGACCTCGGCTACCACGCCTCTCACGAACAGTTCGCACCGAGTGCGCTCCTCGAGTACGTTCAACTCGCCGACGAGCACGGGTTCGACCACGCCCTTGCGTCGGATCACTTCCATCCCTGGAGCGAACAGCAGGGCGAATCCGGGTTCGTCTGGTCGTGGCTTGGCTCGGCACTCGAGGCGACCGAGCTAACGTTCGGGACGGTCAACGCACCTGGCTATCGCTACCATCCCGCGATCGTCGCCCAGGGCGCGGCAACGCTGCGCGAACTGTACCCTGAGCGGTTCTGGCTCGCCGTCGGCAGCGGCCAACTGCTGAACGAAGGCATCACGGGCACCGACTGGCCGGTCAAGCGCGAACGGAACGCCCGTCTCGAGGAATGCGCCGAGCTCATGCGGCGACTGTTCGAGGGCGAGGAGGTGACCCACCACGGCCGCGTCGACGTCGAGCAGGCCCAACTCTACTCCCGACCCGAGACCGCACCGCCGCTGATCGGGGCTGCACTCTCCGAGGAGACGGCGGCGTGGCTCGGCGAGTGGGCCGACGGCATGATTACGATCGCCACTCCCGATCACGAGGCCGACACCGCCCGCGTTGAGGCCTTTCGCGAAACGGCACCCGAGAAACCGGTCTATCTCAAGGCCCAACACTCCTACGCCGAAAGCGACGCAGACGCACTCGACGGCGCCCACGAGCAGTGGGGAGCGAACTGCATCCCGGGTCCCGTGACCCAGGAGCTTCGGACGCCCGAACAGTACGACGAACTCGCCGACCAGATCACCGCTGGAGAGGTCGAGGAGAACGTTCGCGTCTCCGCCGACCTCGACGACCACGTCGACTGGCTCGAGGCCGACGTCGGTCTCGACGTGGACAGGGTGTTCGTCCACAACGTGAACACGAATCAGACGGCGTTCATCGAGGCGTTCGGCGACGACGTGTTGCCGTCGTTCCGGTAGCGACGCAGTCTCTGATAGCGCGCTCGGGATGACGAGAACCGACCGACGAGATCCTGATGAATGACGTTCGTCGCCTCGTGGCGCGAATTGACCATCCGTTCGCGCCTCTACAGACGGATTCGTGTTACAACCGACACTCCGTCTGGGGCCATCAAGGGGGAACGGAGTTCTGTAAGAACGACGTTCTTATCTTCCGTTACCTACTCATAGCTTGCATGAATTCTCGACGTGGTTACACAGATCGTCCTCGACGGCGGCAATTTCTTCAGCTAGCTGCCGTTGGAACAATCGGTGGGTTTGCTGGCTGTCTGGACGGCTCCGACGACGAGCCGACTGATGACGAACCGACTGATGACGAACCGACTGATGACGAGCCAACGAGCGAGCCGGAACTCCGAGACGTCCTCAACTGGGAATCATCCTACGTGATGGAACTCACCGTGCCGCTGGGGAGCGGGACGATAACCGTATACGACGGTGACACGTACACCGCCTGGACAGTCAACGGGGTAGAGATGGAAGCCTACAGAATCGGAACGGATGAGTACATCGTGGTAGACGAAGAGTGTTTCATCCCAACCGGGAGTTCGGACGAGGATATTTTCGAGCCAGAACGACTCAGAGACGAGTTTGGTTCTGTCACGGCAACAAAAGCGGAGCCCATCGACGATCAGGACGTATACCGGTTTGAAGTGGACGACGGATACCTGTACGTCCGTACTGACTCTGGCTACCCGATTCGATTCGAGTCCAAGGACGCCAGTGGAGCCACCGACTTTCACTCGTGGGGAGAGCCGGATCCGATCTCGCCACCGGACATGGAATGTGTCGAACAGTAACAAGCGTCGCCTTCCGATCTTCCGTGGAATTTGCAGGCACGCCGATCGAGTGATTCGGCGCAGTTCAATGGCAGTACCGAACTCCGTTCGCTGCATTCGTTCTCTCATGCAGTTCGTGACCGGGCGCTCGAGAACTGCGTGACGTCCGCGCCGAACGTCGTCGTGACCAGCGCAGGCCGAGACAGCCCGGATTCGAGCGAACCACCGAACGTCGCAGCTTACAGCGAGCCGTCGCGTCGTCGCTCGGCCACTCGTTTCTCGCCCGTGTTTTCGGAGACGACCTCGTAGAGGATCGCTCGCGTCCCGTCTGCTTTCGGCCGGAGAATCCGTCCGAGTCGCTGGATGAACTCGCGTTCGCTCCCGCTGCCCGAGAGCACGACCGCCACCGATGCGTCGGGAACGTCGACCCCCTCATCGAGGACGTTCGAGGTCGCGATGCGCGTGTAGGTCCCCTCGCGGAACCGCTCGAGAATTTCGCGACGCTCTCCAGCGCCGGTCTGGTGGGTGATCGTCGGGATCAGAAACCGCTCGCTGACGTCGTAGGCGAGGTCGTTGTGGGCCGTAAAGACGATCGTCCGCTCCCCGCGGTGATCGTCGAGAATGTCGGCGAGGGCCTCGAGTTTGGCCTCACTTCCAAGCATGATCTCGCGTGCGCGCTGGCGCGCGAGCAGCGCGTTGCGGGCCTCGGGGTCGTTGCCCGACCGTTTGACGAGTTCTTGGTAGTCCGAGCCGCTTTGCATCCGGATGTTCGAGCGCGCGAGGTAGTTCGTGAAGACGTCCTGATTACGTTCGTACACCTCGCGTTCGTCGGGCGTGAGTGTCACCTCGAGGCGCTTCAGATCGTAGGCCGCGAGGTGGTCGCCGGCCAGTTCGCCGACGTCGACGCGGGAAACCAGCGGGCCGACGATGTCCTCGATCACCTCGTGGGCATCGTCGGGACGTTCGAAGGTGGCAGTGAGCCCCAGCCGTGCGGGGGCAGCGAGCAGGCGTGCGATCTCGCGATATCCCTCACCGCCGAGGTGGTGGACTTCGTCGAAGACGACGAACCCAAACCGGTCGCCCACGGCGTCAGCTTTCAGATACGCCGAGTCGTACGTCGAGACGGTGATCGCCTCTATGCGTTGCTCGCCGCCGCCGAAGCGACCGATCTCACAGTCGAACTCGGATTCGAGTTCCCGTTGCCACTGCTCGAGCAAGTCGATCGTCGGCACGACGACAAGCGTCGGCACCGAGAGCCGTTCGATCGCTTTCAGGGCGATGACAGTCTTCCCGCTGCCGGTCGGGAGTTCGAGGACGCCCGCAGGTGCACGCGCGAGCGAGTCAGTACCGTTGCTGTCGGTCCAGCGATCCGTCTCGAGCCACGCCTCGAGGGCCTCCTGTTGGTACTCGCGGAGTTCGTACGCCGACTCGAGCGCCGGCAGCGACTCGAGATCGAGGACGCGGTCGTCGATTCGGCCGTGCTCGGCATCGAGCGCGCGTCGAAGGGCAGCGTAGCGAAACGCTGGCACCCGCCAGCCGTCGGTTCGGGGATCGGCCTCGAGGCCGGAGACCGACTCACGAACGGCGGCCAGCGCGTCGGACTCGAGGCCGTCGACTCGGACGGTGCCGTCTTCGTACCGGAGCGTCGGTGCCGAACTCGTGGCGTCGTCGTGGGACCGCGTCACGCACGATGCTCCGGACGGGAGCGACAAATACTGTCTGGTGTCTCGAGCGGCGGTACCGTCGGCTGCCGATGGAGTGCCCGACTCGAGCGGCGCAGACGGGAACCCGGTAGTGCCCAGCGCACCGTACCTCAACCCTTTTATTACCGCTGTTCGTTGACTGGCACATGAGCGAAGACGAGGGCACGAACGCGACGGCCCAGGGTGTCCCGTCCGAGGAGCAATCCGACGACGGCGAGACGGCCGACGTCGAGTCCGACGCGGCCGGCGACGCTGACTCGCCCGATACGGACACACCAGCCGAGGACGAACCACAAGCCGAACCGGCCGTTTCAGACGACGAGGCGGCCATCGCCCCGGAAACGAGCGACGACATCCAGGAACTTCTAGAGGAGATCAGCGAGCACGACGACGACCTCGCCCACCAGGTCAGCGCTATCGTCGAGGATGCTCGCGAGGTAAACGCCACTGTCACTGACCAGCGCGAGGAACTCGAGGATCTCTCCGAGCGCGTCGAGGAACAGGCCGAAACCATCGGCGAGTTGCAGGACGACCTCGAGGCAGCCGAAGCTGAAGTCGACGACCTCAAGGGTCGGCTCAAGCGCAAACAGGCCGACTTTCAGAACTACAAGAAACGCGCAAAAAAGCGCCAACAGCAGATCAAAGACCGGGCCACCGAGGATCTCGTCGAACGACTGCTTGGCGTCCGCGACAACATGAAACGCGCCTTGGAGGAAGAAAGCGGTGACGCCGACAGCCTCCGTGATGGTGTCGAGATGACGCTTCGAGAGTTCGACCGTGTGCTCGAAGACGAGAACGTCTCGGAGATCGATCCCGAGCCTGGCACCGAGAGCGACCCACAGCGCCACGAAGTGATGATGCGCGTCGACAGCGCGCTGCCCGAGGGGACCATCGCCGACGTCTACACACCCGGCTACGAGATGGGCGAGAAAGTCATTCAGAACGCACAGGTAACCGTCTCGAACGGCGAACTCGAGGCCGATGTGGACGAAGACTCCCCGGCAGCGGCCGACAGCGACGATAGCGACGCCGGCGACGAAGCCGCGACCGAAGAAACCGCCGACTGACGGACGGTACCGGCTTCTGACAGTTTCGACCGAATTTTTCAGTATTTCGTTTCGGCCGTCTTACCCCTCGAGAGTGGCTTCTATCGCCGTTTCCGAGTATTTTATTCGGCTCACGAAACGCCCTAGTAAGCTTTAAAACAAAGTGCGCACAATAGCCCCCCACGATGGCGAGCAACAAAATTCTCGGAATTGACCTTGGGACGACAAACAGCGCGTTCGCGGTGATGGAAGGTGGCGACCCAGAGATCATCGTCAACGCCGAAGGTGAGCGGACGACGCCCTCCGTCGTCGCGTTTACCGACGACGACGAGCGACTCGTCGGCAAGCCGGCAAAAAATCAGGCGATCCAGAACCCCGAAAAGACGATCGCTTCGATCAAACGCCACATCGGCGAAGAGGATTACACCGTCGAGATCGACGACGAGGAGTATACGCCCGAGCAGATCTCGGCGATGATCCTCCAGAAGATCAAACGCGACGCCGAAGAGTATCTCGGTGATGAGGTAGAGAAAGCCGTCATCACGGTCCCCGCATACTTCTCGGACCGACAGCGCCAGGCGACCAAAGACGCCGGCGAGATTGCCGGCTTCGAGGTCGAGCGCATTATCAACGAGCCAACCGCCGCGTCGATGGCCTACGGCCTTGACGACGACTCCGACCAGACCGTGCTCGTCTACGACCTCGGTGGTGGCACCTTCGACGTCTCGATTCTCGACCTCGGCGGCGGTGTCTACGAAGTCGTCGCAACGAACGGCGACAACGACCTCGGTGGCGACGACTGGGACGGAGCCATCATCGACTGGCTCGCCGAGGAGTTCGAGGCCGAACACGGGATGGACCTTCGCGAGGACCGACAGGCCCTCCAGCGGCTCAAAGACGCCGCCGAAGAGGCCAAGATCGAGCTCTCCTCTCGCAAGGAGACCGAGATCAATCTGCCGTTTATTACGGCCACCGACGACGGCCCGATCCACCTTGAGGAGTCGCTCACGCGAGCGAAATTCGAGTCGCTCACGCAGGATCTGATCGACCGCACCGTCGAGCCGACCGAACAGGCACTTGAGGACGCCGGCTACAGCAAAGACGACATTGACGAGGTCCTGCTAGTCGGTGGCTCGACCCGGATGCCACAGGTCGGCGAGAAGGTCGAAGAACTCACCGGCAAGGAGCCCCAGAAGAACGTCAACCCCGACGAGGCCGTCTCGCTCGGCGCGGCGATTCAGGGTGGCGTTCTCGGCGGCGAGGTTGACGACATCGTCCTGCTCGACGTCACGCCACTCTCGCTGGGTATCGAGGTCAAAGGCGGCCTCTTCGAGCGACTTATCGAGAAGAACACGACGATTCCGACCGAAGAGTCGAAGATCTTCACGACCGCGGCGGACAACCAGACCTCCGTGCAGGTCCGTGTCTTCCAGGGCGAGCGTGAACTCGCACAGAAAAACGAGATGCTCGGCGAGTTCCACCTGACCGACATCCCGCCAGCGCCGGCAGGCACCCCACAGATCGAGGTCACGTTCTCCATCGACGAAAACGGCATCGTCAACGTGAGCGCAGAGGACAAAGGCACCGGCGCAAGCGAGGAGATCACCATCGAGGGTGGTGCCGGACTCTCCGACTCCGAGATCGAGGAGATGCAGGCCGAAGCCGAGAAACACGCCGAGGAGGACAAGCAGAAACGCGAGCGCATCGAGGCCCGAAACACGGCCGAAGCGACGATCCAGCGCGCCGAGACGCTACTCGAGGAGAACGAAGAAGAAGTCGACGACGATCTGCGCGGTGAGATCGAGGCAGCCGTCGAGGAACTCGAGGAAACGATCGACGACAGCGATGCGGACGCCGAAGACATCGAAGCCGCGACTGAGAGCCTGAGTAAGGAGCTGCAGGAGATCGGCAAGCAGATTTACCAGCAACAGGCTGGAGCCGCAGGCGCTGGCGGTGCAGCCGGTGGCGCTGGCGCCGCAGGTGCCGGCATGGGTGGCGGTCCAAACCCAGGTCCTGGCGGCGCAGCAGCCGACGAGGGCGAGGAGTTCGTTGACGCGGACTTCGAAGACGTTGACGAAGACGACGAGTAACGAGTCTTCGTCGGCTCGGAAGGTGAACGAAGTGAGCCTTCCGTCGTTTCGAAACGTGAGCGAAGCGAACGTTTCGAAGTGAACGAAGACGACGAAGACTGAGTCGTTTCTTCGGCGATCTTGCCGTCCCGTAAGCGGTACACCGTGATATCGGTGTACTGCATCGTCTTGCCGGAGGCCTCTCACCCAGTCGAAAATATTCACATCAGTTACGATCGTCCGCAGGTTCGTGGTGCATTCGCGCGCTGCATCTTCTAGAATATCGCTCGCACTACACCGACCGCGACAGCGACGATGGCCGCGTGATAAATCAGCGTTGACGTAAACGCGAAGAACACGAGCTTCGCGACGGGGTAGCGAGCGATCCCTGCTGGAAGGAGGATCAGCCCGCGGAGGTACGGAACGAAGTTCGTGACGAACACGCCGACACCGCCGTACTGCTTGAACCACCGTTCCGCTTGGTCGATTCTGTCGGGGGAGATACGAATCCGCGGCGACGATTGAATCGTTGACAATCCGTCGCGACGGGCGATATAATAAATGATGAGCTGGCCGGCGACGTAGCCAGCCGTCGACACAGAGATGATCACAGCAGTTTCACTGCGGCTTGCGGAGATTGCCAGCACGTATCCAGGAAGGATCACCGTCGTAGGGATCGGCTTCCCTACGAATGCCCCCTTCAACAAGAAGAATACGAACAGAGCCGGCAAGCCGACGCGCAGGAGAAGATCGAACAGCGCATCGACGATCGCTTCAAACATTCGAAGTCTGCCCGTGGTTTGGGACAGAGCATGTAAAACATCATTCATCGGTAGAATCCTGTCGACATCGCAGAACCGTTCGTCCCGCTTACATTTCCAAGACGAAGCCGACTCCGTACCTCGACGTTGCAATCGATGTGTGCAACTCGAGCCAGCTCCAGAACTCACAGAGAGCGGACTCACCGTCGCCGGCGAGTAGACAGCAGCCAGCGAGCGATTCCGTGTCAGTGAAACGAAATAGCATCGACACAGCGGCGTCCACGCGGAACGTTCGTTTCAAGTGGCTCAACCGAGTATCGGTGTGACAACGAATGAGCGAGGACTTCTATGACGTGCTCGGTGTGAGTTCCGACGCGTCGGCTGAGGAGATCAAACAGGCGTACCGGACGAAGGCCACGGAGTACCATCCGGACGTCAGCGACGACCCTGACGCCGAGGAGAAATTCAAGAAGATCCAGAAGGCAAAGCAGGTTCTGACCGACGAGGAAAAACGTCAGGCCTACGACCGGATGGGTCACGACCGCTACGAGCAAGCCGAAAAGCACGGCTTCGACGCCAGCGACGCCGGTGCCGGCGGGATGGGTGGTGGCCCGTTCGGTGGTATGGGCGGCGGTGGCGGCATGGGTGGCGGCGGACTCGGCGATATCTTCGAGCAGGTCTTCGGCGGCGGTGGCGGCCGCGGTCGGCGTCGGCCACGGAAAGGTCGGGATCTCCGAACCGAACTCGAGATCGATCTCGAGCAGGCGTTCGAAGGAGCCGAAAAACAGTTTACCGTCGAACGACCCGAGGAGTGTGAGTCCTGTGATGGAAGGGGCCATCCAGCAGATGCGGACGCCGAAACCTGTCCGGAGTGTCAAGGCCGGGGGCAGGTCACACAGGTCCAGCAGACGCCGCTGGGGCGGGTCCAGCAGACGACCACGTGTCCACGCTGTGATGGCGAAGGGACACTGTACTCCGAAACCTGTGACGACTGTCACGGCGAGGGCTACGTTCGCAGCGAGGCAACGCTGACCGTCGAGGTTCCGCCGGGCATTCAGGACGGCCAGACGCTCCGGATGGAAGGCGAGGGTGCGCCCAGTCCCGAGGGCGGCCGTCGTGGCGACCTGCTGATCGACGTCTCGGTTCGTGACCACGAGTTGTTCGAGCGCGAGGGCGACGATCTCCGACACCGACTCGCCGTCTCGTTCCCACAGGTGACCTTCGGCGACACCGTCACGGTGCCGACACTCGATGGCTCCGTCGAGTTCGACATCCCCAAAGGAACCCAGAGTGGGGAAACCTTCCGCCTCGAGGGGAAGGGTATGCCTCGACTCCGCGGCCGCGGACAGGGTGACCTCTACGTGAAAGTCCAGATCGTCACCCCCGAGAATCTGAACGACGAGCAGCGCGACGCGCTCGAGGCCTTCGCCGAGGCCGGCGGCGACGAGATCGACGTCAAGGAAGGCTTCTTCGAGAAGATCAAGCGGGCGTTCTAAGCCGTCGTTCGTCCGCTAGCCTGATACTATCTGTTGGCAGTCAGTTCCGGCGCGACCGCGACCCGTCCCGCGGTCGTGCCGGGACATCAGTATAGCAGACCGTATGGCCCGTTTGACGGGCTGTCTCGATATCGTGCTGTTTTGTCTACACGTCGCGTCTCGAGACGCAGCGATCGGTCCCGCGTTCGAGTGACGGTACGTTCGCCAAAGAGAGTGTCATGGTAACGTTCAACATTGACTATGGCCGATGCGGCCGTACTGTCGGACGGAGACCCATGTCAGCACAACAGATCCTACTCCTCGCCGGCGACTACGTCGAGGACTACGAGGTAATGGTCCCGTTTCAGGCACTCGAGATGGTCGGCCACGACGTCCACGCCGTCTGTCCGGAGAGGTCGGCCGGCGACACCTGTCCGACCGCCGTCCACGACTTCGAGGGCGACCAGACGTACACCGAGAAGCCAGGGCACAACTTCGAGTTGAACCACGACTTCGACGCCGTCGACCCCGCCGAGTACGACGCGCTGGTCATTCCTGGTGGCCGCGCGCCCGAGTATCTCCGAACGTACGACGAAGTGCTCGAGATTACTCGCCACTTCTTCGAGGAAGACAAGCCCGTCGCCGCGGTCTGTCACGGCGTCCAGATCCTCGCCGCGGCGGACGTCCTCGAGGGACGCACCTGTACCGGCTATCCGGCGCTCGAGGCGGACGTCCGCGGCGCTGGTGGCGACTGGACAGGCGAGGTAACTCGCGACGAGAATCTGGTGACGGGACAGGCGTGGCCGGACCACCCCGAGTGGCTCGCGGAGTTCTTAGCGTGTCTCGGCACCGAAATCGACCACGCCGACACTGCCCCTGCAGCCGCGGACGACTGAGACGGTCTGCTGTACCGATGTCCCGGCACGACCGCGGGACGGGTCGCGGTCGCGCCAGAACTGTCTGACAGTAGACCGTATGACACCGACTCGAGCAGCCGACGATCAGCGCGGACTCGCCGTCGTATGAGGGGATGCCGTCGGCCTCGAGTCGGCGCGCTTTTTTTGGCTGGGTACTGAGTGGCACGTATGACCGCCGTGACAGTCGACGAGCTACTCACGCGTGAACTTCGGGACGATCGCACGGCACTCGTCGATGCGACGGGCCGGGAGTTCGACCACCACTGGCTGTGTACGACGTCCTGGAAAGCCGGGAACTTCCTGCGACATTCGGGCGTTCGAAAGGGTGTCACCGTCGGCATCGTCGGCGAGAATCCGCTCGCCTTACTCGCCTTCTTTGGCACCGCGATGCTCGAGGGGACCGCACAGTTCGAGCCGCCGACCGACCTCACGGATGAAGACGGTTTCCGGGCGCTTGTAGCACCGGTCGACGACCTCGAGGCCGGGATCTACGACCTTCCGCGTGGTGCCCAGCGGGTGGGCTACGGGTCGAAACCGAACGAACCCGATATCCATCACTTCGATGCGGGTGTCTGGAGCGAGAACCCTTCGTTCCCACCGCTGGATATCGACCCCGAGACGACGATCCTGACCGACGGCGATCGGACGATCAGCCACGAACAGGCACTCGAGGCCGCGAGCGAACTGATCGACGAGTACGGTATCGAGGCCGGCGACCGCGTCGTCGTTCGGGAACCGCTGTCGGATCCTCGAGCCACGGTTGCGGGTGTCCTCACACCGCTGCTCGCAGAGGGTGTGATCGTGCTGGCAGACGAGGAGACGACAACGAAACAGGGTGTGTATGCGGTCTCGAGCGAGTCGGCACCTGAGCCGAACCGAGTCGAGCTGGACGACGTGTCGCTTTCGTAAGACGCGATATCGCTTCGTCGGCGGGCGACTCCGAGAACGATCCGTTTTTGCCGCGATTCCCCCAATCGCTTCCATGGAGAGACTCCTCGAATCGCTGGATGACGCGCCGATTATCGACAAAGACGGTTACGAGTACCTCGTACACCCAATCAGTAACGGTGTGCCGAGGCTCGATCCCGATCTGTTGCGGGAGGTCGTCGTCGAAGTCATGCGAACGATCGACCTGGACGTCGACAAGATCGTCGCCCCCGAGGCGATGGGTATTCACCTCGCGACCGCACTGTCGCTCCAGACCGACATTCCGCTGGTCGTCATCCGCAAGCGACCGTACGGCCTCGAGGGCGAGGTGTCCTTACATCAACAAACCGGTTACTCGGAGTCTGAAATGTACATCAACGACATCGAGGAGGGTGACCGTGTCGTTATCGTCGACGACATGCTCTCGACGGGCGGGACGCTGGCGGCCATCTGTAACGCCCTGGATGATATCGGTGCCGAGATCGTCGATATCGCGGTCGTCATGCGAAAGGTTGGGCCGTCCGAACTGGACGACACCGAGTTCGAGGCGACGAGCCTGATCGATATCACCGTCGAAGACGGTGACGTGCTCGTTCACTGATTAGTTCGCGTCTACCGAGACATGCGACTGGCGAATCGAACGAACGCCTCGAGACGACGAACCGAGAAATCGAGCTGCGGGACCGACCTGTGGGCGACGACCCGGAAATGAATACACATACGTGTATAATATTGCCGGTTAGTGCCCCTCCAATAAGCGTATATACGAGACTTTTTGTAAGTCAACTCGTTACGGGTCGCGTATACATGTCGAACGAGACGGACGGGAGCATTCAACTCGAGTACGAGATTGACGATAGGCCGCCGTGGCCGAAATCGATCCTTCTAGGATTACAACATGTCGCAGTGATGATCGTCCCGGCGACCGCCGTGGCGTTCGTCGTCGCCGGCGGTGTCGGCCTCGATGCTGCCGACACGGCCTATATCGTCCAGATGGTGCTGCTGTTCTCCGGTCTGGCGACGGTCGTGCAGGCCTACACCGTCGGCCCGGTCGGGGCACGGCTGCCGATCGTGATGGGCTCGAGTTTCACGTTCGTCGGCGCAGCGATCACGATCGGTGTCGACTACGGGATGGCCGCGGTGTTCGGGGCGATTCTCGTCACCGGGTTCACGGTCGAGGGACTCATCGGCTGGCAGTTCAAGCGCATCAAACCCTTCTTCCCGCCACTGGTGACCGGCCTCGTCGTCGTCATCATCGGGTTGTATCTCATTCCGGTCGGTATGGATTACGCTGCAGGTGGTGCTGCAGCGGAGGAAGCCGGCGAGTTCGGTGCACTCCACCACATCGGGCTGGCTGCGCTCGTGTTGGCGATCGCTGTGGGGCTCAACATGTTCACTGCGGGCGTCACACGACTGTTGAGTATCCTCGCCGCCATCGGTGTCGGCTACGCGGTCGCCGTCGTGGCTGGACTCGTCGATTTCTCGCCCGTCGGCGACGCAGCTTGGGTCGCCGTTCCCTCACCGACCCGGTTCGGCTTCGAGTTCGAGCCGGTCGCGATCGTCGTCTTCGCCTTCCTCTTTCTCGTTTCCGCGATGGAAACGGTCGGCGATATGTCTGGTGTGACGGCTGCTGAGGGTCGTAACCCGACAGATAAAGAGTTCCGCGGCGGGCTGTTCAACGACGGCATTCTGAGTTCGCTCGGCTCAATCTTCTCTGCGTTCCCGATTACGTCGTTCTCACAAAACGTCGGTATCGTCAACTTCACCGGCGTGATGAGCCGCCACGTCGTCGGCATCAGCGGCGTCATTCTCGCGGTTCTCGGCCTTAGCCCGAAAGTCGGTGCCGTCGTCACGACCATCCCCAGTGCGGTCTTCGGCGGTGCCGTCTTGCTGATGGTCGGCATGGTCGCCGCAAGCGGCGTCCGGTTGATCGTTCTGCACACCGAACTCGACCGACGAAACATGGTCATCGTGGCCGTCTCGCTTGGCCTCGGACTCGGCGTCGCGACGACGCCTGAAGCGCTCTCGGGGCTTCCGAACGCAGCCGAGACGTTCTTCGGGGAACCCGTCATTATGACGGCGCTATCAGCACTCCTGCTCAACACGTTCGTTCCGGGCGAACAGAGCCCCCTGTTCGACGCCGTCTCCTCGAGTCCGGCGCCAGAGACCGACGCCGCCGCCGGTCCCAGCGACGATTAACCCCGTTGTGTGAACCGCTTCGGGCGGAGGTCCCGAGGGACTCATCTCGTTTATCTGTAGCTGACTCCGATCGTCCCGGCAGATTCAACGTCAAGCCTGTCAGCTGTCGCTGCAAAAACGGTTCGTTCGCTCGCCGGTCGACTGGAGCCGGGGGCTCGAGTCCGACGACTGTCCGCGGGTGCGACTGGGCACAACGCCTGCATGTTCGGGGCCGACGACTATGCAACTGCCTGGTACGGGTTCCAGTATGGAGACCACTGTCGACCACATCGACGACCTCGAGGAACTGTTCCACCACAAACTCGCCCAGCAGTATTACATCGAAGAGGAACTCGTCGGGACGTTAGACGAGATGGCGATCAATGCGACCAACGATCGGTTGAGTGACGGCTTCGCCGACCATCGCGACGAAACCCGAACGCAGGTCCGGCGACTCGAGGACGTGTTCGCCGCGCTTGATCGACCGGCAGAACGGCGCGATGCCCCGATCCTCGACGCGCTCGAGGAGGAACGACCGATGCTCGAAAACGCCATCGAAGACGACGACCTGCGCAACATGGTGTATCTGAACGCGGGGATGATGACCGAGCGCATCGAGATGACGGCCTACGAGGGGCTGACGTCGATCGCGGGCCAGATCGGCTACGATGACGAGATCCGAAAACCGCTCGCGTCGAACCACGACGAGGAGAAGGCGGCCTACCGCGAGCTGTCGGCGATGGAGACCGCGGCGGATATGAAGCCGCTGTGGGATCGGCTGACACCATCCTGATCTGGGGCTCACGTTTCGGTGTGTCTCGTCCCTCGCGGCTGGACGTGACACGTGTCGGAACCAGCGGCTACAAGATCAATCACGTCGAACCCGAGCGCGTGCAACTCGAGTGCGTCTTCTTTGGGCCGTTTCGAGACGTTACTGGCGAAAAGACCGTCATCCACGAGACGGATGCCGAGACCGTCGGTGAGCTGCTCGTCGAACTCGAGCGAGCGTACCCGGCCCTCGAGGGCGACCTGGTCGACGAGGATGGAGCCGAACTGGCCGGGAAGACGGTCGTCACCAAGAACAAGCGAAACGTCACGCACATCGACGGCCTCGAGACGGCCCTCGAATCGACGGACGTGATTCGGCTGGTGCCGTCAGTGTACGGTGGGTGACCGACCTCACCAGACACACCGCCGTTGATAGCGGTGTACGGACAGCGACTCGCCTCGGCTCCCGCTCGACTCCGCTCACTCGTCTTCAGTATTCTTTGCATGAGTATGCCACCCACGGGTATTATTTCTTCGAGAACGTACGCTGATCGTACTGCCGGACGATAGCAAGTTCGGCAACCGACCCAGCACCGTTTCCGAACACGATTGGTGGGTCACGCACGCTCGAGGGAGAGAACGCACCCGGATACCTGACCCACGTCGTCGAGTGTCACGCCTCGACGACCCGCCGACGCGTTCATACTCCTGTTCGCGTGGCCCCTTCACTGTGGTTCGATCGCGGCTGTTTTTTGCGACGGCTGGACAGGCTCTCCAAGCTAGATGCGACCAGTCAAACTGAGCTAGCGAGAACAGCCATCGCGCGACCGTCGTGTGATGGCGTCGTAGTGATGTTCACTCACCACTCTCGTCTGTGGCTGGTCCGAGCGACTCGAGCGCTGTCTCGGGAACGAGCCCGTCTTCGGACCAGCCGCGTGCATCGTAGTACTCGGTGATCGAATCCTCGAGATCCGGGATCTCGTAGGGGAGTTCGTCGTCGTCACGGTCGAACCCGCGCTGGTTGTTGAAGTGACGCTCGAGCTGGACGGTTCGAGCACCGACCTCCATAAGCGCTGCATAGTCGGCATCGAAGAGCGTCTCGAGGCGTTCGTCGGTGACGTAGTCGTCGCCGAAGGCACAGACGATCCCCGTATCGCGAAACGCGTTGTGATTTTCCTCGGCGACGAGCGTTTCGGCTTTGCCGACTGTGCCCTTCGGGTCGAGTTGCCCGCTGTACTCGAGACTCAACAGGCTCGCATACATGTGGTCTGCGCCGCGATTCGCAACGGCGTAGGATAGTCCCTGCCCGTGGAGGACGCGTCCGTCGTGGGCGGCAAACTCCATGCCTTTGACCGTGTAGTCCTCGACACCGAGCTCGTCGTGACAGCGGGCGACACCCTCCGCGAGTGGATCACCGACTCCTTCGCGGGTGGCGATTTTCTCGGTGAGTTCCCGTGCGAGGTCGGCATTTCCGAACTCGCCTTTGCTTGCGAGATAGGCAGCGACAGTGACGCCCGCGGAGATGGTGTCCATGCCGAGCGTATCACAGAGTTCGTTCGCTCGCATGACGTCGACGATATCGCCGACGCCCTGCAGCGAGCCGAAGGCGTAGACGGTCTCGAACTCCGGCCCTTCGGTCTCGACGCCGGTTGCCTCGTCCCGCGTCGGGAGCTTGCAGGCGTACGCACAGGCCGAGCACGCTCCTTTGGTGTACTTCTTTTCCTCGACGGCGTCGCCACCGATGGCAGCGGCGTCCTCGAACTCGTACCCCTCGAAGTACCGTGTTGGGAGCGAGAAGTTGTCGTTGATAAACTCGGTGCCACCCGTCGTTCCCTGTCGGCGCATTCGGTCGTCCGACTGGGCAGCCTCCCGATGAATCTCCATCTCCGGTGGGTTTGGAATCTCGAGTGGCGGAGCCACGTCGCCGTCGAACGTGACGCATTTGACGTTCTTCGAACCCAGAACGGCACCGAGGCCGCCACGCCCGAACGCTCGCGAGTCGAACGTCATCACGGATGCAAACCGAACGAGGTTCTCGCCTGCCGGGCCAATGGCGATGCAGTGTTCGGGGCCGAGGTCGTGATGGTCGCTCATATAGTCGGAGGTTTCGGGAACAGTCGCACCCTCGAGTTCCGGCACGTCCTCGAACTCGACGCCGGTGTCTGTGACGTGGATGGCGAGCAGTTCGTCGCTCTCGCCTGTCACCTCGAGGACGCTGTATCCCGTCGCAACGAAGTTACGTGAGAGGTACCCTCCGGCGTTGGTCGAAACCAGCCCGTCAGTCAGCGGCGAGAGGCCGGTCATGTTCATCCGCCCCGTAAAGGACATCTGGGACTGCTGGAGCGGCCCCGTCGAAAGATAGGCCCGGTTCTCGGGACCGAACGGATCCGCATCGAACGGGATTCGCTCGTGGGCGAGTGCCGTCGCCGTCGCGCGACCGCCGACGGTGGCTTCGAGGACGTCGTCGATTACCGTCTCACGTGTGGTCCGTTCACCGGCATCGACGGTAAGCAGTGGCCCGGTAGCAGACAGCATACTCACACGGTTCGAGACCGTGCTTCTTAGCTGTACGCGCCGCTTTCAGCCGGTTGACGACACGGATAGTCAGCAAGTTCAACATTCCATAGCCGCCCAGTACCAGAACGACCGATAGCAACAACTGAACCGATGTCCACACGCATCGCACAGCCGTCGTGCGATGCGGTGTGCAGTGACGCTCAGTGGCTACTCTAGTGACAGTCGACAGTCAGTAGCACCGACCGCTATCGCCAGCTAGAAAAAGCTTTGAGACCGGGGCAAATACAACCCCAGCGATGCAGTACGACGCGGTCCTGTTCGACTTCGATGGGGTCGTAGTCGAGACGCCCTCGTCCCAGCGGATGTACGACGCACTTGGACGAACATACGAGAAGCTCGGACGCTCTGGCCCCGTAGCAGCGACGCTTCAGGAACTCATGCACGGCGACTTCGAGTCAATCGCTGACCGCTGTCGACGTCTCGAGATCGACACCGACACGTTCTGTACCCAGGCGGCCCGCGAGATGGTTCGAGCCCAGCTCTCGGAGGTCGAGAACGGGCTGCGGTCGATGTACGACGACGTCAGTACCGTTCGCTCGCTTTCGGTCCCACTCGGGATCGTCAGCGACAACCACCCAACCGTCGTCTCGCGGCTGCTCGATCGCTTCGGCCTGCGATCACGGTTCGAGACCGTCTACGGCTGTCCCCTGACGCCGGAAGGGTTCTCCCGCCGGAAACCCGACCCGACGAACATCGACCGCGCGATGGACTCCCTCGGGGCCGAGTCGGCGTTGTACGTCGGCGACCGGGCGATCGATGTGCAGGCCGCCCACAACGCGGCGATCGATTCGGCGCTGCTGACGCGCTCGAGTGAGTCGCCAGCGGACGACGCTGCCGACATCGAGCCGACGTATCGGCTGTCGTCGCTCACGCAACTGCCGGCAGTGCTCGAGTAGCCGGCTGTCAGTTTCGAGCGCGCAAGCGAGCAGCCGCGAGTGCTGTGGGGTCGTCAGTCCTGATCGACCGGGACAGATCCTGGGACCGAGCCAGTTATACACGCTGATTGCTGAGTTCCGATGTGGTCCCTGCCGAATCGAATACGTCCGCAGAATCCGACTCATTGCAGAGTCACAGCTATCGTATCACCGTCGATGACGGTCGTGAGTCGTTTTTCGCACTGAGTATCGAAGACGCCTCGAGTGAAGAGGCGTGGCTTATGTCTGATACCGTCGTCGCACTGGAGAACATGCGATAAGTACCGATCGAACCATCAGTGTTCCGTCTGCTTCTCTCGAACCACCCACAACAGCTGTCACCGGCCTCGAGACGTGACGGCACGACAACACTCGGTTCGCCGATAGAAAACCGCTTCAGAACGTACGCCGTTGCTCCACTCGATGAGGCGTCGGATGTTTCTGACCGCTGGTGGCGTTCTCGCGGGGACAGTTACAGCAGGGGTCGTAAGCCGGCCGTCGGCGAACGAACACCTGCTGGGAGCGGCACGCGAACCCAACAGCGAAGACGAGCCCCAGCGATCGACGGAATCGATTCTTCCCGGCACTGCTCACGAGACGCAGCTGTACGAGATCGATGCACCGCAAACTGGTCCGACGGCGATGGTGTTCGGGGGCGTCCACGGCGACGAGCGAAGCGGGATCGACGTCGCCCACGAGGTCACCGACTGGTCACCCGACGCAGGGACACTCGTCGTCGTCCCTGAAACCGACCGCGTGGCCGTCGACAACGATGAGCGCGAGGGTGTCGACGGCGACCTGAACCGTCATTTTCCGGCCGACCGCGAGCCAGTGAGCGAACTCGCGCGTGGGATCTGGAGCGCCGTCGAAGCCTACGATCCCGACGTCGTTCTCGATCTCCACCGATCGCTCGGGATCTACGGATTGCACCGAGAGTACGTGGGACAGGCGATCTTTCACTCGCCGAACGCCCACGGTGGCGCACTCGCCGACGCGCTCAACGACGACGGCGTCCCGTGGTATCTGCCGTTGCATCGGTTTACTGCCCGGGAGACGCCGCTCTCGGGCTCGTTGCTCTTCCAGAAGGCGGCCCGCGAACTCGAGACGAGTGCGTATCTCTTCGAGACGACCGAGTTCCTCCTCGACCGCGAAACGAAAGTCGACCTCACGCGACTGGCAACGGCGCACGTCCTCGCGCTGCATGGGCTGCTCGAGGTCGAGGTGAAGCGATGACGGGGCTGTTTCGACGGGCGCTTTCGAGCCCGGCGACGATCGCGACGTGGCTGTTGCTCGTCGTCCCGTTCGCGCTGGGCTCGCTCTCGACGGCGCTGTACTCACCGCTTGCGCTGCCGGGTTATCTGCTCTATGGCCTCGGGACAGCGGTCGGCAACGCCATCGCGCCGCGCTTTGAGTTCTGGCTCTACTGGGTTCCGTTTCTCGCTGGCTGTTGTGCGGTTTCCGTCGTCGTCGGCGTCGGCTACGAGTGGTGGCGCGACTGGACGGATACGGGCTCGAGTGGTCGTAGGCGACAGTGAGTTGACCGCCAATCGAGTGCCGCTGATCGGTCGTGCTGGCCGCCAGCATCGGGTCGCTCGAGACAGCCTTGCCGCGAATCAGTCCCTTTTTACGCCGTGGTGGGGAATCATCGGGTATGAGTTTCGAGGAAGACGACCACGTCGTCCTGCACGACGAGCACAGCGAGTTCGACGGAGAGACCGGGACCATCACGCAGACGATGGAGTCGATGTTCGGTGACGTCACCTACACGGTCAGCTTCGAGGACGGACAGGAAGCCGGCGTCGCCGAGGATTCCCTCGAGGCAGCCGACGTAGACGACGAAGACGACGAATAAGCGAGTTCCAAGGAGCACGACGGGCTCCCACCGACTCGAACCGCACCCGTATCACACAGATGCCACAGATCCCGCTTCACTACGTCGATTTACGCACGTTCTGTTACGCCACCGAGGACGAGAAACGCGTCGAGGAGGCGCTCCGAACCTTCCTCCCCGAGGAGTTAGAGATCGAACGCGTCGAGAGCGAAGGCCACTACGGCGACCGCATTCTCGTTCTCTCGGCACGCGTCGAGAACGCCGACGACGTCCGTCACGTCCTCGCTCGGCTCGCCGACCTCGAGTCGTTCGACCAGCTGATCGACGAACTCGACGAGCGGGTCACCGAGAACACCGAACTCTTCTTGCGACTAGACAAGCAGGCGGCCTTCGGCGGCGATGTCTGTCTGGGTGATGGAATCACCTTCCGTGGCAAGGTCGAGGCCTACCCGGCAAAGAAAGAACAGGCCGTCGAAAACGCCGAGGACGTCCTCGAGCGACTCCGAGACGAGTCGTAGATCGGCCGGCTGTCGGCCGCTATTCCTTTACCGGAGCCGACGGTACAGCCGGAGCAACGCCGAAGTCGCCGTTCCAAAGCCCGGAACTCGAGACGAGACGGCAGCAGCACCGAGCAACAGAAGCCCGCTCCGTTTGCGCCCCTTCGCAAACTCCATGACGGCGTCGAGAAGCGTCGTGACGACGCTTGCGTTTTTCAGCAGGTCCGTTCGGTCGTGTGTCACACTCATTGTGATCGTTCCGACGGCGGCCGTCGACAAACGATGGGTGCTTGCAGGTGTCGGCCAGCCTGGAGCAGGGTACGTTCGCGTGTCGGATCTTTGAGAGCGAACGATCGAGCAGGCACTCGGGCCCTCGAGTCGACCAGTGAGCGCGGCGCTTTTCAGCCCAGCCTGCGACGGCTTTCGTATGCACATCCACGTCGTCGGTGACGATCCGGTTCGGTCAGCCGTCGTCGCCGCGCTCGGAGACGTCGATATCGCCATCGAAGACGCCAGTCCGGACGACCTTGAAGCGGCCCGGTTCGCAGTCGTCAGCGACGTCGCTGGCTCGGCGACGTTCACGCGGGCGAGCGAGGCTGCACGGGCGGGCGGAACTCCGTGGATCGCCGTCGAAATCGGCGGTGTCGGCGGCTACCCGATCGCTGACGTCGACGCGGCTGTCTCGGGCTTTGCCCCGGCGACGGGCTGTTTCGACTGTCTCCGCCAGCGTGTCGCGTCGAATCTCGAGGACGGGGCGACGAGCGACCGACCACAGGCGGATCGCAGCGCTGTCCGACTCGCCGGCGCAGTTGCCGGCCGGGAGTGTGTGCGCGTCCTCTCGGGCGAGGACCAGTCGGTGATCGGGCAGACGGTCGAACTCCCACATAACAGACGACGATTCCTCCCGGTGCCGGGCTGTGACTGCCAGACCGAGCCGCGATCGCGGACGCTCGAGCGTGACGACGACTCGCTCGGTCTGGATGCGGCCGTCGAACGCGCCGAGGCGGCGATCGACGACCGGGTTGGGATCGTCAGGAGTATCGGCGAGGTCGAATCGTTCCCCGCACCGTACTATCTGGCGACGACAGCCGACACGTCGGGCTTTAGCGACGCAAGCGCGCCGACACAGGCCGCCGGCGTCGCCGACGACTGGAACGCAGCGTTGATGAAAGCCGTTGGCGAGGGCCTCGAACGCTACTGTGCTGGCGTCTATCAGAACGACGAGTTCGTCCACGCAAGCGAGGCCGAGTTGGAAACGGCAGTCTCACCGACCGATCTCGTCCGGCCGGACGACGCCCCCGAATACGACTCGAACGAGACGTACCGGTGGGTTCGTGGTGAGGACCTCGCGACCGGCGAGTCCGTCCATCTGCCCGCCGCAGCCGTCCAGTTTCCCCAGCCCGGCGAGTCGCTCGTGCCATCGATCACGACCGGGCTCGGGCTCGGCTCGTCAACTGTCGACGCCCTGCTGTCAGGGCTAACGGAAGTACTCGAACGCGATGCGACGATGCTCGCGTGGTACTCGACGTTCGACCCGCTCGGGCTGGCAGTCGACGACGACGCCTTCGCGACCCTCGAGCGCCGTGCCCGAAGCGAAGGGTTGTCGGTGACGCCGCTGCTCGTCACCCAGGACGTCGATGTCCCCGTCGTTGCTGTTGCCGTGCACCGAGAGCCGGCTGCGCTGGATGGCGACATTGAGCCGGGCGACGACGCGTGGCCCGCGTTTGCCGTCGGCTCCGCAGCCGGACTCGACGCCACGGCTGCCGCACGGTCGGCACTCGAGGAAGCCCTCCAGAACTGGATGGAACTCCGGAATTTGGGGCCCGAGGAGTCCGCCGAGGCGTCGGGGGCGATTGGCGAGTACGCCGCCTTCCCCGACGCTGCTCGAGCATTCATCGACGTCGAACAAACGATTCCCGCAGCCAGTGTCGGCCCCGACCCGGCCCCCTCGGGCCAGGAAGCCCTCGAGGCGCTCGTCTCACGGACGACCGACGTCGGCCTGACGCCGCATGCGGCCCGACTGACGACGCGAGACGTCGAAGAGATTGGCTTCGAAGCGGTCCGGGTCGTCGTCCCCGGCGCACAGCCGCTGTTTACCGGGGCGCCGTACTTCGGCGAGCGGGCTGAGCAAGTGCCAACCGATCTCGGATTCGAGCCACGACTCGAGCGGGCGTTTCATCCGTATCCCTGACTCGCTCGACTCGAGCGCGAAGAACCCCGTAGCCGATCGCGTTACTCGTCGGGGTCGCTGTCGGTATCGGCGGTTTGGTTTCCGTCAGGATCGACCGGTTCGCTCGGCGTACCGTCCTCGCCGTCGACGGTCACGTTGTCTTCGTCGTCGCCCCGGTCAACCTCGATCACGAGCTCGTCATCGGTAAACCGGACCATCACGAGTTGGGTGTTCTCCGTCACCGATACTTCTCTGACCTCCACTGCTTCGTCGTCATCGATTCTGGAAACCCTGAAGCTTTGCTCCGTTCGATCTAAGTGCGGTGGCCCAACGGTTTCGTTCGGCGTGATGGAGTAGCTCTGCTCGTAGCTTTGCCGACCCGTCTCACGCTCACGGGCCTCGAGATGGAGGTTGTGTGTGCGCTCGGCTTCGCTTTTGATCTCGATCGGGATGACACCCTGAAATCCGAAATGCTCTTGGACCCCATCGAGACAGCCTGCAAGCCCAGCGGTAGCAGCCACCCCGGCGAACTGAAGTACCCTGCGACGATTCACGCTCGAGAGTCAGGGATGAACGAACGTAGGCGTTACTCTTCAGCTATTTCTCTCGAGCAGTCAGCACTGGCGTATGGTAGACCAGACCGTGTGTTTTTATCCCGTGATAGAGAAACACCCGCGTATGGAGAAAGTCACGATCGACGAGATCGATATCGAACGCAATCCGATGGAGGTCCACTCGGTTCGGCGGCCGATCTCACAGGCACTCGGGATGACGGATTTCGCGATGAACTACTTCGAGCTCGAACCTGACGAGTCGTTTTCGGGTGGGTTTCACACCCATCACGATCAAGAAGAGGTGTTTTATATTCAGGAGGGTGTCGCCACGTTCGATACGGAAGACGGCGAGGTGGCCGTCGAGGCCGGTGACGTGATCCGGTTTGCACCGGGAGAGTTCCAGCATGGATACAACGATTCCGACGAGCGCGTCGTCGGGTTTGCCTTCGGCGCACCCGGTGCTCGACACGACTGGAGCGAGATCGAATCACTGATCTACTGTCAGGAATGCGAGGAGGAAGTCGGCCACGGGCTCGAACTCATCGACGGGAGTGCCTTCCGGATGACCTGCACGGCGTGTGAGAACACGTTCACGCTCAGTTGATCGCCATCGCGGACCTCGAGCGTCTCGCAGCGTGGTGGCGGGGTGCTGTTCTGGCCACCAGTGTTGAGCGAGTGTCGCAACTGAGACGGGTTCGACACAGACACAACGGCGTCGCTCGATCGGGTGTGCACTGATAGACGTCGCTGACGAGGTCGCCGTCGAAGTGCAGTGGTGTCTCTGTTCAAGAGACAGTTGTTGACATGTTAACGGTCACCTTCTCATCCACAACGAACATGTTACCTAGTATTGCGGCGGACAAGAGCGCTGCAGCGATGGGGAGGCGTCGAAAGAGGGCATGACTGTTCCCTAAACCCAGGCGACTGTCCTCGAATGGGTCGTTGCCGATCCATGATCAAGCCGACCGCAAGACGACTTCGATACGAGCAATCTAACAATGGCACGAAACGTTACAATGAGCCTGATCGGTGTACTCTCAGTGGGTGCACTGGTGACGGCAAGTCTCGGGTGGTACAGAACGTTCTCGTTTATCGGCGGGGCGATCATCCTTTCGGTGATCGCGACGTCGACGATCGAGCGAAGCGATAGCGACCCCGACCTGGCTCCGTACACGGGGCTGATCGGTGGGCTGGCAGTGTTTTTCCTGATCGGCCTGACCGGGATCTGGCTGACGTGGGACCCCTCGGTCACCGAGTACAGTTACATGCTCGGACTTCCGGTTCCGACGCTGATCTACTTCGGGTTCCTCTGGCTGTTGCCGCTGACAGCGGCGATCTACTACTCGGTGATCTTCGATCGGATCGCCAGCGAGGAGATCGTCAACGACGTCATCGACTCCGCGCGCAAACAGCAGCGACAGGAGTCGTTTCCGCTGGCACCGAGCAGATCGAAGGCTCCCGCAGAAGCGACCGACGGTGGCGAGGTGACCGATGAATAATTTCCTCTCGATGCTGGCGCTCCCGCTCCAGCAAGACGGCATTCCCATCGCTGACGATCCCGTCATCATCGCTTTCGGGGCAGCGTACCTGCTGATCGTTCTCGCGATCGGTGCCTGGGGATGGATGCAGACCGAGTCGACGAGTGACTTCCTGATCACCGGAAAGAGTATCGGAACGTGGGTGCTTGCGATGACCGCGTTCTCGGTGATCCAGTCCGGCTTCGGCTTCGTCGGTGGCCCCGAACTCGTCTACTCGTTCGGGACGACGGCGCTGTGGATCTTCTTTACTGCACCGCTTGGCTTCCTGCTCACCTGGATCGTCCTGGCAAAACGGATGCGCTTGCTCGCCGACATTCGGAACGTGTTGACGCTGGCTGACGCGACCTACGTTCGCTATGAGAGCGAGTGGGTCCGCGGGCTTACCGGGTTCGCCGTCGCCCTCGGTGTAGTGGCCTACCTCGCGGTCAACCTGGCCGCACTCCAGTTCGTCATGCGGGCGATCTTCGGCATCCCCCTCATCTGGGGACTGCTCGGCGGCGCGTTGATCCTGCTGTTGTACAGCATGCTCGGCGGGATGATCGCGGGTGTCTGGACCGACTTCCTGCAGGCGATTACGATGATCATCGGTGCTGTGTTCGTCTTCGCCTACGCGATGTCGTTCGGTGGCGGTATGGAGAACATCTCCCAGAACCTGGCGAGTGCAGATCCTGCCCTCGTCTCGCCGTTCGGCGCACTCGGTGGTCCAGAAACGGCCATCCTGGTCGGCGTCGCCTGGTGGATCCTGTTTTCGGTCGGTGCGGCCGGCCAACCCCACCTCATCACGAAGTTCTACATGAGCCGTGATATGACGATCCTGAAATGGGGCGCGCCGATCGCCGCCATCTCGTATGCCATCTCGAGTATGATCGCGTTCTCCGCTGGGTTCTCGATGCGAGCGATGGTCGAGGCTGGCCAGATTTCGGAGACGTTTTCGCCGTCTGAGGTCGGTCCCGTCTTCGTGCTTGATCACACGGGAAGCATTATCGCTGGCCTGATCCTCGCAGCACTGCTCGCGGCGATCATGTCGACGAGTGACTCCTTCCTCAACATCGGCGCTGCCGCGATCTCGCGTGACATCCCGCGAGCGCTGGGACACCCGATCACGGACGACCAGACGGAACTTCGCGTGACCCAGGCCGCACTCGCTGGACTGACGGTTCTCGCGACGGTCGTCGTCTTCTACTCACAGGCACTGGTCGGCATTCTGGGTGCGATCAGCTGGGGCTTCTTCGCCGCCGCGTTCGTTCCCGTCGTCGTCTTCGGACTGAACTGGAAGGGGGCGAGAAAGGAAGGCGCGATCGCAGCCCTCGTCGTCGGGATGATCTTCAACATCGTCTACAACGCTATTCCGGAGATCGCAGCCGTCACCGGAACCGAATGGCTCAACGAAGCGATCATGGCGACGTACCCGTACCCTGCTGCGGTGCCAGCTGAAGCGATCGCGCTGCTGGTCGCAATGGTCGTCTTCATCTTCGTCTCGCTGCTCACACAGGCGACCGAGGATGAACGAGCCGTCCCAGCCGACCTGCACGCGCTGTTCGAACGATGACGACCGTCGCCCAGTCCCAACCCATGACCGACACCGAAACCACGATTGCACGACTCACTCGCTGGCTCCGCCAGCGCCCGAACTCGATCGAGTTCTGGGAGCTGGTCATCACCGACGAGCGAGTCGTCTGGTGTTACGTCGGCCAGTCCTACCGATCGATGCTGCTGCGGGCTGATATGGGCGAACGCGATCGGGCGATCGTCGACGACAGCAGACTGGACGAACTCGAGGAGTTAGCCGAGGAGAACTTCGCCGTCCCGCTCGAGGCCCTCGAGTCGATCCGACTCGTGGAAGGCACGCGGTTTCGGCGCGCGAAACTCGAACTCGAATGGCGAGACGACACCGACAGCCGCTACAATGGCCAGATGACGCTGGTCAGTACCAGCGACGCCGACTCACAACGAGACATCGTCGCCTCCCTTGAGGAGGATCCACGCCTCGAGCACGTCGACATCGAATTCGACACGCGGCGCTGGCCGTTTTTCTGACGGCGCGTTTGGGAACGTACGTTCCCGACCGCCGACGTCGGGGACAACACATCAATCGGTGTCAAGCCCCGTACGCGGCGGCAGCCGGATATCTTTTTACACTGAACGGAGAGTGTTCGTGTATGTCCATGGATGCTCCATCGGCCGAGATCGACACGACACTCTTCATTACCGTCTCCGGACCACCGGGATGTGGAGCAACGACACTGTGTACCCAGCTGGCCGAAGCGATGGGCTGTCCGTACGTCTCTGGGGGCGACATCTTCCGCGAGATCGCGGACGAACAGGAGATGACGCTCAACCAGCTGACGGCGAAGGCGGACGAATCCGACGAGATCGATCGGGCGATCGATCAGCGCTTGCAGTCGATCGCCGAAGAGTGGGGGATGGCGAACAAGCCGTTTATCCTCGAGTCCCGGCTTGCTGGCTGGCTCGCCGGTGAGCGTGCCGACCTTCGGATCTGGCTGGATGCCCCTGAAGACGTCCGACTCGCCCGTATCGAAGACCGCATCGAAACCGAAGCCGAGATGCGCGTCCGAGAGGTCAGCGAAGCCGGCCGATACAAGTCCTACTACGAGATCGATATCGACGAACGCGAGTTCTACGACCTCAATATCAACACCGCACGCTGGAGCAAACGCGGCGTGTTCGAACTCGTTCGGGCCGCCTTAGAAGAGTACGATCCCGAAACCGACGAAGGTGCGTTCTCTACCCCGACCGTCGATCTGTAACTCGAGGTCGCGTTCGGTCCAGTCTACTGCTGACTTGTGTGGCTGATGACGCCGGTTCTTTCTTGTTGTATGTCGACAAACATCATGGTATGTCATACTACGTCACGGTTACTGGGGAGACGTACGCGGACGCACGCGAGTCGTTTTCGTGGGACGTTCCAGACGGCTTCAACGCAGCTGTGGATCTGGTCGGGAAACACGACGGCGACCAGCCTGCGCTGGTGCAACTAACCGACGACGGGTCGCGGACGACGTACACGTTCGGCGACCTCGACGCTCGGTCGAACGCCGTCGCAAACGCACTCGAGGCACGTGGTATCGAACACGGCGACCGTGTCGCTGTCGTCGTCCCGCAAAAGCCGGCGAACGTGCTCACCCATCTCGCCTGCTGGAAATTGGGAGCGATCTCGCTTCCGCTCTCCGTGCTGTTCGGTGACGACGCGCTCCGATATCGGCTGACCGACAGCGACACTCGCGTGGCCGTCGTCGATGCGAGCCAGTTGGCGACGATTCGCGAGGTCGCCCCCGACTGCCCGGCGCTTGAGTCCGTTCTCGTGGTCGATGACACGAGTTCCGAGACTGTCGACCAGCAGCGAATCGATGGGGTCACCGTGGAGCCGTTTGACACCGCCGTCGACTGGACGGCGACGGCGCTCGAGCCCGCCGACACCGACGTCGACACGCCTGCGATCATCATGTATACGAGCGGCAGCACCGGCGAGCCCAAAGGCGTCCTCCACTCTCACGGCGTCTGGCTCGGCCACTGTCCGGCGTTTCAGCTCTACTTCGAACACGACGTCCGCGACGGCATCTACTGGACGCCCGCCGACTGGGCCTGGATCGGCGCACTCGGCGATCTCGTCTTCCCCGCCTGGCATTACGGCCAACCGGTCGTCGGCTACCCGATGGGGTCGTTCGACGCCGAGCGCGCGTTCGAACTCATGGCGACCGAAGCTGTGACGAACACCTTCCTTCCGCCGACTGCGATCCGGATGCTGATGGACATCAAGGAGCCGACAGAACGCTACGACCTCTCGCTCGAGTCGATCTGTTCCGGCGGCGAACCGCTCACCCCGGAGATTCTCGAGTGGGCCGACGAGACGCTCGAAGGCGTGGTCGTCAACGAACTCTACGGGCAGACGGAGGCGAACCTGCTCGTCACGAACTGTCGGCAGTGGTTCCCGGCGAAACCGGGAAGTATGGGGAAACCAGTGCCCGGCCACGACGTCGCGGTGCTCGAGCCCCAGACGGGCGAGCGGGTCGACTCGGGCGAGGTCGGTGAAATCGCGGTGCGCCGCGGTGAGGATCCCGTGATCTTCGAGTCGTACTGGAACGACCCGGCGAGGACGGATGCAGTAACGCTCTCAGACGGGCCGGATGGCGACCGCTGGCATCTTACTGGCGACCTCGCCGAACGGGACGAGGACGGCTCTCTCTGGTATATCTCTCGAGACGACGACCTCATCATCACGAGCGGCTATCGCGTCGCGCCGCGAGAGGTCGAGGAAACGATGCTCGCCCACGAAGCCGTCGCTCAGGTCGGTGTCGTGGGTGTCCCTGACGAACGACGTGGTGAGATAATCAAAGCAGCCGTCGAACCCGCATCGGAGGCGTCTGCAACCGACGAGCTACGGGCCGAGCTTCGCGAGTTCGTTCGCGATCGGCTAGCAGCCTACGAGTATCCGCGCGAAATCGAATTTCGTGATGAACTCCCGACGACGACCACCGGCAAGATCCGGCGGACGGAGCTCAAACCGGAGTGATTAGCTGTTGTCGGGCGAGTAGTTCGGCGCTTCGTCGGTGATGACGACGTCGTGGGCGTGGCTCTCTGCCTGGCCGGCCGAAGAGACACGGACGAACTCCGAGCGCTCTTTGAACGCGGGGAGCGTCTCGGCACCGACGTACCCCATCCCCGACTGCATCCCACCGGCGAGCTGGTGGAGTTCGGATTTGAGCGTGCCCTTGTACGGCGTCGCGGCCTCGACACCCTCTGGCACGTACTCGTCTTCCTCGTCAGGTTCGTCCTTGAGATATCGGTCGCTGTCGCCCGACTTCATCGCGCCGACGCTTCCCATGCCACGGTACTGCTTGTACTTCTTCCCGTTCATCGTGACGACACGGCCGGGGGCCTCGTCGGTGCCAGCAAAGTACGAGCCGAGCATGACCGCGTCTGCGCCAGCGGCAACCGCCTTGATCGCGTCACCGGAGTAGCGAATGCCGCCGTCGGCGATCACAGGAATGCCGTGTTCGCTTGCGACGTCTGCGACCTGTGCGACGGCGGTGATCTGGGGCATTCCGGCACCCGAGACGACACGCGTCGTACAGATCGAACCGGGGCCGATGCCGACCTTGATTCCGTCCGCGAAGTCGACGAGATCCGCTGCTGCCTCGCGGGTCCCGACGTTGCCGACAACGACGTCTGCGTCGACGGACTCTTTGATCTCTCGAGCGCCGTCGATAACGTTCAGGTTGTGCGCGTGGGCGGTGTCGATAAACAGCACGTCCGCACCAGCCTCATCAGCCGCCTCAGCCCGGTCCTGTTCGAAGGGACTGACAGCGACCCCACAGCGAAGTCGGCCGCCCTCGTCACGGACGGCCTCTTTGTACTCTCGGCGCTGGAGGATGCCCTGCATCGTCACGAGCCCGACCAGCAGGTTCTCGTCGTCGACGACCGGCACACGCTCGATCTTGTGGTCGTACATCAGTTCGAACGCATCGCGGGGGTCGATCTCTTCGGGTGCCGTGACGACCTCGTCAGTCATCGCCGCGGTAACCGGGTCCTCCTCGTTGACCTCGAGGTGGGGCCGGATGTCGGTACTCGAGATAATCCCGAGCACTTCGCCGCGGGTGTTGACAACGGGTGCGCCACCGACACCGTTGCGGGCCATCCGTTCGTCTGCCTCACGGACGCTCATCTCGGGGTCGACGGTGACGACCGAGTCGAGGGGGATAATGAGTTCGTCGGCGCCTTTGACGCGCTCGATCTCCTCGACCATCTCGTCGATGTTCATATTGCGGTGGAGCACACCGAGGCCGCCGTGGCGGGCCATCGCAATCGCCATCCCGCTTTCGGTAACAGTGTCCATCGCCGCCGAAAGGATTGGGACGGAGACCTCGACGTTTCTGGAAACCTTCGAGGTGAGATCAGCCTGGTCCGGTTCGACGCGACTCTCCTTTGGCCGGAGGAGTACGTCGTCGAACGTTAGCGCTTCCGGTACTGCTAGTTTCGAAGAATAAGTCCCATGTTCGGGAACGTCGTTCGCCATGTAAGCCGTCGGAACCCACGAGCAAAAAGCGTTGCGAGATATATTTGGGTGTGAACGGTTGACGCGGCCGGCGACGGCCGATTCGGCGGATCCCGTGCTGGTACAGTATATCAATGATCACCGGTTGCTCGAGTGTGGGCTGGCCCCAGTTCGTTGGTGATCGGTAGACACCTCGCGCCGACAGCGCTGGTGAAGATTACGTTCACTGTGGTCTCCTCGTAGACGTTTTCAGCGGTATCTGCAGTGGCCACGAACACAGTCAAAAGAGGACAATCGTCTACCAGATAGCGATTGTCTCTCCGATGTGCAACTACAACTCCGTACATTCCCTCGCAGATATGGGTGTCAGTGGCGAAAACACGTCAGCTTGTGCAACCGCTTCCCACGCAACGTTTATTGACACTCCTGTGTATTCTCTGGGTATGTACGCTGTGAGTTTCAGTGAATCCCGAATCGGTGGTTGGATGAGTCATCACTCCACCTCCAAATTTACATTCGGGAATCAGAATACACCACTCACAGCACGAGGTCGCAATCGGACGAACTGGTGGCTCACCCACCATGCCCTTCGGGATCGTCCACCCTATTGCCCGCCGGCCTCGGGTCATGGCCATCGACCCTGACCGATGAGTACGTCACAACACCCGGTTGCACTCCGTCTCGAGCAGATAGTCGGTGGTGACGCGCGCCTGTTGGCGCTGGTGATGATGCTGCCGCTGATCGACGGCGTCTTTCCAGCACTGATCCTCGCGGGTGCGCTCGATGATCCGTTAGGAGCGATTCAGGTCGGGCTACTGATCTTCGGCGGGAGCGCCACCGTTGCGGTGATCCTCGCCGAAATGTCCGGCACGCCGCGTGAACAGACGGCGATCGTCTTACTGGTCGGCATCCCACTGATACTGCTTGCGGCCGTTCAGGCCGCTCTCGCGCCAGCGATCGGCAGCGTCCTCGACAACGTCATCATCACCCGCTTTGCGGCGCTGGTGATTCTCGCCATCGCGGCCAAAACCGCGAGCGCGACGATCGGCGACTACCTGCCAAACCCCGTCGTCATCATCGGGCTCGGGCTCATCGCGAGTTTCGACCCCTCTGGTGCGTCCATCATCCTGATGGACGACCCTGCCCTCGTCGCCAACGCCGTTCTCGCCGCCAGCGTCGGCGTTGGCTTCGCGCTGGCGATCGCCCTCGGTGGCCCGTATCTGCGCGAGTACATGGATATCGACCGCTTCCGCTTTGGCAGCGCCGTCGCACTCGGCTTGCTGCCACTCTCGATGCTCGGCATGGCCTTCGGTCAGGCCCCCCTCGCAGCCCTGATCGTCGCCGCCGTCTTCGCGATCGACTTGCCACTTGAGCGAGACTCGAGCGCCTCGGACACGTCCGCGGACAGCCCAGTGGCCAACGGCGGCGACGAGGAGGCACTCGAGCAGGTCGACGAACCTGAGCCGGACACGTATCCAGGCGACGACTCGACGGATACCGAGGGCCGTGCTCCGTGGCTGTAATCCGGTTCCGAATCGAAACCACTTTAGGCAACATCCCCCAACTGGATGACGAGGGGTCGTGGCCAAGCCAGGGATGGCGACTGACTCCAGAGGCAACGCGCCCGGGACGACACTCCAGAACTGATATACTGATCGGACACCTGATCAGTGTCCGTGTGATGACCCTCTGGAGTTCCGAGGCGCACCGGAGATATCAGTCGATCGGGGGTTCAAATCCCTCCGACCCCACTTTACCGCTTCTGGATTTATAATCGATAGACGTGAGCGGGTTCGCTGTCATTCAGGGTAAGATATCACCGTTTGATTTGAACCCCTGATCGACTCCGCATCCACACCGTACTGCGATCGTTTAGATATCACAAGCGGCAAATATAGCTGCAAGCATTCCGGCAAGCCTGTTTATACCTGATTGACAGTATTCGCTGCCCTACTGTAACGACGATCGGCCATGCCATACCTCAATGTGCCATGCTATACTAACACAGACGGCATATATGAGTCACCTTATAGGATACAGTTAATAGGATGCGCAGCGAAGCTGCGGGTGAGAACAAACAGCCGAATAACTGTACTAATTAGTGACAGTGGTGGCTGATAATCAGTGGTAAATAGTGTTCTACAGGACTTGGTTCGAGAAGGCGGCGGACAACAACTACCGCAACAGACCGCTACCGAACCGCTACAGCAACTGTTCCCAGTGAGTGATCGGTGACTGTATCCAGAGAGTGACTGGCGGTGCTGGAAACGGTTGCTGTATGTGGTCTGCCGCCTTCTCGAAACAGAAAGTGTAGTCACTAATCACCACTAATCACTGGGAGAAGAGAGACAGTTATTGGTGGTCACTCATTAGTGACACGCGAGACTTTTCGACGAGCTATCTCTTTTGCTCGAGAAGGTCGGCACACTCCTCATTCAGCCGAGCAGCCGTCTGACGCTCGCTATGGTGGGCTTTCTCGTCTTCCATGACCTCTTTGCTGGTTTCATAGATCATGGCCAGCTGACGGACGTCGACGACGAGAAGAGCCTTGGATTTGAGCATTACCTGATTTACCATCGCAGAGAATGAATAAATATCGTTTATGATCTGATATGCGCTCAAAATACCTTAGTGTCTCCCAGACTTTGATGTCGTGAATTTGCGTTTAAGAAAACTCAATAAGCATACCTTCTTTTTGCTTGACTCGAAAAGGGGGATCAGAGAATGTCGGAAGAGAGCTTTCAACCAGAGTTTGATATAGAGGAGTTCGAGACACAGGTCTCACGAAAAGATGAAGATCGAATCATTGAGGCCATCGCGCAGTCAGTTCGCAATCTTCGCGATCAGATCGACGATGATATTCTCGATGAAACTTTCTCGCGTGGTCGGGGAGAGTATGTTCTTAAGACCAAGTATACGAAAGATCGACTTGATCCTGAGCCAACTACCAAGGATCGTGTGATCGAACCTCTACTGGATGAACTCGGGTACGAGGATTATGGGTATGAAGCAGGGAGCTTCTCTACTACTCGAGGAGAGCAAGCTGACTATGCAGTCTCTCTTCGGGACATCTCTGGTGTTGATTCATCTCGGCTCTTGATCGAGGCCGAGCCTCTAAAAAAGAGACTCGAAGGAAGAGGTCATGGTCTCGACCAAGTAAAGTCGTGGCTTAGCCAGCGTGAGTTTGAGTCTGATTTCGGTTTTGCGACCGATGGACTTGTCTGGATTTTTGTCCGATATGACCCAGACTCATATACTCATAATATTATTAGCAGAGTCGATCTTCAACCAGTCTTCCGTACTCTCTATGAGAACCAGACGACTCGCCAAGATCCCCCTCTTGAAGTCGTCTCTGATGAAGACCGTGAACGGATTGCCGAACTGATCAGGACATTTGATTTCCAGAACTTCTGTTCAATCATTGATGATGCACAGGAAGTTATCAAACGTAAACAGAAGGAAATCACTGGCGAGTTCTACGACGACTATATCAAGTATGTCTTTGGTGTTGCTGAAGGCGAAGAGGAGCGCCGAGCGCGGAGTCTCGTTGGAGATGGTGTTGACGCGCCCCCAGATGCAACGGGTGACGACACTCGTCTGTTCTCTGTCGACTTAATGAATCGGCTGATTTTTATCAAATTCCTTGAAGACAAACGTATTGTTCAGCCGGGACTCCTAAGCACGCTTGCTGAGACCTACGACCCGAGCATCCACCCACAGTCCCTCTACAAAACGTACCTTGACCCGCTGTTCTATGAGGTTCTCAACAAGAAGGAAGAAGATAGATCGGCACAGGTTGAAAACATCGAATTTTATAACGATATTCCCTATTTGAACGGAGGTCTGTTCCGGCCAGATTTGGGTACTGAGAACGATGTTGACGAGCGTGAGTTCGATGTTCAGGACAGTGTGCTGATGTCTATAATCGAGTTACTGGAGCAATACCAATTCTCTACCGACGGTGGACCTACGGATATTGACCCAAGCGTACTGGGATCGGTGTTTGAGAAGACAATTAACTACTTGACTACTGATCCTGGCGACCAGAACGCCGATTTGGGTGCATATTACACTCCTAAGGAGATCACACGGTTCAGTGCCGAACAAACGGTTCGCCCTGCTCTCAAAGAACAGCTTCAGGAAACTCTTATCGAAGAGCGAGATTGGCCAGAAGCTGAAGTCAATCAGTATGAAACCATCTACGAGCTGATCGATGATCTGCCAGGATCTACCAACTTAATCACTCGGCTCTTGTCTGATATAGACGAACTCTATGTAGTTGATCCCAGTATGGGGAGTGGTCACTTTCTCACCTCTGTTGTTGAGGAGATAACCAATATACGTCAGGAATTATGGGCGAAGACGGAAGAGTATCCTAATAGACATCGGGTGAAGAGAACTACTGTTCAGAATAATATTTATGGGGTTGACATTATGGAACCTGCGGTCGAGATCGGTAAGCTCCGACTTTGGCTCTCAATCATCGCCGAACTTGAGGAAGCAGACGTTGAAGAACTAAACACTGAGGAATTAGCACTTCCCAATATTACATTCAACGTTCGGCAAGGCAACTCTCTCATTGGATATGTAGGATTCCCAGAGGAGACAGAGGACGGCCTCTCAACCTTTGAGCGGTGGACGGAGGACAGCGTTCGTTCTCGCTATGAAGACGTAATTGAAGAGATCGAACTCTATGAGGAGTACAAAGCTTTCCCTGAGAAATCTGAGAAGCACCGCCAGAACGCGCTTGAACTACTGGAGCAATATCGTGAAGAACTTGACGATGACATTCTCAACGACTTCCAAGATGTTGTTGAAAATGTTACCCAAGACGATCTTGACAACTACACCCCTTTCCATTGGGTACTGGAATTTGCTGAAGTATACGCTGATGGAGGATTTGACGTCATTGTAGGCAACCCACCTTGGGATAGACTACGGCCAACACGAGACGATTACTTTGTCCGATACGATGAAGAGTTCCCATCGTTGTTACCAGAAGAAAAGGAACAGAGACAATCTGTTCTTCTCGATGACCCCGAGATTAACGAAGGGTGGGAACAGTACAATCACGAAATTGAAGTTGTCACAGAATATTTTCACAAGTCTGGCGAGTATCAAATGCAAAAACCGACTATTGGTGGAACAACCCAGGGCACTGAAAATGATCTCTCGTCATTATTCCTTGAACGGATTTTCCAACTCACGAAAGAGGGAGGGTATGTATCACAAGTACTTCCCGGCATGGTATTCGGTGGAGCTGCAAACAAAGATCTCCGTACTCATCTCTTAGATGGAACTACGATTGAGTCCTTAGTAACATTTGAAAACAAAGGAATCGTATTCCCAGAGATCCATGACCAATTTAATTTCGGAGTTGTTGTATTCCAAAACTCTGGAAGGACTGATGAACTCAAAGGGATTTTTCAGCAGGTTGGGATGGATGTCTTGGGTGATTTTGAGAATAAGGCTCTTAGAATCACCCGACAGGCACTCCGGGAATACTCTCCAGAAGCCCGCATCTTCCCTCAGCTTCAATCGCAGGAGGAGGTTGAAGTCTTGGACACTATTGTCCAGTACCCACCAATTGGAGAAGAGCAAGAGGATTGCTGGTATGCGAAACCGTACGCTGAACTACACCGGACAAATGACACCGACCGGTTCGTTGAAGATCAATCGAAAGGTGACTATCCAGTCTATCAAGGAAGCAATATATACCAATTTATCTATGATAGCACTTTCTTTGACGTCGAACCCCCCGAGTTCTGGAGTGTTGAGGAGGAGGTAGATTCTGAGTTGAGCGCAAAGGCGCGTATCCGTCAAAAGAATAAACGGAAATTAAAGAAGGCGCTCTTTACGGCATTCGATGGAAGTGGTTCGCAGGTACAATTCGTTAATAATCTACTCGAGGATCATCGTGGGAGTGAACTCTCCGAAGATGATGTCCTTCTCGACTGTACTGAATATCGAATTGTATTCCGCGATATTACTAAATTTAGTAACGAACGGACAATCGTCGCATCCGTAATTCCTCCAGAAGTTGTCTGCACAAATACTCTTCATACAATACGGCCATACGAGATTAACCCAGTCGAGGATGACCTCTCAAGTGAACCTCTACACTCCGTGTACGATCGAATATTTACTGACGAATCACTCTTCGCTGCTCTTGGCCTAATCAACAGTGTACCATTCGATTATCTAATGAGAACGAAGATTAACACACATATTCAGAAATATAAATTTGTTGAATCCCAAGTACCTCGGCTTACTAAGGGAGATGAGTGGTTTGAACATATCTGGACTCGCGCAGCTCGTCTGAATTGCTACGGAGAGAAGTTTGAGGAGATGCAAGAACGGCTGGGTGGGATTGAACCGGTCATCGAAGAACCTGAGCGTCGGGAAACACAGGCAGAGCTGGATGCAGCTGCCTTCCATGCGTATGGTCTTAATCGCAAACAGACCGCGTTCATCTTAGAGGACTTCTATCAAGTGCAGAATCCTCGACTGATGGATGACAAATATCTCGAGATGGTTCTCAACAAATACGAGGAGTTAGCAGAACAAAAAGAGGAAGATAGAGCCACTGCCTGACGTCAGTCTAAGGGCGGTCGCAAATCCCGACCTCGAAAGTCCATTGTGTCACCAGAGTCAAACTCAATTCTGAACAAGAAGGCGTCCTGTTCTCGACCTGTCTCCTCAGCTGCATCATCTTCTAATATCTCGACGACAGTCCCATGCCGACCGTGGTAGCGATCGTGATCTGGGTCTGCCTCGTTCGGTATGTCCACCCGAACGCGGTCGCCTTCCGTGAATCGTGGCATCTGGTATCTACTAAATAAAGTCGCTCTGTTTTAGTTAGCTACGTTTCGTCATCTCTGACCACTCACAGCCGCACGAGTGACAGGTATAACACTTCTTCACCCTCTCCCCTTCATCTTTTTCGAACACCCATACATCACTGTCATCGTTACATCGAGGGCAGGGTTCTTCGACTCGCCATGCTGTTTCCATGTTCTTAGCTCACGAAATCGCTCAGACTGCTTTGTTCTCGTTTTGGTTCGAGAAGGGCGGCCTTCTCTTCAAATCGTTCTGGATGGAGCCGCTTCTCGATAATCGGCCAGCGACACTCCCAGCACAGGAACTCGTCTTCCATGTCTGGGAAATGTGTAAACCGGCTAATGTTGTCACTCGAGGAGCAGCGTTCACAGTACAATGTCATTAGACGAAGGCTTCGAGACCAACTTGATGCTGGTTTTTGATTGCGGCATCCACGTCAACATCCACCGCTTCGATAATCTTCCCGAGCGGATTCACGATGACTGTATTCGTCATGCGCTGTGTATCGAGTACGAGGTCGTCTGGAAGCTCTCCAGGCTCATCGAAGCACAACACGTCAATTTCGTGTTCAAACCCATCCACTCTGTACACTTTTGTGTAGATACGCTTCGGCTTCGATCCGCTACCGAAGTTCGTGCCCAGGGTTTCGTTCGAGAACCAGCAGCCCCTCGGGTGAGCTGCCTTCGGTGTCCCGTCCGTCCAGGCGTAGTTCTCGATCGGCTTCGAGAGACCACCGGGGATACCAAGGCGCTCGAGGTCAGCACCGGTAGGTGTTATCTCCTGAGCGGCCTCGTAGATCGTCTGGCCAATCTCTACCTCGGTCGCACCGTGGAGGATCTTCTCGAGGATCTCGTCTTGTAACTCCTTCGTGAGCATCGAGATGTCGCTGCGAGTGAAGCCCGTGATCGACACCTTCGGGTCGCAGTCGTTGCCATCCTTCCAGGTGCAGAGGTAGGCGTAGCGCTTCTTCTTGCCCGCCTGGAAGTACCTCTCCATGTACGCTTCCACTTCGATGTTCCATCGGTTGTCGGCGGCAGGGATTCCGTGCTCTTCGGCAAGCTTCGGGTACACTTCTGTGTTGAGTTTCTCAGCTATCTCAGCGGCCTTCTCGAGACATTCCGCTTTCGACCAGTCGCTGGAGAACTTCACGTAATTTGAATTGTGAACGATGATGTTCCCGGCACCAGCGTGGAAGTGATGATTCTCGGTTTCCAAGTCGTAAACATACTCTCCGTCGTACTCGTAATCAACAATTTTCTTCACTTCGTTCGGGTCGCCACGGTGACTCGTCTGACACCGGAGCTTATAATACTCGGTCACGCCGCCGTCACGCTCGACCTGCCGAACGTTGATATTGAACGTATATCCGATCCGTTGAAGCAAGAACACAAGCCCCGACGCAAGCGGCTGATGCCTCGTGTCGGCCTCATGGAACCGTTTTGAGTAGCGCGATCCGACGTGTCCATCGGCGGCCATATATCCGTCAAGGAACGCCTGGATTGCCTGTGTGTCACCGTTCAGAACATCTTGTGGAACGCGTTTCTGTCGGCTCGGGGTGTAGCACGTTTCGTTGAAGTGTTTAACCAGTGATGGAAGCATACCATTTGACCCCGCCCCCCTCTTGCCATTGTTCGAAGGCTGAAGTTTGTACGTCCCTGAGGATTCCAACGTCTCGTTTATCCGTGAATTGACCCCAAACTCTTTCGACAGCGCCACCGCAGCCCGCTGCAATAGTTCTCGGTTATTATTATTCAGGGACCACGACGTTTTTCGAGTATCCCAATCTGTGTTCTTGGGGTGATCGTATGCGTAGTCACCGGAGGAACCGTCGCCACAAAAGAACCCATACAGCCACGCCCGATCGAGTGAAAGGTCCGTCTGTACATCGGTTGAAGCGTCAGAGACGTTTCGATGTAGTAGGGACTCACCCTCTTGCAACTCTCCCGGTTCCACTTCGGAACCATCCGCTCGAACAAGCGAGTGGTCTTCGGTGGCGTGGACGACTCCTTTCTTTGTGCGAATCGTGTAGAGTTTCTTTCGGTTCGGTTTTCGGATGACACGCTTGACGCGAGTAAATCCCTTCTCAGTCCAGACTTCAACGTCTCCGTCGCGTCCGTCAAGTTCCTGAATTTCTACAATATCTATGCTCCCATTCTCGTCTCGGATGAGTATTGGTTCGTTCATTGGAACTGAATCCGTATCCCCGTAGATCACCTGGCCTTCGGTGTGCTCGTTGATGTACTTCTGAGTGGTTTTGATGACTGCCTGTCCCATCGTCGTGACGCCCTCTGCAACGCGCTCGTCGTACAGGAAGAAGCGAGGCCACCCCGAAACGCCGTAGACAGAATTAGTCTTTGTCTTATTTACATCATATTTCTCGCTGTATTCTTCGTATTCGGGAGTGCCAGCTTTGTATGAGTCACGTAGCTCCTTGTAGTCGGCCTTCAGGTCAATCGCATCGTCAACTAACTCTTTGAGGATGCCATCTTTCTCGAGCGAGAAGCGAGCGCCATTCGGGGCGATCGAGTGTGGTCCCTCGTGGTTTCCTGGCGGCAGCACCATTTCGGGGCTGGCATTTAGCATGGCCATCGTCATCGGGTACAGCGACGACAGGTCCATCCCAACCACGTTTTTGGCCACTCCCGTGTACGGCGGGAACACGTACGCTCCCTCGTACTTCTCGTCCTTCTCGACGTGCTTCGCGTCCGGCGCAATGAGTCCCTTTTCGTGGAGTTTGCGCCGCGCCATCATGTCGATGAACTCGTGGTTAGCCGTCGTTCCCTCGAGATCGACGCCGATCTCATGACGCAGTGCCTGTTTGAAGTCAAGCACACCGGATTTCCGGTCAATTTCCACGACGAGGCGAACGTCTTTCGCGTTGTAACGAATCAGCTTGTCCACATCGTCGCACCACATCTCGTAGATCGACTCCCCACTGTGGTCCAATTTCTTCTCGCCAAGTTCGGCTTCTGCCACTGCATCGAGCGAGAAGGAGCGCAGCTCGCCCCGCTTCGTCGACTTGTAGGCGATCAGCATATCGTGAATGCTGTGGCCCTTCATCCTGGCGTGGCCACGCTTTGTCACTCGAGCGTATCCCTCTCGGCTCATCCGATCGGTGTCCACGTCCAAGGCATCCATCCGAGCGAGAAGATACGGCATATCGAACGATTCTATGTTCCACCCGGTGATGACGTCAGGACAGATTTCTTTGACCCAGCAGGCGAAGCGGATCAGCATTCGCTTCTCGTCTCTGTCGTAGTGAACGGCATCGACTCCCTCCGGCTTCCCGTTCGGGAACGCTTCTTCTACGGGGCGACCCGCGAGATCAACGAAGGCGATCGTCTCGTCGGTGTAGCTGTCGTGAGCCACAATCGAGAGAATTGCTCGCTCTCCCAGTTCAGGGAACTCGCCACGATCGTCCGTTTCAATGTCGAACGTCATGACGCGGGTCGGGACCGTGAAGTCAACCGACTCGAGTTCGCTGTAGTGAACTTCGTATGCTGGCGCTTCAACGCCCGTGAACAGCCCCCATTCTACCCGTGCTGTGTTTGTCAGGTAGGGGTCCGTCTGGAACGTTTCGTCGAATAGGCTCGCAACCTCGTTGACATCCCAGTGGTTACGGACCTCAATGCGGCCCAGTTCGTCACCAAACAGGGATTCGTAGCCAGACTCTTCGACACCAGTCACTTCTTGATGTGTGAACAGCGTGCGGCCCAGCTTCTCGATCTCGTGCGTGGGCGCGTAGAAGTGTGGTGAAAACCCGAAAATCTCAATCGATTCGTAGCCGCGATCCGCCGCCCGCCCGTGTAACCTAATCGTCTGCTCGTTTCGTTTTTCGTTCCATGCTGCTGTTACATTCGTTACGTATAGTTTTACCATTCTCTTGTTTTTCTTGATTCTGTATCTCGTCGAGAACACTCTCAGAGAAGTCCAGAACGCCGTTCGCTCTGTACCATTCCTCGAGTTGGATGTTGTTCACTTGCGTGACAATCCAGGCATGGCCACCCCTGATTTCCTTCGAGTTGAAATTCGCGAGGAGGTTCGGAATCCGATAGTACTCAACTTGATAGTACTCGCGAACAGGCTTGATCTCGCCACAGCACATTCTGTGTTCGACTACCTCGTAGAAGCACGACTGCAACGGGCTACCAGGATACCAGAGATAGCACTCCAGATGGTCGTCCATCTGCCAGTTACCATCTTCATCGAGTCGGACATGTTTGTAGCGTGCATCAGGCTCTTCAGAGCAACACTTCTCCTTCAACAGCCCTGCAAGACCAGGCGATAAGGGAAACTGATCGGTTTCTGCCACCTTGATCTGTGGAGTGTAGTTACGCTTGTCCATAGGGAATCCACGTACCAGAGCAACCCGGTCATTTACTGTTGTCCCCATAACCCCGTGTTGCCCCAGTAACTGACACCAATAGATTTTTATTGGTAATAACCTTGCCGCTAATACAGACAGTCACGTTCTCTATAGTTTAATTCTCCATATGCCACACGCGACCTGGGAATGGAACATCGTCACCGGGTGCGAGCAGGGTCTCGTCCGGGAAGGGGGCGGGATCATAGGCACTTTCGGGCTTTCTGTATCTCATTCTCTCTCGTCGACCAAGCGTGACATCCACTCCATTCCACTCAGTCCAGATATTCCCAAAGCTCCGCTGGATGCTACCGTAATAGCCGCGATTCTGTCGCAAGAACTTCCGGTCGGAGAACGACCAGACGTCGCCCCAGCGTGCCCTCGAGATCGGCACAGCCGTATCTACGGAGCGAACGGGAACGTAGTATTTCTCGGTCTGGAACTGCTTCGTTGGGTGGCCACCCAGGACGTGAACTTCGCGACAATCGCGGTACTCGCTCCAGGGGTGTGGCGTTCCACCGAACCGTTCCTGACACGGCATACCGACACGGAACCGATCGGGAACGTCCAGCGGATGAATGCTCTTCGGCACAACGATCACGGTCTCGCAGTACTCGTCGAGCTGCACAGCGTAGCGGATTGCCTCGGTGTAACCAACGTTCTCGTCAATATCTGGTGCTACTGCGTACTTCGGACGTTCTCTCTTTACTACCTCGAGATGCTTCTCAAAGGTGGCTTCTACGTCGTCGGGACTCTCTACTTCTGTGAACGGCCAGTCAACGAAATCAATGGACACGTCTCTCGGTGGTCGGCGGTAGTTCGATCGTATTCCGATAATGACGCCAGAGCGAGCTGCGGCATACGCTGTGTCAGTGCCTCCATTGACCGTCGTGATGACGTCGACTATGCGTAACCGCTTCAGAAGCGGTCTGTGTGAATCGTTATAGCTGTCGCTGAATAGGGTCTGTTGTACTTGGCTCATATTCCTCTCAGTCGTAGGTGGGTCCGGGTCCGTCGAACTTCCCCCAACGCGAACTACAGATGGAGTAGAAATCGCACTGTTGGTCGTCGTCCTTTCCCCACTTACACAATGGCTGTTCACATATGGGGAAGTCTTCGCGAATCTTTCCCGTGGTCATCTCTTCGATATACGTCTTGATTCGAGAACGGCGCTCCGCATTCAACTCGCTGACGAGGAAGTCGTCGTTCATCGGGAAGTACCCGGCAACCGCTGCTATGTCCCAGTCATCCGAAAAAAGCATACTGTAGTACTCTCCTTCCAAGAAAATCCCGTCATCGCGGTACTTCTTGTCTGGTGTCTTCCCAGTTTTGAAATCCACGACTACGACTCCTTCATCGGCTTGTACTTCAGGTACACTCGAGGCATTCAGGATTACATCAGCGTAACCCATGAGCGGCGGTGCCTGTTCCCAGTCCCACCCCTCCGCTTCCACTCCAACTGGTAGGAAGGACTCGGCGTCGGGAGCTGCTTCGCGCCGCGCTTCTTCGAACATTATGAAGTTCGAGATGTACGGCTCGATCCAGTCAGCCCACAACGACACGTCTTCGGGCAACAACTCAGTGAGATCCTCGGGGATCTCCCCGGTGTCGGCGTAGTGCTCGAGAAGGTTCTCGTAGTACAACTCGTACGCTTTGTGGACCTGCCGACCGCGCTTCGTGTAGTAGTTATCCGGGGTCCGAAGCCCCAGCACATACTGATAGTAGAAGCGACGTGGACACGTCTTGTATGTCGTTACACGCGACTTCGATATGTACGGTAACTCGCCATCGGCGGCGTTCTCGCGCAGATCCCCGAGCACGTCACTCTGATCGGGCATCTGCTGTCTCCTTCCAAGACTCATCGCCTTGTGACTCTATGATCTCATCCAGATACTCGGGGGAACCCATAGCCCACTCGAGCATCAAGTCGTCCGGGTTCACTGCCACGGTCTCATCGTCGTAGATCCACGTTCGGAATCCTACGGGCGATCCTTCAATTGGATGGTCAAACGTAATCCAGTGCATCAGTTCATTTCCTCTAATTGCTTTACGTGACTCGTGATGTCGGCTACCGTCGTCTCACCATCTTCGTCGGTGGTAAACTCAATGACGCACCGAGGTTGCGATCGTGCGTGCGTCAGAATTTCAACGAGCACCTCTCGGTTCGAGAAGGTCATCACCCAGCCTCCACGTCGGTTGAATATGTTCGGGATACCCCCCACCCTGGTGATTTAATACAGCATACCCGGTATATTTTTGATATGATAAACTGGGCATTGATTCCGTTGCTGCTACCAGTTTTGACAGTCGGCATTTTGGGGATCGGATATTGGCTACTGAAGGCCGAGGACATTCTGTGAACGCTCACAGCAATGCCTCGCCGGTCGCCTTCTCGAACGTCAACGCTCGGTAATCACGATCGGCTTTTGATCGGTTGTAGACAGAGAGAACAGCCATGTTCGCACCGATTTGCTCGTCGACGCGAGCGATCATCTGATCGAGATCGGCGCTCATGATTCGTCCTCCTCTTCGTACTCAGCAGTCGGATCAGATTCCGTGCGCTCGGGATCGACGACATAGACGTGTTTCTCAGCCTTCTTTGCCAGCCGCCGCTTGTCGTACTTGTTCTCTGCTTGCATGGCAGCGTAGACTGACTCGTCTTCGTCGGCATCGGTCGCCGCTTCGAAGTTCGGATCATGATCGAGTAGATCCATGTTGAAGCTGCGGGCGATCTTGTCCAGGCGTCGGGTGAATAGCCCGACTGCGATCCAGTCTTCTGGTGTCTTGAGAACGACTGGCTGCTCGTTAGCGAGCGTGTGAAGGACGTGACCGATGTTCTGCCAAGAACGGCCATAGTCCGCGTTCTTCATCTTGTAGGTTTCCGCGCTCTCTTCCAGAATTTCAGTTACCGTCTTGTGGTTGTCACTCATGTTTTTGTCAGTCAAGGTGCTCTTGGCGCATTCGTATGATCTCTCCTCCGCGTTCTGACACCACGCCGTCGTGGTGTGCTATTTTGATTGTCCCGTTCGGGAGTTTCAGTACGTCTACAACGCCAGTGTACTTCGTCGGCTTATCGTCTTCATCTACACCGGGGTAGAGAATCCAAATGGCCCACGTTGTATCTGGCGTTGGCTCTGGTTCGTGTATCTCTTGTATTGGCATTTCTCTCTGTAGTGGTCACTCCCTCTTTCATCTCCTTTTCATGCGCTACGGGGAGCTATCCGCTTATTTCAGCTCATCTAACCGGCACTGATCTTCATCACGCTCTGACGGCTGATCGACGAACTCGTACGGTCGCATGGCCTTATCATCCACGTACATATCGGAGCCACCCTTCGCCATCATGAGACCGTGGAATGGAACTCCCCACAGCGTCAGCATACCGGCGACTTGGGAGGCGTCTGACCACGGTCTGGCCGTCCAGACGATGATCGTCTTCCCGTCGTAGTAGGCGTCGTGCAGCTTCTCGATCAGATCAGTGTTCGGTTCCTGCTCACAGGGTGGCAGGTACTCGTCGGTTGTCCTATCCGTGATCGTGTGGTCGAAGTCAATATTCAGCGTCTTCACATCGCTCCACGGAATCGAGGTAGTCACCCGATCACCCGGAGCAATATCTGGTGTCCAAGGAACAGTCCGAGAACGGTCCCAATTACGCCCATGACGCCAGCAAACGTTGGTGGCGCGGGAATTGGGAAGTCAAGGACGGTGAACAGTACACCGACGAGGAGGCCGACAGACAGTGCTGCAAGGAACGAAAGAACGATGATGTTCATTCCTCATTCTCCAGCGTGTGCTGCCAGCAGCGATCTCCGCACTCTTCAACTTCCCTGGTACACTGCTCTCCGTCTGACGTTTCTGCGTTACAGAAGAAGATCAGCTTCTGAGGGGACTCCTGAGTGTCGTCACTTACTCGTTCGGGAAGCGGGGCGGTCTCTTCAACAACGAATTGTGGGTCCGCCTTCTCGACCAGTACCGTGACGCTGCTACGTAGCTCCGAATGGTTGAGCACCTCGATGATGTGTCCATCAACGTCGAAACCATCACCACTGTAACAGTGAGTCTCCCGAACATATCGAGTCATTCGCTCCCCTCGGAATCGTTGGCAGCCTCGAGAACGTCGTCGACGCTTTCACCAGCCTCTTCGATTTTCTCTTCTGCGTCTGGCCGAACGGACTGATCCCCGTACTCGATCCGAAGGAATACGGTCTGGACGTACAGCATGAGATCGTCAAGCTCTTCGGCGATCTCGGTCTCACCTTCCTCTTCGAGACGTTCTTGCTCATCTGCAAGCCAGGTCATTGTGTCCAGCGAGTACTGCTTCATTTCATCCATCGACTGATGGAGTGCGTTGATGTCTCGGGCAATGTCTGCTGGGGAGACGCTTTCTTCAACCGATTCCTTTCCGAGTAGACCTTGGAGCTTCTCAAACATAGTGAGTCTTAGATTAGTGGTGTCCGTATTCTGGGCCGACCGTTCCCTCAGATTCACCATCTCTGCTTGGGATGGCAGACGGGTACATCGGTGCCGCGTCGTTCAGAGCGGGCGCATCGATTCCCTCAAATCCGCCTCGAGATCCGAAGTTGAAGTCTTCTGGCCACATCTGCTTGCGGTTCCCGTTGCAGATGAATCCGCATATCGGACAGATTTCATCTCCAAGATCGTCAGTCCAGGCCGCAATCGTGTTCTCTCCCTCGTGGTCTTCGCACTCTGGACACATCGTGGTCGTGTACTCGATCGTCTTCGAGACGACCGTGCCACCGGGTAGCGACAGCATGATGGGGCTTCCATCGCCGCGAAGGTCAACATCGGTAACTGCGAAGTGGTCCGCTCGGGTGTTGCGTCGGTCAACGTGCATTTTCGATTTAGGGTTAGGTAGATTTCTCTCAGGGGGTATTCTCAGACGTACAGCTCGACGGGGTGCAGCTCAACCTGGGCAGGATGAACTACACCGAACGTCATTCCAATGTGCTGCGCTCTCAACCACGCCTCAGACAGTGAATCTGCCCGAATGTAGATGTACGTGGGTGTTAGATCAGCACCGGGAACCTCGGCGATCCACAAATGGTAGACCCGATGATCCCCGGTGTTCGTCTCAATTTCACTGGGCTGCGTACCTTCGACCTCCTCGAAATTAGTGGGAATAGAGGTCGAGTGGTTGTCAGCACCCATGAGACACCTCGTGTGCCTCGACCGACCCGTCGACCACACGACGGAACTGCTTCCACTCTTTGTAGAGAGCACTGATTGCACCCTCTCGAGTGGCGCTTACCGTATCGAGAAGCGGGGCATCCTCGCCGATATAGTAGGCGTAGAACACTCCGTCCGCTTCCCGAACGGCCACGTTGTCGGTCTTCATAGTGCCGACCCCGTGGTGGTTTTTCCTGCTTCGATTCCTGATTTACTGGATTCACTGATAGTCTTCATGTCGTGGTAGATAATAGCTCTTACGTAGTGAGTCTTAGAGACCAGCAGTCAGAAGTTCTGTATCTACGGTCTTGCTGTGTTGTTCGTGTCCAAACTGTACTGGGTACAGCCATGCCAGCGAGTACTCGTCGGTCACGCCGTGGATCGTTGCCGCCGGTTCGCTCCACACACTCAGGCTCTCTTCATACTCACCCGGTGGGCAGATCGAACCAGACATCAGAACAGGACGGTTCATGACGTGTTCCAGTTTGAACTCGTGGTAGTGACCCCGGTAGGCGACGTCGTACTGATGCTGCATCTGCCATCCGCGCCACTTGTTCTGGGCGCTGGGCGTTCCGATGTGGGCCGAGCAGTTCTGTCCGTGGCGCAGGTGTCCACGATGCTTGCCGTTGCGCATTTCGAAGTTCACGAATCCGGTCGGGCCGGATCGAATGAACGTGACGTTCTCCATGTCGCTTTCACGGACCAGGAGATCGAGCATCATGTAGACGATCTGGTCAGCGTTAGCCATCTGGCTCATCCCGTTTGCACGAAGTTCGCCGTGATTTCCAGGCTGACAAACCACCTGAACGCTCGGGAAGCGGGCGGAAAGACGACGGATCTGCTCGAGGTACAGCTCGCAGGCCAAGTCGATCTGCTCGTCGAGCGTGAGATCGATCTCGTGGGGCTGGTGGCTGTAGATGTTTTCTCCAGTCACCGTATCCCCGCCCAGTAATAGATGAGCGGTATCGAACTTCCGATCGGCTTTCTCTTCCCGATCGATCAGGTTCATCACCGAATCAGTGACCGACCGGATTCTCTCAGCAGCAATGTCCTTGTTGAACACCACGTTGCCGAACTCGTCTTCAACGACAGCACCAATGTGGTCGTCAGATCGGTGAATTACGACATCTTCGTTGCTGGGATTGTACTCGAGGCCACCGTCAGCAATTGCTGGGAGGCTTTGGTTGAGCAACCGGACGAGGCGGTCGTTCAGCTCACCAAGGTGAGCATTTGCTGCTTTGGACTGTGCGGACTTCGAAGCGTGATTCGCCGGGCGGTTGTAGTTCGTCGGATGCGACTCGAGCGTTCGAAGCTCAGTCGCTGGGTATCGAACACCGTCGCGATTCACAAGTGGAATCTCTGCGTTGATAGCCCGCAAGTGGTCTCTCACCGTCGATTCGGAGATCCCCAACTCGTCGGCCACCTCTGCGGTGGTCGCGGGGAGTAGCTCGTAGACGGATCTCTGTGCTGGTGTTAAGTTGTAACTCATGTAGGTGTAGGTAGTGATAGCGAAGATGTGCGAGAAGGGCGCTATTCGCGAGTGGCTTCTATCTCGGGTTCGCTATTATATTCACAATCGCATTCCCCGCAGAACATCGGAGCCTGCTCCTTGATCGTCTCACAATTGAACTCGCTGTAATTGTGTGCGATGACCTTCTTGATCTGTTCTCGGGTATATGCTTCATCGAACTCATCGTCGCCGCTAAACAACTCCACGATCACGTCGACCGGGACGTTCTTCGCAGTGAGATGGGCGATGACGTTTAATTCCATCGCGTGACTTGCCGCCCCGTAGCTGAATTTATCAGCTCGGTCTCTGTATCCACTGATACACGGCTTTCCGTGCATCAAGAAGGGCAAGTCGTCGATCGTAATGTTCTCGTTCTGTTCCTTCTCGTACCGCTTGACTGCCTTCGGATCATAGTTACTCGAGCTGAACGAGTGTCCGCTGCTTGCCTCTCGAATATATTGAGTAAGAATTGAGGCCGCCTTCTCGGACGGATTACGGTGGCAGTCTTCCGGTACAACTCTCGGTGAACGAGTGAGCTTCACGTACTCGTTAGGCGTGATATTGGCAAGTTCTCTGATCGATACGGGAACGCAGTACCGATCTTCATTGAAGGCTCGAGTTGCCCCAAGATGCAGCGTATTTGGCATCCGGCAGAGCCGGGCCAAGTCGCTACTGTCAACGTCCACCCACGGCTCCAGATCAAGATACGTCTCTGACTCGAGATAAGAGATTAGCTCGTCAGAGTACGTTCTCATGCCGCTCTTGAACTGGCGCATCGTCCCTTCCTGGGAATCGAGTACGGGGAAATCCAAGTACAGGTGGACGCCTTTGTGTCCCGACAGTGCACCTCGGAAGTGTTTCGCCGAACCTTCTGTTTCGAGAAGGCGGCAGACCTCCCTCACACGGGTTAGGAGCGCCGACATATCCCGATACCACGCTTGTGGGTCTGGGTCCGAACTGCGGTACTCGCCGCCGCTCGGTATGTCGAAGTCAATGAACAGCGTATCAATGGCTGGTATCGCGCCGTCCGTCGTATGTCCGTCCGGGAAGCCATACACGCTCACAAACGGGGGATGTCTGTTCCTTCTGCGTTATTCAACTGTGCTGCTATCTTAACCGGTGAATCGCATTCGCGCTGGTGAGCTGTTACTCGGCGTGGATATGTCGAACACCAGACGCCAATTGCTGACGTCAATTCTTTGCTCATCCATGCTCACAGCAGTGTTCCCTGACCGGATTCGCTGCCTTCAACCGTCTCGAAAGCAGTCGCCTCAGCTTCAGCGGCACTCTGGGGTCTGTCGCCGCTAAGTTCGATCTCATTTTCCTCCCTTTCTTCTTCGTCGTCCGCCTTCTCGGACTCATCAGTTCCCCACAGAGGCGTGTTCAATACATCCTCGAGTTCTTCTTCGGCTTCTTCAAGCTGCTCGGCGAAGCTGGTATCCTCAGCGATGTTCACCTGTTCGCCGTTGATCGGATCGGTGACGATCAGCCCCTCGCCGCGACAGAACCGGTAGATGTACTCTTCCGCTTCTCCGGCAGGGAGAACCTCTCGAGCAATCTTTTCAGTCTGATCGACGAGCGCCTGGTAGTCCACAGCAGCCGGGTGGTCAACAACAGAAGCGAATCCCGTTGCGTACCACGTCTGTGGGTTATCTGCCTGATTCACGTCGACGTACGCCTTCCCTTTCATCGATTTCAGCGCACCGTGGACATCTCGATCGGTCACGTTGTACCCGTCAGCACGGATCTTCGCCTGAATCTTCGAGACCGTGAACGCCGACTTCTCTTCGCGAAGGAACTCGAGAATCACCTTGTCGATCTCCTTGAGGTTGAGTGCCGACATAATCATCTGATTCCCGAAGATCCGCATCCCGTGCCAGACGTCGGCTGGTGTAACCAACAACGCGGGCTGACCGTCATGCAGGATCTCCATGCGATCGGCGTAGTGGAACAGCGTGACGGACTCAATGAAGTCGTTCAGCCTCATGTAGTCGTCACGTGCCTCCGTGAAGTGCGTCGGAACTGGGTCCTGTTCGCGAAGTGGGCGACCACCAGGGATATTTAGAATGGTTCCCAGAGAGTCGTCTCGAGCATACCGCGAAATGGGTATGTCCTTGACGTACTCGTGAATACCAGCCAGCTGCTCAGGAGTCAGATGCATTTTCTTCAGTCCACTGAGCGTGTCAGCCTGACTGTCGAGAATACGCTCGGTCTGTTCCTGGCTGGCGTCACACGAGACGATCAGGCCCCTATTTCGCAGCTCGGGGTAGTCGTTGAGATCGATCTTCTCGTTATCGCTCGCAATCCCCACGATGATACAGTCTGGGGGATTGATCGTCATGCGAACCGTGTCGCCGGACGTAATGTCGGTGACTTCTCGAGAGGCCGGTAGCCCCTCGGCGTTCGCCTTTAGGACGCCTTCGATGTGGTCAGGAAGGCTCGCCAGGTCCTGATAGATATGGACCCGACAGGCGTTGATCTCATCAGCGGCGTAGTACAATGCCGTAGGCGACATTGTAGTCGACATTTCGTACACATCGCTGTCTGGAATTGCCCGACTCATTCGCGTGACGGTGAAGGTCTTTCCGACCCGCGAGGGGCCGTTCATGATGACCATGCCGCCACGGATCATTGCCGTGAAGACTGTCAATGCAGTCTCTTCTTCGCCAACTAATCCGCCGTCCTGCGCTGCCTGAAGTACTTGGAAGAGTTCTGGTTTCTCAGTTTCAGTCATCGTCCTTCTCGTCTTCCATCTTCTTCTGAAGGACGCGCTTCAGGACCCGGCGCTCCACGTTCTCGCGGATTACTGTGTCAAGTTCAGCGCTCACTTCTTCGAGATCATCGCCCTCCTCTAACTGGACGGTAACGCTCTCGTGGACATCAATCGGCTCGTACTGCTGGAGCATGACTTTGCGACCGTAGCTAACTGTGTGTTCTTTTAATTTCATGAAGTGTGCCGCTCGCTGTCTCTCTCCCACCGCTTTCATGCATTTTCAAACTGGGAAGGGGTCGCTTCTATTCGAGGATCGTCGCCACGATCTCGTCTTCGCCAACTTCGTCGACCATTTCACCGGTCAGCGAGTTTCCATCCTCTTCTGCCATCTCGGTGAGGTTCGTCCGAATCTGATCCTCATCGGTGAGACCGAAGTCCTGGCAGAACTCAATGAAGTCAGCAACTGGTTCGGGAAGGTCGGACACCAAATCACTCGTGTCTACAGACGACTCCTTCGTGGCGGGTTCTGGAGAACTGCTTTGAGACTCAGAAGAAGCAGGCGAGCTGCCCCCGTTCCCGATCCGAACCTGTTCACCGGTCTTGGTGTCAATCACCACTGGACTGTGGAAGTCGTGCTTATCGCCCTGTTTGACGATTTTAAACACCTCAAGCTCTCGGCCAAGCAGATCCTCGCGTGCCTCGATCCGGTTGACGGCCAACCAGTTCATGATGTCGTTGCGGTCAACGATCGAATCACGACCGAGGTTCGTCAGCATCTGAGCAAGCACTTTTGCAGTGGACGATGGCTTCTTGCCACCGTCTTCCCACATGATGAAGTCGCCAAAATCAATGGTATCTTCTGGGTCGCTGCTTTCTTCGCCCTCGACTCGAGCACCCACGAGCTGGTACTTGTAGGTCTTACCCACGATCTCCTCCGTGAAGACGTCAGGAGCGTCATCAGCAGACAGGTTCTTGTCGAGGATGACAGGCATCTGCTCCCAGGCGAACAACTTCAGCGTACCATCAGCTTCGCCGCTCTCGTCCAACCGCTCCATCAGCACACCGTCGACGAGCTTGCCATCAGTGAATTTGACACCGAGCGACTGTCCCCATTTGTTGTCGCCTGCGTACACCGAGTCGAGGACGCCCCGGAAGCTGGCGTTCGGCTTCCACTTGAGTTGTGCATCGCGGTCGTAGCCGTCGTCGCTGCCGCTGCTGGTGCTGGTGGTGCTGGTAGTGCTGGTGTTGGACTGGAATGCGCTGTATTTCGAGTTCATGTAATGAAGTTTCTCTCTATGTTTTTCTTATGTTATTTTTCTTATGGACTATGCGGACAGGGTGGTGTGTCTCTGTTTTGTGTCACCACCCTCAGACCTCGAGCCGGAGTTGAACCGGATATGGGCCTTGAACCCCGAAGTATCTACCCACAATATTTTTTGGTAATTATAGATTGGCAATATATAGCTGTAAATACGAACAAAAACATCACATAAACATGAAACTCAGACAGCCTACCGACTTTCTAATTCTCGAAGCACTCGAGGAGACGGGACGAAACGTTGCGACAAATCTGAAGCATCATACCGGAAAATCCCGGAAGAATATTAATACCCGACTCCCGATTCTCGAAGATTATGGATTGACATCCAAAATCGGCCCCGCAAAGCGGTCTGGACTATATGAGATCACATCTCTCGGCAAAGCTGCCCTTGTCTATCAAGATCAGTACGATGAGGTAGACGATTTTGAGGCCCTAATCAAAGAATAGGTGATTCAGAACGTGGTGGGTGGCGAGTGGCCGACCCCCACGAGCGCGTGGTTTCCCCAAACCAAGCGGTAACTACGGTGTGTGCCTTACGCTGGCACTCCGAGCGCTAAGGCTCGGAAGCGACATAGTGGAATCGAACCACTCGTGGACCAGTTGTCGTCTTAACAGAAGTTGTAGAGAGTGTTAGTGCGGACGTTATGCGGTGGGATTCCGCCGGGGATTCCGACCCCGAAAGGCGAGAGAGCCAGTTTTCCTCTCTCCCCAATACAATTCGCTGAGGTCATAATAAGTGTTTCCTATAATGTAATTCCTAAGTCATAAGGAAAACTTTCTAAGAAACGCTTATTGTATCGTAGAGTGAAGACACACGTATAATGAGCGGGAACCAGAGCGAGAAGGCCAAATACCAACAACATACACACGACGAGGATCTCGTCAAATGTCCGTACTGCGGCGAAGAGAAGCGTTCTCGAGGCCTCTACCTTCACGTCTACCGATCGAGTGACGAGGCCCACGGCGGCCACAAAGATGTCCCAGAAACGTGGGAACAGGACAAGGAGAACCTCGAAGTGGTTGGACAAAAAGAGCTGACACTCAACGTTCCGACCTCGAAAGAGTACGATCACGAGCTGCTGCTGTGCAAATACTGTGGTGAGAAATTCAAAGGCACACACGGCCTCTCCGTTCACCTGTCCCGGATCGATGACAGTGTGCATCCGAAGGACGCCGATCTCGAGACTGCTGGCATTCGTATTCCTGTTGGCCCCGATCTCGACGAGCAGCGCATCGAGGATGTCAGTGACAAGTTCGATCTGGACCTTGATCCCGACGACTTCTCGGACGAAAAGGTATTAGAGCGAGAAGGCAAGCAGACGACCGAGGAGCCGTCCGAAGTCCCCGATGGCTACATACCCATTGCTGACCTGACGGCGCTGGCAGCGCACTACGAGCGGCGCGAGAATGAGCAGGCAGCAGACGATCTCCGATCGCTCATTGAGAAGTACCGCTAATACACTTCTTGTTCAGCACAGAGCCATCTCTTGACTTTTAGTATAACCCAATTCGGTCTAACTCTGCTTCGCCATAGTTCGTAATTTCGTACACATAGTGGCTCCCAGACGCATCACTAACTCGTTCTCGATCTACCAAACGACGCTTATACAGTTTTGATAAGGATGCAAACGCCGATCCCTCTTTGATATCGTTCGACTTCTCGTAGACTTCGTTGCCAGATACCGCACCATCATCTTCTAATTGCTTAACAGCCGAGAGAACTTTGTGATGATTTGTCCCCGAACGAATCTGTTTCAGCTCTCGGTCATCATCTTCTTTAGTACTTTCCTCATCGCTGGTAGCATCTTCTGTTTCATCTTCAAATGTCTCTTCTACTTCAATTGAGATTTTCTCAACCTTTCCTAAGTCGTAGCTGCTAAGGACATCCTTTGCTCGCTGGAGCGAGTGCGGCCCCTCAAATTCGACTGACGTAGTACCTTTAGTCATGCAAATTAGCGTTTTTGCTGAGGGTGGATAAATATGTCGGTAAAAACGACTTTGGGAAACAAACGGGATACAATCGCCGATAGAGAGGGCATACTGTGGATTCTGGAATAGTGTTATGTTCCAACCATGATTAAATCGGTCGATGTGAAACAAGGAATTAAAAATCTATAGTGACGATTGTCTGTTACTGATTTCGTCTTCCCACAACTCTTCGAAGTATTCTCGGTCATACTTACGTTGGCTCACTGCCGCTTCATCGCGGATCATGTCGACGTACTCCATCGTCTCTAAGAATCCTTCCTTTGTCCGGTGCGTTCCCGCCTCGAGTCGTGGGAGCAGCTCTTCCAAGACGAGATTGGCAACGTTGTCGTTGACGATTAGGTAGGGCTGGAGCGCTTGTAAGAACGTTCTGACGTCTTCTCGATTCTCGAGCGTCCACATGGTCGAGTCGGATTTCTCTTCGATACGACCACGGACTCCATGTTCCCTGGCCCAGTCGTCAATCACGTAGAGGACTTCCTCATTTTGGCGCTGTAAACTAACCTGTGGCCGGATCTCATAGCCAAGGAGTGCGCTCTTTTGTTTCCAGACCACTGCTGTAATGGAACTACCACCGTCGATCACTCCGGCGACGTAGGCCCCGGCCAACTCGAACTCCTCTTCCATTAGTTTCTGATACGATTCTAACCATCTTGCCGCTTTCGGGTTTTGTGTGCTATTATCTCTCATATTAATATTCGTGACGCCGATAAGTCGTTCCAAGACGATATGAGTCACTTTATAGGATAGACTTAATATGATGCGTACCGAAGGTACGGGGGAGGAAGGAGGCAGACGAACAACTGTCTCCACTAATTAGTGATAAGAAGTGTTCTACAGTACTTGGTTCGAGAAGGCGACAGACCAAGTACAACCACTAAGCTTCCCAGTGTGATACCCACTGAGTTACTCGGTGTTACTGTAACCAGTTACTGGGAATAGTTGTAGTAGTCTGGCCGCCTTCTCGATAGAAGTAGTGTAGAACCACTCACTGTTACACTTCTTATCACTAATTACTACACCTCTTATTGACACTATTTGGTGTCCTTTGTCTTCCCACAGATGTGTCTCCAATGTGATTTGCTATGGAATATGACGAACAATCTGACGAGCCGATTATCTCTCCTGATACCGAAAATGCGACCCACTTCCATACTTCTGAAGCACCACCGGAACTCCACGCGAAATTCAAGCGATTCCACGGATACAATACCGGTGTTTACAACGGCCACTGGGCCGATAACAAAGAACTGCGCCGCCTCGACAATCTGGCTCTGTATGACGCTATCTCGAGCCAACTCGAACTAACGAATCACCAGAAGCGAACCGGTCGGCAGCTCTTCGATGCACTTGACCTGAAAGATATCGGTGGCGGTGCTGCACTGATCTCGTTCTGTGTCTGTGCTCTTGTCTGCCGTGATGATGGGCGGATCTACCACCCATATCGCAACGATCGAAACAACGACGATCTCTTCGTGAAGTTCGGGAACGAACTCGGATTCCGACGCAAGATCGTCGCTGCGTGCTACAACCGAGTCTCAGACGCTCTCAACTGACCATGAGCGACTTTACAATCGTCATCGACACTCGCGAGAAGCTTCCTTACGAGTTTGAGGGCTACGACACGGTAATCGACAAACTGGATACCGGTGATTACAGCATACAGGGATACGAGGATGTCTTTGCTGTCGAGCGGAAGTCGCTTCCCGATCTTCTCAAGTCCATTACGTGGGATCGAGATCGCTTCAAAGAAGAGATCATTCGAGGTGACGAGCTGCTTGGATTCGTCGTCGTAATCGAGGATAGTGTACAGAACATCCTCGAGTGGAACTACAAGCGAAAGGTGCATCCCAACAGCGTCATGGGGACGATTGAGAACTGGTCTTCATATCATAACGTCGACTTCGAATGGTGTGGAGATCGGCGAGGTGGCGAAGAGGAAACGATCGAAATTCTTGAACGGTGGCACAATGCTCATAAAGCGATGTATCCGTAACTAATCGATTTCGTTTGGATGTTCGATTTCGATAACAGCATTAAAGACACTTCGAAATAGTGAAATGAGTAATGTCTATAAAAGAAGATGATCTTACGAAAGTTCTAATAAAAAATCATGAAAGTGATGCTGAATATTTTGAAGATTTGGGTGAAGTGAATATCTTTCCCGAAGCACATTACAGCCATTATGGAAATCGTGGTGTAGCTGATTTGTATGTATATGTAGATCCCCCAATGAGAGCACCATCTCGTGGGGATGTTTATGAAATAAAATCTGAGGCAGCAGTACGACAGGCAACTGGACCAAATGAGATTGTTCGTCAATTTAATCGGATGCGTGAATTTTTCTTTGAAGGTAGTTCACACACCCCCCCTGGTGAAGTAGCGTTTGAACTCTGTTTTATAGCGACTGAGAAAAACATCCGACACATTGCGGACTACGCAGATATATATTCATATGCTGTAAGTAACAAATTAACCAATATAGACGTGAAAGCACCCTCATATATTGATCCGACAAGAGAGACTGAACTTCATCACGTATTTATTAGTTTGAGGAAACCAGATTGCGGAGATGTCAGCCCAATAATTCTGTTTTCAGGCGGCGAAAATTATTTGGAGGGGGTTGATGGGAGTACGTTTTCTGAAAAGGCAAAAAGCGATAATAGAGACCTTTATTTTGAATTCCAAGAAGTGATTGACGAAATATCTGCATGAAAATATCATGTTCAGAGGTAGCGTATGACTAAGAGTTTCGACAAAGTCAGCAAACGTCAGGTCCGCCTTCTCGCATCTTTTCCTACCAACTCGCCGCGCCTAATTATATCGTGGTCACACGTATCTATGCTCGTCAGAATGCGCTGCTTGTAGCAGCCCTGGAGCTGTATGTAGATCACGAACTGATCACCAAGTCCGTGTAGCGTCAGCTCTTCAACTTTGGCGTAGCCGCTTTTAGAACTCATACAGTTCCTCGTGCGTCTCTTCATCGATCAGGACTCTGCGTCCTTGGTCCTCGAGTTGAATCGCGAATTGTAGCGGCGTTCCCGTATCAGGATGATCGAAGTGTATGACCATCCAAGCGCCTTCTGTCTCTACCCAGTTCACCGATCTGTTCGGTAGTCTTGCCAGTATGTCGTGTGCTTCTTCCCAGTTCATAATTCTCAGTTGTGTCGTTAGTAATCGGTGTGCTTCTCGCCGTAGAACGATCGGATCAGTTCGTCTAAGCCGTTCTCGTGGGGGCGGAACTCAGTGAAAGCGTGCTGATGATACTCACCGTCTTTGTACTCGTAGTCGCTGACTCCAGTATAGACCGGCATAAAGCCGTTCTCGGACATGAAGCGCAGCGTGTCAGCTCTCACTTCGTCATCGTCCCGATCGACGACGCCGATGTGTAACTCTCTGTCGTCGAATACGGTGACGAGAACGTTCGCAAAATCTGTTCTGAGCATTTCGACGAGCCACCGAAGGTATCCGTCCTCGAAGTCGTCGGGGTTGCTACAGCGGCACATCATCGCTTCTCGAAGGCTCCCAGTGCTCAGTCGTCGGTCCAACTCTGTACTTTCTCTCTTTGTAGTCTCGGTCATGTTGAATCACCTCTTCCGTGCCCAGCTTCCCGAACTCGGTCGAGACACTCGTCACAAATCGAGTTATTGTGTGGCATCTGGTTCCCGCACTGTTCGTAATAGATGCAAGCGTCTGGTGGAATCTGAGCGACTCCAGGCAGCGTCGACTGCGTGTCACTCATATCTGACACTTGCTCCAGCCACAGGCCATACAATTCGCGCAGCCGCTCTGGAAGGCCAGTGCCGGAGATCCGCACTTTGGACACCTGTTCTCTCCGTTCATCGCACCTGTGACTCCTTGAAGACGTTCAGTAGTTCGAAGACGAGTGCAGTGTCTCCCTCAAACATCTCGTCAGCAAGTTCGAAGAACTCTGCTATGCACTCATTCGCCCGATCATCCATGTTGATAACTCGGTAGTTGTTCGACTCGAAGTACAGCTCAACGAGCATCGCGAGCTGTTGCTGTTGCTCAATGGGGTTTTCTGTAGTTGCCATAATATCGTGGATTAGTTGTCTCTGTTCAGTGACTGACGGATTCCAATGATCCCGAAGAGGATCAGAAGCGGGCCGACGAGGAACATGATCTCGAGGTCTGGATTGTCAAACGCAAAGACGAATCCCAGTAACCCGATCACAACCAGTACAACGCCCACTCCAACATCGTCTCCTTTGCTCATAGTATGAGATCCTCCATGTTAGCCCGATTCACGTCATCTGCATTACGCAGCGCTTCCTCGAGATCACCGCCCCACAGCACATCGAAGAAGTAACCGCCACTGTGCGGTTTTCCTGCGGTGGCGTTGTCGTCGGTGAGCAGGCCTTCTCGAACCCAGAACTGCACCATCGACGAGACAGTACTGTCTGGATAGGTGATCGTGTATTCAATGAACAGATCACTGGCACCTGCTCGTGCGAGAAGGGAAGCCAGCGATTCCTCTGATTGTCTGGTTTGTACTTCAGTCATGGTTCTACGTGGCAGTTCGGGGATGCCAGCCCAGGCCCGGTGAGGTCGCGACTCCTCACTGTAACGCTACGGGTACAATTCCGCCCTCAGCGATGCCGCGTGGTGTGTTATTGCTCGAGAACGACTTCGCTGACCTTCGCACTTTCAACACAGCCAATGTCTACTAACTCTCGAGCAGCGATGCTTGCGTCCTTCTCGAACCGATACGGTGGAAGATAGACAGATCCCCCATCGCAGTCTTGACTCCACTCAACAGAAATAACGTACTTCACAACTCGCGGCATTGACTCAGTTCTCCGCCGGGTTCGTCAGAAGCCCGTTCATATGATTCTCGAACTCTTCGAACTCCTCTTTCCGATCGTCAAGAGTGACTTCGTACTGTTCGATCATGGCGATGTTCTGTTCCAGCGTCCGCTCGTCGACTGCTTCGTCCTGGCGTTGCTGCCGTTCGTAGGACGATTTGACTTCGCCGATCATCCGTTGCGGATTGAATAACAGCTCTTTGGCGATTTGGCTGTACGTCTCAATGGAACCTACTTCGCTGGTGCCATTGAAGTCGTGAGTCAGTGCCGACGTGAGGCCACTGTGCAGCGTCCAGAAGCTCATGACCGTACGAGTACCACCTTCTTGTGGCGAGCGATTACGGGCCGTGGTAGCCGCTGCTCGAGCGAGGTAGCTTGGAAGGCCGAGGTGCTCGTAGAACTCTTCGGGATCGTAGGGCTGGTTCAAGAAGTCAACCTCTACCTCGAGTGCTTCTTCGATGATCTCACCGAGGATGTCGCGAAGCGCCGTCATCTGGATGAGTACTTCGTCCCACCACTCAGCGACCTCCGAAGGCTCGCCGATGTGCTTTCGACTCTTACGATCGGTGAGCGACCTCATGCTGTTAGTGCACGTAGTATCCATAGCATATCCTTGTGCATACATCGCACAGGTTCCATCGTAGCTGTTCCCGACGCTTAGTCCGACGAACAATGGATCGCGGTCGTCGGGGAGATTCAACTGCGACTCGGCGTCTTGGAACATGACTTCGCCGTGAACCTGAGCACCGTTATCGTAGCAGCGGAACTCGCCAGACACATCTCGAATATCGGCATCGAGAAGCGCCTTTGCCATTGGAAAGAAGAACTCATAGTGAGGGACGGCGGCGTAGCCGTCAGAGTGAGTGGCGTAGCTCATGAAGTCGCCATCGTCTTCTGATAGCTGTTCACCAGACATAGATCGGCGAGCTAAGTCGATAGCAGTGTCCGGATTGATGGTCGCGTTCGAGAAGCTGATCGGGATCGGCTGGCCTTCTGGATCGTATGGGTTCCCCACGAATAGTGGAGCAATCTCGACCGGATCGAGTTCCTGAATAGCGCTCGAGAGGCTGTGCTCTGGCTGCTCTTCGAGACCATATTTGTCCATGACTCTGGAGGCCATTTCGATGTTATCCGCACTGGTCAAACCGCTAAAGGCGATGCTGTAGTCACTGTTTGTGTTCATAGGATTCTCTCTCTAATCCACAGATCGAGCTGGTTTGTACTGGGTGCTCGAAGGCCGCGCTTCAGACTTGAACTGAAAGAAAGGCCGTTATCTTACGCGGTTCGTCTTACAGATTCGTTGCTGGTAATCTCAGAAATGTCGGTCAGCTCTTCGCCAGATGAGTCGAAGACTCGAGCCTCTGGGTCGTCGAGTGCACTCAGAATGAAGTGCGTGATGCTGGTCTCGCGTTCCACCCCGTTCTCGAACTTGAGAGTGTAGGATTCAGTCATACTATTCACGGCAGTTGTAGGTATCTGCCAAGAGCCTTGATGGGGAATTGAACCCCAAACAGACCAATCAAGGCTAAGTTATTCTTTAAGAGTTAGTCTTATACGCTAATTTCAGATAAACGCTGTTTCGATACTGTCAGTCTCAAAGGCGACAGCCTCCTCTCCGAGCGATTCCTTGATGTCCAGCGCAATCTGAGTCAGTTCGGCAACATCAATGTCAGTCGTAAACGACTCGACGAGGGTCACGGTCTCCTGACACAGCTCGCCGTCATTCATGACATAGGAGCCTTGCCCTGGAATTGTCGTTGCACCACCGAACCGGTTGCACAGTCGTTTCACGACATCATCGACGACAGTTTGGCTGCCCTCCTTCTCGATCGGAATATAGAACCGAACCTTCTTCGATCGGTTCATCACTGGTTCGTAGATCGTTGCTGTGCTCTCTGCTTCTGTTGAATTTCCACTCATAATTCCACCGTTTGGCTAAAGCCAATGTTCCGCTTTGCTTCGCGTTCTCTTTCGCACTGTGGGCAAACGTATCGACGTCTACCACTCGAAGAGGACAAGGATCGCTGCATCTCGAGACCGTGTTTTCTACACGTTCTCGTCATACAATCCGGGTTCGCATGGAGCAGCACCGAGGACATGGTGCAGTTGGCATACCGTTACTTGTCCCACCGAAGGTGTCTCCGCAGCTGTCACACTTCCACTTCATTTGATCTGGAACCGGCTCTTGCGTTCGTCGTCGACGTTCTCGTTCCATCGAATGATGAGGAACTCAGTGTCACTGTCAGGGTTGTAGATGATCTCCGATCCGTTCCCGAACACTCCGTGTCTAAGTCCGCCTTCTCGAACTGGTCCTTGTAAAGTCATTTTCAGTCACTATTCTCCTCGGTACTCTCCCAATCCCAGACGGCAGTCTGGGCGTTACTGCTGGTGCTCATTGTTTTCTTACAAAGCTACTCTTAAGTTGTCCCTCCTATAAACTGAGTCTTATAGCATATAATTATCGGTCACTCTCCGAAGGTGTTGGTTCACCGTACAACAGTTCGTTGGCGGCGTTCTTGACGGCCATTGGTGCATGGCGCAGCGACGACCAGCCACCAAGGACTGCATCTTCGGTCGTGAAGTCCTCCGACGCACGGAGCTTCGCTGATTCGCGCACTTCGTCGACGGTGATCTCGAGTGTGACGTCAGCTTCGCTGAGATCGAGTTCCCACTCTCGCCCCTGAATCTTCACTCGAGTGTAGTACTCCATCCACTCGTTGGAGATGAAGTAGTAGTCGAGGTTCGCGTTCGGCATTTCCACGTTCACTTCTTTGGTGACTTCACCATGAATGGTGACTGCTGCGCTGTTTTCGTATTCGGTGCAAGTCGCTGGTGCTGTGATTTCAAGGTACATTGCTGTAATCAGTTGAGGATAACACCGAGATCACTCGGTGCAACAATCGTGGCTTCGTTCTCGATTCGGTCAACGAACTCGACTTCATCGAGGTCGAAGTTGCCGAAGATCGCGGCGACCATGTAGGCCACCTGCTCGTATTCGAACTCGGGGTACACCCCGAGGAGGTCGCTAATTACGACTTCTCGAGGTGGAACCTCGAACTGTGCCGCCAGTGGATTTTTCGCCAGAACGGGTACTTGATACCCGCCGGGGATCGTCGTTAGCTCACTCTCGTTGAACAACTCTTCGAGGTATTGTGGTTTCATGCTAACACCTCGTCGTCGGCAGGATCTCGTTCATCTATCCCGAGCGAGAAGGCCAACTCTTCATCTACGATGAACTCAGGCTCTTCTTCGTCGCGGTCGTCGTACGTGTAGTCCCAGTTCATGTCGGCATCGTAGTGGTAGCTCATGGCAGCTCACCTCCAGTCTCCTCGGGGTCCCACTCTTCGAGTGAGCCGTTTCGTCGCTCGTCTGCCGCTTCGCCGTGTGCCTGTTCCTCGCGGCTCGGAGAGCCGCCGATCTTTGCGTGTCCGTCTTCGCTCTGGTATTGGTATGCCATATCTTCGATATGAGTGGCCCCACTCTCGTCGGGGTCGTACGTGATAAGCGTTTCTTAGGTTGTGACTCTTACAGAGTCTCAATAATTTCAGTCGTCTTGGTCAGCGTCTCGGTCAGGGCTTTCAGCGCTTCGACCTTCGCCTTCTCGATCTCGTCAGTGGTCTCAGCTTCGCTGACCGCTTCTTGCTCGTCTTCAAATTCGCTCTCACCGTCAGCTTCGCTGACTGCACGAAGTCGTGCCTCGATCGCTGTGATGGCAGTCTTTCGTGGCTTCTCAGAAGCCTCTTCGCCGTTCAGCATGGCTTGGAGCGTCTCGACGTCTTCGACGTTGGTCACAGTCTCGCGGATCTCGGCGACGGTCAGCCCGTCGATCCCGAACTCAGGTTCGCTGCCAGACTCGGTTTCCTCGGCACTCTCGGCTTCGCCGCCTTCGACGTAGGTGGCACGTCCGAGGCTCAGGCTTGGCATCCACTCTTCCCCGTCGATAACGGGGAACAGCAGGTGATCTTCGCTGTCGTAGTCGATGCCGACCTTAGCTGCCTCTGCCGAAGGCAGGACGTAGAAGCCCAGCTCGGTGCGGTCTTCGACCGGGAAGGCTGCACGGAACATTGGCAGGTTGCCGGGCAGTTCCTCGCAGGCTTTGCCTGCCTCTTCTTTCTGGTCAACGATCCATTCCATTAGCTTCGCTAAGTCGTCGCTCTCGTCGTGCTTGCGCAGCTTCGCCACGTACCGGCCCATGTCGACCGCCGCTTCGTACTCGGTGTACGCTTCAATCTGACCGGAGGTCAGCTCGAGGGTCTGCACTGTCTCACCCTTACGGGTGTCGTTGCTGCCGCTGCCGCTGTTGTTCTCGCTCGATTCACCGAAGGTGGGGATAGTCTTGATTGACATTGGTGTTCTCCATAGTTACCGCTAAAGCGGTATTCGCTCGCTTCGCAACTCGCTTTCAACTACCAGCAGACCAGTTTCACTGGTAGGGGGCCGACCAGCTCACACACGATCCCGAAGGGATTCATACGCGAGGCTGGTCTGTGACCCCGAAGGATCAACACCCCAGAGGGGTGTAGTTGGTTTTCTGTGCCACCGAAGGTGGTGGCTTCCGTATCCAGTCAGGTGACACCTTTCGGTGTCCGGTTTCGATGGCCTTCCACGACCACATCCCAAGGGATGTGTGTCACTCGTCGTGATAGCTGCACCTTGTCGGAGATCCCCAAGGGGATCTGCTTCGCTCGTAACTCGTTCGTCCTCGAGTCCATAGGACTCGTTCCTGATTTTGTGGCGTACCTCTCGAGAGAGGGACGGAACCGTTGAACATCGTAGATGTTGCCCGTGGTTGCTCGATTTCGCTTGAGCGACTTCGCACCCCGGAGGGGTGGAGCGGTCTTGAGCTGCACCGTGTAGGCCGAAGGCCTCCACCGCTCGAGATATTTGCCCGACCATCCTGTGATCGGGGTTCACCTTCTTCGAAGGTCCCGGTTGCTCGCTCCTTCACGCCCTCGTAGGTGTACGTCGCTTGCTATTACCACCGAAGGTGGGGTGGCGCTCGGCGACTCGGATTCAGGAACCCGTTGGTTCCTGCAAGGCCGGGGGGCGTGCTTTGGCCAGCGCTGCTGCTGTCCGAGCGAGCACTTCGACGCTTCGCAGGCCCCGTGTGGGGCGTCTCAGACCCACGCCTCTCGAGAGGCGCGATTGTGGCGCTTGAGGGAACACACACGCCTATTGAGCATGATGTGTGTGTCCGAATCCCGTGCTCGCTTGCTGTCGTGCCTACAATGTGAGGCACCACGACCGTACTACCCGACCGACTGTCACCCGATCGGTTTCGAATCGATGATAGTGGGGATAGCCCCGGAGTATATAAACTTGTCGAAGTGCTGAATAATGGTGTTTCAGTGTATCGAGACCGCTGTTTAGAGCATTTGGGGTGTGAATGTCTGTGGACTGTTGTTAAGTTCACTTTCACTGAGCTTTATCTGGCGTTGCTGGCCTTCTTGAGCGTTTTGGTGCCAGATTTACTTTTTGTTAGTGCTATTTCGCCGATTTCGCTATTTTGAGCCTTTCGCGGCGCAGCTCGAATACCGGGGCTTTGACCTACCCAAACCGCCGATTTCTGCACGTAACCGATCTCGAGGATCAACACCTTTGGAGGATTACCCGCAGTTATTTCTATCTTAAAGCTATCTGTTTCTCGAGTGAGTGCTACTACCCAGTGTTTGGCCGATCGGCTACGGGTACGTGTGCAGGCTTGCGTGCGAGAACGGGTGGTGGATGGTGGGCCGCCTTCCCGCACGCTCGAGTGCGCCAGCGATGCGTGCACGCATTATGCGCTGATGTGCGACGGGTTGCGACACCACTGGACGGGCATACCCGCTCGCGTGAGAGGGGTAAGTTGCTCAGAAATTTTCAAAATCATCTATATATAATGAGCGACTCAAAATGCCGACGATGGTTACGTTCACGGATCTAATGTGGTTGCTTGCGGTTGTCGGTGTAGTGTGTGCAGCAATGGTAGGAATTGCACTCCTAACGAAGCGGTGGATAATGATTGAAGCAAGTGTGAAGGGTATTCGGTGGCTTTCAGTCACTGTTGTGGCAGTAGGTTTATTGGACGAAGGCTACGGAGCTGACTCTCTGGAAACCAACGCTATTGTTGTCGGTGTCGCAGTAGTAGTCGTCATCGCCAGTGAGGCTGGAATGCTTTGGGTTGAAAATAACAAACCATAGTTGGGTATGCTACTATTCAGAGATACCGGCAAACGCGCCCGAAAGTCGTTACAAGATTGATCTGCCACTATCCGATTAGTAAATATACACGGGCGTGTATACTTCGGTAAAATATATACACAGATATGCTGTGAGTGTGCTACGCACGAGTATATGAACCCTCGACCCCCTATATATACCGTTGTCTATTACTAAGGGTGGAGGAAGTGATTTCCGGGGTTGGCATGATACCCTTTTCAGTGTCACCAAAGAGTGACCGCGCCAGCTCCTCTTGATAGCTTCCTCGAGTTTTCTCTCTTTGAGGTAGCTGGTTTATCTCTTTTCAGCTACTGGGCGTGGCGGACAGGCTGTTGCTGGGTCTGCTGGCCTTCTCGTACGAAGAAGCTTTTTCACCAGATCCAGGCGGACACGGACTGGGCACTGAGGGGTGTCCACCACTACGTGTCACTACTAACGGTATGGGCAGGGTTGGCAAGCTCTCCAAACAGCACTTGACAATTTCCATACATGGCATCAAACGAAGTTACCGGTAAGACAAAGACGGAACTTCGAGAGATGCGGAGAGGCTACGATCACCCGTACATACCGTTTGAGGATAAATTCTGCTTGGCAAAAATTCCGCGACAGCCGGAAGAGTATGATGGGCCGCCACGGTACTGTGTCTCCCAGAACGTCAAGAAGAACGGTCGCTGCAAACACCACGGAGGGAATGTCATTCCCCGTCCTGAAAACATGGACAAAATGGCGAATCTAAAACACGCTATGTATGCGAAAGACGAGCACCTTCGTGAGAACATGGACGAGCGCGAGGAGGAACTCTATGACTGGGTTCTCTCGTGGCCAGACGCCTATGGGATCGACCTCGAGTCAGATCCCTCAACAGCCCACGACTTCCAAACACTGGCAATCGAAATCGTTCGAGAAGCGAGGGGCAAGGACTACCAGCTCCGTCACGGCGAGGTAACGCAGAAGGCTGTGTATCTCCCGGACGGGCAGCAGATCGACTCCGAGACAGTCCCCGAGGCGCTGACGGAAGTCATGCAGTCTCAGGTCCGTCTCATTCAGAAGATCAAGGACAGCCTGGGGATCACTCGTAAGCAACAGATGAAAGACGAGAAGGCCGAGTCCGCCAGCGAGCTGATGGATGACATCGTTGGCGTGATGGGAAATCTCGTTGGCGATCGAGAAGGCTACGATCCCGATGCGTTTGACGACCAGGACGAACAGGACAAACAGGACGAAGAGTAGCATATAGCGGTTTTAGTACTCGAGAACGGCCTGCCCGCCTTCTCGTACGAAATATCTCAATCTATCTATGGCACAATTACACAACTACGGAGAGGAATTTATTCTCAAGGAAGCATTCGGTTCTGGGAGTGGTGCAACCACTTTCAGTGTCGGTCTCTACGACTACACTGGCAACGTTCTGTCTGACTCTGACGACGTTTCGGCGATCACTTCTGAACCCAGTGGTTCGGGCTATGCTCGTCAGTCAGCTACTCGAGATAGCAATTTCACGTTCAGCCTTTCGGGGGGTGACTGGCAGACTGTTATCGACGATCTCGTCTACGATACTGATGACTCGACTGAGAGCGTTGACGGTTATTTCGTGACGGCAACCTTCACGGCAGACGGTGACGGGAGCGCCACGGAACATCTGCTGTTCTCTGGCCAGCTCGACCAGACCTACGACCTTGGCAGCGTGACCACGTTCACGATGCAGGGTAGCGGTATCTCGCTCGACTAACTCTAACTGATTTACACTCCCTATGGCCCAAATTTATGACCGGTGGTACATCCTCCCCATAGCGGAGACAGACGTTGACGGATCGACAGAGCGCTCCCCTGAGTTGTTCGGCCAAGAGGATGAGATTGTGGGGTGGGCCGGGAACATCGTTGATATGACTCCCGTGACGGCCTATCCGACCTTTGACGGGGAGTATTACATAGCCCGTGTCTACGGCTCTTGGGCCGCCGTCAACCACATGAGCGTCCAACATGACCAACTCACCCTCTCTACAAGCGACGGGGAGATCGACGTCATACTCAGCCAGCGGTTCCCGGAGATCGACGTCGGGGAGATACCGTGGGAGGAGCGATTCAAGGTGGAGGTCTAAATGGCTCAATATTACACCGATTTTAGTGAGTACGATCATGCTGACACCCCGGATGACGGGATGGACGATTGGACCAATTGGGAGGAGGATTCAGTAGACACGGACGAAACGCGACGGCGTGTTATCAGCGACTCTGAATATGCCGGAGGTCGTGCTTTCGAACTAAGGACTTTCTTTGAGTCCGGTCTTTTGGGTGCATATTGGAACGTTATACCCGCCACGACGTCCGATTATGAGGTCCTCCTTCGGTTTCAACCTACCAACAATCCGTTTACCCAAGGCGTCTTTGTGAGGCTTGACCCGGATAGCGCTCATACGTATGTCAGCCAAGTGGCGGGGAGTGACTCTCCACGTTTAAGATTACACACAGAGGAGACTACGAATTTTGGACGGGGGGGTGTCAGCCTAAGTAGGGATGATTGGTGTCATATGCGGGTCAGAATCCACGGAGACACCTTTCAAGCCCGTTTGTGGAAGGATGAGGACCCTGAGCCGTCGACTTGGCAAGTTACAACGACCGATAACACTCTCACGTCGGGTAGAGTGGGCGTGGGGCAAAACAGTAACTTGCGCTCCATAATTGTAGACACGATTGGGGTGGGAACCGCCGGAGACCCCGCGCCCACAGAGCCGGTATCTGGCGGTGAGCCGGAACCGGAGGGCGAAGAAATCACAGCAAGTGCTGTTAGAACCCTCGCGTTGGGTACACCAAGCATTTCCTCGAGTACGACCAACTCGGTGTCTGGAAGCTCTGTAGTACCTTCCAGTTCCGCAGTGTTTCAATCGAGTACGATTACTCAGACAACAACTGAAAGCGGGACTGTGGGCGCTGTGGCTGCTCCTATGGCAGCGTGGGGTTCATCCGAATCCCAGATATTCGCGATCGGGTCGATCGTTGAATCTGCCGCCGTTCCCGAGCAGACAGGTGCGATCTCAGAAGCGTCCTCGAGCGTAGATTCCACTGTCTCTGGAGCCGCTTCAGCTCGAATTAGTTCGGGAAGCGCCGCGACAGTTAGTTCGGCGTCCCGATCGACGTTCTCGACGGTAGCGGAACAGAGCAGTGGATCTGGATACACGGAAGCGATCTCAGCTATCCCCACAATTCAGGCATCTCCGCTCTCTGCCGTCGTAATTGACGAAAATGTCACTTACGGGGCAGCATCGATGGCGCTCTCGAGTGCCACAACAGCTCCCTCTGGGGCTGTAACTGAGGGTATTTCGGGCGCAATTGCTACTGAATCGGTCGCTGAAACCCTTCTTGGGCGCGTTGCAAGCGAAAATGACGCTCAAGCACAGGTCTCGGTGGTCTCGTCTACCGCGTTCCCGATCGAATCAACTGGAACAACGAGTTCTGTCGCTGATTCAGCGATTCTGGGCGCAGTTGCGTCTCCAATTGACCCAATAGCGGTCTCGTCGGCTGAATCGGGTGCAATTATCACCGAAATGCAGTCGAGTGAGACAGATGTGGGGACAATCGGTGTCTCGAGCGCGATCTCGAGCGGATCGACGGTCAATTCGACCGCTGTGCCGCTAATTTCGGTCTACACGACTGAGAGAACCGGTCAGGCAGCGACCATCGAGGCAGCTCTAACCTCTCTGGTCGGTCGGAAGAAGATTACAGACCGACGTGTGGACGTTTTCACTGCATCGAGTCGGAACTCTGTGGACGTTAGAAAGCGGTACTAATCACACATCATGGCGACATTTACAATCAAAACAGGAGATACGTCTCCTGCAATCGAGTCCACGCTTCGAGATGGATCGGGATCTCCAGTTGACCTGGAACAATCCAGTGTTCTGTTTCGGATGCGTGACGAGGACGGCGGCCTCGTATTCGACGAGACGGCATTTATCGATCTTGAAGAGACCGGTGTCGTTGTGTATGAGTGGCGACCCCAGGATACAGCCAGCCCTGGCGTGTATAGGGCGGAATGGCGAGTAACGTATGACGACGGCGCGGTTGAGACCTTTCCAAATAGCGGTTATCTGACTATCTATGTCACCAGCAATGTTGAATAATGGTTGAATCTTTCTCGAGCAAATACTACCTGACACAAATCAATGTAATTCCCTACAGCGGCGATCGGGCGGTCATTGATATTGAATGGGCCGAACAGCTGCGGAGGAAATACGCTAACACGTATCCGCTTGTATTCAAACTCGCTGTCGGTAGCGCTCACATTCCCACGTATGGCGAGGCTGGCGTTCCCGCACGGACACTTGCCGTCCCAAAAGAGCTGTTCGAGTCTCTGAACGTCGACGAAACCGAGCCTACGAACGTCCTTCTTGCCAAAGAGCGGACTGTCGATCAGCTCATCTCACTGAATTTGGTCGACTGTCATGCCTGAGAAAAGCGAAATCTCAGTTGCAGGACCCGGAGAGGGCGTTAACGATCCCGAAAAAGTCTCAAATTATCGAATTCGGGCCGGTGGAAAGCAAACTGGCCTCATTATTCGATGGAATGGTAACGAATACGACCGCGACTGTTGCTGGATTCGGGCTGATCTCGATTCTCTGATTGATTTAGAAGAAAATGAATGAATTGGTCGCCCAGTTTGCCAAACAAGCTGGCATCTCTGAGGATGATGTTATTCAGCGCTGGCGTGGGCGACCAGATCGGATAGCAGAAGACCTCTTTCAAGTAAAAGACACTGACACGGGACAGATCGGGGATCTCGAACTGTTCGATCCGTACCAGCCGAAGATCGTTCACGCCTATTTCTACGGCGATTCGAGCACGCTGAACATCTACAAAGGACGCCGTATCGGGGTGTCTTTCATTATCGTAGTCTGTTTGGCGCTGGACGGCATGATGAACGGGAACTCGTTCTTCCCAATCGTGTCCTCGAAGGAGGAACAGGCGCAGGCACGTATTCGTGACCTCAAGAATCTGTTCGAGAACGCCCGCATCAACATTCCGTTCGCCAAAACACCGACGCAGAGCGAAATTGTGCTCTGGAATGGAACGCGCTACAAAGCGTACACAGGGAACCCGAAAGGTGCTCGAGGTGACGACAGCGCAAAGACTGTCTTCATCGACGAGATGGCGTTCCTTGAAGACCAAGAGGCGACCAGCCGGGCGTTCAGCCCCTTCGTCTCTCTGGGCACTCAGGGCCTCATGGTGGAGGTTTCCACTCCCGAGGCACAGAACGACCTGTTCATGCGAAACCACGCTCGTGGGACGCCCACGGGCTTCGACGAGGACGGTAACAAGATAGGAACGATCTCGATAAAACAGCCGTCGTTCAAGAACGCGGACGACATCGAGGTTGAAGTCCCATTGTACGAGCAGGACGTAGTGCCAGCTCGTCCAGACCTCAATCTTGACGTTGTGGAAGGCGATCGGCTCAAGGACCCTCAAGGGTTCGCTCAAGAGTATCTCTGTCGTCCTATTGATGACAGCTACCGATTCTTCAACGAGCAATCGATCGTTGAGGCACAGGATCGATCTCTCGATCCCTCGTACCAATACGGGATCTACACCCGGAAGCAACCGGGCGTCATGCGGGTGATGGCAGTAGACATTGGCATCGATCACGACGATACTGTGGTCACGGTCTACGATCACTTGGGAGAGAAGCGCGATATGCGCTACTGGGAGATCGTGGATAACGATGTGCTGCGGGAAGCGGGTATAGAAAGTCCAGATCGAGGGAATGCCGTTCATGTTGCTCACCGGTTGGCTCAGATCCACTCGACGATGGACGTGGATTACCTCATTCTCGATAGCACCGGGCCGGGTGAAACGTTCGATCGGATCATCCGAGACAAGCTTGGTCGCGGTGTGATCGGATTCAACTTCTCCAATCAGGATGCCGTGAAGGACATGATGGGCGACATGAACGCCGCCCTGCGCAACGGCCAGGTGACACTGGCGAAAGATGACGAAATGTACGATCAGCTCGCTTCGATCGTCAAAGAGCAGAAGCGTGACGGCCAGAAGCCGAAGTTCTCCGGTAAGGACACTTCTGAGAGCGGGAAGGACGACATCGCAATTGCCTGCGTTCTGGGCGCGTTCCCTCCAGGTCTCTCGGTGAAGCCGGGACGCCAAATGGCGACCAGAAAGCCAGCACCAACGGGTGGTGAAGCGCTCTCTGTCAACGAACAGCCCGATGAACAGCCCGAAAAGGAACCCCCAAAGTCTGCGAAAGTGGCCTTCGGTTCTCGATCCGTTTCGCGAGATCGACGACGTTCCTATTCGCCCCGTTATGCACGGCGGCGCTCGCGAGTCTAACGGTAAGTACAGGGGAAGCAGTTACCGGGCAAGGAATATGCACTCAGTTATTTGAACCACTCACTATTGAGTCTTCCATCCCCGTTCCAATACCAGCGAATATAGGTATAGAAAATAGCGAGTATAACAGCAAGGGAAACGACTGTTCCTATGGGTTGCATAATCCCCTGTACTAATTTGTTTTACATATAACTGGTGGTCACTTCGCATCTGTAGTGATCGTGCGGACTCTCGGATAATCCTCTAAATTTAACCCAATCTGATATATGAGTAATGTAAAAGCGGCCATGATGAGACGTGCCGCTGACGGGCGCGTCGGATTCGCTTTAGATGCGCCGCGTGCCGTCATCAAGCGTCCTGCGGGCGCTGGTGGCCGTCCAGAAGTCAGTGAGCCTCCAGAACAGAAGATCAGCGACTATCGGCTTATCGCTAACATGGACCCCCACATCGGGGAGTCGATCGATACGCTCGTTGATTACCTCGTGGGGTCTGGCTTCTCGATCCAACCCGCGAATATCCCATTCACGGATCAAGAACAGACCGACGAGGATATTGCAGCGTTCAAACTGCTCATTGAGACGTCTGAGTTTGAAACTGTTCTCTACGAATGGGTGTGGCACGCGCTCGTCGACGGGACAGCATTCCTCGAGATCGTTGTCGAGGACGACGTATTCAAGCCGAAGTTGCTGCCCACGGAGCGGATGAAGATCCAGACGGACGACAAGGGTGAGATCATCGAGTATCTCATGGAGCGAGAAGACGGCGGCGACGATATCAAGTTTGGACCGTACGACATTGCTCACCTGACGTTCCACAAGCACCCCGGCGAAGACTTCGGTCACTCACTGATTGAGCGGATCGAAGAGCAGGCGAACTTCCTGCGCGACATGGAAATTGATCTGGCACGCTTCATCTCGACGAAGGCGTACCCGCCCGTGATATGGAAGTGTGGCACTGAGGAGCGCCCGTGGAACGACACGCAGATCGAGGAGTGGCTTGACACCGTTGAGATGATCGAGCCGGAATCGATGATTGCAGTCGGCCACGATGTGGATCACGAGGTCGTCGGTGTCACCAGTACGTCCACTTCGGCGGGAATGTTGAACCTGGACAGCACGTTTGCGCACCTTCAGAAGCGCATTGCAGCTGGTCTCGGCATTCCTGCGTTCTTGTTGAACATGGACGCTGACGTTGGTCGCAACGACTCGATCACGCTGATGCCTAAGTTCGATAGGCGGATTCAGCGCTATCGTTCCATCATCAAGAACGCAATTCGATACCAGATTTTCGTCAGCATTCTCGGGGAGAACAACCCGGAGGATTACGATGAACTTCCCCCCGACTACGTGTTCGGAGAGCACTCGAGCGATGAAGGTCGCTTAGAGATTGACTCCGCTATTAAGCTCTTCAATGAAGGGTTCCTCACTCGCGAGGCCTTCGCACAGCGCGTTGGCATAGACCCCGAGACAGAGCTTCCCGATGAAAGCGAGTTGGTTGAGATCGTCGGACTCTTGCAGGACCTGCGAGGGGCTGGTGACTCGATTCAGAATCCCAACGGTGGTTCACCAACCAGTACGGGAAGCGGGGCCGAATCCGCTGGCCGCGAAGTCCGATCACGACAGAATCCCGAGCGGGACTCGAGTGGCGGTCGCAGGCAGCGAGATGTATCGAACGAGTGAGAATTGAGGTAACTACGAACACGAAATGGACGTCGACGAAGATGTAATCAGACAACTTCTTCAGAATACTGCTCGCACCGAAGAGCGAACCAAAGCGATCCAGCGTGAACTTGACCGCATGAAAACGCGCTCCGTTCAGGAGAATGCGAGGCGTGACAAGCGCCTCTCTGAACTGGAGGCCCGCGTTGACCGGAATAGCGTTATTCTATCCGGTGGTCTGTTCACTGTTGGATCTGCCATCGTTGCGCTTTTTGCGAAGATGAGCGATCTTCTGAGGTTTTAGCATGAATAGACTATGAGTCAGGAATATACGATTGATGAGGAGCTGGCGTTCAACGTCTCTTTCTCTCTCCCAGACGAACTTGGGCGGCCTGATGGCTTCAACAAGTACGGCGTAAAGGAGTACGAGGACGGTTCGATTGACGTGATTTTCGCGGCGATGGAGCCAGGTCTACGAAAGGGCATCCGAATCACAGACGAGTTTCTGAGCAGTGTGTCTCAGAATTTCTCTGAGACGTTGCCTCTCCAGTTAGACCACGACAAGGGACAACTGTCGAACGTTGGGCACCTCAAGGACGTGCGATTCTCGAACGGCTTCCTGCGGGTTCTCGCACACATTCCAAACACCGGTAACACCGTCCGCAGCGACGTGATTGCCGACTTTACACATGAACCACCAGCGATCAATGACGGCTCTGTCGGGTTCGGGAACGACTACCGGATCGAGCGCAACGACGCAGGGGAACCCGAGTTTGTTGACGCGACGATGGTAGAGTTCTCGCTGACACCCTTCCCGGCTGGGTATGGTAGCGATGGCGGGCTATCTCCCCAGTTCGCGAAGGCGGCCAGAGAAGCTGGCGTGTTTAGTGAACAACTGGAAGCTGAAACTCCGGTGTCGCACCTCAAAGGGTCGTGCCGGGCGCGATTTACCGAAATCTAATCTACATATGAAGAAGATTGAACTTGAAACCCCGATCGATGAGATGAGCGAAGCAGACCTCCGCGAGACCTTCTCGCAGGTCATGGACGCTCACGAAGAGAACATCACGGCCTACAGCGAACTCGAGGAGACCGCTGGGAAGGCCACCGAATACGCCGAGCACATCGAGGATCTTGAAAGCGATCTCGAAGCTGCTCGAGCGTATTTCTCCGAGAAGGCTTCTACGGTCACGAACATCGACCAGGAGCTTCTCGCACAGCGCTTCTCGATGGGCGAACTCGTTGAGATGACTGGCCGCGCTGACGAAGCTGCTGAGGCCCGCTTCTCTGAGGAACAAGAGGCCACCGAACAGGAAGCCGACGAAGGCGCTGTCGATGAGCCGGAAACCGTGTTCGCCGACAAGCCTCAGAAGTCGCCCGCCTTCTCGAGCGATGCCCTGGAAAGCCGAAAAGAGGCTGCCCGTGCTCGTCTGAGCAGCGTTGGCGGCATTTCTCTCTGAACCCCCTACTACACAATTTACTGATATTCTATGGTCGACATTGGAATTGCTACTGCTGGTGCTGAACAGCCTATTAACCGACACGGAGCCGTTGCTGGCGAGACGATGCATGAGGGCGACCTCGTTGGAATCGACGCTGACGGCCACATGGTCAAGGCCGATGCGGGAGCTGGTTCGGATCAGCTCATGGCGATCGGCGCTCTTCTGACTCCCGCTGACGATCTCTCGAACTACGATCAGGAGGAAGTTAAGCTCGTCATTGAGGCTAACCGTGCTCTCGTTGGACGCGACCGCGTGTCCACGATTGCGTACGGTGTCGAGGTCGAGAACGGTGACGGCGACTGGGCGTTCACTCCCGGACTTCCCGTCTATCTCGATGTTGGTGGCGGCTACACGCAGACGGCACCCTCGAGTGCTGGCGATCTCGTTCAGGTTGTCGGTACGGCGCTGACTGAAGACCGCATTATGCTGGCCGTTCAGCCGCACACCCACACCGCCTGATCTGGCGAGTAACTCTCTGCTGATAATTTAAATTCTTAGATATTTCTATGGCAATCTACCGCGAAATCACCACCAAGGACGACGTTCCGCTCTCTGACCTTCTGCTGGACGCCGTTGCTGAAATCGATCTGTTTAACGAAGCGGAACGGCCTTTCCGCGAGCTTCTGGCTCAGACGGTCACTGAGCGCACCTTCCGTGTCCACACGGGGGACATGACGTGGGAAGAACTCGCTGAGGGTGAGCACGCTCGCACCGGGCGACTCGAGTCCACTGAAATGGCGTTCTCCGTCAAAAAGTACGGACGCTCTCTCGGTTTCTCCCAGGAGTTCATTGAGGACAACACGGCTGACATCGTTCGCCGACAGTACGAGACGCTCGTCAAGGGCGCTCTCCAGAAAGAGCACGAAGTTCTCTTCGACATTGTTCGCGATGGCTGGGCGGACGGCACCAACCTCTGGTTCGAACCAGAAGACTACGGAAGCTACACGTTCACCAAGAGTCACAACCACGTCTTCGCCGACACCGAGGCGCTGTTCGGTGACGCCGATCAACACTCGGCCACGGCCCACATCCGTGAGGCCAACAAGGAGATTCGGCACCACGGCAAGCGCCCCACCATTGCGCTCATGAGCAGCGACATGGCGGCTGAGTTCGTCGACGAACTTGCGTACGACGCGCAGTACCTCATTCCCGAGGCGGAAGGGCTTGTCAGCACTGCGCTCCCGGACACCACGATGCGCGTTGATGGTGTCTATCTCATGCAGACGGCGTGGCTCACCGACGACGAAGTTCACGTCATCGCTGCCGACGAGAAGCCGATCTACTTCCACGAGGCTCGGCCCGTTCAGCTCACTCAGGGTGAGTTTGGCGGTCCCGTTGGCGACCCTGGACAGCTGCTCGGCAGCTACGGATCTGTCCGCTACGGTGCGGTTATCGCTGACCCACTCGCTGGCGTGAAGTTCCACATGACCAACGTCGCCTGATCCACTAATTGGATCAGTTCGGAGGACACCGGATACCGGATGATTTTCTTTAGTACGATATGGCAAACAGTGACACAGAACTAATAATTGAGCTACGATCTCTGACCGGGTACTCCGATGCAGTAATGGCTGATGAGACGTGGCGCGAAATGATCCAAACTGCAAAACACGAGGTTCGTGCTGAGGCAGCCTTGGACATCTCCAACTTCTACGAATACGAGCACCGGAGCGCCGAACGTGCGCTTTTCTGGACTACTGCGCTCTTCTCGAAAATTTACATGGGCGAACTCGAGGGCCTGGACTTCAACATTGGATCAGTGAAGATCCACCAGCTTCCCGTTCGTGACATCACCCGTGTTTGGTACGAGAAGATTGACACGCACATAGCAAACCTTCGTGCTCGGACAAGCGGTCATGGTATTCGTTCAGTTCGTCGCATGGATCGGACGTACGGTGACAACTAATGTCTCGAATTATTGATGCCCGACTCAACGTCATCAACCTGATCTTCGAGCGTGCTGCTCGAGAGGTGAAAGTATGGCGTGAAGTCGATCTTGGTTACAATGACCCGTACGGGAAGGGGGAGGATGAGAAGATCCTCGTCTCGGATGACGAGCTTGCGGTCATGTACTATCCCGGCACGAGTCCGGGTGGTGCGCGTCCCGATCGATACGAAGAGCGCTACGGAGAGCGCGTCTACTGGGAGCCGCACATATTCTTCAAGCACGACTCTGTTGTGCAGGAGAAAGATATAATCGAGATCCCTCTCGAGCGCTATCCAGAGAACCCAAACGCTGACAAGCAGTTGTGGGAACTCGAGACGCTGGTCCCGTACGAGACACACATCGAGGGACAGATGCAGCGCTTCGTCGAGCAATAATTTTCGAGGTAGTGGATGGCAAAGAGGCTCAGATTCAACGTTAGTGTCGACGACGGCGGCGTTCCCCGGACAATAAAACGCTCTATTGAGAAGGGGATGCGCGATGCCTCGTGGCAGATCGTTGAACGTGGCGAAGACGTTGCCACCGATCGGATCGTCCAACGCGATGCCATCTGGCAGTGGGATCTGATCGGTTCGTTTCAAACGAACTCGAAGAAGGACCCCAGAGGCCGCATAGCAATCCTCGCGAACACATCTGACCACGCGGCCCCACTCGAGCACGGAGCGCAGTACGGAGCGCGTGGGCCGCCGCTCGCACCTCTGATCCTCTACTTGATGACCAAGTTCGGGACGAGTGGGTTCGGGGGAAGTCCAAAACTTCGTCCCGGTCCTGGTGGCGGCACCGGTACGCAGAGCGCAGACGTTCCAGAAGGCTACCGCATTTTCAATCAGGATAGCCTGAAGGGAGATTTTGACGAGTTCTTCTACGGGCAGAAGCTGCGTGTTCTGGATCTCGAGTCCTCCGCGTTCTCGAACGGAATCGTGCGCGGAAAGTTTGACTCCCACCTTCTGATTGAAGTTGATGGACAACTCGTCGAAGTGCCGTGGGACGGCAGCTCTTCATGGCGACTACTGGGCGGGCAACTGTGGGATGATCTCGCACCTGCCGATCAGATGGATCTCATTCGGTCTCTGTTCGATCAAGTGAATCGAGGTCCAGGCATGGATGCACCGTACGGCCTCGCGTACGAGCAACTGCCACAGGCTGATCTTGACGCGATTGACGACACCTATCTGAAATTCGTTGATGCGAACAAGAATCCCCGTTCGGTCATGCGTGCCACTGAGAGGCTTCGACAGATCGGTCAGTTACCCTCTGATCGGAGCGAGAACGCGCACATTCTCGAGGCTGGTCCGCCACAATTAGACGGAGACGACTACTTTGGTACGCAACCGTTCGTGGAGCAAGGCGGTCTGTACTACGAGCGGAACAGACACCTGGATGTGTGGAACCACGAGTTAATGCACCTGTGGATCAACGCCCAGGGATACGATTACAGCAGCGACAAAGATCACTCACAACTGGGGACGTACCGGCGTGGTAATCTTCTCGAGTGGACCGTCAATCCAGATGGATTTACTGACGACTACCAGTTGCACAGAGATCCCGAGCTGTTCATGCTATACAGCCATGATAACAGGACTACACCGATAGAGTGGGATCATATTGTTGAGACGGTCCCCGATTACGTTGACGGTCTCGATCCCACCCCTGGGAGTGAGATCGTGGATCAGCCCGGACCCGAGGTATTCGACCCGAGTAACCCACAAGTTCGGGAAGGCGACCAGATCGACATCATGTTCGACGATGCGGTGTTCCCGACCACGTACGAGTTTACCAACGACCAGCCGTTTCAGGTTGGACCGGACGAGTGGCAGTACGAGGTCAGAGACACTGAGGTGAACAACCCGGATTTCTTCTCTGTTGACTCTGAGGGCAATCCAGTCGGTGCGACGGTCGATGTTTGGGAGCGAGTAGGGGGCAGTGCTTCGTTCGAGGGGCCGTTAGACGGTCAGCAGTACTTGACGACGGATATGCAATCAAATCCCCGTCTGGCGTACGCAGAGGCGCTGAATCGGACGCTGTATACACACATCTATGCGAGAAGCCAGGAGTACGGCACTGGCAATGAGGATCTTGGCTGGTACACAGCATTGTACGATGGCTACGGAATGACGAATACACATGAGACGGCTGCGGTCATGACGCAGATCATGCGTACACAGGTCTCAGAAGCCGGAGATCGTCGATATGTGGCCGATAACATTGAGCGAATTGCCACCGTTCACCCATATCTGATGGAAACGTGGCTGAATCTCTTCGAGCCGTCTGATCTGGCAAAGGCTGAATTAGACAGAATGGGTATCAACTACTAATGAGACTCGAGTTTGTAGACCGCGTTGGTGAGCAGGGCGTCGTTCACGGCGATCCCTGGGAATTTGACTACGACGGTCGATACCGCACGCAACTCGAGCGCGAGATAGCGCCGTACGAAGAGGTGGACATGGAGGTTCCGATCGACGACGGCGACCTTCCCGAACAAGTCCGTACCAACCTTCATGAAAGCGAATCAGCGCCACCAGAGCGCCGCTTGAAGATGCTCCGTAGGAAGTTGGTATCCAGTCGCTACATCAAGGAGCTGAATCTGGTATTGGACGACAGCGAATAGCAGGACATTATGGCGAGTTATGGACATTGACAGTTTAGATCCCGAGCTTGTGGATCGAGCGTTTAAGCTTCAAGAGAAGATCAAGCGCGAAGGTCTACAGGGAATTGGGTACATGGAAGCTGCACACTTCTATATGGAGCGGAATGCGGCTGACACGGTATCGAAGCACATTGAGAAGGAATTGAGATCCCAGTTCGGGGGTGGGAAGTGAACGAGAAGGAGGCCATACAGCGTACCGTTCAAGTTCTCAGCGAGAATTTGCCTTCTGACGTTACTGTTCGAACGGAGGGTGGCGGCGAGTTCCAGAACTTTCCGTGTGTCATTGTTTCGTGGACTACCCGGCGTCTCGATCGACTGCAAGGCAACAATCCGTATGCCGGTGTTACTCGTGACGAGAACGGGAACGCCGTCTCAGAAGTCCTTCACGCATATTTTGAAATGCGGTTGGATCTCTGGATCAAGACGTACGACGACGAGCAGATCCGCATGGCCGATGAACCCCACTGGGGCGAGGAAGGGCGTGACGAGCTGGTGAACATGGTTCACGAGGTCTTTCTCCCCTACGAATATCGACCCGAACAATTCCACGAGGATACGTTCGAGTGGCAGGTTGGCGACGGTCTCTCTCGTTCGAAGCCAACTGAAGAACCCAACTGGTTCGAGACGGACCAGACGGTGACATTCCGCTACGTCAAGGAAGTCACCAACGACGACGTTGACACCCTCGAGTCGATCGAGCGCAACGTCAACGCGGAGTAGCTCTCTCGCTCTCCGTTTTTGCGGTTTATCTAATCTACAATATGGTTACTATTGGAAATACTATTCTACCCGGCGTACAGACTACTGTCCAGAGTTCGCGCTCTGTTGGCGTCAATGTCGGTTCCCCCGGTGAGACTGGTCTGGTTGGTCAGGCTGATCTCATCGATGGGACCGCTTCTGCTAATGAAGTTCACAGAATTACCAGCGCACCAGCTGCTGAGACGGTGTTCGGTCGAGAAAGCCCGCTTGCTGTGAACATCGGAAATGCGCTCGCAGAGGGCGCGTTCCCGGTCTATGCAGTTGCACCCAGTGGGTCGCTACCAGCAGACTATGAATCAGCGATCGACGCGCTGATCGAAGAGGAAGGCGACCGTCTGGATTTCATTGGACTTGTGGAAACCGACGAAGCAGTTGCAGGCTATCTCCATGACGCGGTGAAGGACATGGAGTCCAACGGAGATTTCGCTATTGCCATTGCTGGAGCAGACGTCGATCAAAACGACGTTTCGTCATACAGCAATTCGTTCGACTCCTCTCGAGTACAGCTCGTGTATCCAGCCACTGATGCTGACGGTGAGAGTATCATTGGTTCTTACATCGGCCTTCGATCCCGACTCGGCATGAACGCCAGTCCGATGCGCAAGCGCCTGTCGACTGTGCGTGATCTATCTGTCTCTCTGAGCCGTGACGAAATGGAGTTGCTCTCCTCGGAGCGAGTTAATCCGATCAAGAACGAGCGGGCTGGAGCGCTCGTCATCGACGATATGACGACGGTTGAGGATTCCAACAACGAGGAATCCGAGTTCCGACAGGGGATCTCCCGACTTGTCACTGACTACGTTACCGTGGTCGTGAACGATAACTCGGACACCTATATTGGCGAACTTCACACTCAGTCGTCTCGGAACGCGCTCCGAGAGACGATCAAGTCCGAACTCAAGGCACTTCTCGAGCTTAACGCTATCACCGGCTACAACATTGAGGTTGAGCCGATCAGCGCGATGGAAGCTCGCGTGAACGTGGGCATTGAGACGGTCAAGCCTCTGCGCAACATCCGCGCAGTGGTCACGGCAGGCGAGGTCGAATAAGCCAATCTCGTTTTTGAGCGCTTTTCGAGCGATTTGCAGTTACTACTTTAATCTTCTATGGTTGACAGAAAAGAATCAGCGGCAGACATTCGTGTGAACGTCGGTGAGGAACAGGTCCCAGTGGAACAGCTCAGTGTCAGCAAGGACATTGAAATTGAGACGATCTATGGTGCGGGCAACATCATCCCGTCCGGGTTCTCTATTAACCGGATCGAGTACGGTGGCAACATGACGATCAAGGGCAACAAGAAGGATCTCGAGCCGAAGTTCTTTGATGAGAACGGCGTTCCCAAAGTCCTGCCTGCCATCATCATTACGCACCTCGATGGCAGCCCAACGTCGTATGACACGGTTTTGGTGACGAATCAGGGCTACGAAGTTACGTCTGGTGAGACCACGGAAACGGCGTTCGAGTTCGTGGCAATGTCGAAAGACGGCGACACGAATCCACAGTAGGCGGTTCTGAACAGTAGCACGTCTTCGCTCCAGAAGGCGGGCGATCCCGCGTTTCCCCATTCAAGCGGTCTCTATATACGCAATTTAATTTACTATGAGTGACACTAACGAGTCAGAAAAGAGTCGATCGAAACTCTACGATATGGTTGTTCGCGGGAAAACCTACCGCGAGACACTGGATTTCGAAATGTTCGGCGAAGAGGTTGAGGTTGTTCTCCGGCCTCTCGTCGATGCAGAGTTCTTACCGATCACGGCGCTGATGCAGGAACTTCTCGACATTGACGAGGAGGAAGCTATTGAGCAGATCCGTGAGGCGAAAGAAGAGGCAGAAAAAGAGCACGGCGAAGGCGCACCCATTGACATTTCAGTGTTCGATGAAGATTTCGTGCTCTTGATGCAGAAGGCCGCGAAGCTCGGTATCGACGGAGAGTCAATGGGACACACCCAGGAGGAAGTCGATTTCATGGTTGAGAACATGGTCGGCGGATACTCCGTTGAGTTAGGCGGCGAGGTTCTCGATCTGGCGGGTGACATTCGAGACGCTGAGCGCTTTCGTGGAAGAGGGGCCAGCCGCTAACGTCTATCTCCTTTCAGCAAAGGCTGGCGTTCCCCTTGCGGTGACGCAGGCCGAACTGACGCCGCTCCAGCGAATGGTGCTGGAACTGAGCATGGTCAAAGAGCAGGAAGAGCAGGAGGCTGCGATGAACAGCGCCGGTTCCGGTTCTGGCAGCGGTCAGTTGAACAGTATGGCACGACCGAACGGCGGTGGCCGGACAGAGACAACTACTTATGTTAACGTAGGATCAGATGACCAAGAATAACGTACGAGTCACCGTCAATCTTATCGATAATTTCTCGGGCACTCTCGAGCGTCTTGAGCGGCGACTCGATAAGATTAGCAAGAAGACGATCACTCCCGAGTTCCACATCAAGGGCAAGGGAGACATCGAGAACCTGAAGCTCCGAATGGAGTCGATCGATGAAGTCATCGAGACGATGCTCCAGATTTTCGGTGACAGGAAAATTACGGAGACAAAGGCGAAGATTGAGAATCTGAGTGGCATCGAGAACGTCTACATCAAGACACACGACCATGAGCTGAACAAGACGATTGCCAAGATGGAGGCGCTGAAACGGAAGCGCCAAGTTCAGAATACACTGGCTGCACAGGACGACTTCTTAGGAAACATTGCTCGATCTAACCGTCGTGCTCGTCGAATAGAGGGAAGTGCGGTGCAGCCAACTCGAGAGTTTAATGTTGGGGATACGTCCGTCTTAGCGGCAGCTCAAAGACAGAGACGCCGACAAGAGGTTCGTAACCGCAACCTTGCGGCGAGCATCATTCCGAATGAACTGTTCGAGAATGTCATGTCTCGAGGAAGAGGCTCAGGTGGCGGTGGTCGTGGTCCAGGCCTTCCGGGACTTGGCGGTGGAGGCCGCGACGATGATGACGGTTCCATTTTCCGTAGGCTTGGGAAGGGCGCTCACAAATGGCTGATCCCGAAAGGGCAGCTATCGCAAGACCTCTTCGCGTTCATCATGCCGTTCATGGCGGTCGCATACACGGCCATCATGGGAATGGCTGCGACGATGGGTGCAACGGCAGCAGCGGGGCTATCCGTGGGCCTTCTTGGAATAATTGGCTTCGGCGAAAACGCTGCGGATAGCCTGCACTTGGCACAAGTCCGCTTACGCCTGTTCGGTCGTGAGCTGTTCAAAGTCTTCAAGCCGGTCACGAAGACGTTCGCGCCTGTCATGGATTCGTTCTTCCGACAAGCGCCTCACGCACTCGGTCGCTTAACCGGGAGCTTCCAACAGCTCATGGTCTTCGTCCCCGCGCTCCGTCGACATGGAGAGGGAATTATTAGCTGGATTGATGCGCTGATTCTGAAGACAGTTCAACTTCAGCCTCAAATCTCACAACTAACCTCTCGGTTCGGGCAGCTCATGGGACAGAAGCTTCTCGACTTCTTCGGGTGGCTCGTCGACGAGCTGTACGAGAATCAGAACGCGATCGTTCAGGTGCTGAGTGTCGGTAAGTCGTTCCTGATTCTGGTCTACCGTATCTTCATGCTCTGGGGCCTGTTGATCGGTGTACTCCAGCCCGTTGCAGATGTCATCTCGAGAATCGCGAACCTTCTGACTAACAAGTGGGTGGCTGGAATGGCCGCCTTCTTGGTCGTATTCACGGTCTTTATTGCGGCAATGACGAAGGCGCTGGCGCTCATGGCGGTCATGAAGACGATGGGACTCGCTGGCGCGTTCATTGCGATGATTGCGCCGATCCTACAGGCAACCGGCGCGATCTACGCTTACACGGCGGCCCTTGTGGGTGCGGCGAAGGCAAAGGCGCTCTTACTCGGTCTGACCGGTGTTGGTGCCGTTCTCGCAATTGCGGGTGCAGCAGCAGCCATGTCTGCTGTTGAAGGATTCACGTCCGACATTGACACTGGTGACCGGGGCGCTGGTTCTGGCTTTGGTGGCGGTTTCGGTGGGGCACCTGCGGGTGCCGTTGCTGGCGGAACGACGGTCATCAACATTCAGGGCGACGTTGGAAAGGACGAGTACAACAAGATGAAAGACGACTTCCCCGGACTCTACCGGCAGGAAGCTGACTACGATGTCGGCACGAAGAGACCGACCTTCTAAACCTAATATATGATCTCAAGCGCAATTAATAGCTTCAATTCAAGATATAACACGGCCCTGGATATACTAAGGAGTCAGTCTCCGTTTAGTATCTCAGGAAACGGCATCTATTTTGGACCCCATTTCGTTCCCGAGCGTATTCAGATCGGGAAGGAGCGGAACCTTGTGCGACACGCCAACTTCTGTGGTCTCGAGGATGTTTTCGAAATTCATGGAAAGAACCGTGAGATCCATGTCTCTGGCAAGTTGCGTCAGAACGAGCTGCAGGCATTTGAAAACGTACTCGACCACAATCAGACAGCGGACCTAATCACACCGGGATTCTCCGGTGAGATCCGCGTCGTAAAGGGCGAATACGAAGGACCGATCGGTTGGGACCCAATGACTGAGCAGTATTTGTGGAGCTATAATCTGGATCTCGTCAGTACCGGTCTCGACGAGGCTGGGCACCTCAGATTCTACAACAAGGGTGTCGTTGACGATGGGCGCTCTTCTTCTTCTTTCACTCCTGCCTCTGGTAGAACGATGGGCTACGGAAGGAGCAGCTAACTATGACTCAGAGTTGTGACTTTCAGAACGGCCTCGAGCTACGCTTCTTGCGGACGGGCGTCAAGCTTCGTGCGTACGAGGCAAGTGTTCGCCTTAGTCGCGACCGCTTCTCGTACGCCCGTGTGAAAATCTCGAGAGAGGCGGCGGCTCTGCTCGTCGATCGGCACGAAGAGGAGGGCCTCGAGTACGAGCCTGTAATCATCTCTGTTGGTGGAGTCGATCAGGGACGATACGTCTACGATCCAGAAGAGGTTCGAACGGTTCAGGGCGACCAGCAGGCGTGGGTGACGCTCAGTGATCCACTGACCCGACTTAATCGAACGACGATTACTCAGGTCTGGGACAGCGTGACCGTCGACGACGCTATCCAGAAGATCGTGGGTATGATCGATGATCCCCACAACGCAATTACACGGGTTGACTACATCGACGAAGGCGTTGAGGGCGCTGATTCATTCAACAATCGGGCGATCATCAACCAACTCGTCAATCTGAGTGAGGATGCGATGACAACCGCAGAAAGGACGCAGGGCAGCAACAGTCGCTTATCTCGGTTGCGCCGATTCGTTGAGAACTACAATGTATGGAAGATCGAGACGGCGATGGATCTCATGCCCTACGTCGATGCTCCCGATTATCAGGGCGGATTCGAGTTCGAGGATACTCCCCTACTTGATGCCTTATTCCAGGTATGCAATGAGTTTGGCTTGGTTCCGTGGGTGAAGACTGACGGAACGTTGTGGATCGGCCTTCCCGAACTCGCTGATACCCGAGTAATTCCGATCTACGGAGATCCCTCGATAGACAAGTACGTCATTCAGCAGTACAACGTCACTCGAGGGCACAGCCACGCTCACAAAGTGACGGCAAGGGGGTCTTCGTGGAGATACCGCAGCGCTGACCGGTCTACTGCAAATCTCTATCCAGAGGCTGAAGCGTGGGTGGGTGACGGAGACAAAGTTATCTCGTTCGATGAACCAATCAGGGTTCGATCTGCAACGGCGCTCGAACGATACGTCCGGGGTGTTCTCATCAATGAGTATGCTCGGTACAAGAACGGCAACATCGTCTTCAACGGAATTGCATCAACGGACAGTGTTCACTTGGTCGAGCTGGGGATCGGCGATTCGATCTTCGTGTCTCCCCAAATCGAGCAGCACTGTGACGACAACGTAGACGGCGGACACTTCGTCGTCAACGAGATCCAGCACGACATCAATACCAGGGTCGGATGGCAGATCACGGCGACGGTAGGCGGCCTTCCAGACGGTGACATTCAGTCGAAGGCTGTGATGGTTGATCGTCGTCGTGACATTGTGTACGACTCGATAGCGGACTTCGTGGAGGGATAAATGACGACATTAGGTAGAATTACATCTGTTACCATAGAGGAAGAGAGCAAAGACATCTACGTGAACGTGGCCGTGACGCCACGTAGCGAAGGTCGTCGGATGCGCTTCCTGACACCGGCCTCTGGTATGTGGATAGTGCCGAGGGAAGGCGACATCGTGGAGGTCACTGAAACAGACCGCGAATTTGTCGCTCGCTTCCCGCACAGTCCACCTTCGTTTAGTATTCCCACGGATTTGGGTCAGGGTGATTTCTGCTTCAAGTTCGACGATGAGACCGAGATTCGTGTACAGCGATCCAGTGGCAGTTACGATGTTCATATTACAGCATCTGGAAACGTGACTGTTGACGGTGACTCTATTTCACTCGGGAACGGGGGTGTCCCGCTGATAACGGATATTGTGGTATCGAAAGACGGCGATGGGAAAGTCACGAACGTGACACCCGAATTTACGCAAAAGACGAACGCAGAATGAAGGATATAGCGATTGACGAAAACTTTGAGATCATCATCGGGGCACGGAACGACCTCGAGATGGTTGAAGGACGGAAGCAGTTCGAACAGTCACTCTCTATCTGGCTAACTACGTTTTTCTATGAGGAAATTGGCACGTTCAACAGCTCTGAAGCGCTGAGTCGGGTAGAGTTACAGGTTGACAGAATTGCGAGACAGAACGGTAGACTCGAGGATATTTCTTCTGTGGTCGTTGAGCCAAGCGTTGATATTCCCGATGCAATTGACGTCTCTGTCGTCTACCTGACCGGAGAAACGTTTGGTCTAAATTTACAATAGAATGACAATCATAGACGGACAATTTCAGTCCGACAGTGCCAACGATATTCTCGATGCACTGTTGGAAGACGCAAAGGACTATTTCGGCGACGATCTGAACGACGAACAGCTGGCTGTTATTCGGCTCTTCTACCAGCCCATTGCGAACAGGCTGGCAGAAACTCAGGACGACATTGGACTGGTTCTCAGTTCTGCACAACTCGAGTATGCAGAAGGTATGGCACTGGACCTTCTCACGGCTCTAATCGGTGTTCGGCGTCGTGAAGCGCTCAAAGCAACTGGTGAGGCGACCTTCTCGCGCAATTCCGTGGGCGGCGTTGATTACACGATTCCTTCGGGAACGGTCCTCCAGACAGATGAGATCGACCCAGTTCGCTTCGAAACCACTGAAACGGCAGTTCTACCTGCTGGAGACCTGGAAGTCACTGTATCGATTCGCGCTACGGAGGGCGGTGCTCATGGAAACGTTGGCGCTAACTCGTTGACTGTCATGCCGTCGCCGCCGACTGGAATTGACGCGGTTACGAACTCACAGACCACTGATGGTGGTCGCGAAGAAGAGCTTGATGAGGACCTTCGAAACCGAGCAAAGAAGGATCTTGCTGAGGGATCTGCGGCCACTGCGCCAGCACTCCTCACGGCTATTGGTTCAGTTCCAAATGTTCGAAGTGTTAGCATTTTCATTAACGACTCTGGTGTTGACCTCACGGCAGCTGGCGGCCTTCCCGATCATTCGTTTGAATTGGTCGTGGAGGGCGGAGACGAACAAGAGATCGGCCAGATGATTATCGACAAAAAGGGTGCAGCTGATACGGCATATGGCGGTGCAAATGGCACTCTCGTCCAAGTGGAAGGTGAACTTCCGAACGGGCAGACGCACGAAGTCATGTTCTCGAGGCCGAACGTGGTCCAGGTGTACGTCGATATAGAACTCGAGGTTGACGACGAGTACGAAGGCGATGAAGCTGTTCGTGATTCGGTTGTCTCGTATATTGGCGGCTTGGCTTCGTCCGGGAATCCAGTTGAAGGAGGACTGGGCGTCGGTGATGATGTTCTGATCGGCAGGGTCCAGACCGCGATCTACAACGTTCGAGGCGTCCATGACGTAACGTCGCTGACCGTGGGCACTACAGATCCGCCGACTGGAACCAGCAACGTTGAAATTGCGTTTAATGAGCGAGCAACCAGTGACGCGCTGGATGGCTCGATCTCGATTACTCGGAGTGAGGCCTGATGTCTGAAAAGGAATTAAGCAACAACGGAGATGAAATGGCGCGGGAACTCCCCCCGTTCATGCCGAACGATCCCTCCAGCCCTAACTACGAACTTCTCGATGTAGTTGGACACGCCATTGATGCTCTCGAGGAGGACATCGTGGAAGTCACAAATGCAACGACTCCACAGAACGCAACTTCGATCGATCAGCTATTCGAGTTAGCGAAACTCGTCGATGTCAATCCAAAATCTGAGGACTGCATCGATAACTACCGTCCCCGTGTTCTGAATCGGTTCTCTCTCATGACCGGTGAAGGGACAATATCTGACCTTCTCGAGTCTATTGCGCTGATTCTCGACGTTAACATTTCAGCTCTTCAGTATAGCGAAGATTTAGAGAACGGTGTCGTCGTCATTGAATTTCCCCAAGCGGCGCTGGATTCGACAAATCTTGACCAAGATGAGCTTCGAGAAATTTTCAACGAGACAGTCTTTGCTGGCTACCGAGTCGATCTGACGTTCCGAGGCACATTCACGTACATTACGCCGGAGGACTACGACGACGCAGGCTTCTCGCACGACTCCGAACTCGGATACGATGGGTTAGACGAGTTTGGTGAACCGAACGGTAACGGTGGCACTTACTCTGGAATCTTAAACTGACATATGGCAAACTACATTTCTAATCTGAAAACCTGGGGTAGCTCTGGGGTGGAATATCCCACCGGATACAGCTACACAGATGGCGAACAGCCCGTTGATGAGTGGGATAACTTCTTCAATCACCACGCACAGAAGGATCTCGACCACTTGGTTTCTCTGACGAACACGCGCCTCGAGTCCGGCTCGGGATCGAACTATCCCGGAAGCCCAGAAGACGGCGAACTGTTCTGGCGTTCCGACAACAGCAGGCTGGCGATCTATGACCAGAGTGCCGCTGACTGGCGCGAAGTTGCATACCTATCTGAACTGGTGCAGACAGAAGCCGAGTTACAGTTGCTCAGTGATCGAGTTGACGACAACGAAATTGACATTGACAACATCGGTAATCAGATCAACAATCACGAGACGAGAACGGACAACCCACACAACGTCACGAATACGCAGGTTGGTGCGCCGAGTACCTCGAATTTCAACGCCCTTGGAGATGCTCACAACAGCGTTGCAACTGCTGTCAACGACCACCTGCCAGACTACAGTAACCCACACAACGTGAATGCGACTCAAACGGGTGCACTGCCTCTTGGTGGCGGCATTGTGACCGGCGATATTCAGCATGAGGGAATTTTTCTGAACGAGAACCGGGTCATCACGCCGCAGGTCTTCGTCGACGCGCCTGTTACTCACGACAAGCACGCAGTCACGAAGGAGTACGTCGATCTCAAGACGACTAACGGCGGCGGTGGCCCGTGGATCATGTCTGCTGGGGATATTAGCCGTAGCCCCAATACGTGGTATCAGAATCAGACAGATCATCCGACCGTTGTCTACGCATCGTTCAGCGATCGAGGAGGGTACGAGATTTCAATTTCACCCACCGTGGAACAGAACAACCTGATTCACTGGGACCTCAATTCGACCAACTCAGGTTTCAAACTGGGTACGCCGTTCATTGTTCCACCAGGGTGGTACTACGCGGTCGTGACTAACGAAGACATCACGAATCTCGTGGAATGGATTGAGTATGCGCTCATGATCGGACAGGATGTTGTGTACAACTGAGACGATTGAAGCGATAATTAGCGGCTATTAAATGGAGTTATTCAAATGAAGGAATACAATTCTGAAACTGGACAGTTCGTCGTTGTCGACGTAGATGGAAACGTCATTGGAAAAGCAGATGTTGGTTCGGGAACCCACCCCGTTTCCGATGAAGTGGACACGGAGAAATCGTTTGATGTTCTCGAGAGCGAAAACGAACACGTAGCAGAGTATCTCGAGTACAGCCCGGCTAACGCTAATCTGAATCCTGGTGGCGTAGGTGGGAAAGAGCTACTCGATCAGATCATGTTAGATACGCAGTCTGTTGAGGACGAAGAGTAGCAACTATCTCTCCAATGATTGACGACATTCTCTTTCAACAGGTAGCGTTAGGTATAGCGGTATTCGCAGCGTTCTACGTTTTCTATTACGTCTTTGACGGGGCGCTTCTCGGACCAGAACATTCCTACTGGAATGGATTCCGGGCAGCTGTGCTCCCTTCTCTTGACGGGAAGGCTCGAGAGTTGGGCCTCTTCACGGTCAACAGAGCTGTAAGCGCTGAGTATGCCTGTACGGTCAAAGCGCCACTCGAGGAGATTGAGACGTTCTTGCACGAGGCAGGATACGACAGAAACGTGCTGGCTGGCCTCAAGTATCGCGGTGATCGTGCTGACGAGGACTACGAAGTTACCTCGTGGGCGAAACGAGTCAGCGGCAGCCCACTGATCCCAGATGCGCTTGCCTTCTGGCAGACGCACGTCTGGGTGTTCGACAACCAGGATGGTACGTTCGATCTCTACGCGCACTATGAGTACAGCTCAATGAATCCCACAATCGCGTATCAGCATCTCCGTGCGATCGGAATGGATCGAGAACGGGGCGTCAAAGAGATCAAGCAGGATCTTATCGGTGATCCGTTCACTCACTATGTATTATAACAATTCCCGATTGACAATATTCTATGGCAAAATGCAGTGTCTGCGGAGAAGGTACCAATATGCCCTATACGTGCAACTACTGTGGGCGAGTCCATTGTAAGAAGCACAAGCTGCCGGAGAACCACAATTGTCCAAACATCGCTGAAACAAATACGCTCGGCCCTGAACTCAGACGGGGGCATCAGACTGCTCCTTCGAGTTCTAAATCAAAATTAAAGGACAGACGGGTGTGGATTACGGTTGCAGTCGTTCTCGTGGGACTTCTAACGGTTTTTCTACTGCTGTGAGGTTACAGGTCTCGTCAACCGAGTTGAAATTGGAATTGGCTTTTATTCTCAAGAACCAAGGCCGCGTAAACCCCGTGGTCGCGTTTTTTCCGAACCCCGAAAGTGATAGATCCTGAGTTCACGGTTTCCCCTACAAACTCCCCAGATACCTGGTACTCGGCTCTGTTGAAGTCCTCAAGTGATGATAGGTTTCGCGCGTCGTGCTGCATACAGAGGATGTGGTCAACGGTTAGTCACCGTTGATTTCACACCCTGAATCAGCTAATGGCCAGCTTCAGGATGACTATAGCGACAATGGCGGATAAGAAAATTTGCCAGTAGTTGATGAGGAGGAAGATACTGGCCACGATGATCAAGATCCCGACGGCATATGCAACAACACCGGGTTCTTGATCAGGATCAAGTTCAAACACAGAGGTCGGCTCGCGCTTAGATGGAAGAAGGTCGTCACCACCACAGTTATAACAGCGCTTGAGCTCGCCAGTTATGTTAGAGTACTTTAATGCATACGGCTCCGTTACGAGAACCTCACAGTTATCACAAGGTGTAGTTTTTGTGCGGTGCTTCTTCTCGCGTTGGTAGCGTTCCCAGTCAGACAAGGTCGACGATCTCCTCTTGGAATTTGAAGAGTTAGTCCAGGCAAGGATGTCGTGGTCGTGTTGATCGTTGTGACAGCTTGGACAGAGGGTAATCAGGTTCGAAAGCCGGTGGGATCCACCCTCAGAAACAGGCGTTTTATGATGTGCATGTAGTCTTGTATTCCCACCCGGTCCTCCTCTGGTTCCACAGATTTGGCATTTGTATCCGTCCCGTTTGTAGACGCGTTGGCGTCGTTCATCCCAGTCGTCTGGATATTGGTCGGTAGCGCTCACTCCTATAACCAATCTGGATGTTCTGACTGAAATGATATAATTCTTGAGGCCCTCGATGCCACTCTATTGGCTCAAATAGACACCGGATAGCCGTTTGATCAGTCCGTGGTTACGACCACGAATAGAGCGATCCCTCGTGGACGATACGCGCTGTGTATTCAGCACGCAGTTCGTATCCGCTCTGAAGGATTTCAACAGAGCCTGGTACTCCGTTTTTCTTGAAAGTGCGAAATTCAGGAGTTTCGGGCCACTATTCCTTACGCTGGCCTCCGGGCCAACTTACAACCGATCGACGTACTTCATTCGAGTCTCTCTCTCGTCCTCTTTTGTCTGCTCGTTATAGTGTTTCTCGAGAGTTTCGATACTGACGTCGCATCGGTCGCTGACCTTATCTTTGGGCCATCCGCTATTGAGGTGGTGTGTTATTGCTCCCCGGCGAATGGGATGCATTGATGTTGACGACGGACAGCCGAAGGCTTTCGCTTTTTTCTGAGCTGCTTCGCACGTCTCTATGTCTTTGTTATGCGGGCAGTCGTTCGTGTACACGCACGGGCGCGAGAAGGCCACGACGTTCTTGTACGCCCGCTGCCGCGTGAGGCGTTGGGTTCTCGTAGTGAAGAGTGGCCGCCGGTTGTAGTCGTCTCTCGCGTCCTCACGATGGACCTCGATGTAATCGTTTAGGACGCCAATCAGTTCTTCGGAGATCGTGACGTTGCGTTCTCCCTTGGGTCCGTTTTTGAGCGACGTTCCCTGCTCCTTCCGGTCGACGAACTCGAGCTTCCGTTCTGCGGGATAGAAGTCACCAATGTCGAGAGCGATAGCTCCTGAGATTCGACAGCCAGTCTCCCAGAGCGTGTAGAACAGCGCGTGTTGTCTCGAGGCATACTGGTAGGTTTCAAGATAGCCAAGAATCTCCTGTGCCGTCTGGAGCGTTATGTGTTTGTGGCTGGCTTGATCGGCTTCTGGGATCTGCGGTATGTCGATCTTCTCACCGATGCCCAGCTCGACGAGGCTGGAACTCTCGCACCAATTCACGAACGTTTTGATGTGCTTGACGTTGCTTTTGAACGTGGCGGGTGCGAGATCATCTTTTTGCCTGTTCAGTTTCCACTGCTCGATTAGGTAGCCGTCCATCTCTTGCATAGATTCGACGCCTTCTCGCTCGAGGTATTGGACGAAGTGTTTGGTTGGGTATTTGTAGGCGCGGTAGGCTGAGTGTTTGAGGGTAGCCTTTTTTGCTGTCAGGAAGTCGCGCCGTGCTTTGCGCGGGTGAACGTTTCGGTTGGGTGTCATTGATCGGGTTCTCCGATCACAGTCGGTCGTGTGTACTCACGCTGGGGTGTAGCGGTCGCACCGAGTGGCCACCTATCTGAGATTATGAATCCTGAAGGGGTAAAGTGGAAACGCCGAGCGACGGTTGCGAGGCGTTGGGTCGGGGGTTTATTTCGTGAGCCGTTAGGCGAACGAAAGGGTTCAAATCCCTCCGACCCCATTTCCTCACCGCACTCAACTTCGTGAGCGAGAGGTAATTCATTTACCGAATATGCACACGAGAACGGAAACGCTGAGCACTCGAGCTGGTAGCTTTGATGTCGAGTGCAACGTGTCTGCTCAGACTAAAGAAGAGATGTGAGTGATCGCATTCAGTGACTATCAATTGAACCACTAACCGGGTCTTTTGGCCCCAGATATGGCACATAGTCACATGCTGTCAGATATGGCAGATCAAATCGAAGAGGGGGGCATTGGTCGTAGCCGCCGGAGTGTGCTGGCGAGCGGTGGTCTGGTCTTAGCAGCAGCTGTTGGGGTGCCAATCGGAAGTACCAACGAACACGAAGATGCGTTCACCGAGGACGAGATCCTCACACTGTTCGAGATCGTAATCGAAGACGAGGGTGTTGAGGTGGCCGAACTGGAGGTTGAAGAAGAAGAGACGCTGGGTGCGGAGGTCCTTTCGTTCGACTACTACCCACTTGGTCCGACCGAAGATGAAATCATAGAGGAGATGGGCTACGTCACTGGAGCCTTCGCCGAGGCGGTCAACATGGGGCTTGAGGTTGAACGATTGGAAGCGACAGCGCTCGACATCGCAGGCGAACCCATCTCGGAATGGTATGTCGAGACTGAATGGACCGAGGAGTACAATGCAGGCGAGATGACTGCGAACGAACTAGCACTGGAAACGATGATGACGCTTGAAATGATCGATGAGTAGCTAGAACACATCTGCAATGGAGATATTCGCCCGCTCGGTTCCGCGGTGATCGCCACCGGAGCAGCGGGAGATCGCTCGAGCAAACCATCTTCTCTTTCAGCACAGTCAGTCCGCTGCGGCCGTGAGGCTTGGAGACGACGAAGCAGTACCAGCCGTCCGCCGGACGAAGCTTCCCGTGGTATGCTCGAGAGATCTTGAACTTGCCCGGCTGGCCGGTGACGTGCTCGAGCAGCGTCGATTTGATCTCGACTGGCGTATCGTTTCCGAATCGAGCATCGTGCCAGCTGGCGCTCAGAGCCGATGTTCAGTGTCTCAAACCGGTATGCAGCACCAACAGCTATCAGAAATACGTGCAGTTGTGTAGAACACAGTTGAGCTTGTGTAAAGCAAACGTTGTGAGGCACGGAAGGCGAACAAACAGCTGCCGTTGAGCCGTGAGCAGTCGTGAGACGACGGGTGTCGAGCCATCGAACGCTGGCTCGCTGTCCGTTCGTTCTGAAACTCGAGTCGCGAAATCGCTCAGCGTGCGTCGTTCTCGTTTCAGTTCCAAAAGCGATTCCGTGTCCGCATCTTCGAATCGACTCGAGTGAATGCGGCTCGAGAATCGGCCATAGACACGTCCAGCAGCTGGAGTGGGCTGTGGGAGCGATCGCAATCGGTAGCGTTCTGTTACTCTTGAATGTGTATGCTGAGTATATCACAGATTCAGAATTTGGGATTTATATGTGTTCGGTGAAATTTACAAGGCTGAGCTAGCCGTCTCGGACGGAGCGTTGGTGAGTAGCAAGCCTCCAGAACACGGTTTGACTGCGGGTAGCAGGAGCTTTTGAGTGATCGCAGAGAGAGACTGTACGCTGTAGCCAAATAAATCATATAAGAGCAGCAGTCGACGAGAGAGTGCCCCAGATGACACTCCAGACCATCGTGGAACGGTCACTGTCGATGCTCGGCTATCCGGCCGCGACACACGAACTGTTCAACCGGTATTCCGATTCGACGCAGCTGGATATCGCCCCATCGGCGCGAATTTCGATCGGGTGTTTGCTCCGACGGCAGGTAGAACTCGGTCCGCACACGCGACTGAGCCGTGGGTGCGTGCTCGACGGAGACGTGACTATTCGGAAGCGGACGAACCTCGAGCCGAACTGCGACCTCGTCGGAGATGTCGAGCTCGGAAAGTACTGTGCGATTGCCAGGGAGACGACGTTCCAACAAACGAACCACAAGACGTCGCAGCCGTCGATGCAGATCCGATTTTACGACGAAGTTCTCGACAGCGATCTACCGCCAACGGCGGAGGGACCGATCACAGTCGGCAACGACGTCTGGATCGGTACTCGAGCGACGATCCTTTCGGGCGTGTCAATCGGTGACGGCGCCATCATCGGTGCCGGCTCAGTCGTGACTGACGATGTTGAACCGTACGCCATTGTCGCTGGCGTTCCAGCTGAACGGGTCAAATGGCGATTTCCCAAAGCCATCAGGGAGAAGCTGCTGGATCTCGAGTGGTGGGAGTGGGACAGAGATGAAATCCTCGATAACCGCGAGTTCTTCGAACGCGAACTGCGAGAAGCTGAGGATATCCCGACGGTATCGATATAAATTCTACGTCTCGACACCGCGACGCTACGCACTCGAGTCGTCAGCGGTAATCTCGCGAGCGCAGCCATGCCGACGGGGCGACGAACGCATCGGCAACTGCACAGTCACGCCGACTGTACGCCAGGCGGACTGAACAGCGAACAGTTTGGACACCAGGTAGAGTTGTCGGTGCGTATTTTCTGTCTGCCACCACAGTCGGAGCAGCGCTCATCCGAGTAACGAACCATACACACCCGTGAGAAAAGCCAGCATATATCCCTTCCGGTTTAAATTCCGCCCCATCCAGACTGCATATAAGTTCAGATGCGATGACTAACACGAATGCTGATAACAGTCTCGATGACGGGTCTGCGGAGCGCCAGCCTGGTTGAGGTCGATACCACTCGGCAGTCCACTGTTGTCTCACGACACTGCCAAGCGATCACAATGGGGCTGCTTACCACTCACTCGAGACGTGGGCGACCGCTGTCTCGCTCGGCCTTGAGGCATCCGGAGACGACAGTTACAGCCGTGAACGAAGTGGTCGATGAATCGCGGCGACGAGTCAATTCACTGAGAGCGATCTATATAGCTGCTGGTCGCGTAACCGCCTCAATGAATCCTCGAATTCCCACGCGGATTGACGACCGCCAGCGGGATCACAGACCAGTCCGTACACGACTCGAGGACGCGACGACACGCCTCGAGCGGGCGGAGTCCCAGTTACAGGAGATGACCGCGCGACTGGATCAGGTCGAGTCCCGGCTGCAGTTGCTCGATCGGACAGTCCACGCCGTTGCCCGCCAGTCAGGTATCTCAGTTGGAGGTCCGTGTAACCGCTGTGAACGGAGCTGCCTCCTGATCGCTGATGGGATGATGCAGTGTCCGACCTGTGGCTACCAACGGTCGATATAGCGAGCGTCGCGACGAGAAAATCAAGACTGCTGGCCGTGCATTCCCTGTCGACCAAGTTGCAGGACTCGGTCAACTGAATATATGGCCACAAGACTCTTATAACTTTTTGGCACTGTCTATCACTGAGAACGATACAGCGTCTCACGGAGCGTAATCACAGGTGGATAACACGTTCGCTGTGAATAGGTCGCGAGTACAGTCCACCAGCCCTTCCCCGTGTTGTTGGACGTGCTCGTGACGTTCAGATTCCAGAAAAAGTCATCAAAACTGGATGGCGGGAAAGGCTACCGGAAACACAACGAGTCTATACGTCTTTGTGGTGGGTTGTCCTGATGACGACAGTCGTCGAACTCGAGATTCCGGCTGATCGACTCGGGGCTGCCCGGACGTTCGATCGGGTCCCGACGTTCCAGTGCCAGATCGGTGGAATGATCGGTGAGTCACCGCCGTTGGTTTGGGTGATTGGTCCGGATATCGACACCGTCCACGAGGCACTCGAAGCGGATCCATCAGTCGACGTGATCGCGAGTGTAACCGACAGCAAGCAGGGAGATCGGACTGTTGACGCGGACGACCGCGACCGCTGGTTGTTCCAACTCGAGTTCGGGGATGGTTTTAAACTGTTCCAGCAGATCGTCGCAGAAAACGATGGGGCCATTTTAGCAGCCCGCGGTGAGAGCGGCACATGGACAGTAAAACTCCTTTTTCACGAACGAGCATCGCTCTCGGAGTGTTACACGCTGTTCGGCCAGTACGAGTTCGACGTGGAGGTGACGCGACTTGCCGGAACGAACGAGTTTACCGGTGCCCAGACACCGCTGACAGAGACGCAGTACGAGACGATCTGTAAAGCCCACGAACTCGGCTACTTCGACATTCCTCGACAAATTACGCTCAAGGAACTCGCCGCGGAACTCGACATCTCACACCAGGCGCTCTCGGAACGGCTCCGACGGTGTCACGCCGCACTCGTCAGCGCAGAGTTGACCGATCGGATGAAACCAACAGCGATCGATCCGTAGCTTCTGTCCCCCGGTCTCGAATGCACATGCTCGGTGCTGAGCGAGAGGTGAACACATCACGGATATTCCCGGCGGCACACATGCATGACTGACAGAGACGCAATTTTCACAGCCCGGAAGCAAGATAATGAAAATCATCCAAATTAATGCGACGTTCGGTGGGCTTCTCAGAAGTCTTCTGTAGAAGAAGCACGTATCTACCGCAAAAGGTAGCTTTATTATTGGACAGATAGAAGTGTGTATCGTCGGCGTGGTAGCCGACCCCGCGATGCATACCGAATAACGGTACGCGCCGGAAGATCACTCGTACTCAATCACTGTGGCCACTCGTGGCTGTGTGGCCATCAACAGACGATCAGGAGGCCGTTCCCCACGGCCCACCCCTGTTTTCAAGACGCTTAGCGCGTCGCATCAAGACTGATCAGTTCGATGATTCACTAGACAAAATACTTACTTGTTCTCGCAGAGACAGTACTGACAATGGCGATTCTCATGTCCCGAACACAAGAGATCGATGACCAGCGCGTGTCTCGGGACGCCGAACCGGACGATCACCAACTCGACCTCGAGCCGGACGATATCTACCACATCTTGCAAACCCGTCGTCGTCGAGACGTGATTCGTTATCTCCACGCCGCTGATGGACAGGTTCGGCTGCGTGATCTCGCTGAACGGATCGCAGCCTGGGAATCAGAGACCGATGTCGAACACCTGACCTCGAGTCAGCGCCAGCGCGTCTATATTTCGCTGTACCAGACACATCTCCCGAAACTCGACACACATGGGATCATCGACTACGACAAGGACCGTGGTACAATCGAGTCGACACCGCGTGTCACCCAGCTCGTGCCGTATCTGACTGGACTCGAGACAACGACCGAACACGACCCCTGGCCACGTCGGTATGCAGGAACGGTGGGCTGTTGTGGGCTCGTACTCGCAGCGATCGCAGGAGGCATCGTCTCGCTTTCGTGGTTCGTCGCAGCGGTGAGCATTACCGTCGCCGTCACCGCAGTGACAGCGCTCCACGCCTATTCGGTTCGGTGAGTGACCTCCTCGAGGACGCGACTGAGACTGCCAGACAACACGATTCACGTACCGATCGCATGCGAACGGTCGTCGCCGACGGCGACGAGCCGTGAGACGCGAGCGGGCGGTTACTGACTGTTGTCTGGCAGTCTGAAACACACGGCGACAGTGCGACGACCGTCAATCGGCGCGGGAAACAGGGGTCGCCGTGTTCGGTTTGTCGCTGGTTGTCTCCTCGAGCGCACGGTGTGCGTAGAAGGCCACCGAGAAATCCTGTGGACTAGGAAGCGCACAGGCGAGCCATCCAATTCCGACTGCCGTCACGACCGGTGACTCGACCGGCACGAGACCACTGGCTCCGAGCCCGAAGGCGGGGACAGCGAGGAGCAATGGCGCGAGGGCGGCCACGCGAAGGATCGTGGTTGACTCGCGGCCAGTCGGTCGCGGGTGGACGGCTGCCCACGGACAGCTCGCCAGCAGACCGACAACACCGCCGGTCCGACCTGGAAAGTAGGTGATCGTGTACTCGACACCGGCGAGGCGCAAGACCGCTGCGTGAGCACACTCGTGGGCCACCAACCCAACGACGACTGTGATGGCAAGCACACACCCAGCAACGACCACAGCAGTTCCACTCATTGAGGTGCGGAAGATGGACACCGATTGGCACGATCGGGAGGAGTCATCTTACGCACTCGGTGGGAGGAGACGAAACTCAAAACCTGTCCGGCTTCATTCGTTCGGCTATTATACGGTCGCCCGGTGTGTCACCGAGCGCGGGAATCGAAAGACAGTTTGAACGGACGATGCTACAGGAAGGCATGCTTTCGATTGCGCTTGCCGGAAAGCCAAACGCCGGCAAGTCCACGTTCTACACCGCGGCGACGATGGCGGAAGTCGACGTCGCCAACTACCCCTTTACGACTATCGACGCGAACCGGGGCGTCAGCTACGTTCGAACCGACTGCCCCTGTCTCGAGCGCGACGAGCGCTGTAACGCCGACAACTGCGAGGACGGCAAGCGCTACGTCCCGATCGAGCTGTTAGACGTCGCCGGGCTCGTTCCCGGAGCCCACGAGGGGAAGGGGCTTGGTAACCAGTTCCTCGACGAACTCACCAACGCGGACGTGATCGTCAACGTCATCGACGCCTCCGGTGGCACCAATGAAAAGGGCGAACCTGTCGACATCGGCGCACACGACCCACTCGAGGACATCGACTTCGTCGAGGAGGAGATGGACCTCTGGCTGGCGGGCATTGTCGAGAACAACTGGGAGTCCGTCGAGCGAAAGTCCCGCTCGCCCGATTTCGACATCGACGACGTGCTTGCGGACATGCTTTCGGGCTTCGGTGCGTCGCCGACCCAGATCGCCATCGTCTTGCGAGATCTCGACTACCCAGACGACCCCATCCAGTGGGAGGACCACCATCGCGAGGCACTCGCCCGTGACGTCCGCCAGCGCACCAAACCGATCGTCGTCGCGGCGAACAAAATCGACGTCGCTCCCGAGGAGAACGTCGAGAAACTGCTCGAACTCGACAAACCCGTGATCCCCACCACCGCGGAGGGCGAACTCGCGCTCCGCCGGGCCGCAGAAAACGGCCTCGTCGACTACGACCCCGGCGACGAGACGATCGCAATCGGCGACGACGTCTCCGACGCCCAGCGCGAGGCCCTCGAGGGGCTCGCCGAAACGATGGACGCGTGGGACGGCACCGGCGTCCAAGCGGCGCTCGATTACGCCGTCTACGACCTCCTCGAGCATATCACCGCATATCCAGTTGAGGACGCCTCGAAGTGGTCCGACGGAAGCGGGAACGTCCTCCCCGACGCCTTTCTCCTGCCCGATGGCTCGACGCCGGTCGATCTCGCCTACACCGTCCACTCCGACATCGGTGACGGCTATCTCCACGCCGTCAACGCGAAGTCGAGTCGAGAGGTTGGGGAAGAGTACGAACTCGAGGAAGGAGACGTAATCAAGATCGTGAGTACTAACTGAAGCCCTTTCTAATAACTGGGCTCCGTTTGTTGTGTTTTAGTCGGATGCGGTGATCAGTACAGACAGCACAGTTTTCGGGTCAGAACGCTGTTTCTCCGAATGTTGTCAGGATTGGCCTGCTGAAGACAGGGGATAGATGCAGCAGAAACCCTTTCGAGGCACAACTGATTCCTCTCAGAAACGGTGTAGTGTTGCGCAGAGTAGTTACTTGTCGAGAACACCACCTACACAACCAATGTGTGGTAACATATACCACATTCATGGATGAGACAATCGATGATATCGAATACCTCGTCAGTTCGGAACATCGCGTCGGGGTGCTCGACGCACTGGCCGACGGGCCGAGCGACCGGGATGAGCTGCGCACCACAACGGGAGCGTCCTCCCCAACCATGGGACGAATCCTCACCGACTTTCAGAACCGCCACTGGATCGAACGAGATGGAACGCTGTACCAGCTAACCGGTCTGGGCGAGTTCGTCGCCAACCAGTTTGGAGAGTTTCGGAACGCGATGGCGTACCAACGGCAACTCCACGAGGTCTTGTCATGGTTGCCCCACGAACTCGAAGGATTCAGCATTGAGCTGCTCACCGACGTGGTAGTCTCCCAGACAGGATCTGGCTATCCCTACGAGCCTGTCGAACGTCTCACGGAATTCATCACGACGACGAGAACGATGCGCGGGTTCGGCATGGCACTACTCAAGTCGGGGAATCTGGAGCCATTTTTCGACCACGTCCTGGATGGCTTGGTGTGTGAATACATCTATCCGCCCGCCGTTTTTGAGGATCTCCTCAAGTGGGACGAAAAAACAGTCCTGAATGCAGTGAGACGCGCCAACTACACTGTCTTGCTACACGATGATCTTCCGCTTGACGAGCGGTGTGGTATCTGCCTGTTTGATAGCTATGTTAGCATCTGCTGTTACAATCCGGAGACAGGGACGCTACAGTCACTTGTCGACACTGGGAGCGACGAGATGCGTGCCTGGGTGGACTCCTATTACGAACAGTTCCGAGACGAGGCTCAACCGCTCAATGACGCAACTGACCTACTCTCGGTCGATTCAATTCAGTGACCAATGTCGTTCGACTCGGATTCATCTCGGTGATCATGTTTTCACAATATGAAATATTTCACTAGGCATTTACACTTTCATTCGAGCCGTACCTGTCTCGTGGTGAACGCTCATGACCAATCACGCAAGTCAATCAGCTGGCTGGCAGGTCGAACAGAGCGCTTCCGAAGCCTATGAACAGTATCTCGTGCCGCCCATGTTCGCGCCATTGGCTGACCGAAAGATCGAGACTAGTGGTGTTAACGAGGGTGATAGAGTCTTGGACGTTGCGCGGGACCGGTATCGTGGCACGGCGTGCTGCGTCCCGGGTGAGTGAGAGTGGATCCGTCGTGGGACTCGACATCAACGAAGGAATGCTTGCAGTAGCTGCGGAAATCGCTGCAGACCTTCTCCATTCGATCGAGTGGCGACAGGGCGACGCAACCGAGCTTCCGTTCTCCGACGAGAGTTTCGACGTCGTTTGCTGTCAACAAGCCCTCCAGTTCTTCGACGATCCTGGCGCACCAGTTCGGGAGATGCGTCGGGTTCTCGAACCAGGCGGACGCGTGGTATTGAGTGTCTGGCGACCGCTCGACTACCAGCCTCGCCGTTAGCTGAATCGATCACGGCCGTCAAACGGGAGGTGCGAGACGAACTGGTTGGTGAGATCGAGGATGCATTACAGACGTATCTTGACGACAAAGGAATCGTCTCGCCAAGTGAATCATACGTCGTCATTGCAGATCGGTAGCAGAGGCAGACGATTTATCCGTACTTTCTATTCAGCCCTACCCTATCAAAATAATTGGAATACGTCGAACTCGCCGATCAATCGGCCCCACTCTCTCGCAGTTTCGATGTTACCCGAGTCCCGCCAGCGGCTCGAACCAGACGGCAGCGACGAGGACGGCCAGAAACACGTACGAGCCCCGAATGAGTAACATCGTTGCGATCTCGGGCGTGGCCCGGCGGGCGACAAACCCAACCGCGGCAAAGGCAAGCGCCGCGAGCATCGCCGTCGGGGGGAAAACTCGAGTCACGGCGAGGCCGACAACGGCGAGCAACGCGGCCCCCATTAGGCCGTAGGCGAGCGTATACGCTCGCTGTGGGCCAATCAGTACCGCGACGGTTCGTTTGTCGATCGAACGGTCGTACGCGTAGTCCTGTGCGTCGTCGATCACCTTGATTCCCGAGAGAAGCACGAGAAAGACGAGCGCGAAACCAAGCGGAACAGCGGCGAGCGTCTCGGTTTGGACGTAGAACCCACCAAGCAAGGAGAGGGAAATCCCGAGCGGGTAGCCGATCGTCGCTGTCACGGGGTTCATATCGAGCTGGGGGGCGTGATAGTAGGCGATCACCCACGTCGGCACCACCAGTGCGACGGCAAGCCAGTCGACGAAGACGAACAAGAGGAAACAACACAGCGCGAACACCGCTGTCGACAGCACAAGTGCAACCCAACAGCCGCGTTCGGTCAGCGGATGGTCGTCGTCCTCACCACGAATATAGAAGTCAACGTAACCGTCTTTGACGTGAGCGGTGTAGACCGCCGCGAACATCGCGACGACGTGGATCACTGCGAGCGTCGCCTCGAGACTCCCCGCCAGAATCGCCCCGAACAGCGACGCTGCAAGCGGCGGCGTCATGAAGACGGGATGGACCTGCGACCAGAACGCCCGCGCGGTCGCGTCGATACCGCGGTCGGCTCTCGCGAGGGCCATGGCTCGAGCGACAACGAACGGCGATATAATACCCTGCCCGGTATGGCACTCGATGCAATCGGCAGCCGACGATCGCGGGTCGTTCTCCGAAACACACAGGTTGATGTGCGGTCACGTATCACAGTCTGCCATGACGGGTAACTACACTGGTGCCGATCTCTTCACTGACGCACTCGAGTCCTACGGCGTCGACTACGTTTTTGGCAATCCGGGGACGACGGAACTACCGATCATCGAGGCGATCGGGACGAGTGACCTCGAGTACGTCCTCGGATTACACGAAGACATCGCCGTCGGGATGGCATCAGGCTACGCCCAGACGCGACGGTATCACGCCCACCACGACGACTCGATCACGCCCGTCGGCGTAGCGAACCTCCACATTGCGCCGGGACTGGCTCACGGCCTCGGCAACCTCTATGCTGCCAAGATCACCGGCGCGCCGCTGGTCGTCACTGCGGGCAACCACAGCACCGACTTCCGTCACGAAGAGCCCATTCTGAGCGGCGAACTCGTAAGTATGGCCGAGCAGTTCTGCAAGTGGTCCGACGAAGTGCTAAACGTCGCTGCACTGCCGACGATGCTCCGGCGAGCAGTCCGGGTCGCGATGACGCCACCGACTGGCCCCGTCTTCCTCGGTCTCCCGCTCGACGTCATGCTCGCCGAAACCGACGCTGAACCCGAACGGCTCGGCGCGATCCCCAACGCCGGCAGCGGCGACCCTGCCCAGCTCGAGCACGCTGCCGACCTGCTGGTCGAGGCCGACAACCCAGTGCTGGTCGTCGGCGATCACGTTGCACGATCGGGTGCAGCAGCCGTCGACGCGGCGGTCGACCTCGCGGAAGCGACCGGCGCTCGTGTCCACGGCGAAATCCTCGCCTCCGAGGTCGACTTCCCGACCGACCACGACCAGTGGGTGTCTTACATCCCGCCGGACGAGGACCTCGCCAGGATGTTGCTCGAAACCGACACGGTCGTCTTCGCCGGCTGTTCGACGAACACGACGCTGACGCGCCACGAGGAGGCGCTCGTCGACTCGGAGACGACCTGTATCCACCTCAGCGACGACGACTGGCAGGTCGGCAAGAACCAGCCCGCCGACGCGGCCATCGTGGGCGATCCCGGCCTGATCCTACAGGGGCTGCTCGAGCGCGTTCAGGGTCGTATTTCCGAGGCGACAGTCGATGAGCGACTCGAGCACGTCGCGGGGGTCAAAGAGATGGCAGCCACAAAGCTGGGCAGTATCGGCACTGGCGACGCCGAGGACGATCCTCGAGTTTCGAAAGCCGAACTCGTCGATGCGATGGAACGCGCGGCCGGAGACGCGTACGTCGTCGACGAGGGCATTACCTCGAAGTACGCCATGCTGGCCCGCTGGGACCTCGCCCCCGAACAGTACATCTCGAACAAGGGTGGCGGCCTCGGCTACGGCCTCCCCGCGTCCGTGGGTGCAGCCATTGCCGAAAGCCAGCGCGACGACCCTCGCGACGTCGTCGGCTTCATCGGCGATGGCTCCTACCTGTACTACCCCCACTCAATCTACAGCGCGGCCCGCCACGGCGTCGATCTCACCGTCGTCATCTCGGACAACCGTAACTACCGCATCCTGAAGGACAACACACTAAAGCTCATGGGCGGCGCGGAGGACGACTACGCGTTCACCGGCATCGACTTCGAGCCAGCCGTCGACTTCGTCCAGAACGCCCAGAGCCACGGGGCTCGCGCCGAGCGCATCGAGACGCCCGACGAAATCGAGGGAGCGCTCGAGGAGGCACTCGCGAACGACGGCGTCGACGTGCTCGACGTGTTGGTCCACGACTGACTCACGGCATCTACTTCGGCACGTGCCAGTTTCGGGGCGACAGCTCCGATTCGCTACTCTTGTCGGTCGCGCTTTTGCTCGAGCGCAGCCTGTGCAGTCTCGGGGAAGATCTTTCCCGGGTTCAACGTGCCCGTTGGATCGAGCGCGCGCTTGACCCGCCGCATCGTTTCGACCGCGCCAGCGCCGTGTTCGGCCTCGAGATACTCGCGTTTGCCCTGGCCGATACCGTGTTCGCCGGTTGCCGTGCCGCCCACATCGAGCGCTCGGTTGACGATCGCTGCGTACAGTTCCTCGCCGCGCTCGACCATCGCTTCGTCGTTTGGATCGACGAGGACAGTGTAATGCAGGTTGCCGTCGCCCGCGTGGCCGAAACAGGGAACGAGCAGGTCGAACGCCTCGCCGAGTCGTTTCGCCTCGTTGACGATTTCTGGATACCGGCTGATCGGCACTGTCACGTCGCCAGGGTGGAGTGGCTCGAGGGCGGGGTCGTAGCTGGCGACCGCGTAGGCCAGTTCCCGGCGCGCTTGCCAGAGGGCGTCCATCTCGGCGTCGTCGTCGCTCATTTCGAAGCGAGCGACGTCGTGGTCCTCGAAGATCGTTCGACAGAGGTCGATCTCCTCGTCGACGCCGTGGTTGGCGTGGAACTCGAGAAAGACCATCGGCGCGTCCGGCAGGTCGGTGTCGAGATACGCATTGGCCATCCGGGCGCTCAGTCCGTCAACGAGTTCGATTCGGGCGACGTCGACATCGGTTCGAATAGCGTCGAAGACAGCCTCGGCAGCGTCGTCGAGCGTCTCGAAGATGGCTCGTCCACCACGGATCTGGTGGGGTCTGCCCGCCAGTTCCAGCGTGGCCTCAGTGATAACTGCGAGCGTGCCCTCGCTGCCGACGATGAGGTCGGTCAGGTTGTACCCACTCGAGGTCTTGACCGCTCGCGAACCCGTCTGAACGATGGTGCCGTCAGCCAGCACGGCCTCGAGACCGAGCACCCAGTCAGCAACCTCGCCGTATCTGACGGTTTTCATCCCGCTGGCGTCGGTGGCGATCATCCCGCCGACCGTCGAAATGTCGCCCGAGGAGGGCAGCGGCGGAAAGAACAGGCCGTCATCGGCGACATACTCGTCGACGGCCGACCCGATGACCCCGGAGCCGACATCGATCTGGAAGTCGTCGGGTCGGTAGTCGATGACGTCGTCCAACCGGGTCAGATCGAGGCTGATCCCGCCGTCGGCGGGCACGGCGTTGCCCTCGAGCCCGGACCCTGCGGCGTACGGCGTCACGGGGACGCCGTGGTCGGTCGCCGCAGCGAGAACTGCAGCAACGTCGGCCGTGGACTCGGGCCAGACCACCGCGTCGGGCTGGACCCCACGTCCGCGCTGTTCTGCACCCCAGTCCGCAGCGTGTGATTCCCGTCGCCCCTCGGCAAACGATAGCTGGTCGTCCTCGAGGTCGAGTGCCTCGAGAAACGAGCAGTCATGTGTCATAGGCCTACGTTGGAGACGTTCGGTATCAACGCTTTCTACCGCCGGGCGTCGGCTGTCGGCCACCCTGTGGCACTCGAGTCAGCGACCGAGCGGATAGTCACTGGCTGTTGGCCAAGCGTATACCAGTCGCGCCGTCATAGCTTCGCCCATGACCGACGAGTCCACCCCACCGACGGCCGACGCCGACAGCAGTGGTCGATCACTCACCGAGCGAACTCGACGGCTCCATCGACAGCTCGAGGCGACCGCCGAGTTGCCCATCGACCGGGAGGCAAACCGCTGGCTCGGCGAAGCCGAAGCCATCGCCAGCGACGTCGCGACGAGTGACCTCGAGGCGGCGACGGTTCACGAACGCGTCGAGAAAATCAACCACCTGCTCGCGGCAGTTGACGAGACCGGCCACGACGAGGCCGACGACCACCTCGAGGCGGCAACACAGGTCGCTGCGGCCATCCTCGAGTCGTCACACGACAATCAGTGACTGTACTCGAACGTGGCGTCTTTCGAGACCGCTGCATTTTATGAGAGTCGGTAACGCGATAGCTGATAATGGAAGACAGTCACACGATCCGACAGCCGCCGTGGAGGGATGTCTCGTGAACGCCGAACTGGACCTGCTGGTGAGCCTCAACGACTACGATCGGCCACAGGATGTCGCTGATCGGGCTGTTCAGGCCGAGGAGATGGGATTTGACCGGATCACCGTCGGCGAGACGACCGGCTGGAACATCGTGCCGCCGCTGACGCTTGCGGCCGACTGCACCGACGAACTGGGCATCTCGAACGACGTCATCTCGCCGTTCGGGCGCTCACCGGCGATGCTCGCTCAGACAGCGCTGACGCTGCACGACGCCTCCGACGGGCGGTTCCGACTCGGGCTCGGGCCGAGTTCACCCGCGATCACCGAACGGTGGCACGGCAAAGCCTTCGAGCGCCCGCTGCGACGCACCCGCGAAGCCGTCGAGATCATCCGCGCGGTCTACGAAAACGGCTCACCAGCTTACGAGGGCGACATCTTCGATATCGCCGGCCTCAACTACGAACGCGACGTGCCCGAGAACCCACCACCGATCGACATCGCCACCCTCGGACCGAAAGCGACCGAGATGGCCGGCCGTTTCGGCGACGGCTGGGCACCACAGATGTTCACGAGAGACGGCCTCGAGGAGCGACTCGAGGATCTCGCTCGTGGTGCGGACCTCGCGGACAAGACGCTCGAGGACCTGCGTGTCGCCCCGATCGTCCGTGGTATCGCAAGCGAGGACCGCGAGGCGGCACGCGAGAAAGCTCGCTCGACGATCGCGTTCATGCTCGGTGCCTACGGTCCCTACTACGGCGATTCGGTCGCCGAGCAGGGGTATCCCGAAGTCGTCGCCGAGATTCGAGACGCGTGGAGCGAGCGCGATACCGACGCGATGGCTGCCGCCTTACCAGACGAGGTGCTCGATGAACTGGCGCCCGCGGGGACGCCCGACGAGGTCCGCGAATGGGTCGCCAACTACGCTGCCCTCGAGGGTGTCGACGCCGTCCGTGTCGGCTTCGTCGACGGGATGTCCGAAGATGAAAAGACGGCGACGATGCACGCGGTCAGCGAACTGGCGTAACTGTCTCGCGCGCCGTCGCTGCCTTCATTATCCTTCCCCTTCCGACTGAAACGGCTCCCCGACGGCGTTTCGGGGCAGTAAGTTGAACACCTCCGTTTCCAGATCGTCCATCGACGCGAACGTATCGCCACTCGAGTCAGCGACGGTCTCGGCGAGGTTCACCTCACCCTCGGCGAGAATCAGCGTCACGTCGTCACACTGATCGACGACTGCCGCCTGCGAGATCGGATAGTCGAGTTCCTCAAGCACCGTCTCGAGGGCATTGAGCTTGACAGCTTGTGCCATAGAACAGCCACGACTGCCGTCGGCTTAGCGGTATGGATGGATCAGATTTCGTGATCATCTGGTGGCTCTTGATCGGGATTCGAAGAGATCGATTCGACGTTTACCTGCAGTATTCGGCCGTCTTAGGGCTCGATAACGAGCTTTCCGAGGACGCTCTCGGTCATCACGTCACGCTGGGCTTGTCCGGCTTCCTCGAGGTCGTAGCTTCGGGCGATCTCGATCGACAGCGCGTCCGTCGCCATGAGATGGGCCACGCCCCGCAGCGGAACGCGCAGATCCGGCGTGTTGAACATGCTCATGAACTGGTAGTTGACGTCTTTCGAGCGGGCGACCCCGTCGTTCGTAAACGCCGGGTCGGGACTGTTCTCGCCGATGCCGACGACGCGGGCCCCCGTCGCGGCGACGTCCGCATCGAACTGGAGGTAGTCGTCCAGCCGGTGGTCGAGGATCACGTCGACGCCGCCGTCGCTGGCCTCGAGCGTCGCCTCCGTGAGGTCGTCGCGCGCGTAGTCGAGGACAGTTTCGGCACCGAGGGCCTCGAGGTCGTCGTGATAATCCTCGGCGGCGGTGGTGAGCACGCGGGCACTAACTGCGGCCCCGATCTGGACGGCAGCGTGGCCGACGCCGCCGGAGCCGCCGTGGATGAGACAGTACTCGGCGGGGTCGAGGGCGGCGTGGTCGACCAGCGCGCGCCAGGCGGTAACGGCGACGACGCCCGCCGCGCCGGCCTCAGTCAGATCTGCATCGTTGGGCAGGTGGACGACGCGGTCGGTTGGAATCGTCGCGTACTCGGCATACGCGCCCTGAGCGGAGGCGTTGCCGATGCCGGTGCCGAAGACGCGGTCGCCTTCCTCGAACGCCGTGACGGCCGAGCCGGTTTCCGCGACGACGCCGGCGATGTCGACGCCCGGCGTGAACGGGACCGAAACCGGCTCATAGGAGCCATCCCGGAAGTAGGTGTCGACAGGATTGACCCCCGCCGCGGCCACCTCGACGAGCAACTCGTCGCTGTCAGGCTTGGGTTGGTCAACCTCGTCTACTTGCAGTACATCCGCGTCACCGTGTTCGTGAAGGCGTACAGCTCGCATGACGTTCGAGCACACGCCACAGAACCGTATAAGCGTACAGTTCCACACCTCTTGGCAGGCATATTTCAGCTGTCGTCCGACTCGTCGGCGTCGTGATCCTCAGCTGACTGGTTTGCGGTCCACCAGTCGATTGCGAGCCACGGAAGCGAGAGGGTGACGAGCCCCGCGATCAGCGCGAGTGCGAACACCAGCGATTCGATGAGACTCTCGGCCATGTGCGACTCGAGGTGTTCGATTCCATGAATGATAGTCTTCCCGAATCGAAAAATCGTCACTCGGTTCGGTCGTACTCGCGTCTATCGCACCGCCTGTGTCGCCTCGTCGATGATCTCGAGCGCCTCCTTCAGCTCGTCCATCCCGGTCGCATACGAGAGGCGAGCGTAGCCCTCGCCGTTTGCGCCGAAGGCATCGCCAGGGACGACGACCACACCCCGGTCGAGCACTTCCGCACACCAGCCCTCGGGCACTTTCGGCATGACGTAGAACGCGCCTTCGGGTTTCGGAACGTCGAGGCCGGCGTCCTCGAGACCATCGAGCACGACGTCACGGCGATCCTCGAACGCCGCGACCATCTCGTCGACCGGGTCCTGTGGCCCCGTCAGCGCGGCTTCAGCGGCGTACTGGGCGGGTGCGGAGGCACAGGCTTGCCCGTACTGGTGGACCCGAAGCATGCGTTCGATGCGCCGATTGGAGCCAACGACCCAGCCGAGTCGCCAGCCGGTCATCGAGTAGGTTTTCGAGCAGGCGCTGACAGTGACGACGTTGTCCGTCTCGGCGAACTGCATCGGCGGATGATGTGTGCCCTCGAAGACGATGTGTTCGTACACCTCATCCGAGAGACAGAGGACGTCGTGTTCGTCCGCGATGCGGGCAAACTCACGCATATCGTCTTCGCTCTGGACCGCGCCGGTCGGGTTGGCTGGGCTGTTGACAACGAAAATGGCGGTGTCGTCCGTAATGGCCTCCTCGACGGTAGCGGGATCGAGCGTCAGATCCTCACGCAGCCCGACGGGTTTGGGCGTCCCACCGGCAATCTTCGTCAAGGCATCATACGAGACGAAGCCCGGGTCGGGAAAGATCACTTCTTGACCCGGATCGACGTGGGCCTGAAGAACGAGATGCAGCGCCTCGCTGCCGCCCGACGTCGCGATTAGGTCTTCAGGATCGATCTCGAGGCCGTAGTCGCGGTCGTACTTCGCCGAAATCGCCTCTCGGAGGCTGTGTGTCCCCTTGTTCGAGGTGTACGCGTCGGTCAGGCCGGATTCAATCGCCTCGATCGCGCCGCGGCGGGCGTGGGCGGGCGTCGGAAAGTCCGGCTGTCCGATGCCGAGGTTGATCGCGTCGTCACCTGCAGCCTCGAACACTTTCCGAATGCCACTGATCGATACCTGCTCGACCCGATTTGCGAATGTAGTCATGTCTATACGGGTGGTGCCGATCCCGATAACTCTTGATGTGTGTCCATTCCACCAGCCGCCCGCACATCTAGACGGTCGCGATACTATTGTCTACGGAACTGAACGTGACGAAACCGATATACGTCCTCCAGCGCAGTAGTCTGGTAATGACGTACTCTCGACGGCGCCTTCTCGCTGCCGGCGCGACCGGAACGCTCGCGTTGACAGCCGGCTGTCTCGATTTCGTCCGTGGCACTGGCCCGCTCGAACTCGAGGCCCAACGGGTCGCCCCGACCGACGAGGCGCTCGCCGAAACCGGCTACGAGGAATCGGAGATCACGGACCGATCGATCGATGAAACGATCGAACTCGGCGTCGAGCGCGACGTTCGGGCAACGGTCTGGACGTCGATCTATTCGAAGACCGTCGACTATCAGGGCCACGAGTACGAGGGCAGTTCCTTCGTTGCCGTCTCGATTCCGGACTACTCGGTGCTTGGCTACTCGGCGAACCCGGTCGGGAACATGGACAACGAGGAACTCCTCGAGGAGTTTCTGGACGAACTCGACGATGATCACTCGGTCGAGAACATCACCCACCAAGAGTCGTTCTCCCTCGATATCTTGGAGGAGAGCCGAGACGTCGACGTCTTCGAGGGTGAAACCGAGTTCCGAGGAGAGCTGCTCGATATCGAGATTACGTTGACCTCGTTCAGCCACGAGGACGATATTCTCGTCTTGATCGGCACCTACCCCGCCCCACTCGCCGAGGAATCGGCCAACACCGAACTCCTCATGGAATCCGTCGAACACCCCGTATAGACAGCAGCGAGTAGAACTCAAGTCGGACCCGGGCCGTAGTCGTTTCGTCTGTTGATTTCACGAGGAGCGCCGTCGCTGCTCGATCGAACCACTCGAAAAATATCGACTCGTCGTGTGGCGAGTTAGTAGAACTCGCGGACGAGGTCCATCGCGTCGTCAGGAGCGCCCTCCGGAATTTCGGACATATCCTCGGTGACGCCGTGTTGTTCGTGGTACGGGACGGAGTTTTCGTCCTGGTACATGACGCCCTGGTACTCTTTGTCGCTGTCGAGGATGACCTGTTTGGCCGCCTCGTAGTCGGTTGGGTCGTGCCCCTCTTCTTTGAGGTCGACTAAGTTGTCGCGGAAGTAGTCGTAGGTGTCGACGTCGTTGAACGTGACACACGGGCTGAAGACGTTCACGAAGCCAAAGCCGTCGTGTTCGACGGCCTTCTGGACGATTTCCTGATGGCGAAGCGCGTCGGAACTGAACGACTGCGCGATGAAGGATGCACCGGAGGCAAGCGCGAGCGCGAGCGGGTTGACCGGTGGCTGTTTCGATCCTTCTGGCGTCGTCGAGGTCTCGAAGTCCGAGCGCGAGGTCGGCGACGCTTGTCCTTTCGTCAGGCCGTAGATACGGTTGTCCATGACGACGTAGGTCATGTCGACGTTCCGGCGGACGGCGTGGACGAAGTGGCCGGCACCGATCGAGTACCCGTCACCGTCACCACCGGCGACCATCACTTCGATGTCCGGTCGGGCCATCTTGACACCGGTTCCAACGGGGAGTGCACGGCCGTGAACCCCGTGGAGGGCGTAGCTGTGCATGTAGGTCCCGATCTTGCCGGAACAGCCGATTCCGGCGACCACGAACGTGTTGTCGGGGTCGTTGCCGGTTTCGGCGAGGGCTTTCATCATGCCGTTCATCGTCCCGAAGTCACCGCACCCGGGACACCAGGTCGGCTGCTTGTCGGATTTGAAGTCTGTGAATCGGACGTCGGAGCTCATTGTGCTGGCACCTCTTCGGAGAGTTTCTCGGTAATCTGTTCGGCGAGTTCGTCCGCTTTGAAGCGAACGCCCGTGTATTTGTTAATGCGTTTCACACGGGTAAGGACATCGTGTTCGATAAGATCAGCGAACTGTCCCGTGGCGTTACACTCGACGACGATCACGTCGTCTGCAGCTTCGATCTCGTCGGTGAGATCCGGTCGTGGGAAGATGTACGGAACCGAGATGACGCGGATGTCGATGCCGTCTTCCTCGAGGTAGTCGAGTGCTTCGGCGAGTGCGCCTTCGTTGGAGCCCCAAGAAATGATGAGGTTGTCGGCGTCTTCGTTGCCGAACTCTCGGTAGTCCCAGTTCTCGTTTTCTTTTGCGGTCTCGACCTTTCGAGATCGCTTGTCGACCTGTTCGACACGCTCGTCCTGTTCTTCGGTCCGGCGACCGAGTTCGTCGTGCTCTAAGCCCGTGCTCATGTGTGCGCCGTCAGTCGTTCCGGGGATCGCACGGGGACTGACACCGTCGTCGGTGACGGCGTGGGCGCGGAAACGGCCCTGTTCGTCGAGCCACTCGTCGATGTTGTCCTCGTCGACGAGCTTGCCGCGGTCGATCTCGACGTCGTCCATGTCGAACGCCTCCGGCGGGAACGTCTGTTCGGTAACAGACATTGCCAGGTCGGAGATGAGGAACACCGGCGTCTGGTATTTTTCGGCGAGGTTGAACGCCTCGACCGTCTTCCAGAAGCACTCGGTGATCGACGTGGGCGCGACGACAAAGCGTGGGACTTCGCCGTGGCCAGCGTACAGCGCCATGTTGAGGTCGCCCTGTTCCTGTTTCGTCGGCATCCCCGTCGAGGGACCGGATCGCTGGACGTCACAGATGACCAGCGGCGTCTCGCTGGTTGCGACCAGGCCGAAGGTTTCGGTCATGAGGTCGATCCCGGCACCAGATGTCGCGGTCATCGATCGGGCACCGGCGCGTGCGCCACCGAGAGCCATGTTGATCGCCGAGAGTTCGTCTTCGGCCTGCACGACGTGACCGCCGTAGTCCTCGATTCGGCCCGTCAGATACTCCATGATCGACGTCGCGGGCGTGATGGGGTAGCCGGCGTAGAATCGGCAGCCAGCGGCGAGTGCGCCCATCCCGATCGCTTCGTTACCGTTGAGGAGGACGTAGTCGTTGTCGGTGGTCTCGAGGTTGTAGCCGAGGTGATCCAGGTCGTAGTGCTCCTGGACGTACTCCTGTCCTGCACGGGCGGCGGCTTTGTTGTTCTCGACGATCTTCGAGCCTTTGCCACCGAAGCGCTTCTCTAAGGCTTCGTCGAGGTACTCGACGTTGAAGCCAGTGATCTCACACGCGGCACCGAGGGCGACGATGTTGCGCATGATTGCGCCACCGGCGTCTTCGGCGAGCGATTTCAGTGGGACGTCGACGGCGTTCATCTCCTCAGGGATCTCCGCTTCCCAGGACCGTTCGCCGTCGTAGATGATCGCACTGTCCTCGTGGAGTTCGTCGAGGTTTTCGTCGATCGTTCGCTGTGTCAACGCGACCAGAATGTCCAGTCGGTCGACGACGCTCTGGACCTGATCGACGGACGTGCGAATCTTGTAGGCTGTGTAGCCACCGCGGATTCGCGACGCGAAGTCTTTCGACGTGAATACGTGTCGTCCGGCTCGGGAAAGTGCCTGAGCGAAGATTTTTCCGGTGGAGTCGATACCATCACCGGCTTCGCCTCCGACCGCCCAGTTGAGATCCTCAGCCATGTTATGCAGAACGTTGCTCCCAGTAAATGAAAAGGCTTCTGAAAGCTTGAGCAGTTTTTCCGGTTCTGAAAAGAGGTTTTTACTCTGGGGTGAGTATATCGGACGAAAGATCGAACGGAACGGCTTTTCATGCTCCCGCCGAACCGGTTCGATATGGAAGGGACGCCAGTTACCGTCAAATCAGTACGTGAAGTCGGTCCCGGAACCGTTGCGCTCGAACTCGAGACGCCCGACGGGTTCGATGCTGCACCCGGCCAGTTCGTCTTGCTCCGAGCCATCCCCTGGGACGTCGCGGACGACGAGGAGGTCGACGAGGACGACGTCGTCATGCGCCACTACACGCTCTCGTCACCGTCTGTCAACGAGACGTTCGAGATCACGGTCGGGATCGACCCCGACGGCGACCTCTCGCCATGGCTCGCTGATCTCGAGGGCGGCGAAACCGTCCACATCGACGGGCCGTTCGGGACGATCACATACGAGCGCGACGAAGACGTCGTCGCTGTCGCCGGCGGCCCAGGGGTTGGCCCTGCAGTGTCGATCGCCGAAGCAGCCCAGGAGTCGGGCCACGACGCAGTGGTCATCTACCAAGACGACGAGCCAGCCCACGCCGAGCGACTCGAGGCCCTCGAGGATGCAGGCGCAGCCGTCGCGACTCTCGATGCCGACGACAGCGATGGACTGGCCGAGGCGGTCGAAACACACCTCGCGGACGGCCAACTCTACGTCTTTGGCTTTGAATCGTTCGTGACAGCCGTTGCGGACGCAATCGAGGACGCCGGTGGCGATTCCGACGAGGCGCTGATCGAGAACTTCGGCTGAACGCTCACCGTTTGCGTTCACCCGCAGTTTCCCGTTGTTCGCAAGCACATGTTTCTCCCGCGCTCCTCCACTACTCAGTCGCATGGTTGACGACGACCTTGAACTCGAGCGCGAACTCGGCAATGCAACCATCGTCTACGACGACCCCGATGAGGGGGCGGTCGAAAAGACGGTGCCGAACGAACACGTCGCCTACTTTCAGGATCACTGGATCATCAAGACCGACGAGGACGACCAGGGCCACGACATCGTTCGGCGGATTCCGTCGGGGCGGGTCCACTACGTCGAACGGTCCGTCGAACAGTTCGAAGACGAGGTCGAGACCCTGGTCGATCGGGTCCAGTCGTTTGCCAGCAATCTCCAGACGAAGATCCCGGTCGGTGGCGACAGCGACGAACGAAGCGAACAGCGCGAGCCACACCGCATCGACGTCGGGTCCGGGGCCATCGACGAGCGCGACGAGCCGGATCGGTAACTCGAGTCGCGTCGGTGCACAGTCGGCCGCGAACTCAGTGCTCGACGAACTCGACCAGAATGCCGCCTGTGTCTTTTGGATGTAAAAAAGCGACCTCGTGGCCCCACGCACCGGGTCGTGGCTCCTCGTCGATCAGCGTCACGTCGTGCTCGCGTGCGCGCTCGAGTGCGCCCTCGATGTCGTCCGTCGCGAGCGCGAGGTGGTGTATCCCCGCGCCGTTAGACTCGAGATAGCGCGCGATCGTGCCGTCTTCGAGCGGTTCGAGCAACTCGAGGTAGCTCTCGCCACACTCGAGGAAAACGACGCGCATCCCGTCGAACTCCTCTTCATGGACGGCCTCGAGGCCGAACAGGTCTTCGTACAGTGTTGCGAGTTCTCGTGCGTCTTCGGTCGCGATTCCCGCGTGATCGAAGTGCATGGGAGACCGTTTCGTGGGGGGCGACAAATATCGCGGTGATATCGATCGCTAACAGTAGGCCGGCGAATATATCGGCTGCGAGGACGTACAGTACTGCGTATATGCAGATAGCGAACACTGAAACGGTCCCCGACCGCGACATCGTCGACGTTCTCGGAATCGCCCGCGGAAACACCGTTGAGGCGCGAAACGTCGGCCGGGACATCACACAGTCGATTCGTAACGTCTTCGGCGGCGAACTCAAGGCGTACTCCGATCTCCTCTCGAAGGCGCGAGACGAGGCGATCGACCGCATGGTCGCAGACGCCGAGCGGATGGGTGCCGATGCCGTCGTCAACGTCCGCCTCGAGACCTCTCAGATCACCGACGGCGGCTCCGAAGTGATGGCCTACGGCACGGCCGTTCGACTTCGATAAGATCGCGGACCGACCGCGGAATCGACGCCTCGAGTTCGGCCGTTACCGAAGCCCGAGCGTGGCCGCCAGTCGGTCCCAGCGACTATCGCCGACCTCGGCGACGGCCGCCAGTTCGTCGGGCGACAGCTCGAAATCGAAGACGTCCGCGTTCGCCTCGATATGTCGGTGGCTCGCTGCTTTCGGGATCGCCGCGACGGCTGGCTGCTGGAGCAGCCACCGCAGCGCGACCTGTGCTGCTGACTTCCCGTACGGTTCGCCGATCGCCTCGAGTCGATCATCGCCTGGCACAACGCCCTCCGCGAGTGGGCTGTACGCGGTGAGACAGATCCCGTGGTCGACACAGTACTCGAGCAGCTCGTCCTGATCGTGATAGGGGTGGTATTTCACCTGATTCGCGACGATTGGCGTCTCGGAGTGCTCGCGGGCGGCCTCGAGGCCATCGACGCCGAAATTGCTGACACCGATCTGGTCGACGTGACCGTCGTTCTGGAGCTCGTTCATCGCCGCCAGCGTCTCCTCGAGCGGGGCCTGCTTGCTTGGCGCGTGGAGCAAAAGGAGGTCGACGGTCGACAGGCTGAGTCGCTCGAGGCTCGCGCGCGTCGACTCGAGAACGTCGTCGAAAGCGGCGTTGTCGGGATGGACCTTGGTAACGACAACGACGTCGTCGCGGTCGACCTCGCTTGCGGCGACGGCTGCGCCGACTGCACGCTCGTTGTCGTACATCTGGGCGGTGTCGATATGGCGGTATCCGACCTCGAGGGCCCGTTCGACGGCCCGCTGGCACTCGTCGCCGGTTATCCGTGCAGTGCCGAAACCGAGCGCCGGAATCTCGGCATCGCCGACCGTCACTGTTGCTGTCGACACCGTCGAACGTGAATCCATACGCCAACAATCACTGGCCCGGCTCTTCAAACCGATCCAGCACCGCCTCGAGAACAGCCCGCGCTGCCGGTCAGGATGTGTTGGACGTCACACGAAACAGACGCTACCGGTAATCCGGATCGACGCCGTCGACGAGCCAGTCGACGGCCTGCTGGTGCCAGTCGTCGCTCGTCCCGGCGTTGAGATACCGTTCCCATTCGTAGATTCCCGACTCCTTGGCGAGGCGGCGAAACTGCAGCGTCAGAATCGCCGAGTCGAGAACAACGCTCGAGCGAACCATCCCTGCGTCCTGGTAGTGTTGCTGTCCCGCTCGCATGACCTGCTGTTCATCGTTGCTAAGCAAGTTCAACTCCCGCATATCGACGAGGACACCGAACTCGTCAGGTGCGTCCTGTAACGCCGTTCGAGAGTCGTCGGTCCACTCCTGAAGCTCTTGTTCGTCCATCTTCCCAGCAAACGTAATCTTGAACCCGAACTCCGTCTGTTCAATTGTGTACATTAGTGAACTATTTCGACGGGAGGAAATCTCATACTATTATGATTCCGATGTTCGCTACCCTGTGCCCGACCTGTGAACGCCGTCGCAAAAACAGCTGCTTCGACTCGAGGACAGCCCCGTCTAGACCGCGCTGCCGGGCTGGTACTCGCCGAACTCCTCGCGGAAGACGTTACAGACCTCGCCGACGGTCGCGTACGCTTTCACCGCGTCGATGATGTACGGCATGAGGTTCTCGTCGCCTCGAGCCGCTTCACGCAGGGCCTCGAGTTTCGCCTCGGCTTCCTCGTCGTCGCGCTCGCTGCGGGTCGCCTCGAGGGTTTCGATCTTTCGTTGTTCGTCCTCTTTGGTGACCTCCTCGACGTCCATTTCGACGTCTTCCTCGACTTCGAACTCGTTGACGCCGACGATGATTCGGTCTTTGTTCTCGATTTCTTTCTGGCGGTCGAAGGCCGTGTCCTGGATCTGGCGCTGGACCCACTGCTGTTCGATGGCCTCGAGCATGCCGCCGCGTTCGTCGACCTCCTCGAGGAGTTCGTAGGCTTCTTCCTCGACCTGATCGGTGAGACTCTCGACGTAGTAGCTGCCGGCCAGTGGATCGATGGTGTCTGCCGCGCCGGATTCGTGAGCGAGGATCTGCTGGGTTCGCAAGGCAGTGCGGACGGACTCTTCGGTTGGCAGTGCAAGCGCCTCGTCTTTGCCGTTGGTGTGAAGACTCTGGGTGCCCCCGAGGACGGCCGCAAGGGCCTGATAGGCGACACGGACGACGTTGTTCTCGATCTGCTGGGCGGTCAGCATCGAGCCAGCCGTCTGGGTGTGGAACTTGAGCTGTTTGGATTTCGGATCCTCCGCATCGAAGCGCTCGTCGATGATGTCGTGCCACATCCGACGGGCTGCGCGGAACTTCGCGACCTCTTCGAAGATGTTGTTGTGGCCGTTGAAGAAAAAGGAGAGCTGTGGGGCGAACTCGTCGACGTCGAGTCCGGCGTCGATCGCCGCTTCGACGTACTCGATCCCGTCGCCGAGCGTGAAGGCGAGTTCCTGTGCTGCCGTCGCACCTGCCTCGCGGATGTGATAGCCCGAAATGGAGATCGTGTTGAACTTCGGCGTCTCTGCCGAACAGAACTCGAAGATGTCCGTGATGATCCGCATCGACGGCTTGGGCGGATAGATGTAGGTGTTCCGCGCGCTGTACTCTTTGAGCACGTCGTTTTGGATCGTCCCACGCAGCTCCTCACGGTCGACGCCCTGCCGGTCACCCACGGCGATATAGAGGGCGAGCAACACCGAGGCGGGTGCGTTGATCGTCATCGACGTCGAGACCTCGTCGAGTGGAATGCCGTCGAAGACCGTTTCCATGTCATCGAGCGAGTCGATCGCGACGCCCGCTTTGCCGACCTCACCGGCAGACATCGGGGCGTCCGAGTCGTGGCCCATCTGCGTCGGCAGATCGAACGCCATCGACAGCCCGGTCTGTCCCTGATCGAGCAGATAGTGGAACCGCTCGTTGGTGTCTTCCGGCGTCGAGAAGCCGGCGTACTGGCGCATCGTCCAGAGTCGACCGCGGTAGCCCGTTGAGTACACACCGCGCGTGTACGGTGGCTCTCCCGGAAAGCCGAGGTCTTCATCGTAGTCGATATCAGCGACGTCCTCGGGCGTGTAGATCCGATCGACTTCCTGGCCCCCCGTGTCCGTCGTGAACGTCTCCTTTCGTTCACCGAACCGGTCGATGACTGGCTCTACTTCGTCTTCGTGCCACTCCTCCTCGTTGGCACGAATCTCCTCGAGTTCGTCAGAGTCAAACATTATGGTTACAGTTGGTGGGGTGGGGCTTGAAGTTTGATGAACGCGTCCGCTGTCGCCTCGAGTTGTGGGTCACCGATTACACAGTCGAGCGCTCGATCTGACCGCACAGTCGATCGACTAAACCTCATCATCCGGCGTGTGCTCGTCGGCCATTCTGGTTGCCTCCGTCGCGTACCGTGCTTGAGTCTCGGGATCGTCGACGGTGCCGACCGCGTCGGGTGAGACGCATAACCCGGCTTTCGTCGCTCGAGCAGGGCCGGTAAAACTCGTCAGCGCACGCTCGCGGCGGTGGTAGTAGCGACCGTCTTCGGTAGCGTACACCAGAATAATCAGGTTCAGTTCGTCGTCCGAGTACGTCCGCTCGACGAGCCAGACACGGACGCTGTCGTCGTCTCTGCTCCTCTCGGTGTCGGGTTCGGTCATCGAGTTACCGGCCAGTGTCGTACTTGTACGTCGCCGTCTCGGGGTCGATGCCGAAATCTTCGGCGGACTCCTCGTCCGAGGTTTCCCCACGGTCTTCAGGAGCGCGTTTGAACGCCTCTCGACGCTCCTCGGGCATCCGGAATCGATCGACGCTGATTTCGAGGGGGACCGCATCCGGATCGACGCTATCGCGTTTCTCAGTCAGACGCTGCTGAAGAGGGGCTGGGAGCTGTGAGGTGTCGATTCGCCGGAAGCCAAACTGGGCGAGGTAGCTTCCTGTGCCCGTCAACGCGTAGACGGTTTCGAACCCTTCGTCGCTGGCGTATTCGACGAGTCGCTCAATAACGTGGGCACCGACGCCCTGCTCTCGCCATCCCTCGAGGACGCCGATGCTGGTCAACTCACAGACATCGCCGTCGTCGTCCCTGTGAATGCGAATACGTCCGAAACCCGCCTTCTCGCCGGACTGTTCGTCGATGGCGACGACGTAGTCACGTGAGCGAAACGCCGTCTCGTCGAGCCCCATCGCCTCGATATGGTCGAGCAGCCAGACCTCCTCTCTGTTTTTCGCGTCCCGGACGTACATGATCTGAAGTACGGGCTGTGCCGATAAAAGAATACTGTCGGCTGTCACCGGGAGTCTCGCAATGATGGAGGTCTGAAGTCGCTGCGTTCGTCTCGAGTCGGCTCAGCCGGTGAGTCGGCGACTACGGCGTTTTGCTGACGACCAGAGCGCATGCGTGGGTGCAATCCATGGAACGGCGACGACGGCTGTGAGAAACAACGCAGCCCAGAGGACGATGAACGGTCGATTTCCGATGCCCAGGTCCGTCACGAACCAGGTACCGACGACGATGGCAATACCCAAAAGCGGGAGGAGGGACTCCCAGACAGAGTCTTGGATCGTCGCGACGAGCACTGGGGTGTAGTGCCAGGCGAGTAGGCCGCCGAGACCACCACCGAAGGCGATGTGTGCGTTGCGGCTCCCGACGTAGATGACTGCGATCAGGCTGACGACGAACCCGACTGCGAACGCAGCGGTCGCCGTATCGATCGACAGCCGACGCGCAAGGACGTGTCTGACCAGATAGTAGCACGCCAGAAAGCCAACTCCATACGCAATCCCGCCAGCTACGTCACCGGGATAGTGGACGGCCAGTCCAACTCGCGTAAAGCCGACCCAACCGATGGCAGCAGTTCCAGCGAGAGCCCGTCGACGGACGGTGCTCACCGGCAGATCGACGACGAGCATGCCGACAATGATCGTCGCCGCCATCGCGTGGCCGCTGGGAAAGCTCGTCGTCGAGATATGGGCGGCGTGTTCGTACCACGGGACGAACCACGCGGGGAACGCATCGGCGCTGACTGGCGGGCCAACAGTCGGTCGGGTTGCCGTGTGAAAGGATTTTGTGATCGACATCAGCCCATAACAGCCGATGACGCCACCGAGCCACGGTGCGACGAGGTCACGGTTGGCCCAGTAGGCGGCGATCATTGCGGGTGCGATCAGGTAGATGCTCCCGAGATACGAGAGCACAACCATGATGACACCGAGCCACGTCGGCACGGCATCTCGGACGGCTTCGATAACAGCGGGGTCGAACCACATCGCCAGACTGTTCAATTTTCTAATCAGTATTTCTTTCGGTTGTATTACATTCGAGTGGCGGGATCCGCACCCAGCTGCGGTCTCGAGGCGAGCGTCGAACGACAGTCACCGATCGTCGTCGAGGTTCAACGCATCGAAAAACCGGTGGACGAGTCGACCGCCGACGAACGCGAGCAACACGTCCGTGTCGTTTGCACTGTCGGCGAACAGGCCGAGTCCGATCCGTCCACCGGCCATATCGTGGTGGCCGCCAACCTGACCGAGATCATCGAAGCCATCTTGCAACGTCTCACCGATATGGATCCGGGGATCGATAGAGCGAGCGCTCAGTCGGATCACATCCCCGACGATGCCGTAGACCAGGACCGTATCGACCCCCTCGAGATTCAGTAGATAATCCGCCGCCTGCGGGAGTGAATCGGTTTCAGCGGTCTTGCCAGCGCTTGCAGCCAGTGCGGAGCCCCGTCGTTCGCGAGAGCCGATTGCCTGTCCGATCGCATCGAGTGTCTCCGAGGAAAACGCGCTGCCATACAGCTGCTCAAGCGTCTCAAGATCCGCATTTGGATAGACTGCAAGTGCAGCTTCGTACTCTCGTCTGGTCGGCTCGCGGACGAAGTCCAGTCGCTCACGGTGGAGCGCAAACAGGAGTGCTGATGCAAGCCGCGTCGTCAGTTCGACCTCGAGCGCATCGAGATACTCGACGAAGATCGTGGCTGTCGCGCCGATGCTGGTTCGGACATCTTCGAACGTGGCTCCGACCGGCTCACCGGGGTGGTGGTCGACGATGATGTCGGGCGTGATCCGGGCGGGAAATTCCGTGTTCGCACCCGGCTGTGAGTGGTCGACGAACCCAACACAGTCGTACTCACTGATATCAGTATCGGCGAGCGGCTCGAGAGAGATATCGAGCATATTGACGAACGCACGGTTTTGTTGGTGTGAGATCTCACCACCGTACGCGATCGTCACCTCGTCGACGTCGTAATCACTCGCGATTGCTTCGAGAGCCAGCGCGCTGGCGAGACAGTCCGGATCCGGATTGTCGTGACAGACAATCACCAGCGACTCGGTCGTCTCGAGGATGGACGCGAGTTCAGCCGCACGGGACATAGCTCAAAATACGGGGACGAGACGCTTGAATGCCCTGTCAAAACACAAAAATCGAGGCATGTTTCCTCACAAGTGGTGTCAGCCCTCTGTCTCGGCGTTTCCGAACCTCGTACCGTCGATTATCGGACCCGCATTCGGCTCGATGATGATGTCAGCTAGGCCGGTGTGCGTGTTTACTGCGTTAGGGCTGGGATGGTCCGAAGACACGCCTGTGGAGACTGCGCTCCTTACGGACACCCATTCGGTGTCTGCAAAGCGCGTTTGTCGAGGTTCCCTCGACAGGCTGTCAGACGCAGTCTGACAACGTCATCGAAGCAGGAAGCCCCACCCTCAACGAAGCCGCACCAGCGGCTGAGTAGGGTGTGGGGTAGTTCACTGTGTGGAGATATCGATCTACTCGAACAGATAAGGGTGCAGTAACAGTTTCGGCAAGACGAAACAGCGAGATTGTCACGACAGAAAACGACCGCGAAGAGAGAGAGAAGATCCGGAACGAGTCAGTCTGCGTTGAGGGGCGGACGTGCAGAGCGAGCTTCGTCGGAACCGTCGGCCGGGCCGTTGACGAACATCGCGTGGCCCATGATCGCGATTGCGACGATCGAGCCGATCGGAACTGCTGCGGTTAACGACACACCCACGACGGTCAGCGCTGCAGTGATACCGAGCAGTGCGACTGGGATCAGGCCGAGAACAATGTCGTAGTATCCAGTCATAATCTATGCTATAGTATGAGGAATATGTATATAAGCGTTTCCCATAATCGCTCTGTACTGGACTTATTTCTAACACGTATTCAACTGAGTGCATATCCATAACTTATGGGTGGGATATTTGTCTCGATGCGTGTGGAATAATAACCCCAAAATTGCTTGAATCTCCCCCAGTGAACACATATTATTCTACCAAACAAATTTGTTAACCGCAGTACTGCAAGGTGGTATTCCACATTTCTGACGTGGATGTTTAACCATGTATGTATAATTATTGTTCATTACTATCTCCTAGTCACGACAAAGGCCTGTACGAATGATGATACATCATGAAACGGAACAACTGTCAGACGCAAAGATCGTACCGGCAAAGCGACTCTCACACGATCACCCAAGACCGCGGCGCGTCTCGTACTGCATGAGAGGGGCTGCTCACGGGAGGGCAGCGAAATGGCTGTCCTGTCGTAACAACGGAGCCGATTTCCACAGCCGTCGTTCGACCGGCTGTGCAGTGACGACCAGTGGCTGCTGTAGACGATTCGAGCGCCAAAAACCCAACAAGTTTGCGTGCCAGTAAAAATCTACGGCTCGTTCGAACCACCCGACTCGAGGCAGTTCACTGCGATGTTCGATACAGAACCGCAGTGTAGCCGACGCGCCAGCCAACGATCAAGAGCAGTCCAAACCCCGTCATGACAAGCGGAAACGGCCACGCTGCCGTGTCACCGAACACCGACTGGCGAAGCAACAGGCCAACGTTCGCCGCTGCAATCCACGTGACCGTCGTCAGCCGCGCGACTCGAGTCACCGACGAGACGACGGTGTGCGCATAGACGCCCGCCAGCACCGCCACGACGAGCCAGCCGATGACGAAGGGAGCAATCGCCTCGAGCGATGCGATCGGCTGCTCGAGCGGATTCACACCGTGACTGCGTTGGCCGACGAGGACGAGTCCTGCGAGCAGCCCAACGTCTCCGACACCGAGGATGAGGGTCTCTCGATCGACCAGCCGAGAACGGCCGTCCGTTCGAACTGCTGTGTCCATAGCGTCAGTTCGGGACCGAACACATATTGTAGTCCCGATTCGGTTCCACTACAGCCTCGAGTGTCGTCCGTTCAGACTCTATCAGAAGAAGAACTAATAACGAATGAATACAAAGATGCGACCAATGGCTGTGGCTGATGACCGTCATGCAGGCTGTGATGGCTGTGGCCGCGCAGTTCCACTCGAAGAGCTTACAGTAGTGACGATGCCGGACGGCGAGCACGTCGCGTGTTGTCCCCGCTGTGAGCCACATGCCCGCGAGGCTGCACGAAAGTGTTCATCGCTCGACCAGCGCCGTGGGACCTGTGATGGGTGTACTGAAACCGTCCTCGAGGTCGAACTCGAGGATATCGTGTTGAACGACGGCACTGTCGTCTCCTGTTGTCCGGCCTGCGTGGCTAAAGCGCCGGACAACGACTCAGAAGCAACCGCCACGAGAGCGGACGCCGACACGACAGCAGAACCGACTGACGGAAGCGACAGCGACACGGACGACGAGGAGACACTCTGTACGCAGTGCAACGAGTGGGTTCGCGCCGAACTGTTCCACGTGACGACTATCGACGACCGAACCGAGCGGCTGTGTCCCACCTGCAAGGACAGTGCCGAGGACGACGGGATCATTAAAGACGTCGAGATCAGGAAAACGAAAGCTCGCGAGGTTCTCGGCGTCGAACCCGGTGCCACCGACGAAGAGATTCGAACGGCGTTTCATACGCAGATAAAACGTGCCCATCCGGACCAGCAAAGCGGGAGTCGGTCGGCGTTCCAACTCGTCAGAGACGCCTACGAACGGCTCACCGAAGCGACGTAGTCACTCGTCGCTGTCAGCGGCCGCCACCGTCACGACGGACGTAACCGATCGTCGCCGGATCGAACGCGTACGTCGCTCCACAGCGCTCACACGATGCGGTCAGTAACTTACCGTGTTTGGATCGTGTCCAGAGTTTTGTCTGCTCCTGTTCGATCTCGAGTGTGACTGGATGCCCACAGTCAGGGTTCGTACACGGAAACCGAATGTACCAGTTTGGGACCGACAGCGCACCGAGTGGTGCGAGTTGTGCCCGGAGCCGACTCAGTAGGTTGAAGATCGTTTCCGACGGGTTCTGCGGGTCGATTTCCACGCCGTCGACGGCATCGATGAAGCCGCCACGATGGTGTTCATCGTCGTACAGCGGGATCACGGGAATCCCTTTGGCCACGGCGTACCCGATCTCCTGGTTGATCCACTGGCTGTCGGCCGACGCCGCCGTCAGCACCGCAACCACGACATCGCTGTTTGCGAGTCGTCCCTCGAGCCGGTTTCGTTGCCGACCGGATTCGACCGCTTCGAACGTGATGTGGACGCCGAACGGGAAGTTCTTGACCGTCGAGAACAGCTCCTGGACGAGTTCGAGATCACCGGGCGCGTGCGAGACATAAATCTGCTCTCTGGTCATCAGTTGCTCTACAGGAGTTGGGTGTGGGAATCGATATTATACTATCGAACAGCAGTCGGTGACGCGAGTCGAGTGCTCGCTCGGTCGAACAGCGGGTACTCAGGCTCTAGTAGCCACTGACCGTCAGTGCGCACCCGATCGCACAGCTGTCGTGCGATCGGTGTGCAACCAGTTTCAGTTGTTACTATAGTTGATAGTCTCCATTCACTCCTGTTGGGCCGCCTCCGACTGGATCGTCTCGAGCACTCGCTGTGAGAACTCGAGATCGTCGAGTTCGAGACCCAGTCCGTCAAACCACGCCTGGTCGACGTGCCAGTGGCCGCGGACCGCGCCGTCGGTCGTCACCGACGTCGCCTCGAGCCGTCCCGGTGCCCACCCGTGCTCGTTGGCGATGTCGAGCAGCGTCCGGACGACGGTGCCGACCTCGTCGCTCCCGATGCCCGACGTCTCGGTGACGGTCTCGTACTCGAGGACGAGGCCGGTCCCGTCGGGGAGGTCGTCGACCGAATCAAGTTCGGCAGCTGTCACATCGTCGTCCGATAGCAGCGTACACTCGGTGACGTAGATTCCCTGGCCCATGAGTCGGTTCTCGAGTGCGACGTCGATGGGACGAGTTTCGGTCATGGGTGGCCCTATCACGCGAGATGTGAAAAGCTGCCGGCCGAATCGGGTCACGGCAGTCGAAAAACGGATGCGGCTTACAACGGCTCGACGAGGTCCTCGAGCGCTGCCGTCGGATCGTCGGCTTTCGCGACGCCGCTTGCGAGCAAGACACCCTCAGCACCGAGCTCGCCAGCAGCAACCGCGTCTTCGCCCGTACTGATACCGGCGCCACAGAGCACAGAGACGTCCGCATCGACGGCCTGAGCTGCCTCGACAGCGCCTTCGACGATGTCCGGATCGGCCTGGCTGACCGGCGTCCCGGTGCCGATCAGTTCCGGTGGCTCGACGGCGACTGCGTCTGGGCCGAGCGCCGCCGCCGCACCGATCTGGGCCGGGTTGTTGGCACAGACGACGGTCTCGAGGTTGGCCCGTTCGGCGGCCTGGACGGCGCCGTCGACGTCGGCGAGTTTCAGCCGCTGTTCGGAGTGGTTGATGAGCGTCCCGTCCGCGCCCGCCTCGGCGACGGTCTCGGCGAGTGTGTGTCCGGTGTTGCTCCCGTAGTCGATCGGATCGACGTGCTGGGCCCACGTTTCAGCACCCGTTTCAGCGACGCGCTCGAGGTGGGCCGCCTGCGGGGCGACGGCGACACGAGCATCGGTAGACTCGTTGACGTCACGGACAGCTTCCGCGACGGCGACTGGATCACATGGATACGTCTTCAGGTTGACGAGGATGAACATATCAGCACAGCCATTCGCACGGAAGAAATAGTTTGCGAGTCGACGGCATCAGCGGGCGCACACGTCCGTCGATGAAGGCACTGACTGGCCGCCATACGGACAACTGTACGTCAGTTCCATGCAACTACGACTGTCTGCGGTTGCACCGATAAATCGGTACAGCAGACCGTCTCAGTCCTTGCGCTTGACGACGTCACCGAGCGTGTAACTGCCCGTCGAAGAGCCACCCGACCACTCCGAGTCGTCAGCCGAGCCGCTCTCGGCGCTCAGGGTGATCTCGAGGAACTTCTCGAGTTTCGACTGGACACGGTCGCTTGGCAGCGTATCGCCGCGTTCGATCTTTCGAATCAGGCTCGCCTTTTCGTTGAGTTCGTTCGCGAGGTCGGACTGGCTGAGTCCCTTGTTCTCGCGAGCGTTGCGAACGCGATCGTCGTAATCCGTCGCAAGCTCGTCCATGTCGTCGAACATATCCGAGCGTCGCTGGCTACTCGAGGAACTCGAGCTTGCACTCGTGGTCGAACTCGAGGAACTCGAGCCACCGCTGGAGCCCGAGGACGAGCTCGAAGTCGAATACTTCGTCGAGCCACTGGTGCTCGAGGGCTGTTTGACTTCAGTGCCGAAATCGGTGCAGTTCGAACACACGTCTAACTTCGCACCCTCGACCTTGATAGTCTTCGGAGACGACGTCTCAGCGCCACACATCTCGCACTGGACCATACCCGACACTATATCGCGGCGAGTGATAAACCATGCGGGCGCTCCCGAACAAGGAGACGGCGGTTACTCGAGCGCGGACCAGGAGTAGACGAACCGCTGGATCGCGGTCAGATGGCCGACGACCGCGAGGAAGACGAGCAGCCAGCCGATCAGCGTGAGCCCGCCGTAGGTTCCCGAGACCGGGTAGGCGAGAAAGCCGACGAGGCCGATGATCGCCAATCGGTCTGCACGTCCGACGAGCCCACCATAGACTCGGTCGAGGCCAACGGCCTGTGCCTGCGTCCCGAGATACGATGTCATCACGACACCCGTCACCGCGAGAAAGCCGAGGAAGTAGTCCCCGACACCTGCAGCCAGGCCGCCAATGACGACGATGTCTGCGTACCGGTCGAGGACGTGATCGAGCAGATCGCCACCCGCAGAGGCGACGTTTTGTTCGCGGGCGAGCGCCCCATCGACGATGTCGAGCCAGCCGTTGCAAAAGACGAGGATCGCAGCCACGACGTACCAGATTGGGGCTGCTTGGCCACCCAAAAAGAACGCAACGGCAGCCAGAATCGCCATCCCGAACGCTAACACGCTTACCCCGTCGGGGCTCATCCCGACGCGATCGAATCCCTTGACGAACGGATCGAGAAATCGCGAGACGTACGGACGGAACTTATCGAGCGTCATGTCAGATACCCCATGAAGTCTACTTCGCCAGCGCTCGGTTCTCGGTCGCCTGTCACGACCGCCTCGAGGGCGTCAGCAACTGCCTCGGGGTCACGATCGGTCGTGTCGATCTCGTAGACCGACTCGAGGCCATGTTCGTCGACGGCTTCGGAGAGGACGACGTCGAGGGCCTCGCTCTCGGCGTTTTCGGCCGCCTTGGCTTCAGTTTCGCCGCGTTCGAGCAGGCGCTTCTCGAGCGTCTCGGGGGCACACCGGAGGACGGCAACCCGATCGGCGTCGAAGTGGTGTGCGAGATGCGAGTCGATGACGGCGTCGTCCCGGCCCTCGAGCCAGTCGGAAAGCGCCTCGAGGTCGGCGATCTTACTCCCGCGGTCGGCGTCGACCGCTGTGTAGAGGCCTTCCTCGTCGAGGACGCTGTTCAGGTGGATGACCTCGAGGTCCGGCAGCGAGTCGTCGTCGAGTCGGGTGACGAGGATGTCCGTTGCAGTCGTCTTCCCGGTCCCCGGAGTGCCGGTAACGGCGACTCTCACGTATTGGCCACCTCCGAATCGGTGTCGTCATCGAGTTCGAGATCCGCGAGCACGGCGTTGAGCGTCTCGACAGCACGGTCGGTCTCGTCGTCGGTTCCACAGGTGATGCGGATACAGCCCGGGAGGCCGAAACTCGAACAGTCACGGATGATGACGCCGCGTTCCTGCATCGCTTCGGCCACGGCCGTTGCATCGCCGACGTCGACGAGCACGAAGTTCCCCTCGCTCTCCCAGACGTGGGCGTCGATCGTCTCGCGCATGTACTGGCGGGACTCAAGGGTCGTCTCGACGGTTCGCTCGACGTGTTCCTCGTCGTCGATTGCGGCCAGTCCGGCTCGGCAGGCGAGTTCGCTCGCCGCAAACGGGGTGTTCACGCGAGCGTAGGCGTCGGCCCACTCGTCGGGAACGACGGCGTAGCCGAGTCGGACACCGGCCAGCCCGTAGGCCTTCGAGAACGTCCGCAAGACGGCCACGTCATCGCGGGACTCGAACCCGTTTCGTCCCTCAATCAGCGAGAGCGCGCTCTCACCATCAGCAAACTCGCCGTAGGCTTCGTCGACGACGACCAGCGTCTCCGCGTCGGTTTCGGCGGCGATCCGCTCGATTTCTGCGAGCGCCATGGTCGAGCCGGAGGGGTTGTGCGGGCTCGTGATCCAGACGATTCGGTCGCCATCGTAGGCCTCGAGGACGATGTCTGCGGTCTGTTCGAAGTCGGCCTCGCGCTCGAGGCTGTACTTCCGGACGTCGCCATGGTGGAACCGGGAACTCATCCCGTAGTAGGCAAAGCCGGGTGTCGGAACGAGAATCGTGTCGTCGGGCTCGAGTGCGGTGCGGTGGAGGTAATCGATCGCCCCGTCGCCACCGTTTGCGAGCCAGACCTGCTTGTCGGAGACATCCCAGCGGTCGGCCACGGCGGCGGTAAGGTCGGCGTGGGCAGCTTTCGGGTACGAACTGACACTCGAGGCAGCCTCACGGATCGCCACGGTCGCTGCCGGAGACGGACCGTGGGGGTTCTCGTTGGAGGCGAGTTTGATCAGTTCCGAAGGCTCACGCCCGAGTTCGCGGGCGACTTCCTCGATCCCTCGACCCGCCTCGTAGGCGACGTGATCGGACAGGTCTCGCGGTTTCATACGCCAATGCTGTTTACGACGGGTCTTAAGAGTGCTCAACTGTCTCCGGTCGCGGGGACTGTCAGTTCACCCGACAGCCACGACGGAGACAGTAGCCACAAGCCACGGCGAAGTCAACGGCTGACGCACTTGATCACCGTCACCAGAGACTCACGAACGCGACGAGCAGGAGCGCCCACTTGAAGAACGTCAGCTCACGCTCGTAGCCGTCGATCAGGGTGCGGAACGTCTCCGAATCGTGCTCCAGGACGATCAGTATCGCGAACTGCAGGAGACAGGCGGCCGCCAGCAGGTCGGTGGTCACGACCGAGATCGAGATCGCGACCGCAACCATCGCGAGGACGAGTTCGAGAAGCCGTCCGAGATTCATCGATAGTAGACGGGAATGCAGCCCTCATAGTTCTTCGTGGTTGCGCTCGGTCAGACCTCCCGGAGCCGCTCGAGTCGCTCGAGCGAGTCGGCATCTCTCGGGTCCTTGTCATGGCGTACAGCCTGGAACCGCGGAAATCGCAGTGCGTAGCCCGACGAGTACGTCGGCGAGGTCTGGATCTCCTCGTAGCCGACCTCGAAAACGATTTCGGGCTCGAGATCGACCTCCTGTCCGTCCTCGCTTGCGAGGTGGGGCTCGAGTAACTCGGTCAGTTCTTCGAGTTTCTCGTCGGTGATTCCGGTCGCGACCTTCCCGACGGTCGCTAGATTTTGCGAGTCCACCGCAGCGTCGGCGGAACGTCGTTCTCCGCCGTCGTCCGCGCGCACGGAGAGTTCGAACGTACCGAGGAACGTCGCCCGCCGCCCTTCGCCCCACTCCGCACCCGTTACCACGCAGTCGAGCGTCTCGACGTCGGGCTTGCGTTTCCGCCAGTGTTTCCCGCGTCGACCCGGCGAGTACGTCGAGTCGGGATCTTTGAGCATGATCCCCTCGTGACCGCCCTCGAGGGCCTTGGCATCGATCGACTCGATCTCGTCGGGGTCGTCGGTGCGCCAGAGCAAAGAGAGACCGTCGACGGATTCGGGCTCTTGATCCGGGTCGTCGGCGAGGAGGCCCTCGAGTCGCTCGTGGCGCGTCGTCAGCGACTCGGCGAGCAGGTCGTCGCCACCGGCGTGCAGACAGTCGAAGAAAACGGGCCGGACCTCGACGTCTTCCCGGGCCTTCGCGACGTCGTGTTTGCGCCGGAAGCGCTTGAGGACTTCCTGAAACGGCAGCGGCGTGCCGTCGTCATCGACGGCGACGACCTCGCCGTCGAGAATTGCCGGCTCCTCGAGTGTGTGTTCGGCGAACTCGACGACCTCCGGTAAGGCGTTGGTAACGTCCTCCATGTTGCGTGAGAAGACACGGGTTTCAGCCGCGTCTGTGCCGTTTTCGGGATCGTGGTGCAACTGAACGCGAGCCCCGTCGTACTTCCACTCGACGGCCGCCTCGTCCCACTCCTCGAGTGCGTCGGTGACGGTTCCAGCCTGTGCGAGCATCGCCTGGACGGGCCGGCCGACCTCGAGGTCCATCGCGTCCAGCCCCTCGAGACCGTCGTCACGGGCGACTCGAGCGACCTGGCCGTAGTCGTTCGACACCTGCAGCGCGCGTTCGACGCGTTCGCCCGGCACGTCGAAGGCCTCGCTGATGGCGTCGCGAACGGCACCCTCGCCGACACCGATACGCATCTCAGAGAGGACGAGGCGGGCGAGATACCGGGCTTCCGCGCTTTCACAGCGGTTGAACAGGCCAAAGAGGAGATCGACTTTCGTGTCGTGACTGCCCGAACCCGAAGTAGCGGCGAGATCAACGAGCGTCTCGAAGACCTCACGGACGGTCAACGCGTCGCTCGTCCCGCCTGCAGTGAACGCCCCCAGCCCTTGCTGGCCACCGAAATCGTAGCCGGCTGCCACCTCGCCGATCTCGCCGACCTCGGCGAGCCGTTCCTCGACGTCGTCGGCGCTGACGTTCGTCCCCGCCGCGCGAGCGATCGCCTCATAACAGGTGTTCGGACCGATATCGAGCGTCGTCGACTGCCAGGCCGGAAACACCCGGCCTTGCACGAACCGGGCGACGACTGCGAGGTCATCGCCTGCGTCCTCGAGCAGCTCCCTGACGTGGGCAATGATCTCGAGGTCCGCGGATTCGGCGTCGATCGCAGCGACACGGTCGGCGAACGTGGCGAACTCCATCGGCGGAGAGTATCGTCGGGGGGAGTAAAACGGTTCTGAGAGCGGACGCGGGAGGCAAGCCGGCGCTCGTCTGGAGGGACGGATTTAAAGGCCGTCGCGCCCGCAGGGGGAGGTATGCCAGAGGAGGAACTCGCAGCGCGGGTCGCAGACGTGCTTTCGGTCGACGCCGAGGAGTTTCGCGAGCGAGCCGAGGCCGACGCCGAGGTGATCAAAGACGCCATCGATCACGGCGTCTTCGACAACCCACAGGCGATCATCGGCCTCGAGTACGAGTTTTACGCGATCAAAAGCGACGACGGAACGCTGCGGCGGGTGCCGCGTCGCCTCCTCGAACTCATCGGCTTCGAGAAGGAACTCGGCCTCCACAACGCGGAGATGACGACCAGCCCACAGCCGCTGAACGCATACGGGCTGCTCGCCCAGGAGTCGGAGGTCAAATCACGGCTACAGACGGCCCTCGACGTCACCCAATCCGAGCGCATGCGACTGGTCAGTGATGCACTCTGGACGATCCCGCCCGAAGGCGAGGACGCGACGACCTACCTCACCGACAGCATCGAACGGACGATTGAGGGCCCGGATGGGAGCGGCCAGCAGATCCGCATCGCGACCAACATGAGCGACTCCGCGCGCTATCACGCGATGGCCAACACCGACCGGGCCGACGTCGCCGGGATGCATATCGACGCGCCACACGTCTCGCTCGAGGCCGACACGGTGATGCCCGAAAGCCTCATTACGTCGATCCAGCCCCATTATCAGGTGTCACACGCCCCCGACCTCCCGCAATATTTCAACTACGCGCTGCGCGTTGCTGGTCCCCTCCTCGCACTCGGCGTCAACTCGCCGTTTTTCCCGGCCGATCTGTACGACGACGAGGCGACGGCCGACGAGATCCTCGAGGACTGCTGGATGGAACACCGGATCAGTGTCTTCGAGACCATGCTGAACGATCCTGCAACCGGCGAAGGCAAGGTTCGATTCCCCCGCGACCTCGGAACCGTCGAGGAGGCGATCGACCGAATCGCCGACGACGACACTATGGTCCCGATGCCAGTCACCGAGGGCGAACGGTTCGACGATCAGTTCCCCCACTTCCGGCGCAAACACGGCACCTACTGGCGATGGGTTCGGCCGGTGTTCGGCGGGCCAACCCGTTCGGCTGCCAACGCCCGTATCGAGTTCCGGCCGATCCCCGCCCAGCCAACTGTCAGAGACTCCATCTCTTTCCTTGCCGCCTTTGCCGGCCTGATGGAGAGTCTCGTTCGCCTCGAGCACCCCGTCGTCGAACTGGACTGGGAACTCGCCCGCGAGAACTTCTATGCGGCGATGCGGGATGGCCTCGAGGCCGACCTGACGTGGATCACCAACGACGGCAAGGAGACGACCGACTGTCTCGAACTGTACGAGGACCTGCTGGCCCACGCCGAAGACGGCCTGATCAACCGCGGCCTCTCCGATGAGCAGGCTGCCAAGTATCTCTACCCGCTTCGGCGTCGGGTTCGTCAGGGCGTGACGCCTGCCTCCTGGAAACACGATCAGGTCAGTGACGCTGTCGCAAACGGCACATCGCTCCCGGAAGCGACTGCGACCATGCAACGCCAGTACGTCCGCCGGCAGGAGGAGACGCTGCTCGAGGGGAGTTTCGCCGACTGGATCGGCGACTGAACTGTTCTCTAGGTCGTTTAGCCGGGAAACAGCGGTCGTCCAGCACGTGATGAATCCGAAGATACTTGGCTGACTGGCTGGTCAGTTAGGATACTATTGACTGACCAGCCAGTCAGAATCACGCTGACCGACGAGCTCGACGACGCGCCCTCCACAGCGCCGTGTACACTCTGTTGGCAGCTGTTCGCAGCCGATGTCGGCCGAACGGAGGCCGGCGTCGAATGACGGTTCGTGACCATGTGGCTGCGATCTTCAAATCGCCCGACGAGCTCGATCTCACCTCGGGCGGCATCGCGAAACCCCTGATCTATCTCTCGATTCCGCTCATCATTACGAACCTGCTGCAGGTCACCTACAACCTCGCGGACACGTTCTGGCTCGGCCAGCACAGCACGACCTCGCTTGCGGCGATCAGCTTCGCGTTCCCGATGGTGTTTTTCCTCATCGCACTCGCACTCGGGGTGTCGGTCGCCGGCAGCGTCCTCGTCGCCCAGTATACGGGTGCTGGCGAGACGGAAGAGGCAGAGTACGCCGCCTCACAGACGATCTCGTATACGATCATCACGTCGCTCGTCCTCGGCGCAGTCGGCTACGTGTTCGTCGAAGACGCCATCGCCTTGCTCGGTGCGTCCGACGACGTTGCGCCACTGGTCGCTGCCTACATGGAGGTCTACTCCATTGGGCTGGTCGCCGTCTTCGGCTTCCTCGTCTTCCTCGCACTCATGCGGGGCTACGGCGACACCGTAACGCCAATGGTCGTGATGTTCGGCTCCGTCGTGCTCAACATCGTCCTCGATCCCTTCCTCATCTTCGGGTTCGAGAATAACCCGCTGTTTGGCTATCTCGGACTGAACGCTCTCGAGGCCGACCTGTATGCGCTCACCGGCTACACGGGCGCGGGCATCGAAGGCGCTGCCATCGCAACTGTCGTCTCAAGAGCGCTGGCGTTCGCCGTCGGCCTCGCGATCCTGTTCCGTGGGACACACGGTGTCCAGATCAGTATCGAGCAGATGAGACCCGACCTCGAGTACGCCCGGCGACTCGTCGATATCGGGACGCCAGCATCCGTCGAGGGAACGGCGAGAGCGCTGTCGATCAACCTGCTGTTGGTCATCATCGCGATCTTTCCCGAGACCGTCGTCGCCGCGTTCGGGATCGGGACGCGCGTGTTCTCGGTGATCTTCCTCCCCGCAATCGCCTTCTCACAGGGGATCGAGACGATGACGGGCCAGAACATCGGTGCCGGGAACCGTGACCGCGCAGAGCGGACGAATCACTTCGGCGCGAAAGTGCTGCTCGTCACACTCACTGGCCTTGGCATCCTCGTCTTCCTCGCCGCCGCGCCGATCGTCTCGATCTTTACCACCGACCCCGCAGTCGTCGACGAGGGTGCGCTGTTCCTCCGGTACACCGCACTGACCTTTGGCTTCATGGGTGTGATGCGGGCCTACAGCGGCGGCTTCCGTGGTGCCGGTAAGACACTCATCGCTGCAGCAATCTCGATACTCACGCTCGGCGTCCTCCGCTTTCCGCTCGCGTGGGTCGGAGCAGAGTATCTCGGCTCGAACGGTGTCTGGCTCGCGTTCGCCGTCTCGACCGTGATCGGCGGCGCGATTGCCTACGTCTGGTTTACGTGGGTGGATTGGCTCGGTGGAGGACTCACCGAGGAGAGCATCGCGTCCGGTGTCGAAGACGCCGGCGAGAACGCCAGCGAAAACGTTGGGAGCGACGACTGACGCCGTCGACAGTTCTGATCAAATCGTGACATGCACCGGAGTTGACACAGACGTGGTGCTGGGCGGCTCTCGAGCGAGCACCACAGAACCGATTCAACTGCGTCCACCAGTGGTGTACGGACTCGTTCCGTGGTCCGGAAAGCCGCAAGCCATTAAGTAGTTAGGCTCGAGAGGACCGGGTATGGTAACTTTCCTCTCAGGGGGCACCGGAACGCCGAAGCTACTCGACGGTGCTGCCGCCGCGTTCTCGCCAGAGGAAACCACCGTTATCGCCAACACCGGTGACGACATCGAACTCGGCGGGCTGTTCGTCTCGCCGGACGTCGACACGCTGCTCTTTCAGGGCGGTGGGGTGCTCGACCGCGAGACGTGGTGGGGAATCGACGGCGACACGCATCGAACCAACACGGCGCTTGCTGATATCGCTTCAGCTGCCGGCCTCCCCGAGGGGCCGCAGTATCTCCCCGAGGACAAACAGACCGCCGGGCGAGAGATTTCGAACTGGCGACGTTTTTCCGGCACAGCAGAGTTCATGACGATCGGAGATCGTGACCGAGCCGTCCACATCACGCGAACGAGCCTGCTCGATGAAGGGTTGACGTTGAGCGAGGCGACAGGACGACTCGCCGACGCCTTTGGCCTCGAGGTCGACCTGCTTCCGATGAGCGACGACCCCGTCGCTAGCCTCATTCACACCGACGACGGACTGATGCACTTCCAGGAGTACTGGGTCGCCCACCGGGGCGAACCGTCCGTCGAGACCGTCGAGTTCCGGGGCTCTTCACACGCCGAACCCGCACCGGGCGTGCTCGATGCCCTCGAGGACACGGTCGTCGTCGGTCCATCGAACCCCGTCACGAGCATCGGCCCAATGTTGACGCTGCCGGGTGTCCCCGACACGCTCAGCCAGTCGACGGTCGTCGCTGTTTCGCCGTTTCTCGGCGACGATGCCTTCTCCGGCCCCGCCGGCGACCTCATGGCGGCGGTCAACGCGACACCGAACACCGCGGGGCTCGCGACCGCGTATCCGTTTGCCGACGCGTTCGTCATCGATGAGGACGACGACACTGCGTTCGATCAGCCAACGATCCAGACGGACATCCGCATCGACTCGCCCGAGGACGCCGCACGGGTCTCACGGGCGGTTAAGGACGCGATCGACCTCGTCGACTGACCGATGTTCAGTCCACCGCTCGCACTCGCGAGTCTCAGCGGCGAAGCTGACGCCGACTGGGCCCGCACTGGAAGCGAGTACGCAGGCGCTGCATTCCTCGGCGGCATCGCCCTCGACGATGACTCTCGAGCCGCTGCTCGCGCCCTCGTCGCCCGCGACCGAAGCGAGTTCCTGCCCGACGATCCGCTCGCCTTCATCGATCGTGAACTCGCCGCCCTCGAGGATGTGCCCATCCAGCCGGCGTTCAACGTCCGGAGCGCGACGCCCGACCCAATCCCCGACGCGGCGCGGGTCTGTCGAGATCGGGACGCGTTGCTCGAACTCAACGCCCACTGCCGACAGGACGAGCTGTGTGCCGTCGGCTGCGGCGAGACGCTGCTTCGAGATTCCGAGCGACTCTGTGACTACGTCGAGCGGGCGGCCGAAACCGGCGCAACCGTCGGCGTGAAGGTCCGCACGGAGGTCCCTGGCGTCGATCTGCCGGCGCTTGCACAAGGGCTCGAGGCCGCGGGCGCTGCGTTCGTCCACATCGACGCGATGGACAGCGAGTCGGTCGTCGGCGATGTCGTCGACGCGACGGATCTGTTCGTCATCGCCAACAACGGTGTCCGTGACACCGAGACCATCCGGGAGTACGCCGAGTACGGCGCTGACGCAGTCAGCGTCGGTCGCCCCAGCGACAATCCGGACGTCTTGGCGCGCGTGCTCGCAGCCGTCGAAAAACAGTTCAGCCTCGAGTCGACACCGAGTCGGTAACGGCCAGCCCGAGAGAATCACCGAAAGGACAGTCCTTACATCACGCATCTCGTAGCGAATGCCATGCGAACGCCGGCGCAAAACGCGGAACTGGCACTCTTACTCGAGGTTGCAGGCACGCCCAAACCGGGTAACGTCGACCGCCACCGTGATCTCGAGGAGCTGCGATTCGAACACTTTCTCGCGGGAACAGTCGGTGCCCGTGGCGGCCTCGAGCTGGCCGAAAACGGCAGCGCGATCGGCCCAGCGTTCGAACGCGCGATCGAGGGGATGGCCGCACAGGGTGGGGGCAACACTCAGTTTGGGGCGCTGCTGTTGCTCGTCCCGTTGGTTCGGGCCGCCCGCGATGAGTGCTCACAGCCGATCGTCGAAGCCGTCTGCGAGGAGACGACCGTCGCCGACGCGGCCGGTTTCTACCGCGCGTTCGACCACGTCGACGTCTTCGTCAGCGAGCCACCCACGGATATGGAGCCGCTCGACGTGCGCCGCGGCAGCGACGCGATTTCCGCACTCGAGGATCGGGGCCTGACGCTGTTCGACATCATGGGCCACAGCGTGCCGGGCGACGACGTCGCTCGGGAGTGGCTAACCGGGTTCGAACGGTCGTTTACCGCCGCCGAACGCCTCGCCGACGCCGACGGGCCGCTGACGAACCGCGCCGCGAACGTCTTTCTCACCTTGCTCGCCGACCGACACGACACGCTCGTCGCGAACCGACACAGTGAGGCCGTCGCACAGGAGGTGACCGAACGCGCGGGTGAGCTGGTCGAACGGGATGCGCTCGAGACCGATCGGGACGCCGTCGAGGCCTTCGCTGACGAACTCGTCGAGCGCGGTGTCAATCCGGGAACGACGGCGGATATCACGGCAGCCGGACTGTTCATCGCCCTCGAGCACGAGGCGATCACCGTATGAGCGGCAAACGTGGTCGCGACGAGAGGGATGAGGCCGAACCCGCAAACTGGCCCGTCTCGCTGTCGGGTGTCACCGAGTCCATCGTGACGACACTCGGCCCAAACGGGCTGTGGAACGCCGCGCCGCTGGGACTGTTTGCCGACGACGGCGATAGCCCGATTACCGCGCGAACGTGGGGTAAGACCCGTACTCGAGGAAACTTCCACCGCCAGGGCGAGGGCTACGTTCAGTTCGTCGACGACCCCGTCGTTTTCGCCGACGCCGCGCTCTCGATCGTCGAAGACGAGGAGCCGATCCACAAGTCCGCGAACGCGTGGACTCGAGTCACTGTCGAGTCGGTCGAGTCAGGCACCGACGACGGAACTGACTGGGAACGGTGGGCGCTCCGCCCCGTCGACTCCGAAATCCGGTCCGAGTGCGTGCCGACGATCGACCGCGGCTTTGGCGCCGTCATCGAGGCCACCGTCGCCGCCTCGCGACTCGGCGTTGCAGGGTACGACGAGCAAGCGCTTCGCGACCGACTCGAGTACTGTGCGTCGGTCGTCGACCGCGCCGGCAGTCCACGCGAGCGCGAGGCACTCGAGCGCGTGCGCGAACACTCGTCTTGGTGAACCAGAAATCGAGAGCCGCAGTCCCCGTCCTCGGCCACGTCCGCAGGTTTATGGCGAAAGCCGCAGCCAAGCGAGGGCACATGGTACTTCACTTCAGACAAGCGACACGCGTCTACGGAAAGACGCTCCCGTTCGTCCTGCTCAGGATCGGCACCGGCTTGCTGCTTGGTGTCGTTTCCGTGCTCTACTTCGGAGCCATCCTCTGGGTCGGGCACAGACTGCTCGAGGCAGGAACGATCTCCGGTTGGATCGCAGCGATCGGATTAGTCATCGCGATCGGGCTGTTCGTCTGGGGCTGGCGGCTGTTCAGCCGGTACGTGCTGTATCTGGTCAAAGCGGGCCACATCGCTGTCATCGCACACATCGTCGACACTGGAGAGGTCCCCACGAACCAACTCCAGTATGGCAAATCCCAGGTGGCCGATCGGTTTGCCGAGGCAAGTGCGCTGTTCGCCGTCGATCAGGTCGTCAAAGCCGTCGTCAAGCAGTTCAATAGCGGGGTTGTTTCGTTCTCGAGGCTGTTCAGCGCCGTCCCGAGCCTGAAAAAGCTGATTCGACTCGTCGGCAAAGCGATCGCAATCGCAGCCAGCTACATCGACGAGGCGATCATCGCCCACATGTTCATCACCGACGACGACAACCCGTGGCGTTCGGCTCGAGATGGTGTCGTCCTCTACGGAAAAACCTGGAAGCCAGTGCTTGGCGCGACCATGCTGATCGTGCTCGGCCTGTACGCCGCTGCATTCGTCGTTTTGTTGGCGTTGACGCCGATTGCGAGTGTTCTCAGCGGTCTTTCGGCGACGGTCGAAGTTGCCGGCTGGATCGTCGTTGGCGGCGTGTTTCTCACCGTCTACACCGGCCTCCTCAAGCCGTGGGTCAAGACTGTCGTGATCACCACGTTCCTCGTGGAATCGCGAGACAAGACACCCGACAGTGAGACGAGCGAACAGATCGCCGCACGATCAGATCGATTCCAGGAACTCGTCGAGAAGGCCGACGGCGAGACGCCAGTCGACCAGCCCCACCAACCGAGCGAGCGCTCCGCACTCCAAAACAGTCTCTGACCGACACGCCACGGGGTCGGACGGCCCCTAATCGGACCGTCCGCAGCGCCGAAGAGAAGGCATTAAAAGCCTCTGGACGGAACCACACTGTATGGCAATCAAACCGGCCTACGTCAAGAAGACCGGGAACCTCCTGCTGGAACGGTACCCGGACGCGTTTACGACCGATTTCGAACAGAACAAAGACAGCGTCACGAAGCTCACCACCGTTGAGTCCAAGGGCGTCCGCAACCGCATCGCGGGCTACGTCACCCACAAGAAGAGCGCTCAGGTACCTGCGTAAGCACCTTTTCTGCCTCGAGTTCAATCGCCGTGAGCCGCCGGCTTTGGGGCTCTCGAGCCTGTATTAAAAAGGAACAGCCAGCGGTATCGAAGGTTTCGAGTCGTTAGTGGTCGAAGCCGGGTTCCATATAGAACGCGGCGACGAGCGCGACGATTCCGAGGAATCCCGCAAGCAGGAGACCGGCCGATCCGGAGAGAATATTCAACTCCGTCCCGACGAACGTCGACTCCTGATATCCCATCCAGCCGATGACGACTGCAGTGAGGAAACTACACACCGAAAGCGCTGCAGCACCGGTCTGAAATCGGCTCTCGAACGGACCGACACCACTCGAGGTTGCTGTCGAGTTCGTCATCGGGACACCTCCATATTCGACTGAGATCGAACCTGTTGTGCGTACATCGACCGATAGATTTCACTCCGTTTTCTTAACCGCTTCTATACTGTCGGCTGGACTGTGCCACAGCGTTCCAACCAGCCGAGTTATCAAGACGGATGGGTGACTGCCGACAGGCTATCACGCAGCCGATAGCTAACGCGAGATACACCACGCTGAAGAGGGTTCTCGCCTCTAACAGAGGGGGATGGACAGACGGTGACGAGCGACGGAAACCCAAACGGTTTTGCAGTCGCAACTCCGACTCCCGGAAAATGGCAGTACGAGTTGGCGTTCTCGGTGCGACCGGTGCCGTTGGACAGCGACTGATTCAACTTCTCGACCCCCACCCGGAGTTCGAGATTGCAGCATTGACCGCAAGCGAGTCGAGTGCCGGCAAGACCTACCGGCAGGCCGCCAAATGGCGCGCCAACAGCCCGATTCCGGACGACGTCGCGTCGATGACCGTCTCCGCAACCGACCCCGACGAGGTCCCCAGCGACGTCGACTTGCTGTTCTCGTCGCTCCCCTCGAGCGTCGGCGAGACCGTCGAGCCGGGCTTCTGTGAAGCCGGCTACGTCGTCTCCTCGAACTCCTCGAACGGCCGAATGGACGACGACATTCCACTCGTCATCCCAGAGGTCAACGCAGACCACATCGACCTGCTCGAGGTCCAGCGCGACGAGCGCGGCTGGGACGGCGCAATGGTCAAAAACCCCAACTGCTCGACGATTACGTTCGTGCCGACGCTTGCCGCGCTCGAGGAGTATGGCTTAGAGACCGTTCACGTTGCAACCCTGCAGGCCGTTTCAGGAGCCGGCTACGACGGCGTTACCTCGATGGAGATTATCGACAACGCCATCCCGCACATCGGCAGCGAGGAGGACAAACTCGAGACCGAATCGAAGAAGCTGCTCGGCAGCTTCGACGGCGCAGAACTGACGCTCAACGACGTCGAGGTCGGTGCATCCTGTAACCGCATCCCAACGATCGACGGCCACCTCGAGAACGTCTTCGTCGAAACCGCGGAGGAACTCTCCCCAGCAGAGGCAGCCGAAGCCATGCGCGAGTACCCATCGGCCGACCTGCACTCCTCGCCTGACCAGCTGATCGAGGTCTTCGAGGATCCCGAGCGACCACAGCCACGCCTCGACCGCACCCTCGGCAACGGGATGTCGATCTCCGCCGGCGGTATCCGCGAATCAACCTTTGGCCTGCAGTACAACTGTCTCGCCCACAACACGATGCGTGGCGCAGCCGGCGCCAGCGTGCTCAACGGCGAACTGCTGCTCGAGAACGGCTACCTGTAACCCGGCCTCGAGAGACGCGTTTTCGTTCCGAGCCAAACAGTACCCTCACAGCGACAGCTGTCACACGATGGCATCGGCGTGAACTCAGCGACGACGACACTCACCGAAATCGATCCAACGCACGTTGGCAGCGTATACAACCGTGTTCGCTTTCAACAACAGGTATGCTTATGCTCCCCGTCATCTCCGACCCCGAATCGCTGACGACGCCATCTTCGACAGATTCTGCTGCCCAGACGGATACGGCGTTCGACCTACTCACCGACCAGCGTCGCCGAGCCGTGCTTCGATATCTGAACGACAACGAGGACCCCGTTTCACTGTCCGATCTCGCCGATCACGTTGCACTCGAGGAACGAGACCGAACAAGCGGCACGATCGCCGCCACCGGTGACGCGTTGTTGGGAACACGCCGGCGCATCGAACTCTCCCTTCGTCACGTCCACCTCCCAAAACTGGCGGCAGCTGATGCGGTTACCTTCGATACCGATGCGAACACCGTCTCGCTGTGTGAGACTGGCACTGCGTTGCTCGCGCAGTTCGACCATCTCAGGCGCGACTGAGCGAGCGACACGTCGACACGGTGGGCCGTGGCCCTGATGTGCCTGTCCTCGCCTCAAGAGTCATCCTGTGGCAGAGCGACAACCGGAATAGATGCCTCTTTCACCAGGCGTCGCGCGACATCACCAGTGAGAAGTTCCGCGAGTCGGTTCCCTTCTCGAGGGGTAAAGACGACGGCGTCAGCGTTACGATCCTCGGCTTCGTCGAAGATCCGCTCGACGACATCGGTTCCGTAGAGAACCGCGGTCTCGACCGTTGCATCCGTCGACTCGAGTATCCGATCGGTGCGCTCAAAGATGTCGTCGGCGTGCTCCTCCCGTTGCGATACCGATGCTTTGTCGATGCCACCCCCCGCTTTCTCAATGACGTTGACGATGACAACCGAGCTGGTCGGTGTGAGATGCGAAGCGAGGGCTGCGGCTGTCCGTTCACCGTCGTCCGGATCCGCCGCGGGAACGATCACTGTTCCATCGAACGCGAGGCTCATTGTCGCCTCTCCACTCGAGACGTCGTCCAGTCGCATACACGCCGCAGAACAAGACCGAGCAATGGGGAGTGTTCCATACTCGAAGTTCGGACCGGCCGGTCAAAAAGCTGCAGTCTCTGCAACTGGACCCACACCGGTCGATGACGGTTCAGCGTATTACTTGATTCTCGAGTTCTGCGGTTGGATCCTCGGCAACGCGCCGAGCGTTTTCGGCGACGATATCCGCGAGTCGTTCGTAGTAGTTCGGCGTATGCCCTGCGTTGTGAGGCGTGATCTGGACGTTTTCGAAGGTCCACAGCGGATGGTCTTCCGGCAGTGGTTCGGGATCGGTGACATCCAGCGACGCGCCGCGGATCCAACTCGAGCGCAGCGCCTCGACGAGCGCATCGGTGTCGACGACCGGCCCGCGGGCGACGTTGATGAGGACCGCATCGGGATCGATCGTGACGAACGCCTCGTGGTCAATCAGGCCACGCGTCGTCTCTGTGAGCGGACATGCGAGCACGAGATAGTCGGTTCGAGCCAGCGCCTCGTCGAATGCCGCTCCTTCGAAACCAACGATCTCGTCGGTTGGGCCCCCCTTCTCTGGTGTGTACCGCACACCGATCGTTTCGACGCCGAACGGCTCGAGCCGCTCACACACTGCCCGGCCGATCGCCCCTAGACCGACGATCGTCACCGTCGAGTCCTGTAGTTCGTGGGCCTTATAATGACGCCACTCCCGGCGGCGTTGCTGGCGCGCACCAACGTGGAATCGGCGCGTAAACCGAAGGATCGCCCCCAGAACGTGTTCACCGATGTTCGGTCCATGAACTCCTGAGGCGTTCGTGACCGCGACGTTTCGCTCTTCGAGTGCGTCAAGTGGCAGATGGCCAGTCCCCGCATAGGCACACGCGAACACCTCAAGTGCGGTTGCAGCCTCAAGCAGATCCTCGTCAAGCGTCATGCCAGTGACAAACCGTGCGTTCTCGATCGCCTCGTGCTCCTCGTCGGGCGTGCGTGCGAGTGTAACCGTCTGCTCCGGAAGCCGCTCGCGGATCGCGGCGGCGTACTGCTCGACCGGCATTCCGTGTGTCCCTTTCCGAAGCACCAACACGTCTCTATCGTCGCCGTCGCTGCTTGCAACAGTCTCATCATTGCTCTCCGAGTCGGTCATGTGCACTCCCTCGAGTGGGGCCATCAAAAGCGTTCGTCTCGACCAACTTCTTCCCAGTCGTCGGTCTCTGAATCACAGGCGCAAACACCCTGTTTCAGGGTCGGGATACAGCGCCGTCGCGGTCTCGTTTTCGTGTAAACCAACAGATTGTTGATGGGAACCGCCACCTGTGTGATTCGGGAAACCCTACCCTAATGAGCGGAGACGATACAATTTCTCATCTGAATTTCACGCAGTTTAATACGGCTGACGGAGTCCAAATGGAGTATGGAACGCGTTGATGTCGCGATCGTCGGTGGCGGTCCCGCGGGCGCATCCGCGGCCGAACGGGCCGCTTCCCACGGTGCTGAGACCGTCCTCTTCGAGCAGGGCGTCCCGCGGGAAGACCGCGATGGAATTGGCCCGGACTCGACCGACGCCGCCGGCATGCTCGACTACTGGATCGACATTATGGACTTCGACTATCGGGAGATTCCCGACGACGTCATCCACCGCGAGCTCGAGGCCACCGAGTTCATCGGCCCCAACAGTGCTGTCGAGCTCACGACGACAGGTATGGATGCCACCTATCCGAAGTTTGGCTATACCTTTCACCGCGCCCGAATGGACGACTGGCTCTACGAACGTGCGGCCGACGCTGGAGCCGACCTTCGCGTCGGGACCGGCGTCAAAGACCTCGAAACTGACCTGCGGGCCTCGAGTCCGAAGGGGCCAACCCACACGCTAACGCTTTCGAACGGCGATCAGCTCAAAGCACAGTACGTCGTCCTCGCCGACGGGCCACAGCGTCGGATCACCCTCGACGCACTCGACCAGTTCACTGCTCCCGGCCGCAGCGTCTCAGATCACCTCTCGCCGCCGAAAGCGAATCACATCGCCTATCAGGAGTACCGTGAGTTCCCTGCAGAACTGTTCGAAGAATTCGAGGACACCCTCACATTCTGGTGGGGCTACATGCCCGGCGAAACTGCCTACCCATGGGTGTTCCCCAACGACGGCACGGTTGCCCGCGTCGGCCTGACGATGCCGATTGGCATGCAACTCGAGGACGTTGCCAATCCCGACTCCTACGCATTGCTCGACCCCTCCGACGAGCAGCTGCCGTCGGGTTCTGAGTACATCAGCCGCCTGCTCGAACAGGAGTACGGCGACGAGTACGACATCGAAGACGACATTCCGATCGTCGAAAACCGCGGCAAGTCGAAGGGGACAGAGACGTATCCGATCTCCTCGACACGCCCGATCGAATCCCCCGTCGGCGCAAACATCGCCGTCGCTGGCGGTGCAATGGGGACGACGTCTGCGTTCCACGAGGGCGGGTACCACGTCGCCGTCCGAACGGGGAAAATTGCCGGCCGACTGGCTGCAACCGACTCCCTCGAGAGCTACAACGACATCTGGAAACAAGCTGTCGGCGATGAAATCCTTCGCAACGTTGCGTTCGCCGATATCGTCAAAGAGTACGAACCTGACGATTGGGACTGGGCATTCAATGTGATCAACGACATGCAGGGGACCAACTCCGGAAACGTCTTGCTCAATCAGCGTTACTCCGCCGGGCTCGATGCGTCGAAGATCCTGCTTGCCTACAAGAAGCGAAAATTCGCGCACCGAAACGGCAGCTACGTCCAACTGCGAGAAGACGAGTACTTCTACTGACTCGAGTCAGACACGCTGCTGACTTCGAAAACGATCACCGTTTTGACTATCGATTCGGCCAGGTGAGAACACAACCGTGCTAGTGAGGGGGTCGCTCGGGCAGTGCTGTGTTCTCGCTGCTCATTGAAAGGGTTAAACGGCTCACGCTCTTAGTTCGGGTGCGTGCCTTTAGTCCCCGTCCGAGCAAACCCATTCGGGTGCGATGACAGTACGGCGAACCCGGGCACGCAACAGTAATTCGGTGGGCGTCGCCCACCCGACCGAGGAGTTCGATACTCCTCCGCCCGGCACGAGGGTTAGCCAGCCGACGCGGCATGCCGCCACGGGATGAGGCTGGACGTTAGTGTTCCGGGTGACACCGTTTCTGAAAGCATGAGCGACGCATACCGCAAATATCGTGGCACGCGTTGTCACTGCTGATATAGTAACAACTGAAACTGTTTGCACACCGATCGCACAGTATCGTGCGATTGGGTGCGAACTGACGGTCAGTGGCTACTATAAATACGAAAACCCCCAGCGAGCCGGAGCTGTGGCTCACTGAGGGTGAAGTATGAATGGAGGCGGCGAAACGGATTTCCCAGAGGCTCGCGCACTCCAGTACTCGCCGGAACGCAGGCAGGCTTATCTTCCGTGTTCGGGATGGGTACGGGAGGAACCCCGCCGCTGTGGCCGCCGTAACGCCGATCAACGGAATCGAACCGTCGTCAAACCGTAATCGGTGGTCTCTCTGACCGTGTGTATGTGTAGTCCAGTTTGCGTCCGGACCCGCTCTCGAATCACGGATCCAATGCGATGTAATATGAATGTGTGGCTTGGCCGATTAGTGCTCGCGGACTCAACGCCTCGTTGCCTTGGCGCGTACATCCCGAGTCTATCGATCTCGTCTTCTACGAGTGGCCTCAGTGGTATCTCTTTTCCAGGTGGGTTTCGAGCTTAGATGCGTTCAGCTCTTACCCCGTGGTGCGTGGCTGCCCGGCACGTGCTCTTTCGAACAACCGGTACACCAGTGGCACCCATTCGTAGTTCCTCTCGTACTATACGAACGTTCCCGTCAGATACCTCACACCCCCAATAGATAGCAGCCGACCTGTCTCACGACGGTCTAAACCCAGCTCACGACCTCCTTTAATAGGCGAACAACCTCACCCTTGCCCGCTTCTGCACGGGCAGGATGGAGGGAACCGACATCGAGGTAGCAAGCCACCCGGTCGATATGTGCTCTTGCGGGTGACGACTCTGTTATCCCTAAGGTAGCTTTTTTGTCAGCAATTGGCCGCATCAAGCAGCCTAATTGGTTCGCTAGACCACGCTTTCGCGTCAGCGTCCGTCGTTGTGCCGGACACTGTCAGACTTCCTTATGCTCTTGCGCTCTTTCTCGGGTCTCCGACCCGAGTGAGGAAATCTTGGGGCGCGCTCGATATCTTTTCAAGCGCGTACCGCCCCAGTCAAACTGCCCGGCTACCAGTGTCCTCCGCCAGGAGTGAGAGTCGCAGTCACCATCGGGTAGTATTTCAATGCTGCCTCGGTGGCCCGCTAGCGCGGGTACCTGTGTAACGGCTCCTACCTATGCTGCACAATGGCGACCACGTCTCAGTGACAGCCTGCAGTAAAGCTCTATAGGGTCTTCGCTTCCCCTTGGGGGTCTCCAGACTCCGCACTGGAACGTACAGTTCACCGGGCCCAACGTTGGGACAGTGGCGCTCTCGTTGATCCATTCATGCAAGCCGCTACTAAAGCGGCAAGGTACTACGCTACCTTAAGAGGGTCATAGTTACCCCCGCCGTTAACGGGTCCTTCGTCCCCTTGTAAGGGGTGTTCAGATACCCGCACTGGGCAGGATTCAGTGACCGTACGAGTCCTTACGGATTTGCGGTCACCTATGTTGTTACTAGACAGTCGGAGCGCCCGAGTCACTGCGACCTGCCTCTTCGCGAGGCAGGCATCCCTTATTGCGAACGTACGGGACTAACTTGCCGAATTCCCTAACGTCGGTTGCTCCCGACAGACCTTGGCTTTCGCCGCCACGAGTACCTGTGTCGGATCTCGGTACGGACAGTGTGCTCACCTTTTCACGGGCTCTGGGTTGACCTGACTTGCGCTATCCTGCCGTTCGCTCGCTTCGTGCCATTACGGCTTCCACGAACTTTGACAGTTCGACTGGGCGAAAGCCCAGCTCAGGCGGCCCCAAAGCGTCGGCTTTGGATGCACACTGGCATAGGAATATTAACCTATTTCCCTGTTGTCAGCTTCGACTTACGGGCTGACTTAGGACCGGCTAACCCTCAGCTGATCAGCATTGCTGAGGAACCCTTACTCGTTCGGCCGTCGGGGTTCTAACCCGACTAACGCTGCTACTATGACCAGGATTTTCGTTACTGAACGGTCCACACGACCTCTCGGCCGTGCTTCCGCCCGAACAGAACGCCAACCTACGGGATCATCCGATCAAGGATGCCGCTAGGTCTCGGTGGTGGACTTGAGCCCCGATCATTTTGGGCGCCTCAAACCTCGGCCGGTAAGCTGTTACGCTTTTCTTAGAGGGTAGCTGCTTCTAAGCTCACCTCCCGGCTGTCTAGGGCTTGAGACCACCTTCGATCGCACTTAGTCCACACTTGGGGACCTTAACCCAGCTCTGGGTTGTCTCCCTCACGGTACACAGGCTTACCCCGCGCACCGGACTCCCTGCGTCAAACGACGTTCGTAGGTTCGGAGTTGGACAGGGGGGCGCACTCCTCTCGGAGTGCGGTCCCCCAATCCGTTGCTCTACCCCACGAACTATCTCGGCAGAGGTCATGCTTCGACATGTTTCGGTTGGAACCAGCTGTTTCCGGACTCGATGGGCCTTTCACCCCTAGACGTAGATCACGAGAGGGTATTGTAGGACACCAACTCTAACAGGCCTCCACGTGCCTTTCGGCACGCTTCACCTTGTCCACGCCTAGATCGTCCGGTTTCGGGTCGTGCCCGTTTGACTCCCCGCGCTTGAACACGGTGACCCTGGTGCAAAGCACTGCGGTCATATCGGTTTCCCTACGCCTTCCCTGATGATCAGGTTAGACTCGTCAAACAGGCACACTCCCTGGTTCGTTTTTCAAAACGTACGACAGAACACCGGCTTCCCGTACGGCTTACTACAGGCTCGCGCCTGATTCATTTGATACGGGACCTTTCGTGCCCTGTCGCTCTATCGCCAACTGAGTTCACGCCCTATTGCACCTCCCTTTGTGGGGTGCTTTTCAGCGTTCGTTCACACTACTTGTTCGCTATCGGTCTTGAGGAGTGTTTAGTCTTCGCGGTCGATGCCCGCGATATTCACGAGGGATATCCAACCCCCGATACTCTGGAGCTGACTCGTTCCGTACTCAACGACACTACGGGACTGTCACCCTGTTTCGTGCTCTATTCCAAGAGACTTCCTGTCGTCTTTCGAGAAGTGATCGTCAGTCCGAACACCACATTGCCCGAAGGCTTCGGTTTGGACTGTGTCGCGTTCATTCGCCATTACTAACGACATCACGTTCGTTTTCTTTTCCTGTCGATACTAAGATGTTTCAATTCTCGACGTTCCCCATTGCGCGAAGCAATTGCGGTGGGGATTCCCATTCGGAGATCCCAAGTTCTTTGCCTCCGTGCGGCTCCCTTGGGCTTATCGCAGCTTGGCACGTCCTTCTTCAGCTCTCAAGCCGAGCGATCCACCAGCTGGCACAGTAGCCACGTTCATCGGATCGGCGTTGCGACAAAGTCGCAACGTTATAGTGACCCGGGAACGGGTCCAGTGGACGCCTGGACTACACGTACACACGGTCTCATCTGCACGCCGGTAGACGGCCGGCCTGCATTGACCCTTCCCACCCACACTTACGCGGGGTGGTGCATCAGTTCAGTCGTACTCGATCACAATCCCGTCGCCCACTTAAGGGCACGGATCTGCGACCGGTACGAGTCATGGACCCACAGGGATTCGAACCCTGGGCATCCTCCTTGCAAAGGAGGCACTCTACCACTGAGCTATGGGCCCACGTCCGCCCAGACGGGCGGACAGAGATATACGTGTTAGCCTCGGTAGTTCTAAGGTGCCCGATCGGCCCAGCGATGGGTCAATCGAACGTGAACCGCGTAGCGCAAAGCGCTACGACTTGTGGGCTGGGGCGTCGCCCCAGTCCCGGTCTGTGGAGGTGATCCAGCCGCAGATTCCCCTACGGCTACCTTGTTACGACTTAAGCCCCCTTGCGAAGCCCAGATTCGACCGCCGTTGCGGCGGCCTCATCCGGACCTCACTCGGGTGCTTTGACGGGCGGTGTGTGCAAGGAGCAGGGACGTATTCACCGCGCCCTTCTGAGGCGCGATTACTACCGAATCCAGCTTCATGAGGGCGAGTTTCAGCCCTCAATCCGAACTACGACCACGTTTCGGAGATTAGCGTCCCCTTTCGGGGTTGCATCCCACTGTCGTGGCCATTGTAGCCCGCGTGTCGCCCAGCACATTCGGGGCATACTGACCTACCGTTGCCCGTTCCTTCCTCCAGTTTGGCACTGGCAGTCTACCTAATGTACCCAGCTACCACAAGGGTACTGCTGGCAATTAGGCATGCGGGTCTCGCTCGTTGCCTGACTTAACAGGACGCCTCACGGTACGAGCTGACGGCGGCCATGCACCTCCTCTCAATGGCTCAGGTAAGCTCATCACACTGACCGTCACTGCACATTGTCGATGCTGGTGAGATGTCCGGCGTTGAGTCCAATTAAACCGCAGGCTCCTCCGGTTGTAGTGCTCCCCCGCCAATTCCTTTAAGTTTCATCCTTGCGGACGTACTTCCCAGGCGGTCTGCTTCACGGCTTCCCTACGGCACAACGCAAACTCGTAGTTTGCGTCACACCTAGCAGACATCGTTTACAGCTCGGACTACCCGGGTATCTAATCCGGTTCGTGACCCGAGCTTTCGTCCCTCACCGTCGGATCCGTCTTCCAGAGGCGCTTTCGCCACCGGTGGTCCGTCCAGGATTACGGGATTTCACTCCTACCCCAGACGTACCCCTCTGGTCTTCCGGTCCCAAGCCGAGCAGTTTCCACCGGACGCCTGTGTGTTAGGCACACAGATTTCCCGATAGACTTGCGCGGCCAGCTACGGACGCTTTAGGCCCAATAATAGCGGTCATCACTCGTGCTGCCGGTATTACCGCGGCGGCTGGCACCGGTCTTGCCCAGCACTTATTCTACCACCTCCTTACGGTGGTGAAAAGCGAGGACTATATGCCCTCGCACTCGGAGTCCCCTTATCGCACTGGCGTGCAGTGTAAAGGTTTCGCGCCTGCTGCGCCCCGTAGGGCCCGGTATCTTGTCTCAGATACCGTCTCCGGGCTCTTGCTCTCACAACCCGTACCGATTATTGGCACGGTGGGCCGTTACCCCACCGTCTACCTAATCGGCCGCAGCCACATCCTATGGCGCCTGAGCGTTTCGGATTCCCAGCAGTTCCAGCTTGGGAATCGTATTCCGGATTGGCCTCAGTTTCCCGAGGTTATCCGGATCCATAGGGTAGTTTGGCCACGTGTTACTGAGCTATCTGCTACGAGTACAAACTCGTACAACTAGCATGGCTAAATCGGACTCCAATAGCAATGACCTCCGGCAGGATCAACCGGAATGCTATCTACTCCCAACTGCTGTTGGGAGGGTTCATTTGGCGGTGAATGTTCGAATACACACTCACACATAAATGGGTCCACGTTCGGTGACCGCGATCGACGACCGATCAGGCGTCACCGAACTACCAAGGCTAACATCAGATCCCATCTGTACGGCGGACCGCAGGGGTAGGATCCTCATTTCCTTCGGACCTATTCGTAGGTTGTCTGGGGTACATAACCCCTTCGAACTCGAGTGGTCCGAGATGACGAAACGGATTGAACGCTTCGTCGATCACATCTTCTTTGCATTCACATCCGAGTTGCCTTATGTACTTAAGGGCGTCGGATCGGAACGTCGCCAGAAGCCGCATCCAGCGAGGCGTTCGTTGTACTACGACGGATGGCATTGACATATATAACCCCGTCGTCTCGAGTGACGTCTGGTTCATGCTGGGTAGTCACTCGGTGCAAGCTGTCACTGGTCGTGTGACCGATACGATTTAGCAGCGACGGTCGAACAGTAGCGTATGGACCGAGAAGGGTTCGTTAAGCTCGCCGTCATTGGGATCGGACTCGTCGTACTGAGTTTTTTTGTTCGCGGATTCAGTCAACTCGTTTTTGGGAGAGGTATCGCAGAACTCCTGCAAGCACCGTTTGCGATCGGTGGCTTCCTGATTGTCGTCTATCTCTTTCTCAGAGCAACGCTCGATATGGTGGGTGTCTGGGACATCGAGAACACTGATACGTAGCCGGTAGATCTATCATCGGAAGGAAACCGTTTTTCGATCACCGGCCGAACGAACAGGTATGACAGTAGACGTGCGAGAACTCGCAGATCTTGGCCCGGGCGAGCGCGCTGCCTTTTTTGACCGGGATGCCGGCATCGAGGCAGTGAGAGGAGATGTACGGGAAATCGTCGACCGCGTTCGCGAGGAAGGCGATGTTGCCGTCCGTGAGTTTACGAGCGAGTTTGACGATGTCGAACTCGGAAACATCACGATCACTGATGAGTGCGAGCGCGCATACGAGGCGCTCGATGATGAGCTGCTGGACGCAATCGAGACCGCCGTGGCAAACGTCAGGGATTTCCACGAAGCGCAACTGCCCGACGATTGGCGTGACGAGTTCGGTCCCGGGCGAGAACTCGGTCGACGGTTCCGTCCCCTCGAGCGCGTCGGCGTCTACGTTCCAGGTGGCTCAGCTGCCTATCCGTCGAGTGCGATCATGGGGGTCGTGCCAGCGGTCGTGGCAGGTGTCGAGCACGTGTCAGTCGTCACACCGCCGGCCGACGAACTGAATCCGGTCACGTTGGCGGCCATCCACGCTGCCGGCGCGGATGCCGTCTACAGCGTGGGAGGCGCACAGGCGATCGCCGGACTCGCGTACGGAACCGAGACGATCACGCGCGCGCAAAAGATTGTCGGGCCTGGAAACAAGTGGGTGACAGCAGCCAAGGCCGAAGTGCGTGGTGATGTCGAGATAGACTTCCTCGCAGGGCCAAGCGAGGTCGTTGTCGTCGCAGACGGGACAGCAGACCCAGCACTCGTTGCGACGGAGCTGATCGCCCAGGCAGAACACGACCCCAACACGTCGGTCGTCGCAGTCACGACGGATGAGAAGATTGCCGACGGGATTGTCACAGCCATCGATGAGCAGGTCGACGCGCGCGAGCGCAAGGAAATTATACAGGCTGGTCTCGAAAACGACGCAAGCGGCGTCTTACTGGCTCGATCGATGAGTGAAGCAATTCTTTTCACCGAGGCGTACGCGCCGGAACACCTCTCGATCCTTGCTGACGACGACGAAGCGATTCTCGAGCGTATCGATAGCGCGGGTAGCGTCTTTCTTGGGCCGAATACGCCTGTTGCCGCGGGTGATTACGCAAGCGGTACGAACCACGTGCTCCCGACCAACGGCAGTGCACACGTGACGGGTGGACTTTCGGTCGAGACGTTCCTCCGATCGACGACTGTCCAGCGACTCTCAGCGGACGGCCTCGAGGATATCGGCGAGACGATTACGACGCTTGCGGACGCAGAGGGACTCGAGGCACACGCTGCAAGCGTTCGCCACCGACTCGAGCGTCTCGAGAGCGACGACTCGTAACTGCAGATTACGGGCGTCAGTTCGGCTGGAATGTCGGTGCATGTGGGTACTAGCTTTACAGTGGTGGGCGCCGGAGTAGGAGTCGAGATGTCACGACATGAGCACGAACGTGATCGCGAGTCGGTGGTTGATCCGACCGAGAGACGTGTGCTCGAGCGGAACTACGATTACGCACAGAAAAACGTCCGGCTCCTCTCGATGTGGTATGAGTGTGAGCCACGGCGGATGCTCGAGTTGCTGGCAGAGCACGACATTGAACTCTCACGAAACGATAAAAAGCAGTTCGGGCTGTACTACCGGTCAGTACAGCGGCATGGGAACCGCTACGGCGAGTGACAAGCGTGCGGGGGCGAAACCCATCCGCTGGTCGTTCCAAAGATAGCGTTCAGACAGGACGTAAACGGACAGCACACTGGAACGAACGCATGGGCGTCACAGTTAACATCGTCGCGACGGTAAGAAATACGTATGAGCACGGACAGCATGGATGGCGGGAACGCAGACGCCCGTCCCGAGATCGAAGTGACCGAAACGGCGGCCGAGCAGGCACTCGCGTTGCTCGACGGTGAAGGACTCGACCCAGCCGAGGCAGGGCTCCGACTATTTGTCCAGCAGGGAGGGTGTGCGGGGCTGTCCTACGGAATGCGGTTCGACGATTCGCCTGACGATGATGACACCATCTACAAACATCACGAGCTTCGTGTCTTCGTCGACCCGGCCAGTCTGAAATACATCGAAGGCAGTATCCTCGACTACGAGAGCGGACTGCAGGCCGAAGGGTTCCACGTCGAAAACCCGAACATTGTCAGCGAGTGTGGCTGTGGCGAGTCGTTCCGGACGTAACACCCCGCCCTTGCCACTCGACACAGTCTACGGTCGAGATCGATAGCCATCCGCGGCTTTGTGAGTCGGTAGACGGGGCGTCGATTCTGCCGTCATCACTGCAGTTCAGACAGTGAGTTGATCGCACTGGAAAAAAGGAACCGCTGGTCTTAATCTTCGAGTTTGAACGCCACGGTAACTTCTGCCTGATACTCGCGGTCGTCGGCGCTTGCGACTTCGACGCCGAGTTCGTCGACTTCGATCCAGTGGACGTTCTCGAGCGTCGCCTCGGCGCGATCGACCGCGTCGTCGGCGGCCGCGTCGAAGCTTTCTGAGCTTGTTCCGATCAGTGTGATCTTCTTGAATACCATTGCTCATATGAGTACACCACGATTTGTCTTCAATGTATGCTTAGTGATACCAATAGTCGTCACTTTTGAACCGAACAGCGGTCGAAAAATCAGTGATTGCGCGTTCGTGAGACGAGTCGGAGTCTCCAGTAGCAGGATGGCGAGCAGGTTCGATTCGTGAACGTTTTTGAGGTGCCGTTCCCACTGGTTCCCATGACAGGTGCTGACGATAAGATCGATGTCTCGGAGATCGAAGAACTGACACCGCCAGACCGGACACTGATGGGACCAGGACCGAGCGACGTCCATCCACGCGTTCTTCGGGCGATGACGACACCGCTTGTGGGCCATCTCGATCCCTCGTTCGTCGAGATTATGAACGAGGTACAGGAACTGCTGCGGTACACGTTTCGGACGGACAACCAGTGGACGATTCCAGTCTCGGGGACCGGTTCAGCCGCCATGGAGGCCGCGATCGGCAACGTCGTCGAGCCGGGCGATACGATGCTCGTCCCGACAAACGGCTACTTCGGCGGCCGGATGGCGTCGATGGCTCGTCGGGCTGGCGGCGACGTTGTCGAGGTCGACGCACCGTGGGGTGAGCCACTCGAGCCCGCTAACGTGTCCGACGCGCTTGCCGAATACGATCCGGACGTCTTCGGCTTCGTCCACGCTGAGACGAGTACGGGCGTCCTCCAGCCCAACGTCTCGGAACTGACCGCCGCTGCACACGATCACGACGCACTCGTGATCGCTGACACCGTCACGTCGCTTGGCGGGGTCGAACTCCGAGTCGACGACTGGGATATCGACGTCGCATACTCGGGCCCACAGAAGTGTCTCTCTTGTCCGCCTGGCGCGAGTCCACTGACGCTCTCGGAGACAGCCATGGAGAAAGTCCTCTCGCGCGAGGAGGACTCCCGCTCGTGGTATCTCGATCTCTCTTTGCTCGAGGGGTACTGGGGCGACGAACGTGCCTACCACCACACCGCGCCGGTCACGAACGTCTATGCACTTCGGGAGGCGCTTCGGCTGGTCGCTGAGGAAGGCATCGAACAGCGCTGGGCGCGTCACGAACGACTCGCGGGCGCACTGAAAGCCGGTATGGAGGGGATGGGTCTCGAGATGAACGCCTCCGACGAGTACTGGCTGCCAAGCCTCAATGCCGTCCGCGTTCCAGACGGGATCGATGACGGCGAGGTCTGTGCCGAACTGCTCGAGCGCTACGACCTCGAGGTCGCAAGCGGACTGGGAGATCTGGACGGGGAGATATTCCGAATCGGATGTATGGGCCACTCTGCGCGCCCGAAAAACGTCGTCTATGTCGTAACGGCGCTGGGTGACGTCCTGGAGTCGATGGGGGCGGATGTCGATCCGGGTGCTGGCGTCTCAGCGACGCGAAGCGCACTCGAAGAATAAGCGGCGAAGTGGTTTTTACGGACGAAGCGGTTGTCGACCGTTATGCGGAGACTCGTGGTCCTGGTGGAGCGCGTTCGACTTGATAGTCGTCTCCATCGACGACGATAATAGCCCACTCATAGGCAGGATTGACGCTTTGGAGCTTATGCTCGAGACTGTCAGCGTCCTCGGGTTGGGCGACGAAACAGTGGAACTGTCCGGACTCGGTCGGAAGTTCCCCTGTCTCGAGGACGGTACTGACGTGGACGACTTTCCAGTCACGTTCGGCGCGGAACTTCGGCCCGTTGCCTTCGACGGTGTACCCAAGCTCTGCGAAGATCGACCTGGCCTGCTCGACGAGTCGCATGTTAACAGGACCCATTCGATACGTACATACACTGGCCACCATAATAAACGTTGGCACGGAACAAAACCGGCAACTCACTCGTGGGCAGCGTCCCATTCAGTCGGCTTGCGGAAGTTTCCACACTGATTGCACTTGATTCGACCCATCGAATCCATCGCGTTGTCGAAACTCTCGCAGTTCGCACAGAACCAGCCATACCGCTGTGTTGCGTCTCGAGATTCGTAGGCGACGAAAAACGGGCCTTTGGAACCGATATCTCCGTCTCGATCCGAAACGTAGACGGTGCCATCGTCAGTGGACCGTGGTTGCATAGCCACAGTTAGCCGCGCTCATGATAAATGACTGTCTGTCCGGTGCCGGACACGAGGGCGCTGTCCCAACCGCCACACCCAACCATGGTAATGGCTCACAATCGTGACTATCCTAACTGAAAGGTTTACCCGGCAGGGTATCGTTTTATCGGATAATGTCGCTGGTCGTGGTCCCTGTTCGATATCCTTTGTCAAAGCATTCGCGGCGGACGCTCGAGCAGGCAATCGAGGTCGCTCGCGAGCGAGATGCAGCGTTGACGATTCTGCACGTCGACCTCTATCAGAACGGGAAGAAAGTGACGCGAATCGATCTGAAGGCGGCCGTCGAGAGCACGTTCGGCCGACTCGAGAACACGCGCTACGTCGTTCGCACCGGGTTTCTCGTCGAGGAGAGTATTCTCGACGAGGTTGCCGCGGAAGATGCTGACGTCGTCGTTATCGGCAGCAAGCAGGCAAGTCGGCTGCGGCGGCTCTTCCAGCGGTTCACTGACAATCCGAACATCGACCAGTATCTACGGACACACCTCGATTGCGAGGTAATTACGGTCGAAAGCGCACGAGCGTAAGAGCGTAAGAACAGCTTACTCGTCCGCGCCCGCACCGCGCACGACGAACACCGGTATCGAGGCGTTGTCGACCACCCGCTCCGAGACGCTACCGAGCGACGTGACTTTCTCTCGAGGCGTTTTGCCACGCGTTCCGATGACGATCAGATCGATCTCGTGCTCGTCGGCGTATTCGAGGATCGTCTTTGCTGGCGTCCCTTTGCGGACGTCACTGACGGTGTCGAGTCCACGTTGTGTGGCTTGTTCGTCAACAGCAGCGACAGCCTCACGGCCGTCGTCCTCGAGTGAGCGCTCGAGATCAGTGCTGGTATCGCCGCTTGCCGCAGCAGTCATTCGACTGTCGACCACGTACACCGTGTGGACCGTCGCATCGTTGTCGTCGGCGATAGACAACCCATGGGTCAGCGTTTCGGAGATCGTCTCGCTCCCGTCTGTCGGAATGAGGATGTCGTCGTACATCTGTGAACTACTGAAAGCCTTGGTGTGGTGATCGTATAAAACACCACCACAATCGTACGAGATCGAGAGCGGCGCAGCCTCGAGTGGTCTCGGCGACGACGGTGTCTCGCCGTTACTGCTCCGACTGCGTATCAGTTTTAGCGCCACGCATGGATTGGGCGTCGAGGTTGCCAGCCGAGCTGTCGTCTGGGTGATCGGCTTCGGGGCCGTCGACGGCCAGTCGGGCGGTGCCACTGCTCTCATCGAAGACGTGGTGCCGGCGCGGATAGGCAAACTCGACATCCCGGTCCTCGAATCGCTCGCGGATCGCCGACTGGACCTCCGAGCGAGCGACGGCCTGTTTGTAGGGGTGTTTGATCCAGAAGTGTACCTCGAGTGCGATGCCGTGGTCACCATACTCCTCGATCGTACAGACTGGCGCTGCGGCGTAGCGGGCACTGCCGATCCGGATATCTGGCCCGCCGGAGATGACGGTATCGACACTGCGGGCCGCTCGTTCGGCCTGCCGTTGTGCGGTTTCGAGGTCGCTGCCGTAGGTAACGTCGAAGGCGATCGATATCCGGGTGCGTTCGTCCTCAGCCGAGTAGTTGATCACGTCTCGTTCGTGGATCTCGGCGTTTGGGATGACGATGAAGGTGTTCTGGAGGGTGAAGATCTTCGTGTAGCGGATCGTGATATCCTCGACGAACCCGGTGTGACCCTCATCAGTGACTTCGATCATGTCGCCGATTTCATAGGGTCGATCGGTGAGAATAAAAAAGCCGTTGATGAGGCTGCCAACGAGTGGTGCGAGAACGACAGCAATCACGGCCGAGATAACGGTCACCGAGAGGAGAATCTCTGTTCCGGTGACGCCGAGAATGCCAGCAGCGACGACGAAGGCCACGAGAAGAACGGATATTCTGACGCCACGAAGGACGGTTCGGGTGACACTGGGGCGTTCGATTCGGCGGGCGATGGTTCGACCGGCAATCTTGACGACGAGTTTCGAGAGATACCAGCCGATGATGAGAACGATGACGGCAAGCCCAAGCTCGACGACGCCGTCGCGAACCACCGGGAGCAAGCCTTCGACGTCCTCGACAGCGTCGTTCTCGTTTACCTGCAATACCCCGCGCATGGCAACACACTCTTGCCCGCAGTGGTTAAGCGTTCTGACCGTCACGCATGCGGTCATAGGAGCAGCGCGCAGCCACCGTCCGAAAGTAACCCAATTTCGAAAACAGGTGCTACTCAGTGTATAATAAATCATTTACCCGCCGGGAACGTACGTAGTCATATGGCACCAGACGAACTTCGCTCGACCGTCGAGCAAGTCGGGGAGCGGTTCAATCTCGGCGAGTACGAGATCGACGCCTATCTGACCGTCCTCGAGCAAGGACAGCTCACTGCAAGCGAGATCGCGGATCGGACTGATATCCCCCAACCGCGTGTGTATGACACCGTTCGCAGTCTAAGTGACCGTGGACTGGTCGAACTCCGCGAGTCCCGTCCGATGAAAGTCGTCGCGATCAACCCGGAGGAGGCCTTCGAGAACGTCCAGACCTCGCTGGCAGAGATGATCGACGAACTCGAGACCCGATACACGGCGCCGGCTCGCGACACCGAGGCCGTCTCGCTGGTCAAATCTCGGTCGACGATTCTGCGCTATCTCGAGGAGGTTATCGACGATGCCGACTACGAGCTGTCCCTGTCGCTGACACCGGATCTACTGACCCGGTTCGAGGACGACCTGAAAGCAGCCGTCGATGCGGGTGTCAGCGTCGACCTGATCGTGACGCCGGCAAACGAAGCACCGGACCCGGAGGAGTTCGACTATATCGAGGTTGCAACGACGGCTCGTGCGCGACGGGGAATCACGACACCGGTTGTCGCCGTCGCCGACGGCAACTACTCGATGTATGCAACCCAGGACGCCCTGCGTGACGACCAGGACCGGTACGGTGTCATCTTCAACCGGTCGGCGCTTGGCTTTCTTGTCTCCGGGTTCTTCGGAACCGTCCTCTGGACGACCGCCGAGGAAACGCTCGGTGAGGATGGAAGCGAGCGAACGTATCCCCGCAAGTACGCCTCGATCCGCCGGTGTGTCAAAGACATCATCGACGAGGGAGGCGAGTTCTACGCGACGATCGAGGGACGAGACGTCGAAGTCGGCGGGCCACGTGTCGTTCGCGGACGCATCCTCGACGTCTCCTTCGAGGTGAGCGAGGAAGTCGCTGCGCTCACACTCGAGAACGAGGCTGGCGAGAACGTCACCGTCGGTGGCCGTGTCGCTGCCCTCGAGGATATCGAGGCCCACGAGATCCACATCGGTCGCCACGAACCGCCGCTTCTCGAGGACTGAGGCGGATTCCTGTCCGTTAGAATAACAACTGAAACTGATTGCACACCGATCACACAGCTGTCGTGCGATCGGGTGCACACTGACGGTCAGTGGCTGCTATCGTTTCGACGCGCCTGCGACCGCCCGACGGGTATCCCGGTCGCTCGGCACAGCATAGGCGTATGAGTGGGTCTGACGGTTCACCCCTATTGCGTGGTGCTGATCGATCGTATTCGAGCGGTTCGTGACGCCGCACTGATAGCTCAATACTGGTTTTCTGGTCGCTGGACAACGAGTTAGCAGTGCATACAGCCGTTCGGAGTTGTGACGATCAAACCAGCGCTCAGCCGTCGTGGCCGGCCGCGTTGAGGGGTTACGGTCCTGCTAGATTCTAGTGATTGTGGCGTCGACACTCGCGGTGATGGACCGGTCAGTGTTTCGTTGAGGCCACCCGCTCACGTAGCTGACCGCCTCGTCTCGAGGCACGAACCAATTTGGATACCAATGTGTAATCCGACCTTTCACAGTCACGAAAATACGATATTTTCTATTAATTGCATGAATTCATGCAACCGATTAAAGGCACTGAAAGTAGTCGTGATACGAAGATGGGACACAATACCACAGGCACCGGAGACACGGGTGGCCTGTCCCGTCGGCAGTATCTGACGGGTGCATCGATTGGGGCAGTCGCCGCGAGCGTCGCGGTCACTGGCTGTCTCGGCGGCGCTCGTGACGAGAACACGATCGTGATGACCGGAGACACCGACTTCGAGGGGGCGATGCGCGGCGACGACGCCGACGCGTCGATCCAGGAGGCGCTCTGGGACGCCGGTCTCGACGACGACATCACCGTCGAGGTACAGGCGAGCGTCGACGATACGGATCAGCGGATGCAGCAGTATCAGTCAACGCTGCAGGCTGGCCGCTCCCCACCCGACATCTTCATGATGGACAGCGGGTGGACGCTCCCGTTTATCCTCCGCGAGCAGACCACGAGCATGACCGAGGTGCTCCCCAACGACGTCTTAGAGCGCGTCGAGGAAGACTACCTCGACGCATCGCTCGAGACGGCACGCCACCCCCAGACCGGCGAACTCCACGCCGTCCCGCTGTTTCCCGACTTCGGGACGATGCAGTATCGCAGGGATCTGGTCGAAGACGCCGGCTACGACACGAGCGACTGGGACGAAGACCCGCCGAGCTGGGAAGAGTTCGCTGAGGCCGCCGCAGACGCCCGCGACGAGGCCGGCATCGACTTCGGCTACACCACGCAGGCGGCCTCCTACGAGGGGCTCTCCTGTTGTACGTTCAACGAGGTAATGACAACGTGGGGCGGCGCATACTTCGGTGGCACCGACACCCTCTTTGAGGCTGGCGAGCGGTCGATCACCGTCGACAGCGAACCCGTTCTCGACTCGATTCGGATGATGCGGGCGTTCATCCACGGCGACGACGATCCGCACGCGCTCGACGGCTATCCCGAGATCGCGCCGTCGACGATCGTCCAGTGGACCGAAGAGGAGGCCCGCGGCCCGTTTGCGGCCGGGAACGCGGTCATGCATCGTAACTGGCCGTACTCGATCGGGATCAGTGGCGCCGAAGAGGAGTTCGGCGAGGATCTCGGCGTCATGCCGATGCCGTATGCGGTCTCGGAAGACGAAGCCGAGTTCGAAGGCACCGGCGGCTCCGCACACGCGCTGGGTGGCTGGCATCTCGTTCTCAATCCGAACACCGAGCGCTCCGAGATGGCTCTCGACGTGATCGAGGCGTTCACCCAAGATGAGGTGATGGCTCGAATTTTCGAGACGCTCAGCTTCATCCCGCCGAAAGTCGAGTTGTTAGACGAGTTCGATCCCGACGAGACCGGGCCGGTTGCACGGTACAGCGAGCAGATCCAGCAGGCCGCCGAGGACGCGATCCCCCGGCCGGTGACAGATGTTTGGCCGGAGCAGTCGTCAGTGATGGCCCAGGAGATCCACGCTGCCTACCGGGGCGTCAAATCACCCGAGGAGGCGATGGGCGATCTAAACAGCCGTCTTGAACAGAGCGAGGCAGACGTGAGGGGGCAAGATGGCGACTGATACCGATCCTGGGGGCGGTGGCATCTTCGATGGCGAGGGCGAGACCGATCGCGATCGAACGGGGAACGCGGTCGTCAACTGGATGGAGAATCTGAGCGAAGCCGCGTACGCATATCTCCTCCTGTTACCCGCGACGGCTCTGCTGGCGCTGATCGCCTTCTATCCGCTGGTCATGACGTTCATCATGTCGTTGCAGGAAGATCGGACACGTGGGCTAGAGCCACTCGGCGGGTTCGTCGGAATCGAGAACTACGTCAACATCCTTACCGGGAACGCCAGGCTTGCCCGGCAGTTCATGGACGTGACGATGTCGGCGTCGTTCCCGTTCATCGAGTTCGGCGTCCCGATCCTCCAGCAGGCACTGTTCGTGACCCTCGGCTTTGCGGTCATCAGTGTCTTCTTCGAGACGCTGATCGGGTTCGGACAGGCCTACGTCTTGGACCAGGACTTCCGTGGTCGGCGCTGGGTTCGCGTCGCGATCATCCTGCCCTGGGCCGTGCCGATCGTCATCCAGGGGATGATCTTCTTCCTGCTGTTCCAGCCCGAAGTCGGCTTCGGCAGCGACTTTATGCAGTGGCTCGGCGTCTTCGGCGCCGACCCGCTGGCCGACAGCCAGGACTCGTTTATCATCGTACTCGTGGCTGACATTTGGAAGTCCGCGGCCTTTATGGCCTTGTTGATCCTCGCCGGGCTCCAGAGCGTCGATCGAAGCCTGTACGACGTTGCACGCGTCGCGGGCGCATCGCCGTTGCAACGGTTTAAAATGATCACGTTGCCGCTCGTGTTGCCGGCGTTGCTGGTTGCGATGTTGTTCCGGACGATGGACGCGATGCGAGTCTACGGGCTGATTGAATCGACCGCCGGCTGTACGACCGTCCCCTCACTGACCTGTCTCGTCGTCGAGGCGATGTTTGGCGGGACGCGCATCTACGCGACGGCGGCGGCAGTCGCGTTCATGACCGCACTCGTAATCGGCCTGATCATCTCGGTGTACGTGTTCTTCTTCCGTGACACCGAGGGAGGGCTCTCCTAATGACAGACGATACCCCATCCGACCGATCCGACCGAGAGGAGCAGCCCGCAGACAGTCATTCCGACACCGTGCCGGATAGAGACGATACCAACGCCACGTCGACTGACATCCCAGCACATTGGCAACACGCCCGCCGGATGACCGACGGCGGTCAGCCAGCCGAAGGGGAAGGCGGCGACGTCCTGATCGGAGAAGAGTCGGACGAAGAAGCCGTACTCGACCGGGGCCCGTTCGAGCGGTGGGCCTCGAAAGCGATCAAAAACCCCGAACGGGCGTACAGGTCGATGTTCTATACGGCGACAATCTTCTTCCTGGTGACGACGCTGTTCCCGTTCTACTGGCTGCTCATGGTCGCACTGACTCCGGAAGGTCGCCAGCAGGACATCATCCTCACGCCGAACGGGTTCAACCCCGGTGCCTTCATCGAGGTCTTCGAGGTCCTGCCGTTCCACTGGTACATGTTCAACAGCTTCGTCATCGCGACAGCCTCGACGATCATTGTCCTAGTGATCGGGAGCCTCGCCGGCTACGCCTTCGGCCGGCTGGACTTCCGTGGGAAGCTCCCGATGATGTTGCTGGTGCTCGTGATCTCCTTTTTCCCACCAGCAGCCTTCTTTATCCCACTGAACGACCTGTTCAACACCTCGGTTTTCCTCCTCGAGCCGATCACCGGAGACGGGACGCTGTACAACACCCCCGGCGCGATGGTGTTGCCGCTGTCGGCGATCTTCATGCCGCTTGCGATCTTTATCCTGACGACGTTCTACGCACAGATTCCGGATGGGCTCGAGGACGCCGCCCGCGTCGAAGGGACGACCCGGCTCGGCGCGCTGTTCCGGGTCATCATCCCCCTGTCTGCACCCGGCGTCGCAACCGCGGGCGTGTTGACGTTTATCGCCGTCTACAACGAGTTCTTCTTCTCGTTTCTCATGACCGACGGCCAACCGGAGAACTGGGCACCGCTTCTCGAGGGGATCCTGGGCTACCAGGGCCAGTACGAGGTGCTGTATCACCTCATGGCTGCCTCGAGCATTATTGGCGTCATCCCGGTCGCGATCCTCGTGGTCGTGGCCCAAGAAAAGATCGTTAGCGGACTCACCGCTGGCGGACTCAAGGAGTAAGACAATGGCACGAGTACAACTCGAACACGTCACGAAGCAGTACGGAGAGGAAACGGCAGTCGACGACATCAGCCTCGAGATCAAAGACGGGGAGTTCGTTACCTTCGTCGGCCCCTCGGGCTGTGGGAAGTCGACGACAATGGAAACGGTTGCGGGATTGACCCAGCCCACAGAAGGACGCGTCTACATCGGCGACGACGACGTCACCACCCTCGCTCCCAAAGACCGGGGGGTCGCGATGGTCTTCCAGAACATCGCGCTGTTCCCCCACATGGACGTCTTCGACAACATCTCGTTTGGGCTCCGACTCCGAACCTACGACGACGCGGAGATCGAACGCCGCGTCGAACAGGCGGCCGACATCGTCCAACTGGAGGGGATGCTCGATCGGATGCCCGGCGAGATGTCCGGTGGGCAACAACAGCGCGTCGGCATCGCCCGCGCGATCGTCCGCAACCCGGACGTGTTCCTGATGGACGAGCCGCTTGCGAACCTCGACGCGAAGCTGCGGGTCCACATGCGGACGGAGCTCCAGCGACTCCACCGGGAGCTCGGGGCAACGATCATCTACGTCACCCACGACCAGGCCGAGGCGATGACGATGTCGAACCGGATCGCCGTCCTGAACAAGGGCAGGCTCCAGCAGATCGCCCCACCGCTTACCTGTTACAACGAACCCACGAACCTGTTCGTTGCAGGCTTTATTGGCTCGCCCTCGATGAACTTCGTCGAAGGGAAACTCATCGAGGGCGGTCTCGAGACGAACAACTTCACCGTCGATGTCGATCCGTCCCGGATCCCGGATGTGGCCGTCGGCGACGATGTCACGCTCGGTGTCAGACCGGAGGACGTCCATCTGGTCCGGTACGCCGACTCGCTGACCTCACCGACGACGACGATCGATGCCAAGAGTGACGTCCTAGAGCCAATGGGCGACGAGATCTTCGTCTACCTGTTGCTCTCCGAGGCTGCAGCAGGCTCGATGGAGCAGGATCCCGCCACGTCGCCAAACCAGTTGCTAATGAGTGTCACTCCTGACACGGATATCGAAGCAGGCCAGGACGTTGATCTCGTGTTGGATCGGTCGAATATCCACCTGTTCAATACGGAAACCGGTGACGCGCTGGTCCATGGCATTACCGATCTGCAGGAACGCGAACCCGGAACGGCGCCGGCGGGGGCTGATAGCTGACCTCTAGTAGCCACTGAACGTCACTGCACACCGCATCGCGTGATGGCTGTTCGATGCATGTGTACATCGGTTCAGTTGTTACGATCGTCACGGTACCGACAGGGATCGAAATCGAACCGTGGAGTGAGACCAGCAATCGTTTGGCAACGGATAAAAGACCCTTCGGCACCACGATTTAATATAGCAGTATTGACTGTATAAGTACGGAAATGGACACCCCAGTCATGACACCATGCCAATGACAATGGACCGAATCGACATCAAAACAGGTATCGTCGGCCTGGGTAACATCGGCCAGTATCACGCAGAGCGACTCGTTGAGCTCGGCGTTCCACTCGTCGGCGGCATGGACGTCGCCAGTGAGGCCCGATCACGATTTGCTCGTCGATACGACGCCGATGTCTACGAAGATCACCACAAGCTGTACGACGACGTCGATGCAATCATCATCACCACGCCGAACAAATATCACGAACAGTACGCCGTCGACGCCTTCGAACGCGATCTCCATGTCCTTTTAGAGAAACCACTGGCACACTCGATCGAGAGTGCAACCCGAATCGCCGACGCAGCAGCCAAATCGGACGGCCACAGTATGGTTGGTTTCAACAATCGGTTCTCGAACACGGTCCGGATCATCCGCAACCGGATCGACCGTGGCGAACTTGGTGAGGTGACTCACATCGAAGCCAACTACGTCCGTCGGCGTGGAATTCCAGGCCGTGGCTCGTGGTTTACTCGACGGCAGATCGCCGGCGGCGGCGCCCTGATTGATCTCGGCGTCCATGCCATCGATCTCGCTCTTTTCTTGCTCGACTACCCCGCCATCAACGAAGTGACCGGTGTTACACGCGGTGAGTTCGGCTCGAGCGAGGAGTACGCGTATCTCGAGATGTGGGGCGAAGACGAAGGTCCAACCAGCTTCGATGTCGATGACTCTGCCAGTGCGTTCGTCCGCTGTGCGGGCGATCAGACGATTTCGCTGGAAGTGGCGTGGGCAACGAACCGACCGGCAACCCACGAGTTCGTCGTTCGCGGAACGAAAGCGGCCGCTCGCTTCGATCTGCTCGAAGGAGACCTTACCTTCCACTCGGCGAGCAATGTCGGCCCGGACCATCTGGAGGATACTGCCATCGAGACACGCCAGAACGATACCCACTCCGACGAACAGCAGGCGTTTTTCGATCGGATCCGCCGCGGCGATGTCGACGACGAAAGCATCCTGCAGGCGATCACTGTCCAGCGAGTGATCGACTCGATCTATCGCTCGAGCGAGGCAGGACACACGATCAGTGTCGACGAGTGAGAGGGCTGCTGTCCCGATGTACCGATGCGATCGCGACCTGTCGTGCGGTCGCACTGGCAGCCGTGAACTTGATCGGGCGATAGTCGAACGCGACGACACACTCGAGAGATGGGGCCGCCAGATACGATCGTTTGCAGGGCGATATTTTTCCGCATCGTCGTGGTAGCACTCCACATGAGGGTTAAGCGATCACTCGTCCTCGAGATCAGCCGTCGCGAACTCCCTGTGGGGCGTCCACTCACCGTTCGTGTTCGAGACAACAGGAATCAGCCGGTCGAGGGAGCGATCGTCGAGGCTGGCTCGAAGCGCAAACAGACTGATGAGAGCGGGCGGTGTGAGATTACATTTCACTCGCCCGGGTTCTGGAAACTCATTGCAGTCAAATCGCCGACCGACCGCGTCGCGTACACGCCGGACGCGACGCTGGTGCGAGCGCTGCCACGATCGACGGTAGCCAGAACTGGACGGCGAGTTGGTCCGTGAACGAGAAAGGGCAGATCGGGTTGCGGGCGTGCCAAAGCGTACGGACGGCTCACTCGGATCGGATTTCGATCGAGCCAACCATATCGTCGCTGTGAACCTCACAGAGATACATCTCCATCTCGTCGGTTGCCTCAACGGTGAACTCGATTGTCTCGTCTTCGTCGTCGACGAAGCTGGACGCGACGATCGGGTCAGCGTCATCCCAGATGGCAAGATTGTGGCCGTCACCGTCCATGTTCGTCCAGATGAACTCGTACTCAGTGCCCTCATAGAGGGCGATGTCAGGGTTCTCGTTGCCCTCGATCGCATCCGGTTGCCGCCCCACCCACCCGTCTTCAGCGTCGGCTTCGAGTTCGATTGTCTCGACGGCCTCCCAGTCGTCGTCCTGCCCTGTTTCCGGCGGGTCGGCGTCGTCGGCTTCTTCCTCGAGTTCGTCGTCAGTTTCGGGGTCGTCTTCGACCTCTCCGCCACCGTCGGTACACCCTGCGATGAGGCCGGCAGCGACCGTTCCGCCACCGAAACGCAGCACTGACCGCCGTGAGAGTTGCTTGTCTCGGGCCATTGTCTGGAATAGTCGTGTCGGAAAAATAAGTCACTGGCCGACACTTGCGTGGGACATCGCGGTCGCTTCCTGCTGACGTTCGCTGGCCCGGCGAGTGAGACGCGCCGGCTCACGTCTCTCTGCCAGCCCCCGTTTTATATTTGTAAGCAAGGCGAATACCCCAACCCACCGTGGTCGGGGATGAAGCCGACAACTCGTGATACAAATTATTAAGTAGACATGTTTCTAATCAATAGACAGCGATGGAATACAGTCACCGATATCACGCCTATCCGACACAAGGGGTAGCGGAGCGACTGAAACACCATCTTGACATTCATCGCCAACTCTACAACCACATCCGATGGGACTACACGAACAGTCCCGAGGGCGAAAACCGAGTGAGTACGACCAGAACAACAAACTCCCCGAGTGGAAACACAAGTGGCCTGTGTTCGGTGAACTACACTCGAAAGCCGCCCAAGCTACAGTCGCACGCTTCCACCGCAACCTCTCCAACCTTCGTAAGAAGAAAGAGAAAGGATACAAAGTTGGTCGGCTCAAGCGGCAAGCACCCACAGAGTACCGGAGTGTGACGTACAACCAGTCTGGTTTTGACCTTGATGAAAAGAGGGGCCACGACAAGTACGCATATGTCTGCTTCAGTAAGATTGGCTGGGTGAAAATTCGCTACTCTCGACCGATTCCTGACCATGCCACTGTCAAGGAGGTGACGTTCAAAAAGGAGACGACCGGCGAGTGGTTCGTCTCCTTTGGACTGGAAACCGACGATGGTGGCCTTCCCGAGAAACCCAATGTGGACTCACTCAATACGAGCAACAGTGTTGGTATTGACCTCGGCATCCTTAGCTACATCCACACCAGCGACGGCAAGACGGTGGATTGGCTTGGCCTTGAAGACGAGTACGAACGACTCCGCCGAGAGCAACGGAAACTGTCTAGGAAAGAACACGGATCGAATAACTACGAGAAACAGCGGCTCAAAGTGGCGAAGATCAAGCGACACATTCGTCGGAAAGTGATTGACTACCAGCATAAACTGACGACGTGGCTAGTCACAGAGTACGACGCTGTGTTCATCGAAGACCTCAACGTTCAGAGTATGCTTCAGGGAGATGGAAACGCTCGCAACAAGCAGGATGTGGCGTGGCGACAGTTCATCACGCTCCTCGAATACAAGGCCGACTTACACGGCACGCACGTCGTGCAGGTTCAAGCTCGAGGGACGACCAAGGAGTGTGCATCGTGTGGCGTGGAGACGGCGAAGTCCATCTGGGTTCGGGAACACTCCTGCCCGAGTTGTGGTTTCGAAACCGATAGGGACGCTAATGCGGCGATGAACGTTCTCAAAAGAGGCTTTTCTGAATTAGGGCTGGGATGGCCCGAAGATACGCCTGTGGAGACTGTGACCGCTACGGACACCGCTGATTTCCAGCGTATGTCTGCAAGTCACGTCATCGAAACAGGAAGCCTGCCTTCGTGAGAGCAGAATTCCCCGCGCCACCGTGCGCGGGGTAACATTCAATTCGCCACTCGTTGTCCGTGCCTGTATGGAAATCGGCGTTCACACCCCACCACTAGCGGACGAATCGCTCCAGGGCGCGCTGTCGTATCTCTCGGATCTCGGCGTTGGCGCAATCGAGCCGGGCGTCGGCGGCCACCCCGGACAGGACCATCTCCCCCGGACGACCTACCTCGACGATAGCAGCGCCCAACAGGAGATCAAGAATCTGCTCGAGGAACACGACATGCGAATCAGCGCGCTGGCGACTCACAACAATCCGCTCCATCCGGACGACGAACGGGCCGAGACCGCGGATACGGAGCTCCGTGAGGCGATCCAACTCGCGAGTCAACTCGAGGTCGGCGTCGTCACCTGTTTCTCGGGGCTACCCGCAGGAGGGCCCCACGACGAGGTACCGAACTGGATTACCGCACCATGGCCGCCGGAACACGCCGACGCACTCGAGTATCAATGGGAGCAAGCCGTCGACTACTGGGCCGACCTCGAGTCGTACGCTGACGACCACGACGTCGATATCGCCATCGAGATGCATCCGAACATGCTCGTCTACGAACCCCACGGAATGGCGCGGCTGCGCGAGGAGACGGGCGATCGCATCGGCGCGAATTTCGATCCCTCGCATCTGTACTGGCAGGGGATCACGATCACCGACGCAATCCGGTATCTCGGCGAGCGCGGCGCGATCCACCATTTCCACGCCAAGGACACCAAAATATACGAGTCACAGGCGCGTGAGAAAGGCGTTCTCGATACCACGGCCTACGACGACGAGCCAAACCGCTCGTGGCTCTTTCGATCCGTGGGCTACGGCCACGGCGAATCCCACTGGAAAGACATCGTCTCGACGCTGCGGATGGTCGACTACGACGGTGCACTGAGCATTGAACACGAGGATTCACTGACCAGTTCGCGCGAAGGGTTAGAGAAAGCGATCGATCTGCTCGAGCGTGCGGTCTTCGAGACGGAGCCGGGTGCGGCCTACTGGGCCGAGTAATCGACAGCGCAAGCGTCCCGTTGCTGATCGCGCTACTGGGAGTTCGCTGGCCGCTCGAGTCGCGTTTCAGTCGGCAGTCGGCGTGTTGCGTTTCTGTCGGCGGTCAGTGTGTCGCGTTTCTGTCGTCGATAGCTCACTCACCTCGACGTGTCCATCGGCGTGGACAACGATCTCGTATCCCGCATACTCGAGGATGACACGGGCTGTCGTCTCCGAGTGAGGCGACGACGTTCGGAACAGAGCATCGAGTGCCTCCGGATCGATGACAGTGTACAGCGGCTCGTACGCTGGTGGCTCGATAGCAGTAACATCGACGCCTTCGTGAGCGGCAACTGCTTCGATAATGCGCTGGGTTGGGGCGCCCAGTTCAGCAGACGATGGTTGCTGTGGTGGTGTCATGGCTGTCGCTACATCGGTATGTTTGATAAGGATACTGTCAGACATGCCAATATGATAAACCCGTCAGACGGAAGCCGACGAACTGGGTGACGGGGCCGAGTTTCGACCGAAGCTCTCGTCGCCACTAACCCTCACCGCACACCCAATCGCACAGCTGTCGTGTGGTCGGTATATAAATCGTTTCAGTCGTTGCTATAGCTGACCGTCTCACTCCCCACGAGCCTGTTCGAACGCCGCGATAGCACGCTCTCGGCGCTCCCCGTGGTCGACGATCGGCTCCGGGTACGACGGCGCAAGGCTGGTCCGACGAGCCGACTCGAGTTCGTGCCAGTCGTGGATCGCGTCGGCCGGAACGCCCTCGAGTTCGGGAATATACTCGCGGATGTAGTCGGCGTCCGGGTCGTACTCGCGACCCTGCTTCATCGGGTTGAATACCCGGAAATACGGCTGGGCATCGGTCCCGGTCGAGCCGGCCCACTGCCAGCCGCCGACGTCGTTTGCCGTCTCGTGGTCTGCGAGCTTCGCTCGGAACCAGTCGTACCCCTCGCGCCAGTCGATCAAGAGGTCTTTCGTCAGGAAGGAGGCGACGAGCATCCGAACGCGGTTGTGCATCCATCCCTCGGCCTGCAGTTGACGCATTCCGGCATCGACGATCGGATACCCCGTCTCACCGGCTTTCCAGGCCTCGAGTTCGTCGGGATCCTGGCGCCACGGAATGTCGTGTTCGTACCCGCTGAAGTTCTCCGTGACCGTCTCGGGATTGAACTCGAGAACGTGGGCGTAGAACTCCCGCCAGGCGAGTTGGCGCTGGAAGGCGCTGACGCTCTCACGGTCGTCGTCTGTTGCTGCCCGCGTCGCTGCCCGCACGGTCGCCTCGTACACCTCGCGAATCCCGATAGTGCCCCACTTGAGGTGGACTGACAGCTGGGAGGTTCCGTCGACGGCTGGCTTGTCACGATCGTCGGCGTACCGGTAGATCGGACCCGAACAGAACTCGGTGACGCGCTCGCGGGCGGCCGCCTGTGTGACCGATGGTGGCGTTGAGGATGGTTCCTCAAACCCCAACGCCGAGAGCGACGGCAGTGGCTCTCCACTGATCGCTGCAAGCGCCTCCGAAGCTGGCGCATCGACCGGCTCCCGTTTCTCCCGGTCGCGCCATTTCTTCCAAAAATAGGAGAACACCGAGTAATGCTCGCCCTCGTTCGGCGTGATCGAGCCCGGTTCGTGGTGAATCGAGTCGTGAACTGACTCGCAGGTAACGCCGTCGTCCTCGAGTGCCGCCGTCACGGCCCGGTCGCGCTCGTGTGCGAGCCCGCTGTAGTCGGTCGCCCAGACGACGGTCTCGGCGTCGTACTCGGCAGCGAGTTGGGGGATCACGTCGCTTGCCTCACCACGGACGACGAGTAGGTCACTGCCGCGCTCGCGATACCACGCCCGAAGCCCCTCGAGAGCCTCGAGCAGACAGGCGACTCGGATCGGTGAAGCGTGTTCGAGAATAGTCGGATCGAAGACGAAAACAGGAACGATCGGTTCTGTCGAGAGCGAGGCGGCACGAGCGAGGCCCCGGTTGTCGGTGCCACGGAGGTCACGACGATGCCAGTAGAGGTCCATGTCCGAACTGACGACTCGAGTGTCGAAAACATCGGGGTAGCGGCGAGGTGCGTCAACGAGCCAGGATCGGGTGGCTCGTCGCCGAGTTACTCACCATCGGCGTTAGGCGGTCCGAACCTCGTCTCGAAAAAGCGCCGAACCGACGCGATGAGCCCCTCGACCGTGTAGTTGACGCCGATGTAGACGCTGACAAGCGCGAGAACCGTGCCAGCGACGACGTCTGAAAACCAGTGGATACCCAGATACATCGTCGACAGACTGACGCTAATCGCGAGAAATCCGGCGACAGGAAGCCACAGCGGATACTTATCTCGGGTGACCCACGCAAGGAAGAACACGGTCATCGCCAGCGAGGTGTGCAGCGATGGAAAGACGTTCGTATTCTGATTAATCTCGTTTGTTAGCGTCCGAGACTGGGGGAACGCATCGTACAATAGCCCGTCGAACAGCAGTGGATCGACGTTTCGAGGCCCAAACGCAATGAACAGCGTATAGAATATCAGTCCGATCCCGTAGTTTGCGGTAAACGAAACCACGAGCATCGACAGTTCGTCCATCTCCTTGAGTGCAAAGTACGCAATAAAGGGAAACAGGAGCAAGAACGCGTAGCCATAGATGTAGATGAAGACGAAAAACGACGTCACAGCGTCGGTCTGAAGCGACTGAAGCACGACGACGGGATCCGTCCCGAAAAGCGCCTGATCGAACTCAAACAGGTATGGCGTGATATTGTTTCGGAGGACGCGTCGCTCGAGTCGCTGGACGACGTCCTGTGTCGACCACCGTAACAGTAGGACAACCACGAGCGCGGCAAACGGCAGCAGACACGCCTCGAGACGCCAGCGAAAATCCTGGAACGCGGCGGCCACGTTGCGTGGGCCGACGATGACGAGCGTCGCAGTCACGAGCATTGTCACTACGACGAGGGCAAGCTCGAGCAGTACTTCGGCAAGTGCCATGCGGTTCGTGTACTAACCCTACAGTCTGCGAGCCATTAACTCTTTCAAACGGGTTGCGATCACGACCAGCCGCCTTCGCGTGAACGACCCACACGCGACGCGTCAATCGAACGCCGCCCAGTTCGTGTCTCACAACAACGGCTTACTCGAGTAAGAGACCGTCCTCGTATCTGTAGCCGATATCCTCAAACAGTGACTGGACGCGGGACGTGTTGAGCTCCCCGTCGGTGCCAGGAAAGCTCAGCGGGTCGGATTCGAACCTGTCCTCGAGGTCGCTGTCGAACGCCATGGACTCACTGATTCCGACGAGCGCCGCAGGGGTCGTCGCCGTCTGTGCGAACCCTTCGAAAAACTCACGGACGGCGTGCTCGCGATCGATCAGTCGCGAGCAGAGTTGCCGGAAGTTCGGGTTTCCGAGTTCGTCCTGCCGGCTGTTGTAGCCGACCATGTAGAACGAATTAGTCGTTCCAGTGACTGTCGAGGCGGTCGCCGCTGTCCGAATATCACGAGCAGTTCCGGGCGGCAGTTCGCTTGCTGTCACGTCGGTGTCGCCATCGACGAGTGCGTCACCCATCGCGCCCGGGTTCGGTGCAATCCGAAACGTGAGTCCCTCGAACTGTGAGAAGTTCTCGAGGACTGCCGGACGGTCCGTCGTCTCGCGGAGAACGTGTCCGTCGAACGGCTCGAGTTCGACTTCGACGTCGGTCGTAGCCTCCGAGAACGCAAACAGCCCGGAGCCCACTGGGTCCTCGTTGTTGGTCGTGAGCGCCCGTGTCTGGCGATCGGCAATGACTTCCGACCGATCTGCCCAGATATGTGCTGGAAGCACGGGAATCGTGAGCAGCCGGCGAGCAGCCATCTGACTCGCCGCGGGAAACGACAGTTCGATCGTCCGGCTATCGATCACGTCCGTTCCCCCGAGCAGCGTCTGTCGACCCCGATAGCGTGGTGCAGGGACGCCACCGTCGACCTCACCCATCGAGGTGTCCCCGATGAAATCGAGCGTAAACGCCACGTCCTCGGCGTCGAGTGATTCGCCGTCGTGCCACTCGACGCCCTCTCGGAGTGTGACACGGGCCTGAACGCGGCCCTCTGTCGTCCACTCGACGTCCTCGGCCAGCCACGGGACGTACTCGTCACCGATCTGTCTGACCAGCGGATCGTACACCAGCCCCAACAGCCCGCTGATTCGGTTTCGGTCGACGGTGATCGGGTTCAGTCGCTCGGTGAGGTGTTCGCCAAAGACACCCACCTCGAGTGGACCATCCCGTGGCTCGTTCTCCGAGTAAGACAGTAACTCGAGATACTCGTGGGGTCGGCGGGGTGGAGTAGGGAGCGAGAACGACTCCGTCACACCGCTAACGGCGTACGGGAACGTGACGGCGGTGTACGGTGTCGTCCGCAACAGATGCTCGATCAGGTCGACGAGCACGTCTTGGCGGTCGGATTCGTCGGCTTCCCGCTGGATCTCGAGATAGTCATCGCTCGTCACATCGGAGACGTGAAACGGGTTTTGCCATCCAGGTTCGCTGACGAACCGGGAGTGTAACAGTTCGTACAGCGCATCGTACTCATCGAGTCCAGGATGTCTCGCGACGAAGACGTCGTAGTCGCCCTCGAGGAGGATGTCACGGTACAGTTCCGCTTTGGCAACTGGCTCGTGTGTTGCGTCGATACCGGCCGCAGCGTAGTTTTCACGGAGTTGGCTCGCGATCGTCGCAGCGAAATAATCGTCGTCCGCTGGAACAGCTTTGATCCGCAGAGAAACCTGGTCCGAGCCGGTGGTCTCCGCTTGCGACCAGAGTCGCTCCGAGCAACCAGCGAGGGCACTGGTCCCAACACCCACTGCAGCGAGCAACCCTCGACGAGTCACCGATGGAGCGACGTCAGCCATGTGCCCCCGGCTATGCCACCACAGCGTATAGGACTTACTCCCGAAGCGATAGCTTGGCGAGATGGTGCTTTAAGCGAGCAGGAGCGTCGATCAGAAGCGTGTTCGACTCGAGAACGTATCTTCTTGTAGCCACATGTTAGGACAGTACAGTGTATCTCAGGTCGAACGCGTCGAGTCGTCGAATCAATCTGTTGTAAAGTCGGTGCTACCGTTGGTCCAGTGGCTCACCAGTAGCCGAGTCGGTGTCGGGCAGCAAAATCGTGGCTCGAGGAGTGGAGAGACAGTCGCCGATATCAATAAATCACCCCATTATTCAAAGTATGAATGACAGTAACGGGATGATGTAGTATCAGTTATTGTGTTATTCGTGGTAAGAGTATAATAACGAAACATGATATACACGGCTAGCTGAACATGCAGCGCCAGCACCAACCGTCCCAAGAATCGAACCCATCACGACTGCGAACGGCACTCGCGGCAGTCCTCAGACGAGACGGCGGACAGACGGTCATCGAGGAGTGTCGGCACTGCGGGACGACACTCGAGTCGGGCAGTTCGAACTGTCCGTCCTGTGGCTGTACGGAGATCGCCAGCTATCGGATCGAGTGAGCAGAAACAGGATTCGGTCGTGGAGGACACACCAGAACTGTCACTCGAGCGGCAGCGCACGCGTCTCGATCGACTCTCGGCGGCCGTCCAAGAGACCAAAGCGCTCGCCACGTCGCGACTCGAGCCAGTACAGCAGCCGTTCGGCCCACGTGAGTTTTTGTGCCTTCATTGGGCCGACCGCGGGGTCGTCGAAATCCCAGCCGACGAAGACGAGCTGGGCAGCTCCGAGATGGTCCGCGAGGAACGCTGCCCGATCGCCGTCCGTGAAGCCACCGAAATTCTGGACGGACCCCCGTGGTGTAGACTGTGTCGTCGCCAACACGGCGTCGGCTGCACAGTCGGGAACGACCGTCCGGACCGCGGGAACGTTGTCGCCGTGGGCATGGACCGCGACCGGCACCCCCTGGTGGGTCAACTGCCGAACCGTATCGGGATTTTTGTCGAGATCCGTCACCATACAGTCGACGCCGATCCCGTGTTCTGCGAGCGTGTCGGCGGCCGTCGAGGCCGCAAAGACGAGGTCTGTGTCTCGAGCCCGCTCGAGAGACGACTCGTCGTCGAGTGATGGTCCGGCCCCGGCGATCGCAACGGTGGCATCTCGAACACTCGAGAGTCGATCGAGATTGAACTCGTCGGTCAGCGACGCCAGCACGTCTCTGGCTCGCTCGTCACCGGCCCGATCGTAGCCGAAGTCGTCCAGAATCGCCTCGTAGACGGGTTCCCACTCGTCGAAGTGCATACTCGAAATGAGGCGTGGAGTCGTATCCGTGTTCGGGCTTGGAGTCAGTGGTGGGCCAACAGCGCGACAGCGATGTCTCGAGCAACCAACTCAGTGCTCGAGTTATCACTGGTCGATGTAGCACCACAATAATTCGTGTTGTGGGCCGGGGGTCGCCTCCAAAGTACCCCTACCCGGGAGGCCGCCCGGCGTCCACCATCACTTTTCGAATCCTCCGGCATAAGCTTTCTCTTACTCAATCATTTCTGAGAGTGCATCGGCGAGCGCGCGTCCGTCGCCGCTTTCCTCGAGAAGATGGGCTGAAACGTCCAAAATACCGGTTCTCGATCCAACGAGAAGTGCATGTTCAGTGTCCACATACTCCACGTTGGAATCGACGTCGGTGACAGCCGACAGCAGTCGGGTTCGTGCATCCTCGTCGAGCCCGTCGATTTCGATCGCGACTGTCGACCAGTCGTCGGCAGCCGTCGGATCGATACCACGTGTCGAGAGGTGTGCACGGAGGTCACGACTCGAGTGAATGTCGAGTCGAGAAACTGAAAATGCCGCCGTAGCCGTGCTTGCGCGCTCGGTAAACGCATGTCCGATGAGTGCTGCATCACGGGTGTCGGCGACATCGTGGGTCCGAATGACGTGTGCGCCACGTTCGACAGCCATCGACGTGGCTGCGAGACTAACTGGCAGCCGTTCGTCGGTTTCGCGGCCAGCGATCTCCCCGAGGAAGTTCTTCCGGTTGATCGAGACCAGCATGGGCTGGCCAAGCGCGCGGAACTCCCGCAGTCGGCGGAACGTCTCTCGGTCGTCTTCGAGCGTCTGGGCTTCACTCCACCCCCCGAAGGCCGGGTCGACGATCGTCTTCTCGGTGATCCCGTTCTGTTTCAGTGCTTCGTAGACCTGATCGACGTACTCGGCCTGTGCCGCCCACTCCGGCGACTTTCGTGCGGCCCAGTCGGTTTCTCCGACTGCGCCCGGGCGCTCGAGGTCCGGTGGACTCGCCATCTTCGCGACAGCGACGTTGTGTTCTGCGCAGACGGCTGGCATCTCCGGATCGGCGAAGCCGGCGATATCGTTGACCATGTCGAATCCCTGTAAAAGCGCCTCCTCGGCCACCGTCGCATAGCGTGTCTCGATCGAGAAAATCGCATCGCCGGAGACGCGGTCGATCGTCTCGAGTGCGATATGAAGCCGCTCGAGTTCTTCTTCGGCGGAGAGCACATCAAAGCGTTTGTTCGCCGACTCGAGGCCGATGTCGACGATGTCGGCACCCTCGTCGATCAGTTCTTCGTCGACGTACTGGGCCGCTTCCCCGGGGTCGTCGTATACGCTTGGATCGTAGGGCGACTCCTCGCTAATATTCAACACACCCATGATCCGAGGCGGGTACTCGTCGCCGATTCCCAATCCCGCCGCGTCGACACTGTTCATACGCTGTCTGTGGAGAGCAGCCTGAAATGTACCGCGGTTGCGGAGAACTGGGCGGGCGTTCGCAGGGCGATCACATCAGCTCGAGATGCTGTCAGCGAGGTCGGTAGTGTCTCCGGGCTGGGACAGGCCCGGCTCGTCGCCGGTAACACCAGTTCGGATCCATCGAGTGCTATCGTTCGTCTCGATGGTTTCGTCGGTCAGCGCCGGGCGGCCAACGTAGCCATCCATCACTGCCGGACCGCTGACGGCGAGTTCGCCGTCAGCACCGTCCTCGAGCACACAGCTCTCGACCATCGGAACTGTCTCCCAGCGTGGCGAGGTGTCGGCGGTAGCCGACGTTCGCACGTGCGTTAGTCCCGTCTCCGGACGACCACGGAGGCGCGTCACAGCGTCCTCGTGCTCCTCGAGCGCCGCCGTCGTCGGTTCGAGAACGGCGACAGTCTCGTCAGCATCGATCTCGAGTGCCGCAAGCGTCTCGTACTGCGACGGTGAGACGAACGTCCGATCGACACGGTCTGTATAGCACAACGACTGGACCGTCTCGGGGTCCCACTGTGGGTGTGGCAGGTACGTCCCACCGTCGAGTATCGTGGCTGTTGTGCCATACATCAATTCGAGCGGATTCGACAGCGGGAGACTCCCGAGATGGCACTGTGTGCCGTCTCGCTCGAGAATCGAGCGACCGACGCTGGCAGCGCCAGCCAGCGCCGCGTGTGTGTAGGTTACACCGAGTGGCTCGCCATCGTCGTGTCCGACGTACGCGATCAGCCCTCGATCGCTGTCTGACTGTCGCACGACGTCGATTCCAGTCCGTGAGCCAGCACTGTTCATGCCGTCGTTGTCGAGAAACGCCGACAACGTGACTCCCATCCGTGCATCACAGTCGACCGTGATCGCGACACGTGTCTCGTCAGCCCGGTTCAAAATCGTCAGAAACGGTGTCTCGTCGGTGACGAACGCGTCACAGCCGGTTTCGTTCAGTACCGCGATGATGTCGTCGGTGCGGTAGTCAGTCGGCATTGTCACCGGTACACAGCCGTTTCTGAGTGTCCCATAGAAGGCGATGAGAAACGCTCGAGGATTCGACAGCCGAATCGCGATGGCGTCGCCGGCAGTAATCTCACGAGCCTGTAGACCGCCAGCGAACCGATCGGTCAGCGACCAGAACTTCGAGAACGTCAGTGAGTCGTCGCCACCGATCGCCGTCGCTGCCTGGTTCTCCATCGTCACTTCTTGCAGCGTTTTGATGATATTCGCCATCGCTGGCGAGTTTTGGGCACTGTCTGTTGAACGTTTACTCAATACAGTACAGCAGTCTGGTCAACAGACCAAAGTATCAATATCCCCTAAAAGACCGAGTTACGCAGCGTCCTCCTCGAGGACGGCCAGTCGTGAATCGCGCAAGAGCACCTTCCTGACGATCGAAGGGTTCTCCAGTAGTCGGTGTTTGGCGTGGGCACCGCGGCCCCGTCCACGACCCTCGCGTTCGGACTGGATCACGTTGAGGAAGTTCTGCTCTTGGAGGATCTCCTGGACGCGACGCTCCGAGAGCACGTCGAAATCGAGCCGACGAGCGACTTCCTTGTACTGGTTGTAGATGATTTTCGTCGGGAACTCTTTTTCCGTGCTGTTTTCGGTCAGCAGCGTCAGCGAGTAGAGAATCGCTTTGGCCTGCTGGGGTGAGCCCTCGATCAGCTCGTTGAATCGGTCGGCTTCGGTCTTCTCTTTGGCGTCTCGGACATGATCTGCAGTGACCTGTGTCGCGTTCTGCTTTTTTGCGATCCGGCCGGCGTTTCGAAGGATGTCGATCGCCTTGCGCGCGTCGCCGTGTTCCTGGGCTGCAAGCGCGGCAGTCAGCGGAATCACGTCGTCAGAGAGCACCTCCTCGTGGAACGCGTCCCGTCGTTTCTCTAAGATTTCGACGAGCTGGTTGGCGTCGTACGGCGAGAACACGAGTTCGTCCCGGGAAAGACTCGATTTGACGCGTTCGGAGAGATGATCCGGGAAATCGATCTTGTTCGAGATGCCGATGATACCGATACTCGAGTCTGAGATCCGTCGGTTCTCGCCGGCACGGGAGAGCTTTCGAAGCACTTCATCGTCCTCGAGCATGTCAATCTCGTCGAGGATGACGATGGTAACGTCGGTACAGTGGTCGACCGACTGCCAGAGGCGTTTGTAGTAGTCGCCGGTGCCGAGGCCACGGTCGGGAACGGTGACGCCGCTTTCGTCGGGATCGTTGACGATCTGGGCAATCGTCTTGACGATCGACGCCTCGGTGTTTTGCTCGCCACAGTCGATGAACGCGTACTTGACCGTGACGTCGTCACGTCGTGCTTCCGAGATCACTCGCTGGGTGACCGACCGAGAGATCAGCGATTTGCCGGTGCCAGTCTTGCCGAAGATGAACAGGTGGTTCGGTTCGCTCCCGAAAATCGCGGGATTCAGGGCGTCCGCCACCCGTTGCATTTGCTCATCGCGTCCGACGATCCGGTCCGGACCGGGAAGGTGCGTGATCTCGAGCAAGCGCTCGTCGGCAAAGACCGGATCGTCGTACCGAAAGAGTGGATCACGATCGTCGTTGGCGGACATTTCGTTACCCCGTGGCTTCCAACTGGATTGAAATAAAGCTATGGAGATCGATCGCGGATGTAAACATCGAGTGATAGGCCACAAGACCTGCGGATTTCACCCACTATGCGAGATAGCTGTCGAACAGCAGTCTCGCGTTTCTAACACCGGGTGTGGGCTGTTCGAGAGGAGTCGAGTATGTGAAACACCGACACCCCCGTCGCGGATGTAACGCGAGGGGGCGTGTCCCAGTGAACGGCCGGGAGTGAACTGAGAGTGGCGGGACAGACGTGATGGATTGAGATGTGATTATGACAGCGCTATTACCCATAGTGTGACGGTACTGTCGTGAAAGCCGCCGAAAAAGTACGAGACTCCCGGTAACCGACGGAGTTCGCGGTTACTAGAGGGGGGACACACCCCCCTCGCGTTTGTAACGCCGAATAGGTGGGGTGGGTGTTCGATTATTCCCGATTTTGTGTCGATTGAGATGCTATCGGCCCGATTTTACATCCGCGACTGTGGTGTGTTCCACGTAGAGACCCCCCTGCCTTTGTGCCGTTACAAACGCGAGGGGGGTGTGTGTCCCCTTTGTTGAATCCGATTCAACGTGCAAGTCCACGATATCGGCCGATAGAAGCCAATTGACTCCCGAATAGCAGAAGAAACTCCGGTTGCGACACCAGTTCAGTCCACGCGGTGTTCTAATGGGATTCAAGAGTTGTTATAATAACTAGCCGTCCTGTGTTTGCTCTAGAGACCGATACAATACACTAGTATCCTAGATCTAGTACTAGTATACTAGTGAGACCGTTCTCTAGACGAGATGACAGAGAACACCACACAGACAGTGTATCGAACACCGCGTTCCCAGACAGTCACGACTCACACAGGTCCGTTCACTCAGTAGCATCCTGTCCCCAGCGAACACGTCTCTTTTGGCCGGTCAGTGCGTTTGCCCGGTATGGACGACACCACAGCGATCTTGTGGCCCAATCGTTTCAGTTCGAGACCTCAACCGAACGGTATCGTGACGAACACTTCCTCCCTTACTTTCGGAACGGGGTCACTCGAGGACCGATGACTGCTGAGACATCCGATATCGATGGATTGGCCGATCGGTCACGGACACCGCCGACGGTCGCTGTCGTCGATGCCCAGTCGCCGGGCAACGTTGGAACGATCGCCCGTGCGATGAAGAACTTCGGGTTTGACGAACTGTTGCTCGTCGATCCACCAGCACTCGATCCTGACGGCGAAGCCTACGGGTTTGCGGGGCATGCTCGCGAGGACATCCTGCCGAACGCGACGGAGGTTTCGTTCGACCACCTCGTCGAGAACTATCACACCATCGGCTGTACAGCGGTGACCAACGAAGACGACCACAGCCACGTTCGATTTCCGTACTCGACACCGTCCGAGCTTCCGGATCGACTGGCGACTGTCGAGGCACCCACGGCACTCGTGTTCGGCCGTGAGCGCGTCGGGCTCACCAACGACGAACTCGCCCGAATCGATGAGATCTGTTCGATTCCGGCCGCTGCTGACTACCCCGTTCTCAATCTCGGGCAGGCCGCAACCATCACCCTCTACGAACTCCGCTCACTCACCCTCACGGACGAGGAGACACAGCTACCCGACCTCGAGCGTGTTCGGGCTCCCGAACCGACCATTGATCGCGTCTACGACCAGTGGGCCGAACTGCTCGAAGAGCTCAACCATCCCGTCGAAAAACGCGAGAAAACGATGCGCATGCTCCGGCGCGTGTACGGTCGGGCTGATCTGACGACGGGTGAGGCGATCGCGCTCCTCGGATTGCTCCGTCGGGCAACTGAACGGCCGGCCGAACAGTGATCTGGAACCGGCTGTCACATGGAACGCGCGGTCGCTGATCACTCATGTTGGACCCGCTGACGGATACGCTGATCGCCTATTATCGACCATCGCCAGGAGATGACTGACGTCAATCGATACTAAACGATGGGGCTACTCGGTGCTGGAACGGCGTTTGTAGCCGGCTGTTCGGAGAGCATCGATGGTGAGGACGACTCGAGCGCCTCGAGTCTGCCGTTGGAACGCAGGCTGACTCCCGCGAGATCGATCACGATGGGGTGAGTCCGGATCGAGGCAGAGTACGCAGGCGACCTCGTCGCTAACTAGTGGCGAACTTGAGACGGCTGTCGCCATCGATAGAACGCTGCTGTGACTCGACTCGAGAGGGTCACAGAAATCGCCCTACTGCTCTGCGGGCGACACGGTCGACGTCTGCGTTGCTCGCCGGTCTAACTGTGAGACGTACGCGCCCGTTTCGCTGAGCGTGCCGATCCAGCCACAACTGGAGCAGGCAAACAGGCCTTGCCCGTTGATCAGCGAGTCGCCACAGTCGGGACAGTCGGTTCCGGATTGCTGATCCGCCACTGACTCCGTTGACGCTTCGCGTTCGCTGGCACTACCCAATGGCGTTGGGAGCTCCCCGGTCCGAAGCGAGGCGATGACTTCGTCCGTCGTGTACGTCTCTTCGAGTTCCTCGTCGGTGTGGGGGAACACGCCAACCAGTTCGTCGTCAGCGTAGATCTCGAGACAAATAAGCGGCATCACGAGCAGCTCTCTGGTCGCCCCGGAGAGCTGAGATGTCGTCGTCCGCTTTTTGAACGGCGGGCGGATGCTTACCCCTTGCTTGCCTGCCCACTCCCCGAACCGCTCGAAGCTCTCGAGGGACTCCTGATAGGGGCTGTTGTCAGTCAGTGCGATCTCTTTTGGCCAACTGCGCAACAACAGGTCATCGATCGTCCCGTCTGACTCACAGACGCGAAGGGTTTCGACCTGTCTGTCGACTGGCTCGAGCAGCAGTGGTGCACGCACGTGACACACGGCTGTAATCGTCGATTCTGGCATCGTTCACAGCGGCCACGTTCTCACGCATAAATCTTCCCTGAATTCCTACCACTGAACGCACCCGCGGTTGAGCGTTTCCAACCAGTCGTTTCGAACGCGGGGCCGCTACTCTCGAGGATCGACTGGTGGTCGCCCGGCATCCGCCTCACAAGCGTCGGATTCGGACTCGATCGGAACCCCACCGTCAGTTCGGGCTGTAGGCTCGCCCGTGTGCGGTGGTTGCTCGAGCGGTGTCGATCCCCATTTCGAGCGAAGGACCGAGCGAATCGCGGTGCGCTTGATGACGACGAAGCCAGCGAGGATCGTTAGCAAGCCAACGATCGTCAGTGAGTCGACGACGGAGCCAAAGATGACCCAACTCACGCCGATCGCAACTGCTGGTTCGGCGTACCCGACGAGGTTGACCTGTATCGCGCCGCTTTCTTCGAGCAACTCGAAGTAGAGCAGGAACGCGAAGACGCCGGAGACGAACGTTAAGTACGCGTACGAGAGCAGTGCCGTCCGCGTTAGCTCGATCGCGGCTACCGATTCGCCACGCAGGCCAGCCCAGCCAAACAACACCCCGGCACCGAGCAACATCGCCCAGGCCTGAAGCGTCTCGAGCGGGAGGTCAGATTCGATCGGCCGCACGAGCACGCTCCCGAGTGCGAACGCGATCGCGGAGGCGAAGACGATTGCTGCACCGACCATCATATCGCCACCGAGCGCTGCCGAAGACGGCTGGACGACGAGGATGACGCCGATCAGGCCGAGTACGAAGCCGATGACACCGATGAGGCTGAGTCGCTCGTTCGGGAGCAACACGCCCGCGAACGCGACGGTGAGGATCGGTGCTGTACTGACGATTGTGGCGGCGACTGCACCTGAGACGTATAGCTCACCGATGTACAACAGGCCGTGATAGAGTGCGATGACGAACACACCGGCAACGACGACCACGAGCCACTCTGCTCGACCTGTGGGACGAACCTGATCAGTGACGACGACTGCGTAGCCAAGGACGATCGCACCTGCCAGTGCATAGCGGAGTCCGGCGAACAACAGCGGCGGGACGTACTCGAGACCGATCTCGATCGCCACGAACGAACTCCCCCAGCAGAGCGCGAGTATCGAAAAGAGCACCGGTTGGCGGTACTCCGATGGAATAGATCCAAACGTAATCATATCCAGTTCGGAACAGGCGGTTGTATTTAGATCCTTCTACAAGCAGCCCGATATCGCAGAACTCAAAACCACACATATGGATTGCATCCGAATTGTCCGCCATGTGAGTCATGAGTCTTGTAGATATCTCCAATTTCATCAGCCGTAGGACATTTATTTCGCCTCCACCAACCACTCCTCCATGGACGAACGCGACGTGCGACTGCTCAAGGCAATCTCCGAACTCGAGACGGGAAGCCCCGAGCGGCTTCACGAAGCAACCGGCATCCCGGTGTCGACGATTCACTATCGGCTGTCCAACCTTCGAGAGGAGGGGATCATTACGAACGACCGCTACGACATCGATCTCGATGAACTCGGTCTTGGCGTGACCGTCCTCGTCGAGGTTCACGCCGATTATCAGGGTTCCTACGAGGAGTTTTCGGATCGACTGCTGACCGTCGAAGGCGTCACGAACGTCTACTTCACGATGGGCGAGACTGACTTCATCGTCGTCGCCCGTCTGAGCAGCAGCGAGATGGTCGAGCGCCTGATCGCCGAGTTCGAACAGCTCGAGGGCGTCGACCGAACCGACTCGACGTTCGTCATCTCGGCGATCGAAGAACGCGACGCCTTGCAGAGTTACAGCCTCGAGACGTTACTCGAGGAGTTGGTTGACGAATAGGGCTGTGAGTGTTTGGGAGAGATGTGTGTTCCAGCGAGCGGTTTGCGTACACTGTCCTGTCCACACGCATTCATACTGAAACCCTCGTAGAACGGCTCATAGAGGTATATCCCACACTGCAGTCACCCGCACACGACGGTAACTACAGCTGCGAAGTGAGCAGCATCTAACTATGTGTTTTGTTACTATTTAGCGAGGAAAGTACGTATGCGCATAATCTATTTAATGATAGTATACCTAACTGGTAGTTATATGAATCGGACGGAGTTCTTCCTCACCCTAATCACGTTTCTCTTAGCGTCAATTGTATTCGTAATTGGAGGGATGAATAACACACCTTCAATTATTTTAATACCTGTTCTAATTATCATATATGGTACACCGTTCTATCTTTTCGCAGAACTGATAAACTTTATCGGACAGAATACCGACTAATAGTAGCTTCACACCCTCTACTGAATGATATGTTCTTCCCCTCTGTACTGAGCGATGCGTGCCTCTTGAGACATGGTGAAACGAAACGTGCCGATCTGCTCAATACAGGTGCGAACTGACCGATTCCCGCAAGACATTTATATCAATCCTCGTACTATTCGCTCTATGGCCTCTGACAAAATTCTTATCGGTATTCTTGGTCTACAAATAGCCGTTATTGCCGGAACAGTGGCAATCATTCAGGAATTAGCCCCTGCAGCAGAGGGTACGATGGTTATGTTGATGTGGGGAAGTATTCTAATTACGCTTTCAGGATTTTTGATAGGACGAGTTGATAACTTCTTTGAATAGGAAGGTAGTTTGCCTGTGCTGATCGAATCAGGACACGTTCACAATAGGTTTGTGAATCGTTCTACGACACCACCATACTGGCAACACTGATCGCCACGTCCTCCCCAACCGATTCGCTCGTTCACGAGTTCACTCGCTCATCCCTCGCGCAGCGTCGACTCGTGGTTCGCGCATCGCTCACCACGATTCAGCGCGCGCCACCGCACGCGGCTACTGTGGTACTACAGATCGCTCGAAGAATGCTGGTTAGCTGCCTGCGTTAGGCTCGCTTTTGAATCTCCTCGCGGAGCAACTGACTCACGAGGTCGCCGTCAGCCTTGCCCCGGAGTGCACCCATACACTCGCCCATGAGGCCCGAAAACGCCTGCATCCCTTCTTCTTCGACCTGCGCTTCGTTCCGCTCGACGACCTCGGCGATGGCCTCGCGGACTTCGTCCTCGTCGGCACCGCCGAGTCCGGCGTCTTCGGCTGCCTCCTCGGCCGTTCGATCCGGCTGCTCGGCCAGTGCCTCGAGCAGATCCGTAACGCCCTCGTTCGGGAGGTCGCCGTCTTCGACCATCTCGAGGACGGCCTCGATGTGCGTCTCGGTGAGCGCCTCGACGGGCACGTCGTCACGCCGGAGTTCGGTCAGCGTCGACTCGAGCGTCGTCGCAGCCAGCGTCGGGTCGACGCCGTCGGCGACGACGGACTCGAACAGCGGCATGTGTGTGCCGTAGGCGACCTGTTCGGCCAGTCCGGCCCCGAGGTCGAACTCGTCCTGATAGCGCTCGACCTTTGCGGTCAGTAGCTCCGGCTCGGGCACCTCGCTCGGGTCCGGTTCGACGGGCGGAACGTCGGTTTCGGGATACATCCGCGCCGCGCCGGGCAGTGGGCGGAGATAGCGTGTCGCGCCGTCCTCGAGTGCGTCACGAGTCTCCTCGGGAACGCCCTCGAGTGCAGTGCCAGCGCGTTCGGCGACGGCCTCGATCGACGCCTCGGCGACGTCGGTGTCGGCAGCAACGATCGCCACGGCATCCTCGGAGCCGGCACCCACAGCGTCCCGCAGGGCTTCGACTTCGTCCTCGGTGACGCCGTAGGCCGGCAGTTCGTCCGTGTGGAAGATCCCGCCCGCGCCGTGGCGTTTGGCATGGTCGGAGAACTCGGTTCCCAGCCGGCGATCCGGAGCGATCTCCCGGCCGACCAGCCCGTCGAACCCGTACAGCGGGACGGCCATCACGGAGCCGCCCGAGTTCAATGCGCCACCGATAACGCCGCTTTCCGTCGCTTCGAAGACGGCGGTGACGTCCTGTGTCTCACCGACAGAGGCCTCGCGGGCCTCGAGTTCGTCCCGGATCTCGACGAGTTCGACCTGCCGTGCGGCTTCGTTGCGGACGATGTCGTCGATGTCGTCGAGGCTCTGGACACCTTTGATCTCGACGCGGGCGCCGTCGGCGATGGAGACGTTGACGTCCTGGCGGATCGTCCCCAGCCCGCGTTTGACCTTCCCGGTCGAGCGAAGCAGCATCCCGATCCGTTCGGCGGCCTCAAGAGCCTGTTCCGGCGTCGAGATGTCCGGCTTCGTCCCGATCTCGACCAGCGGGATACCCAGTCGGTCGAGACTGAAGCGCACGCCGTCGTCGGTTTCCTCGACGCGCTGGGCGCTTTCCTCCTCGAGCAGGAGGTCTTCGATGCCGACTGCGCCCTCGCTGGTCTCGATCGCGCCGCCGGTGGCGATCAGCGACGAGCGCTGGAAGCCTGTCGTGTTCGAACCGTCGACGACGATCTTGCGCATGACATGGGCCTGATCGACGGGGTTCATGTCCATGAGCTGAGCGATCTCGAGGGTCGTCTCGAGGGCTTCGTCGTCGAGTGTGGCCGGCGGCTCGTCGTCTTCTTCGACCAGACAGGTCGTATCGTAGGAGAGGTATTCGAACTCGCGGTCGACGCGACTCTCTTCTAAAGCGGCCTGGTCGATCTCGCCCAGTTCGCTCCGTGTTGGATGCAGATAGCGGGTAAACGTCCGCGTCGACTCCTCGGGCTCGCGAAGCTCGGTTGGACACTGACAGAACAGCTTCGTCGCCGTATCGAGTTGCTGGTGGATCTCCAGCCCGGCGACGAGTCCGAGCTCGTCGTAATCGTGCTCGCTCATTGGCCGCCACTCGGAGGCGGAGGGGTAAAAAACCGTCCAGTTGCGGTTCTCCTGTCGGACAGCGCTCGTTGAAGATTCGTTCCGCAAAATTTGCCGTCCCCGACGGTGATGGCTGGCTGTTCGCGACCGCTGTCCGACAGTTTTAGTCGCTCGAGGATTCCGCTGGCAGCCCTGGATTCGAGTCGCTATCCGAGGAGCCGAGTTCGGTTTCGCTCGAGTCGCCATCCACGACTGGTCGCGAGTGGCTCCGATTGAGCGCCGTCTCGATCGTCTCGAGGGCCGTCTCCGATGTCGCCTCGAGGGCGTGTGTCGGCACCGTCGCGTTTGTGGCCCGTCGCTGTCCGTCGTCCGTGGCGCTCGCCCTGTCGTCCGACTCGCGTGTGACACAGACGATCGACTCGGCTGCGGTTTCAACTGTCTCGAGCAGCTCTGTGATGCCGGGACTGTCGGCGAGTGCGTACCCGGTTAGGACCGCCACGTCGGCGTTCTCGACCCGATCACTGACTGTCTCGAGTGTCGCCGTCGAAAGCGACTCGAACGGTGGGACTTCGAGGCAGTCGATCTCGAGCGTTCGAGCCGTCTCGGCGGCCGTGTCACCGTGCGTGACGGGGCCAAGCGAGAGGTCGGGTCCGGGATGGGTGCTCTCGAGTTGGGCGAGCACGCACGCTGCGGTCGGTCCGGTCCCAACGACGTGAATCCGGGCGTCCTGTAACTGCATCGCCGTTTCGTCTCCATCGCCCACGTCGGTCCGACGACTCGGGAGCGCCGTCACCGTCTCTGCGCCCGTAATCGGGTTCGGCGTCACCGTCGCGGTCGCATCGAAGACGTCGGCGAGTGACTCGCCAGTCAACACGTCCGTCGGTGGCCCGCTCCGATAGACGCCGCCGTCGGCAAGCATCACGAGTCGATCGCAGTAGCGAGCGGCCAGATCCAGATCGTGGATCGCCGCACAGACGGTTCGGCCGTCATCGACGAGTTCGCGAACCAACTCGAGGGTCTCGAGCTGGTGATTGATATCGAGACTCGCGGTTGGCTCGTCGAGCAACATCGCCGGTGTCTCCTGGGCAATCGCCCGTGCGAGCACGACCCGCTGGCGCTGGCCGCCACTGACTTCGTCGATGGGGCGCTCGGCGAGGTCGGTCGTCCGTGTTCGCTCGAGCGCCTGCTCGACCGCCTCGTGGTCCGCCTGCGTCGGCGAGGAAAACCGCGAGCGGTGGGGGTGGCGTCCCATCTCGACGACGTCACGAACGGGAAACGAAAACGAGAGCGTCGTATCCTGTGGGACGACCGAAACGAGCTGACTCGAGCGCTTCGAGGAAACGCTGTGAATGTCGACGCCGTCGATCGACACCGTTCCGGAATCGGGCTCGAGTGCGCCGCTGATCGCTCGCAAGAGCGTCGTCTTTCCGGCGCCGTTGGGACCGACGAAGCCGACGAACTCACCGGGCTCGATAGTTACGGAGACGTCCTCGAGGACTGAGAGCTCGCCGAACGAAATCGAACAGTCCTCGACGGAGACCGCTGCTGGATCGACGCCGGTGGGCCGTGGCGACTCCGTCTCGCCGCCGCTGCCGATGAATCTCATACCGAATGCACCTCCCGTCGGACGAGCAAGAACAGGAAAAACGGCGCGCCGACGAACGCCGTGATGATGCCGACCGGCACTTCGGCGGGGCCGGCTCGAGCGATGGTGTCCGTAATCACGAGAAACGAAGCACCCGCGAGGGCGCTGGTCGGCAGCAAAATCCGGTGATCCGGGCCAACGATCAGTCGCATGATGTGGGGAACGACGAGGCCGACGAAGCCGATGACGCCAGCGACAGCAACGCCCGCGGCGGTGATGATGCTCGCGACCGCAAGCAGGAGGAACTTCGTTCGTTCGACTTCGGTCCCGAGGTGGTGGGCGTCTTCCTCGCCGAGTAAGAGCACGTTCAGGTCTCGCGTGTAGCTTCCCAGGACGAGAACGCCGAGCACTGCCACTGGGAGCGCGAAGCCGACGTCGCTCCAGGTGCTGTTGCTGAGATGCCCCATCATCCAGACGACGGCTTGCCGGAGGCTATCGCCGCTGTGGACGAGCATATACGAGATGAGCGCGCCGAGAAACGCCTGCATGGCGACGCCCGCGAGCAACAGCGTTGCGACGGGGGTTCGGCCACCCTCCGTCGCGATCGAATAGACCAGAAACGCCGTCAGGAGTGCGCCGGCAAACGCCGCCAGATGGAGGCTCCCGAACGGGACGAGCATGGGAAACGCGATGGCGGCGACGGCACCCGCAGCGGCCCCAGTCGAGACACCGATGATCGATGGATCAGCGAGCGGATTTCGGAAAAACCCCTGCATCACCGTCCCGGCTGCGGCGAGTGCGAACCCGACCGTTGCCGCGAGCGCGATCCGGGGCAGGCGGATATCCGCGACGATGATCTGGTGGGTGTTCGGCACGTTGAACGCAAACATCGACGTATACTCAAAGCTCGGAACCGGCACGCCGACGCCGACGATGGGAATCGTGAGAGTTCCGGCCGTGACGCTCGAGGGAACGACGATGGCGTTCAAAATCGCCAGCGCGACCGTCAACGGGTCGACTCTGACTGGCCCGAGCGCGGCACTGACGACGACGACGCCGACGAGCAACGCTGTCAGCCCCGCCGACCACGAGAGGATTCGGGCCGAGTACGTCATACATCACAACCTCGGTTGGGTTAGACAAATATTTGTTGAAGAGTCTCTATCTAGCGGATGATGCGACAGAAACTCGTAATTTTGCTTACTGCGTTATTGACGCTCTCGTTGGTTGCCCCAGTCGCTGCGGCCAGCAGCGTGTCGGCAACGCCCGACGAGACCGCGGACTGTGAGTACCCGATCGAACTGACTGATGCCACTGGTGAAGAGATCACACTCGAGGAAGCCCCTGATTCCGTCGTCGCCTTGCAGGCAAGCGACGCACAGACTGTCTTCGAGATCGGTGCCGAAGACCGACTCGTCGGCATGCCCGACGAGGAAGCAACGAGCGGCCTCGAGATTGGTGACCGCGAGGACGTGACCGACAACTACGCCATCGTCCACGAGCGCGTGATCGACCTCGAACCCGATGTCGTTCTGGCCGCGAACATCACCGCTGAAGAAGACATCGAGACCCTTCGCGAGGCTGGCCTCACTGTCTACCAATTCGACGACGCAGGGTCGATCGACGACGTTCGTGACAACGTGCTCCGAACCGGCGAACTGACCGGCGAATGTGACGGCGCCACCGAAACCGTCGACTGGATGGACGAGCGTCTCGAGGTCGTCGAAGCGGCACTCGAGGATGCAGACCGCCCGCTCGCGTACTATGCGATGGGTGAGGACGGGACGACCGCTGGAACCGACACGTTCATTCACGAAGTGCTGACAACCGGTGGTGTCGAGAACCTCGCCGAACGGGCCGACATCGGCTCCTACCAGCAACTCAGCAGCGAAACGATTGTCGACGAAGACCCTGAGTGGATCATCTACTCCGACGACAGAGAAGACGTGCCGATCCCCGAAGCGGCCGAGGCGACGACTGCCTACCAGAACGATAACGTCTTTTCGGTCAATGCGAACCAGCTCAACCAGCCTGCTCCACAGGTCATCTACGCCGTCGTCGACATCGTCGAGACGGTCCACCCTGACGCCTACGAGCAGGCAGTTGAGGGCCTCGAGGACACAGACGAATCCGACGACAACGGCGCCGAAGAAACCGACGACACGATCCCTGGCTTCGGCGTGCCAGCAGCCGTCGCTGCGCTGCTTGCCGTTGCGTTCCTCGCGCACCGTCGATAACCGCCACACAGCCACGTTTTTTGAAAAGCGTTTACCCGTCGGCCCGTTGAGAGAGGTGTATGGTCGAGAACGTCATCTGGCCCGCCTATCTCGATGCGGGCCTGTCACGCGCCGAGGGTCGGCGCGTGTCTCAGGAGCTCGCAGTCGAAGAGCCAGCGGTCGATGAAATCGCCAAGGCGGTCCAGCAGATCGGGTACGACGCCACGATCGAGCGGGACAAGTCCTATTCCCGGGAGCCCTGGGCCGACCGGGGCCGCGTCGTCGTCCGCGGTGCCGACGATTCGACAAAAAACGACCTCGTCCAAGCCGTCGCGGCCTACGTCGTCGCGATGCGCGAATAATATGCGCCGCGTTGGCTCAGTCGTCCGCACCGCACAGGGACTCGCCGTCTTGCGGGCGGACGAACGCGACGAGGGACCCGGCTCGAGCGATCCGTTCCGAGATGAAATCGGGACGATGGTCCTCGACGACTCCCTCGAGGAAGTTGGCCGTGTTGTGGACGTTTTCGGGCCGGTCGAGCGGCCCTATATCGCGGTGACGCCCGACGCCGGCGTCCACCTGCCGTCGCTCGTCGGCTCGACGCTGTACGCCCGCTGATACGGTCTGCTGTACCGATCACCACGATCGGTGATCGGTGGTAACTGACGACAGCAGTCCGTACGAGGACGCTCGAGTGCGTTCCGAGCTTCCCGGGTGTCGCTGCCTCGAGCGAAGACGAAAACACCCATACGAGCGGGGGACAAACCCCGCTCTATGAACCATCGGACACGGGTCCTTCTCGCCGTCGGCGTGACCGTGGTGCTCTTTCTGGGCGTCCAGTTCGGTGCACTGGCGCTGATCGAGCCCTTCCACGAGTCGGAGCGTCAGGCTGTCGAGAACCCTGACGACCCGACAAACAGCGTGGTCTACTTTGCGATTATTCTCGTTGCGACCGCGTTCATGCTCGTGACGTTCAAATACGACGTCGAGTGGCTGATCAAGGCGCTGATCATCGGCGTCAGCGTGATGCTCGCGTGGTTTGTCTTCGCTGAACTCGTTCCGCCCGTCGCGACCGTCGGCTCGGTGAACGCCATCGCCGCGCTTGGCGCGATCGCCGTCGGCGCGGGGCTGTTGTTCTATCCGGAGTGGTACGTCATCGACAGTACCGGCGTGGTGATGGGCGCTGGCGCTGCAGCCCTGTTCGGGATCAGCTTCGGCCTGTTGCCCGCAATCTTGTTGCTCACCGTTCTCGCGGTCTACGACGCGATCAGCGTCTACCGAACCGAGCACATGCTCGACCTCGCCGAAGGCGTCATGGATCTCAAAATCCCCGTCGTCCTCGTCATCCCAACGTCGCTTTCCTTTTCGTATCTCGAGTCGGGGAGCACCGACGACGTCCTCGACGATGACACCGACTCGAGTGACGATGAGACGGGTTCGGAGGCCGACTCACCCGCGACCGAGGAGTCGGATGTGGATGCCGAAACCGACGACCAGGACGCGGATGCGATCGAGCGAGATGCGCTGTTCATCGGGCTCGGTGACGCCGTGATCCCAACGATTCTCGTCGCGAGTGCGGCGTACTTCCTCGATGTCGGAATGATCGCGGTCCCGGGAATCGCGTTGAACGTCCCCGCACTCGGCGCGATTATCGGGACGATTGCTGGGCTCCTCGTGCTCATGCATATGGTTCTCAAAGGAAAACCGCATGCAGGACTGCCACTGTTAAACGGCGGGGCGATCAGTGGCTACCTCCTCGGCGCGGTCGCCAGTGGGCTCTCGCTTGCAACGGCACTCGGCCTCTGATCGGACGACAGCGACCGCCAGTCGAACGGGGCTGGCAAACGGAGTGTCGTCATCCGTGCCGGCGTCATCGCCTCGTTCATTATTCGACTGACTTCGAGCCGTCGCGTTCGTGGCCGTCCTCACGCTGTGGGCCGCCGAGCCGAACCAGAATGCTCACTCGAGTGTCGTCACCGAACGGATCTCGAACCTGGCACCACTGCTGTCGGCATCAGTTACTGCGATCGACCACCCATGCGCGTCGACGACGCGGTTTACGATCGCAAGCCCGAAGCCGGAGCCGGCCGTCTCGGTCGTGTATCCGGATTCGAAGATGTGCTCACGATCTGCAGGCGGAACGCCCGGTCCGTCATCTTGGACGTAAAACCCGTCGACGGACGGCTGGGCCTCGTCTGCGGGCTCGAGCGTCCCGGCCTCGATCGTCGGCCTCTGGCCACCGTGTTCGACAGCGTTCCGGAACAAATTCTCGAGGAGATGCTGCAGTAGGTTCGGGTCCGCCTCGACGGTAACCGAATCCGTGACCGACATCGTCGAAGCCTCCGTCTGAACATGCGACCACGCGTTCTCGGCGGCATCTCTGAGCCGAACTGGCTCGAGCTGTTCGGCGTCCTCGGTCGTGACGAGCATCAGTGCGTCGTCGATGATCGTCTCCATGCGCTCGAGCGACGAGTGAAGCGCTTCCCAATCGGTCTCGTCTTCGAGACCGTCGTCGACGTTTTCGAGCGACTGTGCCGTTGCGAGTGCGACCGACAGCGGGTTCCGGAGATCGTGTGAGAGCAACGTGGCGAACGCCTCCATCTGCTCGGCCTGCTCTCGAGCCTGCTGCTCGAGTTGTCGTCGCTCGGTAATATCGACGTGCATCACGAGGACGTACCGGTCGCCGTCGTGGTGATAGCTCGTCGCGTTCATCGTGAACCAGTGTTTTTCCGTGGGCGTGTGACAGGGGTACTCGAAGGAGAGCGTCTCACGTTTGCCGGCGAGGATCGCTCGGATCGCACGTGCGGCGTCGGCTGCGTCGTCTCCCGCACTGGAATCACAGACGTCGAGATAGTTGACGCCGACACCGGCTGCCCCCGCCACCAACCCCTGTTCGTCGCCGAACGAGTCCCACGACTGATTCGTGTACAGAATGGTGCTATCATCGTCGAGGATTGCAACGTGTGCGGGAAGCGCGTCGAATCCAGCACCAACGAACGAGCCGTGGGTGTCCATTACCGGATACAGGAACTCATGCTACTTGAACGATTTCGCTCTCAGACCAGCTGAACCGATCCGCGAGTGCAGCCACTCGATGCTCACTCGTCGGACGGCAACCGGTAGGTCGCGCCGTCGTCCGTATCCTGCACTTCGATCCCCAGTGTCTCGAGTTCGTCGCGGAGCTCGTCGGCACGCTCGTAGTTGCCCGCCCCGCGCTCTTGCTCGCGCACGTCGAGAACGAGGTCGACGACGTCGCCCGCCAGCTCCGCGGTGCCAGTCGTCTCGCCGACGAACGAGAGGCCGAGCACCGACCCCAACTCCTCGAGCGTCTCGACGGCCCGTCGGAGGCCGCGGTAGTCGTACTCCTCGCGGTCGTCGACATGGGAGTTGATCGCCGTCGCAATCGACAGCAGTGCCGACTGCGCTTCGCGCGTGTTGAAGTCGTCGTTCATTGCGTCGACGAACGACGTTCGGGCCGCATCGACCTCGGCACGGAACGATTCGGCTTCGACTTTCGTCCGAGCGTCGGGTGAGTCAACTGCCTCGACAGCCGTCTCGTACGCGCGCTCGAGTCGATCCCAGCGCTCCTCGGCTTCGGTAATCGTCTCGTCGGCGTAGAGTTGTTGGCTATTATACGAGCCCGCAGTGAGGAACGTTCGCAAGACGTTCGTCCCCCACTTGTCGACGGCCTCGTCGACGGTGACGAAATTACCCAGACTCGAGGACATCTTCTCGTCACCCATCTGGAACAGCTCACAGTGGAGCCAATAGTTGGCAAACTGCTGTCCCGTCGCGGCCTCAGATTGGGCGATTTCGTTTTCGTGGTGGGGAAAGACGAGGTCCCGGCCGCCGACGTGGATGTCGAGCGTCTCGCCGAGATGGGTCATGCTCATCGCCGAGCACTCGATGTGCCAGCCGGGGCGGCCCTCGCCCCATGGCGAGTCCCACGTCTGTCCCGTCGGCATCGAACAGCTGTGGTCGACACCCTCGTGGCGGTGTTCGACGACCGCGTCTTCGTCGACGCCGCCGGCTTTCCAGAGCGCGAAATCTGCCGGATTGCGCTTTTCGGATCGTTCATCCGGCTCGCCCTGGGACTCGATCTCCTCGAGTTCCTGATTCGAGAGCTTGCCGTACGCTTCGAAGCTGGTGACGTCGAAGTAGACCGAGCCGTTGGATTCGTAGGCGTAGCCGTTCTCGATCAGCGTTTCGACGAGGTCGATGATCTCGGGGACGTGTTCGGAGACGCGTGGGTACACCTCCGCCCGCAAGAGATTGAGCGCGCGCATATCTGAGAGGGTGTGCTCGATATAGGTCTTCGCGACGGCTTCCTCGTCCTCGCCGAGGTCGTCTTCGCCCACGCGGGCGACGATCTTCTCGTTGATGTCGGTGAAGTTCTCGACGTGGCGGACGTCATAGCCGATGTACTCGAGCCAGCGGTGCATGACGTCGACGTGGACCCACGAGCGGGCGTGGCCCAGATGTGGCGGATCCGAAACCGTCAGGCCACAGTAGTAGAGGAGAACGTTCTCGGGGTCCTGTGGCTCGAACGGTTCTTTTTCGCCCGTCAACGTGTTGGTCACGTGTAGGGTCATTACGAACGTGTACCTCCGGCCCGCAGTTAAACACTGCCAATCGGCGGTTCGGACTCGAGCGAAGCCCAGTGGCTCCGTCGCGAGCCGATGGGTGCGTGATATATAGGTCGCTGGCACCCGTCGAACGACTGTGACCCACGACCGTATCCACGCCCGCAAACCGACACACGACCTCGACCGGTGGTCGATCGGCACGATCCAGCGAATCGACACGCAGGATGGACACTGTGTGGTCGCTGTCGAAACCGACGCCGGTGAGACGGTTGAACTCGTCGTCACCCTCGCCATTAGGGAGCTGTTTCTGAGCCGCCTGGAGATCGACAACCACGAGTCGCCGATCGGTGAACGGGTCTGGTACCGCCAACACGGCGGGCAGGCCTGACGTCTCGGACCAGCGCCCTCAGTTCCGGGCGGGGTACTCCACGTCGTCCTCGAGGTCGAGCCCCTCGAGAAACGCTACGCCCTGCGTGTGGCCCTTCTCGATCAGTTCCGCGAGGAACTCGGGGTCACGATCGAGTTTACTGGAGTGATGATACCCTCGCAACTGAACACGGCGGATCGTCGTCGTCGTATACTCTGGATGGTCGAAATGGCCGTTCTCGATCCACTCGTTGATCCGTTCGATGGTCCGTAGCTCCTGGTTCAACGAGATGTTGCCCGCGAGCTCGTTTCGTCGGTCGGTGATCTCGGCGAGTCCGGTCGGCACCTCATCCCTGTCTTGGGGGTTGATCTGGATGACCCACAGCTCCTCGGGCGTTCGCTCGCCGGGCACCGACATGAGGTCTTTTACCGGCGGGTTCTGGGAGAACAGCCCGTCCCAGTGGGATTCGCCGTTTATTTCGACCGCTTCGAACAGCGTCGGGATCGCCGCGGAGGCGAGCACCGCATCGACGGTGACGTCCTCGTTTGTAAACGTCTCGAAGGCGCCATCAGAGACGTTGACTGTGCCGACGACGAGTTCTGGCTCCTCGTACGCACAGAGGGCCGGCAGCGCGTCGAAGTCGATGTGGCGCTCGAGAATGTCCCTGATTCGCTGTTTGCCCCAGTCGGACCCTGGCGAGCGGTATGGACTGACCTGTGGCACGCCGACACCCTCGCTCTGGAATCGGGAGACGAGCGAGACCCACTGGTTGAGCACGCCGTCGGCGTAGTCACTCGCCGCCATGTCGGCCCAGATCCCCTCGAGTAACTCCACTGCGGTTGCTTCGTCGGCGGTGACGAGCCCGTACCACGCGGCGAGCGCGTTGAACGCGCCGCCGGACGTGCCGCTGATCCCGACCAGTTCGAACTCGTCGTCCCAGTCCGCCTCCGAGAGGAGCGCCCGGAGTACGCCGGCCGTAAACGCCGTGTGGCTGCCGCCACCCTGACACGCGATCGCGACCTGCGTCGGCCCGTCAGCATCGCGTTCGGTGTCTGGGTTACTCATACGTGGTCGTGTAGCCGCCGTCGAACAGCAGATCGCCGCCGTTGAGATGGGTTGCGTGCGTAGAGAAGCCGAAGACGAAGAGGTTCGCGACCTCTGCAGGTGTCATCATCGTCTTGGTGCGTGCGGGCCCGAGCATCACGTCCTCGACGACTTCCGTCTCGGAGAGTCCGCGGCTGGCTGCTGTATCCGCGATTTGGTCGGCCATCAGTGGTGTCAGCACGTAGCCGACGCTGACACTGAAGCCGCGAACGTCGCCGCCACCTTCTGCAGCGATCGACTTCGTTAATCCGTTGAGTGCGTGTTTGGCCGTAATGTACGCGGCCTTGTCCTGTGTCGCGTAGTGGCCGTGGACCGAGGACATGTTCGCGATGGCACCCGTGCCGTCGCCGCTTTCTTCGATGTGTGGCATGGCGTATTTCGAGAGCAAAAACGGCGCTCTGATCATCACCGACTGGAGCAGATCGTACTGTTCGACCGGGAACTCGGCGATCGAATCGATGTGTTGCATGCCGGCGATGTTCGCGACAAAGGCGAGGTCGCCCTCCTCGGCGGCTGCATCGACCACTGCCTCGACGTCGCCGTCGTCGGTCAGATCTGTCGGCACCGATAGGAATCGGCCCTCGGGATCGAACGACTCGATTGTCGTGGCTGTCTCCTCAAGCCCTGCGTCGTCGATATCGGCACCGACGACGGTCAGGCCGTTGACCGCGAGTGCAACCGCAAGCGCCTCGCCGATTCCCGACGCCGCCCCGGTGACGATGGCGACGGTATCAGGAGTAAACGCCGGGTCCTCGAGCACGAGCAGATCATCCGCAGTCAGCTCTGGTGGTTCCAGTTCGGTGGTCGATGACATCTCTACGACAACACTGTCAGCGACGCTATAAATAGCTTCAGCGTGCACGTGACGTGGGACAGTCGAAACGAACGGGCGAGAACAGCTACGTCGTCCGAGGGACGCTCTCGAGGGCGTTTTCGACCGCACGGAGCGCGTTGGCTCCCTCGAGACGCTCGACGACGACGAGCATCGAGCCATCGGCAACGGCGGCTGCGAGGGGTGTGATCTCCTCGAGTGCGAGACGCTGCAAGGTGTCAGCGAGTGCGACCGCGTCGACGTCGCCGGTCGCGAGGATGCCCGTCCGGTCACTACCGCCGGGGCCGAACGCCGTTCCACCAAGCGAAAGCAGCGCCTCGTCCGTTCCGGGCTCGACCGTTCCGATCCCGCTTTTCATCGTGACTCGGACGTCTCGCGACTCGGTTTCGTACGCCGGCGACGCCTCGGCGTAGCGACGCAGCGCCGTTGCCACCGCGTCGGTCTCGCCATCGACCTCGAGAAACCGGGCAGCGGCGGTGTAGTTGACGACGCCCGCTCGTAGCGCCGTGACGAGAAACGGGTGCGACTCGGCGACACGGCGGGTTTCGGCTGCCAGTGACATACTCCAGAGCGCGGACTGTGTCGGCATAAATTCGACGACCGGCGGCTTCCAGACGTTCGCTGGTCTCTGTAACCGGGACCGCGGCGCTTTTGCCGTGAGCGCCCAACGCTTGCATATGGATCTTTCCGACATCGAAGCCCTCATCGAGACAGAACTCGAGGACGCCGACGCGACGGTCACACACGCACGCGACAAACACGACGACGACCACCTCGCAGCAACAGTCGTCTCAGCCGAGTTCGAGGGGATGCCGCTGGTCCAGCAACATCAGGCGGTGTACGACGCCCTCGGCGACCACATGACGACGGATATCCACGCGCTCGAACTCTCGACGTACACGCCCGACGAGTACGACGAAGCCTGATGCGGCCTGCTGTGCCGACCGCCAGAGCGGGGTCAGTGATCGGCGGGACGTGACTCCAGCAGTCCGTATGACCCTCGCTCGATTGGAAGACAGCACTGCCTACCGGAACCGCAGCTTTATCCTTCGGTCCTGATAGGACATTCATATGGAATCGCTTCATCCCCGTATCAGGCTGCTCTGGATCGCACAGATGGCGATCGGAGCGCTTGTTTTCGGCGTCGTCCTCGCTGCCGTCGATCAGTGGTTTATCGACGTTCCGACGGCTGCTATCGCCGGTGTCGTCGCCCTCGTACTCGGTCTCGGGATCGCGTACGCCGTTCGACTCTACCAGATCTGGACGTTCGAACTCCAGTCGGACGCGCTCTATCTCGAGCGCGGTGTGATCACGCTCGTCGAGACGGCAGTTCCGTTCGTTCGCGTCCAACACGTCGACACGCAGTTTGGGCCTATCGAACGGGCGCTTGGCCTCTCGAGTGTGGTCGTCTACACGGCAGGAACGCGAAACGCCGACGTTCGGATTCCGGGGCTGACTCCCGACCGTGCGCGAGAGTTACAGGATACGCTTCGAGAACTCGCCGTCGAAAGTGAAGCCGACGACGCAGTATAAGCTCGATTATGAACCGACTTCACCCACTCAGCGCGGTCACCTACGCTATCCAGTACGGATTCATGTGGTTGTGGGTCCCGATCGTTCTCGTCCTCGTCCTCGGCGGGATCTTCGACCCAATCAGTCCAGCCTGGACGCCGATCGCCGCACCGATTGGATTCCTCGCTGGCGCGGCCTACGGCATCGTCTACTACTACCGGTTTGAGTACGGGATCACGCCGGATACGTTCGACGTCGCCTCGGGTGTAATCGCCCGCCGCTCACGGGAGATCCCCTACGGCCGAATCCAGAACGTCGACGTCAAACAGGGCGTCTTGCAGCGACTACTCGGTCTTGCGGTCGTGTCGATCGAGACTGCCGGCGGCGGGAACACCGAAGCATCGCTGAACTTCGTCAGCGAGTCCGAGGCAAACCGACTCCAAGAGCAGATTCGCCGACGAACTGCCGAGGTGAAAGATCGCCGCCGCAAACGAGACCGTGACGCGGCGGCCGGCGACCGAACGGAATCGACTCCGGACATCTCATCCGGCGTCGAGGATGAAACCGCTGCCCCCGGAGACGAGGCCGAGACACCTCCCGGCGAGGAGGGTCCGGAGTCGACCGTGCTCGACGAATCGGCGACTGAGGAACCACCTCAGGATCGCATCACCGAACCGAGCCGCCCACGTCGACAGCGTCTGTTCGACCTCGAGGCGCGGGAACTCCTGTTGTACTCGTTTACCTCGTTCCGACCCGCTGCCGTGGCAGCCGTCCTGTTCGTCTTCTTCCTTGCGACCGAGCCGATCGTCGATCTGTTCGTGACCACCGCTCAGCCGTTTGGTGGCCCGGCAGACCTCGGCGAGGGGACGACGACCAGCTACGGGATCTTGACAGTGGTGTCGGCGATAAACGGGATTCTCATCACGTATCTGTTGAGCGTCGCCTACACGTTTGCGACGTACTACAGCTTTCAGCTCGGTCGCGCAGACGAGGACTTCGTCTACGAGCGGGGGCTACTCCAGCGCTACAGCGGCTCGATACCCGTCGAAAAGGTCCAGTCGGTGACGGTAACTGAAAACCCGCTCCAGCGACTGATCGGCTACGCCGGGCTCTGGGTCGAGACAGCCGGCTACGGTCCCGAAAGCAGCGGCGGCAGCCAGTCGGCCGTTCCACTCGCCAAGAAGGGGCGTGTCCACCAGTTCACTGAAAACCTCACTGACGTCGAGACACCGACGTTTCGTAGCCCACCGACGATGGCTCGACGGCGATATCTGGCTCGGTACTCGCTGATCGCCGCCGTTGTCGTCGCCGCTGTGTTCGCTATTGCACAGATTACACCGCTCGAGCGCTGGTATTTCGCCGCGGTCGTCTTCGCGGCGGTTCCGCCGGCAGCGCACCTCAAATACGTTCATCTGGGCTATTTTGTCGGTGACGACCATGTGGTCATCCGGCGTGGGTTCTGGAGTCGGCGAACGACAGTGATTCCCTACTACCGGATCCAGACGGTCTCGACACAGCGTTCGATCTTCCAGCGCCGCCTCGGACTGGCCTCGCTGGTCGTCGATACGGCGAGTTCGCGGACGTTCTTCTGGGCGACACCGACGATCTACGACGTCGACCTCGAGGACGCTCGCGAGGTGAACATGACCAGCCGAAAACGGCTCCAATCGGCGTTGCGTGAACGCGCACGCGACGACGATCTCGGACTGTCGGTCGACTTCACCTGAACACCCCCGCGGGTCTTTCGGTGGGTTTTACCTGACACGCTCCAACGCCTAGCTATGGGTGACGAAGACACGGATTACCGTATCGAGGAGGACAGTCTCGGCGAGATGCAGGTTCCAACGGACGCCTACTGGGGCGCACAGACCCAGCGTGCGATCCAGAACTTCCCGATCTCGGGCATCTCGTTCAGTCGCCGCTTCGTCCGCGCACTCGGTGTCGTCAAAAAGGCCGCCGCACAGGCCAATCGCGACCTCGGCCTGATCGATGACGACGTCGCGGAAGCCATCATCGAGGCTGCTGACGAGGTTATCGCCGGCGAACACGACGACCAGTTCCCGGTCGACGTTTTCCAGACCGGCTCCGGCACGTCCTCGAACATGAACGCCAACGAGGTCATCGCCAACCGCGCCGCCGAACTCATGGGTGCCGAAATCGGCGACCGCGTCGTCCACCCCAACGACCACGTCAACTACGGTCAGTCCAGTAACGATGTTATCCCGACGGCGATGCACGTCGCCGCCCTCGAGGCCGTCGAGAAAGACGTCATCCCCGCCCTCGACACGCTTCGTGAAGCACTCGAGGCGAAAGAAGACGAGTTCGACGACGTCGTCAAGACCGGCCGCACGCACCTTCAGGACGCGACGCCAGTCACGCTCGGCCAGGAGTTCGGCGGCTACCGGACCCAGATCCAGAAGGGACTTGGCCGCGTCGACAACGTCCGTGAGCATCTCTCCGAACTCGCCCTCGGTGGTACTGCAACCGGGACGGGACTCAACACACACGAGGAGTTCCCCGGCCGTGCTGCCGAATACATCACCAAAGAGACCGGCGTCCAGTTCCGCGAGGCCGACAACCACTTCGAGGCCCAGGCTGCCCACGACGCGATGAGCGAGGCCCACGGCGCACTCCGCGTCGTCGCCGGCTCGCTGAACAAGATCGCAAACGACCTTCGACTGCTCGCCTCCGGCCCACGCAACGGCCTCGGCGAGATCGAACAGCCCGAGAACCAGCCCGGCTCCTCGATCATGCCCGGCAAGATCAACCCCGTGATCGCCGAGGCTGTCAACCAGGTTCACAAGCAGGTCGTCGGCAACGACGCCGCCGTTGCTGCCGGCGCTGCCGAAGGTCAGATCGACCTCAACCTCTACAAGCCCGTGCTGGCCCACAACTTCCTCGAGTCCGCCGAACTCATCTCGAACTCGAGTCAGGTCTTCGCCGAACGCTTTGTCGCACCGCTCGAAGCCAACGCCGATTACTGCGCCAACCAGGTCGAGCAGTCGATGGCGATGGCGACGTCACTGAACGTCCATATCGGCTACGACAAAGCCAGCGAAGTCGCAAAGACCGCGCTCAAAGAGGACAAAACGGTCCGCGAAGTCGTCCTCGAGAAAGGCTACCTCACCGAAGACGAAGCCGACGAGGTGCTCGACCCCCGCAAGATGGCCCAGCGCGGCATCCTCGGGCAGGACGACTGACTCGAGTCACTGCTGCGAGACGATAGCTGGACCCCCTCTCCGAACCGGGTCGTATCGAGTACGTTACATAGTATCGTGTGATTCGATCACACGAGGGGGTCGTGATCGGATCTGACAGGCAACAACGAATCCGATTCTGAGTAACTAGCGAATCTACCTCTTCTTTATTGCCTGACTGTTGACGCTAAATCGGCACAGTGGAGCCGAATCAAGCCCGATATCGGCGTAATAAAAGAACCCAAGCAGTTTTGATGGATGCTCGCGTCAGATGAAATATGCACACCTGTCGCAACTGCAACCAGTCCTTCCAGACGGAGCTCGCCCTCGAGTTACACCGAGACACATGCAAAAAGGGACAGCTTTTCTGTCAGGTCTGTGGTGACCGATTCCGGGAAGGCGAGGCAACCCAGGACGGCTGGCACTACGAGTGTCCAACCGAGGGCTGTGAGGGTGATGGTCTACAAGAAGACCTGTATCGTGTCGACGACGTACGCACCGCAACACACTGAACCAACTGCCGATCTCGAAACGGCTCTTTCTGCTTTCGACTGCCCGCTGGGACGGACACGCTCGCTTTCAGATCTCCTAACGGTCCTCTAGGGAGGTGCGTGTGACAGAAGTGAGTTGTTGGATTGGATACGGAACTGTTCGATATAGCAGTATGCGATATATGTGTTCGACCTCGTTCGAACCGGCTGGTACATCGCTGGCCGACGAGCGTTTCGAAACGTTGCCAACGCGGGCCTCGTGGTGCGTTCCCATTGCGATCGGTCACAACGCGTTGAGCGGTCTTGTGACGGCTTTCGGGCCTTCGATCTTTTGATGGTGACCACCGTCCCGGACACACGCACAGCGATGAGTCTGTCAGCGACACCGACTGAGTTCGATCGCCTGAAGCAGTCCGTGATGTGGTCCACAGACGATGCGACGCTCCAGTTGGCGGGCGACGAACTCGAGTCACAGATCGACGAGTGCCTCGAGACGTGGGATGGCTTCGTCGATGATCGCGATTTCTTGCAGTACGTTGTAGAAGTCGACACCAACGAACCGATCGATGACTCGCTTGAACGGTCCCGTGAGCGGTTCGGGCAGTGGATTCGGGATAGCTGTGACACGGTATACGATAAGACGTATCTCGACTACCAGTTCGAGATCAGCCCCCGACACTATCGGAAAACGAGGCCGACGACATCTCCGCGGCCCCACACACCCGCCCCGATGCGTGAACGCGTTCATCGACCCGACCACGGCGAGACCCGTGAGTTCCTCGAGAACAACGATCGTCGAAATGTACCATGCCTGGTTCAACTCGGTCGGTCTGCAAGCACCCCTCTGGAGTCATCCGTACATCGTCGAGGACTGGTGGCCGTCGGGTCGTGCCCTGACGACCTGCGACCGACGATGTGCCAACCCACTAACTCGAGCAATGGTCACGATTCGTCAGGCCACAACGATTCACGCGGTGGCGGTCGAACCGATAACCCGAACTCTATAGTAACACCTGAACCGATGTCCACACAAATCGCATAGCCATCATGTGATCTGGTGTGTATTGACGTTCAGTGACTACGATAGCTACCCAATCACACAGACTGTGACACAACCTCTAATTTCGTATCAAATAACATACTCGAGAAGGCGTGCTACGGCGATCTGTAGACCCATCTTTTCGGCCCGTGACCCCTAGGGTCTGGGCCTCGAGATTGCCCTTCAAACATTGCCGCTTTTGCGTGCTGATTGGCGTCTTTCGGTCGGGGACACTCATCGATACAGCACGAGATATTGCAACCGGATGAATGTAGAATCTCTTTCATTTCTGATCGGCGATGTGTCCTCTTGACCGATGCTGGCATCGACGTTGGACCAACTGTTTAGGTTCAAATATAGTCCCACTATCTGCTATTTTGTAGTCCTGTATAACAATATAACCTATTATCGCCGGCCAGACTGGGGCACTGTAGATCAAAATAAATGCCCTTATTTGTGAATGTAGGATAGATTGAAGTGTCTTCGCTGTGAGCACCAGCGTATGGCCGACGACGATCGTGTCGCTGTAAAGACGTACGTGCCACAGTATCAAAAGGAAATCTGGAGGGCCCAGGCCGACGCCCTCGAGATGAGTCAAAGCGAGTTCATCAGAACGATGGTGCAGGCGGGGCGTCAGGAGTTCGAGATACCATCCGACCAATCTTCAGCCGGCGCTCCAACCGGCACTGAGTCCGAACCTGATGACGAGTTCGCAGATCGGATTCTCGAGGTACTCGAGCGAAACGGTGTCCTCGGCTGGGATGGCCTCGTCGAGGCACTCATCGACGACGTCGAAGCTGATCTCGACGCGGAGTTACAGCGTTTGCAGGACGAGAACACGATTCGATACAGCGGCCGTGAGGGCGGCTACGTGGTCACCAACCATGACTGAGAGCCACCAGCAGTCGGGCACGGTCGAATACTTCCTGCAGGACATCGAACACCACGGCCGCAACGAGCGCACTGCAGCGGCCTATCAGCGCGTGCTCTCGGAGTATGAGCAGTTCCTCGACGACCGCTTTGACAAGACGCCACCAGCAGCCAGCTACCGCGACTGTATGGCGTGGGTACATGAGCTTCGAACCACACACTCAGAGAGCACCGTCGCGACGTATGCGTCGTATCTCAACCGGTTTTACAGCTATCTCGAGCGGGTTGGCCACACCGAAGAGAATCCGATGACGGTCGTCTTAGAGGAGATGACTGAATCGATCGAGTCGAATCCGACCCGACGTGACGTGACGCTGGCCCAGATGCGGTCGTTCGTCACGGACATTCGCCATCCACTCCATCAAGCGCTCGTGACCACGCTGTTGAAAACCGGGATCCGAGCCGGCGAACTCTGCAACCTCGATCTGATCGACCTCAATCTCGCACACGACGCCCAAACGTGGCAGCCCCGGGCACATATCGCCGGCCGCCCGGATTCACTGTTTGTCGCCACCGAACACACCTATGGGCGTGAATCCGGCGGCGAGCTGCGGACGGCATCGAACAAACGCAAACGCGAGACCGTCGTCCCGATCGACGAGGAGCTGAAAGCCGTGTTAGTCCGGTGGCTCGCAGTGCGACCGGATACGCCTTCGAGAACGACGACGGGAGCAGCGACGGAGCCACTGTTCGTCGGAACGGCAGACAGCTGGGGGGAGCGACTGACGCCAAACGTCGTCCACCACGTAGTCGAGCAGTACGCACGAGAGCGAGGGTGGTATCGAACCGGCGGCGGCGCTGCTGAAAACGTTACCCCACACTATTTCAGACACTTCTTTACCACACATCTGCGAGACCGAACAGGCGATCGCGGTATCGTCCAGTATCTTCGCGGGGACGTCGCAAGCGATGTGATCGATACCTACACCCACAACTGGGGCGATCGGGTCCGGGAAACGTACCTCGAGCACATCTACTCACTTTCCGTGTAGCGAGTGTGGATTTCCACTGTGTTCTGCGCTTACGTTCGAAGAATTACTCGCACAGTACTCAATGTGTTTGCCCCCGCTCGGACAAATAAATCGTATATTGCTATATGAAAACTGATTGGGTTCCGTCTGTTCGACACACCCGCATTCGTAGGCTGTTGGCCGGTTCGGCGTGGTCTGCGAGTGGTTTGACTCCAGTATCTACTCCAGGCGGTCTATGAACGTGATCAAAAACGGAGTCGAGTTGTCACTCTTCGCTGGCTATGTCGAAAAACTGCAGCCGAACCGTTACTGTTCGACCGTGAGTTCCGTCTCGAGGTCGGCACCGTTCAGTAGCGAGCGAACGGCTGTCATCGTCTCGGTCGGCTCTGGTGTACTTTCCAACAGCACCGTCTCGCTGGGGAACAGTTGCTCGCCGAGCAAAAGACCGTGGTCTCGAGCCGTCGATCCAGTCACTGTCAGGTAGACGCCGAGTCCGGTGTCAGCGATCGCGGCTTCCTCTTCGCGGCCGTCCTCGGGATACGCAAAGTGGATTCCGTCGAGTGTCTGCGTTCCGAGCACGGCCTGGACGAGTCGTTCGTACCGGGGCTCGATACACAGCGGTCCCTCGTAGGCCTCGAGGAACGCTCGGTCGAGCGAGTCGGCCGCTGGAGCAACGTCGGGTGTTGCCATCAGGGTGTGATAGACCGTGTCGCCAAGCCCCGTAATGACGCGAACGTCGGTATCGGAAGGGTTGATTCGGGCGTTGATATCTTCGATTCTGCCGAGTGGTTCCGGACGGAGTTCGACGACTTCCTCCAGAATGAGGTCGGCACTGTCGAACCCGAGTGCAAACTCGTGGGTTCGAAGCGCTCGAAACGGTTCCTCCCGACCGATCAACTGAATTGCTGCGCCGTCAGCGACACCCTCGACGTCATCGAGTGGAATCGTGACGCTATCGAAGACAATTCGTCGAGGCTTGCCGGCACGGTCGTCTCGCAAGAGCGTATACTCCGGCTCGGTCGGATCGTCGACGGAGCTGTACATGGCGAGACGATGGTAGACATCGTTTTCAGCGGCATCGCCGTCGAGGTCGATCGTTCCCTTCGTGAGCGCTTTCTCGTGACGAAGCGTGGACGTGATGTCGTCTGCGAGCTCGGGAACGTCGAGCCGACCGGCGAGCCGGTCGAGTACCGACTCGAGTGGTCGCCCTTTTCGTGGAACTGCGATCGGGATCGTCTCGCCCATCGGCTGGTTGTCGACTGGCGACGGATAAACGAGTTGCGTTTCGGGAACGACGGGTTAGTTCGAGAACATCGAGCCGAGCTGGTCGCGCCACTCCTGGATGTCGGTGACGTCCGCTCGCACGTCTTCGAGTTCGTCCTCGACGTCTTCGAGACTCTCTTCGACGTCCTCGAGGTCGTCCCCGACGTCGTCGACATCTGCCTCGAGATCGTCAACATCGTCCGCGAGGTCAGTCACGTCGTCTTCGAGGGCTTCGACATCGTCGTCGACAGCTTCGAGATCGTCCTCGACGTCATCGAGACGTCCCTCGGTACCGCCAACCCGGTCGTCCATCTCGTCGAGGTCGGCATCGATAGATTCGAGATCTGCCTGAACATCCTCGATGAGCTGTTTTCCGGTGCCGTTGTCCTCGAGGAACTGCTCGAGCGCGTCAGTGTACGCGGCGACTTCTTCGATTCGAGATTGGAGATGCTCGACTTTCGCGATTTCGGGGCCGGACGGCTCGAGATCAAGTTCCGACTGGAGCAGCTCCCGATCTGCGTCGTCGATCTCACCGTCGCGAAGCTCCGTTACGAGCTGGTCGAGCACAGAGCCATCGAACGCGGTCGGCTCCTCCGCTGGGTCGGCAACTGTTTCGGGATCGCTCTCCGCGTCGTCTTCGAGTGTTTCCACATCCTCGTCCTCCGCTTCGGAGTCCGCGTCGTCTTCGAGTGTCTCCGCATCCTCGTCCTCCGCTTCGGAGTCCGCGTCGTCTTCGAGTGTCTCCGCATCCTCGTCCTCCGCTTCGGAGTCTGTGTCTTCTTCGAGTGTCTCCGCATCCTCGTCCTCCGCTTCGGAGCCTGTGTCCTCCTCGAGTGTCTCCACATCCTCCTCCGCTTCGGAGTCCGCGTCGATTTCAAGATCGATCTCGTCTGTCTCGTCGTCAGCCGCCCCTTCGTCGGGAATATCTAACTCGATCTCTTCCTCGTCGTCCTCGTTTTCGTCGTCGAGTTCGATCTCGAGGTCAGTCGCGTGCTCTTCGTCCTCGTCCCCGTCGTCGGAATCCGGAATCTCGTCCTCGCCGAATCCGAGATCGATGTCCGGTGTGTTGTCGTCCGTCTCGTCGTCATCAACCGGCTCGGGCTCCGTGTCCACGTCGCCGAGATCGAGGTCAAGCTCGAGACCGTCATCGTCCTGATCGTCCTCTTCAGCCGCCTCAGCAGCATCGTCGTCGGTCGTCTCCGTCTCCTCGAGCCCGGGGACGGAGTCTGACTCGCCGGAGATCATGTCCTTGACGGGCTGGTTGCGGTCGTTTTCGACGATGTTACCGATGACGTCGTCGTCGATCGCTTCGGCATCGGAGCCACCCTCACCATCGGAACTAACTTCGACGATTTCTGGCTCCGTCATGAACGGTTCGGCATCGCTCTCGTCGTCGATACGGATGCCATAGACCGTCACGAGCTTCTCATCCGGCGTTATTTGGCCGGTAAACTCGACGTGGTTGTCCTGAAAGGCTGTCCAGTCATCGCTGTGGTAGTCGGGATGGAACCCGACTTTGTCCATCGGAAACGATTCTGGAATGTCTTCAGAGAGACGAACGGCGACCTGTTCGTCGTGGTCCGATTCGATCTCGAAGTGGATCGCAGGAACAGGAAATTCGTCCGCCGTGAACGTCTTCTGGACGGATAATCCATCAGCACTGACCTCGATTACGTCGTCCGTGCCAGCGGTGGTACTCATGAGGCCAACGTTACCACACCATTACTATAAATTGTGCGGACAATCCCACAATCAAGTTATTCGCCGACCGCTACAGGTCGACTCGATCGCCGATCTCGACAAGCTCCAGTCGCTGTGGCGACGTGAAGCTCTTTGCATGGTGATGAAGCGCTTTCGGGTCTGCCGTGAGCCCGCGCCACATATCCCAGTGGCTCGGTAGCACTCGCTCGAGTTGCAGGGCGGATGCGGCCTCGACGAGCTGGTTTTCGTCGTTGTACCAGCGGGTTCGTTTCGGCTCTCGCGTCTGTTTGTCGGGAATCTGGCCGACGGTGCCGAAGGCGAGCACGCCGAGATCGATGTCGTACGTTTCGCCGATGCGTTCGAACTCGTCGGTCGGCTTCGTATCGCCGCCGTGGAAGAACGTCCCGGCGTCGTGTTCGAAGACGTAGCTAACCGGATGGGTTGCGTCGGGGTCGTTGGCCACCTCGACGTGGACGGTGAACTCGCCGATGTCGACGGTGTCGCCTTCGCTCACTTCGGCAAACTGGTCGGCCTCGAGGTCCCACTCGTCTTCCCACGCTTCTTCTTCACGAGCGACGGTGAGGCTGTCGTCGGGTGCATAGAAGGTTGCGCCTGTCGACTCGAGGATCGGTGCCTGACTTGGGCCGTGGACGTGATCCGTGTGTTCGTGGGTCGCGAGGACGGCGTCGGCCTCGGCGACATCTTCGGGATCGAACGGCACGGGGATCATCCGGACGGTTCGTGGCGGATCGCCCAGCCCGAGGTAGGGATCGATGTAGATCGTCGTCCCGTCGGAGCCTTTGAGAACGAAGCCGTTACAGCCGAGATACCAGACGGCGACGCCGTCGGGGTCTGCATCTTCGACGTCGCGAACGAGCCAGTCTCCCCAGTCGCTTTCGATCATATGCGAGGGTGGGAGGAGCGAGTGGGTAAGTGTTATTGTATCCGTTGTCGCGCTATGTGAACGATTACGGGCTGGCGTTACCGTTCGGTACCCGATCGGGCGAGTTCTGGAATCGGCTTCGGTGACCGACCACGGGCGTCTGCGTGTGTGCCGTGTTCGGGTGGTTTCTCGAGCCAGCCGGTATGCAGTACGGGGTGACCCTCATACGAGACGCGACGTGAAGCGGTGTCGTAGCCGATGAGCCCAGCGTCGTGCAAGTGAGGGAGATGAACGTGTGTCAGCGCCGGTCGGACCTGTTCGGTCCGGTCCGTCTCACTGGCTGCAACCTCACTGGCAAGCGTTTCAACCGAAATCGGTTGCTTTCGATCCTCGAGGACGGTGATCGCCGTTCGACGTCTGGCGTCGGCGAGTGCCTCGAACAACGCGTCGAGATCAGTTCCGTAGTCGGTTGTTTGCCCGGCGATCACGCCCATGAGTTCGGCGTCGTCGAATGCCCAGTGGTCAGTCGCTACGATTCGGTCATCGGTCTCCGTTATCAGGCCAGCGTCGGCCAGCACAGGGAGCAGCCGGTGGTGACAGTCGACGAGCGCACGTTTGCGGTCGTCGTCGGTCACCGTGTCGGTGCCGTCGTCAGCGGTTCTCGAGACGAGTTCGGCAGCGAGTTCCGCTTTCGTGACCCCAGTCGGCGACTGCTCGTGGGCGATCTGGAGGACCTCGCGCCGGGTCTCGTCTGCGAGCGCGCTAAAGAGCCCATCTCGAGCGTGTCTCAGTCGTCCGGAGCCGTCTGGGTTACTCATTGACTACTGTTCTATTCTATCCGGGCAAAAGAACTCGCCCAAACCAGTTTGGAATCAGTAGCTGATTACTGATCAGCGACTGAATGTCTGGGATTGAGTCGTATTTTATTGTCGTAACTAGTCTCGAATTTCCGTACCAACTGGAGATTTTCAATTTTAAAGGATAGTCACCTGCCCAGTAGTCTCTGCTCGAGAACCAGTCGTGAGTTGCCGATAGGAACAACTGAAACGGATCACACACGTACTGCTGTGTGCGGTAGCGGCCAGTGACTGTGAGACTATATCGGTCGCTGAACAGCCACGATATCCGCACCGGGGATCACGTTCGGTGGCGCTACCAGGTGCCGTGGAACGTATCGAACGAGAGACTATCGAGGGGTTCGTCGCCGACGGCGATTCGGTACTCGCCGGGGGTGAGCATCGGTTTGTGGAACTGCGGGCCGTCGTCGGTCGTGATGCGCGGACAGCCGGTGTTGACGAACGCGTCCATGTCGAAGTTCCGGAGTCGGTCGGGGGTGACTTCGTCCATCGTGATCAGATAGGCGTTGTCGTTGTCGTCGATGATCTCCTGGGCCTGTTCCCAGCGGCCCTGTCCGATCTTGGTACAGAAGATAACACCCCATTTCTCGGCGTCCATCGCCCGGTGGACCGCGCCGTAGCGCTGTTTCAGGAACTTTTCCGTGTCAGCGACGGTGACGACGTTATTGACCGGGTCTGCGATGACGACGTGTTTGTCCGGATGCTCCATCGCCAGCCCGAGTGGGTGGAACTTTCCGCCGCCGACGTAGAGCACCTGATCTGCGGGTACGTCTGCACTCGCGTAATTGCAGCCAAGCACCTGCCCCTCGTGAGTCAGTCGCTCGTCGCCACGGCGGCTGTGGACCTCATAGCCTCGTTCTTCCAGGAACTCGCGCATCTCCTCGTAGCGGTTCATGTGCTGGGCTGTGGTGACGAGGCCGACTCCTTCGGTTTCCTCGGGCGACTCGAGCGTCTCGAGTGCCTCTTCCATGATCGGCTGGACCTCGACGTTCGAGAACAGCGGCACGTAGATGACTTTGTCCGTGTTCTTCATCGGCGAGTGGCCGAAGTGGACGAACACGTCGGTGCGTTTCATCAGATAGGTGTCCAGATCACAGGCACCGTAACACGGCTGCCCCGAGAGCATAAACGTCACGTCGTCGCCGGCCAGCGTCCGCAGGTCGTCGGCGACGGCTGGGCCCCGTCGTTTCAACCCTTCGGGGAACTGCAGCCCGACCTTTGTGGCGTCTCGCTCCTCGATCGCCTCGACGATCTGCTCGAGTTCGTAGTCCCATTCGCGATCGTGTTTGAGACGCATTCCGGTGTTCCGGAGGTCTCCCTCGGTGTACTCCGACTCCTGACTCATTAACCGTCCTAACGGCCACGAACGTATAACAGCGGCGCTTCGCCAGTTTCGACGAATCGGTGTGACTCGGCGGGCCACCAGTGGCCATTTTCGCCCTCGCTCGTGGGTCGGCCGTCAGCGGACGCCGACCATGGACGCGTGGATCTGGGTCACACAACGGCAACTCGAGTGTGTTGGCGTTCAGTCAGGTCTGTTTCGTAGACAGTCACAATTGTCCCAACAGTCATAGTACTGGAGTCTAAACGAGGGGCTAATGTCAGCGGAACAGCCTGCAGACGGGTATCTCTTCGACCTCTACCGTCGATACATCGGCGAACCAGAAGACCGGACTGACGTCTACGTCGGGTTTGGTCTGTTCCTCGGCGGGATCGGCCTCGCGATCGTCGCGCTGGTGCTCTTTCTCTGGAGTAGCACGTTCGAGGCCCGCAGCGTTGCCCACGTGACGTGGGCCGAGCCGGCGTATGCGATCGTCATGGTCGCGTTGCCGCTGTTGATGCTCGGAATTGTGGTCCTGTTGCCGTCGGAGCGGCGGGTGCTGTACGCGTCGATCGCCGGCGTCGTCGTCACAATCGCAGCCGTCGCCGGGTTCTTGTACGCCTATCCCGACGACTGGAACGGCTACGGGAACGATTACACGGCAGAAGTCGTCGCGGTGTACGCCGTGGGACTCGCCGGAATCACTGCCTCGACCGGTGCGGCACTGATCGCTCACTACCTCGATATGGCCCGTGCCGTCACCCAGATCGACGACGACAGTGAGGACGATGAAGACGACGAGCCCGATTTCGACGTCCAGCAGGATATCGACGACGCGATGGAGGACGTCGAACTCTCCTGGGGTGGCGTCGAGAAAACCGAACACAAACGACTCAGTTTCTCCGAAAACGAGTTCGACGACGTCTCAGTCAACACTGACGGCGCGGCGAAGACGACCCGCTCGACCGGCGTCGACGCACAGGTCGCCGGCCTCAAGGGATTGAAAGGCGGCGAGACGAAACAGACAACCTCGCAATCGACGGTCGACGATCAGACGGCAAAGCTCAAAGAACTCCGTGAACAACAGCGCATCGACGAGTTAGCGACAGCGGATGACGACAGCTCATCAACGCCGATCTCGGGCCTGCTCGAGCGGCTCCGCGATCTCGTTAGCCGAAAGTAATCCCGTTCGCAGACGATTAAAATAGTCCGTTCCGTCATTAGTTTTGAGATGTGGGTATTCCACATAGATTTATAATCCGTCGGTTGCCTTGCCCAACTATGGCCAAAGGCCTAGACGTTGGGACGATGAACATCCTGTCTGCACAACAGGATGGCAACGACACGGTTTTCGTGCAACAGCGCAACTCCTTCGTAGAGATCGAGTACTCGGATATGGCCGAGCAGATGCTCTCGCGAAGCGAAGTACTTCACATTCGCAAGGATGATAAGGTGTACGTCGTCGGTGACGACGCACTCAACTTTGCGAACATTTTCAACAAGGAAACCCGCCGCCCGATGAAACACGGGATCCTCTCGAACGACGAGAAGAGCGCGATTCCGATGATGAAACTCATCATCGAACAGGTCGTCGGCGAACCTGCCTATCCGGACGAGAAGCTCTACTTCTCCTCCCCTGCAGATCCGATCGATTCGGATCTCTCGACGTTGTATCACCAGAAGACGATCGAGTCGTTCCTCAACGACATGGGATACGACGCCGAACCGATCAATGAAGGGATGTCCGTCATCTACAGCGAACTCGCGGACAACAACTTCACTGGACTCGGCATCAGCTTCGGTGCCGGGATGACGAACGTCTGTCTGTCCTACTACGCAGTGCCCGTCATGAAGTTCTCCGTCGCCCGCGGTGGCGACTGGGTCGACGAACAGGCCGCCCGTGCGACGGGGACACCAGTCGACAAGGTGACCTCGATCAAAGAAGACGACTTCGAACTCGACTTTACGACCGACGTCGGCGGCGTCGAAGGGGCGCTCTCGATTTACTACGAGAACCTGCTCGACTACGTCATCGACAAGATCGTTCAGGAAGTCGACGAGGAAGACGTCGAGGAAGGTCTCGACGTGCCCGTTGTCGTCACCGGCGGCACCTCGAGTCCAAGCGGCTTCGAGGCGCTGTTCCGTGACCATCTCAGTGATGCGAACATTCCGTTCTCGATCAGCGGCGTCTCCCACGCCAACGAGCCACTCTACAGCGTGGCACGCGGTGGCCTCGTCGCTGCCCGATCCGACGAGGACGTCGACCACGACAGCGACGACGAAGAAGTCGAAGCGGCCGCTGCAAACGAGTAAGCTCGAGAGATTCTCCGTGGACGTCCACTGCGACGTTCGCGGTTTAATATACTGCAGCCTTCAGTGCTCAGTGGCGTCTTCACGAACGGTGTTGTCCTCGTAAAACCGGTTGAACGCGTCCCGCCAGGATTCGGGCTCGTCGTTCTCACTAACGTGATCGACGGGAACGTCCGCGAACGAACAGTGTGGACACGTCACTGTCGAGACGTCACCCAGCGAGAGTTCCTCGAGCGAGCCCTGACACCGTGGACACTCCATACCCATCTGTTAGACGGACTCTTCTTAACTCTATTCGAACTTGTCATGTCCACAGAACACCGCGGTTGACGGACAGCCGCGAGCGTGAGACGTGAACCCAACGGAGCTATGACACTCGAGGCAAAACCCCGTCACAATGGCCGGACCGTCGCGACGAACCCTCGCTCGAGCGCTCGAAACGCTCGCGGACTTTGCTGACCCAACTGCGGCGCTCGAGCAGTATCTCACGCCGCCGGAGATCGCTGCGCATATCTGTCATCAGGCGCGCCTGCAGGACGACCTCGAGGGCTGGGTCGTCGATCTCGGCACCGGAACGGGGATGCTCGCGATCGCAGCCTCGCTTGCAGGCGCCAGGCAAGTGATCGGCCTCGACATCGATCCCGACGCACTCGCTGTGGCCCGACAGAACGCTGCACGGATCGATGAGGCGGGCAAACACGGTTGTCTCGAGTGGCTCCGTGGTGATGCCACCCGACCACCGCTCTCGCTGACTGACGCGACTGTCGTCTCGAACCCGCCGTTTGGCGCACAGCGTGGCAATCGCCACGCCGACCGCGAGTTTCTCGAGACGACGCGTTCGATCGCAAACGTCTCCTATACGATTCACAACGAGGGGAGTCAGGAATTCGTCGAGTCGTTCGCCGCCGACGAAGGCGGCGAGGTGACACACGCATTTCGGGCCGAGTTTCCGATCGCGAGACGGTTCGAGTTCCACACCGAAGCCGAGGAGACGCTCGAGGCGGAAGTGTTCCGGATCGAGTGGGAGTAAGATCGTCGACGTTTCCGATCTGCCGGCGTATCCACACGCCGACCGCAGGCACGTAATGGACGGCTCACGGGCGCTGGTTACCCCTCGAGGTGTTCGATGCGCGCGTACCGACTGGCCCGCCAGCCGGTGACGACGGCGACGACCGTCCCGACGACGATCGCCAGCGCCAGGCCGACACCGTAGACCTCGAGTGGCGTCTGCAAGAGTGCCTCAAACCCGATGACCGACGCGGCGAGGTAGTTGAGCGCCATCGCGAGGATGGGTGTCGCTGCAAGCCCCACGACCCCACCAATGAGGCCGATAACGAGTCCCTGGACGCCGATCGTTCCTGCGAGGACCCATCTGGAGAGCCCGATCGCTCGAAGTGCAGCGAGTTCGTCCCGTTGCTGGTAGGCCACGAGGGCAAACAGATTGACTGTCAGCACGATGCCACCGACGAGAGCGAGGCCGACCAGCGTCGCCCCGCTGGCGAGCACGAGCGGCTGCTCTTCGAACATCGCACTGACCTGCTCGTCGCTGGTACGGACGTCGTAGGCCGCATACTCGTCGTCGAGATCGTCTCCGACGGCGTCTCGATCGGCACCGTCTTCGACACTTGCAGTGATGAACGTCGCTCGGTCTGTTCCGGTGGTTCCAGCGACGGCCTGGAGGTCAGTCAGCGGGACGGCTTCTGCGTCTGACCCGAGATACTGTGAGTAGTACGCAGCGATCCCGACGACGGTGAACTCGTGGTCGCGTGCTGTCTCACGACTGGTCCCGAGATAGACCGTGTCACCGACCGAGACGTCGAGTGTCTCGGCCGTGTTGGGATCGAGGACGATCTCCTCGTGTGTCGGATCGGCGGCACGTTCACTCTCGAGATGGTCGCCTTCCGAGACGTTCAGCTCGGTTTCGAACCCGCCGCCGGACTCGAAGTCAAACTCGTCGTGAGTTTCGTGGACACCGACCGCTGACGTCCGCTCGAGGTCGTCGCCGTCGGTCCCGATGTAGACGTCGTGCGTCGCAATCGGCGAGGCGGAGCTGACGTCATCGCGCTCGGCGATGTCCGCCGAGACACCGTGCGAGCCGACGATCGGGTTCGCCGTTCCGCTGGCGGAGGGATCGATCGGATCGCTCGAGATCCAGATATCTCGGTTGGCGTTTTCGAGGCCGTCTTCACCCGTCTCGACGACGCCGACACCGAGGCTGGCGAGTAATGTCACTGAGAGTACGGCGAGTGTCACAGCCATGATAGTGAGTGCGGTCCGACCGGGGGTTCGCCGGAGCTGTGCGGAGGCGAGGCCGACGACGGCTCGCGCTCGGACCGCGGCTCGCCGCAGACTCATCGCCCCACCTCCTCGAGGACGGACGTGCGAGCAGCGACCGCGAGTGGGTAGGGGACGGCGACGAGTCCTGAAATGAGTGCGACGACGATGGCGTAGGGAACGAACACCGGGTGGACTTGCGCGACGGCCCCCGGGGCGACGGTCGCGCTGGCAGCCATGTTGACGGCATGGATGCCGCCCACCCCGAGGACGATTCCCAGTAGCGCCCCACACAGCGTCGTGATGAGCGTCGACACCGCGATGATTACGAGCCGACTGTGTGTGGGGTAGCCGACCGACTCGAGGACGGCGAGGGTCCGGCGATCCTCGTTGACGGTCATCCCCGCGGTCGTTGCGACGAACGATGCACAGATCGCCACGCCGACGACCAGCGCAAGCAGGCTCGTCGCGAACGCTAGCCCGTCACCGAACAGTGAAGACGGGTCGGTCCCGCCGACGGTTTCGACTGCAGCGTCGGGGTACGTCTCGTCGGCAGCCGCCGTCGCTGCGTCGGACTCACCCCAGACCAGTGTGTGGTCGGCGAGCTGGCCGTCGTCAGCGCCAGCGATCGTCTGCAGTTCGCTCAGGTGAACGAGTGCGATCGGCGTCGAATCCTCGTCATCGCCGCTCGTTTCGACGGTGGTTGCAGTAAACGACGGTGCTGGTCGCTCGTCTGAACGGTGTGGCCCCGTGACCGTGAGATTCGAATCTGTGTCGGCCTCGAGGCGCTCGCCAGCAGCTTCAGAGAGCACGATCGCGTCCTCTCGCGGGCCGTCGTAGGAGCCGTTCGCGTAGTGGGGATCGCCTGACTCGAGTGTCTCCGTCGAGAGCCCGCCGATGGTCCGTGGTTCCTCGTCGGGGACGACGCCGACGAGCAGGACGGTCTGTGGCTCGCCGTCTGCTGACTCGAGTTGGACCGGTTCGACGAGAACCGGTGATGCGTGCTCAACGCCGTCTTGTTCGCGGATCGTTTCTGCGCGCTCGTTCGTCGCTCCGAGCCGTGGTCCTTCGACGCCATCGACAGCCGACAGCGTCGCACTCTCTTCGGGGGTGATCCGGATGTCGGCATCGTCGTCGGTAACCGCACCGCCGTCGGCAAGCCCCAGCGCGACGCCTGTGACGACCACCAGTAGTGCGATCGTCAACGCGACGGCACCGACCGTTGCGACGAGCCGTCTAGACCGCGTCTGTGCCAGTCGTTTCCACAGTCTGACGATCGAGATACCGATGAGTCCATGCCAGCGAGTTCGGCGTGATCCGGTCGAATCCGCGTCGAACGCGTCGTCACGTACCATCTGTGACCACCCGTCCATCGCGTAATCCGACCACGCGGTCGGCGACTGACAGCGTCGCCTCGTCGTGTGAGGCAACCAGGACGGCCCGGTTGCGGCCGATGTCGGTCAGCAGTTCGAGCACATCCGCGCCGGTTGCCGTGTCGAGTTCGCCCGTCGGTTCGTCGGCAACGATAACGTCCGGATCAGTCACGAGCGCCCGCGCGATTGCAACTCGCTGACGTTCGCCACCGCTGAGTTCGCCCGGCAGATGGCCCGTCCGATCAGCGAGCCCGACCTTCTCGAGCAACGTCTCGGCGCGCTCGCGTCGTGTCGCCCTTGGAACGCCCGCCTGAACGAGGGGTAACGCGACGTTCGCTCGTGCCGACAGCGACGGCAGGAGATGAAACCGCTGGAAGACGATACCGATATGCTGTCGTCGCAGCCGCGTTCGCTCCCGATCCGAGAGGGCGGTAAGATCGGTCCCCAGCAGTTCGACAGCGCCCTCAGTCGGGACCAACAGCCCGGTGACCGTGTGCAAAATCGTCGACTTGCCACTGCCGCTTGGGCCTTTGAGGCCAACGATATCGCCCTGTTGTACCTCGATGGAGACGTCCCGAAGTGCCATCACCGTCCGGTCGCCATCCGATCGAGTACGGCCACCACTCGAGCCGTACTCGTGGCTGACGGCCTCGAGGCGAACGGCTGGTGTCGACGCGATATCGGCAGTTAGCTGGCCATCCGTGCCGGTCGCCCGCTCCAGTGTGTGGTTGCTCATCTGTCCGAAAGTCAACTCGCTCGAATCGATGCCACAGCCGGACATTGTTTCTCTCCGGCTTCCCACAGCAAGGACGGGGTTAACTCCGTGTCCAGTGTGCAACGAACTGGTTTGCAGCCACTACTGTACTCGAGCCACGACCGTCTGCTATGCAAACGTGTTTGGGACCGATAACCGACGACGACAGCGCTGAAACGTACACGTACTAGCGACTGTCTGTTCTTCAAATGTGTTTGTCGCCGCCGTCACGAACACACCGACTCCGGAGAGCCAGTTGGATGGATTCCGGGCGAACGGCCTTAGCAACCGCTCAGTTGTACGTTTCCTTGCTCGCAACGGCGATCCGGGTCCCGTTCGAACTCGCATAGATCGTCTCGTCGTCGCGGTCGAACGTGAGCCCACCAGCTGTCGCCGACGCACCGTCCTCGGGGATCGCCGTCGTCTCGACGGTCTCGGTCTCGAGCGATTCGACCTCGAGATCGAACGCACCGTTCTCGGCTGTGAGTGTTACGGTCCGATTATCGATACGGACGTCGGCGCGTGAACTGTTGGATTCGTGGGCGAGTTGTGGTTCGTCGCCGTCAGCCCAGAGTTCGACCTGATACACCGTGTCGTTGCCGACCGGCTCCCAGCCCGTTCGCTCGACGTGGACCGTCTCGCGCCAACCGGGGCCGCCGACGACGACCGACTCGTTGCCGGTAAAGGAGAGACGCTGGGCTGGGACGGCTTCCAACCAGAGCTGTCGCTGCTCGCTGGCGACGATCACACCGCTCGATTCGATCGAGACGGCATCCTCGAGTGGCCCCACTCTAATCGGTGCCGTAAGCTCGTTCTCAGCACTCTCGGCGTACTGGATCGTGTAATCCTCGATCTCGACGGCGGCGTCTGAGGAGGCGGTCGCATCGTCGAGCACGAACAGGTTGAGCGGGATCGCCATCCCGGCGAGGATCGCGAGCACGAGGAGGACGATCACGGATGCAGTCCGTCGTGGATCGACGTTCCACAGCCAGGTCGATCCACGCGATCGTGCCCCTGTGGCGAGTTCGCTGATCCGCTCGAGTCGCGGTGGCGTGGCCCGATCGCCGTCGGCACGAGCGATCTCGAGCGATCGATCGAGAGGCGACTCTGGACGCTTCCGGCTTCCGCGAGCGAGGATGCGCTCGAGCCGTTGTGGAACGATGAGGCTCTGAGGGGCCGCAACCGCGAGTGTAACCACGAGTGCGAGTGTAGTGACGATGAGGACGCCGGGGCCCTGAAAGAGGATGTACGTGTTCTCGCTGCCGAACCAGTAGAGTTGCCACAGCCCCTGTGCGAACCCGTACAGCAAGATCGCAAGCCAGAGTCTGAACGGATCGGGTCGGAGCCCACGCTTTCGCAGCAGGGCGATCCCGAGCACGAGGCCGATAAAGAAGCCGAGTGCGTGGCCCTGGATAGCGATTCCGGCCCACGATGGGGCCGACGGTGGGCTCGACTCAGCGACGTAGACGCCGATCGGATTCTGTAGTGCCCGATACAGCGTCAGGAGGACGCCCTGAACACCGAGGACGCCGACGATAGTGACGATCGGGTAGTGGACGAGCGCGAAGGCGGCGAAAGCAAAGACGACGCCAGAAAAGCCAATAACGGGGCCGAGTGCGAACAGGCTCGTCAGAATCGTAATCCCGACGACGGCAAGCGGGAAGATCACCAGCGCTCGCACCCATGGATTCGTGTACCACGAGTCTGTTGTGTGCTCGTCTCGCCCGTTTGGGTAGTGACCCCAGGCGTACTCCGCGATGGGGGCGACGACGATGGCACCGGAGAGGTTTCCAATGAGATGGCTTGGTCCGGCGTGGGAAAGCGACGCCGTCAGCATTCCCAGCGGATAGAAGTACGAATACGCACGGTAGGGGATCGTCACCGGGTCGTCGAACGCCGTGATCCCATCCTGGACAAACAGATAGACTCCACAGACGAAGCCGATCACGAGCACCGAGCCCCACGGGATACCCAGTACGAGTCGCGAGCGAGCGACAGCGCCCCACTGCCGATCGGGCTGATGAAGCCGTCTGATGACCACGACGGAGACGAGCATCGTCGCCACCGTAAGAAGGGGAGGAACACTCCCAGGAGGGCCGCAGTCGAGAACATAGTCTGTGGTTCGAGCGCGAGTGTATATGGATTTACATCCTTCTGTTTTCACTCGCCAACCGCATCGCTCGACTGAAAGGAAAGGTACAAGCGGCCGACGGACGGAAAAGGGAGTATGGAACTGCGGGTCACCGAGAGCAGCGAGAACGAACTCTCAATCGAAATCACCGGCGAGGATCACACCTTCATGAACGTCCTCAAAGGCACACTGCTCGAGCACGACGATGTCAACGCCGCCACCTACGACGTCAATCCTGAACAGTCGGGTGGCCAGACGGAACCGATCCTGACGATCAAAACCGAATCCGGCGTCGACCCACTCGAGGCACTCGAGGATGCGGCAGTCGACGTTCGCGAGAAGGCCACCTCGTTCCGGGACGCGTTCGAAGCAGCTGCATAACCACGACACAGACTCGAACCGAGACCCGACCGATTTTCTCTCGTTTCTCGACTCGGACTCGAGTGTCGAGTTCAGTTGGCTCTCGTCAGCGACCAGTTTTGTGACCGTCCAAAAGCGGCCCACTAGCACGCCGCATAGAACACGTAGACCGACTCGTCGACGACGTGGATGTCGATTCCCTCAGCGGTGTGGTCTGCCCCACCGAGGCTGTCGCTCGACTGTAAGGCGTCGGCGACCGCATCGGCGAGCGCGGCTTCGTCATCGTAGTCGGAGAGCGTGAGCGTCGGTTCCGCCTGCCCGACGATCGGATCACGCTGGCAGTCGACACCGAAATCGCTCACGTCGACTTGTTCTGGGTTTGCATCGTCGTATTCGATCGCCACGAGTGCGCGGTTCAGGTATTCGGCATACGCCCCGAGCCCGTCGTCGTACGTTCGTGACTCGTCTGCAGCGCGGTCGGCCTCGAGTCGCTCGTGAACCTCGCGCTCGGTCACCTCGAGGTCGATCCCGGCTGCCTCGGTGCCCTCGCCGGGTGCGTCGGGTGGCGACGGCGCGCCGATGCCGGGAATGATCGACAGCGGGACGATACCGGTCGCAAACAGTGCAGCGACCACCGCGAAGACGACGAAAACCGGCGCGTAGGGCCTGGCTACTTCGAGCCAGCTCGGCGTCTCGAGGTCGCGGGCCACGTCGTCGTAGGTCTGTTCGGTCTTCTCGAGGTCGGGATTGCCACAGCGCGAGCAGGGTGGGTTGTTCTTGACGTGCTCGCGATCACAGTTCGGACAGGCCCAGACGTACGTCGTGCCGGTGTCGACCGTTTCGGCCGGCGACACCGTCGGCTCGTCGTCTCCCTCGCGGACGACTGCCTTCTCGAAGGTGTTGTGCCCGCAGTCGTCACAGGGTGGGTCGTTCGTTTCGTGTGGTTTCCCACACCACGTACACCGCCACTTCACTGGTAGTAGAGCGCGACTGTGTCGATATAAGCATGTTGGAAATCGGGACGAAAAACGGCCAAAACGTCTCTGTTTCGTCGTGTCCGCGTGCCGGCTAAAGCCGGACGGGAACGTCTCGCTCGTCGAGATACTGTTTGACGTCCTCGATCGAGTGTTCATCGAAGTGGAAGATCGATGCGGCGAGTCCGGCATCGGCGTCGGCCTCGGTGAACACCTCGTACATATCCTCTGGGCCGCCACAGCCAGACGAGGCGATGACTGGGGTGTCGACGGCCTCGGTGACGGCCGTCGTCAGCGGGATGTCGTAGCCGTCTTTCGTGCCGTCTTTGTCGATCGAGTTGACGAACAACTCGCCCGCACCGCGGGATTCGGCCTCTGTGGCCCACTCGAGGACGTCGATTCCCGTCCCTTCGCGGCCGCCTTTTTTGGTACACTCGAACCAGCAGGATTCGCCATCGATCTCGACGTAGTTCTCACCCTGCTCGTCGTAGCGGCGTCGGGCGTCGACGCTGATGACGATACATTGGCTGCCGAACGCTTTCGCGCCCTCGTTGACCAGTTCGGGGCGCTCGAGTGCGCCCGTCGTGATCGAGACCTTGTCCGCGCCGGCGCGGAGGGTCTCTTTGATATCGTCGGTGGTTCGGATGCCGCCGCCGACGGTCAGCGGAATAAAGACCTCGTCGGCAACCTGTTCGACGACGTCGAGCATGGTTTCACGCCCCTCTGCCGAGGCGGTGATATCGAGGAAGACGAACTCGTCGGCACCCAGTTCGTTGTACGCGCGGGCCATCTCGACCGGATCGCCGGTGTACTTGAGATCCTCGAAGTGAACGCCGGTGTAGACTGCCGGGTTCCCGTCTTCGTCTAGGTCGACGTCGATACACGGGATGATTCGCTTGGTCAGCGTCATGTGGTTGTTACGCGAGGGTTTGCACCCCGGGTAGTAAAGTGGTCTGTCTCGAGCAATTACGTCCCGGCAGTTGTCCGCTGACTATGATAGATGTCTTTATTGTGGCGAGTCGACAACACGTCCGCATGGCAGACGATACGGACCAATCGGCGGATCAGGACTCGGGTGCAGCTGTTGGCCACGATCTCGATGCTGAACGAACAACGGCACCGATGAGCGACTACTCCTCGAGCGCGGTCGGCATCGGCTTCGTCGTCATGGTGATCGGCGTGGCGATCGCGTTCGGGATCCCGCTGCTGACAGTTCCACTCTAAAACGGCATCGTCACGGCAAGACGCGGTGTTAGAAGACGTACTCGTCGTCGTGGCCCATCATGCCATCGTCCTCGAGGCCAGTTCCTGCGCCCTCTTCTTCGTCCATCGGTCCGCTGGTCTTGTAGGCCTTAATGCCCGTTGACAGGAGATCCTCGATTGCCTCTTCTCGGTTGACGAACTCGCCGCGTTCGACCATCTGGGCGATCTGCATCTCGAGGTGCTCCGGTATGGTGATCTCTACTTTCGGCATCTGATTCGGCTTTCGGCGAGGGGGTATTTAGGTTTGACGGGGACTCCACACTGCGTGTGCAACTCATTCGACCGTGAAACAGTGTGGGCCCGCGTCGTGTGGCTATCACTGCCCGTCGCTCGCGGAAACCAGCGGTAACAGCCCAGTCGAAATCGGTTGTGAGGGTGGGTTCAGGACGGCAATCGATACGGTCGTCGTGGCCGTCTTACTTGTTCCCCATCATCGAGTCGAGTGCGTTTCGCAGCGTCGTTCCCGGCTGGGTGATCGAGTCGAGTTGCTGGCGCATCTTCCGCTGGTTGAAATAACTCGCGAACGCGAGGATGGTCGGCGGCCAGAGGCCGACGAACGCGCCGAGTTGGCGGTCCCCGCGGATGAAAAAGTAGTACAACGACAGTCCAACCGATGCGGCTGACGCGAGGGCTGCCGGGCCCATAGCTTGCTCGCCGACTTCTTCTGCTGCCTGTCCAGAGACTTCTCGTTCGGTCATCTGCTGTTTGCTCGCCATACACGAGCCAAATCGCCGAGACCGTACTAAGGCATGGCGAGGGTTTCGCAGGAAAGGGCTCGAATGGTGTCGTCCGCCGGACGCTTTCGATCCGTTTCGATCACCGTTCCGTCCCCGAAATACGAACTTGTATCCGCTGTTCGTCTCACTCGAGGCGAGTATGCGCACCCATCTTGGCTAAAGTCCACGAGTGGAGGCGTCACAGCTACAATCGTCGACACGAACGGACGCATATGAGCAAGGACGTCACGGATGTCACGGATCTCTACGAGGAGTTCGGCGATGAACGGCTGCCACCGGGCCAGCGCGAAACGTCGGCGTTTCCGGTTCTGTCAAAGGGCCCCACACCTGATTGGGACCCCGAGACGTGGACGTTTACTGTCACCGGCGCCGTCGAAGACGAACTCACGTTTTCGTGGGACGAGTTTCAACAGCTCCCAAGCGAGACTCACCGACAAGATTTTCACTGTGTCACCGGCTGGAGCAAGTTCGACTGTACGTTTACGGGCGTTCCGTTCTCCGAACTCGCCAGGCGAGCCGGCGTCATCGACGACATCGACGAGCGACGCTCGTCGGGCAACCCGACGCCGTCTGGACAGGCCGTCCACGTCATGTTTTCGGCGCTCGACGGCTACACGACCGATCTTCCGCTCGAGGCCTGTCTTCGAGAAGGGGTGTTGTTCGCGTGGGGTCACGATGGTGACTCGCTTCCGGCAGACCACGGCGGGCCGCTGCGGGTCGTCACACCCCACCGATACGCCTACAAAGGGGCAAAGTGGGTCGACGGTGTCGAGTTCCTCACAGCGCCCGAGCGCGGCTACTGGGAGCGCCGTGGCTACTCACAGACGGCCGACCCTTGGCAGGAAGAACGGTACAGTTAGTGCACGATTCGTTCCCGGAATAGTTAGGCTGAAGACGCGGCGGTCCTGAGATGCGGTTGATGGATCAATCGTCGGGTGGACGTCGACTGACGGCTGATACTGAGTCGCTGCCAGTCGACGAACCGACCGACCTCGTTAGTCGCAGTCGCGAACTCGAGGACGTTTCGTTTGGGGCGATCGTTGACGCCGAACAGGAGTCACGAATCCTGTGGGCTACGCCTGGCGGCCTCGAGGTCGTCGGCCGAGGCGTCGCCGTCCGAATGTCTGCACGCGGACCTGACCGTTTCGACCGGATTCGAGAACAGGCTAGTCGGGCGTTCGACGCGCTGGATCACGATGGCCCCCACGTCGCTCGGCCACGAGCGTTCGGCGGCTTTTCGTTCCACGACGAACACGAGCCAGGCCCGCCCTGGACCGGGTTCGACGCCGCTTCGTTCGTCGTTCCACAGATCCTCGTCATCCGAAGCGAGGACGGAACCTGGTTGACGGCTGTTGGGACACACCCCGAGGCGGCAATCGAACGCCTCGAGCGCTGGCATGACCGGCTGGCAGCGCTCCCAGCGATGCAACCAAGCGGAACCGGGCCCGGCGTCACCTCGACACAGCGAACGACCTCTCCTGCAGACTGGACCGATCAGGTCGAGGCCGCCCTCGAGCAGATCGAGCAGGGAACGATCACGAAGGTCGTCCTCGCCCAGTCGCTTTCGGTCACGCTCGAGAACTCCGTTCACGTCCCCGGCACGCTCGAGCGACTGCGCCGGCAGTATCCGAACTGCTATCGGTTCCTGATCGCCAACGATACCGGCGGGACGTTCTTCGGTGCGCCACCCGAACGCCTCGTCTCGAAACGCGACAATCGAGTCGAGACAGAGGCGCTTGCCGGCTCGGTGCCACGAGGTGAGACGCCAGAGGAGGACGACGCACACGCAGCGGACATGCTCGACAGCGAAAAAGTCCAGCGCGAACACGGACTCGTCGTCGAGGCGATTCGAAACCAACTCGAGCCACTCGCATCCGAACTCACCGTCGACGAGCGGACGATCAGGCGGCTCGCGACGATTCAGCACTTGCAGACCCCAATCGCAGCGACGCTCGAGGGCGAGAGTCACGTCCTCGAGATCGTCGAAGCGTTGCATCCGACACCCGCTGTCGGTGGCGTCCCACCGGTGGCAGCCTGGGAAACCATCCGCGACACGGAGACGTTCGATCGCGGCTGGTATGCGGCCCCCGTTGGCTGGTTCGACGCCGACGGTGACGGCGAGTTCGCAGTTGGCCTCCGATCCGGGGTCGCGAGCGACGACACGGTGACGCTCTTTGCCGGCAGCGGCATCGTCGCCGACAGCGACCCGGACGACGAGTGGGACGAGGTACAGCTCAAATTCCGCCCGATCCTCGACGAACTGCGGTGATCCGATGAGTGCACCAAATCGTGCGACGCTGTGGGGCCGTGTTCTCGTCGACGAACTCGTAACAAGCGGTCTCGAGGCCGTCTGTATCGCCCCCGGCAGTCGCTCGACGCCGCTGACGGTCGCCTTCGCTGCCCACCCCGAGATCGATGTCTACTCGCATCTCGACGAGCGCTCGGCGGCCTTTTTCGCGCTTGGTCGCGCTCGACGGACGGGTGAGCCGACGGCGCTGGTCTGTACCTCGGGGACGGCGGCGGCAAACTTTCATCCCGCCGTGATGGAAGCCGACCAGGCCCGCGTGCCGCTGCTCGTGTTGACAGCCGACCGACCCGCCGAACTCCGTGATAGCGGCGCGAACCAGACGGTCGATCAGGTCAAACTCTACGGCGACGCGGTCCGCTGGTATGCGGAACTCCCCGACCCCGAAGCCGACGAGCGCAAGGTTCGAAGTCTTCGGACGACTGCCGGGCGAGCGCTCGCCGAAACAGGTGGGCCGGATCCGGGGCCCGTTCACCTGAACTGCCCCTTTAGAAAGCCACTCGAGCCACTCGAGGTCCCGGGAGACGTCCCCGAGGCGTTTGCGGAGACGCTTGCTGGCGCGGGACGAGACGGGCCGTTCATTGAGACCGAGACTGGATCGATGACGCCCGAGGCCAACCAAATGCGTCCGCTCGTCCGGGCGCTCGAGGATGCCAAGCGCCCGCTGATCGTGGCGGGGCCGGCTGACCCAGCAGCGCTCGTCGGACTCGAGCCCGACCATGTCGTGGCTGTTGCCGACCGGATCGGGGCCCCGATCCTCGCGGACCCGCTGTCGAATCTTCGATTCGGCCCTCACGTCGAGGCCGACGCCGACCACCGCCGCGTCTACGGCGGCTACGACGGCTACATCGATACCCTCCAGGAACCGGACGTCGTCGTCCGATTCGGTGCCTCGCCGACCTCGAAGCCGCTGCGCCACGCATTACGTGACAGCGACGCCCGCCAGTTCCTGCTCGATTCCGCTGGCGCGTGGCGCGAGGCGACGTTCACCGCGACGGAACTGCTCGCGGCTGCTCCCGGACCCGCGTTCGAAGCGTTGCTCGAGGCGGTCGACAGCTCGAACGATGGCACAGCCGACGACGAAAACGAGTGGCTGGCCGGATTTGACACCGCCGAACAGCGCCACTGGCGCGTTCATGACGATGCCCTCGCGCCGGAGACGCTCGAGGCCGACCCGTTCGAGGGCGCAGTACTCGCCACTGTGTTCGAGGACGCGCCCGATCCAGCGACCGTCTTCGTCTCGAACAGTATGCCGATCCGGGATGCGGATCGGTTCGGTCGGCCACGGCCGGCCGATCTCACGGTGCTCGGGAACCGTGGCGCAAGCGGCATCGACGGCATCACGAGTACGGCACTGGGCGCCGGCAGTGCGACTGACGAGCCGCTAGTGCTCGTCACCGGCGACCTGGCCTTCTATCACGACTCGAACGGGCTGCTCGCAGTCGATCGCTGTAATGTCGACGCCACGATTGTCTTGCTCGACAACGACGGTGGCGGTATTTTCCATAAACTCCCGATCGAAGACTTCGAGCCGCCGTTTACTGAGCAGTTCAAAACACCCCACGGCCTCGAGTTCGAGGCGCTTGGCGATCTGTATGGCCTCGAGTTCGAGCGCGTCGACCCTGTCGACTTCGCGCCGGCGTATCGTCGCTCGCTCGAGCGTGCGGGCACGCAGGTGCTCGCTGTCGCCTTCGATTCGGAGACGAACCATCGGCGACGGGACACGCTCAGAAAGCGAGTTTGTGCGTCGGTTCGTGACGAGCGTGCGTAGCGATCCGGCCTGGACCGGAGTGCCCCAGAAGCTCTCTCGAGGACGCTATCGTCCGTCCAACCATCAGTGTGGTCGCCGCAGCGATCGACGGGAACCTGCTTGCTGGACTGAGCTGTTCGTTGCGGCCGAGCGCTTGATACTGCATGCGAACGACTGTCAATCAGCGGTGATTGGCGAACACATAAATGAATAGTCGCGATATCAAACAGCGATTGCTGTTCGTGACATGCTGACTGAAACACTGGATTCAATTATCAACGACCCGTATATTCCACAATGGCTGCTGCAATTCGGGTTCTCCATGTTGACGACGACGTCGGACGGCTAGAACGAACGGCCACACGTCTCGAGTCCATGGACGACCGGATAGCGGTCCGCTCGACGACAGACCCCGCTGACGCGCTCGAGTTGCTCCAAGACGGGGGGATCGACTGGGTCGCAGCAGCCTACCGGCTGCACGGAACGGACGGGATCGACCTGCTGACGAGCGTGCGTGAGATCGAGCCAACGTGTCCATTTTTGCTCTACACCGGACACGGTTCGGAGGAAGTGGCGAGCGCCGCAATTGCAGCCGACGTCACGGAGTATCTGTCGTTCGACGACGAGACGGACGAAAGCGACCAGCTGGCCCGGACGCTCATCGACGCGGTCGAGCAGCGATCGGCCACGCGACAAGCACCGAACTACGAGCGTGTCGCAGCGCTCGTTCGGAGTGTCCAATCCAAACTCGTCCGTGCAACGTCTCACGAGGAGATCGACGCTGCCGTCTGCGAGACGTTCGTTGACGCCGAGCCGTACGTGTTCGCCTGGATCGGCGAATATCGGGAGACCGATGAACGGATCGTTCCGCGTGCCTCTGCAGGGCTCGAGCCGGAGTATCTCACCGGGATCGATATCAGGGCAGACGACACAGCCACTGGGCAGGGACCAACGGGGCTGGCGGTTCAAACTCGCTCCTTGCAGGTTGTGCAGGATCTCGAAGCGGATCCGGCGTACGAACCGTGGCGCGAGGACGCCCTCGAACGTGGCTATCGGGCCAGTGCCGCCGTGCCACTCGTCCACGAAAACAGATGTTACGGAGTGTTGAACGTCTATGCGGACCAGACGGGTGTGTTCGAGCCGGACGAGCAAGCGATGCTGGCGGAGTTAGGAGAGACGATTGCCCATGCCCACCACCGCGTCCAGTTACAAAACCGGTATGAGGCGCAGTATCAGGAGTTGTTCGAGGAAGCGCCGGTGATGGTGGCCCTGACGCGCACCGAGACCGAACACGGTGGGCCAGTGATCGACGACTGTAATCGCCGGTTCGCACGGAAACTCGGCTATGCACGCGAGGAGCTCTGTGGCCGGCCACTGGCCACCGTGCACGCCGATCCGTCGGCAGCGACGATCGTAAACGGCGGCCACGAGCGGGCGCGAGAAGGCGAGTCCGTGACCGAAACGCGAGTTCTCATCACCCGTGATGGGAACCGACTGTCGACGCAGTTTCAGTCGACGCCACGACGAGACGCTACCGGCGAGACGATCGGGACACACGCGCTCTTTGTCGATATTACCGACCAGAAGCGCGCTCAGGGCGTGCTCAGTCAGGCAGCCGCGATGGAGGCATCGATGGATGGGATCGCGATCTTCGACGAGGACGAATCCTACGTCTATGTCAACCAGGCTCACGTCGACATCTACGGCTACGACGACCGTGAGGCGTTTACCGACACCAGCTGGCGGACACGCTTCCCGGACGAGGAGATCGAGCGATTCGAGGCGGACGTTTTTCCGGCGCTCGTCGAGGACGGCAAGTGGCGCGGCGAAGCCACCGGTATCCGTGCGGACGGGACGACGTTCCCACAGGAGCTCTCGCTTGCCCAACTCGAGGACGGACGTGTCGTCAGCGTCGTTCGCGATATCACCGAGCGACGGGAGCGTCAACGGAAGCTCGAACGCAGCCGGGAACGGTTGCGCGTCCTGTTCGACCGCTCTCCGGATGCGATATTCGTCCACGACACGGACGGGTCCATCGTCGACGTCAACGATCGGGCGACCACGGATCTCGGATACAGCCGGACGGAACTGCTCTCGCTCTCTATCGACGACATCGAGATCGGGGATGATCTCGAGGAACTCCGTGAACTGTGGACGACCATGGACGTCGGGAAGACGGCGACAATCCAGGGAAGACACCGTAGAAAAGACGGCTCGACGTACCCAGTCGAGGTCTGGATCAGCAAAATCACGCTCCACGAGACCGACCGGATTCTGGCACTCTCCCGTGACATCACGGCGCGCAAGGAGCGCGAGCGCGAGCGCAGACGCCAGAGCGATCTGTTCGAGCGGGCACAGGAGATCGCAGCGATCGGTGCCTGGGAGACTGATTTACAGGCTGAACGAGGGTGGTGGACCGAACAGGTCTGTCGGATCTTCGGGCTGCCAGCGGGGTACGAGCCGGAGCCAGGCGAGGGTATCGAACAGTTCCATCCGGATGATCAGCCAGTCATTCGAGAGGCCTTCGAGCGGGCCGTCGACACCGGTGAGCCGTACGACCTCGAGCTCCGGCTTGGCGACGAGAGCGATGCTCGATGGGTCCACGTCCGGGGCGATCCACAGCGTGAAGATGGCGAGACCGTGCGTATCCGCGGGACGATTCAGGATATCACCGACCGCAAGCAGTACGAAGAAGCGCTCGAGCAGGCGCGTGACGAACTCCAGCAGATCATCGACCTCGTGCCGGACATGCTGTTCGTCAAGAATCGCAAGGGTGAGTACATCCTCGCAAACGAGACGACTGCGACCTACTACGATTGCCCTCGCTCGGCCGTCGAGGGGAAGACAGATGTCGAACTGCTTCCCGACATCGAACAGGCCCGCCAGTTCCACCAAGACGACATCGCGGTCATCGACTCCGGCGAGCCGATGTACGTTCCCGAAGAAGAGCTGACCACTGCCGACGGCGAGACACGGATCCTCCAGACGACCAAGCTCCCCTATGAGGTCGCCGGGACCGGCGACGCGGCTGTGCTGGGGTATGCCCGTGACGTGACCGAACTCAAGGAGTACGAACGCCAGCTCGAAACGCAGCGAGACAACCTCGAGGTGCTCAACCAGGTCGTCCGTCACGACATCCGCAACGATCTCCAGTTGGTGTTGGCCTACGCGGAGATGCTCGAGGAGGTGGTCGACGAGGCGGGCCGTGAGTACGTTAAACAGGTGGTGGCCAGCGCACGTGATGCCGTTGCAATCACCGAAACGGCCCGCGACGTCTCCGAGGTGATGTTACAGGCCGATGCCGAACCGACACAGGTCCGGCTCCGGTACACGCTCGAGCACGAACTCGACGAGATCCGGTCGACCTACGAGAACGCGGTCGTGACGACCGAGGGCACGATTCCCCGACTCGAGGTCGTCGCTGACGATATGCTCGAGTCGGTGTTTCGGAATCTATTGACGAACGCGATCGAACACAACGACACGGAGATTCCAGTGGTAACGGTGTCTGCGAGTATAGAAGGCGACGACGTCGAGATCCAGATCGCAGACAACGGGCCGGGTATCCCCGACGAACGCAAGGAGACGATCTTCGAGGAGGGTGAGAAGGGCCTCGAGAGTCAAGGGACCGGGCTGGGGCTGTATCTGGTCCAAACGCTCGTCGATCGGTACGGAGGGGACGTCTGGGTCACGGATAGAACGGAGCGATGGGCCACAGATGAGCGGACACAGGCCGGCGACGAGACGGTCACGGGTAGCGTGTTCGCCGTTCGGTTGCCGATCGCGCGGTGAGGTGTCGCCGACACGAACCTATTTCATCCGCTGCGGACCAACTGCGACCAATGGTTTCGGAATGCTTCGATTCGGAACAGTGGGAACCGGTTGCCGACCTGAACGACGAGTTCAGGGACATCACCTATCACCGTGCAGTCGACTCCGGAACGGTCCGGATCGCGTTCGACCGCCCCGACGTTCGCAACGCCTTCCGGCCCGGGACGGTCGACGAACTCTACGACGCCCTCGATCACGCCAAGCGCCAGACCGACGTGGGCTGTATCCTGCTGACCGGCAACGGTCCCTCATCGAAAGACGGCGGCTGGGCGTTCTGTTCCGGCGGCGACCAGACGATCCGGGGCGAGGACGGCTATCAGTACGAGGGTGATGAGGAGCGTGCCTCCGAGCAGGGCCGACTGCATATCCTCGAGGTCCAGCGCCTGATTCGTCACATTCCGAAAGTCGTCGTCTGCGTCGTGCCTGGGTGGGCCGTCGGCGGTGGCCACTCGCTGCACGTCGTCTGTGATCTCACGCTGGCGAGCGAGGAGCACGCGAAGTTCCTCCAGACCGACCCCGACGTGGCGAGCTACGACGCCGGCTTCGGCTCGGCGTACCTCGCCAAACAGATCGGTCAGAAAAAGGCTCGAGAAGTGTTTTTCCTCGGGAAGACCTACGATGCCGAGGAGGCCGCCGAGATGGGGATGGTCAACGAAGTCGTTCCTCACGAGGAGTTAGAGGAGACGGCTCTCGAGTGGGGTAAACGGATCAACGCCAAGAGCCCGACAGCGATGCGGATGCTTAAATACGCGTTCAACATGACCGATGACGGGATGGTTGGCCAGCAGGTCTTCGCTGGCGAGGCAACCCGACTGGGGTACATGACCGATGAGGCCAAAGAGGGGCGGAATGCGTTCGTCGAGGGCCGTGATCCCGAGTTCGACGACTACCCGTGGCACTACTGAGACGGCCGGACAGAACTATTCGAAGGTTGTCGCGAATTCGTGACCGATGCCCGACAGTATGAGCCGGACATCCGCCCAGTCATGACGACCCACTCGCAGGAGGGTTTGTGGCTGTCAATCGCTGGAACGGAGCCCGCCTGCGCGGCTGCAACACGATTCAGAGGGATTCTCGTAGCCTGTCGGTTGTCTCTATAGTAGCCACTGAACGTCACTGCACACCCCATCGTACGTCCGCTTGCGATGCGTGTGGACATCGGTTCAGGTGTTACTATAGCCAGATGTGCCGGTTCCGTGACGCAAATCTATGAGCGTCTACGAGAATCCTTATTCGAGACTGTCACAACTCCGGACGATATTGCTGGTATCTACGACCAACTGTCGTCTCGGGTCCGACCGCCAGTGCCGTTGCTGGAACGAAAACACCCCGATTAACGGGTTAGTTCCCAATCATAACGCCGTCACTGGCTTCGGTAGATTCGACGGAAAGGACAACGCTTTGGGCCTTCCAGCCCGGAACCGCCAGTAGTGACACTCCCCGATCGGTCCGAGCTGTCCCGTCGGGAATACCTCCGGACGCTGGTTGCTGTCGGCGGTGCGACTGCGCTTTCGGCCTGTCTCTCCGAGAGCAACGCGGTCGACATCCCCGCCGGAACGGACGACCCTTCGACGCTTCCAGCGCGACAATACGCCTGGAATGACACTCTCTTGCGGGACGACGACGGCAACGTCAAGCCGCCGGAACATCACGTCCTGCTGGCGCTGTCGCTGGTCGACGAGCCGACCGACGGAAGCCGTACCCAACTCGAGGACGCGCTGGAGACGCTTGAGCGCGCCTACGAGTGGAGCAACGACGGGCTGCTGTTCACCATCGGCTACACGCCGGCGTACTTCGAGCGGTTCGACGACGCGCTCCCCGAGTCGGTCGACCTTCCGGAGCCGACGGCGCTGACCTCGTCTGAGGACCCAGCGGTCGACGAGTTCGACGCCGTCGTCCACCTCGCGAGCGACCACTCACAGGTCGTTCTCGAGGCCGAGGAAGGACTGTTCGGGAATCACGACGAACTCAACGGCGTCGCAGTCGAAACCGATCTGACCGGCGTGTTCGAACGCCTCGAGGACCAGCGCCGGACCGGATTCGTCGGCGCTGGCTTGCCCGCTGAGCACACCGACGTCTCGGACGTCCCCGACTCGGTGCCCGAAGACGCGCCGTTTTTTATGGGCTTTCGCTCGGGATTCGAGCGCAACCAGGCGACAGAAGACCGGGTCACGATCGAGGAGGGTCCGTTCGCGGGTGGGACGACACAACACATCGAGTCGATGGATCTCCAGCTTCGGACCTGGTTCGAGCAGGACAGTCATCCCATGCGCGTTCGGAAGCTGTTCAGCCCGGAACACGCCGACGAAGACCTCGTTGGCGATGTCGGCGAGAAGCTGACGACGACGAACGGGCTGACCGACGAGCGGATCGACGCCACCGAAGCAGATGCTCGTCGCGGCGTCGTTGGTCACGCCCAGAAGGCCGCTCGAGCCAGAGTTGACGGCGAGCCACCACTGCTGCGCCGGGATTTCAACACCGTCGATGGAGACAGTCCGGGATTTCACTTCCTTGCACTCCAGCACGGGATTGACGACTTCATCCGCGTGCGCGAGGCGATGACGGGTGCCGATCTCGATGTAATGCACGCCAACAACGGCATTCTCAGCTACCTCTTCGTCAACCGGCGCGGGAACTACCTGCTCCCACCGCGCTCGCTTCGGGCGTTGCCGCGAGCCAACCCACAGTAGGACTACCGACCACACCACGACACATGCACGACCACGACCACGATCTCGACCGACGGACGTTCGTTCAGCGGACAGGCGCAGCAACCGGCATCCTCGCGCTGGCGGGCTGTCTGGAAACCGACGGCGACGATACTGACGAAGGCGAGGATACAGATGACCCAGCGAACGGTGACGACGCCGTGCCGCGATTTCCGGAGGTCGAAGATCCGCCAGCAGCGGTCTACCGCCCGACCCACCGCGAGTCGATGCGGATGCTCGAGCCGACCACGGCCGGCGAGTACGCGCTCGCGCCGATGCTGTCGTACCCCCATCCGTTCTGGCTCATCACGGGCGGCGACGGCGAGGACGACGTCGAACGCGTCGATCCCGAGCAGGGACGGGGCGTGCATATGATGTTCACGCTCTGGGACGACGAGACTGGAATCGTCCTCCCGGTCGACACCAGCGCCACGATCACCGTCTCTCAGGACGGCGAACGGATCGGCTCGCCACACTCGCCGTGGCCCATGATCTCCCAGGAGATGGGGTTTCATTTCGGCGACAACGTCCCACTCGGGGACGACGGTACCTACACCGTCGAGGTCGAACTCCCACCGATCCCGACGCACACGACTGGCGACCTCGAGGGCCGATTTACCGACAGCGAGACGGTGCGCTTTGAGTTCGAGTACGACCAGGCGTTCCGCGAGCAGGTCGTCGGCGGCGTCGAGTACTTCGACGAATCGGAGTGGGGCGAACGCGGCGCGCTCGAGCCGATGGACCACGGGCACGACGACCACGACGACAGTCATCACGAGCATGACGACGACGGCCACCACGATGACCACGACCACGGCGACGGCCACCACGACCACGGTCACGTTCCGTACTCCGCGCTGCCGCCAGCCGACGCGTACCCCGGCACTCAACTCGAGCCCGCCGACGAGGTCGATACCGACTTGCCTCGAAGCGGCGATGCCGCGATTTTCGCGACGGTGCTCGAGTCCGGCTCCCGGCTCGCCGACGGCGACGAGCAGTATCTGCTCGTCTCGCCACGGACGCCGTACAACCGTGTGCCGCTCGCGGATATGGCTATGCACGTGACGGTCGAACGAGACGGCGAACCGATCGGTGACGCGGATGGAACACGGCTGGAGCAGACTCTCGACAGCGAGCACAACCTCCACTACGGCGCGTCGCTTGCGGCTCTCGAGCCGGGCGACTCGGTCACGATCACGTTCGAGTCGCCGCCACAGGTCGCCCGCCACCAGGGGTACGAGACGGCGTTTCTCGAGATGCCGCCGCTCGAGTTCACCGTCCCGGAATCATGACAGGATCGGTGCCAGCCCGCTTTTCGGTCGCCGTTGTCGCGCTGTGTGTCTGTGCGCTTACCGTCGGTGCAGTCGTCCCCATGACCGTCGGTGCCGGCGACAACGCGACGATCTTCTACTTCGAGCCGAGCGAGACCGAGGCTGACGCCGGCGAAACCGTCACGCTCGAGCTGATCGCGAGCACCCATGGCGATTACGCTGGCGACGGCATCGACACGCTGTCGGCGACAGTCGCGTACGATCCCGGTGTCTTCAGCGTGGCCGACGTCGAGCACGGACCGATGCTGGCCGCAGGTGATTCCGACGCCGAGGTCGACGGCGCAGTCGAGATCGACGACGAGGCTGGAACGGTTACGATCGACCAGGAGCGAACGCCTTCGGGCGACGGCGCGAGAGCGACCGAGACGGCAGCGACGATCACGCTCGAGGTCGCCGAGGACGCCCCATCAACGAACGAGACGCTCGAGATTACGGACGCCTCGGCGGTGCTCATCAGCGACTATCCGCAGGCAGTCGTCGACCGAGAGGCGACGATCTCCATCACTGAAACCAGTGGTGGCGACGATCCGGTGGCCGGCTTCGTGGCTCCGTCAGCACTGATCGCAGTGGGGGCGGTGCTGTTGATCGCCGTTCGTCGGTGGGGCTGACGACGCCCGCTTCTATCGACCGCAATGCCAACGTTGACAGGTCCGCGTGTCGGAGAGTCGATGCAATGAGTACGGCCGAGGTCGACATCTCACGGACGAAGGCGTGGCTGCTGGCTGCACGGCCCCAGACGCTGCCTGCGGCTGCAGCCCCAGTGATCGTCGGGACGGCGCTTGCGATCTACGCTGACGTCTTCGCTCCGTTGCCGGCGGCGATGGCCTTCATCGGTGCGACGCTGATTCAGATCGGGACCAACTTCGCGAACGACTACTACGACGCGATCAAGGGCGCTGACACCGAGGATCGAGAGGGATTCACCCGAGTCACGCAGGCGGGGATCATCCCGCCCGAACAGGTGAAACTGGCGACGATCGTGACGTTCACGCTGGCGATTTTCTCGGGGACGTACCTCGTCTACATCGGCGGGCTCCCGATCCTTGTTATCGGGCTGGTGAGCGTCTTCTGTGGGTGGGCTTACACCGGCGGCCCCTATCCGCTTGGCTACCATGGCCTCGGTGATCTGTTCGTCTTCGTCTTCTTCGGCATCGTCGCCGTGATGGGGACGTTCTACGTCCAAGCCGTAACGGCAGTCGAACCGCTTACCACGACGATTCCCGAGGGGACGGTCACGCTCGAGGCGTTCGTCGCCAGCCTTCCGATAGCGGGTATCTCGACGGCCATTATCGTCGTCAACAACATCCGCGACCGGGAAACCGATGTCGAGGCTGGGAAGCGAACGCTCGCGGTTCGACTCGGCTACCGATGGAGTCGCGTGGAGTACGTCGCCCTCCTCGCACTCGCCTACATCACACCGCTGTGGTTCTGGCTCGCTGCAGGGTTCGGTCCCAGTGTGTTGCTCCCACTGGTGTCGCTGCCCTACGCCGCGGTCGTCACCCGAACGGTCCTGACCCGCACCGACGGCGAGGCGCTCAACCCCGCGCTCGAGGGCACCGGGAAACTGCTCGCGATCTATTCGGTGCTGTTCGCCGTGGGGATGATAGCATGAACGACAGAGCTGACGTCGACCGCGAACTCGACTGCACACTCGAGTATCAGTCGTTTTCGCTCGAGCTGGCGACTCCACTCGAGACGGCCGCTGGGACGATCGAATCGCGTGATGGCTTTCTCGTCCGAATCGTCGAGTCGACTGCCAGCGAAGACGACCTGGCAGTCGGCTACGGCGAAGCCACACCGTTGCCGGGTTGGACGGAATCGGTCGGTGACTGTGAGACAGCCCTCGAACGCGCACGTGTCGCGATCGAAGACGGGCCGGCCGCCGCACTCGATGCCGTCGACGGACAGGTAGCGGCCAGACACGCGGTTACGCTCGCCCTCGGTGATCTGCGAGCGAGTCGGGAGGCGACACCGCTGTATCGACATATTGGGAGAGGCCCGATGATCGGCCGGGTGCCGGTCAATGCGACGATCGGTGATGGCGCACCCACCGAAACCGCTCGAGCGGCAAGTGAGGCCATCGACCGGGGCTTTGACTGCTGTAAAATAAAAGTCGGAAACAGAAGCGTCGAGGCCGATGTCGAACGGCTCCGCCGGACTCGCGAGGCTGTCGGTCCCGACATTGAACTGCGGGTCGATGCGAACGAAGCCTGGACCTACACTGAGGCGAAAACGGCGCTCGAGGGGCTTGCCGATCTCGGCGTCTCGATCCTCGAGCAGCCACTTCCAGCGGGCGCACTCGAGGGCCACGCCGCGCTCCGAGAGCGTGTGCAGGGAGACGGGGTTGCGATCGCCCTCGACGAAGGACTGCTCGAACACGGCGTCGACGCCATCTGTGAGGCTGGCGCGGCCGACGCCGTCGTGCTCAAGCCCATGGCGCTCGGCGGGATCGACGTCGCCCGCCAGATCGCAGCGTGGGTACAGGAACTCGAGATCACCCCGATCGTGACGACCACGATCGATGGGGTCGTCGCCAGAACGGGCGCGGTCCATCTCGCCGCATCGATCCCGAACGTACCGGCCTGTGGGCTGGCCACGGCGTCGCTGCTCGCCACCGATCTCGGTCGTGATCCCGTGTTGCTCGAGAAGGGGGCAGCGGTCGTTCCACAGGCGAAAGGACTCGGCGTCAACGGGGTGTGGACTGAGTGATGGGTGACCCGGTCGACTGGCCGACTCGAGATCTCCTCTCCCATCGGACCGCCGCGACACCACAGCGGACGGCGCTGATCGATGATGAGACGGGGGCGACGTGGACGTTTGCGGAACTCGACCAGCGGGTCGATCAGGTCGCTCACGCACTCGAGACCCTCGAGATCGATCACGGGCAGCCACGGATCGCCGTCCTGATGGACACCAGACCCGCATTCGTCAGCGTCTTTTTCGCCGCGATGCGGACGGGGATGACGGTCGTCCCGCTGAACGTCCGCGAAACCGCCAGCGAACTGGCCGCCAAAGTCGAACGCACGGCTCCCGTAGCCGTCGTCTGTGAGGAGGCGACCGAGTCGGCGGCGCTCGAGGTCACTGCGGCGGTCGAGTCGACGGCCACTGCTCCTACCGTCCTGACCGTCGACGAGCCGGCACGGGAGCGGACGCGACGGCTGTGTCCAGCCGCTGGATCGGACACTGCTCCGTCGGTCGACCCTGTCTCGCTCGAGCGCGACGACCCGCTGGTGATCATGTTCACCTCGGGGACCGCCGGCGAGCCGAAAGCCGTCCGGCTGACCGTCGGCAACCTCGTCGCGAGCGCGACCGCATCGGCGTTCCGACTGGGCGTCGATCCGAGCGACCGCTGGCTGTGCTGTCTCCCGATGTATCATATGGGCGGGCTGGCCCCCGTCCTGCGGTCGACGCTGTATGGGACGACGGTCGTCATCCAGCGCTCGTTCGACCGCCACGAAACCGCTCGCGTCCTCGACGAATACGAGATCACGGGTGTCTCGCTGGTGCCGACGATGTGCAAACGACTGCTCGATGCGGGCTGGGAGCCCACCGCCGACCTGCGATTCGTCTTGCTCGGCGGTGCGCCGGCCTCGAGCGAGTTGCTCGAGCGCTGCCGGGCGACCGACGTGCCGGTGTATCCGACGTACGGGATGACCGAGACGGCCTCCCAGATCGCGACGGCGACGCCTGCGGAGACGGCGAGCCACGAGGGAACGGTCGGCCAGCCGCTGGTGTTCACCGACGTAACGGTCGTCGACGACGATGGCGAGCCGGTTTCGGCGGGGGAGTTGGGCGAACTCGTCGTTTCCGGACCGACGGTGACGCCGGGCTATCTCGAGGCCGCACGGACGAACGGCGCCGTCGGCGAGTACGGCCTCCACACGGGAGACGTCGGCTACGCGGACGAAAATGGTCGACTCTGGGTGCTCAACCGACGGAGCGACCGGATCGTCACCGGCGGCGAGAACGTCGACCCCGGCGAGGTCCTCGAGACGATCCGCGCCCACCCGGCCGTCGAAGACGCCGCCGTCGTCGGACTCGACGATCCCGAATGGGGCGAACGCGTCGGTGCGCTCCTCGTCCCCGAGGACAGCCGCGATCGGATCGACCTCGAGTCAGTTCGCTCGCACTGCGAAACACGACTCGCCGGGTTCAAGCGGCCGAAGACGATCGGCATCGCCGACGCCTTGCCCCGAACCGCGTCGGGAACCGTCGATCGCGAGGCGGCTCGAGACCGGCTTCGTGAAACGGAAACCGACGTCTGAGCCGACAGTATAAGTCGACCGCGCCCTTTTCATCGGCTGTGTGTACACTGACCCTCGCCTGGCAGGTCTTCGATGACGCGCCGGTGGCGGTCGCCGCCAACCGTGACGAAGCCCTCGAGCGCGAGTCGATTTCACCCGGCATCTACCGTGAGGAGCCGCTGGCCGTTGCGCCAAAAGACACCGAAGCCGGCGGCACGTGGATCGGCTACAACGAACACGGCGTCTTCGCCGGTATCACGAACAAGTGGACCGACGCCGAACTCGTGGCCGAACGCTCTCGCGGGCTGCTCGTCGCCGACGTGCTCGCTGCCGACTCCGCGGCGACGGCGGCCGAAACGATCGAGGCGGCAACCGAGACGGACGAGTACGACGGCTTCAATCTGGTCGTCGCCGACGAGTCGGCTGCCTACTGCTACCAGTGGGACGGCGACCTCTCCCGTATCGAGTTCGAACCCGGCGTTCAGGTCATCGTCAACGCCGCGGTCAACGACACCGTCCACCTCCCGTCGGACCGCCTCGTCATCGCTCGCGAACAGGCCGACAACGCGAACGCGGTCCGAGCGGCGCTGACAGTCGACGGCGACGAGTCAGTTTCGCAGTGGCTCGAGCGCGCCGGCGATGTCCTCGGCGACCACGAGTACGGCGTCTGCCTCCATCGCGATGGATTCGGCACGAGGTCGTCGTCGCTGATCGCCCTCGGCCCCGAGACGACACAGTATTCGTTCGCGCCGGGCCCTCCCTGTGAGACGGCGTACGAACCGGTCTCGCTCGAGTCGAACGCACCATCCGAAGTCGAGGCAGAGTGCGACGTCGAAGGGCACATTTAAGCGCCTCGCTCTATCTCATACGTACATGGACGCACTCCTGCCTGTAGCGACGAGTACGGAGAGGTGGTCACCGTGAGCGTTTCTGCGGCTGAAGCCGAACTCTCCGAGGACGAACGGGCCGGACTCGGACTCGTCCGCCAGACTGGCGGCATTCATCAGAGCGATTTCTGGAAGGAACTGGATGTCTCCTCGCGAAAGGGGAGTCGAATCGTTGAGTCACTCGTCGAGAAGGAACTGGTCGACCGAGAGGAGACGGTGTACGACGGCCACAACACCTACTACATCACACCGACCGCTCGTGACCTCGATTTCAGACTGCTGATGGCCGGTGATATGCTCTCGCCGTTTATCGGTGAGGAAGAAGTCGATCCCAACAGCGACGCCTTCTCGCAGTGGATCATGAACCTCGCGTACGAACAGTAGTCGAACCGACGTCCCGACGCGTTTCGACGATTTTCTCGGCGAGTGCCTCGAGAATCGGAACAGCGCAGTGGCTCGGTTGTGGTTCGCGTACCTTACTCGAGGGCGCTTGCAGCCCGGATCAGGCGTGCTTCGCCGAACGCCGGCCCGACGAGTTGGAGACCGACGGGAAGGCCGTCGGTTTCGCCGGCAGGCACCGAGATCGCCGGCAGATCGGCGAGGTTGACGGGGACAGTGTTCGCGTCGGCGAGGTACATCTGGAGCGGATCGTCGAGACTCTCACCGAGTTCGAACGGCGGAACCGGCATCGTCGGCGACGCGAGCACGTCGACTTCGGCAAGCGCCTCGTCGAAATCCTGTTTGACCCACGCGCGAGCGTCCTGAGCCTTCTTGTAGTATTTGTCGTGGTAGCCAGCCGAGAGCGCGTAGGTGCCGAGTAAGATGCGGCGTTTGACCTCGTCGCCGAACCCGTCTTCGCGCGTCTGAGCGAACGCCTCGTTCCAGTTGCCATCAGCGTCGGCGTCGTGGCCGTAGCGAACGCCGTCGAACCGCGCGAGGTTCGAGGAGGCCTCCGACATCGCGATCACGTAGTAGGCTTCGACAGCGTGTTCGACAGCGGGCAGCGAGACGTCTTGCGTCTCAGCGCCCTGTGCCTCGAGGTCGGCGACGGCGTCCCAGAACGTCTCGACGACGCCTTCGTCGGCACCCTCGACCAGTTCCGTGGGGATGCCAATCTTGAGTCCGTCGACGTCACCGGTGGCGGCGTCAGCGTAACTCGAGTCGCCATCGGTCGGCGCCTCGCGGGCATCGCCCGCTCGACTATCCGAGGCGCGTGGCGCCTCGCGGGTCGTCGCATCGCGCTCGTCGCTGCCGGCGATGACGTCGAGCAGTTGGGCGGCGTCTTCGACGGTCTCGCCGAAGGGGCCGATCTGTTCTAAGCTGTTGCCGTAGGCGACGAGTCCGTAGCGCGAGACCAGCCCGTAGGTGGGCTTGATGCCGACGACGCCACAGAATGCGGCGGGACAGCGAATCGAACCACCCGTATCGGAGCCGAGTGCGACGTCAGCTTCACCTGCGGCGACGGCAGCGGCCGAGCCACCCGACGAGCCGCCAGGGACGTGCCCTGGTGCGGCCGGGTTGTCCGTCGAGCCGAAGTACGAGGTCTCGGTGGTCGTCCCCATCCCGAACTCGTCCATGTTCGCTTTCCCGACGATCGTCGCGCCGGCCTCTTTGAGCCGGGAGATGACCGTCGCGTCGTACGGCGGGACGTACTCCTCGAGCATCCGCGAGCCACAGGTCGTCCGGACGCCTTCGGTCGAAATATTGTCCTTGACGGCGACGGTCGTTCCCGCGAGCGGACCGTCGTCTGCGCCATCGATCGTCTCCTCGGTAATAAAAATATCGTCAGCCATGATTAGGATACGTTCGGTCCTTTGAAGTAGCCGTCTTCGGTTTCAGAGGCGTTCTCGAGGGCCGTCTCGCGCTCGATCGAGTCGCGGACCTCGTCGGGTCGCATCACGTTCGTCAGGTCGGCCTCACGGTCGACCTCGGGCACCTCGTCTAGTGTCTCGAAATACTCAAGGATATCCGCGAACTGTCGCGTGAACTGGTCAACCTCGTCGTCAGCGAGGCCGACACGAGCCAGCTCCGCGACGTGGCGGACCTCCTCGGGACTGACAGCGTCGTCGCTCATGCTTGCTCGCACTTGCCAGTAGGGAGTAAGGGTTTCGATAGCGAAATGTTCGACCGGCGGAAGTAGGTTGTTGCCCGTGTTCCTCTCGCGATACTATCGAAGAATTTAAGTGACGACAATCCTACAATCCTGTTCACGATAGAGCGTTTTCCAGCGATCGTTGTGACTATACACAATGACTGATACCACGATTCGAACGCGGAGCAGCGAGCGAAGTCGGCGCGAGTCGGAGGAGTCGCGTGAGCGAACGGCCGAACGAGAGCAATGTCCGGAGTGTGGCGGCCGCCTCGTCTCCGATACCGAACACGCCGAAACCGTCTGTGACGACTGTGGTCTCGTCGTCGAAGAAGGCGAGATCGACCATGGTCCTGAGTGGCGTGCGTTCAACGCCAGCGAGAAAGACGAAAAGTCCCGCGTCGGTGCCCCCACGACGAACATGATGCACGATCAGGGGCTGTCGACGAACATCGGCTGGCAGAACAAAGACGCCTACGGGAAGTCCCTCTCGAATCGCCAGCGCCAGAAGATGCAGCGCCTGCGGACATGGAACGAACGGTTCCGGACTCGAGACTCCAAAGAGCGAAATCTCAAGCAGGCCCTCGGCGAGATCGACCGCATGGCTAGTGCGCTGGGCCTCCCAAAAAGCGTCCGCGAGACTGCCTCCGTCATCTATCGACGCGCCCTCGAGGAAGATTTGCTTCCGGGCCGTTCGATTGAAGGTGTCGCGACGTCCTCGCTGTACGCCGCCGCCCGTCAGGCCGGCACACCACGCAGCCTCGACGAAATCACGGCCGTCAGCCGTGTCGAAAAAGACGAGATCGCCCGCACCTACCGCTATGTTATTCGAGAACTCGGCCTCGAAGTCCAGCCGGCCGATCCCGAAAACTACGTGCCACGCTTTGCCAGCGATCTCGATCTCTCGGATGAGACCGAACGACGCGCTCGAAGTCTCTTGTCGACAGCAAAGGAAAGCGGCATCCACAGCGGCAAGTCACCGGTTGGCCTCGCTGCTGCCGCCGTCTATGCTGCCGCGCTGTTGACCAACGAGAAGGTCACCCAAAACGACGTCAGCGACGTCGCCAGTATCTCCGAAGTCACTATCCGAAACCGGTATCACGAGTTACTCGAGGCCGAAGACAACGCTCCGGCCTGACCAGGACTGAGTTAGCGCCGACACGCGTTGGCAATACGTTCTTGACCCGTGGTATGACGTGATTACCATTCTCCGGACGATGATACTCACAGCATACTGAATATCACTGTTCGTGAACCGTCTCGTATGCGTTGTGACAACTGCGACTCAGCGGAGGTTGCGTACACGCTGACGGCCCACGTCTCGAACGAGCCCGGAGCGCAGGTCGATCTGCATTTCTGCTCGAACGACTGTCTCCGTGTCTGGACCTGACGTCGAGCCAAAACGGTATCACGCTCCTCGTCGCCACACAGTGTATGGAATCGCGCTCGGCCGAGCGCCTCGAGACGGATGCGAGGCTTTTGCCGACGAGCGGCCCAGCATCGACCGTGAGACGAGTCAACGGAGTTCGGCTCCATACTGTTGAAGCCGGTGCCGAAGATGCGCCGCTGGTCGTCTTGCTCCATGGCTTTCCCGAGTTCTGGTACAGTTGGCGACATCAGATCGATCCACTCGTCGAGGCCGGCTACCGTGTGCTCGTCCCCGACCAGCGCGGGTACAATCTAAGCGACAAACCAACGGGGGTGCGATCGTACCGAATCCGAAACTGCTCGCGAGATATCACCGCGCTCATCGCGAGTGCGGGCTATGAACAGGCACACGTTGTCGGCCACGACTGGGGAGGCATGGTCGCCTGGGACCTCGCCCGCCGGCAGCCGTCCGTGGTTGACCGGCTTGGAATCATCAACGCACCACATCCGGACGTGTATCGGCGTCATCTGCTCTCGAGCCCCGCCCAACTGCGCCGAAGCTGGTACGTGTTCTGTTTCCAGCTTCCATGGCTCCCCGAACGTCTCTGCCGGATGCGGGACTTTCGGCTGCTCGAGCGAGCACTCAGCGAGACTGCCGCGCCAGAGACGTTTCTGGACGACGAACTGGCGCGGTATCGCGAGGCGTGGCACAAAGCGGGCGCACTCACGGGAATGCTCAACTGGTATCGCGCGGCGGCTCGCTATCCACCGACACTGTCACGGGAACGAGTCGAGGCACCCACGATGATCGTCTGGGGGGAAGACGACGCTGCACTGACGACCGAACTGGCGGTCGACAGCGACCAGTGCTGTGCAACCAGCCGTCTCGAACTCCTGCCGGAGACGAGTCACTGGGTCCAACACGAACGACCGGAACAGCTGTCCGAACTACTGCTCGAGTGGCTTTCGGCCACCAACTAACAGCGCCTGCTGCAGGTCGTTGGGGCGTGCCCGTCGACGGCTCGCAGCCGTCTCTGTTTCTCAGGATACAACCCGTCTCAGTTACGGTGACCGGGACGTGTTCGACGACCAGCCGTGTGACGAACCTGGTCGACTGTGTCGTGTTGGCAAGCTTCCCAGCCTCTGGGAACCGGGGTTACTATATTCGGCAGCATGGGTATATACTGGCGAACGATAACACGCTCGTATGGCCCAGGCGACACTCACAATCACGATGCCTGAACAGGTCTGGATCCAGCAGCTGTCGACGACGTATCCGACAGCGACGTTTCGGGTTCTCGCGGCTGTCCCCGGCGCTGAAACCGGGTTTGCGCTCGTTCGAATCACCGGCACCGATGTCGACGACGTGATCGAAGCGACGCGTGACCATCCCCAAATCCTCGAACTCACGCTCGTCCATTCGAGTGAAAACGAGGCAACAGTTCATTTCGAGACGACGGCCCCGCTGTTGTTGTTCTCCGCACAGGAGTCCGGGATGCCGATCGAACTCCCGATCGAGGTCGTCGACGGCAAGACGACGATCGAGGTAACCGGCTCTCGAGACCGTCTCGCTGGACTCGCCGAACAGCTCGACCGATTCGGCCTCAGCTACCGGATCGAGCACGTCCGCGAACGACTCCACGAGAGTCAGCTACTCTCGGATCGACAGCTCGAGGTCGTCGCTGCTGCCGTCGAAGAGGGATACTACGATACGCCTCGACGCTGCTCGCTGACGGAACTAGCAGAGTATCTGGGAATTGCGAAATCGACGTGCAGCGAGACACTCCACCGGGCAGAAGAGGGGATTATCAAACGGTTCGTCGAGGATCTTCCCGAACTCGATACTGAGGAGCCACTCGAGGACCAACTCGCGAGCAGCTAACTGGGAACCTCGGTCTCATGTCGGCCCGAGTTGTGGGTGTGTCGAACCGAAGCTCGCTCGTTGCCTGGCCTCGCAGTCACGATACGCGCGTTTTCAAGCGTGTCGGAGACGCTCCGTGAGGTGAGTCCCCTCGAGTCGGTAACAAACGGCCCGGCAGTTGTCGGGGATGGTACCGACCCGGGCTGTCAGTCTTGTGCCGTGATAACAGCTGTTTATGTTGGCCTGAGCTGGGAGAATACCCTGAATAGTATTTATACTGGCGAATATGTTCGTGTCGATTCTCACGCGATGGAAATCGGGTCTATACTTCAACGTCATCTAGTTGTGAGTCCGGGGTAGAGGATCCACATATGACCGTATGCAATTACGTGTCGGCGTGTAACTACTTTGTATCGAACGGATTCTCGTCCGGAGGTGTTCGACCAGAATGAGCACGGACGACGAATCATTCCACCCACTCGGTCACGAGTGGGAAGGTGAACTCGAGGAGATGCTCGACGAGACCGAGTACGACAGCGAACTCGGGATGGAGATGGCCCAGGACGCGATGCGGGTCACCAAAGGCGAGCTCTCTGAAGCCGAATTCCACGAAATGTATCACGACGACGTGATGGAGGAGTTCGGCGTCGACGATCGCCCGACCGAAGCAGCCTACGAGCAGGCCCAGGAAGAGCAGAAGGGGACTGCGACGCGGATGCTCGAGGCTTTCGAGGGCGACGGCGAAGAGAGTCGCCGCGAGGCAATGAAAAAGATGGGGGTCGGCGCAGCGGCTGTCGGACTGGGTGCGTGGGGCACCGTCGACGACGGTCCTGAGGCGGACCTCGCCGCAGCCAACGACGGTGAAGACCACTCTCACGAGGGAACCCAGCTGGGGATGGTCATCGACCTCGAGCGCTGTGACGGCTGTCTTTCTTGTGTTACGGCCTGTCAAGAAGAGAACCAGACCGACCAGGGCGTCAACTGGATGTACGTCCTCGACTACCGGGAGCCAGGACAAGGAGCTGATCCAGACGAACGTGGTGGGAGTCGACAGCGACTCGTCCGACCGTGTCAGCACTGTACTGACGCCCCGTGTGAGAAAGTGTGTCCGACGACGGCTCGACACACCCGTGACAAGGACGGCCTCGTCCTGACTGACTACGACGTCTGTATCGGTTGTCGCTACTGTCAGGTCGCCTGTCCGTACGGTGTCAACTACTTCCAGTGGGACGAGCCTGACGTCTCGACGGACGAGATCGAAGAGATGTACAGCGACATGGACGGCGATCACATGGTCGACGACCGTGACCGCTGGGTCGACAGCCGCGCACCACGTGGCACGATGAGTAAGTGTACCATGTGTCCGACCCGACAGGACGGACACATGGGTGATGAGTACCGTGGAACGACGGCCTGTGAGGAAGCCTGTCCGCCCGAAGCGATCAACTTCGGCGACATGAACGACCCCGACAGCAAACCGCAGCGCTACCTTCAGAACGTCGTTCAGACCCGTGCAGAGCGGATGGTCGACGGTCAGAGTCCCAACCGCGAGAACGTCCAGGAGTCGTATGACTTCCTCGAGGGTGACATCGAGTTGCTCGACATGGAGTATCTCGAGGACGGCGACCACGACGAGATCGAGGCCGCACTGTTCATCCAGGGCGAACTCGACGAGGACGACCTGACACTCGAGGACGAGGAACTCCGCGATGTCATCATCGACATTCTCGAGGACGACGATGAACTCGGCGAACTCGAGGAAGATGAACTCGAATCGCTCGCCGATGCCCTGATCGACGGCGACGACAGCGTGGACAACTACGACACCGCACTGGACGCGATCGACGCTGTCATCACGACCGCCGAAGACGGGATTCAAGACGTTGTCGACCGCTACGAGTCCCGCGAGATTACCCCGGCCGAAGTCGAGGAATCGCTGCTGATTCTCGACGGCGAAGAGGAGCCGTGGGTGTCCGAGCAGGGTATTACCGACGAAGAAACCGCCCAGCAGGCCCTCGAGGCCTACGCTGGCGGCGAAGCGTCGACGTTCAAACTGCTCGAGGACATCGGAACGAGCCCGAACGTCACGTACGTCGGAAACGAGCCCGGTCCAGAAGCCGAACAGGTCGACGGACCAGTTGCGTACGACGACATCGGTCAGACGGACAACCGCAAGGACGTCCTCGACGAGTCCACTGTCGGTGACTTCGGGGTGTCGCTATGAGCACCAAGACACCATCCGAAGCGGACATTCTCCGTCCAGTTAACAACGTCTCGAAGAAGTTCTTCATGCTGTTTGGTGCCGCGGCACTGGCACTCGGCATCTTCCTCGTTGGCTGGATGTATCAGCTAGCCAACGGGATGGCCGTCACTGGCCTCTCCGACTGGGGCTCCGGTGGCGGTGTGACGTGGGGACTGTACATCGGTGCCTTCATCTGGTGGGTCGGGATCGCTCACGGGGGGATCATCCTCTCGGCTGCGGTTCGCCTACTCGGTATGGACCGGTATATGCCGGTCGCCCGACTCGCAGAGATGCTCACGCTCGCCGGCCTCTCCGCGGCTGGCTTCTACATTCTGGTGCACATGGGTCGCCCGGACCGGATGGTCACGAGCGTCCTCGGTCACTACCACATCACGGTCAACAACTCGCCGCTGGTGTGGGACGTGACTGTCATTACGGCCTACTTCGTGCTGACGGCGACGTACCTCGCACTGACGCTTCGGTACGACATCACCCGTCTGCGCGACCAGCTGCCTGACCACTTCGAGCCAGTCTACAAGTTCATGACCCTCGGATACACCGAGAAAGAGGACGAAGTCGTCGAGCGAATGGTCTGGTGGCTCGCACTCGCGATCATCATCATGGCCCCGCTCCTGCTCCACGGCGGTGTGATTCCGTGGCTGTTCGCCGTCTTGCCGACCTACCCCGGCTGGTTCGGCGCAGTCCAGGGACCACAGTTCCTCACGATCGCACTCACCTCTGCGATCAGTGGTGTCATCCTACTTTCGTATGCGTTCCGTCGCGCCTACGACTGGGATCACATCATCACTGACGACATCTTCCGCGGCCTGCTCCTGTGGCTCGGATTCTTCTCCCTGCTGTTCCTGTGGCTCCAGCTCCAGCAGCTCGCTACGGGTAGCTTCGCGGCATCGACCGATCTCGCGACAGCAACCGGTTCGAAGCTCTCGCACCCGATGTACGTCATCCCGATACTGATGGTGCTCGGCGTGCTCGCGTTCATCTTCGCGACGACGATTCGACCGGCACTGTTCAGTAAGTCGCGAGCACTCGCCGCTGCCTTCCTGGTCTTGATCGCGACGCTGGTCGAGAAGACCTACTTTGTCATCGCTGGCTTCTGGTACCCAACGTTCAGCATCTACGAGGCGACGCCGGGCGATTACTTCCCGAGCGTGATCGAACTGTCTTCGCTTCTCGGAACGGTCGGACTGGTTGTGCTGTTCTTCCTCGCCATCTCGAAGGTCGTCCCCGTGGTCGAACTCCACGCGATCGAACACCTGAACGGTGACCATGACCACGGCCACGACGACGCAGATGACGCTGCAACCGAACCGGAGGTGAAAGCATGAGTGTTGCACTTTCGATGGGACTCGAGACAGTCCTCTACCACGGCTACGAAGCCACTGGAGACGTAACCGGATTCCCCAACATCGGGACCTACCTGATCTTCGGCGTCATTCTGGTTCCGATCTACATCATGGTCATCTCCTGGTTCGCTGGCGAGCCACGAGACACCAAGACCGGACTGCTCGGTGTCTCTTATCTCGTCGGCATCGCCGCACAGATGTGGATTGGGATGTTCATCCTGACGGTGATCATCGGTCTCGTCTTCTACGGTGGGATGCCGGAGCCGCTCGGTGCGGCCGGCCCATCCAACGACTCACCGATCTTCGGCTTCCTGTAAGCCACGCGGTGTTCCTGGATCCGGTTTCCAGGATTCGTTTTTTATCGGCGACGCTATCTGCCCCACAGCGTTCGCTGTCGTTCACGGAACTGATACACGGATCGACTCTCAAACCATCACACGTATCCCGTTCGGTCGCCTTACGTTCGAGTAACGCACACCACACCCATGAGTCTCACAGAACACGAACTCAAGATCGAACTCGAAGGGATCGAAGACCCAGACATCGGCGAGGACATCGTCTCGCTTGGGCTGATCAACGACGTCACCATCGAGGACGAGACGGCCAAAATCTCGCTGGCGCTGAACGCCCCCTATGCGCCCTCGGAGATGGAACTGGGCAACCGGATCCGTGAGGTCGTCAGCGAGGCTGGACTCACGGCGGACCTGCGAGCACACGTCGGCTCGGAACACGGGTTCGACGACGAAGTGCTCCCACGGGTACGCAACGTCATCGCCGTTTCTTCCGGGAAAGGCGGTGTCGGGAAGACGACGGTCGCTGCAAACCTTGCGGCGGGTCTCGAGAAGCGTGGTGCCATGGTTGGCCTGCTCGATGCAGACATTCACGGCCCGAACATCCCACGTATCCTGCCGGTCGAGAGCGAGCCTGGTGTCACGCCAAGCGAGGACATCGTCCCGCCGCGCTCGGACGGTGTTCGGATTATCAGCATGGGCTTTATGATGGAAAACGAGGACGATCCTGCGATTCTTCGTGGCCCGATGGTCAACAAGTTCATGCTGAAGTTCTTGGAAGGCGTCGAGTGGGGTCGCCTCGACTACCTCATCGTCGACCTGCCACCGGGAACGGGTGACGCAACACTCAATCTGTTGCAGTCGATGCCCGTGACGGGCGCCGTCGTCGTCACGACACCCCAGGAGATGGCGCTCGACGACACCCGAAAAGGAATCCAGATGTTCAACAAACACGACACGCCAGTGCTGGGCGTCGTCGAGAACATGAGCTCGTTCATTGCGCCCGACACCGGCAAAGAGTACAATCTCTTCGGGACTGACGGAGCCCAACAGATCGTCGACAAGTACGACATCCCGCTGCTTGGTCAGATCCCGATCCACCCCGACTTCGGTGCTGAGGGCAGCGAAGGGGCACTCGTCAAAGACGACTCGAGTCCCGTCCAGGAGACCGTCGAGGAGTTCGTCGCAGAGGTCTCCGATCGTATCGGCGAGATCAACCGCCGCACGGTCGCCGAAAACGTCGGTGGCGGAGAACCTGACGACGCACTGCCGACCGAAACCGAAGACTAGTCACCGTCCACGCGTCGACGGCTGGGTCGAGCCGACAGCGACGATCAGATCGCGGGCTGTCGCTTCCGACTGGCTGAGCGGATCATCGACCGGACACAACGGCGTCGTGTTAGCTTTCTGTCTCGAGTTTCCACTCGAGTGTTACGGTCACTTTCTCTCGAGGGCCACCGAGCATTGGAGAGCGCTCTTTGACTTCGATTCCGTACTCGAGTTCTGGCGGCGGTGAGAGCGTCAACATCTTGTTTCCGACTCGAACCTCGGCACCGCCCTCGCTTCGAAGCTCCTGAGCGAGTTCCTGTACCAGGTCTGCAGCTTCGTCCCGTGACGCCTGCTGGCTGTGGTCGGTTGTCTCTGCCATAGGCATTCAACCACCGAGCGGACATAAATAGATTGGCGGCGAATCGGCAGGCAGAACGCTGATCAGCGCGGTCCAGTAGCGAAGCTATCAACCAGTATAGTAGCCACTGCATATCTGATCGCACGACGGCTGTGCGATCAGGTGTACATCGTTGCAGTTGGTACTATAACAACGGCGGCGAGTGCTCGCCACGAGAGCGACGAGAACGGTCGGCTCCAACGTTGCCGTCACTCTTTCGGCGGAACTGGCTCGGCCTCGAGTAGTGACCGGACGTACTTGGTGACGTGGTCGTCGATCCGGCGTTTGTAGCCGGCCTGTCGGGCGAGGCGATCGAGTTCGCGGGCGACGAGGCTCCCGTACTGGACGGCCTTTTTGTCTCGCGTGGCGACCTCGCCGGGAAGGACGTCGGCGGCAACGAGCCGAAGCGCGCGTTTGCGTTCGCGCTCGTCGGCCAGCAACGAATCGGGGAGTCGAAGCGCGGCGTCGACGACGGCGTCGTGGAGCAGCGGTGCAACTGGCTCGAGTCCCGTCGCCTCGATCGCGTGGACGTCCCGTGGAAGCTGGTTGGGCAGTGTTTCGATACTTTCACGGACGGCTCCGCGGGTCGTTTCGGCTTCGACGCGGTGGTCGAGATGGACGACTTTTTCGTAGCCGCCGAACAGCTCGTCGGCTCCCTGTCCCACTGCCAACGCGTCGAACCCCTCGGCGGCGACGTGTTCGCCGACGAGATACAGCGGCAGGGCAATCTGGACGTCCATCGCGTTCGTTCGGCCGATCGCACGGGCGACCGCGGGAACGGCTCGCTCGAGGGCTTCGGGCTCGAGTTCGACGACGGTCAGCTCCCGTCCCATCGCGTCGGCGGCTGTCCGGGCGGCCTCGACGTCGTGACTGTCCGGGAAGCCGACGACGAAAAGCGGTGCATCCAGTAGTTCGGCGACCAGCGCGGAGTCGACACCGCCGGAGAAGGCGACGGCAACGTCGCGGGCTGGCGTTCGCGCCTCGTCCACTGCCGTCTGAATCGCGTTCGAGAGCGTCTCGAGGGCGATGTCGTGATCCGCCTCGATGGGTGGGTCAGGAAGCGTCCAGCGACGCTCGGGGTCGGCCGCGGCTGTGGTCAGATCCACTGTCGTCCCTGGTGGGACGAGTTCGGGCGTCTCGAGGGCGGTCGGCTCGAACGCCCACTGGGTGGCTGCGGTGTCCGCCGGATTGCGCTCGGCGTCGACGTACAGCGGGACCCGACCGAGGACGTCACGGACGAGTATCCCGTCGAGTTCGCCGGCGAACCCGGCCGTCCCCGGCAACGCATCTCCGCTCTCAAGTGCGTCATAGACGGTGTCGGGATCAGCTCCACGGACTGGCTGGCTCATCGAAAGAGCCCCACGAACCCGTTTCTGACACGTCGCGAGACACCGCCAGCTGCCTGCCGGAAGCTGATCCGCCACGGCGTTCGTTTCCCTTCGACGGTGGTTCGACCCTGGCGAATCGCCTCGAGAATCGCGTCGGCGGAGCGCTCTTCGGCGTCGACGCGGGTGACTGCCTGGCCGACCATCTCGCTGATATGTGCGTCGCTGCCTGCAGTCACGGGGAGACCGCGGGAGGTCGCAAAGCGTTCGGCCTGCCGGTTTGCGCGGCCGGTCAACAGCCGGGAGTTGTAGATCTCGATCGCATCGCCCTTGGCAAGTTCCGCTCGAGAGATGCGAGCCATCACGCCGTGGCGCGACTCCTGGAACGGGTGTGGAATCACCGCGAGTCCACCTTGGTCGTGGATCGCTTCGAGTGTCGACTCGTAGGAAAGCCCCGGTGGAACGGCCTCCTCGAGTCCGAATCCCAGAATGTGGCCGGCCTTGCTCGATATTTCCATCGCTGGGATGCCGACGAGCCCGTACTCGGGGGCGCGTTCGACGGCAGTGAGGCTGGCATCGATTTCGTCGTGGTCGGTCACGGCGATCGCGTCCAGGCCGACGGCTTCGGCCTGTTCTAAGATCAGTTCGACCGGGTCACGACCGTCATAGGACAACGACGAGTGAGCGTGGAGTTCAACCGACAGCACGGGTATGTCTCACGGTTAGAGTGGATCAATCAAAAACACCCCGGTCCGTATCATCCATGCCTGAACGCGGCTTCGAACCACAGAGACGCCTACTCCTGGGTGTCTAGCTCGACTAACTCGAGGGAGCGATCGAGATGACAGACGTCGTGTGGCGGGTCGCCGAGGATGTCGCGAATACGATACTCCTCATCGAACTCGACAGCGTCGGGCTCGCAGTACTCGTGGCTCGGACAGTCGATGTACGGACAGGGGCCGGGGAGACTCGTTTTGCTGCCGGCGAACGCGCCCTTGGAGGTGATATTTGCGCGCACAGAGACGGGTTCGACTTCGACAGCGCGAACGCCGTCGTCGTGCATGGCACATTCGAGCGTCTGGGCGTTCTCCCGGATCGACGTGATGCGGTATTTGGTGTTCGCCTCGAGATTGAGACACTGGCTCCGGTAGGGACAGCCAGCACAGCCGTCGGCCTCGCCGTGGTAGACGAACTCGGTCCCCGGCTCGGCGAGCCGCGTCCCGATGAGTGTAACGGTCGACATAGGAACACGTAGTTTCCGGCCGCGGTTAAGACTCACGTCCGGGCCGGTGGGAACGAACAGCGTGTGGCAGGCGAGTCACGTCGTTCGGTGATCGGATCGATCGTCGCAGTCATCCGAGCCAGTCAGTTCGTCTAGTCGGTCAAAATACGTCTCACGGGGGACCTGATAGAGCTCGCGGTAGTCGATCTCACCGTCGTCGAACGCTTTGGCCAACTCAAGCGCTCGGGCAACGGCGTCACTCTGTGTCGGAAATCGCTCGTTCTCGGCGGAGACGTCGGGCTCGAGATAGAGTGTGACGTACCAGTCGGTATCGTCGGTTCGGCTGGTCGGATTGGTGCCGGGGCGGCGGGTTCGCTTGCCGTGGGTCAGATACAGCGTCGGCAGGCAGGCTGCCGGAAAGTCGTCGGCGTTGAAGACGTCCGGACGGTACGCGAGAACGAGTCGGCCGTCCTCACCGTGGTTCCAGACGGTCCACCCGTCTGCAAGCGATGAGAGTGCGCGTTCGATGTCGTCGTCGGCCGGCGTGTCGGGCATACTCTCGGCTACCGCTGGCATCCCTAAATCTTCGTCGCCAACGCGTGGTTCGGAACTGCTGTCCCGAGTTCCCAGCGCGACCGTCGCAGTCGTGCCGGAGCTGCTGGACAGCAGTCCGTCTGAGGATCGACTTGTTTCTCCGGCTGCCATGGGCCGTGCAGTATGACTTGTGTGGCGACCGCGCGCGAGCATTCCCAGCCATTGCAGGCCGCCGATTTATGTGACACTCGCTCGAAATAGCGGTATGGTACCAAATAACGGTCTACTGTTCTGGTAGTATTTGCCTGGAATAAGGTCCTGATAAATATCTTTTGGGGCTAAGGCTAAGTAGCTGGATTACTCACTCATTAAACACTATCGGTATCCGTCCGACAATCGATCCACTCCGCGTTCGTCCCCGACGCATCGTTGCCCGAGTCCCTGAGATGGGCACCGCGCAACGACGAGTGGCAACCGACCACACATGACACGACAGACTGCCGCCCGCTGCGGTTCGGAACGCACTGTGAGCCTGCCACTCACAGCGCGAACCAAACGTTGTCGTTCCGCGTGTCTGTCGCTGATGCGGTTCGACGGATTCCGACAGTTCGACCACGGTGCCGCGATTGGTCGAACGGCGTCCGCTCTAGAACCGCCCCATCTACTCAGGGGCGATGCAGACGGGGGAAACCGCAACTGGCAATGATACCATGACCGGTGACATCGAGACACTCGAGAAGCTCAGTACCGATTACAAAGAGTCGATGCCCGCAGACCTGCGGGAGACCAAATCGTTCGACTGGTACCTCGAAGCGGTGTACGAGGACCCAAAGATCACCCGCAACGCCCACCAGCGAGTTGCGGATATGTTCGACTACTACGGGACGTCCTACGACGAGACCGAAGGGCGGGTGGAGTACCACCTCGCCTCGGAGGACCCGTTAAACGACGGTGAGAACACCTTCTACGGGAAGGTGATCCATCAGTCGATTCACGAGTTCGTGAACAAAGTCAAGTCGGGTGCCCGCCGACTCGGTCCAGAGCGGCGGATCAAGCTCCTGCTCGGACCGGTTGGCTCCGGGAAGTCCCACTTCGACAAGCAGGTCCGGACCTACTTTGAGGATTACACGCTGCGAGAGGACGGGCGGATGTACACGTTCCGCTGGACCAACCTCTGTGACGTCATCAAAGATCAGGATCCGGCCGACGACACCGTCCGGTCGCCGATGAACCAGGACCCGCTCGTGCTCTTGCCCGTCGAGCAGCGCCAGCGCGTGATCGACGACCTCAACGAGCGACTCGATGCGCCGTACACCATCCAGAACGAGCAGGCGCTCGATCCGGAAAGCGAGTTCTACATGGACAAGTTGCTGGCGTACTACGATGACGACCTCCAGGCCGTCCTCGAGAACCACGTCGAGATCATCCGACTCATCGCCGACGAGAACAAGCGCCAGGGACTCGAGACGTTCGAGCCCAAGGACAAGAAAAATCAGGACGAGACCGAACTGACCGGCGACGTCAACTACTCGAAGATCGCCATCTACGGCGAGAGCGACCCGCGGGCGTTCGACTACTCCGGGGCGTTCTGTAACGCAAACCGCGGGATCTTCTCGGGTGAGGAGTTGCTCAAACTCCAGCGGGAGTTCCTCTATGACTTCCTGCATGCGACCCAGGAGCAGACGATCAAACCGAAGAACAACCCGCGGATCGACATCGACCAGGTGATCGTCGGCCGGACGAACATGCCCGAGTACAAGGACAAAAAGGGCGACGAGAAGATGGAGGCGTTCAACGACCGGACGAAACGCATCGACTTCCCGTACGTCCTCTCCTACGAGGACGAGTCCCAGATCTACAACAAGATGCTGAACAACGCCGACGTGCCCGACATCAACGTCGAGCCCCACACCCTGGAGATGGCGGGGCTGTTCGGCGTCCTCACCCGGATCGAAGAACCCGACACCGAAACGGTCGATCTGCTCTCGAAAGCGAAAGCGTACAACGACGAGATCGACGAGGGCGACGACATTGATGTCAAGAAGCTCCGCGAGGAAGCCGCTGCGAAAGCCGAGATCGGCGAAGGGATGGTCGGCATCTCGCCGCGGTTTATCGGCGACGAGATCGCCGAAGCGATCATGGACTCGAAACACCGCTCGCGGGGCTTCCTCTCGCCGCTGACGGTGTTCAACTTCTTCGAGGAGAATCTCGAGCACCACGGCTCGATCCCCGAAGACAACTTCGAGAAGTACTACCGCTACCTCGAGACGGTCCGCGAGGAGTACAAAGAACGGGCGATCGAGGACGTCCGCCACGCGCTGGCCTACGATATCGACGAGATCCAGCGCCAGGGCGAGAAGTACATGGATCACGTGATGGCCTACATCGACGACGACACGATCGAGGACGAACTCACGGGTCGCGAGCAAGAACCCGACGAGACGTTCCTCCGAAGCGTCGAGGAGAAACTCGACATTCCCGAAGACCGCAAAGAGGACTTCCGGCAGGAAGTGTCGAACTGGGTCTCCCGCCGTGCTCGCGAGGGTGAGGCGTTCAACCCGCAGGACAACGAGCGGCTGCGCCGCGCGCTCGAGCGAAAGCTCTGGGAGGACAAGAAACACAACATCAACTTCTCGGCGCTGGTCAGCGCCAACGAGTTCGATGACGACGAGCGTTCGTCGTGGATCGACGCGCTGATCGAACAGGGCTACTCCGAGGACGGAGCAAAAGAGGTACTCGAGTTCGCTGGCGCGGAGGTCGCCAAAGCAGAGATCGAAGAGTAATATGACTGGAAACGACTACGTCACCGAGGCTGACCGCACGCTAGAAGAGACCTACGAAGAGCCGATGAGCCTCGCGGCGTACGTCGATCGGATCTTCGAGAACCCGACGATTGCCTCCCACGCCTCGAAGTACTTACTCGAGGCGATCGAAGCCGCGGGCACCCGAACCGTAGTCGAAGAGGGCGAGGAGAAAGAGCGCTATCGCTTCTTCGACGATCCACACAACGACGGCGAACACGCGATCTTGGGCAACACCGAGGTGTTGAACGAGTTCGTTGACGATCTTCGGTCGATCGCTTCGGGCCGGGCGAAAGACGAGAAGATTATCTGGTTCGAGGGACCGACAGCGACGGGCAAATCGGAGCTCAAGCGCTGTCTGGTCAACGGACTGCGCGAGTACTCGAAAACGCCCGAAGGACGACGATATACGGTCGAGTGGAATATTACGACGGCCAGTCCGGACAACCGTGGGCTGAGCTACGGCGACGGCGATCCGACCGCGATGGACGACAAACACTGGTACGAAAGCCCGGTGCAGGCCCATCCGCTGTCGGTCTTCCCTGAAGACGTCCGCGAGACGCTCCTCGACGACCTCAACGACTCGCTTGAGGACCACGTTCCTGTCCGGGTCGATGCGGCGCTCGATCCGTTCTCGCGGGAGGCGTATGACTTCCTCGAGGAACAGTACCGTCGAGAGGGCAAAGAGGCGCTGTTCTCGGCGATTGCCGACGACGATCATCTCCGGGTAAAAAACTACGTCGTCGACGTCGGACAGGGTGTTGGCGTCCTCCACTCCGAAGACGATGGGTCGCCGAAGGAGCGACTCGTCGGCTCGTGGATGCACGGCATGTTGCAGGAACTGGACTCGCGGGGACGAAAGAACCCGCAGGCGTTCAGTTACGACGGCGTCCTCTCGCAGGGCAACAGCGTCCTGACGATCGTCGAGGACGCAGCCCAGCACGCCGACCTGCTCCAGAAGCTGTTGAACGTCCCCGACGAGCAGTCGGTCAAGCTGGACAAAGGAATCGGGATGGACGTCGACACGCAGATGCTGATCATCTCGAACCCCGATCTGGAGGCCCAACTGAACCAGCACTCCGACCGGAACGGGATGGACCCGTTGAAAGCGCTCAAGCGCCGGCTGGACAAACACCGGTTTGGCTACCTGACAAATCTGAGCCTCGAGTGTGAGCTCATTCGCCGCGAACTGACCAACGAGACGTCGGTTTGGGAGGCTGAGAGCTACGCCGAACTCGAAGAACGGATCCGCGAGCCGGTGACGGTGACGGTCAAAGATCAGGCCGGTGAGACGCGCGACCAGGAGTTTGCACCCCACGCGATCGAGGCGGCCGCGCTGTATGCGGTCGTCACCAGACTCGACGAGGAGAGCCTGCCAAACGGGCTCGATCTGGTCGACAAAGCGTTGATCTTCGATCAGGGATACCTCCAGGAGGGAGACTCCCGCCGGGAGAAAGACGAGTTCAACTTCGATAGCGAAACCCATGACGGCGAACACGGGATCCCGGTGACCTACACGCGGGATACACTCGCAGAACTCCTCCAGACCGATCGTGACCGCCACCACCCGGAGCTGTCGGTCGAAGACGTCGTGATGCCACGAGACGTGCTGAACACGATGGCAGAGGGGCTTGCGGCTGCACCCGTTTTCTCGATGGGCGAGCGCTCGGAGTTCGAAAACCGAATCGTCCCCGTGAAAAACTACATCTTCGATCGGCAGGAGTCGGACGTCATCGAGGCGATCATGCACGACAAACGCGTCGACGAGGAGACCGTCGCCGAGTACGTCGAAAACGTCTACGCGTGGGAGACCGACGAACCGCTGTACAACGACCGTGGCGAGCGCGTCGAGCCGGATCCGTTGAAGATGAAACTCTTCGAGGTCGAACATCTCGGTCGGTTCTCCGAAGCCGAATACGACGGCAACCGGCCACGAGAGAGCGTCCGGAACTTCCGCCGTGAGAAAGTGATCACGTCACTGAATCGCCACGCCTGGGAGCACCGCGACGAGGACTTCGCCGTCGAAGACGTCGATCTCACCGCGATTCCGGTGATCAAATCCGTCCTCGAGAGCCACGACTGGGACGACGTCGAGCGAACGTTCGAGGACTTCGACCCCCGGCAGTGGGATGACCCACCAAGCGGGACGGAGACGGCGACAGTCAAAGACCAAACGATCGACACGATGGTCGAACACTTCGATTACTCCGAAGCGTCGGCCGAACTGACCAGCAGACACATTATGGGACAGGTGAGCTACAGATGGGACTGAGAGACGACCTCGAGCGATTCCGTGAGGTGGGCGAACAGCGCCGCGAGGATCTGGCTGACTTCATCCAGTACGGCGACCTCGCTGGCGGCCGTGGATCGATCCAGATCCCGGTCAAGATCGTCTCGCTGCCGGAGTTCGAGTACGACCAGCGCGATCAGGGTGGCGTCGGTCAGGGTGACGGCGGCACGCCCGACACCGGCCAGCCGGTCGGCCAGCCCCAGCCACAGCCGGGCGACGACGACGGCGACGACGGCGAGCCCGGCGAGGAGGGCGGCGACCACGAGTACTACGAGATGGATCCCGAGGAGTTCGCCGAAGAACTCGACGAGGAACTCGGGCTGGACTTAGAGCCGAAAGGCAAGCGCGTGATCGAGGAGAAAGAAGGGCCGTTCACCGACCTCACCCGGTCGGGTCCCGACAGCACGCTCGATTTCGAGCGGATGTTCAAGGAGGGGCTCAAGCGCAAACTCGCGATGGACTTCGACGAGGAGTTCCTGCGCGAACTGTGTAAGGTCGAGGGCATCGAGCCACGCGAGGTCTTCGAGTGGGCCCGCGGCGAGAGCCTCCCGGTGTCGATGGCCTGGGTCGAAGAGGCCTACAGCGACATTCCCGACGAGGAGCGGGGCACGTGGGCTTCGATCGAAGACGTCGAGGCGAACGTCGAACGCGAGAGCGTCCAACAGCGGATTCGCCGGGAGGGGATCAAGCACGTCCCCTTCCGCCGTGAAGACGAACGCTACCGCTACCCCGAGATCATCGAGGAAAAAGAGAAGAACGTCGTCGTCGTCAATATCCGCGACGTCTCGGGCTCGATGCGCGAGAAGAAACGCGAACTCGTCGAGCGGACGTTTACGCCACTGGACTGGTATCTCCAGGGGAAATACGACAACGCCGAGTTCATCTACATCGCCCACGACGCCGACGCCTGGCAGGTCGAACGCGACGACTTCTTCGGCATCCGTAGCGGCGGTGGGACGAAGATCTCGAGTGCGTACGAACTCGCCGCCGAACTCTTAGAGGAGTATCCCTGGAGCGACTGGAACCGCTATGTCTTCGCCGCGGGTGACTCCGAGAACTCGAGCAACGACACCGAAGAACGCGTCGTTCCAAAAATGGAGGAGATCCCAGCGAATCTCCACGCCTACGTGGAAACCCAACCGAGCGGCAACGCCATCAACGCGACTCACGCCGAGGAACTCGAGCGACACTTCGGCACCGATTCCGACGACGTCGCGGTGGCGTACGTCAACAGCAAAGACGACGTGACCGATGCGATCTACGAGATCCTCTCGACGGAGGGTGAGACAAATGACTAAACGCAACTCCAACGCGGATCGATTCCGTAAACAGGCGATCGCCAGCGACCTCGAGGAACCGGTCACAGAGGCCAGAAACCTGGCCCAAAAGCTCGGTCTCGAGCCGTACGCGGTCAAGTACTGGATCATCGACTACGACGAGATGAACGAACTCATCGCCTACGGCGGGTTCCAGAGTCGGTACCCACACTGGCGATGGGGGATGCAGTACGACAAACAACAGAAACAGGGCCAGTACGGGGGCGGGAAAGCCTTCGAGATCGTCAACAATGATAATCCGGCTCACGCCTTCCTCCAGGAGTCGAACACGATCGCCGACCAGAAGGCGGTCATCACTCACGTCGAGGCTCACTCCGATTTCTTCGCGAACAACGAGTGGTTCGGCCTCTTTACCGGCGGCCGAGCCGACCAGGCGGCGGTCAACGCCGCGGCCATGTTAGAACGCCACGCCCGGGCGATCGACGAATACATGTCCGATCCGGAGATCGACCGTGCAGAGGTCGAAAAGTGGATCGACCACTGTCTCTCGCTGGAGGACAACATCAACCAGCATCAGGTGTTCGAACGTCGCCTCGATGTCGACGGTCCAGCCGAGGAGATCGACGAAGATCTCGCGGAAAAGCTGGACGAACTCGGCCTCTCCGAGGAGATCAAGGGCGAAGTGTTCGACGACGAGTGGCTCGAAAAACTCGAGGCCGAAGACGAAAGCGTCAGCTTCCCCGAGACGCCCCAGAAAGACGTCCTTGCGTTCGTCCGTGAACACGGCAAACAGTACGACGACGAGACTGGACGCGCAGTCGAGATGGAGGAGTGGCAACGCGACATCCTCGATATGATGCGCGCGGAGGCGTACTACTTCGCCGCCCAGAAGATGACGAAGGTGATGAACGAGGGCTGGGCGGCCTACTGGGAGTCGACGATGATGACCGACGAAACCTTCGCCGGCGACGACGAGTTCATGAACTACGCCGACCACATGGCGAAAGTCCTTGCGTCGGGCGGGCTCAACCCCTACAGCCTCGGGATGGAACTCTGGGAGTACGTCGAGAACCGGACGAACCGTCGGGACGTCTTAGAACACCTGCTGCGCGTCGAGGGCGTCTCCTGGCGGAATCTGATGGATGTCGTCGACTTCGAAGAGGTTCTCGAGACGCTCGAGCCGCCCGAAGCGATCGATGTGATCACGCCCGAGACGCTCGACGACCTCGAGGACGTCCCCGAGGAATGGGTCGACCACGAGGCGCTCGCGGCGGCCCGCGAGGGCGAGATCGATGTTGACCGGTATCCATGGAAGGTCCTGACGTACGAAGGGCTGGCTCGCCGCCATTACTCGCTCGTCAAACGCCAGCATCGTGGCTTCCTGGCTCGAGTGAGTCAACAGGAGATCGAACAGATCGGCCGCTACCTCTTCGACGACGCGCGTTATGAAACCGTCGAGGAAGCACTCGCAGACGTCGAGTTCACTGCGGGCTGGGATCGGATGTTCGACATTCGTGAGAGCCACAACGACGTCACCTTCCTCGATGAGTTCCTGACCCAGGAGTTCATCACGGAGAACAACTACTTCACCTACGAACACTCCCAGGCGACCGGCCAGTTCCATGTTGCCAGCGATGCGGCCGAAGATGTCAAAAAGAAGCTACTCTTGCAGTTTACCAACTTCGGGAAGCCGACGATCGCGGTCTACGACGGCAACTACAACAACGCGAACGAACTCCTGTTGGGCCACCAGTACAATGGTGTCATGCTCGATCTCGGCCAGGCTCGCGAGACACTCAAACGGATCTTCGAACTCTGGGGTCGACCGGTGAACCTGCTCACGATCGTCAAAGAGGTCGACGAACACGATATCGAAGTGGCAAAGCGTCGCAACCGCGAACCAGAACCCGAAGAGCGAGGCAAACTGATCAGATATGACGGTACCGACACAACAGTTCAGGACGTCCCATGGGAGGACGTCGACCATCTCGCGGCCGATGACGTCGATTACGATACGAAGCCGGACGAGTGGCTCGCCTGATCTGTTTTTTCTCCAGTAGCGTTCAGTTCAATTCCCGAAAGCTTTTGCCGTCGATCGCACATGCTGGGGATACTATGGATGGGGAAGGGGGCGACGCGATCCAACAGCGACGAACTGCGGTGTCTGCATTCGATCTTCCGTCAGTTCTCGCACAACTCGATACGCACGAACCGACCGAGCAACGGGCAGCCGTCGAGACGATCCACGACGCCGTAGCCGATCAGCCGAGCGCGTGTATTCCGACCGTCCCGAAGCTCCGAGGCCTCCTCGAGCAGCCTGCACTCGACTGTCACGAGGACGTTGCCTACTGTCTGGCAGAGCTTGCGGATGAGTCACCGACGGACGTCGCACCATCGGTCGACGGAATCGTCTCGTTTGCCACCGAGAACCCAGACCAGCCGGCAACACGTGAGCTCCTTCGCTGTCTCGAGACTATCGCAGCCGAGCAACCAGCCGCGGTCGTCGATCACGTTACGGCGATCGTTGAGGTAGCCGACCACCGACCGACAGACGACCGCTGGGGTGTTCGCGTCTTCACAGCGCTGTCGAGAGAACGGCCGGCGGCGATCGAGCCAGCCGTACCAGTGTTGACCGACGCGATTGCGACGAATCCGGAACGAAACGGCGGGCCTGCACTCTCTGCGCTGGGTCGGCTAGCGACATCCGAGGCGTCGTTGCCGACACTCGAGTTCGTCGAGCACGCGATTTCACTCACGGATCACGACGACGACACACTGCGAAACAACGCCATCGGCTGTCTCGCCGATGTGGCACACACTGTTCCCGGCGCTGTCGAACCGGCCCGGCCCGAGCTGACGTCCGCACTCGAGAACGACGAGCCGACGACACGCGCCAACGCTGCGGTGGCGCTGGCTCGTCTCGCCGTGGAGACACCGACAGCTGTCGACCCTGCACGGGAACAGCTCCTTGCGTTGCTCGAAGATGATCACGAGCGCGTGCGCGCGAACGCATGTGTTGCACTCGCCCACGGCGGCCTCGAGATGGCGACGGATCGGCTTGCAAAGCTCGCAAGCGAGGATCCCGAACCGACTGTCCGTGAGCGGGCCGACTGGGCGCTGGATCGACTTTCGGAGACGCCACAGTAACCGACCTCCGACACCCACACGGGCCGTCGTATGCTGTGATGTGACAGTCGGGAGTGGGTCTCTTCGACCCCAAACTAGTGGTCGCTGGCCCGCGTCAGCGCTCGTATGCCCCAATCGACGTTTCCCGTCGAGACAGACGCCTGGCTGACGACCGTCGACGTAACCGACCGCATCGCCGACGCCGTTCCAGACGACCTCGAGTCGGGGACTGTGACCGCCTTTGTTCGACATACGACCGCTGGACTCCTCGTTCAGGAGAACGAGTCGCGACTGCGTGGCGATCTCGAGTCGTTTTTCCGGGAACTCGTTCCCGACGAAGGGCACGCTCACGACCAGCTGGACGGAAACGCTGATTCCCATCTCCGAGCGGCACTTATTGGGCCGGACGTGACGATTCCGGTCGAAGACGGCGAGCTCGCACTTGGGACGTGGCAGTCGGTGCTGTTCGTCGAGTGTGATGGCCCGCGAACGCGGACCGTCTCAGTGATGACCGTCGGCGAGTAGCCAAGGCTTATCAGACCCGGAGCGGTCGATCCGCCGACACACAGTCGACGCCTCGCAACTCGAGTAGCTTTGCTACCGCACGGCGTTCGAGCGACCACGCGTGGATCTCGAGACCGACGGCCTTCGCACGGGGGACGAGCCACGTCGACAGACATCGCCAGTAGTTCGCGCCAATAACGTCACAGTCGAGTTCGACGGCGGTCGTGACGGGTGTCTCGAGGTGGCGGTTGACGAGGAGACCCGTCGGCTGGCCCGGATCGAGGTCGCGGATCGCCCGCAGTTCGGACAGGAGAAACGACGTCGTGACGACGCGGTTCTCGACATCGGCGATGGCCTTGAGGACGTCCGCTGCGATCTCGGATGCCTTCATTTCGAGATTGACCTCGACCCCCCGTGGGAGGGCATCGAGCACTGCTTCGAGTGTCGGTACTCGTTCCCCGGTGTCGAGGACAGTGTAGGCTTGCAACTCCTCGAGTGTCATATCAGCTACAGTGCCGGCGCCGCTGGTCACGCGGTCGATTGTTTCGTCGTGGATGACGACGAGTTCGCCCGAGCCACACCGGCGAACGTCGAACTCGACGGCGTCTGCGTACTCGGCTGCGGATTGGACTGCTGTGATCGTGTTCTCGGGTGCCGTGGCAGCAAACCCACGGTGGGCGATCAAGCGCATTCGGTGGTACAAGGGTGGCAAGTGGCTTTAGTGACTCGCTGGGTCCGGCGTTCTTGCGCCGATATGAAACCCTGCCAGTCGGCACTCGCACACTGGTCAGTAGTGGATCCACGATTCGGTGGCCGGACTGCTCGCAGCCGCCTGGTTTCCAGCTGGAACGCGGTGTGAGTACCAAAGTACTTAGTACATATCGTTAATGGGGTCCCGTCGCTATGAGCGAGTGATTACAGTTCTTGATCGTTCCGACGCATCCCCAACGTTGTGTCGGTGTCTGGTGACTGATTGATGACCACTCCACTCGAGAACCCAACCGAACTACTGCTGGTCGCGGACGATACTGGCGAGATCCAACTGATTCGGGACGCCTTCGAGCAGCTTTCGATCGAGACGCGGATTCACGTGACGACCGGTGGGGACGATGCACTCGAGTTACTCTCGAGGCGACACGACCGAGAGTCGGCCTCCCTTCCCGACCTCATCCTCCTCTATCTGGATCTGCCTCGAATGGATGGGTTCGAGTTTCTCGAGACGATCCAAGATGATTTGAAACTCAGGCTGGTGCCCGTTCTCGTGGTAACGAGTTCGGACGCCACTACGGATATCCTCGAGAGTTACGAACTCGCGGCGAACGCCTGTCTCACTAGGCCGACGGCTCCCGACGAGTACGCTGCACTGGCCGAAGCCATTGTGGGGTTTTGGTTCGAACAGGCTGCGTTACCGCCGATCACTCCCTGACCGTCGTCGGTGCCATCGGTCGACCGACTCGTCCCGTCCGTAGGTGGTCACCCCGTCATTAATCTGCGAGGGCGTCGAAGAGTGTCGTATGTCACCAAGAACCGAATTCGATGTCGACTTCGATGACACTGTTGCTGTCGTGACCGGCGCAAGCGGCGCGCTTGGGAGTGCTGTCGTCGACCGATTCCGAACGGCCGGCGCGACCGTCTGTGCCGTCGACATCGTCGCTCCCGACGACGAGGACAGCCTGCTCGACCCCGATTCGGGGGTCCAGTTCTACGAGGCCGATCTGACCGACGAGGACGACGTCGAGCGTCTCGTCTCGACCATTGTCGACGACCATGACCGAATCGACCATCTCTGTAACATCGCCGGCACGTGGCGCGGCGGCGACCCGATCGAGGACACCGACCTCGAGGCGTTCGAGTTGCTGATGAACATCAACCTGAAGACGGCGTTTCTGGCCTCGAAACACGCCTTGCCTCATCTTCAGGAGACGTCGGGGTCGATCGTCAGCGTGAGTGCGCGGTCATCACTCGAGGGCGGTGAAGGCGACGGCCCCTACCGGATCACGAAAGCCGGCATTCGCCTGCTGACGGAGACGCTTGCCGCGGAAAATCGCGGGACGGTCAGAGCGAACTGCGTGATGCCAAGCGTGATCGATACGCCGATGAACCGCGAGATGATGCCCGACGCGGATCACGACTCGTGGGTCAAGCCGGCCGAGATCGCGGATATGTTTGCCGTCCTCTGTAGTGACGGGGCAGCGGTGACAAGCGGTGCTTCCGTCCCGGTCTACGGCGAAGCCTAAAAATTGCGAAAACGCGTTGGCGTGAGTTACAGGTTCGCGCTGATCCAGTCGGCGAAGTCGCCAGTGAGGAATCCGACGTAGCCTTCGACACCGAGATACAGCGTGATGACCAGCACGAGGAGGATCGGCACGCGAATCGCCCAGATCCAGGCCTGACCGAGTCCGCCGAGATTACCGATACCTTTCTCGAGTTCTTCGACGGCGACTTTCGGTGCGATCCAGCCAACGAGGATCACCAGCATGAGTGCGCCGAACACCAGCAGGATACCGTCTGCGAAGCCATCGAGCAGGTCGAGGAAAATCAGATCGTAGGTGACTGGCACACCCAGCAGGTAGATGATTCCACCCATGCCGAGTGCCGCTTTCCATCGATCAACGCCTTTCTCGTCGATGACGTAGGCCGTCACGACCTCGAGCAGCGAGATCGCACTCGAGAGCGCGGCAATTGAAACCGTGCCGAAAAAGAGTAGACCGAGAACGTGGCCGCCGCCGATGGTCGCAAACGCCTCGGTCATCGAGACGAAGATCGCACCGGGCCCACCATCGCCAGGTTCGGTCATGCCTGCCGAGAAGAAGACGGGGAAGACGACCAGTCCGGTCAGGAACGCGATTCCGGTGTCGAAGCCGATGATCGCAGTGCCGTCTCTGGTCAGATTGCGGTCTTCACCGAGATAGGACGCGTACGTGATCATCACACCCATCCCGAGCGAGAGCGTAAAAAAGGCCTGTCCGGCGGCCGCTGGCAGCAGCGTCGCCCAGTTGTCGGCGATGACGCCGAACTCCGGCGAGAGATAGTACGAGTAGCCGGCACTGGCCTCGGGCAGCGTCGCCACCCAGATGGCCATTCCGACGAGCAACACGATAATGGCTGGCACCATCACCTTCACCGCGAGTTCGATGCCGCGACGGATGCCGAGTGCGACGACGCCGATCGTCACCGCCATAAACAGCGTATGGAAGACGAACGCATCGAGACCGGTCGACACGTCACCGAACATGACTGCCGCTTCCGGGAGTTCCGCTTCGGCTGCAGCACCCTCGTATCCCGCGAGCAGACTTCCGTAGCTTCCACGAAAGCCCTCGAGGAAGTAGCGGATGAACCAGCCTGCGACGACGCTGTAGAACGAAAGGATGACGAAGCCAGTGAGAACAAAGACGCCACCGACGTATTTCCACGCACTCCCACCCAGTTCCATCAGTGCGCCGACCGGGTTTCGTTCGGTTTTCCGGCCGACGACGAACTCGGCCAGAATCGCTGGGAAGCCGATCAATGCGACAAACAGGAGATAGACCAGCAAGAACGCTGCACCACCTCCCTCACCCGTAACGAACGGAAATCTCCAGATGTTCCCCAATCCGACTGCACTCCCGACTGCAGCCAGGATGAAGCCTGTTCTCGTTGCCCACGTTTCTCGTTGCACCATATCCACCTCATTAAAAAGGCGGTCATATATAACTTTTTGTGACCCCCCTATCAGTTCCCCCTCGTCCGGTTATTAATCGTGAAAGAGTTACGGAATCCTTTTCCTGTTGGTCCTCGCAGAAACCCGTATGAATCCGACAGGGGTGCTTCGAGCATGACGATGGAAGAGCGCATCGACGAACTCGAGGATCTTCGCGAGGAGGCTCGCCTTGGTGGCGGCGAAGAGCGAATCGAGAAACAACACGACAAGGGGAAGATGACCGCCCGCGAGCGGATCGATTACTTCCTCGACGACGGAACCTTCACGGAGTTCGACCAGCTTCGAACCCACCAGACGAGCCAGTTCGGCATGGAAGAGAAGAAAGTGCCGGGCGACGGTGTCGTCACGGGCTACGGTGAGGTCAACGGCCGGACCGTGTTCGTCTTCGCACACGACTTTACCGTCTTTGGCGGCTCGCTCGGTGAGGTGTTCGCCGAGAAAATCTGTAAGGTCATGGATATGGCGATGGAGGTCGGCGCGCCGATTATCGGCCTGAACGACTCCGCTGGCGCCCGTATCCAGGAAGGTGTCAAGAGTCTCGCCGGCTTCACGGAGATTTTCCGCCGGAACCAGGAAGCAAGCGGCGTCGTCCCGCAGATCTCGGGTATTATGGGTCCCTGCGCGGGCGGTGCGGTCTACTCGCCGTCGATCACTGACTTCATCTTCATGGTGAAAGACACGAGCCACATGTACATCACCGGCCCCGGCGTCACCAAGACCGTCACCGGTGAAGAGGTCACCCACGAGGAACTCGGTGGGGCGATGACCCACGCCGGCAAGACCGGTGTGGCCCAGTTCGCCGTCGAGGACGAAGAGCAGGCGCTCGACGACATCAAGCGACTACTCTCGTATCTCCCCCAGAACAACGTCGAGGACCCACCACGTGTCGAGCCGTGGGACGACCCAGATCGGCGTGACGAGGATCTCAAGACCATCGTCCCACCGAGCCCACAGAAGCCCTACGACATGACTGACGTCATCGACTCGGTCGTCGACGAGGGCTCGTTCTTCGAAGTCGCGGACAACTTCGCACAGAACATCGTCGTCGGCTTCGGTCGACTCGATGGCCGCTCGGTCGGTGTCGTTGCCAACCAGCCTCGAGTCAACGCCGGTACGCTCACCGTCGACGCCTCGATGAAGGGCTCGCGGTTCGTCCGCTTCTGTGACTCGTTCAATATCCCGATCGTCACATTCGTCGACGTTCCCGGCTACATGCCCGGCACGGATCAGGAACACCGTGGGATCATCCGCCACGGCGCAAAGCTGCTGTACGCTTTCTCCGAGGCGACCGTGCCGCTGCTGACGGTCATCACTCGGAAAGCCTACGGCGGGGCCTACTGTGTCATGGCCTCGAAGAACCTCGGCGCAGACGTCAACTACGCCTGGCCGACTGCCGAAATCGCCGTCATGGGGCCACAGGGTGCCGTCAACATCCTCTACCGGAACGAACTCAAAGAGTCCGACAACCCGGACGAACTGCGAGACGAACTCATCGAAGAGTACCGCGAGGAGTTCGCCAACCCATACACAGCGACGGACAAAGGCTTCCTCGACGACGTCATCGTCCCAACCGAGACCCGACCACGCCTGATCGCCGACCTCGAGATGCTCGAGACGAAACGCGAGGAGCAACCGGACAAGAAACACGGGAACATCCCGCTCTAAGGATGACATCACAACAGTCGAACGTCGAAGTCGACGACGGACACGCCGCCGAGTCAGGCCCACAGCCATCGGCAGGCGACGCCGCACTCGAGGACGGCGTCCTGTCGAATATCGAACTCGACATTCCCGACGATGCCACCGAGGAAGAGGCGGCGGCAATCGCCGCTGCAGTTGGGGCGCATCTTCATGATCACGCGCTCGCAGTCGCCGCGGCAGCGGCGGCAAGCGGCGAGGAGACGTGGGATGGCAGACGTTGGTCGTTTGCTGGCCGTGTCCGGTCCCACCAGAGTCGGACCGTTCGCGTCCCACGCGATGCGCCGACCGATCCGTGGTCTGCTGCCGGGCGGACAAGTCGGTTCTGAGTCGGGTTTCGAACCCGGCCGTCGTTCCTGCGTGTGGTTTCAGGTGGGTGTGAGTCTGACGCGTAATGGATGCTATTAAGACACATCACTCACAATCCCCGGGTATGGCCACGGAATCCGAATCATCGACGGATATGAATGTTGGACTGGCGCTTGCGCTTGGTGCGGCCGCAACCATTGGTGCGCTGTTGATGTTTGCCGGTGCACCGGATATGACCGCAGCATGGGGCTTTGCAGCAGCGATGATCTTTAGCGCGCTGGCAATCGTCGGCATTCACCTCTATTAGAACCGTCGCCCAATCCCGGTTCTGTCCGGCGATTGGCCACTGCACATCCGCCAACAGTTAAGAGCGACGGCGCCGTATGGGCGGGTACGGACGATGACCGACTACTCCGACGAAGAGCAGCGAATTCTCTCGTATCTCAGAGAGAGTGCCGCCCGAGGTGAACAGTACTTCCGGGCGAAAAACATCGCCGACGCGATCGGACTTTCATCAAAGCAGGTCGGCGTTCGGCTCCCCCACCTTGCGGAAAAATCGGACGATGTCGATATCGAAAAGTGGGGCCGTGCTCGCTCAACCACCTGGAAAGTAACACTTAGCTGAACCTTCAGCTCGAAGCATTGGGTTCGATGTTCGACCTCGGGCCGCGGTCTTTTTATTACAGACGGCCTCAGTTAGTAGCATGACTGTACGGGTCGACCGTTCGTTCGAGCTGTCGGCAGCTCCCGAGCACGTCTGGGAATTTATTGCCGATCCGAAAAACCGTGCGCGGGCAATCAGCGTCGTTCAGGAGTACACCGTCAACGATCCGGACGGTCGACACGTCACCTGGCACGTCGAGTTGCCGATTCCACTCGTTCGCAAAACGGTCTCCGTCGAAACCGAAGACGTCACACGAGAGCCGCCGGCGTACGTCAAGTTCGTCGGCAAATCGAAGGTGATGACCGTCACTGGCGAACACGAGATCGTCGAGACCGACACCGGCACGCGCCTCGAGAACCACTTTGTCGTCGACGGCAAACTCCCCGGCGTCGAGAAGTTCTTCAAACGCAACCTAGACGGCGAACTCGAGAACCTTCGGCGTGCGCTCGAGCGTGACCTGCAGACGACCCGTTCCGAGGATCGATAACGATGGCTGATGAGACACTTCGAGTTGCACTCGCCCAGATTCACGTCGAGGCAACCGAAATCGAGGCGAACGTCGAGCGCGCACTCGAGGCGGTGTCGCGTGCCGCCGACCGGGGTGCGAACCTCGTGGCGTTGCCCGAACTGTTCAATGTGGGTTACTTCGCGTTCGATAGCTACGAGCGCCACGCCGAACCGCTCGAAGGGGAGACGGTTACGCGGTTGCGGGAGGCTGCTGCCGACCACGAGATTGCCGTCCTCGCGGGGAGTATCGTCGAGGATCTAGCGGCGACCGAGGCCGTCGAAACGCCTGCCGACGAGGGGCTTGCAAACACCGCTGTGCTGTTCGATTCGACCGGCGAACGGCAGCTTGTCTACCGGAAACACCACCTCTTTGGCTACCAGTCGGCGGAGTCGGAGCTGCTCGTCCCTGGCGAGCGAATCGAGACGGCGACGATCCGTGGCGTCACCGTCGGCGCGACGACCTGCTATGACCTTCGGTTTCCGGAACTGTACCGGCAACTGATCGACGCCGGCGCAGAGCTCGTCCTCGTCCCGAGTGCGTGGCCCTATCCACGCGTCGAACACTGGCAGACGCTCTCTCGAGCGCGTGCGATCGAAAACCAGGCGTTCGTCGCAACGATAAACGGCTCCGGCCACTTCGAGCGCGCGGACGCGACGCTGCTTGGCCGGTCGACCGCATACGACCCGTGGGGAACCACGCTCGCCTCGAGCGGCGACCAGTCGGCGCTGGTGATGGCCGACCTCGACCTCGGGGCGCTGACTCGCGTCCGGGAGGAGTTCCCGGCGCTTCGCGACCGACGACTGTAGCCGCGGTGGGTGATTCGACCGCTGTCTTTTTATTCTATGCCCCGATAGTACGGATGCCGGTTTACGGCGCTTTTCACGTCACGACCGGCACTGCGCGTCGCTCCGGCCCGTCGCACGCTCGTTTCCCGGGAACGAGCGGACTCCACACCCGCCTCCTCATCTTCGTCTTCACCCTCGCACCGTCTTTCAGACGGTCTGTTGTTCTAGTGTCCCAGCACCGACAGATAGCACCCCGTCTCAGCCGGGAAGACTGTCACAGACGTGCAAATGACGCTACACACTCTGTTCGGGTCTGCCCCGGCTCTCGGTATCGGCTGTGACATCCATCCTCGACAGACCCGTTGCGAAAAAGTAACGTAGGGGCTTCGCGTTGGTTCTCACAGGAATGTTCAGGAAGGTTCTGGTAGCGAACCGTGGGGAAATCGCCGTCCGAGTAATGCGTGCGTGCGAGGAGCTAAACATCGGGACTGTTGCAATCTACTCCGAAGCCGACAAAGATTCGGGCCACGTCCGCTACGCCGACGAGGCGTACAATGTCGGCCCCGCGCGTGCGGCCGACTCGTATCTCGACCACGAGGCCGTCATCGATGCCGCACGCCGAGCGGATGCCGACGCCATCCACCCTGGCTACGGCTTCCTCGCGGAGAACGCCGAGTTCGCCCGTAAAGTCGAAGAAACCGAGGGCATCACCTGGGTTGGCCCATCCGGCGACTCGATGGAAGCCCTCGGCGAGAAGACCAAGGCCCGATCGATCATGGACGAAGCAGACGTCCCGATCGTACCCGGGACGACCGATCCCGTTACCGACCCTGAGGAAGTCAAGGCGTTCGGTGAGAAACACGGCTATCCCATCGCCATCAAGGCCGAAGGCGGCGGTGGCGGCCGCGGGATGAAAGTCGTTCGAGACGAAAGCGACGTCGAAGACCAACTCGAGAGCGCCCAGCGAGAGGGTGAGGCCTACTTCGACAACGACTCGGTCTATCTCGAGCGCTTCCTCGAGAAATCACGCCACATCGAGGTCCAGATCGTCGCCGACCAGCACGGCAACGTCTGCCATCTCGGCGAGCGTGACTGTTCGCTCCAGCGCCGCCACCAGAAGGTCATCGAGGAAGGCCCATCGGCAGCGCTGTCGGATGCACTGCGCGAGAAGATCAGCGAAGCAGCCCGTCGTGGTGTCTCCGCAGCCGACTACACCAACGCCGGCACCGTCGAGTTCCTCGTCGAAGAAGAGCCCGGCCGCGAGGGCCCGCTCGGCCCGGAGACGAACTTCTACTTCCTCGAGGTCAACACCCGGATTCAGGTCGAACACACCGTCTCCGAGGAGATCACGGGAATCGACATCGTCAAACGTCAGCTCAAGATCGCCGCCGGCGAGGAACTCGACTTCGAGCAGGACGATGTCTCGATCGACGGCCACGCGATGGAGTTCCGGATCAACGCCGAGAACGCAGCCAACGACTTCGCGCCCGCAACCGGTGGTACCCTCGAGACGTACGACCCACCGGGCGGCGTCGGCGTCCGCATGGACGACGCGCTGCGCCAGGGTGACGAACTCGTCACCGACTACGACTCGATGATCGCCAAACTCGTTGTCTGGGGCGAGGACCGTGACGAGTGTATCGAGCGCTCGCTGCGTGCCCTGCGGGAGTACGAGATCGAAGGCATTCCGACGATCATCCCGTTCCACCGCTTGATGCTCACCGACGAGCGCTTCGTCGAGAGCACACACACGACGAAGTATCTCGACGATGAACTCGATCCGAGCCGAATCGAAGACGCCCAACAGCAGTGGGGCGGCGACACCGGTGACGGCGCAGGCGACGACGAAGAGAGCGTCGAACGCGAGTTCACCGTCGAAGTCAACGGCAAACGCTTCGAGGTCGAACTCGAGGAACACGGTGCGCCCGCGATCCCAGCCGGCGACATCGACGCTGGTGGTAATGCACAGGCCAGCCGACCGGAGCCTGCCGGTGGCTCGAGCGACGAGGTCGAGATCGAGGGTGACGGCGAGACCGTCGACGCCGAGATGCAGGGGACGATCCTCGACATCGAGGTCGAAGTCGGCGACGAGGTCGCTGCTGGCGACGTGTTGGTCGTCCTCGAAGCGATGAAGATGGAAAATGACATCGTCGCCTCGAACGGCGGCACGGTCACCGAAATCGCCGTCGAAGAAGACCAGAGCGTCGATATGGGCGACGTGCTGGTCGTCCTCGAGTAACCCGTCTCGCTGGCGACACTGCCGCCCACTTCGATTTTTGACGCCGTCTACGGACGCGATCCTTAGCAACAGAACATGAACGGATAGATCAGCGCAACCCGGTCACCGTCCTCGAGTGTCGTCTCAAACCCCTCGTAGTGTTCGTTGAACCGGCCATTGATACAGACGCGAGCGTATGTCCGGGTCTGCTCACCTTCGGGATTTTTGCGCCAGGTACCCGGCAAATCGTCGGGCGCTGGTGCCCAGCCGTGGGCAGTCGCATCAGCCTCCGTTTCGGCGATGAGCAACTCTTCGACGCCGTGAACCTCGAAAAACGCCTCGAGAAAGTCTCGCAACCGGTCGCCCGCAAACGTGAACTCGAGTTCGTGGTTCCCGACGGCATCGCGGATATGCCCGGTACAACGGACGGTGACGGTCGTTTGTGGCTGAGTTTGTGCTCGTCGTTCCTCGTGGGCCGTTTCGGGTGCCATACGAGGAAGACGAGCGCAACTGGTGAAACTCCAGTTGCGAACATGTTCGACATCGCGTCGGTCACCGAACGGTGGCGGACGAATTTGCACGGAGTGAGAACGGGATGTCTGTCTACAATGAGTGCCTGTAAATTGAATATTCCTTCTCAAATATATTCAACGGGGAAGACGATACTAATATCAGTACTATCCAGGAACAAATTATATACATTAACAACCAGGTGTATACATTACAGCTCAGATCGGTCCATAAACAGTGGGTTGACGCCAGAGGGTTTATATTCGATGACCGTAAGAGTCCGCCCAATGCTACTCTCAGTCGATCGTTCAGACACTGCCGATGTGCACTCAGTAAGTTTCGACGTTATTGCTGCCGTTGCCGAGCAAGAGGGTGTGGATCCGATGGATATCGAACCGCCGGAGTACGACGCGTTGTACGATGTAATCAATCCGGAAGCGCTCGATTCACTCTTTACACAGCGAGAAGACGGTTCAAAACGCGCGGACGGCCGCGTTGAGTTCCCGTTCTGTGGCTATCAGATCGTTGTCGACAGTGACGGCGAGGTCAGCGCCGTCAAGCAAGATCGTATCTGATAAGACAGCTGTCAGTGTCTCAGTCTCCAACCGTTACTCACCAGCCGCGTCGATCCGTGTTCGCCAGTCGTCCGGAATCGGCTCCGAGTTGCCCGTCTCCCGGTCGACGAGCACCTGGACCGTTCGTGCTGTCGCAGCCCGCTTCCCATCCGCCCGAATCTCGTACTCTATCGGGAGACTCGAGGTGCCGATCTCAGTCGCGCGAAGTGCAACGGTGACATCCGCGTCGGCCTCGATCGGGCTGCTGTAGTCGATTTCCATGTTTGCGAGGACGGTGCCAACGTCGACCAGTGAGACGCCAACGACGTCGCTGAAGTACGCTTGCCGGGCTTCCTCGAGATACGTCGCGTACGTTGCGTTGTTGACGTGGCCCATGAAGTCGATATCGCGGAGCCGAACGTCGATCTCCACCACATAGTCGTCGCTGTCGTCGCTGTCGCTCATTATCGCCTGCAGACGGTATCAATCGCCGTATAGGTACCTATCGACGCACAGATGGTCCGTTACTCCTCAGCACAGGCGGCTTCGAAGACGGTCTCGTGGAGGCGATCCGTGACGATCTCCATCAGCGGCTCCATGTTCTGCGTGTCCGCGCGATTGTATCTGATGAGTGTCTCGAGTGCGCCGTCGTCGCCGCGTTCGTACTCGTGCCAGAGGCGCACGGCATCGCGGCCGCTGAGGTCGGGTCGGTCGCGGTCGATCCCGAGGTCCCGTTCGATCGCTTTCAGGCCGCCGTCGAGGCCGATTTTCTTGCAGGGATACATGAGGTCGACGTGGGGAGTCTGCACGTCGAGGTCATAACACGTCTCGAGGAAGGGGACGTCGAAGCGCTGGCCGTTGAACGTTACCAGCAGCGATGACGCCTCGAGTTCGGCCTCGAGCCGTCGGGCAGTCAGATCCCGGCCGTTGACGAACGTTTTCGTCTCGCCGCCGCGGTGGACACTGACTGTCGTCACGTCGTTGCTTGCCGCGTCGAGTCCGGTCGTCTCGATGTCCAGAAAGCAGGTCTGCTCGCTGACGTTCTCGTAACACCGCCAGCGGCTGGCTGCCGGCAGTGCCTCAGTGAACGGGGCGACATCGCCGCGCTCGAGGTGGGTCCGGCCTTCCTCGATGAACGTCTCGATCCGGTCTGCAATCGTGTCGCCGACGACGCTGCCGTCGAACTCGTCCCAGTGGGTGATCCCCCGTTGCCAGAGGCGCCGTTCGGTGGTTTCCCCGACGCCGTGGACGGGAATGAAGCTGTTCTCGATTCGCACACCAGTTTCAGGGTGGCGAGTGAACTAAAAGCGATTGAATCGAGCGCCAGATCGGTGGTCGTTCTCACCGTCCGGCTTTTCATACCGGGCGCCGTAGACTGCGTATGGTCGACCACGACGACGAACTCCTCGCGGCCGTCCGTGAACTCACGCGGACGATCGACGACCTCCAGCAGGAACTCGAGTCCACCCAGCGCCGACCGTTTCAGCCGCCACCACTGCGGCCGCCGACGCCGCGAGAGCTCCTCGCCTTTACTGATGAGGTGGCGGTACCCGCGACGATCGCCGTCCTTAAGACGAGTGTGCGGGCGCTCGAGGGATTCCAGCGGGCGCTTGCACTCGCACGGACCGAGCGAGACGTTCGCGATCGAACGACCGAGGCGACGAGCGCCACGAGCAAGCGGGCCAGCGAGCTCCGGCAGACGACCCTCTCACAGCTCGACGGCGTCTTAGCCCGCTTACAGCAGGCCGCAAGCGATGGGACACTGCCTGCTGACGACGGCGCACGCGAGTTGCTTACCGAGGCCCGCGAGTTACGCGACGACGTCGACAGCCGACTGCGAGACGTCGGGGCCGACGTCGAACGGCGACAGACGGAGGCGACGGACGCCGTTCGGATCGATATTCAGGAGGGCCATCCCGACACACTACAGGACGGCGACACCACCGCCAACCGCGACTCTCGAGTCGACGTCGACGCCGAACTCGAGACGTTGAAAGACCAGTATGGGGACGAGAGCGAGGCTGACAGCGCTGAGCCCGATGTAAACGGCGAAAACGAGGTCACCGACGACGAGACGTCCGCATCCGCAGACGACGATGACGACGATCCTGACGGATCCAGCTCTGCTATTTAAACCGGGTCGAACCGGTAGCCGTCCCAGTCTTGACTCTCAGGTTCGCGAATGCCGGCGCCAGGTTCGCGGAGTTCCTCGACGTAGACTGGCTCGACTTCGTCACCAGTCTCAACGTCGTCGGTCGTGAGTTGAACGATCGCCCGCACCGACTCACTATCATCACCGGACTGCGTCCGGCTGCTCGAGGCGTCGTCAGACGCCTCGCTGACGTCGAACTCGACGATGGCGAGCGTGTTCGGCTCGCGGACGCCGGGCGGTGTGGCTGTGCTCTTTGTCCAGGTTATCACTTCGGCGGTGTACTCGCTCAGGTCGATCGTCTCGACCGGTTCCGAGCCGCCGGGACCACGCGGGTGCCCGGGGTAGCTGATCGAACCGTCCTCGTACTTGTAGGCGTCCATCGTCATTGTGCTGCCTCCATAATCGTCGTAATCACGCAGTTTCCAAAGCCGCCGACGTTACAGGCAAGGCCGATGTCGGCGTCGACCTGTCGTGGGCCAGCTTCACCCATGAGCTGCTCGTAGATTTCGACACCCTGTGCGACGCCGCTTGCTCCCAGTGGATGCCCCTTCGATTTGAGCCCACCGGAGGTGTTGATCGGTAACTCGCCGGTGTCGCGTTCGGTGTAGCCCTCCTCGATCAGTTTCCAGGCCTCGCCTTGCTCGGCGAAGCCAAGCCCCTCCATCTGGAGGAACTCGAGGATGGTGAACATGTCGTGGAGTTCGGCGACGTCGATGTCGTCGGGGCCGTAGCCACTCATCTCGTAGGCACCCTTACCGCTCTCGACGACGCCACCCATGATCGTCGGGTCCTCACGTTCGTGGACGACGTGAGTGTCCGTTGCGCCGTCGATGCCCGCAATAACGACGTACTCGTCGGTGTACTCTTTCGCGACCGACTCGGGACAGAGCATGAGTGCGGCCGAACCGTCCGTGATCGGACAGAAGTCATACAGTCGCAGCGGATCGGCGACGGTCGGTGACTCGAGGATCGTCTCTAAGTCGACTTCCTTCTGGAACTGGGCGTGAGGGTTGTCGACGCCGTTTTTGTGGTTCTTGACGGCGACTTTCCCGAGGCTCTCGCGGGGGGCATCGAACCGTTCCAGATAGTGTCGAGCCGTGAGTCCGGCAAACGACGGCAGTGTGACGCCCGTTTTGTACTCGACGGGATGGGTCAGTGATGCGATGACGTCGGTCGCTTCGCCGGTCGTCCGGTGGGTCATCTTCTCGCCGCCGACGAGCAGCGTCATCTCGCTTGCGCCGCTTGCCACCGACTGCCAGGCTGCGTAGATTCCGGCGCCGCCGCTGGAACTCGTCTGGTCGACACGCTGGGTGTACGCTGGCATCGCATCGAGGTCGTGTGCCAGCGCGTTCGGCACACCCGTTTGACCTTCGAACTCGCCGCTGGCCATGTTCGAGACGTACAGATGCTCGACGGCTTCGGCGTCGACACCCGCATCCTCGAGACACTCGATTCCAGCTTCCGAAAGGAGATCCAGAATCCAGCTCTCGCGTTGCCCGAACTGGGTCATTGAGGCTCCGATTACTGCAACACGTTCCATAGCTTACCAAATAATAGTCACCAATTTATATGTAAGGGTCAATGGATGGTGGCACATCTCATGATAGGAGTCCCAACCAAGGGCGACGGCCTACGCGGACTCTGCCGCGGCGGTTCGCAACTCGGTTGCACGCGAACGCGCCTGTGAAATCACTGCAGGGCGTGCTTCGAACTCGACGATGACGTCTTCGTCGCCGTAGGTAACGTCGTCGACGTTTGCGTTGTCATGAATCCACGACACCACGCTCATCGTCTCGTCGGTCATCGGCAAGAGGAGTCGTTCTTCTTGCCACTCAGGAAGCTCTGCGTCGATTCGCTCGAGCAGCACGTCGATGTTCGTTCCCGATTTTGCACTGACCATGACCGGGTTCGGGGCGAGCGCCGACAGCGCCGCTCGTTTCTCCTCGAGGTCTTCCGCATCGACTTTGTCGATCTTGTTCAACACGGTCACGATCGGCGCTTCGTTGCGCTCATAGAGGGTGTCGTGACAGGTGACGAGTTTTTCGTGGATCTCGTCGACGTCTTCGCTGACGTCGACGACGAGCAAGACCAGATCCGCCCGGTAAACCGAATCCAGCGTCGACTTGAACGATTCGACCAGCCAGTGGGGCAGATCGCTGATGAAGCCGACGGTGTCGGTCACCAGCACGTCTCGTGGCTCGATGTCTGCCCGGCGGGTCGTCGTTCCCAGCGTCGTGAACAGCTTGTCCTGTGATTCGGCGGTCGGATCGAGGTCCGGATGGAGCCCCACGTTTTCTTCGACCGCTAAATCGTCGGCGAGTTGGCGCAACAGGGTCGATTTCCCGGCGTTCGTATAGCCCGCAAGTGCGACCAGATCGAATCCCGAATCGCGTCTGCGCTCCCGGCGCTGCTCTTCGGTCTGTTCGATCTGCTCGAGTTCGTCCCTGATCCGGCTGATCTGGTTTTTGATGTCCTGTTCGCGACTCTCGTCGTACTCCCCGAGCCCCATGAAGCCGGGGTGTTCCTCGCGTTTGGCCAGACTGGTCTTGGCCTCGGCACGGGGCAGTTCGTATCGGAGTTCGGCCAGCTCGACCTGGAGCTGTGCTTTCCGTGTCTGAGCGCGCTGGCCGAAGATTTCGAGGATCAGGGTAAACCGATCGATGACCTCGACACCGTCGGGCAGGAGCTGGCCGAGATTGTACGTCTGGTAGGGGCCGAGCCGGTTGTCAAAGATGACGGTCGTTGCGTCGGTCGCGACGACCTCCTCGGCGAGTGCTTCGGCTTTCCCCTCGCCAAGCTGGAGGGCGGCATCGGCTCGCCGTGATTGGGTGATCTCGCCGACGACGGTGTACCCCGCCGCTTCGGCAAGCTCACGGATTTCGCTCGTATCGGGCGTTCCGGAATCGACGCGTTTTGCAATGATTGCTCTCATATGGGTTCCAAGCTGTCTGTGTCACTCGGGCGGGGGTGGTCGTGGCGACTCGAGGCGGAACGCTCATCGATCCGGCGAGCCAGCAGTTGCACGCGTTGCTCGCGCCGGGACTGCAATCGGCGCGGTGGGTGCCCGATAACGCTACGGATGCCGATCACACACCTCTGTTGGACGGTCGTTAATCATGTCCAACCATACGCACCCGACCGTCTTGAATCCCGTGCCCGATGCCGCCTGCTCGTACGGGATATCATAACAGTCATTGTCGCCGGCTCGAATACGCATCCGTGATGATAGACGTCGATCCAGCGACGCTCGTTCTCGAGTTCGTCGGCAGTGCGGTTCTCGGTGGGGTGTTGGGGTTCGCGACGAAACAAGTCGCAAAACTCGTTGCAGTTCTCATCGGTGTCCAGCTGATGGCGTTTCGGTATCTCGAATCACAGGAGATCGTCATCGTCGACTGGAACCGCCTCTCGGCGGGGTTCATCGAGACACAGGCACAGACACAGACACAGGCCACCCATTGGTTCGAATCAGTGCTCTCGATGCTGTCAGTCGGTGCTGGATTCACCAGTGGTTTCCTGATTGGTTTTCACAGAGGATAGCGGCGTGAACCGACCGCTGATCGCGCGTCTTATCGGGTCGCCAGGTCGTCTTTGTCTTTGATGATCTCCGTTTCTGCCTCGCCGCTCGTGTGCTCGTTGACGACGTCGTAGAACTCGTTTTGCATCCCTGCAGGGAACGTCAACACACCCACCCAGGAGCCGTCAGGTTGCCACTCTTCACGCTCGAGTTCGCCAAAGCCGCGGATCTGTGCCTGTGCGCTGCCGGCGTATTCGGCAGGGATCTGCACCGCGATCGTTACCTCTTCGAACCGAATCGGGATCACTGGTCGAAGTGCCTCGAGCGCCTCATCGACCTGTGTCTCGACCGGCTCCATCGGATCGACGGTAAAGCCGGCCTCCTCGAGCGCGTTCTCGATACGCTCCGGCGGATGGGGGGCGTCGTCCATTTGGGGGTTGATCGCGTTACGTGTGATGGTGTCGATCAACTGTTTGCGCTTCTGTTCTTGCATCTCCCGGCGCTGGTCGGCCGTAATCTGGATCTCTCCGCGTTTGATTACCTCCGGGATGATCTCGAGTGGCTCCGTCGTTTCGAAGACCGTCTCCAGATCGTTCTCGGCTGGCCGGTCGCCGCGCGAGGCGTCTTCGAAGACGTCCTCTGCGGCGATGACGTCCTCTAGCTCGCCGTCGAACTCGTCGCGTTTGATCGCCAGCGCCGCGTCCGGATCGACCAAGACTTCAAATCGTGCACCGTGTGACTCGAGTCGCGCCGTCACTGCCTCGTCGAGTGATATCATACCGAAGCATACCCCCGGCCCGTTAAAAGAGCTTTTCCTGCCGGTCGCTTTCACATGAAACGCATGATGGGTTCGAAAAAACCCAAAACGAACGCGCGGTGTCTCGATTACTCGTCCGTCTCGTCGTCCTCACCAGTGTCGAGGAGATCGTTCTCCTCGAGGTGGGACTCGATCTTGTCGTGATCGAACTGCTCGAAGGACTCGGTCTCGACGTCGACCGTTGCGAGGCCGACTTCGCTCGGGAGGAGTGAGCCGTCGTTGACAGATGCGAGTGCGTCGAGTGCAAGCGCGATCCCGCCATCGAGGTCCGATTCCTCGTCGTAGTTATCCTCTAAGTACTCCTGGAGTTCGCCGCGGTCGGCACCGACGGCGAGTGCCTTCCACTCGTAGGGCGTCCCCGAGGGGTCGGTCTCAAACAGCCGTGGTTCGCCGTTCTCGACGCCACCGACGATCAGCGCGACACCGAACGGGCGTGCGCCGCCGACTTGGGTGTACTGCTGAATGTGGTCGGTGACTTCTTTCGTCAGCGTCTCGACACCGATCGGTTCGCCGTATCGCAGCTGGTTGACCTGCGTCTGGCGACGGGCGAAGTCGATCAGCTGGCGAGCGTCAGCCACGTGGCCGGCGCTTGCGATGCCGATGTGGTTGTCGGCTTTGTGAATCTTTTCGACACTCGAGTCCTCGAGCAGCTCGGATGGGACTCGCTTGTCGACGGCCAGCACGACACCGTCTGCCGTTCGAACACCGATACTTGCTGTTCCTCGTTTGACCGCCTCGCGAGCGTACTCGACCTGGTAAAGTCGGCCGTCGGGCGAGAAGATCGTGATGCCTCGGTCGTACGCCTGCTGTTGGGCTTGTCCCTGCATAGTATCACGCTAAATCGCAATCGAGGTCTGTCGCACCCGTGAACGCCTCATCGAGTCGTACGTCTGCAACGCATTCCCGCAGGACGGCGACTCGCTCTTCGTTCCCGAACACGACGTTTCTCTCTTCGGAATCTTGCCCGCGGCGTCCTAAATAGTTTTCTTCAGCGGCACGTATCGTACCACTGATACCGCAGACGAAGATTCCGACGGGAGCGCCGGCTATCTCGTCGATACAGGACAGCGCTGCGCGGGCCGGCTCCGTCTCGCCACGACGGACTCGGACGATCGCTTCGCCGGTCTTGCCGGTAAACTGGAACCTGATAACCGTCATATCGACTCGGGCGCTCCCTGGATCGCCCAGTAAGTTCTGGGCCGCATACCAACACTCGCGCTGGAAGTCCCGGCGGCTGATCGACGTATCGGGCCAGCCCTCGAGTTCGACGGCGAGATACCGCCAGCGCGGCTGGAGGTGTTTCGGGAGGTGTTTCATCTGTCCGCAGGCTCACCTGTGTCTTCGAGTTCAGTCGGCGGCCGCTCTGCGACCAGCACGCCGACCTGATCGTGGACGCGTTCGACGGCGGTCAGGGAAAAGCCCGCGTCGGTAAGGGCGTCGGCGAGGGTACCGACGGTCGCCGGATCGTCGACCTCCGGGGAGTAAAACGGCTCGTCGGGATCTGGCTCGCCGAAGAACATCACGTCCCCGAGGACGAATCGTCGTGGCTCGAGGGCGGCGATCACGTCGATCGCCTCGCGTTTTTCCTCGTCCGAGAGGTGATGCAGCGCGAAGTTCGAGGTCACCACGTCGACTGGGCCGTCGTAGTTGGGTTCGCGGAACGTCCCGTAGTCGAACTCGAGGTTCTCGAGTCCCTCCTCGTCGGCTTTCCGCTTGGCTTCCTCGAGCATTCCCTCGCTGATGTCGCGGCCGACGACGCGCGTTGTGTCGGGTGCGAGTGCGAGGGCGATCGCTCCCGTCCCCGTCGCGAGGTCGAGAACGACGTCCGTGCGAGCGGAGCGAGTGCGGGCTCGAGGCGACCCGGTGTCGTCGGCCTCGGGTGCGGCGTGTTCGACGACCAGACTCGCACAGGCGCGGTACTCGTCGGATTTGTTCTCGTCGTACTCGCCGGCGAGCTCGTCGAACCGGGCGGCGTGTTCGTCAAGACTCTTCTTCATATCTTCCTCGTTCGACGCCTGGCTCAATGAACGACTCGGACTGAACGTAGCGATTGCGCTCGGCGAGTCGTTTCCACTCGGTCATCCCTTCCGTGATAAACTCACTCGAGAAACCGAGTTGCTCGCCCAGCGCACACAGCTCTCGCGGCCCACGCAACTCGAGATGGGAGGTTGGATCCGCGCTGACGACGTATGAGGCGTCGTAGTAGTCGACGATCTCTTCGAGTTTGCGAAGCGACTGGATGACGCGCACTCGCTGGCCACCGCTCTTGCGAAGCACGCCCGAGAGATTAAACTCGAGCCGGACGCCGTTTGTGACGGCAGCTTTCACGAGCACGTGGTTGATGTCGCCGCTGTCGGTCATCGGATGTGCGAGCACGTCGATTTTCTCGTTTTCGACGGCAAAGCGGTTCAACGCGTTCGTCCCGCCGTGAATCGCTAGAATCGTCTGCGAGCCACGATAGTTCCCCACGGAGCCGCCGGCTTCCTGTGGATCGGCTGCTCTGATCTCGAGACCGGGGACGACGTCGATTCCGTACTCCTCGCTGATTCGCTCGGCATCGTACGTCGCTCGCGAATCTGTGTGGTTGCGCACGACCACGCCCTCGAAGCCGTAGTCGGCCGCCGTCTTTGCGTATCTGGCGACCGTGCTCTCTCCGTCGGGGTGGGCGTGGACCGCTTCGTACATACTCGAGCCGTCTCACGGCGGCGACTTGGGGTTTGCGCCATGCGGTAGCCGAAGACGCCCATTCAGAATCAGATCGGAGAACGCGAGCCGAGACGCGATATCCCAACCGAGAAAACGTGACTAGAGCGAGAGATCGTCAGTTGAGAATCGACTGGGCAACCGTCGCGAGCTGGCCGTTGTCGGCCTCGCGGAGTCGGTCGTCGCCGATCTTCAGTCGCAGGCGTGGCCGGCCGACATCGATCGGCACCTTTTCGGTGTCGATCAGACCCATATCCTCGAGTTTGGTCTTCGTTCGACTGAACGTCGCCTTGGAGGCGATCCCGACGTCTTCGCCCCACTTGCTGATATCGTACAGCAGCGCCTCGTTTTTGGCGGCAACCAGCAGTGAAATCGTCACTTCGTCGAGGCCGTTGCCGTCGCCGCGAGCGGTCTCGAGCGAGTTGAGAATCGCCGTGAAGTCGGCTTCGGCATCGGGGCTAATCTCTTCGGAGAGCGTCTCGCGGACGGCCGTGATTGGCGGCGTTCGGAGGTTGAACTGGGAGGCATCCGCCCAGCGAGCCGCGTAGGTGTCGTAGGTATCCTCGACGAAACTCTCGTCGTCGGTGAGGAGCCCGCCAACGCGGTCGCCAGCGTGGACGATCGCGATAACGCGCTTGTCGGTGATGAGCAGCGAATTCTCGGGAGCCTCCTCGAGCGTTCGAAGTTCAAGTGCGTCTTCACTGATAAGATCTGCAGCGTTCGAGGCGACGATGAAGTCATCCATGACATCTTTGAGTGTCCGCTCGTCAGCAAGCATCTTTACCGACGGCCGTTCGCCGTCGAATGCGGCTGCAACGGACACGAACTCTTCGATGGCATCTGCCGATGGATTGACCATGTAGACGTCCCCGGACGCCTCCTCGAGAATGGATTCGAGGATATCGTCAATCTGATGGTTGAGTAAATTCGAGGTCATCTCTGTACAGAAGTAAACGATTGCGAACCACTTAATTTTGTTGGCCGTTTTCGCGCTACAAGTTGAACTCTGGCGATGTTACCGGTAGTTTTTGACAAGTCACCCATCGATTCTTCCATATCGGTTCAGAATCATTTGCTGTTTAGCAGACAATAGTATCGATAGCGATGACTGAATAAAACGTTCACAGTGGTGTGGGCGACAGTAGCCACTGACGGTCAGTGTACATCCGAACACAACTGTCGTGCGATCGGTGTGGGACCCGCTCCGGTTGTTGCTGTTGGAACGGTGTCGCTAAAGTAGCATGTAAGAACGCAGAATCGAGGTTGCCTGTCGATTCAGTTCCCCTGCTCCGTTGGGCGGTCGATCGCCGCGTTAGGCGAGGAACTCTTCGATGTGGTCGGCGACCTCCTCAGGCGTGTCGCCGACGGGGACGCCCGCGTCGTTCAGGGCGTTGATCTTGCTCTCTGCGGTCCCGGTTCCGGAGCCGGAGACGATCGCACCGGCGTGGCCCATTCGTTTGCCTGGCGGTGCGGTACGGCCGGCGATGAAGCCAGCGACCGGCGTGTCGACGTGTTCGTCGATGAACGCGGCGGCTTCCTCTTCGTCCTCGCCACCGATCTCACCGCACATGACGATCGCGTCGGTGTCGTCGTCGTTCTCGAACAGTTCGAGGGCGTCGACGAAGTCGGTGCCGATGATCGGGTCGCCACCGATACCGATGGCGGTGGTCTGGCCGATACCACGGTTGGTCAGGTTGTCGACGACCTGGTAGGTCAGCGTCCCCGAGCGGGAGACGAGACCGACGTTGCCTTCCGAGAAGATGTTCCCGGGGAGAATGCCGAGTTTGGCCTCGCCGGGCGTGATGAGGCCGGGACAGTTCGGACCGATGAGACGGGTGTCGGTCTCAGAGAGTCGCTTGTTGACTCGAGCCATGTCCTGGGTAGGAATGCCCTCCGTAATCGCGACTGCGAGGTCGAGATCCGAGTCGAGCGACTCGAAGACGGCGTCACCAGCGAACGCTGGCGGGACGAAGATCACGGACGTGTCGGCGTTCTCCTCTTCGACGGCCTGGTGGACCGTATCGTACACTGGCACACCGTTGACCTCTTGGCCGCCTTTCCCGGGGACCGCACCGGCAACGACGTTGGTGCCGTACTCCATCATCTGTTCGGCGTGGAACTTGCCTTCCCCGCCGGTGATGCCCTGTACCACGACGCGCGTGTCGTCGTCGACTAGAACGCTCATTATTCGTTCACCTCTCCAGCGTACTCGACGGCACGCTGTACCGCATCCTCGAGGGTCTGTTCGACCGTCACGAGGTCTTCGTTCAGAATCTCCATGCCTTCCTCCCAGTTGGTGCCAGCGAGACGGACGACGACTGGCTTGGGAATCTCGTCGAACTGCTCGAGTGCTTCGTTGATCCCCTTGGCGACCTCGTCACCGCGGGTGATGCCGCCGAAGATGTTGAAGACGACGCTGTCGACGTTGTCGTCCGAGAACACCATATCGAGTGCGTTCGCGATTCGGTCGGCTTTCGCACCGCCACCGACGTCGAGGAAGTTCGCTGGCTCGCCGCCGTAGTAGTCGACGAGGTCGAGCGTCGTCATCACGAGGCCGGCACCGTTGCCGATGATCCCCGTGTTGCCCTCGAGACGGACGTAGTCGAAGCCGTACTCGTCCGCCTTCTGCTCAAGTTCGTCGCCAGTGCTGGCGGCTTCGGCTTCCATCTCGGCGAGTTCGGGCTGTCGGAACAGCGCGTCTTCGTCGATGTTCATCACGGCGTCGGCCGCGATGACCTCGTCGTCTGCCGTGACCATCAGTGGGTTGATCTCGGCGTCAGCGCCGTCTCGGTCGTCCCAGAGCTGATAGAGCGTCGTGAGAACGCTCGAGACGTCACGTGCAACCGACTTGTCGACACCCGCGTCGTAGACGGCCTTGCGAGCCTGGTAGGGGTGCATGCCGAAGGAGGGGTCGATGTGCTCTTTCGCGATGGCATCGGGGTCTTCCTCGGCGACCTCTTCGATGTTGACGCCACCTTTGGTCGAGACCATCGCGACGGGTTTGCCCTCGCCACGGTCCATCGTGATCCCGACGTAGAGCTCGTCGGTGAAGTCGACTGCGCCCTCGACGAGCACGCTGTCGACGTGGTAGCCTTTGAGATCCATCCCCAGAATCTCGTCGGCTGCCTCGCGCGCTTCGTCCTCGTCGTCGACGAGTTTGATCCCGCCGGCCTTGCCGCGGCCACCGACCTGTACCTGTGCTTTGATCGCGACTGGATACCCGATCTCCTCGGCCGCGGCGACGACGCCGTCGACGTCAGAGGCGAGTTGAGAGGCCGGCGTTGGGATGCCGGCGTCGGCGAAGACTTGCTTCGCCTGATACTCGTGTAGTTTCATAACCATTCGAACGGCCGTTCCCGCGTTGCTTAAATCCTGTTAGTTTCACTCGCGGTGATGACTCTCTTGATAGCCGACTCTCACACCCACGGCGGTGCTTGCTGCCGGTTTTTCACACTCGAGGTGCGAATGTTTAACTCATCTTCGGATGAATCCGTAGCGTCCGTTCGGCCTCGAAAACTTCGGCATCGGACACGTTCGATCACGTGTCGGATCCGTTCAGTGTCGGCTGCAGTGTTGAATGGATCGTTCCTCCGTGGGTCGCCATAGAGAGGGTGGAACCACGTGGTGTGAACACTACGCTACCGCAACAGTTGACACCGCTCGGCCGTAATCGAACACCGAGGGCACGGTCACCGCAAGTGCCCGGCGCTAAACACATGTTCGTCACCGCCATCACTGGCAGGAGGCCAAACTGACGTGACCACCCCTGCTGCAACCCACAGCAAACGGCGGTGGATCTCGTCGCTGAAGCGCATACTCCGTCTGTTGGTTCACAGTAACCTGTTTATTTCGCTGGCGACGATGAGCGTCCTCGTCACCACGGTTTTCCTTGCTGACTTACCGCTCGAGTTCCTGCCGGTGTTTATCGTTTTCGCGGCCACGCTGTTCGTCTACACCGTCAACCGATTCACTGACCTCGAGGAAGACGAAACGAACGTGCCAGAACGGGCGGCGTTTACCAGACGGTACGGCTGGGTCCTGTTGGTGCTCGGTGTTGGGCTCTACATCGCTGCGATCGTCGTCGCGATCATGCTCGGCCTCGAGGGCGCGATCTACCTGTTGTTACCGCTCGTCGTTGCCCTGCTGTACTCTGTCGGCGGCGTCAAACAGCTCTTTCTCGTCAAAAATCTCGTCGTGGGGTTCGCCTGGGGAGCGATCCCACTGGGTGCCGGCTACTACTACAGCCAGCACTGGACACTCGAAATCCTCGTGATCACGGCCTACGTGACCGCGATGATCACCATCGCGGCGGTGATCTTCGACATCAAGGACATCAAAGGCGACCGCGAAGAGGGGATCGCCACCGTGCCGAACAAACTCGGGCCGGCAGCAACGCGTTACTACTCACAGGTCGCTAACGTCGTTGTCGCCGTCGCCATGGTTGCACTCGTCGTCGCCACACCGCTGTCGACGTCGTTTTACTCCCTGCTTGCGATGAACGCCTACGTCGCGTGTTATATCCCGTTTGCGACACCTGAGCGCGGGCCGCTGTACTACGGCTTCGTCGTTGACGGCGAACACGTGTTCCTCGCCGCAGTCATCGTCACCCTCGAGTGGCTGGTCTGGTGACTGAAAACGGTCGCGACACCGGTCGCAGCCCGGGTGGATCATACGGATCTTGTCCGTCAGCGCCGGCGCGAGCGCGCCCCATCCTGCGGTCGCGCCGGGACATCGGGACAGCACTCGGTATCAGTCCCGGTCCGTCTCGCTCCAGTCGCAGTCTTGGCACTTCCAGCCAGTGACGAACTCGGTGACGGAGGGCATGTAACCCACCTCGAGCACATTGCCCCCGCAGTCGGGACAGTCCCTATCAGCGTCCTGGATCGCTTCGGTCTCCATGACCGAATCGTCCTCGATAAGCTCCGCGAGTTTTCTGCCCGTGACCATTCGGCCCTGCACAACGCGATTATCACTCATACCCGAGTCGTTGGCTCGGCGTTCCTAAGCGCTTCCGGTCACCGCAGTGGCCTGCCGGCTCGAGTCCACCGATTTCGGCCGTTCTCGTTCGCTCCGGATCGATCTCGAGGCGCTGAACGACGGAATCGAAAATCGGACGATTTAACCTCACGAGGGAGCAAACACAAAGTGCGTGCGAGGGTAGCCAAGCGGCCAACGGCGGCGGACTCAAGATCCGCTCGTGTAGACGTTCGTGGGTTCGATTCCCTCCCCTCGCACTGACCAACAGTGCGGCAAGAGCAGTATCTTGCCCTCGCAAACTTCTAAGACGACCCATAACGCAGAGCGACAGGGTTGCTGGCCCGAGATCGTAACCGTCATATTGCAACTGCGTATCAAACATTTACTCACTAGCCTGTCGAAGGAACACTCGCATGTCTCACGAATCAGATGACGATGAGGAGGAATCGGAACGCGAACTCGAGTACGAACACCATATTGCCCGCGAAGACGTGATCACGCACCTCGAGTCATTGGTAGACGGCTTTCGTGATGGCGGGACCGTCACGATCGCGTTCGGTGATGAGACGGTCGAGTTCGAGCCCCCAGAGCACATGGCGTTCGAAATGGAGTACGAGGAACACGGCGACGAACGCGAACTCGAGTTCGAACTCGAATGGCGTGTCCAAAACGAGGACCTCGAGATCGGGACCACCGAGTGAGCCGGCCGGCTGCAACAGCGGCCTGCTCGATGCACCCTGAGCCGTAACGAAGTCCGATTCCTTTTGACAGCGGCCAGCCGAGGAAGACCAATGAGCGAACGCGAAGGCGAATCTCGGCGGACGAGCGTCGCGCTCCGTGCGGCGACCGCGGGAGCCGACGTCGCGGCGTCGTCGTTTCGAACCGATCTCGAGGTCGAACGAAAGGGCGCAAAGACGGACGTCGTCACACAGATCGACCGGAACGCCCAGACGCGGGTAATCGAGGTCCTCGAGGACGCGTATCCGACAGAGCCAGTCGTCGGCGAGGAAGCCGACGCGTTGAAACGGGTTCCCGAGACGGGGCCGGCCTGGATCGTCGACCCGATCGACGGGACGAACAACTACGTCAGCGGGAATCGCGCATTTGGGACGGCCGTCGCCGCAGTCTGTGACGGCGAACCCGTCGGTGCAGCGACGGTCTGTCCCGCGCTGGGGGATACGTACCGTGTCGGCCCCGACGGCGCGGTTTGCAACGACGAGCCGCTCTCGGTCAGCGACTGTAGCGACCCCGAGGCTGCGACCGTCTGCCCGACGTTCTGGTGGGATTTCGACCATCGCGAGGAGTACGCCGCGGCGACGCGGGCGATCGTCGAACGCTTCGGCGACATGCGACGGTTCGGCTGTGCCCAACTCGAGTTGGCGATGGTCGCATCGGGCGCACTCGAGGGGACGATGACGAACCTGCGGACGAACCCGTGGGACACCGTCGCTGGCGTCCAGTTGGTGCGAGAGGCTGGTGGAACCGTAACCGATCTCGAGGGGAATCGCTGGCGACACGACAGCGAGGGGCTGGTGGCCTCGAACGGGGCGATCCACGACGAGCTGTGTGCTGCTACACGAGAGATTTCCCAGACACTGTAATCGCCGCCCGCTCGCTGTCACGACCTGCAGGAAACCGGAAACGGTAAGCGCCCACCCCAACGGATATCGGTCATGGACGAGTTTATCGAACGGTACGGCCCCGAACGGGTCTGGGCTGCGACCGTTGTCCTCCTCGTTGCCGGTGTCACACTCGCTGCTTGGGTGTTTCCACAGCGTGTGTACGTCGACATCATCTGGCAGTACTTCTGGGGGCCAGTGGTCGCCGACGCACATGGCTGGGGTTGTATCGCGTGGGCGGGCGGTGAACAGATACACTGCAATGAGGCGACTGGTGACTTCGGGCCAACCGCTGCGCCGGGGTACACCGCCATCTCCTATGCCGGCTACATCCCGACGCTCATTCTGATGGCGATCGGGGTCCTGTTCGTGCTTCGCCGCCTCGAGATCGGTAGCTTCCGCGGGGGCTTTTTCGCGCTGTTCCCGTTCATGTTGTTCGGTGGCGCGCTCCGAACGGTCGAGGACGCAAACGTCGCTGCTTACCGCGAAACGGGCGAACTCGCCATTCAGCTACCGTGGTCTGGCTTCCTGATCAGTCCGTTGATCTACTTCACAGTGACGCTCATCGCGCTTGTCGCACTCGTTGGCGCAGTCTTCCTCGAGCGAAACGACTCCGTCTCGAGGTACGAGTATCCGCTCTTTGGCATCGGGGCCGTCGTGCTCGCCGCGACGCTCGGGTGGCTCGGCTATCTCGCCGTAACGACGGAGTACGCCTCGTTTTACCCGTCGATTCCGACGATCGTCCTGACGGCTGCGACCGTCTCGACAGCGATCGTCTGGATGGGCATTCAGCGGTTCGCACCCGAGCTGAACCGCGGCACCGGCTACATGGGGATCGTCGTCATCTGGGCCCACGCAGTCGATGGCTTTGCAAACCAGCTCATGCTGGATTGGTCGCAGGTCTGGGGGCTTAGCTACGCCCCGAAACATCCGGTCAACGACGCGATCGTCACCGTCACCGGTTCGGTGCTTCCAGCCAGCGTCACCGAGATCACCGGCGCTGCCTGGCCGTTTGCACTCCTGAAACTCGCTGCGCCCGTCTTCATCATCTGGATCTTCAACGAGGAGATATTCGACGAGAACCCGCGCTTTGCGATCTTGATGATGATCACGGTCGTCGCCGTCGGACTCGGGCCCGGAACCCGTGACATGCTCCGGGCGACGTTCGGTATCTGAGCCGGAACAGACACGCAGGAGATTCTTTTAATTACGTGTTCGTGACGTGCTTTTATTTCGGCTGCTCGAGTGTCGTTTCGACACTCGTTGTCGCAGACGCCACAGTTCGGTCGCCTCGAGACGATTATGGTCCCCGTGATCGCCGTCTGGGCCGTCGATCGAATACGTACCGTGTCCGTCCAGCGTGAGACACACAGTCCGAGTTGTGAAACGGTGACGGACTGTTCGTTCGTGTGCCACAGATAACAAACGAGCCGGGTAACAGAGCGCCAGATATCGGCAATTATGTATGAAAATCGCGTGACGGTGTTCGACCTGTCTGGTCGAGACTGGCGACATTGGACGAACTGATAATGTCGAATAATCATCGGACTTTTCAGGATCCGCTAACTAGCTGCTCAATCTATTTCGGATACACTACCCATTCCAAGATATAATCCGGGAAGCGAATATATTAAGAGCCAACGATCCATCGGCCACGATATCGAAAGAGCAGCGCACGCGCACCACTTAACTATGTCACTCGTACTGATATTCGGCAATTATTCGAGACGGAGGAACCGACAATGACCAGCGGAGACGAAGAACTCGCCAAGGACCTCGGACTCGTCTCCGCGCTCGCGATCGGTATCGGGACGATGGTCGGTGCGGGGATCTTCGTTCTGCCCGGCATCGCCGCACAGCAAGCAGGTCCGGCGGTCGTCATCTCGTTTATTATTGGTGGGATGATCGCCATGATAAACGCGGTCACGGTGAGCGAACTCGGCACCGCGATGCCGAAAGCCGGCGGCGCGTACTACTACATCAATCGCGCGCTCGGCCCACTGTTCGGCTCGATCTCGGGGATGGGCGACTGGATCGGCCTCGCCTTCGCGAGTGCGTTTTATGCCATCGGCTTCGGTGGGTATCTCGCCGACTTACTCGATGGCATCGTCGTTCCGATCCCCGGACTCGGGGAACTCGCGTTGCTCCCGACGATTGCGCTTGGCCCGATCGTTCTCACTGAAATTCAGATCGGAGCCATACTTGCTGGGCTCGTGTTCGTCGGAGTCAACTACATGGGTGCAAAAGAGACCGGCGGCATCCAGACCGCTATCGTCACGCTCTTGCTTGGCATCCTCACGATCTTCGCCATCGTCGGCTTCTTCTCCTTCGACTGGGGCACCGTCGCCGTCGACGGCAGCTACACACCCGAGGGAACGGCGGCGATCCTCCCCGGTGCAGCGCTCGTGTTCGTCTCCTATCTCGGCTACGCCAAGATTGCGACGATCGGCGAGGAACTCAAAAATCCCGGCCGAAACCTCCCCATTGCGATCATCGGCAGCGTCGGCATCGTGATGGTCATCTACACGATCCTCGTCGGCCTCCTGATGGGGCTGATTCCACACGAGGAGTTCTTCCTCGAGGACGTCGAGAACGCGCCAATGACCTACGCCGCCCAGATCGTCTTCGACTACCAGTTCGCGGTTGCTGGGCTGGAGCTTTCGATTCTTGGCGTTGGGGTAACCTCGATCACGCTTGCCGCATTGCTCGCGACCGCCTCGAGTGCAAACGCCTCGATTCTCGCGTCGGCCCGCATCAATTTCGCGATGGGGCGTGACAAAATCGTCACGCCGAAACTCAACGAGATTCATCCCAGGTTTGCGACACCGTACCGATCGATTGCCCTCACCGGGCTCATGATTATTGTCTTCATCATCGGCTTAGGGGAAACTGTCGCAATCCTCTCGAGTGCAGCGAGTGTGCTCCATCTCGTTGTCTACGCGCTGATCAACGTCTCGCTGATCGTCTTTCGCGAGACGAACCCGCCGGAGTACGACCCGGACTTCGAGGTTCCCCTCTACCCGTTCACGCCGATCGCCGGGTTCGTCCTCTCGCTCGCGTTGATCTACTACATGGACAATCTCGCGACCGCGATTGCCGGTGCGTTCGTCGTCTTCGCGATCGTCTGGTACTTCGCGTACGCACGAACGGAGACCGACCGTGAGGGGATCCTGAGCGACTACATCCTCTCGCGATCCGAGGAGATGCCTGACGCCGCCGTCTCGGCTGCAAACGTCGCCAAACCGACCGAGGAGAGTGAACACACCGTCGTCGTGCCGGTCTCGAACCCACGAACGGAGTCGCAACTGCTGTCGCTGGCGAGCGTGGTCGCAAAGGCCAACGGCGGCAGGGTCAAAGCTGTCCACATCGTCGAGGTTCCCGACCAGACGCCGCTGCGGGAAGGCTCCGAGCACATTCGGCGGATCGACGAAGAGTCGCAGACACTCATGAATCAGGTCCGGTCGAGTACCGAAACGCTCGACGTCCCCGTCGATGTCCAAACCGTCGTCTCACACCGCTCGTTCGAAGAGGTGTTCAACGTGGCCCGCCGCGAGAACGCCGACACCGTCGTCATGGGCTGGGGTCCCGGCCGACCGTGGAGTGCGGGTCGCGCAGAACGACCACTCGACGAGTTGACCCACGACCTGCCGTGTGACTTCCTCGTCCTGAACGACCGAGGTCTCGAGACCGACCGCGTGCTGGTTCCGACCGCCGGCGGTCCGGACTCCGAACTCAGCGCCGAGATGGCCCGCTACATGCGCGACCAACTCGGCTCCGAGATTACTCTCCAGTACGTCGTCGACGAAGGAGAGATAGCCGAGGGCGAGGCGTTCCTGTCCGAGTGGGCGGCCGACAACGGTCTCGAGGACGCCGAAATCCGTGTCGACGCATCGAGCGACGTCGAAGAGGCGATTGCGGAAGCCGCTCGCGATCACTCGCTGCTCATCATCGGCGCAACCGAACGCGGCCTCCTCTCGCGACTCATCCGCGGATCGCTCGCCTACAGCGTCGTCAACGAGGTCGAAAGTTCGGTCTTGCTGGCCGAGCGACCGACGAAGCGGTCGCTTTGGGATCGGCTGTTCGGCAGTCGAAACAAGTGAGACGCGATCCCACACCGGTTTTGTCGAACGGCACGCGCCGCTCGTCTTGACGGGTCTCGGCCAGCGTCTCTGATCCGTCGAATCGGCTGCGGGCGGCGAATCCGACTCCGAACCGGCCGCTAGTTCCCCTCGGCTTCGAAAACTTCGAACATACTCTCCGTAAAGCCGCCCCTAGAGAGGACGGTCAAGATGTCACCGGGTCGAATCTCGCTGTCGCCCCGCGGTGTCAGGACGGCGTCGTCGCGCTCGATGGAGACGACGAGCACGCCGTCCTCGAGAACGCCCTCTTGTGCGGCACGCTCTAATGACATCCCAGCGATCGGTGCGTCGTCGTCCACGGTGAGTTCGACGACTTTGTTGCCGCCGGCGAGACTGATGTAGTCAGAGAACTGCTGGTGCGTTTCGGCCGGTCCGAAGGGGTGATAGGCCTGAAATTGCTCCGTTCGGACCACTTTTTCGTCCTCGATGGCGATCTCGAGTGAGGTGAGTTCTCGAGCGACGTCGTTCACCGCCTCGACGTCGTCCCCGACGGCGAGTACGTGGAGGTTCTCCTGTCCGGCCACGAACTCCCGAACATTGACGACGCCCGTGATCGTTCGGGCCTGTTGGGCGATTCGCGCTCGCTCCTCGATGGGTGCCGTTCCCACGTAGAGCGTTCTCAACATCCCGGCGGCGGCGTCGAAATCGACGTTCGCGTGGTAACCGCGAATGATCCCGGCGTCCTCGAGTTGGGCGATCCGGTTCCGGACCGTCGCCGGCGAGACGCCTACCTGTTTGGCGATCATCGGTGCAGACGTGTTTCGCGCGTCTCCCATCAGCGCATGGATAATGCGTCTGTTCACTTCGTCGAGGCGAACGCTCATGGCGATCCGTACGCCGACCGGATTGAAGGGCGCTCTCCTTTACTCGCGTCTCGCTGGTCAGTCGACTCGACACAGTGCGTGCTCGGATGGATCTCGCGGCCGACGACCCCGCGTCACAACACCGCCGAAACCTCGTCGAGCACCGTCGCATCGACGAACAGCACGACGCGATCGCCCGCCTGCGGAACCGTCGTCCCGCGCGGGGTAATGAGTTCGCCGTCGCGCGAGATTGCCCCGATGACGACACACTCCGGGAGATCGGCCATCGATTCGGCGATCTGGTGGCCAGTTAACGCGCTCTCGGGGCCAAGTTCGACTTCGATGACCTCGGCACGGTCGTGTTCTAACATCGCGATCTTCTCGGTCTGGTCCGTCCGGGTGAACCGAACGATTTCCTCGGCCGTCTCCTCACGTGGGTTGATCGCGACATCGATACCGACGGTCTCGAAGAGGTCGGTGTACTCCGTGTTGTCGATGACTGCGACGGTTCGGTCAACGCCGACTCGACGAGCGAGCAGGGAGACGAGCAGGTTCTTCTCGTCGCTGTCGAGGGCGGCAACGACGATATCGGCCTCATCGATGTGCTCGCGGGAGAGAAACTCCGTGTCGGTCGCGTCACTTTCCATGACGAACGTCTTGGGGAGCGCTTCGGCGATCTCGCGGGCGCGGTCGTGGTCGCGTTCGATCAGTCGCGGCTCGAACCCGTGGGCTTCGAACTCGCGTGCGGTCTGGAAGCCGATCTCGCTGCCGCCGACGATCACCACGTCGTTCGTACTCGAGGTCGTGTCGGTGACGGTCGCCATCGCGAACTCCTTGACCGAACTGGGGCTGCCGATGACGACGATCCGGTCGCCAGCCTGAAAGACGGTGTCGCCTTTGGCGACGATCATCTCGTCGTCCCGGAAGACGCCGGCGAACGTCATCGAATCGTACTCGTCGGCATCCATGACGCGCTGGTCGACTAGCGGGCTCTCTGGGCTGATCTCGAACTCGGCCATTCTGACGAGGCCACCGGCGAACATCTCGACGTCTTGTGCCTGTGGGAAGCCGGAGATCCGAAAGATCGTCTGAGCGACCAGCAGATCGGTACAGACGATAAAGTCCACGCCGAAGGCGCTCTGGGCTCCCTCCCACGTGTTCAACAGTGTTCGACGGCGAACGCGAGCGATCGTGAACGCGTCACTCGCGGTTTTTGCCGTGCCACAGATGACGATGTTCGTATGGTCGCTTTCGGTACACGCAATGACCAGATTCGCTTTTTCGAGACCCGCCTCCTGAAGCGTCTCCAACTCTGTCCCGTCGCCCTGTAGCGAGAGCACATCAAACGAGTAGGTGATTTCCTCGGCGAGCTCTGGATCACGCTCGACGACCGCGACGTCGTGCGATTTCTCGAGGTTCGCCGCGATCGACCGTCCGACCTCGCCTGCGCCGATGATTAGTACGTACATTGTTGCTCCATCCTCCGCAGGGACATTCTTTCATGATATTTTGGGGGCAGGGCGAAAGGCGTTTCGAGAACGCATATACCACCCCGACCACGAAGAGATACGTATGATAGACAACACTGCCGCGGACAACGGCTGGTTCGCGGCTGTCGACGCCGACGATCTCGAGTCGGCTACGGCGGCTGTCCGTGACGGATCGGCCGACGAGCCACGCGATTGGCCTGCGCTTGCACTCGAGACAGGGTTCACCGACGACGAAGACGAGTACTACGACGCCCTTCGAGCGGCGACGACGGCCGCAACCCGAAGGGATGTCACCGAACGGGAGGCGGCCGACGACCGCCAGCTCGTCCACGCGGTGCGGGCGATGGACGACTGTACGCGGACGGCAAACGAACTCGCTGAACGACTCGCCGAGTGGGCCGGAACCGTCGATCCCGACGCTGGAACGGGCATCGACTACGCCCGCGAGCTGGCGAGTCGGGACGAGATCGAGCCCGGCCACGAACCGCTCGTCTCGCTGGCCGAACGCGTGGTGGCGCTTGCGGACGAAGCCGACGACTTGCGGGAGTACGTCGACCGACAGACGCCGACCGTCGCGCCGAACCTCGCGGCGCTTGCCGACCCCGTCCTCGCGGCGCGACTGATCTCGCTCGCTGGCGGCCTCGAGTCGCTGGCGAAGAAACCAAGCGGAACGGTGCAGGTGCTTGGGGCCGAGGACGCCCTGTTTGCACATCTGCGCGGTCATGCCCCCTCGCCCAAACACGGGATCATCTACATCCACGACGCGGTTCGGGGAACCCATCCTGACGAACGGGGCTCGGCCGCACGCGCGGTAGCCGGCAAACTCGCCATCGCTGCGCGCGTCGATCACTACTCGGGCGAGGTAAAACCCGAACTCGAGGCGGAACTCGAGGACCGAATCGAGACGATTCAGGCCCGCACTGACGACGGAAACGGCGGTGGTGACGGTGAGTGACGACCTACCAGACGGCGTCGAACGCCGCCAGTTCGACGGCACCGACCGACTCGCGACCCGTGGCGAGCCGGTGTACGGCGAGCCGACCGATGGGGAGTGGCGCGCCTGGGACCCGACTCGATCCAAGCTGGGCGCGATGCTCGACCTCGGTATGGACACCGGCCTCGAGGGCGGCGAAACCGTGCTCTATCTGGGTGCAGCAAGCGGGACGACGGTGAGCCACGTCGCCGATTTCGCCGGCCCAACGTACGCCGTCGAGTTCGCTGCCCGCCCGGCTCGAGACTTACTCGAGGCCGCCGAAAGCCGGCCGCGGCTGTTTCCGTTGCTCAAAGACGCACGGAAACCCGATACCTACGCCCACGTCGTCGAATCGAACGTCGACGTGCTCGTCCAGGACGTCGCCACGCGCGGACAGGCCCGCGTCGCCCTCGAGAACGCACGCTTCCTCGCCGACGATGGACGGCTGCTGCTCGCTGTCAAGGCCAGAAGCGAGGACGTCACGCGCGACCCGGATGCCGTCTTCGAGGACGTGCAAGCGGCCCTCGAGGACGGGTACGAACTCCTCGAGACACAGCGACTCGAGGCGTACCATACGGACCATCTCGGGATCGTCGCCCGACCGCGCTGACGACCCGCCAACGCGCTGTTCGCTCGTTCCGTCGGTGAACAGTTATGTGAAGATTCGTTGTACCACGTGCTGGTATGTCAGCACACACCACAATTGGTGAGACACTCGAGCAGACGGTTGACCGACACCCCGACCGTGATGCAATCATCTATCCACGCAAGGACCAGCGATGGACCTATGCCGAGTTCAACGACCGGGTCAATCGACTGGCCAACGCGTTGATCGATGCCGGAATCGAGCCCGGCGACCGAGTCGCAACCGTCCTGCACAACGGTTCGGAGATGGCACTCACGGTGTACGCCTGTGCGAAAATCGGGGCTGTATTCACCCCGCTGAACTTCCGGCTTCCGGCGGGTGAGATCGAGTACATCGTCACCGACGCTGCAGCCGACCTGCTCGTGTTCGAAGCTGCGACACGAGAGGCAGTGGAGGGTGCTCGGCCCGCCCTCGAGACCGTTGACGAGTACGTCTCCATCGATGACGACGTTCCTGCGTTCGCGAGCGATTTCTACGCGCTGCTCGAGTCGGGAGCCACAGAGCGACCCGACGTTCGCGTCACCGAAGACGACGTGTACGCCTTCATCTACACCTCTGGGACGACGGGCCGGCCGAAAGGCGTCGTCCACGAACACCGAAGTATGGTCGAACACAGCCTCCTGTGTATCGCGGAGTTGAACTTGACCCGCGACGACGTCGGGCTGTCGATGATGCCGCTGTATCACTGTGCAGAACTCCACTGCAATCTGTTTCCGCGGGTCCATCGCGGTGCAGCGAACGTCATCCACCACGAGTTCGAGCCACAGGCTGCTCTCGAGGCGATTGAAGACCACGACGTGACACAGCTGTTTGCCGCTCCGACGGCCTGGAACGCGCTATCGCTTGCCGCCGCCGAGCAGGCTGTCGACATCTCATCGCTCCGCATCGGGTTGTACGGCGCAGCACCGATGCCCGAACAGGTACTCGAAAACTGCCGAGAACAGCTCTGTGAGGACTACGTTCAGGCGTACGGCATGACCGAGATCGGACCGGCTGGCGTCTTCCAGTCGCCGGACGACCAGGTCTCGAAACAGGGGTCTGCCGGACTCCCTGCGCTCAATCACCAACTGCGCGTGGTCGAACCCGACGCGGATCCAGATCAGGAGGTATCACGGGGAGACATCGGCGAGATCCTGCTCTCGAGTCCGTGCGTGATGCGAGAGTACTGGAACCGTCCAGCGGCGACCGAGCGGTCGTTGCGTGCGGCTGACGGGACGACGTGGTACTACACCGGCGACCTCGGCTACCGTGATGACGACGGCTACCTCTATGTCGTCGACCGAAAGGACGACCTGATCGTCTCCGGCGGCGAGAACATCTATCCAGCCGAGGTCGAAGACGTCCTCTTTGGCCACGAGGCCGTAACGGAGGCTGCTGTCGTCGGCGAACCGAACGACGAGTGGGGTGAACAGGTCGTCGCGTATGTCGTTGGTGAGGGTGTCTCTGCCGACGAACTGGATGCGTTTCTCCGAGCAAGCGACCACCTTGCCGACTTCAAGCGCCCGCGAAAATACACGTTCGTCGACGACCTCCCGAAAAACCCCAGCGGCAAGGTTCAGAAGTTCAAGCTCCGAACCGATGAGACGGACAGCGAACCCGAGGACGACCCCATCCAACCCTGATCAGCACCAGCGACCTGTACTTTCGACTTCACTCCCTCGAGGTCAAGACGTGGCTCCGGCGACGGACTGACTGCTCGATGCAGACCGTTCACTATCGCTCTCGGAAAGCGCCGTAGACTGACTCTGCAAACCGCGGAAACGCCATCGTCGAGCCGATCGCAACGGTGAATGCGACGACAAGCGAAAGCGGCGGATAGCCGACTGCGTCCGCGAGCGCTACGCCACCGAATACGGCGACGGCAAGCACGAGATTGTAGTAGACGAACCGCAGCGCGATCAGTACTGGCGCAAGCGATACCCATCCGAGTGTGTCGGTTGCAAACGGCCTGATCCAGCCGCCGCGGATCGCGGTTCCGACCGCAACCATCGTCATCCAGGCGAGAAACCCAGCCGCAGTCGCGTCGTAGACGCCAGTTCCAGGGGCAGCCATGATCACGAATAGTATCGGAAGCGCCGGAATCGAGATGTCACCGAAGACGTAGCTACAGTCGTGGAGAAACCGACCGAAGCCGCTCTTTTCGGCGTGTGTGAGCTTTCCGTACCCATACCAGGTGCGGCGCGTAGAGCTGTAGGCCGGCCGGGTCTGGCGTCCGGGTTCGTCTCGTCGCTGGCTCATGTGAACTCCCAGTACGAGACAGGTGTTAAATCTTCGAGCGTTCTACTCGAGGGCCGCCGCTGCTCGTCGACCGATCCGTCCAAGTCCGAACTGTCTTTACCACCGCAGACAGAAACGAGAGACGATGGAACGCGGGTCCCGGGAATCGTTTACGCGCATGGGTACGCTGGGGATCGAAGAAGAGTGTTTCGTCGTCGACGACGACGGTCGACCGACGAGTGGCACTGATGACCTCGTCTACGAACACGACCCACCAGAACTCCTCGAGGGTCGGCTCGATCACGAACTGTTCAAGTTCGTCATCGAGACCCAGACACAGTTGATCGAGGACCCGGCCGACGCCCGGGAGTCGCTGCTCGAGATCCGACAGGCACTGGTCGGCCATGCCGCCGAACACGGCTATCAGATCGCCGCCGCCGGCTTACATCCGCTGGCGAAGTGGCGCGAACTCGAGCACGCCGAAAAACCCCGCTATCGCTCCCAACTCGATCGCATTCAGTATCCACAACACCGGAACACAACGGCAGGAGTCCACATCCACGTCGGCGTCGATGATGCCGACAAGGCGGTCTGGATCGCCAACGAACTGCGCTGGTACGTCCCAGTCATGCTTGCGCTCTCGGCGAACTCACCGTACTGGAACGGGTACGACACCGGACTGCAGTCCGCTCGCGCGAAGATTTTCGAGGGGCTGCCGAACACGGGCATGCCGACCTATTTCGAGGACTACGAGGCGTTCGACCGGTTCGAGCGCCGGATGCTCGAGACCGACTCGATCAACGATCGCGGCGAACTCTGGTACGACGTTCGCCCGCATACGGCCCACGGGACGGTTGAACTGCGCACGCCGGACGGACAAGCGGACCCGGGCGTCGTTCTCGCGTTCGTCGAGTACGCCCACGCACTGGTTGAGGCACTCGCCGAGGCGTACGAAGACGGCACGAGTGGCTCCCAACACCGTCGTGAACTGTTAGACGAGAACAAGTGGCGGGCGATCCGGCACGGACACGCGGCGTCGTTTATCGCCCGTGATCTCGAGGGCACGGTCGACCTCGGCGAACTCGTCGACCGTGAGTGTGAACGGCTGGGAATCGATGGGATCAAACACATCTACGAGCGCGACAGTGGAGCAACCCGACAACGTCGGCTGCTCGAGGAGCGGGGTCCCGACGCCCTCTGTGAGTCGCTGTTGCTTGGCACTAACTAACGACTGTCTCGGACCGTGGGTTTCCCGCTCGAGAGGCCGCGAGATGGCCTGCAAAGCTTTACTTCCGTGCGAACCCTTGTCCTTGACGAGAGGACACTATGGCTACAGACGACACTGACGAGCATCAGGCGGACGACGATCGCAGCGATCGGTACCGAGACGAGACCAGCGAAGCGTTCGAACGTGAAGAGAGTGACCGTCTCGATAGCGATGCGGAGCTGCGTCGAACGACCGCCGTCGAGGAGGTCGACCAGCGCATCGTCGATCTGCTCTCGTGGATCCTCGATACGGAGACTCGAGCAAAGATCTACGTTCACCTCCTCGCACACCCCGGCAGCACCTCCGAAGAGGTCGCCACGGGAACCGGTCTCTACCCGAGCACCGTTCGAGAAGCGCTCGCGGAACTCCACGACGAAGACCGCGTGATGCGGGAGAAACGCGCAAGCGAGGGGGCCGGAAACAACCCCTACGAGTATACCGCTATCCAGCCGAGCGAACTCGTCGGCGGCGTCGTCGATCAGGTCCAGCGGGAGCTGAACACGATCTTCACACTCGACCGCCACGCCGAGTCGGAGCCGACCCTCGAGGACGGCACCGAGCCCGTCACGATTACGGTCAACGATACCGCCCCGTCAGATCCCACTGACGCTAGTGATACCGACGCCGAGGAGTCAGCGTCGACCGACGATCAGTAGCTCCCGTGCCATCGCTGTCCACCCTGCTCGTCTTGTCGGATAGACCGAGTCACCACTCTACTGGCACTCGAGCGTGATGGCTGTTCGACTGGTATGTCTTGACGACGTGCCGTTGGTCAGTCCTCGAGATCGAGCACTGCCGGTCGCTCGAGTTCGAGATCGCTGTCGACGGCCTGGACAGTCGTCGTCGGCCAGTTGCCCGTCGTCGTAAGCGGTTCGACCGACGTGTCTGCAGCGCCGTCGCTGGCGGTAACCAACACGGTGTCTTCGCTTTTCGCGCCCTCGATAGTTGGGTTCCACGCGTAGGCCATTGGAGCCGTGATCGGTGCCTCGTGTTCGGGCGTTGCGATCCACTCTCGACCCGCAAAGCCAGCGGCACCGCCCTGGTGGTGGCACTCCCACTCGCCGTCCCAGCCGACCGCGTCGTAGGCGTCCTGAACCGCCGCGAAGACGTCACCGGCCGTCCCGCTATCGCTCGCTGCAGCCTGCGTCGCTGCGAGTGCTGTCGTCTCGACGCGCGCGGCAGCCTCGTGGCGCTTCTCGAGCCACGATGGTGGGTCGAAGGCGACGGTCCGGGTGCAACTCGCATGCAAGCCAGCCCGCTGGGTCGTCACGGAGACGAGTGCGTAGTCGCCGAGTTCGGCATCTGTCGGCGTGTAATGGCGGTACTGCTGGGCGCGTTCTGCCCCGCCAACGAGGACGACGGGTGCCTCGATGTCGCGTGCCGAGAGGGCGACTCGAAGTGCCGATGCAACCTCGTGTTCGCTATCGTTGGCCCGAAGCTCTCGACAGACCGACTCGACCGCAGCGGCCGTTTCCTGGCCCAGCGTTCGATACCGCTCGCGGTCGCGCTCAGTCAGCGGCTGGCGAAGTGCCGTCGGATCGACGCGCTCGAGTCCCGGGATTTCGATGTCGGCAGCGGCTTCTTCGTCGTCGTCGAGTTGGGCTGTGATCGCGTCACCGAGTGAGTGTGCATGCCACGAGAACGTCTCGACCGAGACTCCATCGCGCTCGAGATCCGGTAGCTCTTCGGCGGCGACACGCTCCGCTTCGATGTTGTTCGCGATGAGCCGGAGCGTCGTGCCGTCGTAACCGATGGCGGCGACGCCGGCGTCCGTCTCACGGTCGACGACGTTGTTGCCTCCCGTCAGCCAGGCGAAGGCGTTCGGCCGTGCGAACCAGACCGAATCGAGTTCGTGTGACTCGAGATACGACTCGAGTCGTTCGCGTTTGTCCATGTCGGGTGCTGGCACGGCCGGCTCTTGAATGCGACGATGGGGGTGTGTCGGGGTGTTGGGTAGTGATCAGGGGCATAACGCACTCAGTCACCCAATTCCAGCGGAGTAAGAACGACTCGGGAAACATAAGTATAGGTGGTCCTAACCCCCGCTTGAACGCCTGTGTCGACCGATAGTTACACTTCCCGTCCGGTATTCCGTCCGCTGATCGAACGGTTCGGCTTTCCGCACCTGATCGCGATGACGCTCGTGGTGGTCGCTGCGACCATCCTGCTTGGCGTCGCGGCGAAAGCGACCGGGTCAGGGTTGGCCTGTGAAGCGAACTGGCCCCAGTGTGATGCTGGGCCCTTTAATCTGCTTCCGGCGAACATCCCGAGTTTCTACGAGTGGTTCCACCGCTTCGTCGCGATGTTCGCCGGCTTCGCCATCATCGGCTCCGCCATTGCAGCCATGCGACTCCCGAACATCGACAAGCGTGTAGCCGCGCTCGTCGTCGCCGGCATGATCCTGACGCCGATTCAGGTCGTCCTCGGCCGTGAAACCGTCACACAGTACACGATGGACATTCTGGCCCTCCACTTCTGGACGGCCGTGCTCATCTTCGTGTTGTTTACGGTCGCGACTGTCCTCGTCTGGGCCCCGCGGTTGACCTCAACACACGTTTCCGCCGCGCTCGCACTCGGTGCCGTTTCGGTCCCGTTCCACGTCGCCCTCAGCCCGCTGGTGATCGGTGACATCACGTCGTACCGACCATCGATCCAGATGGCTCAGTACGCTGTCACCCTCGCACTGCTGGCTGCTGTCATCGTTGCGACGATGGTCGGCCGTCGCCACTTCGAGTCGAACCGGTTGACTGCCCTGCTGAGCGGCACGTCGGTGCTCGCTGTGCTGACGATCTTCCTCGGTCGCCGGGCCGTGATGACGTTCAATCCAGCACTCGACTACATCTACGTCGCCGTCGCTGCACTGCTGTTGGTCGTGTTCGTCGTCGGTATTCAATTGGTCCGTCGGACCGCGAGTCGCTCGAGCGGCGCGCTTTAAGCGCGACCAATCATTTTTCAGTCTCGGCTGTCGATCAGCCAACTGTGGCGACGATTACCACGCCGACGAGAACGGCACTGATGCCAGCGCCGAACAGCGCGTAGTTGGCGAGTGGGTTTGCCGCTCTCGTGATCTCGAGTGTGTAGTGACGAGCCGAGAGCGGCCAGAACGGACGGATCCCCATGGGGGTCAGGACATCCGCGAGCAGGTGTGAGCTGATCGAGAGTGTGCCGACGACGAACGCGAACGCTGCAACGCCAGTCTCGGCGGCGGGTGAAGAGACGTCGATAAAGAGTGCGGTGATCGACGCGAGCCCGACACCGACGAGCAGCGCGAAGACCACCGAATGAGTCGGCCCACGGTGCTCGATCGCAGGCAGCTGCTGGTCGCAGTCAGGAAGCGTCGAGAGGGCGAGACAGGTGACTGCGCCGACGGCCGCTGCCGTCTCGTGGCCACCGAGCGCAACGATGGTTCCGAGTGGTGCGTACGCAAGCAGCGCCGCCCCGTAATGGCCCAGCTGATACATTTGTCCAACGACACTCGACAGCGGAATATAAATACACCGTCCTCGACATGAGCGCACCGTCACCGACGGGCAGACCCCTGCTGCCAGCGAGGCGCTGTGACCGCTGCACCTTTTCGTCTCCACACGAATACCCCGATATGCGAACCAGTCTCAACATTCCCGAGGAGATGCTGGCCGAGTTTGACCGAACCTGGCAGGCTGAAGGGCTTGATTCTCGCTCACGCGCACTCCGAGAAGCGATTCAGGAGTACGTCGAATCACACCACCGTCTAGAGCAGGCTCGCGGAACGGTCGCGGCGACGATTGTTTTCGACTACGTCCACGAGGAAATCATCGAAGACCTTCACGAGATCCAACACGAGTTTCAGGCCGAGATCGACACCACCTGTCACGTCCATCACGGTGAGTGGTGTCTCGAGGCCGTCTTCTGTCACGGCCCGGCCGAGGAGATACGGGATCTCGTCTATCGGTTGAAAGACTTCGACGCCGTCGGGCGCGTCAGGGTAACGTTGCTCCGAGCAGAGCAGCAATCGCACTGACGTGTCTGGCGAGACAGTGCTCTATCGTAACAACTGAATCGATATACACACCCATCGCACTGGCCGCGGTTCTCGCTCACGTCGTTCGCTCCGAACCGCGCACGCTCCGAACCGCGCACGCTCCGAACCGCGCACGCTCCGAACCGCGCTCTCGCCGTGCGATCAGGCGTGCAGTGACGTTTAGTGGCGACTATCGTTTCGAGACTGCAGGAATAGACGCAGGCGTCGAGTTCGCTGTCCGTGTTACTCGCTCGAGACGACGACGTGTCCGTCGCTCGTGGCGGTTACCTCGTAGCCGTCGTGTGTGAACGTGATGGTTCCGGTTCTCGATGCGCCGCTGTAGGTCGAGCTGAAAAGGGCGTTCAGGGCGTCGGGATCGATCGTCTCGAACAGCGGCGTAAGCACGCCGATATCCTGTTTCGGCGAGGTCGAACAGCCCGCTGCTGTTCGCAAGGCTGCAATCACTGCATCACTCAGCGTTTCGTCGCTACCAGCCGTATACGTTATTTCCCCCTCTCGTACGGCCCCCGCTGCATGATCTTGCTTTGTGGCCATCGGTATACGAGTACGGATGAACCGTTGATAGGAGTTCGACCGGGTTTATCGATCAATGTTTTAAGTTCGATTGTCCTCGGCGATCGTGTTCCGCAACAGCGCTTCGTGTCCGCGCCGAAGCAGTGCAGAGAACGCCTGACTCGAGATGTCGAACTCCTCGGCCAGTTCAGCTGTCGAAACCTCGCGTGGAACGTCGAAATAGCCTCGCTCCAATGCACAACACAACGCATCTCGCTGGCGGGCAGTGAGCCCATATTTTGCCGTCGTTTCCGCATCACTTCGATAGAGCCGTCGAAGCTCGAATGAGAGATCGCGTTCCTGACACCGTTCGCGGTAGTCGATCAGTGCGCTCCGACTCGGGACCTGCGCACGGTATTTCATTTTGTCTGCCCCCGCTTCGATGTCGAGAAACGTGATGCCATACGTGATCGCATCGACGTACGTCAGCCCTCGCTCGCCCGCTGGAGACAGCGACATCCGGAAAAGACGTCGCTCGGGAAGCGTCGAAAGGACCTCGAATGAGGTGATCGATGGATCATCTGGGAGTTCCTGAAAGAATTGGTCGAGATCGGCTTCCGTCCCCTTCGCCCAGACGATCAGTCGTGGGTGGGTGCCGGGGGCTGGCTGTTCGTCCTCGACTTCGAGTGTGACCCCTGAAACCGACCGTCGCGTTTCCTGTAGGATCGGGTTCGATAATGTATACTCAGCGATAACACTCATTATCGTTCGGTATCGGCCTATCGGTAAGGTGCTTTCGCCGCTGTCAGTTCGCTACCGACCGAACCGTTTCCTGATCGTCGCCCGCAGCGGTAGCCCCAGTGCGCCGACAATCGGGAGCACCACGAACGCGAGGAGATCGATCGCAAGCGTCGCCGCACCGGCAGCCGCGATTGCAAAGCCGACGGCCGGTGCCAACACCGGGAGTACGTACAGATACGACGGCTTCCAGCCCGGTCCACGCCGCGTATGACGAACGATTACGCCGAACAGAACGGGCATGAGGACCGCACCGGCCAGCAACGGCCCGCCGACGAGAGTGGTCGACACGGCCACTGCAAGTGCGACGACGATCGTTTCGTCGATCGACACCGGCCCCCACGTCTCTCGGTCCCGGACGAGACGAGCACCGAGCAAGACGAGGAGGGTTGCGCCGACGCCACCAGCGAGCGCGGCGTACCACTGCAGTGGCTCGAGCGGCGGCGCGACGAGTTCGACGGCCACCAGAAACTCAGTCGTTGTCTCGATGCCGTGACGGCTGCTCGAGAGCGTCTCCCAGAGGCCGTTGGGATCGGCACCGATCGCCTGTAGTTCGGTCGAAAGCGCCTCGAGGCCGGCCTCGTTTTCGAACGCGAAGTGGGCGAGTCCGACGACGTAGAGACAGACTGACAGCCAGATCAGTGGTAACGAGAAGTTCTGTCGTCGCCACCACCGAGAGATCGGGTTATCGGCACGGCCGCCGGATCCGGTTTGTGCGCCGGACTCGGACGTGGTCTGCGTTTCGTCGCGTGTGGCACTGCCGGCCGAACTGCCGCTGTGGGTAGTGTTCGTCGTGGTGGTGGCCCCAGTCGCTGTTCTGGACGTCCCACTGCCGCCAGTTGTTGTGTTACTCGAGGTGCCTGCGGTCGTCTTGGACGTCCCACTGCTGCCGGTCGTTGTGCTACTCGTGGTACCCGAGGTCGTCGTCGTCGTTCCACCTGTTTTCGCCCCGGTTGCTGATGCTCGCTTCGATGTCGTCGAGTCGCCGGCACTCGACGAACTGGACGATGAGTAGGTAAACGTCTTCCCGGAACTCGTCTCGTCTGCTTGTGAGTCGTCTGACGTGGTTTTGTCCGACGACTGTGAGTTGTCGGTGCTCTGCCAGACGTCCGGTGAGGGGATTCCGCTGGTTCGCTTGGCGACGTAATCTTTGTGGCCCATCCGGTCGTAGGCCTTCCGTTCGACGGGATCGCCGAGAATATCGTACGCCTTCTTAACGGCCGTAAACTGGGCTCGAGCTCGGTCGTCGTCGTTATGATCAGGGTGATATACGCGGACCTGTTCACGGTAGGCATCTTTGATCTCGTCTTGGGATGCATCGGACGAGATCTCCAGGAGATCGTAGAAATCCTCGGTCATGTAACCCTCTGTGATCGTCTCGTTTGCTGCATTGTACTCGAGGGGGGTTATAACAACAGTGCTCTCACGAGAAGTCAGTGAGCGACGACTGACCGTCCGTATGGTGACTATGGTTCGTCTCCCCGTCGCTCGGTGTGTCGTCAGTTCGGTGGTCGACCTCACGGTGGCCCCAACTGTCGAGACTCGCCTGATCGGTCGCGGCGAACTCGAGGTTTGCGACGCGAACGCCGAGTTTGCGGACGGGGTCGCTTTCGAACTCCGTGAACAGGTCGCGAGCGATCCGCTCGACGAGGTCCGGGTCGTCGACTGGCCCTGGCAGCGATCGCTCGCGTGTGTTGACGTCGTACGGCGGTGTGACAGCTTTGACCCCGATCGTCCGGTACAGCGCGCCCTCGCGTTGTGCACGGTTGGCGACGGCCGTCGCGAGCGCCTCGATCTGTTCGTACTTGGGGGCCGACGCCGTGATCGGTTCGGCGAACGCGGACTCCCGCGAGAAGCTTTTGGGCTCCCCTTTCGGTTCGACCCGACGATCGTCATCGCCACGGGCGCGGTCGTAGAGCTCCCGGCCCCGTTCGCCAAAGCGGTTGACCAGCGGCTCGGGATCGGTTGCGGCGACGTCGCCGGCTGTCCCGAGTCCCATCTCGCGGAGCTCACGGGCTGTCACGGGACCGACGCCGTGAAGCAGGTCGACCTCGAGCGGGGCCAGAAACTCCCGCACCTCGCCGGGTCGAACGACGGTTAGCCCGTCGGGTTTCTCGAAGTCGCTGGCTATTTTGGCCGCGCTCATCGTCGGTGCGACGCCGACGCTAACGACGACGCCGACTTCTCGGCGGATGCGGTCTTTGATGTGTCGAGCGAAGCCGTCGGCAACCTCCCAGGCAGTTCGGTCGGTGACGTCGAGATAGGCCTCGTCGATGCTCACCTCCCGCACGACGTCGGCACAGTCGTGGAGGATCGTCCGGACGTCTTCGGCCACCGACTCGTAGTAGTCCAGATCAACCGGGCGATAGAAGCCGGTTTGCTCGCGGTCTCGCGGTGGCTCACTCGAGCCATCTGGGGCACGTCTCGGCAAGCGCTCGAGTGCACTCGAGATCGCTTGTGCGCTTTCGACGCCGAACTCGCGGGCTTCGTAGCTGGCGGTGGCGACAGCGCCGACGGTCTCGCCGGGTTCATAGCCCATGCCGACGACGACGGGCTCACCGCGGAGTTTGGGCTCGCGGAGGCGTTCACAGGCGGCATAGAAGCAATCCGCATCGACGTGACAGACGATTCGCTCGTCGTCGTCCGTCACCTCGACGCCCGGCAACCGCGGCCCGTCAGACATTCATTTGAGGGTTCGTGCGAACCGTTGTGAACGTTGCGCCGCGTGCGACTCACAGAGGACGTTTACTCTTCGTCTATCTTTTCTCTCGGTGCCCAGAGCGCACACCAGTCTGTCGATCGAATCTCGCCTTCGACTTCGGTACACGCGCCGATCGCATCGCCGTCTCGATCGTCGATGTAGTACGTACAGGTGCCACAGACGTTGCCCTCCACGGGGCCACACTGATACGCGGCTTCCTCTCTCGAGAGGAGTTCGTCGTCGTCTTTCCGTTCGATCCCGTCGATACTCACCGCGTCTGCTTCGATTTCGGGAACGGACTCACTTAGTTCGTCGAAACACCAGTCTTCCGGTCGATCCACTGCCGATTCACCAGCCGCATAGCTGATATCTTCGCCGAGACAACCGGCGAGCACGATTGCTGACCCACACCCAGTGGCCCGCAGGAACCGACGCCGCGACTCGCGTGGGTTCCGGTCTCCCATGCTGTCTGCTATGCGTTACCGTTTCAAAAACCCCTGTTCAGCGAGACAGATATGTCGTCACAACGAAAATCACGTAGACGGGTTCTCGAGTAAAATCCCCTGGCCGGCAGTGACGCTCGACGGAGTCGCGGTGTCCCAGCAGCCGCAGGCTGACTCACTTTGTGAACGCTCCCCATCAGTGCTAGTGTGGCTAGCCAACACTGCTCGCAGTCTCCAACGGGGTGAGCGAACACGATGGGTGACAACGAGGACACGACCACGGACGAACCGTTCCATCCGCTCGGGGACGAGTGGCAAACGGAACTCGAGGCGATACTCGAGGAGACCGACCACGACACAGAACTCGGCCTCGCAATGGCTGGGGATGCCATGCGTGTCACCGCGGGAGAGCTCTCGGAGTCGGCGTTCTACGAACGGTACCACGAGGCTGTCGTCGACGAGTTCGGTGAGGACGAACGGCCGGTCGAACGGCCAGCAGACGATGGCCAACTCGAGGGAACGCTCTCTCGGTTCGGCGTCGACGACGAATCGCGGCGGGAGGTGATGCAGAAGATCGGCGTCGGAGCGGGGGCGGTCGGACTCGGCACGTGGGGGACGGTGTCGGACGACGAGCCGAGATTTGGGGCGAGCGCGTCGGATGAAACAGCGACGGAGCAAGACGACGAGGAGGGCGTCCAGTGGGGCATGGTGCTCGATCTCGAACGGTGTGATGGCTGTCTCTCCTGTGTCGTCGCCTGTGCCGAAGAGCACAACTGGGAGCAAGGGGCAAACTGGATGTACGTTCTGGATTACGAAGACAGTACGCCAGGTGGACGAAACCGCCTGATTCGTCCCTGTCAGCACTGTACGGATGCCCCCTGTGAGAAAGTGTGTCCGACGACGGCACGCCATACCCGGCAAAGCGACGGCCTCGTGTTGACTGACTACGACGTCTGCATCGGCTGTCGCTACTGCCAGGTCGCCTGTCCGTACGGTGTCAACTACTTCCAGTGGGGAGAGCCGGAGGTATCGGCCGAGGAACTCGAGGAGGATCACATCTACGACGAGCGCGGCCGCTGGGTTGGCAGTCGGAGTCCGAAAGGTGTCATGGAGAAGTGTACGTTCTGTGCGACCCGTCAGGATGGCTCCAAAGGCGAAGAACTCGTCGGCCGAACTGCCTGTGAGGACGCCTGTCCACCCGAGGCGATCCAGTTCGGGGATATGAACGACTCCGAGAGCGACCCACAGCAGTATCTCGACGACCCTGCACTGGCTCGAGTACAGGCACAGAGCCCACCTGAAGCGGAGTTACAGGAGGCGATTGCCGTTCTCACGGGGGAGACGGAGCCGGCAGAAGACGACGACGATGACGGGTTGACCGAACGCGAAGCGCGATCACTCGTTCAGGCGGAAGGCGGCACCGGCGACTCGACGTTTAGACTGCTAGAAGACATCGGTACCGAACCGAATATCGTCTATATCGGGAACGAACCGGGACCAAACGCCCAGCAGGTCGACGGTCCAGTTGACTACGAGGACGTTGGTCACACGGACAATCGAAAAGACATCGTCGACCGGGGGACTGTCGGCATCGATCCGTTCAACTGACTCGAGTCGCGGGTTGATCGACACTCCGCTTGAGGTGTGCAGCCACCGTCAGTTGTAGCCACGCCAACGTTTCCCACATTCGGTACACTTGAAAAAGCGCGTCGGGGGTTCGTCCGCCGACGCGGTCTGTTTGAGCGTGTACCAGGCTTCCTGATTCCCACACTCGTCACAGATCACGTCCGTCGCCTTTGGCTTGCCTTCGAAGTTCGCGTTCTCGTCCGACTCGATCACCTCGGCGTCGGTCTGTGACTCCGTCGTGACGAACGCGTCTTCTTGCTCACGATCCCGCTCGAGCGACGCGCCACAGTCGTCGTTCGTACAGACCATGCGGTCGCCCTCGGCTTTCATCATCGAACCGCAGTCGTCGCAAAACTGCATACCCATGCGTAGACGGTCGAGTCGCAAAAACACTCCTTTCGCGTTCGAAAGCGACTGATGGATACGGTAGCAGCCGATCACGCTGTCGGCCGGACTCATACGGACTGTTGTCGTCAATTCCCGCCGATCACCGATCCCGCCGCTGGTGATCGGCGGCAACTCGTTACAGCAGACCGTATCAGCGCTCGGTGTGGACAGACGCTCCGCTCGAGGCCGGAGCCGAGAGCACGACGTCACCCTCGAGATCATTGTCCGCGAGCGCGTCTCTGGCGGCAGCCGTGGCTTCGTCGGCGTGTGTTCGATCCGTAACGGCGTAGACGACGGGCCCCCACGACGACTGGCCGACGCCTGTACAGACCGGACAGTCCTCGAGCGTTTCGACGAGGGTTCCTGCGGGCGGGCGGAAGACGCCACCCTGTGCGTCTGCGTACCACGCGCCGTTCTTGCGACCGATTTCGGCGGTCGCCTCGCCGAAGGCCTCGAGTCGGCCCTCGGCTGCGGCCGGCAACAGCTTCCGGGTGATGACGCCGGCGATCTCGTCGGCGACGGCGGGATCTGCGCGCTCGACGACCGTTCGCATACTCGCGTCCTCGTCATCGCCGCTGCGGCCGGGGTCGCTATTGGGGATGACGACGAGAAATCGCCAGTCGTCGGGCAGCGCGTGGCGAGCGACGACGGGTGGGACCGTCCAGTCACCCTCCGTCGGAGGCTCGGTCGTAAACCGGTTTGTCGGATGGCCGGCATCGACGACGAATCCGCCGTCTTCGAACGTTGCGACGCCGATGCCACTTCGCCCGCCACGGCCCATTTCGGGTGCGTGCTCCCGAACCGCCGGCTCGAGCCCGTAGGCGTGCGCCGTCGCCGCGAGCACGGACAGCGCAAGCTGGGTGCCACTCCCGAGACCGATATGGCGTGGGAGTCGTTCCTCAACCGTGACCGCGACGCCGGGAACGTCGAGTGCGTCGGCGGCGCGAGCCGCATACGTTCGGACTAGTTGATCGCCGCTCTCCACGTCGGAGGCGGGGACGGCGGTGACCGTGACGCGTGGCTCCTCGAGACCGACACCAATGCCGCCGTAGAGCCGCCGCCGAGCCAGCGAAAGGTTCTGGAACCCGATATGGAGCCGGGCACCTGCGCTGACGGTCGCGATTGTCATAGACGGCGGTAGGCAAGCCCCCGGCAAGGGGGTTTCGACGGTGGCAACGACTGTCGACGGGACGCCTGCTCAAACGCCACCTCTCGTGTCATCGATAGTTCTTTTCGGCCGGTCGTATCACCAGTATGCATGGAACTCACACGCGAACTCGAGGCCGACGCCGCCCTCACCTGCGTCGTCGGCGCTGGTGGCAAGAAGTCAACACTGTACGAACTCGCCGGCCGACTCGAGCGAACGGTCGTCACGGCGACCGTTCGAATCCCGATCTTCGACCGCGAGGTCGCTGACGTGTGGGTAACTGACGACCCGATCGCCGCCCTCGAGCGGGCAAGCGCCGATGATCGTGACCTCGAGTGGCCGCTGGGGCTGGTTCCCGAACAGGAACGAGATGACCGATACCGGGGATACGATCCCGAAACGGTCGACCGAATCGCTGGGGCTTCGGCTGTCGACCACGTGCTGGTCAAAGCTGATGGTGCCCGAACACGGCTGTTGAAGGCCCCAAACGAGCGCGAACCACAGCTGCCGAGCGGTGTCGAGACGGTGCTTGCCATCGCCAGCGTCGACGCGGTCGGTCGCCCACTCGAGGAGTCGGTCGTCCACCGTCCGGAGCGCGTCGCGGCGGCAACCGGGCGAGCGGTTGGTGAGCCGATCGAACCGGCCGACGTCGCGACGATCCTGACCAGTCCCGACGGCGGGCTGAAAGACGTTCCCGAGGAGGCGACGTACATTCCGGTGCTCAACATGGTCGACGACGACGATGCTCTCGAGACGGCACGCGAGATCGCGACGCACGTCCTCGAGAAACGCGCCGCCACGCACCGCGTCTCTCGAGTCGTCCTGACGAGCATGCTCGCCGACGAGCCGCTCATCGAGATTCGTCGATGAACGACCCCGCAGGAACACGTGCTGACCGCTTATACGAGCGGGTCCCGTTATGTCACCCGTGACGACTATCGGTTCAGTTGAGGGCGTTGTCCTCGCGGGCGGCTACTCGACGCGCTTTGGCGACACGGACAAGGCCGTCGCCGACCTCGCCGGAGTGCCGATGATCCGACGCGTCGTCGATCGTCTCGCGACACTCACCGATGCCGTCGTCGTCAACTGCCGCGACGAGCAACGCGAGGCGATTCAGGCGGCGCTGTCGGACCACGATGTCGAGGTGCGCTACGCGATCGATCCTGTCCCGGACCGGGGTCCACTGGCCGGTATCCAGGTCGGTCTCGAGGCAGTCGACTGCGAGTATGCGGCCGTCGTCGCCTGTGATATGCCGTTTGCCGAGCCGGCACTGTTCGAACAGCTGTTCGAACACGCCCGCGGCCACGATGGAGCCGTTGTCCGACTCGAGGACGGCTGGTATCAGACGACGCAGGCCGTCTACCGAGCAGCCTCGATGGCACGTGCCTGTGAGGCCGCACTCGACGATGACGGTCGGATTATCACCGCGTTTGATCAGCTCGACGTGGTCATCGTGGGCGAGGACGAACTCGAGGCCATCTCCGAACGGACGTTCGAGAGCATCGACACGCAGGCAGCGCTTCGAGACGCCGAACGGCGCCTCGAGCGATGACTGATAGAACACTGCCGTCGATCAGAAATATAGTAGCCACTGACCGTCAGTGCGCACCCGATCGCACGACAGCTGTGCGACCGGTGTGCAAACGGTTTCCGTTGTTACCATAGAGAGGACTCGATCACACTGCTGTCGGACATCCGATGAACGCCGTTCGACCACTCCCCAATCGAACAGCGTCACTGACCGTGCGTTGCCGTCTCAGTCCTGTTTCGCACCGGGACTCGTCACGGCACCGTTGGCCGCAGAGTCGAACAGCTGGCCGTATTTCGCCAGCACACCGGCGGTGTACTGTGGCTCGGGTGGGTCACGTGCCTCGAGCCGTGTCTCGAGTTCCTCCTCGGAGAGGTCCACGGAGAGCTCGAGGTTATCGATGTCGATGGTGATGGTGTCGCCGTCCTCGAGGGCGGCGATCGGGCCGCCGTCGAACGCTTCGGGGGCGACGTGGCCGATGGAGAACCCGCGCGTGGCACCGGAGAACCGACCGTCGGTAAAGAGGGCAACGTCTTCGGCGTGGCCCTGGCCGGCAACTGCGCTGGTAACACCGAGCATCTCGCGCATGCCAGGTCCGCCGCGGGGGCCTTCGTTGCGGATTCCGATGACGTCGCCGGAGTCGACGTGGCCTTCCTGGACGTACTTCATCGCGGCCTCCTCGCCTTCGAAGATCCGGACAGGGCCTTCGTGGTGGAGGTGGTCCTCGCCGGTGATCTTGATAACGGCTCCCTCGGGTGCGAGATTGCCCGTGAGGATGCGGATCGCACCGCGCTCGTGGATCGGATCTTCGATAGTGTAGAGGAAGTCATCGTCGAGCTCCTCGATTCGTGGCGGGTCGACGCGCTCGATGGCTTCGGCCATCGTCTCGCCGGTAACGGTTAGCGCATCGCCATGGAGCAGGTCTGCCTCGAGGAGTTCTCGAAGGACGACGGGGACGCCGCCGACCTCGTGGAGATCGTTCATGACGCGCGTGCCACCGGGCTGGAGGTCGGCGATCTTCGGCGTTCGGGCGCTGATCTCGTTGAACTTCTCGATATCGAGATCGACGCCGGCCTCGGCGGCCATCGCCAGTAGGTGGAGCACGGCGTTGGTCGAGCCGCCGACGGCGACCTGTAGCGCGATCGCGTTCTCGAACGATTCCACTGTGAGGAAGTCCGAGGGTTTGCGCTGCTCGCGGACGACCTCGACTGCGAGTTCGCCGCTCTCACGGGCGACCTCGTAGCGGTCGTCGTCTTCTGCGGGCGGCGAGGACGAGCCAAGCGGCGCGAAGCCGATCGTCTCGGAGATCGACGCCATCGTGTTGGCAGTGAACATCCCACCACAGGAGCCCGCACCGGGACAGGCGTGTCGCTCCATCTCGTCGAGTTCGTCTTCGGACATCTCACCGTCGGCGACGGCACCGACGCCCTCGAAGACGTTCTGGATCGTGACCTCGCGACCGTCGTGTTCGCCGGGCATGATCGAACCGCCATAGAGGAAGACACTCGGCAGATCCGTCCGGATCGCGGCCATCATCATCCCTGGCATGTTCTTGTCACAGCCACCGATGGTGACGAGGCCGTCCATGCGCTCGCCGAAGGCGACGAGCTCGACAGAGTCGGCGATCACTTCACGGGAGATCAGCGAGGCCTTCATCCCCTCGGTCCCCATCGAGATCGCGTCGGAGATGGTGATCGTGCCGAACTCGATCGGCATCCCGTCGGCCTCGTCGACGGCGTCGTAGGCCGACTGGGCCACATCGTCCAGATGGACGTTACACGGCGTGATGTCTGCGGCCGGGTTCGCAACGCCGATCATCGGCGAGGACAGGTCCGCATCGTCGTATCCCATCGCGCGGAACATCGCACGGTGTGGGGCGCGTTCGACTCCCTCCGTGACCTCTTTGCTCGGCAACTCCTCGGGTTTGCCCTCGACGGGCGATCCCTGTTCGGACTGTTGGCTCATACCGTGAGATTGCCACCTCGGCGCTTAAAGGGCTTGGATACCGATATCGGCCTTATCAAACCCCACTCGAACACATTCGGCGGTCACCACACCGCAGCTGCTCACGCCTTCGATTTCCTGCACGGGCCTTTCCCGTTCCTGTCACGGAGCGATTGATAGGGTATCAATGTACACATACTGCCTCGAGTGTGAGTGGCAGGCCACCACTGTCGCATCCGAGACGGACGCCGTGGCGTCAGAAAGCGCGATCGAACACTTCGTCGAAACGGGTCACACGGTGGAGTCGGTTCGACTCCCTCCTCCGGCGGTGATTCTCGAGAGTTAGAGTGACAACTGAAACGATGTACACATGCATCGCACGACGGCTGTGCGATGCAGTGTGCATTGACTTTCAGTGGCTACTCTAGTTCGTGTCAAACGGCGGGGACGTCCCGATCCCAGTCTCGAACGCCTCGAGCGGTCGGACACCGACGCCGTGGAAGTCGGGGACACGTGGCCCGTCTTCGTCTTCGTCCTGAGCGAGTGCGATGTGGTCGTCGTCGAAGTCGTCAATCGGGTGGGGCTCAATAATCTCGACGATTTCGCGGCTCTCGATGTCGAGCACGGAGATGCCCGGCGTGACACCCGTCGCGGCGTGTGGGTCACCCGACAGCGGGGCTGGACCACGCAAGGTGACGAACATGTACTCGCCGTCGGGAGAGGCCCACATGATGTCGGGCGCGTCGCGCTCGTCCGGATCCTCGGACTGGTCGGGGCCGTAGGAATCGATCGTCTCGATGACCTCGTCGGTTTCGGGATCGACGACGACGCCGTCGTTGGTCTCGCGGTTCAGCACCCACAGCTCCTCGCCGTCGGGAGTGAACCAGAAGCCGTGTGCGTCGTTGCCCTGGGTGCTCTCGCCGTCGACGAGGACCTCGTCTTCGGCGGTGTCGTAGACGTAGTAGTCACCAACGCCCTCACCGTCGCTCGAGGGGAGCCCCGCGGTGAGATAGAACTTCTCCTCGGTCGGGTGGGGCATGGTCCCACAGTTGGTTGGCAGCTCGTCGCCGGAGTACGCCTTGTCGACGGTGAACTCCTCGTGGTCGACGATGACGAGCGCGCCGTCGTGGTAGCTCGGGCCAAGCGTGTGCAGCGAGCGCCCGTCGTGGGCGTACTGGTGACAGATCGGCGCACCGCTTTCGATGCCGGCGGCCTGGACGGTGTCGTCCTCGAGCACGTCGATCTCATCGACGACCTCGAACGACTCGCTCTCGAGGTCGGCCTCGACGCGAACGATGGCACCCTCGCCGATGGCGTCGATGTGGAGATACTCGTCGTCCGGCGAGAACGCGGCCATGTGCGAGCCAGCGCCGGTGTCGATGTCAGCGACCAGTTCGTGGTCCTCGGTGCGGAAGACGAGCGTGCGCGCGCCAGCCGTACAGGCGACGGCGGCGTACTCGTAGGTCGAGTTGTAGTCGATCATGTGCGGGACGACGTCCTCTTCGGGGACGCCCTCGAGGGCGTTGATGTCGATGAAGTTCGTGACCGCGAATCCGTCGCCGTCGGCTGCTGGTTCGTAGATGAAGATGTTGTCCCGGCCCTGGTCGAGCGCCCAGAGTTCGTAGGAGCCGTCTCCTTCCTCGAGTTCGGGATCGATCTGGTAGTCGAACGCCGTCTCCGTCCCGTTCCCCGAACTGTCGTCGTCATCCTCGCTATCCCCAGCACAGCCAGCCAGCGCGACTGCGCCAGCGGCTGCACTCCCGACCAAAAACCGTCTGCGAGTTGCATCCATCTGCATACGAGTATGATTCGAACTGCTACCTCAAAAGTTTGCGGGTTTCAGGCCTTCTACGTGGCGAATTCGGCATTTGAGACATAGAAAGAGGCAAGAATTGAGCCCGGTTCATCCGTCAGTGTTCTGCACTGCAGGCTGTGGCCGGCTGCCGGCCACTCGAGGGCGGGTTCCGGCGACTGTTGCGGATCTTGTTGCCGGTATCTGTGTCGTCACTCGTCACTGTCGAAAATCACCACGCCAGCGATCGCAGTATCGGCCTGCTGTCTCCGTACTTTCAGCTCCACGGCGGTTAAAACACTGGTTCAATTGTCGAATTACATCTCGAGTCTGCACTGTACGCAACCGGTCCGGGACCGACGGCTCACCCGCGGCGCTCGAGGATGCGGTCGATGATGAGTCGCGTCGAGAGGATCTCCTCGTCGTCGCCTGGCTCGCGCCCGCTTGCACGCTCGACGACGCAGTCGATGCCACGGCGCTCGAGTTCGGTCTCGATGGCGTCGGCGTTGTGGTGTTGGTCGTGGCCGAGCGCGATCACGTCGGGATCGATCTCCTCGATCGGGACGAAGATGTCCTCCTCGTTGCCGAGTCGTGCCTCGTCGACGGTCTCGAGTGCGCCGACGACGTCCCGGCGCTGTGTTGCCGGACAGATCGGCGCTTTCTTGTGATCGACGTTTGTCTTGCGGGCGACGATGACGTACAGTTCGTCGCCCATCGCGGCTGCCTCCTCTAAGTAGTGGACGTGGCCGGGGTGGATGATGTCGAACGTGCCCTGTGCGATGACCGTTTTCGTCATGATATCCTCCGACCGCGGCGTGCGTTGCTCGTCGTCCGTTCACAATCCTGGCCAGTAGTCGTCTCGAGCATACTCATACTATCGTCGGAGTTCGTCGTCGATATCCGCCTGCGTGAAGTCGAAAAAGTCCTCAGTTTCGGGGAGGTCGACGTCGATCACGTTCAACTGCGTCGGTTTCCCCTGTGAGTCGAAGGCTTTCCAGTCCGTTCGGCGGTAGGGCGCACCGATGATAACGTGGACGCTGCCCCGACCGAACGTCTCCAGATCTGCGCTGCTCGGCCGGATCACGCCGTTGGGATGGGAGTGAATGCTGCCGAGTGCTTTCACGTCGTTTGGAATCTGGCTCGTCTTGACCGTCGCGCTGACGCTGTTTGCTTCGGTGCCGGGGACGACCAGAATGTCCGTGATAACGAGCCCATCCTGATCGACGCCGAGCTTGTCTGCCTCGGTCCCCCGGAGAAACCCCATATACTCGTTGGGATGGGTCGCCTCGGAGGACTCGATGGCGAACTCGAGTGTCTCCTCGGCGATGCCGAGTATCTCACTCGAGCGAAACAGCGCGTCGAACAGCCCCATAGCACAGTATGCGGGCTTGCGGTTGCTAAACGTTCCGATAAGATAGTCTCGGGATCGACCACAGGTCTCCATCGGGGCTACGGTGTCGACCGGATCCGCACCGCCGATGATGGTACTCAATGGTCACCTAGGAATACATACACCACCGTTGTGTATTAGCGCGTGTCTTTTTGAACTCCCATGGCTATCCGCATGTATGTCACTAGATGAGGACTCACTCGCCTACCATAGCGAGGACCCACCGGGCAAAATCGAGATCCGGACGACGAAATCGACGAGTACACAGCGAGACCTCTCGCTTGCGTACTCACCCGGCGTCGCTGCGCCGTGTCGAGAAATCGACGACCGAGAAAACGACGCCTACCAGTACACCGCGAAAGGGAATCTCATCGGCGTCGTCTCGAACGGCTCTGCCGTACTCGGCCTCGGCGATATCGGTGCCCAGGCGTCGAAACCAGTCATGGAGGGGAAAGGCGTCCTGTTCAAACGGTTTGCGGATATCGACGTTTTCGACATCGAACTCGACCTCGACGATCCCGACGCGTTCGTCGAGTCTGTTGCGGCGATGGAACCGACCTTTGGCGGGATCAACTTGGAAGACATTGCCGCACCCGAGTGTTTCCGAATCGAAGAGCGCCTGCGCGAGCGAATGGATATCCCAGTTTTTCACGACGACCAACACGGCACTGCGATCATCACCGGCGCAGCGCTGTTAAACGCCGTCGAACTCGCCGAGAAAGATCTCGAGTCGATCTCGGTCACGTTCGCGGGCGCGGGAGCCGCAGCGCTTGCGACGGCCCAGTTTTTCGTCTCGCTGGGAGTCAAGCGGGAGCACATCACGATGGTCGACATCGACGGCATCCTGACGACCGAACGGGCCGAAGCCGGCGACCTCGATCCGTACAGTCGCGAGTTTGCTCGAGACGTTCCCGAAGGCGAACTTGCCGACGCGATGGTTGATGCGGACGTCTTCGTTGGCCTCTCGGTTGGCGGCATCGTCTCGCCGGAGATGATCCAGTCGATGGCCGCGGACCCGATCATCTTCGCGATGGCAAACCCCGAACCCGAAATCGACTACGAGACGGCGAAAAGCGCTCGCTCAGACGATGTCATCATGGCAACTGGCCGGTCGGATTACCCGAATCAGGTCAACAACGTCCTCGGATTCCCCTTTATTTTCCGCGGCGCACTCGACGTGCGTGCGGCCGAGATCAACGAGGAGATGAAGGTCGCTGCTGCGGAAGCCATCGCAGACCTCACAAAACAGGACGTGCCCGACGCCGTCCGGAAAGCCTACGGCGATCAGCCGCTCCAGTTCGGCCCCGAGTACATCATCCCGAAACCGCTCGATCCGCGGGTGTTGTTCCAGGTCGCTCCTGCAGTCGCCCGTGCCGCGATCGACAGCGATGCAGCTCGGATCGAGATGGATATCGAGACCTACGTCGAACGTCTCGAGGCCCGCCTCGGCAAATCCCGCGAGATGATGCGGACGGTGTTCAACAAGGCCAAAACCGAGCCCAAACGACTCGCGCTGGCCGAAGGAGGCAACGAGAAGATCATCCGAGCAGCGGCCCAGATCGAAGAACGAGCGGTCGCCCAGCCAGTGCTGATCGGGGACGAAGACGAGATCGCAACGACGATCGCGGAACTCGGCCTCGAGTTCGAACCCGAAGTGGTCGACCCCGGTGCTGGAGCGTACGACCACTACATCGAGTCACTCTACAAGCGTCGCCAGCGCAAAGGCGTGACGCGAACCGAAGCCGACGAGTTGATTCGAGACAGCAACTACTTTGCCTCGGTGATGGTCGATCAAGGCGACGCCGACGCGATGCTCACCGGGCTGACGAACCACTATCCGTCTGCGCTTCGGCCGCCGTTGCAGGTCATCGGCACCGCACCGGACACCGACTACGCCGCGGGCGTCTACATGCTCACGTTCAAAAATCGCGTCATCTTCCTCGCGGACGCGACGGTCAATCAGGACCCTAACGAGGACGTTCTCGCCGAAATCACGCGTCACACGGCTGCCCTCGCCAGGCAGTTCAACATCGAGCCACGAGCCGCACTGCTCTCGTACTCAGACTTCGGGAGCGTGGACAACGACGGCACTCGAAAACCCCGCCGAGCGGCCCAACAGCTTCGTGGCGATCCGAGTGTTGACTTCCCCGTCGACGGCGAAATGCAGGCCGACACTGCCGTCGTCGAGGAGTTACTCGAGGGAAGCTACGAGTTCGCCGAGTTAGACGAGCCAGCCAACGTGCTCGTCTTCCCGAACCTCGAGGCAGGGAACATCTGTTACAAACTCCTCCAGCGGCTCGGTGGCGCCGAAGCGATCGGGCCGATGCTGGTCGGTATGGACCGCCCGGTTCACGTTCTCCAGCGTGATGACGACGTCGCCGACATCGTTAATCTGGCCGCTGTCGCAACCGTCGACGCCCAGGAAGAGTAGCCGCTCTCCGGCGCGCTCACGTGCGCGGCATTCCTTCTTGACAAGGGTTATACGCGACCATCGCAAATGACGACCCAAGATGACACGTGAGTCCGCCGGGGAACCCGGCGCAGACGACGGGGATTCCGTCGTCTACGATCTCGCTTCCGATTGTACTGCAGCGGACGTCGAACAGGACCAGCCGTATCTCGCCGAAATCAACGGTATCGTCGATTACGGCGTTTTCGTTGATCTTTCCGAATCGGTCTCTGGACTCGTCCACGAATCCGTCCTCAGCGGCACCTACGCCGTCGGTGACGATCTCGTCGTCAAACTCGAGACCGTCCGAGAAAACGGTGACATGGCCTTCGAGCCGGTCGACATCGACGACTACACCGTCGAACCCGTCGATCACGACTACGCGCTGACCGGAACTGACCGCCTCGAGTCGAACATCGGCGAACAGATCCACCTCGAGGGCGAAGTCGTCCAGGTCAAACAGACCGGCGGCCCAACGATCTTCCACGTCACCGACGAGGACGGCGTCGTCCCGTGTGCTGCGTTCGAGGAGGCAGGCGTCCGTGCCTACCCATCGATCGAAGTCGGCGATATCGTCCGTGTCACCGGTGCGCCGGAACACCGCGAGGGTGACGTCCAGATCGAAGTCGACGGGCTCTCGAAACTCGAGGGCGAGGTCGCAGACGATGCCCGTGAACGGCTCGAGACCGCCCTCGAGGCCCGTGCACAGCCCCACGACGTCGAACCACTGATCGACTGGCCCGCGTTCGAGAAGCTCCGACCCGACCTGCAGAACGTCGCAAAGCTGCTCCGCCGAACCGTCCTCGAGGGTCGTCCCATCCGGGTTCGACACCACGCCGACGGCGACGGCATGTGTGCTGCCGTTCCCGTCCAGATCGCCCTCGAGCGGTTCATCGCAGAGGTTCACGAGGACGCCGACGCCCCGCGACACCTCATCAAACGCCTCCCTGCAAAGGCGCCCTTCTACGAGATGGAAGACGCCACGCGGGATCTGAACTTCGCCCTTGAGGATCAGGAGAAACACGGCCAGCAACTTCCACTCCTGCTCATGCTCGACAACGGCTCGACGGCCGAGGACGTGCCGGCCTACGAGACGCTGGCCCACTACGATATCCCAATCGCGGTCGTCGACCACCACCACCCCGACCCCGACGCGGTGGAGGACTTACTCGACGCCCACGTCAACCCGTATCTCCACGACGAGGACTACCGGATCACGACGGGGATGCTTTGTGTCGAGCTCGCACGGATGATCTACCCAGAGATCACCGACGAACTCCGCCACGTTCCCGCCGTCGCCGGCATCTCGGATCGCTCGAAAGCCGACGCGATGACCGACTATCTCGAACTCGCTGCCGAGGAAGGGTTCGACGAGAGCCGATTGCAGGATCTCAGCGAAGCGCTGGATTATGCGGCCTTCTGGCTGCGCTATAACTCCGGCGACCAACTGATTCAGGACCTGCTTCACATCGATAACGGCGACGAGGAGCGCCACCGCGAACTCGTGTCCTTCTTCGCCGACCGCGCTCGCAAAGAAGTGGACGAACAGCTCGACGCCGCAATGGCCCACCTCGAGCACGAAGACCTCGACAGCGGTGCCCACCTCTACCGGATCGACGTCGAAAACCACGCCCACCGCTTTACCTACCCCGCGCCGGGGAAGACGACTGGTGAGATCCACGACCGCAAGATCGAAGAGACGGGCGACCCCGTCATTACGGTCGGTTACGGCCCTGATTTCGCCGTCTTGCGCAGTGACGGTGTGCGACTCGACATCCCGAACATGGTCACCGAACTCGAGGAAGAGATCTCCGGTGGCGGCGTCTCCGGCGGCGGTCACCTCGTCGTCGGCTCGATCAAGTTCGTCAAAGGCAAACGCGAGGAAGTGATCGACGCCTTAGTCGACAAGATGGAAGAAGCCGAGATCGACGAGGCGCTCTCGAGTGCGGCCCCGATCGACGACTGAGTGCCGACTCGACGAGCCGAGTGACGGATAATAAACCGCCGTTCGAGCGTTTTACGCTATTTCGAGTGTCAGTGGCGATGTCAGTCTGCGCCGTGACGTGGCGTGTAGCCACAGTCGTCACAGACGAGTGAGTCGTACCGGGTCGACAGCGGTCCCGAGCATTCTGGACAATGGAATTCGGATTCGAGTGAACGTTGCCTGATTGCCATAGACGACTCGAGGAACTGAGTATAAATAAGCGCACCTATTATGTGGATAAAATTATTCATCTGCCCTAGAACACATATTGATATCGTACGCGAGGCCCTAGCCAGGTGCGGCGTTCCGCTTGTGGCTCGCCGGCGATCGCAGCGCCGTTAGAACTGGTAGCGGCGCTCGTCGTCCATCGAGGGGTACTGATCCGCGCCAGTCATCTCTTCGAACGTCATTCCCGAGAGATACTCGTCGTAGGTGACGTCGTAGGCCGACCGGAGCTGGAAGTCGAGTTTGCCGGTGTCGACGGTGGTCTGAAAGAGCATGTGGATCGCTCGACGGACGAGTTCGTCAGTGTCTTCGGGCTCGAGTGCGGCCTCGAGTAAGGCGAGTTCGTTTCGCGCTTCTCGATCGAGTGAGACGGTGAGTTCGTCGTCTAACTGGCCGTAGGAATCCTGTACGTCGTTGGTGAGATCGTCGAGACTCATAGGTTAGGGGACTCGAGCCGGCGGGATAGGGCTTTCGTGGTCGATCGAGTGCGATCGGCAATCGACTCGAACGATCGAACCGCCACCAGTAAGACGGCCCACTCGCTAGGACGACCGATGAGTGAGAGCGACGGTGACGCCGACAGGGCGTGGACGCTGCCCGACGACCGCGAGGCCGTCCGTGAGGCGCTGATCGCGTGGTACGAAGCCGACCACCGCGACTATCCCTGGCGGCAGACCGACGATCCCTACGAGATCCTTGTCAGCGAGGTGATGAGCCAGCAAACTCAACTCGATCGGGTCGTCGAGGCATGGGCGGACTTTCTCGAGCGCTGGCCGACGGCGGCCGATCTCGCTGCCGCTGATCGAGCGGACGTGGTTGGCTTTTGGACGGGCCACAGCCTGGGGTACAACAACCGAGCGAAGTATCTCCACGAGGCGGCCCAGCAGGTAGAGGAGGGGTACGCTGGCGAGTTTCCGTCCACTCCCGACGAACTACAGGAGCTGATGGGCGTCGGTCCCTACACCGCAAACGCCGTTGCGAGTTTCGCGTTCAACAACGGCGACGCCGTTGTCGACACGAACGTCAAGCGGGTCTGCTACCGCGCGTTCGGCGTGCCCGACGACGAGACGGCCTTCGAAGACGCTGCGAACGACCTCATGCCCGAGGGCCGGTCACGAGTCTGGAACAACGCGATCATGGAACTCGGCGGCGTTGCCTGTACGCAGACGCCGCGCTGTGACGAGGTCGGCTGTCCGTGGCGCGAGTGGTGTGGCGCCTACGCCAGCGGCGACTTTACCGCCCCCGACGTCCCCACCCAGCCAAGTTTCGAGGGGAGTCGCCGGCAGTTCCGCGGTCGCGTCATCGGCACGCTCCGAGAGTACGACGACCTCGAGATCGATACGCTTGGCCACCGTATCCGCGTCGATTACGTACCCGACGGTGAGTACGGCCGCGAGTGGCTCGAGGGACTGCTCGCTGATCTCGAGTCGGATGGGCTGGTCGATCTCGAGGGCAGTGGCAGCGACCTCGTCGCACGGCTCCAGCGGTGACGGTAGCCACGAACGCACTCGAGTGTTAGACGACGAGGAAGACGAGAATCGCGGCGATGATGAAGACGGCTTTCAGCCCCGTGTTGACGATGATGACTTTGGTACCGAACGCCGAGCCCCAGATGCCGTACTGAAACGGGATCGATCGTTTGACTGTGCCGACTGTCAGCGAGAACAGGCTCCCGACGAGCAACGCAAGCACCGCTTGGGCACGAGTGAGCACGTCACCGATCATGGGGGCGACGGTAACTGCACCCATTGTCGGATCGACGAGTGAGACGACGATCACCGGCACCGCTGCGGCCGGGAGTCCGACGAGGCTCGCCACCGGGTCGACGATGGCAGCCGGCTCTTCGATGCCGACGACGGCGAAGGCGGCGAGTAACTGGTCGGTGTACTCGAGGGCGAGAAAGACAAGCGAGTAGACGACCGCCAGTCGCGGGACGATCGATCGCAGTTGATCCGCCGTTTTTGCACCGGCGTGGCGGAGTGTCTCTCGGTGTGTTCGTTTCTCGTCGTCGGGCATCTCCGGTTCGATAGCGCTGCTGTCGTACTCGTAGCCACGCAACAGGACGGCACCGGCGAGCAGGCCGACGACCGAAATGGCAAGCGAGATTCCAGCCCGCGCACCGACGTACAGCAACCCGGCGTGAACCCCCAGAATGGGGACGAGGACGGGGCCGTAGTAGGTGAGACTGTGCTTGAGAAAGCCGAAAAACGTGTTGATGACGATGGCGATCAGCGTAGCGCGGTCGTCGAGGAGCCCGGACTCGCGGAACTCGGCGAGCATCCCGTAGCCGGCGGTGACCGAGAGCGTGTTCGTCAACACGGCAGCGCCGACTTCGTCGGGCAGATTGGCGGGCTCGGTCAGATAGCGACCGACGCGGGCGATGACGTCGACGAGACCGTACCCGACGGCGAGATTCGCCAGCCCAACACCGAACCCGATCAACAGCGTGATCGTCAGGACTCGTGGGAGCGCTTCGGTCAGCAGGACGGAGAGCGGCGACTGCACACCGACCGCTTCGAATTCCGACACGAAAGGGCCGTCGGTCACGGCACACGTCGGGGTCGCGAAACGCGCTCGAGCGTCGTGTTGTCCGCCAGTCTATTTGGGGCTTGCAGCCCTCTGTGCTGACATGACCGACGTTCACGTCGCCGCAGTCTGTGGCAGCCTCCGTGATGCAAGCACGACTCGTCTCGCCCTCGAGGTCGCTCTCGAGACCGCCGAACGGGCTGGAGCCAGCACCGAACTGCTCGACTTGCGGGCGTTCGAACTCCCGATTTTTGACGCAGATCGCGACCGGGAAGACGCAGGCGATGCAGCGGAGTTGACGGCTCGAATCCGGGACGCTGACGCGATCATCCTCGGCTCGCCGGTGTATCACGGCTCGTATGCGTCGCCGCTCAAGACCGCACTCGACTACTGTGGGTTCGACGAATTCGAGGAGACGACCGTCGGCTTGCTCGCGGTCTCAGGTGGGGCGTTCCCGGTGACGGCACTCGAGCATATGCGGTCGGTCTGTCGGGCGTTGAACGCGTGGGTGATCCCACACGAGGCAGCGATCGCGAACTCCCACTCGGCGCTCGAGGACGGCGCGTTCGTCGATCCGACCCTCGAGGATCGTGTCGTCACGCTCGGCAGACGGGCAGTCCAGTACGCGACGATCGAACCGGATCCGGCGTCGTTCGAGAGCGACCAGAACGTCGGTGCCGAAGAAAAGTAGCGGCCCCAGTCGCGATGACTGCCGTTGCGTTCGATTCGTCCGACGGCAGTGCGATCCGGCTCAGGTGCCACGATAGGGACCGAGAAACTGCTCGAAGCGCTGCTGGTGGGCGAGGAACGCAAACAGTCCAAACGAGAGATAGCCCAGATGCTGGACGTCGATCCACAGGACCACCGTTGTGATCTCGAGTGACAGCGGCGGCGTGATAAATCTGAGGTCAGTGAACCACGCCGATGCGAGCAGCGTCGCTGCGCCGACGGCCAACAGGAGTGCGGGGATGAGTGCTGTTCGCACCGTCGCCGAGTGCATCTGGGTGGAGAAGACGGATCGCTCGAGAATGAACTGCCCGGTGAGAATGCCAGTAAACACGACGGTCGCGACAAGCAGACCGGTAACATCGCCGATCAGTTCAGCCACGAGCAGCCAGACGACCCAGCCGCCAGTCAACGCGAGCGCAGCCGCGAGTCGGTGTGGTTGGCAGAGATCTCGCACGTCGCTGACTGTTGCACCGAAGACGCCAGCCCGAAGGAGCGAGCCACAGAAGAGAATCCCAAGCCCGGCCAGTGCCGTCGATGTCGTTCGAGAGCCGACGACGAGGCCAAACCAGAGTCCAACAGTGACTGCTTCGACGGTGGCTATCGAGAGCGCCGCGGTCAGCCCGACGATTCGCTGTCGAGTCGTTCGCCCGAGGATGCCGGGCTGTCGGATGACGCTCATACGGACACATCTCCGGCACACCCCTTCGTTATGGTAGCCGTTAACTCACCGTAACGCGAAATCCTCCGGACGAGTTCGCCGGTTCTGGATTTATACGTGGGTAATATTCTGTTTCTCGAACCGGCGAACTGTACAGCACTTCCCGGCGACCCCACCGTGTGTCATACAGCCACTGACGCGATTGCCGGGTCCAGATCGAGACCCCTCTGTCGCTGACAGCAACCCCAGCTCGACGTTCGTTACGGCAGGCGTGTTCGCCGTGTTCTACGCTCTCGACGTTCCGTAAGCGAGTCCGACACCGCCTACCAAACCGGTGTCATTTTCGAGCTTTTCGAGCGAGTAGGTGTCTGTTACCGACCGTGCTCGCCGTAAGTAGGGCGTGAATACTCGTCGGGCGCGTGCTCGGTCAGATCGAAACGTTGGACAGAACTATTTACGGGGATGTGGTCGGATGCGATTATGCCCGAAACGGAACAACAGGACAAGACGCTGTCCGAGATTGTGGTCAAAGAAGCAGTCGAAAAGGGAATGGACTCACCACTACGAGAGTCGATCCTCGAGGCCGTCGAAGAGGCGGACGGATCGACACCGGGAGGATCACCGACGCTGCCGCTTGCAGGGGCCCTGTTCGGCGTGGGTGCTGCGCTTGGCTTTCTCGCGGGACGGCAGTCGTCTGAAATCGAAGACTCGTCGATTCAGGACATTCAAGAGCCCGAAATCATCGAAAGCGTCGTCGAGAGTGTCTCCGAAAGCGACGAGGAAATGAGCGCGAGCGCAGCGTCCGAGCCCGAGTCCGAATCTGAATCTGAATCTGCGTCTGACGACGAATCCGAAACGGAGACCGAAACCGAAGCGGACGAGGGCTCGAGCCGTCTTGCTCGAGTGTTGCTTGCTGTGGGCGTGCTTGGTGCAATCGCGATTCTCCGCCATCGTCTCTCATCAGGCGAGCAAGACGAGTGGGAACCGATCGAGGAGTTCGAGCCGGCGACGAGTGCTGATATGGACGATGAGACGGCGGTCGACACGACAGAAACCGGACCTGGAGTTGACGAAACCGAGGCTGACGTTGACGAGACCGACGAGGAGTAACGGCTAGCGTTTACCGCCGACTCGAACGGTAGACAGCCGTGCTATCGCGTCCCGGCTGTCGGTTCGACCCACGGATCGACGCGTCGACAGCGCTCTCGTCTTGACGAAGGAGCTAAGGGGGCGACGCCGACAGTGTGTATCCAATGGAGACGACCCACCGCGTCTTCGTCGGTGACTCACGAGACCTGGCCGAGATCGACGACGACGCAGTCGAACTCGTCGTCACGTCCCCGCCGTACCCCATGATCGAGATGTGGGACGACCTCTTTACGGCGCTCGATCCGGCGATTGGCGACGCACTCGAGTCCGGTGACGGCCGCGCGGCGTTCGACGCGATGCACGCCCAACTTGATCGCGTCTGGGACGAACTCGAACGCGTACTGGTCGACGGCGGTATCGCCTGTATCAACGTCGGCGACGCGACACGCTCGCTCGACGATAGCTTTCGGGTCTACGCAAACCACGCCCGCGTCCTCGAGGCGTTCGAGTCTCGTGGATTCGATCCGTTGCCCGATATCCTCTGGCGCAAGCCGGCAAACAGCGCGGCGAAGTTCATGGGGAGCGGGATGATCCCACCCAACGCCTACGTCACGCTCGAACACGAGTACGTGCTGCTCTTCCGGAAGGGCGACGAGAGCCGTTCGTTCGAGCCGGGAGCCGACCATCGCTACCAGGCCGCCTACTTCTGGGAGGAGCGCAACCGCTGGTTTACCGACGTCTGGACCGAGGTGCAAGGTGAGCTACAGACCCTCGAGTTCGCCGACGACGACCTCCGTGATCGGTCAGCCGCGTATCCACTCGAGATTCCCTACCGGCTGATCTGTATGTACTCGGCCTACGGCGACACCGTCCTCGACCCCTTCTGGGGCACCGGAACGACCACGCTCGCAGCGATGTGTGCCGGCCGCCACTCGGTGGGATCAGAACTCGAGGACGCGTTTCTCGAGGTGTTCGACGACCGGATCGCCGATGTGCCGTCGCTGTCGCGCTCGGTCAGCCGGGCACGTCTCGAGCGCCATCGCGAGTTCGTCACACGCCGTCGCGAGGACGGAAACGAGTTCGAGTACGAAGCGACCCACTACGAGACGCCAGTCGTGACGAAGATGGAACGAGACATCCAGCTCCGGGAGGTGGCGGCCGTCGAGACGCTCACGGACGACGCCGAGTACGGCTATCGAGCGATCCACGAGCCGCTGGCCCTCGAGTGAACGCAGCTAGGGTTCGACGATAATCTTGATCTCGTCGTGCTCGCCGCCGAGCAGCGTATCGAAGCCGTCGACGATCTCCTCGAGCCCGATTCGGCTGGTGATAAGCGGCTCAGGATCGAGTGTCTCGTCGGCGAACATGTCGATGACGGCACCGAACTCCACGTCACTGTTGGGGCCGCCTTCGTACGCCAACGTCCCAGAAACGGTGCGTTCGCCGAGGACGATTTCGTTTGGCTCGATTTCGACGCTCTCTTCGAAGATGCTGACGATGGTGACCGATCCGTCGTTTTTCACCGATCGGATCGCGTCCCGAACCGTCTGTTCGATCCCGGCGACTTCGAACGTCGCATCGACGCCACCGTCTGACTGCTCGATGATCGCTTCGGGGGCGTCCGTGTCGATCGGGTTGAACGTCATATCCGCACCGACTTCGGCAGCCAGCTCCCGTCGTGCATCCTGGGGCTCGATGGCATACACCGGATTCGCACCGGCGGCTTTCGCCGCCTGAATGACGGTCAGCCCGATCGGGCCAGTGCCGTAGACGGCGACCGAATCGCCGGCGGAAAACTCCGCGTTTCTTACGGCATGTAGGCCGACACTGAACGGTTCGACCAGCGCGGCGTACTCGGCCGGCACGTCGTCGGGAACCGGAATCGCCTGCTCGCTCGAGACGGCGATCTGTTCAGAGAAACCGCCACCGCCGCCGGAGAGGCCGATGAAACCGCCAGACTCACAGAGGTGGTACGAACCGTCCTCGCAGTACCGACACTCGCCGCAGTACAGAATCGGGTTGACGGTGACGGTGTCGCCGACGGCGATATCCTCGACGTCGTCACCGATCTCGATGACTTCGCCGCCGAACTCGTGGCCCATCGAGACGGGGGCTGTTTCTCCAGTTACTGGATGTGGGGCATCGCCAGGAATGAAAATCGGGCCGGCAGCGTACTCATGCAGGTCCGACCCACAGATCCCTGCCGCGATGACATCGATCAGGACACTGTCGCGCTCGACGACCGGTTCGGCGATCTCATCGACCTGGATGTTCTCTCGTCCATGGAATACGGCAGAACGCATGCTGCTCTCTTCTCGCCGAGAGCAGATAAACACCGTGTGCAACGGTGGCAACAAACATGACCTAACCCCGTCAAGAAAGATATCGCTTCAGTATAATATTTACCTCGGCCCGACGAACAGCCGGGT